>CAWHXG010000001.1:0-622500 GCA_963833235.1 uncultured Alphaproteobacteria bacterium
GCGCTTGGCCCTGGGCCTTGAGCGGGATTTGGGAGATCTGCGCAGCACCACCCGATCCGCCAACGGAGACTGGTTCGCCGTTATGGGATCTTCGACCCTTCGCAAGATTTTCACGGCGGCGCTGAACCTCCCCGACAGCGTGAGCCAGCTTGATATCGATCAGCAGGTGATAATCTTTCGCGATCGCGCGGAAGCGGTCTTCGGGACAAGCGAGGTCGCGGAGTTCGACGACGGCGAAACGAGGGATGCCCTGCGACAGCGGTTTCTGATCATGTCGAATTTAAACAGTTCGCAGAACCAGGTCTTTTCACCGGCCCTTTCGATCCTGCAGGGCGCCGGTTCATCGACCGGAATCTTCGCGTCCCTCTACGGCCTTGAATTGTAAAATCACATTGGGTTAGCCTCCCTGATCGGGGCAGGGATGAAGTCGTCGATCTCCTGCTGGACAAATCGTGCCCAAGACCAGGATTGCGGAGGCTCCCACATCCTGAATTCATATACCCGCCTTAAAGAATCGAATTGTGTTGGAACCTTGAACACCCCCACCCGGCCTTGTTTTCCAAGATCATTGGCCAGGATGATGACATCACGATGCCGGAGTTGGGTGCAGCCCTTTTCGAAGCAACGGCTGTTCTGGCGCACCCAAACGCGATTAAAGGGTTTCTTCGCAAGCTTGGGTACTACGGCCATGTCGCGGAACGCTTGTGGCGAAAGCGTCACGTCGCGAATTCATGCCCATAGATTTGGTCCACGACAAAGCCTGCTGGTGCCCACTACTGCACCGCGAACGGGTCTGTCTACAATCGTACGCTTTGAAAGCGCGGTTCACTTTTGATCTGGCTCGGCGACGAAGTGACCTGGCTCGCGTCACACGAAGGGCGCCCGAGGCGCCTGCCCGCCATCTCGAACGAAGCCATACTGTTTGTCCGCCGATCGACGGTGAAGGGCGGCGCGGAATTGGTCCGGGGGACGAAGTCGGCTCTGAACAGGCGGAACCCCGGGCCGTTAAAGCCGACAAATTGGCAGACCGCGGGAATGGTTGCCAGTCTTCTGCGCCTGGCGTGGTGGAATTGGCTTAGGCGCGATAGCTCGACCTCTTTGCCGCAGATATCAGATCATGCCCTTGCCAAAGGCAGGACAGCTTTCTCTTGCCACAGGCAGAAGACTTTGCCCTTGACGCAGACAAACCTTTGGCCACCCAGATCCCCTGTCGCAGTGCCGATGGCTCCCGCGACCCGAACGTCGACGGCACCGCGATCGAGTTCCCGGGCGAGGGCGAGCAGCGCGTGGCCTGCGCGCAACCGCATCATCCGGGGCCGGTGCCAGCGGCGCAAGGTCCATACCGCAATGGACCATCCGCATTGTCGAGGTTACCGCCAGCCGCGACGGTGACGGCCCCCGTGCTCACCGGGCTACGTGACCTGCGCGACCGGATCCCCCCAAGGCGAATGGGGGAATCGCTACAATCACACCTCTGCGCAGGCGCCTGCCCGGCAACGAATGGCGCCGACGCCACGCGGTGTCGGCGCTCCGCCATCTTCGCGCGTAAGACAACCCCCGATCCGGAAGAACGGTTAGCTCCTGGAAGAATTGTGGCCTGCGCCGGAAACGATACTGCGCGCCGTTCGCCATCATGGCAGGGCCTAGCGGAAGTGGTACATTCGGAGTACCGCACCCGTCGCAGGATCGAGGGGACGATGCGAGGCCGCAAGGCTTTCGGCGAGCGCATTGCCACAAGAGCGCCCGACCGCCAGACCTTGGAAATCCACACCAGCATTGCCCTCATGACCCGCTTCGACGCCCACGACATTGCTGAAATGACGACATCGTTGAGACGGTCCGCGTGGCAAGAGGTCGGTGGGAAAGGGGACGTCCCATCGCTCGCGCGAGGTCTGCAACGATGCCTGCTGAAACGCCGCAAGCATCTGCGCTCGCCCCGGGACCGTCGTCGTCCGTGACGAAGTGCCCAACGCAGGGGTCCCCGCGCCGCCGAGGCCCTGGAGATATACGGTTTCTGGTTCTTATTCCTGGCCTCCATACTGTCCAGGTCATAGCCCCCATCGAGATTGCCCTTCTCACAGCTCAAGGCCCGGTCGCGGCGGATCGGAACAGAACTTCCGACGCTACGTTCGAAGCACATGGCGGCAGCTGCGACCACTTAAATTTCCGGGAATGCTAGACCTTCATCAAGGCAGACGCCTGTGCCGCAGATCAAAAGCAATGCGCATTGACGGCGACGTCTGCGCAGCAGGATGCCCGTTATCAGGAAGGCGCGGTCAGGCATCGAGCCAGCCTTTCGAAGCTCTCGGCGACCCTTTCGGGGCGGGTGTTAGACAGGAACGCGTCGATCGATGGCCAGCAGGCGATCGCCCGATCGACAACGGGATCGCTTCCCGTCGCATACAGCCCCGAGCGGATCATCAGCTCGGCCTTCTCATAGGCGCCGAGAAGGCGGCGGGTCTCCGAGATCGTGGCATTCTGATCGGCCGTCGCGACCTCTGGCAAACACCGCGATACGGATCGCAGCAGATCCACGGCGGGGAACCGCCCCCGTTCCGCGATGCCCCGATCGAGAACCACATGACCATCGAGCACCCCGCGCAGAATATCCGCGACAGGCTCTTCCATGTCAGACCCGGCAACGAGGACGCTGAAGATCGCCGTGATATCGCCCTCGCTCGCCCCCCCGGGGCCGGCCCGCTCCGCCAAACCCGTGATCTCGCGGGAGAGTGAGGGCGGGTGCCCCTGCAAGGAGGGCGGTTCGCCCAGCCCCAGGGCAATGTCGCGATGCGCCTCGGCGAAGCGGGTCACGGAATCCACGACCAGCAAAACGTGCTGCCCCCGATCCCGGAAGAACTCTGCAACCACCATGGCCGTCTGCGCGCAGCGGCGGCGGATGATCGGCGCCTGGTCCGAAGTTGCCGCCACAACCACGGACCGCTCCATTCCGCTGGGGCCCAGAACGGTATCGACGAAATGCCGAACCTCCCGGCCGCGTTCCCCGACGAGGGCAACAACAACGACATCCGCCTCGATTGCACGGGCAAGACCGCCGAGGAGAGTTGATTTACCAACCCCGGATCCGGCGAACAGCCCCAGCCGCTGGCCCTTCGCGACCGGCAGCAGGGTATTGAAGATCGCCAGCCCCGCCTCCAGCCGCGCCCCGAGGCCCCGTCGGGCCGCGGCCGGCGGCGGCGCCCGGTGCAAGGGCATCGGCCACTGGCCGCGCGGCAAGGGCCGGCCATCCAGCGGACGACCGGAGGGATCGATCAGCCGGCCCAGCCAGCCCTCGTCCGGCATGATGCGCAGCGGACCACCAAGGGTCACCGGATCGCCAACGGAAAGTCCCGACAGGGGCGCTTCCGCCATCACCCGCGCGATTGCATCGGTGACGTCCAGTATTTCGCCCTCTACCGCCTGCCCGTCGCGGCGACGATCGTGACTTGATCGGCTAGTGCCGCTGCGGTTCCGAGGCCCTCGACCCGAAGGCCGGCGCCGGAGAGCCCGGCGACCCGCCCAAGAGACCGGACTGCCCGCACCTCTGCCACGCTCGCGGCCAGCGCCTCGAAGGTTTGCCCCGTCATTTCGTTCGCCTCCTGTTCACCGACAACCCTTTCTAAACGAATCGCAGTTAATCCAAGGTTGAAGCGCCAAAGGGAGAAGCCCGATGCACGAAGCTTTAAATCTGTTTACCTTGGCGGGCGCCAAAGCCAGCCATGCGCAATCCCGGCTTTCGGTCACCGCGGCAAATCTGGCCAATGCCGATACGCCCGGCTACCAGGCCCGCGATACGGTGAGCTTCACCGACATGCTTCGCAACCCGCCGGCACCTGGGACCCTGCGGACCACCCGCGCCGGCCATATCGCCGAGCCGGTCACGGCTCCGCGGGGCGGCATCCGGGCGCAGGTGGTGCCCGGCGACGAACTCTCCGAACGGGAATACCGTCTCGATCGAAACCGAGATGATGAAGGCCAGCGCCATCAAGCAGGACCATGCCATTGCCCTCGCCGTCTATCGCGGCGGGATGGACATGCTGCGCACCGGCCTCGGCCGAAAGTAGAGAGCCAATCATGAACGATTTGCAGAAAACCCTCGCGGCGGCCGCCAGCGGCATGCGCGCGCAGGCCACCCGCCTGCGCCACAGCGCAGAGAACATCGCGAACGCGGATACCCCCGGCTATCAGCGCAAGCTCGTGCCCTTCAAGGTCGAGCCCGGCGAGCTGGGCACCGTACGCACGGGCCCCGTGCAGCTCGACCGGTCCGAGCTCGATCTCATCCACGATCCCAGCCATCCGCTCGCCGGGCCCGACGGAACGTACCGCGGCTCAAATGTCTCGACGATCATCGAGATAGCGGACAGCCGCGAAGCGCAGCGCAGTTACGAAGCCAATCTCAAGATGTTCGACCAGGCCCGGCAGATGTCCGGCGCGCTGCTCGACCTTCTCCGTCGCTAAGGGAGCCGACAGCCATGAACCTCAATTCGATCCTCGCCCAGCAATCCTATGCCGGCGCCAAGCCTGCCACCCTGCCCGAACCCGGCACCGGCACTGCCGCAGGCCTGATGGGCGACCTCGCCCAGGATTTTGCGGCAACCCTCCAGAAAGCGGAGATCACCGCCGAAGCCACGATGACCGGAGGCGCCGATCCCCATGCGCTCGTCGAGGCGCTGGCCCAGTCTCAATTGGCGATCGAGACCGCCGTGACGGTGCGCGACCGGGTCGTCGAAGCGTATCAGGAAATCCTGCGGATGCCGGTCTGAGGCCCATGAACGATGCGGTCTTCTACGACATCCTGCGCGAGGGGCTTTGGGTGGCGGTCATCATCTCGGCTCCCATCCTCGCTGTGGCGCTGGTCGCAGGCGTGGTGGTTGGCCTCTTTCAGGCGCTGACCTCGATCCAGGAGATGACCCTGACCTTCGTGCCGAAGCTTGCCGCGATCCTCGCCGTGTTCTGGGTCTGCATGAGCTTCATGACCCAGACGCTGACGACCTTCTTCCAGACCCAGACCATTCCCCTGATTGCCGGAGGCTGACTTGGACAACGCCGCCTACACTACCCTGACCCGCCAGAGCCGGACTGACGCGCGAGATGCAGGTGGTCGCCAACAACATCGCCAACAGCGGCACCGACCGGCTATCGCCGCGAAGGCGTGGTCTTCGCCGAACATGTCCGTGCCCTGGAAGAGCCCGACACGTCGCTTTCGATGGCCGCCGCCGACGGGCGCATCATCGACCGCGCACAGGGCCAGCTCGACCCGACGGGCGGCACCTACGACTTCGCCATCGAGGGCGAGGGCTACTTCTTGATCGGCACGCCCGAGGGCGATGCGGCTGACCCGCGCCGGCAGCTTCCGGCCCGGGCCTGCGGGCGAGCTGGTGACCGTCGATGGCTATCCGCTTCTGGATGCCGGCGGCGCGCCGCTCTTCGTGCCGCCCGACGCCACCGATGTGAGCCTCGCGACGGACGGCACGCTCAGCGCCGATGGGCGGCCGCTTGGACTCGTGGGCCTGTTCCTTCCCGAAGACCCGCTCGACATGACCCGCACTGGCGATCTGCGCTTCGCCACCGAAGGCGGCGTGCTGCCGGTCGAGGCCCCGGCCATCGCGCAAGGCTTCATGGAGCAGAGCAACGTTGATCCTGTGATCGAGGTCGCCCGCATGATCGAGGTGCAGCGCGCCTACGAGCAGGGCAGCAAGTTCCTCGACCGGAAGATGACCGGATCCGGTCAGTCATCGAAGTCCTTGGACAAGTAAGGAGGCCAGACCATGCGCGCCCTCAATATCGCCGCCACCGGCATGACCGCTCAGCAGATGCGGGTCGAGGTCATCTCGAACAACCTCGCGAACATGAACACCACGGGCTACAACGCCCGCCGCGCCGAATTTGCCGATCTGCACTATCAGCAGGTCCAGCGCCCGGGAACCATCAACGCCGCCGACGGCACCGTGCTGCCGACAGGCGTCCAGCTGGGCCTCGGCGTGCGCCCAGCTGCCGTCTCGGTCCATCTCGCGCCAAGGCGCGCTCGCGCAGACCGGCGGCGACCTCGACGTGGCCATCGAGGGACGCGGCTACATGGAGGTGACCCTGCCCAACGGCGAGCCCGCCTATACCCGCGACGGCGCCCTGAAGCGTACCGGCGAGGGCGTGATCGTCACCGTCCGACGGCCATCCCGTCGCGCCCGAGATCGTCATCCCGGAGGATGCCGTCAGCATCTCCATCAACCCAGATGGCGAGGTCTACGCGTATTTCGACGATCAGGTCGAGGCGCAACTTCTGGGCCAGATCACTCTGGCCAATTTCACCAACGAGAAGCGGCCTCGAGGCGCTCGGCGACAACCTGTTCTCGGAAACGGAGGCTTCCGGGCCCGCCATCGTCGGCGATCCGGGCACCGACGGCCTCGGCATGACTCCGGCAGGGCTATCTCGAAGACAGTTCCGTCGACGCGGTCCGCGAGGTGACCGAGCTGATCGAGGCCCAGCGAGGCTACGAGCTGAACGCCAAGGTCATCACCGCGGCGGATCAGATGATGTCCTCGACCTCGCAGATCCGCTGAGATCGTGCGCAGCCCCGCCCTTCTTCTTGCGCTCGTGCTCTGCGCTGCCGCCCCGGCTCCGGCGGAAACGCTGGTCGCCGCCCGGATGATCCGCGCTCAGACGCTCATCGGTCCGGCCGACGTGGCGCTGATGCCCGATGGCCAAGCGCTGTCGGGGGGCTTCAAGAGCGTCGAGGAGGCGATTGGGCTGGAGGCGCGGGTGAACCTCTACGAAGGCCGGCCGATCCGCCCAGGCGACCTCGGCCCGCCCGCTATCGTCGAACGCAACCAGATCGTGGCGCTGAACTACCATCACGCGGGTCTTTCGATCCGCACGGAGGGCCGCGCGTTGGACCGTGCCGGAGCCGGCGAGAGGCTGCGCGTGATGAACATCGAGTCGCGCACCACCGTGACCGGCACCGTCCTCGTCGACGGCTCGGTCAACGTCGCACCCTTCTGAACCTGCCCCCAAGGAGCCCCCGATGCGTCATCTCATCGCCGCCGGCCTGTGCCTGTCCACCCTCTTGGGCTGCGGGCGGACGGACCATCTGGGCAAGGCACCCAGCTTTACCGACAGCGAGACCAGCCGCGAGCATCTGGCCATGGCCACCACCGGCCTGCCCCTCACGCTGGAACGTCAGCGCGTGGTCGACCAAGCCTCGCTTTGGAGCGGCGGACCGGGCTCGCTTCTAGGCGACCGCCGGGCGCGGGACCGCGGCGACATCCTGACCGTGGTCATCGAGATCGACGAGAAGGCCGAGATCAGCAACAACACCTCCCGCTCCCGCGATGCGAGCGAGAGCTTGCAGCTGCCGCAGGCTTTCGGACTTCCGCAGCGGCTCGACGAGCGCCTGCCGGAAGGCGCCAACTCCGCGAGTGCCGTGGATATCGGATCGAGCAGCAGCTCCAGCGGCGACGGATCGGTCCGCCGCAACGAGAAGCTGACCCTGCGCGTCGCGGCAACGATCACCGAAGTGCTGGCCAACGGGGTCATGCGCATTCAGGGCAGTCAGGAGGTGCGCGTGAATTTCGAACTGCGCGAACTGCTGGTCAGCGGCTATGTCCGCCCTGCCGACATCTCGCGGCAGAACGAGATCACTTACGACAAGATCGCCTCGGCGCGGATCTCCTATGGCGGCCGCGGGCAGATCACGGATGTGCAGCAACCCCGTTGGGGTCAGCAGGTGTCCGATATCCTGCTGCCGTTCTGAGGGGGAAACCGATGGGAAAGCTGCTGCCGCTCATCCTGGCCCTCGTCGGGCTCGCCGCCGGCGTCGGCGCAGGCATCGCGCTCAAGCCGGATTCGGCGGCGAAGGAAGACGCGCATCACGAAACCGAGGGCGACGGCCACGGTTCGGCCGAGCCTGCGCCCGCCAAGTCCGCCGCCGCTCCCAAGGGACATGGTTCCGGCCATGGTGGCGAGGCGGCGACCGCCTCCGAATTCGTCAAGATGAACAACCAGTTCGTCGTTCCGGTACTGTCCGATGGCGGCATCTCGGCGATGGTGGTGATGTCGCTCAGTGTCGAGGTCGTCGCCGGCGCCAAGGAGGCCGTGTTCCAGCGCGAACCCCGGCTGCGCGACGCGATCCTGCGGCAGCTCTTCGACCATTCCAATTCGGGTGGGTTCGACGGGGCGTTCTTCAGCAGCCAAAGCCTCGACAGGCTACGCGCCGCGATGCGCGAAACGGCGATCAGCACCGTCGGCCCGGTCGTGCTCGACATCCTCATCGTGGATCTCGTCAAGCAAGACGTCTGACCCCGCCCCCTGCCCGCCGCCGAAGAACACCCGGTTCGACCCGCTATGGGACCCTGACTTCCACTCGGTCTGACAGCATCGGGCTTGGTCATCTGCGGATCGGGCGAGGTGGGCGGCTTGCATTCGGCTGCTCGATCGGGTGGGTGCTGCGAAGCTAGGTATGGTGCTGGCGGGGAACGCATTGTGGGCCAGCGCGTCATGCTCGCTGACCTCCATCAGATCGACCATCTTCGGCCACCGGGTACGGAACTGCTCCGCGAGAAGATGCCGATTTTTGTCGGTGTCGTCGCCGTCGGAATGACCGAAGGCCTGTCGGATCGCGGCGGCCGCGACTGCGTGCCGACCCTCATCTTGCACGTCGGGCCGGGGCGCGATACACAATGTTCAGCCGGCGGGCGTTGTGTAATGGTAAGACCCTTGCCTTCCAAGCAAGAGACGCGGGTTCGATTCCCGCCGCCCGCTCCATTCCTCATTTTGTGTTCGCCGACTTGCTGAACACCCCGGCGTACTGGCATGGTCCAAATCCGGCTGCGCCTATGTCATCCACGCCCCGCTGGGCCGATGTTCTCCACGTCCCGCTGGGCCGATGTTCTCCACGTCCCGCTGGGCCGATGTTCTCCACGTCCTGCTGGGCCGATGTTCTCCACGCCCCGCTAGGCCGGTGTTCTCCACGCCCCGCTGGGCCGGTGTTCTCCACGCCCCGCTGGGCCGGTGTTCTCCACGCCCCGCTGGGCCGGTGTGCCGGTCACGCGGCAATGCTCTGCGCGGCGGAACGTCCCGGGATGCTGCCGGGGCGGAATACCCGTCTTCGGATGAGCGACCGCGCGTTTCCCGGCAGCCAATCCCGGCACCGCGGCTTGTTGAACCGGCATCCGCCCGCTAAGTGACCTCGGATCGGGCGGCTGGAGGACCCATGGCGGAACAGGACAGCACGGACGAGGCCGGTCGCGCAGGCTCCAAGAAGATCGGCGCCCTGGCCGGGCTGGTGCCGTTCATCCTGCCCTACAGGCTTCTGTTGGCGCTATCGCTGGTGGCGCTGGTCTTCACGGCCGGCGTCTCGCTGGTTCTGCCGCTGGCGGTGCGCCGCGTGGTCGACGGGTTCCAGACCGGCGAGACGGCGCTGCTCGACCAGTATTTCGGCGCCGCCCTTGGCATCGCGGCTCTCCTCGCGCTCGGCACGGCGGTGCGCTACTACTTCGTGACGCGGCTTGGCGAACGGGTGGTGGCCGACATCCGCAAATCGGTCTTCGGCCACGTGATCGGCATGTCCCCCGCCTTCTACGAGCGGATCATGACCGGCGAGGTGCTGAGCCGCATCACCACCGACACGACGCTGATCCTCTCGGTCGTCGGCTCCTCGGTCTCGTGGTTCCTGCGCAACCTGCTGCTCTTCTTCGGCGGGCTGATCATGATGCTGCTCACCAGCGCCAAGCTGACCGGTCTGGTTCTGCTGATCGTGCCCGTGGTGATCGTGCCGATCATCATGCTGGGCCGGCGGCTGCGGGGTCTCAGCCGCGACAATCAGGACTGGATCGCCCAGAGCTCTGGCCGGGCCTCGGAGCTTCTGCTCTCGGTTCAGGCGGTGCAGGCCTTCACCCACGAAGCGCGGTCCAACGCCACCTTCGCCGCGCTGACGGAGCGGTCGTTCGCCAGCGCCAAGGCGCGGATCCTGGTGCGTGCGGCGCTGACCAGCATCGTGATTTTCCTTGTCTTCGCGGGCATCGTGGGCGTGCTGTGGATCGGCGCGCGCGACGTGCGAATGGACGCGATGTCGATCGGCGAGCTGGTGCAGTTCGTGATCTACGCGGCGATCATGGCGGCCTCGGTCGCGGCGCTGAGCGAGATCTGGGGCGAGCTGCAACGCGCGGCGGGCGCGACGGAGCGGCTGGTGGAACTGCTGCATTCGGTCGACAGCGTCGAGGACCCGGTCCATCCGGTGCGCCCCGCCGCCCCGCGGCGCGGCGAGATCGTGTTCGACGACGTGGTCTTCACCTATCCCACGCGGCCGGATAACGCGGCGCTTGACCGGGTGAACCTGCGGGTGGCGCCGGGCGAGACCGTGGCCCTGGTCGGCCCCTCGGGCGCCGGCAAGACGACAATCCTGCAGCTTCTCCTGCGCTTCTACGATCCCGCTTCGGGGGTTATCCGGCTGGACGGGACGGACCTGAAGGACATGGCGCGCTCGGAGTTCCGGGGCGACATCGCGCTGGTCCCGCAAGAGCCGGTGATCTTCGCCGACAGCGCGCTGGAGAACATCCGCTTCGGCCGTCCCGATGCCGACGACGCGGAGGTCGAAGCGGCGGCGCGGGCGGCGGCGGCGCACGATTTCATCATGGAGCTGCCGGAAGGTTTCGCCAGCCAGCTGGGCGAGCGCGGCGTGATGCTGTCGGGCGGACAGAAGCAGCGCATCGCCATCGCCCGCGCGATCCTGCGGCAGGCGCCTGTCCTGCTTCTCGACGAAGCGACATCCGCGCTCGACGCGGAAAGCGAGCTGGCGGTGCAGCACGCGGTCGAGGAGCTGGCGGCGGACCGCACGACGCTGATCGTGGCGCATCGGCTGGCGACCGTGCAGAAGGCCGACAGGATCCTGGTGTTCGACAAGGGCCGGATCGTGGCCGAGGGCACCCATGGCAGCCTGGTGGCGCAGGGCGGGCTATATGCGCGTCTGGCGCGGCTGCAGTTCACCGGGTCGATGGCGGCCGAATAGCCGGCCGGGCGGGGCCTGGGCCGGTGGCGGGCTTTCACGGCGGCGCGGGCGGGAAGGCGGCGGCATGACCGAAGCTGGCAGGCTGGCCATCGGTACGATCCTCATCGGCATCGCCGTCTTCGGGCTCAAATGGCTGGCCTACGGCATCACCGGCAGCGTCGCGTTCTATTCCGATGCGCTGGAGAGCCTGGTGAATATCGCCGCGGCCGTGGTGGCGCTCGCCGCCATCCGGATCAGCGCCAAGGCCGCCAGACGCCAATCATCCCTACGGCCACACCAAGGCGGAATACCTTTCGGCTGTGATGGAAGGCGCGCTGATCGTGGTGGCGGCGCTGCTGATACTGCGCGAGGCTTGGCGCGCGTGGATCGCCCCAGAGATGCTTACCATCGCGCCGGCGGGGCTGGCCCTGAGCGCCGGCGCGACCGTACTGAACGTCGCCTGGGCGCGCGTTCTGCTCCGCTCCGGGCGGCGGCTGAAATCGCCGGCGCTGGAAGCCGACGGGCGGCATCTGATGACCGATGTGGTTACCTCCGTTGGGGTCGTGGTAGGGCTGATCTTGGTCGGGCAGACCGGCCTTGTCTGGCTCGATCCGGCCATCGCCGTTCTGGTGGCTGCCAACGTCCTCTGGTCGGGGTGGTGCCTGATGCGCGCCTCGATCGCGGGGCTGATGGACGAGGCGCCGGGGCCGGAGGTACTGGCCCGGGTCGAGACGCTGATCGCGTCCCACGGCGAGGGCGCGCTTCAGGCGCACGACCTGCGGATGCGCCGCACGGGGCCCCTGACCTTCGTGGAGTTCCACCTGATCGTTCCGGGCGGCATGACAGTGGCACGGTCGCACGTGATCTGTGACCGCATCGAGGCCGCCCTGCGCGGGGCGCTGGAGGATGCCGTGATCTCCATCCACGTGGAGCCGGACCACAAGAGCAAGAGCGGCGACGTGGTGGCCATCGAGCCGGATTAGGCGTCAGGTCCGCAAGCGTGCGGCGCACGTCATGCACCCTGTCGGCCAACTCCGGGCGCGCCCGTCCCCGCGTCACACTTGCGCTGGCGTCCGCGACCTTCCACATCCTGAGCAAAACACGTTCTGGGAGGAACCGCCTTGACCGCATTCACAAACATCGAGTCCCGCGACGCGATCCAGGGCGAGATGCCGTGGAAGGACCGGGGCCTGCCAGGTACGGTGCACGGCGCCATCGCGGCGACGGCCAGGGCGAACGGGCCGCGCCCGGCGATTTCCTTCCAGCTTCTTTCGGATCCCAAGGCGAAGGCCGAGACGCTGAGCTGGGCCGATCTTCTTGGCCGCGTCACCCAGGCGGCGAACCTCTTTCGGGATCTGGGCATCGGCGAGGGCGACGTCGTGGCCTTCCTGCTGCCCAATTGCAACGAGACGGCCGTGACCCTACTCGGCGGCATGACGGCAGGGATCGTCAACCCGATCAATCCGCTGCTCGCCGTGGAGCAGATCGCGGGGCTTCTGAACGAGAGCAAGGCCAAGGTGCTGGTGACGCTGAAATCGTTCCCCAAGACCGACGTGGCGCAGAAGGCCGCGCAGGCGGCGGCCTTCGCGCCGTCCGTCAAGACGGTGCTTGAGGTGGACCTGCTGCACTATCTGACCCCGCCGAAGAGCTGGATCGTGCCGCTGGTGCGCCCGAAGACCGAGGTCCGGCATCAGGCGCGCATCCTCGATTTCACCGCCGAGCTGGCCAAGCACCCGGCCGACAGGCTGAGCTTCGCCGAGAGCGGCGGGGACAGGACGGCGGCCTATTTCCACACCGGCGGCACCACCGGGACGCCGAAGCTGGCGCAGCACCGCTATTCGGGGATGATCTACAACGGATGGCTCGGCAGCCGCCTGATCTTCACCAGCTCGGACGTGCTGATCTGCCCCTTGCCGATGTTCCACGTGTTCGCCTGCTACCCGATCCTTATGTCGGTCATCCAGGCGGGGGCCCATGTGGTCTTCCCGACGCCGGCGGGCTACCGCGGCGACGGCGTGTTCGACAATTTCTGGAAGCTGATCGAGCGCTGGCAGGTGACCTTCCTGATGACGGTGCCCACGGCGCTGGCAGCGCTGCTGCAGCGGCCCGTGAATGCCGACGTCTCGAGCCTGAAGACGGCGATCTCGGGCTCTGCCCCGCTGCCGCTGGAGCTCTACCGCAAGTTCGAGGGTGTCACCGGGGTTCAGATCGCCGAAGGCTACGGGCTGACCGAGGCGACCTGCCTGGTTTCGTGCAACCCGTTCGCGGGCGTCAAGAAGGTCGGGTCCGTGGGCCTCCCCCTGCCCTACACCGACGTGCGCATCCTGCATTGCGAGGAGGACGGCACTGTCTCCCGAGAATGCGAGGTCGAGGAGGTCGGCGAGATCTGCGTGTCCAACCCAGGCGTGGTCGAAGGATCGACCTATACGGAAGCCGGCAAGAACCTGGGCCTCTACGCCGATCGCACCTATCTGCGCACCGGCGATCTGGGACGGCTGGACGCCGACGGGTACCTGTGGATCACCGGGCGCCAGAAGGACCTGATCCTGCGCGGCGGGCACAACATCGACCCCGCGCAGATCGAGGACGCGCTGATGGGCCATGAGGCGGTGGCGTTCGTGGGCGCGATCGGCCAGCCTGATGCCCATGCAGGCGAGCTGCCCTGCGCCTATGTGGAGCTGGTCGGCGGGCAGTCGGTGGACCCCGCGGTGCTGCTGGCGCATTGCCAGGGCCGCATCCACGAACGCGCGGCGATGCCCAAGCACATCGAGGTGCTGAAAGAGCTGCCGAAGACGGCGGTCGGCAAAGTCTTCAAGCCCGACCTGCGCAAGCGGGCGATCACCCGCGTCTTCGATGCAGCCTTCGACAAAGCCGGGCTGCCTCTGCGGGTCGCGCAGGTGGTCGAAGATAGGAAGACGGGCCTGACCGCCGAGATCGCGCGCCAAGACGGCGTGGATGCCGCTGCGGTAGACGACGTGCTCGGCGCCTTCACGGTGCCGTGGCGCTGGAGCGACGAGGCCGACTGAGGGCCGAGGACAACATCACCCCGGGAAGGCGCCAGACAGAAAGGCCGCACCCGATGAGGGCGCGGCCGATCTATATTTCAGAAAGAAGCTTTCGCGGTGGCGATCAGCCCTCGTAGCGGGGCATCGATTCCAGTTCTTCCTCGGTCATCGGAACGAAGACGCGAAGATCGCCGGCTTCGCTCCGCATGACGTCGAGCTGATCGAAGGCGATCTGCACCGGCTTCTCGCCAAGGCCAAGGAAGCCGCCGACATCGATGATCACGCTCTCAAGCGTTCCGTCGCTGACCAACACCAGATCGCCGATCTCGCCCAGGTCCTCGTCTTCGGCGCCATAGACCCGCGCGCCGATCAGGGTCTGCGCGTCGTAGTCGCCACCGGCCACTTGGGTATAGCCGTCACGCGCTGTCATCTCGGCAGCAGCGGGTGCGGTCGTGGTGACGGCGGCGGTGTCGGCAACCTCTGCCTCGGGCTCGGCGAGGACCTCGGTCTCGGCCACTTCGGCCTCGGGCTCCGCAACCGGTTCCTCGAGCAGGCTGGCGGCTGGCTCCTCCGTCGCGGGCTCCTCGGCGACCGGCGCCTCGGCGGCGGCCATCTCGGTCTCGCCCTCGCTTTCCTGGAAGGTCACGTTTGGCTCGCCGGCCTGGGTGAACTCGACCACCGGTTCGCCAGCGGACGTGAACTCGACCGTCGGTTCGGCGGATTCGAAGCTCACAGTGGGCTCGGCCCGCTCGTAGGTGACGTTCTCCGCCATGTCGCCGGACGCCTCCTGGAACGTCACCACAGGCTCGGACTGGCTCATCGTCACCTCGACGTCATCACGCTCGGTGATCTCGCCGGCCGTCCCGGTGGCATATTCCTGTCCGGACATCCGGTCTTCGACCAAGATCCCGGGGCTGTTCTCCGCATCGTCCGCCGTGCTGAGCTCGAGCTCTACCGTGGGTGCTGCCTGGCTGACCCGCACTTGCGGCTCGGACTGACGAACCTCGACCGTTGGCCGGGCATTCGCCACGTCCACGCCGGGGCGGGGCATGGTGATGATGATCTCGGGGGCCTGCTGCTCGATCGTGATGGTCGGCTGCGGCATCTGCACCGTGATGGTGGGCGCCGCCTGACGCACCAGGATCTGTGCGCCGGCCTCGCGGACGGTCACGGTCGGGTTGGCTTCGCCCACGACGACCTCGGTGTCGCCGCCCTGCAGTTCGACCTGCGGCGTTGCCTGATCCACGTAGACCCGGCCCTGAATGGCCACCTCGTCGGAGATACGGATGCGCTGGTCCTCCACCGCGGCAAGTTCGCCCTCGGCGGCATCGCCATCGGTGGCCTCGCCACTGGCGGCGGCATCGCGGGTCTCGACGATCTGCACCGAAACCAGACGGCACTGTTCAAGATCGTTGGCCTCGATCAGCGCGGCGATTTCTTCTTCCGTCCGCTCGATGCCCTCAGGGAGATCGCTCTCCAGCAGGCGTTCGAGCTCCGCACAGCTTTCGGCGTCCTGGGCCGAGGCGGGCAGGGCGATGGCGAAAGGCACCGAAAGGGCGGTCCCCAACAGCAGAGTGTGCAGGGCGGTTTTCGTGTTCATGGGTCTCTCCGATCGGGAAATTGTGATTGGGAAACAGGCAGGATTAAGCAAGGTTCCGCCCACGTGCCGTGAGGTAAACCCAAGTGTCCGCCGATCCGAGGGAGGGAGAGTGGTGCCGCAGGGGAGGATTGAACTCCCGACCTCACCCTTACCAAGGGTGCGCTCTACCACTGAGCTACTGCGGCCCCGTGCCGGGTCGGGCGGTGGCCGCGCGCCGGCGATGGCGTGGCGGGTCGTTACGCGCAAAGCCGCTTTCAGGCAAGGCCCTTCGTGGCGGTGTGTGGTGGACGCTCCCACGGGGCTGCGCTAAGCACTTGGCCCATGACGCGTGGCCCTCAGGACGAGACACCGCGGCCCGCCCGTGCGGCCGGGCCCGCGCGCCGCGATCCCGGCGAAGACAGGCTGGCGCAGGCATTGCGCGCGAACCTGCAACGTCGCAAGGCTCAGGCACGGGCTCGGGCGGCGAGCCCCAAGCCCGATACGGTACAAGGCGGCACGGCGCAGCAGAACGCCGGCCGGGACGAGGAGTGAGCGGATGGACAGGATCGTGGTGCATGGCGGCACCGAGCTGAACGGGCGGATCGCGATCGCCGGCGCCAAGAACGCCTGCCTCGCGCTGATGCCGGCGACGCTGCTGACCGACCAGCCGCTGACGTTCACGAACGCGCCGCGGCTCTCCGACATCGCGACGATGTCGACGCTGCTGCGTTCGCTCGGGGCCGAGGTGGCGAGCCTGCAGGACGGGCACGTGCTGGCCCTGTCCTCGCACGATCTGACCGGGCTGCGCGCCGATTACGAGATCGTCCGCAAGATGCGGGCCTCCATCCTGGTGCTGGGGCCGCTGCTGGCGCGTCACGGCCAGGCGATCGTCTCGCTGCCCGGGGGCTGCGCGATCGGCGCGCGGCCGGTCGACCTGCATCTCCAGGGGCTCGAACGGCTCGGCGCGACGCTTGAGCTGCGCGACGGCTATGTGCATGCAGAGGCGCCGGGCGGCCTGCGGGGCGGGATCGTGGAGTTTCCCTTCGTCTCAGTCGGAGCGACCGAGAACCTGCTGATGGCGGCGACGCTGGCGAAGGGCACCACGGAGCTGCGCGGCGCGGCGCGGGAGCCCGAGATCGTCGATCTCGCGAGGTGCCTGCGGGCGATGGGCGCCCAGATCGAGGGTGAGGGCACCGATACCATCACCGTGGAAGGCGTGGACGTCCTGCACGGGGCCACCCACCGCGTCGTCGCCGACCGGATCGAGCTGGGCACCTACATGCTGGCACCCGCCATCGCCGGCGGGCGGGTTACCCTTCTTGGCGGGCGGATGGAGCTGATCGGCGCGTTCGCCGAGAAGCTCGGCGAGGCCGGCATCGAAGTGACCGAAACGCCGGAGGGGCTGGAGGTGGCGCGGGCCAACGGCCGGGCCAGGGCGGTCGACGTGGCGACCGCGCCCTATCCCGGCTTCCCCACCGATCTGCAGGCCCAGATGATGGCGCTGCTGTGCACCGCGCAGGGGGTCAGCCGGCTCGAGGAGCGGATCTTCGAGAACCGCTTCATGCACGCGCCGGAGCTGACCCGGATGGGCGCCCGGATCGAGGTGCAGGGCGGCACGGCGAAGGTCACCGGGGTGGAGCGGCTGCGCGGCGCGCCGGTGATGGCGACCGATCTGCGCGCCTCCGTCTCGCTGATCCTCGCCGGGCTGGCCGCCGAGGGCGAGACGGTGGTGCAGCGGGTCTACCATCTGGATCGCGGATACGAGCGCGTGGAGGCGAAGCTGAGCGGCTGCGGCGCGCGGATCGAACGACTGAGCGAGGCGGTGGCATGACCGACGATGCCCGCTTCGAGGATGCGCGCGAGGCGCCCATCGCGCTGATCGCGCACTCTCCCGAGGACGTGCCGGTGATCTCGGCGCTTCTGCAGGATGCCGTGTTCCCCGCCTCCGAGATGCGGTGGGAGCGCAGCGCGCGCCGCTTCGCGATGCTGATCAACCGTTTCCGCTGGGAGGACGGGGCCGCAAGCGCGGGCCGGCGCCCGGCGGAGCGGGTGCGGAGCCTTCTCGTCGTGGCCGACGTGGTGCGGGTCGCGACCCAGGGGATGGGCCCGCGCGAGGCCGATACCGTCCTGTCGCTTCTGTCGGTGGAGTTCGTGCCGGGCGAAGACGGCACCGGCGACGTGCTGCTGACCCTGGCCGGGGATGGCGCGGTGCGGATCGGCGTGGAATGCCTCGACCTGACCCTGCGCGACGTGACCCGCCCCTATCTGGCGCCATCGCGCCGCGTGCCCGGCCATCCCGAATAAGGGTCATGGTTGAGGCGCCCCCGGTCCCTCGGTAAGAGCGGGCGATGGCACAGTTTCTCAGCACCGAAGACCCAAACTTCGAGGCGGCGTTCGCGCGGCTTCTCACGGCAAAGCGCGAGGATGCGCCCGACGTGGATGCCGATGTGGCGGCGATCCTGCGCAATGTGCGGGCGCGCGGCGACGATGCCCTGATCGCGCTGACGGCGCGGTTCGACGGACTGGAGCTGACGCCGGAAACGCTGCGGGTTTCCGCGGCCGAGGTCGATGCGGCCTGTGCGACGGTGGATGCCGAGGATCGCGCCGCGCTGGCGCTGGCCGCCGCGCGGATCGAGGCCTATCACGCCCGCCAGCTTCCAGAAGACGCGGAATGGACGGACGATGCCGGCGCCACCCTCGGCTGGCGCTGGACGCCGGTGGCCGCCGCCGGGCTCTACGTGCCGGGCGGCACCGCCAGCTATCCCTCTTCCGTCCTGATGAACGCCATACCGGCGCGCGTGGCCGGAGTGGACCGTGTGGCGATCTGCGTGCCGACGCCGAAGGGTGTGCTGAACCCCCTGGTCCTCGCGGCCGCGCGGTTGGCGGGCGTCAGCGAGATCTACCGGATCGGTGGCGCCCAGGCCATCGCGGCCCTGGCCTACGGCACGGCCACGATCCCGTCGGTCGACAAGATCACCGGGCCCGGCAACGCCTGGGTCGCGGCGGCCAAGCGGCAGGTCTTCGGGCGGGTGGGCATCGACATGATCGCCGGGCCCTCGGAGATCCTGGTGATCGCGGATGCCGACAACGACCCCGACTGGATCGCGCTCGATCTGCTGAGCCAGGCGGAGCACGACGAAAGCGCCCAGGCGATCCTGATCACCGACGATGCGGGCTTCGGCGCGGCGGTGGGCCGGGCGGTGGAGCGGCGGCTGCAAAGCCTCTCGCGCAGCGCCATCGCCGGGGCGAGCTGGCGCGACTTCGGCGCCGTCGTCACGGTGCGCGACCTGGGCGAGGCGGCGGAGCTGAGCGACAGGATCGCGCCGGAGCATCTGGAACTCTGCGTGGCCGACCCCGATGCGCTCGCCGCGCGCATCCACCATGCCGGGGCCATATTCATGGGGCACTGGACGCCCGAGGCGATCGGCGATTACGTCGGCGGGCCGAACCACGTGCTGCCCACGGCACGCTCGGCGCGGTTCTCCTCCGGCCTGTCGGTTCTGGACTTCATGAAGCGCACGACGCTGGCGCGGATGACCCCCGCATCGCTGGGTGCCGTCGGTCCGGCCGCCGCGCGGCTGGCACGATCCGAAGGGCTGGAGGCGCATGGCGCATCCGTGCAGGCACGGCTCGACCGGCTGAACCGCCCCGGCGACCGGGCCTCGGAATGACCGACAGGCTCTGCGCCATCGAGGTCACCGGCGGGGCCGCGCCCGGGCCGGAACTGGCCCAGGACCGCGGCGTGGCGATCTTCGAGCTTCTGGAGGTCAACCGCTTTGCCCTGCCCCACGCGCCGGCGGGCCCTTACCGCCTGACCCTCGCGCAGCGCCCAGGGGTACTGGCGTTCGACCTGGCGACCGAGGCCGGCCAGCCGGCCGCCGCATTCCAGCTCTCCCGCGGGCCGCTCCGGCAGGTGGTGAAGGATTACCTGCAGGTCTGCGCAAGCTACTACGACGCCGTCAAGACCGAGCCGCCCGTCCGGATCGAGGCGCTCGACAAGGCCCGCCGCGCCATCCATTCCGAGGGCGCCGAGACGCTGCGGCAGAACCTTGTCGGCAAGGCCGAACTGGACGAGGCGACCGCCCGCCGGCTCTTCACCCTCCTCTGCTCGCTTGGGCCCGAGGCGCTCTAGGCGCCCGCGGCCGCCCCGTCACGGGCTTTTGCGGCCGGTGGCAGCCCCCCGGCCCCTTGCGGCCTTGATCTGGCGGATCATTGCGCGCATCTAGTGTCGGCCCGCGCAATCGGCGGGCGGATCAACACGGAGTGACCATGGCCAAGGAAGAAATGCTTGAATTCCCAGGTGTCGTGAAAGAACTTCTGCCGAACGCGACATTCAGGGTCGAGCTGGAGAACGGCCATGAGATCATCGCGCATACGGCAGGCAAGATGCGCAAGAACCGCATCAGGGTTCTGGCGGGCGACAAGGTGCAGGTCGAGATGACCCCCTACGACCTCACCAAGGGTCGGATCAACTATCGCTTCAAGTAGGCGGATGTTCAGACTGGCAGCCGGGCGTGGCGCATGGCGCTGATCCTCGGCTCGGGCAGCCCGCGCCGCCGCGAGCTTTTGGCGCAAATCGGCATCGTGCCAGACAGCATAGCCCCCCCCGGCATCGACGAGACGCCCCGGCCCGGCGAGCTGCCGGAGCCTTACTGCGCCAGGATGGCGGCGGCGAAGGCCGCGGCGATCGTCGCGCGGCCAGACGACATCGTGCTGTGCGCCGACACCACCGTGGCGCTCGGCAGGAGGATCCTCGGCAAGCCCCGCGATGCGGCGGAGGCGGAGGCGTTCCTGACGGCCCTCGGCGGACGCCGTCACCGGGTGGTCACCGCGATCTGCGTGCGCCGGGGCGAGCGGAGCTGGGCGCGCGCCTCCGTCAGCCGGGTCAGGATGAAGCGCTTGTCGACGACCGAGCTTGCGGCCTACCTCGCGACCGGCGACTGGCAGGGCAAGGCGGGCGGCTACGGCATCCAGGGGCCGGCGGGCGCGTTCATCCCGTGGATCTCGGGGTCGTTCACCGGCATCGTCGGCCTGCCGCTGGCCGAAACGGCGGCCCTGCTGCGGGCGGCCGGCCATGACTGGCCGGCTGGGTTGGCGGTGTCGCAGAAGAAGGCGGCGGAATGACCGGCATCGACGTGATCCTGGGACGCCTGCGGGGCCGCCGCCTTGCCGCCCTGATGCGCGACGGCGTGCTCGACGATCTGCTGGTCGAGCCGCCGGAAGGGTTGCCGGTTCCGGGCGCCATCTACCGGGCGCGGGTGGACCGGCCGATCAAGGGGCTGGGCGGCAGCTTCGTCAGCCTACCGGGCGGCACCGGGTTCCTGCGCCAGGGGCCGGGCGGCGGCAAGGGCTTGCGGCCGGGAGCAGCCGTGCTCGTGCAGGTGACGGGTCATGCGGAAGGCGGCAAGGCGGTGCCCGTCACCACCCGGATCCTCTTCAAGAGCCGCTACGCCATCGTGACGCCCGGGGCGCCGGGCCGCAACGTGAGCCGCGCGATCCGCGACGAGGAGCAGCGCCTGGGCCTGCAGGAGATCGCGGCCGAGGCCGATCTGCCGGAGGATGCCGGCCTGATCATCCGGTCCGCCGCGGCCGAGGTCATGACCGGCGAGGGCGGCCCGCAGGCCGTGCTTAAGGATATATCCGCGATGGCCGGCCTCGCGGCGCAGGTCCTGGGCGACGCCGAGGGCGCGCCCGAGCTGCTGCTCGACGGGCCCGACCCGGCGGAGCTGGCCTGGCGCGACTGGCCCGCCCCCGATGGCGGCGCCACGCTCGAGGGCGAGGACGCGCTCGAGACGGCGGGCCTGGTGGAGGCCATCGACGCCTTGCGCGATCCCGGGCTGCCGCTGAGCGGCGGCGGGCGGCTCTGGCTGGAACCGACGCGGGCGTTCGTGGCCGTCGATATCGACACCGGCGGGGAAGGTGGCGTGGCCGCGGGGCTGCGCGCCAACATGGAGGCGATGCGCGCCCTGCCCCGGGCCCTGCGGCTGCGCGGCCTTGGCGGCCAGATCGTGATCGACGCAGCGCCCACCGCCCACAAGGACCGCCGCCTGATCGAACAGGCACTGCGGACCGCCCTGCGCGCCGATCCGGTCGAGACGACGCTTGTCGGATGGACGACGCTGGGCCACATGGAGCTGCAACGCAAGCGAGAGCGTTTGCCCCTGTCGGCCTGTCTGCCGATGGCATGATACGCCCGCGCGAGGGACGCGAAAGGAGAACCGATGGCCTGCCCGATCTGCGCACGCCCCGTCCATGCCGATTACCGCCCCTTCTGCTCGCGCCGTTGCGCCGACGCGGATCTGGCGAAATGGCTCGATGGCAGCTACCGGGTGCCCTTGGTCGAGGCGGAGGGCGAAGGCGCGGAGGCCGGCGCGGCAGATGAGGGCGCGGAGCCATCGCCGCTGCGACCGCACTAGCCCCGCCCGGGTGCCGCGATCGGCACTGGACAGCCCCCGCCCCCTCGCCTAGAACGCCGCGACCCGAACGCCAAGCCGTTCACCCTGCCCGGGTAGCTCAGGGGTAGAGCAGTGGATTGAAAATCCTCGTGTCGGTGGTTCGATTCCGCCCCCGGGCACCACTTCTCCAAGCGATCGCTACGCCTTAGACAGGCATCGCTTCAGGCTGCGCGCCCAAGATACGACCGTCTCTTCCCCCGCACACATCATGGAAGGGAAGCGACTTCGGCTAGGTCGAGGGCGCAGGAGCCGGCGACCGGGGCGGCGCGAGCATGGCGTTCGGCGGTCAGGCGTCCAGCGGGGCCACCAGCTCCGGCCCCGCGGCCCGGTTGCTGTTCACCGCCGTGTCCACCCGGTGGAAGCGCAGCGCCTCTTCCGGCCCCGGCCGCATCAGGGCCGCCGCCCCCTTGCCCGCCTCCCCCAGCCAGAGCGGCCAGTCTTCGGGCGGCAGGGCCACGGGCATCCGCGTATGGATCGCCGACATCGCCGCGTTGGCCGCGACCGTCACGATGGCGCAGGTGTCCATCGCGTCGCCGCCGGCCTTCGGCGCCCAGCTCTGCCAGAGCCCCGCGAAGGCCATCGGTGCGCCGTCCGCCCGGAAGATGTACCAGGGCAGCCGCGCGCCCTCGGCGTCCTTCGTCCATTCGTAGAAGCCCGAAGCCGGGATCAGGCACCGCCGCTCGCGGGCCGCGGCACGAAAGGCCGGCTTCTCAGCCAGCGTCTCCCCCCGCGCGTTGATCAGAAGCGGGCCGGCGGACGGGGACTCGTACCAGTGCGGGATCAGCCCCCACCGCATCGCCCGCAGCCGCCGCGTGCCCCCGTCGGAGGTCACGGCCGCCACCTTCTGCGTCGGGCAGACGTTCCAGTTCGCCTCCTCCGGCAGGTCGTTCCCCGGCAGCGCCTCGAAGAGATGCGCCATCTCGGCCGCGGGCTTCGCCAGGACGAACCGGCCGCACATGGGGGCGCCCTATTCCGCCCGGGCGATCCGCCCGTCCGTGAACGGCTCGTAGGGCGCGGAGCGTTCGGCCAGGTAATCCGCCACCACCTGCTCCAGCCCCGGCCCGAAATCGTAGGCATCCGCGGCATCCTCGAACATCGCGTAGCCGTCGCCGCCGTTGCGCACGAAGTTGTTCGTCACCGCCAGATACTCCGCCTGCGGATCGATGGGCACGAAGGCGTCCTCGCCCGACGCGACCCAGACCTCCTGGATGCGCCCCTCGTTCGGCCCCGCGGCGGGATCCCAGATGAATTTCAGCCCGGCGACCTGCGGGAACCGCCCGGCCCCCTCCTCCACCAGGCTTACGCCGTTCTCCAGCGCATCGACGATCGAACGGCCGCTGATCGTGAAGGTCGAGAGCGTGTTCTGGAACGGCAGCACCGTCAGCACCTCGCCCATGGTCACCTCGCCCTCGTCGATGGAGGCGCGCAGGCCGCCGCCGTTGGTGATGGCGACCTGCACGCCCTGATCGGCCACGCGGTCCAGCATCGCCTCGGCCACGAGGTTGCCCATGGCGCATTCCTCAGCCCGGCACACCTCGCGCGATCCTTCGATCAGCCCGGCGGAGGCACCCACCACCTCGGCCTTCAGCGCCTCGATGGGCCCGGCCAGCTCGGCCACCCGCGCGGCGATATCGGCGTCGGGTGGCACGGAGGCGTCGAGAAGGATCGGCGCGCCCTCGATCGCGGTCACCACGCCGTCATCGTCGAAGGTCAGGATCAGATGGCCCAGATACTTCGAGAACGCCCGCGCCGTCACCACCGGCACGTCGCCGACCATCGTCGGGTAGGGACCTGCGGCGCCGTCGAAATCGCCCAGCAGCGTGTGGGAATGGCCGCCGATCACCGCATCGAGGCCCGGCACCTGCTCCGCGATCTCAAGGTCGCGCGGCAGCCCCACATGGGTCAGCGCCAAAATGTGGGTCACGCCGTCTGCCTCCAGCGCCGCGACGTCCTCGGCCAGCGCATCGACCTCGTCCGCGAACGTCACGTTCGGCCCGGGCGACGACGTCACGCCCGTGTCGGAAGCCAGCGCCGAGACGATGCCGATCCGCAGGCCGTCCACCTCGAGGACCACGTGATCGTCGATCTTCCCGGCCAGCGCCGGCTCGCTCGCCACGTCGGTATTGCCCGAGATCACCGGGAAGGGCACCGCATCGACGAACGTCGCCAGAACCGGCGGGCCGTCGTCGAACTCGTGGTTGCCCACCGCCATCGCGTCGAAACCGATGGCGGTCATCATCTCCGCCTCGATCTCGCCCTTGTAGGTCGTGTAGATCAGCGAGCCCTGAAACTGGTCTCCGGCGTCCAGCAGCAGCATCGGCTCGCCCGCGGCCTCGATCTCGCCGCGCAGCTCGGCAACCTTGGTGGCCAGCCGCGCCACGCCGCCGAAGCACGCGCCGGCCGCGTCGTCTTCCTGCGAGCACGTGCTGTCGTACTGGTTGATCGGCTCGATCCGGCTATGCAGGTCGTTGATGTGCAGGATGTGCAGCCGCGTTTCCGCCAGCGCCGGGGCAGCCAGCCCCACGGCCGCCAGAACGCCGCCCGTCAGAAGGCCCCTCGCCTTGCCCGTCACGATCCGATCCATCTCGTCATCCCTCTCACGCCAGAACCAGCCGTCACGATGACAACCGGCCGGGGCCTTGGCAAGTCCGCCCCCGCTTGACCGGACGCCGCCCTGCGGGCACATCCCATCGGATGCTGATCTGGAAGATCTTCCGCACGGCCGAATGGGCCGCCCTGCTGGCCGCCGGAGAGACGACAGGCGCGCCCGTCGACCTGGCCGACGGCTTCATCCATTTCTCCACCGCCGAACAGCTGCCCGGCACCCTGGCCCGGCACTTCGCCGGGGCGGGGGACCTGGTGCTTGCGGCGGTGGAGGCCGATGCCGCAGGGCCGATGCTGCGGTGGGAGCCGGCGCGCGATGGCAGCCGCTTCCCGCATCTCTACCGCGCGCTCCGGGCAGACGAGATCGCCTGGCACACGCCGCTCCCCCTCGATCCGGCCGGCGGCAGCCATACCCTGCCGCTCCTTCCTTTCACGGCCGGATGAGCGTTCTGGAGCGCGCCGGCCTTGCTGCCCTGCGCCTGACCGATGCCGAGACCGCTCACGGGATCGCCCT
This sequence comes from uncultured Alphaproteobacteria bacterium, assembly GCA_963833235.1. Classification (GTDB taxonomy): domain Bacteria; phylum Pseudomonadota; class Alphaproteobacteria; order Rhodobacterales; family Rhodobacteraceae; genus CAWHXG01. Next base: position 25,134 of record CAWHXG010000001.1, read on the forward strand.
GCACGCCCTGCGCCTCGGCCTCGGCCCCGCGGGCGGGCCGGTCGCAACGCCGCGTCTAGCCACAAGGCTGGCCGGGCTCGAGCTGCCGAACCCCGTGGGGCTGGCGGCTGGCTTCGACAAGAACGCCACCGCGCTGGCGGCGCTGGCCCGCGCCGGCTTCGGCTGGATCGAGGTGGGGGCCGCCACGCCCTTGCCGCAGCCCGGGAACCCCCGCCCCCGCGTCTTCCGGCTGACGCGCGACCGCGCGGTCATCAACCGCTACGGCTTCAACAACGACGGCGCCGAGGCGATCGCCGCGCGGCTGGCGGCCTGGCGCGCCACGCGCACCGGCCCGGCCGCCTCGGTGCCCGTGGGCCTGAACCTCGGCGCCAACAGGGACAGCGCCGACCGTGCCGGCGACTACGTCTGTGTTCTGAAGACCTGCGGGCCGCACGTCGATTTCGCCACGATCAACGTCTCCTCGCCCAACACCGCCAACCTGCGCGACCTGCAGGGGCGCGCGGCGCTCTGGGGGCTCGTCGCGCGGGTGATGGACGCACGCGCCGCCTTGCCGCGGCGGCTGCCGATCTTCCTGAAGATCGCGCCCGACCTCGACGAGGCCGCCCTGGCGGACATCGCGGAGGTCGTGCGGGACTCGGCGCTCGACGCCATCGTGGCGACCAACACCACCCTGGCGCGGCCGGACCTTTCGGGGCCGCACGCGGCCGAGGCGGGAGGGCTTTCAGGGCCGCCGCTCTTCGATCCCTCCACGCGGGTACTCGCCAGGCTCTCGGCGCTGACGGAGGGTGCGGTGCCGCTGATCGGGGTGGGCGGCGTCGACAGCGCCGCGGCCGCCATGGCCAAGATCCGCGCCGGCGCCACGGCGGTGCAGCTCTACACCGCGCTGGCCTACGACGGGCTGTCGCTGGCCGGCCGCATCGCCCGGGGGCTGGAGGCCGCCCTCGCCGCGGAGGGCGCCGGCCTTTCGGCACTCGTCGGACGCGACAGGGCGGCCTGGCTGGGCCGGGATTAGCCGCTGCGCGGCGAGGGATGCCTCCGGCGGGGATATTTGCGAGGCAAAGAGGGCCGCGTCAGCCCGCCACGCTGCGCTCCAGCGCAGGGTAGCGGGCGCCAAGGGTGACCACCCGCAGCGCGTAGCTGAGGAGGAACGCCGCCCAGAGGCCCTGATTGCCGAAGGGCGGCACCAGCAGCGCCACGGCCGCGGCGTAGACCGCGAGGGTGAGCAGCATCATGTTGCGCATGTCGGCGGTGCGGGTAGCGCCGATGAAGATCCCGTCGAGCATCCAGGAGCCGACCCCCACGAGCGGCACCGCCACCATGAAGGGCAGGAGCGCCCGGGCGGCGAGCCGCACGTCGGGCGCGGTGGTCATCGCGTCGACGACGAGGCCGCCGGCGAGCGCGAAGGCGAGGCCGAGCGCCACCGCCACGGCGAGCGCCCAGAGGCTGGCCAGCCGCGCCGCCCGCCGCAGCCCCGCGCGCGAGCCGGCGCCCGCCGCCTGCCCCACCAGCGCCTCCGCCGAGAACGCGAACCCGTCGAGCGCGAAGGCGGTGACGGAGATGAACTGAAAGAGGATCTGGTTGGCCGCCAGCGGCACCGCGCCGAGCCCGCCGCTGACGAAGAGGAACGAGACGACGATCCCCTGCAGCGCCAGCGAGCGGATCAGGATGTCGCCGTTGACCGCGGCCATGCGGATCAGCCGGGCGCGGTCGGCGATGCGGCCCCAGGCGCGCCAGGCCCGGCCCGCGAAGGCGGCGCGGCACAGCCAGAGGCCAAGCGCCAGCCCCGACCATTCGGCCGCGAGCGTGGCGAAGGCGACGCCGTTCACCCCCCAGCCCAGGCCCAGCACGAACCACAGGTCGAGCCCCACGTTCAGCCCGTTCATCGCCACCTGAAGAACCAGCACCGCGCGGGTCCGCTCCAGCGCGATCAGCCAGCCGGTCATGCCGTAGATCGCGATCGCCGCGGGGGCAGACCAGATGCGGATGGCCATGTAGCCGCGGGCGAGATCCTCGACCTCGGGCGGGGCGGGCGCCACGGCGAAGGCGCCGGCGAGGAGCGGCCCCTGCAGGGCGACGACCAGCGCGCCCGCCGCGCCCCCGATCAGCAGCGCCCGCATCAGCAGCGCCGAAACCTCGGCCGCGTCGCGGGCGCCCGCCGCCTGCGCCGTCAGCCCCGACGTGCCCATGCGCAGGAACCCGAAGACCCAGTAGAGCGCGGTCAGGATCGCCGCACCAAGGCCCACGGCCCCGATGGGCGCGGCCTCTCCCATCTGCCCCACGACGCCGGTATCTACGAGGCCGAGGATCGGCACGGTCACGTTCGAGAGCACGATCGGCCCGGCGATGGCCAGGACGCGGCGATTGGTCAGCCGGGGCGGCGGGCCGGCGGGAGGTTCGGCGGGCTGTTCGGGCGGCTTCTGCGAGGCAGGATCGGCGGCGGCGTCGCGCGTGGGCTCGCCCGCCTCAGCCATCGCCCGGCGCCGCCCGCGCCGGCATCAGGAAATGCCCGGTCGCCTGGGCGAAGAGCCGGGCGCGGTTGTCCTGCCAGCCCTCCACGTGCACGCTGGCATAGCGCCGACCGGAGCGGTTGACCCGCGCCCGCGCATAGGCGTCGCGCGGCAGGCCGGCGCGCAGGTAGTCGATGGTGAAGTCGATGGTCTTGGGCATCCGCAGCGGCCTGGCCGGCGCGCCGCCAGCGCCGCCCACCGCCTCCGGCAGCGCGCCGCCGCGCTCCACATCCTCCCAAAGCCCCGTCCAGGCCAGCTCGATCACCGCCGCGACCTCCAGGAACCCGGCCGTCGCTCCGCCATGCAGGGCCGGCAGGACCGGATTGCCGATCAGCTTGTCCTGGTAGGGCATCACCGCCGTCAGCTCGTCGCCGTGCCGTTCGAAGGCGATGCCGAGAAAGCCGATGAAGGGCACCTGCCCCACCAGCGCCCGCAAGGCCGCGTCGCGCCGCTGCTTGACCACCTGCACCGGTTCGGGGCGCGCCCGGCTCATGCCCGGCCCTCTACCGTGAAGGCGCCCGCGGCGCTGGCCACCGGGCGCTCGGCGTCGTCGTCCCAGGCCGTGGCGCGCACGAAGGCGATCGAGCGTGTGACCAGATGGCATTCCGCCGCCGCGTGGATCGTCTGGCCGGGGGTCGCCGCGCGCATGTAGTCGATCCGCAGGTCGAGCGTCGCGGTGCCGGGCCCGGCGTCGGGATGGCTCATCACGCTCGCCCCGCAGGTTGTGTCGATCAGCGCCGCCACCGCCCCGCCATGCACAACGCCGGTCACCGGGTCGCCCACCAGCGCCGCCGCGTAGGGCATCGCCAGCTGCGAGCGCCCCGGCGCCATCTTGTCCAGCCGCAGGCCGAGCGCCTTCGCATAGGGCAGCTCGGTTATGAAGCTGCGCACCAGCGCGATCCTGTCGTCGTCCATGGATCACGTCCCTTCCGCACCGTTCGCCCCTTCCTGCCGCGTCGCCCCGCCGGCGTCCAGCCCGCGCCAGGGGCGCGTGGGCCTGCGCCAAGCCCGCGCCTGGCCCGGCCGCATGTCGGGCAGCGCGGCCCCGGCGCCCGCCCGCCACCTGCGGGCACCCGGGGGCTTTGCGCGATTGCGCCGCCCCGCCCCCTTTCCTAGACTGCCCCTCGGGGAGAGAAACGCCATGTCCGACACGCCACTGTCCTTCAAGCAGATGTGCGCGAAGTTCGACGTGACCCCGCGCACCTTGCGCTACTACGAGTATATCGAGCTGCTGAAACCGCAGAAGGACGGCCGGGTGCGCTGGTACACCCCCCGCGAGGTGGCCCGCATGACCCTCATCTTGCGCGGCCGCCGCTGGGGCTTTGGACTGGAAGAGATCCGCCAGTGGCTGCAGATCTACGACCAGCGCGGCACCAGCGCCCAGATGGCCGAGTTCGTGCGCCTCGCCGACCGGCAGCTGCAGGTCCTCGCCGAGCAGCGCAACCAGATCGACGCCGCGATGGCCGAGCTGCGCGATAGCCGCAAGGACGTGGCGGCCCAGCTCGATTAGCCTCGATCTTCCAAAGAATATCCCCCGACCTTCCGCCCCCAGTTATGCCGAAACGGCATAGCTCCCAGTCTAGGCGCAAGATTTGTCGAAATGCCTCCAACAGCGTCGATCCTCCTTCCCCAAACGTCGCGATTCCGCTGCAGCAGTGTCATAGATTAATCCAAGCCACTGTAATCTGTATTAGTTTTTTCGAGCCGCCAGGAAAATCGCGACTAAGAATATATCGTCGCGGCCCGTGCCGGTTTGCACTCATGTCGCGGATCACCAAATGACGTTACGTCTCATTGACCCGACGACCGCCTCGACTTGTATGCATGGAACGCATTGCTCACCTCCCGGCTTTCATACCCGTGCCCCTGAAACAGGATGCCACCATGAATGCCCAGGACCTGATGACCATCCGCGACATGTGCACTGCGTACAATGTCACCCCGCGGACCTTGCGCTTCTATGAGCAGAAGGAACTGCTCGCCCCCATCCGCGACGGCCAGAAACGCCTGTTCACCCGGCGCGACAGGGCGCGGCTCACGCTGATCCTGCGGGGCAAGCGCTTCGGCTTCTCGCTCGAGGAGATCCGGCAGCTTCTCGATCTCTACAATGCCGACGATACCCAGGAGCTGCAGTTGCGCAGGGCGCGGGAATATGCCGAGACCCACCTGGCCGACATGATCACCCGCCGGCGCGAGCTGGACGCCGCCATCGCGGAACTGAACGATCAGCTGACCTGGAGCGCGCAGCGCCTGAACGAGATCGAGGCCGCGCGCTCGGCCGCCTGATCCGCCACGCACGCCACCGCGCGGGCCAGCCGCCGGGCCACGCCCGGCCGCCCGCCCCCCGTTGCTCGCCCCCCCGGTCGCCCGCCGGCCCCGGGGGGCAGAGCCGGCAGGACGCAGCGGCAGACTTGACGCCCGCAAAGCGCCGGCCCCAGACGGGGGCCTGTCACGCGGGGCCCGGGCAGGGCGCGGCCGCGGTCGAGATCAGCGGAGAACCCCGATGCCCAGCTACACGGCGCCCACCCAGGACATGCAATTCGTGCTGCAGGACGTGCTCGACGTCGCGGCCAGCGACATCCCCGGCTACGACGAGCTCGACCGCGACAGCACGTCGGCGATCCTGGAAGAGGCCGGCAAGCTCGCGTCCGAGGTGCTCGCCCCGCTCAACCCGGTCGGCGACGCCCAGGGCTGCACGCTCGAGAACGGCATCGTGCGCACGCCCGATGGCTTCAAGGACGCCTACGACCGGATGCGCGAAGGCGGCTGGATGGGCGTCGACGCCGACCCGGAATACGGCGGCCAGGGCATGCCCTACCTCGTCTATTCCTTCACCGGAGAGATGTTCTCGTCGGCCAACATGGCCTTCAACATGTATCAGGGCCTGACCCACGGCGCGGTCCAGGCCATTCAGGCGCACGGCTCGCCCGCGCAAAAGGCCACCTACCTGCCCGGCATGATCGACGGGCGCTGGTCGGGCACCATGAACCTCACCGAGCCGCAATGCGGCACCGATCTGGGCCTGATCCGCACCAAGGCGGAACCGCAGGACGACGGCAGCTACGCCATCACCGGCCAGAAGATCTGGATCTCGGCGGGCGAGCACGACATGGCCGACAACATCGTGCATCTCGTCCTCGCCAGGATCCCCGGCGGCCCCGATGGCGTGAAGGGCATCAGCCTCTTCATCGTGCCGAAGTTCCTCGTCAACGACGACGGATCGCTCGGCGACCGCAACGCGGTCAGCTGCGGCGGGCTGGAAAAGAAGATGGGCATCCACGGCAACGCCACCTGCGTGATGAACTACGACGGCGCCACGGGCTTTCTCGTCGGCGAGGCGAACAAGGGCATGCGCGCCATGTTCACCATGATGAACGAGGCGCGGCTCGGCGTCGGCGCGCAGGGCTACAGCCAGGGGGTCGTCGCCTACCAGAACGCCGCCGATTTCGCGCGCGACCGCCTGCAGGGCCGCGACGTCACCGGCGCCGCCAACCCGAACGGCCCCGCCGACCCGATCATCGTCCACCCGGACGTGCGCCGGAACCTCATGCACCAGAAAAGCTTCGTGGAGGGCGCCCGCGCCTTCACCCTTTGGGGCGCCACGCTGATCGACCGCGGCCACCGGATGGGCGACGCGGAGGCCGAGGCGCTGGTGTCGCTGCTCACGCCGGTGCTCAAGGGCTTCCTCACCGACAAGGGGTTCGAGACCACGGTCCTCGCCCAGCAGACGCTCGGCGGCTCCGGCTTCACCCGCGAATGGGGGATCGAGCAGTTCGTCCGCGATGCCCGGATCACGATGATCTACGAGGGCACCAACGGCGTGCAGTCGCTCGACCTGGTCGGCCGCAAGCTGCCGGCCGGCGGCGGCAAAGCCATCATGGCATTCTTCGATCTCGTCAAGGCGTTCTGCAAGGACCACGAGGGCGATGCCGCTTTGAAGGCCGATTTTCTCGATCCGCTGAAGGCCGCCTCCAAGGATCTGCAGGCCGCGGCGATGTACTTCATGCAGTCGGCCGCGAAGGACCCGTCGAACGCGCTCGCCGGCTCCTACGACTTCATGCATCTCTTCGGGCATGTCTGCCTCGGCCTGATGTGGGCGCGGATGGGGGAAGCGGCGCAGCGGATGCTGGACGCCGGCGAGGGCGACGCCGAATTCCTGCGCGCCAAGCGCGCCACCGGGCGCTACTACATGGCCCGGCACCTGCCGGCGACCGCGATGCACCGGGCCCGGATCGAGACCGGCGGCGAGACGGTCATGGCCCTGGCGGCCAACGACTTCTGACGCAGGGGCCCCGGCGCTCCGCCGCCGCCAGCGCCGCGCCCCATCGTCGGGCCGGCACCGCGCCCGGCCCGAACCGACCGCTCGGCGGGGGCCATCCAGGGCCGACGGCACCGCCCAGGCCCGCAGGTGCGCCCCGCATCACGCGGGCCTTGCATGACGCCCCGGGATCGGCCGGCGTCGCACGGCGTGTCCGCCCTCGTCCAGTCCCCCCAAACCATGCGCTGTCCAGCAGCCCAGCCGATGCCGCCGCCATCAGAGGGGCCTCCCCCACACCAACCGCGCCCCTGTCTTTGCAGGCGCTGCCCCATATCCGCGCAAGGCGCCGCTCCTCCCTGCAGGCTCAACCGCCCCACGCAATCGATCGCCTGCCCTTACCCTCGTTGCCACCCCAGCAACCCCGCCGGAGGCCACCTGTCCGACCTTCCCCGCATCGCGCCGGCCCCCGCCAGCTTCTAAGGTCCTCAAATATCCCCGCCGGAGGCACCCGCCGCGCAGCCAGCGCAACCCTAACGGCATCTCGCCGCCGGCCCCCCCAACTTCGATATTCCCCAACATCCCCGCCGGAGGCACCCGCCCCCGCGGCCAGCCCCAACCCTCACGGCACCCCGCCGCCAGTCCCTGCCAGCTTCGATATTCCCCAAATATCCCCGCCGGAGGCACCTGCCAGCGCAACACGTCCGGGCCGCCCACGCCACGCCGGACCGCTCCCGCGCAACGCAGCGTTCCCCGAGCGGTCCGGGAAATTCCCCGCTAGACAGGCCCGCAAGGCCCCCGCCGTCCAGATCGTCCAGAAGGGAGTGTCATGGCCAAGCGACTGCCCCTGCCGAAGCGCCTCACCCTCGCGCTGACCGAAAGCGCCCATGCCCGCCTGCGAACGCTCAACGCCACCTATGGGCTTGGCAACAACTACCTGCTGACCGTGCTGCTGGAGAACCTCGACGACATCGCCGACCCGGCACGGCTCGACGCCGCCTTCGCCGGCTTCATCGCCGAATACGGCGCGCCGACATCCGGAGCCAGGCCATGACGGCTCAGCTCCACTGCTTCGGCGAGTCGGGCAATGCCTACAAGGCGGCGCTGACCATGACGCTGGCGGGGTTCGACTGGTCCCCCGTCTTCGTCGATTTCTTCAACGGCGCCACCCGCGCCACGGCGTTCCGCGCCCTCAACCCCATGGGCGAGGTGCCCGTCCTCGTCGATGGCAGCACCACGATAGCCCAGTCCGGCGTCATCCAGGACTACGTCGCCACCGCCACCGGCCGCCTCGGCGCCACCACGCCGGAGGGCCGCCGCGAGATCTGGCGCTGGATCCTCTTCGACAACCACAAGAACAGCGGCATCGCCGGCCCCTTGCGCTTCAACATGAACTTCCTGCCCGAGGAACGCCGCAACGCCGACGTCAACGCCTTCCTCTCCATGCGCCACAATTCCGCCATGAAGGTGCTCGACGCCGCCCTCGACGGGCGCGACTGGCTGGTCGGCGACGCCCCCACCATCGCCGACATCGCCAATGCCGGCTATCTCTACTATCCCGAACCCTACGGCTTCGACCGCGCCGCCTTTCCGGCCGTCGATGCCTGGCTCGACCGGCTCGCGGCCCTGCCCGGCTGGCAGCATCCCTACGATCTCATGCCCCGTTCGGCGCCCCAGGCCGCCTGACCCCGAAAGGACCCCGCCGATGCCCGATACAGCCGCCCCCGCGATCCATGCCGGCCGCGACGACCGCGACGCCTACATCTTCGATGCCCTCCGCTCCCCCCGCGGCCGCGGCCGCCGCGACGGCTCGCTCCACGAGGTCACCGCGCTCCGCCTCTCCGCGCTCATGCTCAACGCCATCAAGGACCGCAGCGGCCTCGATACCGCCGCCGTGGAAGACGTCATCTGGGGCAACGTCACCCAGGTCGGCGAGCAGGGCGGCTGCCTCGCCCGCTCCGCCGTCCTCGCCTCCGACTTCGCCGAGAGCGTGCCGGGCCTGTCCATCAACCGTTTCTGCGCCAGCGGGCTCGAGGCGGTGAACCTCGCCGCCAACCAGATCCGCGCCGGGGCCGGCAGCGCCTATGTCGCCGGCGGGGTCGAGATGATGGGCCGCGTCCCCATGGGCTCCGACGGCGCCGCCATCGCCGTCGACCCCTCGCTGGCCATGGCCTCCTACTTCGTGCCGCAAGGCATCTCGGCCGACATCATCGCCACCGAATACGGCTTCTCGCGCGACGACGCCGACCAGCTCGCCGTCACCTCCCAGAAGCGCGCCAAGCACGCCTGGGACGACGGCCGCTTCGACCGCTCCGTCGTCACCGTCAGGGACGTCAACGGCCTGCCGATCCTGGCGCACGACGAATACATGCGCCCGCAGACCGACATGCAGAGCCTCGGCGCCCTCAACCCCGCCTTCAAGGACATGGGCGAGACCATGCCGGGCTTCGATGCCATCGCCCTGATGAAATACCCGCATCTCGAGCGGATCGACCACATCCACCACGCCGGCAATTCCTCCGGCATCGTCGATGGCGCCGCGGCGCTGCTCATCGGCGACCGCGCGTTCGGCGAGGCGCACGGGCTCACCCCGCGCGCCCGCATCCGCCACACCGCCAAGATCGGCACCGACCCCACCATCATGCTCACCGGCCCCGTCCCGATGACCGAGAAGGTGCTGCGCGAGACCGGCATGAGCATCGCCGACATCGACCTCTTCGAGGTCAACGAGGCCTTCGCCGCCGTCGTCCTGCGCTTCCTGCAGGCCTTCGGGGCGGACCCGGACCGCGTCAACGTCAACGGCGGCGCCATCGCCATGGGCCACCCGCTCGGCGCCACCGGCGCCATCATCATCGGCACCCTGCTCGACGAGATGGAGCGCGCCGACAAGGCGGTGGGCCTCGCCACGCTCTGCATCGCGTCGGGCATGGGCGCGGCTACGGTGATCGAACGGGTCTGATCCGCCGGGCACGCGCCTCGGCCAGCGCGCCCATGCGACAATAGATGGCGGCTCATGTCCTTGTGACGAGCCTCGAAATGCCCTTAGGTCAAGGCAACCGGGCGCGGGGGGCCCGGGCGCGGGGGGCGTCGTGTCGAACCAGTTGCAGTCCTTCTTCTCCCGCCAGGCGCAGCATCTGCGCGAAGGACGCATCACCGCGCTCGCGCAATCCTACCAGACCCCGCTTCCGGTGTACCTCGTCGGCGATGCGCGCTGGCACAAGCTGTCCACCCGGCGGGATGTGGTCTCGGTCTTCGAGGCCAAGCATGCCGGCGTCGCCGCCGCCGGCATCGGGCGCATGCGGGCCTGCGTGATCGGGTCCGCCAGCGCCGCACCCACCAACCCCAAAAGCGTCGCCGCCATCCCGCGCCGGGTGCGTGCCGACGTGATCTGGTTCTTCGTCGGCAGCGACGGCAGCCCGCAGGATCGCACGACCGCCTCCTACTTCATGCAACGGGTCGGCGGCCGATTGCGGGTCGTGATGATCGAATTCTATCAGATCGGCTTTCCCCAGATGGATGACTGGTTCGCCGATCACGCCGGGAAGATGCCGGACCGCCCGGCGACGTTTACAGTCAGATAGGGGTTGCCCGCGCGCCGCGCCGGGCAGGGCAGGCCCCCCCGTACCCGCACACCCGCGCGACCGGGCGATCCTCCGGGGCCGCGCGCCGGCGCCCGACCGGATGGCCTTGCCAGCGGCGCCTGCGGCAGGTTCCATCGGGGCGTCCCACGAAAGGCCACGCCCATGCCGAAACTCGATCTCGCCGCGACGCCCGTCAAGTCCGGGTCGATCTACCCCGCCCCTTACGGCGCCCAGATGGCCGGGCGCCGCTCCCTGCGCCTCGGCCAGGCGGGGGGGCTGACCCAGTTCGGCGCCAATCTCGTCATCCTCGATCCCGGCGCCCGGTCCAGCCTGCGGCACTGGCACCGGCACGAAGACGAGTTCGTCATGGTGGTGTCGGGCGAGGTGATCCTCGTCACCGACGCCGGCGAGGCGCCCATGGGCCCCGGAGACTGCGCCGCCTTTCCCGCGGGCGATCCCGACGGACATTGCTTTCTCAACCGTTCCGGCGCAGAGGCCCGCTTTCTCGTCGTCGGCACCAGGGCCCCGCGCGAGGTCGCCACCTACTCCGACGTCGATCTCGTCGCCACGATCGAGGCAGGAACCGCCGCGTTCACCCGGCGCGACGGTCGCCCCTACGTTCCCCCCGAAGGCGCGTGAGCCGCACCTTGGCCGGATGCGCCGCCGGTCTTCCGGCCCGGCCGGCAGGCGGCAGGCCGCTCTCCGGCCGTTCAGCAAACGCAAACCACGATCAACTGCCAAAGCGGGCGCGCCGGGTCTTTCCGGTCCGGGATTAACCTCGGCAAAAGCACGCTGTGGTTGTGTCGCCGATGCGCCCATCCTGCGGCCTCGGTCAGCGACCGCCGCGATACCCATGAGGTCAGATCAGATGCATTCCACCGTGTTCCAGTCCTGGCTCGACCATGTCGGCGATCTGGTCTTCGCCGGCGCCTTCGAGGCCTATCTCGACCTTGTGGACCTTCCACTGACCTTCCGCACCGAATCTGCCGTGATCGAGGTGCGCGATCCCGAGACGATGCGCAGCAGGTTCGAGGCCTGGTGCCATATGCTGGCCTCGCAGAACGCCACCCAGATGATCCGCACCGCGCATGACGTGGCCCTCCATCCGGACGGGTCGATCTCCGGGCAGTACAGCACAGAGATCCTCTCGCGCGCGACGCGGGTGGTGCCGCCCTTCCAGTCGCGCATGACGTTGGTCCACCGCGACGGCGGCTGGAAGGCCAAGTCGATCTCCAACAACCTCACCAATCCCGGATGGCCCGTCCAGCTGCCGCGGGTCAGCGCGGCCAGGCCGGTGCTCGAAGGCCGGGCGGACGGGGCGGCCACCCCCATCGCGGAGGCACCCGATCTGCGCGCCTATCTCGAAGCCCAGGGCCGGCTGGCGCGCCTGGCACCGCACGCGAACGAATAGGCCGCGCGCCCCAAGGGGCCGTCGCGCGCGCCGCCCCAGGGGCGCGTGCCGCCCGCCGCAAGCCGCCCGCACCGCCGCAGGCCGTTCGGCGGCGCTTCCGGCGACCGGGAAGGCCGGCGGCGGCCCGCCTGCCGGTCGAGCTTGACGGGTCCGCTTCCGGCGGCGGTCTCGCGCATCCTTTCGCGGCCCACGGCGGCGCCCGTCCGGGCGAATGCCCTGCGATGCGCCGCGCCATCGCCTCGCTCCTCCCCGTGCGGCACCGCAGGCCGCGTCCGCCTGCGGTGCCGCCCGGCTTCCCCCCGGCCACGTCGCCCGCATCGCCCGGCGCGTCGCAGCGTTACCACGGCAGGGGTGCACAAACCCCTTTCCCTCCGCGCGCAGGGGTCCGACAAAAGGCCGACCCAAAGCCGACCGAACGCCGACACTTGTTTTCCGCCCGTTTTCCCGCCCCGAGGAGCCCGCCATGACCGACTTCAGCATGACCAAAAGTCCCGATGGCGTCGCCGTCATCACCTGGGACGTCGCGGGCAGGTCGATGAACGTCATGAACGCCCAAGGCTTCGTGGACCTCGGTGCGCTGGTCACGGATGCCCTTTCGGATCAAGAGGTCAAGGGCATCGTGATCACCTCGGCGAAAGAGAGTTTCGCCGCCGGCATGGATCTCAACGTCCTTGCCGCCATGCGCGACGACGCCGGTGCCGACCCCGCAAGCGGTCTCTTCGAGGGCGTCATGCAAATGCATGAAGTCCTTAGGAAAATCGAACGCGCCGGCATGGATCCCAAGACCAACAAGGGCGGCAAACCCATCGCCGCCGCCCTCCCCGGCACCGCCCTCGGCATCGGCTTCGAGATCCCGCTGGCCTGCCACCGCATCTTCGCCGCCGACAATCCCAGGGCCAAGATCGGCCTGCCGGAAATCCTCGTCGGCATCTTCCCCGGCGCCGGCGGCACCACCCGCCTCGCCCGCAAGCTCGGTGCCATGGCCGCCGCCCCGTTCCTGCTGGAAGGCAAGCTCTCCGACCCTGCCCGCGCGAAGGCGGCCGGGCTGGTCGACGAGGTCGTGCCGGCCGACCAACTTCTTGGGAAGGCACGGCAATGGGTGCTCTCGGCAACCGACAAGGACATCGTGAAGCCATGGGACGAGAAGGGCTACAAGATGCCCGGCGGCGCCCCCTACCACCCGGCAGGCTTCATGACCTTCGTCGGCGCCTCCGCCATGGTCGGCGGCAAGACCAAGGGCGTCTATCCCGCCGCGAAGGCGCTGCTCAGTGCCGTCTACGAAGGCGCGCTCGTGCCCTTCGACACCGCGCTGAAGATCGAGGCACGCTGGTTCACCCATGTGCTGATGAATCCCTCCTCCTCCGCGATGATCAGAACGCTCTTCATCAACAAGGAGGCGCTGGAGAAGGGCGCCAACCGCCCTGATATTGCTGGAGAAAAGGTGGCCAAGCTGGGGGTGCTCGGCGCCGGCATGATGGGTGCCGGCATCGCCTACGTCGCCGCCAATGCCGGGATCGAGGTGGTGCTGATCGACGCTGCGCAGGACGCCGCAGACCGCGGCCGCGCCCATGCCGAAGGCCTTCTCGACAAGGGCATCGCCCGCCGCAAGGTGACCCCCGATAAGAAGGCCGAGGTTCTGGGCCGCATCCATGCCACCACCGATTATGCGGCGCTCGAGGACTGCGATCTGGTCGTCGAGGCCGTCTTCGAGGATCCGAAGGTAAAGGCCGAGGTCACCGCCCTCGCCGAGGCTGTCCTTCCCGACACCGCGATATTCGCCACCAACACCTCCACCCTGCCAATCACCGGGCTCGCCAGCGCCTCGAAGCGACCCGAGCAGTTCGTCGGCATCCACTTCTTCAGCCCGGTCGACAAGATGCTGCTGGTCGAGATCATCCGCGGCGACGCCACCGGCGATGCCGCCGTGGCCAAGGCGCTGGATTTTGTCCGACAGATTCGCAAGACGCCCATCGTGGTGAACGATGCCCGGTTCTTCTACGCCAACCGCTGCATCATCCCCTACATCAACGAAGGCCTGCGGATGCTGGCCGAGGGGGTGGAACCGGCGCTGATCGAGAATGCGGCGAAGCTCGTGGGCATGCCCTTGGGGCCCTTGCAGCTGACCGACGAGACCTCCATCGATCTAGGCGCGAAGATTGCCCGCGCCACCAAGGCCGCCATGGGCGATGCCTATCCGGACGAAGCGGTAGACGACGTGATCTTCTGGATGGAGGAGCAGGGCCGGCTCGGCCGCAAGGCCGGCGCAGGGTTCTACGCCTACGACGAGAAGGGCAAGCGCCAGTTGCTCTGGGGCGGTCTGCGCACCCGTTTCACGCCTGCCGAGGAGCAGCCCGAGCTTGCCGACGTGCAACATCGCCTCCTCTTTGCCCAGGTCCTCGAGGCCGTGCGCGCCCTGCAGGAGGGCGTGCTGACCGACATCCGCGAGGGCGACGTCGCGGCGATCCTCGGTTGGGGCTTCGCGCCCTGGTCGGGCGGCCCGTTCAGCTGGCTCGACATGATCGGCGCCGGCCCGGCGGTGGAGATCTGCGGGACCCTCGCCGCCACCCATGGCCCGCGTTTCGCCGCGCCGGACCTGCTGCGCGAGATTGCCGCGAGCGATGGTGGCTTCTACGACAGGTTCGCGCCGAAGCCCGCCCGCGCCGCCTGACCTGCGATCGCGCAAGGGCTGCGCCATAGGGCCAGGCCCATGCCTTCGATGGTCCGAAAGTATCCCCGCCGGAGGCATCCGACCCGGCGGCGACGTCGCCCTCAGCCGGTCGCCCGGCCACGCAGGGCGATGATCCCGCCCGAGATCACGATCACCGCGATCCCGGCACTTGCCCAAAGGTCCATGTCGTCGCCGAAAAGCACCCAAGCCCAGGCCACGACCGTGATAAGAAGCGCATACTCGAACACTGCCACGTAGGATGCCTCGGCGATCTGGTAGGCCCTTGTCAGTAGCCCCACCGAGATCAGCGAACAGACCGCCTGGCCCGCCGTCCAGCCCCAGGCCTCCGGCGCCATCGTACCCCAGGCCCGCAGCGCGAACCCCGGAGCACCTTCGGGCACCGGCAACGGATAAAGCGTCAGCGCGCCGACGCCAAGAATCCCCCACACCCCCATGATCGCGAAATAGCCCCAGAGCAGCGTCACCGCCGCCTCGCCCGCGCACCATTCCCGCGTCGCCAGCGCCGACATCGCGTAGAAGAGCCCGGCGAGGACCGGCAGCAGCGTCGGCCAGCCCATCCCGCCGGTCTCCGGCCGCAGCACCATCAGCACGCCCGCGAAGCCGGCGACGGAAGCGAATGCCCGCATCGGCCCGATCGGATGGCGATAGATCAGCGCCGAGATCAGCGCGACGAAGATCGGCGCCGTAAAGAGCCCCGCCACCGCTTCTTCCACGGGCATCAGAGCCAGCGATGCGAAGTAGAGCATCAGCGCCGCGGACTGCACCATGCAGCGGGCCGCGACCCGCCTCCAGCGCCGCGGCCGCAGGCGCCAACCGAAGGTGCTGGCGGCCAGGGTGAGCAGCGTCAGCGCCATCGCCGAGCGGATCACCTGGAACTGCCAGAGCCCTGTCGTCTCGGCGATCGTGGCGACGAAGTTGTCGACGATCCCGATCAGCGCCATCGCCGCCAGCACGAGGCCCGCGGAGGCAAGCGGGCGGTGGCCCAGATCGGGGGCCGGCGGCATGGGGGCGACGGTCATCCGCCGCTCAAAGCCGCGCCGCCCCTCGGCGTCAAGACGTTCCTCCCCTGATTGTGCGGGTGCGGGCGAGCCGATAGGGTCGTGCCAACGGCGAATGGCAAGGTGGCGCCCCGAATTTCATGACGGCTCCATGACGGTTCTCACACGATACCAGCGGCTGGAATGTCCGGGCACCTGGCGCGATGCGGGGGCGGCGCAGCGGCGCAACGTCTATGTCTCGCTGGGCGAGGCGACGCTGGTCATCTCCGACGGGACCGATGCCGCGCTGACCCATTGGTCGCTGCCGGCGGTGGAGCGGGTGAACCCCGGCCAGCGCCCGGCCCTTTACCGCCCGGGCCCCGATGCCGAGGAACGCCTGGAAATCGACGATCCCGAGATGATCGAGGCCATCGCGACGGTCGGCCGGGCGGTGGCGGGCACGCGGCCGCGCCCCGGGCGGTTGCGGCGCGGCGCCTTCGCGGCCGTCCTGCTGGGGATCGCCGGGCTCGGTGCCTTCTGGTTGCCCGCGGCGCTCGTCGATCACGCCGCGAGCGTCCTGCCGGAGGCGACCCGCGCCGAGATCGGTCGCCGCATCCTCGATGGCCTGCAGCCGGTTGCGGGCCGCCCCTGCCGGGATCGAGACGGGCGGCGCGCCCTGGCCGCCCTGCAGTCGCGCCTGTTCGGGGCGGCCCCGTGGCAGATCGCGGTGCTGCCCGGCGGACCGGCGCCGGCGGCGGGCCTGCCCGGCGGGATCCTGCTGCTGCACCGTAGCCTTGTGGAAGACCCGCCGACGCCGGAGGCCGCCGGGGGCGCCCTGCTGACCGAGGCCGCCCGGATGGAGGGGTCCGATCCTATGCGGCCCTTCCTGCAAGCCGCCGGCCCCTGGGCCACGCTGCGGCTGCTGACGACCGGGCGGATCGACCCCGCGGTGGTGGATGCCTACGCGAGGGAGGTCCTGATCGCCGCGGTACCGATGCCAGAGGCCGGGCGCCTGCAGGACCGCTTCCGCGCCGCCGGGCTTTCCACCGCGCCCTACCGACGCACCGGGCCGCCTGCACCGATAGCCGCGCTTCTGGCGGCCCACGATCCCTTTCCCGACGGATCGCCCGAGCCGCTGCTCGGCGATGGCGACTGGCAGCGGCTTCAGGGCATCTGCGGCGGCTAAGGGCGGCGCGCTATTCCTGCAGCCAGGCGAACGCATCCGAGAACCCGCCGCCGCGGATCACCGAAAGGGCCGCGTTTCGCGCCGCACGATCCGCGAAGGGCCCGGCATAGAGAACGTCAAGGCGGCGCCCGCGAATGGTTAGCGGTTGCCGCAGCACGCCAAAGCCGTTGCCCTGCAGCATCCGGATCGTCTCGGCGGTGTCCGCCGGGTCGGCGAGGGCCGCGACCTGCACGTAGTATCCGGGTTCGGGGAAGACCGGTGGACGCTGCCGGTCGGGTTGCGGGGCGATCACGCGGACCGGATCGGGAGGCGGCAGCGTCGCATTTTCCGAAGCGGCCGCCGTGCCTTCAGCGGCAGTCGCCGCGTCCTCTGGGTTGGCCGCCGCACCCTCGGGAGCGGACGCTGTGCCGATGCCTTCGACATCGGGTACCGAGGCGGCCTCGCCCGCCGAGGAACCCGTGACGTCGGCGTCGGCGTCGGATGTATCGGTGTCCGCCGCGCTGTCGGAAAGCCCGGGCAGGGATGCGGCTGGCGGAGGCGCGCAGAGCGGTGCTCTGTCTGGGCCGAGCCGTTGCGCCCAGACCTCCCGACCGCCCAGCGTGGCCGCCACCTCCGCGCAGCCCCCTGGACCAAGGCGTTCCACAGCCTGCGCAAGGGCCTGGCCCGCCGGGATCGCGGCAACGGCCGCAAGCAGGCCGGCTGGAAGGGAGAGCGCCAGCCGCCTCATTTCGTGCCGAACATCCGGTCGCCCGCATCGCCGAGCCCGGGGGTGATGTAGCCCTGGTCCGTCAGGCCGTCGTCCAGCGCGGCGGTCACGATCGGCACGTCGGGATGCGCCGCCTTCATGCGCGCCACGCCTTCGGGGGCCGCGAGAAGGCACAGGAACCGGATGTTCGTCGCGCCCGCCTCCTTCAGCAGATCCACCGCCGCGACCGAGGAATTGCCGGTGGCGAGCATCGGATCGACGGCGATGACCAGCCTGTCATCCAGCTCCAGCGGCACCTTGAAGTAGTACTGCACCGGCATCAGCGTCGCCTCGTCGCGGTAGAGCCCGACGAAGCCGACGCGGGCGGAGGGGATCAGCTCCAGCACCCCGTCGAGCAGCCCGTTGCCGGCCCGCAGGATCGAGATGAGCGCCAGCTTCTTGCCGTCGAGCACCGGCGCGTCCATCGACGTCAGCGGCGTCTCGATGGGGCGGGTCGTCATCGGGAGGCCACGGGTGATCTCGTAGGCCAGAAGCTGGCTGATCTCGCGCAGGAGTTGCCGAAAGACGGCCGTGGGCGTCTCGCGGTCCCGCATGAGGGTCAGTTTATGCTGCACAAGCGGGTGGCGCACGATGGTCAGATGCTGGGTGTCGGTCATGCGGCGGGCTCCAGCGCGTCTTGCAGCCTTCGCCGTGTGGCCGCATCGCAGAATGCGGCGTCGGCCGCGGTGCGGTTGATGGCCGCGAAATCCTCATCCGTCCAGTCGAAGGCGGCCTGGAGGCGGGCGTATTCGTGGCTCATGTCGGTGGCGAAGAAGGGCGGGTCGTCGGTCGAGATGGTCACCTGCACTCCGGCCGCGCGCAGGCGCTGCACCGGGTGGTCGGGCCAATCGGGGTAGAGGCCAAGGGCGACGTTGGAGCCGGGGCAGACCTCGAGGGTGATGCCGCGTTCGGCGAGATGGTCCACGAGGCCCCGGTCTTCGATGGCGCGCACCCCGTGGCCGAGGCGCGAGACGCCGAGCGTCAGCGCCTCGTGCACCGAGGCCGGCCCGCCCCATTCCCCCGCATGGGCCGTCAGCCCCAGCTGCGCCTCGCGCGCGGCATCGAAGGACCAGGCGAAGTCGCTCAAGCTGCCCCGCCCCTCGTCGCCGCCGATCCCGAAGCCGACGATCCATTTGCCGGCGGTCTCGGCTGCGCACCGGACGGTGGCGCGCGCCTTCTGTGGCCCGAAATGGCGGATGGCGGTGACGATGCCGCGCAGGATCGTGCCATGCCGTGCCTCGGCCTCGTCCGCGGCGGCGCGGATGGCGGCCAGGTAGTCGCGCCAGGCTTCCACATCGCCGCCGCCGCAGAAGTCCGGGCTGAGAAAGGTTTCGGTGTAAAGGATCCCCTGCTCCGCCTGATGCTCCAGAACCTCCGCCGTCAGACGGTAGTAATGTTCAGGCGTCCGCAGGACCGACGTCGCGCCTTCGTAGACCCGCAGGAAATCGACGAAGTCGCGGAAGGCATAGTTGCCCCGCTCGTCGAAGAGTTCGGCGAGGGAGACGTGCTGCTCGTCGGCCAGCCGGCGCACGAAGTCCGGCGGCGCGGCCCCTTCGAGATGCAGGTGAAGCTCGATCCGGTCGAGGGTCATAGGAACGGCCTTCCCGGGCCGGGGAGCGCCACGCCCAGATGCGCGGCCACGGTCGCCCCCACATCGGCGAAGGCGCGCAAGCCGCGATCGCCGGGGGCGTCGCCGCCGATCCGGCAACCGATGACCGGCACGCGTTCGCGGGTATGGTCGGTGCCGGGCCAGGTCGGGTCGTTGCCATGGTCGGCGGTGAAGACGATCAGGTCGCCGGGGCGGAGAAGCAACAGGATCATCGGCAGGCGGGCGTCGAACCATTCCAGTGCGCGAGCGTAGCCGGGAACGTCGCGGCGATGGCCGTAGAGGCTGTCGAACTCCACGAAGTTGGCGAAGGAGAGGCTGCCCTCGGGGGCGGTTTCCACGGCTGATGCGAGATGCTTCATCAGGGCGGTGTCGTCTCCCTTGAGCACTTTGTCGATCCCCTGCCCCGAGAAGATGTCGCCGATCTTGCCGATGGCCAGCACTGCGCCGCCTGCCGCCTGAACGTGATCGCAGAGCGTCGGGGCGGGCGGGGCGATGGCATAGTCCCGGCGGTTGGCGGTGCGCGTGAAGTTGCCGGGCGCGCCCGCGAAGGGCCGCGCGATGACCCGGCCGACGCGCATGGCATGCAGGCGCGGCGCCAGGCGCTCGCAGAGTTCGAGCAACCGGTCGAGGCCGAACGCCTCCTCATGGGCGGCGATCTGAAAGACGCTGTCGGCCGATGTGTAGCAAATGGGCCGACCCGTCTCGATGTGGTCGGCCCCGAGGCGCGCGACGATCTCGGTTCCCGAGGCGTGGCAATCGCCGAGAATGCCGTCGCTGCCCGCCAGTCGCGCGGCCTCGGCGGCAAGCTCCGGCGGAAAGGCAGGTACCTCCTGCGGAAAATAGTGCCAGTCCCAGGGCACAGGCACGCCGGCCAGCTCCCAATGGCCCGATGGCGTGTCCTTGCCGGGGGAAACCTCGGTGGCCGCCGCCCAGAAGGCGCCGGGGAGCGTCGGTTCCGGCCATCCGGCGATGCCCTCGCAGGCCGCCCCGTTGGCCAGCGTCATCGCCCGGCCGAGCCCGAGCCGCGCGAGCGTCGGCAGGGCCAGCGGCCCTTGGCGCCCGTTCTCTGCCAGCCTGCCGATGCAGGCCTTGGCGATATGGCCCAGCGTGTCGGCGCCGGCGTCTCCGAAGGCCGCGGCATCGGGCGCGCCGCCGCAGCCCACGCTGTCCATCACCACAAGGAACGCCCGGGTCATGCGACGCGACCGTGGATCAGCGGTGGGGCCTGCGCCTCCTTCGGGCCGATCTGCACGGCGGCGCGCACCATTTCGGCCGCCGCATCCGCCGCGGCGTCGCTGGCGGCATGGACCAGCGCGATGGGGCGGTGCGGCCCGACCTCGTCGCCGAGGCTCGCCACCTCCGTCAGCCCGACCGAGGGATCGACAGCATCGACCGGGCGCTGCCGCCCGCCGCCAAGGGCGATTACGACCTGACCCAGGGCGCGCCCGTCGATGGCCGCGATCCTGCCGGTCGCGCGTGGCGGCACCGGGCGCACGACCCGGGCCGACGGCAGGTGCGCCTCCGACCTCTCCAGGAAATCGCCGGGCCCGCCCATGGCGGCGACCATGGCGCCGAACTTCTCGGCGGCGGCGCCCGATTGCAGCGCCGCCAGCGCCGCGCGCCCGCCGGCCTCGGCGGTGTCGGCCGCCCCGGCCAGCGCCAGCAGCTCGCCCGTCAGCGCCAGAACGAGGCGGCACAGCCGTTGGTCGGGCTTCGGCGCACGAAGCACCGACAGGACCTCGCGCAGTTCGACCGCATTGCCGATCGAGGGGGCGAGCGGCTGGTTCATGTCGGTGATGAGCGCGCGACTTCGGGTGCCCGCGGCATTGGCGACGCGCACCAGCGCCTGGGCCAGCCCGCGTGCCTCGGCTGGGGTCGCCATGAAGGCGCCGGTGCCGCCCTTCACGTCGAGGATGAGCGCCTCCGCGCCGCCAGCCAGCTTCTTGGAGAGGATCGAGGCGACGATCAGGGCGGGGGACTTTACCGTTTCGGTGTGGTCGCGGATCGCATAGAGCCGCGCATCCGCCGGCGCGATGGCATCGGAGGCGCCGACGATGGCGCAGCCGACCTCGCCCACGATGCGGCGGAACCGGGTCTCGCTCATCGTGGTACTCAGGCCCGGGATCGCCTCGAGCTTGTCGAGCGTGCCTCCGGTATGCCCCAGCCCCCGCCCAGAGAGCATCGGCGCGAAGGCCCCGAGCGCCGCGAGCACCGGCGCCAGCACCAGCGAGGTCGCATCGCCGAGGCCCCCGGTCGAATGCTTGTCGAGCACCGGGCCGGGCAGATCCCACCGCAGGACCGGCCCGCTGTCGCGCATGGCGCAGGTCAGCGCGGTCATGGTGTCGTCGCTCAGCCCCCGGATGCAGACGCCCATGGCGAAGGCCGCGGCCTGCGCATCGCTGACCGTGCCGTCGCCGAGGCCGCGCGCGAACCCTTCGAGATCGCTGGCGGTCAGATCATCGCCCGCCCGCAGGCGCGCCAGAACGCGGCGCGGCTCCATAGCCTAGCCGCCGGACATGTCGGTGTCGGCGAAGGCGCCGGGCAGCAGCTCGCCCACCCGCATCGTCGCCTCCTCGCCCGCCACGGTCGCCATGGTCACGGGCACGTCCGGCCCGGCAAACTCCGCCAGCTTCTGGCGGCATCCGCCGCAGGGGCTGACGGGGCGCGGCGCCTCGGCCACGACGTAGACGGCGGCGATGCGGGTCTCGCCCGCGGCGATCATCGCCGCGATGGCCCCCGCTTCCGCGCAGGTCCCTTCGGGATACGCGGCATTCTCGACGTTGCAGCCCCGGTGCACCTGCCCTGCTGTCCCGACGATCGCAGCCCCGACCTTGAAGCCGGAATAGGGCGCATAGGCCAGGGCGCGCACCTCCAATGCCGCCTGCCTCAGATCGCCCATGTCACCCGCTGTTGCCATGCCGGCCAAGTTGGGCCGCAGCGCCGGGCTTTGCAAGCCGCTAGCGGATGCCCTCGGGAACCGCGCCCAGCCCGGAACGTTAAGCGAACAAATCACCAGTGGAGCGATCAGATGGCAGACGAAACCACGAACTCAAAGGCGACCCCCGCCCCCGAGTTCGACCCCCGCCCCCGAGTTGACCGCCGCCCCCGAGACAGCGACCGATACTCCCAAGCAGGACGCCCCCGGCAATGCGGCCAAGCCCGTCGACGACTGGGTCACCGGCGACGAGCCGATGACCGGGGCGCAGGCCTCGTACCTGAAGACCCTCAGCGAGGAGGCGGGCGAAGACTTCGACCCGAACCTGAACAAGGCAGATGCATCCAAGCGGATCGAAGCGCTGCAGGGAACGACCGGGCGCGGCGCCTGAAGCCGCCCCGCGCGGGCTTGGCACCGGGCTCGCGCCTCTCCCTTCCCGCGCCCTTTCCCATGGGGTAGGTCTTGGAAAAGGCAGGGGGGACGAGGCGGTGAAAGATCAATCCAGCGACGTGTTGCGGGATCAGGCGCTCTACTACCACGAGCACCCCAAACCTGGGAAGCTCGAGATCCGCGCCACCAAGCCACTCGCCAACGGGCGCGATCTGGCGCGGGCCTATTCCCCCGGCGTTGCTGAGGCCTGCCTCGAGATCAAGGCGGACCCGACCACAGCCAGCCGCTACACCGCCCGGGCCAATCTGGTCGCCGTGGTCACCAATGGCACCGCCGTGCTGGGCCTTGGGAACATCGGCGCGCTGGCGTCCAAGCCGGTGATGGAGGGCAAGGCCGTGCTCTTCAAGAAGTTCGCCAACATCGACTGCTTCGACATCGAGCTGGACAGCACCGACCCCGAGCGCATGGCCGACATCGTCTGTGCACTCGAGCCGACCTTCGGGGCGATCAACCTCGAAGACATCAAGGCCCCCGATTGCTTCATCGTCGAGAAGCTCTGCCGCGAGCGGATGAACATCCCCGTTTTCCACGACGACCAGCACGGCACCGC
This sequence comes from uncultured Alphaproteobacteria bacterium, assembly GCA_963833235.1. Taxonomy (GTDB): domain Bacteria; phylum Pseudomonadota; class Alphaproteobacteria; order Rhodobacterales; family Rhodobacteraceae; genus CAWHXG01. The sequence continues at coordinate 48,029 of CAWHXG010000001.1, forward strand.
CATCGTCGTCGGCGCCGCGGCAACCAACGCCCTGCGCGTGACCGGCAAGCGGTTCGAAGACATCAAGGTGGTCTCTACCGGCGGCGGGGCGGCGGGGATCGCCTGCCTCGACATGCTCATGAAGCTTGGCGTGCAGCGTAAAAACGTGTGGCTCTGCGACGTACATGGGCTGGTCCATGCCGGGCGCGAGGTCGACATGAACCCCCGGAAGGCCGCCTATGCCCAGGCGACGGACCTGCGCGCGCTGACGGACGTGGTGGACGGGGCCGACCTGTTCCTCGGGCTCAGCGGCCCGCGGGTCCTGACGCCTGAGATGGTGGAGCGCATGGCGCCGCAACCGATCATCTTCGCGCTGGCCAACCCCACGCCCGAGATCATGCCCGAGATGGTCCGCGCCATCCGCCCCAACGCGATCATCGCCACCGGCCGTTCGGATTTTCCCAACCAGGTCAACAACGTCCTTTGCTTTCCCTTCATCTTCCGCGGCGCGCTGGATGTGGGCGCGACGGAGATCAACGACGCGATGGAGCTGGCCTGCATCGACGGCATCGCCGAGCTTGCGCGCGCGACCACAAGCGCCGAGGCCGCCGCCGCCTATCAGGGCGAGCCGATGACCTTCGGCCCCGATTACCTGATCCCCAAGCCCTTCGACCCGCGCCTGATCGGTGTGGTCGCCAGCGCCGTGGCCGGGGCCGCGATGGCAACCGGCGTGGCCATGCGGCCCATCGAGGACATGGCGGCCTATCGGCGCAAGCTCGACAGCTCGGTCTTCCGCTCTGCCCTCATCATGCGCCCGGTCTTCGAGGCGGCGGCCACCGCGGTGCGCCGCATCGTCTTCGCGGAAGGGGAAGAGGAACGAGTGCTGCGCGCGGCCCAGGCGATGATCGAGGAAACGGTGGACAGGCCCATGCTGATCGGCCGCCCAGACGTGATCGCGGCGCGGTGCGAGCGGGCCGGCCTGCCGATCCGCCCCGACGTGGATTTTGAGGTGGTGAACCCCGAGAACGACCCCCGCTACCGCGACTATTGGGAGACGTATCTGGGCCTGATGCAGCGTCGCGGCGTGACCCCGGACCTTGCCCGCGCCATCATGCGCACCAACACCACCGCCATCGGCGCCGTGATGGTGCACCGCGAAGAGGCCGACAGCGTGATATGCGGCACCTTCGGGCAGTATCTGTGGCACCTCAACTACATCACCCAGGTGCTGGGCACCGAGGGCCGCCGCCCGATCGCCGCGATGTCGCTGATGGTGCTGGAGGACGGGCCGCTCTTCATCGCCGACACGCATGTGCATTCCGACCCGACCCCGCAGCAGATCGCCGACACGGTGATCGCGGCCGCGCGCCATGTGCGCCGTTTCGGGGTGACCGCGAAGATCGCTCTTTGCTCCGACAGCGAGTTCGGCAACCTCAGCTGCGATACCGGCCGGCGGATGCGCGCGGCGCTTGACATCCTCGACGGTGAGCCGCGAGATTTCTGCTACGAGGGCGAGATGCACGTGGACAGCGCGCTCGACGAGGAGACCCGGAACCGTCTGTTTCCCGGCTCGCGCCTCGACGGGGCGGCGAACGTGCTGATCACCGCCAACACCGATGCGGCGGCCGGCCTGCGCAACATCCTGAAGATCAAGGCGCAGGGGCTTGAGGTGGGGCCGATCCTGATGGGCATGGGCAACCGAGCGCAGATCGTCACGCCTTCGATCACCGCGCGCGGGCTGCTCAACGTCTCGGCCATCGCGGGCACGCCGGTCGCTCAATACGCCTGAGCGACCGGCGGCGTGGTTGCCGGGTGCCTGCGCGGCGCCCGGCCATTAGGACGCTACTTTTTGGCGGGGCCCTTCGACTGCGGCTTGTCGACCGGCTTCATCGAAGCCGGTGCGGCCGGTTGCCGCTTTTCCTTCGGTTTCGGGGCTTTGGGGGGATGGCGATTGTCCATCGGTACGGTCCGTGATGTTCGGAGGCGGCGGAATGTCGTCCCGTCCTTCACACCTGTGCGGTCAGGACGCCGCGACAAGTGCCTTGCGCAGAATAATTTCGTCGCTGGCTGCTCCACAGGGGTAGATGCCAGTCCGCGAAGCCTGCTCACGCATCATTGCAAACGCGGGGACCCGCGCTTGTGGTCGCCCGCCACGGCGAAATAAGCTTCGGCACAAAGGGAGGATCCGAGCATGGGCTACCGCGAGACCTACGAGGCCTGGCAGTCGGATCCCGAAGGGTTCTGGCTGGCGGCCGCGCGCGCCATCGACTGGGCCCGTGCGCCGACCCGGGCGCTCGACGCCGCGCAGGCGCCGCTTTTCGAGTGGTACCCCGATGGCATGGTCAACGGCTGCTGGAACTGCGTGGACCGGCATGTGGAGGCCGGGCACGGCGACCGCGTGGCCATCATCCACGACAGCCCCGTCACCCATTCCGTGAGCCGCGTCACCTACGGCGAGCTGCGCGAGCGCGTCGCCTCGCTAGCGGGCGCGCTGCGCAACCGGGGCGTCGAGAAGGGCGACCGGGTGCTGATCTACATGCCGATGATCCCCCAGGCGATCGAGGCGATGCTGGCCTGCGCGCGGCTGGGCGCGATCCATTCGGTGGTGTTCGGCGGCTTCGCCAGCGGCGAGCTGGCCGTGCGGATCGACGACGCCCGCCCGAAATGCATCATCGCGGCCTCCTGCGGGATCGAGCCGGGGCGGGTGGTGCATTACAAGCCGCTGCTCGACAAGGCCCTCGAGATGGCGGACCACGAGCCGAGCTTCTGCGTGATCTACCAGCGCGAGCAGGAGGTCGCGCATCTGGACGAGGCGCGCGACGACGACTGGCACGCCTTCCAGTATGGCGTCGAGCCTGCCGAATGCGTGCCCGTGGAGGCGACGCATCCGGCCTACATCCTCTACACCTCCGGCACCACGGGCGCGCCGAAGGGCGTCGTCCGCCCCACAGGCGGGCATCTTGTGGCGCTGCAATGGACGATGACGAACGTCTACGGCACCGCCCCCGGAGAGGTCTTCTGGGCGGCCTCCGACGTAGGCTGGGTCGTGGGGCACAGCTACATCTGCTATGGCCCGCTGCTGAACGGTAACACGACCGTACTTTTCGAGGGGAAGCCCGTGGGCACCCCCGATGCCGGCACCTTCTGGCGGGTGATCCGCGACCATGACGTGCGGGTCTTTTTCACGGCGCCCACCGCGTTTCGCGCCATCAAGAGGGAGGATCCGCAAGGCGCCCTGGTCAAGGAATACGATGTGTCCTGCCTGCGGGCGCTCTTCTTCGCGGGCGAGCGGGCCGACCCCGACACGGTGGACTGGGCGGCGGAGAAGCTCGGCGTGCCGGTGATCGACCATTGGTGGCAGACGGAAACCGGATGGTCCATCGCCGCCAACCCGATGGGGCTGGAACTTCTGCCGATGCGCACGGGCTCCCCCGGCGTGCCGATGCCAGGCTACGACGTGGCAATCCTCGGCGAGGACGGCACCCCCGCCCCAACCGGATCGCTGGGCGCGGTGGCCATCGCCCTGCCCCTGCCGCCGGGCACGTTGCCGGGGCTCTGGCAGGCCGAGGCCCGCTTTCGCAAAAGCTATCTGGAGCGGTTCCCGGGATATTACGAGACCGGCGACGCGGGCTATCTGGATGCCGATGGATACCTCTACATCATGGCGCGCACGGACGACGTGATCAACGTGGCCGGCCACCGGCTGTCGACCGGCGCCATCGAGGAGGTCTTGGCAAGCCATCCCGACATCGCCGAATGCGCCGTGATCGGCGCCGCCGACCCTCTGAAGGGTCAGGTGCCGGTCGCCTTCGTCTGCCTCAACCGGGGCACCGACCGCCCGGTGCCCGAGATCGCGGCAGAAGCTGTGGCGCTGGTGCGCGAGCGGATCGGCCCGGTTGCGGCCTTCAAGGTGGCGCTGGTGATCGAGCGGCTGCCGAAGACGCGATCGGGCAAGATCCTGCGCGGCATCATGTCGAACATCGCAGATGGCGCGCCCTTCAAGCCCCCCGCCACGATCGACGACCCCGCGATCCTGGAAGAGGTCGCGGCGGCGCTGAAGGGGGCGGGTTATCCGGCCGCGTGATCGGAGGGGAGGCTGTTCGGCACTGTGGCCCGACTGCGGGGAACCGGCAGTCCGCTGGAAAGTCGGTCCCTCGATATATGGTTCGATGCGCCGACATCGACCGATGCGAACGTCGGGACGGATATCGAGACGGTCGAAGATCTCGGCCGACGCGCGATGAAGGTCGTCCAGCCGAAGGCATCCGCCATCGCCTGCGCTTATGGTCCCAAAGCCTACGGTCAGGGATAGACGCGGCTTGGCGTGCGGATCGCACCGGCTCGTTCGGCGCACCGGAAAAGCAGCCGCCCCGCGATCCAGCCCGCCTTGGCCCGGAAACCGACTGCCGGTATTATAGCCCCCGAATGCACCGCTAACCGCCAATCCGGCCGCACCGCCCAGCAGCGGGTTGGAATAACGGGGCTAATTATTCCAGGTCTTCGGTCCCCCAGGACTCAGACGAATTGCTCGCGGATCAACCGCTCTTCCAGCCCATGGCCCGGATCGAAGAGCAGCGTATGCGCGACCGCGGGTTCGCTGTGGATCTCGACCCAGGCGACATGGCGGACAGAGCGGCTGTCGGCATCGGCCATGACGGGGCGCTTGCCCGGCTCCAGCACATCGAACCGCACCCGCGCGGTCTTCGGCAATAGCGCCCCCTGCCAGCGGCGGGGCCGGAAGGCCGCCATCGCGGTCAGCGCCAGAACGTCGGAGCCTATGGGCAGGATCGGGCCATGGGCGGAATAGTTGTAGGCGGTCGACCCCGCCGGCGTACAGACCAGCGCGCCGTCGCAGACCAGCTCGTCCAGCCGCTCGCGGCCGTCGACCGTGATGCGCAGCTTTGCCGCTTGCGGGCCGGCGCGCAGCAGCGACACCTCGTTGATCGCCAGGGCATCGTGGGTCGCGCCATCGGTCGTCTCGGCATGCATCGCGAGCGGATTTATGACCTCCTGGCTGGCGCTTTCCAGCCGCTCCGGCAGGCCGACGATCGAGTATTCGTTCATCAGAAAGCCCACCGTGCCGCGGTTCATCCCATAGACGGGCGCGGGCAGCGCCTGGGTCGCGTGCAACGTCTGCAGCATGAAGCCATCGCCGCCGAGCGCCACCACGAAAGCCGCTTCGGCAAGTGGGACGGAGCCGTAGAGCGCCGTCAGCTCCCGTCGCGCCGCGTGGGCGATGGGCGATGGGCTGGCCACGATGGCGATGGGCGGTGTCTCGGCCATCGGGGCCTCCTGTCTCGGCGCCCAAGTCATTGCCCGGCTGGGGGGGGGAACTCAACCCCGGGCGACGGCATCGGGGCTTTGCGGCGGCGTTCCCCCGGGCTATGTCACGAAACAAGGGTCCGGGCCGCCCCCCGGCCCCGCAGCCAGGGAGACGACGCCATGAACGCACCGCACAGGGACAACGGGTTCTTCAGCGAGGATCTGGCCAGTCGCGACCCCGAGCTCTTCGCCGCGATGGAAGGCGAGCTTGGCCGCCAGCGCGACGAGATCGAGCTGATCGCCAGCGAGAACATCGTCAGCCGCGCGGTGATGCAGGCCCAGGGCGGCGTGATGACCAACAAGTACGCCGAGGGGTATCCGGGCCGGCGCTATTACGGCGGCTGCCAGTTCGTGGATATCGCCGAGGATCTGGCGCGCGACAGAGCCAAGCAGCTGTTCGGCTGCGGCTTCGCCAACGTGCAGCCGAATTCCGGCAGCCAGGCGAACCAGGCGGTGTTCCTGGCTCTGCTGCAGCCCGGCGACACGATCCTCGGCATGAGCCTCGATGCCGGCGGGCACCTGACCCACGGCGCGCGGCCCAACCAGTCCGGCAAGTGGTTCAACGCGGTGCAGTACGGCGTCTCGCGCGAGACCCAGCTGATCGACTACGATGAGGTGCGCCGCCTCGCGCAGGAGCATCGCCCGAAGCTGCTGATCGCCGGCGGATCGGCCATCCCGCGGCAGGTCGATTTCGCCGCGATGCGCGCCATCGCCGATGAGGTGGGCGCGTACCTCCTTGTCGACATGGCGCATTTCGCGGGGCTGGTGGCGGCGGGGGTGCATCCCTCGCCCTTCCCGCATGCGCATGTGGCGACCACCACCACCCACAAGACCCTGCGCGGCCCGCGCGGCGGCATGATCCTGACCGACGACGGGGACCTGGCGAAGAAGATCAACTCGGCCATCTTCCCGGGGCTTCAGGGCGGCCCGCTGATGCATGTGATCGCGGCGAAGGCGGTGGCCTTCGGCGAGGCGCTGCGGCCGGAATTCAAGACCTACGCCGCGCAGGTGATCAAGAACGCCCAGGCGCTGGCGGAGGGGCTGATGGCCGGCGGGCTGGCCACCGTCACCGGCGGCACGGACACCCATGTGGTGCTGGTCGACCTGCGCCCCAAGGGCGTGAAGGGCAACGCGACGGAGGCGTCGCTGGGCCGCGCCAACATCACCTGCAACAAGAACGGCGTGCCCTTCGATCCCGAGGCGCCGGCGGTGACCTCGGGCGTGCGGCTGGGCAGCCCGGCGGGCACCACGCGCGGCTTCGCCGAGGGCGAGTTCCGCCAGATCGCCGGCTGGATCGTCGAGGTGGTGGATGGCTTGGCCGCGAACGGCGAGGACGCCAACGGCCCGGTGGAGGCCAAGGTGCGCAACGCCGTGCTTGAGCTTTGCGGGCGCTTCCCGATCTATCCCGGCCTGTGAGCGGCAAGGCCGGCGCCGCGCCCGTTCGACTGGCCACCACCGTATATGGCGAGGCTGAGGGCCCGCCACTGGTGATCGCCCACGGGCTCTTCGGATCGGGGCGGAACTGGGGGGTGATCGCCAGGCGGCTGGGCGAGGCGCGGCGTGTGATCACGGTCGACATGCGCAACCACGGCGCCAGCCCCTGGGCTGAGAGCCATGGGTATGAGGACATGGCGGCCGATCTGGCGGCGGTGATCGAGGATGCGGGCGGCGAGGCCGACGTGCTGGGCCATTCCATGGGCGGCAAGGCGGCGATGATGCTGGCGCTGACCCGCGGCGACCTGGTGCGCCGGCTGATCGTGGCCGACATCGCGCCGGTGGAATACGGGCACAGCCAGATGCCCTATCTGGAAGCGATGCGGGACATGGACCTGAGCGGCTTGGGCTCCCGCACGGAGGCGGACGCCCGGCTGGCCGAGGCGGTGGATGACAAGGCCATCCGCGCCTTCCTGCTGCAATCGCTTGACGTGACGGCGGGGGAATGGCGACTGAACCTGGCGGCGCTGGAGGCCGAGATGCCGCGGATCATGGGGTTCCCGGAGATGACGGGCACGTGGGACGGCCCTGTGCTGCTGCTGCGCGGCGGCGCCTCGGACTACGTGGAGGAGAGCGGCGTGGCGGCGGCGCGGCGGCTGTTTCCGGCGGTGGAGGTGGAGACGGTCGAGGGGGCGGGGCATTGGTTGCATGCGGAGAAGCCCCGGGAGGTGGTGTGTCTTATTAATCTGCGCTTGAGCGACCTTTGAAAGGACTTCACTGCTCTTCTCTTGGATTCTGCGCGAAGATAAAATGAAGGCGCCTCAACAACATCAGCAATGTAAATCCTAGATGTGATACTAAAGAAATGATGCCTGCATCAAAGTATGTCTTATATGGAACACTTACTAGACTAATTAATATAACGATTAAGGAAATTACGCAAATAAGTATTGAGTAGGATATGTTAACACCTACTTCACGCATCAAGAGCACTCTATCTTTTTGACGCTCGTAAAGCACGCTATGAAAGACGTCGTCTCGGTTAGCCGGGTCTTGCTCAAGCTCGGCGAGATCTCCGAGCGACTGCTGATATATTCCAAAGACAGCAATTTGAGATGCAAAAAGGAGAGCGGAGAAAATTGAAACGGCGTTTAGAACAGCACCCGTGAACAGTTCAGGCAAACCAAAGCGGAAATACAGAACACAACCGCCGAGAAGCAAAGGGAACCCATAAAATATAAGTATATCCCAAATATTAGTTCTCCCGCTCCGCGCGTCAACTAGCGTCGCGAAGTGGTCCAATATGATTGATATAGGCGAGACTTTTATCATACCAGTCTGCGAAATAAGTCATTGATAATCTTCCGGGTTTCTCTACGAATCTGATTTATGTTTGGAACGCCATTGGCGTCGACGGTAACCTCATCCGTTATGTCAATCGTGCCATGGTTGTCGGATAGTTGGAAAATACCGACGGGGCGGTACTGCCCGCCAATTCGCACATCAGCTTTTGCGTCGTCGTATTGGACCCCATCATAGACCAAGGCCCTCGGACCCTGACCGCGAAGCAATTTACCGACTGGGCCAAAGTGTCCAAATCCCGAATGCCTCTTCGCCTTTAGAACTAGCTCTAAATCGTGCTCGACCGCGTAGGTTCCCAACATATTCTTTGCTCGATCACTACTCTGGGATTTCCGTATGAGGCGTAGCCTGGAAACTGGCTTGTTCAACAAATCAGGGCCATCCTGTGGCATCACTTTTTTATAGGTCAATCTCGGAAAGTGCTCTGCTTCAAACGTTTTCGTTGTAAGGCCCTGTACTGTTGATATGCATGACCGGCCCTTGTATGATTGAAAAGCACATATACCAAATTTGGCATCTTCAGGTGTATAGAAACAAAAGTATAGAGGTATTGTATCAGCGTGGTTAGGCCTTCGATGGAACTCGACGGAGTTAGTCGCTATGTCTCGAAGAGTCGACGCACTTCCATAAGAGCCATAATCTATTACGCCCTCGATGTAGTGGTCCTTCGTCCTTAGATCTTTGAAAGCTAAGGTTTTATCGCCATCGTAAGGCGCTACCTTTTTGTGAGCGAGAAAAAATTTGTTCAGAAAGGCCTTTAAGTCTATCTGATTGCGCTTTGCTCCAAACTCTTGGATCTTATTCTGCTTGTAAACCCTTACTTGATAGGCCCTGAGTGCTAGTGACATTTACCCATCCATCTTCAACGCGCTTATAAACGCCGCCTGCGGGATCTCCACCTTCCCGAACTGGCGCATCTTCTTCTTCCCCGCCTTCTGCTTGTCCAGCAGCTTGCGCTTACGCGTTGCGTCCCCGCCATAGCACTTGGCCGTCACGTCCTTGCGCAGCGCCGAGAGCGTCTCCCGCGCCACCACGCGGCCGCCCACGGCCGCCTGGATCGGGATCTTGAACATGTGGCGGGGGATCAGCTCCTTCAGCTTCTCGCACATGGCGCGGCCCCGCATCTCGGCCCGGTCGCGGTGCACCATGATGCTCAGCGCGTCCACCGGCTCGTCGTTCACCAGGATCTGCATCTTCTGCAGGCTGTCCTCGCGGTATCCCTCCATCTGGTAGTCGAAGCTCGCATAGCCTTTCGTCACGCTTTTCAACCTATCGTAAAAATCGAATACCACTTCGTTAAGGGGCAGGTCGTACACCACCATCGCGCGGGTGCCGGCATAGGTGAGGTCCAGCTGGATGCCGCGCCTGTCCTGGCAGAGCTTCAGGACGTCGCCGAGGTATTCGTCGGGCACCAGGATCGTCGCCTTGATGCGCGGCTCCTCGATATGGTCGACGCCGGTGAGGTCGGGCATGTCGGCGGGGTTGTGCAGGTCCATCCGCGTGCCGTCGCGCATGTGGATGTGGTAGATCACCGAGGGCGCGGTGGTGATCAGGTCGATGTCGTATTCCCGCTCGATCCGGTCGCGGATGACCTCGAGGTGCAGCAGGCCAAGAAACCCGCAGCGGAAGCCGAAGCCGAGCGCGGCGGAGGTTTCCATCTCGAAGGTGAATGAGGCGTCGTTAAGCGCGAGCTTCTCGATGGCGTCGCGCAGGTCTTCGAACTCGGATGCGTCCACCGGGAAAAGCCCGCAGAAGACAACCGGTTGCGAGGGCTTGAAGCCCGGGAGGGGTTGCGTGGTCTGGCGTTTCTCGTGGGTGATCGTGTCGCCGACGCGGGTGTCGCGGACCTGCTTGATGGAGGCGTTGAGGTAGCCGATCTCGCCGGGGCCGAGTTCTTTCGCGCTGGTCATGGCGGGGCGGTAGACGCCGACGTCGTCCACGTCGTAGATGCCGCCGGTGCGCATCATGCGGATGCGGTCGCCCTTGCGGAGCACGCCGTCGATGATGCGGACGATGACGATGACGCCGAGATAGGGGTCGTACTTGCTGTCGACGAGCATGGCGCGCAGTGGGGCCTCGGGGTCGCCCTGCTTGGGGGCCGGCAGGCGGGTGACGATGGCCTCCAGCACCTCGGGGATGCCGAGGCCGGTCTTGGCGGAGATCTCCACGGCGTCGGAGGCGTCGATGCCGATGACGTCCTCGATCTGTTCGCGGACGCGGTCGGGCTCGGCGGCGGGGAGGTCGACCTTGTTGAGGACGGGGACGATTTCGTGATCCGCGTCAATGGCTTGGTAGACGTTGGCGAGCGTCTGCGCCTCGACGCCCTGGGAAGCGTCGACCACCAGCAGGGAGCCTTCGACGGCGCGCATGGAGCGGCTGACCTCGTAGGCGAAATCGACGTGGCCGGGCGTGTCGATGAGGTTCAGGATATAGGTGTGGCCATCCTTCGCGGGGTACTCGATGCGGACGGTGTTGGCCTTGATGGTGATCCCGCGTTCCCGCTCGATGTCCATGGAATCAAGCATTTGCTCCTGCATGTCGCGTTCCGCGACGGTGCCGGTGAGCTGGATCAGCCGGTCGGCCAGGGTGGATTTCCCGTGGTCGATATGGGCGACGATGGAGAAGTTGCGGATGCGCGAAAGCTCTGTCATCCGAGGGATATGCGGCGCTTCGGGGGGCGGGTCAACGGCCGCCGGAGGGGGTGCGGGCAAGTGTCGGCGTTCGGTCGGCCTTCGGTCGGCTTTGTGTCGGACCCCTGCGCGCGGTGGTGTCAGGGAATCCACCGGATCCGTTAACGCATCGTCGGTCCTCCACAGCCTCATGGCGCGCCCTTGGCGGGGGGCGCTGGACCCTTCGCGGGGGTCTCCCGAGCCCGTCTAGTCGACTGCGCGCGATTGCGGGAGGGTCCGGACTCTGCCACAGTTCCGCCTAAATGGGGAGGACGGACGATGACGCGACTTGGGGTGATGACGGCGGCGGCGCTGCTGGCGGGCGGGGCGGCTTTGGCGCAGGGGACGGCTTCGCCGGACGGGGCGCGGGTGTTCTTTATGGCGCCGGAGGACGGGGCGACGCTCGCCTCTCCGGTCGCCGTCGAATTCGGTATCGAGGGGATGGAGGTGCGCCCGGCGGGCGACGAGACGGAGATGACCGGCCACCATCACCTGCTGATCGACCGTCCGCCCTTCGGCGAGGGCGAATTCGGCGCGGAGGAGCTGATGCTGGCGATCCCGGCGGACGACACCCACGTGCATTTCGGCGGCGGGCAGACGGCGTATTCGCTGGAGCTGCCGCCGGGCGAGCACACGCTGCAGATGGTTCTGGGCGATGCGGGGCACGTGCCGCACGACCCGCCGGTGACCTCGGACGTGATCACGATCACCGTCGAATAGCCGAAGGGTGCGTCTTCGGCGTTGCCGGATCGGCGGATCTTTGCCATCCTTGCCCTGGAATTCCCCATCAGAGCGGAACGAGGCAGTGATGAGCAGAACGATCTTCCTGACGGCGGCCCTTGGTGCGACGATGTTCGTGGCGATGCCCATGGCCGCCGAGGCGCGCGACATCGAGCGGGCCTGCAACGCCAGCTCGCGGACCGCGGCGACCCCGCAGCTTTGCGGTTGCATCCAGCGGGTCGCGGACCAGGTGCTGACCCGGTCGGACCAGCGTACGGCGGCACGGTTCTTCGCGGACCCTGACGCGGCGCAGAAGACCCGCATGTCGGGCAGCAGCCGCGATTCGGCGTTCTGGGGGCGCTACCGTGCCTTCGGCGACTATGCCGGCAAGGTCTGCAGCAGCTAGAGCGCTGCCCGGCCGGCCCTGCGACGGCGGGGCCGGCGGGCGCCCGAGCGCGGGCTATTCAAGTGAGGCGCCGGACCCCCCGGCCCGGGTTGAAGCGGGGACGGCCGGGCTTAGGCGGGCTGGATGCCGTCGGCCGCGGCCTCGGCGGACTGCGCCTTCTGCAGGTCGCGCTTGATCTTGAGGGCTGTGGGCGAAAGCTCTTCGTCCTTGGCGCGGTTCAGGAAGGCGTCGAACCCGCCGCGGTGATCCACCGTGCGCAGGGCGGCGTTGGAGATCCGCAGGCGGAAGCTGCGCGAGAGCGTATCGGAGATCAGCGTGACCTCCTGCAGGTTGGGCAGGAAGCGGCGTTTGGTCTTGTTGTTGGCGTGGCTCACGTTGTTGCCCGACATCGGGCCTTTACCGGTCAGTTCGCAGCGGCGCGACATGGGCGTGTTCCTCTTGCGGCGGGTCCGGGACGCGCGGGGCGCGTCTTGCGCGCTACGGCCGGAGCGTTTCGAATGAAGGCAGGACGCTGCACGGGGTGCGCGCCCTTCCCTGGTCGCCGGGGCTTACGGCGCGGGCGGGGCGAGGTCAAGTGGTGGCTGCGGCCCGGGCGGGCGGCGCGCGGCGGTGAGGGCGGCGGCGATCGCCCAGGCGGCCAGCCAGAGAAGAATGGCGCCGGCCGCGAAGACGAGGAAGGCCGCCGAGGTGCCGACGCCCACGGGTGCTGCGGCAAGCGGTGCCAGGGCAAGGACGGGCGAGGCGCCGGCGACGAGGACCGCGCCGAGGGTGGCGGCGAACCAGGCTGCCAGCGCGAGCGCGAGGCCGAGGCTGGCGGCGCCGACGATGCCGCCGGCGCGGGGTTGCCGGGCGCCGCGCGCAAGCCCCCGGCGCCCGGCGCGCATCGCCTGGCCGGCATCCTGCCCGATGGCCAGGAGGGCCGGCACGACGAGCAGCACCAGGATCATGCCGAAGCCGAGGCCGTAGACCAGGGTGATGACGGTGGGCTTGAGGAACTGCGCCTGCTGGGAGCTCTCGTAGAGGAGCGGGGCGAGGCCGAGCACGGTGGTGAGCGTGGTCAGCAGCACCGGGCGCAGGCGGTCGCAGACGGCATCGACGATGGCAGGGCGCAGGCCGCGGTCGGCCGCGTATTCGTCGATGGTGGTGATCAGCACGATGCTGTCGTTGACGATGATGCCGGTCATGCCGAGCAGGCCGACGATGGAGAACATCGAGAGCGGCACGTCCCACACGTAATGCCCCCAGACGGCGCCGACGAGGCCGAAGGGGATGATGGCCATGATGGCCAGCGGGCGCGACCAGCTTGCGAAGATCCAGGCGAGGACGAGGTAGATGCCCAGCAGGCAGAGGATCAGGCCGGTGGTGGCGTCGGCGAGGAACGACCGCTCTTCCTCCGCCATGCCGGCGAGGCTGGTGCCGACCTGATACTCTGCTGCGAGGCGCGGCAGGATGGTGTCGCGCAGGACCTCGGTGACGGCGGCGGCGGCGACGGGGTCGTCTTCGGAGATGTCGCCGCTGACGGAGAGGACCCGCAGGCCGCCCTCGCGCACGATCAGGCTGAAGCCGGTCTGCCGGGTGACGGTGACCAGATCGGCGAGCGGCAGGTATTGCCCCGAGGGCGCGCGAATGAGCGCCGCGTCGAGGAAATCGGCCGTCTTCTCGGCGTCGGGGACCTCGACGCGGATGCTGCCCTCGCGCGGGCCCGCCGGGAAGGACGCCGCCTCGATCCCGTCGAGCCGCTGGCGCAGGGCGCGGCCGACCTCGTCGATGGTGAAGCCCAGGCGCTCGCCCTGCGGGGTCAGATCGAGCAGCAGCTCGGCCTTGTCGTAGGGCATGCTGTCCTCGACGGCGGAGACGACGGGGAAGGCCGCGAGGTCCCTCTTCAGCGCCTCGGCGGCGGCCTTGAGGGTCTGCGCGGCGGCGCCGGACAGCTCGACGGAGAGCGCGTCGCCCCCGGGGCCGGAGCGCCAGCCGCGGAAGCTGACCGTTTCGGCGAGGGGATGGTTCACGACCTCGTCCTGCAGCGCGCCCAGGAAGGCGAAGCTGGAATAGGGCCGCAGGTCGGGGTCGATCAGCTCGATGGCGATGGAGCCGAGCTGGTCGGGGCCCTTGTCGTCGGCGCCCGAGAGGCCGCGGCCGGTGTTGCCGCCGATCTCGGCCAGCACGTAGGCGAGCGGGTTGCGGCCGTGCTCGGCCTCGAAACGCGCGGCCACGGCTTCGGCGGCGCGCTGCAGCTCCTGCATCTGCTCGAGGCTGTCGGCGCGGGTGGCGCCGGGGGCCATCGCGAAGTTGCCGCTGATCGAGGGGCGTTCCGGCGCGTTGAAGAAGCGCCAGGTGACATCGCCCGAGACGAAGAGGACCACCTGCGAGGACAGGACGAGGAAGGCCGCGGCGAGGACCGGCCAGCGCGCCGCGAGGATCAGGCGGATGGCCGGGCGGAAGGCGCGTTCGCGCAGCCAGTCGAAGCCGCGGTTCACCTGGCGGCTGGGCCAGTCGTACCAGTGCCTGTCGCGGGAATGGGCGAGCGCGTGGGACATGTGGTTGGGCAGGATCAGGAAGCATTCCACCAGCGACGCGGCAAGGACGGCGACGACGGTGACGGGGATGTCGCGGATCAGCGTGCCGTAGCGGCCACCGATGACGGTGAGCGCCCAGAAGGCGATGATGGTGGTGAGCGTCGCGGAGAAGACCGGCAGCGCCATGCGCCGCGCCGCGGTTTCGGCGGCGATCACGGGCGGCTCGCCGAGGGTGCGGGCGCGGTAATCGGCGTGCTCGCCCACCACGATGGCGTCGTCGACCACGATGCCGAGGGTGATGATCAGCCCGAAGAGCGAGATCATGTTGAGCGAGACGCCAAGCGCGAACATGATCGCCACCGCCGCGCACATGGCCACGGGGATGCCGGCGGCGACCCAGAAGGCGGTGCGGGCGTTGAGGAAGAGAAAGAGCAGCCCGACGACCAGCCCGAGGCCCATCAGGCCGTTGTCGAGCAGGAGGGCCAGGCGCGCGCTGATCTCTTCCGACCGGGCGCGGATCAGGTCGACGGTGACGCCGGGCGGCAGGCCGTCCTGCAACTCTGTCGCGGCCTCCTGCACGCGGGCCTGGATGTCGATCGCGTCGCCCCGGTCGGAGCGGTCGACGCGGATCGAGAGCGCGGGGTTCCGCCCCACGAAGTAGGCGCGTTCGCGATCCACGCCGCCGGTCTCGATCCGGGCGACGTCGCCGACCGTCAGGCGCCCGCCCGCGCGGCCCGGGCGCAGGGGGATCGCGGCGATCTCGGCGGCGCTGTTGCGCGCGGTGCCGCTGCGCAGCCGGGCATTGGCGGCATCGACGCTGCCGGCGGGGTCGGTCGCGGCGGCGGCGGCGATGGCGGCGGCGATCTCGGCCAGGGTCAGGTCGTGGCGGATCAGGTCGCGGGTGGCCACCTCGACCGTGACCAGCGGGTCGGCGATGCCGCGCAGCGTGGTGCGGGTGACCCCGGCCTCGTAGAGCCGCAGCACGAAATCGTCGGCGAAGCGGGCGAGCTGGTCGACGCCCACGGGACCGGTCAGCACCACGTCTGTCACGCGGTCGTTCCAGGCGCGGCGCCGGACGCTGGGCACCTCGGCCTCCTCGGGCAGGTCGGTGAGCTGGCTCAGGGCCGTTTCCACGTCTGCCTGGGCGCGCGCCATGTCCCATCCCGGCTCGAATTCGAGGTTGACCTGGCCGCGGCCCTCGCGGGCGGTGGCCTCGTTCTGCTCCACCCCTTCCACCGCCGAGAGGGCCGCGAGGAGCGGCGCGACCACGGCGCGGTCGACCTCTTCGGGGCCGGCGTCGGGCCAGGCGACGGTGACGTCGATGTTGTCGAAGACCACGTCGGGGAAGTACTGCGCCCGCATCTGCGGCGCCGCCGCGAGCCCGGCGACCACGAGCAGCACCAACAGCAGGTTCGCGGCCGTGCGGTGGCGGGTGAAGTAGCCGATGACGCCGCCGGTGGCTGCGGCGGCACGGGCGGCGGAAAGCGGCGGCGTGCGCGGCGGGGTAACCGGCGGGGCGAGCGGTGGCGGGGCCATGGCCTCAGATCCCGCTGCGGTTTTCGAGGCGGCGCACCAGGCCTTCGGGCACGGTCTCCTGGCTGAGCCGCTCGCGCAGGCGGGCGCGGTCGTCTTCGCCCAGGGTCGGGTCGGCCTCGACGAAGGCGATGAGCCGGGCGCGCCGTTCGGCGGTGAGGGCGAGGGCCGGGCCGCGGGGCAAGGGCGCCCGGGCGGCCGTTGGGCTCTCGGTGGCGGCGATCGCGGACGTCGCCGGCTCGGCCCCGGCTGTATCGGCGGCAGTTTCGGGGGCAGTTTCGGCGGCAGTTCCGGCGGCAGTTCCGGGAGCAGTGTCATCGGCGCGAGCGGCGCTCTCGGTGGCCTCGGGGTCGGCGGCGGCGACCTGTGCCGCCTCGGCCTCGGCGGTCAGGTCGCGCACGCGGATGCCGGCGCCCAGAAGCGGGGTCTGTTCGGCGACGACGCGGGCGCCGGCCAGATCGCCGGCGGCCACCAGCACCTCGTCGCCCTGGGCGCGCAGCACCTCGACGGTGGCGGCGGTCAGCCGGTTTTCCTCGCCCACGACCAGAACGCCGCCGCCGGGGCCGACGGCGAGCGCCGGCAGCCGGGCGGCCTGCGGCAGCGGCGGCTCTTCGATGCGCACGTCGACGAAGTCGCCGGGGCGGAACCCGGCCGCCTCGTGAAGCGAGGCGAAGACCAGCCGGCCCGTCTGCCCCTCGCCCACAAGCGCGGCCTCGCGCAGGAGGCGCCCGCTGGTGGTGAGGTCGAGCCCCGCGATCTGCATGGCGATCTCGACGGGATCGTCGCGCAGGCGCCCCCCTTCGCCCAGCAGCCGGGCGTATTGCGCGGTGGAGAGCCGGAACGCGACCTCCAGCGCATCGGCGTCGACGAGGCGGGCCAGCACCTCGCCCGCCGCCACGCGCCCGCCCTCGATCGGCGCGACCTCGGCCAGCGTGCCCTCGAAGGGCGCGGTCACGCGGGTCTCGGTCAGCGCGCGCTCGGCTTCCGCTAGGGCAACGCGGGCGCGGGTCAGCCGGGTGCCGGCCAGATCGATGGCGGCCTCGGCCGCGGCCAGGGCCTGCCGGCGCTGCACCACCGCCTGGCGGGCGCTGGAGGCCGCGAGCGCCGCTTCCTCGACCGAGGCGGCGCTGCCGACGCCGCGGCCCTGCAGGTCGTTCTGCCGGGAGAGGGACTGGGCGCGCAGCTCCGCCGCCTCTTCGGAGACGGCCAGTTCCTCGGCGCTGAGCCCGACGGTGCGGCGAGCGTCGCGCAGCTCGGCCTCGGCATCGGCGAGGTCGGCGCGGGCCAGCGCCAGCACGGCCTCGGCGGCGACCGGGTCGATGGCGAGCAGCTCGGCGCCCGCGGCGACCCGCCCGCCCTCGACGAAGGTGGGGGAAAGGCTGGCGACGGTGCCGCCGGCGGCGGCGCGCAACTCCACCGTGCGGCGGCTCTGGATCTCTCCGAAGACGGTGAGGACCGGGGTTTCCGGCCCCGGCGCGATGCGCACGGTGTTGACGGCCAGCACGGTTTCGCGGGCCGGGCGGCCCGGCGCCTCCTCGGCCATCCGGGCGCCGACGGCCTGCAGCACCGACACGACCGCCCAGCCGGCGAGGCCCGCGGTGAGGGCCATCAGAAGCACGCCGGTCAGCGCGCGGCGGAGGTAGAGGATGGCGCACCTCCTTTCGGGCGATGGCGGCGGGGGGACCGTCAAGGCGCGAACATAGCCCCCATGGCCCGTGCCGCCAACAAAGGGAGAGTAACGAAGTGTATCACCGATGGGTGATGGCGCCTGGCGGCGCGGGATCGGGCCACGGGCCGCGGAACCGGGCGCGGGCGCGGGCGCGGAGCGTCGGGCTGCGACGACGCCGGACCTGACGCTCGTCGGCCGCGCGGGCGCGCAGCGTCGACGCCGGTTGTGTGGGCAGGCCGCGCTCGGCGCGGGGGGGCCGACTAATTGCAGCGCTGGCGATCGTAGATACCCGGCATGGTGGACCGGCCGCGCGCGGCGCGCGGGGCAGCGGCTACTTGCGGCGCTGGTGCTCGTCGAGCCGCGGCATGATCTCGACGAAGTTGCAGGGCTTGTGCCGATAGTCGAGCTGGTGGCTCAGCACCTCGTCCCATGCGTCGCGGCAGGCGCCGGGGCTGCCGGGGAGCGCGAAGAGATAGGTGCCCATCGCCACGCCGCCCGTGGCGCGGCTCTGCACGGCGGAGGTGCCGATCTTGGCCATCGAGACATGGGTGAAGACCGTGCCGAAGGCGTCGATCTCCTTCTCGTAGACGTCGCGGTGCGCCTCGATGGTCACGTCGCGGCCGGTGAGGCCGGTGCCGCCGGTGCTGAGGATCACGTCGATGGTGGGGTCGGCGCACCAGGCGCGCAGGCGGTCGGCGATGGCGGCGCGGTCGTCCTGCACGATGGCGCGGGCGGCGAGGACATGGCCGGCGCCGGTGAGCCTTTCGGCCAGCGTGTCGCCGGAGCGGTCGTCGCCCGCCACGCGGGTGTCGGAGACGGTGAGCACGGCGATGCGGACGGGGAGGAAGCGGCGGGGTTCGGTCATGCGGCGGGCCTGCCGGGCAGGCGATCGCTTTCGGACTTTGGCCTATCAGTGGTGGTGAGCACGGTGATGCGGACTGGGAGGAGGCGGCGCGGCACGGTCATTCGGCCAGCCTCGCCTTGACGGCTTGCAGGTCGGCCCAGGCCTCGCGCTTCAGTTCGGGCTGGCGGAGCAGGATCGCGGGGTGCAGCATCGGCAGGCAGGGGCGGCCTCGCGCCTCGGCCCACTGGCCGCGCAGCGCCTTCGCGCGGCCGCCGCCCAGCAGCGCGGCGCAGGCGGCGTTGCCCATGGCGATGAGCAGACGCGGGGCGGCGAGATCGATCTGGCGGTGCAGGAAGGGGGCCATCAGGGCCAGCTCCTCGGGCTGGGGGTCGCGGTTCTGCGGCGGGCGCCAGGGGAGCGCCGGCGCGAGGTAGACCGCCACGGCGGGATCGGCGGCGCCGCGCGAGAGGCCGATGGCGGCGAGCATCCTGTCGAGGAGCGCGCCCGGCTCGCCGGCGAAAGGCTGGCCCGCCGCGTCCTCCTCGCGCCCCGGTGCGTCGCCGACGATCATCAGATGCGCCCCCGGCAGGCCGCCGCCGAAGACGGTGGTGCGGGCGCCCTGGCGGAGCGGGCAATGGGGGAAGGCGGCGAGTGCTGCCTCGAGCGCGGCCAGGTCCCCCGCCCCTTCGGCGGCCTGCGCGGCGGCGGCCTGCGGATCGGCGGCGCCGGGCCCGGCGGCGTGAGGATCGGCGGCGTGCTGGGCCGGCGGCTGCCCCGGAGCGTCGGATGCCTGCGGTGGTGCTGTCAGCCGGCGGCCGGGGACCGGCGGCGCCTCGGCCATCGCGGCGGCGGGATCGACCGGGTCGGGCAAAGGCGCGCGTTCGAAGCGGTCCACCGGCGCCTCGGCCAGCGCCTCGTCGGCGCCGAGCTCGACCTGCCAGGCCAGAAGCTCCAGAATGTCCTGCCGGGAGAGCGCCGCGTCCATGGCGGGCAATCTAGCGCCGCGCCGCCTTGCCCGCCAGCCCCGCCTTGCCTATGACGGGGCCGCCGGACCAGTGCGGAGCCCCAAGAGCGACATGACGTTCCGCCACCGCCACCTTCTGGGCATCGAGCCGCTGGCGCCGCCGGAGATCACCGCGCTTCTGGACCGCGCCGACCATTATGCCGCAGTGAACAGGGGCGCGGCCAAGCACGGGCATGCGCTGGCGGGCCTGACCCAGGTCAACATGTTCTTCGAGAATTCGACCCGCACACAGGCAAGCTTCGAGATCGCGGGGATGCGGCTGGGCGCCGACGTGATGTCGATGCCGATGCAGGCCAGCAGCCTCAAGAAGGGCGAGACGCTGATCGACACCGCGCTGACCCTGAACGCGATGCATCCCGACCTGCTGGTGGTGCGGCACCCCCAATCGGGCGCGGTGGACCTGCTGGCCGCGAAGGTGAACTGCGCGGTGCTGAACGCCGGCGACGGGCGGCACGAGCACCCCACACAGGCGCTGCTCGACGCGCTGACGATCCGGCGGGCCAAGGGGCGGCTGCACCGGCTCAACGTGGCGATCTGCGGCGACATCGCGCACAGCCGGGTGGCGCGGTCGAACATCCTGCTGCTGCACAAGATGGAGAACCGGGTGCGGCTGATCGGGCCGCAGACGCTGATGCCCGCCGGCGTGGCCGACTTGGGGGTGGAGGTGTTCGACGACATGCGCGCGGGCCTTGCGGGCTGCGACGTGGTGATGATGCTGCGGTTGCAGAAAGAGCGGATGGACGGCGCGTTCATCCCGTCCGAGCGGGAATACTACCACCGGTTCGGGCTCGACCCCGAGAAGCTGGCCCATGCGAAAGACGACGCCATCGTGATGCATCCCGGCCCGATGAACCGCGGGGTGGAGATTGACGGGACGCTGGCCGACGACATCAACCGCAGCGTCATCCAGGATCAGGTGGAGATGGGCGTGGCGGTGCGGATGGCGGCGATGGAGATGCTGGCGGCGAACCTGATGGCCGAACGGGAGGGCGCGCATGGCTGAGGAACGGGCCGAGGATCGCGCCGGGGAATGGTTCGCCCCCGAGGCCGGCGAACGCGTGCTGATGCGAGGCGGGCCGGAATGGGGGCCTTGCCTGCGGGCGGTCGCGGTGCGCTCGCTCAAATTCGCCGGCGCGATCCTCGGGATCATGGTGCTGGTCGGCAAGGTGACCAGCGTTTCCTCGGCGGTGATCGCGGTACAGATCGCCTTCGGGATCTTCGCGGTCGGCATGGCCGGCGGGCTGGCGCTGGAGGCGCTTGGCCGCAAGGGTCAGCGATGGGTGCTGACCGACCGCCGTGTGGCGACCGCGCGCGGTGCGTCGCTGACGCTTTCGAAGGCGCTGGCGCCCACGGTCACGGCCACCTCCGTGCGCCTTACGGGACCGACGCGCGGGCGACTCGAGTTGCCGCATCTTCATGAGCCCGGCGTCGTCGGCCGGCGGATCGAGGCGGCGCGGGAGGCGGCGCGTGCGCTGTCCGGCACCGGCGCCGGGGCGGCGGAATGACCCTCGCGCCCGATGCGCCGCCGGCGGGCGATGCCTGGGCCGGCTTGCTGGAGCCGGGCGAGCGGATCCTGTGGCAGGGGGCGCCCGAGGCCCGCGTGCGGTGGGAGGACATCGAGCCGCGCCGCGCGCTCTTCGGGCTCGGGATCACCGCCTTCGCGCTGGTCTGGATGGTCGGCGCCTTCGCGGCGGTGCGCAGCGAGGGGCCGGTGGCGCTGGCGTTGCCGGCCGTCGCGCTGGTCTTCGTCTACCAGGGGCTGAAGCGCGCCGGGGGTTACCTGCTGTGGGACGCCTATGAGCGGTCGAAGACCTGGTACACCCTGACCGACCGCCGGGCGATCGTGGCCGGCGACGCGCTGCGGCGGCGTTCCCTGCGATCCTGGCCGATCGAGCGCGACACGGTGCTGGAGTTGCGCGACGGGCGCGACGGCCGGCCGGGCAGCGTGCTGTTCGCGCGGACGTTCGGGCGGGGGAAATCGCGGCAGCTGGGCTTCGTCGGGATCGCCGAGGCGCGCGAGGTCTACCGGCTGATGCTGGAGGCGCAGCGGCGGCTGCCGGCGGGCGGCGAGATGCCGCGATGACGCCCTTGCCGACGATCTTCGAGGACGCGCGGCTGGTCGACCCCGAGGCCGGTACGGTCGCGGCCGGCGCGCTGGTCGTGGAGGCCGGCCGGATCGCCCGCGTGCTGCCGGAGGGCGCGCCCCTGCCCCGCGGCCAGCGGATCGAGTGCCACGGCTGGTGCCTGGCGCCGGGGCTGATCGACCTTGGCGTGAAGATCGGCGAGCCGGGCGAGCGCCACAAGGAGAGCTTTCGCAGCGCCGGCCGCGCGGCGGCGGCGCGGGCGGCGTGACCACCATCGTCACCCGCCCCGACACCTTGCAGCCCATCGACACGCCCGAGACGCTGGAATTCGTGACCCGCAGGGCGGCGGAAGCCGCGCCGGTGCGCATCGCGCCGATGGCGGCGCTGACCCGCGGCCGCGAGGGCCGGCAGATGACCGAGATCGGCTTTCTGCTGGATGCGGGCGCCGTGGCCTTCACCGACGGCGACCACGTGCTGCGCGACGCGCGGGTTCTGGCGCGGTGCCTGACCTATGCGGCGGGCCTCGGCGCGCTGGTGGTGGGGCATGTGCAGGAGCCCTGGCTGAGCGCCGGGGCGGCGGCGACCAGCGGCAAGTTCGCCAGCCTGCGGGGCCTGCCTTCGGTACCCGCCATGGCCGAGCGGCTGGGACTGGAGCGGGATCTGGCGCTGGTGGAGATGACGGGCGTGCGCTACCACGCCGACCAGATCACCACCGCCGCCGCCCTGCCGCCGCTGGCCCGCGCCCGGGCCGCGGGGCTGGACGTGACGGCGGGGATCTCGATCCATCACCTGACGCTGAACGAGTTCGACGTGGGCGACTACCGGACCTTCTTCAAGCTGAAGCCGCCGCTGCGGGCGGAGGACGACCGGCTGGCGATGGTGGCGGCGCTGGCCGCGGGCGAAATCGACATCCTGTGCTCGATGCACACGCCCCAGGACGAGGAAAGCAAGCGGCTGCCCTATGAGGCGGCGGCGTCGGGCGCGGTGGGGCTGGAGACGCTGCTGCCCGCGGCGCTGCGGCTGTTTCATTCCGGCGAGGTGCCACTGCCCCGGCTGATCGCGGCGATGAGCACGGGCCCGGCGCGGCGGCTGGGCCTGCCCGGCGGGCGGCTGGCGCCCGGGGCGCCGGCGGATCTGGTTCTCTTCGATCCCGACGCGCCCTTCGTGCTCGACCGCGCGACCCTGCGCTCGAAGTCCCGCAACACGCCCTTCGACGAGGCGCGCCTGCAGGGCCGGGTGCGGGGCACCTGGGTGGGCGGGCTGAGGGTGTTCCCCGAATGAGGGGGGCGCGGCGATGATCCCGGAATTCACCACCCCGCCGGGCTTGCTGGCGCTGGCCGGGCTGCTGGGCTACCTGCTGGGCTCGGTGCCCTTCGGGATCGTCATGGCGCGGGCGTTCGGGCTGGGCGATCTGCGGCGCATCGGCTCGGGCAACATCGGGGCGACCAACGTGCTGCGCACCGGCAACCGGCCGGCGGCGGCGCTGACCCTCATCCTCGACAGCGGCAAGGCGGCGGCGGCGGTGCTGATCGCGCGCGCGGCGCTTGGCGCGGATGCCGCCCAGCTGGCGGGCTTCGCGGCGTTCCTGGGGCATTGCTTCCCGGTGTGGCTGGGCTTTCGCGGCGGCAAGGGGGTGGCCACCTTCCTCGGCACGCTTCTGGCGCTGTCGCTGCCCGTGGGGGCAGCGGCCTGCGCGGTGTGGCTGGCGGTGGCGGCGGTCCTGCGGATCAGCTCGGCCGCGGCTCTTGCGGCGGCGGTTCTGGCGGTTCCCCTGGCCTGGGCGTTGGGGCGGCCGGACCTGATCGCGCTGACGCTGGGACTTGCCGTTCTGGTGACCGTCCGTCACCATGCCAACATCGCCCGGCTGCTGGCCGGGACAGAGCCCCGCATCGGTGCCGACAAGAAGAGAACGCCATGACATTCACGGACGCGATCAAGACCTGCTTTCAGAACTACGCGACCTTCCGGGGCCGCGCCGGGCGCCCGGAATTCTGGTACTTCGTGCTGTTCATCCTCGTGGTGAACCTGCTCTTCGGGTTCATCGACGGGATCGTCTTCGGGGACCGCATCTACCTGGGCCCCTTCGCGACCATCTTCGACCTGGCAACCCTGCTGCCCCTGCTGGCCGTGGGCGCCCGGCGGCTGCACGACATCGGCAAGAGCGGCTGGTGGCTGCTGCTCGGGCTGATCCCGCTGGTGGGGGCGATCGTGCTGATCTGGTGGTGCATCCAGAAGGGCGAGGTGGGGGAGAACAAGTGGGACGTGCCGGGGGAGGCGTAGAGCTTACCCCTCTTGGGCTTTCCTGCCAGTGATTGACTCGATTAGCTTCTGGGAATGCGCGCCTATCATGTTACTAGATTTCGCGCCGTGCTCATTAATCCTTCGTGCGCGATCCCTATCGATCTTAACTACCTCGGGAATTTTCTGACGGACGTCCCTTAGCAAGACTAAACACAGTTTAGGACCCAAAGGCATCCACAACTCTAACTTAGGATTTTGCAACCCGTTTCTTCCGCCATTTCCGATCCTGTAAACTATGCTACTTGTAAGGATGAATGCGTTTCCCGGCGTACATATCGCCCATCGGATAGAGAAATCATCAAGCGCCCAGCGAAACCTTTCCGCAAGTCTTGCCGTTGCGCGGACCCGGATGTTACGGCCATAGGATGCTTGGGTAACAGGATCAGATAGCTTTCGTTGAAAGTCTTCCAGCCCTGACTTATCAAGCTCTTCAGGCAAACTCCCATAACTGATATCGAGCAAGTTTTCACCAATCGCCATATTATCGTACCCCGCAACGAATTCAGACGTTCGTGTTAACATTATGAAAACTGTTTCTCTTAGTGTATCTAAACCCGCCCCGGAAAATCTTGGCACCATTCGCTTCAGAAAGGTTTCATGGATTGCCGGAACAACCTTGCCAATATAGTCGTCTACCTGACCATAAAACTCCTTTTCGACGATATCAGACGGCTGACCGCCATCCAAAACTGTGTAGAAATTCCTTTCCTTGAACGCACTTACGGGGTTCCGCAATTCCGGCGCCCCGTATCGGCCGTCCCCTCCCCTCTCGGAGAACCATATCTTCCCCGATCCAGTCGCGAACCCCCTCTGCAATGATTGCGGCACAAAATGGTGCCGTTTCGCTCGCCTGGAGATAGTACCCTCCTATCTATGGATCCGAAAAAGGTTGTCGCTTCGACCCCTAGTTCAGAGAAGGTGAGCGCCGGGGCTCGGCTCCGCCCTACTTGGTGACCGCGGGCCAAGGATCAATAACTGTATTCCCCATACACCCGGCTCAGATCGCCGCCCCACTCCCCCTCGTACTTACCCATCAGCTCGTCCGCAGGGACCTGCCCGGACTCCACGCTCTCGTGGAGGGCGTTGAGGAAATGCGACTCGTCGGCGATGAGGCCGCCGGCGCCGGGCATGGCGCGGGCGCGCAGGCCGGCATCGGCGATGGCCAAGACCTCGGCGGCGAGGTCCTGCATCCGCCGTCGCCCCACCTCGGCCTGCAGCCCCTGCTCGGACGCCGCGACGCGCCAGGCCTCGCGGCTCTCGGCGTCCCAGCCCTTTGCAAGGTCCCACGCGGCGTCGAGCGATCCCTGGTCGTAGAGCAGCCCGACCCAGAGGGCGGGCAGCGCGCAGAGGCGGCGCCAGGGGCCACCATCGGCGCCGCGCATCTCGATGAACTTCTTCAGCCGCGCCTCGGGGAAGAGCGTGGTCAGGTGGTCGGCCCAGTCGCTGAGCGTCGGACGCTCGCCGGGGAGCGCGGGCAATTCGCCGCGCATGAAGTCGCGGAAGGACTGGCCGAGGGCGTCGATGTAGACCCCGTCGCGGTAGACGAAGTACATCGGCACGTCGAGCGCGTACTCCACCCACCGCTCGAACCCGAACCCGTCCTCGAAGACGAAGGGGATCATGCCTGTGCGCGCGTCGTCCAAGCCCCGCCAGACGCGGGAGCGCCAGGACTTGTGCCCGTTGGGCGCGCCGTCGAGGAAGGGCGAGTTGGCGAAGAGCGCCGTGGCGACCGGCTGCAGGGCGAGCGCGACGCGCATCTTCTGCACCATGTCGGCCTCGGTCGCGAAATCGAGGTTCACCTGCACGGTGCAGGTGCGATACATCATCTGGGTGCCGTGGGTGCCGACCCGGCCCATGTAGTCGGTCATCAGCTTGTAGCGGCCCTTGGGCATCCGCGGCATCTGTTCCTGCGACCAGATCGGCGCGGCGCCGAGGCCGATGAAGCCCGCGCGGATGCCCTCGGCCACGGCCTGCACCTCGCGCAGGTGGGCGTTCACCTCGTCGCAGGTCTCGTGGATGGTGCGGACGGGTGCGCCGGAAAGCTCCAGCTGGCCGCCCGGTTCCAGGCTGACGTTGGCGCCCGCCTTCTCGAGCCCGATGAGGTGCCCGGCCTCCAGCACCGGCGCCCAGCCGAAACGGTCCCGCAGCCCCTCCAGCATGGCGCGGATGGAGCACGGGCCGTCGTAGGGCAGCGGCAGCAGGGTGTCGCGGCAATAGCCGAACTTCTCGTGCTCGGTGCCGATGCGCCAGTCGTCCTTCGGCTTGCAGCCATCGGCGAGATAGGCGGCCAGATCCGCGAGCGCGCCGACCGGCCCGCCGCCGCTTTGGGGAATGGACATGTGCTGGGGGCCTCGGGCGTCGGGTTTCCGGGAGCCCATGCCTGCGGCACATGGGCGGTGCTGTCAATCGAGGGGCGGCGGGGGGCCCGTTCGCCCCGCCGGCGGCAACCGCACGGCCTGCGGGCCGCCGGTCCGGGCCCAGACTGTGCGGATCCGGCCGCCCGGTTCGGCCAGGTGGCGCAGCATCGCCTCCGTCCGCAGGCCGGGCAGCTTGGCCAGCGCGTCGAAAAGCGCCTCGGCATTTGTCGCGGTCACGGGAATGTGCAGGGCCGGCCCATCGCTGTGGTGGAAAACCCAGTGGGTCGGGCGGCCTGTGGCGTCGAGCTCGATGCGGGTCAGGGCGGGGATCGCGGCAGCGCCGCCGGTGAGCGGGCCGAAATAGGCGATGGCGCCCTCGTCGATCTGCACGATGCCGGGCCCCTGCCCCGCCTGCGGGTCGCGGAACCGGCCGCGCTGCCAGCCGGCGACGGCCAGCCCGGCGCCCGCCAGCAGCAGCGCCCCGCCTACGAGGGAGAGCGGCCCGCGGCCGCCGAGCACCGCCCAGAGCCCCGCCAGCGCCATCGCCGCGCCGATCAGCGCCTCGCGCCAGCGGCGGGCGGCGGCGGCGAGCTCCGGGCGGATCATCGCCGGTCTCCGAGGGTGCTCCGCCGAAGGGCCAGGGCGACGGCCGGAAGCTCGGGGCGGATCACCGCCAGTCTCCCAGGGTGCTCTGCCAGAGGGCAAGGGCGGCGACAGCGGCGGTGTCGGCGCGCAGGATGCGCGGGCCGAGGGCGACGGTGACGGCACCGGGATGCGCCGCGAGGCGGGCGCGCTCGGCATCCGAGAAGCCGCCTTCGGGGCCGACGAGGATCGCCCATGGCGCGCGCCCCGGCGTATCGAGCAGGGCGGCGGCCTGCCCTGCCAGCGCCTCGTCGCAGACCATCAGGCGGCGTCCCGATGGCCATTCGTCCAGCACCGCGCCCAGCCGCGCGAGTTCGGCCACTTCGGGCACGAAGGTGCCGCCGCACTGCTCGGCCGCCTCGACGGCGTGGGCCTGCAGCCTGTCGCGACGGATGCGCTCGGCATTGGTGAACTCGGTCTGCACGGGCAGGATGCGGGCGGCCCCCATCTCGGCCGCCTTCTCGACGATGAAGTCGGTGCGCGCCTTCTTGATCGGCGCGAAGAGCAGCCAGAGGTCCGGCGGATCGCGCTGCGGGGCAGTCTGGTGAAGCAGCCGGAGCGTGCCGCCGCGCTTGGTCGCGGCTGTGATCTCGGCCGCCCATTCGCCGCTTCGCCCGTCGAAGGCGGCGACGATGTCGCCCGGGCCGCGCCGCATCACGTTGGCGAGGTAATGGCCCTGGCCGGGCTGCAGCGGCACGCAAAGGCCCGGGCCGAGTTGCCCCGCCTCCGCGGGCCGGTCTAGATAGAGCCTGATCCTTTGGTCCGACATGGGGACGTGATATGCCGCAGACCGGCGCGAGGCCAGTGCCGGAAGGCCAGGGCGCGAGGCAGGCGGGCGTCGGCGCGGCAGCGCGTGCGCCGGGCCCCGGCGGCAGCGTCGTCGATGCGGCGCACGGCAACTGGGTGGACCGGCTCGCCCCCGCCGCCACGCGCCCCTATCTGCGCCTGTCGCGCGCCGACCGGCCCATCGGCACCTGGCTGCTGCTGATCCCCTGCTGGTGGGGCCTCCTGCTGGCGGCCGCGGCGGAGGGAGGGCTGGACTGGCACGGCGCGTGGATCGGACTGGGCTGCGCCATCGGTGCCTTCCTGATGCGCGGCGCCGGCTGCACCTGGAACGACATCACCGACAGGCACATCGACGCGCAGGTGGCCCGCACCCGGTCGCGCCCGATCCCTTCGGGCCAGGTGAGCCTGCGCGGCGCGCTGGCCTGGATGTGCGCGCAGGCGCTGACCGCCTTCGGCATCCTGCTGAGCTTCCCGCCCGCCGCCATCGCCCTCGGCACCGGCTCGCTGGGGCTGGTCTGCATCTATCCGTTCGCCAAGCGGTTCACCTGGTGGCCACAGGTGTTCCTCGGGCTCGCCTTCAACTGGGGGGTGCTGGTGGCCTGGGCCGCGCAGACGGGCGGGCTGGCCGCGCCCGCCTTCGCGCTCTACGCCGCCGGGATCGCCTGGACGCTTTTCTACGACACGATCTATGCGCATCAGGACCGGGAGGACGATGCCCTCATCGGGGTGCGCAGCACGGCGCGGCTTTTCGGGCGGCAGACGGCGCGGTGGCTGGCAGGGTTCCTTGCGGCGGCGGTGGCGCTTCTGGCGGCGGGCGTCTGGCTGGCGCTGGCGGGAAGCGGCCTGCCGCTCTGGGCCGGGCTTGCCGGCATCGCGGCCTTCGCGGCGCATCTCGGCCGGCAGCTCGGCAGGCTTGAGATCGACGACCCCGATGCATGCCGGCGCCTGTTCCTCAGCAATCGCGACGCGGGGCTGATCTTCACGACCGGGCTGGCGCTGGCGGTCCTGCTCGCCTGAGCGGGGTGTGGCCGGGGCACGCGTGGCTTCGTTGCAAGCGCAGGACCCAGGCCATATGAGAGCGGCGGGCGGTGCGCGCCCCCGTTCCCCGCCGCGCGTGCCGCAAGCCACGGAGGCCCCATGCCGCTCATCCCCTCCCGCATCGCCGCGCTTCGCGCGCTCTGCCTGATCCTCGCGGCGGGCGGCAGCGTGGGCGCGGCCATCGCCACGGTCGACCGGGTCGAGGCCGATGGCGTGGCGGCGGTGCGCGCGGCGCTTGGCGCGGCGGGGCTCGGGCGCGGCGTCAGCGTCGCCGCCGACGGCACGCTGGCGACGATCGCCGGCGAGGTGCCCGACGAGGCGACCCGCTTCAAGGTGCTGGCCGCCGCGGGCGATGCGCTGGACCCCGCGCGCCTGCGCGATGCAATGCGGGTGCCGCCGCCCGAAAGCCTGCCGCGCCCCGCCTACAGGGTGGAGATGCTGCGCAACGGCGGCGAGATGACCGTGCACGGGCTGGTGCCGGGCGGCGTGGAGGGCAAGGCCGCCCTCACCCGCCGGCTGGGCCGGCTCGATGCCGGGTCGGCGGCCGAGCCGGGGCGTGGCGGCACGCTCGCCGTGTCGGACCTTCTGACGGCGGTGGCGGGTGCGGCGCCGGAGGCCTGGGCCGGCACGCTGGCCGCGGGGGTGACGGCGGTTGCGGGGCTGCCGACCGCACGTGTCGTGGTGACGCCGCAGAAGCTTTTCGTCGAGGGGCTCGCACCGGGGCGCGAGGCGGCGCGGCGCCTGCAATCGGACCTGCGCGCGGCGATGCCGGGTGGCGTGGCCCTGGAGGTCTCGCTGCGCCAGCCGCGTCCGGTTCTGAGCCCCTACATCCTGCGCTTCCGACTGGATGCCGCGGGCGCCAGGTTCGATGCCTGCGCGGCCGAGACGCCGGCGGACCGCGCCCGGATCGAGGCCGCAGCCCTCGCGGTGGCAGAGCGTGCAGCGGCCCCGGCGGATGCCGAGCCCGCCGACACCGCGGTGGCGTTCGGATCTGTAGAGCCGGACCGGCTGGTCTGCGCCGAGGCGATGGGCGCCCCCGATCCGAACTGGGCCGGCGTCGCGACCGCGGCGATCCGGGCGGTCGAGGAGATGGGCGGCGGCACGGTGACGATCTCGGACCTCACCGTGACGCTGGAGCCGCCGCAGGCGACCGATCCCGCCGCCCTCAGCGCCGCCATCGGCCTCGTCGAGGCCGGCCTGCCGGATCTCTTCACCCTCGTCGTGCCCGCCGCCGCCCCAGCCGAGGGCGACGCCGGCGCGGACCCCGCCGAAGCCGTCTTTGCGATCAGCCGCAGCGAGGCGGGCGAGGTCACCCTCGCGGGCCCGGTGGGGGATGTGCGCACGCAGGAGATGATCCGAAGCTTCGCCGGCGCGAGCCTCGGGGGCGGGGACATCGCGGCCGAGCTGCAGCTTCGGCCCAACCTGCCGCAGGACTGGTCGCTGCGGGTGCTGGCGGCGCTCGACGCGCTGTCGCACCTCACCCACGGCACGGCCAGGGTCACCCCCGCTTTCCTGGAGGTCGCCGGGGTGACCGGCGATCCCGAGGGCCGCGCCGCCGCCTCGGCCGCGCTGTCCGAGGCGCTTGGGCCCAGCGGGGTCTACCGGCTCGACATAAGCTACGACCAGGCCTTCGATCCGGTCGCCGCCCTGCCGACGCCCGAGGAATGCGTCGCCGGGGTCGAGGCGGCCATCGACGGGCGCAAGATTGCCTTCGCCCCCGGCTCGGTCGACCTGGATTCCGAAGGGCTGGCCATCGTCGCCGATGTCGCGCGGGTCCTGCGCGATTGCCCGGAGGCGCAGATCGAGATCGGCGGCCACACCGACAGCCAGGGCCGCGAGGAGATGAACGCGCGGCTCAGCCAGCAGCGTGCCGACGCGGTGCTGAACGCGCTGGTGGCGCGGCGCATCCTGACAGGCAACCTGACGGCGCGCGGCTATGGCGAGGCTGCGCCCGTCGCCGACAACGGCACCGAAGCGGGGCGCGAGGCCAACCGGCGCATCGCCTTCGCGCTGCGCGAGGCTCGGGCCGAGGCAACCGCGCCGGACCCCGCCGCCGCGGCACCGGGCGAGACACCGGTGAACGAACCGAATGCCCAGCCGGACAACGCCCCGGGCGACGCGCCTGACGCAGCCGCCGATGCCGGTACGGAGGGGGCCGGGTGGAACGGACTGAGTTCATCGCCGCGACGGCGATCCTGCTCTTTGGCGCCTACGTGCTGGGCTTTCTCTCGCACTGGCTGGTCACCCGCCTGTCGCGGGTGTCGCGCTCCGAGATCGACGAGCTCGACGGCATGGCCGCCGATCTGCATGCGGCGGAAGATGCCCGCGACGCCGCGCAAAGCGCTCTGGCCGCGGCCGAGGCGCGGCTTGGCGCCCGGCTGGTTCAGGCCGAGGCCGAGCTGCGCGCGACGATGGAGGGCCTGCGCGAGGCCCGCGCCGAGGCCGAGGATCTCCGCCGCTTCATCTCCGAAGAGAACATGCGCGGCCGCTGACCCCGGCGCATCCCCGCTGAAAATCGCGCGCCCTCTTTGCCTCTCAAATATCCCGGGGAGGTCCGGAGGGGCTGGCCCCTCCGGCGCCTGCGCTCAGTCCTGCCCCCACCGGGCAAGCGAAGCCTCGTCGCGCGCCTCCGCCGCGACCCAGTCCGCCCGGTCGCCGCGCCACTCGCGCTTCCAGAACGGCGCCCGGGATTTCAGGTAATCCATCAGGAAATCCGCCGCCTCGAAGGCCGGCGCGCGATGCGCCGCCGCGGTCGCCACCATCATGATCGGCTCGCCCGGGGCCATGCGGCCATGGCGGTGCACGATCAGCGCATCCGCCAGCGCCCAGCGGGCCAGCGCCCGGTCGCGATGCACGGCCAGCGCGCGTTCGGTCATGCCGGGGTAGTGCTCTATCTCCAGCGCGTCCAGATCGCCCTGCGTATCGCGCACGATACCGGTGAAGCTCACCAGCGCCCCGATGCCGTGGCGCCGGCCGGCGAAATCGGACAGGATCCCGCCCGGGTCGAACGTTTCGCCCAGCAGCACCACGCCCGTCTTCGCCACCGGCCTAGCCGCCCGTCATCGGCGGAAAGAAGGCGATCTCGCGCACCCCGGCGAGCGGCGCGTCGAACGTGCTCAGTTCCTGATCGACCGCGACGCGCAGGGCGGCCGTGTCGGCGAAGGCGGCGGCGTATCGGGGATCGCGGTCCTGCAGCTCGGCCACCAGATCCGCCACCGTCCCCGCGGCGCTCTCGATGCGCTCGCGCGGCAGGCCGATGCGCTCGCGCACCCACGCGAAATACAGCACGTCGATCACGGCTTTGGCTCTTCCTTGAGGTAGGGCATCGCCTTCTGCAGGTAATCCCATCCCGTGGCCAGGGTCAGCGCCGCCGCGACCCAGAGCACCGCGACCCCGGTGAGCCCCGCCGCCCAGCCGCCCCAGTAGAGCCGCCAGATGGGGTTGCCCGGGCCGGAATGCAGGGCGGCATCGTAGGCGGCCGGCTCGGTGGCACGGTAGGCCCAGTAATGCGCCTCTTCGAGACCCAGCGAGAGCAGGAGCAACGCTATCGCGCACATCTGCGCGGTCGTCTTCCACTTGGCCAGCGGCGTCACCTTCAGCCGCCCTGCGGCAGCCCCGAGGAACTCGCGCAGCCCGGAGACGAAGATCTCGCGGAAGAGGATCAGAGCCGCGGGGGCCACGATCAGCGGGTTCAGCGCCGAGGTGGCCATCACCACCGCCAGCGCGATCATCACCATCGCCTTGTCGGCGATGGGGTCGAGCATGGCGCCGAAGCGGCTGGTCTGCCCCCAGGCGCGGGCCAGATAGCCGTCGATCCAGTCGGTCGCCGAGGCGCCGACGAAAAGGACCAGCGCGATCCAGTCCGCCAGGGGTCGCGGCAGCAGCACGAAGACCATTGCAAGTGCCGGCGCGGCGAAGAGGCGCAGAACGGTCAGGATGTTGGGAAGATTCCAGGTCATACCGGCACGCTAGCGGAGCGGGCGCACCGGCGAAAGGCCGGAACGCACCGCGTGCGGACAGGCGGTGCGGAGGCGCCGGGGCCGCGGGCCGAAGCCCGCAGCCCCGGCCGACGGTCAGGCGGCGAAGCCGAGTTCCGCCACGTGGATCTCGAATGTCGGATGCTGGTCGGCGCCGAGGACGCCGGGGGCCACGTGCCGGAAGGTCGAGCGCCAGTAGGGCTGGATGATCACGCCCTCGTCCTGCATGATCTTCTCGATCTGTGCCATCACCTCGCGCCGCCGGTCGGCGTCGGGCATGGTCAGCGCCTCGTTCAGCAGGCTGTCGAACTCCTCGTTGGAAAACCCGCTCTCGTTCCAGGCCTCGCCGGAGCGATAGGCCAGCGCCAGGACCTGCACGCCGAGCGGACGCTGCGCCCAGTCGGTGGAGCTGAGCGGATACTTCGTCCAGTCGTTCCAGAAGGTGGCGCCCGGCAGGATCTGCCGTTCCACGTTCAGGCCGGCGTCGCGCATGTTTGCCGCCGCGGCATCGGTGGTGGCCCGCCGCCAACCATCGTCGATGGAGATCAGCACGTGCTCGTAATCGGCCATCCCGGCCTCTTCCATCAGCGCCATCGCCGCCTCGGGATCGTAGGGTGCGCGCGGCACCTCGGCATATTCGGGGTGGATCGGGCACACGTGGTGATTGTCGGCCACCCGGCCGGCCCCGTCATAGCCGAGGTTCAGCAGATCCTCGTTGTTCACCGCAAGCGCCAGCGCGCGGCGCACGCGGGCGTCGGCATAGGGCTTGACCCCGTCGACCTCGGCCGTCTGGTTCGGGCGAATGATGACGGTGTTCGCGGTCACGGCCTCGGATTTCTCCCAGCCGATGGCATCCATGATCTCGACGAATTCGCCGAGGCTCTCGTAGACCATGTCGACCTCGCCGCTGTCGACGGCGGCCACCCACGAGGCGGGATCGGTACCGTAGTCGACGTAGATGATCTGGTCGAGCGCGGCGCCCTCGCCCCACCATTGATGATCCTCGTTCTTCACCAGCTCGGCGCTGATGCCGACCTCGTAGTTGCCGGGCAGGTAGGGGCCGGTGCCGATGGGGTCGGACAGAGGGTCGCCCGAGAAGCTCTGGTGCACGATGGCGGCGGGGTAATCCGAGAAGCCGGCGATCAGCGTGATGTCGGCGCGCGGCAGGTTGAGGCGCAGCGTCGTCTCGTCGACCACCTCGATGACGCCTTCGGCGGCCTGCCCCGTGCCCTCGTCGATCAGGGTCGACACGCGGCTGGCCATGGAATTGCCGTCGACGCCCTTCTCGCACCAGCGGCCGATGTTGAACGCCACGTCCTCGGCGGTGAAGGGGTCGCCATTGTTCCAGGTGACCCCAGGGCGGACGTTGAGCGTGTAGACGGTCGCGTCGTCGTTGACCTCCCAGCTTTCCAGCAGGCGGCCTTCGATGGACCCGTCGCGCTGGTATTCGACCAGATATTCCAGCCAGCCGCGGGTATAGTTCGACATCTGCGGCCAGTCGTAGGTCCGCGGATCCTTCAGGGGCCGCACCTCGGACTGGATGCGCAGGGTGCCGCCCTGCTGCATCTCCTGGGCGCGTGCGGCAGGTGCAGCAAGGCCCAGCAGCCCGTAGGCGCCGGCGCTGGTGAGGCCAAGCGCGGTGGCGCTGGCGATGAACTCGCGGCGCGAAAGCGTTCCATCGCGGACCTCGCCGGCGAGGCGCGTGGCGATGGGATGACGGACGGATGCGCTGCGCGCGGTCGGACCGGTCTTGTAATAGGTCATTGGCAGGTTGCTCCTCAGAGCGAGGCCTTCGGGCCCCATCGACGCCGGTCTTGGAAAGACAGGCGGATCAGTGTCTGTGCCGCGCGATCGTGGCGCGGCGGCTCGCGGTAGCCTAAACATGCCTCAACCAACGGAAATGTCAAAGCGCCGCCCCCCGCCCACGATCCCGCGGCCGGGGCTATCCGCGTTCGTGAAAGAAGTCGTAGATCTTTTCGGCCAGGCTGCCCGAAATTCCGTCGACCGCCTTGAGATCGACGAGATTTGCCCGCGCCACCGCCTTGGCAGAGCCGAAATGCGCCAGCAGCGCGCGTTTGCGAGTGCCGCCGACGCCCGCGATCTCGTCGAGCGGAGTGGCGCCGATGGCCTTCGACCGCTTGGCGCGGTGGGCGCCGATGGCGAAGCGGTGCGCCTCATCGCGCAGGCGCTGCACGAAGTAGAGCACCGGATCGTTGTGGCGCAGGGCCATGGGGCGGTGACCGATGCGGTGGAACTCTTCCTTGCCGGCGTCGCGGTCCACCCCCTTGGCGACGCCGATCATCGCGATGTCGTCGACGCCCAGATCGGCCATGATCGAATGGACAGCGCTCAC
The DNA here is from genome assembly GCA_963833235.1 of uncultured Alphaproteobacteria bacterium. Lineage (GTDB taxonomy): Bacteria > Pseudomonadota > Alphaproteobacteria > Rhodobacterales > Rhodobacteraceae > CAWHXG01. Next base: position 83,045 of record CAWHXG010000001.1, read on the forward strand.
CTGCCCGGCGCCGCCATCGATCAGCAGCAGGTCGGGCCAGCTGCCGGATTGCCTGTCGGGATCCTCCTTCAGCAGGCGCTTGAAGCGGCGGGTCAGCACCTCCTTCATCATGCCGAAATCGTCCCCGGGGGTCAGCTCCTCGCCCTTGATGTTGAACTTGCGGTACTGGCCCTTCAGCATCCCCTCGGCACCGGCCACGATCATCGCGCCCACCGCATGGGCGCCCATGATGTGCGAGTTGTCGTAGACCTCGATCCGCGCTGGCGGGCCATCCAGGCCAAAGGCCTCCGCCAGGCCGCCGAGCAGCCGTGCCTGGCTGGCGCTTTCCGACATCTTGCGCGCCAGGCTTTCGCGGGCGTTGCGCAGGGCATGGCCGACCAGTTCGGCCTTCTCGCCCTTCTGCGGCACGCTCAAGGTCACCTTTCGCCGGGCCTTGCCGCTGAGCATGTCGGCGATCAGGTCGCTGTCGTCCGGGGCGTGCGAGAGAAGCAGCGCACGGGGCGGTTCCTTGCCGTCGTAGAACTGGCCGATGAAGGCCTGCATCACCTCGGCGGCATCCACGTCGTCACCCACGCGGGGGTAGAAATCGCGGTTGCCCCAATTCTGGTGCGCCCGGATGAAGAAGACCTGCACGCAGGCTTGGCCATGCTCCATGTGCAGGGCGATGACGTCCGCCTCCGGGACGCCCTTGGGATTGATGCCCTGGGCGGACTGCACCTGGGTCATGGCGCGGATGCGGTCCCTGAGCGCGGCGGCGCGCTCGAACTCCATCGCCGCGGAGGCCTCCTCCATCGAGCGGGCCAGATCGCCCTGGATATTCGTCGACCGCCCCGAGAGGAACCGTTCGGCAGTCGAGACTAGCCCGGCATAATCTGCTTCCGAGATATGGCCGACGCAGGGACCGGCACAGCGCTTGATCTGGTAGAGCAGGCAGGGCCGCGTGCGGGTTGAGAACACCGCATCCGTGCAGTTGCGCAGCAGGAACACCTTCTGCAACTGGTTCAGCGTGCGGTTCACCGCGCCGGCGCTTGCGAAGGGGCCATAGTAGGCACCTTTCGACGATTTGGCGCCGCGATGCTTGCGGATCTGCGGGAAGGCATGGTCCTTCGCCACGAGGATGTTGGGGAAGGACTTGTCGTCCCGCAGGAGCACGTTGTAGCGCGGCTTGAGTTGCTTGATCAGGTTCTGCTCCAGCAGCAGCGCCTCTGTTTCCGTCCGGGTGGTCAGCACCATCATCGAGGCGGTATCGGCGATCATGCGCGAGATGCGGCGGGAATGTCCGGCGGGTCGCGCGTAGCTGGCGACCCGTGCCGCAAGATTTCGCGCCTTGCCGACATAGAGCACCCGGCTCTGGGCATCGAGCATTCGGTAGACGCCGGGGCTGCTGTCGAGCGTGCGAAGGAACCTTTGGATCACGGCATGTCCGGTGGCCACGGGCGCGGCCGTTTGCACAGCCTGTGCCGCGTTCGTACGGCTTTGGGGATCACTCGTGTCCGACATCGGCTCCTCGCCCGATTCTACTTCTGCGTGCATAGAATGGTGGCTCTTCTCAAGCCTTATCTTGTCCACCGAATCTGGGGATAAGTCTGGTGACAGAAGGCGCTGCGCGGGTCGTTCCCCTTGATATCGCTGCCCGTTCGTCAGGATGCCTATAATCTGGGCAACCCAGCAACCCCCTGGTATCACTACTTATTTATTGTTTATCATGGTTAAGAAGCTGATATTCTTAACAAATTCGTAACGGTTTCAGGACGCCACCGCGGCACGTGCACAACCTTGCGGGAACCGTTGTCAATCGCGGGCCAGATGTCGCCCTCCGTCCACCATAAGGATTTGCCCGGTGACGGCTGGCGCGTCCAGCAGGTAGGTCAGGGCTGACACTACATCGGACGGATCGGCGCCGCGTTCAAGGGGGGCGCCCAGGCGCTGCGCCGCGAAGTGCGCCGTGCCCTGGCGGGCGCCGATCAGCGTGGGGCCGGGACCGATGGCGTTCACGCGGATACGGGGTGCCAGGGCCTGGGCCGAGGTCTGGGTGAGGGTCCAGAGGCCCGCCTTTGCGAGCGTGTAGGTCATGAAATCAGCCGTGAGGTTCAAGACCTTGTGGTCGACCATGTTGACGATCAGCCCGGGCGCCGGCGGTGCCTCCTGCCCCGCGTCGCGTGGCGCGGGCTGGGGCAGGCCCGCCGCGAAAGCCTGGGTGAGCAGGAACGGCGCCCGCAGATTGCTGCCGAAATGGCGCGACCAACTGTCGGCGCTGGCATCCTGCAGCGTGTCCGGTTCGAAGATCGAGGCGTTGTTGACGAGAACGGTCAGCGGCCCGCCGAGCGCTTCGGCAGCCCGGCCGACAAGGGCTGTCGCCTGAGCTTCATCGAGCAGATCGGCCCGAAGGGCTGCGGTGCGTCGGCCAATTCCCGCGATCTCGCCGGTCGTCTCCTCAGCGTCCTCGACAGAGGTCGCGTAGTGCACGGCCACGTCATATCCGCGTTCCGCAAGAGCCAGCGCCATTGCCCGCCCAAGCCGGCGCGCGCCGCCCGTCACCAGCGCCCGCCCGGCCGGCCGGCCGCTCATACCAGCAGATAGGCCATGTAGGCGAGGTAGAGGCCCGTCAGACCTATCCCGGTGCCCCGCCCCATATCCCATCGCAGAAGGACGAACGGGGCCAGCAGCAGGGAGCTGCCCAACATCACCCAGAGATCGAGGCGGAGGAATTCGGGATCGACGGGGATATTGCCGAACAGGCCGGCGACGCCGATGATCGCGAGCAGGTTGAAGACGTTGGATCCCACGACGTTGCCAAGGGCCACATCCGCCTTGCCACGCAACGCGGCCATCAGGGTGGTGGCGAGCTCGGGCAGCGAGGTTCCTAGCGCGATGATGGTCAGGCCGATCACCGTTTCGCTGATGCCGAAGGTGCGCGCGATATTGGTGGCGGAGCTGACGAGAAGCTGCGCGCCCAGCGGCAGGCCGACGAGGCCAATGGCCAGGAACACGAGGATCCGCGACCAGGGCAGGTCGGGATCGGCGCCCTCGATCTCGTCGGTCGCGCAGCTGCTGCGGTGCGCGCGCGCCGCCTGCATCTGGAAGAAGAGGATCACCGCAAGAATAGCTAGCAGGATCAGGCTGCTGACCCATGTCAGCGGCCCGAAGATGCAAAGCACCGCGAAGGCCACCGAGACGGCCAGCATCGCGGCATAGTCGCGGCCAACCTCGCACTTGCTGGTCGAGAGGCCGGCGACAACGGCGGGTAGGCCAAGGACCAGCAGTATGTTCGCGATGTTGGATCCTACCACGTTGCCAAGCGCGATGCCCGGCGCGTCGTCGAGCACAGCCTTGACCGAGACAAGCATCTCTGGCGCGGACGTGCCGAAGGCGACAATGGTGAGCCCGACGATCAAGGCGGGAATGCCCAACCTCAGGCTCAGGTTGACGGCGCCCTTGACCAGCGCGTCCCCCGCCAGCAGCAGCAGGACAAGCCCGAGCCCCCCAAGGATCCAATCCAAGCCTTCAGTCCCCGGCGCCGCAGCGGCAGGGACCGGACCCGATGCGATAGCGCCCGCAGGCCGGGCATTTGGCGGCTGCAAGGCGCATCCGCCCGCGCTTGAGGTTTTGCAAGCGTTTCGGGAGGCGGAGCCGGCCCATGAGGGCCAGGATCATCATTCCGATCAGGAAGACGGTGACGACCTTGATCATCGAATTACAGCCCATATCGGGCGTAGTGCGCGCGCTCCTCGACGGCGGCCAGCGCATCCAGCGCGATCCCGGCCCCGAACCGCTGCAGAAGGCTGCGGCGCCGGCCATAGTGGGTGAAGCGCACGTCCTTGCCGAACAACTCGCGTAGTTTCGGCATGGGATGGCCGAGCCCGTCCGCCAGGCCCACCTTCACCGCCTGCGGTCCGACCCAGATCTCGCCGGTGAAGAGATCCGGGTTGTCGGCCAGCTTGGCGCCACGGCGCGTCTTTACATGGGCGATGAAGTTCTCGTGGATCTGATCCAGAAGGCGGTTCAGGCGCGCCACGTCCTCCTCCCGCTCGGGGCGGAAGGGATCGAGCATGCTCTTGGACTTGCCGGCGGTGTGCACGCGCCGCTCGATCCCCCAGCGTTCGATCAGGTCCTGCGCGCCGAAGCCCGCGGAAATGACGCCGATGGACCCCACAATCGAACTTTCGTCGATCCAGATCTCATCGGCCGCGGAGGCGAGCCAGTAGCCGCCCGAGGCCGCGACATCCTCCACGAAGGCATGGACCGGAACGTCCTTCTCTTCGGCGAGCCGGCGGATACGAGCCCCGATGAGCGAGGATTGGACGGCGCTTCCGCCCGGTGAATTGATGATCAGGGCCACCGCCTTCGGCTTGCCACGGCTGAAGGCGCGCTCCAGCAGCAGGGCCAGCCCGGCATCACTTATGCCGCCGCCCCGCGCCCCTGCCGCGATCACGCCGGACATCCGGACGACCGCCACCATCGGAGGGGATTTCACGAAGGGGATAAAGCGCTTCATCGGTTCTGACATAGAATGGCCGATGGCGGGCAACAAGGCGTGGCGGGGCGCGGCAGGCAGAGAAAAGGCCCCGACCCATGCGGGGCGGAGCCTTTGCGGCGACGGATCTGCGTGCGGGTGGCCCGCGCGATCTACCAGAGGGCGACGAGCCCGGTGGCGGTCGTGTTGGTCGACTTGATGCGGCTGACGCGCAGGGGATAGATCATGCCAGCAGCCATGTTCTCGAAAGTGATCTCGGCACCGTCGGCGAGGATCGCGGTCATGCGGCCTGGGCCGCCCACGTAGATGGCGCGAGTGACCTGCGCGAGGTCTGAATTGTTGCTGGGCGAGATGGATGCGGCGCCGGTTGCCGGCGAGGACAAGCTGGTCGCGAGAGATTTGAAGGTATCGGGCATGACGGGCCTCCTTTGAAAAGATGAGTTCGGCGGCGCGCCGGCCTGCGGGACCGGGGCGATCGCGGATCCGGGCGGCTGCGGGGCCATTCGCCTCGTCCGCCCCGCCCGGTCTGCGCCACCCGACCCGCATGCCGACGACGGGAGCACCATGGCCAGACGCGGTTAATCCTGCGTCAGGGCTGCGCGCGGCCTCGCGGCGTTCGCGCAACGGTTGCGGGCGACCGTCCTTCGACCGTCTGGCGGGCCGCCGCGGATTACGGCAAGTTGTCTAGATGCGATGGCTCCCCCCTCTCTTGCTCCTGCTCGTCCACCTGCCCCTCCCCGCGCGGGCCCAGGATGCGCCGGCTGCGCCGCCGGTCCGCGTGGAGGAGGGGCGCGCCAGGGTGTCGTTGAGCAACCTGGCGGATGCGCCGCAGGGCCTCGGCTGGCAGGTCACGGTGCGCCCCGATCCCGCATTGGCGGAGGCTCCAATCTATAGCGTGGCCAGCAAGTGGCCCGTGGCCGGAACGCTGCGCCGCCTGCAGGCCAAGGGGGTGGCTGCAGGGCTGGGCGGCATCCTTTATGACAATCGGGACCGCGGGCATTCGGAGCTCCCTGACGGGGAGTTTCCCGGCCTGGCGCGGATCGTCTACGACGAAGACATGCGAAAGCGCCGCCTGGATTATGGGCTGGCCGGACCGATCCGTTTCTCGCTGCCAGTTCTCGGAAATTCCTCGACCGCGCTGAGGAACAAGGTGCTGGGGCGGAGCCAGCCGCGACTGGCGCTGTCCAGGCAGGGAACGGCAACTTTGGCGTGGCAGCTCTACGCCGCCAACCATATCTACGCCTATCCTGAACATCGGGATCACGACCCGGAGCGGGGCGACCGTTTTCCGGCGAACTCGCCCTTTTTCCTCATCTCCCAGGGCTCCTCCTACACGGATCGGGCGTTGCTTCGCGCGGCGGGGATGATTCTGGCGGCGCTGCGGCCCGAGACACGGGAGCGGGCGGAAAGGGAAGGCCTGCTGGCGCCCCTGGTGCAGATGATCTTCCGGCGGGCGCAGGCCGGCGCCGGAACGCGGGAGCGCTACCTGTCTGGCGCCGCGCACCCGACCGTCTGGTCCGGGGAAGATCTGAATTACGCCGCGATGGTCGCCCTGGCCAATGCGATCCCGGCGGATGCGATCCCGCCCATGGTGCGCCTCAGCGTGGTGCGGGATCTGCCTGCCGTGCCTGGGGTCGATTATCTCGGCGGCAATCTGGGCGAGGCGCTATTCACCACGCCGGGGGCCGTGGCGCGGCTTTGGCGGTCTTACGACTATCGCCGCGAGATGACGCTGAGCGTCGAGAGCACGGTGGATCCGAACGGACGGCCGCTCAACTTCGACTGGGTCCTGCTCCGTGGCGATCCCGGCAAGGTCCGGATCTCCCGCGGCGACGCCGGGGGGCATCTAGCGACGATCTCGGTCGATTGGCATGAAACCCGCCCCGTGGCGCCGAGATCGCCCCTGTCGACCGACCGGATCGACATTGGCGTCTTCGCCAACAACGGTGTTCACGACAGCGCACCGGCCTTTATCTCCATCGCCTTCCCCGTGCATCAGAAACGGGTCTGGGAGGAAGGCCCTACCGGGATGCGCTTGCGCAGCCTCGGCTATGCGGTGCCGGAGGGCGTCTATGCCGATCCGGTTCTCTGGCCACGGGCCGCCTGGCGCGACACGCTTCTCTATGATGCCGACGGGCGCAGGTCAGGATTGGTGCGCGAAGTGAAGGGTGGCGGCGTTGAGCAATATGTCATTGGCCGCACGGCGCTGCGCGACGCCCTGGTCAGCCCTTCCCCTTTCGCGGGAGGCGCGGCCGAAACGGGGCCGCTCCTGCTTCACATGGTCGAGACTGACGAGGCCGGGGGCCTGGTGCTGCGACCGCCTGCGGCCCTCACGCTTCGGTGAGCAACGGGGCTCCTGTGGCGTGCCTGTTCTCAGTAATAGCCGTACTCGTACCCATATCCGCCTGCGTTGTAGCGGCATTTGTTCAAAACGACGCCAAGCACCTGAGTGCTTTGCGCGATCTCACTCTCGGAGATGTCGACCTCCTCCATTGTTGATGTCTCCGCCGCTGCGACAAGCAGCGCCGCATCCACGTGCTCCAGGAAGCCGATCGTGTCGTCGCTGGCCAGCAGGGGCGACGTGTCGAACAGAACGAGGTCTGGCTTGTAGGTCGCCTCCAGATCGGACAGCACTGCGCGGGCCTTGGCGCTCTGCAGCAACTCCGAAGGATTGGGGGCCTGGCCAGCATTCGTTGCGAAGATCACGTTGCCCTCGTGGCAGACCATGTGATCCTCTGCCGGGTCGGTTCCATCCATGACCTTCCAGAAGTTGTGGCCCATTTTCACGCCGATGGTCTTCGCGAGCGCCGGGCGCCGCAGATCGATCTCGATGACGAGGGTGCGCAGATCGGACTGACGCGAAAGGCTGAAGGCGAGGTTGGCCGTGGTCGTGGTCTTGCCGCATTTCGCCGTCGGCGAGGTGATGGCGATTCGCCGCCAGTTGTTCGTTTTGGCTTGCTGCACGATCTTCGTGCGCATCATGTCGAAGGCGGATGCATCCTGCTTGCCGAAATACGAGACGATCCGGTTGGCACGCAGTACCTTGGGATCGGGCTGATAGCTCGGCAGGGACGTCCACTTCTCGCGCACGGAAGGGCTGACCGGCTTGCCGGATCCGCCGCGGTTGGCCATTGCGGCCTGGCCAGGTTTCCCGGCGAGGCCGGCACCGGCCGACGTTCCCCGGCGCTCACGCGCACGGCTGAGGGCTTCCTGCAACTTTTCCATTCTAAAGCCTTTCCCCGGCCTGTCTTCGCAGCATGCGGCCTCGGCCGCGAGGCACCGTCGTCATTCCGAGAAGATCGACACGCCCGCACGGTTCACGATCGTCTCGATCACGTCATCAAGTGGCATGTACAGCGTGTGAACGGCGAAGAGGGCAACCGGGATCACCAGGATCAACAGACCCACGACCGCAAGGACGATCGTCCGCCGGAACGCCAGCTCCCCTTCGGTTCGCATATAGGGCAGCACCGCCAGCGGTGCGATCCCGAGCTTGTCGGTCAACTCCATGGGGCGGCGGATCGAGCGGTTCAGCAGCTCCAGCAGGACCACAAAGCCCAGTCCGGCCAAAATACCGACGCCGGCCCCGGCCACGGCGATAAGCGGCCGGTCAGGCTTGGTGGGGCTGGTGGGTTCGGTTGCCTGCTCGATGACCGTGATCCGCTGGCCCTTGGACAGCAGTTCCAGCCTCTCGCCGGTCTCGGCTTTCGAGACGCGGTCAGTCGTCGCCTGGAAACGTGCCTGGGTGTTGTTGAAGTCGCGTTCAAGCCCCTCCAGCGTGATCGCATTGGCGGGCACGCTGGAGATGTTATTGGCGACCTGATCCAATTCCTCGCTCAGTCGCGCGGTCTCTTCCGCGCGGTATTCCAACTCTCCATCGATCTCCCCAAGCTGGCTATCCATGAGAACCTGGCCGGCATCGACATCGGAATCGACAAGGCCCAGATCATCGGCAACGCGGCTCTCGAGCTGACTGACGCGGGATTCCAGCAACCGCACCCGCGGGTTCGTATTCGAAAACACCAGCAACGCATTGTCGAGGTCCCGCCGTGCCTGCTGCAACGCCTGCTCATCCGGCGTCAGCTGGGCAGAGGCGTTCCCGAGTTGGCCGGTGCGCTCGAAGACCTCGACCAGACGGGCGCGCTGCTCCCGCAGGTTCTGCGTCTCGCGCGTGATCTGCGTCAGTCGGTCCTGCAGATACGACTGGCGGCTGCGCAGGTATTCGATGCCTCCGGGCAAGGCGTCGGCGTTGGCGTTCTTGAATTCCAGAATGCGCTGGCTCTGCACGTCGAGCTGCTCGTTCAGGCGTTCGACCTCGTTCTCGAAGAACTGCAGCGTGTCTCCAGCCCGGGCCGTGCGCATCTCCACGTTCTCACGCAGCATCAAAGTGACGAACTCGTTCGCAACCTCCGCGGCCTGACGGCCGGATTCCGCACGGAATCCAACGGTCAATACCGTTGCCCGCTCCCGCCCCCCGGAGGCCGTGAAGGACGTCCGGTTCCGCATGTCGGAAACGATGTTGTTCGCGCCAACGGCTTCGCCAGCCGCCCGCCGGTCGCTGTAGACGTTGAGGCGCCGAGCGAGCTCCAGCAGATTGGCCCGGGTCAGAAGCCTCTGCTCGATGATCTGCAATTGCTCCTGCGCCTGCGTTCTCACCGTGGAGGCCGCAAGCTCGTCCGGGATCTGCGCGGATTCGACCAGCAGTGTCGCCTTCGCCTCGTATTCCGCCGGCAGTATCACCGCCACCGTCAGGCCGATCGACGTGAAGACCGAGGCAATCGTGATGAAGTAGGGAAAGCGCCGCCAGAACACCGACAGGTAATATTTCATATCGAGCTTCATGGCCTGCGATCCTCCGTGATCCGGACCGCGCCGATAAAGACGCCGTCATCGAGAACGTTCTGCACTATCTCCGGGGTGACCATCGTCTCCTCGGCGGAGAACGCATAGACAAGGGCTAGATCGCATAACTTGTTCACAAGTCTGGGAACCCCGTCCGTAACCTGATGCACCAGGTCAGCGGAGTCTGGGCTGAACTCGTTGCCTGTGCCACCGGCAATTCGGAGGCGGTGGGCAATGTATTCCACAACGTTCGCTTGGGACATCGCGGATAGATGGAACCCCGCCCCGACCCGCTGGGCGAACTGACGCAATTCGGGGCGATTGACGAGATCGCGCAGCTCGGGCTGCCCAACGAGGACCAGCTGCACCAGCTCGTCCTTGTTGGAGTTGATGTTTGTCAGCATCCGGAGCTCTTCCAGCGTCTCGTAGGTGAGGTTCTGCGCCTCGTCGATGATCAGGATGACCCGCTTGCCGTCAGCATAAGTCTGCAGAAGGAACTCCTGAAGCCGCTGGAACAGCCGGACGTAGGAGGCCTGCTGATCAAACTCGACGTCGAGGGCGTGGAGCACCCATTGCAACAGCTCCCCGCGGCTGCCCTGCGCGTTTGAGATCAGACCGACGACCACATCATCGGCGATGGATTGCAGCAGATACTGCAACAGCGTGGTCTTTCCTGCGCCGACTTCGCCCGTGATGACGGTTATCGGAGCACGGGTGACGACGCCATATTCCAACATGGTGTACGCCAGCCGGTGCGCCTTTGACCAATACAGAAACTCAGGATCGGGAACGAGCGTGAACGGACGCTCGGAGAACCCGAAGTGAGAGTTGTAGATGTCGATGGGAGAACTTGAATTCATCATATCCAGACGTGGAGGAGCCGAGATGCCGCCCCTCCGCACACATGCTTTACCAAACCTAAGCCCAACGGACCAAGAAACCTGTCCCTGCACCCCGGGCTACAGAGAGAAAGTGAACAAAAGAAGCCATATACCCCCGTTTGCATCGAAACGTCGCAATATTTTGTCGATCGCTGCTCGGCGTGACGTGGTTTGAACGCAATTTCGCGCGCGGGCATCTCAGGCAGCGTGTGCCCTGTGGGCAGCATATACGCCGTGTGGTGCGCAAAATCATGTCAGGTCCAGACCGACGCTCCATGAAGGTATCGTGACGTTCGCCACCAGCGCAAACAATAATCTGGAAAAACAGTCATTTAAGCGGAATCCTGCACAAAGAGGAAAAATCGAACCTTCATTGAACCAAATCCCGCAACCGTGTTAAGGATTCGGAGGTCGCCGGGTAGAGCGCTGTGTTGGGCTCTTCTTGCTGTGAGTGTGTGGTGATCCTGTTGTTACGAGAGGTGACTGATTTGACTGCGCATTTTAATAGTTCCGGCGAAGTGCTGGCTGAGATCGTCGACTACACGCCACGGCGCAGCATGTATCGTCAGATCGCCAAGCGCGCCTTCGACCTAAGCTTCCTGTTGGTTGCCTGCATCGTGGTCGTTCCAGCCGTGGCCATCTTGGCGCTCATCGTCATGACAGATGGCGGAAACCCATTCTACGTACAGCGTCGGGTCGGCAAGAATGGCAAGACCTTCTCCATGTTGAAGCTGCGCTCGATGGTGATCGACGCCGACCGCAAGCTGCTGGCGCATCTGCGTGCCGATCCCTGTGCGCGCGCGCAGTGGGACGAGACGCAAAAGCTACAGGACGACCCACGAATTACCCGGTTCGGCCGGCTCATGCGTAAGACGTCGCTCGACGAGCTCCCGCAGTTCTGGAATGTGCTCATGGGCGACATGAGCGTGGTGGGGCCCCGTCCGATGATGCCGTCGCAGCGGGATCTCTACCCGGGTCAGGCATATTATGCCATGAAGCCCGGCGTGACCGGCTTTTGGCAAGTCGGCGATCGGAACAATACCACGTTCGCCGCGCGGGCTCGTTTCGATGCCGCCTACTATGATCAGGTTTCCCTCGGGACAGATCTGATGGTGATTCTGAAAACAATCCGCTGCGTGCTGCGCGGGACCGGCGTTTGACGATCACGTAGAGTTTGCTCGAGTTCGCGGCAACTCTGCCTCAACTAGCAGACGTGGCGGGCCACTCTTTCACGTTTCAGTCATGCCATTGAGGTTAGCGTCCTGCGGCGTAGGCTTGTCCCGGCCGCACCCGATGAATTTTCGCGAATGGAACTCCGATGAAACGACATCTGTCCGCCGGCGCATTGGTCGCCGCCCTTCTCCTGGTTCAGGCTTGCGAGCCCGTCGAAGACAAGGCGGAGCGTCTCTACCAAGAAAGCATCTTGCTTGCCGCGGATGGTGAACCGGAAAGGGCCATCGTCACGCTGAAATCGGTGTTCGATCTGAACGGTCAGCATCGGGATGCCCGCATGCTCTACGCCGATCTGGTTCGCACCGGGGGCCGGATCGATGAGGCTTACGGACAATACCTCCTGGTCGCCGAGCAGTTTCCGCAAGACTTCGAGGCACGGATGACCCTTGCGGAGATGGCGCTGGAATTTGGAAATTGGCCCGAGGTCACCCGCCACGCCGAGGTGGCGCGAGAGGTCGATCCCGAGGATCTGAGACTGCGCGCCGTCCAAGCTGCGATCGATTATCGGGATGCCGTAACCGCGGAGGACGCCGCTGCACAGGCGGCGGCAATCGAAGTTGCCGTGGCACTACGCGATGAAGCGCCTGAGAACATGGTGGTGCGCCGGCTCATCATCGACGGTCTGGTTCGCGACAATGCGTTGTTCGACGCCATCGAAGCGGTGGACGCTGCTTTGGCCCTGAAGCCGCTCGACCAGCCTCTCAATCAACTCAAACTGTCCCTCATGGCCGAGACGGAGGACATGGCGGGATTGGGCGAGCAGTTGCAGGTAATGGTGGATCGCTTCCCCGACGACCGGGAGATCCGCACTTCGCTGGTCCGCTGGTATCTTGCCTCGGGCGACCTGGACGGCGCGGAGGCCTTCGTGCGCAGGCTGGTCGAGGCCGGCGGCGACGACGTGCCCCCTAAGGTCGCGCTCGTTCAGTTCCTGCGGCAGGTGCGCAGCCCGGAGGCCGCCGTCGAAGAACTTGATCGCATGATCGAGGATGACCCGGACACCACACTGTTCCAGACGATGCGCGCCAGCCTGCGGTTCGATGCCGGCGAGCGTGAGGAAGCGATTGCGTCGATTGAGGCGCTTCTGAATGCCGATGACAGCTCGGACGACGCGCTGGAGATGAAGGTGACGCTGGCGCGGATGCGGATGGCCGAGGGCGAGACTGATGCAGCGCGCGCCCTGGTCGACGAGGTGCTGGCGTCGGACGACCGTCATGTTGACGCGCTGAAGATGAAGGCGAACTGGTTGATCGACGACGACCTCGTGCGGGACGCAGTCCTTGCGCTGCGCACGGCTCTGGACCAGAGCCCACAGGACGCGGAAGCGATGACGATCCTGGCGCGCGCCTACGAGAGGGACGGCAACCGCGAGCTGATGGGCGAGAGTTCAGCCCTCGCCTTCGATGCCTCAGGGGCAGCTTCCGATGAGAGCCTGCGTTATGCGAGGTACCTCGTCGCGAACGATGAGCAGTTGACGGCGGAGGATGTTCTGCTCCAGGCACTTCGGCTCGACCCCTCGAACCTGGGTCTTCTACAGGCTCTGGCGGAAGTCTACGTGTTCCTCGCCGACTGGCCGCGGACCGAGCAGGTCGTGGAGGCGCTGCGCCGCCTCGAAACAGATGAAGCCCGCAGGGTGGCGAATGGCGTCGAGGCTACGCTCCTCCAGCGCATGGAGCGTACGGATGAGAGCATCTCGCTCCTCCAGAACGTGATCAGCGATGGCGAAGGGGGCACGAGCGCTCGCGCCGCGGTGATCCGCACGCACCTGGAGAACGGAAATCTCGACCGCGCGCGGACCTATGTCGATGAGGAAATGTCGAAGGCCGAGCCCGGAAGTGTGGAGGCGCAGGGCATCAAGTTCCTGAATGCCGCCCTCATGGCCGTGGAGGGGCAGTTCGACGCGGCGCGCCAGGCTTATCGCGAGCTCATCGAGGCCAATCCGAAGGAAGAGTTGCTGTGGCGGGCGCTGATCGCCACGTCTGTCCGTCAGGGCGACGGGCCTGGAGCGGAGGAGATCGCCGACGAGGCCATCGCCGCGGTACCAGGTTCGCCTACCCTATTGTGGATCAAGGCAGGAATGTCGGAGCGCCGAGGCGACATCGATGGCGCGATCGAGATCTACGAGCGCCTCTATGAAACCAACAGCAATTCCACCGTGGTGGCGAATAACCTGGCCAGCCTTCTCACGACCCATCGCGATGATGAGGCAAGCCTGGAGCGGGCCTATGTGATCGCCCGCCGTTTGCGGGGCAGCACCATTCCGGCCTTCCAGGATACGTATGGTTGGATCGCCTTCCAGCTTGGGAACCTGAACGAGGCGCTGGAACATCTGGAGCCCGCGGCAACCGGGCTTCCCGGCGACCCTGCGGTTCAGTACCATCTCGCCCAGACCTACGATGCGCTCGAGCGTCCTCAAGATGCCTTGAGCGCCTACAAAAAAGCTGTCGCCCTCTGGGGAGACACGGATCAGCCCCGGGCGGAAGAAGCTCGTGCGGCCGTGGATCGGCTCGAGAGCAGCTCGGCGCCCGCACAATAGGGTCGGGCCACAGCATTCCGCTGAAATTGTGAAGCCGGGAGCTTGGCATCTTTCCGACCATTCCGGCCTCCGACCTGTGGCAAAGAGACGACGCTTCCAGGGGAATCGACAGTTGGTGCCCGACCGGCGGTTTCGCAGGCAGCCTGACGGACATAACGTGCAGCGAGCGAGGCGAGCGACCCGACACACGAGGCATAGCATGAAGCGTTTTATCCTTGGTCTGATAGTCGGCGCGGTGCTCTGCGCCGGCGCCATCGCGCAGGAGTACCAGCTCAGGGTAGGTGACGTCATCGCAGTCGAGGTGATCGAGGATTCGAGCCTCAATCGGCAGGTTCTGATTCAGCCCGACGGTCGCATCAGCTTTCCTTTCGCCGGATCGATACCGGCAGCCAATCGGAGCCTTTCGCAGGTCGAGGCGAATCTTCGCACCGCGCTCGCGCCGAATTTCGCCACGCCGCCAACGATCTTCGTGGGTCTCGCCTCGCTCTCCCCGGAAGAGGAAGAACGCAGCGACACGATCTCGATCTACGTCATCGGCGAGGTTGATGCGCCTGGCCGCAAGGAGGTCGAGCGCGGAACGACCTTCCTGCAGGCGCTCGCCGAAACCGGCGGATTCACTCCGTTCGCCGCGCAGCGGCGCATTCAGCTTCGCCGGGCGGACCCTGCGAGCGGCCAGGAATTCATCTACCGCTTCGATCTGCGCGCCGTGTCCGATGGCGCGCGCATCTCAGGCAATTCCAACCTGCGCGACGGCGACGTAATCCTGGTGCCCGAACGGCGACTGTTCGAGTAACGGTTCGGTCGCATGAGCATCCTTGCCCGCAGCCTTGCGCTGGCCTTCGGTGGCGCTGCGGTGGCTCTGGTTCCCAGTGCATTGGCCCAGAACGCCGATCCGGCGGCCCGGACGACCGCGCGCTTCCTGTCGACCCTGGAAGCAAATGACAATTTCGACCTGCGCGCCGACAGCCCCGGAATCGCATTGATCTGGACGAACACCATCGGTGCGTCGTTCCGAAGCTTCACACCGGTCGATCGGCTGACGTTGGATGTGCAAGGAACGTATCGCGCTACCGATGCCCCAGGCGACAACGACAGGTCTGCCTTCGACGACCCCCGCCTCACATTGGATTTCGCCCGCGAAGTCGACGACAGTTCCCTCGACTTCAATCTCGCGCTCCGCAGGATCGAAGTCGGCTTCTACGACCCGCTCGACGATATCGATGAAGATGGCAGCTTCGAGGACACCGCCTCGGACGGCGTGCGCGAGAGCATCAGTGCCCGTGCCGGGATCTCCTTGAACGAGGCCGGCCCTGTCAGCTTCTCGGCAACGGCACGGCTGCGCGAAGAGCAGTATTCCGAAGACGAGCCCGACGACAACCTCGATGATTCCCGACGTATCGGAGTCGACGCAGAGGTCGGGATCGAACTCACTCCCATTCTACGCACTTTCGTGGGCGCCGGTTACAATTACCGCGAGACCGACAACGACGACGAGGACGAGAGCCGGACGTTGCGCCTCGATACCGGCCTGACGGCCCGGCTCAATCAGCGTCTGACGGCAACCTTCCGCATCGGTATTTCTCAGGTGGAGGAAACCAGTGACGGGGAAACGACCGACGAAAGCGCCGTGGTTGGCAGCCTTGGCTTCAATGCCGACCTGCCGAACGGACAGCTCCGGGGTTCGATCGCCCGCCGCCTGAACGAGAGCGGTACGCGCAATGACCTTACATTCGGCCGCACCGTAGACCTCCGGTCCGGCAGCTTCAGCGCCGACCTCGGTCTGACCAACAGCGATGAGACGGCTCCGGAACCGATCGGGACGCTGGCGTATGCTTACTCCCTGCCCCGCGGGTCGCTCTTCGCAAGGGCCCAGCGCTCTGCCTCGATCGACGAAGACCTGCGCGATGTCCTGAATACGAGTGTGGAGATCGGCGGCAGTCGCCTGCTCACCCGCCTCTCCTCCATCAACGTCAGCCTCCGTGCGGCGCGTCAGGTCTTCGAAGACGACGATGCGGACGACAATGAGCGCCTGACCCTCGTGACCAGCTATAACCGGGCGCTGACCCGCGATTGGGGCGTTAACGTAGGCTACCGGCATCGCATCGAGGACGACGAGGGCCAGCAGCGGGCAACCTCTAATTCGGTCTTCCTGTCCGTTCGTCGTGATTTCAGCAGTTCGCGGTGACGACACACCGGATCGCCGGCGATCACGATATGTTAACCTGCAGCGATCATGCTTATGGGGTATGCACGAAAATGTGCTGCCCTAGTCCTAGCGAGTATCTGCCATGTCAGTGAACGAGACCGCGCCACGCCAGTCGTGGGCATTTCCCAGCGTCAAGATGAATCCTTTCGGATTTGCAGGTCTTGTTCTGCTTGGCGTCGTGTCCGTCCCGCTTTTCTGGATGGGCTTCGTCGATCTGGCGGAAGCATGGATCACTCCGGAATACAGCCATGGCCCGCTGATCCCCGTCATATCGCTCTATCTTTTCCTGAGGGAGCTCAGAAGTAGTCCACCGGCGGCCGAACCGGCAAGGGACCGCTGGCCCGGCGTTGCGGTAATCCTTCTTTCCCTCGGTCTCGCGACCATGGGCAACCTGGCGCAGATCGGCGATGTGGTGGCGTACGCGTTCATCATCTGGGTCTTCGGCGTCGTTCTGATCTGCTTTGGCGCGTCGCGGGGCCTCAGGCACTGGGCACCGGTCCTGCATCTGGTCTTCATGCTGCCGTTGCCGCAGTTCCTCTACTGGCAGATGTCGATCTTCCTGCAGGGTGTCTCCTCTGTAATCGGCGTATGGCTGGTGGATCTGGCGGGAATTCCGGTTTTCCTCGAGGGCAACATCATCGACCTCGGCGTCTACAAGCTGCAGGTCGCGGAGGCGTGCTCCGGCCTGAGATACCTGTTCCCGATCCTGTCATTCTCCTATCTCATCTCGATTCTCTACAAGGGTCCGATGTGGCACAAGGCGGTCTTGCTGCTTTCGGCGGCGCCGATCACCGTGATGATGAACTCGTTCCGGATCGGCATGATCGGGATCCTGGTGAACTACTTCGGCATCGAACAAGCGGAGGGCTTTCTGCATCTTTTCCAGGGCTGGGTGATCTTCCTGTCCTGCGTGTTCATCCTCTTCCTGATGGCATGGGGGATGCAGAAGCTCACGAGCGATCCCAAGCCGCTTGCCGATGCCATAGACCTCAACTACGACGGCTTTGGCCGCGAGAGTGCCCGTATCTTCACCGTGCGCCCCTCGGCCGCCCTGTTCACCGCAATCCTCCTGGCGCTCACGGTCACGCTATCGCTGAACCTGATCCCGCGTCCGGAGGCGCAACCGCCCGATCGCACGCCCTTTCTGCTGTTTCCCCGCGAGATCGCCGGAAAGAACGCCTCATTCGAGGCGCTGGACCCGGAGGTTGCCGCGGTTCTAGCGGCGGATGACTATGTCAGCGGCACCTATTCAGGGAGCGCTGAGCCCTACGTCAACCTGTTCGTGGCCTATTATGATGATCAGACAGAGGGCGGCGGGATCCATTCGCCTGAGGTTTGCCTTCCCGCGGGGGGCTGGGAAGTGTTCGATCTCGAACCTCGCGAGGTCACCATTCCGGATACGGTCTACGGAACCTTCCGACTGAATCGCGCGATCATCCAGAAGGGCATGAGCCAGCAGCTCGTGTACTACTGGTTCGAGCAGCGCGGCGCGCGGCTGACCAGCGACGTCCGGGCAAAGGCCCAGGTTGTCTATGACGGGATCACCCGTCGGCGAATGGATGGGGCACTGGTGCAATTCGTGACGCCGATCGTGGATGAGGATCCTGCCAATGCCGATGCCAGGTTGCAGGCCTTCATGGGGGAAGCGCTGAAGGTGCTGCCACGGTACGTTCCCGAGTGAGGCCCAGCGAACCGCGGGCGGGCGGGCTCAAAACGCAAGGCGGGGCTCAGGTGCAGTCCACGATGGCGCGTTCGCGGCACCAGGCGCATTCGCAGGGGCCGACGCGGCGACCGGTGGAGCGGCCGATTTGACGATCGCCGCAATAAACGAAACGCAGCGCCGCTGCCGCTCTCCGAGAAGCAAGGTCTCGCGTTGGCCGGCCGTTGTTATCTGGTTGATCTGCATTAACTGCGTCATCGAAGCCGCGCTCGTGGCGGTCACCGCCTTAACCGATGGATCGTTCTTTTGGCGCACGGCCGCCTATGAGTTGGGAGGCTTCTGGGCACCTCTGCTTCGCGGCGTCGACCCAATATTTGCCGCACAGCCCGTCACGATGTTCGCCACCTACGCCTTCCTCCATGGCGGCTGGTTGCATCTGGCGGTCAACATGATCGCCCTTTACAGCTTCGGCACGGCCATCGTGCATCGCATCGGCCCCCGCAGGTTCCTGATCGCCTACGCCGTCTCGGCCATCGGCGGCGCGACGGCCTTCGGCGTGATATCGAACCAGCCCGTTCCCATGGTCGGCGCATCCGGAGCGCTTTTCGGCTTGCTCGGCGTCTGGACTTGCTGGGACTTTCTGGACAGACGGCATTACGGAGAACCCGTGATCCGGGTCTACCGGGCGCTGTTCTACCTGGTGGTGTACAATCTGGTGTTCTATTTTCTACTGTCCGGCCGCCTCGCCTGGGAAACCCATTTGGGCGGCTTCGTGGCCGGCTGGGTCATCGCGCTCTACTGGGGGCGGCCGGCCTATCGCAGCCGGTCCCAGCCGGCGGACGTTCTCGAAGAGCGGGACTGACGTCATGCGCGACCTGCCCGCTCGGCTCCTTGCGCTCTGCGGCCTCAAGACCCAAAGCAAAGCCGCATCTCCAGCTGCGCACCCCGTGCCGGACGAACCGGTGTACGTCGTTGGTGATGTCCACGGGCGGCGCGACCTTCTGCAGGAGCTATTGCTGCTGATCGAGGCCGACGAGGCCAGGCACGGCGTGCCACGCACCACGATCGTCTTCGCAGGAGATCACATTGATCGCGGCCCGGAGAGTGCCGAGGTTCTCCGGATGCTGCGACGCCTCGAGCGCGGTCCGGACCGGCGTGCGATCTGCCTGCTCGGCAACCACGACAGCATGATGCTCGACGCGCTCGCCCCCGCAGACCCGGCCGTGTGGAATGCCGAGGCCGCAGCCCGCTGGTTCCGTAACGGCGGCGATGCCACCGGCCTCAGCTTCGGCGTCTCTCCGGCACCGGCCGCGGGCTCCCGCCCGACGGAGGACGGCCTGCGCCGATGGTGCACCGAACTGCGTGCCGCCATTCCGTCTGATCTGGTCGACTGGCTCCGGGCACGGCCGCTCCTCTGGCGGTCCGGCAATCTGGTGGTGGTGCACGCCACGCTCGACCCCGACCGCGCGCCGGACGATCAGGACCCGCATACCCTGCTCTGGGGCAACCCGAACCGTACCCGCCCCCGGAACGACGGCCTCTGGTTTGCGCATGGTCACAAGGTGACCCGCCCGGCCACGGTCACGCCCGGGCGCATCGCCGTGGATACCGGCGCCTGTTCCACCGGCGAACTGACCGCAGCGCTGATCCGGCCCGACGCGCCCGTCAGGTTCATCTCGACCGCCAGATAGCGGCCCCCGCGCCCGCGCGCGGCGCTTGAACATTCCAGGCCGCCCATGCTTTTCTTCGCAACGGGGAGGCTGGGCATGGATACGATGGAGGGGATACTTGCGGCGTCGGCACGGCTGATCCTGTCGGGAGACCGGGCGCTGGCCGAGATCGTCTGGCTTTCGCTCCGCGTCACCCTTTCGGCCGTGGCCCTTGCGCTGCTTGTCGGCCTGCCTCTGGGGGCCGCGGTGGGGGCATTCCGCTTTCCGGGCCGGGCCGCCCTGGGGCTATTGCTTAACGCGCTGATGGGCCTGCCGCCGGTGGTCGTCGGCCTTCTCGTCTACCTCTCGCTGTCCGCATCGGGACCCCTGGGGCCTCTCGGCCTGCTCTATACGCCAAGCGCCATGATCATCGCGCAGACCATCCTCGTGGCACCCATCGTCGCGGCGCTGACCCGCCAAGTCGTGGAGGATCTGGATGCCGAGTATGCCGAGCAGTTCGCGAGCGAGGGCGTGAGGCCGATGGATCGCCTGGGTGCCCTGCTGTGGGATGCCCGGTTCGCCCTGATGACGGTGGCCCTCGCCGGGTTCGGCCGGGCGGTGGCGGAGGTCGGTGCGGTGATCATCGTCGGCGGCAACATCAATCATGTTACCCGCGTGATGACCACGACCATCGCGCTGGAAACCTCGAAGGGAAATCTGGAGCTGGCGATGGCCCTCGGCCTGATCCTTCTGGCGCTGGCGCTCACGGTCAACGCCGCCGTCATGACATTGCGGCGTCCGACTGCCAGGCTGGCGCATGCCTGAGACCGGTGCCCCCCTCGCCCCGCCACTGGCGCAGGTGCTGCCGCATCCGGGGGCCGATATCGTTCTTCGATTGCGCGGCCTTGGCTTCGTCGCCGGCGGCACGCCGCTTCTGCGCGACGTAACATTCGCCGTGCGCACCGGGCGGGCGCTGATGGTCCTTGGTGCGAACGGCGCCGGGAAGAGCGTTCTGCTGCGGCTGATGCATGGACTGATCACCCCGACCGACGGGCAGATCCTGTGGCAGGGCCGGCCGCTCGACAAGGCGGCGAGGGCGCGGCAGGCGATGGTCTTTCAGCGCCCGGTCCTGCTGCGGCGCTCCGCCCGGGGCAATCTACGCTTTGCCCTTGCGGTGCAGGGCGTCCCCAGGGCGGAGAGAGCGGCGCGCATCGAGGCCTCGCTCGACCGGGCTGGCCTGCACGCGTTGGCCCATCGCCCGGCGCGCGAACTGTCGGGCGGCGAGCAGCAGCGCCTAGCGCTTGCGCGGGCCCTGATATGCCGGCCAGACCTTCTGTTCCTCGACGAGCCGACCGCGAGCCTCGATCCCGCAGCGACCCTGGCCATCGAGGCGCAGCTGATCGAGGCGCGGCGGGAGGGGGTTACCCTGGTCATGGTCACCCACGATCGCGGGCAGGCGCGGCGGCTGGCCGACGATCTGGTCTTTCTCCACGAAGGGCGGGTGGCGGAAACCGGCCCCGCCGCCCGCGTGCTCGAACGCCCCCGGTCGGCGGCCGTCCGGGCGTGGCTCGACGGGCGGCTTCACCTGGGCGATGGCCCCCCGCCATGAGACACCGAGGAGCCTCGAGATGAAGCGTGCCGTTCTCTTCGCCTTGGGGCTTCTGTCCCTGGCCGGCGGCGCCACCGCGCAGTCGCGGGCCGATCACGTACTGGTGCAATCCACGACCTCGACGCAGAATTCCGGGCTCTTCGATGCGATCCTGCCGCAATTCACGGACGCAACCGGGATAGAAGTGCGGGTGGTCGCTGTCGGCACCGGTCAGGCGATCCGCAACGCCCGCAACGGCGACGGTGACGTGCTCTTCGTGCATTCCTCGGCGGACGAGGCGGCCTTCGTCGCCGAGGGCCACGGGGTGGAACGGTTCGACGTGATGTACAACGATTTCGTGGTGATCGGTCCGGCGACTGATCCCGCCCGGATCC
This sequence comes from uncultured Alphaproteobacteria bacterium, assembly GCA_963833235.1. Taxonomy (GTDB): domain Bacteria; phylum Pseudomonadota; class Alphaproteobacteria; order Rhodobacterales; family Rhodobacteraceae; genus CAWHXG01. Next base: position 104,506 of record CAWHXG010000001.1, read on the forward strand.
GTGGCGAGGCCAAGGCCGGTCAGGCTCTCGACCGGATCGCCGGGGCGCAGGCGATCTTCGTGTCCCGCGGCGACGACAGCGGCACCCACAAGGCGGAGCTGCGGCTCTGGTCCGGAACGGGGGTCGATCTGGCCGCCGCGTCGGGGGGCTGGTACCGCGAGACCGGCAGTGGCATGGGCGGCACGCTCAACGCCGCCGTGGCGATGGGGGGCTATACCCTCACGGACCGTGCCACCTGGATCGCCTTCGGCAACAAGGGCGATCACCGCATTTTGGTGGAGGGCGATCCGGCGCTCTTCAACCAGTACGGCGTGATCCTGGTGGATGCGGCCCGGCATCCGGGCGTCAACGGCGCCGGAGGCCAGGCCTTCGTAGATTGGCTGATCTCGGCCCCAGGTCAGGCGGCGATCGGGGCCTTCCGGATCGACGGCCAGCAGCTTTTCTTCCCCAACGCGCGGGGCGGCTGAAGCCTACGCCGCGCGGCGCAGGCCTTCGCCCGTCTCCTCCCACTGAAGCCCCCCGACATAGCGGTGGGAAACCGCGCCCTCGGCATCCATGGCGAAGAGGTGCAGCCAGCCATTGTCGAGCAGGTCGGCGACCCCGCGATGCGCGGCGATCACGTCGTTCATCGCCTCGGTGGGCGCCTCGATAATCACCGAAAGCCGCAGGGGCTCGTGCAGCAGCCGCCGCCCGTCATGGACGGATTGCCAGGGCAGGCCGCTGCGCAGGTCGCCGCCGTTGCCCTCGGCCACGCCGAGAAGGCCGGTCACATTGTGCAGAACCTTGTTTCCGCTTCCAAAAACCTGATTGTCGACGCTGGAGCCGTAGTATTGCAGGCTGATCCAGCTGGCGACGACCATCGGGGCGGTCATGATGAGGGTCAGCACGCCGAAGCCGTCGTCGGCCTCCCAGTCGTAACTCTGCAGGAACGCGCGGCCGCCCAGATCGCACCCGGCGGTGCGGTGCCGGGGCGCCGCGACGAACGCGGCGCAGCCCGCCAGCCCCCATTCCGGGCGGACCTGCGCCCAGTCCCGGGCCCGCGCCATGATCTGCGCATCGACGGGCGCCCCCGCCGGCAGGTGCAGCGTCCCGGCGCGCTCGGCCCGGGCGGCGCGGCCCGCCTCCGCCAGCCACTTGCGCAGCTCGACCAGATCGGCCGCGTGGCTCTGCGGTACCGCGTCGGCACCGAACAGCGCCATCTCGTCGGTCGTGGTGTCGTGAAGCCCACCGAGGAAGAAGGTATCCTCGGGAATGGCGATGCCCCGTTCGGCCAGCCCCGTGCGCACCTCGGGCCGGTTCAGGATCGCCGCGGCCACGCGGGCGTTCGCCTCGCCGGTATGCCCACCGCATGCACCGCAGTCGAGGCCGGTCGCATGGGGATTGTTGACGGTGCTGGACCCATGTCCGGCCAGCAGGACGAGCCGGGCGAAATCGCTTTTCAACGACATGCCCGTCAGCACGGCCTGGGACATGTCGATCATCTGCGCTTGCGTGAACCCCGTCTCGCGACCGTCGAGCATGCCCGCGTCGATCCGCGGCGTCAGGCGATCCGCTGCCGCGCCCAGCCCCTCGGACGAGGGATGCGGAACGGGCCGGGTGAGGCGGAAGGCATCGGTGACAAGCTTGGCTGCATAGGTCAGCCCGAGGGTCTCCACGAAGGCGAAGGACGAGACCGCCGCCAGCTTGAACGATTTCCAGGCCCGGGCGGCACGGCGGGAGAGGACGCGCCGCCCGAGGATCGCCTCTTCCTCCTTAATGTCGGCCTGCGCGATCCCCTCCTGCACGACGAATTTCGGTGTCAGCAGAACGGGGCATTGCGCGCCGCCATGGGCCTGCCCGATGGGAACGTATTCGATAGGATAGCCGAAGAATCCCGCGAACCCGATGGTCTGGATCGTGGGCGATGCGGCCTCCATCGCGCGACGGAACACCTCCGAACGCACGTCGATGCAGAAGGCGGCCTGCACCGCGGGGCGGTCGAGGCTTGCCACCGAAGGTTCCCCATGCAGCCGGCCCAGGAATTGCCGCTGCCAGGCGGCCTCGAGCGCGCCCTGCCACACGGCATCGACCCAACGATCCTCTTCGGCCGGCCCGGCCCATGTGGCTGCGTCCCGCGACCGCGTCCAGGCCTCCGGCACGCGCGGCAGCAGATAGGCCTCCCAGGCGGCGAGGATGGCCAGAAGCCCGGCGAGGGTATCGGCCGGGCGCCCGTAAAGCCGGTCTTCCCAATCGAGGTGCGCCACATAGCCGGCCCATCCGCCGACACTCATCAGCAGACGATGGAAGTACGGGGTCAGCTCGTCTTCAGAAAGGCCAACGCGGGCTGTGGCCTCGGCCAGCATCTCTTCGGGCCGTTCCGGCATCGCGGCGATCTCGGAGCGGAAACGGGCCATCCCGTGAACCTCCGGCGTGCGATCGATCAGCGCCTCGGCGCGCCACGCCTCGAAGGGCGCCATATGGGCGAAAGGCGAGGCCCAGCTTGCCTGCCCTCGGTCGAAATGTGCCGCCGCCCAGGCAGAGATCCTCTCGACGACGAATTTGGCCTCCCCTGCCGTTTCCGCCACGGTGGGAAGCGGTTGGGGTGCCGCGGCGGGCTTTCGAAGCGCCGCCTTCGCCGCGGCCGGATCCGCGGCGCCTTTCGGGGCCTCCGGCAGGCGCGCGATCGCCTCCAGCAGATCGGCGTCGGTGATGCGCCCCTCTTCCAGCGCCGCGAGATACCGCTGCCGCGGCAAGGCCATCCGCGCCCCGGCCGCCCGCCCCATGATTGCTGCCGCCTCGGGAAGGCTTCGGTCCGCCAGGCCGAGGAATGGGTTGACGGCGACGAAATTGCTCAGTGGCCAGAGCGGGGCGATCAGCGCGGTCGCCGCCCCTGCCTCATTTCGAACGGCGTCGACGGTCGGCTGGGATTGCTGGGTCGGGGTCATTGCGGGTTCCTTCCTCACAGCGAGTCGATCCGCAGGATGGGTGCGCTGCGCCGAGTCAGCCAGGCATTGACGTAAAGTCCGTTGGCGGCATGCACCCGCGCGGCGCGAAAGGCCGCCGTTCCGACCAGGCGGGGCGCCAGAGCCTGCGCCAGGGTCACGGCCGCGAAGCTGGCCACCGCGAGGGCCATGATGATCAGGCCGATCGGCCCGGGTTCCGGGATCGGCGGCAGGGTGGGATACATGAGCCACCGGGCCACGGCCTGAAGGGCAAAGTAGGCCACGGTCGCGCCGGCCGCCGCCGCGCAGGTTCGCCCGATGACGAAGGATTGCGCGCCGCCGCCGAAGGACTGCGCGATCAGCAGGAACAGCCCCATCACGAGGATCGCCCCAAGCGACAGCAGGGTCGCCGTGCCTTCGGCCGGTGCAAGAAGCCAGCCAATGCCGGCATAGAGCGCAAGGGCCAGCACTAGGCTCGCGACCAGCGGCAGCGCTCCCGACCTGTCGGCGGGGTCCGGGGCCCAGGCACCGCGGGCGATCTCGATCACGCTTCCCGACGCGAGGAAGGCGTGCGCCTTGTAGAGCGAATGCGCGACGATATGCAGAACCGCCAGCGGAAACGCCCCAAGCCCGCATTGCAGCAGCATGAAGCCCATCTGGGCCAGCGTCGACCACGCCAGCGCGACCTTCACGCTGGTCTGCGTCAGCATCACCACCGCCCCGAAGAGCGCGGTGAAGCCGCCGAGGATCGCCAGGAGGTGCAGCGCGGGGGGCGTCATCAGCATCACGTCGGCGAACCGGATGATAAGGAACCCGCCGGCGTTGATGATGCCGGCATGAAGCAACGCCGAGACCGGCGTCGGCGTTTCCATCACCTCCGTCAGCCACCCATGGCTGGGGAATTGCGCCGACTTGAGAAGGGCTGCGATCGCGAGCAGGAAAGCTGCGAACCACACGGCCACGGGCGCCGTGCTTTCCCCGGTACGCGCCACGCCCAGGATCGTGGCGATGTCTCCGGTTCCGAAGGCCCGGGCGAGCAGCAACGCCGCGGCGATCAGGCAGGCGTCGCCGATCCGGGCGGTCAGAAACTTCTTGCGCGCCGCGATCACCGCCTTCGGGCGTTCGGGATAGAAGACCAGGAGCCGGTGCAGCGCGAGGCTCGTCGATATCCAGGCGAGGGTCAGTTGCGTCAGGTTCCCCGCCATCACCAGCAGCGAGACGGCGGCGAGTGTCAGGCACAGCCCGCCAAGGAAGATCCCCTGCCGCGCATCGCCATCGAGGTAGCTTCGGCTGTACTGAACGACGACCAGCCCGATGAAGTTGACCAGAACCAGCATGACCACGCTCAGCGCATCGAGCCGCGCGGACAGGCCGAAGCCCGCCAAGCCCATGGCCGGGCTGGTCATCGGCCCCACGGCCATCAGAAGGATCACGCAGAACGTCGCCGTGCCAAGCGCTAGGACCGTAGCGGTGCGGCTCGCCATCAGCATCAGCCGCGGCCGTCGCCCGGGAACGGCGAGCGACAGGAGGGCCGCCGCCAAGTAACCGAGCGGGATGAGGTAGGCGATCAGGGCGAGGCTGTGGGTCATCTGGGTCTCCGGTGCGCAGGACGCGGCCCCCCATGTCTTAACGGGCACGAACCATTCCCTTAAATTGATTGATCAGAACGGATCGATCACTATAACAGAACGATGGGCGCGCTGAACTATAATCACCTCCGGTACTTCTGGGCCGTGGCCCACGACGGGAACCTGACCCGTACGGCGGAGCGGCTCGGCGTCGCGCAGTCTGCCCTGTCGATCCAGATCCGCAAGCTCGAGGATCGGATCGGTCACAGCCTGTTTGAGCGGCGGGGCAAGCAGCTGATCCTCACCGAGGCGGGGCGCATTGTGCTTGACCATGCCGATGTGATCTTCGCCGCCGGGGCCGAGCTGATGGGTACGCTCGCGAAGACGGGCGCCGCCCAGCGGCAGGTCCTGCGCGTCGGCGCGCTCGCCACGCTCTCGCGGAACTTCCAGATCGCCTATCTGCGGCCCCTGCTCGGGCGGCCCGATGTGGAGGTCGTGTTGCGATCCGGAAGCCTTGGAGAGCTTCTGCCCCTATTGGAGGCGCACCGGCTCGACGTGGTTCTGGGCCAGAACGCCCCGCAGCACGATGGGGCGACGCTCTGGATCGCACAGGCCATTGCCGAGCAGCCCGTGGGGCTGGTGGGAACGCCGGAGCGGATCGGCCCCGCGGCACCGTTAGAGGAATTGCTGGCGCGCGAACCCCTGGTGCTGCCCGGAGCCGGGAGCGGCGTGCGCGCGGCCGTCGATGCCCTTCTCGAGACCCGCGGGATCCGCCCCAACATTGCGGCGGAGGTCGACGATATGGCGATGATGCGCCTGCTCGCCCGCGAGGGGATCGGCCTTGCGGTCGTCCCACCCATCGTCGTTCAGGACGAACTGGCCAGCGGGCGCCTCAAGGAGGCCAGCACCTTCCCCAGGATCAACGAGACCTTCTACGCGATAACCTTGCGGCGCCGGTTTCCCAATCCGCTACTCGCCGCGCTGCAGGCTGCGGAGTTTCCGGCTTTTGCCGGGCCGCTTGCAACAGACAGCGATGAAGGAGACCAAGAAAGTTTTAGGGAAAGCCGCCCGGGCGGCGGAAATCTCTAAACCTTCCGTTAGCATCTTGGGCGCTAGTGACATTAGCCAAAGATGCGACTGTGCTGATGGTTTTACTCAGCGTCGCACCCCTTAGACGGTAAAGGCGGTGGCCATGACCAAGGGTAAAGTGTCATTTATGGGTCTCGTGCTTCTCATATGGGGAATGGCGGTGTTCGCCCAGGCCCAGGAAGCGGTCGAGGAACGACCGCTTCGGATCGGCGTCGGCTCGATCCGGCCTTTCGCCTTCGTCGATGCCGCCACCGAGCCCAGCGGCCTTGGAACGGAGCTTCTCAGGTTGGCGGCGGATCGTGCCGGGATCGAGCTGAACCTCATCTCCTACCCTTCCCCGGCGGAGATGATCGCGGCCACCAGAGACGGGCGCCTCGACGGCGTCGTGGCCCTCTCGCCGACCCCGCAGCGAACCTTCCTGCGGTTCACCGAACCCTACGCGATCAACGGCCTTTCCGCATACCGAAGGCGCGATGGTCGCCCCGTCACCAGAGAGAGCCCGGGATCCGTGGGCCATGTCGGCGGAACCTTCACGGAGACCGTCGCCAGATCCCTGACCGCCGAAACGCATGTCGGCTACAGCAGCAGCGAGACGTTGTTCGTGGCTTTGGCCGACGGGCAGGTCGATGTGGCGGTCCTGCCGGATCAGACCTTCCTGCGGCTGGTCGCATTGTTCGGGCTGCGCGGATCCTTCGAACCGATCGGAGAGCCGTTGCGGATCATGCCTATTGCCTTCGGCATCACGCTCGAGCACACGGCCGCATTCGAACGGTTGAATGCGGCGCTTCTGCCGATCCTCGCCAGCGAGGAGTTCGCGGAAATGGCCGACCGGTGGCTTCTGCACCCCAACGACGCGCGGGACTGGCGGCCCCTGGTCATAACGAGCCTGGTGACCACGATCGTCCTCGGTGCGCTGGCGATGATCCTGCTGATGCGTCAGCGCACGTTGGCCGCGCAAAGGGAAAGCCGGATTGCGCTGGAAGGCGAGCAACGCTCTCGTGCACTGAACGCCCAGATATCTCAGAAGAACAGGGATCTGGAATTGCGGAACACCGAGGTGGAGCGCCTTATCTATATCGTGTCCCATGATCTGAAGAGCCCGCTGATCACCCTGCGCGGCTTCACCGGCTTGCTGCGGCGGGCGATCGCCCAAGGCAATTTCGAGAAGATGTACGACACCTGCGACAAGATCGACCGAAGCTCCTCGAAGCTGTCGCGGATCACCAGCGCGGTGCTGGAACTCGGCCGGCTGGAGCGAGGAGAGATCGTACGAACGAACCAGAATGTGGCGACGATCCTCGACGATGTGGTCTTCTCGCTGCAAGCCAAGATCGCCTCTGTTGGCGCGATCGTCGACGTCGCGTGCGAGCCTTGCGACGTGCCCGTCGATGCAGACCTCACTTCGATGGCGGTGCAGAACCTGATCGGAAACGCACTGCAATACGGGTGCCCCGAACCCGGCATGCGCATTCTGGTCAAGGCGGGGCCCGGCTTGGACGGCGCGGGCCGCCCGGCTCTGGTGATCTCGGTAGGCGATTCCGGCCCGGGAATTCCCGACAGCTTCCACAGGGAGGTCTTCACCCTCTTTCGCAGGCTCCACCCGGAAGACGGGCACAGCTCTGGCATTGGTCTCGCAATCGTCCAGAAGGTGGCCGACAAGCATAACGGAACGGCTCATATCGAGGAGGCTCCCGGCGGCGGTACCTTGGCGACGATCGTGTTTCCCGATGTCCCCGGCACCACATCACTGGAGGATATGGCGGCATGAAGGTAAGCAGCGTTCTGGTGATCGAGGACAATCCCGACCATTTCGAGTTGCTCTCCGTGGCGTTCGAGATGGCGGGCCTGCCCTGCCAGCTGATCCATTGCGTCGATGGCGAAACCGGGCTGCGCACGATCCGGGAGAACCACGACAGCAATGGCCGGGCAAGTCTGCCAGACCTGATAACGCTGGATCTCAACCTGCCCGGCATCCAGGGCCACGCAGTTCTGGATGCGCTCAAGACCGATCCCGTCACCCGAACGGTGCCGGTGATCGTGATGACCAGCTCCAACGCCGATGCGGATCGGCGCCAGGCCTACGAGAGCCACGCCAACAGCTACGTCTGCAAGCCCGACGACTTCGATGAGCTGGCCCGTATCGCGAGTGGCTTGCTGGGATACTGGTGCAAAGTGGACGAAGGTTATCTCGGGCCGACCCGTCGCATCGCGTTGACCTGAGAGGCCGCAATGCCCAGCCCGGTTGGGCGGCTGCCGGGTCGCTCGACCGAAGGCGGCCCCACTTGTGAAAGCAGCTGGAATGGCAAGAGGCCGAGCGCGACGATCCCTAAGGATCGTGGAAACTCAGCCTCTTCTACATGCCAAGCCCGCGATGGGCGAAAGGAGCATCCCGCATCCGCAAACCACTGTGAGGCAATCCGCCAGGTGGCGCCCTCATTACTGGCAAGGTCGGCAAAGAGATGGCTGGCCGCACAGATCCCGTCGCTAAGGCGCGATCCTCTCGCGCTCCCTGACATAGGCATGCCTGTTGCGCGGAAGGTCCTCGACCTCCCACATGAAGTTGCCCCTGTCGATCATGCGAGAGAGTTTTCGGCGGTCGAGCGGCTTGCTGAAATAGGCATCCGCATCGCTGGCCAACGATGCCCCGCGCATATCGTCCGAGATGTCGGACGTCAGCACCACGATCGGCATGCCCGCAAACTGGGGGTCACGCCGGAGCGTCTTGACGACCTCGGCCCCCGACATCATGGGAAGCCGCATGTCGCACAGCAGAAGGTCCGGTACGACCGGAAGTGTTTGCATCAGCCCCGCGATCGCAGCCTCTCCCGTCGGGAACCACCGGGTTTCGGCGCCGGGCAGAAGCTGCGCAAGCGCATCTTGCAAAAGCTCCGCATGCAGACTGTCATCTTCTATCAGGCAGATCGACTTGATCAGCATCGCAATCCTCCACGCCACGGGATCTTCTAGGCTGGCACGGTATATGATCGGTCAACGGGACCTGCCTTTGCGGACTGAATTCGCTAGGATTTGCGCGGTTCTCGCGCATATCATACAGTCGCCCCTCCCGCGCCCAAATCCCGCCGGCTGAGCGCCACACATCTGCCAGATCTTCGCCCCCACGCGGTCCGGTGCAGCCATTCCGCCCAACTTTATGCGTAAGATTTGGGCAGGCGCCGCAACTCTGCGCGATGTCGGCCTTGCCGACCGTTTTTGGCATGTTCATGGCCCGGGGCGCCGGGCATCCTGACGAAAAGTTTGGGGAGATCTTCCATGAGACGAACGACAACCGCCATCGCAGCCATTCTGGTCTTTGCCGGCGCCGCCGGCGCGCAGGAGGTCCGCGTCTACAACTGGTCGGACTACATCGACACCGACCTGCTCGAGAAATTCGAGGCCGAGACCGGGATCGAGGTGATCTACGACGTCTTCGACAGCAACGAGGTGCTGGAGACGAAGATGCTCGCGGGCAGCTCGGGATACGACGTGGTCGTGCCCACCGGCACCTTCCTGCAACGGCAGATCCAGGCCGGCGTCTTCCAGGAGCTCGATACAGAGAAGCTGCCGAATATTGGCAACATGTGGGATCGCATTGCCGAGCGCACGGCGACCTACGATCCCGGAAACGCCTATTCGGTCAACTACATGTGGGGCACGACGGGGCTTGGCGTGAACGTCGGCAAGGTCACCGAAATCCTCGGGCCCGATGCGCCGGTGGGCAGCCTGGAACTTGTCTTCGACCCCGCGAACATGGAGAAGCTGGCCGAATGCGGCGTGCATTTCCTCGATGCGCCGACCGAGGTGATCCCCGCCGCACTCAAGTTCATCGGCGAGGATCCCGACAGCCACGATCCCGAGGTGATCGCGAAGGTCGAGCCGATCCTCACCGCCGTCGCCCCCTACGTGCAGAAGTTCCATTCCTCGGAATACATCAACGCCCTGGCCAACGGCGACATCTGTGTCGCCTTCGGCTGGTCCGGCGACATCCTGCAGGCGCGCGACCGGGCGGCCGAGGCCGACAACGGGGTCGAGATTGCGTTCAACGCCCCCAGCGAAGGCGCGCTCATGTGGTTCGACCAACTCGCCATTCCGGCCGATGCGCCGAACCCCGACAACGCGCTCGCCTTCATCAACTTCATGATGGACCCGCAGAACATGGCCGCGGCATCCAACTACGTCTATTATGCCAACGGCAATCTGGCCTCGCAGGAGTTCCTCGATGCCGAGGTGATCGACGATCCGGCGATCTATCCCTCTGCCGAGACGGTCGAGAACCTTTATACCGTCACCCCCTATCCGCCGAAGGTTCAGCGGACGGTCACGCGGCTTTGGACCAAGATCAAGTCGGGCGTGTGATCGCGCCCGCCGATGGGGGGGGCGGCCCGTCCGCATCGGCGGCGCCCGCCTCCCTCCAGCCGTGGGAAGATCCCGCGGCCCGCCCGCTGATCCGCTTCGACGCGGTCAGCAAGCGCTTCGGCGATGCCACGGCGGTGGACGGGGTCGACCTGTCCATCTTCCGCGGGGAGTTCTTCGCGCTGCTCGGCCCTTCGGGCTGCGGCAAGACCACGCTGATGCGGCTGCTGGCCGGGTTCGAAAAGCCCACCAGCGGCTCGATCCGCCTCGACGGCGTCGATATTGCCGGGGTCCCGCCCAACAAGCGGCCCGTGAACATGATGTTTCAGTCCTACGCGCTTTTCCCGCATCTCAGCGTGGCCGACAACATCGCCTTCGGGCTGAAGCGGTCCGATATGGCGAAGGCCGACATTCCGGCCCGGGTCGACGAGATGCTTTCGCTCGTCAGGTTGCAGAAGTTCGCCGCCCGCAAGCCGCACCAGATCTCGGGCGGTCAGCGGCAGCGCGTGGCGCTGGCCCGGGCGCTTGCCAAGGCGCCGAAGCTTCTGCTGCTCGACGAGCCGCTGGGCGCGCTCGACCGTAAGCTGCGCGAGCAAACCCAGTTCGAGCTGATGGACATCCAGGAGAAGACCAAGACCACCTTCGTCATCGTCACCCACGACCAGGAAGAGGCGATGACCGTGGCCACCCGCGTCGCGGTGATGGACGAAGGACGCGTGGTTCAGGTGGATACGCCCGATGGCATCTACGAGGCACCGAATTCGGTCTACGTGGCGGGCTTCATCGGCGACGTGAATATCGTCGAGGGCCGGGTCGCGACCCGCGAGGGCGAGCTTATCACACTCGACTGGGCCGAAGGGGCGCCCCCGATCGCAGCGCGCGTGCCCGCGCCGCCGCCCCCCGGCACGGCCTGCAGCCTCGCGATCCGGCCCGAGAAGATCGCCATCCACACCGAACGGCCCGTGGACCGCGCCAATGCCGTGCGGGGCCGCATCCACGACATCGGCTATCTCGGCAATCTCTCGACCTATCACGTAAAGCTGCCCGACGGCATGCTGTTCAAGGCGCAGGCGGCCAACACCCGCCGGATCGCCCGCCGCCCCTATACCTGGGAGGACGAGGTGTGGCTCAGCTGGTCCGAGACCGCCGGCGTGGTGTTGACACGGTGAGGCGCGCATGAGCCTGCGCCTGGCCATGGTCGCGCTGCCCTATCTGTGGCTCGCGCTGCTGTTCCTCGCGCCTTTCGCGATCGTGCTGAAGATGTCGCTGTCGGACCCGGCGGTGGCTATTCCGCCCTATACGCCAAACTTCGATGCCGCAGAGGGGCTGGCGGGCCTGATCGCCATGGTCCGAGCGTTCGACTTCGAAAACTACGTGTTCCTCGCGACCGACAGCCTCTACTGGCGCGCCTACGTCTCTAGCCTGCAGATCGCCCTGGTCTCCACCCTCGCGACCCTGCTGATCGCCTACCCCATCGCCTACGGGATGGCCTGCGCGCCGGAACGCTGGCGCCCGACGCTTCTGATGCTGGTGATCCTGCCCTTCTGGACGAGCTTCCTTATCCGCGTCTATGCCTGGATGGGCATCCTGGGGCAGGACGGCGTGCTGAACTCCGCGCTTATGGGCATGGGGCTGATCGAGGCGCCGCTGACGATCCTGAACACCAACTGGGCCGTCTACATCGGGATCGTCTACACCTACCTGCCGTTCATGGTGCTGCCGATCTATGCCGCGCTGGAGCGGCTGGACGCCTCCCTGCTCGAGGCGGCAGAGGATCTGGGCTGCTCCCGCATCGCCGCCTTCTGGGCGGTTACGTGGCCACTGTCCCGCCCAGGCATCATCGCTGGCAGCTTTCTCGTCTTCATCCCGGTGATCGGGGAATTCGTGATCCCCTCGCTGCTGGGCGGCACCCAGACCCTGATGATCGGCAAGGTCCTCTGGGAGGAGTTCTTCAATAACCGCGATTGGCCGGTCGCCTCGGCGGTGGCGGTGATCCTTCTGCTTCTGCTGATCGTGCCGATCGTGCTCTTCCAGCGCAACGAGCAACGCGCGCGGGAGGCGGGGACATGAGCGGCCGCTTCTCCTGGTTCAACGCCACCGCGCTCACCCTTGGCTTCGCGTTCCTCTATCTGCCGATGATCATCCTGGTGATCTACAGCTTCAACGCCTCGCGCCTCGTGACCGTATGGGCCGGCTTCTCGACGCGCTGGTACGGCGAGCTTCTAACCAACGAGGCCTTCCTCGACGCGGCGTGGGTCACCCTGAAGGTCGCGCTGGTCAGTGCCTCACTTGCGACGATCCTCGGGACCATGGCCGCCTGGGCGCTGGTGCGGGCCGGGCGCTTTCGGGGGCGCACGCTTTTCACCGGCATGATCTATGCGCCGCTTGTCATGCCGGAGGTCATCACCGGGCTCTCGCTGCTGCTGCTCTTCATCTCCATCGGCCTCGACCGTGGAATGACGACCATCGTGCTTGCCCACACCACGTTTTCGATGTGCTTCGTCTCGGTAGTGGTCTCGTCGCGGCTGGCGACGTTCGATCTGTCGCTGGAAGAGGCTGCGCTGGATCTGGGATGTTCCCCCTGGGATGCCTTCCGAAGCGTGACGCTGCCCATCGTGGCGCCGGCCGTCCTGGCGGGCTGGCTGCTCGCCTTCACCCTCTCGCTCGACGATCTGGTGATCGCCAGCTTCACATCCGGCCCGGCCGCCACCACCCTGCCCATGCGGATCTTCAGTCAGGTGCGGCTGGGCGTCAGCCCCGAGATCAACGCGCTCTCCACCCTGCTGATCGCATTGGTCACAGTCGGCGTCGTCACAGCCTCGCTGGTCTCGAAACAGGCGCTCGTCGCCCGCAGGCGGGACGAGCGCCTGGCTGCGGGCTAGAGGTCTTCCCGGGCCGCGCCCAGTACGTCAGCCTTTACCGCGCCGCGGTAGCCCATGGGATAATCGAGGCCGGTCGTCGTGTCGACCTTGGTCTGGGCCTCCATCTCGGCGTTCAGCTCGCCGCCCATCAGGATCACGTAGGCCGAGATCCAAAGCCACATAAGCAGCACGATCACGCCGCCGAGGGCGCCGAACGTCTCGTTGTAGCTGCCAAAGCTCGTGACGTAGACGGAGAACGCAGCCGATGCGGCCATCCACAGCACGCAGGCGATCACCGCGCCGGGGGTGACCCATTGCCACCGCGCCGTCGCCCGCGACGGTCCATAGCGGTAAAGCACCGTCAGGCCGCCGATGGTCAGAGCGGCAAGCGCAACCCACCGCAGGATTCCGATCACCATTTCGGTCATCGGGCCAAGTGCCACGATGGAAAGGACGACCGGCAGCGCCAGGACCGCCCCGAGGCCCACCAGAAGGCCGACCACCAGAAACACGGTGAGCCCCAGCACGACCAGCTTCTTCATGACAAAGCCGCGCTCCTCGGTTTCCTCGTAGGCGATGTTGAGGCCCTCCACGAGGCTGTTCATGCCCTTGGACGCGGAGTAGAGCGCGAGCAGGATGCCCAGAAGCAGCGTCAGTCCCAAACCGCCTTCGCTGCTGCCCGCCACTGCCGTGGCTTGATCGATGATGATGCTCGCGACGTCCTCCGGGATAAGCGCAGAGACGTTCTCGATCTGGGCAATCACCTGTTCGGGGGCAAGGATCAGTCCGCTCAGCGCCATCAGGGCCGTGATCGCCGGAAACAGGGCCAGAAGGCCGTAGAAGGCGACGCCCGCCGCGATCAGGCCCACATGGTCCTTGGCAATCTCGCCCTTCACGCGCATGGCGATGTCGAACCATCCCTTGCGAGGGATCTGAAGCGGGGTGTCTGCGTCGCGACCGCGGGTCATGGCAAGCCCTCATTGGACATTGGAAACGAGAGAGGGGGCAGGCTGTTTCCGGCCCGCCCCCCACTTCCTTGAGTATCGGGCGATCAGCTGACGCTGCTGCCCAATTTCTGGCGGTCGGCCTCGGCCTGCGCGGCGTCCGAGACACGCGCGGCGCCCTCGCGGGCCCGCTCGCTCACCGCATCCACCACGCTACCGGCATCGGGCGTGGCGCCGTCGACTTCACGCCGGGTCTCCCCGGCGACCGAGCGGGCCTCGTCCATGGTCGCCTGCGCGACCTTGCCAAGCTTCTGGCGCTCTTCGTGGTAGACACGCTCGGCCTCGTGCATCAGGGCATCGCTCTCACGACCCATCTGCTCGTCTTCCAGGCGGGTCCGCGGCAGGGCTCCACCGATGGCGGCACCGACGGCCAGGGCAAGGGCACCGGCAACAAGCGGCTGCTCCTCGAAGAAATCCTGGCTGCGGGCGATCCCGGCGCGCGCGGCGTTCTCCGCCCGGTCGCGGGCAACCAGAGCCCGCTCGCGCGCTGCGACCACGCGCGCCCGTGCCTCCTCGGAGAGTTGCTCGGTTCCGGATGCGATCCGACGCCGTGCCGCCTCGGCCCGCATGCGCGCGCCTTCGGCGGTGTTGGCGACGCCGCGACGGGCCGAGTCGTAGCCGGCCGCCGCCGAATCACGCGCCGAGCCATAGGCCCCGGCAACGCCGTCGCGAGCGCTTCCGGCGGCGCCGGCGATCCCGCTCTTTGCAGAGCCAGCCATCTCGCCGGCACGGTCGCCCATCGAGGCACCGTCGCTGTCGTCCGAGGTGCTGCCGTAGGTCGTACCGCCATCCACGTCATAGTCGTAGATGCTCGAACGCGAGGTCCACTCAGGCCCCGTGCTTGGCGAAGAAAGGGCGCGCTGCCCACCATAGTAGGTGCCACCCGAACCGGTGCTGTCGTAGTCGTAGCCATCGTCGTCCGATCCGCGGAAGCGATTGGCATAACCCTTCGCCGTACCCGAGATCTCGGAGGCCCGCGGGCCCGTGCCGAAGATCAGCCAGGCAAGCCCGATGCCGGTCAGAGCCAGCGCGATCGGGTTCTCCTTTACCGACCGAGCCACGGATTGGCCGATATCGCCGCCGTTCCCGCGCAAGTAGTCTCCAGCCTGCTGGACGACCCCCTCAAGGGAAAGCCGACTCTGCAGATCGTCGAGCGTCTCGCTCAGTGCGGCGCGCTCATGCGCGATGTCGCGTTCGATTTCGTCAGGTGTCTGAGTGCTAGACATTCGTTTTCTCCCGGATGGTCGCGACGTCGCGCTGCACGTTGTCGGCGGCGCGCGTCGGCGCAATGCTGGAAAGTTTCAAATCCTTGACGCCCTTCGAGACCAGCATGAAGGCGATCACGGCGAACAGGGCACCCACGATCAGTGCCGACCACCCATCGTCGATGCCAAGCTCGACGAGGGCGGCAACGAGTGCGGCCGCGAGCACGTTCAGAGCGGTCAGGGCAATGACGACGGCACCAACGATCAGGCCGATGGCCGTAACCGCCCGGCTGATGTTCTGGTTAACCTCGCTACGGGCAAGGTCGACCTCCTTGCGCATCAACGAGCTGATATGCGACAGGGCGTCGGTCAGCAGGTTGGGCGTGCTGCGCGCCGGGTTCGTCTGGTACTCGGCCATCTTCAATAACCTTTCTGCGTCGTGGTCGTCTGTGGCGCGGCCGGGGACGTCATGGGCGCCGCCTGTGCTCCGGAGGTGCGGGTAGAGACGGCCGGGGAAGGATAGGGGTCGGTCGCTGACGTTCCGCCGTAACCGCCCGTCGAGCCGGCACTGGCGCCGGTCGTCGTTCCGGTGGTGGCGCCGGTCGTCGTCCCGGTCGAATAGCCACCCGGCTGATACCCACTGCCGCTTCCGTAAGATGTGGGTTCGTCGCGGCCGGAAGGTGCCTGCGAGGCTTTCATGAAGCGCGTCGCGGCGAAGCCTACGAGCGCTGCACCGCCAAGGAACACGGCCGGGTTGCGACGGGCGAAATCGCCGAGGTCGCGGGTCAGGTCGCCCAGATCCTTCGCCTGCAGGGCCTCGGATGCATCGGCTAGACCGCTCGCGATCTGCCCCATCGTACGCTCCTGCGGAGATCCGTCACGCATCTCGTCGGCGGCCTTGCGGAAGGCGGAGGCGACGCTGGAGACTTCGCTGGCCACCCTGTCCTTAGCACCCTCCGCCTGGTTGCGGGCCTCGCCGGCAGCGGTGCGTGCCGTGTCTTCTGCCTTGCCGCGCAGGTCCTGCGCGGCGCGGGAGGCTTCGGTGCGGGCCTTTTCGCCCGCATCCTGCCGGCCTGCGGTTCCGGTCGTTCCCATCGGGGGATCTTGAGTGGACATCGTCATTGCGCGTTCTCCTTCGTTGCGGGGCCGTCGGCGTCTCACGGGCGCCGCCCACGCCTGCGACCCATTTGCAATTGCAATCAAAGGTCTGTGAAACCCTCTGCGTTCGAACGTGCAACAACCGCCCTTGTTCCACAGCATTCGCGGGGAACGTGTTCTGCCCGTGGGAAAGTCGAGTACGCCGCAGACCGGCCGCTGATCGGGGTCGGCCGAGATCAGGCACTTTTACGGAACACGCAGGCCATATTCGGGTTGTCCGGATGAAATATCCAACTTGCCGAGAAGGAGCCCACATAATGGCTATGAACACGCTCAAGGACGTCTATGTCGATCAACTGCAAGACATCTACAGTGCCTGCAAGCAATCGCACAAGGTTACCACGAAGCTGGCCGAGATCGCCGGCAACGCGGATCTGAAATCTGCGCTGAAGTCCGGCGCGGACGGGATCGAAGAGGGCATGACCCAGGTGTCGAAGCTCGTGAAGGGCCACGACGCCGATCCGGAAGGCGAGTTCTGCAAGGGCATGGAAGGTCTTGTGAAAGAGGCCCACGCCCATGCGCTCGACGAGGACTTCGGCGACGACGACGTGCGCGACGCGATGATCATCACCCAGTACCAGCGCATGACACACTACGCGATCGCGGGCTACGGCTGCGTGCTGGCCTTCGCCAAGCGCCTCGGCCTTGAAGAGGATGCCGCCGTGCTCGAGAAGTGCCTCGACAACACCTATGACGGCGATCGGCACATGACCGACCTCGCGACCGGCGGGATCAACGCCGCCGCAGCCTGATCGCCACCGGAACGATTTCCGCAGATGCTGCCGCCCCCCGGGGCGGCAGTTGTCTTTTGTGGCGGGAGGCGTTGAACCTGCCCGCGCTTTGCCTGACGATGCGGGCGCAAAGCCAGTGGGATCATCCTTGCATGACGACAGCCGACGAAGCCGGGATCGGCACCGCCGAGGCGCAGATGGACCCTGAGATGGCCGCCATCGCCCGCCGCCTTCCCAAGCTCGAAGGCTTCGATCTCGAAGCGATGCGCCACCACGCCCGCATGTCGAAGGCCGAATGGAACGAGGCGCCCTTGCCCCCGGGCGTCAGCGTCGAGGAAACCCGGATCGAGGGTGCAGGCGGATCGCTCGAACATCACGTCTTCACCCCGGCCGGGGCCACCGGGGCGCCGATCCTGCATCTGCACGGGGGCGGGTGGGCCGTTGGCAACCTGCGCTCCACGCGCGCGCTCTTCGCGGGTCTGGCGCAGGCGACCGGGCGGCGGGTAGAGGCCCCGCATGTGCGCCAGGCGCCGGAGCATCCCCATCCCGCCCCGCTCGAGGATGCGCTCGCGGCGATCCGGGCGGTCGCGCAGGCCCATGGCGGCCCCGTCGTTCTGGCCGGTGACAGTGCAGGTGCGCATCTGGCCCTTGCCGCCTGCCTCGCCGCCCGCGATGCCGGCACGCCCCTGCCCGTCTCGGCGCTGGTTCTCTACTACGGTTGCTTCCGGCGCCTGACGGACACGCCCAGCCACCGGCGCTTCGGCTCCGGCGCCTTTGGGCTGTCGTCCGAAAAGATGGCGCTTTTCTGGTCGATGCTGATGCCGCCCGGAACGCCCGCTCCGGGGCCGGATCTGGCTGCCGCGAAGATGCACGATCTACCACCGGTCCAGATCCAGGCCGCCGGGCTCGACCCGCTGCTGGACGACAGCCTGTGGCTCCACGAGGCCCTCGCGAACTCCGGCGCACCGGTAGAGCTGCATGTCTGGCCCGGCGTCCTGCACGGCTTTCTCGGCTATCATGCCGATCTGGCTGCGGCCCGCGGCGCCCTCGCCGCCACGGCCGGCTTCCTGGCCGCCCGAAGCGCTGGCGCGTGACCCGTTCGTGCCCAGGACCACCTTCTGGAAGCAAACCGCTCGCTGCTCCATGAGCGGCCGCGGAAGCATGCGTCCACCGCCAAGCTCCGACAAGACGGTGTTCGCCGTGGGTGATCAGGCGGCAGCCCCTTCGGCGCCGGCAACCTGCGGCCGCAGGGTCCGCCGGGTCCGCCGGCCGCCGCGGGCGCAGGTCGCGCCCCCCGTCGCCGCGTTCGGCATCAGGGTCTGAGGCGCCGCGATGCAGACCTTCTTCAGCGAGGACCATCGCCTGCATTTCCCGCAGGCCGAGCTTTGCGGCGGCCAGTTCGTCACGCCCTTCGAGCGGCCGTCGCGGGTGGAGTACATCCTGCGCGAGCTCGCCGCCCGGGGCTTTCCCGCCCCCCTGCCCCCGCCGCCGCCCGATACTGCGCCGGTCCGCGCAGTGCACGATGCGGGGTTCCTGCAATTCCTCGAAACCGCATGGCACGACTGGGTCGCCGAAGGCTTCGCCGGAGAGATCATCGCCGCCAGCTTTCCCGCCCGGCGGATGCAGCAGGCCCGCCCGCCGCGCAACATCGACGGCCGGGTGGGGCACTACGCGCTGGCCTCCGAAACGGCGATGACCGCCGGCACCTGGGCCGCGGCGCTCTCTTCGGTCGCCAGCGCCCAGGCGGCGCAGCGCCACGTCGCTGGCGGGGCGCGGGCGGCCTTCGCGCTCTGCCGCCCGCCCGGGCACCACGCGGCGCGCGACATGTATGGCGGCTACTGCTTCCTCAACAACGCCGCCATCGCCGCACAGATGTTTCGCGACGGCGGCGCGGCCCGTGTCGCCGTACTCGACATCGACTTCCACCACGGCAACGGCACGCAGGACATCTTCTGGAAGCGGGGCGACGTCTTCTTCGCCTCGCTGCACGGCGACCCGATGGACGCGTTCCCCTTCTTTCTCGGCCACGCCGACGAGACCGGCGCTGGCGAGGGCGAGGACGCCACGGCCAACTATCCGATGCCCCGGCACCGGCCGCGGCCCGTGGAGCGCGGCGCTCGACCATGCCCTGGCCCGATCGCAGGCTTCGGGGCGGAGGCGCTGGTGGTCTCGCTCGGCGTCGATGCGTTCCAGGACGACCCGATCAGCTTCTTCAAGCTGACCTCGGCCAACTTCACCGAGACGGGCGCGCGGATCGCCCGCGCCGGCCTGCCGACGCTCTTCTGCCTCGAAGGCGGCTATGCGATCGAGGCGGTGGGCCTCAACACCGTCAACGTGCTCGCGGGCTTCGAGGGCGGCTGATGCCAGGGGCCATAGCGCGGGCCACGGACAAGGTTTGCGCGCTTCGGCGAGGCATCGCCCCGGCCCCCCAAAGGTCAGAGCTCATTCCGCCTTCCACCGGGCCGGGGCAAGGGGAACGGCGGCGCCACCCCCGCCCCCCCCACCGGCGGCCAGCCTACTTCTGCAGCTCCGTCCAGATCGCCGTGTAGAACTCCTGCGCCTCATCGGAACAGGCGGGGCTGAACTTCCCGGCATCCGCCAGTTCCTCGGGCACGACGATCTCGGGCGCGTCCTGCATGTCTTCCGGCATGAAGGCCGCGGACCCGTCGATGCCGTTGGCATAGCGTGCGAACGCGCTGATCATAGCGGCGTTCTCGGGCTCCATGATGAAGTTGAGGAAGGTCTTCGCCTCGTCGACGTTCTGCGCATCGGCCAGGATCGCGGCGCTGTCCATCCACACGATGTAGCCTTCCTTCGGATAGCCATAGACCACCTCGGGATTGTTCAGCCGTGCCCGGAAGGTCGAGCCGTTCCAGTTGACGCTGGCCATCACGTCGTCGTTGGAGAGCTTCTCGGTCATCCCGTAATCCATGCTCATCCACTTGGGCTTGGCCGCCACCAGCGCATCGCGCGCCTTCATCAGCATCGCCTTGTCGGTGGTGCACGGCTCCCCGCCGACGTACATCAGCGCCAGGCTGATCACGTCCTGCATCTCGGGCACCACGTTGACCTTGCCCACGAGTTCCTCGGGCGGGTCCATCCAGATCGCGCTGGTATTCACATCGCCGGAATAGGCGGCGGTGTTGACCGCCACGCCCGTCGTGCCCCATTGCCACGGCACCGAATAGCGGCGGCCCGGGTCCCAGTCGACGTCCTGCCACCGCGCGGCCATGTTGCCGAAGTTCGCCATCTCGCTGACGCCAGCATCCAGCAGCAGGCCCTTCTCGAGGTAGATCGGCATGTAGCTGTGGGTCGGCACCACGATGTCGAAGCCGTGGCCCCCCGCCTCGATCTTGGTCAGCGCGGTGGTGTTGCTGTCGTAATCGGTGATCGTCACGTCGATGCCGGTCTCGGCCTCGAACTTCTCGATCAGCTCGGGGCTGGTGTAGTTGCCCCAGTTGTAAATGTTCAGCTCCTGCGCGCCGGCGGCGGCGGGCAGGATCAGAAGCAGCGGAAGAGCGTGGCGCATGGGTAATCCTTTCGGGGTCAGTCGCGTTTGCGTGTCAGCAGGAAGAAGGCGGTCAGCAGCACGATGGTCAGGGCCAGAAGCGCCGTCGAGATCGCGTTGACCTCGGGCGTGACCCCGCGGCGCAGCTGGCCCAGCATGTAGGTGGGCAACGTATCCTGCCCGGCGGATTTCACGAACTCGGTGATGATCACGTCGTCGAGCGAGATGATGAAGGCCAGCATACCGCCCGCCACGATCCCCGGCGCCATCAGCGGCAGGGTGATCCGGCGGAAGGCCTGCCAGCGCGTCGCGTAGAGGTCGGCCGCCGCCACCTCCAGCGACAGGTCCATCGCATCGAGCCGCGCCTTGATCGGCAGATAGGCGAAGGGCACGCAGAAGGCCGCATGGGCCAGGATAAGGTAGCCAAGCCCGGTATAGCCGGTGGCCACCTTGACGCCCGCGAACAGGATCAGCAGCGCCACGGCGGTGACGATCTCGGGCACCATCAGCGGCTGGTTGACCATCACATAGATGAAGGTCTGGCCGCGGAACCTGTCCGTCCGCGTGGTGCCGAGCGCCGCCATGGTCGCTACCAGCGTCGCGATCCCGGCGGCGCAGGTGGCCAGCACCAGGCTGCGCAGCGTCGCCTCCTGCACGGCCTCGTTCTCCCAGGCGATGGCGTACCATTGCCAAGAAAACCCGCCCCACACCGCGATGCTCTCGGACCCGTTGAACGAATAGATCACCAGCGTCACGATGGGCGCGTAGAGCATCGCGAAGGTCGCCATCGCCACGGCGGCGAAGCCGGGCAGGCGCGTGACGGAGAAGGGGCGGCTAGCCACGCTTCGCCCCGCCAGAGGCGCGCACGTAGACCAGCAGCGCCCCCATCACCACGATGAGCAACAGCATCGACAGCGCCGCGCCCAAGGGCCAGTTGCGCCCCTGCCCGAACTGCAGCTCGATGAAGTTGCCGATCATCATGTTCTTGCCGCCGCCCAGCACCCTTGGCGTGACGTAGGCGCCGAGCGAGGGCACGAAGACGAGGATGGAGCCCGCGATCAGCCCTGGGCGCACCAGCGGCAGGATGATCCGCCGCAGCACCTGAAGGCGGCTCGCGTAAAGGTCGTATCCCGCCTCCGCCAGCCTGAAGTCCACCCGGTCGATGGCGGCGTAGAGCGGCAGCACCATCAGCGGCAGATACACGTAGGCCATCCCGATCAGCACCGCGCCCTCGGTATAGAGGATCTGGATCGGCGTCTCGATCACGCCCATCGAAAGCAGGACGGTGTTCACGATCCCCTGGTTTCGCAGCACCTCCATGATCGCGAAGGTGCGGATCAGCAGGTTCGTCCAGAAGGGGATCGTGATCAGGAACAGCCACAGCGCCCGCCGGTCGCGCGGCCGCGTGGCGATGAAGTAGGCGGTGGGAAAACCGAGGGCGATGCAGATCAGCGTCGTCAGCAGCGAGAGCTTCACGGACCGCCAGAAGATCGAGAGATGCGCGTCGGCCAGCCCCCATTCCTCGGTGAAGATATCGCGGCTGTAGAAGATGCCGCGCCAGGCATCGGTGGTGAAGCGCCATTCGACGCCGGAATAGTCGCCCGGCTCCAGGAAGCTGTAGATCAGCACGATCAAGAGCGGCCCCGCCGCCCCGCAGACCAGCAGGATCAGCGCCGGGGTCGAGAGCAGCCAGTTCGCCCGCACCCGCCGCCCGTCGGCGGCGGCTTCAGCCGTTCCGGGGGCCGTTGCCCCTGCGGCGCCGGGCCCTGCGGCAACCACGCCCTAATCCTCCAGCATCCGGGCGGCCCCGGGCGAGAAGCCGGCGCGCACCGAGGCGCCGACCTCGGGAACCGGCCCCACGTTGCGCCCGCCGGCCAGCCGCGCGATCAGCTCCGCGCCGTCCTGCAGCCGCAGGTGGCAGTGGGTGTCCGTGCCGGAATAGACGGTCGCCGCCACGATGGCGGGCAGCCCGCCGGTGCCCAGCCGCACGTCCTCGGGCCGGACGGCCACCGTCACCGCGCCGTGTCCGGCCGGCGGCCGCCCCGCCACGAGTATCTCGCCGCCCGCCAGCGCCACCTGCGTCATCCCGTCCACCTGCCCCGCCACATGGCCCGTCAGGAAGTTCGTCTCGCCGATGAACCCGGCCACGAAACGGTTCGCCGGCTGGGTATAGACCTCGCGCGGGCTGCCGATCTGCAGGATCCGCCCGCCCGACATCACGCCGATGCGGTCGGACATGGTCAGCGCCTCCTCCTGGTCGTGGGTGACGAAGACGAAGGTGATGCCGGTCTCGGTCTGCAGCCGCTTCAGCTCGCGCTGCATCTGCTTGCGCAGCTTCAGGTCCAGCGCCGAGAGCGGCTCGTCGAGCAGCAGCACCTTCGGCTGGGGCGCCAGCGCGCGGGCCAGCGCCACGCGCTGCTGCTGGCCGCCCGAAAGCTGCGAGACCGGCCGCGCCGCGAACTCCTCCATCCGCACCAGCGCCAGCATCTCATGCGCCCGCGCCTCGGCCTCGCGGCGCTTGCGGCCCAGCATCAGCAGCCCGAAGGCGATGTTCTCCAGCACGCTCAGATGCGGGAAAAGCGCGTAGGACTGGAAGACCGTGTTCACCGGCCGCCGGTTGGGCGGATCGGCGGTGATGTCCTGACCGTCGAGCCAGATCGCGCCGCCGGTCGGCGTCTCGAACCCCGCGATCAGCCGCAGAAGCGTGGTCTTGCCGCAGCCGGACGGCCCCAGCAGCGTGAAGAACTCGCCGCGTCGGATGGCTACGTCCACGTCGTCGAGCGCCCGCATTGCAGCCTCGCCCCGGCCGAAGACCTTGGCCACCCGCCGCGCCTCCACGGCGATCTGCACGGCTTCGGGCGCGGCGGCCATGGCCCGCGGCCCCGGCATGGCAGACCGGCCGTCAGGCATCGAAGCGGGCGGGCACCGGCGGCGGGCGCCTGTCGAACCAGGGTTGCGCCAGCTCCAGCGCCGCCGAAAGCGCGATCAGCCGCTCGTCGTGGCCGAAGGGCGCCGCAAGCTGCACGCCGATGGGCAGGCCGTCGCCCGACCAGTAAAGCGGCAACGAGATCGCCGGCTGCCCCGTGGCATTGAACGCCGCCGTGAAGGGCGAATACTCGAACACGCCCCCCGGCCCCATCCGGTAGGCCTCGAAATCCTCCCGGTCGTGGGTGAAGCGCCCGATCTTCGCCGGCGGCTCCGCCAGCGTCGGGGTCAGCAGCACGTCCCAGCCGGCGAACCACGCGGCCATCTGCCGGCCATAGCGGTGCACCTGCCCGATCGCTTCCAGATAGTCGGCGCCGCTCAGCCGCCGTGCATATTCCATCGCCCCACGGGTGACGCCCTCCACCTCGTCCTCGCCCAGGGGCTGGCCTCTGGCCGCGACCGCCTTGTCCACCGCCAGCGCCGTGCCGCAGGCGACGATCCGGGTCCACGCGGCCATCATCGCCTCGGTGTCCACGCCTTCGTCCGGGCCGGGGCGCGCGGCCACCACCTCGTGCCCCATCGCATCCAGCAGCTTCGCGACCGCCTCCACCGCGTCGCGGCACTCGGGCGCCACCGCCCCGCCCGTCAGCGTGGTGTCGCACACCGCCACGCGCAGGCAGCCCGGCGGCCGCTGCATCGCCTCCAGGTGGGTGCCTGCCATGGGGGGCGCGCAATAGGGGGCGCCGGGCGAATGGCCCATGGTCGCGTCCATCAGCAGGGCGGTGTCCCGCAGGCTCCGGGTCAGGTAGCCGTCGATCGCCATGCCGCCCCAGCCCTCGCCGGCATAGGGGCCGTCGGGCAGACGCGCGCGGCTGGCCTTGAAGCCCACCAGCCCGCAGCACGAGGCCGGAATGCGGATCGAGCCGCCGCCGTCCGAGCCATGCGCCGCCGGCACGATCCCCGCCGCCACCGCGGCACCCGCCCCGCCCGAGGATCCGCCGGGCGAGCGCGTCAGATCCCACGGGTTGCGGGTCGGCCCGCCATAGACGGCCGCTTCCGTGACCGGCCCGATGGCGCCCTCCGGCGAGGTGGTGCGCGCAAAGCTCACCAGCCCCGCGGCGGCCAGGCGGGCATAGATGTAGCTGTCGCGCTCGTAGCGCTCGCCGGCATGCAGCCGCGATCCGCTATGGGCCGGAAAGTCCACCGCCTCGGCGCCCACGTCCTTCAGCAGGAACGGCACGCCGGTCAGCGGCCCCTGCGGCAAGCCATCCGCGATCATCCCCCGCGCCACCGCCTCCTGTGGCAGCACCACGGCGTTCAGCGCGCCGTTGACCTCGGCCACCCGCGCCAGCGCCGCCTCCAGCAGCGCCTCGGGCGTCGCCTCGCGGCTGGCCACCATCGCCGCCAGTGCGGTCGCGTCATGATCCTGATATCGAAATGCGATGGCGCGATCCCCCGGCAGCCGACCCTTTCGGCATCGAACGGCACGCCGCGCGCCAATGCAAGGGCAAGCCCGGCCCAAGCGCCGCCGCGCAGACCGCCATCGGCGCCTCTGCCCTCAGGAACGGCGCGCCCGGCCCCACCACGTATCGGCCAGCGGCGCGCCGCCCGCGAAGGCCCCCGCCCCCGGCGCCTCGGCGATGCGCAGGCACTCGTTCCACTTGGCCATCCGTTCCGACCGGCTGAACGAGCCGACCTTCAGCTGCCCGGCGCCAAGGCCCACCGCCAGATGGGCGATGCTCACGTCCTCCGTCTCGCCCGACCGGGCGGAGACCACGCTGCGCCAGCCCGGCGCCTCGGCGGCCGCCCGGAACGCCGCGATCCCCTCGCTCACGGTGCCCGCCTGGTTGACCTTGATCAGCACCGCGTTGCACCAGCCGCCATCCGTCGCCTCGCGCACCAGCGCGGCATCGGTCACCAGCGCATCGTCGCCGATGATCTGCACGCGGTCGCCGAAGGCCGCAGTGAAGGCCCGCAGGCCCGCCATGTCGTCCTCGCCCAGCGGGTCCTCGACCGAGACGATGGGATAGCGGTCGAGCCAGCCCTCCAGCAGCCGGATCATGCCGTCGCTGTCGAGCGCGCGATCCTCTAGCGCCAGGCGGTAGCGGCCGTACGCGCCGAATTCCGAGGCCGCGACGTCGAGCGAGATCACCACGCGCTCGCCCGGCACCTCGCCGGCCGCCTCGATGGCCTGCACCAGCGTTTCCAGCGCCGCCTCGTTGCTGTCGAATGCCGGCCACCAGCCGCCCTCGTCGGCAACGCCGGCCAGCCGCCCCCGCGCCTTCAGGATGTCGCCGGCGGCGAAGTAGATGGCGCTCGTTACCTCCATCGCCTCGTCGAAGCTGGCCGCGCCCGGCACCATCACCATGAAGTCCTGGATGTCGACGCGGCGGCCGGCATGGGCGCCGCCGCCGAAGATCTGCACCTCCGGCAGGGGCAGGCTGGGCGCGGTTCCGTAAAGGGCTGCCACATGCGCCCAAAGCGGCAGGTTCGCCGCCGCCGCCCCGGCATGCAGCACCGCCAGCGAGGCGGCCACGGTGGCGTTGCCGCCAAGTGCTGCCTTCAGGGGCGAGGGATCGAGCGCCAGGATCGCCGCGTCGGCCCCCGCCTGGTCGCCCGCCGAAAGCCCGACCAGCGCCGGGGCGATCCGCGTGGCGATCCCCTCCAACGCCCGGCCCACGCCGAGGCCGCGCAGGGCCTCGCCACCGTCGCGCAGGTCCACCGCCTCGCGGGTCCCGCGAGAGGCCCCGGCGGGCGCCATGGCGCGGCCCCACGCCCCGCCCGCCGTGGTCACCTCGACCTCCACCGTGGGGTGGCCGCGGCTGTCCCACACCCTGCGGCCGCGGACGGCGGCGATCGCATCGTCGCTCATCGCGCCGCGATCTCGCCCGCCACGTGGCCGAGGAACGCCTCGAGCCCCGGCTGCGGCCGCAGGATCAGCGGCGGCGTCAAACCGCGCACGAAGTCGTTCCCCTCTGCAGTGAAGTATTCCAGCGGCGACTTGCCATCGACCCGCGCCAGCATCAGCGCCGGCAGAAGCGCCATCAGCCGCGTCTCGACCGCCGCCGCGGGCTCCCAGTCGACCCGGGCCGCGTAGGCCGCCCAGAATGCCCGCGCGAGGCCCAGATACTCCGGCGCCCGGGCGCCGAAATGCACCGCTTTCATCACCAGATGGTTCATGCAGAACGCCACGTCGAAGACAGGGTCGCCCATGGTCGCGGTTTCCGCGTCGACGAAGACGGGCTGGCCATTCTGCACCATGATATTCTTTGGGCTGACATCGCCATGGATCAGCGTCGTATCGGCCGCATAGAGAGCCTCCGCCAGGCCGTGCAGCCGGTCCTTCAATGCCGGATACTTGCCCGCCGTGAAAAGCAGATAGGGCTCGAGCCGCAGCGCATGGAAATCGTCGTGGTTGTCGAAGAAGCCCGGATCGAATTCCTCCCGCGCTCCCGCCGCGTGGAACCGTCCCAGAACGTCGCCGACGGCGCGCGCCACCTCGGGCTCGACCCGCCCGTCCAGCAGCGCGGCCTTCCAGAGGTAGACCCCCTCGCCTTCCAGGAAATCCATCGCAAAGCCGTTCAGGGCCGGGCTGCGGGCGATGGGGCTTGGCACCGCGCCCGCATCCACCCGCGCCGCGGCCCGGATCCACTCGTATTCCGACAGGTTGCGGTCGACCGGCGCAAACCAGTCTTCCTTGACCTTCAGCTTGTCGAGCGCGAACTTGACCACGATCCGCCGCGCCGGCAGGTCCACCCGCGCGATGTCCGACGAGACGCCGCCGGTCAGCGGCACCACGCGCCGCACCTCCGCACGCGTCGCCAGCCCCAGATCGACGACAAGGTCTATGCACCGCGCCTCGAGGTCCATCACGCGGCGTCCAGTGGCCGCCAGGCAAGCCCCATGCGCAGGCTCAGCCGCTCGCCCGGGGCCAGCACCGCCAGCCCCGGCTGGCCTTCGGCGTTGTGCGCATCCACCGCGTGGCTGACCGGCTCGAAACAGAAGAAGTCCGCGTCCTTTTCCGGTGAGTAGACATGCCCGAGGGTCAGCTCCGGGCCGCCCGTCACCGTCACCTCGATGCCCTGCGCGGGCTGCGCGATCCGCGCCGTGCCGTCCCAGCCGGGAAAGGCGTTGTTGATGAACCCCTCCGGCAGGGGCGCGCCTTGGCGGAAATCCCACTCCGGACGCGTGTCGATGGCGACCAGCTCGCGCGGCAGGTGATCCTCGTGCTCCTCCCACAGCGCCTCGGCCTGAAACGTCAGCCGCGTCCCGGCCGACCGCGGAAACCACGGATGGAAGCCGCCGCCGAAGGGCAGCGCCGCGCCGCGGTTGACGATCTCCAGCGTGGCGCTCAGGCCTGCCTCGCCGAGCTCGTAGACGACCGCCGCGTCATACTCGAAATCGCCCATCCTCCCGGCATGGCGCAGGCGCACCAGCGTCTCGGTGGCGCGCACCTCCTCCCAGACGGCGAAGAAGCCGTCGCCGTGGATCGGGTAGGGCTCGCCCTCCATGTTCGGCTCCAAAGCGTGGAACTCGCCGTCATGGGTGAACCCGCCGCCCGAGATGCGGTTCGAGAACGGCACCAGAAGGTTGCAGCCCATGGCCAGCACCCCGCCCTCCGGCCCGGCCCAGGGCCGCAGCACGGGCACAGCGCCACCCCCCGCCTTCGCCTCGGCCAGGGCGATCCCGCCGCCAAGCGCCGGCACGATCGCCACGCGCCAGCGCGCATCCTCCAGTTCCAGCAACTCGGCCATGCGCGCCCCCCCAAAGCATCGTGCGGTCGGCACCGGTCTAGCACCAAGCCGGCCCTCCGCGCCATATCCGGGCGCTCAGGTCAGCAACGCCAGCCCGATCAGGATGAACCCCGCCAGAAACACCGTCTCGGCGACGATCAGCGCGATCGCCTGCCCGCCGACCCCCATCATCGTCCGCAGATCGGTCTTCATCCCCACCGCCGCGATGGCGATGAGCAGCGCCCAGCGGCTGAGATCGCTCAGGATGCCCGCCACCAGCCCCGGCACGAACCCCAGCGAATTGGCCCCCGCCAGCACCAGGAAGGCCACCACGAAGCCGGGGATCAACGGCGGCCGCCCGGCGCCCGCCGCACCGCCCTCCAGATCCGGCCCCCAGCGCCGGATCGCCAGCGAGAAGACCAGCACCACAGGCGCCAGCATCGTCACCCGGATCAGCTTCACCAGCGTCGCGGTCTCGCCCGTCTCGTTCGAGATGGAAAAGCCAGCGCCCACCACCTGCGCCACGTCATGGATCGTGGCGCCCAGGAACACGCCCGTCTGCAACCGCCCCAGCCCCGCCGCCTGGGTCAGCACCGGATAGGCCACCATCGCCGCCGTGCTCAGGACCGTGACGCCAAGCACCGTGAACACCAGGTTGTTCTCCGACTTCTCGTTGCGCGGCAGCACCGCCGCGATGGCCATCGCCGCAGAGGCCCCGCAGATCGCCACGGCGCCGCCCGTCAGCAGCGCGAAGCGCCAGCCGCGGCCCAGAAGCCGCGCGCCGGCCAGCCCGAAGAGGATGGTGGCGACCACGCCCGCGACCACCAGCGCGATCAGCGGCGCGCCCAGCCCGATCAGAAGGTCCACGCTGATCCGCGCGCCCAGAAGCGCCACGCCGATCCGCAGCACCGTCTTCGCCGTCATCTGGATGCCGGGGCCGCAGCGCCCTTCTTCGGCCAGGAAATGGAACGCGATGCCCAGAAGCAGCGCCATCAGCATCGCCGGCGCGCCGTAATGTTCCGAGAGGAACTGCGCGGCGATGCCGATCACCGCCGCCACCAGGAACCCCGGCAACAGCAGCGCGGCCCGGGCATGAAGGCTTCGCCGACGCGCCGCGAAGCCCCCGCCTTCGGTCACCGCGCCCGCCCGGCGCCCTCAGGCATTGAAAAGGAAATGCAGCACGTCGCCATCGGCCACCGTGTAGGCCTTGCCCTCGATGCGCATCTTGCCCGCCTCCTTCGCCGGCTGCTCGCCGCCGAGGCCCACGTAATCGTCGTAGGCGATTGTCTCGGCGCGGATGAAGCCACGCTCGAAATCGCCGTGGATCACACCGGCGGCCTGCGGCGCGCGGGTGCCGCGCGGCACGGTCCAGGCCCGCGCCTCCTTCGGCCCCACGGTGAAGTAGGTCTCAAGCTGCAGCAGGTCGTAGCCCGCGCGGATCAGCCGGTCGAGCCCCGGCTCCTCCAGGCCCAGATCGGCCAGGAACATCTCGGCCTCCTCGCCGGCGAGCTGCGCGATCTCCTCCTCGATGGCGGCCGAGATCACCACATGCGCGGCCCCTTCCGCCGCCGCCATCTCGGCCACGCGGGCGGACAGCGCGTTGCCGGTGGCTGCCGCGGCCTCCTCGACGTTGCAGACATAGAGCACCGGCTTCGCGGTCAGCATCTGCAGGAGCCGCCAGGCGCGCGCGTCGTCCGGCGCCACCTCGACCGTCCGGGCCGGGCGCCCGTCTGACAGCGCGGCGATGGCGTCCTTCAGCAGGCGCTCCTGCTGCACCGCCTCCTTGTCGCCGCCGCGCACCTTGCGGCTCAGCCCCGCCAGCCGCTTCTCGGCGCTGTCAAGGTCGGCCAGCATCAGCTCGGTCTCGATGGTCTGCGCATCGGCGACCGGGTCCACCCGGTTCTCCACATGGGTCACGTCGCCGCCCTCGAAGCAGCGCAGCACATGGGCGATGGCATCGGTCTCGCGGATGTTGGCGAGGAACTGGTTGCCGAGGCCCTCGCCGCGGCTGGCGCCCTTCACTAGCCCCGCGATGTCGACGAACGTCATCCGTGTCGGCACGATCTGCTTGGAGGCCGCGATCGCCGCCAGCCTGTCGAGCCGCGGATCGGGCACGGCCACCTCGCCCACGTTCGGCTCGATGGTGCAGAAGGGAAAGTTCGCCGCCTGCGCCGCGGCGGTCCGCGTCAGCGCGTTGAAAAGCGTCGACTTGCCGACGTTCGGCAGCCCGACGATACCCATCTTGAAACCCATGGCCCTGCCCTCTCCCGCGACGGGGGCGTTCTAGGGCCGGGGGAAGCGGGGCA
Source organism: uncultured Alphaproteobacteria bacterium (assembly GCA_963833235.1). Taxonomy (GTDB): domain Bacteria; phylum Pseudomonadota; class Alphaproteobacteria; order Rhodobacterales; family Rhodobacteraceae; genus CAWHXG01. The sequence continues at coordinate 134,865 of CAWHXG010000001.1, forward strand.
CAAGGTCGGGCGCGGGCGTCGGGCGCGGCGAGAGCGGCGACAGGGGGAAGGCGGCAGACCGGCGGTGCGCGTCCGCAGTCGAGAGGCAGCGCGGCGGCGTCGGCTCGATGGCGTCGGCGGGCCGGCATGAGTTGTCCAGCAAGATGATAGTAGCGTCAGGGAGCAAGCATCAGCTTGATGGCGTGAGCCGCCAGCATCGGCATAGCGGCGTCAGGGGGGAGGGCACCTGCGATGCGGCGCCGTCAGCGGGCCGGCATCGGCATGGTGGCGTCAGGGCGCAGGCGGCTGTGGGGCGGCGGCGCCCGGGCCGCCATGGGCGGGCGGGTGGGGCGGTCCGGGCGCCGCCGCGCCATGGGCCCCTCGCGTGCCTCCCGTCAGGCAGGGGTCCACCCTCCCTCACTCGTCGCGATAGCGCTCCGCCCGCATCAGCTCCCGGTGCCGCCGGTCGGCCCGCGCCTGGTGGATCAGGAACCACGCCAGGATCACGAAGGCCGGATGCCCGAGACCGCCGCTGAAGAGGATCGCGAAGATCCACACGACGAACACGGTAACGGCCAGGATCACCCGCCCGGTCAGGGCGATGGAGAGCGGCGGCAGCAGGATGGCGAGCACATAATTCATGGACCGCGATATAGGCACGCCCCGCGCCGCCTTCCAGCCCCGGTTGCGTTTGCCCGCGTCATGGCGCATGCCCCCTTCCGCTTGCCCCGCCCCGCCGGCCACCTCCGCACGTGAACGCAACTCCGATCGCTACGCCCACACCGCTCCGCCAGACCGTCTTCGCCCGGTCGCTTCAGCTCCTTCGCCGACCCGCCCCGCCACGCCCGCCAATCTCGCCTGCCCGGCCACGCTTGCTCCGCACACGCTCCCCGCCTGCCAACCTCACCTGCCCTGCCACGCCCGCTCCGCGCTAGCTGCGCCGCCCCGCCTCGCCGTTCCACCTCCGCACCGCTCGAAAGGCCGCTCATGACCCGTATCGACGCCACTTTCGCCCGGCTCCGTGCCAGCGGCAGCCGCGCCTTCGTCGCCTATGTCATGGCCGGCGACCCCGACCTCGACACGTCGCTGGAGGTGGTCCGCGGCCTGCCCGCGGCGGGCGTCGACATCATCGAGCTGGGCCTGCCCTTCACCGATCCCATGGCCGACGGCCCGACCATCCAGCTCGCCGGCCAGCGGGCCCTCGCCGGCGGCCAGACGCTGGACAAGACCCTCGCCATCGCCCGCGCCTTCCGCGAAGGCGACGACACGACCCCCATCGTGCTCATGGGCTACTACAACCCCATCCACAATCGCGGCACCGCGCGCTTTCTGGTCGAGGCGAAGGCCGCCGGGATCGACGGGCTCATCGTCGTCGACCTCCCCCCCGAGGAAGACGCCGAGCTCTGTCTGCCCGCCCGCGCCGCGGGGCTCGACTTCATCCGCCTGGCCACCCCCACCACCGACGACGCGCGCCTGCCGGCGGTCCTGCGCAACACCAGCGGCTTTCTCTACTACGTCTCGATCACCGGCATCACCGGCGCCGCCGCCCCCCGCGCCGAGGACGTCGCCCCCGACATCGCGCGCCTCAAGCGGCAGACGGACCTGCCCATCGTCGTCGGCTTCGGCATCCGCGACCCCGAAAGCGCCCGCGCCATGGCCCAGATCGCCGACGGCGCCGTCGTCGGCTCGGCGATCGTGCAGATGATGGAGACGGGCAAGGCCGCCGAAGAGATCCTGAGCTTCGTGGCCCGCCTCGCCGCCGGCGTGCACGGGACGACGGAGGGAAGCGGGACGGACACGGCGGAGGGCCCGTAGCGGCGCGTCGCATCGGGCGAGGGCCCCCGCGCAGGAGCCATACAGCTAGAGCCTTCAAGCCAGGGGGTCGTGAGCGAGGAAGCCAGAGATGCCGTGTGGCAGAGTAGCAGAGTGGCAGCGAAGCCCTGAGCTTCGAAGCCCCGAAGCCCCGAAGCCCGGTTACCGCGCAAGCCTCCCCGAGCAACCGCCACCCTGCAACCGCCACCCGGCAAGGGCAACCGCCCCGCCGCTCACACGTCCCGCATCGCGTCCAGCCGCTGCCGCAGCGCGCGCAGCGCCGGCAGGACGGCCTGCGCCTCCGCCGCGCCGAACGCCCCCTCCAGCGCCGCCAGATCCGGGCCCAGCCCCGCGATCGCCGCGTCGCGAAACCGCCGGCCCGCCTCCGTCAGCCACACCGTCTTGCTGCGTCCGTCCTTCGGATGCGGCCGGATGTCCACCAGCCCCTGCCGCTCCAGCCCCGCCAGCGTGTGCGTCATCGTCGTCTTCGGCACCTGGAAGGCGCGCGCCAGGGCCAGGGGGGTCCGCCCGTCCTCCACCCTGATCAGATGGTTCAGCACCGAGAAATGCGGCAGGATCATCCCCTGCGGCAGCCGCGCCTCGAACATCGCGCGGCTCAGCTGCGCGATGATCCCGATCTCGTTGAACGCCTCAAAGAGCAGCGCCTGATCCTTTGCCTGCATCGGTCAGCCGTGCCTCCAGTGGCCAGCGCGGCGTGCGCGGCGTCAGCGCACCGTATCCCAGCAACCCGACCATTTGAACCGTGCCGCCCTCGGGCGCGCACAGATCGTGGATCGCTTCGTAGGGCCCGGCCACCTCCGGGTATTCCTGCAATGCCTGGCTCACCGGGCGCAGCGCCAGACCCATCCCCGCGGTGGTCAGGTTCAGCCGCAGCCAGGCGCGGCCAGCCGCGATCTGCTCCGCGCGGGAATTGCCCGGCGTCGTCTGCACAACGAAGCCCGGCGCGCCGGCGATGGCGTCCGCGGTCGCCTCGATATTCGCCCGGGTTCCGGGGTTGGTGACATCGGAGGCCGCCTCGCGCGTGAACAGCCCTGCGGCCGCGAGGCTTTCCATGAACGGCCCGCCCACATCGATCCCGTCGGGGCTGGCGTTTATCTCGGTCTTGCCGATGCGCAACAGGTCGATGCTTTCCTGCCAGGCGTCGGGCGTCGACGCCTCGATCATCCAGGCGTCTGACGCGATGGCGCGGATCGCTTCCGCCCGCGCGCTCGCCGTCGCCACCTCGCCGAAGGGCGCCAGCGGGCCAAGCGCGCCTGCGTCGAGCGGCCGCGCCTCGAACCCTTCCTTGTGCGACCGGCGGATCATCACATGCGCGAAAAGCGGGTCCGGCGCCGCGGCCCCCGGAACGAACCGGCACACGGCAACCGGCCCCGCCTCGCCCTGCGGAAACAGATCCGTCTCCACGCCGTGCCCCGTCTGCGCCGCGGCGATGGCCATCATCTCCAGGAAACAGCCCATGCCGATGGTCAGCTGCCGCCCGTAAGGGTCGGTCACCGGCAGGTCGCGGCCCTTGTCGCGCCAGATGGTGACCGTGTCATTGCCCGTCAGCGCTACCTCCCAGGGCTGCCGGTTATGCGGGTTGGGCGCCAGCACCGCGTAGCTCAGCGCCCGCATCCGCGGCTCGGCATAGCCGCCCGCCGCATCCCAGGGCGCCAGCGCCGCATGCGGGGTCCGGGTGGAAAGGAAGGCCGCGGCCGAACCCGTGGCCGCCAGCACCGTGCCGCCGCCGACCAGCGCCAGCATCTTGCGTCGTGAAAGGGTCATGTCTCGTGCTCCCGATTCCAGTTCTACTTCGCACTATATAGTACAACTTCGAACCAGTAAAGCCCCCAAGGGCCGGCATCGCCGCATTGTCCGGAGGCACCGCGATCGTTAAGAGGATACGCTCAGCCGCCCCGGAGCCCGCCCATGCCCGTCATCACCGAGATCGAGGACCTGCACCGCATCTACCGCCGGCGGGTGCCGAAGATGTTCTACGACTACACCCAGTCCGGCAGCTGGACAGAGCAGACCTTCCGCGAGAACGAGAGCGACTTCGACAAGCTTCGCCTGCGCCAGCGCGTGGCGGTCGACATGACCGACAGGCGCCTGACCAGCACGATGATCGGAGAGGACGTGGCGATGCCCGTGGCGCTGGCGCCCGTGGGGCTGACCGGCATGCAGCACGCCGATGGCGAGATCAAGGCGGCCCGCGCGGCCGAGGCGTGGGGCGTGCCCTTCACGCTGTCCACCATGTCGATCTGCAGCATCGAGGACGTGGCCGAGCACACCGCCCGGCCCTTCTGGTTCCAGGTCTACACCATGACCGACGACGACTACATGCGCCGGCTGATCGAACGGGCGCGGGCGGCGGGCTGCTCGGCGCTGGTCATCACGCTCGATCTGCAGATCCTCGGCCAGCGCCACAAGGACCTCAAGAACGGCCTCAGCGCGCCGCCCAAGCTGACGCCCAGGACGGTCGCCAACCTGATGACCAAATGGGCCTGGGGGCTCGAGATGCTGGGCACCAAGCGCCGCGGCTTCGGCAACATCGTCGGGCACGCCGACGGCGTCGGCGACCCCTCCAGCCTCAGCGCCTGGACGGCCGAGCGCTTCGACCCCGCGCTCGACTGGACGAAGGTCGGCAAGCTGATGGAGATGTGGGGCGGCAAGGTGATCCTGAAGGGCATCCTCGATCCCGAGGACGCAATCCGCGCCGCCGAGATGGGCGCCGACGCGATCGTCGTCAGCAACCATGGCGGCCGCCAGCTGGACGGCGCGCTCAGCTCCATCGCGATGCTGCCGCGCATTCTCGACGCCGTCGGCGACCGCATCGAGGTGCATATGGACGGCGGCATCCGCTCCGGCCAGGACGTGCTGAAGGCGCTGGCGATGGGCGCGCACGGCACCTATATCGGCCGCGCCTTCGTCTACGGCCTCGGCGCCATGGGTCAGAAGGGCGTGACGGAGGCGCTGCGGGTGATCTCGAAAGAGCTGGAAACCTCCATGGCGCTGTGCGGGCGCCGCGACATCCGCGAGGTCGGCCGCGACATCCTCTACATCCCCAAGGATTTCAGCGGCGACTTCATCGGAGACGCCGCATGACCCGCCTGCGCGCCGAACTCGCCCGCCGGCTCCGGTATCCGTGGAACCTCGCGACCCAGGGGATCTGGACCGACTGCCGCCACGAACGCCGGCGCTGCGTGAAGAAGTACTTCGCCGAATGCATCCGCTGCGGCGCGATCCTGGACGACTACCACTACACCGATTGAGGCTCCCGCCGCCGCCACGAAGGGCGGCCCAGCGCCAAAGCCCGTCTCGCCGAATGCACCCGCCGCGGCGCGCCCCTGAACGACGACCGCTACACCGACTGGCGGGTCGCGGCCGGCCGCCGCTCGCGCAGCCCCGCCAGCAGCAGCGGCGTCAGCGCCACCGGCAAGGCGATGGCTCCCAGCGCCCAGCGCAGGCCGACCGCTTCCGACAGCAACCCGATCAGGCTCGGCCCAACCAGAAACGCCATGAACCCGGTGACCGAGGCCACGGCGATGGCGCGCGTGCGCTGCGCCGGCGCCACCCGCCGCCCGATCAGCGCCAGCGCCATCGGCGCCACGACCGACGCGCCAAGGCCGGCCAGCCCGAAGCCCGCCAGGGCCTGCGCCGGTGTCGCCGCGGCCGCCGCCAGGACCAGCCCGACGCCCGCCAGCGGACAGGCCAGCGCGATCATCCAGCGTTCCCCCACCCGGTCGGCCAGCACCTGCCCGCCAAGCCGCCCCACCGCCATCGACAGGCCCAGCATCGCCGGGCCCAGCGCGCCCTCCGCGGCACGCCCGCCCAGCGTCCGCTCGATATGCAGCGCCGACCAGCCCTCCGTCGCGCTCTCGACCAGAAACGCCATCAGCACGATCAGCCCGCCCCAGATCACCGCGCCGCCAAGCCGGACCGGGGCAGCCCCCGGCGCCTCCGCCGCCCGCACCGCCTTCGGCCCCGCCATCCACCGCACCGCCCCCAGCGCCGCGACCGCCGCAAGGCAGGGCACCGCCAGCGCCGGCCATCCGGCCTCGCGCACCAGCGCCGCCCAGACCGCCCCGAAGATGTAGGCCACCGAGAACATCCCGTGCGCGGCGTTCATCAAGGACCGCCCATGCGCCGCCTCAAGCTCGCTGACGCGGGTGTTCATCAGCACGTCGGTCGTCCCCGACCCCAGCCCCAGCACCGCGATGGCCACCGCCAGCCCCGCCAGCGCCACGGCCCCCTGCCCGCCCACCAGAAACGGCAGCAGAAACGCCACGCCCATCCCCCCCGCCGCCAGCGGCAGCGCCCGCCGCCCCAGCCCCGCCTCCAGCCGCGGCGCCACCCACAGGGCCGCCATCAGCCCCGCCGCCGAGCACATCAGCGCCAGGCCGAACGCCCCGTCCGCCAGGCCCAGCCGCCCCTTCAGCACCGGCACCATCGCCGAGAACCCGCCAAAGCCCAGCCCCATCGCCATGAAGGCGAGGACCGGCGCCCGCGACAGCGCGATTGCAGAGATCAGACGTCCCATGCCGCGCCCGGTGCCACGGCCCGCCGGCCCCGTCCAGCGCCCATTTTCCCTTGCCTCCACGCCCCCCCGCGCCTAAACGCCACCCTTCACCGGGCATACACCCTTGGAGGATGCCCTTCATTCAGGAGACACATCATGGCAGGCGAGATCCCTGATCTTCACGCCACGGTACGCACGGGGACAGGCAAGGGGGCCGCCCGTCAATCCCGCCGCGCGGGGCTGGTACCGGGCATCGTCTATGGCGGCGGGGTCGATCCCGTCCCGATCGACATTCCCTTCAACACGCTCTTCACCCGGCTCAAGCGCGGACGCTTCCTGGCGACGCTCTTCAACCTCAAGCTCGACGGGCACGACGACGTCCGCGTCATCTGCCGCAACGTCCAGCGCGACGTGGTGAAGGACCTGCCGACGCATCTCGACCTGATGCGCCTGCGCCGGAACACCAAGATCAACCTCTACATCCCCGTCGAGGTGGTGGGCGAAGACGTGGCCCCCGGCCTCAAGAAGGGCGGCGTGCTCACCATGGTGCGCCCCGAGGTCGAGCTGATGGTCACCGCGGGCGACATCCCCGAGAAGGTGACGATCGACGTCAGCGCGGCCGAGATCGGCGACACGATCACCATCGCATCGGTGACCATGCCGGACGGCGCCGTGCCCATCATCGACCGCGACTTCGTCATCGCCAACATCTCCGCCCCCTCCAGCCTGCGCAGCCAGGACGACGCGGCCGAGGAAGAGGTGGACGCCGACGAGGTGCCGGCCATCGAGGTCGAAGAGGACTGAACTTAAGGCGCTTCCCCTGCAGAGGGGGAGCGTCCCTCCGCGAGACATCGGTGACGGCGCCTGATGTTCGAATGCCCGCTATGCGGACAAAGCGACCATCGCTCACTTGGCACGCTCGAACTCTCGCATGGTAAGCCCGACGATGGTTTTGAACTTTGTCGGTCGCGGCTGACCTTCGTCTGCCGCTATGAACCGAAAACTGTCGTCTGTAAGCTCGTAAATAGCCGGAAGCGCCTTTCCGGCATCATCGCCAATCGAGTCTACCCATGTGATCGACTTAGGCGATGTCGTAGCATCGAGTTCAAAAGTGCCCATTAGAAGCAATGTGTTGTCCGGCTTCACAACTCTGAATTCGTTGCGCTCGAAAATACACACGGCTCCCGGAGCCGTATGCTCGTCATTTGGTGGTTCAACGATGCCATCTGCTTCCAAATAGGTCTGTGACCAGACGCCTTGAAGTTGGTCAAAGTCGGCCTTGCTCACGGAATCCATCTTGGCCCTCCTGCCACCACTAACGCTCGGACAAACGTCTAATCGACCAAAAGTCGAATGTCACGGTTGGGCTCTAAGCGGCCATCCCGCAGCCGACCGACGCGCGGAATTATTCCTCCGTAACGTACACCTCGCCGTCATGACAGGGTCCATTGCCCAACTCCCGACACCCTTCATCACATCCCCACAACCGCCCTTCGCACCCCCCCAACTCTCCGCTATCCTCCGCAAGCACCCGCGCGCCTCGGAGCCCCGACCATGACCCCAGCCCTGCCCGCCGCCCCGTCCTATACCCGCGCCGAGCGGCTCACCGATGGCGCCATCCACGTCGTCGGCCTCGTCGCCGCCCTCGCCGCGGTGCCGGTCCTCATCACGCTCACCGTGGTTCTGCGGCCCGATGCTGCCGCCATCTCCGGCACCGGCATCTACGGTGCCACGCTCCTCGCCATGCTGCTCGCCTCGGCCGTCTACCACATGGCGCCCTTCCCGCGCTGGCGCGACACGTTCCGCAGGCTCGATCATTCCGCCATCTTCCTCAAGATCGCCGGCACCTACACGCCCTTCACCCTGCTCTCGGGCCACGGCGCGCCGCTGCTCGCCGGGCTCTGGGCCTGCGCCGCCGCCGGCATCGCGCTCACCCTCGTCGTGCCGCAGCGCTTCCAGTGGCTCAGCCTCGGCCTCTACCTCGCCATGGGCTGGGCCGGCGTCGCGGCGTGGAGCGTGCTCTTCGCGAACCTGCCCGGCTCGGTCCTGCTCCTCGCGCTGATCGGCGGGCTGCTCTATACCGGCGGCATCGGCTTCTACCTGGCCAAGCGCCTGCCGTTCCGGAACGCCATCTGGCACGGCTTCGTGCTCGCGGCGAGCGTCGCTTTCTACGCCGCCGTCACGATGCACCTCGTGCAGACCGCCGGAGCCATGTCACAGTCGGGTTAACGCCGCCCGTCAGGACCGCCCGCAGGGGTCCGACATAAAGCCGACCCAAAGCCGACGGCGTGCCGACACTTCGAAAACCGGCTCAGCTCCCCTCGCCGACCGTCTCGAAGATCTCCAGAATCGGCGGCCCCAGATACATGTCGCCGGAGCCGCCGGCGCCTTTATGGGCTGCCCGGAACGCCTCCGATTTGGTCCAGTCGCGAAAGGCCGCCTCGCTCTCCCAGGCGGTGTGAGAGGCATATGTGGTATGGCCCTCGCCCTTCGGCCCCTTCATGAGGTGGAAGGCCTTGAAGCCAGGCACGCGGTCCAGGTGGCTGTCGCGGGTCAGCCACATCTCCTCGAACTGCGCCTCCATGCCGTCCTTGACCAGAAAACGGTTCATCGTCAGAAACATCGGCATATCCCCCTCGTCCATCGCCCGCATCCCAGCCCCAAACCGCTGGAATATCAAGGGCTAAACCCGGAAGCTCCGCCAGATGCTCCTCTTCGCCGGCCTCGGCAATCCCGGGCCCAAGCACGCCGGAAACCGTCACAACATCGGCTTCATGGCGCTCGATGCCATCGCCGCCGATCACGGCTTCCCGCCCTGGCGCGCCCGCTTCCAGGGCGAGGTCTCCGAGGGCCGGCTGGGCACCGAAAAGGTTATCCTCATCAAGCCCTTGACCTTCATGAACCTCTCCGGCCAGGCGGTCGGCGAGGCCGCCCGGTTCTACAAGATCGAGCCCCCCGCGATTACCGTCTTCCACGACGAGCTCGACCTCGCCCCCGGCCGCGTCAAGCTGAAGTCAGGCGGCGGCCATGCCGGCCACAACGGCCTGCGCTCGCTGCAATCCCACATTGGCCCGGACTTCGCCCGCGTCCGCCTCGGCATCGGCCATCCCGGCCACAAGGACCGCGTAAGCCCCTGGGTTCTGGGCGATTTCGCCAAGTCGGATGGCGACTGGCTGGACGATCTCCTGCGCGGCATCGCCGATGGCGCCCCCGCCCTGGCAGATGGCGACGACGCCAATTTCCTCAACGCCATCGCCCTGCGCCGCCCGCCGCCGCCGAAGGAGTCGAAAGCCGCACCGGCCGCCGCTCCAACTAAGCCGATCATATCCACGGATGTTACGGTCGGCCACCCGCCCGCTCCCCCCTGCAACGCCTCGCGGACCGGTTTCGCTGAGCCCTTCGGCGGCTGGACGACGCAGCCGGGCAGGACTAGGTTGGGGTATGGAAAAAGACCCCTCGCTCAACGTCCTGGGCGGCCCGCTGCATCCCTGCTCGCGCAAGCCGCTGACCGGTTTCTTCCGCGATGGAAGCTGCAACACCTGCGCCGAAGACAAGGGCAGCCACACGGTCTGTGCCGTGATGACCAATGAATTTCTGGCGTTCTCGAAATACGTCGGCAACGATCTCAGCACGCCGAGGCCCGAATTCGGCTTCGCGGGCCTGAAGCCCGGAGACAGCTGGTGCCTCTGCGCCAGCCGTTTCCTGCAGGCCCATGACGAGGGCGTCGCCCCCGAGGTGAACCTCAAAAGCACCCACCAGCGCGCGCTCGACATGGTTCCGCTTGACATCCTCGAAGGCCACGCCGCCACCGACGCGACCGACTAACGCGCCGTCCCCCAATTCCGCAGGCGCCTTTGCCTAACCGCCCGCGTCGATCTCGACGTCCAACGCCCTGGCCACGGTGAAGATGTCCTTGTCGCCACGGCCGCACATGTTCATCACGATCAGATGCTCCGCTGGCAGATCGGGCGCGATCTTCATCACATGCGCCAGCGCGTGGCTCGGCTCCAGGGCCGGAATGATCCCCTCCATCGCGCAGCACAGCTGGAACGCCTCCAGCGCCTCCGCATCGGTGATCGCCACGTATTGCGCGCGCCCGATCTCGTGCAGCCAGGCATGCTCAGGCCCGATCCCGGGATAGTCGAGCCCGGCCGAGATGCTGAACCCCTCAAGGATCTGCCCGTCGTCGTCCTGCAGAAGATACGTCCGATTGCCGTGCAGCACCCCGGGCCGCCCACCGGTCAGCGAGGCGCAATGCTCCATCTTGGCGTTCACACCCTTGCCGCCGGCCTCGACCCCGATGATCGCCACATCGCGATCGTCGAGGAACGGGTGGAACAGGCCCATCGCGTTCGACCCACCGCCGATGGCTGCGATGATCGTATCTGGAAGGCGCCCCTCTCGTTCAAGGATCTGCTCCCGTGCTTCCTTGCCGATGATCGCCTGAAAGTCACGCACCATGGCCGGATAGGGATGCGGCCCGGCGACCGTGCCGATGCAATAAAACGTGTCGCGCACGTTGGTCACCCAGTCGCGCATCGCGTCGTTCATCGCGTCCTTCAGCGTGCCCCGGCCGGAGACGACGGGGATCACCTGGGCTCCCAGAAGCCGCATCCGAAAGACGTTGGGCATCTGCCGTTCCACGTCGTGCGCGCCCATGTAGACCACGCAATCCAGCCCGAACTTCGCGCAGACGGTCGCCGTGGCGACCCCGTGCTGGCCGGCGCCCGTCTCGGCGATGATGCGGCTCTTGCCCATGCGGCGCGCCAGCAGGATCTGCCCCAGCACGTTGTTGATCTTGTGCGCGCCGGTATGGTTCAGTTCGTCGCGCTTGAGGTAGACTTTCGCGCCGCCCAGATGCGCCGTCAGCCGCTCGGCGAAATAAAGCGGCGAGGGCCGGCCGACGTAGTGCGTCCACAGGTCCTGCATCTCGGCCCAGAACTCCGGGTCGGTCTTGGCGTGCTCGTAGCAGGCCTCGAGCTCCAGGATCAGCGGCATCAGCGTCTCGCTTACAAAGCGGCCGCCGAAGCCCCCGAAACGGCCGCCCTCGTCGGGCCCGGTGCGGTAGCTGTTGATCAGGTCGTCTGGCATGGGCGCGGCTCCGTGCGAAAAGGCCCCGTCTCTATGTCGGATCGGGGCGGCGGGGGGAAGCCCGGCCGGGCCCGGGGTCAGGCGTCGACAGTCTCGGCGACGGCGGCGCAGAAGGCCCTGATCAAGGCGGGATCCTTCATGCCCGGCGAGGATTCCACCCCGGACGACACGTCGACCTGCCGGGCGCCCGTGAGGCGCATCGCCTCACCGACATTCGAGGGGGTCAATCCGCCGGCGAGCATCCACTGTTTCGTCCAAGTCCGCTCCGCGATCATGCGCCAGTCGAAGGCAAGTCCGTTGCCTCCCGGCAGCCCCCCTCCGGGCGGCGGCTTGGCATCGACGAGGATCATATCGGCAACCGCCTCGAATGCGTCGAGGGCCGCCAGATCCTCAGGCCCGGCAAGGCCCACGGCCTTCATCACGGGCAGGTGGGTGCGAGCCTTGATCTCGGCAACCCGGTCCACCGTCTCGCGCCCGTGAAGCTGGATGACGTCCAGCTGCACCTCCGCCATCACCGCGTCCAGCGCCGCGTCCGTAGGGTCGACCAGGAGCGCGACCTTGCCGGTCCCGGCCGGCACAAGCTCCGCCAGTTCGGCTGCCGCAGCGCGGGTGATGTTGCGGGGGGAGCGTGCATAGAAAACGAACCCGACGAACGACGCCCCTGCAGACACGGCCACCCGCACGTCCGCGGCACGGGTCAGACCGCAAATCTTGACGCGGACCGGGCTGGTCTGCTTCGCCGGGTCGCTCTCAGCGGGCACCCGAGGGCTTTTCCAGAAGCGCCAGTACGTCGTCGTCGTGGCGCCCCTCGTTTGCCTTCAGCTTGCGCAGCTCGGCCTCCAGCATCGCGCGGTCGCGGCGGCCGTGCACCGCTTCCTTGCGGATGCGGCCCTCCCGCATCCATTCCCAGAGGAAACCGATCAGCAGCCCAAGGGCGATGCTGCCGAAAATCACATCGTAGAGCGGTAAATCCACCTCGCCGTTCCAGCCGATGAAGGACACCAGATCGCTGGGCAGCACGGTCAAGTGCACCACGTCGCGGTTGGCGAAGCCCACGATGATCAGAACGATGGCGAGCACCACCAGGATGAGGGTCTTGATGAAACGCATGAAGCCTTGCCTCTACTTGCCGTTGAGCCGGTCCCGGAGCAGCTTGCCGGTCTTGAAGAAGGGCACGCTTTTCTCTTCGACTGCAACCGCCTCGCCGGTGCGTGGGTTCCGCCCGACCCTGGCATCGCGGCTCTTGACCGAAAAGGCGCCAAAGCCGCGCAGCTCCACGCGGTCGCCCCGCGCCATCGCCTCGATGATCTGATCGAAGATCGTGTTCACGATCTTCTCGACGTCCCGCTGATAGAGGTGAGGATTCTCATCGGCGATCTTGGTAATCAGTTCGGACCGGATCATGGCATCACGCTCCCTCCTGCTGGCCTCGGATGACCCAAGGCTCACCTCAACCTACATGAGGGGAGCGGCGGGTGAGAAGCGAATTCCCGGCTCCTTCGAAGGGAAATGGCCGGGTATTTCCGTGGATTAGAGAACTTTAGGATACAGTCTAAGCCCTGGCCTCCTGTCGAAGGTCGGGCCGACCGATACCGGCGCTTCCGTTACGTGATCCTTTCGGGAGCAATTCGCAACCTCGGCGGATCGCCGGTCCATAATCTGTAATGCCAGGCGCAGCCGTTCCCCGGCCGCCGGACCCCGTCGGGGACCGGCGGCCAGGATCGTCTTACTTGTCGTCGGACTTCAGGGCCGCCCCCAGGATGTCGCCCAGCGACGCGCCGCTGTCGGACGATCCGTATTGCTCCACGGCGTCCTTCTCTTCAGCGATCTCGCGGGCCTTGATCGATAGCCCAAGGCGGCGGGTCTTCGCATCCACGTTGGTCACGCGCACGTCGACCTTGTTGCCCACGCCGAAGCGCTCGGGTCGCTGCTCGGCCCGGTCGCGACTGAGGTCGGAGCGGCGGATGAACGACTTCATCCCCTCGTATTCCACCTCGATGCCGCCATCCTCGATCTTGGTCACCTCGACGGTGATAATCGAGCCGCGCTTGACCCCGTCGATCACCTCGGCGAACGGATCGCCCTCGACCGCCTTGATGCTGAGCGAGATGCGCTCCTTCTCAGAGTCGATCTCGGTCACCACGGCCTTCACCACGTCGCCCTTGCGGAAGTCGCCGATGATGTCCTCGCCACGGCCCTCCCAGGTCAGGTCGCTGAGATGCACCATGCCGTCGATGTCGTCATCGAGGCCCACGAACAGCCCGAACTCGGTGATGTTCTTCACCTCGCCCTCGACCTGCGTGCCGACGGGATACTTCTCTTCGAAGACCTCCCACGGGTTGCGCATGGTCTGCTTGAGGCCAAGCGACACGCGGCGCTTCTGGGTGTCGATCTCGAGAACCATCACCTCGACCTCCTGGGAGGTGGAGACGATCTTGCCGGGATGCACGTTCTTCTTGGTCCAGCTCATCTCGGAGACGTGGACAAGCCCCTCGACACCCGGCTCAAGCTCGACGAAAGCACCGTAGTCGGTGATGTTGGTCACCCGGCCCTTGTGGGTGCTGTCGATCGGGAACTTCGCCTCGACCGTATCCCACGGATCGTCCTGCAGCTGCTTCATGCCGAGGCTGATGCGGTGGGTCTCCTTGTTGATCTTGATGACCTGGACCTTCACGGTCTCGCCGATCGACAGGATCTCGGAGGGGTGGTTGACCCGGCGCCAGGCCATGTCGGTGACGTGCAGCAAGCCGTCGACCCCGCCCAGATCCACGAAGGCGCCGTATTCGGTGATGTTCTTCACCACGCCGTCGACGGCCATGCCCTCGGTCAGCTTGGCGATCACCTCGGCGCGCTGCTCGGCGCGGCTTTCTTCGAGGATCGCGCGGCGCGAGACCACGATGTTGCCGCGGCGGCGGTCCATCTTGAGGATCTGGAACGGCTGCTTGAGCCCCATCAGCGGGCCGGCATCGCGCACGGGGCGCACATCGACCTGGGAGCCGGGCAGGAAGGCCACGGCGCCGCCGAGGTCGACGGTGAAGCCGCCCTTGACCCGGCCGAAGATCGCGCCCTCGACGCGGTTCTCGTCGGCATAGGCCTTCTCGAGCCGGTCCCATGCCTCTTCGCGGCGCGCCATCTCGCGGGAGATGACGGCCTCGCCGCGGGAATTCTCGACCTGGCGAAGGTAGACCTCGACCTCGTCGCCCACTTCGATCTCGGCCTGTTCGCCCGGATTGGCGAACTCCTTCATCTCGACCCGGCCTTCCATCTTGTAGCCGACATCGATGATGGCCTGGCCCGCCTCGATGGCGATGACGCGGCCCTTGACGACCGAGCCTTCGCTGGGCGTCTCGAGTTCGAAGCTTTCTTGCAGGAGGGCTTCGAATTCCTCCATGGACGTGTTCTGGGACATGAAGTTGTCGGTTTCCTTGGTTTTACGATTTCTGGCCGGGCGGTTGTCTCCGCCGGTCTGTCGGATTGGTCCGGGTCCGGCGGTCGCAGGAACGGGCGGAAAAGCAGCAAGGGGCCGGTGGTGTCCCCCAGCCCTAGCTTCGCGCCGCGTCCACGGCAGCAATCGCCAGCGTGACGGCTGCGTCTATAGACAGATCGGTGGTGTCGAGCAAGACCGCATCCTCCGCCGCCCGCAGCGGGGCGGTGGCGCGGGCCGCGTCGCGGGCATCGCGGGCCTGAAGGTCGCTCAGCACGGCGGCGAGCGTCAGCGTCGCGTCGGCTGGGGCCAGCTCCGCCAGCCGCCGCGCCGCGCGCACCTCGTCGCTCGCGGTGACGTAAAGCTTCACCGGCGCGTCTGGGCAGATCACCGTGCCGATGTCGCGCCCATCCAGAACCGCGCCGCCCTCGCGGCCCGCGAAGCGCCGCTGGAAGTCCACGAGGGCGGCGCGCACCTCGGGGATGGAAGCCACCTGGCTTGCCTGCTGGGCCACCGGGCCGGTGCGCAGATCGCCGCGCGCGAGGTCCGCGGGGGTCAGGGCCCGTGCGGCCGCAAGCGGCTCCGCACCTTCCACGACCCGCGCGGCGGTGGCGCGGTAGAGCAGCCCGGTATCCAGATGCGCGAAGCCGAAATGCGCCGCCACCGCCCGCGCGATGGTGCCCTTGCCCGCGGCGGCCGGCCCGTCGATGGCAACGCAGAACCTCATGGCGCGCCCTCTGAAAGGCGGGCGCCGAGCGCGGCCATCAGCGGCTCGAACACCGGAAAGCTGGTGGCGATGGGGCGCGCGTCGTCCACCGTCACCGGCTTTTGCGCGGCCATCCCCAGAATGAGGAACGCCATCGCGATGCGGTGATCGAGCCGCGCCGCGCAGGTTGCGCCGCCGGGAACGCCTGAAGGGCCGAGGCCGTGCACGATCAGCATGTCCTCTTCCTCCTCCACGGTCACGCCGCAGGCCTCCAGCCCGCGCGCCATCGCGTTCACCCGATCACTCTCCTTCACCCGCAGTTCGCGCACGCCGCGCATCACGGTGCGTCCTTCGGCAAAGGCGGCGACCACTGAGAGGATCGGATACTCGTCGATCATCGACGGGGCGCGCTCGGGCGGCACCTCGATCCCCTGCAGCGCCCCGTGGCGGGCGCGAAGATCGGCCACCGGCTCTCCCCCCTCGATCCGTTCGTCGAGCAGGGTCAGATCGGCGCCCATCTCCCGCAAGGTGATAAAGAGCCCCGCGCGCGTCGGGTTCAGCCCGATCCCCGGCACCAGAACGTCCGATCCCGGCACGATCAGCGCCGCGCAGACCGGAAAGGCCGCGGAGGACGGATCGCGCGGCACCGTCACGTCCTGCGGCAGAAGCTCGGGCTGCCCGGTCAGGGTGATGACTTGGCCCTCCTCCGCCGTCTCGGTCCGGATCGCCGCGCCGAAGCCCGCCAGCATCCGCTCGGTATGGTCGCGCGTCGGCTCGGCCTCGATTACCACCGTCTCGCCCGGCGCGTTCAGTCCCGCCAGCAGGATCGCAGACTTCACCTGCGCCGAGGGCACCGGCACGGTGTAGCGGATCGGCACGGGATCCTCCGCGCCCATCAGCGTCAGCGGCAGGCGCCCCCCGGCGCGGCCGAAAGCCTGCGCGCCGAAACCGGCCAGCGGTTCTGTCACCCGCCCCATCGGTCGACCGTTGAGGGAGGCGTCGCCGGTGAACGTGGCCGCGATGGGGGTGGTCGCCATGGCGCCCATGATGAGCCGCACGCCGGTGCCCGAATTTCCGCAATCGATCACGTGATCCGGCTCGGCGAAGCCGCCGGTGCCGACCCCGTGGACGGACCAGGCACCGGGCCCGTGCCGCGTGGCCTCGGCCCCGAAGGCGCGCATGGCGGCCGCGGTATCGAGCACGTCCTGACCTTCCAGCAGCCCCTCGATCCGGGTCTCTCCCACCGCCAGCGCGCCGAGGATCAGCGCCCGGTGCGAGACCGATTTGTCCCCGGGCACGTCGGCGCGCCCGGTCAGCGGGCCGGCGGGATGGGCCGTCAGGGGGCGGGCGGGGCCGGCATGGGACATCGGGAAAGCTCCAAGGGATCGTGGGCGGGCTTAGCCGAACGCCCCGGCAGGGTCCACCGGGGCGGCGCGGTGGCTTAGGCTTGGCGGTAGGTCGGGTCATTCGGCGCCCAACCCCATACCCCGCCAGCATCCACCGCTGTGGCGCGGCCGCTCATGCCCGGCAGTAGGTCAGGTAATGCGGCACCCGCCCCTCGCGCAGCGCCTTCGCCTCGTAGCGGGTGCGGGTCCAGTCGGGCCAGGGCACGGCCCCGTCGCCGGTGCAGGTAAAATCCGCGCGCCCGCCAAGCTGCTCGCGCGTCTGGCGCACGTAGTCGGGGATGTCCGTCGCGATCCGCAGGTCCGCCCCCGGCGCCATGACCCGCGCCAGCGGATTCAGGAACTCGGGGTTCACGAAGCGGCGGCGATGGTGGCGCGCCTTCGGCCAGGGATCGGGATAGAGCAGGAAGGCCCGCGCGATGCTGCCGGGCGGCAGGACGTCGAAGAGGTCGCGCACATCGCCGGGATGCACGGCGACGTTCGTCGCCTCCGCGGCACGGATCTTGCCAAGCAGCATCGCAACGCCGTTGATGTAGGGCTCGCAGCCGATCAGCCCGATGCCGGGGTTCGCCTTCGCCTGATGCACCATGTGCTCGCCGCCGCCGAACCCGATCTCGAGCCAGACGGGGCATCCGTCGAACCGGGCGCCAAGATCGAGCGGCCGGCGGCCGGGGTTGTCCTCGATCTCCACGGGGCCGGGCGAAAGCGCCTTCAGGTCGCTCTCCAGGTAGCCTTTCTGGCTCTCCCGCAGGTGCTTGCCTTTCCGGCGGCCATAGAAGTTGCGGAAAGGGCGGGGCGGGGCTGAGGGCTGCATCGGCCCTGCTCAGGCCACGCTGGAGGCCGAGGCTCCGCTGGGCAGGCCAAGCGCTTCGGCCCCCGCAAGGAGGCTTTCGGCGACGATCGGCCCCAAGGCCCGCAGCTCGGCACTCGGCTGCGCCAGATCTGGGACCATCACCACCCGGCATCCGGCGGCCAGCGCCGCCCTTGTCCCGGGGTCGCTGTCCTCGAAGGCCGCGCAGTCGGCCGGGTCGAGCCCCAGCCCGCGCGCGGCCATACGGTAGATCTCGGGGTCGGGCTTGGGCCGTTCCACCTGATCGCCGCCGACGAGCACGGTGAAGACATCGCGCAGGCCGAGCTTGCTCAGGAGACGGTCCGCATGATCGCTCATGCTCGATGTCGCCAACCCCAGGGGGAAGCCCGCAGCCCTCAGCCCTGCGATCAACTCGCGCGCGCCGGGCTTGACCGGCATCCCGGCCTTCAGCAGACCGGCCTTCTCACTGGCCACCTCTTCGAGGAAGTCCGAGATATCCACCCGCTGCCGCAACGCCGCTGCAAGCCGCACCCTCACGAGATCGGCGCGCAGGCCGATGCTGCCGGTGATCGCCTCGTCCATGTCGGCGATCCCAAGCCGTTTGGCCACGGCGCGCTTGGCGGCCACGGTCACGGCCTCGCTGTCGACCAGCGTGCCGTCCATGTCGAAGATCACGCCGCGCAGGGCGCCCGGCTCAGACCGCATCGGCCAGGGCGGCGGCCAGGTCCGTCCGCTCCCAGCTGAAGCCGCCATCCTCTTCCGGCGGCCGGCCGAAGTGGCCATAGGCTGCAGTGCGGGCGAAGATCGGGCGGTTCAAGTCCAGATGCGTGCGGATGCCGCGCGGGGTCAGGTCCATCACACGGTCGATCGCCGCCTCGATCACGGCCTCGTCCACCTTGCCGGTTCCGGCGGTATCGGCATAAATCGACAGGGGCCGCGCCACGCCGATGGCATAGCTGAGCTGGATCGTGCAGCGATGCGCGAGGCCTGCGGCCACCACGTTCTTGGCCAGATAGCGCGCCGCATAGGCCGCCGAGCGGTCCACCTTCGTGGGATCCTTGCCCGAGAACGCGCCGCCGCCATGGGGGGCCGCCCCGCCATAGGTATCCACGATGATCTTGCGCCCCGTAAGCCCCGCGTCGCCATCCGGCCCGCCGATCACGAACTTGCCGGTCGGGTTCACCCACCATTCGGTCTTGTCGGTCAGCCAGCCCTCGGGCAGCTCCTGCCGGATGTAGGGCTCCACGATCATCCGCACGTCTTCGCTGGTCAGATCCTCGTCCAGATGCTGGGTCGACAGCACGATGGAGCTGACGCCCACGGGGCGGCCGCCCTCGTAGCGCACCGTCAGCTGGCTCTTGGCATCGGGGCCAAGCATCGCCGCCTCGCCGGACTTGCGCGCCTGCGCCAGGCGGCGCAGCACCGCATGGGCATAGCAGATCGGCGCCGGCATCAGCTCCGGCGTCTCGTCGATGGCGAAGCCGAACATAATGCCTTGGTCGCCGGCCCCCTCCTCGCGGTCGTCCTGGCCGGTGACGCCCTGGGCGATGTGCGCGGATTGCTCGTGCAGCAGGTTGGTCACCTCGACGTCGCGCCAGTGGAACTTCTCCTGCTCGTAGCCGATGTCGCGGATGCAGTCGCGGGCCACCTGATCGACGCGCCCCATGAAGTCCGACAGGCGATCTCGGTCCGAAAGCCCGACTTCGCCGCCGATGACCACGCGGTTGGTCGTGGCGAAGGTCTCGCAGGCCACTCGGGCGTTGGGTTCCTCGGCGATCAGCGCGTCGAGGATCGCGTCGGAGATCCGGTCGCACACCTTGTCGGGATGCCCCTCCGACACGGATTCGGAGGTGAAAAGGTAGCTGTCGCGGGCCATGGGGGATGCTCCATTGGGGTAAGCTGGCACGTCAGGAAGCCGTTGTGACAGCGGTGCCTCCGGCGCTTATCCCGGCGGCATTGAAAGATCAACGCCGCGCCGGCGGCGCACCGCAAGCACGAGGCCAGCCCCCAGAAGGGCGACCAGAAGGGGGATGTTTCCGGTGCGCGCATATGGGGTGGGCGCCAGCGCGGGCGGCAGCACCACGTCGAGCAGGCCCGCGGTATCCAGCGGGATGCGGCCAAGGACGGCGCCGCGCGGGCCGATCACGGCAGAGATGCCGGTATTTGCCGAGCGTACCAGTGGAACCCCCTGCTCCGCGGCACGGAGCCTCGCGATGTTCAGGTGCTGCTGCGGCCCCGCCCAACGGCCGAACCAGGCGTCATTGGTGACCTGCACGATCCAGTCGGGGCGCGCGCCGGGCAGGCTGGCATGGCGCGGAAAGATGGCCTCGTAGCAGATCAGCGGCAGGATGGTGCCGAGGGGGCCGCCAAGCGCGAGGATCGCGGGGCCGGGCCCGGGGCTGAAGGCGCCGAGGCTGTCGGTGGCCAGCCCCGAGAGGGCGAACCTGCTCCAGAGCGATTGCAGCGGCAGGTATTCCCCGAAGGGCACGAGGTGGTGCTTGTCGTAAATCGCCCGAATGGCCCCGCCCCCCCCGATCACCGCGAGGCTGTTGCGCAGGCCGTTGCCCTCCTCACGCTGCGCGCCGAGGATCACCGGCGCGCCGTCCGCCATCTCGGCGATCATGGCGTCCGCCGCGTCGTTGGTGCCCAGCATGTAGGGCATCGAGACCTCGGGCCAGACGATCGCGGCCGGGGGGCGCCCGGCGATCTGCGGCGCCGCGGCCGTGAGGGCGAGCTTGCGATCCCAGAAGACCTGGATCATGTCGGGGCGCCATTTCAGCGCCTGCGCCTCGTTCGGCTGCACGACGCGGATCACCGGCGCACCCACGGGCGTGGGCACGGCCGGCGGCAGGGACAGCCAGCCGAAGCCCGCCAGCGCCGCGAGCGACGCCACCAGCGCGGCGGCGGGCCACCGGGGGGCGGCGCGCAGGCCGGCGATCCCGGCCGCCAACGCCAGCGTCCAGACGGTAAGCCCATGCACCCCGGCCACCCCGGCAAGGGGGAGCAGCGGCGTCTCGGCCCAGAGGCTGCCGACGAGGGCCCAGGGGAAACCGCCGAAAAGCGACCCGCGCAGCATCTCCACCCCCCCGAGGGCGACGGCCAGCGCCAGACCACGCGCCAACCGCCCCTGCCCGCGGGCGACCCACGCCGCACCCCAGAACGCCGCGGCCCAAAGCAGCGCCAGCCCTCCCGCCATCAGAAGCAGCGCGAACGGCGCCATCCAGCCGTGCCGCGCGACATCCACCAGGAAAGGCTCGACGATCCAGTGCAGGGCCAGCCCGAAATAGCCGAGGCCCAGCCACCAGCCGCGAAACGCGCAGCGGCGGGGATCGGCGACGAGGCAGAACGCCATGGCGGCGGGAATGGCGAGGAACGGCAGGACCGGCAGGGTGAAGGGCGCAAAGCCGGACGCGATCAGCAGCCCCAGCCCGAAAGCCGCTGCCCGGCCGCGCCAATCCCTTGGCCTTGCCCTTTTGCCGCCCCAAAGTCGCGCCGCCGCCCGGCGTCGCCCCTCAGCCCGCATCCCCGCCAGTCCGCGCCACGCGGATGCGCAGCCGCTTGATGCGCCGCGGGTCGGCATCAACCACCTCGAACTCGGTGCCGTCTGGATGCGGCACCACCTCGCCCCGCGCCGGAACCCGCCCGGTCAGCAGGAAGACCAGGCCGCCCAGCGTATCGACTTCTTCGTCATCCACCTCCGGGCCGGTCAGATCGTGCCCGATCTCGGCCTCGAAATCGGCAAGCGGCGTCCGCGCCAGCGCCAGATACGTATTCGGCCCCTCAAGCGTCCAGAGCCTGTCCTCGTCAACGTCGTGCTCGTCCTCGATCTCGCCGATGACCTGTTCGATCAGATCCTCGATCGTCACCAGCCCGTCCGTACCGCCGTATTCGTCGATCACCAGCGCCATGTGCATCCGCTGCGTCTGCATCTTCTGCAGCAGAACGCCCAGCGGCATCGACGGCGGCGCAAAGAGCAGCGGCCGCACGAGCTTGCGCAGATCGAACCCCTCGGCCGCAGCGCCGAGGCCGTGACGCAGGGCGACGTCCTTGAGGTGGACCATCCCCAGCGGCATGTCGAGCGTGCCCTCGTAGACCGGCAGGCGGGTGAAGCCGCTGTCGCGGAACGTTGCAATCAGCGCATCGAGCGGCGTGTCTTCGGCCACCGCCACGATCTCGCCCTTCGGAACGGCCACCTCCTCCACGCGCATCCGCTGCAGGTTCGTCATCCCGGGCAGGAACCCGTTGGCAAGGCCGTCACCCGCAAGGCCGCCCTCCTCGCCATCGTTCTCGCCCCGGCCACCCCAAGAGAAGAGGCGGTTGAAGATGCCCTCGGGCCGGGTTTCGGCGGTATTGTCTGGGTCTTCGGTCTCGGTCATCCCACGGGCTCCGGCGCGGCGGCGTAGGGATCGGCGATGCCGAGCCCCGCCAGAACGCGGGTCTCCATCCCCTCCATCAGAGCGGCATCCTCTTCGGTCTCATGGTCGTATCCCAGTAGGTGCAGCGTTGCGTGCACGATCAGGTGGCTCAGGTGATCACCAGGCGTGCGCTCTGCCTCCGCCGCTTCGCGAAGGCAGGTCTCCAGGCCCAGGGCGATATCGCCCAGTTCCAGCGGCTCCTCGCCGGATGGGTTCGACGGAAGGCGCGGCTGGCCGCCGGGCGAAGCGGCGCCGCGTTCTTCGGACGGCCAGGAAAGCACGTTGGTCGGCGTCGCCTTGCCCCGGAAGCTGCCATTCAGGGCGGCGACCTGCGCGTCGCCTGCGGCAAGGCAGGCGATCGCGAACTCCTCGGGCCGAAATCCGATCCCGTCCAATGCGGCCCGTGCCGCCCGCTCCGCAAGGGACGGCAGTCCTTGGCCGTTCCAGCCCTCGTCCTCGATCACCACGTCAACGAGCGGCGGCATCGCCGGCCTCGCTGCGCTGCCCCGGGGGCGTGTTGCGGGTGTTCCCCGGCCGCGCGCTGCCGACCTGAGCCCCCTCGGGCGGCTCCGCAGCGTCGTACGCCTCGATGATGCGGGCCACGAGGGGGTGGCGAACCACGTCCTTGGCGGTGAAGTAGCTGAAGCTGATCCCCTGCACGGATCTCAACAGCCCCTCCGCATCGCTCAGCCCGCTGCGCACGCCGCGCGGCAGGTCCACCTGGGTGCGGTCGCCGGTGACGACCATCCGGCTGCCCTCGCCAAGCCGCGTCAGGAACATCTTCATCTGCATCGTAGTCGCGTTCTGCGCCTCGTCCAGCACAACGAACGCGTTCGAGAGCGTCCGGCCGCGCATGAACGCCAGCGGCGCGATCTCGATCCGCTTCTCCTCGATCAGCTTCGCCGTCTGCTTGCCGGGCAGGAAGTCGTTCAGCGCATCGTAGAGCGGCTGCATGTAGGGATCGACCTTGTCCTTCATGTCGCCGGGCAGGAACCCCAGCCGCTCTCCGGCCTCCACCGCCGGACGGCTCAGCACGATCCGGTCCACTTCCCCGCCCAAGAATTTCGAGACCGCCACCGCCACCGCCAGATAGGTCTTGCCGGTTCCGGCCGGGCCGATGCCGAAAGACAACTCGGACTTCATGAGCGCCGCCACGTAGGCGCGCTGCGCGGCGGTTCGCGGCTCGATCGCCTTCTTGCGCGTGCGCAGTTCGAGCGAGGGGCCCTTGAACATCTCCAGCTGGTCGCCGTCGTCGTCCGGGGATGCCTCGGGTCCGGCGCCGAGGCGCAGCACTCCGTCGATATCGCCGGGCGATACTTCCCTCCCCTGCTCCAGGCGATTGTAGAGTGCGCCCAGAACCTCCGCAGCGCGGGACTGTGCCTGCGCATCGCCAATCAGCGACAGCTGGTTGCCGCGATGCACGATGTTGAGATCCAGCGCGCCCTCGATCTGAACAAGGTTCCTGTCATGCGGGCCGCACAGATCAATCAGCAACCGGTTGTCCGGAAACTCAAGAAGAACCTCTTGAACGCCCTCCGGGGCGAGCGGCGGGGTCAATGCGCTGGTGGCCAAACGTCTCTCCTCGGGACCGGTACCCTGGGAAGAGCCTGCCAAGCCCCCGTAACGCTGGCAAGGCGGGAATCCCGTGCCGTCGCGTTCCCGGCACCTGGTCGCCCGGGCATCAGGCGGCCGCCTGCGCAATCAGCGTTCCCGTCAGCGAATTGGGGGCCGCCGCGGTGATGCGAACGGGTACGATGCGGCCGACATGGTCGGCCGGGGCCTCCACATGCACCGATTGCAGGTGGCCGGACTTGCCCACGAGCTGCCCTGGCCGCCGCCCGGGCTTCTCCAGCAGTACATCGGCGACGCGCCCCACCATCGCGGCCTGCGCGGCACGCTGTTGGTCTCCCAGCAGGGCCTGCAGGCGTTGCAGCCGCTCGCCGGCGACCTCCGCCGGAACCATCGGGCGCGCGGCCGCCGGCGTCCCGGGGCGGGGAGAGTAGCAAAACGAATAGGCCTGCCCGAACCCGACGGCCCGCACCAGATCCAGCGTCGCCTCGAAATCCGCCTCGGTCTCGCCAGGGAACCCGACGATGAAATCGCTGGAAAGCAGCAGATCGGGCCGCGCGGCGCGCAGGCGGGCGACGATTGCAAGATACTGCGCAGCGGTATGCCTGCGGTTCATGGCCCTAAGGATCCGGTCGGATCCCGACTGCACGGGAAGGTGCAGGTAGGGCATGAGCGCCGGGCAATCGCCGTGCGCGGCGACGAGATCGGCCGTCATGTCGTCGGGATGGGAGGTGGTGTAGCGCAGCCGGTCGAGGCCGGGAATGTCGGCCAGAGCGCGGATCAGTCGGGCCAGCCCCCATTCCCCGCCCTCGCCCGCCCCGTGATAGGCGTTGACGTTCTGGCCCAGCAGCGTGATTTCCCGCGCCCCGCGGGCCACCAGATCGCGTGCCTCCGCGATCACCGCCTCCACCGGCCGGCTGAACTCGGCGCCGCGGGTGTAGGGCACCACGCAGAAGGCGCAGAACTTGTCGCAACCCTCCTGCACGGTGAGGAAAGCGGATGGGGCGCCGCGTGTGGCGGGGCGGCGCGCCAGATGCTCGAACTTGTCCTCCGGCGGAAAGTCGGTGTCAGCGACGCGACCGCCGGCCCTGGCTTCGGCCAACATCTGCGGCAAGCGATGATAGGCCTGCGGGCCGACCACCAGATCGACAGCACCCTGCCGGCGCAGAACCTCGGCGCCCTCGGCC
The DNA here is from genome assembly GCA_963833235.1 of uncultured Alphaproteobacteria bacterium. Lineage (GTDB taxonomy): Bacteria > Pseudomonadota > Alphaproteobacteria > Rhodobacterales > Rhodobacteraceae > CAWHXG01. Next base: position 159,781 of record CAWHXG010000001.1, read on the forward strand.
TGCGCGACGCAGCCGGCCACGCCGATGCGCAGATCGGGGTTGGCCGCCTTCAACCGCTTCAGCCGCCCCAGCTCGGAATAGACCTTTTCAGCGGCCTTCTCACGGATGTGGCACGTGTTCAGCAGGATCAGATCGGCCTCTTCGGCCCGGTCCGTCGGAACCTGACCATCCGCCACCAGCGCCTCGCTCATGCGCTCGCTGTCGTAGACGTTCATCTGGCAACCATAGGTCTTGACGAAGAACTTGCGGGGCGCGGGCATCGGAGCGGTTTCCTTGGTGGCATTCAGCAGGCGACGGACGCGAGAAGATCGACCTGGGGATTCCCGGCAGCGACCCTGTGCACCGGCAGGTCTCAGGTGCGGCGCAGGCGGATCACCACGTCGACCTTCGCAATCTCGGTGCCTTCGGGCGCCTCGGGCAGGCGCGAGATCTCTAGGTCGCCCGCAGGCGCGTCGGTCAGGTCGCCCGCCTCTTCCCAGTAGAAATGCGGGTGATCGTCCGTCCGGGTATCGAAATAGCTGCGGGTTCCGTCGACGGTGACTTCCTTCATGAGGCCGGCGTTACAGAACGCCTTGAGCGTATTGTAGACGGTGGCGAGGGCTACCCGCTCTCCCCCGGCCGCGACGGCGGCATAGAGGCTTTCGGCGGTGACGTGCCTGTCTTGCCCGTCGCCCACGAGAAGCGCGGCCAGGACATTGCGCTGCCGGGTCGGGCGCAAATCGCGCCGGGCTAGCCACGCCGCCCCCCGATCCATCGCTGCCTTGTCGATCTGCACGCACATCACTCCTTGTTCTGTCCCCTATAAGGGGGGTTGCGCCCCGGTTTCAATTGCTTTTGCCCGCCTGCTGGGCGCTGCTGCAGGGCGCGGCCCCGCTCCGGCACGCTCTTGCGCGGCCGCTCGCGCCAATGTTATTGGAGGCCCGATCAAACGAAGGGCCCGCGCATTTCCGCGGAAACCACCCGTGGGCCGCAGACCCGCGCATGACCGACAAGGGGCACCCGGCATGGCCGACCATCCGACCACCTTCGACAAGGAGGGGCTGATCGCCTGCGCGCGCGGAGAGCTGTTCGGCCCGGGAAACGCCCAGCTGCCGCTGCCGCCAATGCTAATGATGGACAGGATCACCGACATCTCGGCAGATGGCGGGGCGCACGGCAAGGGCCATGTGGTTGCCGAGTTCGACATCACACCGGATCTCTGGTTCTTCGAATGCCACTTCCCCGGCAATCCGGTCATGCCGGGTTGCCTTGGCCTTGATGGCCTTTGGCAGCTGACCGGCTTCAACCTCGGTTGGCGCGGATGGCAGGGCCTCGGCATGGCTCTCGGCGTGGGCGAGGTGAAGCTAAAGGGCATGGTCACGCCCGAACGCCGCATGATCCGCTATTTCGTCGATTTCACGCGGGTCATCGACCGGCGGCTGAAGATGGGTGTCGCCGATGGCCGTGTCGAGGCCGACGGCGATGTGATCTACGACGTCAAGGACATGAAGGTGGGCCTGTCCACCGGGGGAGGCTGAAATGCGGCGTGTCGTCATCACCGGGCTGGGCGTCGTCTCTCCCTTGGGCATCACCGCCGAGGAGGTCGCCGAAAGCCTGCGCACCGGCCGGTCCGGCATCGCGGCCCAGCCGACCTATGCCGAGCACGGCTTCCGCAGCCAGATCGCTGGGATCCCGAAGATCGATCTGGAAGCCGCGGTCGACAAGCGGCAGCTGCGCTTCATGGGGCCAACGGCGGCCTATGCCTACGTGGCGATGCAGCAAGCGGTGGCCGACAGCGGCCTGGAGGAGAGCGACGTCAGCAACGAGCGCACCGGGCTCATCGCGGGCTCCGGCGGGCCCTCGACATCGAACTTCTTCACCGCCCACAACATCGTCATCGACAAGGGCAGCCCGAAGCGGATGGGCCCGTTCATGGTGACACGCTGCATGTCGTCCACCGTGTCGGCCTGCCTCGCGACGCCCTTCAAAATCAAGGGGCTGAACCATTCGATCACCTCCGCCTGCTCTACCTCGCTGCACTGCATCGGCTCGGGGGTCGAGCAGATCCAGTGGGGCAAGCAGGACATCGTCTTTGCCGGCGGCGGCGAGGAGGTGGACTGGACGCTGTCGTGCCTCTTCGACGCGATGGGGGCGATGTCCTCGAAGTACAACGACACGCCCGAAACCGCCTCCCGCCCCTTCGACGCGACCCGCGACGGCTTCGTGATCTCCGGCGGCGGCGGGATGGTCGTTCTGGAAGAGCTGGACCATGCCCTGGCCCGCGGCGCACAGATCTACGCCGAGGTCACGGGCTATGGCGCAACCTCCGACGGGGCCGACATGGTGGCGCCCTCGGGCGAAGGCGGCGAGCGGGCGATGCGCGCGGCCCTTGCGACCATCGGCGACCGCAAGGTGAGCTACATCAACGCGCACGGCACCTCTACGCCGGTGGGCGACGTCACCGAGGTCGAAGCCATTCGCCGCATCTTCGGCGAAGGCCAGACGCCGCCGATCTCCTCCTCGAAATCCCTCGCCGGGCATTCCCAGGGCGCCACGGGTGCGCTTGAGATCATCTACTCGCTGCTCATGATGAAGCACCGGTTCATCCAGGGCTCCGCAAACATCACCCAGCTCGACCCGGCCATCCGCCCGGGTGAAATCGCGACGGAGACTGTCGAGGACGTGGAATTCGACACGGTCCTGTCGAATTCCTTCGGGTTCGGCGGCACGAACGGCTCCCTCGCCCTCAGCAGATACGTTGGGTAGAATGCCATGGCAGACCTGATGCGCGGCATGCGCGGCCTGGTGATGGGGGTCGCGAACGACCGCTCGATCGCCTGGGGGATCGCGCGGGCCCTGGCCGCCGAAGGCGCCGAGCTTGCCTTCACCCATCAGGGCGAGGCATTCGGACGGCGGCTGGCACCGTTGGCCGAAAGCGTCGGGGCATCGCTGATGCTGGACGTCGACGTCTCGAACGACGATCAGATGGACGCTGCCTTCGCCCGGCTCGCAGACGAATGGGGCAGGCTCGACTTCGTCATCCATGCCATCGCGTTTTCCGACAAGGCCGAGCTTCACGGTCGGTTCATCCATACCACGAAGGCGAACTTCCAGAATTCCCTCGCGATCTCGTGCTACTCGCTCATCGACGTCGCCCGTCGGGCGCGGCCGCTGATGACCGAAGGCGGCACGATCCTGACGCTGACCTATCAGGGCTCGAACCGCGTGACGCCCTTCTACAACATCATGGGCGTGGCCAAGGCCGCGCTCGAGAGCGCCGTGCGCTACCTTGCCAACGATCTCGGCCCCGAAGGCATTCGGGTGAACGCGATCAGCCCCGGCCCGATGAAGACGCTGGCAGGCGCGGCTATCGGCGGTGCGCGCAAGACCTACCGCCTGACCGAGATGAACGCGCCCCTACGCGCCAATGCGACACTGGAGGCCGTGGGGGGCACGGCGGTCTACCTCGCCTCGGATCACGGCCGCTGTACTACAGGCGAGATCATCCGGGTCGACGGCGGATACCACGTCCTGGGCATGCCGCAACCGGAGCACATCTGATCCGACCGGGCTTTCTGCTGGCGTTTGCCTAAGCGATCCGAAGATCCGGATACTCGGTCCTGACCCTCGTCCGTCGGTGCGAAGTTCTCGTAGCAGAACGAACGCTCGAGATAGAAGCAGCGGTTATATCCGTACGCAGTAGTTCCCTGTGGGACGCGATCGCGGATAAAGGGGGTACCGGAAGCAGTTTTCCGGCTCAAGCCGTCAGGTCTATGTGGTTTTTGGCGATCCCGGGAGGACTCGAACCCCCAACATCCTGATTAGAAGTCAGGTGCTCTATCCGGTTGAGCTACGGGACCGCGCCGTTGCGGTTTGGGCCAAATCGTGCCGGCGATCAAGCACCGGAGAGCGTAGGGAACATGCGCCGGGCGGCACGTGTTCGGACAGGAACAGCAAGATTGGCTCAACCGGAGGATCCCGATGCAACGCATGACCTTGCCCACCCTCGCCACGCTGGCCGTAACTACGATCGCACCCTTGGCCCTGCACGCCCAGGAGGCGGCCTTCGAGGCCAACGTCGCGAACGCCGAAGGCACGGCCCTCGGCACCGTTGCACTGACCCCCACGGCTTCGGGGCAAATGCTGGTCACTATTGATCTGGAGGCGCTGCCACAGGGTCGGCACGCGGTGCACATCCATGAGACGGGCGATTGCGGCGACGGGTTCGAGGCGGCAGGTGGTCACCTCGCCGACGGAATGGCGCATGGCGTGATGGACGCCGGCGGGCCACATCCCGGCGACTTGCCGAACACCGTCACCGCATCCGACGGCACGATGCAGGCGGAGTACTTCGTGCCCACCCTGACAGAGGCGCTTGTGAACGACGCGGCTGGCTCGGCCTTCATCGTCCATTCCGGCACGGACGACTACACGTCGCAGCCCGCTGGCGATGCCGGTCAAATGATCGCCTGTGGGGTCTTCGAGCCGGCGGGCGACTGAGCCGAGCGGGCAAGGGCCACCCTGTCGGGCGGTGCGGCGCTAATGGGTCCAGGCGCCGCGCCGGTTAGTCGCGAAGTTCTCGCCATAGCCGCGCGGGCGAATGTTGGCGGCGCGCTTCTGGGGGTCGCTGACGACAGCCTCGATGCCGTTGGTCTCGGCATATTCCAGTGCGGCTTCCTTGGTCTCGAACCGCAGGCGCACCTGCGCCTGGGTATCGTCGGAACTGGTCCATCCCATCAACGGATCGACCTCGCGCGCCGTATCGGGCGCAAAATCCAGCACCCAACCCTTGGTCTTGGCGTATCCCGAGGACATCGCCGTGCGCGCCGGCTTGTAGATGCGTGCTCGCATATGACCCTCCATCCGAACCTTGCCCTTATCGAGCGAGCGCGAGCGGCGCGCAAGCGGGCCAATGCCATTTGGTGAACCGATCGCTCTCGCGGCCGCGAACCGGCGGGCACGGGGCTGTTGAAACCCCGGCCAACCTGCGCACATAGAACGCCAGAGGTGACGCATGTACAACAATTCCCCGCAGAAGATGCCGGCCCTCGCGGCCACGACCGATCTCGGCCCGCGCGAGAAGCTGGAAGGTGGCATCCGGTTTCGCATGGCGACGGACTTCGAGGCCGCCGGCGATCAGCCGACGGCGATCCGCGAGCTGGCGGCGGGCGTGAGGAACGGCGAGCGCGATCAGGTGCTGCTGGGTGCCACGGGTACGGGCAAGACATTCACCATGGCGAAAGTCATAGAGGAAACGCAGCGTCCCGCGATCATTCTTGCGCCCAACAAGACCCTGGCCGCGCAGCTTTACGGAGAGTTCAAGGGGTTCTTCCCCGACAATGCGGTCGAGTATTTTGTCAGCTACTACGACTATTACCAGCCCGAGGCCTACGTGGCGCGGTCGGACACCTACATCGAGAAGGAAAGCCAGATCAACGAGCAGATCGACCGGATGCGCCACTCCGCCACCCGGGCGCTTCTGGAGCGCGACGACGTGATCATCGTCGCCTCGGTCAGCTGCATCTACGGCATCGGGTCGGTCGAGACCTACGGCGCGATGACGCAAGACCTGGTTACCGGCAAGTCCTACGACCAGCGCCGGGTGATGGCCGATCTGGTGGCCCAGCAATACCGCCGCAACGACCAGGCCTTCGCACGCGGTTCGTTCCGGGTGCGCGGCGACGTGCTGGAAGTTTTTCCCGCCCACCTCGAGGACCGCGCCTGGCGGTTCAACTTCTTCGGCGACGAGCTGGAGGCGATCACGGAGTTCGAACTCGCTGACGGGCGCCAAGACCGGCACGATGGACCGCATCCGCATCTACGCCAACAGCCACTACGTGACCCCGCGGCCAACGCTGAAACAGGCTGTGTCCAAGATCAAGGTGGAGCTGCGCCAGCGGCTGGACCAGCTGGTCGGCGAAGGCAAGCTTTTGGAGGCGCAGCGACTGGAGCAGCGCTGCACCTTCGACATCGAGATGATGGAAGCCACCGGCTCCTGCAACGGGATCGAGAACTACTCCCGCTACCTCACCGGCCGCGCGCCGGGAGAGCCGCCCCCCACGCTCTTCGAGTTCATCCCCGACAACGCCATCGTCTTCGCCGACGAGAGCCACGTCTCGGTTCCGCAGATCGGCGGCATGTACAAGGGCGACTACCGGCGCAAGTTCACCTTGGCGGAGCACGGTTTTCGCCTTCCCTCCTGCATGGATAACCGCCCGCTCAAGTTCGAGGAATGGGACGCGATGCGCCCGCAATCGGTTTTCGTAAGCGCGACCCCGCAAAGCTGGGAACTGGAGCAGGCCGGCGGGGTCTTTGCCGAGCAGGTGATCCGCCCGACCGGCCTGTTGGACCCGATGATCGAGATCCGCCCGGTGGACATGCAGGTGGACGATCTGGTGGACGAGATCCGAAAGGTGGCGGCGGCGGGCTATCGGACGCTGGCAACGGTGCTGACCAAGCGCATGGCGGAGGATTTGACGGAATACCTGCACGAGCAAGGGATCCGCGTCCGCTACATGCACAGCGACATCGACACGATCGAGCGGATCGAGATCCTGCGCGACCTGCGCCTTGGCGCCTTCGACGTGCTGGTGGGGATCAACCTGCTGCGCGAGGGCCTCGACATCCCAGAATGCGGGCTTGTGGCGATCCTCGATGCGGACAAGGAAGGGTTCCTGCGGTCCGAGACCTCACTGGTCCAGACCATCGGGCGGGCGGCGCGGAACGCCGACGGGCGGGTGATCATGTATGCCGACCGGATCACGGGGAGCATGGAACGGGCGATCGGCGAGACGGACCGGAGGCGGGCCAAGCAGATCGCCTACAACGAAGAGCACGGGATCACGCCGGCGACGATCCGCAAGAACGTCGACGACGTTCTTTCCGGGCTCTACAGGGGCGACGTCGACATGAACCGCGTCACCGCCAAGGTCGACAAGCCAATGGTGGGAGCGAACCTGGCGGCGCATCTCGATGCCCTGCGGGTGCAGATGCGCAAGGCGGCGGAAAACCTGGAGTTCGAGGAAGCCGCACGGCTGCGCGACGAGGTGAAGCGGCTGGAGACGGTGGACCTGATGGTCTCGGACGATCCGATGACCCGGCAATCGGCCGTCGAGAAGGCCGTGGACGAAGCCGAGAAGGCCTCTGGCCGGTCGAAGGCAGGGCGGCCGGGCCAGCGTGGCGGGATCGTGAAGCGGCGCGGCAAGCGCGGCGGCTGACGTGCCCGTCCGGCAGGCGCGGGTACGCGGGGCATCGAGCCCCCCGTGCCCGCCCCGGGGTCGGTGCCCCGGGACCCGGCCGGGCGACGACGGCCTTGGTGGAGGGGTCGCGCCATGCCGTGCTGCAGGACCAGGAAAGTTGGAGGCCGCGGACGTGGCGCCATGAAGGCGCCGACGGAGAGGGAACGATCGCATCGTGCGGCACAACTTGCGGATGTAGCGGCCATGGTTATCTCTGCTGCAATCGCAACCCCACGGAGGTCCCATGTCCCGCATTCTACCCTTACTCGCCGCCACCCTCGTTGCCCTGCCGAGCCTCGCACAGGACGCAGAGACCGTCGCTGCGGGGGGCGACGCGCATCCGGTACTCTCGCCGGAAGCCCCTGTGGAAGCTGAACCCGAGATCGATTCCACTGCGCTGGAAACCTGTGTCACACGGATCGGCGGCGAGACGACAGCCCTGCTCTACGATCCGCTCGAGATCCGGGCCACGGATACGACAGCGCGCGAGGCGACGCTTCTGGCCACGAAGCGCCGCTCGGCGGGGATATTAGGCAACATCACCTGCCCCGGCATCGTTTCGCTCGACCACATGGCCGCGATGATCCCAGCGGCCGAGCGCAGGGGGCTTTGTCTTGTCTACGAGGGTGCCAGCCAGTCCTACGTGGGCTTCTCGAGCGGCGAGCGCGACGCCTTTCTCGTCTGCAAGGACACCGCGGCCTTCTGCGAGTACTTCGATGCCGCCAAGGGCATCGCGATGACGGCCACGGGCCTCGGCGCCGGCGAGGCCGGAGCCGCCGCCACCGGCAGCGAGGACGGACTGACCGCGACGGCGCTAAACAGCGGCGCCGTCATCCTGCGGGACCGCGGCGGCTTTGTTGCGGGAACGCTGGGAACCGCCGGGTCCGTGGGCTCGGCCGCGGCATCGGTCGCGACCGCGCCGCTCGCCCTATCGGCGGCGGCGATCTCTGCAGTGGCGATCGGCGGCGCCTACTACGTCTGCAAGTAGGCGAGTGGCCTAGAACGACAGTGCGTCGATCAACCCCTCGCAGGCATAGCCATCCCGGTCCACGTCGAGCTTGACGTGATAGCCCGGGTCCCCCCGCTGCGCCGGTGCCAGCCCGACGGCCCGCGCAGCGGGGCAGCCGGCCCAGGCCGCGATGTGTCGTGCGGTTGTAAACGGCGACCAGGGGCTTGCGCGGAACTCGATCACCAGCCCCGCGAGACAGCCGATGGCCGCCAGAACCACCAAGGCGTTCACCACGCCTTGCCGCGCCCGGTCGAGCGCTAGGGCGCCCCACCCGCCACCGGCTCCGCGGAACGTCGCAGCGACGCCAACCGACAATGCGGTCTTCTCGGGCATCCGCCCGCCATCCAAGTCAGTCATCTGCTCGCTCTTGTTCTGCCCCGGCGCCGGTTCGGTCATCTGCGCGACCGTAGAGCCCAACACTTACCAGAGCATTTAATGCCGCGCCTCGCGGCTGGCGCAAAGACAAGTTCGCGTGGGTTGGGTTAAGCGGCCGGCGATGTTGGCGGGCGGCCACAGGGCATCAGCCATTATTGGGCATCTTGACCCACAGACTGCGCGGCACCTACGGTAGCATCCGTTTAAGGAGGACCACCACATGCGCAGAACACAATTCGCCTGCCTGCTCGCACTAGCGGCGGCCGCCCCGGCTTCGGCGGATGAAACCACCGGTCGCATTCTGGCTTACGACCGGCTCGCGAACGTTCTCGTGATGGCGGATCGCACGGTTTGGACGCTGCCAGCGGATCTGCTCGTGCCGGCAGACATGGAGGCGGGCGACCGGGTGCGCATGGTCTACGGCACGGCCGGCGAAGACGGCGTCACCCGAATGAATTCGCTCACCCGCATCGACGGCTGAAACCCCTCGCTGGCCGTTAACCTTCCGTTCACCATGCCGGCCGATGCTTATGCGGGGCCGGAGGGGTCATGCGTCTGTTCATTGTCATCCTGCTGTGGATCGCTCCCGGCATCGCTGTCGCGGGTGCTTGGCCGCGCGAGCCCGGAGGCGTTTTCGCCGCGATCTCGCGCGAGACGACCGTGGCCCGCAACGCCTTCAGTGAGGAGGAGATGGTTGCCAACGGCGGTCGGATCGACGCCGCGCACTATTCTGCCTTGTATGCCGAGGTCGGCCTGACCAGGCGGCTGACCTTCGGCCTCGATCTTGGCGAGGCCGATACCGAGAATTCGCGCACCAACATTGTCTTTCTGCGGGCCGCCCTGTCGCCGCCTGAATGGCGGCATGCCCTGGCCGCCGAGCTGGGAATCGGCAATCGCAAGATCGCCACGTTCGGGCGCTATCGCGGCACGACGGAGACGCTGCTGCGTCCGGGAATTTCCTGGGGCTACGGGTTTGAGAGCCGGGCCGGGCCGGGCTGGATCAACCTTGATCTGAAAGCCGAACTTCGCCAGACGACCAAGGAAGCCGCCTACAAGGCGGATCTGACGATCGGCGTGGCCCCGAACGATCTGTGGCTGGCCTATATCCAGTTCCAGGGCAGCGACTATCCGGGCGCCGACCCGGCGCTGCGGCTCGCTCCCACGCTGGTCCGGAAGGTGCGGCCGTGGCTTTCCCTGGAAACGGCGCTGCTATTGGACGTCGAAGGCGGCGACCGGATGGGCGTGAAGGTGGGGGTCTGGTTCGAGTTCTGAACTGATTACCAGCCCTCGGTGCCGCGCCCGCCCTTCACGATGCCCTGCAGGTTCGGGGTCACCCAGCCCCCATAGAAGTCTCCCGGTTGCGGCAGAACCCGGGTTTCTCCGACCCAGGCTTCGTCTACCTCGCCGGCATAGCAGGCCAAATGATTTATCAGATCGGCGTAGCGCCGCGATGGCGAAGGGTAGGACCATGCCGCACGCGCCGCCACCGTGCCGCCAGTGACCAGATCCCAGTACACGGCGCGGCCCTTCCACTCGCAGAAGCTGCTGCCGCGGGCAGGGCGCACCACCCCGTCTTGCCAATCTGAACGGGGGATGTAGTAGCTAGGCGCGTGGTGCGTTTCGAGGATCCGGTACGCCCGCGCCGAGCGCGCGATCTCGACACCGCCGAGGACGACGCGGATCGTCTGCGGGATCGGCTCGATCGCTGGCGGGCGGGGATAGTCCTGAACGGTCTCGATCGGCAGGTCGGTCACCTGACTGGATCCTTCGCCATATTGCGCATTCCATGCAGCCTCCGCATCCTGCCCGCATGGCGCAGCAATCTCCCATTCGCCCGACCGACGCCGAGGCGCGGAAACTGGGGCGCCAGCTGTTGGGAGCGGCGCGGTTTGCCGCCCTTGCGGTACTCGGCCCGGACGGCGCGCCGCATGTCAGCCGGATCGCCCTGACGACGGCACCGGATGGGCAGCCGATGACCCTGATCTCCCAGCTTTCGGCCCATACCGCCGCGCTGATGGCCGATACGCAGTGCTCCGTCCTCGTTGGTGAGCCGGAGGTACGGGGCGATCCGCTCACATGGCCTCGGATGACGCTGACCTGCGTGGCGCGCTTCGTTCCACACGGCGATCCCGTACATCCGGGGCTGCGGGGGCACTACCTGTCGCGGCTTCCGAAGGCCAAGCTCTACATCGATTTTGCGGATTTCACCCTCGCCATCCTTGAGGTCCGGGCCGCGGCGTTGAATGGCGGGTTCGGCAAGGCGTTTGCCCTGACACCGGGCGATCTGGGCCTGCCACCGCCGCCCGAGAAAGCCTGACCCTGCAGCTTTCAGGCACCCACCTGCGGATTGGACAGGAGCCGCACGCCGTTGATCTGCCAGCCATCGGGGCCTTCGATCATCTGATATTCAAGCGTATGGAACGTGCCGGACCCATCGCGGACAAGCACCTTCTGCCGCATCTCGGGGCCGACCTCGCGCACCTCCAGATAGGTGACATCGGCGGGGCGCCAGACCATCGGATACCCCTGCCGCACCATCGTTCCGAACCGCTCGGGCGAACCGAAGAGCTGCTTGATGTTGGGGGAGGCGAAACCGAAGGCCGTCACGAAATCATCGGCCAGAAAAGCGTCTATCTGGCTCTGGATAACCGTTTCTATAGGCGTTTCCGGCGCGTCGGCCGATGCAGTTCCGCCGAGAGCCGCAGCTAAACCGATGGCAAGAAGTATTGAGCGCATGACCGACCTCCTGATTACACCGATTGAGGGTAGGCCATGCGTCGCAGCGATCAATCCCGCATTGCGCAACAGGGTTACGCGACCGGCTCGGTCGGCACATGTGCCCCGCTCAGCGCCGCCTCGATCAGCGCGGCACTTTCCCCGACGCCGTAGAGGGCGATGAACCCCCCGAAGCGTGGCCCCTGGCTGGCGCCGAGGCAAACCTCGTAGAGCGCGCGGAACCAGTCTCGCAAGGACTCGAACCCGTGCTCCTTGCCCACGGCGAACACGAGGGACTGCAATGCCTCCGCATCCCGGCCGCCTTCCCAACCGCGAAGCCGGCCGGCCAGATCCGCCATCGCCTCACGCTCCTGCGGCTCCGGGGCGCGAAACTCACGGGTCGGGCGGATCACGTCATTGTAATAGGCCACCGCATGGCCTGCCGCCGCATCGAGCCCCGGATGCGTCTCGGGCGCGGCTGCCGGCGCATAGCGCTGCAGGAACCCCCAGAGCGTGGCCTTGTCTGTCGCGCCGGCCACACTTGCGAGGTTCAGGAGCATCGCGAAGGGCACCACCATGTCGGAGTCCGGCACGCCCGCGCCGTGGATGTGATGCACGGGATTGGCCAGCCGCGCCTTCGCGTCCTGCCCTACCCATGCCCCCAGTTGCTGGTGATACTCGTCCACCGCCTTCGGGATCACATCGAAGTGCAGCCGTTTGGCCGTTTTCGGCTTCTGGTACATGAAGTAGGACAGGCTCTCGGGCGAGGCGTACCGCAGCCATTCCTCCATGGAGAGCCCGTTGCCCTTCGACTTGCTGATCTTCTGCCCATGCTCGTCGTTGAAGAGCTCGTAGTTCATCAGCTCGGGCGGCCGCGCGCCCAGCACCCTGGCGATGCGCGCCGAGAGCTGCGCCGACGGTATGAGATCCTTGCCGAACATCTCGTAGTCCACGCCAAGCGCGGCCCACCGCATTCCCCAGTCGGGCTTCCACTGCAGCTTTGCATGCCCGCCGGTGACCGGCAGCTCGATGCGCTCGCCATCGGGCTCGGCATAGACGATCGTTCCGCGCGACGCGTCGCGTTCCAGCGTCGGCACCTGAAGGACGTGGCCCGTTCGAGGGCTGATCGGCAGGAAGGGCGAATAGCTGGCCTGCCGATCCGCACCGAGGGTGGGGAGCATGATGGCCATGATTTCGTCGAACCGCTCCAGAGCGGTCAGCAGGGACGCGTCGAACCGGCCGGACGCATAGACCTCTGTCGCACTAAGAAACTCGTAGTCGAAGCCGAACCCGTCAAGAAAATCGCACAGGGCCGCGTTGTTGTGCTGGGCGAACCCCGCATGGGTGCCGAACGGGTCGCGGACCTTCGTCAGCGGCAGGTTCAGATCCGCGCGCAGCTCGTCCTGCATCGGCACGTTGCCGGGCACCTTGCGGAACCCGTCCATGTCGTCGGAGAAACAGACCAGACGAGTTGGGATGTCGCTGAGCGTCTCGAAGGCGCGCCGCACCATCGTGGTGCGCGCCACCTCTCCGAACGTGCCCAGATGCGGCAGGCCGGATGGCCCGTAACCCGTCTGGAAGGTCACGTGCCCCTTCTCTGGCGGTCCGGCCTCGTAGCGTTTCAGCACCCGCCGCGCCTCTTCATAGGGCCAGGCTTTGGAGTGCATCGCAAGATCGCGCAGGTCGGACATAAAATAGGGCTTTCGGGATGCCGGATCAGGCGGTGTGGGATCGGGGGGGGCATGGCGGCAACACGCCACCGCAAGCGCCCTCCACCTATTGTTACGGAGGCGTTCGGTCAATAACCTCGGGGTCGCGTGTGCCCGTCCGTTCTGGCTGGGCCAGATCCAGGAAGGCCGGCCGCCATGCCCCAGGAGCACCCCCCCCTCAGCCCCGAGGATTGCCTCGTCGCGCTGATGATCGCGGTCTCGGCGTCGGACGAGAACGTTCGGACATCCGAGCTGGTGAAGATCCAGTCAATGGTCAATCACCTGCCGGTCTTCTCGGATTATCCGATCGAGCATCTCACGGTGATCGGCCAGCTGGTCATGGAACTTTTCAAGGAAGAAGAGGGGCTGGACGCACTGTTCGCCCTGATCCGGGACGGCCTTCCCGAGCGGCTCTTCGAAACGGCCTACGCCATGGCCTGCGATGTGGCGGCGGCGGACGGGCAGATCTTCGAGGCGGAACTGCGCCTGCTGGAAGAGATCCGCTATGAGCTGAACATCGACAGATTGCACGCGGCGGCCATCGAGCGGGGCGCGCGGGCGCGGCATCTGACCCTTTAAGCCTTGAGAGGCGGTTCGAGCGCCTTCAGATCGCCTGCGACCAGAGCCGCACCAGATCGTATTGCATCGCGCGGGATCTCCGTGCCCAGCCGGCCGCCCCCGCGGGCCGCTCCTCGTTGCCTTCGGGGATCGCCGCGCGCCGGCCGAGGTCGGCTGTCATGACAGCGAAGGCCAGCATCCCGGTGCCGCTGGCCGGGCTGATGTAACCTGCGAGCGCCGACACGAAATTCAGGGTCCCGGTCTTCGCCCAGAGGGTCAGCGGCTCCGGACGGCCGGCCGCGTCCTGCAGGGCGATCTTTCGCAGGATCGGCCGCAGCGGGCCGCCGGGGCCGAGTTCCACGAGCCCGCGCACCAGATCTTCCGGGGACACGCGGCTGGCATCGCCCAGCCCCGAATGATCCACGAACGCCGGCGCTCGCATCCCGAGCGCCTGCTGCGCCCATTCGTTCATCTCGGCGGCGGATGCGGGCAGATCCTCCGGGGTGGCTCCCGTTCTTGCGGCGGTCGCCGCAAGGCCCAGCACCTCTGCGGTCAGATTGGTCGAGAACCGCAGCATCCCCTGCGCGATCTCGCCCGCGGGCGAGCTGTAATCGGCAGCAAGCACGGCGCCGCGCGGCAAGTCCGCCACCTCAGCTGCGGGGGGCAGCACGATCCCCTGCTCGCCGGCCAGCGTGCGGAATACATCGCCCGCATAGGCGCCGCCGTCGCGCACCGGCAACCACCTGGCCCCGCTGACGCCAAGGGCCGCCCGTGCGACGCTCCATTCCTCGCCAGCGCCGTCAGAGCCCTGGCTCCATGTGAAGATCGGTCGGTCGCGGGGCGCTATGCTCAGGTCGATCACGCCCACCTTCGGCGCCACGTCCTGGGTGCGGGCATCGAGGCGCAGATCGTAGCCATCGCCGGCCCGGCGCCATTCGGCGTGCACCCGGTTGAAGTTGAGGTTCAACCCGGAGACGGAGGGGTTATAGCCCACGTGATCCGGTTGCTCGGGATCGATCTCGAAGATCTCCGGCAGGGCGCCGTCCCACACCAGAAGGCTGCCCGTGACCTCGCGCAGCCCGGCCTTGCGCGCGTCCCGCACCAGCCGTCCCAGGCCGTCGCTGGTAAGCCCCGGGGCGCCTCCGCCCGCCAGAACCAGATCGCCCGTCAGGCGCCCGTCGCGCAGCGGCCCCGTGGCCAGCAGCGCCGTACTGAACCGGTGCCCCGGCCCCAGAACGTCAAGGGCGTAGGCCGCGGTCACGGCCTTGGCGACGCTCGCCGGCGGCATCGGCCGACCCGGCGCGCGTTGCGCGATCGGCATGCCGGTACCGGCATCGACGAGCGCGAAGGCGACCTGCCCGCTCAAGCCCGCCTCGGCGATCAGCGCGGCGCTCGAGCGCATCATGTCGGGGGGCGGCGGCGGCTCCGCCGGGGCCGGCCGGGCGCGCGGTCGCGGCGAGGCCAGCACCTGCGCGGCGGCTGGCCAGGCCCCCGCGCCGAGGCTGGCGCCTGCGAAGCCACCCAGAAGGTCACGACGGGTCAGACGATCCATGCTGCCCTTAAAACCACGGAAAGCGCCTCTGGCAAGTTGTGCGGCCTAATCCGACCAGAGCCCGCGGCCGCGAAGCTCGGTGGAGGAGATGTTCACCATCGGCATCTTCACATAGGCCCAGGCCGGGGGCCGTGCCGTCGCCAGCCCCCGTGCCGCGCCGCCGCGCAGGCGCGCCCGCCGATAGACCCGCGCGGCCCGTGCGGTGCGGGCCCAGAGCGGATCGCCCGGGCGGGCCAGCACGCCCACGGGAACGCGCGCGAAGATGCTACGCCAGTCTTCCCAACGGTGGATGTCGGCCAGGTTGTCCGCCCCCATGAGCCAAACGAAGCGCACGCCGGGATAGAGCGGCAGAAGCCGGTCGAGCGTCGCGGCGGTGGCGCGGGTGCCGAGCCGTGCCTCTAGATCGCTGACGACGATCCCGGGATGCCTCACCAGGGCGCGGGCCGCGGCGACGCGGCGGGCCATGGGCGCCGGCCCGCGCGCCTTCAGCGGATTGCCGGGCGAGACCAGCCACCAGACCCGATCGAGGCCGAAGCGGCGCAGCGCCTCGCGGCTGATATGGGTATGTCCGGCGTGGGGCGGATCGAAGGACCCGCCCAGCAGGCCGATCCGCATCCCGGGCCGCGCCGCCGGCAATCCATGGCGCATGACAGTTGGCTCCTTGCGCCGCGGGACGGACTGCGGCGCCATACAGCGGCAAAACCCGCATTGGCAAGGCCCGGCATGACGGGCGCGCCGGGGCCCACCCACCCACGGGGGTGGACATCCGCGCCCTGTCCGCCAGTCTGGGTGCACCAAAGACCGCGCCAGAACGGCGCCCACGTTCCGGAGGATCCGCCCATGCCCGCCCGACTGCCCACGCCTGCGCGCGCCGCACTGCCGCTTGCCGCGCTCCTGGCGCTCGGCCTGCCGGCCATTGCCCAGCAGACCACCGACGCCATCGATCCCGAAGCCGCTGGCGCGAGCGGCGCCGAGGCATTTGCCGGGCTCACCGCCCCGGCGATGGCCGCGATGGAGGCGAAGGAAGCCGGTACGCCAACCATGGCCAGCGACTGGATGGTCGCAGCCGCCAACCCGCTGGCGGTCGAGGCCGGCGCGCAAGTGCTGCGCCAGGGTGGCACGGCGGCGGATGCGATGGTCGCCGTGCAGACCGTTCTGGGGCTTGTCGAGCCGCAATCCTCGGGCCTTGGCGGCGGCGCGTTCCTCGTGTGGTACGATGCGGAAAGCGGTGAGCTGACGACGCTGGACGGGCGGGAAACCGCGCCGCTGGCGATGCGCCCGACCGTCTTCCAGACGCCGGACGGCGAGACCATGGGCTTCTTCGATGCCGTTGTCGGCGGGCTTTCGGTCGGCACGCCCGGCACGCCCGCGCTGCTGGAGATGGCGCACCGCAAATGGGGTCGGATGAACTGGGGCGGGCTTCTAGAGCCGGCCGCGACGCTGGCCGAGGACGGCTTTACAGTGTCGCCGCGGCTCGCGGGGCTGGTGACCGAAGATACCGAATATCTGTCGCGGTTTCCGGCGACGGCGGCCTATTTCCTTCCGAACGGCACAGCCGTGGCGGCGGGCGACACGCTGACCAACCCGGCCTATGCGGAAACCCTCCGGGCCATGGCGGCGGGCGGCGCGCAGGCCTTCTACACCGGCCCCATCGCCGAGGGCATCGCGGCGACCGTGCGCGGGGCCGAAGGCAATCCCGGCCTTCTGAGCACCCTCGACCTCGCCCTCTACCACGTCATCGAACGCCCGGCGGTCTGCGCGACCTACCGGGAACACGACGTATGCGGCATGGGCCCGCCCTCCTCGGGTGCACTCACGGTCGGCCAGATCCTCGGGATGCTGGAAGGCGCCGATCTGGCGGGCATGGGCCCCGAAAGCCCTGACGCCTGGCGCATGATCGGCGATGCCTCGCGCCTCGCCTTCGCTGACCGCGGCCGCTACATGGCGGACAGCGATTTCGTGCCCGTCCCCGTCGAAGGGCTGGTGGACCCCGCCTACCTCGCCGAACGCGCCGCGCTGCTCGACGGCGACGATGCCCTGCCGGAGGTCAGCGCCGGCTCGCCGGAATGGAGCCACGCGCTGAACTGGGCGGACGACACCAGCCTGGAGCTTCCCTCGACCTCGCACATCTCCATCGTCGATGCAGAGGGCAACGCGCTGAGCATGACGACGACGATCGAGAACGGTTTCGGCAGCCGGCTGATGGCGCCCGGCGGGTTCCTGCTGAACAACGAGATGACCGACTTCTCGTTCTCGACCCATGAGGATGGCGTGCCCATCGCCAATGCGGTGGCCCCCGGCAAACGGCCGCGGTCTTCGATGTCGCCCACCATCGTGATGCAGGACGGCGCACCGGTTCTGGTAATCGGATCGCCGGGCGGCAGCCGGATCATCGGCTACGTCGCCAAGACCATAGTGGCACACATGGACTGGGGGATGGACGTGCAGGCCGCGATCGCCATGCCGCATCTGGTCAACCGGTTCGGCACCTACGACGTCGAGGCTGGCACACGCGCCGAAGACCTGACCCAACCGCTGACCGATCTGGGCTTCGAGGTGAACGCGCGGGATCTGACCTCGGGCCTGCACGCCATCGCGATCACGCCAGAGGGCCTGCAGGGCGGCGCCGACCCCCGCCGCGAAGGGATCGCCCTGGGCGAATAGGCCGATCCGGGCGGGGCGCGGCAGGCACGGAACGCCTCCGCGCCCCGCCCTGCCTGCTGACCCTACGGAATTCCCTACTCGCGGAGGGCGATCCTCGCGGCCTATTCCTGCTCCATCATGACGCTTTCATGACAACGCCGGATTGCCTCGAAAGGATCTCCCGATGACCCGCAGCTATCGCCTCGCCCCCGAATTTGCGTATTTGGCCGCCGTCCTCGCCCTCCTGGCCGGCGCCATCGGCATTGCCCCTTCGGTCGATCGCGGGACCGACACGTCCGGGCCGGTGATCGCAGCGCTCGGCGAGTAGCGGGCCTCAGACCTCTTCGGAGGATTGGGCCCAGAGGTTGACGTCTTCCTCGGTGGCGATCCGGTCGATCTCGGCCAGTTCCTCAGGGTCGAAGGCGAGGTTCCCGATTGCGCCAGCACAATCCACCACCTGTTCGGGCTTCGATGCCCCGATCAGCGCGGTGGTGATCCCGTAATCCCGCAGCACCCAAGCGATGGCCATCTGCGCGAGCGTCTGACCGCGGGCCTGCGCCATCTCGTCCAGCCGGGTTACCTTGTCGATCACGCCTTGCGTAATCATTCCACGCTCGACGGACTTGTCGGCCGCCGCCCGACTGTCCTCGGGAATGCCGCCGAGGTACTTCTTCGTCAGCAAACCCTGCGCCAGGGGCGTGAAGGCGATTGATCCGATTCCGAGCTCGTGCAGCGTTTCCTTCAGGCCGTCCCGCTCCACCCAGCGGTTGATCATGTTGTAGGCCGGCTGGTGGATCAGACAGGGCGTGCCAAGGCCCCGCAGGATCGCTGCCGCCTCCCGGGTCCGCTCGCTGTTGTAGCTCGATATCCCGATATAAAGCGCCTTGCCCGAACGGACGATGGCATCGAGCGCGCCCATCGTCTCTTCCAACGGCGTGGTCGGATCGAAGCGGTGCGAATAGAAGATGTCGACGTAATCCAGGCCCATCCGCTTGAGCGACTGGTCGCACGACGCGATCAGATACTTGCGGCTGCCCCACTGGCCGTAGGGCCCGGGCCACATGTCGTATCCGGCCTTGGAGCTGATGATCAGCTCCTCGCGATAGCCATGGAAATCGGTGCGCAGGATCTCACCGAACGCCTCCTCGGCGCTGCCCGGCGGCGGGCCGTAGTTGTTGGCCAGATCGAAATGGGTGATCCCGTGGTCGAACGCGGTCCGGCAGATCGCGGACTTCGTCTCGTGCCGGACGTCGTGGCCGAAATTGTGCCACAGGCCGAGGCTGATGGCCGGCAGATCGAGCCCCGACTGCCCGCACCGGCGATATTCCATCCGCGCATAGCGTTCTTCGGCGGGCGTGTAGGGCATGGGGGCTCTCCTGGATCATCGAAACGCCGGGCCGGCATCCGCGGGGGCATAATCGTCGCCGCCCCTGCGTTGTCAAACCGCGCACGTACGGAATTCCGCCATTTGTGCGAACGGTGACCTTAAGGCATGTTAACCATATTGAACGAGGACGCCGGAGCGCTCGTTGTTGGAAGCGGAGACAGGAATGACATTTCAGTTCGACTACATCCGAAGAAGCGACTTCCAGGCTGCGGCGAGGCGGCTGGAGGTATCGGTGCCGGTGATCAAGGCGGTGGCCGCGGTGGAGGGCCGCAACGCGGGCTTCCTCAAGGGCACGGACCTGCCCATCATCCTCTTCGAGGGCCACCATTTTCACCGCCTGACGGGCGGCATTCACCACCGCGCGGCGCCCTCGATCAGCTACCCCAAATGGGTGCGCAGCCACTACAAGGGCGGCAAGGGCGAGTATCAGCGGCTGAAGACGGCGGTGGAGCTGAACGGCGACAACCCCGATCCGGCGTTGAAATCGGCCAGCTGGGGGATGTTCCAGATCATGGGGTTCAACCACGAGCTGGCGGGCTACGACGACGTGCGCGATTTCGTCGACTGGATGTCGATGGGCGAAGGCTATCACCTTCAGGCCTTCGTATCCTTTATCCAGAAAACCGGGCTTGCCCCGAAGCTGCAATCGGGCGACTGGGCTGATTTCGCCCGTGGCTACAATGGGCCCGCCTTTGCTAAGAACAAGTACGACACCAAGATCGCGCAGCAGTTCCGAATCCACAGCATGAAGGCGCAGGAAGAGGCGGCGGGCGAAACGCTTGCCGTGGAACGCGGCGATGCGGTGGAGCTGCAGGCCGCCCTGAACCTCGCCATCGGGGCGGGCCTCGCGACGGATGGGTGGATCGGGCAGAAGACCATCGAGACTGTCCGCCGCTTCCAGGAGGCCAATGGAATGGAGCCGGACGGGGTCATCAGCCCCGCCCTCTTCGAGGCCCTCGGCATCGATCACGCACCCTATACCGAAACGGAGGCGGGCCAATGATTTCCGGTTTGCTCGTGACATCGGCCATCAAGATCGCGGCGGAGTTCTTTCCCGCGCTGGCCCCGAAGATCAGCGGTAAGAACGCCGAAGGGGTGGCCGGCCAGGTCGTCGATCTCGCCATTGCGGCGGCGGGCCTTTCGGGGAACGCCAAGGTCGAGGAGGTGATCGCCAAGCTGAACGCCGACAGGCAGGCGCAGCAGGAATTGCGGCTGGAGCTGGAGAAGCTCGACGCCGCCGAGCACGAGCGGATCCTCAAGGATCGCGACAGCGCGCGGGACTATCAGGCACGGGTCGGCAGCGCCGGGCGGACGCGGTCCACCGTCATGCTGGTCGGGGTGAGCGTCGGGCTGGTCGCGTGCGTGTTTCTAGTGGCCTGGCCGCGCTCTGACGGTTCGGCGATGGAAGGCGCGACGCTTGGGCTGATCACCACGATCGCCGGTGCGCTTCTGAAGATGTTCAGCGACGCCTTCGCATTCGAGTTCGGGTCGAGCCGTGGATCGAAGGACAAGAGCGACCAGATCCGCGCCTTTACCGAGCAGCTTGAGGATGTTGGCCGCGAGAACACCCGGCTGATGGGTCAGGCGCTGCCGAAGGCGCCCGCCACCCAGCTGGTTGCACCCTCGTACATGCCGCCGCCCGGCGGACGACCCGGTGGCGGCGGCGGGGGCAGCGGCAACGTCACCCTGAACGCCCCAAATGCCGAGACTGCGACGACCATCGTGAAGGGCGAGGATGACGGCAACGACCCGATCATCATCGGCTCGTCGCCCCGTCCCAGCCGGCGGCCCGATGCGCCGGACGCGGATGGCGGCGGCGATGACCCGACCGATCCGCGGCCCTTCGTCCGGCTTCTGGTCGAGGGGCGGCTGGACTTCAGCTAGGTCACCCCTGCCGCGAGACAGCGAAAAGGCCGCACCGGTTGCCCGGTGCGGCCCTTTTCTTGACCCGGCGAACGCTCAGTTCTGGGCGTAATATTCGATGACGAGGTTCGGCTCCATCTGAACCGGATAGGGCACATCGCCCAGGCCAGGCGCCCGCACGAACCGCGCGGTCATCTTGGAATGGTCCACCTCGATGTAGTCCGGCACATCCCGCTCCGGCAGGCTCACCGCCTCGAGCACGATCGCGAGCTGCCGGGACTTGTCGCGCAGTTCGATCGTGTCGCCTTCGGACACCCGGTAGCTGGGAATGTTCACCCGCTTGCCGTTCACCTTGACGTGTCCGTGGTTCACGAACTGGCGCGCCGCGAACACGGTCGGCACGAACTTCGCGCGGTAGATCACCGCGTCGAGCCGCCGCTCCAGCAGGCCGATCAGGTTCTCGCCGGTATCGCCGCGCACCCGCTCCGCCTCGGCATAGATGCGGCGGAACTGCTTTTCGGTCAGGTCGCCATAATAGCCCTTGAGCTTCTGCTTGGCGCGAAGCTGCAGGCCGAAATCGGACATCTTGCCCTTGCGGCGCTGGCCGTGCTGGCCGGGGCCGTATTCGCGGCGGTTGACCGGGGATTTCGGGCGACCCCAGATGTTCTCGCCCATCCGGCGGTCGATCTTGTACTTGGCAGACGTGCGTTTGGTCACGGCTGAACTCCTTCGCTGAAGGCCGGTCCGCGATGGCGGAGGCGGCGGAAGGGCGTTGTCCTTTGGCATGAATGCCCGACAGGTCACCCCTCGCGGGGGCCACCAACACCAATGAGCGGGCCTTATGTTCGCACGGACCCGTGGCGTCAAGGCTCTCTCCCGTCGGCGGCGTCTATGTCCGGACCCTCCTCTGCCGTAGCGTCGGGGCCTTTCCCCGCGACATTCCCCGTGGCATCGTCGCGCCGATCACCGCCCCGGAGAGTGCATGCCCGTCAAGATCGCCGCCTTCGATGCCTACGGCACGCTGTTCGACGTTACCGCCGCCGCCCGTGCCGCGGCCGCCGAGCCGGCATTCAGGGCGCTGGCCGAGATATGGCCGAAGCTCGCCGCCGACTGGAGGACGAAGCAGCTTGAATACAGCTGGCTGCGGGCGGTGACGGGCGCTCATTGCGATTTCTGGCAGGTCACCCAGGACGGTCTGGACTGGGCGATGGAGGCGAGCGATCTTAGCGATGCCTTGCTGCGCCAGAAGTTGCTGGATCTCTACTGGCGGCTGGAAGCGTATCCAGAGGTGACCGACTGCCTGCGCCGCCTGCGCGCGGCGGGAATGGCCACCGCGATCCTCTCCAACGGGTCGCCGACCATGCTGGACGCCGCGGTATCGAGCGCCGGTCTCGGCCGGCTGCTCGACGATGTCCTCTCCGTCGAGGCGGTCGGGGTCTTCAAGCCCGCCGCGGCGGTCTACGATCTGGTCACGGCGCGGTTCGACTGCCTGCCCCGGGAGGTCCTGTTCGTCTCCTCGAACGGTTGGGATGCGGGATGCGCGGCCGCCCACGGCTTCCGCAGCATCTGGATCAATCGCAACGCCATGCCGGTGGATCGCTTGCCGGGCCGCCCCGAGGCCGTGCGCGCCGACCTCAGCGAGCTGCCCGACATGTTGGCGACCCTGTGAGCGGAACGCATCATTTCACTAGTGGCGATGGCGTGAAGTTGGCCTATCGCGACGAGGGCGAGGGCGTACCGCTTCTGTGCCTGGCCGGCCTTACCCGGAACGGGCGGGACTTCGATGAGGTCGCCCGTGATTTCGGCGCCCGGGCACGGGTGATCCGGCTCGATACCCGCGGGCGGGGCGCCTCGGCCTTCGATCCCGATTTCCTGAATTACAACCTTCTGCGGGAGGGGCAGGACGCGCTCGATCTGCTCGATCATCTGGGCATCGCCAAGGCCGCGGTCCTCGGCACCTCGCGGGGCGGGCTGATTTCCATGGTGCTGGCGCTGACAGGCCATCGCGACCGCCTGATGGGGGTTTGCCTCAACGATGTCGGGCCGATCGTGGGGGCGGAAGGGTTGCGCGCGATCATGGGGTATCTCGGCATCCGTCCGCCATACCCCGACCTCGACGCCGCCGGGGCCGCGACGGCGCAAGCGATGGCGGGGCAGTTTCCCGGGGTCACCGCCGAGCGCTGGACGGAGCAAGCCCGGCGCTACTATCGCCAGACCCCGCACGGACTGGAACTGAGCTACGACCCGCTTCTGCGCCAGGCGCTGATCGCGCAGTCGGCCGCCCTGCCCTCGGGCCCCGCCGATCTCTGGCCCGCCTTCGATGCCCTGCACGGCCTGCCGCTGGCGCTGATCCGGGGGGCGAATTCGACCCTGTTGGAGCCATCGACCATGGCCGAGATGCAGCGCCGCCGCCCGGACATGATTGCCGCGGAAGTGCCGGATCGCGGGCACGTGCCCTTCCTCGACGAACCGCAGGCGCAATCGGTGATCGCCGGGTTCCTGGATGCCCTGGCATGAGCGCCCCCGGCATCGCGGCGATCGAGGCGGCGGCCCGGCGGCTGAGCGGCCATATCCGGACGACGCCGCTGCTGGAATCTCCGGCGCTGAACCGGCTGGCCGGGCGGCGGGTGTTGGTGAAGGCGGAATGCCTGCAGCACACGGGCTCGTTCAAGTATCGCGGCGGCAAGTCGGCTCTGACAGCCCTTGGCGAGCGATCCGCGCCGCCGGCCGGGATCATCGCCTTCTCCTCGGGGAACCATGCCCAGGGGGTCGCCCGCGCGGCGGCAGAGGCCGGGATGCCGGCGGTGATCCTGATGCCAGAAGATGCCCCGCAGACGAAGATCGCGGCGACCGGCAGGCTGGGCGCCGAGGTGGTGCTCTACGATCGCCTGAGCCAGGACCGCGACGCACTTGGCGCCGAGCTGGCCGAGGCCCGCGGCCTGCTCCTCATCCGGCCCTTCGACGATGCGGACGTGATCGCGGGGCAAGCAGGCGTCGGGCTCGAGGTGGCAGAGCAAGCGCGCGCCGCTGGCGTGGACGCGGCCGACATGCTGGTCTGCTGCGGTGGCGGCGGGCTGGCCGCCGGCATCGCCCTTGCGCTGGAGGCCCGGGCCCCGGGCCTGCGGGTGCGCACCGTCGAGCCGGAGGGCTTCGACGACATGGCCCGATCCCTCGCGGTGGGCGAGCCGCAGGGCAACCCCCCGGGGAACAGCCTGTGCGACGCGATTCTGACGCCGGGGCCGGGCAAGCTGACCCTGCCGGTGCTCGCGAGGCTTGCCGGGCCGGGCCTCGCAGTGAGCGATGCCGAAGCGCTGCGCGCCATGGCCGCCGCCTTCGACACACTCCGGCTGGTGGTGGAGCCCGGCGGCGCTGTGGCGCTGGCCGCCGCGCTCTGCCGCCGGGACACGGTCGCGGGCGATGCGGTGATCGTGGTGGCCAGCGGCGGCAACGTCGACAGGGCAATCTTCGCCAGGGCGCTCTCCACCGATCCCGATCCGTTGCTCTGAAATCGGCAAGCGCCCCCAGCCCCCGGAAGTGGGAAGGCACCGCATGAACGTGGCTCCCCCGAGCGGCGACGCGGGGTCGCCGGCACCGGCCCGCCTGCCGCTCACCTTTGTGGTGATCACGCTTCTACTCGACGCTATGGGGATCGGGCTGATCCTGCCGGTTCTGCCGCTGCTCATAGAAGAGGTGCAGGGCGCGGGGCTGGGGCGGGCGGCGCTGTGGGGCGGGGTGATGGCCACCGGCTTCGCGGTGATGCAGTTCCTCTGCGGCCCGGCGTTGGGGCAGCTCAGCGACAGGGTGGGCCGGCGACCGGTGCTGCTGGTGTCGCTGGCGGCGATGGCGATCTACTATCTGGCGATGGCCGTGGCGGGGAGCGTCTGGACCCTGCTCGCCGCGCGGCTGTTCGGCGGCATCACCGCCGCGACCCAGGCCGTTGCCGCGGCGATGCTGGCCGATCTCTCGCCGGACGACCGCAAGAGCCAGAACTTCGGCCTGATCGGCGCGGCGTTCGGGGTGGGCTTCGTGCTGGGCCCGGTCATCGGCGGGCTGCTGGGCGAGTTCGGGCCGCGGGCGCCCTTCCTCGCCGCGGCGGCGCTGGCGGCGGCCAATCTCGCCTTCGGCGCCGTCGTCCTGCGCGAGACGGTCGCGCCCGACGCCAGGCGACCGTTCCGCCCGCGCCGCGCCAATCCCTTCGCCGCGTTCCGGCATATCGGCGATCTGCCCGGCGTCCAGCCGCTGCTGATCCTGTTCTTCCTCTTCGAGTTCGCCTTCACCGTTTACCCGGCGATCTGGGCCTTCTACACGCTGGAGCGCTACGGCTGGAGCCCGTCGATGACCGGCGCCTCGCTGGCGGCGTTCGGCATCGGGCTGGCCATCGTGCAGGGCGGGCTGATCCGCTGGCTGATCCCGAAGTTCGGCGAGGTGCGGGTGATCGTCTGGGGGCTCGCCTACAACGTGGTGGCCTTCCTTACGATCGCGGCGATCTCCGACGGGCGGCTGGGCCTTTCGGTCGTGGCGCTGACGGCACTCGGGGCCGTGGTCACGCCGGCGCTGCAGGGGCGGATGTCGAAGGGTGCTGGCGCCGACAGGCAGGGCGAGTTGCAGGGGGTCATCTCGGCGGCCCGCGCGGTGGCGATGATCTTCGCGCCGCTGGTGATGACGCGGACCTTCTTCGTCTTCACCGATGGCGGGGGCCTGTATCTTCCGGGTGCGGCATTCGTGCTTTCCGCGATGCTCATGGCGCTCTGTCTGGCTTACTTCCTGCGCCTTCGGGCCGCGTCTAGCGTCTGAGGGGTCGCTTTGGGGCTGGCGGGGCGCGCAGGCGCGTGGCACCCCGCGACGAACGCCCTCGTGCCGCAGGATCGTTGCCCATGACCCGGATCCGTGCCGCCCTTTGCCGCAGCTTCGGCGCGCCGCTCGTCATCGAGACTGTCGAGATCCGGCCGCCCCTGGGCACGGAGGTGGAGGTGAGCCTGGAAGCCTGCGCCATCTGCCATTCCGACATCTCGTTCGCCGAGGGCGCCTGGTCCGGCGCGCTGCCGGCCATCTACGGACACGAGGCCTGCGGGATCGTGACGGCGGCGGGCGAGGCCGTGCGCGGGATCGCGGTGGGAGAGCGGGTTCTGGTGACCCTCATCCGCTCCTGCGGGCAATGCCGGGAATGCGCCAGCGGCCGGCCCGTTCTCTGCGGCGTACCGGCCGGGGCCAGCCCGCTGACCGATGCCCATGGCGTGCCGGTGGCGCAGGGCATGAAATGCGGCGCCTTCGCCGAGAAGGTCGTGGTCGAGGCCCGGCAGACAGCACCTCTCGACGCCGATATCGGCGCCGCGGCGGCAAGCCTTCTGGCCTGCGGGGTCATCACCGGGATCGGGGCCGCGGTGAACACCGTGCAGGTGCGCCCCGGGCAGACCGTGGTGGTGATCGGCGCGGGCGGGGTGGGGCTGAACGTGATCCAGGGGGCGCGGCTGGCCGGGGCCGCCCGGATCGTCGCGGTCGACATGAACCCCGGCAAGCTCAAAGGCGCGATGGTATTCGGCGCCACCGATACGGTGCTCGCCAGCCTGCCCCAGCCCTGGGCCGATGCCGCCAAGGCCATGGGACGGGGGGCGGATTGCGTCTTTGTCGCCACAGGCGCCCTCGCCGCCTACCAGGCCGCGCCGCGCTATCTCGGCCCCGGTGGCAAGCTCGTGATCGTCGGCATGCCGCATTTGGGGCAGCGGGCGGAATACGAGCCGGTGATGATCGCCGCGCTGGCACAGGGCTTTCAGGGCTCGCTGATGGGCGACACGGTGCTGACCCGCGATATTCCCTGGCTGGTCGACCTCTACCGCCAGGGCCGGCTGAAGCTCGATGAATTGGTCTCGCGCACCTGGAGCCTTGACAAGATCAACGAGGCGATGGCCGACACAAAGGCCGGCGGCGCGCGGCGCAACGTGATCCTCTTCGGAGGCACCGGGTGAAGCTGCGCGATCTGGAGATCTTCGTCGTCGCCCCGCCGGCGCCGGGCTGGGGCGGGCGATACTGGATCATCGTGCGGCTTACCACGGCCTGCGGCATCGCCGGGTACGGCGAGTGCTACGCCACCGCCGTGGGGCCGGAGGCGATGCGCGCGGTGATCACGGACGTCTTCTCCCGGCATATGGAGGGGACCAGCCCCGAGGAGGTGGAGCTGATGTTCCGCCGGGCCTATGCCAGCGGTTTCACCGGGCGGCCCGACCCGACCGTGATGGGCGCCTTTTCGGGGCTGGAGATTGCCTGCTGGGACATTCTGGGCAAGGCGCGCGACAGGCCGGTCTGGGCGCTGCTGGGCGGGCGGATCAACGAACGGCTGCGCAGCTACACCTACCTCTATCCCCGCCCCGATCAGGACCAGGCGGCGTTCTGGAACGACGCCGACGCTGCAGCGGAATGTGCGGCGGCCCGGGCGGCGGAAGGCTTCACGGCGGTGAAGTTCGACCCCGCGGGCCCCTACACGATCCGTGGGGGGCACCAGCCCGCCCTGCGCGACACGGCCCGGTCCGTTCGGTTCTGCGCGGCGATCCGCCAGGCCGTGGGCGACAGGGCCGATCTGCTCTTCGGCACCCACGGGCAATTCACCGCCAGCGGCGCGATCCGCCTCGGCCGCGCGCTGGAGCCCTACGACCCGCTCTGGTTCGAGGAGCCGGTGCCGCCCGACGATCCGCTCGCGATGGCCGAGGTCGCGCGCGCGGTCCGCATTCCCGTGGCCACCGGCGAGCGGTTGACCTGCCGGGCAGAGTTCGCGGCAATCCTTCGCGCCGGTGCTGCCCGCATCGTGCAACCGGCGACGGGGCGCTGCGGCGGGATCTGGGAGGGGCGCAAGATCGCCGTGCTGGCCGAAGCCTTCGGCGCCGAGGTTGCCCCGCATCTCTACGCGGGGCCTGTCGAATGGGCGGCCAACGTGGCGCTGGCGGCAACGATCCCGAACCTGTGCATGGTGGAGACCATCGAGACGGGCGGCGCCTTTCACCGTGCGCTCATCGGCGACACGATCAGATGGGAGGGCGGCTATCTGATCCCGCCAGAAGGGCCGGGGCTCGGCATCGCGTTCGACGAGGCCCTCGCCCGCGCGCATCCCTTCACCGGCACGCGCCTGCATCTGGAAATGCAGGAAGCCCCCTGCGACTACGCGGCGGAGAACCGGTTCCTTGGCGGCGCGGCGGACTGACGCGACTATTCTATTGCTTCGCCCTCACCCTCCGGCGTCACATCGAGGACGACGGCACGCATGGTGATCTCCACCGGCCCCTTGCAGTCAGACATGCAGGGCGCCTGCGAGAATTGCGGCACTTCGGCTTCGTCGCGGTCGTCCATCCGGAAGCTCCCCTGGTTGGGAAGCTCGACATTGGCGAGGTTCTCGTCGCTCAGCACGAAGTCCTCGTCCGTCACGATGTCGTTCATGTAGAGGATATAGGCGGTGGTCGCGTAGACCTCGTCGGGCGTCAGCGATTGCGAAGCGCCGAAGGGCATTGCGCGGTAGGTATAGTCGAAGACCGTCGAGAGATAGGGCCAGAATGAGCCGACCGTCTTCACCGGTCTGTCGCGCGTCAGGCTACCTTGGCCGCCCGCGAGCACCGGCCACCTGTCCACCCCTTCGGCGAAATCACCGTGGCACGAAGCGCAATAGTCAGTGAACACCTCTTCGCCCTTTGCCACGCTGCCGCGCCCCGGCGGCAGGCCGATGCCGTCGGGCCGCACGTCGATGTCCCATGCCGCGATCTCGGCCGGAAGCGCCGCGCGCCCGAGCCCTAGGGGCTCCGCCACCGCCGGGAGGCCTGCGCAGAGAAACGCCGCAAGACAGGCCGCGTCAGGAAACTTCGACATTCTCGGCCTCCCCGGTTCATCCACGTGCCCAGGTCTGGATGCCGTTGTTGTGGTAGATCTGAGTTCTCGCCACGTACGGCGCGCAGCGCGTCCTTGGTGGGCTGGACGTAGCCGGTGCTGTCATGGGCCCGGCTCTGCAGCAGCAGCGGCTGGCCGTCCCAGTCGAATTCGTAGTAGAAACGGTGCATCGACTTGTCGCAGCGAGGGGCCGGACATGCGCGCCTCGGTGCCAGTTCGCGCCGCCGTCGAGACGTCACATCCACACGCGGGATCGTTCCGCGCCCGGACCAGGCGATGCCGGTCAGCACGGTCGGCCCGGGCCCGTGGGTCAACGGCGCCTGCGGGCTGGGATTGGTGATGACCGATTTCGCGTCCATCACCCAGGTGAAGCGGCGCGCCTGACCGTCGGCCAGAAGGTCGGTGTATTTCGAGGTCTCCTCCCGGTGGTGCCAGGGCTGGTCGCCGACCTCGATCCGGCGAAGCCACTTGACCCACATGTTGCCTTCCCAGCCGGGCACGACCAGCCGCACCGGATAGCCCTGTTCGGGGCGCAGCGCCTCGCCGTTCATCTTGAAGGCGACCAGGCAGTCGTCGAGCGCCTTCTCCATCGGGATGGAGCGGGTCATCGCCGACGCGTCGGCGCCCTCGGCCAGCATCCATTTGCCCGCCGTCTGCACGCCGGCCTCGTTCAGCAGAGTCGCGCAGCGTCACGCCGGTATACATGACGTTGTGGATCATGCCGTGGGTGAACTGGCAGCCGTTGAGCTGCGCGCCGCGCCATTCCATGCCGGAATTGGCCGCGCATTCGAGGAAGTAGACGTGGTTCTCCCGCGGGAAGCGCATCAGGTCCTCCATCGTGAAGACCAGCGGGCGGTCCACCAGGCCGTTGATCATCAGGCGGTGCTGCGCCGGATCGACCTCGGCGATGCCGGCATGGTGCCGCTCGAAGCACAGGCCGTTCGGGCGTGATGATCCCGTCCAGCTCGTGCAGCGGCGTGAAGTTGACCGAACGACACCGGATCGGCCGTCAGCCACGGGACGTTGCGGCGCACCACGTGCGCCTCGATAGGGCGACGGCATCCCGTAGGGCCGCGCGTCCACGCCGTCGCCGAGGCTGCCGCGTCCAGGGCTGCACCTCGGTGATGGCAGGTTCGGGCGTGCCGGCGCGGGCGCCGAGCGCTGTGCCGGCAAGTGCGCCTCCGGCGGCCAGCCCCGTGCGCAGGAGGGCGCGGCGGGTGGGGTCGAAGCCTGTCGTTGCCGGTCATGCTGTATCCTTTCGATCGGCGCCGCACGGTCAGGCCCCGGTGACGCCTGCACGGAGGTGTTGGGCGCCACGGACACGGTGCCTTGCGCCGCACATGTAGCTCTCCACGCACGTCCCAGATCGGCGGGCCATCGGTGCCTTCCGTTCACGCTGGCCCATCCGGCGACGGTGTAGGTTCGCGCGGCGTCGATGGC
Organism: uncultured Alphaproteobacteria bacterium; assembly: GCA_963833235.1. Classification (GTDB taxonomy): domain Bacteria; phylum Pseudomonadota; class Alphaproteobacteria; order Rhodobacterales; family Rhodobacteraceae; genus CAWHXG01. The sequence continues at coordinate 190,112 of CAWHXG010000001.1, forward strand.
GTCGCCCGGTCGAAAGCAGGGTCATTTCGGTGATGCGGCTGCCCTGCGGCTGGCCGATATCGATGCGGTAGCCCATGCCGCCGACCCGGACCATGTCGCCGCCCTGCTGATAATAGGGATCGGGGTTGAAGAGGTTGTCGGCGACGTCCTCCAGGATCGTGTGCAGCATCTCGCCCGTCATCTCGGTGCGGTAGGCCTCCGGGTAGGACATGGCCGTCGCGTTGAGGATATCCTCGCGGGTGATGTCCTGTCCCGGCAGGACGGTCGGGCCCCAGCGGAAGCCGGGCGACAGCGCGATATCGGCTTCGCGCTCCTCGAGCAGGGCCTGGCAGATCAGATCGTCCCAGGTGCCGTTGAAGTTGCCGCGCCGGTAGAGCAAGCAGTCCGTCCGGCCGATGACCTCGCGTCAGCGCGTCCGATATGCGGCGCGCGTTCGGCCTCGATCAGCGCGGCCATCTCGGGGTCGGGGGCGATCACGTCGGAGAAGACCGGGATCAGCTTGTGGGCGATGCCCTGCACCCCGCCGTCGCGCACGTCGAGATCGATGCGGCTGAGGAACTTGCCGTTCGATCCGGAGGCGATGAGGTGGGTCCGACCGACGAGCACCGGCTCGGGCAGTGCATCGTGGGTGTGGCCGGTCAGGATGACGTCGATGCCCGGGCACCCGCCGGCCAGCTTCCGGTCCACGTCGAAGCCGTTGTGGCGAGCAGGATCACCGCCTCCGCCCCGGCGTCGCGCACCTCCTCGACCAGCTCCGCCATGCGCTCCTCCCGCACGCCGAAACTCAGATCGGGAAACATCCACGACGGGTTGGCGATCGGCAGGTAGGGAAAGGCCTGGCCGATCACGGCGACCTGCACGCCGCCACGCTCGAACATCCGGTAGGGCTCGAAGGCCGGCTCGTCCCATTCGGCATCGAAGATGTTGGCGCCGAGCAGTGGAAAAGGCAGATCGTTCTCGACGATCTCGGTGACCCGGTCGATGCCGAGGGTGAACTCCCAATGGGCGGTCATCGCATCCGGCGCGAGCGCGTTCATGACGTTGACCATGTCCTGCCCGGCGGTCTTCAGCGCGGTGTAGCTGCCCTGCCAGGTATCGCCGCCGTCGAGCAGCAGCGCATCCGGGCGGTCGGCGCGGATGGCCTTGACCAGCGTCGCAACCCGGTCGAGCCCGCCCATCCGGCCATAGGCATGGGCGAGCGAGGTGAAATCAGTGTAGGTCAGGGCGTGGGCCATCGCCGAGCCAGTGGGAATGTCGTACTGCCCCAGAAAGCTCCTGACCCGTCAGATGCGGCACCAGTCCCGCGGCCGCTCCCACGCCTATGTTGACCTCGGGCTCGCGAAACCGGATCGGGCGCAGCTGGGCGTGCATATCGGTGATGTGGATCAGTGTGACGTTGCCGGTCGTGTCGAATTCCAGCAGCTGGTCCTGGGTCAGCGCCTGCTGCGCCATCAGTCGCGACCAGTTGCCGGAGCCGCCCCAGATCGCCGCGGCGCCGAGGCCCGCCTGGACGAAATGCCGGCGCGAGATCATCGGCGCCGCCGGGCGGTCTGTGCCTTTCGGCCGGGAACGTTCGTGCGCAAGCCGCTCATCGCCCGGCGCCGTGCAGGACCCGAGCCCCACCGCGCGCCTCAGTTCCGGACCGAAGGCGCCTCGACCGAAAGGCCATTGCCGCGCGATGCCACGTAAAGCTCCAGCGCGACGAACTCCGGCGATCCGGGGCTGAACGTCTCGGCCCGCGTATCGCGGATGCAGCCCTTGAAGCGGTCATGGGCCGAGTTCAGCTTGGCGTTCTTCAGCCGGTAGACCGGAAAGCCGTTGATCTGCCCCTGGCTGAGGTGATCGGCGCGGATCATGTTGCCATAATTGTCCTCGTGGCAGTTCGAACAGGCCAGCTCCAGCTGGCCGTAGCGGGTGTAGTAGATCTCCTTGCCCTGTTCCCACGTTTCGGCGGCCGGGCCATCGATCGCCACGTTCACCGGCATCCCGCGGGACGGCACGGAGATCAAGCGCGGTCATGTTGACCATGTCTCCGCTGGTATAGCCCCAGGGCTCCGCCTGCATGCTCTCTTCGCGGCAGTCGTTGACCTGCATCTCCAGCGTCCGCACTTCGCCCGCGGCCTCGTTGTACTTGGGATAGGCAGCGCGCACGCCCTCCATGCTGGCCATCGGATCGTCGTGGCACGAGGCGCAGGACTTGCCGGCCGCGCCGTCGACCTCCTCCCAGCTGTCGAGCGCCTGGTCGACGAAGATCATCCCGGGATTGTCGAAGTCATCCATCTGCAGTGGCTGGGTCTCGTCGTTGCGGTACACCCAGCCCGAGGAATAGATCGTCTTCATCGGGACGTGGTCGGGCGCCTCGGTCCGCACGACCATCTCGATCTCGCCGTTCACGACGAGCTCGGCGTCCTCGTTGGCCAGGCCAGCTTGTGGCGCGGCCAGCGAAAGCGCCATCGTCAGGGCCACGGCACCGGCCGTGCCACGCATCAACATCGTCGGCATCAGTTGCCTCCTCCCCGGGAAATCCTGCCGCGTCGGGTTGTGATCACCCGATCGCGATCGTCTTTGTCTCTTCGTAGACAGAGCCGTCGTCGTCGTACCAGGTGAACACGAAATCTCCGGCTTCCGGCACGGTGGCCTCGAACTCGAAGATACGGGTTGGTCGAGATCGACGGTTCCATCTTCACGTCGATCACGTTCTCGCCGTTGAAGTCGCAGGTGAAGCGGTTGATGATCGACCGGGGGATCGTGTTCCCCTCCTTGTCCTTGCGCTGCCCCGATTCCATCTGGTGGCAAATCAGGGTCTTGATGATGATGGTCTCGCCGGCCGCAGCCGAGCTCGGGACCTTCACGCGGGGTGTCACGTTCTCAGCCATTGTCGTTCCTCCGGGTCAGGGGTGCGGTCGGCTCAGCCGCCGCAGCCACCGATGGTGACCTTCACGATGTTCGAGGCCTGCACGAAGCTGCCATCCGCCATTTTCGCCACGGCGAGGACATCTTGGGTCTCTGCGAGCCTGATGCGGGTCGAGGCTTCCTGCGCGGCGGCCAGCGGGCCGAACGTGAAGGTCGCGACGGCCGGGGTTCGGGATTGCCGGCGGCGAAGATGGCGATGGCGGCCGCACCGGGCGCCGAGACCGAAACGGGCACGGTGTTGCCGTTCTCGGCGATCTCGGGCGTGGTCAGGTCGATCCCGCCTTCGCCGGGCGTGACGCCGCCGGTGAACTCCATGATCGCGTCTTCGGCGAGGGTCATGGCTGAGAGGCGGGCCGGCAGGGCGCCGGCGGCCAGCGCGGCAGAGCCGAGCGCGAGTGCGGTGCGTCTGGTGAAGTGCATCGAGGCTCTCCTTTCGGGTCGGGGCCGGGCCGGTGAGCGGCCTCAGCTCTCCTTGAGTGTCAGCAGATAGGCGACGACGTCTTCGATGTCCTGCGCCGACAGAAGCGGCGAAAGCTCACCCTGGGCGGCGTCGCCGGTATATTCGTCGCCGGGCCGGGTATAGCCCGTCGTGCGGTAGAACGAGGGCATGATCGTGCCGTCGAACATCATCTTGGCGTTCACGAGGATGCCGCGCAGGTCGGCTTCGGTCCAGCGGTCGCCCGTCCCGTCGAGCATCGGGCCGATCTCACCGTGCCATGGGACCTCGGACAGGTCCGTGGCGGCATGGCAGGCGACGCAGTTGCCCTCGCCTTTGTCGCCCACGATCAGGCGGCCGGCGGCGGCATCGCCCGGCTGAGCCGTCAGCGGCTCCGCCACGGCGCCGTATTCGTCGAAGCTGACGGCGCTCGGCGCCACGTCGGCGGCGAAGGCCATGCCGGAAAACGCAAACCCGGCTCCCAGCAGGATCGACAGCATCGGCGCGATCGCAGGTCTCATGGCATCGGTCCTCCCAGACGGCACTCGTTCGCCGACGGTAGACGCCCGGAGGGGTATCGGGCAATGTGGAATTGCCCAGGCCATCGCAGAAAAGTCAAGGCATTCGATGCCGCGCCGCAGCACGCACGGTATCACTTTGCGGTTTCAGCGGCCTGCTGCTCGGCAAACTTGCGGGCGTGGTACTTCTGAAAGTGCTCCTCGCCCTCATAGCCTTTCTCCTGCACCCAGGTCAGCAAGTTGCGGGTGGTGTGTGTGCCGAAGGCGCCCGGCATCGTGACCACGGCGGCATCGGAGCCTCTGACCTCCCCCACCTCCTCGGGAAAGAACATCATCGTCGGCGTGAAGACGACGCCCCAGCGTTTCGCCATCTCCTTCTCGGCCAGCGCGGTGCCGTCGAAATCGGTCACCTCCTCGTCGCCGAAAAGGTTCATCTGCACGACGAAAAAATCCTCGTTCAGCATCTCGGCGATCTCCGGCTGGGGAAACACCTCCTCGTGCATCTTGGTGCAGTAGATGCAGCCGCGCTGCTCGAAGATCACCAGCAGGCGCTTGCCCTCGGCCTGCGCCTCCGCGAGGTCTTCGGTCATGTCCTTGAAGGTGACGTGCATCCAGTCGGCCTTGTGCAGACCGTCGGCGCCGATCTCGACAGCCGGAGCGGGCGCAGCAAGGGCAACGGCCGAGAGGGCCAGGGCGGCGATCAGGGAAACGGGTCGCATGGCGTACAGTCCTTTCAGCCCAGCGTGACGAAACCGGGAAAGACGCGGATCATGGCATCCGCGATGTAGACGAGGGAATTGGTGGCGATGAGGATCGCGAAGACGACAAGCATCGCCCCCATCGCCTTTTCCACATGGCCCAGATGGCGGCGATGCCGCTGCAGGAACCGCAGGAACGGCGCGGCGAAGGCGGCGGCCAGCACGAACGGCAGGGTCATGCCGAGGCCGTAGGTCAGCAGCAGAAGCGCCCCGCGGGTCGGATCGCCCATGCCCGAGGCGACCATCAGAACGGCGGCGAGCGCGGGGCCGACGCACGGCGTCCAGCCGAAGCCGAAGGCGAGGCCCATGACGTAGTTGCCAAGTATGCCGGAAGGCGTGGTCGCGGCCTCAATACGCGCCTCGCGGTAAAGCAGCGGAATGCGCACCCAGCCGAGGAAATGCAGCCCGAAGATCAGCAGGATCGCGGCGGCCAGATAGCTCAGCTCGGTCTGCCACTGCCGGAAGGCGGCCCCGAGGAACGTCGCCCCGAGGCCGAGCAGCACGAAGATCGTGGTGACGCCGAGCGCGAAGAAGATCGCGCCCACCACCAGCCGGCGCTGCAGGGCCGGCGACACCCCGGAATCGGCGCGCAGCTCCTGCATGGAGATGCCGGCCATGTAGCACAGATAGAAGGGCACGATCGGCAGGATGCAGGGCGACAGGAACGAGAGCAGCCCCGCCAGCGCCGCGCCCCCGAAGGAGATATCGAGCAGCATGACAGCACCCTCCCTTGATCCGCCCGTCACCGGCAGCTTACAGTTTCGTGTCGGAAAGGAAACTTCCATGCAGCTTTCAACGGCGCAACATGCGCTTTTCCCCACGCTCCTCGGACTGGGCCTTGCCGGAGCGATCGCCGCAGCGCCGTTGGCGGCCGAGACGCGGCTGATGATGGTCGAGCAGCCCGGATGCATCTGGTGCGCCCGCTGGCAGGAAGAGGTGGGCCCCGTCTATCCGCTGACCGAGGAGGGCAAGCGCGCGCCGATACTGGTGCAGCAATTGCGGGACGATCTGCCGGAGGGCGTGACCGTAGACAGACCCTTCACCTTCACGCCGACCTTCGTGCTCCTTGTCGACGGGGTCGAGCAGGCAAGGATCGAGGGCTATCCGGGCGAGGATTTCTTCTGGGGGCTGCTCGGACGGATGCTGGACGAGGCACCTCAGCCCATGGAGACCGGGCTGTGAGCGCGTTGCGGCTCGGCCTTTTGCTCGCGACGCTCGCTGCGCCGATGGCACAGGCGCAGGACGATGCGATGGTTACTTTCCAGGTGCTGAAGCCCGAACTGGCCATCGCCGCGGCGGTGGGCGCGATGGAAGCCTGCCGGGCCGAGGGCTATCAGGTGGGGGTGACGGTCGTGGACAGGTTCGGCCTGACCCAGGCCTTCGTGAAGGACAGGTTCGCCGGCCTGCATGTGGAGGAGACGGCCTTCCGCAAGGCTTGGACTGCGGTGAGCTTCCGCACGCCGACGCTGGAGCTCTCCGAGGCGATCCAGCCCGGCACGACGATGGCCGGCATCCGCGACCTGACCGTGGCCTTGCCGCTCGGCGGCGGGGTGCCCATCGAGAATGCGGGGTCGGTCGTGGCCGGCATTGGGGTGTCCGGCGCGCCGGGCCCGGATATCGACGACGATTGCGCCCGGGCGGGCATCGCCGCCATCGAGGACGAACTGGGGTTCTGAAGCGGCGCCGGGCCGCGGCGACGTCTGCATGGCGGGCTGTGCAGCTTTCAGTGTAACTCGGCCAAGAGCAGATCGAGGTCCAGCGGGCTGTTGCGCATCCTCAGGCTGCCGTCTTCGTCCCGGGGCCAGTCCTCTGCCGGTCTGTCCCAATAGATCTCGATGCCGTTGCCATCGGGGTCGTCGAAATAGATCGCCTGGCTTACCCCGTGATCGGCCTTGCCGGTGATCCTGACAGATGCATCCAGCGCCCGGCGCAGCGCGGCGGCAAGCGACGGACGATTAGGATAGAGGAACGCCGTATGGTAGAGCCCGGTATGCCCCTTGGGGGGCGGTGCGCCATCGAGGCTCGCCCAGGTGTTGAGGCCGATGTGATGGTGATAGCCGCGCGACGAGAGGAACGCCGCGCCATCGCCATATCGTGCCTGAACCGTCAATCCGATCACCTCGGCATAGAAGGCGATCGCGCGCGGCAGGTCGGCAACGCGCAGATGCACATGGCCGATGGTAGGCCCCGCGGCGGGCGAAATGGCGGACGTGCTCATGGTTGCCCCTTGTCGAAGTTCGTAGGGGAACAGTGGGGGCGACGGCTGGCGTAGTCCATCCGCGGGCGGCGCAGAGGCCTGCTGCGCTGGCGCACAACGCCATCGCGGCGCAAGAGCATGGCCCCTCGCACCGCCGCCTTCGCACCGCCGCCTTCGCACCGCCATCAGCTTGCGGGCAACACCGCGCCGGAGGCGCCTGGAGAGGCCCGCCGGATCAGGCCGTGCGACGCCGACGCCGGACGAGGCCCAGCATCACCAGGCCGCCGCCAAGAAGCGGGAGCGCCGCAGGCAGCGGGATCACAGCCGCAGGCGGCACGACAGAGGAGAAGCTCGCATCTGCCAGATAGAGGTCGCCGTCGGCGAAGCTGTCGAACGGATTGCCCATCAGGCTCTGGAAGGAGATGACGCCAAGCACCTGCTCTCCGAAGGCCGCGGCCGTGCTGCCGCCGATGTTGCCGAACAGCACCTCGATCACGCCGTCCGCGAACCCGATGGCCGAGGCGTCGCCCGATAGCAGCACGCCGTCGTCGTCTTCCAAGAAGAAGCCGCCGGTGACCTCGGCCGCATCGGCCGGGTCGGCGATCAGGTAGCTGATGATGAAATCGGCGAAGGCAGTGCCGGCAGGCGTGACGCCCGAGGCCGCATCGACGGACTTCGGGAGGATGGAGATGTCGCCGAACGGGACGAGATCGAGAAACTCCACCTCGATGTCGAAGATGGTTAGGCTGGGTTCGGCTGCGGCGACGCCAAGGGGGGCTGCCTGTCCGGCCCCGCCGAAGGCTAGGGCGAGGGCGAGGCCTGCAAGGGCGCTGGTCAATCGGGTCATGTCTACTCTCCTTGAAATGTTGCTCAGACGAACACGAAGCCGTCGGCATCCTGAATGGTCACGTTGTCCACGGTCAGACCCTCGCCGCGAATATAAAGAACGTCGGCGTCGCCCTCGAACTGCACGAGAACCTGCGATCCCGCCTGCCGAACGCTGGCGATCGTGGCGGCGCCTTCCAGCGCGATGACGTCGAACTCGGCTTGGAAATCGGTGATCAGGTCGCGCTCGCGCACCCCGTTGACCGTTTCGTCGCCGAACACGAAGACGTCCGTCACGTCGCCGGGGCCGCCCGTCATCTTGTCGTAACGGCCCGCGCCGCTCACGAAACGCTCCGATGCTTCGGTGCCGACCAGCCTGCCGGATCCGTCGTCGACCACCAGGATCGGCGCGTCGCCGCCGCCAAGATCGAGGCCGATGATAACCGGATCGTGATCGGAGTTCCGGGCCGCGGTGGTGGGATCGAACAGGTCGGGATTGCGTTCGAAACCGAGGTTGTAGTCGATGGCATCCGCCTCGTCGGCATTGATGTGCCATTCGGTGATGCCGGTGACCTTGGCATTGGCGGCGGCATTGGCGAGGATGTAGTCGAGCGTGCCGAACTGACCGTCGAAGACGTAGGAACGCGCATCGGCGCCCAGCAGGTCGTAGGCCACATCCGTAAAGCCGTCGGCGGCCAGCGCCGTCAGCGGGTCCTCCTGGGCATAGGCGTTGAGGTCGCCCAGGATCAGCACATTCTCGCTGCCCTGCCCCGTTGGGTCGGTATTGAGCCAGTCCCCCAGCAGGTCGGCTGCAGCGGTGCGCGAGGCGTTGTTGTTGCCCTGCCCGTCGCCCTGGTCGCTATCCGCCTCCAGCCCCGAGAGAGAGCCTTTCGACTTCAGGTGATTGACCGCCACGGTGACAGTGCCGCCGGTCGCGATCTCGGCGAAGGTCTGGGCCACGGCGGGGCGGTTCAGGCCCTCGCGCGCGCTGTCCAGCGGATCGACGAAATCGACGCCGGCGAACTCTGTCAGGATCGCCACGTCGCCCAGCGGCTGCGCGGTCGCCACCTTGTAGATGATACCGTTGGTGATCGCGTCGCTGCCCACGTCGCCCGTGGAAATGAAGTCATACACCTCCGCGCCCAGGCGCGCATTGATCCGGCCCACCAGATCGGCAATGGCAATGTCGTCGTCGTTCTCGATCTCGATCAGGCCAAGAACGTCTGCATCTATCTCGACGATGGCGTTGACGATCTTGGTCGCCTGCCGCTCGAGCTCGACCTCGCTGTCAGCGCCGCGCGGCTCGAGCGTGTCGTCCGGGCCGGAATTCTCGCCGCCGGTATCGATGGTGGTGAAGTAGTTCAGCACGTTGAGCGAGGCGACCTTGAAGGTGCCGCCCACATCCTCGGGGCTTTCGGGGCGCGGGTTGGCGTTCTCGTAGGTGCCGGTGGGCGCCTGCAGGCGGAAGAGGTCGAAGTCGTAGTCGAGCACGCCCGTCAGCCCGGTCAGCGTGTCGCCCATGCGGTATTCGTCCGCCGTGGTCAGCACGCCGTCATCGCCGTCGACGATGCGGATCGGATCGGGGTTCTGGGTGCGGTTGCCGTCGTCGACGGTGATCCGGCGCGCCGCGATATCCTCCAGATGCTGCTGGTAGCCCTCGACGGACGGCGCGTTGTTCTGGGTGAACTGGGTCAGCGTGCCGCCTTCCGAGACGACCAGCTCGCCGAACCGGTCGAGGTTGAACATCTCGGTGATGCTCATCTCGGTCTGGATCGTGACCAGCATACCCTCGACCGCTTCCAGATCGGGGATCAGGCCGCCGTCTCCGTCGCGCAGGATGCCGGTGGTCGGGAACGTCACCTCGGCCGCGGCGGGCAGCTCGTTGCCCTGGCTGACGCGCACGATGTCGGTGACATCCTGCAGAACGGTCTTGCCGAAACGCTCATCGACCGTCGCGGTGACCTGAACCAGATCGCCGATCTGCACGTCGAGCAGCGTCGTGCCGCTCGACCCCTCGTAGACGAAGATTCCCTCCGACGTGAATGCATCGCCGTCGTCGTCGACCATCTCTTCCTGCACGAAGAAACCGCGCAGGCCGCCGTTGCCCTGGAAGTCGCCCGTCACCACCGCCTGGATGGTCACTTCCGTACCCACCAGCGGCGAGATGTCATCCGTGCCGACCTCTGCGATGCCGTCGATGCCCGTGAAATCGCTGGACCCCTGGATCTCCGAGATCAGCGTGAAGGGCGATTCGAAGAAGTTAAGGTTGACGATGCGGCCGTCCTGGTTGGGGCCGGTATCGGCCTCGTCGTAGGCCGTCTCGATGGTGGCGAAGTTGTCGTCGAGGTATTCGGCCAGCGCGTCCTGCTCGGTGCCGTCGTTGGCGAAGGTAGCATCGCCCGTCGCTTCATCTTCGACCAGCGACGTGAGATCGACGCGGGCGATCACGGCGGGGTCACCGACCTCGCCCACCGCCGGGTCGGTGTTGGTGTTCGGGAAGGGATATCCGTCGCCGCCGCCGGTGAAGTTGCCCGAAGCGTCGAAGCGGGGGGCGGCTAGGAAGCCGAGCGTCACGATCTTGAAGAGGGCGCCGGCATTGTCGACGGTCTCTCCGCCCACCACGAGGTCGGCGATGGTGTCGCCTGCGCCGTCGACGATGCGGGCCTCGAGGATGCGCGCGCCGGGGGCGTGATCGGGATCGAAGGCGAACTCCACGCCTGCCACCTGCGGAAAGGCCCCGGCCACGCCGGGCAGCGCGCTAACGCCATGTTCGAGAAGGGCCACGATCTCGGCCGTGGTCAGGGTCAGGACGCTCAGTCCGTTGTTGAAGGCCAGCACGGTCTTGATGTCATTCTCGCTGATGCCGCCGGCGGGCTTGACGACGTTGCCCTTGCTGTCGGTGATCTCGGCGTTGGGGGTGCGTATGGCCTCGGTGCCCCCCGGCGGAACCAGCGTTTCGCCGATGCTGGCGCGGATACCGCCGCCGTTCTTCAGCGAAAGGACCACCGCCGCATCCTCGGCCTGCGCAGCGGCCAGATTGGCATCGGCCGTCAGGTTGCCCAGATTGGTCTCTTGGGTACGCACGCCGTCGGGGTCGCCCGCGGTGCCCGTACCGGAGCGGTTACCGTTGAGGAACACGTTCGATACGCCGAAGACATTGCTTTCGGTGGCGATGATCTGTGCCTCGATGGCATCGGCCAGCGCCTGCACCTCGGGATCGACCAGCGCTTCGGCACCCAGATCCGCAACGCCCTGCGCATCGGTGGCATAGGCGCCGGAGACGGCGGCATCGTAGCTGTCGGCCAGGATGTTGCCCTCGGCGTCGAAGTCGATGACCAGGCGGCCCAGATACTTGTAGCTGCCGTCGGTGTTCACCACCGCCGTTGTCGTGCCGCCGGCATTGGTGATGAACTGCGGATAGACGCCCTGATCGCTGTCGCCCGCGCGGATGCGGTCGTCGGCGTCGAAGAGCCGGGTGTTGGAGCCGCCGGCGACGATGATGTCGACGTTTTGCAGCCGCTCGGCCAGGCCGAACTCGATGGAGATCCGCTGCATGTGCGCGAGCAGGACGACCTTGTTCATCTCCGGGTTGGCCGCCAGCAGTGCGTCCACCTCACCCTGGATGATCGCCGCCAGCGCATCGATCTCGGCGGGGGTCGGATTGGCGCCGAAGGGGCTGGGCGAGATGCCCAGGGCGCCGGTGGAGGAGATCGCCGCGAGGGTCGGCGTCGTGGCGCCCACCACCCCGATGGCCTCGCCGTTCACGTCGATCACGACCGAGGAGGTCACCGTGGCCGCCTGAGGCGCGCCGCCGCCGGCCACCTCGATGGGGGCCAGGTTGGGCTCGGTCGAGAAATCGAGGTTGCTCGAGAGATAGGGGAAGGCCGCGCCGGTGAAATCCTGATCGTCGAGCGCCGTACCGTCGAGGAATGGGTTGGTGAAACCGCCGGGCGCGGCGCCGGTGATCAGCCCGGCGATGGCGCCGGGGCCGAAATCGAACTCGTGGTTTCCGAGGGCGATGGCCTGGATGCCAAGCTCGTTCTGGATCTGGATGTCGGCGATGCCACGCGACCCGAATGCCGGGCCCGACGCGTCGTAGAAGATGCCCGGGATGATCGCATCGCCCGAGGAGAGGAAGAGCGTGTTGTCGGGCTCGCCGTCGTCGCCGAGATCCTGCGCCTTCAGCGCGTTGGCGATGGCCGAGAGGTTGGGGGCGTTCACGACGGACGCCGCGTTGGCCTCCTGGTCGGCGACATGCAGCAATTCCAGCGTGAAGGCCGCCTCGCCGCCGCCGCCGTCACCGCCCCCAACTGTGAAGGGGCCCGAGGGGCGGACGTAGCTGTTGTTGTCGCCCGTCCAGTTCGCGGCGTCGGCGATGGCCGCCAGAAGCTCCGCCTTCGTGCCGGAGGTCAGGGCCCCGCTGTAATAGACGTTGTCGAACTCGCTTTCGGCACCCGCGCCGGCCCCGGCCGCGACGGCGGTCTCGCCGACGACGAGGCCCGGCGGCAGATCGCTCTGGTTGCTGTCGTCGGAGCCAGCTTGGAACTGGGTGGAGTTGCTCATGGCGGCAAAGATGAACTTCGGCTCGCTGACCAGGTCGGCCGCATCGGTCTGGTAGACGATGATCTGATCGCCGCTGGCAGACAGGTCGAACCCGGCGTCGGCGACGGTGAAGTCTCCATCGGCTGCGGTGTAGGTCAGGACCGTTCCGGCAGCGACTGGAGACGAGGGACTCCACTGGATGATGCCTTCGTTCGCCCGGAAGGTGCCGTCGGCCCGCACGCCGTTGTCGGTGAAGTAGACGACCTCGCCGGCGGAGATGTCGGCCAGGGCGATAAAGGTGAATTCGTCGGGATTGTCGGCCTTGAAGCCAAGAATTGCGATGTCGCCAGCGTTCAGCACGTCGGGGCACTCCGGTCAGGGGCGGTTCGGGGGACCCCCGCGCCGTTCGAGGGCCGTGTTAGGTAGCCCCGGTAACCTTTTTGCGACGAAATGCCCGCGGAGGGGAGCCCCTTTGTGAACGTTTTCTTAACTAATTGGTCAGGCGGGATAGTTTATGCCACTTGCAATCCAATGAAGCGCAAGAATTCGCCCTAGCCGGGAGCCCACGCACCACTGCGAACTGAGGGAAGAGGTCCACCCGCGTCGGATCGTCGGACAGCCCCGCGTTGGCTTCAGTCGCGCCACCACAGCGCGATCTCCGGAAAGGCAATCAGCAGGGCCAAGGCAAAAAGCTGGATGCAGATGAACGGCAGAAGCGCCTTGAAGATATCCGCCAGCGAGATGTCGGGAGGCGCCACCGATTTCAGGTAGAACGCCGCCGGACCGAAGGGCGGCGACAGGAAGCTGACCTGCATGTTCATCGCGAAGAGCACGCCGAACCAGATGGGGTCGTAGCCCAGCGTCTTGATGATCGGCACGAAGATCGGCATCGTCAGCAGCGCGATCCCGACCCAATCGAGAAAGAGCCCGAGGACCAGCAGGATCGCCATCATCACCAGAAGCACGACCAGCGGGCTGTCGGACACGCCGATCAGCGTACTTGCGACGAAACGATTGCCGCCCATCAGGTTGTAGACCCCGATGAGGGCGGAGGCGCCGATGCCGATCCATACGATCATGCCGCAGGTCGACAAGGTCTGTAGGGCGGCGTCGCGCATCAGCTTGAAGGTAAGCTCTCCCCGCACCAGCGTTGACAGCACCACGCCGACCACACCCAGCCCAGAGGCCTCGGTGACCGAGGCAATCCCGCCATAGATCGAGCCGAGGACCATCACGATCACACCAAGCGGCAGGGCAAGGCCCACCGCCAGGCGGGCCATGCTCATTTCGGGAACGTCGCCCTCGCCCATGATCGGCGCCAACGCGGGGTTCATGTAGGCGCGCGTCAGAACGTAGATCGCGTAGAAGCACGCCAGCATCAGCCCCGGCGTGAAGGCGGCGGTGAAAAGGTCCGAGATAGAGACATTCGCGGTGAGCCCGTAGATGATCAGCACGATCGAGGGCGGCACCATCGTGCCGAGGGCCCCGCCGGCGCAGACCACGCCGATCGCCAGTGAGCGGTCGTAGCCCAGCCGCAGCATCTGCGGCAGCGCCAGCAGGCCGAGCAGCACGATCTCGCCGCCGATGATGCCGCTCATCGCCGCGAGCATCACCGCCACGAAGAGGGTCTGCACCGCCAGCGCGCCGCGCACCCGGCCGCCGATTAGCTTCATGACGTCGAAGAGATCGCGCGCGATGCCCGAGCGGTCGAGGATCGAGGCCATCAGCACGAACATCGGCACCGCCACGAAGACGTAGGCGCCCACGAACGAGAAGATCCGGCTGGTGATGAGCGGCACCGCGTTGGGGCCGAACCAGCCGAGCGCGAAGAACAGCGCGACGAGCAACGTCACGAAGGCCAGTGGCAGGCCGGTGACCAGAAGCACCAGCAGCATCACCAGCATCAGGAGCGAGGCACCTTCGATCCCGATGGGCTTCAGCGAGCCGAAGAAGCCCAGATCGAAGGCCATCTCCATCCCGCGCTACTCCGGCCCGCGCCCGCGGGCGTAGTTCACAATCAGCACGACGAACTGCACCGCCATCGCGACGATCACCACGAAGAGGAACGTCTTGACCAGGCCGGGATAGGCGGGGTTCCAGGCGGAGCCGGAGGTTTCGAGGCGGAAGTCGCCCTGCGGCGTGAAGGTGGCGTTGATCATCATCTGCCAGGCGGCGATGGCGAAGAAGATCATGGTCATCAGGCCGACGACCGAGAGCACGACGTTCAGCGCGCGCTTCGCCCGGGGGCCGACGGCGTCGTAGATCAGCACGACGCGGATGTGCCTGTCGCGGCTGAGCGCGTAGAGCCCGCCGAAGATGAAGCTGATGCCGCAAAGAAAGGTGGTGGTCTCGTGCACCCAGCTGGTGGGCGAATTGAAGACGTAGCGCGCGACGATCTCCCAGAGGATGATCGCGGTGGACACCAGAAAGCAAAATGCGAAGACGACGCCGAGGGCATCGACCGCGCGGCCGAAGGCACCGCTTTCCCGCGGCACGGGTTCGATCATCACATGCGGCGGCGTCTCGGACGCCGCCGCGATATCAGTCTGAAGGTCGCGATCCATGGCGCGGTCCCCTCGGGTGCGCCTACTCCCCGGTCAGCAGGCCCGCATCGCTCAGATACGTGTTGAGAACGTCGAAGACCTCCTGGGCGTTGGCGGACTGGTCGGCGACCGTCTGCCATTCGCCCTGGGCGATCACGCGGAACTTGGCCCGTTCCTCCGGCGACCAGTCGCTCACCGTCACGGTGCCGCCGGCCTTCGCCTCTTCCACGGCTTTCTGGTCGCTCTCTTTAAGGGTGGAGACCTGCTCCTGCTGGAACTCCGCCGCGGCTTCCTCGATCGCGGCGCGCTGCTCGTCGGTCAGACCGTTCCAGACGTCGAGGTTGATCGAGATCTCGACCAGCGGCATCGAGTGGAAGCCCGGATAGACCGGGTTCGGCGCCACGTCGTGCAGCCCCTGCGCCTGGTTGACGGAGAAGACGGTATAGTCCGCCGCGTCGATCACGCCCTTGTCGAGCGAGGTGAAGACTTCGGACGAGGGCAAGTTCACCGGCGAGGCGCCGGCGGCTGCGAAGACCTGCTGCACCAGCCCCTCCGGCGCCCGCATCTTGAGGCCCTTCAGATCGTCGACGCCGTTCAGGGGTACCTTCGAGACGAAGGCCTCGAGGCCCGGCGTGGAGGCGCCGATGAAGTAGAGGTTGTAGGGCTCGTAAAGCTCTCGCAGCAGCTCCGCGCCGCCACCCTGCTCGAAGAAGTCGAACATCTCCTGCGGGTCCGAATAGGCGCCCACCGGATTGGCGATCAGGCTAAAGGCCGGATCCTTTCCGGCGAAATACGATGTGTCGGTGATCTGCCCCTGCAGGATCCCGGCGCCCACGGCCTCAAGGGTTTCGTTGTATTCCACGACCGACCCGACCGGCAGCAACTCGATCGTCACCTCGCCGTTCGTCTTCTCGCCGACGGCTTCGGCGAAGAGCGTTTTCTGCAGCTCGAAATTGGGGTTCCCCGCCGGGTCCGAAGACTGGAAGGTAAGCGCTTGCTGGGCAAATGCCACCGCCGGCAGCACCGCGGTGCCCGCGAGCAGAAATGCAAAAATAGTCCGTGTCATGTGATGATCCTCCTCAGTTCAGTGTGGATTGACTGTTAACCAAGAGCAACCCGGCTCCTGGGAAATCTTGGGTCGCCTGATGGGGCTGGGGTCGCGACAGCCCCGCCATTGTCCTCAAGCACTGTCATTCCGGATGGTGCGGCGCTGAAGGCGAACGAGAACCGCGTTGCGCAGGGAATTGAGCAGCACGGCGACGAAGATGATGCCGGCCTGCACCAGGGGTTGCAGGTAGATGTCGACCCGCAGGAACACGAGCCCGGACTGCACCATCTGGATCAGCACAGCGCCCAGCACGGTGCCCGGCAGCACGCTTCCCACGCCGCCGAAGAGCGACGTGCCACCCAGGACCGCGGCCGCGATGGCATAAAGTTCCGCGAACTCGCCAAAGCCGGCATTGACGATGCCCAGTTGCGAGACAGAGACGAAGCCGGCCAGCGCCGCGCAGGCCCCGCAAACCAGATAGGCCGTGACCAGAGTGCGCCCGACCGCAATGTTGGCCTTCGCCGCAGCCCGGGGGTCGTTGCCCACCGCATAGATATGCCGCCCGACAGGTGTGCGCGACAGCACGAGCTGCGCGACCAGCGCCACGATCAGGAAGGCGAGGATCGGATTGGCACGGCGAAGGTATCGCCCGAGCCAAAGCGCAGCACCTCGTTGGGCAGCATCACGCCGCGAGATTGGGTGAGCTGCAGCGCCAGCCCGCGCCCGGCCACCAGCGTGCCAAGCGTCACGATGAAGGGCACCATGCCCAGGCGCACGATCATGAAGGCGTTCACCGCCCCGAAGCAGAGGCCCGTGGCGATGCACGCGGCGAAGGCCAGGAGCGGCGGCGCGTCGAAGTTCTGCATCAGGAGCCCGGCCACCACCGCCGAGAGATACATGTTCGTGCCCACCGAAAGGTCGATGCCCCCTGTGAGCATCACGAAGGTCATGCCGACCGCAACGATGCCGATGAAGCTGGCCTGCTTCACGATGTTCTCGAAGCTCTGAAGCTGCAAAAAACGTTCCGACGCCAGCCCGAAGGTCAGGAAGATGAGGATGAACAGGATCAGCGGCGCAAGGCGCAAGAGGATCGTGGTGGAGCGCGGACCGATCATGCCGCCGCCTCGCGCCCGCGCCCGAAGGCGGCGGCGAGGATCGCCTCGGTCGAGAAATCGCCGCGGTCGAACCGACCCACGATCTCGCCGGCGCGCATCACCACGATCCGGTCGCTGACCCCGATAAGCTCCTCCAGCTCCGACGAGATGTAGAGAACGCCGGTGCCCTCGGCGGCCAGCTCGTTCATGATCGTGAAGACCTCGTATTTCGCGCCCACGTCGATGCCGCGCGTCGGCTCGTCCATGATGAGCAGCGCGGGCCGGTCCACCAGCCACTTGCCGATGACGACCTTCTGCTGGTTGCCACCCGAAAGGCTGCGCGCCGGTTGGGCCAGGCCCTCGTCCGCCGCCTTCAGGCGCAACTTGGCGCCGAGGGACTGCGCACTGTCAAGCATCCGCCCCGCGCTCACCAGCCCGCTTGTGCCGCGGAAGGCCTTGAGCGAGACGAGCGCCATGTTCTCGGGGATGGAGCTGTCCATCAACAGCCCCTCGGCGCGCCGGTCCTCGGTGACGAAGGCGAGGCCGCGCGCGATGCGTTCCCGCGGGCCGCCCGTAAGCGCGGTGTCGCCGAGCGTGATCGCGCCATCCGCATGGGGATCGAGCCCGAAGACAATGCGCGCCAGCTCTGACCGGCCCGCCCCCATCAGTCCGAAAACCCCCAGAACCTCGCCGCGGTGGATCCGCAGTGAGACGTCCCGCACCACGCCGGGTTGCGAGACGCGCGCAAGCTCCAGCATCACCTCCGCGCCCGGGGTATGGGCACGCGGCGGGAAGAGCTGGTCGATCTCCCGGCCGACCATCATCGAGATCATCCGCGACACGTCGAACTCGCCGATCGGCCCGCCGCCCACGCGGGCGCCGTCGCGCAGCACCACCACATCGTCGGCCAGGGCCAGCACGTCCTGCAGCACGTGGCTGATGTAGATCATCGAGCAGCCATCCGCCCGCAGCTCGCGCAAGAGTTTAAAAAGGCGCTCCGTCTCGCGGGTGGTCAGCGAGGTCGTCGGTTCGTCGAGGATGATGATGCGGGCCTTGGCGGCGAGCGCCTTGGCGATCTCCACCAGCTGCCGCTCTCCGGCTGCCAGCGTCTCTACCCTCGTCTCGGGCGAAATATCGAGCCCGACGCGGGCCAGCATCTCGGCCGCGTCTCGCCGCATGGCCCGGTGGCGGATGAAGGGGCCCACCCTCGGCATCCTGTCGACGAAGATGTTCTCGGCGATGGACAGGTTGGTGAAGAGGTTCAGCTCCTGGTGGATGAAGGCGATGCCGGCGGCCACGGCATCGGCCGGCGCCACGGGCGCATAGGGTGCCCCATCCAGCGTCATCGCGCCGCCGTCGGGGGGCAGCACGCCACCCAGCATGTTCATCATGGTAGATTTTCCGGCGCCGTTCTCGCCAATCAGCGCAAGGATGGCACCAGGGCGCAGGGAAAGGTCCACGCCCTTTACGGCGGGCACACCGAAGAAGGATTTGGCGAGGCCGCGAAAGACCAGCTCCGGGGCCGTCACCGCCATCAGGTGACCCCCAGAAGCGCGCGCCGCTGCACGTCGAGCCAAGCCGCGGCCAGGATCACGCCGCCCTTTACCATCAGCACGGTGAAGTAGCTGAGATTCAGCAGGTTCAGCGCGTTGGACAGCAGAACGAAGAGGATCACGCCGTAGACCGTCCACAGGATCTTGCCGCGCCCCCCGAAAAGCGAGGTGCCGCCGATCACCGTGGCGCCGATCACGTCGAGCAGCAGGTTCAGATTGTCGCCGAAGGCCGGCCGCCCCATGTCGAGCCGCGCCGAATAGAGCATCGCGCCGACCGCCGCGCAGACCCCGGATATGACGTAGCACAGGAAGATCACGCGCCGCACCGGCACGCCGGAGATAAGCGCGGCGCGGGGGTTCATGCCGGTGGCATAGACCCAGCGGCCGAAGACCGTGCGCGTCAGCACCAGATGCGCGGCCACGGCCAGCCCGCCGACGATCAGCGCCGACCAGGAGAACACGCCCCAGAGGCCACGATCCGCCATGTTGCCGAAGCTGTCCGGCAGGTTGGTGACGTTCTCGGAGCGGGTCATCCAGACGGCGAAAGCCGAGAAGAAGAGCAGCGAGACCAGCGTCATCATGAAGGCGGGGATGCGGAAGGTGGCAATGACCCCGCCGATCAGCGCCCCGATGGCGGCGCCCGAGGCCACCATCGTCAAAAGGCCCATCGGCAGGGTCCACCAGCCCCCCGAGAAGATGCCGCCGTCCTCGTCCATCACCACGCCCCAGAGGGCCGATTTCTCGAAGAGCACCGGATCGGCGCCGATCGTCATCACCGCGGCACCCAGAACGCTCGCCACCGCCACCACGGCGATCTGGCTGAGGTCGATGCCGCCGAGGATCATCACGTAGGTCTGGCCAATGGCGATGGCGAGCAGCGGCCAGTAGTTCGATAGAAGGTTGGAGACGTTGCCGGGGCTGGCGATGCGCGGGATGAACGGCAACACCGCCAGCAGAAGGACCGCGCTGAGGATCAGCACGAATTGCTCGGACATAAGCGCGCGGCGGAAGAGGCGGCCGGCGAGGCCGCCGCCCGAAGGCCCGGCCCCGCCGCGCGCGGCGCCCGTCGACAGGGCGGGGCCATCCTTGGTGCCGGCGTCGGTTGGCATTCCGGTGGTCCCGCCTCAGACCGTCAGGTCACTGCTCGGCCAGCAGGACGCAGCCCCACATGTCCATCTCACGCTCCGCGAGATTGTCCTGGGTCAGGGCGAAGCCTTCATCCGGGATCATCTCGTTCGGCGTGGCATCGCCGCTCTCGATCGCCTCAAGCAGGGCGTTGACCGTCGCATCCGCCTCGAAGAACAGGTCCTGCACGCCGGTCGCGTCGACGTAGCCGTCCTTGATGAGCTGGCAGGCGGTCACGTCGCCGTCGAGCCCGCCGAGGATCACGTGCCCGTCCTCGCCCTTCGGGTTCCACATGCCGCGCTGCGCGAGGGCCGCGCGGATCTGCGGGAAGAGGAAATCCGACGACGTGAAGATCAGGTCGACGTCGGGCGTCGCTTGAAGCGCGCTCTCGAGGTTCGCCAGGGCCACGGAGGCATCCCATTCGGTGGGAACCTCGATGGCCTCTTCGAAGAGGTCCGGGTTGGCGTTGATGACGTTGAAGAAGCCCTCGCGCCGCCCGATGGCGTTGGTATCGGCGAGCGCACCGACCATGATCAGCGGCTGCACCTTGCGGTCGAGCTCCAGCGCCCTAGCCTGCTCGGCCAGATGCTCCACCGCCGCTTCGGCGATGGCGACGTTGTCGGCGACCACGACGATGGCGTCGTGCGGATTGTCGGGGTTGGGCGGGCGGTTGAAGACGGCGACAGGGATCTCGGCGGCATTGGCCTCCTCGATCATGCGGATCACGCTCTCGCCGTCCTGCGGGATGATGATGATCCCGTCGACGTCCTGGGTGATGCAGTCGCGGATCTGCTCGAGCTGCTTGTTGGCATCCTCGTTGGCGTTGACCTCTATGACCTCGATGCCCTGCTCTGTGAGCGAGGTCGTCATGGCCTTGTGCCCCGCTACCCAGAATTCCGTCTCGAGGGTCTGGTAGGCGAAGCAGATGGTGGCATCCTCGGTCTGGGCGGCAACGGGCAGGCCCGCGCAGGCGGCAAGACCGGCGGCGGCGAACATCTTGGTCGGTCGGATCATGAGGGTCTCCCTTTGGTTGGCGGCCGGTCCTCCGCCGGCTTGGCCTACTCATCAACTTATTATACCAGTAGGGGCATGGTGCAACAGGTTTCCTCGCGGGAAGGACTGACGAGCATGGACGAGACGGCGCGCGACATCGCCCTGGGGCCGCTGGCCTACCGGCTGGAGGACGGGGCGGTGCGCTGCGTCACCTGGCGCGGCGTCGAGATACTGCGCGGCCTGTCGGCCCCCGTCCGGGATACCGATTGGGGAACGCTGGCCGAAGAGGGGGCGGCGTGGACCCATGACGTTGGGCCCGAACGCGCCGTTCACGAGCGGCGGTTCGCCCTCGCGGGCGGGGCCATCGCCGGTCGGATGCGGATCGAGGCGTGGGCGGAGGGGCGGCTCGCCGCCGAAATCAAGCTGACCGCCGCGCGGGACATCGAGACGAACCGGGCGGGTTTCACCCTGCTGCATCCGTTGCGCGGCGTCGTCGGCACAGAGGCCGTCGTCATCCGGTCCGATGGCACGAGAGTGGCATTCCGTTTTCCAAAGCGCATCTCGCCCGATCAGCCCGCGACCGATATCGCCGGACTGACACAGACAATCCAGGGAGTGGACGTTGCGTTTGCGATGGAGGGCGAGGTCTTCGAGATGGAGGATCAGCGCAACTGGTCGGACGCCTCTTTCAAGACCTACTGCCGCCCGCTCTCCCGCCCCATGCCGCAGAGGATCGCCGCCGGAGAGACCCTGCGGCAGACGGTATGCCTAACTATAAGTGGCAGGCCGGCCGGGGCCGCGGCGGCGGACCCTGCGCCGCGCAGCGTGACGATGCCGGAGATCCTGCTGGCGGTGCAGCCCGGCTGGCTTGTAAGCGAGTTCCCGGGCAACGCAGCCCTCCTGCGGGCCGCGCCCGGGCTGGACTGGTCGAAAGCCGCGCTGCGCCGGCTGGCGGATGCCCTGCGCGGTCGGCCGCTGGACGTGGAGGTCGTGATCCCGGAGGGCGCGGCGCCGGATGCCGTGCTGGGGGGGCTTGCCAGCCGCCTTGCCGAGGCCGGGCTTGCCGCGCGGCATGTGATCGCCCTTCCGGAGCCATTTCTCAAAAGCCACCAGCCGGGGGGGGCCTGGCCCGCGGGCACCTCGCCCGAAGCGGCGATGGAGGCGGCGCGCCGGGCCTTTCCGACAGCACGGGTCGGCGCCGGGATGCTGACGAACTTCACAGAGCTCAACCGCCGCCGCCCCGACGGCGGCGCCTACGTGACCCACGGCAACGCCGCCATCGTCCATGCCGCCGATGACACCTCTGTCCTGCAGACGCTGGAGGCCCTGCCCGATATCCTCGCCTCCGCCGGCGCGATCGCCGGCGACCGGCCGTTGCGGCTGGGCCTCGTGGCCATCGCCATGCGGTCCAACCCATACGGCGCCGGCCTATCGGCCAATCCGCACGGGCAAAGGGTCACGATGACAGACGACGATCCGCGGCAAGGCACCGCCTTCGCCGCCGCCTATGCGGTTGCGGTCGCGGCACTCGCCGCGCATGCCGGCGCCCGGGCCATAGCACTTGGCGCGCCCTCGGGGCCCTTCGGCGTCGTCGGTCGGCCGATCGGCGCCGCCGTGGCGGCGCTGGCCGCGCTGGCCGGCGCGCGCGCCGAGATCGCCGGTACGCCGCCGGGGCCGATGACCCTCACTGCGGGGTCGCGGCGCATAGCACTGTCGGCAGCGGATGCGATGCCGCACTTGGAGGGCTTCGAATGACCAAACGCGGCGCGCTGATCGGCTGCGGCTTCTTCGCCGGGAACCACATGAATGCCTGGGCCGCGCTCGACGGCGCCGAGATCGTGGCGCTTTGCGACCGCGACAGGCCCCGCGCGGAGGCGATGGCGCGGCGCTTCGGGATCGCGGCCGTCCATGAGGATGCGGGCGAGATGTTCGCCGCCGAACGGCTCGACTTCGTGGACATTGCCACGCAGGCGCCCTCTCACCGGCCGTTGGTGGAACTGGCCGTGGGCCATGCCGGCTTGGTGATCTGCCAGAAACCCTTCGCCGAGACGATGGAGGATGCGAAGGCCATGGTGGACGCCGCCGAGCGCGCCGGCGTGCCCCTGCTCGTTCACGAGAACTTCCGCTGGCAGGCCCCGCTGCTGCGGGTGAAGGCGCTGATGGAGGCGGGGCGGATCGGCCCGGCCCGCTGGGCGCAGCTCTCGTTTCGGCACGGCTACGACAATTACGGCAACCAGCCCTACCTGCGCGAGATCGAGCGCTTCGCGATCATGGACGTGGGCCTGCACCTCTTCGACGTGGCCCGCTCGCTGCTGGGCGAGGCGCGGGACGTGTCCTGCACCACCCAGACCCGCAATCCCGAGGTGCGCGGCGAGGACAGCTTCACCACGCTCACCACCCATGAGGGCGGCGCCACCTGCATCTGCGACTGCACGTTCGACGCGCGCCGCAGTCCCGACCCTTTTCCCGGCACCGCCTGCACCGTGGAGGGCGACGAGGGAAGCCTCGTTCTTGACCCGTTCGGACGGCTGACGATTCACGGCCGCGATAGCAGCGCGGTCGAGGATCTGGACCCGCCGGTTCCGCCCTGGGGCGAACGGCCCTGGCATGTCGTGCAAGGCAGCGTGGCGAACTTGCAGGCCCATGCGCTGGAGGTGATGCACGGGCGCGCCGAGCCGCAACCCTCGGGCGCCGACAACCTGCGCACCTTGGGCCTGGCCTTCGGGGCCTACGAGGCGGCAAAGGCCCGGAAGGTGGTGACACTGTGAGCGCGCGGTTCGAGGCGGACTATACCATCGAGACGGCGGAAGACCCGGCCGCCGCCGCCGAGGTCATGGCGGGCGAGCAGTCTTCCGGCACCTTCACCCCCGTTCCGGGCGAGACGCCGGAGCTGAAGGAGCGGGCCGCAGCCCGGGTCGAGCGGATCGAGGAGGTCGAGGGCGCGGCCCGCCCCTCTCTGCCGACGCCGGCCAACCCCGACGGGCCGGTTCGGCGCGCGCGGGTGACCCTTTCGTGGCCAATGGCGAACATCGGGCCCTCCCTGCCCAATCTCGTGGCCACGGTTGCCGGCAACCTCTTCGAGCTGCGGACCTTCTCGGGGCTGCGCATCGAGGATATCCGGCTTCCCCCCGCCTTTGCCGCCGCTGGCCCCGGCCCACGGTTCGGCGTGTCCGGCACGCGGCGGCTGACCGGGGTGGAGGGGCGCCCGCTGATCGGAACCATCGTGAAACCCTCGGTCGGGTTCACCCCTGGGGGCACCGCCGAACTGGTGCGCGAGATGGCCGAAGCCGGGCTCGACTTCATCAAGGACGACGAGTTACAGAGCGATGGCCCCGCCTGCCCCTTCGAGGATCGAGTGCGCGCGGTGATGGACGTTCTGAAGGCCCATGCCGATGCCGCGGGCCGGCTGCCGATGTTCGCCTTCAACCTCACCGGCGAGGTCGACGAGATGCGGCGGCGGCACGACATCGTGCGTGACGCCGGCGGCACCTGCGTGATGGTCTCGATGAACTCTGTGGGGCTCGCGGGCTTTCTCGCCCTGTCCCGCCATGCGGAGATGCCGATCCACGCCCACCGCAACGGCTGGGGCACGATCTCGCGGCATCCGATGCTCGGGTGGTCCCACGTGGCCTGGGCGAAACCGTGGCGCCTGGCCGGGGCGGACCACATGCACGTGAACGGGCTGGCCAACAAGTTCTGCGAACCCGACGAGAGCGTCGTCGCCTCCGCCCGGTCGCTGCTGACCCCGATGCTGGAGGAGGCGCCCTGCTGCGCCATGCCGGTCTTCTCGTCCGGGCAGACGACGGCGCAGGCGGGCCCCACCTACAGCGCCCTGGGATCAGCCGATCTGATCCACGCGGCGGGCGGCGGGATCATTGGCCATCCGGACGGACCACGGGCGGGAGTGGCAGCCATGCGGGCGGCCTGGGCAGAGGCGATGGCGTGAACCAGCCGGCCCCCGGCCCCCGGCTGGCTTGGTACGGTGACGACTTCACCGGATCGGCCGCGGTCATGGACGAACTGGCGCAGGCGGGGCTCACAGCGGTGCTCTACCTTGCTGTGCCATCGCCGGACCTCGCCGCGCGTTTCGCCAAAGTCGATGCCGTGGGGCTGGCAGGCACCGCCAGGGCGCGGGGCACCGCCTGGATGGACCGCGAGTTGCCCGGCATCTTCGCCTGGCTGGAGGCCACCGGCGCGCCGCTATTGCACTATAAGATCTGCTCCACGCTCGATTCCGCGCCCGAGACCGGCTCCATCGGCCGGGCGGCGGAGATCGGGCTGGCGCGGTTCGGCGGCTGGGCGCCGTGCCTCGTGGCCTCGCCCTCGATGGGCCGCTGGCAATGCTACGGCACCCTTTTCGCGCGCGGGCCGGACGGGCGGGTCCACCGGCTCGACAGGCACCCCGTGATGGCGACCCATCCGGCGACCCCGATGGACGAGGCCGACGTCGCGCGCCATCTGGCACGGCAGACGGATCTGCCGATCTCGCTGGTGGATCTGGATAGCCTCGCCGCCAGAGCGCCCGGCGACGCCGCTGGAATCGTTCTTCTGGATGCGCAGCGGCAAGCCGACATGGCCCCGGCCGGGCGCATCCTCGCCGGGGCGCGCTTGGTCATCGGGTCGCAGGGGGTCGAGACCGCCCTCATCGCCCATTGGCGCGAGGCCGGGGGGCTCGGCCCCGCACCGGTGCCGGCCCGCAGCGGGCCGTCGCGGCTGGCGGTCGCCTCGGGATCGGCCTCGGCGGTTACCGCCGCCCAGATCGATACGGCCGAGGCGGCGGGCTTCGTTCCGGTGGCGCTGGACGCCGCAGCCCTGCTGGAGGGCGGCCGGGCCGCCGGGCAAGCCGTCGCGGCGGCCGCCGCGCAGGCCCTCGCCGGCATCGAAGCGGGGCGGATGCCGGTGATCCATACCGCGCGCGGCGGCACTGATCCGCGGTTCGCCGCCGTCCGGCAGCGGCGGGAGGCCCTGGGCCTAGATCCCGCCGACGCCTCCGAACGGATCGGGGCGGGGCTTGGTGCAGCGCTTTGCGAAGTAATCACGAAAGCCCGGCTGCCGCGCGCCGTGGTGGCCGGCGGCGACAGCTCCGGCTTCGTGGCGGGGGCGATGGGCATCGCGGCCCTGACCGCTCTCGCCTCGCTCGACCCTGGCGCCTCGCTGATGAAGGCCCATGGCGGGCCCTTGGACGGGCTGGAGGTCGTGCTGAAGGGGGGGCAGATGGGGAAGCCGGACCTGTTCGTAAAGTTGAGGGATGGTACCTGAGCCGCCCGGCTTCACGCGGTCCGGCTTCACGTGTCCGGCGTGGCCCCATCGTGGGACGGAGAGGCGCCGATCACGCGACGCAGGCGAGGGAGCGGCGGACTGCGGCGTCGATCTCTTCAAGCGGTACGGGGGCATCCGCGCGGCTCGGGTCGGCATAGCCAGGGCGGCGCAGGCGGAGCGGCAGCTCCAGCCCAAGCGGCAGGCCCGGCGGGATCTCCGGCAGCAGCGCCGCGAAGGGCAGGTCGCCATCCCCGATGGCTGTGAACCGCCAGCCTCCGCCCGCCTCCGCCACGTCCTTCAGGTGCAGATGCACCAGATGCCGCCCGGCCGCCGCCACCTGGCCCGCAATCGGCACGCGACCCCGGGAATAGGTATGGACGTTCCCCAGATCGAGGTTCAGCCCCAGAAGCTCCGGCCCGGCGCCGATCTCGTCCAGAAGCGTCGCGCCAGCTGCCGCATCGGGCAGCAGATCGCCTTCCCCGTGGCCCGGATTTTCGAGGGCCAGCACGACGCTGGCATCCCCGGCGGCGGTCAGCACCGCATCCAGCGTGGCGCGGATGGCCCCGGCGCGGTCAGCCGGACCGGCATTGGTCACAACGAAGGGCGCGCCGATAAGGGCCGCGAAGCCGATCCGGCGGCGCAGCGCCTCCGCCGCATCGGGGGTCGAGAGATCGAGATGCGCAGAAAGCGCGCCCGCCTCCAGGCCCCGCGCCTCCAGCCCCGCCCGCAACGCACGGCCGCTGGCCTCGGAAAAGTCCGCTTCGGTGAAGGGCACGTAGCCGCGGATGAACGCCGGTTCCACGTGGCGCGCGCCGGCCGCCGCAGCGCCTTCCAGCGCCGCCTCCATCCCGTGTCCGTCCCACGCCACGGTCGAGACAGAGAGGTTGCGCATGGCGACTATTTGCCGGCGATCAGCTCGGCCGCTTCCTTGACCTTCTTAGGGTCGAGCGCCTGGCGCCAGTCGTCCCGGACAACGATCATCTTTGCAAATTCCATCAGCCGCAGCGCCGCGTCCGAAGGCACCTTGGGCGAATAGCCGAACCACATCGCGATCTCGACGTTCAGGTGCCCGATCATGAAATCATGCGCTGCCTGGCGGTCGATCCCGTACGTATCGGCGCATTCGTCCACCGCATGCACCATGGTCTCGACGAAGGGCATGGCGACCATCTCGCTGAGGCCGGGTTCGAGGATGGCGAGTTGCTCGGTGGTCACCCGGTGGGTGCGGATGATCGGCGACCACATCGCCTCGCAGATGGCGGCCCCGATGGCGTAATGCTCTTCGGGCCCCTGCATCAGCGCGCAGACGATGGCCTGGGGTGCGATGCCGCCGTGATAGTCCTTGCGGGCGGCGGGGTCGGTCACGTCGCTGAAAAGCGGCGGGTGGCAGGGATGGCCGATGAAATAGGTGATGTCTTCCCGCTTGGGCAGAACGCCGGCATAGGGGGCCGCGGCATCGAGGATCAGGATGATGGTGCCGGCCCTGACGCGGGGCACGATGTCGTTCGCGACCTTCTCGATCACGTTGTCGGGCAAAGCCAGCACCACCACGTCGGCGGTGTCGATCCATTCGTCGCCTTCGGTCAATGGAACGCCCAGTTCGGCGAGGCGTGTCCGGCCGGCCTCGGAGATCTCGATGGCCACCAGTTCGTGCGGGCTGTCGTGCATCTTCTTGGCAATGCGTGCGCCCATCTTGCCGCCGGCGCCGAGGATGGCGACGGACTGCACGGGAATTTCGCTGGGGGTCGTCATGAGGGGTCCTCCGTCTGCCACGTTCGCGGTGATCCAGCCGGGAGACCGCAGGAAAAGTCATCTCGTCAACAGATCATACCACTTCTGTGCGATATGCATTAGATGGTGTCAATCGGCAGAAGCAGCGGCCAGCATGGGCATGGGCATGGGCATGGGCATGGGGATGGACCTGGGAAGGGACCGAATGGACAATACCCTGCAACCGATCCGCAAACGCAAGCTGAGCGACGAGGTGCGCGACCGTCTTCTGGCGATGCTGAACGAGGGCGGCCTTCGCCCCGGCGACGTGCTGCCATCGGAGCGGGAGCTTATGGCGCGGTATGGCGTGGGGCGCCCCGCCGTGCGCGAGGCGATGCAGTCGCTGCAGGGCCTGGGGTTGATCGACGTCCGCCACGGGGAACGCCCGAAGGTGGCGCGGGCGACGATGGATACTGCCCTCGACCAGATGGCGCTGACGATGCACCACGCGCTGAGCCATTCCGCCCCGACCCTCGAACACCTCAAGGAGGTGCGGCTGGCGTCCGAGACGCATCTGGCGCGGATCGCCGCCCGGACCCGGACGGCGGATGACCTTACCGCGATGCGGCGGATCCTGAGCGATCAGGAGGCCGCCGCCGGCGAGGACGGGGGCGTCTTCTTGCTGAAGGACGGGGCGTTCCACGCGGCGATCGCGGCCGCGGCCGGCAACCCCATCTTCACCGCGGTGATCACCGCCGTCTTCGCCTGGATGCGCGAGTTCCACGCCTCGGCCGTGCACCGGCCCGGCCTCGAGAAGCTGACGATGGAAGAGCACCACGCGATCCTGGAACGGCTGGTCGCACAGGACGGAGCGGGGGCGGCGCGGGCGATGCGGCATCACCTGGTGCGGGCGAACCGGCTTTACAGCAACCGGTCCCGGTGACGGCGATGCAAGCCAAGCGCATGACTGCTGCCGGCCGCCACGGGCCGGCCGATGCAGGAAGCGAGTGGCAGGAACGTAGCACCTCCGCAAACGGCGCCATCCCAGTGCCGGCAACGGGTGTGCGGCCAGGGTCCGTCAGGCTTCAGGGCAGCGCCAGGATGCCTCTGGCCTGCTCCACCGTCGCGACGCGTCGTTCATGCCTGTCGCAGATCTCGACCACGCGCTTCACGAGGGCCGCGTTGGAGGGCGCCAGTTCGGACTTCGACAGGCGCACGTTGTCTTCCAGACCGGTGCGCGCATGCCCGCCCGCCCCGACCGACCAATCGTTGACGACAATCTGCGACGCCCCGATACCCGCAGCGCACCAGGGCGCGTCGGCGCCAAAGAGCCGCCGGACCGTCGCGACGTAGAAGTCGAAAACCTCGCGGTCCGCGGGCATGGCGTTCTTCACGCCCATGACGAACTGCACGTAGGGAACGCCGACGATCCGGCCCGCCTTGCACATCTCGGCGGCCTTGAAGATGTGGCTCAGGTCGAACGCCTCCACCTCGGGCTTCACGCCATGCGTCAGCATCTCGCCCGCGAGCCAGTCCACCAGATCGGGCGGATTCTCGTAGACCCGCGTCGGGAAGTTGTTGGATCCCACCGACAGCGAGGCCATGTCGGGCCCGAGCGGCAGCATGCCGCCGCGCGACTTGCCCGCGCCCGACCGCCCGCCGGTGGAGAACTGCTGGATCATGCCGGGGCAATGCTTGTGCAGCCCCTCCTGCAGGGCCGCGAACCGCTCCGGGTCGCTGCTCGGCGTGCCATCCTCGGCCCGCACGTGGGCGTGGCAGATCGTGGCGCCGGCCTCGAACGCCTCATGGGTGCTCTCGATCTGCTCGCTCACCGTGATCGGCACCGCGGGATTGTCGGCCTTGGTGGGCAGCGAGCCGGTGATGGCCACGCAGACGATGCAGGGCGCGCTCATGACGCGGGCGCCAGGACGAAGTCCTGGACCACCTCGTGGAAGGGCCCGGCAAAGCCGGCCCCAGCGATGCGCGCACGGTCCTCGATTAGATCGAATTGGGCCAACAGGCTCTCCTTCACGCCGAAGACGGCATCGGAATGGATGTAGGGGTCCTCGGGGTCGAAGATATGGGTGACGAGGCTCTCGAACCCTTCCGCCTCAAGGATGAAGTGCAGGTGGGCCGGGCGGAACGGGTGACGGCCCAGGCGGCCCAGCATCTTGCCCACCGGCCCGTCATCGGGGATCGGGTAGAATTTCGGCTTCACGCCCTTGAAATGATAGCTCCCGTCCGCGTCCGTGCGGAAGACCCCGCGCAAGTTGAAATCCGGCTGGAGCCCTTTCTGCTGCACGTCGTAGAAGCCTTCGTCGTTCGCCTGCCACACGTCGATCCTTGCCCCGGCGATGGGTTGCCCGTCGGTGCCGGTGATCCGCCCGCGCACCAGCATCGGCTCGCCCTTCTGGTCCAGACAGATATCGGCGCCCATGGGAAGCTCGGGCGCGTCGGGCACATGGAAGGGCCCGAGCACGGTGGATTCCGAGGCGCCGGAAGGCTTGCGGTTGTTGATGGCATCCACCAGCATCGACACGCCGAGCGTATCCGACAGAAGGATGTATTCCTGCCGCCAGTCGGTGCAGGTATGCCCCACATCGGTGAGAAAGCGGATGGCGGCCATCCATTCTTCCTGGGTCGGCTCGATCTCCTTGACGGCGGCGTGCAGGTGCCGGGTCACCGCGTCCATGACCTCGGCCAGCCGGGCATCCTTGGCCTTGGCATTGCGGCCGACGACCACTTCGGCTGAATTCGCCTCGGTGAAGTATCCCTGTTCCGTGGCGGTCATGGGTCAGCCCTCCTGGCGTGCGAGAATGGTCGACATGGCGCGGGTCAGCTCGGCCGCGTGATCCACGTCGGCACCGTCGTGGCGCCAGCAAACGTGCTGATCAGGGCGTGTCAGGACGCAGCCGGCATCGCCCACCTCGCGCGCCCGCGCCCAGTCGCCCGTGTGGTCCACGTAAGGTTGCCGCGGGCCGATGACATGGGCTGTGACGGGCACCCCGAGCTTGGCGCCGACGCGCGCGGCGGCTTCGGCCCAGGCCCCGCCGCCGAGCCCGGTGAAGAGCGTGAAGGCCCCCTGCCCGGCCAGGTCGAGCGTGGAATGCTTGCCGCCCTCTGCATCGAAGAGCCACGCATGGGGCAGGCGCGCGCCGGGCCATGTGGTAGGCTGGTAATGCAGGTCGGCGTCGAGCGCGAAGGCCGGCTCCATCTGCCCGTCGGTGACGATGGCCTCCGACCGGTAGCGCTGGTTCATCTCGACGCCATGCGCGTCGAACTCGTATTTCTTGAAGGCGATCGCGGCATCCAGATCGGCGCGCTGCTTTTCGGCCTCGGGCGTCTCGTTGCAGCGGGCATCCATGTTGGCATGGATCTTGGCGATGTCGGTGCCGCCGGTCATGCCGAGCGCCTCGAAGATCGGCCCGAACTCGCCGATGGACTGGTTGGCACGGGTCACGATCTGCTTGGCCACAGGGGCGCGTTCGGCGGTGTAGCTTTCGAGCAGCCCCGCGCCGGCCTGCCCCTTGACCACCGCGGCCAGCTTCCAGGCCAAATTGAAGGCATCCTGGATCGACGTGTTCGACCCCAGACCGTTCGAGGGCGGGTGCCGGTGCGCCGCGTCGCCCATGATGAACACCCGGCCCTTCGACATCTCGGTCGCATAGGTGTCGTTCACCGTCCAGGTATTGGCGCTGATCAGGTCGATCTCGAGCTCGGGGTCGCCCACCAGCTGGCGGGCCACCTCCGTCGCCATCGCGTGATCGACCTTCGGAGCGGGCTCGTTGATGTCGTAGCCCCATACGATCAGCCATTCGTTCCAGGGCCGGATCGCCCGCACCAGCCCCATGCCGATGCCGCCCACATCGGCGCCGGGCTGCATCACCCAGTAGAGCACCGATGGCCGGTGCGCGACGTAGCGGGACAGGTCCGCGCGGAAGTAGATGTTCATCGACCCGCCGACGCCCATCTTGCCCTCGAAGGGCAGGCCCTCTGCCTCGGCGACCAGCGAGTTGCCGCCATCCGCGCCCACGAGGTACTTCGAGCGGATCGTCAGCTCCGTCCCGGTCATCCGGTCGAGGCAGGTGGTGGTCACGCCCCCGGCGTCCTGCACGTGGCCCTTGTACTCGGTGCTCATCCGCGCCCGCGTGCCGCGCTTGCAGGCGGTCTTGAAGAGGATCGGCTCCATGAAGGTCTGCGGCAGGTCGTTCATGGAGGTGGGAGAGGAAAGCAGATGCTCGGCCATGCTGAGCGGATGCGTGCCCCAGGATTTCATGCGCCCGATCTCTTCGCCCGCGAGGCTCTCGCAGAAGACGTTCTCGCCCATCAGGCTCTGGTCCATCGCGTTGAGGTAGACCTCGGCCTCCACCTCGCGGCCCAGATCGCGCAGCACCTCCATCGTGCGCTGGTTGGTGATGTGCGCGCGCGGCGTGTTGGCCAGCCAGTGATAGCGGTTGATGATCACGTTGGGCACGCCGTAGGTCGAGAGCAGCGCCGCCGTCGTCGACCCGGCGGGGCCCGTCCCGATGACCAGAACGTCGGTTTCGATGTCTGCCATGTCTCAGGTCTCCGGGGTTGAGGCGGCGACCAGACGGCGCCGGACGGGAAAGAGGTGAAGGCCCGTGCGTTCCGAAAGCAGACCCCAGAGGCCGCGCGGCGCCACGAGCATGACGACGATGGCGAGGACGCCGAGCGTCATCAGGTACCAGCTGCCGTAATCGGCCAGGAGCGATTGCAGCGCGAAGAACACCAGCACGCCGAGGATCGGCCCCTCGATGGTGCCGATGCCGCCGATCACCACGATGAAGATCACGTAGGCCGTCCAGTCGGTCACGCTGAAGGCGGCGTCGGGACTGATGCGCGCGGTCTGCAGGAAGATCAGCGCGCCGGCGATCCCGGTGCCGAAGGCCGCAGCAAGGAACACCAGCCACTTCATCCGCACCGCGTCGACGCCCACGGATTTGGCGGCCTCGACGTTGTCGCGGACGGCGGCGAGGGCCAGGCCCCGCCTTGTGCGCAGCAGCCCGTAGATGCCGCCGATTGTGGCCAGCGCCAGCAGCAGCGCGAACCAGTAGGCGAGGATGTCGCGTGCGGCCGCCGAGCGCACGCCAAGCGCCGCCTCGATGCCCCCGACGAACCACATCTCGCTCAACGCCTCGCGCGGCAGGGAGGTGCCGGTGCCGCCGCCAAGGCTCTTCCACTGCGCAGCCGAAAGGCGGCACACTTCGGCGATGACCCAGGTGCCGATGGCGAAGTAGGCGCCGTTGAGGCGGAAGGCGAAGAAGGCCGTGGGAACCGCGATGACCAGCGCCGCGACGCCTCCGAGCAGGATCGCCGCGACCGGATCGACCCCCGTCAGGATCACCGTGCCGAAGAGGGCATAAGCCCCCGCCCCGACGAAGGCCTGCTGCCCGATGCTCACCAGGCCGCCATAGCCCGCCAGCAGGTTCCAGAACTGGGCCAGCACCAGCAGCGTCAGGATGGTGAACATGTCGCGGATCGTGCTTCGCCCCGCGAAGAACGGCAGCAGGATGAGGATCAGAACGATGATGCCGCCGGCGGCCGCCGTGATGCCGGAGGCTCTCGTGCGGGTCTGGACGATATAGGCCATCAGTCGTGCGCCCTCGGGAAAAGCCCGCGCGGCCGGATGAGAAGCACCAGTAGGAACGCCACATGGCCCGCGAGGATCTGCCATTCGGGGTTGATCGCCGCGCCCACCGTCTGTGCCACGCCGATGATGATGCCGCCCAGCAACGTGCCCCAGAGCGAGCCGAGCCCTCCGATGATGACCGCCTCGAAAGCGTAGATCAGGCGCGCCGGGCCGATGCTGGGATCGAAGTTCGCCCGCAGGCCCAGGTAGAGCGCGGCGATGGTGACGATGATCATCGCGATGCCGGTGGCGATGGCGAAGATGCTCGCGGGCCTGATGCCCATCAGGCTGGCGGTCACCGGATCATCGGAGGTGGCGCGGAAGGCCCGCCCGAGGGAGGTGCGATAGAAGAGCTGGTTCAGCCCGATGATGACGAGGATCGCCGAGGCGAGTGTGAGGAGCGGCATCACCCCGAGGGAGATCGGGCCGAGGGAAACGGAGGCGGTCGTCAGCGCGTCGGTGGGCAGGCGCTGGCTGTCGGCCGAGAAACCTTCGAGTAGGGCGTTCTGCAGGACGATGGAAAGCCCGAAGGTCACCAGCAGCGGCGGCAGGATGTCGTCTCCCAAAGTGCGGTTCAGCACGAAGGCCTGCAGCGCCCAGCCGAGGCAGAACATCACCGGCATGGCGATCAGCACGGCGACGAAGGGCGGCAACCCCAGTAGCGTGACGAGCACGAGGATCAGATAGGCGCCAAGCACGATCAGGTCGCCATGCGCGAGGTTCACCAGCCGCATGATTCCGAAGACAAGACTGAGCCCCGCCGCGAAGAGGGCGTAGAGCCCGCCCAGAAGGATGCCCTGCAGGATGGTATCGACCCAGATCATGCCGCCGCCCCGAAGTAGGCGGCGTGGATCTGCTCCCGCCCGAGATCGGCGGGCGTGCCCGCCAGCGTCACCCGCCCCTCCATCATGCAATAGACCCGGTCGGCCACGGCCATGGCCTGGCCGATATCCTGCTCCACGACGATCAGCGCGGCCCCCGCCGCCTTGATCGCGGGCACCGCCTTGTAGATGTCCTTGATGATCACCGGCGCGAGGCCGAGGCTGATTTCGTCGCAGAGCAGCACGCGCGGATTGCTCATCAACGCCCGGCCGATGGCCACCATCTGCTGCTGCCCGCCGGAAAGCGCGGTGCCGGGGCTGAGCCGCCGTTCGCGCAGGATCGGGAACAGCGCATAGACGGTGTCGAGCGTCCAGTGCCCGCGCGCGCGGCGCCCGTAGGCTCCGATCAGCAGGTTCTCCTCGACGCTGAGCGACGGGAAAAGCCTGCGCCCCTCTGGCACCATCGCGATGCCCTGCGCCACGATCTCGTCGGCCGGCCGGTCGCCGATATCGCGGCCCTCGAACCGCACCGCGCCGGCCGCGTTGCGCAGCACGCCTGAGATGGAGCGCATCAGCGTGGTCTTGCCCGCACCGTTGGCACCGATGATCGCAACGACCTCGCCCTCTTCCAGCGCGATATCGACGCCGTAGAGAGCCTGGAAATCGCCGTATTGGGCGGTCAACCCGTGGGTCTCCAGAAGCGGCATCAGACCTCGATCCCCAGATAGATTTCGCGCACCTCTTTCGAGGCCATGATCTCGCCCGGCTCGCCGATGCCGATGACGCGGCCGAAATCGAGCACCACCAGGCGCTCGACCACCGAGGTCAGGGCGTGCAGCACATGCTCGATCCAGATGATCGTGACGCCCTGCGCATGGATCTCGCGGATCGTGCCGACGAGCGCACGGCATTCGCCCTCCGTCAGCCCGCCGGCGATCTCGTCGAGCAGCAGCAGCTTCGGCTGTGTGGCCAGGGCACGCGACAGCTCCAGCCGCTTGCGTTCCAACAGCGAGAGCTTGCCGGCCGGTGTGTTGGCCCGGTGGATCAGCTCCGTCCGATCCAGAATATCGACGCAATCCTCCATAACCGCCGCCTCGCCGAGGTTGCGCCCGTGGGTGGCCGCGACCACGAGGTTCTCGAAGGCGGTCAGCTTCGCGAAGGGCTGCGGAATCTGGAATGAGCGGCCCATGCCGGCAAGGCACCGCTCCTTCGCCGGCGCCTTCGTCACGTCGCGCCCGTCGAACCGGATGCTGCCGCTGTCGGGGCGCAGGTTGCCTGTCACGAGGTTGAAAAGCGTCGACTTGCCGGCGCCGTTCGGCCCGATGATCCCAAGCGCCTGGCCTTGCGGCACATCGAAGGTCACGCAATCCGCGACCTTCAGCGCGCCGAAGGATTTCGAGACGTCATCGAGCGACAGGATCATCTGGCCTTTCCCCTCCTTACCGGATCAGCCGATGGGTTGCATCGTTCCGCCGGTCGGGATCTCGGGGTGGTCGGAATTGTCCACGATCACCAGATCGTAGCCGCCCCCGTCCTTCAGCCGCCACTGGCCGCCCACCAGCGGGGTCTTGGCGATGTTCTGCGCGGCGAAGGGCGGCAGGCCCGTGCCGTCGAAGGCGATGCGCCCCACGATGCTGGCGAGATCGGTGGCCGCGATGGCCGCCGCCACCGCTTGCCCGTCCGCGCTGTCTTCGGTGCGGCCCATCGCGCTGGCCGCCATCTCGAAGAGGGCATGCACGAAGCCGATGGGCTGGGTCCACTGCCGGCCCGTGGCGCCGGTGTAGGCGGCCGCCACCTCGCCCGCCGACTGCCCCGTGAGCGACGAGGCGAAGGGATGGCTGGGCGACCA
Organism: uncultured Alphaproteobacteria bacterium; assembly: GCA_963833235.1. Lineage (GTDB taxonomy): Bacteria > Pseudomonadota > Alphaproteobacteria > Rhodobacterales > Rhodobacteraceae > CAWHXG01. The sequence continues at coordinate 225,946 of CAWHXG010000001.1, forward strand.
CCAGATCTCGGAAGACAGGTTGTGCCCCTGATCGCCAAGCGCCTCCACCGCCTGCGGAAAGAGGATCGCCTTGCCGATGCTGGCAGCCTTGGGCGCAAAGCCCTGCTGCTTGGCCTGGGTCCAGAACGTCGTGAAATCGGGGGGGATCGGCACGCCGGTCACGATCTCGCAGTTCGCCTGCTTGAAGGCGTTGATCTGAGCGCTGAAATCGTCGGTCAGGTTCTGGTAGCGGCCGGGATCGGTCAGGCCATAGCCCTGCGCCGCCAGCGCCTTCGGAAAGCCGACCTCCGGGTCGCCCCAGGCATTGCCGTCTCCGTCGTTCGGGAAAAGCGCGCCCACCTGCTTGTTGGTCTCGATCTGCGCCCACATCGCGGTGAAGACGCTGATCACGTCTTCCAGACCCCAGAAAAAGTGAAAGCTGTAGTCGAAGGGCCGCCAGCTGCCCGGGTCTCCGGGGTTGCCCTGCTGGCCAATGAACCAGGGCTGCCAGGGCGCCACGGTCGAGATCACCGGGATCTCTTCGGCCTCGCAGGTCGTGGCGACGGGGTTCGTCGTCTCGGGGGTCGAGGCCACGAGCATCAGCTCGACCTCGTCGTCGAGGATCAGTTCGCGCGCCACGTCGGCAGCCCGGTTCGGGTTCGACTGGCTGTCCTTGACGATCACCTCGAAATTCGCGCCTGCCTCGCTCTTGAGGAAGCTGTCGATGATGAAACCGTCGGCCTCGGAGAACGCCGCCAGCGGCCCCGATTGCGGGCTTACGTAGCCCAGCCGGATCTTGGCGCCCTGCGCCAGCGACGGCGCGGCCAGCCCCCCGGCGGCGACGGCGATGCCGCTGGCGGCGGTGGATTGCAGCATTCTGCGGCGGGTGATCATGCGGTGTCCTCCCAGACAATGCGTTCAGATGACGGGCGCCTCGCCCGCCCAGGCCGCCTGCAGCAGCGCCCGGATGCCGGGCCCCGTCAGGGGGTGAGGGTTGGGGTACGGCTTGGCGACGGCAAGTTCGGTGGCGCGGTCGAGATCGCTTTCCTTCAGGCCCAGGTCGCGCAGGGCCAGCGGCGCACCCAGGGACCGCGCGAACCGGTGCAGCGCCAGCCCCGCATTGCCGCCGCCCAGGTGCGCCGCCAGCGGGGCAAGGGCGGCCGCTGCGCTGCGGGCGTTGTAGGCGATGGCGTGGGGCAAGACGATGGCGTGGGTCTGCGCATGGGGCAGGCCGAACGTGCCGCCGAGCGTATGGCAAAGCTTGTGATGCAGCCCCATGCCAACCTGCCCCAGCACCGTGCCGCAAGCCCAGGCGCCGCGTAGCGTGGCCTCGCGCGCGGCGACGTCCGCAGGGCTAACCACCACGCGCGGCAGACCCTCGATGAAGGCGGTAAGCCCATCCATCGCCATGGCATCGGTGGCTGCGGTGCGGTTCTCGGCGTAGAGCGCCTCGGCTGCATGGGCCATCGCGTTCAGCCCCGACGTGACGCTGAGGGCCACGGGCAGGGTCACTGTCAGTTCGGGATCGTAGAGGATTACCTCGGGCAGCACACGGGGATCGCTTAGCGTGGTCTTCTCGCCCCCCTCGGTCTGGCCGAGGATCGGGGTCGCCTCGCTTCCGGCATAGGTCGTGGGGATCGCGATCTGCGGCAGGTCCGTGCGGTAGGCGAGCGCCTTGCCGAGGCCCGTCGTTGATCCGCCGCCGATGGCGATCAGGCAATCCGCGCCGCAATCCCGCAAATGGCGCAACGCCTCCTCGGTCACCGCGACGGGGGTGTGCATGGCTGCCCGGCCGAAGGCGCCCGCGGCGGCGTCGCCGAGCGCGCGGGTCAGGTCGAGCGCCAGGTGCGACTGCTCAGGCGTGGAGAGGACAAGGGCCCGAGAGGCGCGTAGCCGCACGACCTCTTCGGCAACCGCGAAGCGCAGGCCCGCGCCGAACCGTACGCGGACGTCGGACGCTTTCGACGCGGCTCCAAGATCTTCAGGCACGGCAGGCTCCCCCCTGCCGCCCACCCTAGCGCGACGAGGATCGGCTGTTGATAGAGATCGCGCCGATTAATATATCATCTAGTTATGAAGCTCGATCCCAGCCACCTGCATATCCTCTCCGCCGTGGTCGATGCGGGTAGCCTGACGGGAGGGGCCGCCGCCCTCGGCAAATCGCAGCCGAGCATCTCGCGCACGCTCTCGAACCTCGAGGTGCGTATCGGCGCGCGGCTCTTCAAGAAGGGGCACCGCCCGCTGCGCCCCACCGAGCTCTGCCTTTCCCTTGCCGAAGAAGGGCGCGGGATCGCCGCCGCGGCGGAGCGCGCCTCGCTGGCCATCGGGGCGCATGTGGGCGGCAAGGCCGGCACCGCACGGGTCGCGGGCACGCCGATCTTCATGGATGGCGTGATCTCGGCCATGATCGCGGGGTTCCAGACGGCCTATCCCGATATTCGGATCGACCAGTCCTATGGGTATCAGGCCGATCTCATGGATCAGTTGACGGCCGGCAACATCGATCTGGCCATCTGTCCGATGAAGCCGGATCAGACCTCGGATGCCTTCTTGTTCGAGGCGATCCTGCCTGGCCGCAACGTGATCGCCTGCTCACCGACCCATCCCCTGTCGCGCAAGAGATCGCTGAAGCTGACCGATGTCGCGCCGTTCCCGTGGATCGCCCCGCCGGCCCGCAGCCCGCTTTACGAGGATCTGTGCGACGTTCTGAAGGGGATCGGGATCACGGATTTCAAGATATCGGTTTCGGGCGGGTCGCTCGCTTCGATCGGCAACCTCATGGTGGGCTCCAACGCGCTGACGGTGCTGCCCTACTCGGTGGTCTACATGCAGAAGCATCTGGGCCACCTGGTGGCCCTGCCGATCCGCATCGAGCATCCCGCCCGCCAACTTGGCTTCCTGCGCCGATCAGACCGCCCCGAACGTCCGGCGGTGCGGAGGTTCCGCAATTATCTCAAGCAGCAGTTCGCAAGCTTTTGGCACGCAATCGGGGAACGCGAGCGCAATGCCATCTGGCGCTCCTAGCTGTTCAGTCCCGGCATTTTGAGGATCGGCTCGACCTAGTTGCGGAACGCTCGTCGTTAAGGTGTTGCACTGCGACCCGAAGCATCTGGAGGGGATGCCTGACGCGGCCTGGACGCGCCCGCTACTGAACCGCCTACTTGTCCAGCTACGATCGCGCTCGACACGCACGGTGCACTGATCTGGGTGGACAAGGTATCGACCTGGCCCACGCCGCATGAAGGGCGCCCGGGGCGCCTGCCGATATTCAGCCGCACCGGCGCGCCGCCGTTGTTCGTGAAACGCGGCTAACTCATGGCTGACGGTAAGCCTGTGGTGTTCACCCAACCTCGCTACAATGGCGAAAGCTACGACCCCCTGATAACGCCTCAAGTCTGGTCTTGGACGTGGCCACTTAGAATGATGTTGCGAACTGGTCTTGTTGGGTGCCAACGTTCGTTGACGGATTTGGGGACGGCATCAGTGGTTCTGAGCAAACTGAAGGACGGACTGATCGTGTCCTGTCAGCCCGTGGCCGGGGGGGCCATGGACGACCCTCAAATCGTCGCAGCCTTCGCTCGCGCCGCCATGGACGGGGGCGCCGTCGGCCTGCGGATCGAGGGCATTGCCAATCTTCGCGCCGTACGTGCCGTCACGGAGGCGCCGATTATCGGCTTGGTCAAGATCGATCTGGCGGATAGCCCTGTCATCATCACGCCCTTGCTGTCGCTGATCAAGGACCTGCTCGACGAAGGGTCCGATATCGTTGCCATCGACGCGACGGGCCGACCACGACCGGAACCGCTCGCGGCGTTGATAGCAGCCATCACGGGTGGTGGAGCGATTGCCATGGCAGATTGCGCGACCGTCGCAGACGGTCGACGGGCGCGGGACCTAGGTTGCGAGGTCCTCGGCTCGACCCTGTCGGGCTATACGGGCGGAGCGGTCCCGATGGGCCCTGATCTGGACCTTGTCGCCGCTTTACGTGAAACCGGGGGTTTCGTGATTGCCGAGGGCCGGTACCGGGGGCCGGACGAGGCTGCTGCGGCGATCCGCGCGGGAGCCGACGCCGTCGTCGCCGGATCGGCGATTACCCGTCCGGAACATGTCACTGACTGGTTTGCGACGGCAGTCGCCAAGGCCAGATCGCACCCCGCCATCCAATGAGCGATACTCTAGCGATCGACATCGGTGGAACGAAGATTCTCGGCGCGCTCGTGCGGGGCCGAACCGTCCTGGAGCGGACAGAGCTCAGAACCGACCGGGCCGGTGGAGTGGACGCGTGGATCGACCAGATCCAGGAGCTGGCGCGGCCGTGGCACCATCGTTACGGCCGCATCGGCCTCAGCGTCAGCGGGATGGTCCGGGAGGGCCGATGGACGGCGATGAACGACCAGACCTTGCCCGTGCCGCGCGCCTTTCCACTGGCCGAACGGGTCGCCACCGCGATCGGCATCACGCCCGTACTGGTGAACGATGGGCAAGCCGCCGCGTGGGGTGAGTATCTCTATGGCGCCGGCCAACGACGGGACATGATATTCCTCACTGTATCCACCGGGATCGGCGGTGGCATCGTCACCGGAAAGCGTCTCGTGTCGGGCCGATCCGGCCTTGCGGGCCATGTAGGTCAACTGCTGTCCGACGACGGAACCACCAAGATGGAGGATACGGCGTCGGGCACTTGGATCGCAACGATGGCCGGGGTCGCTGGGCATTCTGGAGATGCTCGGTCCGTCTTCAGTGCCGCCGCCGAGGGACAGACCTGGGCCATTGGGATCGTCGAGGCCTCATCGGCGCGGGTTGCCGCGCTCTGCGCCAATCTTCAGCTGCTTCTCGACCCGGAAGTCTTCGTTGTCGGTGGCGGCGTCGGGCTCGCCCCCGGTTATCTGGAGCGGATCACGACGAAACTCGATGATGTCCCGTCGCTCGTCCGACCGTCCCTTGCCCGTGCGGCGCTTGGGCCGGATGCTGGAGTTATCGGAGTCGCCGCGCTCGCGAAAACCACTTTGAACATGGAGTACCTGGCATGATGATGAAAACCCTCCTCGGCTCGATCGCGTTGAGCGCGACGTTCGCCGCAGCCTCTCAGGCCGAGGTGACGGTGCTGGGCTGGCCCGGCGGACCCGAAGAGATGGCGTTGCGCGCCGTTGCCGAACAGTACAACGCGCGCGACGACGTGGCGGACGAAGACAAGGTAGAGTTGCTTTTTACGTCGCGGGACGGCTTCTTCGACAAGCTGCAAGTCGACCTCGCCGCGGGGTCCACCGCGTTTGACGTGAACCTGATCGCAACCTACTCGATCGGCCGCTACGCCCCGTTCATGGAGCCCATCACCCTGTCGGACGAAGCGGGTGCCGTCTTCGGAGACACCGTTCTGTCGACGATGAAATTCGATGGTCAGCAATACGGCGTGCCAACGGACCTGTCGCTTCATTTCCTCTACTATCGCGACGACCTCATTGAAGCGCTTATGGACGATGAGGCTGCGATCGAGACCTACGGCGATATCTCAGAGGAGTACCTGGGCGAACGGCTTGCCCCGAAGTCGCCCGAGGAGTGGAGCTGGCAGGATTTCGCGGCCAACGCGCTTTATTTCAGCCAGTCGGTAAACCCAGACAGCCCGACGCGCTACGGGACCGTCATCCAGATGAAGAACCTGCTGTTCAACATGATGGTCTTCCATTCCTGGCCACGGTCTTACGGGGCGGACTGGATGGATGCCGAAGGCGCTCTGACCATGGACAGTGCCGCATGGCGCGAGACGCTAGAAATGGCCAAGATGTTGTATGATGCCGGAGCGACGCCTGCGGACTCGACCTCCTATGAATATGCCGAGGCCAACACCGCCTATTCGTCGGGCCAGGTTGCCGCCATGATACAGTGGAACGCGGCCGCCGGAGAGTTGACCGACGCGCAGCCTGATACCGCGACCTTTGCACCGCCGTCGGGTCCGGAAGGGCGTTTCACCCATATCCACGGCCTGGGCCTGGGGATGAATGCCGCCGCCGAAAACAAGGAGGGTGCTCAGGCGTTCCTCACATGGCTTTCGACCGAAGAGGCGGCGCTGGCCTATGCGGCGGCCGGTGGCGCACCGGGCCTTGCCGGCGAGACGGCCGCGGCCCTCGCGGACGAACGTCCCGATCTGGTTCAGGTCGGCGACTACGCGTCGAACTACGGCTTTGTCATGAACGGAGGCACCTCGGAGAATGCACTGTCGGTCTACGAGGCGCAGGCGAAGGAGTTCACGGGCTACTGGGCTGGAACGCAGGATCTCGACACCACGGTGGCGAATGTCACGGCAGCCATGAGCGACCTGCTCAACTGATAGCGATCCGGGCCGGCAGCCTGTCTGCCGGCCCGCCTTCGGAAGGGACAGCGAATGGCTGGACATGAGCGCCGAGAGAATGCCGCCCTGGCATCCCCACTGGTCCTGTTCCTTCTCGCGATCCTCGGATTCCCGGTCCTGCTGAGCCTTGTCTACGGGTTCTCGGAGACAACCTTTCAGACGTTGCGCCAGCCGAGCTTTGTCGGCCTGGACAACTTCCGCCGCGTCCTTGCCGACGACGGCTTCTGGCAGGCGGCGTGGTTCTCGCTTCGCTTCGGGCTGATCACGGCGGTGCTGCAATGCGCCTTGGGCCTGTTACTGGCGGTCTACCTCTCTCCGCTGATCAAGCGGAATGGGTGGATCGTGGCGGTGCTGATCATGCCGATGGTCGTCGCTCCGGCCATGATGGGGCTGATGTACCGACTGTCGCTGCACGAGTTTGCAGGACCGATCCCGCACTACATGTATGCCTGGTTCGGCTGGAGCCCTTCGTTCCTCAATGCCCGGAACGTGTTCACAACGGTCGTGGTGGCCGAAACCCTGCAATGGACGCCCTTCGCCTTTCTGCTGTTCCTGACCGCCTACCATACCCTTCCCAACGACATACGCGAGGTAGCTCGGGTCGATGGGACCCGGCCGTGGCGGTTGTTCTGGAAAATCGAATTGCCAATGCTGATGCCAATGGTCTGGGTGGCGCTGCTCATACGGTTCATCGACGGATTCAGGGTGTTCGACAACATCTACACACTGGTCGGGGCTGGTCCGGGCGGGATCACCACCTCGATGTCCATCTATATCTTCGAAGCATTTCTGAGACAGGGCGATATTGGTCGGGCCCTGGCAGCGGCCATCCTGCTTTTCGTCACGGCATTCATCCTTCTCACCGTCGTGCAGCGCTTCGGCCGGAGGTCCACATGAGGCACCACACCGTGTTGCGCTGGATCGTCTTTGCCTTGGCGGCATTCGTGATGAATTTCCCGATCATTGCGACCCTAGTCACCGCGCTGAAACCGCCCGGCGAGGTGAGCCGCAACGCGTCCCTCTGGATCGAGGACCCGACGCTCCAGAATTTCGCGACCGTCCTGACCGTCAGCGATCGCCTGAATATCTATTCCTACCTCGGCAATTCGCTTGCCGCAGCGCTGATCGGGACGATCCTGCCCATCGTGCTATGCTTCCCCATCGCCTGGGCGATGGCCCGACGCGGCGTCGGGCGGACGATCCTGTTCCCCATGGTCGTCAACCTGCGTGCCCTGCCGCTGATCATCTTCGCGATCCCGCTGTACATCATGTACGCAGCGATCGGATTGCTGGATACGCGGCTCGGGCTCGGGTTGATCCTTGCGGTCGTCAATCTGCCACTGGCGTTCCTGCTGCTGGTGAATGCCATCGCGGATATCCCGCTTGAGCTCGAGGAGGCTGCCCGGATGGACGGGGCCCGTCTGCCGAGGCTCCTGTGGAAGATCATCGTGCCGCTTTGCCGGCCGGCCTTTGTGACCACCTTCATCTTCGGCTTCATCACCGCCTGGAACGAGTTCCTGTTTGGGCTGATGCTGACCACTGACACGGCCGTGCCGGTCACCGTCGGGGCGTCCTTCTTTTTCGCAACGTCTGGCGGAGGCGTGCAATGGGGGGTTGCCGCGGCGGTGATGATCGTTGCCGCGCTTCCACCTCTTGCATTGGGCGTCATCATGTATCGGCGCATCGGCGGATCCATGATCAGCGGCGCCGTGAAGGGATAGGCATGGCGTCCATCGAGCTTGACAGGATCAACAAGTCCTTCGGATCGACGGAAGTCATCCGCGACGTGTCTTTGAGGATTGCGGATGGCGAATTCTGCGTGCTCGTGGGTCCGTCCGGTTGCGGGAAGTCGACCCTCCTGCGCCTGATCGCAGGGCTGGAGACCGTGACCTCGGGACAAATCCGTATCGGCGGGGCCGATGTCACGGCGAAGGAGCCCTACGACCGCGGACTGTCGATGGTATTCCAGTCATATGCCCTTTACCCGCACATGAGCGTTCGGGCCAACATCGCTTTCGCGCTGGAGACCGCAGGCGCAAGCAGGACGGAGATTGCCACCAAGGTCGCAGGCGCCGCCAAGATGCTGCGGCTGGAGCCGCTCCTCGATCGCAAGCCGTCCGAGCTGTCCGGCGGGCAACGCCAGCGGGTTGCGATCGGACGGGCTATCGTGCGCAACCCTGCCGCCTTCCTGTTCGATGAGCCGCTCTCGAACCTGGACGCCGGCCTAAGAGCCGATACGCGGCTCGAGATTGCCGCGCTGCACCGGACCCTCGGCACGACGATGGTCTATGTCACCCACGACCAGGTCGAGGCGATGACCCTCGCCGACGAGATCGTGGTGCTGAACGGTGGCAGGATCGAACAGGTCGGCGCTCCCGCGGACCTCTACAACCGGCCGGAGACGGAATTCGTCGCGACGTTTCTCGGCGCTCCAGCCATGAACCTGATACGCGGCGCCGCAGCCGAACGCTTTGGTGCGGAGACCATCGGCATTCGACCCGAACACCTCAGTATCGCGGCCAATACCACTGGATGGTCAGGGATCGTTCAGCACCTGGAGTTCCTTGGCGTGGATACGGTCGTCCACGTTCAGACATCCGACGTCGGAAAGTTGGTAGTACGTGTGCCCGGGCAAGCGGCCTATCTACCGGGGTCGGAACTACGGATCACCCATAACCCGTCGGATGTTCACCGCTTTCGTAAGGGAAAGCGGATCGGCTGAACCCCATGGCATCTGCCTCTCGTATGGACGGAGTATCGATACCTTGGGACGGCAGATGATCAGGCGAAAATGAAACGCTTTGAAGCTACTGATCACGTAGCGGCGACGGGTCTTTCCAGGCATCATTGCTTGCAGTGGCGCTGTCCGTGAGAGCTGCACGTCGAGAGCGGCATTGGCGTGGTTGCAGAAATCACACCGGCGGCATGAGAGCTTCCTCCCCCACTATGATCGGACGGCATGAACGATCTCCGCCGTCTCGAAGGCCGAGAAGTAGTTCATCAGAGGCATGCGGATCATCGTAGCTTTGCGATCTAGATCCTTTGCGTCGATGCGTTCTTCACTGGCATCTAGACTTCAGACCTTCACTTGAGGAGGCTCGGGACCAGCAAGCGGCCGGAGTTCAAGCGATCCCTACTCGTCGATCCACAGTTGCAGCTTGCGAAGCACGCCGGGGCCAAGGGTGGACAGTGCGATAGGCTCCGCAGGGCGGTCGGCACGCGCCCTCGCGGCTTCCATGCCGAACACATCGGCGCCCTTCAGGGCAGTCAGATCCCTCCACGGAATTGGGACCGCAACTGGCGCCCCCGGCCTTGCTCGGACCGAGAATGGCGCAACGGCCGTGGCGCCCTTCTCATTGCGAAGCCAGTCAACGAAGATCCGCCCCGCCCGCCGTTTCCTCGACATGGTGCTGACGAACCGTTCAGGCTCTTTCCGTGCGAGGATGGTCGCGACCGTCCGTGCGAAGGTTTTCACAGTATCCCAGGTCACAGTCCGGCGAAGCGACACGACCACGTGGATGCCTTTCCCGCCGGTCACGATTGGGCTCGAGGCGAGGCCGAGATTTTCCAGCCGATCCCGCAGATCCAGTGCAGCCGACTTCACCGCGTCGAACCCGAGTGCCTCGTCGGGGTCGAGGTCGAAGACCAACCTATCCGGACGGTCCAGTCGGTCTCGGCGTGCGCCCCAAAGGTGAAACTCGATCGTTCCCATTTGCACGGCAGCGACCATGCCCGCCGCACTGGCCATGAACATGGAGGGGTCCCCGCGAGTGTCGCCTTCGTCCGTCCGCACTGATCCGATGGCCCGAGGAAACCCTTCGCCCTTATGCCTTTGGTAAAAGCCCGCCTCGTCAAGCCCTCCGGGATGGCGAAGAAACGTCAGCGGGCGGTCCGCGGCATGCGCGAAGAAGGCCGGAGCGACCGCTTCATAGTATTCGGCGAGGTCGAGCTTGGTCGTTCGTGTTCCCGGAAAGACGACGCGGGCGGGATGCGAGAGGACGATCCCGGCACGCGTCGGCGCTGTCTTGAGCGGGGGGATCGCCTTCCGGGCGGGATGACCCGGCTGGGTCGCAAGCAATCCCTCGAAAACGCCATGCCGGATCCGCGCCGCGCCTGTCAGTCCGGCATGCCAGACTTCGGCCTTCAGCACTGGCTCCAGCCAGACAGGTGAAGGCCCGGCATCCGCAGGGTGTATGGGCAAAGGGCAATTCGCCCGGACGTGGCGGCTCATCTCGCGCATCGTCGCATCCATGGTGGCGCCATCGAACCCCGTGCCGACGCGCCCGCGATAGGCCAGCCCGCCCGCCTCGAACGATGCCAGCATCAGCGATGCAAAGGGCCGACTTTCCACGTCGGACGGCGTATACCCGACGATGGCGAACGTTTCCAGAATGCCGCATTTCACCTTGATCCAGGCACGGGTGCGGCGCGCGCGATAGGGCGCATCGATGCGTTTTGCGACGATCCCCTCGCCGCCCGCGGCACAGATCGCCGTCAGAACCAGGTCCGGGGGGCCCTCTGCAATCGGCGAGAGACGCAGGGCCGCGAGCGGCGGGAAAACTGCCAGCAACTTTTCAAGGGCCCGCCGACGCTCGGACTGAGTCGCGCCCGTCAGATCCTTTCCATCAAGGTGGAGCAGGTCGAAGGCGTAGAAGGCCAGGGGGCCGCCGCTGCTCAGCGCCGCCTGCAACGCATCGAACGTCTCCGGCCCCAGACCCGCCACGACTTCTCCGTCGATCAGAGCAGCCCTGCCGCGTAGATCAGCGGCCCAAGGCAAGAGGGCCGCGAACCGGTCCGTCCAATCGTGGCCATTCCTGGTCGTGATCCTTGGCCCGCCATCTCCGATCGCCAACATCGCGCGATAGCCGTCGTGCTTCGGCTCGACCCACCAGCCCCCGCCGCCTGGCGGAGCATCGCGGCGGGTCGCAAGTTGCGGCTTGCCCGCCAAGGGACGCTGCCCGGCACGGGCCGGGCGTTTCGGTGGCGTATCGGCGGCAATCTCCGCCATGCTGCGCCCGCTAATAACGCTGGTTGCGTGCATCTCCGTCAGGGTATCGGGCGCGCCGGCGGCGACGTCGCGCTCCTTCACCAGCAACCAGTTGTCGCGCTTCTCGTCTCCGGGGCGCTTCGGACTGAGCCGCACCAGCATCCATGCGCCCGTCATGCGGCGGCCGAGGATGGCGAATTTAAGCATGCCGGTCACCAAACCCTCGTTCACGTCCTGCGCCGGATGCCACCACCCGAGATCCCAGAGCAACACGGTCCCGGCGCCATAGCTACCTTTCGGGATCGCTCCCTCGAAGGTCAGGTAATCGCAAGGATGATCCTCGGTCCGGACCGCCAGGCGCTTCTGCGCCGGGTCCAGCGAAGGTCCGCGGGTCACCGCCCAGCTGAGAAGCACGCCCTGCCATTCCAAACGCAGGTCGAAGTGCAGCCGACGGGCCGCGTGCTTCTGACACGAGAATGAAAGCCGGCCGGTTGCGGCAGAGGATCCGCCTTCTGGCTCGGGCGTCTGCGCGAAGTCCCGCATTGACCGGTAACGGGCCAGGCGGTCCACCTTCAGGCGCTCTTCTTTGTGGTCCGCCCCGTTGCCGCGGGTTTGGCCTTCGCCTTTCGCGGCGCGCCCTTCGCGGCGCCGCCGGAGGCCTTGCCGTTGGCGCCGGCCGTATTTCGCGCCCTTTTCTCGCTACTCTTCAGGCTTTCCTTGAGGGCCGCCATGAGGTCGACGACGTTGCCCCCCGCCGCGCCTTCGCCTTCCTCGGCGCCAGCGCGTGGCGTGGCCTTGTTGCGCCGCTTGGCCTCGATCAGCTCACGCAGCGCGATGTCGTAATGGTCCTTGAAGGCGCCGGCATCGAACTTGCCGGTCTTGCGCTCGATCAACTGGGTCGCCACCGCCAGCAGGTCGTCCTCGGCCGCGTTGTCCTCGATGTTCGAAAAGAGCGGGTCGGCCTCCTTCAGCTCGTCCTCGTAGAACAGCGTCTCCATCAGCAGCCCGTCACCACATGGCTTCACCGCGCAGAGGTATTCCTTGCCCCGCATGGTCAGCTGCCCCAGCCCCACCTTGTCGGACTGCCGCAACGCATCTCGGACCACGCGATAGGCGTCCTGCGCCAGATCGTCGGAGGGCACGATATAGTAGGGCCTGTCAAAGTAGAGCGGCGGAATCTCGTACGCGTCGACGAACTGCACCAGCTCGAACGTTTTCTTGGTCTCGAGCCGGATGTCGTCGACCTCGTCCTTGTCGAGCAGCAGGTAGTCGCCGTCGTCAAGCTCGTATCCCTTCATGATCTCGCTGGCGTCCACGGGGCCGATCCCGGCCACCGTCTTCTCGTATCGGACCCGCTTGCCCGAAGGTCCATGGATCTGCCGGAAGCTCACCCGCGCGCCCGACTTCGTGGCGGAGTGGATTTCCACCCCGATTGCTACCAGGGACAAGCGAAGCTGGCCCTTCCAAACCGCGCGTGACGCCATTCCGACCTCCCTAAAATCAGAATGCCAACGCGCCCGGCCGCCGGCGGTTCATTCCGCCTGCGCGAGGGCCGGATAGATCGGCCAGAAGACGTCCCTACCCAAGTTAATCGTCGCCGCTGGTTGGGAGGGCAAGGCCTCCCCTTGTAATGGTCCGTCGGCGACCGGCTACATTTATTCGTTCCCGTCTTGGGTCCGGCCCGTCATCTCGGCCATGGCGTTGGGGAACATGTCGGCCGCGATGTTCCCCAGGGCATAGACGCGGCCCATGCAGAACGGCACGCCGTTGAAGTCGATCGGTGTTGACGGCAGCCCCGACGACTGCAGGTGCCGGGGGATCATGGCGCCCACCCACGACGGCATTCTGCGCACCCGCCTCCTGCTGGCTGAGCGGGACCTTCTCGACATGGAAGGCAGCCGCATGTCCGAGGAACTCGGTATGCGAGAGATCTTCGGTCGCAAGTCGCGGTATTTGCTGCCGCCGCGGGCGCGCATGGTGTGGTAGAGGTCCTGCACCGCTACCCGGACTTCATCTTCAATGCCGCCGATGGCCTGCTGCCGGTACTCGACGAAGCCCGGGTTGGGCGTGTCGACCCGCACCTCGTATTCGAGTTTCGCGGAAGGGTAGAATTTGGGGGCGCCTCGCCCGAGTTGTCGAGATGGAAGCCTGCTGATCGAATGCAATTGGGTTTACAGCCAATGAAATCGCAAGCCCCTGTAAAGATGTCGGATTTCGTCAGCATTGGGTCGATCCACGATCGACGCACCGTTCCCGAAGGTCATGCGGAACCACTGGGGCCTACCTAGGTTTTTTCGTATGGACAATTTGCATCCTACCCCTTGGGGGGCCGCGCTTTGACACTTCTGCCTCCCCGAGTTGCTTCGCTTCCCGCAACGGCGCTTACGACGCTCGACCTGCGCGAACTTTCAGAAGCTGCCGGCTTGGAGGATCGTGGAGCCCGTGACATCCGGCGATCCATTTCTCTGCTGGCCGCCGCCGGCTATCTCGATGCTGGCGTCCTGCCTCCTGCCGTACTGGCTAGAAGGCTGACGACCGTCGCTGAGGCCAACCTGTCTGTCGCGCGTCTTTTCGAGGGGCATATCAACGCGCTGCGCCTGCTCCGCATGTTCGCGAGCCGAACGGTCATGGAACATGCGGCCCAGCAGGCGGCCGGCGGCACCCTCTTTGGCGTGTGGGGCGCGGAGGGAGCTGTACCGCTAGGCCTCGAGGGTCAGATTCTGCGTGGCGGCAAGCGCTTCGCCTCGGGGCTGGGCGTTGTCGGGCAGGCCATCGTCACCGTGAAGGAGCCGGGCGGGACGCGCCTTGCGCTCCTCGATGTCACCGAGGCCTCCCGGCAGGACCCGAGCAGTTGGACGAAGACTGGCATGCGGGCCACGGCTTCCGGGAATTTCGATGCGACGGGACTACCGGCATCGGCCTTGACGTGGATCGGTGGGGTCGACCGGTACTTCGAGGAGCCCGGCTTCCTCGCCGGTGTCTGGCGGATCGCGGCGGTGCAACTTGGTGGCACGCTTGGCCTGCTCCGAACCGCGGCCACCGCCCTCGCCGATCTTGGCCGCCTGGAGGCGGAGCCACAGGTGGCGCGGCTGGCACCGGTCCTGACCCGCACGGTCGCCGCCGGCGGTCTGGTGCGTCGCGCCGCTGCTCTCGCCGAAGGGCCGGCGGGTCGGGCCGAGCCGGAGCGGGCGGTGTCGTTCTCGATCCAGGCGCGGCTCATCACCGAGGAAACCGGACAGGACGCCATCGCCACGGTCGAACGCGCCGTAGGCCTGGCTCATTTCGACGAGGGCGCGGCGACCGGACGGATCGCCCGCGATCTGGCCACCTACATGCGGCAGGCCGCGCGCGATGCCCTGCTTCAGCGGGCGGGCGCCTGGGCCCTTGGGCAGGATGGACCCTTCTCGGCGCTTCTCGAGGATGGCCCGCGCGATGCGTGACCGCGACCTGGCGGTGATCGACCGGGCCGGGCAGCCGGGCGCGATCGAGGTGACGGCCCGCGAACTGCTTGGCACCCGGCCGCTTCTGGTGTTGGCCCCTCATCCGGACGACGAGAGTTCTCGGATGCGGCGCGTTGCTGGCCCATGCCTTCGCCACGGTCGGCGCCCATGTGGTGTGCTTGACCGACGGGGCACATTCGCATCCCGGCTCGAAGCTTTTCCCGCCCGAACGGCTTGCAGCGTTGCGCCGCGACGAACTCGGCGAAGCGGTCGCCCATCTGGGCGGGACCGGCGAAGATGTCACCTGGGCGGGGTTCCCTGATACCGCCCTGCGCAGCGACCCGCGCCTCATCGCGCAGATCGACGCCATCGCCAGAACCATCGGTGCCGGCCTGATCCTCGGGCCATCGCCGCTCGACCCGCATTGCGACCACGAGGCCGGGGCTGCCATCGCGCGGCGGGTGGCGGCACGGGCGCCGCAGCGACGGCTGGGCCATTTCCCGGTCTGGTCGCGCTGGCATGGTAGGGGTTGCGCCCCGAAGCCGGCCGGCACGTCGGCGTTCCGCTTGGCGCCCGGCATCTGCGCAGGCGCTAAGGCCGCGGCCATAGCCGCCCACCGCAGCCAGGCGGGCGGGGTTGTGCCCGACGCGCCCGACGGGTTCGAAATGCCGCCCGGCTTCGCGGCGTTCTTCGCCGGGGGCGACGAGATCTTCTTTCTTCGAAGCGAGGGCACCGCTCCATGATCGGCGTGCCGCAAGATCGGCTTGATGCACTCTACGCAGAGACCGACGACCCGTGGAACTTCCGCACCAGCGCTTACGAGGCCACGAAATACGCCGCCACCCGCGCCGCCCTGCTGCGCCCGCACTACGTCAGCGCGCTGGAGGTCGGATGCGGTAACGGCGAGCTGGCACGTCGTCTCGCGCCGCTCTGCGGGCACTATATCGGCGTCGATGCGGTGGAAAGCGCCCTCGACGCCGCCAGGCGCGCCGCGCCCGGCGCCAGCTTCGTCCGCGGCTTTCTGCCTTGTGAGCTGCCCGCCGGCGACCATGATCTGATCGTGCTGTCCGAGATCCTCTACTTCCTCGATGAGGCAAGCCTGAAGGGTCTGGCCGCCCAGATCGGCCGAAGATGGCCCGCCGGCGAGGTTCTCGCGGTCACCTGGCTCGGTCCTTCGGGCAATCAACTGGAGGGGGCCGATGCCCTGGATTACTTCGCGCGGAGCTTGCCACCACTCTACACCCAAACGATCGTCGCGAAAGCCGCGAGCTACAGGATCGACAGGTTCGTGGGCTCATGACGCTGGCCGCAGCCCTCTCGCATCCGGCGATCGACGACATCTGCATTCCGCCCGGATGGGGGCGCGAGACTGCCGTCGTGATCATACCCGCCCGCAACGAAGCAGCCCGGATCGGGGCCTGTCTCGCCGCCCTGAGCGGGCAGAAGGCCGACGTTCTGGTCATCGCCAACAACTGCACAGATGAGACCGCGGCACGCGCACGGCAGGCCGGTGCGGCCGTGATCGCTTGTACGATACCCGCGGGCGGTGTGGGGGCCGCGCGGCGGCTGGGCATGGCAGAGACGCTGAACCTACCGTTGGCGTTCGCAACGGTCTTCACCACGGACGCGGACTGCCTCGTCGCGCCCGACTGGATCGAGGCGAACCGCCGGCACCTGAACGCCGGCGCCGACGCGGTCTGCGGCCTGGTGCTTCCCATCGCCGAGGAGCACGCCGCGCTGCCGGAGGCGCTGAGGCGCCGCGCCGCCCTCGAAGACCGGTTTCTCGAGCTGAAGGCAGAGTTGGAGCGGCGCATCATTGGCCACGCCAGTCATCAACAGACCCCTGGCGCCAGCCTTGCCTTCGCCAGAACGGCCTATCTTGCCGCCGGCGGCTTCGATCCCCTGCCCTCGGGGGAGGACAGGGCAATCGTCCTCCGCCTGAAGGCCGGCGGCCATCGGATTGTGCACTCTCGCGACGTCAAGGTCTGGGCGTCCTGCCGCTTGAGCGGCCGTGCCCCGGGCGGCATGGCGGTAGCCCTGCGTCAACGTGCCGAAGACCCCCGTGCGCCGCTTTGCCCGGACATCGGTCGCTCGGACGTGGCCTCGGTTGCAGTTATTCTGGAGGCGCTCGGCCCGCTTCACACCCCGGCTGACCTCCCTCGCGCAATCAGGCTATTGGACGGAGCACTGCAGGGAAATAGATTGACCTCGCCGGGTTCGATGAAGGTTTAACGCCTGAATAGGGTGGAGCGCCCCGAGCAGGGGACGGACAAGGTTTCCCCTGAAATACGTCAACGTGACGGCATCACCGTGCTATAGGAAAGCCTTGAAGACCCGCCCTTCACCGACAACATGACCCGCTTCGTGAGTGCCTCCAAGAAGGGCTGGATACACGCTGCGGAGAACCCGGAAGATGCCGCCGCCATCGACTTCGACAGCCAAGAGATTGGCGCCCGGACCGAGGCCGCTACCACGCATGATACAGGAAACGCCAAACTCACGGCGGGCTACCGACGGCGCGCTCGACGAGACCGACTATCAGCGCATCGTCGACACTTTTTATCGCCGGCGGCTCCGACAGGGTCATCCAGTCATCTCGCAATCGCCCGAAGGCGCCTGAATCAGTGTCATCACGGACGCCGCGCACGCCTGAGTGACCGATGTGGCGGGCCCGGTCGCAAGACAGGCCCTGCCACGACGGATCGCCGGTGTCCGCTGCAACATCGTCTCTACGTTCTTCAGCGGCGTCGCGAGGACCTCGATCTGGCTCGCCTGCTCCATCTTCAAGTAGAGAAGACCCGAGCGTGTCGTAACCCTCCCCTTCAAAGCCAAAAACGATGGCTCCGCCCGAGCCGCTCGCACCCTCCGATCCACCCCCCTAGGCTCAACAGTCATTGAATTGTTCGCAATTGCCGAGGCTGTTCCATTCAAGCTCCCGAATTTCGGGGGTACGGTTCGAGCAATTTGTGCTGGTTGAGGGACACTTAGATGGAGTGACTTCAGCCATATTTTCCGATGAGCCACGGGGTGACGCACGTTGATGACCGACGCGTCCTGAGCGGAAATATACTCATCAACCGCAAAAGTTCTCTCTAGCGCGATGCGCCGAAGTAGCACGGTCCCCACAAGACGCCTCACAACCGCTGGAAGGGGTGGAGCGACATGGGTGTCCTTGCTTGAATCATGACAGGGCTTACTACAGGTGCCCAGACAATAGGACAAACTCTATCGACGCCACATCCTTGAAAGTACATCGCATGGCCTCCACCCCGCGGTCGAGAAAGGGGGGCGTCGTCGTCTGATTGGGCGGTCGAAGGTGGGATGAATAAGAAGCTGCACGCTGTCACGGATGCTTACAACGGACGGTGAGAGGCGATCTGAACCCGTTCGATACATCGAGTTTGCTGACGGCAAAACGTTGGTTGAAGGAGCGTTCAAGAGGGCCGACGAATTGCAGGCGGCAATACAATCTGGAAGGTCTCAGGTGCTTATCACTACTCTGGATGACACCTTGCTGAATCTTCTTCGTGAGTATTCTTCGTCGAACAATAAGCTAGTCACATATCTGGAGCATTGCGGCGACTATAGGGTTATTCGACAAGCGGAAAAATCCGGCCATATGGTCTTAGGCCATGCTGATTTTGTTGGTGGCCTTGAGTTCAATGTCGTTGTCGTCGTTGGGGTGGACAAAGGTAGAGTACCTAAGGAAGGCGAGACTGAGAACTCCAATTCCCGCAGTTTTGCGTCATACGCAGCGCACAATCGCTTGTATGTTGCTTCGTCGCGTGCGCGGTATGCCCTAGACGTTTTGGGTGTTCAGTCGCGTGGACCCAGTGAGTTGCTCACAGTCGCAGCAGGCAATGGACTAATTGATGGTTCTGACTGAAATGGTTAAATGCAAGGCCCTTCGCGCCGCAGTGCTACGCCGTATTGCCCGCCTATCGCTTTCGATCATACCTGCGTCTGGAAAAAGGCTGGCTGAATGACCGCTTCTGCAGTTGGTCAAGAGCGTGCTCGCGGCTGCGGCGAACTTCCGGAATCCGCTCAACCCGGCCATCATTCCCGGGATAACGAATAGTTGTTTCCTCGGAACGGCGGGTTCCGTCGCTTTACCAAACGACAGCTTTCTGAGTGCTTGTGGCTCCCCCACCTGGTCGAGAGGGGCTACCCCTCTCGACGCTCTCCCCGTTGATGCATTCGAACAGATTTTGTCGTCAGGCGGGTCCTGACGCGTGGCAATGACAGCTTGAGGCTGGCGGGCCGGGTTCATCGTCTTCGTGCACGCGCCGGGTGTCGCGCACGAAGACGAAGCCCCAACCCTCGGGGTGAGATCGGGAGGTGCGGCGATAGCAATCGTAAGGAGGTCGAGATGTTCGACAGCACACCCACCGTAAATTCCATGATGACCGAAGCTTGGCGTGACCATGCCAGCCATGGCGACATCGTCTCGTTCCGCTTTCCTCTCGCTGAGGAAGGCAGCGCTGGACGTCCCAAGGCGCGGCCCTGCCTGATCCTCGATATAGAGGAGAAGGGCGGCCAGCGCTTCGCGCTGATCGTGTACGGCACCACGTCGCGACGACGTTCCAACGCCGGCTACGAGGTGCACGTCCATCGCCGGGCCGACTACATCGCGGCTGGCCTGAACGAGCCGACGCGCTTCGTGGGCGCGCGCCGCGTGCTTGTGCCGCTGACCCATAGTGGGTTCGTGATCTGTGGGGCTACCGGCTCCGCGGTGCTCGGACGGCTCGACGGCAATCCGTTCGACGCCATGAACGCCGTGCGCGGCCGCATTCACGCGCTGCGCGACATCGCCGAGGATCGCCGGCAGGCGCGCCGATGCGGTTCGCCCATCAGAACCAGCCAGCGGCGGACACGCCCGACCTTCCTTGGGCGGAAGGAGGCGCGGGGATGACCATCCAAGCACCAAAAACCTCTTCGAGAGGTTGGTCGAACACTCCCGCGCGTTCCTCGCGCTGTATCGGTCGATGGATTCGCACCTGCTGTCCGATGTGTTGCCGCATCTCGACGAGCCCGCCCGTTGGATCGTGCGAGACCTCATCGAGCACATTCAGGAAGAGGATGCCGTGCATCCCGATCTGCTCGTCTATCTGGACACGTCGATCGTCGCGGTCCGCAAAGCCATCGAAGCCGGGAGGATTGTCAAGCAGTCCCCCATCCCGCGCGAACGGCTGATCGGATGCTCCGAGGCGTTCGATACCGAGACCACCTACAGTCCGGCCGCGGCGGCGCTCCAGGTCGCCCTGCCTCCGGTCGAGCGCCTATTCCAGGCCGCTCGAGAGATGCACGAGTTCGCGGAGGCGATCCGGCTGGGGCTGAAACTGGTCCACACGGAGTGATCCAGCGGCGCGCGTCCGGCGCGCGCCGTCCTTGAGGGCCCAAGAGCCTCGCCGCCGGGCCGGATCACCCGGCGGTCGGCGCGCCGACATCCGTCCCTCTGCTGCTCCCGTCGGCGCGCTACCTTTGCTCAAGAACGCAGAGGAACGATAGTCAGCGATGAACTTGTCAGCCCGTCGTCAACAGGATTTAGCGTCGGCGACCTGCATCAGCCGCAAACCAGAAAACGTCTCGCCGCCCGAGCTTGGGATCAAGCCCGCCAGCCCGCAAGGATTTCTATGCGTCAGGTGGGGCCGTGCCGAGGTCAATGTGGAGCAAAATGTGTAGCAAAAACGTCATCGCTCATGGCGTCTGTCGACGAAATCCCTTATTTGATTGGCCTCGGCGAGAATATGCAAATTGAAAGTGGCGGAGGGGATGGGCCTGATATCCAACGCTCTCCATTACCTAAATTATTGTATTACCTTGACTTCCGACATCGCGCTCGCAGAGCAGGTCCTTGATGTTCCGCAGCGAAATCGAAAGGCGAACACACATAAGTGCCGCCAGACGAATAAACTCTGGGTTCAGCTTAAATCAGTTAATAGGGCTGGGTAGGGTCATGCGCCGACGTTATCGAGCCCACTGCCCCGTCTCGAGCCAGGCTTAACTGACAAAACCCAACGGCCATCAAATGCGAGCCGCTAGTCGCGTGCCCTGGTCGATTGCCCGTTTCGCGTCGAGTTCCCGGGCCTCGTCCGCGCCGCCGATGACATGAGGGGACATGCCCCGGGACATCAGAGCGGCTGCGAGGCGGTTGTTAGGCTCCTGCCCGGCGCAGAGCACAACGGTGTCCGCCAGAATGAGCCGGGGCGCACTCCCGGCCGCACCCTGTCGGATCACGAGGCCCTCGGGCGTGATCGCCTCATAGCTGAGATCGGACAGGGTCTCGACTTCCTTCATCCGGAGCCAGCTGCGATGAATCCAGCCGGTCGTCTGCCCAAGCGTCGCACCGGGCTTGCCGGCCCGGCGCTGAAGCAGCGTGATGGACCGGGCGGGCGGCACTGGCCGAGGGCCATCCGGCGCGAGGCCCCCCGCGGCACGGGCCGGGTCTGCGACACCCCATTCCCGCATCCACAGTGGGAGATCCTCGGTCGCGGACGGGCCATTCTGCACGAGGAAACTCGCCATGTCGAAACCGATGCCCCCGGCACCGACGATCGCCACGCGCGCGCCGACCTCTGCGCCGCCTGCCAGGACATCGACATAGCTAAGAACATGCGGCAGATTCTGGCCCGGGATGGCCGGGTTGCGGGGCGACACGCCGGTGGCCACCACCACCTCGTCGAATGGGGCCAGCATCGCGGCCTCCGCCCGCAGGCCGAGGCGCAGCGTGACGCCTGCTCGGGCCAGCCTGCGTTCGTACCACGCCACTAGGCCGTCGAACTCCTCCTTGCCCGGAATCCGGCGGGCCATGTTGAGCTGCCCGCCGATCTGCGTGGCCGCTTCGAAGAGGGTAACGTCATGGCCCCGTTCGGCGGCCGTGATGGCGGCGGCCAGACCCGCCGGCCCGGCACCCACTACGGCCACGCGCTTGCGCGCCGGCGCAGGGGTCAGGATCAGTTCGGTCTCGCGGCAGGCGCGGGGATTGACGAGGCAGGACGCGCGCAAGCCCCGGAACGAATGGTCGAGGCAGGCCTGGTTGCAGGCGATGCACGGCGCGATCTGGTTGGGCTGGTCAGCGGCGGCCTTAGCGATGAACCGTGCATCCGCGAGCCAGGGCCGCGCCATCGACACCATGTCGGCGCACCCCTCGGCCAGCACCGCCTCGGCCGTCTCGGGCGTGTTGATCCGGTTGGAAGCGACCAGCGGGATCGTCACTTGCCCCATTAGCCGCTGCGTCACCCAGGCAAAGGCCCGGCGCGGCACGGAGGTTGCGATAGTAGGGATGCGCGCCTCGTGCCAGCCGATGCCCGTGTTGACGATCGTGGCGCCGGCCGCCTCGACGGCCTGGGCCAAGTGAACCACCTCCTCCCAGCTTTGCCCGTCGGGCACGAGATCGAGCAGGGAAATCCGGTAGATCAGGATGAAATCCGGCCCGACGGCGGCACGGCAACGGCGCACGACCTCTACCGGCAGTCGCATCCGGTTTTCGCAGGACCCGCCCCAGCGATCAGTGCGCCGGTTGGTGTGCCGCGCGAGGAACTGGTTGATGAGATAGCCTTCGGAGCCCATGATCTCGACACCGTCGAACCCCGCCTCGCGCGCCCGCATCGCGGCAGTCACCATGTCGGAGATTTGCGTCTCTATGCCGGCTTCGTCGAGTTCCCGGGGCGGATGGGGCGAGATCGGCGACTTGATGGCGGAGGGGGCCACTGCGGTCGGCGCAAAGGCATAGCGCCCGGCATGAAGGATCTGCATGGCGATCCGGCCGCCGGCGCTATGCACAGCATCGGTCACGATACGGTTGTTGGCGATGTCTGCTGCATCGAAGAGACCCGCCGCCCCTGGTAGCACCGCGCCCTCGGCGTTGGGCGCCATGCCGCCCGTCACGATGAGCGCCGCGCCGCCTTCCGCCCGCTCCGCGTAGAAACGTGCGGCGGCTTGCCAGTCGCCGGCTTCTTCAAGGCCCGTATGCATCGAGCCCATGATCGCGCGGTTGGGCAGCGTAAGAAAGCCAAGGTCGAGCGGCGATAGAAGATGTGGGAAGGGTGCCATTGCCGCTGCCTCCGTCATTGCGATTGCTTGGGATTTGCGTGCCGCCTCGCTATGCCTGCCGAAGCGGGAGGACCGACATGCAACAAGCTATGGATTTCGGCGCGGAAAGCGCGGCGCTTGCCAAGGATCTGGCGCGGCTGGCGCCCGAGGACTGGACCCGGCCCACCGAGTTCAAGGGCTGGACGCCCGACGACATCCTTGTGCACCTGCATTTCTGGAACATGGCACAGGACCGCGCGCTGACCGATCCGGACGAGTTCCGGGCCGATCTCGAGACCGTTGTTCGGGCCGTGGCCGAGGGACGGGGGCGCGCGGCGGAAAACGCGCACGTCGGACTCCGCGGCGGCAAGCTTCTCGAAACCTGGCGTACGCGGGCCGCCGAAATGGCCGCGCGTTGGCGAACGGTCGATCCGAAGGCGCGCGTGCCTTGGGTCGGTCCGGACATGTCGGCGCGTTCCGCGATGACGGCCCGGCAGATGGAGACCTGGGCGCACGGTTTGGCGATCTACGACCTGATGGGGTGGGATCGGGCGGAACATGACCGCCTGCGCAATGTGGTGCATCTGGGGGTTTCCGCCTTTTCCTGGTCGTTCCATGTTCAAGGTCTCGCCCCGCCCGAACACATGCCGTTTCTTCTCCTCACCGCGCCGTCCGGCAAGATCTGGGCGTATGGCGACCCCGCCTCCGAGGCGCGGATCGAGGGCGCCGCCGCAGATTTTGCCAAGGTCGTGACCCAGACCCGCAACATCGCCGACACTTCGCTTGCCGTGTCGGGCCCAGTGGCCGAACTTTGGATGCGCCGCGCTCAGTGCTTTGCCGGGCCGAGGGAAACGCCGCCTCCCCCCGGGACCCGCTTTCGGCGCGACAAAAGCTGACGATTTCGTCGGACGTTTCTGTTTGACTCTACATCCGGCCGCACGCTTTAATCAAGCCTCGGGAGGAGCGGCATGGACCTGCTGGAAACACCGGAAGGGCGCGCGTCACTCGACCGCTGGATGCAGGCGCAGGTCGATGGATTTCGCGGCCCGCTTGAGGTACGCAAGTTTGCCGGCGGGCAATCCAATCCCACCTACCTCGTTTCGGCCGCCTCCGGGCGTTACGTACTTCGGTCGCGGCCGTGGGGGCCAATCCTTCCAACCGCCCATGCGGTGGATCGGGAGTTCAGGATCCTGACCGCGCTCGGCGGATCCGATGTGCCTGTCCCCCGCCCCCTGGCGCTCTGCCAGAACGAAGACGTGATCGGGCGGATGTTCTATATCATGGCCCATGTCGAGGGACGGGTGGAGTATGATCCGCGCCTGCCGGGCTATTCGACGGAAGACCGCGCGCGGATCTTCGACTCGATGAACCAGACCGTGGCCAAGCTTCATAGTCTCGACCCGGAGCGTCTCGGCCTGTCGGAGTTCGGCCGCCCGGGAAGCTATGTGGAGCGGCAGGTCAACCGCTGGACCGAGCAGTATCGCGCCTCCGAGGGGGCTCCAATCGAGGCGATGGACCGGCTGATCGACTGGCTGCCGGCTCATATGCCAGCCGAGAGCGATGTGCGGGTGATCCATGGCGACTACCGGCTCGACAATCTGATCCTGCACCCGACCGAGCCCCGCGTGACAGCCGTGCTCGATTGGGAGCTCTGGACGCTCGGAGATCCGATGGTCGACTTCGCTTATCACATGCTCACATGGCGGGTTTCGCCGGATCTGTTTCGGGGTCTGGCAGGGGTCGACCACGCCGCGCTTGGCATCCCGGACGAGACGGATTACCTCGACCGATACCTCGCGCGGACCGGCCTGCCGCACCCCAAAAATTGGGAATTCTTCCTTGTGTTCAGCCTGTTCCGGATCGCCGCGATCCTGCAAGGCATCGCACGGCGCGCCGAGGACGGCACCGCCGCCGACGCCAACGCAGCAAGGACCGGGACACGGGCGCGCCCGCTGGCGGAGCGTGCCTGGGACATGGCCCGGGCGGCACGGCCATGACCGCGCATCGGCCGAAATCCTCCAGCCCGGGCCTGCGCCCGGTCAGTTCGTCGGATGCGCTTTACGCCGACGTGATCCGCGGCCTCTACGAAGGGCGCTTCATTGCCGGGCAACGCCTGCTCGAACCGGACCTGATGCGCCAGTACGCGATTGGTCGTGGCAGCGTGCGCGAGGCACTGAAACGCCTTGCGGCCGAGGGTGTCGTCCTATCCCATCCCCATCGCGGTGCACAGATCCGCCACCTGACCCGACGAGAGGCGCTCAACGCGCTTCTCGTGCTGGAGCGGCTGATCGGGCTTGCGGCCAGTCAGGCGGCCGCGGCTGTCCTCGCCGGTGAAAGCGCCGCGGACTTCGAGCAGGCGCTGGCATCGGTGCTGGAGCACGAGGCCTTGCCCGATTCCTTCGAGTTCATGCGCGCCCGCAATCGCTTGTATCGTGCCATGCTCGATTTGGCCGGAAACGCGGAATTGTCGCGTCTGCTGCCTAGTCTCAACGTGAACCTGATCCGGGCGCAGACGCGCACGCCGAACGGCGCTGGCCGTTTCGCCGACTACCGCGCGATGGGGGCGGCCATCGTCGGCGGGCGCCCAGAGGCAGCCGAAATTACGGCACGGGCCCATGTGCTGAACATCGCGAAGGCGGTGGAGACCCTGCCGCAGAGTTTCTTTGCCCCCGATCCAGACAACAGGGGCGCCGATGTCTGAGCCCGCAATCCTGACCTGTGCTCTCAACGGTGTCCTGACAGACCCGCGCCAGTACCCAGTGCCGGTGACCCCGGCAGAGATGGCCGCGGAGGCGCGCCGCGCGTGGGAGGCGGGCGCAAGCGCCATGCATCTTCACCTGCGCGCACAAGCCCCAGGCGAGGGGCACAAGGCAAGCTGGGACCCCGACCTTTCGGCCGAAATACAGGCCGAAATCCGTGCCACCTGCCCTGGCGTGATCCTCAATCATACCACAGGCTTCGTCGGACCCGGCTATGAGGTGGCGCTCGACTGTGTGCGTGCGACGCGGCCCGAATTGGCGGCCTGCAACGCTGGATCGCTCAACTATCTCAAGACCCGCTCCGACGGGTCCTGGGCCTGGCCACCGATGCTGTTCGACAATCCGGTTGAAAAGATCGAGACCGTTCTAGCAGCCTTCGAAGAGGCCGGAAGCCTGCCGGAATGGGAGTGTTTCGACACCGGCATCCTACGCAGCGTTGGCATGTTCCGCGAAACGGGCCTTTGGGCGGGGCGCACCGTCGTGAACCTCGTGATGGGGGTCGCCTCCGGCATGCCCGCCGATGCCGACCTGCTGCCGCTTTTGCTGCGCTACATGCCCGACGGTGCGGAATGGCAAGTGACCGTGATCGGGCGCGCCGAGATCTGGCCGCTCCATTTTCGCGCGGCGGAGTTGGGCGGTAACTTGCGCGCCGGGCTGGAGGACGGCTTCTGGCGCGAGGATGGCAGCCGAGCCGTCTCCAATGGCGATCTGATAGCCGATCTGGCCCGCATCGCCGAGGCCGCCGGCCGACAGATCGCATCGCCAGCGGAGGCCCGCGCGCGGCTTGGCCTGGCCGAGGCAAAGGCATGAGCGCGCTTGGCACCCGCGTCGCGCCGGAAAGCGCGGAATTCACCGCCAATGCCGCGCGGATGCAGGCCTTGCTCGACCGGCTGCGCGAGATCGAGGCCCGCACCGAGGCCGCGTCCGACCGCTCGCGGGCCCGGTTCGAGAAACGCGGCCAGCTTTTGCCGCGGGCGCGGGTCGCGCTTCTGCTGGATCCGGGCCAGCCATTTCTCGAATTATCCACCCTGGCCGGCTACTGTTTCGACACCGAGGATCCCGCCGAAAGCGTAGCGGGCGGAGGGCTGATCGCCGGCATTGGCGTGGTCAGCGGGCGGCGCGTGATGATGGTGGCCAATGACAGCGGTATCGCCGCGGGCGCGCTACAGCCCTACGGCCTTGCCAAGGTGCTGCGCGCGCAGGAAATCGCCTTGGAGAACCGCCTTCCCTACGTGCAGCTGGTGGAAAGCGCTGGGGCCAACCTGCTGGCCTATAAGGTCGAGGATTTCGTCCATGGCGGCAAGCTCTTTCGCAATCTCGCCCGGCTTTCAGCGGCGGGCCTTCCGGTGGTGACAGTGACCCATGGCTCCTCCACGGCGGGGGGCGCGTACCAGACGGGGCTGTCCGACTACATCGTTATGGTGCGCGGGCGCACCCGGGCCTTTCTCGCCGGGCCGCCGCTACTGAAGGCGGCTACGGGCGAAATCGCTAACGAGGAGGATCTGGGCGGCGCCGAGATGCACACCACCGTCTCGGGTCTCGGCGACTACCTGGCCGAAGATGACCGGCACGCTATCGGCCTTGCGCGGGGCATCATCGACGGGCTCGGCTGGGACAGCATCGATGCCGATCTCGCCGTACGTCTTTCCGCTGATCCGCCGCTCCATTCGGCGGACGAACTGCTGGGCGTGATGCCCGCCGATCCGCGCCGCCCCGTCGACATGCGCGAGGTAATCGCGCGGATCGTCGACGGCTCGCGCTTCGCGGAAATCGGCATGGGCTACGGCCCGGCAACCGTCTGCGGCACCGCGCATCTGGCGGGCCGGTCACTCGGGATCATAACCAACAACGGCCCGCTTGACGTGGCCGGCGCCAACAAGGCCACGCATTTCATCCAGCTTTGCGGGCAGGCGGGCACGCCGCTGCTGTATCTCAACAACACGACGGGGTTCCTCGTCGGCACCGAGACTGAGCGCGCGGGCATGATCAAGCATGGCTCGAAGATGATCCAGGCGGTAACTTCGGTGGCGGTGCCTCAGATCACGCTGTTCTGCGGAGCCTCCTTTGGGGCCGGGAACTACGGCATGTGCGGCCGCGGCTTCGGTCCGCGCTTTGCCTTTTCCTGGCCCAATGCCCAGACCGCCGTGATGGGTTCCGAACAAGCCGCCGAGACGATGCGCTATATCTCCGAAAGTGCCGCGCGACGCCGGGGGACGGAGCCAGACGCAGGCGAACTCGACGCCCTGCGCGACCGGATCTCGGAACACTTCAAGAGCCAGATGGACGTCTTTGCAACCTCCGCCCGATTGCTCGATGATAGTGTTATCGACCCTCGCCAGACCCGGGCGATCCTGGCCGAGGCCTTCGATATCGCGCTGGCCGGGGACGCACGCAGGCCGCGCCCGGTGCAATACGGGGTCGCCCGTCCATGACCGCCACGCCGTTTTCCACGCTGCTGGTCGCCAATCGGGGCGAAATCGCCCGCCGCGTGATCCGAAGCGCGCGCACGATGGGATTACGCACCGTGGCGGTCTATTCCGACGCCGACCGCCACGCGCCGCATGTGACCGAGGCAGACCTATCCGTCTGTCTGGGCCCGGCAGCGCCCGGCGAGTCCTATCTTTCCATCAAAGCGATCATTGCGGCCGCAGGGCGCGCAGGGGCGGAGGCGATCCACCCAGGCTACGGGTTCCTGTCGGAAAACGCCAATTTTGCGCGCGCATGCAGCGAAGCCGGACTGGTCTTCGTCGGTCCGCGTGCGGAGACCATTGCGACTATGGGCGACAAGGCCGCGGCGAAGGCGGCGATGGCGTCGGCCGGTCTTCCATGCCTGCCCGGCGCCGATCTGGATGATCCCGACGACGACGTGGCGCTGCGGACCGCCGCCGACCGCATCGGCTACCCGGTCATGTTGAAGGCAGTGGCTGGCGGTGGCGGGCGCGGCATGCGGCGGGTCGATACCCCAGACGCCCTGCCAGGCGCACTACGCGCGGCTCGCGCCGAGGCAGCCAGCGCTTTTGGCGACGACCGAGTGATGCTGGAGCGCGCGCTGATCGCGACGCGGCATGTCGAAATCCAAGTACTAGGCGACCGCCACGGCAGTGTCATCCACCTGGGTGAACGCGACTGCTCGGTGCAGCGGCGCAACCAGAAGCTGGTGGAGGAAGCGCCCTGCCCCGGGATCGACGCCGCGCAGCGCACCCGGATGGGCGAGGCCGCCGTGCGGGCGGCAGCCGCTATCGGATACGAAGGGGCGGGCACCTTCGAATTTCTGCTCGACGCCGAAGGCAGCTACTACTTTATGGAAATGAACACGCGGCTCCAAGTCGAGCATCCGGTGACGGAGGCGCTGACCGGGCTCGACCTCGTGGCACTTCAGCTGAAGATCGCCATGGGGGAACCTTTGCCGCTTGCCCAGTCGGAGGTGCGCCTCGAGGGGCATTCCATCGAGGTTCGGCTTTGCGCCGAGGACGCGGAATTTGTGCCGCAGGCTGGCCGGATTGCGGCCTGGCATCCCGCCCCGGGGCTTCGGGTCGATGCCGGGATCGAGACCGGCACTGAGATCCCGCCACACTACAATTCTCTCGTCGCCAAGCTGATCGCCCATGGCCCGGACCGGGAAACCGCGCGTACGGCGTTGCTGCGTGGCCTGCGCGAAACCGTGGTGTTCGGGGTGGAAACCAATCTCGGCCTGCTTGCGCAGGTGCTGGAGCATCCGGAATTCGCCTCGGGGACCGCCACTACTGGATTTCTCGGCACTCATGGTGCGGCGATGGCGCCCCCCGCCGCGGCGGCAGGGACGATCCGGCTGGCAGCGCTGCTGCTGCGGCTGACGGCGACAGGCATGTCCGGCGGTGCCGAGGCCGGTAGGGCGGCGGCCTGCGGCTTTTTCGTGCCGCTGCGGCTGTCGCTCCGCGGCGAGACCCATGAGGTGGATGTCGCACCCCTGAACGATGGCGGCCTTCGGGCACGCGACGAAAGCGGCCAGACCGACCTGAAATTGCTGGCGCGTCACGCGGGCGCGGTCGAGGTGGATGTCGACGGGTTAGGCTTGCGGATCCCGGTCTGGCGGTCGGGAGACCGACTGGATTTCCTGTGGCAGGGCGAGATCTGGCATTTCGAGGACTTGAGCATGCGATCTGAGACCGCCGTCGGCGGCGCTTCGGATGGCGTCCTGATGGCGCCGATGAGCGGGCTAGTGCACGCGATCCATTGCGAGGTCGGTGCTCGGATCGAAGCGGGCACACCAATCCTGTCGCTAGAGGCCATGAAGATGGAGCACGATCTCGCCCTGCCGGTCGACGGCACGCTGGCGGAACTGCGGGTGTCGGCGGGTGCGCAGGTCCGGGCCGGGCAGGTGCTGGCACTGTTTTCGCGCGACGACTGACGGCCGACGTCTCAGGCGGGGCGACTGACGCAATCGTCCGACGATTTCGTAGACTCGAGCCCTCCGTTTCTGTTAGGTTTGGGGCAGTTGGATGTTCAGGGAGGAGTCCACTATGTTCCGATATACGACTTTCGTGGCAGGAGCGGTCCTAGGTGCCATGACCTGCGCCCAAGCCCAGGCCGAAACCGTGCTGCGCTATTCGCAATGGCTGCCGCCATCGCATCAATTGCGCGTCAACGTCATCGACCCCTACCTCGCGCGTTGGGCCGAGGTGACAGATGGCGAGGTGCGGGTCGAAGGGACACCCGCTATCGTCGGCACGGTGCCGGGCCAGTTCGATGCCGTGCGCGACGGTCTCGTGGACATCGCCTTCTTCATCAACGGCTATACGCCCGGTCGCCTCGACCTGACGCAGGTGGCCGAACTGCCGTTTCTCGGCAACAGCGCTGAGGCGAATTCCGTGGCCTTCTGGCGCATCTACGAACGCCACCTTGCCGAGCATGGCGAGTATCGCGGCACGGTTCCGCTCGCTACCTTCACGCACGGTCCGGGTGCGATCTATTTGACCGAAGACTTCGTTACCTCGCTCGACCAGCTCGAGGGGCAATTGCTGCGGGTTGGCTCAGAAAGCGTCGGCCGCACAGCCGCGGCATTGGGCGCGGTGCCGGTCCAGACCCCACTGAGCGAGATCTTCGAAAGCCTGTCGACAGGCGTTGTCGACGGCGTCCTTATGAATCTGGAGGCGGCGCAAAGCTTTAACCTGATAGAGGTCATGCCCAATGCAACGACCATTCCGGGCGGCATCTACAACCTGACCATGTCAATCGTGATCAATGAGGAAAGCTGGAACGCCCTGACCGAGGAACAGCGGGCGGAAATCATGGCGATTTCGGGCGAACCGCTCGTGCAGGAATTGGGACGCTGGCAGGATCTCAATGACCAGTCGGCCCGCGAAGCGCTCGAAGCAGCGGGCCAGACCGTGGCCGAGGCCGGCACGGATCTCGTGGCGGAGATGGAGGCGGCGGTTGAGCCTGTCTACGACCAGTGGATGGAACAGGCCCGCGAGCGCGGCCTGGCCGACCCCGCAGCGGTACTGGCCGATTTCCGCGCCGAAGTGGAACGGATCGAAAGCGGCATGTGACGGGGCCGGAACGGCACCATGGCGCGCGATACCCCTGACGCTTCGGGCCATCGCCTGACATCGCGGCTGACCCGGTTGGTTGACCGGGTCAGCCTTCTGCTTGCCTGGCTTGGCGGCATCCTTCTGTTCCTGATTATGCTGGTTACCTTCGCGGATGTGGCCGGGCGCAGCATCGACAGGCCCATCGCGGGTGCCAAGGAGGCGACCGAGGTGATGCTAGCCATCCTGGTCTTTCTCCTGCTGCCTGTGGTCACGTGGCAGCGCGCCCATATCGTGATCGACCTTCTTGACGGGCTGGTGCCGCGGGGTTTGAAGGCGCCGCAAAGCCTAGCCGTCGATCTGCTCGGCGCCGTGGCCTGCGGCTATGCCGTGCCTGCCCTCGCACGGCAGGCCCGTTCGGCCTTCGAATACGGCGACCGGGTCGCTTATATCGATCTGCCGATGGGTTGGGTGGTCAGCGGCATGACTGGACTGGTGGCGCTGACGGCGCTTGCCTTTGCAGCTCTCGCAGTCCGCGAAATTGCGGCGATCCTGCGACCCGAGGCGCCGCAATGATCGCGGCGCTGACCGGGTTCGGGGCACTGCTTGCGCTGATCTTCGCGAGGGTGCCCATAGCGCTGGCCCTCGGCACCGTCGGCGTCGTTGGCTTCGCCATGCTCACCGATTGGCGCCCTGCCATGGCCCTCGTCGGCCAGACGATGCGCGATTCCACGCTTTCATATTCGCTGAGCGTCATTCCGCTGTTCATCCTTATGGGCAATTTCCTGTCCTTCGCCGGGCTTTCGCGGGCGCTGTACCGATCCGCCTATTCCTTTGTCGGACACTTCCGAGGCGGTCTGGCAATCGCGACCGTTCTCGCCTGCGGCGGATTCTCCGCGCTCTGCGGTTCGTCGCTCGCCACGACGGCGACAATGGCCAAAGTGGCGATGCCTTCCATGCGCGAATACCGCTATGACGACCGGCTTGCGACCGGTGCGATCGCGGCGGGCGGCACACTCGGTATCCTGATCCCGCCGTCGGTAATCCTCGTGATCTACGGCATAATCACCGAGACCCATATCGGCAAGTTGTTCGCCGCGGGGTTGGTGCCCGGAATCCTGGCCCTGGCGCTCTATACCGCGGCCATCGCCTACATGACGTGGCGGTCCCCAGACATGGGGCCGCGAGGAGAAAGGCAGGGCAGTCTGGAGCGGCTTCATGCGCTGCGCGATGTCTGGGGGGTGGCGCTTTTGATCGTGGTGGTGATCGGCGGCATCTACGGGGGCTTCTTTACAGCGACCGAAGCGGCGGGCGTCGGCGCCTTCTTCGGATTTCTCTTTGCTATCACAAAGGGCGGCATGCGCCTGCCTCAGGTGGTCGAGGTTCTGCGCGAGACGGCCCAGACCACCGCCGCGCTGTTCGCGGTGCTGATCGGAGCGATGCTATTTGCGCAGTTCGTGAATTTTTCGGGCGTGCACGCAACGCTCCTCGCATGGGTCGAAGGGCTCGACGTGGCGCCGCTGACGATCATAGCGCTCATTGTCGCGATCTACCTCGTGCTCGGCTGCCTTCTTGAAAGCCTGTCGATGATCCTGCTGACCGTGCCGCTGTTCTTTCCGATCGTGGTCGCACTAGGTTACGACCCGGTCTGGTTCGGCATCGTCGTCGTGATCGCAGTCGAAATCGGGCTGATCACGCCGCCTGTGGGCGTGAACGTATTCGTGCTGAAATCCGTGGCCCCGGACGTGCCGACCGGCACAATCTTTCGCGGTGTCTTTCCCTTCTGGATCGCCGATCTGGTGCGGGTGGCGATCGTCGTCCTGCTGCCCGGAATGGTGATGTTTCTTCCCAACTGGCTCTATTGACCGATGTCCGCACCCGTCACCGACTGGCCCCGATACCATGCCCGCCGCGCGCCCGAACGCCTTGCGCTAGTCGACCTGCACAGCGGTCGGCGGCACAATTGGCGCACCTTCGACGGCCGGATCGACGCCCTGTCGTCAGGGATGCAGGCGTGCCACAGGATCGGCCGGGGCGATCGAGTGGCGGTGTTGATGCGCAATTCCATCGACGTCTTCACGATCCAGTTCGCCTGCTGGCGGCTCGGCGCGATCTTTGTGCCGCTGAACTGGCGCCTGACCCGGCGCGAACTGACCGAGATCTGCGCCGACTGCTCGCCGAAACTGCTGATCGCCGGACCCGAATACCACGAGGTGGCCGCCGCGGCGCTTCCCCCCGGGACAGCCTGCTTGCCTTTCGATGATGGTGCCGCGGGGCTTTTCGAAGACCTTGCGGGGGCCACGGTGCCCGGTCCTGCCCCGCTGCGCCTGAACCATGACGACCTAGCCGCGATCATTTATACCTCAGGCACGACCGGCCGCCCGAAAGGCGCGCTGATCACTCATGGCATGGTGTTCTGGAACGCCGTCAACCTCGGCCTTCCGAGCCAAGTGGACCGCGCAACCGTGCACCTTACGGTGCTGCCGCTGTTTCATACTGCGGGGCTCAACGCTTATGGCAATGTCGTTGTCCACGCCGGCGGCGTGAACGTGGTCATGCGCGAATTCGACCCGGGCCGGATGCTTCACGTCATCTCGGATGCGGATCTTGGCATCACCCATACCTACATGGTGCCCTCCGGCTACCAGTTCATGCTCGACTGCACCGACTTCGCGCGCGCTGACCTTTCCCGTTTGCGTATCGCGGGAACCGGCGGTTCGCCCTGCTCTCGCGCCCTGCTCAAGGTTTGGGCGGACCGTGGCGTGGCCCTTCAGCAAGGCTACGGCATGACCGAGACAAGCCCGACGGTCATGCTGCTCGACACCGAGCGAGCCATCGCGAAACTGGGCTCCGCGGGCCTTCCGGCCCTGCACACAGAGGTGCGGCTGGTGGACGAACGCGGAGCCCGGATCGACAGGCCCGACGTCACCGGCGAGATCCAGGTGCGGGGGCCCAACGTGACACCGGGCTACTGGAACGCACCAGACGTAACGGCAGATGCTTTCGCCGACGACGGTTGGTTCCGCACCGGCGACGCAGCCCACTGCGATGCTGATGGGTTCTATTTTATCGTGGACCGCTGGAAAGATATCTACATTTCCGGTGGCGAAAACGTGTCGCCTGCTGAGGTGGAGCATGTTCTTCAGGCGCTGCCCGAGATCGCCGAGGCTGCGGTGATCGGCGTGCCTGACAATCGTTGGGGCGAGGTTGGACAGGCGGTCCTCGCGCTGCGCGAAGGCGCAACATTGAGTACCGAGGCAGTCATCAGCCACTGCCGTCGCCATCTCGCGGGCTACAAAATCCCTAGACACGTCCGCTTCGCGCCGCAACTGCCGCGCACAGCCTCGGGCAAGGTTCAGAAACACGTTCTTCGCGCGCAATACGACGCGGCGGAAAGTAAGGAGATGTGACGATGTTAGACATCCTGTCAGTGTCCGATCGGACGCGCACCCTGAGACTGAGGCTGCTCGACTTCATGGATAGGCAAATCTATCCCAACGAAGCGCGGTACTACCGGGAGGCGGCGGAACTTGGCCCATGGAAGGTCTACCCGGTGGTCGAGGAGCTCAAGCCTCTGGCGCGAGAGGCGGGGCTGTGGAACCTTTTCCTGCCTGACAGCGAACACGGCGCAGGCTTGACCAATCTCGACTACGCACCGCTTTGCGAGATCATGGGCCGCTCCCATCTCGCCCCAGAGGTCTTCAACTGCTCCGCGCCGGATACCGGAAACATGGAGGTCATCGCACGGTACGGCACGAAGGAGCATCAGGAAAAGTGGCTGCAACCGCTACTGGAGGGCCGAATTCGATCCTGTTTCGCCATGACGGAGCCCGCAGTCGCCTCTTCGGATGCCACGAACATTGAGGCCTCGATCGTGCGAGACGGTGGCGAATACGTTATCAACGGTCATAAGTGGTACACGACGAACGCCACAGATCCGCGTTGCAAGATCTGTATCTTCATGGGGAAGACAGATCCCGACAATCCCGACCGTCACAAGCAGCAATCAATGATCCTCGTGCCGATGGACACGCCTGGTGTGCGCGTGATCAGGCCGTTACCTGTATTTGGTTATTTCGGTGTGCCCGATCGAGCCTCAGAAGTCGAGTTCACGAATGTACGTGTGCCGGTCTCAAATATGCTCCTCGGCGAAGGGCGGGGTTTCGAAATTGCGCAGGGACGCCTAGGGCCTGGGCGCATCCATCACTGCATGCGGTTGATCGGACTGGCTGAACGCTGTCTTGAGAAGATGTGCGCCCGCACCAAGAGCCGCACCACTTTCGGACAAACCGTTGCGAGCCAAACCGTTACGCAGGAACGTATTGCGGAGGCCCGTATTCGGATTGAGCAGGCTCGTCTCTTGACACTGAAAACGGCACACATGATGGACACGGTCGGAAACCGTGAGGCGCGCGCGGAAATCGCTATGATCAAGGTGGCCGTCCCTCAGATGGCCTGCGATGTCATTGACTGGGCGATCCAAGCTCATGGCGGCGGGGGCACTTCGGACGACTTCGGGCTCGCGGTCGCCTATGCCACCGCGCGTTTGCTGCGGCTCGCAGATGGTCCGGACGAAGTGCACCGCAACCTGATCGCGCGGCTAGAACTGAAGCGGCAGAGCCGGCCGGAAAATGTGTCATGACGTGCCCCCTGCCCGAGACTGCCACTCTTGCATTGGAGCCCGGGCCTGAGGGCTGGCTAACGGTCTGGCTCGACGATCCGGCACGCCGCAACCCGCTGACCGCAGAGCGGGTGGCGGAACTAGCGAAGGTCGTGTCAGCGATAGCAGCTCGCTCAGACCTGCGCGGCATTGTGATCCGGGGACGCGGAGGAGTCTTCTCGGCAGGCGGCGACCTGCGGATGCTGCGCTCCGCGGCCGAGGGCCACTTGTCCGAGGAGGACCTGCTCGCGGCGAGCCGTGCAATGGGCGCGCTGCTCGATGCCGTCGCAGCCCTGCCCCAGTACACGGTCATGGCTGTGGAAGGTGCCGCGATGGCGGGGGGCTGCGGCCTCGCGGCCGCTGGCGACTTAGTGTTGGCCGAGGAGGGCGCGACCTTCGCCTTCTCTGAAACCCGGATCGGGCTCGTCCCGGCTCAGATTGCGCCTACTGTCATTGCACGGCTAGGCTTGCGGGAGGCCCGGCGCCTCCTGCTTCTGGGCGCGCGCCTCACCGCTCGAGAGGCTGCCACCGTCGGATTGGTTGACCGCGTGGTTCCAAATGGCGACACGCTCGACGCCGCGTTGGACCAGATCCGCATGGACGTTGCTCGCGCAGCGCCCGGCGCTGTAGCCGCAACTAAAGCGCTCCTGCGCACTTTGCCAGATCTCGCGCCTGAAGCTCGGGTTGAGCACGCCGCAGGAGTCTTCGCGGCGTGCTTCGCGAGCGCCGAAGCCGCGGAGGGCGTGGCGAGCTTCTTCGAGAAACGTGTCCCCCTGTGGGCCGGGACGGATACGCCACAATGAGAGATCCGATGAAGACTCAGTTCGACTATAAGGGCACTTGCGTCTTCGTGGTCGGCGGCACCAGCGGTATCAATCTCGGCGTCGCCCAAGCTTTTGCTGAGGCCGGGGCGCAGCTGGGCGTGGCTAGTCGTCGGCCCGAGAAAGTCCATGCCGCAGTGGCACAGCTTGGCTCGGCGACCGGCCCCGCCCTCGGCTATACCTTCGACGTACGCGACGCCCCGGCGGTCGAGGCCGCGCTTGCAGCGTTCGCGAGCGAGACCGGCGGGATCGACGTCCTGGTCTCAGGTGCTGCAGGCAACTTCCCGGTAGAGGCGCGCGATCTCAGCGTTAACGGCTTCAAGGCGGTGGTAGATATCGATCTTCTGGGTACATTCCATGTCATGAAAGCTGCATACTCCCACATGCGCCGCCCCGGTGGCAGCCTCATCAACATCTCCGCGCCTCAAGCCTTCCTTCCGATGTCGCATCAGGTTCATGTCTGCGCCGCCAAGGCCGGAGTCGACATGGTCACGCGTTGCTTGGCGATCGAATGGGGCCCAGAGGGGCTGCGCGTGAACAGTGTCGTACCCGGCCCCATCGACGGGACGGAGGGCATGGACCGGCTCGCTCCGGAAGGGCCTCTGCGCGATGCGTTGGCAGCCGATGTTCCGCAGCGTCGGCTTGGTAAGCCTGCCGACGTGGCTAGGCTCTGCCTCTATCTCGGCTCGGAGGCGGCGGATTACATCAACGGGCAGGTAATTGCGGCTGATGGCGGCTGGGCGCTGACCGGGGCCCGGATGCCCCTTGCCACGGCAGCGCCGCGATGAGTTGGGACAGCATCACCCTCCACCGCTCGGACGGCGTCGCCATCTTGACCCTGTCTCGGCCCGAGATGCTCAATGCATTCTCCATGACTATGGGACAGGAGCTTCTTGCGGTGCTCGATGAGGCCGATGCCGATGACGCCATACGTGCGCTGATCGTGACCGGGGACGGCCGGGCCTTCTGCGCCGGGATGGATCTGAACGGCACGGGCAACGTCTTTTGCATAGACGAGACCGTGGATCCCGATGGCCCTGAGGGTACCCGAATTCGCGATCTCGGCGGGCTTGTGACGTTGAGGTTATTCCGGATGAAGAAGCCCGTGATCGCGGCAATCAACGGTGCTGCCGTCGGTGTCGGCGCCACGATGACATTACCCATGGACGCCCGCGTCCTTTCGGAGAAGGCGCGGATCGGCTTCGTCTTCGCGCGCATCGGCGTGACGCTAGAGAGCTGTTCGAGCTGGTTCCTTCCTCGAGCCGTTGGCATGGAAACCGCGCTCGATTGGGCACTCTCAGGGCGCATCGTCGAAGCGCCGGAGGCCCGGGCCGAGGGCTTCGCCCGGCATCTCGTTCCCCCCGGCTATCTCATGGACCGCGCAGCGGAGATCGCGCAGCGGTTCACCCAGGGCACGGCGCCGGTCTCGGTCGCCGCGAACCGGCAATTGCTTTGGAGGATGGCTGCGGCGCGCCACCCGATGGAAGCGCATCGCGCCGAAACCCAGACGATGCTGGACACAAGCGCCACCGACGGGCGTGAGGGAATAGCGGCTTTCCTTGCCAAGCGCGCACCGGTTTTTGCTGGACGGGTATCTACCGATATGCCGCGCGGAATCGACTGGGACAGCGAACCGCCTTATTGACCGAACAAGCCCTGAGCCCGGGCTGGCAGATTAATTCGAGCTAGCGCCTGCTAGGACAGTTAGAACTCGAGGCCGAGGTGGCCGACCTCCCGCGCGGCCCCCTCGAAGGTCGCTGGGTCGATGTTGGCCGTGGCGATATCTAAAGCGGAGGCTCCCATATCTTTCGGCAGATTGCGCCGCCAACGGCGCGCTTGCGCTTGGGACTGCGATAGGCGAAGGGGAAAATCGTTTCTAAGTAGCGAGCCTCGACAAAAGGTTCCTTACGTTCGACGCATGCCATCGCCCGCCCCGCCGGGTCATCATGCCCCGAGCGTTAAGCGCATCCGCCAAAGCTCGCAAAGTGGTGTGGCCGTCCGTCCTCAGCGCCTCGACCACGGGCTGCAGCGCCTCGGCATGCTCGTCTGCGTTCTGACGAACCGCCCCACGCAACGCCGCCGCGCCCTTCGCAGCCCGCCTAAGCGCAGCGGCACCGTTAGGATTGCCCAACCTCACCCCACGCGCCTTGGCGGCCGCCAAGGCCTCCTTCGTTCGCCGCGAGATCGCCTCGCGCTCCTGCTGCGCGACCAGCGCCATGATGCCCACCGTCAGATCATTGGCCTCAGGCATGTCGCAAGCCACGAAGCTGACGCCGGCGTCCCGGAGCGTGAGCAGGAAGGCCGCATTCCTACCCAGGCGGTCGAGCTTCGCGATGACCAGCGTTGCACCCGTGATCCGCGCCAGCTGCAGCGCCTTCTCCAGTTCCGGCCGGTCGTTCTTCCGCCCGCTTTCGACCTCGGTGAACCGCGCCAGGATCGTCCCGCCCTTAGTCGCCGCGTAGTCGTCAATCGCCTTCCGCTGCGCCTCGAGGCCCAGCCCGGACTTCCCCTGTCGTGCCGTCGAGACACGCTCGTAGGCCACCAGCTTCGGATTTGGGGCAGTATCCCTGACTATGTACACACCTGCGTAACGTTGGTTGCGCAGGTCTGTACCGTAGATGCGGCGGGCAAGTGTACGAGGAACATCTGATCAGGTTCAGCTGTCGTTCCGGCCGGACTGGCTTCCTAGCAGTGGACAGGTCGATAGCATCCGTTGCTGCAGCCACCTGTTGCCGAAAGGCTTTGTCTCTGTGCCTGGAACGGGTTGGCGGTAGTGGCCGCAGAGGTCCGCTTCGAGCCCAAGGCGACCTGAGTCTTTCGCGCTGCTTTGTTCAAACGGCGGAGAGCCAACTTTTGCTGCAAGCGCGCTCTCATCCAGGCTCCACTGCGGAAGCGGACATTCCGCCAGGCCCAGCCGCCGGACCCAGAGCGATCGACAGCCTATCGAGCTGACCTCCCGTGTTGCCTCACCGTTCGGTGCCCCATGTTGAATGTTGACATCGTCGCCGCCGACAGTATACACACTACTACCTTATGACCGGTGCTCCCTGACCTGGCCTTAGTCGCCTCGTTACAGCCCGGTCTTCTAATTTTCGGGCATTGCCGCATCACCATTGAAATACCTCAAGCAGCACAAGTTGATCGATGAATGCATCGACATCATGTTGATGAGAGGTATGGAAATCGCTGATCGGGGTCATGCCGAGCGCTCCTTGCACCGCATAGGATATTATCGGCTCAGCGCGTTTGCGTATCCTTACCGTGACTTCTGTCCGATCCCGACGCCAGAAGGCGAGGCGGAGCAGCAGATTCGATGCGACCAGTTCAAAGAGGGCACGACGTTCGATCATGCGATCAACTTCTACCTCTTCGATAAAGCCCTCCGTATCGAGCTTCTGGACGCGATCGAGCGCATTGAGATCGCGGTCAGAACCGCGATGATTGAGGTCCTTGGGGAGCTGGGCCCACATGCACATCGCGACAAACGCTCATACAAAGACCGCTTCAGCGAAGAAGACGCTGAAGGCAATACGCCGCTCGGCCTCTTCCTTAAGGGCTTGGATCTGCACTTCAGTAGCTCAAAAGAAGACTTCGCCAAGCACTTCTCGAAGGAATACTTCGGACCTCCGCCGATCTGGATCGAAGCAGGGACATGGACATGGGGCAACCTGACCCACATCATCGCCCACCTGTCCGACAAAAACAAAATGGCAATGGCGGCACGTATCCACCCGAACCTCCCCATGAAGACCTTCGCTTCATGGATCACAGCGCTCAACGACGTCCGCAACAGCTGCGCACATCACGCCCGGACGTGGAATAAGCCCTTGGTTAACAGCCCCGGCGTCCCACAAAAAACGACATTTGGACAGCTCGACCACCTCCGCCAGCCCAGGATGGGGGACGATGCGCCTACGAAAAAGATCTACAGCGCGATTGTCATCATGATCTTCATGCTGCTGCAGTACTATCCGCGCACGAAGTGGCACGTCCGTCTGCGCGACATGATCTTGACCCAGGACCTTCCTTACGAGATCCGCCCGCAGACCGCCGGGTTCCCGGAGGACTGGGAACACGAGGCCATCTGGAACTGACCCCCCCGACCTTCGCCCATCCGAAGTCGCTGCACGATGTTACGAAAGGCCGGTTCGAGAGAGCTGCGTCGCAGCAACCTGTTCGCCCTTCAATGACCGCGGAGGGCCGGTCGCGACGATTGGGGCCCACGACGAAGGTCCGGAAAGTCCGCACAGCCAGCCTCGAGCTCTTTCGGTACGATTGATCACTCACTACCCAGCCCACGGACGCACCCTGTCAGGGTCCTGCTTTCCGGCGTCATAACCTCCTCCATCGGCGCGGCATCGATGGCGCCACGAGCGGCTCTGAGGGTAATGACCGTGGGCATCGGGGCGGCGGTTCCGGCGGCGTCCGGGTGCACCGCGACCCGGCTCCGCGAGGAGGGGGTCAGGCCCAGTTCGGTCATGTAGCGGCCCATCAGTTCGAGCTGCTTGTTGGCGACCGACAGCCAGGGCGATTGCTGCACGTAGCCCGAGGGCGTCTTCAGCAGGATCGGCGTCTCGGCTAGGCGTTCCTCGGCCTCCACCCAGCGGGCGTAGGACTGGCAGTAGGCCGCCAGGGCCGCCCGGTCGACAATCGTGAGGACCCCCATCTTGTGAAGCGGCCCGGCGAGCCGGCGCCATTCCTTCCGCGCCACGGTGGAGAGATGGTCGGGACAGCGCGGCAAGGCCGCGGGCGGGGTCGGACCGGTATCGCCGCCCTTGCCGCGCCGAAGCGCGGACGGCGTCGGCTTGCGGCCCCTCACGGCGTCGGCCCCCGGGTCATCGCTCGCCCTGCTGCGCCCGCCCGGCGGCGATTGCGGCGAAGGTCCCAGCCTCCCCCTCCAGCACGGCGTCCTTGCCGGTGAAGGCCTGCCAGCGCTGCACGGCAACGTCGACATAGGCCGGGTCGAGTTCCATGGCGAGGCAGGCCCGCCCGGTGGTCTCGGCCGCGATCAGCGTGGTGCCCGACCCGCAGAACGGCTCGTAGACGGCCTGGCCGGGGGCGGAATTGTTCAGGATCGGCCGGCGCATGCATTCGACGGGCTTCTGCGTGCCGTGGATGGTGGCGGCGTCCTGGTCGCGGCTGGGGATCGACCAGAGGGTGGACTGGCTGCGATCGCCGCTCCAGTGGCCCTTGCCCCTCGATCGCACCGCGTACCAGCAGGGCTCGTGCTGCCAGTGGTAATGCCCGCGGGACAGGACCAGCCGCTCCTTCGCCCAGACGATCTGCGCGCGGATGTCGAAGCCGGTGGCGGCGAGGCTGTCGGCGACCGTGCCGGCATGCAGCGCCCCGTGCCAGACATAGGCGACCTCGCCGGGAAAGAGCGCCCAGGCCTCCCGCCAGTCGGCCCGGTCGTCGTTCAGGACCTTGCCGGTGCGCTTTGTCTTCGCGGCCCCCGTCTTCGTGGCACCCGTCTCGTTGCGCCAGCCGGGGTCGTAGGCGACGCCGTAGGGCGGGTCCGTCGCCATCAGGTGCGGGGAGACCCCGGCAAGCAGGCGGGCCACGTCCGGGGCGCTGGTGGCGTCTCCGCAGAGCAGGCGGTGTGGGCCGAGGATCCAGAGATCGCCGGCGCGGGAGACTGGATCGGCCGGCGGTTCGGGCGTCTCCTCCTCGCGGGGGTCGGGCGCGCCAGAGTTCAGCAGGCCGTCGAGCTCGCCCGCGTCGAAGCCCAGATCGCAGAGATCGACCCCGAGCTCGCCGAGATCCCCCAGTTCGAGGGAGAGGAGTGCTGCGTCCCAGCCCGCGGCCTCGGCCAGGCGGTTGTCGGCGAGGATGTAGGCCCGGCGCTGCGTCTCGCTCAGATGCGCGAGTTCGATGACCGGGACCTGCGTGAGCCCCAGCTTCCGCGCCGCCAGCAGCCGCCCGTGCCCCGCGATGAT
Organism: uncultured Alphaproteobacteria bacterium; assembly: GCA_963833235.1. GTDB lineage: Bacteria > Pseudomonadota > Alphaproteobacteria > Rhodobacterales > Rhodobacteraceae > CAWHXG01. The sequence continues at coordinate 268,412 of CAWHXG010000001.1, forward strand.
GCCATTGCCGCCATCGACGAGGATGGGGTTGTTGAACCCGAACTCGCGGATGGAGCCCGCGATCAGCGCCACCTGTGCATCCGAATGGGTCCGGGCATTGCGGGCATAGGGGATCAGATCCGCCACTGCCCGCTGCTTGATCGCCTGCGCACCCGCCAGAGGCGCCGATGTTTCCGTCTTCAGTGCCATGAGACCCCGCCCTGCAATGACCACGCCTTCGGTCGCCATCCGCTGGAACAGTATCACCCCGGTAAATCATTGTAATCATGACGTTCTGCGACACCCGGCGACAGGTGACGACGATTTGCATTCTGCCGGGCGCGAGCGATCAAATGAGGTTGCCGCAAGGAGCCCGGGGGGTAGCGCAAGGATGCCGGCCGATGTTCAATGAGTTGCCGCACTTGGACCGACTGACGGTTTGCCCTTCCGTCCGATACTGATCCGGGAATGATCTCCCGATTGCCCGTTTGGATGACCGGTAGCTGCTGCTGCTTCTGCGCTCTCGTCTCGAACGCGTTCGAAGTTGGCGATATGCACAAGGCTTGGCAGCGAGGATCAGGAAGCATGGCCACATCAGCCAGTCTCGGCTTTACAGGTACGCGGTGGCCGGCCGCCGATGTTTCCAGCGAGCGTTCTCCTGTAGAGCGCTGAGGTTTGCTGCTGAAGCTGAGCGTGTTGCCCGGTCGAATCTGACACTCGAATGACGATGGCCGTGGCAAGCCACTACGGATGCTGCAGCCTGACAAGGTCGCTTGCTCGCGTGAGCGTAAACGCTGTTTCTCTCAGTACTGTCCAGTGTCGGTTGGTGAGCCCTTGAGCGAAGGCATAGGACGACCAGCCCCGACCCATGTCGAAGCCGGTCCCACTGCCTTCAGCTGTCCGTGTCGGCTGGAGCCGCCCCGTCGCTTCAAGCCCCCGAGGTCGCGTCGAACCTCGCCTCGGAGTCAGCCGCTACTTGCGACACCGGTCCTGGTGCCGGGGAACGCGCTTCGGCCTTTCGGACTGCGCTCGGCATGTGTTCCCGCCCCGCGGTATGCCAACCCCGGATCGGCGCCGCGGTCATGTAACCCTCCAGCGATCCGGTCTCGCACGAGGCCGGCTCAGCCGTCTCACGCGATGGGGGCAGGATAGCGGTATGCGCAACCCATTGTAATATAATCACTTTCCGACAATCGACGACAAAACACGACATGAGCCCCGCTCCTGTGACGAAGGCGCCGCGAAGCACAACGGTGAGTCGGCCGTCGCGAATCCCCGTCCGGGGCCGATCAGAACCGCACTGACCCGCCCACGGTCGATCTCTTCCTACGGCAGGCGAAGCCGTCGCTGGTTCGACGGCCAATACGACTTCGGACACAGGCAATCTCGGGCGTGACCGTTGCCCCGACGCAGAGGGCCGGCATAGGACTACGAAATCACAGGACCCACATACTCATATGCGGCAGATGAGAGAGCTTCCGCACCAAGCTGGATCCGGGGCGTGCGGAGAAGGGCAATGCTGCCCGGGCCTGACGGAGGTACGGAATGGACGAAGCGCGCCAGCGTTTGCTGGAGAAGGAACTCGGTGACCGTCTTCGCTGGCAAAAGCCCGAGATCGTCGAGACGGTCGGGCCGTTCGACCCGGCGGTGTTCGATCGATATGAGGCGCAGCTCACCGAGGCGATCGATCTGTTGCGAAGTCGGCTGGAGGGCTACACGGACGCGCAGATCGCGGTTCTGGCGGGCGAAGACCCCGAAGATCCCGACGGATTGCGCAAGGAATGGCGACGCCTCTCCGAGCCGCTTCGGCGACAATCGCCACCCTGGTACGCGGGCGGGTTTGGCCACCCCGATCATCGCGCTGACCTCGGCTACTGGAGATTGATGCCGGACTTCAGCCTTGCGGAGGCGACCTGCCTCTCGGTCGGGATCGACCCCAAGGCGTTCGACGAGCCGAAACTGGAATCCCTCGCCAAACGTCGCGACCGCGACACGCTGTGGCCGCCGCTGCAATACATACTGAAACGTCATGAACTTCTCCGGCGAAAGTTCGGTGGCTCGGTTGCAGCAAGGCACTTTTTCCTATGGGCCGAAGCAAACGAACTGGAGATGCCGCCGGAGTTCCGACCGAGCAGGCATGATGACAATTGGCCGAATTCGTCCGGGGATTCCGAAAGGACCAAGCCTGCCAAACCGGACAAGCGCGAGATCGACACGATCGCCCAGCTCTTCACTGCGATCGCGATCGACAGTTATGGTTATGATCCAACCGCGAAGCGCGGCCCGATCCCGAAGGAAATCGCTGATCTGGCGGCCAAGATGGGACTGAAGATATCAACGGACACTGTCCGGACGTACCTTCGTAGAGGGGCTGCCTTCATTCCGGAAGACTGGAAACCCGAAGTTCGCTAATCCTTGAAGGAATAGTCGCCCCCCTCGTCCAAGGAAAACAGAGGCTTGCGACTATTCGGAATGGCCATTCGCTGATCCCGTACGCCTGAAATGGCCAATGATACCCATGGCTCGTAACCCGATGACAGGGACGAGCAGGACATGAAGTTTCGCGAAACCACCCTAAGAAACGAAGCGGCAACCGGGGCGATGCTCCGGGAGCGAGAGCTTGCAGAGCACTGGAAGACATCCCTGCGGACGCTTCAGCGTTGGCGGGCAGACGGGACCGGCCCGGCCTTTCTCAAGATCGGCGGAGCGATCCGGTACCGACTCTGCGACGTCGAGGCATTCGAAGATCGCCACCGGCAGAAAGGCGACCAGGCCGGAACGTCAGGCGAATGAAGAACGCTCTGCGCCCCGATCTGATGACGCCAGCCGAGCGTCGCGCGGAGCTCTGCAAGTTGCTCGCTCATGGGCTCGTCCGTCTCCGAACAGCGCAGTCAACCGGTAAATCCGACTGCTTGGGAGAGAGTTCGCTACACTCTCCGCGCGACCGGAGTGGTCATGCAACTCCAACGCACCGGAGATCCGCATGACCGATTCCGATCCCATCCCCGCGCGCCTGGCGGCGCTGAAGACCGCCGCGACGGTGGACCTGAAGCAGCAGTGGCGCGACCTCTTCGAGACCGAACCGCCACCGTTCAACCGGCGCTATCTGGAAAGCCGGCTCGCCTATCGCATCCAGGAACTGACCTATGGCGGGCTGAAGCCGGAAACGGTGAAGCGGCTCGAGGAGCTGGGCGAGGAACTGGACGGCGGCGACAGGAAGAAGCGCGGCATCCGCGCAGACCGAGGCCGCCCCATCACAGGCACCCGGCTGCTGCGCGAATGGCAGGGCGTCGAACAGGTCGTAACCGTCACCGCCGACGGCTTCGAATGGCAGGGGCGGCCCTACAAGTCGCTGTCGGCCATTGCCCGTGCCATCACCGGCACGCGCTGGAACGGCTGGGTGTTCTTCGGCCTCAAGAACCATCGGAGAGGCGTATGACCAATTCGCCCGAAAGATCGAAGGTCGTCCGAAAGCTGCGCTGCGCGGTCTACACCCGCAAATCCTCCGAGGAAGGGCTGGAGCAGGAGTTCAACAGCCTCCACGCCCAGCGCGAGGCCTGCCAGGCCTACATCGCCAGCCAGCGCTCCGAGGGCTGGGTGCTGGTCCGGGATCAGTATGACGATGGCGGTATCTCGGGCGGCACCCTGGAACGCCCCGGATTGAAGCGGCTGCTGGCGGATGTCGAGGACGGGCTGGTCGACGTGGTCGTGGTCTACAAGATCGACCGGCTGTCGCGCTCGCTGATGGACTTCTCGAAGCTGGTGGAGACCTTCGACCGCAACGACGTCACCTTTGTCTCCGTGACGCAATCGTTCAACACCACCACGTCGATGGGACGGCTGACGCTGAACATCCTTCTCAGCTTTGCCCAGTTCGAGCGGGAGGTCACTGCCGAGCGCATACGCGACAAGATCGCCGCGTCCCGGCGAAAGGGCATGTGGATGGGGGGCAATCCGCCCTTCGGCTACCGCGTCGAGAACCGGAAGCTCGTGGTGGACGACGAGAGCGCCGCGCATGTCAGGTGGATCTTCGCCCGCTTCCTCGAGATCGGCTCCTGCACGGAACTGGCACGCGAACTCGACGCGAGGGACATCCGGACCAAACGCGGCCGGCGGATCGACAAGAAGTACCTCTACCGGATGCTCAGCAACCGCGCCTACATCGGCGAGGCCGTGCACAAGGGCCAAAGCTATCCCGGCGAGCACGACGGGATCATTGATCGCGGGGTGTGGGACAAGGTCCATGCCATCCTGCAGGAAAGCCCCCGCAAACGCGCGGCGAATACCCGCGCCGAGACGCCCGCGCTGCTGAAGGGACTATTGTTCGGGCCGGATGGGGCCGCTTTCTCGCCTACCCACACCCGCAAGCTCGGCAAGCTCTACCGCTACTATGTCAGCCAGACGGTGCTGAAGCACGGCGCTGGATCATGCCTCGTTGGCCGGGTGCCCGCTGGCGAGATCGAGGCGGCCGTCATCGACCAGCTCCGCGCCGTGTTCCGCCAGCCCGAGATCATAGCGGGCACGTGGAAGGCGACGCGTTTGCACGTCGACAACATCTCCGAGGCCGACGCCCACACGGCTTTGCAGCAACTCGACCCGCTATGGGACGAACTCTTCCCCGTCGAGCAGGCCCGCATCGTGTCGCTGCTGGTCGAGCGTGTGGACATCGGCACTGAAAGGCTCAACGTCCGCCTCCGCGTCGATGGCATCGGCAGCCTCGCGCGAGAGATGTTGGCTGGAAACATGGGGGCGGCTGCATGACACGCGGCACGCCCATCCCCGAGACAGTGACGCTCCACGTCCCATTCCGCATTGTGAGGCGCGGTGGACGGAAGGAGATGCAGCTGCCGGACGGCGTCTCGCATCAAAGACGGACGGACAGCACGTTGGTCAAGGCGCTGGCCCGCGCATTCCGCTGGAAGCGCCTGCTGGAGTCGGGCGAATTCGACACCATCACCGAACTGGCCGAGCGCGAGGGGATCGCGTCTTCCTTCCTCTCCCGCAGTCTTCGAATGACGCTGCTTGCGCCACACATCGTAGAAGCGATCCTGGAAGGGAAGCAGGTGCCTGAGGTCACGCTGGAGCGGCTGCGGGAGCCTTTCCCGGTTGAGTGGGACCACCAACTCGAAACCGATGGATAAGGGCTGACCCGCACGAACTCCATCGACGAGTCGCACCGACTTCAGCTAAGAAGGAAGAAAAGAGTGACAGCTATGGGTCCTACAGGCAACCATGACATCAGATCCTAAACCTCAAGAAAACGCTGGATCAGCTATTTTTGTCGACAAGCGTTCCGGGCAAGATGTCCTAAAGGACATGCGCACCAATGAAGTATTTGTTGCCATAGTCGGCCCCGCCGGGTCCGGTTCTGGGACTGCGGCAAAGATCCTTAAGGCGTTTCTCGAGGAGACTGACTTTGAGGTCGAAATAGTAAAGGCTAGCGCTCTAATTCGAGCGGCTGCCGAACGCGCTGGGCGGCCCGTGCCGCCAGCTGGTGCGCGTAAATCCATCGAAAATGTTGAAATGATGCAGGACCGCGGTGACGGGCTTCGGGAGGGAAAGTTGTACTCTCGCCCAGAGGATCATTCAGCGATTGCACGTCTCGCTCTGAAGCAGATCGCCGAACTGCGGGCGACGCTTCAAGGGCAAGCTTTCTCGGGTGCCCCAGTAGAGCCTGACGGGAAGCATAGGGCCTACATAATTGATTCGCTCCGTCACCCTGCGGAAGTCGCTATACTCCGCGAGGTTTACCAAGATGCCTTTACGTTGCTTGGAATTGTATGTGATCCCGTAAAACGAGAGAAGCGAATCCGTGAAAATTTTTTCGATCGATCCCAATGGGGTGAACCGACAGTAAAGGAGCTGGTCCGGGATTTCTTGACGCGGGATGAAGATGCGCCCGAGAAGCATGGACAACATGTCTCGGATACATTTCATGAAGCTGACTTTTTTGTCGACAACTCAATCGATGCTGGCGACGATCTTGCATTTACGGGCATGAATGATCAGCTTCGCCGCTTCGTAAATCTAATTACGCAGTCTAAGATTGTCCGCCCCACCATATCCGAAACAGCCATGCATCATGCACGCTCCGCCCAGATGAGAAGTGCTTGCTTGTCGCGACAGGTTGGCGCTGCGCTCGTGGATGCCAACGGCAATATTGTTGCAACCGGTACAAACGACGTGCCGCAAGCCGGAGGTGGCTTGTACGGAGAGGGATTCACAATACAGCTCGAAGGGGATCAAAGATGCGCTTTCCGTGACTCGGTGTTCTGTAGCAGCAACCGTGAGCAAAATAAGATAATCGAGGAGCTGCTTGAAGAATTTCCTGAACTGATGGAGGGCAAAAACCCCGTTCAACGAGTGGGGCAACGTCATAGAAATCGCCGCCCGCTTCGGCGGGGGCAAGGAGCTGCGCAGCGCCGTCACCGAGCTGCAGCGTCTGCTCTACACCGCTTGAATTGAAGGAGCTCTATCTTGGCTACAACCGCCCGAAAGAAGGCTGCGCCGAAGCAACTGACCACTGCCCAGCGTCTCGACAGCATCATCAAGTCCGCCCGCAAGATCATGCGGAAGGACAAGGGGCTGAACGGCGACCTTGATCGGTTGCCGATGCTCACCTGGATAATGTTCCTGAAGTTCCTCGACGACATGGAGCGGATCGAGGAGGGACGCGCAGAACTTGCGGGCAAGGATTATCGCTCGATCATCGAGGCCCCTTATCGCTGGCGCGATTGGGCGGCGGATGCCGATGGTATCACCGGTCCCGACCTCCTGTCGTTCCTCGTTTCCGAAATGACCGAGCGCCCGGACGGCACACGCGGCCCGGGGCTCTTCACCTATCTCCGAGGCTTGCGCGGCGACAATGGGCGGCGCGAGCGGCGCGACGTGATCGCAACCGTCTTCCAGGGCTTCGCCAACCGAATGGAGAGCGGCTACCTGCTACGCGACGTAGTCAACCTTATCGACGGCATCCATTTCGATTCTTCGGAAGAAGTTCACACACTCGGCCGCCTGTACGAGACGCTGCTGCGCGAGATGCGCGACGCTGCAGGGGACTCGGGCGAGTTCTACACGCCCCGGCCGGTCGTGCGGTTCATGGTCGAGGTGACCGATCCCAAGCTGGGCGAGACCATCCTCGACCCGGCATGCGGCACCGGGGGATTTCTGACCGAGGCCTTCCTGCATCTTGAGCGCCAGGCCGATACGGTCGAGAAGCGACGCATCCTCCAGGAAGACAGCTTCTTCGGCGGCGAGGCCAAGTCGCTGCCGTTCCTGCTGTCCCAGCTCAACCTCCTGCTGCACGGCCTGCACGCCCCGCGCATCGACCCTGGCAACGCCCTTCGCTTCCGCCTAGTCGAGATCGGCGAGGATCAGCGGGTCAATGTCATCCTGACCAATCCGCCGTTCGGCGGCGAGGAGGAGGCAGGCATCCTCAACAACTTCCCCGAGGACCGGCGCACGGCCGAGACGGCGCTGCTGTTCCTGCAACTGATCATGCGGCGGCTGAAGCGCGCCGGGCGCGGGCGGGCCGCGGTCGTCGTTCCGCACGGCACGCTGTTCGGCGATGGCATCTCGGCGCGGATCAAGGCGGACCTGCTCGAGAAGTTCAACCTGCACACGGTGGTCCGACTGCGTGAAGGGGTGTTCGCGCCCTACACGGACATCCCGGCAAACCTGATCTTCTTCGACACGACCGGACCGACGAAGGACATCTGGTACTACGAAATGCCGCTGCCGGAGGGCCGCAAGAAGTACTCGAAAACCGCGCCCATGGCCTATGAGGAATTTGCGGACTGCCTTGCCTGGTGGAAGAAGCGCGAGCCGAACGAGCGCGCCTGGAAGGTCTCCGCCGCTGACCTGATCCAGCGCGACGCGCAGGACCGTGTCGTCGCGTGCAACCTGGACATCAAGAACCCGCATTCCGGCGCGATCGCCGATCACCGCGCGCCTGCCGAGATCGTGGACGCGATCATCGCACAGGAACAGCGGATCCTCGGCATCATGGACGAGATCAAGGCCGTGCTGGCGGAGCGCGTGTGATGTCGCGGACGATATCCATCGAAAGGTTTCTGACCAAGTCAGAGGACTGGGTCCCCGTAAAGCCGGATGAAAATTACAAGCAGATCACCGCACGTCTGTGGGGAAAGGGTCTCACGCTGCGTGGCGAAGTTCCGGGGTGCGCGATTGCTGCCGCCCGACAGTACTGCGCCAAGGCAGGTCAGTTCCTGATCTCGAGGATCGACGCGCGTCACGGAGCCTTCGGGATCGTTCCAGAAGAACTGGACGGTGCACTGGTCAGCAATGATTTCCCCTGCTTCAACATAGACGCTTCGACGGTGCTGCCACATTTCTTCGAGTGGTATTCGCGCACGCCCGAGTTCATCGATCTATGTCGCCGAGCGAGCGAGGGTTCGACAAATCACGTTCGCATGAAAGAAGCGAAATTCCTGAAAATGACGGTGCCGCTGCCGTCCCTCGACGAACAGCGCCGCATCGTCGAAAAGCTCGGCCGGGTCGCGGCGCTGGTGGACGAACGCCGCAGCGCCATCGAGGCGGCCGAGCGCGAAACGCAGGCACTGCTGCTGAAAGCCTTCCAGCGCGCCATCGACCGCGCTCCCTTGCGCCAGATGTCCGAGGTCGCGCCGCTGGTGCGCAGGCCAGTCGAGATCGATCTTGATGCTGCCTATCCCGAACTCGGCGTCCGGTCATTCGGCCGGGGAACCTTTCACAAGCCTGATCTGCTGGGGGCGGAGCTGAGCTGGCAAAAGCTGTTCCTCGTTCAGCAAGGCGACCTAGTGTTCAGCAATATTAAGGCTTGGGAGGGGGCATTCGCGGTAGCTGGCCCCGATGACCATGGGCGAGTTGGCTCGCACCGCTACCTGACATGCGTTCCCACCGAAGGGCTCGCGACCGCCGATTTCATCTGGTTTTACCTCCAGACCTCTGAGGGTCTCGGAAAGGTCCAATCCGCATCGCCCGGGAGTGCCGACAGGAACCGCACTCTGGGCCAAGGAGCGTTGGAGGCAATCACTGTTCCGACCCCACCGATTGGTCAACAGCAATGGTTTGACCGCCTCCAAGCAAAGGCCCGCGAAGCCCGCACCATTCGTGCCAGCACTGCGCAGGATATAGAGGCCCTGATTCCGGCCATGCTGCACGAGATCTTCGACGGTGGAGCGAAGGCCGCGTGACTGTGAGCCGGGACGATCAGCCCGATCTGCTATCGGACCTTTCGGATCTGGACGCCGTCCGTCATCTGCTGGCCGACCTTCATGACGACCTGCCAGGGAAGGTCGGCCGTTTCCGGATGCTGACCGATCTGGGCGGCCAGATGGAGCGATCCGGGACGATGATTTTCGGTGGACATGCGGCCTATCACGCTTGGGTCGAAGCGCGCTCGTCGTTCGTGCACGGCAATTATGTGGCGACGATCCTGCTGCGTCAGGGGCTCGTGGAGCATTTGCTGGCGGCGTATCTTCACGCCGGGCTTCTGGTCGATGCCATTCCGGATCGCATCCAGTTCGCCGACACCCTCCGCCGCTGCCGAGACCGCGAGGTAATCTCTGATGACGACGTCACCGACCTCCGTCGCATGATGGCGCTGCGAAAACCATTGTCGCATTTCCGGCATGTCGATGACGGCAGCAATCTTGATCGTCGCAGCATCGATGAAAGCAGATCGGTGGACGACCTGCTGCGCCACGACGCGATTTTTTCGATCGGTCTCGCCGTTCGGATGCTTCCAAGGCCTGCGTTCCGGCTTGGGTAGCAGTCAGTGCAGGCCGAAAAGCTTGAGCTGTCGTGCGATGCGCAGTTGGTCGCCAGGGCGAATGACAGCGCCGGGGCGCGCGAACCCACCTTGAGGGCGTAGAACCTCTATCTCGCGAGCTGCGGACAAGCGTTGAAGAGTATGAGTGATGTCTTTATTGGTCGCAGCGGTCTTGTTTCCGATCAAAACCAAGAGTTCTCCGAAGGCCAATGGCCCGCCGCCGGACAAATCGAATATCTGCTTGGGCAATTCCTCCTCAAGTTCACGTCGCATGTTGCTCCGATCGATTTCACCGAACTCGAACAGAGATTCTTCCGCAGTTAGACGTGCATCAAAGCCGAGCTCAAATAGGCTCCCGCGACCAATGTGCCTAAAGGTGTTCTTCAGAGCCCAGTGCACCGAAAGCATCTTGTCCCGCGCTGTCTGACTCTGGGACAAGTGGGCTATCATCATGTGGCGATTATCACTGCTTGAAAACATCATGAATGGAGTGAAAAACCGCGCACCCGAATAACGATGCATCTGTGCCATCAGCGCGCGCTGCGCCATTGCGCGGCCAGGCTGCCCACTCAGCTTCCACTCCTGCCACATGCGCAAGAATGGCTCGGTGGCACCGAACTGGCTAACGACGGGGGCTGGGTCCCCTTCACCTTGGAGGTAGTTCAGAAGCGCATCGATCGAGAAGGTCAGGATCACTTCGGCCTTTGGAAGATTGTCAAATATCGTTCGGATGGACGACATCGGAACATCCGCGTAACCAAACTGGTCTAAAACGAAGATCGCACGCCCTTGCCTTTGTCGACGTCTAATGTCTGCGATCACGAGGGGCAGCAACTCTGTAAACTGCTTATGGTGCAGCCCAATGCTCTTACCCAGCAAGTCGCGAAATTGGCTGTCCACAATGGTTTGGCGAAGGAAATCCACGTGCTCGCGATTTTCATCACCGAAGTGGTAGACTGCATCGATGGAGAGAGGTTTTTGGCGGCCCTCATTCAGCCTGACGCCCGCCTCGAAGATGGCCTTCAATATGACCATTGGACTTCCTAGGCGTTTCTCCCCACTGCGGTCATACATCCCCCCACCGCAAAATCCGTCGATGAGCGTTATATTTAGGTTGTCCATCCGAGGGTCACGGACAACAGTATCGAAATAGACCCGCAGGTACTCCTCAATGACCTGAAGCTTCCGGTCGCTGTGTTGTTCGATTTTCGGAAGGGGACGCCCGACAGACCAAGAGAAATTGTTTAGAGATTTCTCCGACAATGATTTATGCCCTCAGCTGGCTCAGAATTGAGTTCTGGAACGATCTGCCAGGGAAAGCCATTCCATTCTTCGCCGTCGAGTAGACGCCCGCCCGACTTCGGCCGGGCGCCGCCCCATTGCTTAAAGAAGAACGCCACGTCGTCACGGTCGCAGATGTCTCGAAGCTGGCGAGCCCAGCTTTCGTCCATGGGCCGCGCCCGAGGCCCACTCTCCCCCCCGACGATGGCCCACGCGACACCCCGCAGGTCGACGTCCCCGATCGGCCCGAGTAGCGGCTCAAACGAGATAAAGCGTGCGTCGGAGTTGATCTGCTTCAAGTGCTCGATCCGGCTCATGTGCGCAGCGTCCTCGACCGAGACGCCGAGCCAAATGTGGCGGGGGACCGCCTCTCCATCATACCGCTTCCGGACATAGTTGCGCATGAGCGAACTGCGCTTGGTCAGCACCTGGTAGACGTGCCAATCTGCCTGTTCAATGGCATCGAACACTTTGTCGACGAACGTTTGGTCGACGTCCTTGTGGAAAAGGTCGCTCATCGAGTTCACGAAAATCATCCGCGGCTTCTTCCAGAGCGCGGGCTGTTTCAGTCTCGACGCCCAGAGTGTCAGGTCAAAGCCCTGCTCGTAAGGGTGCCCGGCAATTCCGCGCCAGCGCTCTGCGAACCGCTCGGCATAGCAGTTGTCACAACCGGGACCGACCTTGGTGCAGCCCGTCACCGGGTTCCACGTCGCGTCCGTCCATTCGATGTCTGACTTCTGGGCCAACTGCTCGCCTCACACTTTTTAATGATGCTAACACGCTGTTGAATCAGCACAAAGCACGAACGGCCGCTGTGGCGAGATTGGTCGCCAGCTACAGCCGAACTGCGGTGCAGCGGGCAGCGTTCGATCTCTGTTCCATCCGCCATCCAGATGGATTTACCAAATGGCGCGGGTTACAGACCTAAAAAGATCACTTAAAAGCAAGGACTTGAGGCTGTTCACCGGATATGCGGCGGTTAACAGGTCCGGAGAATATCGGCCTTGAGAGACCGCTTTCGTCCCTCCTAGAACCGGGGCCGGTTAACAGCCCCACCCGCATAACCCTCGAAAACAACAAGAAAATCCGGCCGCAGCTGGATCGGGAGAACGCTTTCGCGAGGGCAAGTGGCGGAGAGACAGGGATTCGAACCCTGGAGACGGTCTCCCGCCTACACACTTTCCAGGCGTGCGCCTTCGACCACTCGGCCACCTCTCCGACCGGCCCCGTATAGCCATCGCAGGCCCACGATCAAGGTCCTGCGTTGCAAAATGCGCCGCTCCGAAGCGAAGGGAGCGGCGCGGCTGCACGGGGGAAGCGTTACGCGGCCTTGCGGCGGCGCAGAAAGCCCAACCCGCCGAGGGCGAGCACCATCAGGCCGAAGGCGGGCGGCACCGGCACCGGGGCGACGGCAAAGCTGTTCAGCGCGCCGAAGCCCTGCCCGGCATTGGCAACGAACTCCAGATTGATCCGTCCCTGCATGTCCGCGATCAGAGGTACCGAATAGATGCTCTGACCGGCCGATCCGGTCAGCAGCGCATAGGCGGAATTGTCGCCGCTGAAGAACGACAGGATGTCGAACCCGCCCATCGTGTCCACGTCGAAGGGATTGCCGCCGAAGAAGAGGTCTCCCACGGTAGTCAGCGTGCCGGCATTGTTGGCCAGCGTGGTCAGCGTATCAAGATTGCTGTCGATGGCATATTGCAGGGTGCTGGTCGGATTTGGCACGGCGTTGGTATACGCGTTCATCGCGACGATGGCATCCTTGCCTTCGTTCGCGTCGCCCATACCGTAGAAGAGCGGGGTCTTCGGCTCCAGCGTCGGCGGAACCTTGTTGGGAAAGAACACGACGTTCTCGTCGGCCGCCGTCACGATCCGCGCGGCATCGAGAACGTTGTTGAAGTCCAGCCCGAGCGCATCTGTGGTGGTGACGCCGGGCTCGGTGACAACGGCCGTGGCAGCGCCGGTGGCCACGTCGATCGCGTACATGGTCGCGCCCGCGTTGTCATAGCCGTAAAGCTGCCGCGTCTTCGGGCGATAGGCGATCCCGTCCAGGGTAACGTCGAATCCACCCGCGAAAGTCAGCCCAACCCCCGAGACCGCGCCGCCCGCCGGCGATGCCACGGTGACAAGCGTGCGGCCGCCGTCTCCGAGGCTGTAGGCGATGGCGTTCTGCGGCAGCGTTGCCGCCGTGGCCACATTGGCAAGGCTCAGCGCCGCAACGGCCAGTACCCCAATCCGATAGGTCTTCATTCGTTCTCTCCTTGCAAATACACTGTGATACAGCCCGAGGGCAGGCGGCAACGGACAAGCCACGCCACCGCGCGCAAGGAAGTTTCATTATTCATTAATACAATTGCGCTTTCTGCCACGATCAGCCGGTGGAAGGCAGGCTCGCGATATCACCGGTAGGGCGCGCGCCCGGCGTCTGCGCGGCCACCGCGGGCGGGTCGCCGCGCAGCGCCTCGGGGTTGCGCAGCCAGATGTCGCGCTGCGCGAAGGGGATCTCGATCCCTTCCTCGGCAAAGCGGGCAGCGATCGCATGGTTCATCTCGGACTTGACGACCAGCATGAAATTGATGTCACGCAGGATCGCCCGGATCTCGAAGTTCATGCTGTCTGCTCCGAACTCCATGAACAGAACTGAGGGTGGCGGCGCGATCACCACCATCGGATGCGCTTCGGCGATCTCGCGCAGGATGCGCTCGACCAGGCGCGTATCGGTGCCGTAGGCCACCCCCACCGGCACGATCACCCGGCCCACAAGGTTGCCGCGCGTCCAGTTCGTCACCTGCCCCGAGACCAGATCGGAATTCGGCACGATCACGTCGGTACGGTCGAAGGTCTCGATCACGGTGGCCCGCACCGCGATCCGCCGCACGAAGCCCATCTGGCCGCCCACCTCGATCCAGTCGCCTTCGCTGACGGGCCGTTCGATGAGCAGGATGATGCCCGAGACGAAATTCGACACGATGGTCTGCAATCCGAAGCCGATGCCGACCGAAAGCGCGCCGGCCACGATCGCAAGTGACGACAGATCGATGCCGGCCGCCGTGACCGAGACCACGAGCGCGAGGAATATCCCGAGATAGCCGAGGCCCGAGACGATGGCGTTCTGCGCGCCCTTGTCCATCGAGGTCTTCGGCAGCACCGTCTGGCGCAGGGTGCTCTGCACCATCCGGGTCAGCAGGAACCCGACGAGGAACACGAGGATCAGCGTGAAGAGCACCCCGGGCGAGACCCGGGTCTCTCCCAGGATCACGCCCTCGCGGATGCGCGCCCACACCTCGGTCAGATCGGTGATCCGTGCTCCCCAGATCAGCGCCAGGACCGGAAGCGCGACAAGGCCCAGAACGCCGCCGACAAGGGTCGGCACGAGGCTGTCGGTCGCGGCGGCACGCCCCGTCCGGGCCAGGCCGTAGACCTGGGCAAAGAGCCGCTGCAGAAGCGTCGCGGCCGCAAACAGCGCCAGGGTCAGGGTGGCGGGAACGACGGTGCCGTAGGCAAGGTTCACGTAGCCGGCGGCACCGGCGCCCACGCCGAACACCGCGATGATCCGCGAGGCCTCGCCAAGGAACACGGCCGCGCGGTCTCCGAAGCCCGGCGTCTCCAACCGTCCGGCGGGGCCGCGCCCGATACGGCGGATGATCTGGCCAAGGCGAAACAGGGCCAGCGCCAGCAGCACGACCATCGCATAGGACAGAAAGCTCTGCGTCAGCACGGCGACGCCGAGGTTCTCCATCCCGTCCGAGACGAAGATCGTGGCCGATAGGGCGACAACCAGGGTGATCGAGGCCCATCGCAGAGCGTCGCGCGTTCCCGTGTCGGCCACGACGAAGCCGCTCTCCGGTTCGACCACCGGCAGATGCCGACGCACCAGCCAGTAGCCGACGATCAGCACCACGGCCGCCTTCGGCATCGCCGTGATGAGGGCCTGCATCGCCGGCCCGGGCAGGCCCGATGCCGTCAGAGCTCCCAGAAAGGCGACGAAGCCGATCCATGGCAGAACGAGCTGCGCGACTAGTACGACTGCGGAGGCCGCCATCCTCAGGCTCGGCCGCGAGACCCCCATCAGGGCCAATTCCATCCTGTCCGACCATGCTCGGGTCCGCAGGAAGATGATCAGGCCCACCGCCATCAGGCCAAGCGCGCCCGGCAGGTTCGGCAGCAGGGCCTGCCGCGAGCCGGGGTACGCCAGTTTCTGCGCGACCTCGCGCGGCACGGCACTGACGGTCGCGCGCAGATCGCGGACCACCGGCGGCCAGTTCAGAATGTTCAGCGGCGTCGGCACCCGGCGCAGAACCTCGTTGGCCTGCCGTTCGCGCAGGATGGCGTCGATCTCGCGGACCAGCCCGTCGGCCTGGGTATAGGCCTCGGTGGCCCGTACCACGGGCGCGCGGGCGTCGTTGAGCTCCGCGGCCAGCCCGGCGCGCCGCTCGGCGATCTCCGCGGGCTCGGTCGCGCCCTCCGCCGGCGGCGCACCAAGGGCGCCGATCTGGCGGTTGAGGGTCGCGATGCGGGTGGCGTTCGTCTGCTCGGCCAGAAGGAAGCGCTCGCGGTAGGCGGTCAGATCGGCGCGCAGGCGTTCCAGCGTCTGGTCGTTGGCGCGGCCGGCTTCCAGAACGCGGTCGACGCGCCCGACCATCTCGGCCCAGATCCCGTAATCGAGCCCCTCGGGCGCTCCGGCGTCCTGCGCATATCCCGGAAGGGCGAGCGCGAGCATCAGCACCACCGCCTTAAAAATGCGCCGCACCGCTGCCAGGGCCCGCGCCATTGCCTTGAAGCCTTCCGGGGTCACGCGTCCTCGAAGACTGTCGGCAGCTGCCGGGAGCCCGCGTCGAGCCAGACAGGCACGGGAAGACCTTTGCTGCGCAGGAACTCGGGGTTGAAGAGCTTGGACTGATAGCGCGTGCCGTAGTCGCACAGGATCGTCACGATGGTATGGCCCGGGCCAAGCGCGCGCGCCATCCGCATGGCGCCGGCGACGTTGATCCCCGATGAGCCGCCGAGGCAGAGGCCCTCTTGCTGGAGCAGATCGAAAACGATCCGAACGGCCTCCGCATCGGTGATCCGATAGGCGAACTCCGGCGTCAGACCTTCGAGATTGGCGGTGATGCGCCCCTGCCCGATTCCCTCGGTGATCGAACTGCCCTCAGAGATCAGCTCGCCGGTCGTGTAGAAGCTGTAAAGCGCGGCGCCTTCGGGATCGGCAAGCGCGATCTTCACCCCGCGCGGCTGCAGGGCCTCGGCCACCCCGGCCAGCGTTCCCCCCGAGCCGACCGCACAGACGAAGCCCGATACACGGCCCTCCGTCTGGCGCCAGATCTCGGGGCCGGTCGTCTCCACATGGGCCTGGCGGTTGGCGGTGTTGTCGAACTGGTTCGCCCAGATCGCCCCGTTCGGCTCCGACCGGGCAAGGGCCTCTGCCAGACGCCCGGAATACCGGACGTAGTTGTTGGGGTTCCTGTAAGGCGCGGCCGGAACCTGCACCAGTTCGGCACCGGCCAGGCGGATCATGTCCTTCTTTTCCTGGCTCTGCGTCTCGGGGATGACGATCACGGTTTTGAAGCCCATCGACGCGCCCACCAGCGCCAGGCCGATCCCGGTATTGCCTGCCGTGCCCTCGACGATCGTGCCGCCCGGGCGCAGGTCGCCGCGCGCCACGGCATCGCGAATGATGTAGAGGGCCGCGCGGTCCTTGACCGACTGGCCCGGATTTATGAACTCCGCCTTGCCAAGGATCTCGCAGCCCGTCGCCTCCGAGGGCCCGTTGAGGCGGATCAGGGGCGTGTCGCCGATCGCCGCCGCAAGGTCGCTGTGGATCGTCATGGCCGTTCGCCCCTTCTGCCGCCCGCCCCTGCTTAGGCCCCGCCCGGTGGGCTTTCAACCAGAGGTGGCCGCGGCGTCACGGCGACGTGCGCGCTGGTACCCCCCGCGGCGCGAAGCCGTCAGGCTGCCCCGCGCACCCTGTCCAGATTGGCCTCCAGCCACCAGGCGGTCAGCAGCAGCGGCCCGTCGGGCAGGCCGCCTTCGGCGAGCAACGCCATCATCGCCGCCCGCGTCATTGCATATCCGCGGATATCCTCGTGCTCGGTGGCCAGACCGCCTAGACCCGCGGCCTCGGGCGGAAGGTCGGCAAGGCCCACATACGAATGGATGTATTCTGTGAAGGACCCGGTGGACGCATAATACTCGCCTACGGGAAACAACCGGCCGAGGGTAAGGCCAGCCTCCTCGAGCGTTTCCTTGCGCGCCGTGTCCTCGGGGCTGTGGCCGGGTTCGATCCGTCCGGCCACCGGCTCCAACAGCCATGGCGAGCCGTCGCCACGGGCCAGGGGTGCGACGCGCATCTGCTCGACCAGGAGCACCGTATCGCGCACGGGGTCGTAGGGCAGCACCGTGACCGCGTCCGCCGAAAGGAACACCGCGCGCGTCATCTTTGCGCTTCGGCTTCCGTCGAACCGCCGGTGGGTAAGATCGTATTCCTCGACGGCGAAGAACTGCGAATAGGGGCGGCGGGCTTCGATCACGTCGATGTCGCCGCGCATCAGTCCCGAGGCGGAGGGGCGCAGCGGCGCCCGGGCCGCGGCGATCCTGGTCCAGGCCCGGGAGAGGATGGAGTTGAGGCGGGCTGCAACCCGCTCCGCCGGCTCGCTTGCCCTGCACGAGAGGATCTCGCCCGCGGCTTCCGCCCAGAGCTCGGCCCAGCCGCCGGCCCCATCGCGGGCCTCGGCAGGCTCGTCGCCCAAGGCCCCGGTCTGTGCCAATGCCAGCCGCGCAGAGCCTTCAGCGACGCTGGCGGCCACCGGCTCTGCGCTGCCGCCCATGACCGTCGCCCAGTAAGCCAGCCGCCTCTCGGCCTCAGCGCTCAGTCCCTCGAGCAATAGCCCGTCGACCCGTCCGGTCCCTTCGGCCAGCGACGGAAGGCACCCGGGCCCACGTTCCTGCACGGCCCGCCCTTCGAGCCATGCCGGAACCGCCCCGGCCGCTTCGCCCAGAACGGCCTGAAGCAAAGACGGCGCGGCAAGCGCCCCGAAGGCGAAATGGCCCGGCATCAGCTGTGCTGGCGAGGCGCCGGCCGCGGCCCCGTCACGCTCAGCGCCCCGGAGAGCGGAGGGTGACCTGGGTGACGTTGCAGATGCCCGTGGCGAAGCTCGCGGCGCAGGAGGTCAGGTAATACTCCCACATCCGGCGAAACCGCTCGTCGAAGCCCATATGCGCGATCACATCCCACTTCGCGGCGAAGCTGTCGTGCCACCGTCGCAAGGTCTGGCTGTAGCTGTCGCCGAACTCCATGCTGCGCAGCATGCTGAGGCCGGCCTTCTCGGCTTCCCGCCGCAAGGCACCGGGGCTCGGCAGCATACCGCCAGGGAAGACGTATTTCTGTATGAAGTCCACCTTGGAGCGGTATTGCTGAAACCGCTGGTCCTGCACGGTGATGATCTGCAAGGCGGCGTGGCGGCCGGGCTTGAGGCGGGTCCGCACCGTATCGAAATAGGTCGGCCAGTATCGCTCGCCCACAGCCTCGAACATCTCGATCGAGGCGATGCCGTCGTAGATGCCGCGCTCGTCGCGGTAGTCCTGCAGCTTGATGTCGACGCGATCCGCAAGCCCCGCATTGGCGATCCGCCGGGTGGCGTAATCGTGCTGGGCCCGGCTCAGCGTCAGCCCGGTGACGCGCAATCCCCGCTTGCTCGCTGCGTATTCCGCGAACCCCCCCCAGCCGCAGCCGATCTCCAGCACATGCTCGCCGGGATGCGCCTCCATCTGATCGACCATGGCGGCGTATTTCGCGATCTGAGCGGTATCGAGGCTTTCCTGGCCGCTGTGGAACAGCGCCGAAGAATACGTCATCGTCTCGTCGAGCCACTGCGCGTAGAATTCGTTTCCCAGATCGTAATGACGCTGGATGTTGCGGGGGGCCTGCGTCTTGCTGTTGCGCTGCATCCAGAACCGCAGCCGTTCGAAGGCCCGCACGATGGTGAGGCCGGGAAACCCGTGCAGCATCGCGTCGTTGCGGGTGTGAACGAGATCCATGAAGGCTTGAAGATCGGGGGATGACCACCAGCCATCCATGTAGGCCTCGGCAAAGCCCACATCGCCGTCGCGCACCAGGCGCGCGAAAAGATCGGCGTTGTGCACATCGACATGGGCCACAGGCCCCGCCCCCGCGCCCTGTGCACGAAACAGCCGCCCGTCGGGCAGTGCGATGTCGAGGCGACCATTCTCGATGGAGCTGGCCTGAGCGAAAACCTGGGTGAAAAATCGCGGCAGATTGCTCTGCCCCTCGGCACTTGTCAGCGGCGTCATCACATCCCCAATTCCCGTTCACTGCTCATGTACCGCAGACCCTTCCGTCGGCAAGCGCCTTCGCGGCGTCCGACGATCAGAAGTCCCGCTCCCGATAGGCTTTCAGGGCCCGTTCGCGGCCCTCGGCCAAAGCAACGAGAGGCGGGGGGTAAGGGTTTCGCGGCGAGAGGTTCCACCGCCGCGGAATGGCTTCGAAGTAGGCGCAGGCCAACGGGGATGGATCGGCTCTTCCCTCGGCGATCCAGGCATCGACGTAGGCGCGCTGCGGGTCGAACTTCTCGCGCTGCGTGACGGGGTTGAAGACGCGGAAGTAGGGCGCGGCGTCGGGCCCCGACCCCGCCGCCCATTGCCAGCCGAGGGCGTTCGAGGCCGGGTCCCAGTCCACCAGATGCTCGGCGAACCAGTCGGCCCCTACTTTCCAGTGCGACATCAGGTGCTTGGTCAGATAGGAGGCCACGATCATCCGGGCGCGGTTATGCATCGTGCCGGTCACATAGAGCTCGCGCATGGCCGCATCCACGAACGGAACGCCGGTGCGGCCTTGCGTCCACGCCGCCACCTCGGGCGTGTCGCGATCCTCGTTCCAGGGGAAGGCGTCCCACTCCTGGCGCCAGTTGCCGCTGGTCAGGCGCGGCGTGTGATAGGCGAGGTGATAGGCGAACTCGCGCCAGACCAGCTCCTTCACGAAGGTCTCGGCGCCGCGGCGGCCCTTCTCGCGGGCATGCAGGCCTGCATGCCAGCAGGTTCTCGGCGAGATCTCTCCGTACGTCAGGTTCTCGCTGAGGCTTGAGGTGCCGTGAAGGTCCGGCCGGTCCCGTGCCGTGGCGTAATCGTCGACACGCTCGTCCATGAAAGTGTCGAGCCGCTCGCGCGCCGCCAATTCGCCGATCCTCAGATGCGGGGCCACGATGGCGGCACCACGGTCCATCGCGGCGCCCATCCGCCAATCGGCGAGATCGTCCGAGCGGGGCCAGTCGGCCGGAGCCTCGAGCGACCGCGGGGCCGGCAGCGGGGCCTCGAGCGCCCTGTCGCGCACCGCCTTCCACATCGGCGTGAAGACCTTGTAATACCCGCCGCTGCCGGTCTCAACGGTCCACGGCTCGAAAAGAAGCTGGCCGGGGCAGCTGTTGACGGTCAGCCCGGCCTTCTCCAGTCCGGCCTTCACCGTTTCGGACACCCGGCGATTGTCTGGATCGTAGAGGCGGCTCCAGACGACGCAGCGCGCCCCCGTCTCCCCGGCCAGCGCATGGAGGCTGTCCAGCGCGTCGCCCCGGCGCAGGATCAGGCGGCTGCCGATCGCCTCCAGCGCCTGCGCGAACCGCTCGACGCCCAGCCCGAGGCGCCAGCGCGGCGCGGCGCCGAGGCCGGTGACGACCTCTTCGTGGACGAAGACCGGGATGACCGGCGCACCCGCCGAGAGTGCGGCATGCAGGGCCGGGTTGTCCGCCAGCCGCAGGTCGCGGCGAACCCACCAGAGGACCGGGGCGGACTTGCCGTTGGCGTCAGCCGACTTGCCGTCTTCGCTCATCCCTGTGCCGCCACCCAAATTTCAACATTGCACATCAAAGGATGTCATCTAGGGCCTCGATCAACCGGTCAACCTCTTCGGCGCTGGTGTAGTGCGAGAGGCTCAGCCGCAGCACGCCCACGGCGGGATCGACGCCGAGGGCCTGCAACGTCCGGGGCGCCCCGAAAGCCCCGCCGGCCGCCATGATCCCGCGGCGGCCCAGCCTCCGGGCGGCCTCCACCCCCGGCACTTCCAATGCGAGGGAAACCACAGGCACGCGGCCTTGCATCTCGGTACCGCCCAGAACCCTCAGGGTCCGGCGGCGCTCCAGTGCCTCCACCAGCGGCCCGATCACCTTCGCCTCATGCGCGCGCATCATCAGCCCCACCTGCGCCGCGCGCCCCTTGAAGTCCCGCCCGGCCGTGAAATGCCGGGTGTAGAGGGCATCGATGTAGTCCACGATCCCGGCGCAGGCGGCGATCTGGGGATGATCCGGCGCCGTCGGCTTGAGCCGCTTGATCGGCCTGTCCGCGTGAAAGGCCGAACTCTGGTTCGGCAGCATCATCGCCAGGGCCCGGCGGATCATCATGATCCCCTGATGCGGCCCGAAGGCCAGCTGGCCGGAGAACAGGTAAATGTCCGCGCGGATGTCGGAGAGATTGGGCAGGCCGTGCCCTGCATACGCATCGCCGTCGACGAGTGTCAGCGCGCCGACCCGCTGCGCCAGCCGCGCGACGGCGCCGATATCATTGACGTGGCCCAGAAGGCCGCTCGCATGGGGCAGGCAGACAAGGCGGACGGACGGATCGAGCAGCACCTTCAGATCGTCGGGGTCGAGCCGGCCCCTCGGGTCCATCCGCCATTCGCGGATCTCGATGCCGTGGGCGGCCAGCCGGCGCCATGGGCCGCTGATGGCCTCGTGATCCTGATCGGTGATTACGATGGCATCGCCGGGGGCCAGCATTTCGCTGAAGGCATTGGCCAGGACGTAGACGTTCTGCGCCGTCGACGGGCCGAAGGCGACCTCGTCGGTCATCACGCCCAGAAGCTGCGCCAGCCGCACCCTGGCATCGGCGACCTCTTCCGCTGCCTGCTCCGCGGCCGAATGCGGGGCGTCGGGCGCCACCAGGCGCTCCTTGTAGAACCGCGTCAGCCGCCAGATCGCGTATCGGCAGGCAGGGGTCGCGCCGGCGCTGTCGAAATACGCATGGTCGCGCAGAGAGGGCTCCGCGAACGCCGGGAAATGGGCCCGGGCGAATTCCAGATCGAGGGTCGGCAGAGCCATTCAGTCTCCGTGCCGTGTCGCCGGGGCGGCCGAACGGCACGTCACCCTCGCGCATTCTTTTCGCCCGTCGCGGTCGGCCGAGCCCGAGGGACCCCGCAGTTCAGAAAACGTCTTCGACACGGCCCGCCCCTGCGGCCGCTGCCAGCCCGCACCCGTCGCATCGGGCGCGCCCCGGCTCAAGCGTTCACGTCGACCAGGACCCGGCCGCGGACCTGCCCACGCAGGATATCGGCCCCGAGGGCCGGCAAGTCCGCAAGGGTCGCGGGCCGGATCATGTCGTCGAGCTTGTCCATCGGCAGATCCCGCGCCAGCCGTGTCCACGCCCGCACCCGGTCGTCATAAGGGCGCATGACACTGTCGATGCCAAGCAGGTTCACGCCGCGGAGGAGGAAGGGAATGACGCTGCCCGGCAGCGAGGCCCCTCCGGCAAGCCCCACCGCCGCGGCCGACCCGCCGTATTTCAGCTGGCCCAGCAGGCGCGCCAGCATCGGGCCGCCGACCGCGTCGATGGCGCCGGCCCAGGTTTCCCGCTCCAGCGGGCGCTTGACCGTCTCGTTCAGCTCCTCCCGCGCGACGATGGTGGTCGCCCCGAGCGCCTTGAGGTAGTCGGCCCCCTCCGGCCGCCCGGTGACGGCGGCCACCTCGTGCCCGAGCTTCGCCAGGATCGCCGTCGCCACCGACCCCACTCCGCCGGACGCGCCGGTCACCAGCACCGGGCCACCGCCGGGGGTCAGCCCGTGATCCTCCAGCGCCATGACGGCCAGCATCGCCGTGAAGCCGGCCGTGCCGATGGCCATGGCCTGCCGAGGCGTCAGACCCTCGGGCAGCGGCACCAGCCAATCGGCCTTGACCCGGGCCTTCGTGGCGTAGCCGCCCCAATGCGCTTCGCCCACCCGCCAGCCGGTCAGCACCACCTTGTCGCCCGGGCCATAGCGGGGGTCGTCCGACGCCTCGACCGTTCCGGCGAAATCGATGCCCGGCACATGCGGATACTCCCGCACCAGGCCGCCGCCCGGCCCGATGCACAGCCCGTCCTTGTAGTTGAGCGTCGAGAACTCGACGGCGACCGTGACGTCGCCCTCCGGCAGGCGGTCTTCGGCAAGCTCCTGCACGGCGGCGTGGGTCTGGCCCGCCTCGTCCTTCTCGACCAGCAAAGCCGTGATCATCGCGCCCCTCCCCCGAGATTTCGATGGTTGTTCAACTCGTGACCCATCGGCCAGGGAATTGAAAGGGACGCCGCGCCGGCAAGCGCGCCACTGGGGCCGCCGGGAATGGCGTGGGCGGCTTACCGCACCAAGCGCGCCGCCGCCGCTTCTCTGTTGGCCCAAAGGAGGAACCCGGCCAGAACGGCCTCGGTGAGGAGGAACGAGATGCTGGTGCCGGTGCCCGACCCATCCAGCAGGATCGAAGTCAGCCGCCCGACGCCGGCGCCGGCATAGACGCAGCCGACCATGAAGAACGCGGTCGGGCTCCGCAGCAGCAAGGCCCCCACGCCGACCCCGACGAAGAGCGCCCCGCTCGCGGCACGGATCTCGGACAGGCCAAGGGTCGATCCGGGCACCAGAGCCAGGTCTAGAACGCCCATCGTGTAGGCCGGAAAGAACCAGCCGATCATCCCGAAGGCGATCGTGGCGGCCATGGCGACGAGGTTGAGGATCTTGATCATCTGGGGCTGGCTCAGGGGATTTGAGACGCGCCCGTCATGCGGCGCGATTGCCGCAGAACCTGTGGGGGTGCGGCCCATCGTCAAGGCCGGGGCCGGGCTCTCGTGAAGGAACCGGGGGCCGGCACCGCGACCGCGCGCCGGGCATCCCGGGGCGGCCGACCGGCGCCGAGCCCTTCGCCGCTACCCCATCCCGATCAGCACCCCCGCCGCGAGAACGAGCGCGCCGCCGGCCACGACCTGAAGCGCCGCCCGGAAGAACGGTGTGTCCATGTACCTGTTCTGGATCCAGGCGATCGCCCAGAGCTCCACGAAGACCACCAGCGCCGCGATGGTCGTCGCCGTCCAGAAATGCGGGATGAGGTACGGCAGGGCGTGGCCCAGCCCCCCGATCGTGGTCATCACGCCGGACGCCACGCCGCGCTTCCACGCCGCACCGCGGCCCGAGAGCTGGCCGTCGTCGGACGCCGCCTCGGTGAAGCCCATCGAGATGCCGGCCCCGACCGAGGCCGCGAGCCCCACCTGGAAAGTCGCCCAGGTATCCTGCGTCGCGAAGGCCGCCGCGAAGATCGGCGCCAGGGTAGAGACCGATCCGTCCATCAGCCCGGCGAGGCCCGGCTGGATCCACGTTAACAGGAACTGCCGCTTCTCCGCCGCAGCCTCCGAGGTCACGGCGTCGTCGGTCAGATGCTCTGCCGCAAGCGCATCGGCCCGCTTCTCGTGACCGGCCTCGGCGGCGGCCAGATCGCCCAGCAGCGACCGGGTGGCGGGGTCGCCCGTCCGCCCGGCGGCGAGGGAATAGAAGCGCCCAGCATCCCGCTCCATCTGGCTGGCCAGGCCGCGGATCTCTTCCAGCGGCAGTGTCTTCGCGAGCCACACCGGCTTGCGGGCGTAGAACCCCGCCACATGCTCGCGCCGGATAAGGGGGATCGCCCCACCAAACCTTTCGGCGAAAAGCGCGATCAACCGCCGGCGATGCTCGTCCTCCTCCTGGGCCATGCCCTCGAAGACCTTCGCAGAGGCCGGGAATTCGCTGCGCAGGTGCTCGGCGAAGCCACGGTAGATTTGCGCGTCGTCTTCCTCGGAAGAGATCGCGAGGCCCAGAACCTCGCGATCCGTGAGATCGGCGAACCGCTTCCTGCTGCTGAACAATGACCGCATGGCTGCACCTCTTCTGGAATCGTTCTAAGCTGGTTCCGGCCCTGCACAAGGCCCGGCCGTGAAATCGCCGCTTTGATCGCGTGCGATTCCTGCGATCATGCCCGAACGTCAATATCGGGAGGAACCGAGGATGAAACGCTTCGCAACACTACTGACCTTGCTGGCCGTGATGGCCTTCTCCGGCACGGCGCCCGTGCTGGCCGATGGTTACGGCAAGCAGAAGGTCGTCTACCACATCAACTACGACGGCGGGGAGGACGGCCGAGCCTACCGCGCCGCCATGACCAACCTGCAGAACCACATCAACGCCGTGGGCGCCGAGAATCTCGAGGCGGAAGTGGTCGTGCACGGCAATGGGCTGGGGCTGCTGATGGACGCGAAGGCCGACGAGCGCCTGCGCGGGCAGATCGCCAGCCTCAAGGGCCAGAACGTCGGCTTCAAGGTGTGCAACAACACCCTTCAGGGCCGCGAGATCAGCTACGAGAACGACATGTACGACGTCTGGGACGACGATATCGTGCCCTCGGGCGTTGCCGAGCTCTCGAAGCTGCAGATGGAGGGATACACCTACATCAAGCCCTGACGCTTGAACGAAGCCGTCCGGGCGCGTATGTATGTCGGGCCTCGGCAACGGGGATATGGCGATAAACGCGCCCGTAATAAGCGGATCGGACCCGGGGGCGGTACCCGGCGGCTCCACCAAGCACCTTCATTGGGGGCGGAGGGGGCCGAAACAGGATCGACGAACGTCTAAAGGGGTTAGCTTTTGCTCGGTGAGGTACCACCGTTATCGGTCCGAAACAGCATAATTGCCAATGACAATCATGCTCCGGTGGCGCTCGCAGCGTAAGCTGTTCGCAACATCGACACTTAAGCCCTTGCGCCTAGCAGCGTAAGGCGGGGTTCGCAGGCACCTGGCAACAGAAGCCTGCACTTCCCCCAGCTCTTCCCGGTCCGTCTCGCTCTTGGGTCGATACTTTGAGAACTGTGGTGGATTGTAAGACTTGGTTCACGAATGCATGACAGCGTGAACGCGGCCGCTGCCAAACTCCCGGCCCGAAAGTGAACATGTCTCATCTCGAACTTTTGAAGCGTTGGTACGATCGGGTCTGGGTCCAGGCGGATCCCGACGCCATCGATGAAATGTTCTCTCCCGATACGGCGGAAAGCGGTCTGCTGGCCCAGATCAGCGCCACGCCGGAAGACTTCAAGGCGGTGGTGCCGGCCCTGCTGGAGCTGGTCGACGACCCCGTGTTCACCATCGAGCAAAGCTTCGAGGCGGGCGATTGGCTCTCTGCGGTGTTGCGGCTTCGCAGCGTGTCCGCCACATCCGGCGCGCCGGTGGAAGCCACAGGCCAGGTCATGATGCGGGTGGACAACGGAAAGATCGTCGAGGTCTACAACCATTTCGATTTCCTGAGCTTCTTCGAACAGCTTGGCCTGCTGCCCGAGGCCACCCTGATGGTGTGCCTCTCGGGCGAGAAGATCGGCTAGGGCCCGCAGGAAGGGACCGCACTGCAAACGGGCAGTTGCTCTGCGAGCGGCCGTTTCCCGCCATATTCCCGGCGGCGCTGTTGTCAGCCGGATCGTGGTTGGTCCACCCTCTGAACGATGAAGGTCTTTGAACGCGGCCCCGGGCTGCCTGTGCGGGCACTTTGCCTGGCCCTAGCCCGCCTCGCGCGGGCCGCAATCGTCGGGCTTCTGGCCGCGCCCGCCATCGCCTGCGACACCGCGCTGCTTCTGGCGATCGACGTCTCGCGCTCCATCGATGCGGCGGAATACCGGCTGCAGACGCAGGGCATGCGCACCGCCCTGCGCGACCCCGATATCGCCGATGCGCTGGTCCAGGGGCAGGTGGCGCTCAGCGTCGTGCAATGGTCTGGCGTCGAACGGCAGCAGGTCTCGCTTCCCTGGACACGCATGACCAACGCCGCCGAGGTTGCCGCCTTCGCCGAGGCGGCGGGGGCGCTTCCCCGTGCCTTCGCCGTTTCGAACACCGCCGTGGGCGACGCGATGGATTTCGCCGGCGCCGCCTTCGGCCCCGTCTCCGACTGCCTGCGCCGGGTGATCGACATCTCGGGCGACGGGCAGGACAATGCCGGCACGCCCCCCGCCCATGCGCGCCGGGCCGCCGAACGCGCAGGCATCCAGATCAACGCGATCGCCATCGAAGCCGTCGGCCTGTCGATCACCACCTACTACCGCCGACAGGTCATCACTTCGGACGGCTTCGTGATGACGGCAAGGGGCCATCGGGACTACCCCAGGACGCTCAAGGCGAAGATCGCGCGCGAGGTCAGCCGCGCTCTCTTCTGACCCTGCGCGCTTGTCCGGCCGGGCGCGCCCGTGCTACGCGCCGATCGGGGTCTTGCGACCGCCCTGTGAGGCAGGTGCCCAATGTTCGCATCCATTGGCTGTCGCCTTACGGGATGCCGAAGATGACCCTCTGTCCACCCCCTCGAACCCTCGTCGAACCGCAAATCCTCCAGCTGCGCGACATGCGTCCGCGAAAGGATGGCGCTGAAGACCCACGGCCGGTGCCCGGGGCCGTGCGCCTGGATCGTCGGCAAGCGGGAGCCGCCGAAGGTGTAGCGGAAACCGGTATAGTCGTCTCTCGCCGCACGGGGCTTGAGCCTGCCCGGGGCGTGGGCGGCCTGCGGCGGGCATGGAAGGACCATGGCGCCGATCCGGGTCCGCGCGGCTGCGCCCTCGCCGAGCATGCCGCCGATCATGTCCAGCCCGACGCGCCCGACCGTTCCGGACTGCTCCGCGCCGCCGCCGCCAAGGGCCGAGCTGGCCGGCCAGTCGGTCCCGCGACCCCCATACCGGTAGCGCCTGCGATCCGACCGGCGGGCCAGCCTTGAGCGCGCCCACCTTGCGGCAGATGGCCCGCGTGTTCGGGCGGATCGGGCTTCTCTCTTTCGGGGGGCCTGCCGCGCAGATCGCCCTGATGCACAAGGAGCTGGTCGAAGTGCGCCCTTGGCTCAGCGAAGAGAAGTTCCTCGGCGCGCTGAGCTTCTGCATGCTCCTGCCCGGGCCCGAGGCGATGCAGCTGGCGACCTATGCCGGCTGGCGCCTGCGCGGGGTGCCCGGCGGCCTGATCGGCGGCCTGCTTTTCGTGCTCCCGGGGGCCGCGCTGATCGCGGCGCTGGCGCTGGCCTATGCCGCGGCCGGCGATCTGCCGCTGGTCCGGGCGCTCTTTCTTGGCGTCAAGGCGACCGTGGTGGTGGTGGTCCTGCAGGCCCTGTCAAAGCTCGGGCGGCGCGCCCTGAAGGGGCGCGAGGGCTGGCTGCTGGCCGGCGCGTCATTCCTGGCCATCTTCGCCCTCAACCTGCCCTTTCCGATGATCGTCGCGGCGGCGGGGCTCTTCGGCGCCCTGCGGTCCAGCGGCACTGCGACCCCTGCGGAAGCGCCGGCCGCCCCCGCCGCGACAGGGCGGACCATCGCCATCTGGGCCGGCCTCTGGGCCGCGCCCGTGGCGCTGCTCTGGGCCGCGCAGGCACAGTTCCTCCTCGATGTGGCGCTTTTCTTCTCGCGCCTCGCCATCGTCACTTTCGGCGGGGCCTATGCGGTGCTGGCCTTCATGACCCAGGAGGTCGTGACGGGCTATGGCTGGATCGACACCGCGCAGATGCTGGATGCGCTCGGCCTGGCCGAGACCACTCCGGGCCCACTGATCCTGGTGACCCAGTTCGTCGCCATGATGGCCGGGGCCGGCCTCGGCGGCGCCGGGCTGATGCTCGCGGCGGGGGCCGTGGCGCTGTGGGTCACCTTTGTGCCGTGCTTTCTGTGGATCTTCGCCGGCGCCCCCTACGTCGAACGGATCACGCGGCAGCCGCGGCTCGCCGGTGCGTTGCGGGCGATCACCGCTGCGGTCGTCGGCGTGATCCTCAACCTCTCGGTCTGGTTCGCGGCACATGTCTTCTTTGCCCGGGTCGGAAGGGTCGAGACCGGGCCGCTTGCGGTGATTTCCCCGGATCCCCTCAGTTTCCAGTTCTCGGCTACCCTGCTCGCGGGATCTGCCGCCTGCCTGCTGATCGGGCTCCGGCTGCCGCTGCCCCTGGTCCTGGCGGTGAATGCCGGGGCCGGCGCCGGTCTTGCCGCCCTGCTTCCAGGCTGACGGGGGTGCCCCCTTTTCAACCCCACCCCCCTTCCGCTAAACCTGAAGCGGCCCCGGAGAGGAACGCCCATGCCCCGCAGCATCGACTACGGCAACCTCATGCACCGCGCGATGCGCACGTTGATCCGCCAGGTGCTGGATGGCGTCGTGGCGGAGGGCCTGCCGGGAGCGCACCACTTCTTCATTACCTTCGACACGCTGCACCCCGACGTGGAGATCGCCGACTGGCTGTCGGACAGGTATCCCGAGGAGATGACGGTGGTGATCCAGCATTGGTTCGCCGATCTGACCGTCACCGACGACGGCTTCTCCGTCACCCTGAACTTCGGCGACAATCCCGAGCCGCTCTACATCCCGTTCGACGCGATCCGCACCTTCGTGGACCCTTCGGTAGAGTTCGGCCTGCGCTTCGAGACGCAAAGCCGCGATGAGGAGGAGGGGGCACCCGTGGCCCAGCTTCCCGCGCCCTCTGACGCCGGCGGTGCCGAAGCGCCCATGGCCGAAGACGTGCCCACGGAAGAGGCGGCCAAACGCCCCGCCGAGGTGGTGAGCCTCGACAGCTTCCGCAAGTAGCCCGGCCCGCGCACACGCCCCGGCTTGGCCGCCGCCGCGCCAGACGCTATGGACGGTCTGCGGCAAGCGAGGAGGCCCCCGACATGAGCGATACCGGCACACGGACCGAGACGGACAGCTTCGGCCCGCTGGAGGTGCCCCAGAACCGCTATTGGGGTGCCCAGACGCAGCGAAGCCTGATCAACTTTCCGATCGGGTGGGAACGCCAGCCGGTAGCGATCGTCCGGGCGCTCGGCGTCGTCAAGAAGGCCTGCGCCCAGGCGAACATGGCCAGCGGCAAGCTCGACGCCCGCTTGGGCGAGGCGATGGTGGCGGCCGCCGGCGAGGTGATCGACGGCACACTCGACGCGCATTTCCCGCTGGTCGTCTGGCAGACGGGCTCCGGCACCCAGTCGAACATGAACGCCAACGAGGTGATCGCCAACCGCGCCATCGAGATCCTCGGCGGCACCATCGGATCGAAGGACCCGGTGCATCCGAACGACCATGTCAACATGGGCCAGTCCTCGAACGATACCTTCCCCACCGCGATGCACATCGCCGTCGCGATGACCGCGCGCGACGTGACCCTTCCGGGGCTCGAAAAGCTGCACGCGGCCCTTGAGGCCAAGGCAGCGGAATGGGACGGGATCATCAAGATCGGCCGCACCCACACGCAGGACGCGACGCCGCTGACCCTGGGACAGGAATTTGGCGGCTATGCACATCAGGTGGCGATGGGGGTCCGCCGCATCCGTCACGCGCTGGAGGCGATCAACGAGCTGGCGCAGGGCGGCACGGCGGTGGGCACGGGGCTGAACACCGCGCCGGGCTGGGCCGAGAAGGTCGCCGCCAACATGGCCGAGATCACCGGCCTGCCCTTCGTGACCGCGCCGAACAAGTTCGAGGCGCTGGCCGCCCACGATGCCATGGTCGAGATGTCGGGCGCGCTGAAGGTCGTCGCCGCCAGCCTCTTCAAGATCGCCAACGACATCCGCTTCCTCGGCTCGGGTCCCCGCTGCGGGCTGGGCGAACTGATCCTGCCCGAGAACGAGCCGGGCAGCTCGATCATGCCGGGAAAGGTGAACCCCACCCAGTGCGAAGCGCTGACCCAGGTCTGCGCGCAGGTCATGGGCAACGACGCGGCCGTGGGTTTTGCCGGCAGCCAGGGGCATTTCGAGCTGAACGTCTACAAGCCGATGATGGCCTACAACGTGCTGCAATCCATGCAGCTGCTCGGCGACGCGGCCTCGGCCTTCACCGACAATCTGGTGGATGGCCTGCGCGCCGACGAGGCCCGCATCGACAAGCTGATGCGTGAAAGCCTGATGCTGGTGACGGCGCTGGCGCCCACCATCGGCTACGACAACGCCACGAAAGTCGCCAAGACGGCGCATCGCAACGGCACCACCCTGCGGCAGGAGGCCGTGGCCCTGGGCTTCGTCGACGAGGCGACCTTCGACAAGGTGGTGCGGCCGGAACAGATGGTCGGCCCGAAGGCTTGACCTCGGGCGACCGCGGAGGAGAGACGGCATGCAATGGCGCGGACGCGGCACAAGCCGCAACATTCAGGACAGGCGCGGGCGCCGGGGCGGCGGCGCGGCGCTTGGCATCGGCGGGCTCGGCACGCTGGTCATCGTCGTCGTCGGGTTTTTCCTTGGCATCGACGTGCGGCCGATCCTGGGGCTGCTCGAAGGCGGCGGGGTCGCGCCCTCGCAGGAGGTCACCGGCCCCAACTCTATCGACGATGAGAACGAAGAGTTCGTGGCCGTCGTCCTGCGCGATACCGAAGCCGTCTGGGGCGACATCTTCCAGCAATCCGGGCTGCAATACCGGGAGCCGGAGCTTGTGCTCTTCAGCGGTCGCACCAGTTCGGCCTGCGGCGCCGCCAGCGCGGCATCGGGCCCGTTCTACTGCCCGGGCGACCAGCGGATTTTCCTCGACATGGATTTCTTTCGCGTGCTGGAGCAGCGGATGGGCGCGCGCGGCGATTTTGCGAAAGCCTACGTGATTGCCCACGAGGTGGCCCACCACGTGCAGAACCAGCTCGGCACGCTGAGCGAGGTCAATCAGGCCCGCGCCCGCGGATCGGAGCGCGAGAGCAACGCGCTTTCGGTGCGGATCGAGCTGCAGGCGGATTGCTATGCCGGGGTCTGGTCGCGCGCCATCGGCGAGCGCTTCGGCGTTCTGGACGACGGCGACATCGACGAGGCGCTGGCGACAGCCGCCGCCATCGGCGACGACGCCCTGCAGCGCGCCGCGCAAGGGGTGGTGGTGCCCGACAGCTTCACCCACGGCAGCAGCGCCCAGCGGCAGGAATGGTTCTACAACGGCTATCGGACCGGCAATCCCCAGGATTGCGACACGTTCGCTGCGGCCCTCTGAGGAACCGATGGCCAAGCGTCCCATCTCCCTCAGCGCGGCCCGCAAGGCCAAGACGCGCGCCGGCAACCGGGCCGAGGCCGATGCCAACGCCGCACGCTTCGGGCGAACGAAGGCCGAGGTCGCGCGTGATGCGGCCAGCGCCTCCCGGTCGGTCGCGCGGCTGGAGGCGCACCGCATCGACCGCGAAGAGCCGCCGGGCGGGTCGTGACAGACCGGCCGCGCAAACGCTCCCTGACGCTGCGCGGCCATGCCACCAGCGTCAGCCTTGAAGATGAGTTCTGGCAGGCCTTCCGCCAGATCGCCGCGCGCGAAGGGCGCTCCGTCAGTGCCCTTGCCGCAGAGCTCGATACCGCGCGGCTGCACGACGCCGCCGGGATTCCGGCGACCGGGCTTGCCACCGCAATCCGGCTGCACGTCTTGCGCGACTACCAGAGGCGGGAGCTCGAGGCGCGGGACGCCCAGCGTGGAATTGGGGCGCACGGCGGCTGACCGTATCCGCTGGAGCCGCCCTGGCGGCTGGGCTACCCCTCCCAGACCTTGAAGCGGCGGACGGGCGAGCCATGACCGAGACGGGAACAGACGATCTGCCCGGCCTCATCCTTCGGGAGGCCTGCGATCTGCGCCGCGATCACGTGCGCCCCGCCGCCCGGCGCAGCGCGCATTACCTCGAACGGTACGATGACCGGACGCTTCTGTACGATTGCGTGCGTGACCCAGGCGGGTCCCGCCTCATCATCACCGCGCCACGCTTCCTGAACCTCTGGGCGCCCTTCCGCGCCGGCCTGAAGGTAGGCGGCAAGCCGGTGCAACGCCTGCGTCGCCGCAAATGGCTGCGCTGCGAGCAGATCACCTTCGCGGGGGGCGAGGGCCCGGTGACGGTCGAGGTTGGCGGGGAAAGGTATGAGATCGCCCCGCGCCAATCGCTTGCCGAACGGTTCGCGGGGCTGGACTGCCTGCTGGCGGTCAACAAGAACAACGCGCTGCACTGGATCGCCGATTGGGCGCGCTATCACGCCGCCGAGCACGGCGCGCGCGGGGTCGTGCTGTTCGACAACGGCTCGACCGATTACGGGATCGCCGAGCTGGCCGCGACCCTTTCGGCGGTGCCGGGGATCGAAGCGGCCGCCATCCTCTCCGCTCCCTTCCCCTATGGCCCCAGCGACAAGGGCCGCCCGATGGAGGTCAGCCCGCGCTTCTTCCAGACCGCCATGCTGAACATCGCCCGGGCCGATGCGCTTGCCCGGGCGGGCGCGGTCCTGAGCATCGACATCGACGAGATCGTCGTCCGGCCCGACGGTGCGCCGCGCGTGTTCGACCTGGCCCGGGCGCGGCTGGGCGGGATGGTCACGATCCAGGGGCGATGGATCTTTCCCGATCCTGCCGCCGGACTGCCGGCCGATCAGGGGTCGCATGGTTTCCGCACCCGGCCGGATCGCAAGTGCAATCGGAAATGGTGCCTGGTGCCCGGCAAGGGCATGAGCCGCTTCGGCTGGGCGGTCCACCAGATCGGCGGCATCCTGCAGAACATCGCCACCAACACCAAGGGCGCGCGGCTGCTGCATTGCCGGGGCACCTCGACCGGCTGGAAGACCAAGCGTTTCGCCCTGCCGGACGGCCTTCAGCCGGAGCCGTGGCTCGCAGCTTTCATGGCCCGGCATTTCCCGGTGCGGGATGGCGCTGTCAGCCGACGAGCGCCAGGGCCGGAAACCGCTCCAGCAGCCACCACGAGAAGGTCGTGAACGCCCCGGTCAGCAGAGCGACGCCGACGATCAGCAGCAAGGCGCCCATCGATCGTTCGATGGCCACCATATGCCGCTTCATCCAGCTCATCACGCCGACCATGCGCTGCATGAAGATCGCCGCCAGGAGGAACGGGATGCCGAGCCCCGCCGCATAGACCCCAAGCAGCGCGGTGCCGCGCGAGACGGAGGCTTCGGACGCCGCCATCGACAGGATCATGCCGAGCTGCGGGCCGATGCAGGGGGTCCATCCGAAGGCGAAGGCGAGACCCAGGATATAGGCGCCGAAGGCCGAGCCGCCGCGATCCCCGGCATCCAGCCGCGCCTCGCGGTCAAGGATCGGAATGCGGAAGACGCCAAGGAAGTGCAGCCCGAAGACGATGACCACCAGCCCGGAGGCGCGCGCGAAGAGGGTCTGGTTCTGCAGGAAGAACGCACCGAAGACCGATGCGGTGAAGCCGAGCAGCAGGAACACGGTCGAGAGGCCCAGCACGAAGAACAGCGCCGCGGTGACCGCCCGGCGCTGGCCGCGCCCCCGGTCGCCGATCTCGGCCAGCGAGACGCCGGACATGTAGGCGAGATAGGGCGGAACGATGGGAAGCACGCAGGGCGACGCGAACGAGAACACCCCCGCCAGCAGCGCGATAAAGGCTGCCATCAGCAGCGGTGCGTCGATGATCTCGAACCCGAACATGCCTTTGCCATATCGCGGCCGCGGTGCGGCGTCACGGGGGGTGAGGCGTCACAACGACGTGCCGCCGTGGGCCGCCGGCGGGGTGCATGAACTACCCCCGCCCCGTCCGGATTTGTCGGGTCACCATGCCATGCCGCTGTGGGCCACAAGTGCGGTGCGGGTACACGGCAGCCCGTGCGGCATGCCGGGCATGGCGCGCGTCCCGGAACGGCCCTAGGATCTGCGCATGACCCCTGACGACACGCTCGATGCCACCGGCCTGCCTTGCCCCCTGCCCGTTCTGAAGGCGCGCAAGCGGCTGAAGGGCATGGCGGCAGGCAGCCGGCTTTGCGTTCTGGCGGACGATCCGGCAGCGGTGATCGACATTCCACACTATTGCGCGGAGGCCGGCCACACACTGGAAGTGTCGGAGACCGCGGCCAGCCCCATGCGCTTCGTGATCCGCAAGGGCGGGCCGGCCGGCTGATGCGCCGGCCGGGCCGTGCCGAGACTCAAAGAGACCACCAGCCCCGCCGCTTCGGCTTCGCGGGCTCCGGCACCGTCTCAGGCGCCGGGGTCACGTTCTCGGCTGGCGGCTCCTCGGTCTGCGGCTCTGCCGCCTGCCCGTTCCCGGCCTCGCCGGTCACGTAATCGGCCGGGCTCAATCCGCCCGTGCGCGGCGCGTCGGGTTCGCTTTTGCCGGCCTCAGGCGCGGGGCCGGGCTCGGCCGACATCGCACCGTTCGCGGATGCGACCAGCTGCTCGCCCCCGGCCTGCGAGGGCTCCTCCGGCACGGGCACATCGCCGAGATCGGCGGTGAGCTGGCTCATCGAACGCGCCGTTCTGCAACGTGACGGAGGGCGCGTCGAGGAGGGTAGTCCGTTCTCCGGCGACGTCTTCGGCCACGATGTCGGCTTGCGTTTCGCCTTCGGGGCCCACGGGCAGGGGCGCCGGCGCCTCCTGCGGGAACTCCTGCCCGGCCGCCAGGGCTGCCTCGCTCGGCCGGGGATCGTCCCCCTCCCCATCGGAGTGCTGCGCTTCGCCGTTGCGGTCGGCGCTGCGCGCCTCCCCCTCGGCACCGCCCTCGGAGGCGTCACCGCCGCCCTTGCGCCGACGACGCCGGCGCCGGCGCTTCTTCGGCCGCCCTTCGTCGCCGTCGGACGCCTCGACCCGGTCCGACCGCTCTTCGCGGCTCTGCTCAACCGCGGTCTCGGCGGGCGCCTCTGCCTGCGCCTCGGCCTCTTCCTCCTCGACCGGATCGACGATGAGTTCGTCGGCCTCGTCCTCGGGGACATCATCGAGGCGTTGCCGCTGACAACCGGGGCCAGCTCGACCTTTCGGGTCGCGGTCTTGAACTTCTCGATCCCGAAATCGGGGCTCACCAGCGTCGGGTCGGCATCGACGCGGATCGACAGGCCATACCGCGCCTCGATCGCCGCCACATGCTCACGCTTGTAGTTCAGAAGGTAGTTGGCGATGCCGATGGGCGCCCTCACCAGCACCTCGCTCGACCGTCCGCGCGTGCCTTCCTCTTCCAGCTGCCGCAGGATCGACAGCGCGAGGCTGTCGTCCGACCGGATAAGCCCGGTGCCGTGGCAGGCATGGCAGGGCTGCGTGGTGGCCTCGATCATGCCGGGGCGCAGCCGCTGGCGGCTCATCTCCAGCAGCCCGAAGCCGCTGATCCGACCCACCTGGATGCGCGCGCGGTCGGTCTTCAGCTTGTCCTTGAACAGCTTCTCGACCTTGGCGTTGTTGCGCCGGTCGTCCATGTCGATGAAGTCGATCACGATCAGGCCGGCCAGGTCGCGCAGGCGCAGCTGGCGGGCGACCTCCTCGGCGGCCTCCATGTTGGTCTTCAGCGCGGTATCCTCGATCGAGGCTTCCTTGGTCGCCTTGCCGGAATTGACGTCGATCGCCACCAGCGCCTCGGTCACGCCGATCACGATGTAGCCACCCGACCTCAGCTTCACCGTCGGGTTGAACATCGCCGACAGATAGCTTTCCACCTGGTGCCGCGCGAAGAGCGGCATCGGATCGGTATAGGGTTTCACGTTCTTGGCATGCGAGGGCATGATCATCCGCATGAAGTCCTTGGCGGTACGATAGCCCGCCTCGCCCTCCACGAAGACCTCGTCGATCTCGCGGTTGTAAAGATCGCGGATCGACCGCTTGATCAGGTCGCCCTCGGCATAGATCTTCGCCGGCGCGATGGACTTCAGCGTCAGTTCGCGGATCTGCTCCCACAGCCGCTGAAGATACTCGTAGTCGCGCTTGATCTCGGTCTTGGTCCGCTTGGCTCCCGCCGTTCGCACGATCAGGCCGGCGCCATCGGGCACGTCGATCTCGGTGGCGATCTGCTTGAGCTTCTTGCGGTCGACGGCGTTGGTGATCTTGCGGGAAATCCCGCCGCCACGCGCGGTGTTGGGCATCAGCACGCAATAGCGCCCGGCCAGCGAGAGGTAGGTGGTCAGCGCCGCACCCTTGTTGCCGCGCTCTTCCTTGACGACCTGCACGAGCAGGATCTGCCGGACCTTGATGACCTCCTGGATCTTGTAGCGACGCGCGCGCGGGCGGCGTACGGGGCGGATATCGTCCGCGCTGTCGTCGTCGGCGACAGATTCGATGGTCATGTCGCGCCCGGAATCGTCGCTGGTCAGCGAGCGGCCGCGCGCGGCATCGGCGGGGGGGGCGACCTCTTCCAAGGCCGTATCGGCGTGATCGGCCGTATCGCTGTTGGCGACCTCGGAGGCACCGGGCGCGGGATCGCCCGCTTCCCCGGTCCGGACATCGGTCGCGGCCGGCGCGGCCTCGCCCTCGTCATCCTCGGAGTGCTCCGCCAGGTCGACCACATCCATGCCGGGAATGTCGTTCGACGGATCGTCGGCAGGCGCCGTCTGTGCCGCGTCCACCGCGACCACGGCATCGTCGCTCTCCACCTTCGCGGCGCGGCTTCGGCTGCGCGTGCGGCGGCGGGGCGACGGGCGCTCTTCCGCACCTGCCTCGCCGTCCTGCGCCTGGTCCGCGGGATCCTCGGCCTCCTCGGCGCGCATCTGCTCGGCATAGGCGCGTTCCTCGGCCATCAGCGCCTGACGGTCGGCGACCGGGATCTGGTAATAGTCCGGGTGGACCTCGGAGAAGGCGAGGAAGCCGTGGCGATTGCCGCCGTAGTCGATGAACGCCGCCTGAAGCGACGGTTCGACCCGGGTTACCTTGGCGAGATAGATGTTTCCGGCGAGCTGCCGCTTGTTCTCGGACTCAAAGTCGAATTCCTCGACCTTGTTGCCGTCCACCACGACCACGCGGGTTTCCTCCGCATGGGTGGCGTCGATGAGCATCTTGTTGGGCATGAAGTCTCTTCGCACCGGCGGGGCGCGGCCCGGGCAAACCCGGGTGGCGGCGCTGCACGGTGACTTGTCTGGGGGGATGGAGCGGCGGCCGACGACAAGGGAGCGGAGCCTTCGCCCGCCCGGTGCCTTGCGCTGACTGCGTCGACGTCCATCGCGTTTACCTCGGCGCCCCGGCGGGGCACCCGTTCAGTGGGCGCCCATCCGCACAGGGCGACCGTTTGCAAGGATCCGGCTGCGTTCCGCGCAGGACAGAACCAGTTCGTTGGGCCCGCAACAGGACCCATTTCGACCGCCGCGCCGCGACACCGAACGTTTCGGCACCTGGCCGCCCGATTGGGGCATTGCGCAGCGGGGAAATTTGACGCCGGGAAAAGATCCGACGCAGTCAGGTAAACCGTTCGGTATGTCTTTTACAATGCCCTTTCGACTTCAGGCGTTGCCGCGCTACAGATAATCCGCGCGCGTCAATCCATACTTCGCCATTTTTTCGTTCAATGTACGGCGCGGCAGGC
The DNA here is from genome assembly GCA_963833235.1 of uncultured Alphaproteobacteria bacterium. Lineage (GTDB taxonomy): Bacteria > Pseudomonadota > Alphaproteobacteria > Rhodobacterales > Rhodobacteraceae > CAWHXG01. The sequence goes on from CAWHXG010000001.1 coordinate 306,698, forward strand.
ACAATTCCTCCATCACCCGGGCGATGGATCCGGCGATGCCGGCGCATGGTGTTGTCGATCAGCATTCGCTCGAACGCCTCGACGTATTCCTTCAGCGGCTTGCCCTCTTCGGTCAGCGTCGTCGGCACCGCCTCGTTGTCGGCGATCAGCAGCGAAGTGATGGAGGCATCACCGCGGCGCACCTGCAGCAGCGCACGTTCGGCCACGTTGATCAGTTGGCGAATGTTGCCGGGCCAGGGCGCCTGCAGCAGTTGCGCGGCCTCCTGGGCGCTGACCTTCGGCGCGTCGCAGCCGTACTCCTCGGCGAAGCTCTGGCAGTAGGCGCTGAAGAGAAGCAGGATGTCGTCTCCGCGGGCCCGCAGCGGCGGCAATTGCAACCGAAGCCCCGACAGCCTGTGGAAGAGGTCGGTCCGCAGGATCTGCTCGCAGGTGCGGGTCGGATCCTGCAGGTTGCAGATGACGATCACACGCGGGGCCGTCGGATCGGCATCTTCACTGATCGCCGCGATCAGACGAGCCTGCGCGTCGGGGCGAAGATCCTCGATGTCCTCGATCACAAGGGTTCCGCTCCGCGCATCCGTCAGGGCACCGGGCGCCTCGCCCGCCGCGCCGAAGAGCAGGGCGCATTGCGAGGCCGCGTTGAGCCCCGCCGAAGACACGCGGATGAGCGGCCGCGCCGCACGCGGCCCAACGGCGTGCAGGGCGTGGGCCACCAGGGTCTTGCCCGTGCCGGTCTCGCCCTGGATCAGCACGTTGCCCTCGGCCTGACCCATATCGACGATATCCGCGCGCAGCTGCATCATGGCCGGGCTGTCTCCGGCCAGACGGCTGATGGCCGAGGTCTCGTCCGCCAGCTCGTTGCGCAGGGCGCGGTTGTCGAGCGTTTGCCGCCGCGTCGCCACGGCGCGTCGGGCGATCTCGCTCATCCGGTCGGGGTCGAAGGGCTTCTCGAGGAAATCGTAGGCCCCGATGCGCATCGCCTCGACCGCCATCGGCACGTCGCCATGCCCGGTGATCAGGATCACCGGCAGGGCGCTGTCGAGATGCATCAGGCGCTTGAGAAACGCCATCCCGTCCATCCCGGGCATCTTGATGTCGGTCATCACGATGCCCGGATAGCCCGGCTTGACGCTGGTCAGCGCGTCGCGGGCGCTGCCGTAAGTTTCCGTCTTGAACCCCGATAGGGCCAGCCACTGGCTGATCGACTGGCGCATGTCGAGCTCGTCGTCGACGATCGCGATCCTAATGTCTTCGCCCAAATTCATTCACTCCGCTGCGATGCTCTCCTCGCCCTCGAGCGGAAGCTGCATTTCGAAGACCGCACCACCGTCGCGGCCATTGCGCGCCGTCAGACGGCCGCCCATCTCGGCAACCAGGCCACTTGAAATTGCAAGCCCCAGGCCAACCCCGTCTCCGGGTGCCTTGGTGGTGTAGAAGGGTTCGAAGAGGGCGTCCAGATCGTCGATCCCGCTGCCGTTGTCCCGCACCGTCAGAACCGCCGTTCCGCCGATCGAAAGCAGCACCTCGATCTGGGGGTCTGCGACGGGGCTTGTGGCATCCACGGCATTGCGCAAGAGGTTCACGATCACCTGCTCGATCCGCATGCGATCGCCCGAGACCACCACCGGCTCGTCGGGCTGCGAGCGGGTGATGGCGATGCTGCGGCTGCGCAACTGCGGCTCCATCATCGCCAGGGAGGCCATCACCGCGTCACGCAGATCGACGCGCTGAAAGCCCTCCCCCCCTTTGTGGGCATAGCTTTTCAGCTGCCGGGTGATCGTCGCCATGCGGTCGATCAGGTCGTTGATCCGTTGGAACGAGGAGAGCGCCTCGTCCGGCCTGCGCCGCTGCAACAGCAATCGCGAGCCGGCCAGATACGTCTTCATCGCCGCCAGCGGCTGGTTCAGCTCGTGGCTCACGGCTGTCGCCATCTCGCCCAGGGCAGCCAGTTTCGAGGATTGCGCGAGGCTCTGTTCGGCAACCTCGAGGTTGCGTTCGGCGCGTTGCCGCTCGGCGATTTCCCGCTGCAAGCGCTGATTGAGTTGACGAAGTTCCAGGCTTTCGCGCCGAAGCGCCTCGCTGCTGCGCTGCGCCTGCCGTGAGGTCAGCCAGAAGATCGCCGCGGCCAGAAGGGCGAAGACCATCACCTCGATGGCCAGAACGGTGTTCACCCGCTCGCGGACCGGATCGAAGGTGGTGAAGCCCACAAGCTTCCAGCCCTGGAACGGAATGCGGGTCTCGCTGCGCATGACGGCAGAGCCCCGGATATAGGCGTCGTCCTGGGTGGTGGTCCAGTCCGCCCGCGCCTTGAGGGCCCGTTCGATGGCGTTGCGGGGGGGCTGGTCCGCCAGGGCCTCGGCCTCGGTCAGGCCGCGCCAGCGCGGTTCGGTCGACAGGATGATAAGGCCCGCGCTGTCGGTGACGATCACCGCCTCCGAGATGCCGGCCCAGCTTGTCTCGTACTTGCCGAGATCGACCTGCACCACCATCACCCCAACCACCGCGCCGGCCGCCTCGACCTTGCGCGAATACTGGAACGTCTCGCGGCCCACGTCGTTCGTGGCGGTGGTGAAGACGGTGTCGTTCGAGCGCAGGGCGTTCACGAAGTAGGGCGCCTGCCGGTAGGTGGTGCCAAGCTCGGTCCGGTCGGTATCGGCGACGGACCGGCCGCCGGCATCCAGCAGCATCAGGCCCGCGGCGCCGATCTCGTCGCGGTAGTCGATCAGGCGTTGCGTGCTCTGGGTAAAGTCGCCGGATTGCAGCGCGCCCACGAGGAAGGGATCGCGCGAGAGGAGCAGCGGCACGATGGAGTGGCGGCGCAGCTCGCTGATGAGGTTGCCGGTGAACAGGGCTTGGCGCACCTCGGCGCGGGTCCGCGTGGCGGCGGTATAGCGCTCCGTCAGGACCTGGAAGGTCACGTACGTGACGGCGCCCGCCAGCAGAACGATCGCCAGGATCGACAGCCGGAAGACCCAGGCATAGCCGGGAAAGGCGAGACGAGGGACCGAGCGCTGGCGTGGTTTGGCGGCCATGCCGGTCAGACTAGCGCGACGGGCGGCTGCCGGTCACCTGCTATGCGGCCATGCCGGCCGGCGCCGCCGGTCATGCGCCTGCGAGGGCGGCGTCGCCCGCGCCGGCCAGCGCCGCCGCCGCGGCGACGATCGCCCGGCCGTCGGTATTGCCCTGTGCCGCCTCGATCGCCCGCTCGGGATGCGGCATCAGCCCGAACACCCGCCGGTTCGCCGAGACGATGCCGGCGATGTCGCGCGCCGAGCCGTTGACCGGCTCGGCATAGCGCAGGGCCACGCGCCCCTCGCCCTCGAGCCTGTCCAGCACCGCGGCATCTGCGGCATAATTGCCGTCGTGATGCGCCACAGGCAGGGTCAGCGCCGCGCCGGGCGCGACCCCCGCCATCCAGGCGCCGGCGCCCTCGCCCGCCAGCAGCCGCACCTGGCGGCAGACGAACTTCAGCCCGGCATTGCGCATCAGGGCACCCGGAAGCAGGCCCATCTCGCAGAGAACCTGAAAGCCGTTGCAGATGCCCAGGACAGGCCCGCCGCGCCTCGCGAAGGCGGCGACGGCGGCGCAGACCGGCGACCGGGCCGCGATGGCGCCGCAGCGCAGGTAATCGCCATAGCTGAAGCCGCCCGGCAGGCCCACCAGATCCGTACCCGCAGGCAGCGATGTCTCGCGGTGCCAGACCATCGCCGGCGCGGTGCCGGTGACCAGCCGAAGGGCCGCCGCAAGGTCGCGGTCGCAGTTCGAGCCGGGAAAGACGACAACCGCCGCCCGCATCAGTCCACCTCGATGCGGTAGCTCTCGATCACCGTGTTGGCCAGAAGCGCCTCGCACATGCGCGCCACCTCGGCCTCGGCCGCGCCGGGATCGTCGCCCGCCAGATCCAGCTCTATCACCTTGCCCTGCCGCACGCCCTCGACGCCGGCAAAGCCGAGCGAGCCGAGCGCGTGGCGCACCGCCTCGCCCTGCGGATCGAGCACCCCCTTCTTCAGCATGACGTGCACGCGCGCCTTCATGGCCTCACGCCTCCGGTGCTCAGTTGATCAGGGTCGGCTTGGCCATCGGGGTCGCGGTCTTCGGCATGACGCCGAGCCGCTTCGCGACCTCGGTATAGGCATCGGCAAGGTTGCCCAGATCGTGGCGGAACACGTCCTTGTCGAGCTTCTCGCCGGATTTCATGTCCCACAGGCGGCAGCTGTCGGGGCTGATCTCGTCGGCCACGATCAGGCGCTGGTAATCGTTCTCCCAGATCCGCCCGATCTCGATCTTGAAGTCGATCAGCTGGATGCCGACCGCCATGAAGACCCCGGTGAGGAAATCGTTCACCCGCAGCGCCAGCGCCACCATGTCGTCCAAGTCCTGCTGACTGGCCCAGCCGAAGGCGATCGCGTGTTCCTCGGTGACCAGCGGGTCGCCCAGCTTGTCGTCCTTGTAGTAGAACTCCACAATTGGCCGGGGCAGCGCCGAGCCTTCTTCTAGGCCGAAGCGCTTGCTCATGGAGCCCGCCGCGCGGTTCCGCACGACGACCTCCAGCGGAATGATCTCGACCGAGCGGATCAGCTGCTCGCGCATGTTGATGCGGCGGATGAAATGGGTCGGCACCCCGACCGCGCCCAGCCCGTCCATGAAGAACTCCGACAGGCGGTTGTTCAGCACGCCCTTGCCGTCGATCACCTCATGCTTCTGGGCGTTGTAGGCGGTTGCGTCGTCCTTGAAATACTGCACCAAGGTGCCGGGCTCCGGGCCTTCGTAGAGGATTTTCGCCTTGCCTTCGTAGACCTTCTTGCGGCGTGCCATGGAGACTCCATCAAACGGCGCGCCAGGGTCTGACGCGCCTCTCGTCCATCGCGCGTATAAGCGAAGCCCGCCCTTCCCGCAAGAACGGCCAGGGGAAGCCGCGCCCGCCGAGCATGGCGGGGGCCGCCCTTGCATGGGGGGCGCAGAGACCACATAACCCTCATGCCCCCCGCCGCAAAGGAGCCAGGCCCGTGAACAGCTTCAAGGATCGCGAAAACGCGTTCGAGAACAAGTATGCCCATGACGAGGAGATGCAGTTCAAGGCCATCGCGCGGCGCAACCGCCTGCTCGGCCTCTGGGCGGCAGAGCTGATGGGCCGCAGCGGAGACGACGCGGCGGCCTATGCCAAAGAGGTGATAAAGGCCGATTTCGAGGAGGCCGGGCACGACGACGTGGTGCGCAAGGTCGCCGGAGACCTTGGCGACAAGGCCGACGAGGCGACCATCCGCGCGAAGATGGCAGAGTATCTCATCGTGGCCAAGGCGCAGCTCGCCGAAGGCAGCTGACGCACGGGGCCGCGGCAGCTTGCCCGGCCTGATCCGCTGATCGTGTCGCACTGGCCGTCTCGCTCGGGGCGGCGGCAGCTTGCCCGGCCTCATGATCATTATGACCATTATGAATTTGCGTCATGTCGGCATGGGTGGCATGGCGGCGGCCTGACCCGTGCTACCAGCAAGGCCCGCCGCCATGACCGATACCCTCAGCGCCCTGATGGCCGATCGCGACTGGATCCTCGCCGACGGGGCCACCGGCACGAACCTCTTCAACATGGGCCTGGCTTCGGGCGAGGCCCCGGAGCTGTGGAACGAGACGGCGCCGCAGAAGGTGCGCGCGCTCCATCGCGGCGCGGTGGAGTCCGGAAGCGATCTGTTCCTCACCAACTCCTTCGGCGGCACCGCGGCGCGGCTGAAGCTGCACGATGCCGCAGGGCGCGTGCACGAACTTTCACGGCTGGCCGCCCTGCTGGGCCGCGAGGTGGCCGATGCCGCCGGGCGGCCCGTGGCGGTGGCCGGCTGCATCGGCCCCACGGGCGAGATCATGGCCCCCATGGGCACCCTCACCCACGCCATCGCCGTCGAGATGTTCCACGAGCAGGCCGAGGGCCTGAAGGCCGGCGGCGCCGATATCCTGTGGGTCGAGACGATCAGCGCGCCCGAAGAGTTCCGCGCGGCGGCCGAGGCCGCATCGCTGGCGGGAATGGCCTGGTGCGGCACGATGAGCTTCGACACCGCGGGGCGCACGATGATGGGCATGACCTCCGCCGATATGGTGGCGCTCGTCGGCAAGCTGCCGCATCCGCCGCTGGCCTTCGGCGCCAATTGCGGCGTGGGTGCCTCGGACCTGCTGCGCACGGTGCTGGGCATGGCGGAGGCCGGGGCCGCGCTGCCCCTCGTCGCGAAAGGCAATGCCGGGATACCGAAATACGTCGACGGGCACATCCACTACGACGGCACGCCCGAGCTGATGGCCGACTACGCCGTGCTCTCACGCGACTGCGGCGCCACGATCATCGGCGGCTGCTGCGGCACCACGCCCGAAGCATCTGCGCCACATGCGGGACGCGCTGGAAACCCGCGCCCCTGGCCCGCGCCCGGCGCTCGAGGCGATAGAGGCGCGCCTCGGCGGCTTCTCCTCCGCCCATGACGGCACCGGCGATACCAGCGCCCAGCCCGCCCGCCGCCGCACGCGGCGCCGTGGCTAGGCCAGCCGTCCTCCCGGAGGGCGAGGTCGGTCCGCGCGCCGGCGATGTCGCAATCCGGCCAGTGCGGCGGGGCCCACCTGTCAGACTGGCCAGCGGCGCACCGCCGGCCACCGACGGCACAATCTGCACGAGGCGACAACATGGCTGACGACGAAGAGATCATCCTGGCCGACCTGCCCGACGACGAGCTGGTGCAGCAGATGTTCGACGATCTCTACGACGGTCTCCGCGAGGAGATCGAGGAATCCGTGACGCTCCTCCTCCAGCGGGGCTGGACGCCCTACCGCATCCTGACCGAGGCGCTGGTGGGCGGCATGACGATCGTTGGCAACGACTTCCGCGACGGGATCCTCTTCGTCCCAGAGGTGCTTCTGGCCGCCAACGCGATGAAGGGCGGCATGGCGATCCTGAAGCCGCTGCTGGTGGAAACCGGCGCGCCGCGGATGGGCAAGATGGTGATCGGCACCGTCAAGGGCGACATCCACGACATCGGCAAGAACCTCGTGAGCATGATGATGGAGGGCGCGGGCTTCGAGGTCGTGGACCTCGGCATCAACAACCCCGCCGACAAGTATCTCGACGCACTGGTCGCCGAAGAGGCCGACATCCTCGGCATGTCGGCCCTGCTGACCACCACGATGCCCTACATGAAGGTCGTGATCGACCAGCTGAAGGAGAGGGGCATGCGCGACGATTACGTGGTGCTGGTCGGCGGCGCGCCCCTGAACGAAGAGTTCGGGCGGGCCATCGGCGCCGATGCCTATTGCCGCGATGCGGCCATCGCGGTGGAGACGGCCAAGGCCTACATGGCGCGCAAGCACAACCAGCTGGCGGCGGGTTGACCGGGGGGTGGAGCTGTACATCGCCAAGGGAACGGTCGGGATCGCCGTCCATATCGCGCTGGAAGAGATCGGCGCGTCCTACACGCCGGTCTGGGTGGACTTCGCCGCCGGAGAGCAACGCGAGACGGGGTATCTGGCAGTCAATCCCAAGGGGCGCGTCCCGGCCTTGCAGACCGACCGGGGCATTCTCACCGAAACCGCGGCGATCCTCGATTACCTCGGCGCCACCTTCCCGGAGGCCGGGCTGATTCCTTCCGACCCCTGGGAGGCGGCGCGGATGCGCGAGATGTTCCTGTATCTGGCGGCCACGGTGCATGTGTCCCATGCCCACAAGACCCGCGGCGCGCGCTGGTCCGATGACGCGGCAAGCTGGCCCTCCATGCGCGCGAAGGTCGCCCAGAACATGGCCGAGGGCATGGCCGACATCGAAGGCCGGTTCCGGTCCGGCCCCTGGGTGCTGGGCGAAACCTATTCCGCGGCGGACCCGTATCTCTACACCGTCGCCCGCTGGGCCCCCTACGACGGCGTGCCGCTCGACCCCTATCCCCGGCTTTCCGAGCATCAGGAAAGGATGATGGAACGTCCGGCGGTGAAATCCGCCATGGCGCATCATATGTAAGGCAGGACCCATGCAGGAGACAGCCATGCCTCTATCCCGCCTCGTCCTCATCGTGATGATCGTGCTCTGCGCCGCGGGCCTGACCGTATTCCTCGTCGCGTTCGTGACCGCCGGCGTGCAGATGCCCGGCTTCGCCGCCCTCGTCGCGATCCCGTTCCTATTGGGGGCCTACGTGGTCTGGCGGGTCATCGCAGATCGGCTCGGCAATGCCGACGACGACCGCTACGAGAAGACGCCGAAATGAGCCTGCTCGTCGTGACCACCGATGGCGTGCCGGGGCGGCAGGTGACCGGCGCGCTCGGGCTCGTGCGCGGCTCGACGGTGCGCTCCAAGCATGTGGGCGCCGATATCGTGGCGAGCCTGCGCAGCGTCGTCGGCGGCGAGCTCAGCGAGTACGCGCAGCTTCTGGCTGGCGCCCGCGAACAGGCGCTCGACCGGATGAAAGCCGAGGCCGCGAAGCTTGGCGCAGATGCCGTTGTGGCCGTCCGCTTCGAGACATCGACCATCCGCCAGGGCGCCAGCGAGGTGATCGCCTATGGCACCGCCGTCACCCTGGGCTGACGCCTCACTGCCGGGCGATGCCGCGCTGGCGGCCGATGGCCTTGCCCCGCAGGGGGCCGGGCGGGTGCTTCTGATCGCCTGCGGCGCGCTGGCCCGCGAGATCCTGGCGCTGATCCGCCTCAACGGCTGGACGCATCTGGATCTGCATTGCCTTCCCGCGATCCTGCACAACACGCCCGATGCCATTCCGCCCGCCGTGGAGGCGGCGATTGCGAAGCATCGGGATTCATATCTGCAGATATACGTCATCTATGCCGATTGCGGCACCGGCGGCGACCTTGCCCGGCTGTGCCATCGGCTTGGCGTGGGCATGGTGGCGGGGCCGCATTGCTATGCCTTCTACGAAGGGCTCGAGGCCTTTGCCGCCCATGAAGACGAGATCGACGCCTTCTACCTGACCGATTTCCTGGCCCGCCAGTTCGACGCCTTCGTGTGGGAACCGCTGGGCCTCGATCGCCACCCTTCCCTTCGGGACCTCTATTTCGGTAACTACCGCAAGCTGGTCTACCTCGCCCAGACGGACGATCCTGCGCTCGACACGCGTGCCCGGGACTGTGCCGCGCGGCTGGGGCTGGACTATTCCCGCCGGCTCACCGGCTACGGCGACCTTGCGCCAGCCCTGGCGAGGACCGCGGGCAGCTAGGCTGCGGCGGTGCTCGAAGCGACGCCCCTGATCCGCTCGACCATCGCGCGCAGCCCGTTGGAGCGCTGGGCAGAAAGGTGGTCGTTCAGCCCCAGCCGGCCCAGTTCTGCCGCTGCGTCGACCTCGATCACCTCCGCAACCGGCCGGCCCGCATAAAGCGCATGGAGCACCGCGATCAGACCGCGCACGATCATTGCATCGCTGTCGCCCTGGAAGTCGAACCGCGCCTGCGGCCCCGACCCCTCGACCACGGGGCGCAGCCAGACCTGGCTGGCGCAGCCATCGACCTTGGTGGCCGGCATCCGGAACGCGTCGTCCAGCGGCGGCATCGCCCGGCCCATGTCGATCACGTGCCGGTAGCGGTCTTCCCAGTCGTCGAGGAAAGCGAAGGTCTCGGCGACCTCGTCGAATTCGGCCTTGGCCATGAAGCGTCCTGCGGATGAGGTGCGGGAAGCCTGAGGTATGGCGCCGGGGCAGCGGCGTCCAGCCCCCCGCCCGCGGGCGCGGCGACTTTCCAAGGCCCAGCCGATGGGCTAGCACAAGGCAGGCACGCCCCGAACCCCGGAGACCCGTCACCATGCGCCATCTCGTTGCTCCGCTGCTGGTGGCGCTGCTCATCGGGCCGGGATGCTCGGGGATCACCGAAGGCCGCGCCAATCCCGCCAACTGGTTCGGCGGCCAGCCGACGCGCAGCATCGAGCCGGACGGCGGCTATCCGGTGCTGCAGACAGATGCGCGCCAGCTGATCGACCAGGTGACCGGGCTGACGGTGGAACCCACCCCGGGCGGCGTGATCGTGCGGGCGGAAGGGCTGGCCCCGACCCAGGGCTACTGGTCGCCCGGCCTCGTGCGGGTCGACGGCGGCGACGGAACCGCGCCGGTCCTGGCCTACGAATTCCGCGTGCTGCCGCCGGTTGCCGCCACGACGGTCGGCTCCGCCCGTTCACGCACGATCCGCGCCGGCGATTTCGTCAGCGAGATCGAGTTGTCGGGCGTGCGGCAGATCACGGTCGCGGGGCGGCAGGCGAGCCGCAGCATCCGGCGCTGAGGCGCGGCCGACCGGCGCCGGGCAGGTTCAGGGCGGCGTGGCCCCGCCCGCCTCCTCGTTCAGCTCGATGATCCGAACGGTCGCCCCGCGCGCGGCGAGGCCGATCTTGCCCTCGCAGAGCCGCAGCGCGTCGTTGCCGAAGACCTTGGCGCGCCATCCGCGCAGGGCCGGGCCGTCGCGCAGGCCGCCGGCGATGGCGTCGAGCTCGGCCGAGGTCGCCACCAGCTTCACCGCGACGCCCGCCTCTTCGGCCTTGGCCTTCAGCAGCACCCGCAGCAAATCGGCCAGCGCGGGATTGACCTGCAGCCGGTCGCGCTCGTTCTCGACCTTCGGAACCTCGCTGGCCGGAAGGTTCAACCCGTCCCGCACCGCCTTCAGGATGCCCTCGGCGATGTCGCCCTTGCGCGCCTCGCGCAGCACCAGCCGCGAGTTGGAAAGGTCCGCCACGCTGCCCGGCTTGGTCGAGGCCAGTTCCAGCAGGGCATCGTCCTTCAAAACCCGGTTGCGCGGGATGTCACGGGTCTGGGCGTAGGTCTCGCGGAAGGCGGCCAGCGTCTTGACCAGCGCCATGAAGCGGCCGGACTGGGTGCGGGTCTTGATCCGGCGCCAGGCCTCGGCTGGCTCCACATTGTAGGTCTCGGGCGAGGTCAGAACCTCCAGTTCCTCCTCCACCCAGGCCACGCGCCCGGCCTGCTCCAGCTGCGCGGAGAGGTGTTCGTAGATGTCGCGCAGATGTGTCACGTCCCCGAGGGCATAGGTTTTCTGCGCGTCGCTCAGCGGCCGGCGGCTCCAGTCGGTGAAGCGCGACGACTTGTCGAGCGGGGCGTTGCAGATCCGCTTGACCAGCGTCTCGTAGCCCACCTGCTCGCCGAAGCCGCAGACCATCGCCGCGACTTGGGTATCGAAGAGCGGCGTGGGAAACACCTTGCCGTCGAACCAGAAGATCTCCAGATCCTGGCGCGCGGCGTGGAACACCTTGACCACGTTCCGGTCGCGGAAGAGATCGTAGAGCGGCTCCAGCGAAAGCTCTCCGGCCAGCGGGTCGACCAGCACGGCGGCGTCCTCGGCCTCGCCGGGATAGGCCATCTGGATCAGGCACAGGCGGGAGTAGTAGGTGCGCTCGCGCAGGAATTCCGTGTCGAGCGTGACATAGGGATGGCGGCGTGCGGCGGCACAGAACTGCGCCAGGTCTTCGGTGGTGGTGATCGTTCTCATCCGCGGGTCATGACCTTCCACACCATCGGAACCTGGCCAAGCGGCCTTTCCACATGACTATTCCCCTCCGGCGCCGAAAGAAAGGCGGCAGTTACCCAAGGTCGATGCACGCGCGGTCGCCCGCGGCGAACCGGGCCAGCACCGCGGGGTAGAGCCGATGCTCAAGCGGCAGCAGCCGGGCAGAGAGGCGTTCGGGGGTGTCGCCCGGCTCGATCGGTAGGCTGGCCTGACCCAGGATCGGGCCGCGATCGAGGTCGGCGGTCACCTCGTGCACGGTGCAGCCATGCCGCGCGTCGCCTGCCGCCAGCGCCCGGGCGTGGGTGCGCAGACCCGGGTATTTCGGCAGGAGGGACGGGTGGATGTTGAGCATCCGCCCGGCGAAGACGTCGGTGAAGGCCGGGGTCAGCACCCGCATGAATCCGGCGAGGCAGACGATGTCCGGCGCGGCGGCGGTAAGGTGCTGGAGCAGCGCGGCCTCGAAGCCCGCACGATCGGCGCCGAAGCCGCGGTGATCGACGGTGGCGGTGGCAATGCCGCGTTCGGCGGCGCGAGCAAGGCCGCCCGCCCCCGGCACGTTGGACAGGACCAGAACGGGGCGCGCCGGGTGGTCGCCGCTCATGCTGTCGGCCAGCGCGGCCATGTTGGACCCGCCGCCCGAGATCAGGATGGCGACGCGTTTCACCGCGCCGCCCGCAGCGCTCCGGAGGAGGTGACGCCCTGGCCGGGCGCGACGGCGCCGATCCGGTAGACTGTCTCGCCTTCCCTTGCAAAGGCGCGGGCCACCGCCTCGGCCGCCTCGGGCGCCACCACGACGGCCATGCCGATCCCGGCATTGAAGGTGCGCAGCATTTCTGCCGGCGCGATGCCGCCCGCCTCGGCCAGCCAGGCGAAGACCGGCGGCAGCGGCCAGGCGCCCAGATCGATGGTGGCCCCGCAGCCCTCCGGAAGGACGCGCGGAAGATTCTCGGTCAGCCCGCCGCCGGTGATGTGCGCCAGCGCCCGGATGCCCCCGGCCGCTTGGCCCGCCCGCGCGGCGCCCACGTAAAGCCGCGTGGGCTGCAGCAGGGCCTCGCCGAGAGTGGTGTCGCCGAATGGCGCGCGGTCGCCCCAGCCGAGCCCGGCGCGTTCCGCCACCCGCCGTACCAGCGAATAGCCGTTGGAATGCACGCCGCCGGACGCCAGCCCAAGGATCACGTCGCCCGGGGCCACGTCGCGCGGCAGGCCCTGCCCCCGCTCCATCGCGCCCACCGCGAATCCCGCCAGATCGAAGTCGCCCGGCGCGTACATCCCCGGCATCTCTGCCGTCTCGCCGCCGATCAGCGCGCAACCGCAGGCGGCGCAGCCGGTCGCGATGCCCTCGATCACCTCGGCGGCCGCTTCGGCATCCAGCTTTCCGGTGGCGAAGTAGTCGAGGAAGAAAAGCGGCTCCGCGCCCTGGCAGATCAGGTCGTTCACGCACATTGCCACCAGATCGATGCCGATGGTGCCGAGCCGCCCCGTCTCGATGGCGATGCGCAGCTTGGTGCCGACGCCATCGGTCGCCGCGACAAGTACCGGATCGCCGAACCCCGCCGCCCGCAGATCGAAGAGCGCGCCGAAGCCGCCGAGCCCGGCCACGACGCCGGGGCGATGGGTCGCCGCGACCGCGGGGCCGATCCGCTCCACAAGCGTGTTGCCGGCGCCGATATCGACCCCGGCCCCGGCATAGGTCAGCCCGCTGTCGCTCTCTCTCATCGCTCAGGTCTCCTGGCCCGCCTGGCGCGACCCTAGGGGCTGGCCCCGGCCCCCGCAACGCAATGGGGCAAAGGCTTGACCGGCGCGGCTGCGGGCGCCAATACAGAACGCGCGGCGGGCCTGTAGCTCAACTGGTTAGAGCAGAGCGCTCATAACGCTTTGGTTGCGGGTTCAAGTCCTGCCGGGCCTACCGCAAACGCCGCTGAGCCATTGATGAGCAATGCACTGCATCCCCCACTTGGGGGAGGTTATGCAACCTTCTATATCAATGGTTTGCGATCCCGGCTCCCCCACGTCTTCCTCACCTTGGCACGGCGGACGGCCCACGTGCCCCTCACGGAAAGTTTCCTCTTTGGCACGGCCGCGCTGTTAGGGTCGCGGGACCTTGCGATCGGACCCATGCGATGCCCACCTTCATCAGCCTTCACGCTCCGCGCCCGACCCGTCGGTGGCTGCTTGCCGGCGGGGTGGCGGCCGTGGCGGCCGTGGCGGGGGGTGTCGGCGGGCGGGCCTGGCTCTTGCGGCGGCCCTTCGACACGGCGATCCTGACCCCGCCCGAGGCAAGCGCGCTGGCCGATGCGGGAAAGATCCTGCTGATCGACATTCGCCGCCCCGACGAATGGGCCGAGACTGGGGTCCCGGCCGGCGCGCACCCGCTCGACATGCGCCGCCCCGACTTCACTCAGGCGCTGCTCGCCCTGGCGGGCGGCAACCCGGGCCGGCCCATCGCGCTGATCTGCGCCCGCGGGGTCCGGTCGAACCGGATGTCGGGGCATCTGGCAGAGGCCGGATTCACCCGGATCGGGGATGTCGGCGAAGGCATGCTGGGCTCGCCCGACGGCCCGGGCTGGCTGGCGCGGGGCTTGCCGGTGACCCCGTTCGCCCCAGCTTCCGAAACCACGCGCTGATCGCACGGAGACGCCGATGCCTGCCCTTCCCCTCCAGTCGCGCCTTCGGGCCGCCCTGGCGCCCGTAGCCCTCGCCCTGCTCGCCCTAGCCGGACCCGCCCTTGCGGCGTGCGGCGAGAGCGAAGAGGCCTGCAGCATCGCGGAGGGCACCTATCACATCGTGCTGCCACCCGATGCGGCCGCGCCGATCCCGGTGGTGATGTTCCTGCACGGCTTCGGCAGCAGCGGCACCGGGACGCTGAGCAATACCGGCATGACCACTGCGCTTCTGGAGCGCGGCTATGCGGTGATCGCGCCAGACGGGCTGGACCGTGGCGACGGGCGCACCGGCTGGTCGTTCATCCCGCAGCGCCCAGCCATGCGCGACGAGCCGGCGTTCTTCGCCGCGATCCTCGCCGATGCGGCAGAGCGCTTCGGCATCGACCCCGGCCGCAGCATCCTTGGCGGCTTCTCGATCGGCGGGTCGATGGCCAGCTACACGGCCTGCGCGCATCCGGAGGCCTTCACCGCTTATGCGCCCGTCTCCGGCAGCTTCTGGCGGCCGCATCCCGAGGGCTGCAAGGGCCCGGTGCGCCTGCTTCACACCCATGGCTGGACGGATGGCACCGTGCCGCTGGAGGGCCGGCCCCTGCGCGGAGACATCGTTCAGGGCGACGTGTTCCAGGCGATGCAGATCTGGCGCGCCGCGAATGGCTGCGACGGGCTGCGCGCCGACGAGTTCGTGGCGGAATTTCCGTTCCTGCGCCGCCGATGGACCCGGTGCGCCCCGGGCTCGGCCCTGGAGCTCGCCTTGTTCCCGGGCGGCCACAGTATTCCGGCGGGATGGTCCGACCTGATGCTGGACTGGTTCGAAGGGCTGCCGCCGCCCGCGTGAGCGTTCAGGCCGGGCGGCGGGTGCGCCAGGGCTGCGACTTGAACCAGCCGACCCCGTAGGCCAGCCCGACCATCGCCGCGAAGCCCGCAAGGTTGACCAGCAGCACGAACGCCTCGTTGCGCCCGGTGGCATCGAGCAGGATGCCGATGGCCTGCGCCAGCGCCATGGAGAACACGAACACCGCCAGGGATTGCTGCCCGACCTTCAGGATCGCGGTGAGGATGCCGCGCCACAGCGCCGAAAGCGCCCCCGTTCCCGTGGCTGCCAGCCGCCTTCCGCCCGGCCCCACGGCAACCCAGGCGAGATAGGCGAGGGCCAGGAAGTGCACCCAGCGGAGCAGCCCGAAATCCGTCTTGTCGATGAGCGGGCCGAGGGCATCGTGGACCTGCCTGAAGCCGTCGACTGCGCGCAGCAGGCGATAGTAGGCGAAGGGCACCGTGAGCAGCACCACCGCCAGCGCCGCCAGCACCAGACCGGCCCGCACCGGCGGCGCCGGCACCCAGCCGCGCATCAGCGCGAAGCCCGAAAAGAAGACAAGCTGCCAGCCGAAGGGGTTGAAGAACCATTCGCGGCGCGACCACGGCTCTGCCGGCAAGGCGAGGACATCGAGGTTGGCCAGAAGCCAGATCGCCCCCACGAGCCCCGCCGCAGCACCGACGCCGAACCGTAGCTTCGCTCCGACCACCAGTGGCATCAGGGCGAGGATCACCAGATACATGGGCAGGATATCGAAGTAGTTCGGCACGTAGGCCAGCCTCATCAACCCCGGCAACTGCGACAGCGGATCGTTGAAGAAGGGCGTGAGGTTCAGCGAATTGACGTAGTTCTTGTCAAAGGCGCCCGTCGCGTCCACCAGCGCCATCATCACAGCAATGGCGAAGAAGAGCCCGACATGCGCCCAGTACACCTGCCAGACCCGGAAGACCGTGCGCGCGGCGCCCAGCCACCAGCCCCGTGCCTCGTAGACCGTGCCGAAAGCGATTGCCGACGCCATGCCGGAGCAGAACACGAACACCTCGGTGGCATCCGAAAAGCCGAAGCGTGCCGGGATCCACAGCGCCGGCCAGTTGCCGGGGATATGGGCAATCAGGATGATGAACATCGTCATGCCGCGGAAGAAATCAAGCCGAACGTCACGGATGCGCGCCGCTGGCTGGACCGCGGCTGGCTGTGAGGGGACCGTCGCCGCTGGGCGCCGCTGCGGCGGGCCCGCCTGCTCCGCCAGCGTCATCTAGGCCGGGCGGCGGCCGGCGGCCGGGCTTGCCGCCTGCGCGAGCCCTGCGGCCTCGGCGATGAGCGTGCGGCGGCTGGCGAAGTAGCCGTCCTCATGGCCGCCGCGGCGCATCCTGCGGTCCTCCAGCAACGCGCCGGCTTCGTCGTGGAAGCCCGCGCGCAGGCCGGCGTCGATGGTCAGCCGTTCGAACACATCCCGCTGGGCATGGCTGCCGCCGGCCAGCGGCATTGCCGGGCGGGCCGCGGAGAGGTTCACGAACGCCTCGGCGTAGCTGCCGCGGCCGAACGCCTCCAGTCCCTGCGCCGCCGAAAGCCCGGGCCGGGCCATCCGCTGCGTCATCTCCGATCCCGCCACGGCCGCGTCGCGGCGGATGCGGCCCATCAGATCGGCCTGCGCCTCTCGTCTGTCGCCGCCGATCAGCGCCAGCAGATAGTGCAGGTCGGCGAAGATCAGGCACCCATCCTCGGTGCGGTCGGCGGAGAGCGCGGCGAGTTCGTCCCACCTGTCGCCGATGTCGAGGCCGTTCAGCTCCATCCGGCACAGCAGCGACGCGGCGTTGGAGATGTCGCGAAAGTCGTCCGTCCGCTCGGCGCGGACCTTGGTATCGTAGAGGTCGAAGACCCGCTCGTTCTGCCCCAGCTCCAGGTGCATCAGCGCCTTATGCCACCACACGTGGTAGCGGAAGTTGTTGCAATGGGCCCATCTTGCCTCGTGCCTGTCGAGCCAGATCAGGCCGTCCTCGGCGCGGCCCGTCATGTCGTGCACATGGGCCACCGCGTGCAGGCCCCAGGCGTCGTCTGGGCAGAGCCGCATGCCTTCGCGGCCGGCAGTCTCGGCCCAGCCGTAGGCGCCCATCTCCTCTTCGGCGAAGGCGCGGCATCCCAGGATGTAACCCCGCGCCGGATGGCCTTCGGGATAGGCCGGCACGACGGCATCGAGCGTGCGCTTCATCCCGACCGCATCGCCCAGGATGAAGCGGATCGAATGCCCAATCTTCACCGCGAGCGCATCGCCGGGATGGTCGGCCAGCCCCGCCTCGACCCGCGCGGCCGCGGCCGCCGGCTTGCCATCGAGCCAGTCGGCCAGTGCGGCGACAAACCCCTGCTCACGGGCCGTGCCCGGCTCCGCCGCCATCTCTTTGCGCGCCGTGGCGAGCGCCTCCTGCGCCGTCGCCACAAGTTCGCGCCGGCCGAGCATCAGCATGAACAGGCCCTTGACCGCATGCGCCATGGCGAAGCCGGGCGCCAGTTCCAAGGTTCGCGCCAGATGTACGGGCGTGTCGGCGCCATGGGCGAGAAAGGCACGCTGAAGGCGGTTCCAGGCGTCCAGCGCCTCGGGATCGCGCAGGGTCACCGGCGATCCGCAGAAGTCGGTGGTCATGGCGCATCCTTCCCGCAATTCGGAGCCCTAGCTAGGCTATCGCAGACGCTTTGCCACGTGACGCTTTCGTGCTTCACCGCCGCGTGACCCGGTTCGAGCGGGTTCCTGCCGCTTTTGACCGCGCTCAGGGCCCGGCCGCCTTGTCGCTGAGCGCGGCGAAGATGTTGTCCAGTTCCTCCGACAGGGTGGCGAGGGCCGACCCGCCTTCTTCCGCATAGGGCGCGAAAACGGTGGAGGGCAGCTTGTAGGACAGGGTCGCCGTGCCATCGGCATTCTCGGTGACGTAGAGGGCGATGGGCGCCTCGATGCCCGCGGCGATGCTCGCGTCAAGCATCCGGCGGGCGTAATCGTTGCGGAAGAGGCCCATCACGCGATTGCCGGGGATCGTGACGCCCTGCCCCTTCGCGCCGGCAGAGGCGCTGGCCTGGGTCACGATGTTGATCGGCGCGCGGTCGACCGCGATGGCGGTGCGGGACACGAGCGTCTCGAAATCGTAGGGCGTGGGCAGGACCCGCCAGCCCTCGCGCGGCTGCAGCCCCTCCTGTGCCGCCAGCGGCGCCGCCATCACGGCCGCGCAGAAGGCCGCCGCGTGGAAAGCACGCCTCGCTCTGGAATGTCGCATGCCGCGTTCCCCGATCCGCTGTAGCTCTGGTGTCATATCGCATCCCGCCGGGCGGCGACATGGCGACAAAGGGTCATTCGGCCGATCAAGCGTCCGGGTCGGTGAGGTTTGCCAGAACCTCGGCGCTGTCCTGCCCGCAGCGAGGGGGCGCGCGGCGATAGGTGACCGGCGTGCGCGACAGCTTCAGAGGATTGCCCAGAAGTGCAACCTCGCCCTTGGCGACATCGTCGCGCGGCATCCGCACCACCATCTCGCGCGCCTCGGCCTGATCGGTCGAAAGCGCCTGCGCCACGTCGTTCACCGGCCCCACGGGCACGCCGCGTTCTTCGAGGCCCGCGATCACCGCGCCGGTCGTCAGTGCCGCGAGCGCCGGGTCGATGAAGCCGGCCAGAGCCTCGCGGTTGGCGACCCGCGCGCCGTTTGTGGCGAAGCGCGGATCGCCGGGAAGGCCGTCCAGCCCGAGAAGCGCGCAGAACCGGCGGAACTGCCCGTCGTTGCCCACCGCGATGATGACGTGGCCGTCGGAGGTGGCGAAGACGTTGTAGGGCACGATGTTGGGGTGGCCGTTGCCACGCCGCTGGGGCACCTGCCCGCTTTCGAGGTAATTCGTGCCCTCGTTGATGAGCCAGGCCATCTGGCTGTCGACCAGCGCCACGTCGACGTGCTGGCCCTCGCCGGTCCGGTCGCGATGGCGCAGGGCGGCGAGGATGCCCACGGTGGCGTACATTCCGCACATCACGTCGGCCACGCCCACGCCCACCTTCATCGGCGGACCGTTCGGCGCGCCGGTCAGGCTCATGATCCCGCCATAGCCCTGCGCCATCAGATCGTATCCCGGCTTGGCGCGGTTCGGCCCCGTCTGCCCGTAGCCGGTGATCGAGCACCAGACGAGGCCGGGATGGCGGGTGAGCATGTCGTCATGGCCAAGGCCGTATTTCGCCA
Source organism: uncultured Alphaproteobacteria bacterium (assembly GCA_963833235.1). Lineage (GTDB taxonomy): Bacteria > Pseudomonadota > Alphaproteobacteria > Rhodobacterales > Rhodobacteraceae > CAWHXG01. The sequence continues at coordinate 325,837 of CAWHXG010000001.1, forward strand.
GGCCGCCGGGCTTGAAGTTCTCCACCACCACGTCCGCCCTGGCGGCCAGCGCGCGGATCTGCGCCTGGCCTTCGGGGGAGGCGATGTCGATGGCGACGGATCGCTTGTTGCGGTTGGCGCAAAGGAAATAGGCGGAAAGGTCGGTCGGCTGCCCGTCCGCCCCCGCGACCACCGGCGGCCCCCAGGTGCGGGTATCGTCGCCGCCCGTCGCGGGGTTCTCGACCTTCAGGATATCGGCGCCCAGATCGCCCAGAAGCTGCGTGCAGGTCGGGCCGGCGAGGATGCGGGTGAGGTCCAGCACCACGATCCCGTCGAGCGCGCCGGGGCGTGGCGCCTTAGATCGCGTCGTCATAGGCCTGCCTTTCGATCTCGGCCGCGATGATCGTAAAGGTTTCGGCCGCCAGCGCATCGCCCAGGGCCGCGCGAAGGGAAGGCCTGTCGCGCACCGTCACGCCCGCGCCGCCGAAGGCACGCCCGATCGCCGCATAATCGTGATGGCCGAAATCGACGCCGAGATTGGGCATCTGATTCTCCCGCTGCTTCTTTTCGATCAGGGCGAGGCTGGCATCGACGAAGATCACGAAGATCACCGGCAGGCCCAGCTCCGCCGCCGTGGCCAGCTCTCCGGCGATCATGAGGAACCCCGCATCGCCCATGAAGGCCACCACAGGCACGCCCGGGGCCACGATGGCCGTGCCGATGCCCAGCGGCAGCGCGCAGCCCATGGTGCAGAGCGCGGTGGATTGCATCAGCGTGCGGGGGCCGGGGCACGCCCACATCTGCGACAGCAGGATCCGGTGCGCGCCGCTGTCGACGCTCGCCAGGGTTTCGGGCGGCAGCACCGCGCGGCATTCGGCGATCACCCCGGCCGGGCCCCAGGGCACGTCCGCCGGAAAGGCCCGGGCCAGGTCCTTGCGAAGGGCCTCGACCTCGCCGCCGGGCCAGGCCGACGGCGCGACCGCGATGTCGGCGCCGGGGCCGGTCAGCAGCTTGCAGGTCGCCCCCACATGCGCCGCGATCTCGATGCTGGCGCGGTGCATCCCGTGCGCCCCGGGTTCGGCCACGATGTCGATGATCGTCTGGCTGGCCGGGTCCCAGACCTCGCGCCAGCCCGGACGCATCTCGATCGGGTCGTAGCCGAGGCAGAGGATCAGATCGGCGCTGCGGACGACCGGCAGGATCAGCGCATCCGCCTTCGGCGAAAGCCCTGCGGCGCCCAAGCAAAGCGGATGATCCTCGGGTACCACGCCCTTGGCCTTGTAGGTGGTCAGGAACGGGATCTTCAGCCGTTCCAGCATGGCCCGCGCGATGTCGCCCGAGCCTTCGACCATCACGTCGAGCCCCAGGATCGCAATAGGTCGTTCCGCGGACCCGAGCGCGTCGCGAACATCTTCCAGCACGTCGTCGTCCGAAGGGACCGTCCGGGCGCGGGCCGGCGCCGCGCCCGGCGTATCCTGCGCGGAGCTGCTAGCCACCGCGATCGGCACGTCGATATGCACCGGGCCGGGGCGCGGGCGACGCGCGAGATCCAGCGCCTTGTCGGCGATCAGCCCCGCCGCCCCGGCATTCAGCCGGAACGTGCCCTTGGCGATCGGCGCCAGAACGGCGCGGTGATCGAGCACCTGGTGGGTATACCCCTCGGCCACGTCGGCATCGACGCAACCCGTCAGCACGATCAGCGGCACCCTGTCCTGATGGGCGTTGGCGATAGCGTTGACGCCGTTCATCGCGCCGGGGCCGAGGGTCGCCACCAGCACCCCCGGCGCGCCGGTCCGGTGATGCGCGGCCTCCGCCATGAAGCCGGCCGCGGTCTCGTGCTTGACCAGGACAAAGGCGATTCCCGCCGCGTCGAGGGCCCGGATCAGGGTCAGGACCTCTCCGCCCGGCATCCCGAAGGCATGGCGCACGCCGGCGCGGTAGAGCCGCCGGGCCAGGACATCCGCAGCGCTGGTCATCTTCGAAGCCTCCCCGGGGCGTTTCCTGCGGCTTCGGTGGTCCAGCGAAAGACCAGCAAGGTCAAGGGGCAACCCGCCCCTTAGCGTGCGCCGGGGCCGCGGCGCCCGGCGATCCCCCGCCGAAGTTAGACGTTGACGAAGGTGCCCAGTTTTGCGCGAGATGAGCCACGCCGGCGGTTCGACCGGCATCGACAAACCGAAGCGACGCTGTCGCGGCTGGCCGGATCGGCCGGAACTCTCTGGGAGGAGACATGATGAAGACGCTGCTGACGGGCACCGCCCTGACCCTTATCCTGAGCACGGGGTCCGCTCTGGCCCAATCCGATGTCAGCGCCTGCCTGATCACCAAGACCGACACCAACCCCTTCTTCGTGAAGATGCGGGAGGGCGCGCAGGCCAAGGCCGACGAGCTGGGCATCGAGCTCAAGACCTTCGCGGGCCGCGTCGACGGCGACCACGAGACCCAGGTCTCGGCCATCGAGACCTGCATCGCCGATGGCGCCAGCGGGATCCTGATCACGGCATCCGACACGTCGTCCATCGTGCAGTCGGTCACCCAGGCCCGCGACGCCGGGCTACTGGTGATTGCGCTCGACACCCCGCTGGAGCCCATCGACGCCGCAGACGCGACCTTTGCGACCGACAACTTCCTGGCCGGCGAGCTGATCGGCCAATGGGCGAGGGCGCAGATGGGCGACGCGGCGGACAGCGCCAAGATAGCGATGCTGGACCTGGCCGTGAGCCAGCCTTCGGTGGGCGTGCTGCGCGACCAGGGCTTCCTGCAGGGCTTCGGGATTGAGCTCAATGACCCTAACGTCAACGGCGACGAGGACGACCCGCGCATCGTCGGCAACGACGTGACCCAGGGCAACGAAGAGGGCGGCCGCCGCGCGATGGAGAACCTGCTGGCGCAGGATCCCGAGATTAACGTGGTCTACACCATCAACGAGCCCGCCGCCGCGGGCGCCTATGAGACGCTGAAGGCGTTCGGCCGCGAAGGCGAGGTGCTGATCGTCAGCGTCGACGGCGGATGCCCCGGCGTGCAGAACGTGGCCGACGGGGTTATCGGCGCCACCTCGCAGCAATACCCGCTGCTGATGGCGTCGCTGGGGATCGAGGCCATCGCCCAGTACGCCGCGGACGGAACGCTTCCCGAGCCGTCCGAGGGCAAGGACTTCACCGATACCGGCGTGGCCCTGGTCACCGACCAACCCGCCGACGGGGTCGAGAGCATCTCTGTCGAGGAAGGTCTGGAGAAATGCTGGGGCTGATCTGACGATGCTGGCCGGGAACTGACCCGGCCGGCCTGACGCCGGAGGAGCACGCATGGCAACCGATACCGACGCTTACGAGGGGCAGGCGAACCGCAACGAACGGGTGGCGGAATTTGCGCCACACCGGAAGGGCGCGCTCGCTCATCTTCAGCACTGGCTGCATCAAGTGCCTTCGCTGGTGCCGCTGATCGTGTTGCTGGTCTCGATCCTGGTCTTCGGGCTGCTTCTGGGTTCGCGGTTCTTCTCGCCCTTCGCGCTCACCCTGATCCTGCAGCAGGTGCAGATCGTCGGCATCGTCGCGGCGGCCCAGAGCCTGGTGATCCTGACCGCGGGGATCGACCTCAGCGTGGGCGCGATCATGGTGCTGTCCTCGGTCGTGATGGGGCAGTTCACCTTCCGCTACGGACTGCCGCCCTCCATCGCCATCGTCTGCGGGCTGGCCGTGGGCACCGCGTGCGGCTTCGTGAACGGCTGGCTGGTGGCGCGTATGAAGCTGCCGCCCTTCATCGTGACGCTCGGCATGTGGCAGATCGTTCTGGCCGCCAATTTCCTCTACTCCGCCAACGAGACCATCCGCGCCCAGGACATCGAGGCAGAGGCACCGCTTCTGCAGCTTTTCGGCACCACCTTTCGCGTCGGCGGCGCGGTCTTCACCGTCGGCGTCGTCTTCATGGTGCTGCTCGTGGCGGTCCTCACCTACGTCCTGCGCCAGACCGCCTGGGGGCGGCACGTCTATGCGGTGGGCGACGATCCCGAGGCGGCAGAGCTCTCGGGCGTCGACGTCAAGCGGATGCTGATCTCGGTCTACATGCTCTCGGGGCTCATCTGCGCCTTTGCGGGCTGGGCGCTGATCGGGCGGATCGGCTCGGTCAGCCCCACCTCGGGCCAGCTCGCCAACATCGAAAGCATCACCGCCGTGGTGATCGGCGGCATCTCCCTCTTCGGGGGGCGCGGCTCGATCATGGGCGCGCTCTTCGGCGCGCTGATCGTGGGGGTCTTCACCCTCGGGCTGCGGCTGCTGGGGGCGGATGCGCAATGGACCTACCTGCTGATCGGCCTGCTCATCATCGCCGCCGTCGCGGTGGACCAGTGGATCAGGAAGGTCTCGGTATGACGGAGCCGCTGCTGAAGGGCCGCAACCTGGTCAAGCGCTATGGCCGTGTCACAGCGCTCGATCATTGCGACTTCGATCTTATGCCGGGCGAGATCCTGGCGGTGATCGGCGACAACGGCGCGGGCAAGTCCACCCTCATCAAGGCGATCTCGGGGGCGGTCATCCCCGACGAGGGCGAGGTTTACCTGAACGGCGAGAAGCTGAACTTCAACTCGCCAAACGATGCGCGGGCGGCGGGGATCGAGACGGTCTACCAGACGCTGGCCATGTCGCCAGCACTCAGCATTGCCGACAACCTCTTCATGGGGCGCGAGCTGCGCAAGCCCGGCTTCATGGGCAAGTACCTGCGGCAGCTCGACCACAAGGCGATGGAGACCTTCGCCCGCGACAAGCTTTCCGAGCTGGGGCTGATGACGATCCAGAACATCAATCAGGCGGTCGAGACGCTTTCGGGCGGCCAACGGCAGGGGGTGGCCGTGGCCCGCGCCGCCGCGTTCGGCTCGAAGGTGATCATCCTCGACGAGCCCACCGCGGCGCTTGGCGTCAAGGAAAGCCGCCGGGTGCTGGAGCTGATCCAGGACGTGCGCTCGCGCGGCGTGCCGATTATCCTGATCAGCCACAACATGCCGCATGTCTTCGAGGTGGCGGACCGGGTGCATGTGCACCGGCTGGGCAAGCGACTGTGCGTGATCGACCCCAAGAACCATTCGATGTCCGATGCCGTCGCCTACATGACCGGCGCCAAGGAACCGGAGCCGGATCTGGAACCTGCGTGACGCGCGCGGTAACGCAGGCGGAACTTGCGGCGCTGGCCCTGGCGCTGCCCCGCGGAGAGGGGCGGCAACTGGTGGCCGTGGCCGGCCCGCCCGCCAGCGGCAAGTCCACCCTGGCGGAATGGCTGGCGGCCGAGATCGCCGCCGCGGGGCGGGCGGCCTGCGTGGTGCCGATGGACGGCTTTCACCTCGACAACGCGCTTCTGGATGCGCGGGGGCTGCGCGCCCGCAAGGGGGCGCCGGAGACGTTCGACAGGCCGGGCCTGGCCGTCCTCGTGCAGCGCCTGCGCGCGCCAGGCCCGGTCGTTTATCCGCTCTTCGACCGCGCGCGCGACCTCGCCGTGGCCCAAGCAGCCGAGGTTCCTGAGGCCTGCGAGCTGGTGGTGCTGGAGGGGAACTACCTCCTCCTCCACGAGCCCGGCTGGCGGGATCTGGCGCTGCTTTGGCACTTGTCGGTCTGGGTGGAGGTGCCGGAAGCCGTTCTGCGCAGCCGCCTTGTGGCCCGGTGGCTGGAGCATGGCCATGACTATGCCGCCGCAGTGGCGCGCAGCGAGGAGAACGACCTGCCGAACGCGCGGCGGCTGATCCAGAACCGCTTGCCCAGCGACGTCGCGGTGGAGCTGTCGGGCGCAGCCTGAGACGAACGGTCATCGCCCTCCCTGGCCTTTGCTGGAGCATGGGCTTCAACGCCGCTAGATGTGCGTAGCGCCGACGACGGCCCCGACCGCGGATGGATGTGATGACGATGATGTCACGTAGGGCGCCGACGCCGCGCCGGATGCCCCTGGGGACGGGTTTGGCATGTAAAGTCATCGGGTCGGGGCCAGTTCCCTGGAGGCTCCTGACGCCTGCCCATACGGCAACCAGGCAACCAAGCCATCGCATCGGGGCGCCCGCAGCCGCCCCGGTGCCTTTCTCAGGGTTCCGCGATGCCTGATCGGAGCGCTAGGAGTCCGGGCGCGCCGGCATCCGGGATCGTGGTTGGCGCGATGCGCCGTGACATGCCCCGCGCCGTCGCCAGACTGCACGGCACGATCCTGAGCGACGTCCTTCCCGTCTGGCTGGCGACTGCGCACGATGCGGGCTCCGGGCACTTCCATGAAGGGCTGGCGCTGGATGGCGGCCACCTTTCCTCGAACCGCCTGCGCATCCGGACTGCGGCGCGGATGATCCACGTCTATGCCGATGCCGCCAGGCTGGGGCTCGGGCCGCCGGGGGGCCTTGCCGCGGCGCGCGCCGCAGCCGGGGCGCTGGAGCGCGACGCGCGCCATGCGGGGGGCGGCTATGTGCGCGCCATCGGGCGGCGCGACGGCACGGTCGCCGACCCCGTCCGCGATCTCTACGACCAGTCCTGCGTGCTGCTGGCCTTCGCCAGCCTGCACCACGCCACCGGCGAGCGCGTCTGGCGCGACCGTGCCGATGCCTTGCTGAGCGTGCTCGACGCCGCGCTTGCGGCCCCGCAAGGCGGCTGGGCCGAAGACGATCGCGGCACCCTGCCCCGGCGCCAGAACCCTCACATGCACATGTTCGAGGCACTGCTCGCGCTGGCCGCATCCACCGGCGCGCCCGGGCATCTGCGGCGGCTGGCGGCCCTGGGCGATCTGCTGGAGGAACGGTTCGTGGGGCCCGATGGCCTGCTTTGCGAGCATTTCGGGCCGGAATGGGAACGCGGGCCCGCCTGGCGCTCCGAAAGGCTGGAGCCCGGCCACATGGCGGAATGGGCCTGGCTGCTGCAGGCCGCCGCGCCGCTGACGGGGCGGGACAGGGCCGGGCTGGCGGGGCGGCTGATCGAGGCGGCGCACGCCATCGGGCGCGATCCCCGCGACCCCCGGCTGCTGCTGGACGAGGTGGATGCCGCAGGCACCCATCTGGGCGCAGGGCGGCGGCTTTGGTCGCAGATAGAGTACATCAAGGGCAGCCTTTCGGTGGGCCTGCCGGATGTGGCCGAGGCGGCGGCAGAGGCCGTTTTCGAGAGCTATCTGGCGGACGCCCCGCGTGGCCTCTGGCGCGATGCCTTCGACGCCCGGGGCGAGCCGGCGGCGCAGACTGTGCCGGCGAGCTCGTGCTATCACCTCTGGACGCTGGCCGCGGGGCTGACCGAGGCGCCCTGAACCTCAGATGGCCGATCGTTCCTTCTGCCCCCCGCAAGCCAAGCGCTGACCGCCCGGGACGCACTGCGCGGCCCGGGCTCAACGCACCGTAGGCAGAACCGACAGCGGGCGCTGTTCCTCGATGGCTTCCATCGCGAAGTAGGAGGTCACATTCTCCAGGTCGACCCGCTCGATCATCCGGCGATAGATCATGTCGTAGCTCGCCATGTCGCGCGTCACCACCTTCGCCAGATAATCGTAGTCCCCGCCGATCCGGTAGAAGTCGACGATGTCGGAAACCGAAGAGATGTGCCGGTGGAACGTGCGCAGCCACTCCGCCGAATGATGCCGCGTGCGGATCATCATGATCACCACCAACCCAAGGCCGAGCCGCGCCCGATCGAGCACCACGGTGCGCCGCAGGATCAGCCCGGCCTCGTCCAGCGCCCGGATCCGTCGCCAGCAGGCGTTCTGCGAAAGCCCCACCCTTTCCGCAATGTCGCGCTGCGACAGGCGGGCCTCCCGCTGCAGCTCGCGCAGGATGTTGCAATCGATCTGGTCGATAATCGGCAAATCCTGGGTCATGTGATCGAAAATTTCCGGTATGCGGTGAATTTCTGATACTGAAGCCACCATGTCGGTGTGTCAAACTCGATCAAGCCGCAATGGAAGGGGTTAGATGACGCCGCTCGACGAATTCCGTAGGTTCCTGAACCGACCCGACCTTCCGCAGCGCCTCGCCTCCGGCCTGATCGGCGACGATGCGGTCATCGACGGACCCTACGGCCGCAAGCCGTTGGTCTATACCGATTACGTAGCATCGGGCCGGGCGCTGGCGCAGGTCGAGAGCTTCGTGCAGCAGCGCATCCTGCCCTACTACGCCAACAGCCATTCGCAGGCCTCCCATTGCGGGGCCTTCGTGACCCGCCTGCGCGAGGCCGCCAGGGCCGAGATCGCCCGGATCACCGGCGCGGATCGGGCCCCGCCCGCAGATCCGATCTCGGTGATCTTCACCGGCGCGGGGGCAACGGCGGGTCTGAACAGGATCGTCGCTTTGCTCGATATACCGGCTCGCGCCGCTGCGGGCCGGGTCGTGGTGCTGACCGGGCCCTACGAGCATCATTCGAACCTTCTGCCCTGGCGGGAAAGCGGGGCGGAGGTGATCGAGATCCCCGAGGGGCCTGGCGGCGGGCCCGATATGGCGGCGCTGGCGCAGGCCCTCGGGCAGTCGGCCGGCGCCGATCTGATCGTGGGGGCCTTCGGCGCGGCTTCGAACGTCACCGGTATCCTGACCGACAGCGATGCCGTGACCCGCTGCCTCAAGGCGCACGGGGCACTGGCCGTCTGGGACTATGGCTGCGCCGGGCCCTATGTCCCGATCCACATGCGACCGGGCACCGATGCCGCGAAGGACGCCATCGTCTTCTCCAGCCACAAGTTCCCGGGCGGGCCCGGCGGTTCGGGCGTGACCCTGATCCGGGACGGGATCGTGCAGCGGCGCACGCCCAGCTGGCCCGGCGGCGGCACGGTCAGCTTCGTATCACCATGGGAGCATGTGTATTCCACCCGCCTGTCCGAGCGCGAAGAGGGCGGAACACCGAACGTGCTGGGAGACATCCGCGCGTCGCTGGCCCTGATGATCAAGGAAGCGCTTGGCGAGGACTGGTTGGCCGCGCGGCAGGGTGCGCTGCGGGCCCGGGCGCTCGTCGTCTGGCGGAACAATCCGCATCTGGAGCTTCTGGGCCTGGCCGACGCCCCCGCCCTGCCGATCTTCTCGTTCCGCGTGCAGGATGGGGCGGGCGGGCTGATCCACCACCAGCTCTTCACCCGCATGCTCTCCGACGTGCACGGGATCCAGGCACGCGGCGGCTGCGCCTGCGCCGGCAGCTACGCGCATGCGCTCCTCGGGATCGACCGGGCCGCCTCTGCCAAGGTGCGCGCGTCGCTGAGCCATGGGGCGGAAGCGGAGCGACCGGGCTGGGTGCGCCTGAACCTTTCGGCGCTGATGTCGGATGCCAAGGCCGATTTCGTCATCGCGGGCGTGGATGCCCTGGCGCGCCGCGCCGGGGCTCTGGCGGCGGACTACCGGGAGGACACCGCGACCGCGCGGTTTTCGGCGATTGGCACCGCGACATGTACCGCACCGCAAGAGACCGGCCCTGCGGATTGGGAGCGGCTTCCGGGCACCGGCGACACACCGGAAGGCCGGGCCGCGTAATGGGGCGGCCGTGATGCCATTTGCTCTGGCGAGCGTGGCCGCCGCAGCGAGCGCCCTGGCGCCTGGAAGCCGGAGAGTTGCAGCGCTTGCCGTTGCCAGGCAGTCTGCCTGGGACCCCCGCTGGCCGGCAATGTGCAACCCCGGGAAGGGAGACCCATGACAGAAAGCGCGCTTGCCGCGATGATGGGGCCACTGCCGGACGCCGCTCAGGCCCGCCGCGAGATCTTCCGGATGACGGATGCCGCCGAACGGGCGGTGCTGCACCCGTCCGATCCCGGCGGCATTCCGCATCCGCTGCGGTCCGCTTTGGCGGCGCGCGTAGCGGCCCTGCACGAGATGCCCGATATCGCGGCCCATTACGGGGCCGCCGCGGGGGAGTTCGCCGCCATCGCCGACCCGTCCATCCCCGCCACGGCGCGGGAGGCTGCGATCTGCGCCTTCATCGACACGGCCGCCGCCCGCACGTCCGAAGCCAGGGCCGAAGACATTTCGGCGTTGACCGAAGCCGGGATATCCGATGCCGACATCGTTCGGCTGGCCGAACTCGGCGCGTTCCTCGCCTATCAGGTCCGCGTCGTTGTCGGCCTGCGGCTGCTCGTGGAGACCGGCGCATGAGCAACGTCATCACCAAGTTCACCCGCAACGTTCCGGAGTGGCGGCCCCGCGTGACCCCCGTCGCGGTCGAGGCGCTGAGCGAGGCGCAGCGTGCCGCCCTGCAGGTGACCCCCTCCGGCACCAAGGTCTCCGCCTACGTGCTGACGCTGGCGCATGACGTGGAATCGCTGAAGGTGCGCTCGCCGCTTTTCAACGCCATCATGTACGACCCAGGCGGCCTGTCGCGGGCGGAGCGCGAGATCGGGGCGATCGCCGCCTCCATCGTCAATCGCTGCGTCTATTGCGCGGCCGTCCATGCCGCCCGCCACGCCCAGCTGACCGGCGAAACCGAGACCACGGACGGATTGTTCGCGAACGGGCCAACGGCTGCGCTTTCCCCGCGGGACAGGGCACTTTTCGATTACGCCACCGCGCTGTCGCAGACCCCGCCCGCCGCCGGGCCGGGCCATATTGCGGCACTGCGCGACGCCGGGATGACGGACGCGGAGATCGTCGATCTCACCCTTTCCACGGCCCTTTTCGGATGGGCGAACCGGCTGATGCACGTGCTGGGCGATCCGGTGCGCAAGGAGCCTTCCCGCTAAGGCGTACCCCCTTGGCCCAAGCCCCGGGCTCAGTACGTGCCCGGATAGCTGCCGCCGTCGACCAGCAGGTTCTGGCCGGTTACGAATCCGGCATGGATGCTGCAAAGAAAGGTGAAGTAGGCCGCCACCTCTTCTGGCCGACCATAACGCTTCGCGGGGTTCGAGGCGGCCCGCGCTTCCCAGACCTCCTCGAAGCTCTTGCCGGTGCCCTCCAGCATGCCGGCAATATGCTCGCGCTGGCCATCGCTGTCGGTGATGCCGGGCAAGAGCGTGTTCACCGTGACCCCGCGGGCGATGCCCCCCCGCGCGATACCGGCGGTAAAGCCCACCAGCCCCGACCGCGCGCCGTTCGAAAGGCCAAGCTCGGGCTGGGCAATCTTCACGCTGCGCGACGCGATGTTGACGATGCGGCCGAAGCCCCGCTCCATCATCCCGTCCAGAACGGCGCGGATCATCATGATCGGCGGCAGCATCATCAGCTCGACCGCGGCGATCCAGCGCGCCTCGTCCCAGTCGCGGAAATCGCCGGGTGCGGCGCCGCCGGCATTGTTCAAGAGGATGTCGGGGGCGGGGCAGGCAGCGAGGGCCGCGGCGCGCCCCTCCGGCGTCGTGACGTCGGCCGCCACGGCCGTGACGGCGACGCCGGTCGCGCGGCGGATGTCGTCGGCCGTTGCGTCCAGCGTCGCCTCCGTCCGCGCGACGATGGTGACGTCGACGCCCTCCTGCGCCAGGGCCATCGCGCAGGCACGGCCCATTCCCTTGCTCGCGCCGGTCAAAAGGGCCGTGCGGCCCGTCAGTCCCATATCCATCTCGGTTCACTCTCCAGCTTGCAAAGGTTCAATCCGCACCAGCGTGCTTTGCGCCGCACAGGCCTGCGCCAGCTGCGAGGTCTGCCGCCAGGCCGTCAGCACGTTGGGGTTGCCGTTCGCGCTCGATCCCTTCGCCGGGATCGTACCAGGCCCCGGTCTCGATCATCACCACCCCGCGCCGCAGCCCGGCATCGCATTGCACGACCGCCCGGCACGCGCCCCGCCCGTTGTAGACCCGCGCGAGCCGGCCATCGGCCAGGCCGCGCGCGTCGGCATCGGCGGGATGCATCCGGACCGGGAAGGGATCTGCGCCGCTCCGCGTCTGGTAGAGTTGGCCGTGAAGCTGCCGCGCTGGTTGGGGCGTCAGCAGGTGCAGCTCCCCCTCGGTGGCGCTGCCCAGCCATTCCACGGGCGGGATCCAAGCTGGATGGCCTGGGCAATCGGCGTAGCCGAAGCCCGCGACGGTGTCGGAGTAAAGTTCGATCCGCCCGGACGGCGTGGCGAGCGGGAAGGCATCGGGATCGTCGCGGAAGTCCTGCAGCAGGACCTCGCGGCGGGCTTCGGGAGGGACGGGCCAGGGGCCGCCGTCCCAGAACGCCTCGAAGCCCGGCACCTCCACCCCGACGGTGGCGCCATGGCGGCGGGTGCCGTCCCAGAGATGGCGCAGCCAGGCCTCCTCCCCGCGCCCCTCGTCGAACGCGGGCCGGCAGCCGAGCCGCTCCGCCAGCGCCGCGAAGATCGCGAAGTCGTCGCGCGCCTCGCCCACGGGCGGGATCAGACGCTGCATCGGGAAGACCGTGAGATCGCGCGAGGAGCCGCCGATGTCGTTGCGCTCCGCGGTGGTGGTGGCGGGAAAGACGATATCGGCGCGGCGGGCCGTCGGGGTCCACCAGGGCTCGTTGACGATCACCGTCTCGGGGCGCTGCCATGCCCGTGCCACGGCATCCAGATCCTGGGCATGGTGAAACGGGTTGCCCCCGGCCCACCAGACCAGCCGGATGTCGGGGTAAGTCACCATGCGCCCGTCGAACGCGATCTGCCGGTCGGGATGGGCCATCGCCTCGGCAAAGGTGGCCACCGGCAGGCGCTGCGCGACCGGATTGGGCAAGCCCGCCATAACCGGCACGAAGCCACGCCGGCCCCGCGCGCCCACGCCGTTCATCGACCCGTGCCCGAGGCCGAAGCCGCCGCCCGGCAGGCCGATCTGCCCCAGCATCGCGGCCAGCGCGATCAGCGCCCAGTAGGGCTGTTCGCCATGGTCGGCGCGCTGCAGCGACCACGACGCCATCAGCATCACCCGCCCTATCGCGATGCGATCCCAAAGCGCCTGCAGCTCCGCCAGCGGCACGTCTGCGAGGCCGGCGGCCCACTGAAGCGTCTTTGGCATCCCGTCCGGCTCGCCGCGCAGATAGGCAAGGAACGGCACGGCCCCGGTCGTGTAGCGGTCGAGAAAGGCGCGGTCCGCCCGCCCCGTCGCCAGCGCCTCATGCGCCAGCGCCAGCAGGATCGCGGTATCGCTGCCCGGGCGCGGCTGGATCAGCGTCGCATCCAGCCCCTCGGGGGCATCGCCGGAGCAGGGTGTGACGAGGGTGAAATGGGTGCCGTTCGCCGCTGCCGCCGCTACGGCTTTCGGCAGATGATGCGCCCCCGCCCCGCCCGAGGTCACACGCCAGTTCTTGGCGTTCAACCCGCCGAACGCCACCACGGCATCGCTGTCGCCGCGATCGGTGGCCAGTCGGTCGCGGCGCTGGACACCGCGCTGTCGTCGCCGAGCACGTGGGGCAGGAGGAACTGCGCGGCGCCCCAGGAATAGTTGCCGGCGACGTCCGTGAAACCGCCCGCCGCGGCGAGGAACCGGCGAACCTGGGTGCGGGCATGATGGAAGCGTCCCGGCGCTGGACCAGCCGTAGGAGCCGCCGAACACCGCCTGCGGGCCATGATCGCGGTGCACGCGGGCCAGCGCATCCGCGGCGAGGTCGAGGGCCACGTCCCATTCGACCGGCACCATCTCGTCGGAACCGCGCCCGGCGCCGCCCGCGCGAGGCCCGTGTTCCAGGTACGTCCGGCGCACGTGCGGCCTGTCGATCCGCTGCGGCGAATGCACCAGCGCCGGCCAGCTTGCCGATCATCTCGGGTCGGCCCCGCTCCCGGCCATCGGGCCGGGCCGCGATCAGCCGCCCGCCGACCACCTCGGCCTCGAACGGGCCCCAATGGCAGAGGATGGACGGCCCGCGTCTACTCGGCGGCGAGCGCCGCGGCCTGTTCACGGCCAGCCCGTACTTCTCGCCAGGCCCGAGCGCTCGAACGCTGCCAGCCCCTTGGCCAGAACGGCTTCGGCTGGCCGGCTGCAGCGGCTTGCGCAGCGGCCCCGAGGGCAGGCCCACCGCCCGCATCAGGGTCTTGATCCGGACCGGGTTCACCGCGGCATAGGCGAAATGCAGCATGTCGAGATTGTCGAGCCAGGCCTCGCGATGCGCGAAGGCATCCTCGCCGGTTTCCCACGGCTTCGAGATCACGGCCATCTCGCGCGGGATGATGTTGCCGGTCATGTTCGCCGTGCCGTGGCCGCCGAGCGCCATCGTCGGCGTCACCAGGCCCAGATTGGGCGAGCAGCAGCACATGATCGCCATGTCGGGCCTGGCCGCGCAAACCTGCGCCACCTGCCCCACCCGGGTCGTGCTTTCCTTCAGCACCACCATGTTGTCGTGCCGGGCCAGACGCAGCAGGTCGTCCCAGTGCAGGTCGGTCTTCACGCGCGGCGGGTTGTTGTAGAAGCCCATCGCCAGGTCGGCGCTGTCCAGCACCTCCAACGCATAGTCGGTGATCGCGGCGTTGTCGGCGCAGATGTAGGCGGGCGCGGCGATGATCGCGCCGTCGGCGCCTTCGGCCTTGGCGTGGCGCACGTAGTCGATGGTGCTCGCGGTGTTGTTGCCGGTGCAGCCATAGTATATGAGCATGGCGCCGGGCTTCATCTTCGCCGTCTTCGCGATGATGGCGCGGCGTTCCTCGGGGCTGAGCATCGAGACTTCGCCGGTCGATCCCATGATCAGCACCGCCTCGGTGCCGTTCTCGGCGTGCCAGTTCAGGAGGGTACGGAAGCCCTCGAAGTCGATGGACCCGTCTTCGTTCATCGGGGTGACAAGGGCCACGAACGACCCTTTGGGTTTGATATGGGACATGCGATCCTCCCTCAGAAGTATTGCGGAACGAGCAGCCTGGGCAGCCACAGCATCAACCCCGGCACCCAGAGCGAAAGGACGGCGACGGAAGACGGTCAGCCCGCAGATCGGCGCCGCGGCCCACATCGCCCGGCCGATCTGCACCTCGCCGATCTGCGCGGCGATCAGCAGGCAGATCCCGTAGGGCGGCGTCATCAGCCCGACGGACGAGCGTCAGGTAGACGACGAGCGCCAGGTGGACCGGGTTCATCCCGGCGGTGATCGTGATCTCCTGGATGATCGGCAGGAAGATGATGATGGCCGAGATCGGGGAGAGCACCATTCCGATCACGAGCAGGAAGCCCATCAGCAGGGCGAGGATGACCGAGCGGTTCATCCGTGACGCCGATGATGAGGATGCGACCACGATCCGGGCGACGCCCAGGTAGGCGATCAGCCAGCCGATGATCCCCGCCGACGCGACGGTGAAGATCGGGAGCGAGTAGGAGATGACCGTCTCGCGCAGGATGCCGCGCAGAATCGCGGAGCGGCAATGTGCGGTAGAGGACCGAGGCGAGGAACAGAGCCCGATGACGACGATGATCGCCGCCCTTCGGTGGCCGTGAAGACGCCGCCGACGATGCCGCCGAGCATGATGAGCGGGAGGATCAGCGGCGGAGCGGCGGCGAGCGAAGGCCCTGCCGCGCACTCCCGGGAGCTCTTGGCCGGATCATCGACCGTGGCGTGAGGCTCACCATGTAGGTGTAGCCCATCTGAATGGCGCCGATGCAGCAGACCCGGCAGGATGCCCGACAGGAAGAGCGCGGCGATGCGAGACGTTCCCGAACGCGCCGTAGATGATCATCATGATGATGGGCGGGATGATGACGCCGAGGGTCGACGAGGCCGCCGTCAGGGCGACCGAGAAGGCGCCGGGTAGCCGGCCTGTTTCATGGCCGGGATGAGGATGACGCCGATGCTGGCGGTATCGGCCGCCGCGGAGCCGGAGAGGCGTCGCGAACATCATCGAGACGACGACGTTGATGTGCCCGAGCCCGCCGCGGATGTGGCCGACCAGCGCATCGGCGAGGCGGAGGAGCCGCGTCGTGATCGCCGCTGTCGTTCAGGAGCCGGCCGAGGAACAGGAAGAACGGCACGGCGAGCAGCGCGAAGAGTCGATGTTCGACTACATCTGGTTGACCACCGACATCAGCGGCAGGCCGAGCATCAGCACCGTCGCGATCGACGAGAGGCCCAGCGCGAAGGCGATCGGCACCCGCAGGCCGATCAGCACGAAGAACGCGAGGATCAGGACGACGAGCGGGTTCATCGGCGCGACCGCCGCCACTGCGCCACGGCGATCTCGATCAGGAACAACGCCATCAGCAGGCCGCCTGCAGGGATCGGCAGGTAGAGCCACAGCCGCGATATGCCGAGGGACTGGATCTCGCCGCGCGCCCGCGCCATGGTCAGGGCCCATCCGTTGGAGATCGAGCACGTAGATCGACGATCGCGCCCATGGCGATGCCGAACCAGGTGATCGCGCGGGTCAGCGCGGCGTTCCCCTTCGGCAACAGGTCCACGTCGTAATGCGCGCCCTGCCGCAGCCCGATGGCGGCGCCGACGAAGATCAGCCAGGCGAAGAGAAGCTGCGCAACGTCGCTCGTCCAGAGCATGGGAATGCGCAGGACGTTCCGCGTGAGCACCTGCAGCGCCACAGTGACGATCAGGCCGAGAAGAGCGCGCCGCAGAACGCGAGGGCCGCGCGCATGACCCCGTTCGAGAAGCGTTCGAGCATGAGAACCATCCGAGGCGCTCCGCAGAAGCAGCGGCGGGCCGGTTTGCAAGGGGTCGCGCCCGGGCTGAACCAAGGGCCGCGCATGAGGCGGCCACGGGATCAGAACGCCCGGGGCGAAGAGATCCCCGGGTCAGGCCCGGGGATGAACGTTCGGCGGCTCCAGCGCGGGCGGCCGCTGCTTCATTCCGACTTGAGCAGCGTGTATTCGTCCATCAGGCCGAGCCGCTCGGCGAGGTCGATCTGGATCGGCTCCAGCAGCGCCACGAAGGCGGCCTGGTCGGGCTCCGAAACCGAAACGCCATGTTCCGTCTTCAGGGTCTCCACCAGAGCGCTATCGTATTCGATGGCCTTTTCCACGCCCAGTTCGTTGGCCGCCGCCGCCGTCTCGATCACCAGCGTCTGAAGGTCCTCGGGCAGCGCGTCGAAGGTGCGCTGCGAGATCGAGACGTGGTGGATCTGCACCTGATGGCCGGTCAGCGCGAGGTTCGGCGCCACTTCGTAGAGCTTGCTGCCGGTGTAGCCCGGCAGCGAGCTTTCCATCGCATCGGCGACGCCCGTCTGCATCGCGGCGTAGAGTTCGCCCCAGGCCACCTGGATCGGCAGCATGCCGAGCGCCGCCCATGTCTCGGCGTCCATCGGCGACTGGGTGGTCCGCATCTTCAGACCCTCCAGAGCCTCCGGCCCGGTCACCGCCACCTCCACGGTGGACATGTTGCGCGTGCCAGAGGCGCCCAGCGCCAGCAGCTTGACCCCCGTGCCGCGATCCACGAAGGCGGCGGCGAAATGATCGTGCGCCGCGGTCCCCGGGCCGATCTTCGGCACGACATTCTCCATGGAGTCGAAGAGGTAGGGCATCGTGAAGATCGCGAGCTCCGGAACCTCGCCGCCGGCGTTGGATACGGTCGAGACCATCATGTCGATCGTGCCGCAGCCCCACCTCGCCGATCACGGCCGGGTCCTGCCCCAACTGGCCGGAATCGAAGATCGTCACCTCGATGCGGCCATCGCTCTTCGCCTCGAGCTCGGATTTCAGAAAGGCGGCCATGTCGTTGTAGGGTGCGGCGACTGGACGAGCGTGTGCAGGCGCATGTCGAAGTCGGCGGCTCCTGCGGCGCCCGAGGCCAGAAGCCCGGCGGCAACTCCCATCGCCATCAAGGCGCGGCGTGTGGCGATCATAGGGTATCTCCCGGTTTGCGGATCCATTCGCGCCATCTGGCCATCGCTCGGGCGATAAAATCAAATCGAATTTTCAGGGGGTGTCATGCAAGATTGATATGACCCTGCCCCCGACCCGAAGGCCCCGCACATGAACGAAAGACAGATCGGCGCCTTCCGGCAGGTGATGCGCCTTGGGTCCATGACCGCCGCTGCGCATGCCCTTTCGGTGTCGCAGCCCGCGGTCAGCCGGCTGATCGCCGATCTCGAGGCGAACCTCGGCTTCGCGCTTTTCGAACGGCGGGCGGGCAAGCTCTTTCCTACCCAGGACGCGCACGCCTTCGGGTCCGAGGTGGAGCGGATGTTCTACGGCCTCGACCGGCTGGAGCGGTTCGCGAAGGACCTGCGCGGCCTGCACCAGGGCGCACTGACCCTTGCGACCCTGCCGATGGTGAGCTTCTCGATCCTGCCGCGCACACTGGCCCGGTTCCTTCGAGATCATGCGGGGCTGCACGTGGCCCACAACGTACATACCTCGCCCTCGCGTCGTCGATCTGGTCGCAGCCGGGCAGGCCGACCTCGGCGTCGCGCAGGTGGCGCCGGGGCGGCGCGACGTGCGGCATCTGGCAAGCTGGCGCAGCGATTGCGTCGTCGCACTGCCTGCGGGCCATCGGCTTTGCGGCCGCGCGGCGCTTCGCCCCGAAGACCTGAACGGCGTGCCGATGATCGCGCTGTCGCACCAGACGGTGACGGCCGGCTACGTGACCGAGCGCTTCGCCAGCGCCGGCATTGACCCGCGGATCGTCGCGGAAAGCCAGCCGTCCTATTCCGCCTGCGCGCTGGTGGCGGAAGGGATCGGCGCCGCCATCGTCGATCCCTTCACGCCGCGGCTCTTCGGGGCGGACCGGCTGTGCACCCGGCCCTTCGCCCCCGCGATCCCGTTCGAACGTCCACCTGCTGGGGCATCCCGATCACGCCCTCTCCCGCCCGGCGGCCGCCTTCGGCGAGACGCTGGTGGCGGTGATGGACGAGATGCAAGCGGCGCGGCGGATTGAGGGCGAAACGGGCGACGACGGACCGATGTGGCGATCCGGCCGCTCTCAAAGATCATAGGCAGCAGAGACGGCGCGCGCCGCGGCATCGCGTTCCGCGATGATGCCGTAATCCTCGGGGCGGGTGTCGACGAAGCCCACGAGGCCGAGGGCGGTGCGCACCTCGGCCGGCGCCGCAGAGATCCCCGCCCGGCAAGCCCCCGTAACAGCCGGGTCGGAGCCGGTCGCGGCGATGAAGGGCAGCCCGGGATTGGGCTCCGTCAGCGCCAGCACCCGCAGGCCCGCGGCGAAGGGGCGGAACGCCTGGACGAGCCGCCAGGTGACGAAGTCGATGGCGGCGACGTTCGCTTGCCCCTCGGCCACCGCCTGCGCGCTGAGATCGTGCGCCCCGGTCACCCGGATGGCTCCGAAATGCGGCCCCGGAAGATCGCGGATGTGGAACATCATCGCCTGCGCGCCAGACTGGCTGTCGGCCCCGTTGATCGCCAGGGTCGCCCCCGCGAAGCCCTCGATGCCGTCGCGCGGATCGTCGGCACGCACCACGATCGCGCTGGCATACCACCCCGGCGGGCAGCCCGGCACGCCGAAATCGGGCGTGCCGAGCAGGTGCACCCTGCCGCGCAGATGCCGCGCGTAGGGCAGGCCGCAAGTCTGCCCCACGACCAGATCGGGAGAGAGCCAGCCCTCCATCAGGGGCAGGCCCCGGGTCAGCGCCTCCGGGGCCGCGAGGCTCCGCGTCCGCAGCAAGGCCGAGATGCAGGACCAGAGGCTGTCCCAGTCCCCCGCGACCTCCGGCCAGTCGTACATGGGCAGTAAGGCGAGCCCGCGATCCATCCGGCGCGCTAGGCCTTCGGCAGGCGAGCCATGCCCCCTCCTGATGGCTCGGGCGAGCGTGGTCCGTGTCATGTCTTCCCTCGGTTGAGGCACAACCCAACGGTAAGGCCCAAGATGCTGCGAACGTCCCCAACTTTCAAAAAGATATTCTATCGTGGTTGGAGGAAGGGCGTGTGCCTCTGGGCACCTTTCTAGTCGGCCTCGAACCTACACTGAAAGCGCCTGTTGCCGGCATCGTAGTGACCTTGCGGGGGCATCGCGAAGTCGGCACCTCGACCGCGCATTTGCGCCAAGCCGTTTCAGCATACCTCGCTATTTCTGTCAGAACAGACGGCTCCCCGGAATGAACGGACGTTTGCGCGCTTGCCCGGCGGCCGCGCCGGCACCTTTCGCCGCCCCCGCACATCGGTACACGCCGAGGTGCCCGAAACTACACGGCGGTCTGCGGCCAGTTGCACCCGAATCGCCTGGTTTCCACCCGCCTGAGTGCTAAGTCCATCGCTCTTGAACAAAGGAGCGCAGCACTTGGCGCAGAAGACTGCCGGGGCACCGGCCACAGACATCAGCGGCAGATGGGACGGCGACAATCAGGACTGGTGGGACTGGTACGTCACGCTGGCAGACAATCGGGGCGAGACCGGGCCCCTCGTCGAACGTCCCGCCGCTCCCCGATGCCGCCCTTCCCGACGATGCGACGCTGGCAGCGGAGCTGGCCGAACCCCTCGCCCTGGACCCCAATGCGGTGGCGGCCTTCCGTCGAGATGGGTTCGTCAAGCTCAAGGGCGTGCTCTCGCCGGGCGCCACCATCCGCCTGCGCCGAGAGCTCAAGGGGCTTCTGGAAGCGGCATTCGACGTCACCCTCGATGGCGGCGCCACGGACCGGTTCGTCAGCCTCGAGATGGTCTGGAATCAGAACCCGCTGATCCGCCTCTATGTGCTCTCGCCCCGCATCGCGAAGATCTGCGCCGATCTTCTGGGCGTCGAGCGGGTGCGGCTCTACCACGACAACGTCCTGTCGAAGGAACCGGGCTGCGGGCGCACGCCCTGGCATTACGACGATCACCATTTCCCGCTGGCCACCTGTGACGTCGTGACCCCGTGGATCCCGGCGCAGCCGGTGCCGATTGAGATGGGGCCGCTGACCTTCGCCAGCCCCATCGACATCTACAAGCTCGTGGAGGGCGTGCCCTTCAACAAGCAGGACACCAGCTATGATCGGCACGTCGCAAGCCTCTTCCGCGACCGGGGCGTCGTGATCGACCAGACGCCGTTCGAGCTGGGCGAGGTGAGCTTTCACCACAACCTGAACTTCCACACCGCCGCGTCGAACCGCACGACGATGAGCCGGATCGTGCTGGCCAATACGTTCTTCGCGGATGGCGCCCGCCTGATGGACGCGCCGACCATGGTGTCTGGCGATTGGCAGAAATTCATGCCGGGCTGCGAACCGGGCGGGCTGGCCGACTCCCGGCTCAACCCGGTCTGCTGGCCCCCGGAGGCCGCAGATGACTGACACATCTGATCGTTCGCTGGAGCATTGGTCTGAGGCCAAACGCTCCGAGATGGACGCGTTCTACGCCCTGGCAACGGCGGATTACCGGCATCTCGCCGAAGCGCGGAATTGGCGCGCCTGGCTCGAAGCCCGGCAGGCGGCGGTAGGCGGCAGGCCCTTGCGCCTTCTCGACGTGGCCTGCGGATCGGGCAAGTTCCCGACGGCCCTGAGGGCCCACGCCGGGGTCGCCGAGGCTGCGATCCGCCCCATCGCCTATTCCCTGCTGGACCCGTCTGCGTTCTCGCTTGCGGAGGCGCGCGCGGCGCTCGGCCCGCCCTTCGAGGCGGCCGAGGACATTCTCTCGACCTTGGAAGACTACACTCCGACGGAGCCGTTCGACGTGGTCTGGGCCACCCATGCCCTCTACGCGGTTCCTGCCGCCGATCTCGATGCGGCGATGGGCCGGTTCGGGACGGCCACGGGCGGGGTCGGCTTCATCGCCCACGCGGCGGCCGACAGCCACTACATCCGCTTCTACACCGCGTTCCTCGCGGCCTTCCACGGCGGCCGCGGCGAGCCCTATCGCACTGCCGAGGAGATCGTCGATGCCCTGCGGCGTGCAGGCGCGCAGGTAGAGACCCAGCACATCTCCTACACCCAGTCCGCCACCGATCCCGCAATTGTCGAAGGCTACCTGCAACGCTGCGCCTTCGACGACACCGTATCGCTCGACAGCATGCGCCGCACCGAACCGCTGGCTGGCTATCTCGCGGGCTGCCGCACCGGGGATGCCTGGACTTTCGACCAGACCGTTGCCCTGATCGCCGTCACCGCCTAGGCGACCCCGCGAGCACGACCGGCCGGGCCCGGGGCGCAGGCCCTGCCGGCCGTACCGCGCCGCTGCGTTCCGGGCTGGCTCGCAGCAATTTCCAGGTGCTTCTCGCGAATTACGGCTAGCCTACTGCGGCCGGCACGGCCCCGCCGATCCGGGAAGCGGCCGAGAGTGGCCCAAGAAACCGTGTGGGAGGATCCCCATGACCGACACCGCCCCGACAGCCCCGATCGCCGAGCGGCGGCGTGAATTCCGCCGCGTCTGCGAGGCACGCACGGCCCTCGTGGTGCCGGGCGCCGGCAATGCCCTGACCGCCAGGGTGATCGAGGATGCCGCCTTCGAGGCCATCTATGTGACCGGCGCTGGCATCGCCAACACCTTCCTCGGCGCGCCGGATCTGGGGCTTGTCACGCTGAGCGAGCTGGCGGCGACCACTGGCGCGATCTCGGAGATCACGCGATTGCCGCTGATCGTCGATATCGATACCGGCTTCGGCAACGCGCTGAACGCCCATCGCACGACGCGCGTGATAGAACGCGCCGGCGCTTTCGCCGTACAGATCGAGGATCAGGTCTTCCCCAAGAAGTGCGGGCATTTCAGCGGCAAGGCGGTGATCCCTTTCGCCGAGGCCGCAGCCAAGATCAGGGCCGTCGCGGATGCGCGCGAGGATCCCAACCTTCTGGTCATCGGCCGCACCGATGCCGCCTCGGTCGAGGGCTTCGAGGCCGCGCTTGACCGCGCGCAGGCCTATATCGAGGCCGGCGCCGACATGACCTTCGTGGAGGCGCCCCGCGATGCAGCCGAGCTTGAGGCGATCCCGGCGCGGCTCGGCGTTCCGCAGGTGGCCAACATGGTGGTCGGCGGCAAGACACCGCTGACCTTGCAGGCCGACCTGCGCGGGATGGGCTATTCCCTCGTTCTCTATGCCAACGCCCCGCTGCAGGCGGCCATGAAGGCGATGCACGAGGTGCTGACATCCCTGCGGAAGGACGGAGACGTGAGCGCGGTCACCGACAGGCTTGCGGGCTTCGACGAGCGGCAGCGCCTGGTCGCCAAGGGCACGTACGACGCGCTGGACAGGCGCTACAGCGTGGACTGACGCATGCCCAAGCGCCCCCGACGGCGCGTCCGGCCGCGCGGCGCCTTTGGCCCTTCGGTCGGCTCCCTCCCGTGGGCCGGCCGCCCCCGCGCCCGGAACTTTGGAAACGTTCAGGCCCGCGCACGGGGGCTGCAGCATTTGCGTCGCCCAGCGTTTGCCCCACCCTGAAACGATGGTTCAGGCAGCCGTTGCGTCTCCAATGTGGGAATGGAACCGCGCCCCGAACCCTAGCGCGCCATGGCGGCACCGTCCTCCTTCGCGAACCCGTCCGGTAGCGGTCCGTCCAGCAGGGCCAGCACCGCCTCACTGGGGCGGCAAAGGCGCGTGCCTTTCGGGGTGCAGACGATGGGGCGATTGACCAGGATCGGCTCGGCCACCATCGCCTCCAGCAGCGCATCGTCGCCCACGGCGGGATCGGTCAGGCCCATCGCCTCGGCCGGGGTCTTCGACACGCGCAGGGCCTCGCGCGGTGTCAGCCCGGCCGCCGCGAAGAGCCCCAGCAGCTGCGGTCGGGTCCATCCCGCCTTCAGATACTCGATCACGGTCACCTCCGCGCCCGAGGCGCGCAGCGCGGCCAGGACGTTCCGCGAGGTCCCGCAGTCGGGGTTGTGATGGATCACCGCGCGCATCAGCCTTCCTCCGGTCGCAGGGCCCCGAAGCGGGCGCCCGGGGTCAAAAGCCACCCCATCAGCACCACCGCCAACCCCGCGCCCATGGTCTGCGCTAGGATGAAGGGCGGCACGTCCACCGGGCGGATGCCGGCGAAGGTGTCGCTCAGGCCCCGCGCGATGGCGACGGCAGGGTTGGCGAACGAGGTCGACGCGGTGAACCAGTAGGCCGCCGTGATGTAGGCCCCCACCAGTGCCGGCACCGCGGTAGGGCGGAAGCGAAGCCCCGCGAGGATCGCCGCAACAAGCCCGAAGGTCGCCACGACCTCGGCAAGCCATTGCGGCGGCCCGGTGCGGATCGTCTGGCTGAGCTGGAAGAGCGGCTGGTCGAACATCGCATGCGCCAGCACGCTGCCGGCGATCCCGCCCGCGACCTGCGCGGCGATGTAGGGGCCGAGCTCCCGCACGGGCAGCTCGCCGCGCAGCGCGAAGGCGCCGCTGACGGCCGGATTGAAATGCGCGCCAGAGACGGGGCCGAGCATGGTGATGAGCACGAAGAGGATGGCCCCGGTGGCGATGGTGTTGCCCAGAAGCGCCAGCGCGGTGTCCTCCGTCAGCGTCTCGGCCATGATGCCGGAGCCGATGACGGTGCCTACCAGCATGGCGGTGCCGAGCGCCTCGGCCGTCAGCCGGCGGGGCAGATCGAACGTCATGCGCTGCCCTGCACGAGGTGCTGGGCGGCGATCTCGGCCGGCGCGGCGGCGAGACTGTCGAGCAGCGGCCGGCACAGCTCCGGCCGGCCGTCGCAGCAATCCTCCACGAGGAACCCGAGCAGCCCGCGCAGGCCGTTAAGGTCGGCGAAGTAGCGGATGGACCTTCCCTGCCGTTCGTTGCGGACGAGCCCGGCCTGCAGGAGCACCGAGAGGTTGGTGCTGAGCGTGTTCTGTCGGGCATCGAGCGCCAGGGCCAGATCGCCCGCGCTCATGCCGGCCGGCCCGGCGCGCACGAGGCGGCGCACGGCCCGCAGGCGGGTTTCCTGCCCGAGGGCGGCAAAGGCTGCGAGGGCATGGGGGTCATCCATATATCTGGATATATGGAAAAGCAGGAGCCGGGTAAAGCGGCGTCTGTCGGTGGCACGCGCGGTGCCTCTCGCGGGAGACAGGAATGGCCGGGAAACTGCTTCACGGCACTTCTATGGCGGACCCGGCGGCACCTGTCCCGGCGGCTGATCCGGGCGCTGCGATTCGTCTACCGAGGCCACACGAGCCCCAGCCGCGTCACACCCACTTCGCCAGGGGCGGCAGGCTCATCAGCACCGCGTTGGCGTCGTGCCCCGTTTCCAGCCCGAACTTGGTGCCGCGGTCGTAGACCAGGTTGTATTCAGCATAAAGTCCGCGATGGATCAGCTGCGCGTCCTTGTCGGCCTCCGTCCAGGGTATGTCGCGGCGCGCCTCGGTGATCGGCTGGAAGGCCGGCAGGAAGGCCTCGCCCACCGCGCGGGTAAAGGCGAAATCCGCCTCCCAGTCGCCGGTGTTCAGATCGTCGTAGAAGATGCCTCCCACCCCTCGCGCCCGGCCGCGATGGGGGATGAAGAAGTACTCGTCCGCCCAGGCCTTGAAGCGGTCGTAATAGCCGGGGTCGTGGGGGGCGCAGGCCGCTTCCAGAACCCGGTGGAACGCCGCGGTATCCTCCTCGCGTTCCAGGCACGGGTTCAGGTCGGTGCCGCCGCCGAACCACCAGGCGGCGGGCGTCCAGAACATGCGGGTGTTCATGTGGACGGCCGGCGCATGCGGGTTCTGCATGTGCGCCACGAGGCTGATGCCCGAGGCCCAGAAGCGCGGATCGCCGGAAAGGTCGATGTCGCGCCGGGCGGCCATGGCGGCCTGGGCACGCGGCGCCAGCAGCCCGTGCACGGCAGAGACATTCACGCCGACCTTCTCGAACACCCGCCCCCCGCGCATCACCGACATAAGCCCGCCGCCGGCGTCGGACCCGTCGTCGGAAGCCCGGTGCGTCTCGGTCGCCTCGAACCGCCCGGGAGGCAGAGCGGCGGTGGGGCCGGACGCCTGGGTGTCTTCAAGGGTCTTCGAAGGCGGCGACGATGCGGTCGCGCAGGGTGCGGAACCAGGCGCTGGCCCGGGTCTTGCGATCGTCGAACTGTTCGGTCATGCGGCCTCCCTCGCTGCGCCTCGTCTAGCAAGGGGCGCGGGCGGCGAAAAGGGCGGGCGAAGTGCCGTTGCGTCCCTCACGCGGCCGGGATTTGCCAGCCCCGCGCCCAACAGAGTAACCTGGCGCGCATGTCACGCTGCCTGTTGCCCCTCGCCCTCCTGCTCCTGCTCGCCGCCTGCGGAACGCCGCAGCAGCGGTGTCTGCGGGCGGGCACCGAGGATCTGCGCGTGGTCAGCCGGCTGATCGAGGCGACCGAGCGGGATCTCGCCCGCGGCTACGGCATCGAGCGCGACACGCGCAGGGTGCGGGTCGGCCTCAACCTCTGCTCGGGGCTGGGCGGCAACGTCAGCTTTTGCGTGGGCGGGGCCGACGAGGACAGGGCGCGGCCCGTGGCCATCGATGCCGCCGAAGAGCGCCGCAAGCTGGCGGACCTGCGCGCCAAGCAGGCCGAACTGCGCCTCGCGGCGCGGCCGCTCGTGGCCTCGTGCGAGGCGCGGTTCCCCGAAGGATAGCGCTTCGCGACGCCGGCACCTCAATGCGCCGGGGCGTCCACCGGATCCAGCAGCGTGCGGCCGCCATCCACCGTGAGGATCTGCCCGGTCATGAAGCCGGCCCCTTCCGACGCCAGGAACTGCACGCTCGCCGCCACTTCCGAGGGCGACGCGATGCGCGCCAGCGGCGTATGGTCCACGATGTCGCCGCGGTAATCGGCGTTCTCCTTCAGCGTGTCCTTCAGGCTGGATGACATCACCGACCCGAACGCCACCGCATTCACCCGGATGCGCTGCGGCGCCAGCGCCACGGCAAGGCTGCGGGTGAGCTGGTCGAGCGCGGCCGTGGCCACGGAGAATGCCAGCAGCTGCGGGTGGGTGCGGCGCGCGGCGATGGAGCTGAGATTGATGATGCTCCCAGCGCT
This sequence comes from uncultured Alphaproteobacteria bacterium, assembly GCA_963833235.1. Classification (GTDB taxonomy): domain Bacteria; phylum Pseudomonadota; class Alphaproteobacteria; order Rhodobacterales; family Rhodobacteraceae; genus CAWHXG01. The sequence continues at coordinate 352,382 of CAWHXG010000001.1, forward strand.
GCCGCTGGTGCGCCCGTCATCGGCGGCCTGCGCGATCATTCGCTTCGCCGCCATCTGGCTGAGCCTGAGCGAGGTGAACAGGTTCTGCTCGAGGCACTGCTCCATCGCGTCGTCGGGGCTTTCGAGCGCGTCGTAGGCGATCATCTGCCGCGAGGCGTTCACCAGGATGTCGACCCGGTCGAACGCGTCGATGGTGGCCGACATCAGATTGGCCAGCGCCAGCCGCTCGCGCAGATCGCCCGCGAACCAGGCCACATTCTCGCCGCTGCGGTCGGGTCCCAGTTCTTCGGTCAGCCCGGCCTCGTCCATATCGGCGAACATGACCCGCGCGCCCTGGTCGGCCAGATGGCGGGCGATGGCCAGGCCGATGCCGTGGGCGGCGCCGGTGACGATGGCGCATTTGCCTTCGATGGAAAAAGACATGGGAAATACGTCCTCAGACGGGGCGGCCCTGGCGTGTGGCGGCGCTGCGGCGGCCCTTCGACCGGCCCGCTCCGGCCGCGTGCTGCGGTCGCGTGGCATGGATGATCTTGAAGGCCGGCGTGCCCGGCACCTCCTCGACGCGAGAGAAATGCCCGGCGAGGGCGGCCTCATACGGCAGATGCCGGTTGGCCACCATCCACAAGGCCCCGTGCGGCGCAAGCGACGTAGCGGCAGCTGCGATGAAGGCGCGGCCAAGCTCGGGTTCCGCGCGGCGGCCCTGATGGAAAGGCGGGTTCATCACGATCCCGTCCAGCCGGCCGGGGCGGTCGGGCGCCGTCCACGCGGTGACGTTGGCCCAGTGGAAGACCGCGCGGGGGTCGGCCACGTTGGTTCGGGCGGCGGCAAGGGCTGCATGATCGGCCTCGACAAGATGCACCTCGGCAATGCCCTCGCGGCCCAGCAGCGCCGCCGAGAGGTACCCCCAGCCCGCGCCGAAATCCGCCCAGCGGCCCGACAGGCGCGGCGGCAGGGCGGCCGTCAGCGCGGCGCTGCCCGGGTCCGGGCCGTCGGCGGAGAAGGCGCCCGGCGGGGCGGTCATGCCGCCGCCCACGTCGCGGGGAGCAGCCAGCGCCGCCCAATCGGCGAACGCCCCGGCATCGGCGGCAAACCAGAAAAGGCGGCCATGGCCCCGCGTTGCGGTGCCGCCTACCTCCGCCCGGCCACGCACGGCGCGGTAGAGTGGGTCGATCCCGTCGGTGCGCTGCCCATCCACCAGAACCGGCGCGCCTGGCGCCACAAGGCCCACTGCCTGCGCAACGGCAAGCCGCGCCGCATCCCGGGCCCGCGGCACGCTCACGAGCGCCGCGGCGAAGGGGGCGGCACCTTCGGGAATGGATGGCATGACGCTCAGGCCCTGCGCGGCCAACCGATCATGCGCGGCGCGCAGCGGTTGCACGAAAGTCAGGCGATCTTCGCCAAGGGCCGCCAGGTCGGCATCGGCGCCGGCACCGATCACCAGGATCGGGCCATCCGGCAGCGCCAGCGCTCCGTCCTCGATGGCGCGGATCACCCGGTCCATGGCGATCCTGCGTGCACGGCGGTCATGGGCAAAGGCATCGGCACCGGGCGGGCCTTCCGAGGTGGAACGGCGACCGGCCTATTCCTTTTCCATGGTGCATTGCAGCGGATGCTGGTGGCGATGGGCGAAATCCATCACCTGCCCCACCTTCGTCTCGGCGACTTCGAACGAGAAGACCCCCACCACCGCGAGCCCCTTCTTGTGAACGGTCAGCATCAACTCGAAGGCCTGCGCATGGCTAAGACCGAAGAACCGCTCAAGCACATGCACCACGAACTCCATCGGTGTATAATCGTCGTTCAGGATCAACACTTTGTAGAGCGGCGGGCGCTGCGTCTTCGGGCGCGTCTTGATGATCACGCCAATGTCGCCGTCGGGGCGGTCGGTCTTGTCGGACATGGATGGCGCGAACGGTTGCACGGGGGGAGGCTCCGACGGGATAGGCTGCGCTAGCTGAGCGCAAGATATAAGGTCGCAGGGGCCGGTGAAAAGACCTTGCGTCGGATCAAGCTGGACATACGCGATACGCGGTCTCGGTCCGCGTCACGGTGTCGCATCACGCGGCAGGTGAGTTGAGCGGGGGCGGGGACCCTCGCGGTCAGGGGTGCGTGGAGGAAAGTGGTGGCCGCGAGGTTGCATGGGATGCCGCCGCGCATCGACAGAATTGCCACAGGGTCGGGGGAAGGTCTTGGGTCTGCCCGGCCATCACGGGGCAGATATGCCATCCCCACCGCGTCGCCTGGACTGCTGCCGAGCGGCTCCACCCTCTCGGCATTTTCCATCTTTTTTCGCAGTCTCTGTGCTACCGTTAATGTGTGGGCAAGGTTGCTGACCGAAATGTCGGCAGCAGGCAGACGACGAGGCAGGCAAAAATGCAGAAAATGCGATTCGTGGCTCTATGCGGGTCACTCTTCATCTACGCGTTGCTGGCGGCGGGTCCCGCAGCGGCGGCCCCCTACGCCGCAATGGTGATCGATGCGCGCAGCGGCGAGGTACTGCATTCGCGCAATGCCGATACGCGGCTCCATCCGGCATCGCTGACCAAGATGATGACGCTCTACGTGGCGTTCGAAGCGGTGCGGCGCGGCGAGATCACACTGGACACCAATGTGACCGTGTCCCGGCATGCGGCGTCCGAACCGCCGTCGAAGCTTTATCTGAAGGCCGGCCAAAAGATCGCGCTGCGGCATCTGATCCGCGCGGCCTCGGTCAAGTCGGCCAACGATGCGGCCACAGCCATCGGCGAGGCGATCTCCGGCTCCGAAGCGGCCTTCGCGGCGCGCATGACCCGCACGGCACAGGCGCTTGGCATGTCGCAGACCACCTTCAAGAACGCCCATGGCCTCACCCAGACGGGGCACATGTCGACAGCGCGCGACATGACCACGCTGGGGCGGCACCTGTTCTACGACTACCCCGAATACTACAACCTCTTCAGCCGCCGCACCACGAATGCCGGCGGCACCAAGGTGGCCAACACCAATCGGCGGCTGCTCAACGCCTATCGCGGCGCCGATGGCATCAAGACCGGATACACGCGGGCGGCCGGGTTCAACCTGGTCGCCTCGGCCGAGCGCGGGCAGGAGCGGATCATCGCGACCGTCTTCGGCGGCTCTTCGGGTGCTGCGCGCAACAAGCGGGTGGCGGAGCTGCTCGACATGGGGTTCAGCCGGGCGCCGTCGCGCGTCGCGGTGCGCAAGCCTGCGCGGCCGCTCTATTCCGGCGGCTCCATCGCCATCGCGGCGGTGCCCGCCAGCCCGGCCCCGAGCCGAACGATCGTGGTCGCCAGCAGCCCCCGGCCGAAAGCCCGGCGCAGCCCGGCGCCCGCCCTCGTCGTGGCGGCGGCAGCTGTCGAGGCAGGCGTGAACCAGGCCCTGCAGGCGGCGCAGCTGGTGGATACAGAACTTGGGGCGGACGGCGGCGTGATGATGCCGAGGGCCCGACAGGGCGATGCCGCGCCGGTGCTCGCAGCCCTGCCCGAGGCGGCGCTCGCCGGGGCGGAGCAACAGTCGCCCGACCCCGCCATCGAGGTTGCGGTTGCGCCGACGGGGCTCACGACCGGGGTCGCCGTGGCACGGGCCGCCGTAGACGCGGCGATCCTCTCGGCTTCCGCCTTCGTGCCGCCGGTGACGGACCAGACCCGCGCAGCTGCTTCCCGGCAAGCCAGCGCATCGGTGACCGTGCCCAGCCGACGCCCGGCAAGGATAACTTTCTCCTCGCCCGACACCCCGGCGCCAGAGACGGAACTTGCCGTAGCCGAAGTGCTGACCCCGCACGTCTCCACCTCCGGCGGCCGCAACTGGGGCATCAAGGTCGGCACCTATGGCAGCCGCTACGAGGCGGAGCGGGTGCTGCTGAAAACCGCCCTGATCGAGATCGGGACGCTCGACAGCGCCCTGCGCCGGGTGGTGCAGAGCCGCAGCGGCTTCGAGGCGAACTTCGTGGGGCTCGACGAGCGCAGCGCCACGCTGGCCTGCCGCCGCCTGAGCGCCCGCCAACCCGACTGCGCGCCCTTCCGCTCCTGACGAATCCCAGGCTCGGGCGGCCCCGGCCGCCCGGACCCGTTAGGCCCGAGGGTGCCCAACCATCTTCGCGGCCCCAATTCCCTTCGAGGCGTCAGGGGTGGCCAGGCCGCGCCGTGGCCGGCGGGCACCCTTTGCGGTGGCCGCGGCGATCGGCAGCCAACGCGGGGGAGCACTCGCGCTCCGGAATACCGCCGGCGCCACCTCCTCCGACTTTCTCAAGAACGACCGGCGAACCCCCGCGGGACTTCGCAATGCGCGGCCCGGTGACTCGATGCGGGGATCGCACCTGCAGCCATGCATGGTCGCCCCACCCGGGCCGGGGTCAGCCGCCCTTGCGTCGCAGCGGCACCACGACCCGGCCGCCATCGGGCTTGAGGTCGAACGCTGCAGCCAGAAGCTCGCGCGTGTAGGCGGTCTGAGGATCGGTGAAGATCTGCGCGCCCTCGCCCGCCTCGATCACGTCGCCCTGGCGCATCACCATCACCTTGTGGCTGAGCGCGCGCACCACCCGCAGGTCATGGCTGATGAACAGGTAGGCCAGCCCGTGCTTCGCCTGCAGCTCTCGCAGAAGCTCCACGATCTGCACCTGCACGGTCATGTCGAGCGCCGACGTCGGCTCGTCCAGCACCACCAGACGCGGCCGCAGGATCATCGCGCGGGCGATGGCGATCCGCTGCCGCTGGCCGCCGGAGAATTCGTGCGGATAGCGATCCGCCATGGCCGGGTCCAGCCCCACCTCCGTCAGGATCTCGGCCACCGCCTCGCGCTTGTCGCGGCCACCTGTCCCGTGCACGCCGAGCCCCTCCGCCACGATCTCGCCCACGTTCATCCGTGGGCTGAGCGAGCCGTAGGGATCCTGGAAGACGATCTGCATGTCGCGCCGATAGGGGCGCATGGCCTTCGAGCTCAGCCCCTGGATGTCTGTCCCGTCGAAGCGGATCGCCCCTTGCGAAGAGACCAGCCGCATCACCGCCAGCGCCAGCGTCGTCTTGCCCGACCCGCTTTCGCCGACAACGCCCAGCGTCTCGCCGGCGCGCACGCTGAAGTTGGCGTCGTTCACCGCCTTCACATGGCCGACGGTGCGCCGCAAAAGCCCCGCGGTGATCGGGAACCACACCTTCAGGTGCTCCGTCTCCACCACCGTCGCCGCGCCCTCGGGGACCGGCAGGGGGCGGCCCTGCGGCTCGGCGCCCAGCAGCTTGCGGGTATAGGGGTGCTGCGGGTTTGCGAAAATCGTAGCGGTGGTGCCCTGCTCCACGATCTCGCCCTGCTGCATGACGCAGACCCGGCTCGCGAAACGGCGCACGATGCCCAGATCGTGGGTGATGAAGAGCAGGCTCAGCCCCTCGGCGGCCTGAAGTTCAGACAGAAGATCGAGGATCTGTGCCTGGATGGTGACGTCGAGCGCGGTAGTGGGCTCGTCGGCGATCAGCAGGTCGGGCTTGTTGGCCAGTGCCATGGCGATCATCACGCGCTGCCGTTGACCGCCCGAAAGTTGATGCGGATAGGCGCCGAGGCGGCTTTCGGCGTCGCGGATACCGACCCGGGCCATCAGCACCAGGATACGGGCGCGCGCCTTCTCGCCGGTGATCCCCTGGTGCAGGGCCAGGCTCTCGCCCAGCTGCTTCTCGATGGGGTGCAGCGGGTTCAGCGAGGTCATCGGCTCCTGGAAGATGAAGCTGATGTCGTTGCCGCGGATATCGCGCAGGGTCTTTTCCGGCGCGCCCACCATCTGCCGGCCGGCATAGGTGATCGATCCCGACACCTCCGCGCTTCTCGGGCAAGAGCGAGACGGTGGCCAGCGCCGTCACCGACTTGCCCGATCCGCTTTCGCCGACGATCGCCACCGTCTCTCCCTTGCCGACGGTGAAGCTGACGTCGCGCACCGCGTGGGTGGCCTTGCCCGCCTGCCGGAAGGTGACGTTGAGATCCTTGACGACCAGCACGTGGTCGACGGGGTCGGGGCGGGGCGCCGGGTCGCTCATGCGAAGGTCTTTCGCGGGTCGAAGGCGTCGCGGATGCCCTCGAAGATGAAGACCAGCAGCGATAGCATGATCGCGAAGGTGAAGAACGCCGTGAAGGCCAGCCAGGGCGCCTGCAGGTTCTGCTTGGCCTGCAGGGTCAGCTCGCCCAGGCTGGGGGATGACGACGGCAGCCCGAAGCCTAGGAAATCAAGCGCCGCGAGGCTGCCGAGCGTCCCGGTGATCACGAAAGGCAGCATGGTCAGCGTCGCGACCATGGCGTTGGGCAGCACGTGGCGGAACATGATCGTGGCATTGCTGATGCCAAGCGCCCGGGCGGCGCGGACGTATTCGAAGTTGCGCGCCCGCAGGAATTCCGCCCGCACGACGCCCACCAGCGCCGTCCAGCCGAAAAGCGTCATCAGGAAGACCAACAGCCAGAAGTTCATCTGGAAGATCGCCGCGACGATGATGATGATGTAGAGGCTGGGCGTCGCGCCCCAAAGCTCGATCACCCGCTGGAAGATCAGGTCCGTCCAGCCGCCGAAATAGCCCTGCACCGCGCCCGCCGCGATGCCGAGCGCCGAAGTGAGCCCGGTCACCACCAGCGCGAAACAGACCGAGAGCCGGAAGCCGTAGATCACCCGTGCCAGCACGTCGCGCGCGGTATCGTCGGTGCCGAGCCAGTGGATGCCGTCCGGCGCCGAGGGCGCGCTGCCCTGAATGTCGTTCACGGTGTCGTAGCTGTAGGGGATGATCGGCCAAAGAAGCCAGCCGCGCACCGGCTCCTCGCCCTCCACCAGGCCGCCGGCCCGCACGGTCTCGATCACGCCCCGCGGATCGTCCCAGCAGGCCTCGAGCCCGCCCGAGATGATCAGGCATTGGACTTCGACGTCGCGGTAGACGGCCTCCGTCCGGAAATCCCCGCCGAAATCGGTCTCGGCGTAGAAGTTGAAGATCGGCATCCGCCAGTCGCCCTTGTAGCTGACCAGCAGCGGCGTGTCGTTGGCGATGAACTCCGCGAAAAGCGACAGCCCGAAGATCACCGAGAACACGATCAGCGACCAGAAGGCGCGGGAATTGGCGCGGAAGTTCTGCCAGCGCCGCCGGTTCAGCGGCGACAAGCGCACGGCGCGGACGGGGGGCGGGGCGGCATGCGCCTCGGCGACGGCCATCAGGTTTCCCTCGTCTCGAAGTCGATGCGCGGATCGATCCACACATACATCAGGTCCGAGATTAGCCCCATCAGCAGGCCGATCAGCCCGAACACGTAGAGCGTGCCGAAGATCACCGGATAATCCCGGCTCACGGCCGCCTCGAAGCCCAGCCGCCCCAACCCGTCGAGCGAAAAGATCGTCTCGATGATCAGCGAACCGCCGAAGAAGACGCTGACGAAGACCGCCGGGAAGCCCGCGATGACGATCAGCATGGCGTTGCGGAAGACGTGGCCGTAAAGGACGGCGCTCTCTGTCAGCCCCTTGGCCTTGGCGGTCATCACGTACTGCTTTTTGATCTCGTCGAGAAAGCTGTTCTTGGTCAGCAGCGTCAGGGTGGCAAAGGCGCTGATGGTCGAGGCCAGGACCGGCAGCGTGATGTGCCAGAAATAGTCGCCGATCTTGCCCAGAAGGCTCAGCTGGTCGAAATTGTCCGAGGTCAGGCCCCGCAGCGGGAACCACTGCACGTAGGAGCCGCCGGCCAGCAGCACCAGCAGCAGGATCGCGAACAGGAACCCCGGAATCGCGTAGGCCACGATGATCGCGCCCGATGTCCAGGTGTCGAAGCGGCTGCCGTCCTTCACCGCCTTGCGGATGCCCAGGGGGATGGAGACGAGGTAGGCGATGACAGTCGACCAGAGCCCGAGGCTGATCGACACCGGCATCTTCTCCAGCACCAGATCGACCACCGAGATGGAGCGGAAATAGCTCTCGCCGAAGTCGAAGCGCGCGTAATCCCAGATCATCGTCAGAAAGCGTTGCCAGGCCGGCTTGTCGAAGCCGAACTGCGCCTCGAGTTCGGCGATGAATTCCGGCGGCAGCCCGCGGGCGCCCAGATAGCCGTTGTCGCCGCCCGGATCGCCGGCTTGTGCGCCGCTGTCGCCGCCGCCGCCCGAGAAACCCTCGAACACGTCGCCGCCGCCTTCCAGCGTCGCGATGATCTGCTCGATCGGGCCGCCCGGCACGAACTGGATCATCGCGAAATTGATCAGCATGATCCCAAGAAGCGTCGGGATGATCAGCCCCAGCCGGCGAAGGATGTAGGCGCCCAAGCTACAGCGCCCCGGCCGCGCGCAGGGCCTCGGCCTTCTCCTCGTCGAACCAGCCAAAGCTGAGGAACCCGCTCAGGCCCCCGGCCTGCGAGGGGAACGGCTCGGGATAGTCGAACATGTCGTAATACGCGACCCAGTGGGTGTCGTTGAACCATTGCGGCACGCGGAACTTCATGGCCCGCAGAACCCGGTCGAGCGCATGGGTGGCCACGATCATCTCCTCTCGGGTCTCCGACGCGATGACCCGTTCGATCAGCGCGTCAACCGCCGGGTCCGCCACCCCCGCCATGTTGAAGGTCGAGGTGTCGGCCGTCTCAGATCCGTAGTAGCTGCGCAGCTCCGATCCGGGGATCTCGCCCATCGCATAATGCGTGGTCACCAGGTCGAACTCGAAATCGCGCTCGCGCTGCGTGGCCTGCGCATTGTCGACCCGGTTCATCCGGGCGTTCACCCCGATGGCGCGAAGGTTCTCCACATACGGGTTGATGATACGGTCGAAAAGCGGCCCGTCGTTCAGGATCTCGATGTCCAGCGTCCGGCCTTCGGCGTTGCGCAGCATCCCGTCGCCACCCGGGGTCCAGCCCGCCTCCTCCAGCAGGGCCGTCGCCTGCCGGGCCATGCGCCGGTCGAACACCCGCTCGGGGTCCGAGGTGGGCTTGGAATAGGCCGGCTCGGTGAACACCGCCTCGGGCAGCTGGTCGCGCAGCGGCTCGAGGATCTCCAGTTCTTCGGGCGAGGGCGGGCCGGAGGCGGCCAGCGCCGAGTTCGTCCAGAAGCTGTCGATCGGCTCGTAGAGCCCGAAAAAGAGGGTCGCGTTCGTCCACTCGAAGTTGAACATCAATCCGATCGCCTCGCGCACCCGCTCGTCCTGCAGGTTCGGCCGCCGCATGTTGATCACGAAGGTCTGCCCGGGCGCGATGGTGCCGTCGGGCAGCGTCTCCTTGATCACCCAGCCCTTCTCCAGCGCCGGGAAATCATAGCCGTTGGCCCAGGTCACGCTGCTGCTTTCCTGCCGGAACGTGTAGTTTCCGGCTTTGAAGCCCTCGAAGGCGGCCGTCGCGTCGCCGTAGTATTCGATGCGGATGCGGTCGAAATTGTTCTGGCCGATGTTGAACGGCAGGTCCGCGCCCCAGTAGTCGGGGTTACGCTCGAACACCGTGCGGTTGCCCACGTCGATATCGCCCAGCACGTAGGCGCCAGAGCCGGTGAGCGGCACCAGCCGGCTGTCGTCGAAGGCCAGGCCCGAGGCGTCGTGGCTGGCGCGGCTGAAGATGGGCAGTCCACCGGCGCTCTGGATGCGGTCGCGCAGCGGCGCCTCGGGCACGAAATCGAAGCGGATGCGCCGCTCGTCCAGCACCTCGGCGCCGGCGATGGTCTTGGGGATAGAGGCGCGGAAGCCCGCCAGCCCCTCGTCGCGCATGATCTCGTAGGAGAAAAGCGCGTCGTCCGCCGTCACCGGCGTGCCGTCGCTGAAACGCGCCTCGGGGCGGATGTGGAAGATGACGTAGGACTTGTCCTCGGGGTACTCGATGGTCTCCGCCAGCAGGCCGTAGGCCGAACCGATCTCGTCGGCCGTGCCGCTCAGCATGGTCTCGAAGAAGATCGAGGACAGAACCGCCGAACGCCCCTTGCGGGTATAGGGATGCAGGCTGTCGAACGAGCCGGTCGACCACGCAAAGGAGATCTCGCCGCCCTTCGGCGCATCCGGGTTCACGTAGTCGAGATGCGCGAAGTCCGGCGGATACTTGAGCTCGTCGAAAGTCGAGACGCCATGCGCCTTGATCGTTTCCTGCGCGGTTAGGGGAAGCATCGCCACCAGCAACAAGATCAGGGAGGAAAGCGCCAGGAGGCCGGCGCGGCCGCCTCCGGCATGGGGCAGCGCGATGGCCTTGGGTCTGCCGCGTCCGCTAACTTGCATGTCCGTCCTCCCGCGTGGATTTCTGCCTTCCGACAGCATCAGCTAAGCTAAGGACCGGAAAGTCGAACATTCAAGCGCTCAAATCGTCCACTTGCGTCGTTGTGAGGCCGCGTCATCCCAAGATACCGTCCGTTGCGCCAACTGCCGCCGCGCTCGTTCCCGGTCCGGCCCGTCCCGGCCCGCCCGGCTTGCCCGGCCGTGCTCCCCGCTCCGCCCCGCCGTCGTCGGGCAGGTCCCGCCCCTGCGGCCCCCGTCCAAACCTGGGCGCACGCAGCCAGGGTCACCGTCCACCCCAGCCGCCCACGTCCGGCCAGCCGGGCAATAGCCGGTGCTGCCATGGAAGAGGCCCGAACCTCGCCGCGCCCGGCACCAGCCCGCCGGATCAGCCCCCTCGTCTGCCGACAACCTTCGATGTTCCGAAAATATCCCCGCCGGAGGCATCCGCCCTTTCGGCCCGCGCCGCCGCCCGGAGGCTGGCCCCCCCGGGGGCAGGGCCACCGGGGCGGCGCCAAGGGGCTCGATGCCCCGCGGCGGCGCTCCCCGCTCAGCTCCCGATCGTCTCCAGATAGGCGATCAGGTTGGCCCTGTCCTCCACGTCGTCCATTCCCTTGTAGCCCATCTTCGTGCCCGGCGCCCAATCCTTGGGGTTCAGCAGGAAGCCGTTGAGGTTCTCGGGCGTCCAGGCCTCGCCCATCGCGGCCAGCGCTTCGGAATATGGGTAATCCGCCACCCCGCCGATATCGCGGCCGACCACGTGATACAGATACGGCCCCGTCCCGTTCGCCCCGTCCTCCAGCTTGTGGCAGGCCGAGCACTGCCGCCACAGCTTCTCGCCCTCCGCCGCGTCGGCGCTGGCGAACACCTCCTCGAACGGCACCTCCGGCTCCGCCTCGCCGCCGCCGCCGTCGTCGTCCGATCCGGTATCGATCACGTAGGCCTGATGCGCCTCCCCGTGCCCGCCGGTATGATAAAGCTCCTCAGCCACCCAACCGCCCAGCAGGAACACCAGAAAAGTCCCGCAGAACGCTCCGATGATCTTGGTCATGGTCATGGTGTCGAACATCGCAAAACTCCCTGGCTCCGAATTGCGCGTCATCTAGCGGGTTCCCCGACGGAGCGGCAAGGTATAGATGCCGCGACCAAACGCCCGATTAACGGGCAACCGCCGCCCCGGAGGATCCGCACATCACCGTCATCGCCTTCCAGGGTGCGCCCGGCGCCTATTCCCATCAGGCCTGCATCGAGGCTCGCCCGGATCACGAGCCCCTGCCCTGCGCCACCTTCGAGGACGCGATCGAGGCGGTCACCGCCGGCACCGCCGATCTGGCCATGCTGCCGGTCGAGAACAGCACCTATGGCCGCGTCGCAGACATCCACCGCCTCCTCCCCGCCAGCGGCCTGCATATCCTCGACGAGGCGTTCGTGCGCGTCCACATCAACCTACTGGCGCTGCCGGGCACCCCCTCGGCCACGTGACCCGCGCCATGAGCCACACGGTCCTGCTCGGCCAGTGCACCGGCTTCCTGCGCAACCACGGCATCGCGCCCGTCATCGGCGCGGACACCGCGGGCTCGGCGGAAATGGTGGCCGAGGCCGCCGACCCAACCCTCGGCGCGCTCGCCTCCGAGCTCGCCGGCGGCATCTACGGCCTCGATGTCGTCGCCCGCCACATCGAGGATCACGCCCGCAACACCACGCGCTTTCTCATCATGGCCCCCCGCGCCGACCCCTCGCGCCGCGGCACCGGCCCGATGATGACGTCGTTCGTCTTCCGGGTCCGCAACATCCCAGCGGCGCTCTACAAGGCCATGGGCGGCTTCGCGACCAACGGCGTGAACATGACCAAGCTGGAAAGCTACATGGTCGGCGGCTCGTTCACCGCGACCCAGTTCTTCGCCGACGTCGAGGGCCATCCCGAAGATCCGCCCGTCGCCCGCGCCCTCGAGGAACTGCGCTACTTCACCTCGATGCTCGAGATCCTCGGCACCTACCCCGCCGATCCGCGCCGGCGGGAATAGCGCCCGCCGCCCGGCCCTCAACCCGGCGTCGGCGCGCCCCGCTCCGCTGCCTCGATCTCGGCGGCCCAGGCGGCCAGCCGCGCCTCCAGTCGCGCCTCCATGCCGCCCTTCGCCAGCCGCAGCGACTGCACCAGCATCCGCCCCGAGAGCGACCGCGCGGTCAGCTCCACCGTTACCCGCGCCGTCGTCTCCACCTCCGAGAGCGCCGAAAGGGCCACGCTCACCAGCGCGTCCACCCCGTCGCTGCGCCCTGTCAGCCGGTAGCCCTCCGGCGGATCCACGGCATCCAGCGTCACCGCCAGGTTGCGGCGCATCCCCTTCCACTCGACGCTGCCGGCCCAGGCGGTGCCCGGCCGCGGCGGCCCGGGCGGCTCCCGCGTCAGCACCCAGCCGCGCGAAGCCAGCCCCGCCTCGATCCCGGCGAAATCCGCCAGCGCCGCATGTACGCGTGGCCGCGGCGCGTCGATCCCGCGGGTCGCCTGCAACCTCATGCCCGGATCTCCCCCAGCCGGTCCGCCAGCCAATGCTCGATCACGAAGCGCGCGATGGCACCGGGCCGCGCCGGCGCCACCTCCGCATGCGTGCCGGCCATCACCCGCAGCATCTCCTCGCGGGTGACCCACCGCGCCGCCTCGATTTCCACCGGGTCGATGGTGATCTCGCGGCCCAGGGCCTCGCCCTGGCAGGCCAGCATCAGCGAGGCGGGGAACGGCCAGGGCTGGCTCACCAGGTAGCGCACCGGCCCCACCCGCACGCCGGCCTCTTCATAGGTCTCGCGCCGCACCGCCGCCTCCACCGTCTCGCCCGGCTCCACGAACCCGGCCAGCAGCGAGAACATGCGCGGCGGCCAGCCAGGGCTGCGCCCCAGCAGGATCGCATCGCCATGGGTGATCGCCATGATCGCCACCGGATCGGTGCGCGGGTAATGCACCGCCCCGCAGGCGGCGCAGTCCCGTTGCCACCCGGCCTGCGCCGGCAGCGTCGCCGCCCCGCAATTGGCGCAGAACCGGTGCCGCGCATGCCAGCTCAGCAGCGCCCGCGCGGTGGCGGCCAGCTCCGCCCCGCGCGTATCCAGCCTGATCATGCAACTGCGCAGCTCGGCAAAGCGATGCCCCTCCGGGAATGCGGGATGCACCTGCTCGCTCGGGTCCGCGAAGGCACCCAGGGTCGCCGGCGGCCCCTCCTGCGGCACCCAGGCCGAAAGGTCGAGCGCCAGCCGCGGCACCCCGTCGTCGAGCCCCAGGAACACCGGCGGTTCCAGCGCCGCGTCGAGCCCCGGCGTGTCCGGCGGCAGCCAGCAAGGCGCCATGGCACCGCTGCCCGTGCCGTCGTCCGGGCCCGCAGCCATGTCACTGGGTGCACCCGTGCCCCTGTCGGCGACCGTGCCCGCCCCCGTCATCAGCGGCTTGCCCTTCCAGAACGGCAGGACCGTCGCCGCCCGGCCCTCCACCTCGGTCAAGCCGTCGGGCCGGCCGCGCAGGGGCGCCGCGCGGTCGAGGCCGGAAGACCCGAAGGTCACGTGGCGGGCGATGCGCCCCGTCCAGGCCTCTCCCCAGAGATCGTTCAAATCGACGGCTCCCGCTGCTGCGCCGCGAGTGGTCGCACAGCCCCGCCCCGATGGCAAACCGTCGGTCCCGCGACGGGCCGGCCCGTCACCGCCATGGCCCCGGTGCCCTCCGCGCGGGCTTGCATGGGAGGCACCGCGCCGCTTGGGCGAGGCTCACCGGCCATCCGCGCGGGCTGGCATGGAAGGCTCCGCGCCGGCCAGGCCGGACATCCCGCTCCGCCGCCGAAGCCGCCCGCCCGGTCCGCCCTCGCAGCCGCCAACGTGGTGCGCGGGGCCGGGGCCGCGCCCCGGCGCGGCGGCCGGGGGCTCGATGCCCCCGGTCGCCGCCCCCCCTTTCCGGTGTGGCCCCGCTGCATCCTCGCGCCGGCCCGTGGGCCGCGGCACCGCCGGTGCTGGCAATGCCGGCGGCGGCAGGCCAAGCTCGCCGCCATGACGATCCCGCCCCTGCCCGCCGATGCGCCCCGCCTGCGCCTTCTGGCGACGACGGACCTTCACGGGCATCTGCTGCCCTGGGACTACGACCGCGACGCGCCGGCCCCCGCCCTCGGCCTCGCCGGGCTCGCCCCGCTCATCCGGACGTTGCGCGCCGAGGCCCTGAACCGCGGCGACGCCTGCCTGCTGGTCGACAACGGCGATCTGCTGCAGGGCACCGCCCTGGCCGAGGCGCTGGCCACCCGCGCCGCACGCGGGCGCCCGCACCCGATCCTCGCCGCCCTCGACGCCCTCAACTACGATGCCATGGCGCTCGGCAACCACGACTTCAACTTCGGCCTGCCGGCGCTGACCCGGATGCTCCGGTCGGCCGGGTTCCCCGTGCTCTGCGCCAACCTCACCGCAACCGCCCCGCATCCCGGCTTCGCTCCCTCCGTCCTGCTCCACCGCAGCCTGCGGGGCCGCCCCTTGCGCATCGGCCTCGTCGGCCTCGCCCCGCCGCAGACCCTCGTCTGGGACCGCGCGCTGCTGGCGGGCCAACTCACGGCGGCAGGGATCGTCGAGGCAGGCCGCGCCGAGGCCGGGCGCCTGCGCGCGGCCGGCGCGCATCTCGTGGTGGCGCTGGCCCATACCGGGATCGGCCGGGCGGACGCCCCCGCCACCGCGGAAGACGCGGCCCTGGCGCTCGCCGCCAGCGGCGCCGTCGATGCCATCGTCGCGGGGCATTCCCATGCCCGCCTGCCGGGTCCCGCGGCGACCGCGGGCGCGGCGCCGGAGGGCATAGATGCCGCGGGCGGTCGACTGGCCGGCATCCCCTTCGTGATGGCCGGCACGGCCGGCAGCGATCTGGGCCTCATCGACATCGCGCTCCTGCCGGTCGAGGCGGGCGAAGCAGAAGCGGCCGGCGCGGCAAGAGGCCAGTCCGACGGCTGGGAGACCGGCGGGGAGACCGGCAGCGAAACCGGCAGCGAGATAGGCGGCGGCTGGCGCATCGCAGGCGCCGAATGCCGCCTCATCTTAAATTCCCGGCAGGCCGACGCGGCCATCGCCGCCATCGCCGGGCCCGCCCACCGGGCCGTCCGCCGCGCCACCGGCCGCGTCGTCGGCCACGCGTCCCACCGGCTGCACACCCATCTGGCCCTCGTTGCCCCCTCCCCGGCGCTGGCCTTCGTGGCCGCCGCGCAGAGGCGATTTGCCGCCGCCCGGCTCGGCTCCGGCACGCCGCCGATCCTCGCCGCCGCAGCCCCCTACCGGTCCGGCCACGGCGCCGGCGGCGGCGACCCCGCGGCCTATACCGACATCGCACCGGGCCCGCTCAACGGCCGGCACCTCAACGAGCTCTCGCCCTTCCCCAATCGCCTCTGCGCCGTTTCCTGCACCGGCGCCGACCTGCGCCGCTGGCTCGACATCGCCGCGGGCCTCTACCTCTGCCCGGACCCCGGCGCGGCCCTTTCGCCCCTGCTCGACCCGGGCTTTCCGGGCTACAACTTCGACCATCTGCTGGGCCTCGACTACGTGATCGACATCGACAGGCCCAGCGGTGCCCCGGGCTTTCCGCGCATCGCGGCGCTGACACATTGCGGCGCGCCCGTGGCCGATACCGACAACTTCATCGTGGCCGCGACCGGCTACCGGGTGTCGGGCGGCGGCGGCTACGACTTCCTCACCGCCCTTCCCGCCCCCGAGCTCGGGCCGGAGACGCTGGGCGACATCCTGAAGGCGGGTCTGTCGCCCGGAACGGGCGCGGGATCACCTGCCGGAACGGGCGCGGGATCACCTGCCGGAACTGGCGCGGGATCGCCTGCCGGAACGGGTGTGGCCTCATCGCCCGGAACGGGCGCGGGATCGCCTCCCGGAACGGGCGCGGCATCACCTCCCGGACCGGGCGCGGCATCACCTCCCGGACCGGACGCGGCATCACCTCCCGGACCGGACGCGCCTCCGGCATCGCCAGCGCGAGCTCCCGAACGCATGACCTGGCGGCTCCGCGCGGCGCCCGGCACCCGCGTCGCCTTCCATGCAAGCCCCGCGGCCGAGGCCCTGGGCGGGGAGATCGACGGCGCCCGCCTTTCCCGCCTGCCGGACGACGAACATGCGGCGGCAACGGGGCTGGCGCGGTACTGCCTGGAATTCACCGAACCCGAGGCGCCGCCCGCCGCCTGATTTTCAGGCATCAACCCTCCGGGACGGCCGCCATGCCCGCTTTCGCGCCGTTCCGGCCTGTTCGGCCAGCGCGGTGCGCCTATGGTCTGTGCGATCGGCGGAGCGCGCGATCCGCGCCGCCCCAGCCCAGACCGGAGACGTTTGCCAATGACCATGCCCGCCCTTCGCCGTCCCCTTTCGTGCCACGCCGCCCTGCGCGGCCTGGCGCTTGGCGCCACGCTCGCCCTGCCCGCCTCTCTGCTCGCCGCCCTGCCGGCACTGGCGCAGACCGAGATCGACTTCGCGCTCGACTGGAAGTTCGAGGGCCCCGCCGCGCCCTACTTCGCCGCCATCGACAACGGCCATTTCGCCGATGCCGGGCTCGAGGTCGAGATCGCCGCCGGCCAGGGGTCGCTCGACGCCATCCCCAAGGTCGCCACCGGCGCTTTTGCCTTCGGCTTCGCCGACATAAATAGCCTGGTGAAGTTCAAGGACCAGAACCCCGATGCCCCGGTGATCGCGGTGATGATGATCTACGACAAGCCGCCCTTCGCGGTGATCGGCCGGGTCAGCCAAGGCATCACCGAGGATCCAAAGTCGCTAGAGGGCAAGACCATCGGCGCGCCGCCGCCAGATGGCGCCTGGGCGCAGTTCCCGCCCTTCGCCACCGCCAACGACCTCGACATGGACAAGATCACCGTGGACCCGGTGGGCTTCCCGACCCGCGAGCCGATGCTGGCGGAAGGCAAGGTCGACGCGATCGTGGGCTTTCTCTTCTCGTCGTACCTGAACCTCGTGCGGCTGGGCGTCGAGGAGGACGACATCGTCGGCATCCTGATGGCCGATCACGGGCTGGAGCTTTACGGCAACGCGATCATCGTCAACACCGACTTCGCCGAGGAGAACCCGCAGATCGTGCGCGATTTCCTCGCCGCCATCGCGCTTGGGGTGAAGGACGCCATCGCCGACCCCGAGGCTGCCGCCGAGATGGTGATCGAGCGCAACCCCGCAGGCGACCTGGAGCTGGAGACGCGGCGCCTGAAGATCGCGCTGGAATCCAACGTTTCGACGCCCTGGACGCTCGACAACGGCATGGGGCGGATCGAGTACGACCGGATGGAGCGGGCGCTGGAACAGCTGGCCCAGACCTACGACTTCCAGAACGACGCGGACCAGGAGCTTTACTTCACCGACGCCTACCTGCCCGAGGACGGATTCGCGCTGCAATGAGCGGGGCCGGGCATGTCCGCGGAGATGGAGGCGACCCCCTGCGCGCAAGTGCTGAGAGGAGCGAGGCGGGGATATCATCGGACATGAAAGCCACCCCTTCGTGGTCGCCTAAATGAGCAGGACGGGGATATCCGCGGATGTGGAAGTCCCCCCCCTCGTGGGCGCGCCGCAATGAGCAGGGCCGGAGGCGCGGCGTCCGGCGCCGCATCCGCGCATATCGAGCTCAGCCACATCACCCATGCCTACCGGACCGAGGCCGGGCCGTTGCCGGTGCTCGACGATCTGCACATGGGCGTGGCGCGGGGCGGGTTCACTGCGGTGGTGGGCCCCTCTGGCTGCGGCAAGTCTACATTGACGCGGCTGGTGGCGGGGCTGATGCGTCCCGACGAGGGCGAGGTCCGCCTTGGCGGGAAGGTGGTGACCGGGCCGCGGGCGACCGTGGGCATGGCCTTCCAGAACCCGGTGCTGCTGGAATGGCGTTCGATCCTGCGCAACGTGATGCTGCCGCTGGAGATCGTGGCCACCGGCATGGGGGCTTCGGCGCGCGAGGCGCGGACGCGGGAGCTTCTGGCGCTGGTGGGGCTGGAGGGGTTCGAGGACAAGCGGCCCTCGGAGCTCTCGGGTGGCATGCGGCAGCGCGCCTCGCTCTGCCGGGCGCTGGTGCACCGCCCGGAGGTGCTGGTGATGGACGAGCCCTTCGGCGCGCTCGACGCCTTCACCCGCGAGGACCTGTGGCAGACGATGGCGCGGCTGCGGCGGGAGGAGAAGTTCACGGCGCTCTTGATCACCCACGACCTGCGCGAGGCAGTGTTCCTGGCCGACGAGATCGTGGTGCTTTCCGGGCGGCCGGCGGGGACGCAATACGTGATGCCGAGCGGGCTGCCGGCGGAGCGCGTCATCGACGATCTCTATACCCCGGTGGCGACCGAGATGCTGGCGGTGCTGCGCCGGGAGATCCAGGTGGCGCAGGGCCGGCTGCCGGCGGCGCCCGCGGGGGGCGCGGCGGCGCGGGGCATCGAGCCCCCCGCCGCCGCCCGGGGGCTGGCGCCCCCGGCGCCTTCGCCGCCGCCGCTTGCGGGTGCCGACCCGGGGGATGCCTCCGGCGGGGATATTTCAGAGGCAAAGACGGGGCTTGCACCGGACGAGAGCCTGGCTGTTTCGGAGCCGGCGCGGGGAGGGGGGCCGCGCGGCGCGACGCAGGACGGCGCGCCTGCGAACCCGGGACGTGAGGAGGCAGGGCACCGGACGGAGCTTTCGGCGCCGGGGCTGCGGCCCGCGATTGACGGGCGGCGGGCGTGAGCAGCGCGCTTCGCAAGGTCGGGGTGCCGCTGGCCGCGATCCTGCTGTTCCTGGCGTTCTGGGAATGGCTGGTCTGGGCGAACGGCTGGCCGAACTACAAGATGGCCTCGCCGTCGGACCTTTGGCCGGCCTTCTGGAAGTTCCGCTGGCTCTTCCTGGAAGCCTCGTGGCAGACGCTCTGGCGGACGGTCGCGGGGCTGGCTTTGGCCGTCGTCTTCGGCACGGGGCTTGGCATGGTCATGGGCTTCAGCCGCACCCTGCGCGACGCGCTCTACCCCCTGCTGGTCGGCTTCAACGCGGTGCCGAAGGCGACCGTGGTGCCGATCCTGGCGCTGATGTTCGTGGGCCAGCACGACTTCAACACCGTGCTGATCGCCTTCATGATCTCGTTCTTCCCCATCGCCGTCTCGGTCTCCATTGGGCTCAGCACGCTGGAGCCCGAATACCGCGACATCCTGCGCAGCCTCGGCGCCTCGCAGCTGACCGTCTTCCGCAAGATCGCGCTGCCGAAGACCCTGCCGGAATTCTTCGGGGCGCTGAAGGTGAGCGTGACGCTGGCCTTCATCGGGACCAACCTGATGGAGATCGTCAGTCCCCACGGACGGGGCCTCGGCGCGCTTTTCGACAGCGGCAAGATCAGTGCCGACTATCCGCTGATGTTCGCGGTGCTGATCGCGCTCGCGGCCCTCGGGATCGTGCTCTACTACGTGGTGGTGGCCCTTGAGAAGGTGTTCGCCGGATGGGCGGAGCGGCCGCAGGGGTAGGCGGCCGCGCCACACCCGTCCGCGAGGCGCCGGGCGACCCGGTCACCCGCGCCCCGGCCCTGGGCCCTCGGTCACGCGTCCCGGCCGCACGGCGCCGCGATCAGATGTCGATCGAGGCCACGGCGCCGCCGTCCACCCGCCAGTTCGACCCGGTCACGAAGCTCGCGAGCTCCGAACAGAGAAGCGCGATCACCGGCGCCACCTCCTCCACCCGGCCGCGGCGCTTGAGGCCCAGATAGGGCCGCTCCTCCTCGAGGAAGCTCTCGATCGCTTCGTCGCGGCTCACTCCCATCTTCTCGGCGCGCTTCTCCATCATCCCGTCGGTCATCGGGGTCTTGATGAAGGCGGGCGCCACGCAGTTGACCAGCAGGCCCGCATGGGAATGCGCCAGCGACACCGATTTGCTGAACGACAGCAGCGCCGATTTCGCGGCGTTGTAGACCGTCTCGTCCGCATAGGGCTGGGCGACGTTCTCGGAAGTCACGAACACCATGCGGCCCCAGCCCCGCTCGATCATCTTCGGCCCGATGCGGCGGGAGAGGCGCACGGCCGAAAGGAAATCGATGTTCAGCGCCTCCGACCAGTCGCCGTCGGTCATCTGAAGCGGGTCGCCCTTGGCGCCGGTGACCCCCGCGGCATGAACGAAGATGTCGAACCCGTCCCCGACCGTGTCGAGGAACGCCTCGACCGGCGCCGTGCTGCTGAGGTCGGCGGCGACCCCGCGGACGTTGAACCGCCTGGCCACGTCGGCCACGGCGTCCTCGTCGAGATCGGTCAGCACCAGATCGCAGCCGGCCTCCTGCAGGCGTTCGGCCACCGCCGTGCCCATGCCGCCCGACGCGCCGGTGATCAGCGCGCGGCGCCCCTCGATGCCCAGATCCATGATCGTCTCCCCCGTGATTGCTCGGCAGGGCAACGCGGACGGGGCGCTGCGGTTGCGCCCCGCCCGCGTCACGAAGGATTGCCCGCCGGCACCTTGCCATCGCGGCCTTGCGGCGCTAGATCGGCAGTCGAGAGGTTGGCGCGGGCAGGCGCCTCGCCAACCCGGTCAGATCCGGAAGGAAGCAGCCGTAACGAGCCCCGCTTGGGTCGTTGTCCAGCCTCTCACCCCGCGCCCGCCTTCAGCCCGGGCTTCGCCGCGAGGCAATTGGCCCGGGGGCTGCTGACTCCCCAATTTTCGCACCCTTCCCGGCAGCGTGGCCCGGTCGGATCCCTGATGCCGGACAGCCTGCCGGCTTCGGCGCCCCCGCCAGGAGCGATCCCTTTCTCCCAAAAATGGCTTGGTCTGCCCCGATTTGCCCGTGCGGTCCTTCGCCCGCCATCCCACCCGGAAGACACGGCGGCGGGAACCTTCGCGGGACCGCGACCTTGACCTGCGCGCGACAGGCAAGCCGGGAAAGGGCAGCCATGACCGACAAGGACGCCCTGGCCCGGGCCCGCACCGATTGGGCCGAGGATCGCACGGTCCTGGCCAACGAGCGCACCTTCGCCGCCTGGATCCGCACCGGCATGGGGGCGATCGTCGTCGCGTTGGGCCTGAACGTCGTCTTCCAGCATTCCGAGCCGATCTGGCTGGGCAAGGCCGCCGCCTCGATCTTCCTGGCGATGGGGATCTTCATATTCTGGTCGGCGCGGATCCGGGCCGGGCGTACCCTCGTGCGGCTCGACCAGCACGGGACGGTGCCGCAATCCCGCTCCTCCATGACCTTCATCGCGTCGCTGCTCACGGCCGGTACGCTGGCGACCGGCCTGATCCTCTGGTCGATATAAGGGCGCCGGGGCCGGGCCGGGCGCAACCTTGCGCCGCGCGCGCCGAACGACGCTCTCCGTCGCCTCGCGTCGGATGGCCGGCACGCTGGCGACGGGCCGGGACCTCCTGTCGCCACCGGGCGCCAGGGGCAAGCCGGGGAGGTTTCCCTGACCGAGGATACGCGCCACCGCCACCCCCGCCGCCCCCGCCGCGTCTGGACGCCGCCGGGCGCGCCCCCTACCCTGAGCCGACCATCCGAATCCGGCCAAGGAAACCCTTTCCGCGTGAGCAGCGACGAGAGCAGCGAAAGCGACACCGCGCGCGGCCCGGCGCCGCAGCCCTACCGCGTCCTCGCCCGCAAGTACCGCCCCGACACCTTCGCCGATCTCGTCGGTCAGGAGGCGATGGTCCGCACGCTGACCAACGCCTTCGCCGCCGACCGCATCGCCCAGGCCTTCATGCTCACCGGCATCCGCGGCACCGGCAAGACCACCACCGCCCGGATCATCGCCAAGGGCCTCAACTGCACCGGCCCCGATGGCACGGGCGGCCCCACGACGGCGCCCTGCGGCGCCTGCCCGCAATGCACCGCCATCGCCAAGGGCGCGCATGTGGACGTGATCGAGATGGACGGCGCCTCCAACACCTCCGTCGACAACATCCGCGCCAACGTGCTCGACAGCGTCGGCTACGCGCCGGCCGCCTCGCGCTACAAGGTCTACATCATCGACGAGGTGCACATGCTCAGCACCGCGGCCTTCAACGCGCTTCTGAAGACGCTGGAAGAGCCGCCGGCGCATGTGAAGTTCATCTTCGCCACGACCGAGATCCGCAAGGTGCCGGTCACCATCCTGTCGCGCTGCCAACGGTTCGACCTGCGCCGCATCGAGGCTGGAGAGATGATGGCCCTGCTCGCCCGGATCGCCGCGGCCGAGGGCGCGGCGGTCGAGCCCGAGGCGCTGGCCCTCATCGCGCGCGCCGCCGAAGGCTCTGCCGCGCGATGCGACGAGCCTGCTCGACCAGGCCATCGGCCACGGAACCGGCGCGGGGCCGACCACCGCCGAAGAGGTGCGCGCGATGATGGGCCTGGCCGACCGCGGCCGGGTGCTCGACCTCTTCGAGATGGTGATGGGCGGCGATGCCGGTGCTGCGCTGGCGGAGCTGGGCGCCCAGTACCAGGGCGGCGCCGATCCGGTGCAGGTGCTGCGCGATCTGGCCGAGGTGACCCATTGGATCAGCGTGCTGAAGGTCGCGCCGGCCTCGGCCGAAGACGCCACGATCACGCCCGATGCCCGCGCCCGCGGGCAGGAGCTGGCGCAGCGCCTCTCGCTGCGGGTGCTGGGGCGGATGTGGCAGATGGGGCTGAAGGTGCTGGCCGAGGTCGCGGCCGCCCCCGATACCCGCATGGCCGCCGAGATGGCGCTGATCCGCATGACCCACGTGGCCGACCTGCCGCCCCCCGAAGAGCTGATCCGCCGGCTGGAGGGCGAGCGCGCCGGTGGGGCCTCCGCCCGCAAGGCAGCGCCGGACCAACCGGGGCAGGTTCGGTGGCGCAGGCCGTGCCAGGGATGGCCGGGATGGCCGAGGCAGCCGCTTCTGCCCCCGCCGCCGGAACGGCGCTTGCGCCTGACCCGGCATCACCGCCCGTCGCGGCGTTCGCGGCAGGCCCGCCGCCTTCGCGGATGACCCGGCCGCATCCACGCCGGCCCGGTCCGCCCCCGTGCCCCCCCCCTCCGCCCAACCGGCGGCGGGGCGCCCGGCCCATGCGGCCCGGCGCGACCCTCTGCCGGAAGCCCGGGCCAACCACCTGGCCGCGGCCCCTGCCGCCGCCGCGCCGGCGCCCGCCCGCCCCCGCCGCGCCGGCAACGGCGGCGCCCAGGCGGCCGCCCGCCCGCTGCCGAACGCGCCCCCCGGCCCCCTCGCGCGCGTTGCCGCCTTCGAGGATGTGCTGGCGCTGATCCGGGCCAACCGCGACCTGCCGCTGCTCTTCGACGTTCGAGGCCGGGCTGCGCCTCGTCGCTTACGCGCCCGGGCGCATCGAATTCGCCCCCGGCCGCGGATGCCCTCGCCGACCTCGCCCAGCGCCTCGGCCAGAAGCTCCAGCTCTGGACCGGCGCCCGCTGGGGCGTCTCCGTCGCGGCGGACGGCGGCGCGCCCACCCGCCGCGAGGCCGCAGAGGCCGCCCGCGCCGCGCGCCGCGCCAAGGCCGCCGGGCATCCCGTCGTCGCGGCCATCCTCAAGGCCTTCCCCGGCACGCGGTCGAGCGTCGTCATCCCCCGCGCCGACCGGCAGGCCGAGGCCGAAGCCGCGGCAGCCGCGCTAGGGCCGCCCCGGACGGCGAGGATACCGCCGAAGCGGACCCCGATTGGAACCCGTTCGAGGACGGGCCCCTTCCCCTCACGACCTGATACCGGAAAAGCAAAGGACGACCCGCATGTTCAAGGGACTTGGCGCCATGGGCGACATGGGCAAGATGATGAAGGCCGCGCAGGAGATGCAGGGCAAGATGGCCGCCCTGCAGGAAGAGCTGCACGGCATTACGGTGGAGGGCGAGGCCGGGGCCGGCATGGTCCGCTGCACCGCCACCGCCAAGGGGGCCCTGACGGGGCTCACCATCGACCCCTCCATCTTCAGCGCAGAAGACAAGGAGATGGTCGAGGACCTGATCCTGGCCGCCGTGGCCGACGCACAGAGCCGCGCCCAGGCCCGCGCGCAGGACGAGATGCGCCGCCTGACCGAAAGCATGGGCCTGCCCGCCGACATGAAGCTGCCGTTCTGAGCGAGCCCGGCATGGGGCGGCGCCGGCAGGGCGAAGCGGGCGCGAGGCAGCCGGAGCCGCCCTGCGCCGACCGCGTCCGGCACCCCGCAGCCGCCCGTTCGGCGATCCAGGGCCCGGCACCGCAATTTCCTGGTGCAAAGGCAGGGCTGGCGGATCGCGCGGCGGCCATTGCGGTCGGGCGGCCCAGGGCCGCCGCCATGCACCTCGGCCCGGGATCCCAACCCGGGCGCGGCACCCCATGAGCGGCCCGCCCGAGGCGGTCGAGGCGCTGATCGGCCTGATGGCGCGCCTGCCTGGGCTTGGCCCCCGCTCCGCCCGCCGGGCGGTGCTGCAGCTCATCGCCCAGCGCGGGCGGCTCCTGATGCCGCTCACCGAGGCGCTGGCCAAGGTCGCGGCGACGGTCCGCCCCTGCGTGCAATGCGGCAACCTCGCAAGCGGCGACCTCTGCCCCATCTGCGCCGATCCCCGCCGCGCCGACGGCACGCTCTGCGTGGTCGAGGACGTCGCCGACCTCTGGGCGATGGAACGCGGCGGAGCCTTTCGCGGCCGCTACCACGTGCTGGGCGGCACCCTCTCGGCGCTCGACGCCATCGGCCCCGAGGATCTGGGCCTCGCGCGCCTGGCCGAACGGGTCGCGGCGGAAGACGTGACCGAGGTGATCCTGGCGCTCGACGCCACGGTCGACGGCCAGACCACCGCCCACTACATCGCCGATATCCTGGAAGAGCGCGTGCAGGTCACCTCGCTGGCCCAGGGCGTGCCGGTCGGCGGCGAGCTCGACTATCTCGACGACGGCACCATCGGCGCGGCGCTCAGGGCGCGGCGGAAGGTGTGAGGGGCCGGGGCGCCGGCAACGCCCCGCAGACCCGGCACGCCACTTGAAGCGTCCGGCGGTTCCCCGGGGCGCGGCCCCACCTGAAGTCAGCGGCCCACGACATTGAGGGAGAGACGATCTCGCATGGGAAAGGTTTTCGTGACCCCTCCCGCAGTCGGTGGCCCATGACTATGGGGGAGAGAAAGACCATCCCGCATTGAAAAGGTCCCCGCTGATCCCTCGCACCGTCTCCAGTCTATCTCGGGTCGAGGCCCACCTGCGTCACGCTGGACCGGCCCCGCGCGCCATAGGCATCTAACGCAGCGGCGGCCAGTACGCATAGCCGCGCTGTTCCCGCCTCAGCCGCGAGATCCGCGCCGGGATCAGGGCGATATCGCTCGACAGCGCGCCGCCCGCGCCCAGCCCCTCGCGCCGGTCCATCCGCACGAACATCAACTGCCGCTCGATGTCCCACCACTTCGCGCCGAAAGCATGTGCCGCCTCGATCCGCTCCAGCGGCACCGCGATCGAAGGCGCATCGCACACCGGGCGCAGCGCCCGGCCCGCCTTGCCCAGCGCATGGGCGTTCTGCGGCGTGCAGTAAAGCTGCAGCCCCTGCTCCCGCCCGGCCTCGTAGGCGGCCGCATCCGCGGTCTGCCCGGTCCCGGCGCAGGCTTGCGCGTAAAGCGCGAAACGTTCCGGCGCCCGGCCGTCGCGCCCGTCCTCATAGCCGGTCCGCGCCCAGTCGCCGGCCCGGCATTCCGCCTTGCCGACCGGCGCGCAGCCAGCCAGCGTCAGCGCCAGCACCGCCGCCGGACCCGCCCAGAGGCGCCCCGGCCCGCCCCTCGCCTCAAGCGTCCTTGTCATCCGCGTCGTCGTCCTCGTCGTCATCCTCGCCGGGCGCGACCTTCGGCAGGTTGAAGAGGCTGTCGGCATCCACCGGCTTGCCCTTGCGCGGCGCGTCCTCCGCATCGTCGCCAGAGCCGCCCGTCAGGCTGAACGTCTCCAGCCCCGAGATCGCCGTGGGCATCCTCTGCTCCGGCTCCATCCCCAGCGACGTCTGCGTCGACACCAGCTTGCGCCGCTCGTCGTCGGTTATGACGCCGCCCTCGCGGGCCTTCTTGGCGTTCGCCTTCTGCACCGCGTCGTCCAGTTCGGATTGCCGGCAAAGCCCCAGCGCCACCGGGTCGATCGGCTGGATGTTCTGGATGTTCCAGTGGCTCCGGTCGCGGATCGCCTGGATCGTCGGCTTCGTCGTGCCCACCAGCTTGCCGATCTGCCCGTCAGCCAGCTCCGGATGGAACCGCACCAGCCACAGGATCGCCGCCGGCCTGTCCTGCCGCTTGCTCAGCGGCGTATAGCGCGGGCCACGCCGCTTCTCCTCGCCCACGGCGGCGGCATAGAACTTCAGCTTCATCCGCCGCTCGGGGTTGGCCTCGGCCGCCTCGATCTCGGCTTGCTCCAGCTGGTTGTTGGCCACCGGGTCGAACCCCTTGACCCCGGCCGCCACGTCGCCGTCCGCGATCCCCTGCACCTCGAGCTCGTGCAGCCCGCAGAACGCCGCGATCTGCGCGAAGCTCAGCGTCGTGTTGTCCACCAGCCACACGGCTGTCGCCTTGGCCATGATCGGTTTGTCCAGCATCGCATCGTCTCCTTGTCGTCTGGCGAGGGCCCGGCGGGCACGTCTCTCCCGGGCCGGGAAAACGGTTCGCCGGGCTGGCGCGTCGCGTCGTTTTCGGGGAAGTTGCGACAGATATAGGCCCGGATCGGTTGGGAGGAAAGACCACAAATGCGCCCCATTCAGGCCCTCGCGGCCGCCGTTCTTGCTGCCGCCGCCTCCCTTGCCCCCGCCGCCGCCCAAAGCCCGGGCGACTTCGACTACTACGTGCTGTCGCTCAGCTGGTCGCCGAACTGGTGCGCGCTGGAGGGCGACGCGCGCGATGCCGCGCAATGCACGCGGCCCCTCGGCTGGAGCCTGCACGGCCTCTGGCCGCAGAACGAGCGCGGCTATCCGGCCGATTGCGCCACCGCCGCGCGCAACCCTTCCCGCAGCGACACCGCCGCCATGGCCGATATCATGGGCTCCGGCGGGCTGGCCTTCTACCAGTGGAAGAAGCACGGCCGCTGCGCCGGGCTCTCGGCGCAGGCCTACTTCGCCCTTGCCCGGCAGGCTTACGATGCCGTCGCCCGCCCGGATCTTCTGCGGCAGCTCGACCGCGAGGTGCGCCTGCCCGCCAGCGTCATCGAAGAGGCGTTCCTCGAGGCGAACCCCGGCCTCGAACCCGACATGCTCACGATCACCTGCAAGGCCGGCCGCATCCAGGAGGCGCGGGTCTGCCTGACCACCAAGCTCGAACCCCGGGTCTGCGGCGCCAACGTCCGTCGCGACTGCACGGCCACGGACGCGCTCTTTGCCCCCGTGCGCTGACCGCACGAACACTGCCCCCGTGCGCTAACCGCACAAACTCCGCCCCCGTGCGCGGACCGCACGAACTCCGCCCCCGTGCGCGGACCGCACAAACACTGCCCCCGTGCGCTAACCGCACGAACACTGCCCCCGTACGCGGACCGCACAAACTCCGCCCCCGTGCGCTAACCGCACGAACACTGCCCCCGTACGCGGACCGCACAAACTCCGCCCCCGTGCGCTAACCGCACGAACACTGCCCCCGTGCGCCGAGCTCATGAACCCCGCGCCGGTCAGCTGAGCGCACGGGCTCCCAACCCTTGCGCCGCGCGCACGAAAGGGGGGCCGCCTGCGCGAGCCCCCCCAATCGCCGATCCCGAGGGATCAGTTGAACGAATAGACCACCGACAGGGCCAGCGTGTTGTCGGCCTCATCGAAGCCCGAAAGCGGCTCGCTGTCCCACTCCGAACGGTAGCTGATCCGCGTGATGAGCTGCTCGGATACCCGGAAGTTCAGGCCAAGGTCGTTGATGGCCTGGGTGTTCGCATCCGAATACAGGACATCCGTGTCGTTGGTCAGGAAGGTCGTCGGCGTGAAGGCGTAGTGGATCCGTGAAGACGCGATGGCGCCCAGCTCGCTTTCGATGTCGCCGTCCTGGTCTTTGGTGTAGCGCAGTCCGGGGCCGGCCTGCACGCGCCACGCCAGGTCGGGCTGGTTGAAGATGCGATAGCCGGGGCCGGCGCCCAGGAACGCGTCGACCTCGAACGACGAGAACTCGTCGTATTCCGCGCGGCCCAGGCCGAAGACGTAGACCTGCGGCGTCAGGTCATAGGTGATGTCGTAGACGGCGAAGGCGTTGTTCTCGGTCGAATCGCCGTCGTCCTCGGCATATTCCAGGGCCAGCCCGACGGACTGGTTGACCCGCCCGGCACCGAAGCGCAGGCGGCCGCCCACGGCCACGTCGACCGTGTCGGTGTTGCCGTCGGCCGCGTTCGCCGAGGCCGAGAAGCTGCCGGAGATCCCCTCGGGGAAGGCGCGGCTGCCGAAGCGGCTCTCGTCAAAGGAGCGCTCGAAGTCGTCGGCGGTGTTTTCCTGAATGTCGTCGATCCGGTCGTCCAGCGCGTCGGTCCCGGTCAGGGACGACTGCGCGACCGCCGGGACGGCCAGCAGAAGGATCAGGGCGGTCGAGGCCAGAAGGCCGGTCGTTCTCGTATTCATTTCGGTTCGCTTTCAATTGGTCGGCCAGAGCCACGCGCCCCACAGCCATAGCCCTGCAATTCGTGCACAGTTCCGCGCGATCAAGTCGAAGACGTTAAAAAGGGGTGTACGCGGCGTCGATTTGAAACGAGCGTGGCAGAATTGTAACAAGGCCCCGAAGGCCCTGCGGGGCGACGGGCCCCGGACGCCCCCTACCCGCTTCGTGGACAGACGCATGACCGGCGACCCGGCACGGCGAATGCGATGCCGGTCGCACTGCCGAAGTCGGTGCCCCAGCCCGCGCCCGTGCCCGTGCCTGTTCCTGTGCCGTGCCTGTGCCCGTGGTCGTGTTCGTGATTGCCTCGGTCTCCAGCCCGGCGCCGACCGGTGCGCGATTGCACGCTTCATGGCGCGCTCTTCGCGCTCATTCCACAAGGCCGGACCGGGCAAGGCGGCGGCCAGTCGCGCGAATGCCTCTAAAAACGTCGGATCGCAATCCGCGGGGGTAAAGGCTGCCTTCACCTTGCCCGTGGCATTGCCCACCCACGCGGCAAGAGGGTGAAGCGATGCAAGGTCAGGATCGATCGAAGGCGTGCGGCAGCGATGCGCCCGGCAACCAGCACCCGCTGGCCGCTCTGGGCGACGCCAAGGTCGCCTTGATCGAGGTGGGCGCCGCTGGCGATATCGGCTTCGCCACGCCGCATTTCCTGGTCAGCGTCGGCAGGGCCGATCTGGCGATGGGCGACCTATCGGGCCGGAACTTCGCGACCTGCTTTCCCGAGGCCGATCCGCCGGCCGCTTCGCCCTCCGCCGCCGGATGCGACGGCGAAGGCCGCTTCCGCGCGGCGGATGGCCGGGTGCACAAGGTCATGTGGTCGCGCAATGCCGCCGGCGGCTGGATCGGGGTGCATCAGGGCGAAACTCCCCTGGCCGCGACGGCCGAGAATACCGATGAGCTGACCGGGCTGGGCAACCGGACCTACCTGAAATCCTCCTTCGCCCGCCTCGCAGCCAAGGGCCCCGAAGAAATCGCGGAGATGACCGCGATCTTCCTCGATCTCGACCATTTCAAGCGCGTCAACGATACGCTCGGCCATGGCGTCGGAGACGATCTTCTGTGCAAGGTCGCCGTCCGCCTGAAAAAAATCCTGCGCGAGCGGGACGTGGTCGTCCGCCTCGGCGGAGACGAGTTCGGCATCCTGCTGCCGGAAGGCAATGCGGCCGCGGCCGAGGGGATCGCCGTGCGGATCATCAAGCTGCTGGGCCGGCCGTTCCTGGTGGGCGGGCACCAGCTTACCATCGGCGCCAGCCTCGGCCTGTCGCCGATCCGCCCCGGCGAGGACGGGCCGGAGAAGATGCTGCAACGCGCCGACATCGCCCTTTACGAAAGCAAGCGCCTCGGGCGCGGCCGCTTCCGCTGGTTCCGCGACGAGATGCTGGAAACCCTGAAGGAACGCCGCGAGATCGAGAACGACCTGCGGAAGGCCCTGCACCTCGATCAGTTCGAGGTCGTCTACCAGCCGCAGCATTCTTTCCAGCAGGGCGAAATTTCCGGCTTCGAGGCGCTGATCCGGTGGCATCATCCCCTGCGCGGCCTGGTCTCGCCGATGCAGTTCATCCGGGTCGCCGAGGAAATCGGCGAGATCATCCCGATCGGCGCCTGGGTGCTGGGCGAAGCCTGCCGGGTGGCGACCACCTGGCCGGACCATATCGGCATCGCGGTCAACGTCTCGCCGATCCAGTTCGAGGATGAGGGCTTCGTCGGGATCGTCGAAGCCGCCCTGGCGGCATCCGGCCTCGCCGCCGCCCGGCTGGAGCTGGAGATAACCGAAACCGCCCTCCTGCAGAGCGAGGAGATCGTGGTGCAGCGCATGACCCGCCTGCGCGGTCTTGGCGTCAGGATCTCGCTCGACGATTTCGGCATCGGCTATTCCTCGCTGAACTACTTGCGGAAATTTCCGTTCGACAAGGTCAAGATCGACCAGTCCTTCGTGCGAGAGCCTTTCGCCGACGAGACGGCCCACCAGATCGTCAAGGCCGTCGCCCAGCTCGGCGCCGCCTTCGGCATGAGCGTCCTGGCCGAAGGGGTGGAGACCACCGAGCAACTGGCCCGGATCCGGTCCCACGGCTGCTCCGATGCGCAAGGCTATCTGCTGAGCGCCCCCATGCCGCAGGGCTCGGTCGCCGCCTACCTTGCGGCCCGCGGCAAGGCCGCCCTATCCGCCTGAAATCCACTGCCATCAGATATGAGATCCACCATGCAAGAGCCCGATCGGAACATGCTGCGCGTCATCTACATCAGCCACCATTGCGGCGATTTCGCCGGTCAGGAGGCGATCTGGGAAATCGACAGGATTCTGGAAGCCTCCCAGACCAACAACCGGAAGGTCGGCGTCACCGGCGCGCTTATCTTCAATGCCGGGATCTTCGGGCAGATCCTCGAAGGCCCGGCCGAAGCCGTCGAGGAAACGTTCGACCGGATCCAGATGGACGAACGGCACGATGCCGTCACCGTGCTCGAGATCGGCCAGGTGGCCGAGCCCGCGTTCCAGGGCTGGTCCATGGGGTTCGTCGGCGCCGATGCGGTGGGCAGTCAGCTCTTCGGCCGCTACGCCGACGCGACCGGCTTCGACCTCGCCCAGCTTAGCGGCGAACAGATGTTCGAGGCGCTGCACGCGCTGACCCTGCGTAAAGAGCTAGTCAACCGCGCCGCGTGATCCGGCGCCGGGGCGGGCCGTCGATGGCGTCTGCCGTCGACGCCTGACGGGGTCCGGGGCGGGCCGTGGCAACCTGACGCCACGGAACCACCCCGGACACGACCCGATCGTACGATCCGATCGCATAATGGTACGGTTGGTACGATTCACCCTGTTTTCGGGGCGGTTTGCGCGTTGCGGAAACGTACGCTTCGGCGCCTCGATCGTACGTTTGGTACGAAATCCTCAGCCCGGCCGCAGCGTCCCCGGCAGGTCGGCCTGCGGCGTTCGCCGAGGCGCCCTCACCTTGCCGGCAGCCCAGAGCGGGGCAGCGAAAAGTCCTTTGAGAACAGGGTTCTGGTTCACCTGCGCCTTCAGCTTCTCGATCTGCATCACATCGCCGATCCGTCTGTCGAGAAACTGCCACGTCTCCTGCCGCTCGGCGCTGTCGTCGCCCAGCCAGTAGAGCACCGTAGACGCATAAACCCCTGATAGCGTTGCCCGTTTCGTGTACCAATTCAGGTCGTCCGAGCTGTCGCCAAGGGTCTCCCAGATCGCGTCGGCCGTCCCCCAGATCGCCCGGCTCCCATCCGCCACATACTGCGGCAACGCAAACAGCGTCGCCCCCCGCCGCACCGCTTCCTTGTCGCTGATCGCCTCGATCCGGAACCGTACCGCCGCCGCCACTTTCTCCCGGAATTTCAACGCGCTAAGGTCTTCCTCCCGCAGTCGTCGCACCATCTCGGCGTCGCCCCGCCGGTGATACGCCAGCGCCAGATCCACCGCGCCGCGCGGGCAGACCCCCCTCGCCACCGCCGGCTCCACCTCCGCATCCTTCACCGCCGCCAGAAAGCTCGCCTCCGACCACCCGTCGAACGGCACATGCAGCAGGATCGCATCGAGCAGGCGTTCTTTCACCTGAGCGTGGGGCAGGAGCATGTCTGTCATGTTCGGTCCTCTCGGGCTGACGGCTGCTGGACAAGCTAGCAGCGCCTTGCTAGAACGCCACCTCCTGCACCAGATGCAACTCTAGACTAGGAAGGTGGTGACACCACGATGCAGGTCAGTGTCCGCGACAACAACGTCGATCAGGCCCTGCGCGCCCTGAAGAAGAAACTTCAGCGCGAAGGCGTCTTTCGCGAGATGAAGCTCAAGCAGCATTTCGAGAAGCCGAGCGAGAAGAAGGCCCGCGAGAAGGCCGAGGCCATCCGCCGTGCACGCAAGCTCGCGCGCAAGAAACTCCAGCGCGAAGGCATGATGTAAGCCTTACCGCCCGTGCCGGAACCGCTTCGGCACAAGGATCAGGAAGACCCCCGTGGCACAGGCCCGGGGGTTTTTTCGTCATGCAGCATGGGGATCAGGCCGCGCGGTCGCGCAGGGCATCGCGGATCTCCATGAGCAGGTCCTTCTCCGTCGGCACCGGATTCTCCACGGGCTTCGCCTCGTCCTCGCCCATCGCCGCCTCCTTCAAGCGGTTCACAGCCTTCACCAGCAGGAACACGACCCAGGCGATGATCAGAAAGTTGATGAGCGTGGTCAGGAAGTTGCCATAGGCGAACACCGCCGCATCCTCGCCGGAGCCGATGGTGAAACCCATGCCCGAAAAGTCGATGCCCCCGGTGAAGAGGCCGATCAGCGGCGTCACCAGATCCTCGACGACCGAGGTCACGATCGACGTGAAGGCGGCGCCGATGATGATGCCGACGGCCATGTCCATCACGTTGCCGCGGGCGATGAACTCCTGGAATTCCTTGAGCATGAATGGTCTCCCTCTGGGGCGCGTGCGGCCCGGCTTCGGCACGATGCGGCAGGTGTTAGCGCCGGGGTATCCATCGGGCAAGGCACCCATGCCGGCGCAGGGGCAATCCGCGATCGGCGCACAGTCGCCTGCGCTGACATCGCGGACGCCTCCCCATAACTAGGGACGAGGTGTCACGAAAAGGAAGCGAGCATGACAATCACCCGACTGGCTGACCATCCGATCACCTCGCGATGGCCCGCGCAGCACCCCGACCGGGTGCAGCTCTATTCGTTTCCCACGCCGAACGGGGTCAAGGCCTCGATCATGCTCGAGGAAACCGGTCTCCCCTACGAGGCGCACAGGGTCGCGCTCAGCGACGACGACGTGAAGAGCCCGGCGTTCACCCCGTTGAACCCCAACGGCAAGATCCCCGCCTTGATCGATCCGCAGGGGCCGGACGGCACGCCGGTCGAGGTATTCGAGAGCGCCGCGATCCTCGTCTATCTCGCCGAGAAGACCGGGCAGTTCCTGCCCAGGGCCGCCCAGCCGCGGGCGGAGGTCCTGAGCTGGCTGATGTGGCAGATGGGCGGCCTCGGCCCGATGTTCGGTCAGGTCGGCTTCTTCGTGAAGTTCAAGGGTGCCGAGATCGAGGACGAACGCCCGCGCGAGCGCTACGTGGGCGAAGCCAGGCGCCTGCTCGGCGTGCTCGACGCCCATCTCGGCGGGCGGGAATGGGTCGCCGCAGAATATTCCATCGCCGACATGGCCATCGCCCCCTGGCTGCGCGCGCTCGACTTCTACGGCGCAAAGAAGATGGTGGGA
The DNA here is from genome assembly GCA_963833235.1 of uncultured Alphaproteobacteria bacterium. GTDB lineage: Bacteria > Pseudomonadota > Alphaproteobacteria > Rhodobacterales > Rhodobacteraceae > CAWHXG01. The sequence goes on from CAWHXG010000001.1 coordinate 386,211, forward strand.
TGGGACGACCACACCAACGTCACCGCCTATCTCGACAGGTTCCTCGAACGCCCCGCCGTGCAGACCGGCCTGAACGTGCCGCCGCGCTAGGCCCCGGTCGGGAGGCCGCCGAAAAACCGCGCCCTTCGATGTTCCGAAAATATCCTCGGGGGGCCGCCTCGCAGAGGCGGCGGGGGCAGACAGCCCCCTCCCCCGCCCGAGCAAGCGACGGCTATTCCGCGGCGCGCGATGCCCCCGCCGCGGGCAAGGCGCCGGTCAGAACGTAGGTCAGGATCTCCACCACCTGCTCTGGCGTCTCCGCCACCGCCAGGGCCGCCGCGTCGACCTCCTTCAGGGCATGGGCATGGTCAGGCCCGTGCAGGATCAGCAGCGACTTGCCCAGGGCCGCCGCGTAGCCCGCATCGAACGCCGCGTTCCATTGCTTGTACTGGTCGCCGAAGCGAACGACGACCACGTCGGCCTCCTCAAGGCCCAGCCGCGTGCGGATCGCGTTCACCTGCGCGCCCTTGCGATCGTGCCAGACCTTGCTGTCTTCGGCCCCAAGGATCGCGACGCCGCAATCGTCGCTCGCCGCATGGTCGGTGACCGGCCCGGTGAACGTGACCTCCAGCCCGCGGGATCCCGCGACGATCCGCTCGCGCCAGTCGGTGTGGATCTCGCCCGACAGATAGACGTTCAGGTGCATCGCGGTCTCCTTTTGGCTCGGTCCGGCCGGCCAGCCGCCCGGAGCGTTCCGGTCCGGCATCCGGCGGATGGCGGCAGGATTAGTCGATGTGGCGGCGAAGTCCAGATTCCGCGGGATCCTCTTCGGGGTATTGGAGTATCGGGGTATCTCCAAGCGAGCGCTTCGGGCTTTCCGTCAAGGATCCTCCAGGGGTGCCACGCCAAGGATCGCCGCCTTCAGCGCGCGGGTCTTCGGGTGACGGGGCGCCGCGAAGATCGCGCCGGTCCGCCCCTCTTCCACAACCCGCCCGGCATCCATCACCATCACCCGGTCGCAGAGCGCCTCGACCACGGCCAGATCATGACTGATGAAAACCAGCGAAACCCCCTGCTCGCCGCGCAGCCGGCGGAGCAGATCGAGGATCTGCGCCTGCACCGAGACGTCGAGCGCCGATGTCGGCTCGTCGCAGACGATCACGCGCGGCTGCACGGCAAGCGCCCGGGCGATGGCGACCCGCTGGCGCTGCCCTCCCGAAAGGGCGCGCGGCGTCGCGTGCAAGGCCCGCGCGGGCAGGCCGACCGAGGCCAGCAACGCTTCGATCCGCGCGCGCCGGTCCTTCGCATCGAGCGGCGTGTGCAGCCTCAACGGCAGATCGAGGATGCGCCCGATCGTCCAGCTGGGGTTCAGCGAGCCGAAGGGATCCTGAAAGACCGGCTGGATCAGCTTCGCCATATCGCGCTGCCGCATGCCCACCGCGTCCCTACCGGCTAAGCGGATATGCCCTTCGCCCGGGCGGTCCAACCCGATCAGGATACGCGCCATGGTGGACTTCCCGCAGCCGCTTTCGCCCACCACGCCGAGGATCTCGCCCTCCCCGAGCCTCAGGGAAACGTTCGCAAGCGCCTGGAATGCCCGCGCGCCCGTGCCGTAGGTGCGCCCGATCCCGACCGCCTCCAGCACGGGCGGCGCGGCGGGGCGGGCAGCGGGGTCGGCCGGGCGCGGCAGGCTTTCGATCAGCTGCCGCGTGTAGGGGTCGCGCGGCGCGCGCAGCACCTGCTCGCGCCGTCCGGTCTCCACGATCCGCCCGGTCTGCATGACCGAAACGCGGTGCGCGATCCGCCCGACCACGCCCAGATCGTGGGTGATGAAAAGCATGCCAAGGCCCAGTTCCTGTTGCAGCCCTGCCAGAAGGTCCAGCAGCCTGACCTGGGTGGTGACGTCGAGCGCCGTCGTGGGCTCGTCGGCGATCAGCAGGTCGGGGTCGCACATCAGCGCCATGGCGATCAGCACGCGCTGGCGCTGTCCGCCCGAAAGCTGGTGGGGATACTTCGCCATCTGCACGGCGGGGTCCGGCAACCCGACCCTGCCCAGCAGCTCCAGCGCCCGGTCGCGGGCGCCCGCAGCGCCCCGGTGGCGCCGGAACACCGCCATCAGCTGATCGGCGATGGTGAAGACAGGGTTGAGCGCGGTCATCGGCTCCTGGAACACCATCGACAGGCGGTCTCCGCGCAGCATCGCCGGCGACTTGCCGCCCTCCAGCCGCATCTCCGCCGCGCGGGCCGTGGCGCCAGGCGGCAGGAGGCCCATGATCGCCAGCGCGGTCATCGACTTGCCGGAACCGCTTTCGCCGACGAGGGCGAGGGTCTCGCCCCGCGCCACGTCCAGGTCGATGCCGCGAACGGCATGCACGTCGCCGATGCGCACATGCAGGTCGCGCAGCCTGAGCCGGGCGGCCGGCGCGCCGCTCATCGCCGCGCGCCCTGCACGTCCCGCAGCCCGTCGCCCAGCAGGTTGATAGAAAGGGCGAGCGCGAAGAGGCAGAGGCCCGGCAGCGTGATGATCCAGGCGCTGAAGAACATGAAGTTCTTGCCCTCCGACAGCATCAGCCCCCAGGAGGGCAACGGCGCCTGAACCCCGAGCCCGAGGAACGACAGCGCCGCCTCGATCAGCACCGCATTCGCCATCTCGACGGTCGCGACCACGATCAGGGGCGCGCGGATGTTGGGCAGGATCTCGCGTAGCAGGATGTGCAGGCGGCCCGCCCCCATCGCCCTTGCGGCGGCGATGTATTCGGCATTGCGCAATTGCTGGGTAGCGGTGCGGGCGACCACGGCGAACTGGTCCCAGAGCAGCAGCCCGATCACGAGAAGCAGCACCGTCAGCGACCCCCCGACCACGGCGACGATGGCCAGCGCCAGAAGCACCACGGGCAGCGACAGGCGGGTGGTGATGACCGCGTTGATGCCGGTATCGACCCAGCCGCCGAAATAGCCCGCCGTGATCCCGAGCGAGATGCCGATGAAACCGGAGATCAGGACCGCGCCGAAGCCGATGGCCAGCGAGATGCGCGTGCCGTAGATCAACCGGCTCAGGTAGTCGCGCCCCAGCTGATCGGTGCCCAGCGGATGCGCGGCGACGCTGCCCTCGTGCCAGAAGGGCGGCTTGAGCCGCATCGACAGCGATTGCAGGTAGGGATCGTGCGGGGCCAGCAGCGGGGCCAGCAGGGCGACGAGAACCAGCAGCGCGAGCACCCCGCCACCGATCACGAAGCCGCCGTGCGCGCAACGCCTGGAGGCGGGCGCGCAGGGCCATCCGGCCGTCGCCGACGCTCACGACGCGCCCCTGATGCGCGGATCGAGCGCCGCGTTCAGCAGATCGGCGAGCAGCGTCAGCACGATGTAGACCAGCGAGATGAAGAGCACGATGGCCTGGATCACCGGCATGTCGGACCGGTTCATGCTCTGCCAGGCGAGATAGCCGATGCCCTGGATCGCGAAGATCGATTCCACGATGATCGAGCCGCCCAGCATGAAGCCGAACTGGACGGCGGTCAGCGAGATCACCGGCAGGACGGCGTTGCGCAGGGCGTACTTGAAGAGGATCGGCGCGTTGGGACAGGCCCATCGCCCGCGCGGTGCGGATATAGTCCGTCTCCAGCACCTCGATCATGCCGGCGCGGATCAACCGCATCAGCGCCGGCATCGCGAAGGAGCCGAGCGTGATCGCGGGCAGGACGAAATGCGCGAGGGTGGACGAGCCCGAGATCGGCAGCCATCCCAGCTTGACCCCGAAGAGCAGGATCAGCAGCAGCCCCGCCCAGAAGTTCGGCACCGCCTGCCCGACCACCGCAAGCGTCAGTGCGCTGCGGTCCAGCATGGAATTCGGCCGCAGCGCGGCCAGCACGCCGAGGGGCACCGCCAGCGCCAGCGCGAAGAGGATCGACAGACCGGCCAGAAGGGCGGTCGCCGGGATACGCTCCGCCAGCAGCTCCGTGACCGGCTCCCCCGACAGGTACGAGCGCCCCAGATCGCCCCGCATCACGTCGGCGAGGTAGGCACCGTATTGCAGGGGCAACGGCCGGTCGAACCCGTATTGCACCCGGATCGCGGCCAGATCTTCGTCGGTGGCGCTGTCGCCGGCGACGCCCATGGCCGGGTCGACGGCGACGTGGCTCAGCACGAAGGTGATGACCGAGATCGCGAAGACGACGAAGACCGCCAGGGCGAGGCGGCGGATCAGGAAGCGCAGCATGAAAGCTCCAGTCCACAGGTCGGCCCGGGCGCAAGTCCCGGGCCGCCATTGCCCAAGGCTACTTCCAGGATGCCAGGAAGAAGCGCGGAAGCTCGTCCACGTTCGCCGGGATGTCGAGGTCGGAGGAATAGGCGTAGCCCATGACGATGGTGTGCATCGGCAGCCAATAGGCCTTCTCCGTGATCAGCCGGATCGCGGTGGAATACGCCTGCCTGCGGGCGTCCTCGTCCACCGTCGCGTCCGCCTCGGCGAGCAGCTCCATGATCTCGGGGTCGCGGGCGCCGTCGTTGGTGCGACCCGTCGAAGAAGTTGCCGAGCGATGCCGAAACGTCGGCGATGGAGAACGAGCCCCAGTCGCCGTACCAGATCTCGACCTGACCCTCGCGCCAGGAAGAGAAGGACGCGCGGGCCTGGACCATCTCCAGATCCACCTCGATCCCCACGGCGGCGAGATAGCTCTGCACCGCCTCGGCCCGGTTACGGTCCCGGTAGCTCGACATCTTCACCGCGAAGCCATCGCCGTATCCCGCCTCGTCCAGCAGGGCGCGCGCCTTATCGGGGTCGTAGTCGTAGATCGACCGCGGCGTCGGTATCGCAGCCGAACTGCAGCGGATAGCAGGGCACGTTCGAGCACCTCGCCATCGCCGCCGACCAGCTGCCTTCACGATGCTCTCGCGGTCGATCGCGTGGTTGACCGCCTGCCGGACCTGGAGATCGGCGAAGGGCATTTCGCTCGCCGCTGCGCCCCGCGGCATCCATGGCGATCATGGCGATCCGCATGGTCGAGCCCGAGCGTCGGCGGTCACGCCCGGAAGCCGTCGAGCTGCGCCACCTGATCCTCGGGGACGTTCCAGATCCACTCGACGTTGCCGCCGATGATCTCGGCGATCCGGGTCGCGGTATCGGGGATGATCCGCACGATCAGCGTGTCGATGGCACGGCGTGCCCTTGCCGCCGCCCTCGTAAGTAATCTTCGTAGGCCTTCAGGGTGAACTGGCCGCTGTCGCCGCCGTCGAAGCGGTAGGGGCCGGTGCCGATGGGCGACTGCGAGAATTCCTGCAGGCCGACGTTCTGCGCATAGTCCGAGGGATAGATCGGCAGCGATCCCGCGATGAATTCGAGCGCGGCCGGGAAGGGGTCCTTCGAGACGATGCGCACGGTCATGTCGGTCCACTGCCTCGACACTGTCGATCCAGCTGGACGGAGGCCTGGCTGCGGGCGCCGGTTTCCGGGTCGGCATAGGTCGTGAGGGTCCACGCCACGTCCTCGGCCGTGAAGGCCGATCCGTCGTGAAAGGTGACGCCCTCGCGCAGCTTGAACTCCCAGGTCAGAGTCGTCGATCCGGGTCCACTCGGTCGCCAGCAGCGGCTCGTAGTCGAAGGTCTCTGGGTTGCGGTAGATCAGCATGTCGAAGAGGTGGCGGGTGAGCAGAACGCCGTCCCGCGCGGTCGAGATGTAGCCATCGAAGCCCGGCAGCTCCTCGCCCAACCCGATGGTCAGGCTGTTGTCGTCAGGCCCGGCCGCCAACGGGCCGGAAAGCAGCGCGAAGGCCGCGGCATAGCGGGTCATCAGTCTGTTGCTCATGGTCGTTCCTTCCAGTCAGGTGGATCGTTGTTCGCTATGGCCCATGGCGCGGGCCGGATGCCTCCTGGAGGCCCGGTAGTGCAGGCTCGCCAGATCCATCGTCACCCGCCCGGGTGCGGCCACCAGGATGATCTCGGACGCGATGCTTTCATAGGCCCCGCGGAAGTGCACCGAGGATTTGAGGCAGAGGATCGGCACCTCGCCCGGCTCGATCCCCAGATGGCGGATCAGTCCCGGCTCCGAGGCCTGCATTCGGCGGGGGGCGACGATCACGCGCACGCCCCGTTGCTCCAGCAGCGCGACCGGCCCCATGGCGATGGCGTTGCCCGCGTACATCGGGCCGGTGCCGGTGAAGCTGCCGCTGCCCAGCCGCTCCACCCGCCAGGGCCCCGGAACGGGCCCGCCGGTTCGGGGGTCGGCGCGGCCGCCGATGGCAAGTTCCAGCGTCGCGCCCGGCCCCGCTTCATGGGCGGCTTCGGCCGCCTCGGCATCCGCGACATGCACCAGAAGCGCCCCCGTCGCCCGCGCGGCCAGCAGCGCGCCCAGCAGGCCGGTCGTGTCGTTGCTGCCGCCGCCGCCGGGATTGTCCTGCACATCGGCCAGCACCACCGGCCCCACGTTCGCGGCCATCGCGCGGGCCACCGCAGCCTCGGGGCTGAGGAGTTCGGCGGCAAATTCGCCCTCGGCCTCCACCCATGCAGAAAGCGCGGCGTCGGCGGCCGCGTCGGCTTCGGCCTGCGTGGGGGCATACGCCACCAGGGCGGGCCCAGCATCGGCCACGTCGGCAAGCGGGAAACCCATGGTCAGCAGAAGGCCCTGCCCGGCCTCCCCATAGAGCCGCCGTACCGGGTCGCTTCCGGTATGCTGGGCGACCAGAGGCAGCAGATAGGGCATCTGGCGGAACGCCTTCGCCGGGCGGGCACCGCCTTGCGCAAGGTCCAGCAGGCCCTCCATCGCCCGCCCGCCGGTCGCCGCCATGTCCACATGGGGATAGGTCAGATAGGCGAAGATCCGGTCCGCGGCCCGCACCATCCGCTCGGAGAGGTTGCAGTGCAGATCAAGCGCCACGACCAGCGGCACGCCCGGCCCGATCGCATCGCGGACCCGCACCAGAAGCGCGCCTTCGGCGTCGTCTTCCTCGGTGGTCGCCATCGCGCCGTGCAGCTCGAGAAACACGCCGTCCACCGGCAGGGCGGCCTTCAGGCGCGCGACGATCTCTTCTGCCAGATCGGTGAAGGCGGCATGGCGCACCCGCCCCGAAGGCAGCGCGATCGACCAGAGCAGCGGCACCGCCGCCGCTCCGGCGCCCTCCAGCACGGCCAGCGCCCCGGCGGTGGGCACCGACGTGCCGCGCAGCGCCGCGGTCATCTCGGCGCCCCGCACCTGCGGCGGCCAGCCGCCGGGCGCAAGGAAGTCCGCGGCCTCGGTGATATCGGGCGCGAATGTGTTGGTCTCGTGCTGAAGGCCGGCGATGGCGATTCTCATGGGCCGGGCGCGGGATAGGCCCAGTCGCGCGCCGCCTCAAAGGCCCGGGCGGCGCGCAGCACCAGATCGTCGCGGAAGCGGGCGGCGACGATCTGCAACCCGATGGGAAGGCCCGGCGCCTCGGCGCTCCCGGCGCCGGTCAGCCCGCAGGGGATCGAGGCGGCGGGCTGCTGGGTCAAATTGAACGCGAAGCAATAGGGCGACCAGACCCGCCCGTCGATCTGGTACCAGTGATCGTCTTTCGGGCCGGGCCTGGTGCCGAGCTTCAGGGGCGGCACGGCCAGCGTCGGCGTCAGCAGCAGGTCGTGGCGTTCGTGGAACGCCTGCATCCGCGCCGCGAGCACCTCGCGGTGGCGCAGGGCGGCGATGAAATTGTCGGCCGAGTAGCCCTGCGCCTGATCGAGGACGCGGGCCACAAGTTCGTCCATCTCGCCCCGCTTCTCGCCGGCCCCCGCCGCGCGATAGCTCCCCGCGCGGAACGAGATGCGCAGGCAATCGTAGGCCTCGAACAGGCCGGAGAAGTCCGGATCGGCCTCCTCCACCGATGCGCCGAGCGCCTCGAACGTGGCGGCGGCGCGGTCGGTCGCGGCGCGCACTTCCCCGTCGGGGTCGACCAGGCCCAATGTGGGGCTGTAGGCCACGCGCAGCCCCGCCAGGCCTTCGCCGGCATCCGCGTCCAGGATCGCGTCCTGCCGCGGCAAGGCATAGGGATCGCGCGGATCCGGCCCGGCGATCACCCGCAGCAGCGCCCCGGTCTCCTCGACGCCCCAGCCCATCGGCCCGGTATGGCCGAGGATCCCGGCGGAGCTGGAGGGCCATGTGGCGACCATTCCGAAGGTGGGCTTCAGCCCGAAGACGCCGCCGAAGCTGGCGGGCATGCGGATCGACCCCGAGGCGTCGTTGGCAAGGGCCAACGTCCCGACCCCGGCAGCCAGATGCGCGGCCGCGCCCATCGAAGACCCCGCGCATCCATAGCCCGTGTTCCAGGGCGAGCGGGTATCGCCGGTGAGGGGCGACGTGGAATAGGGGCTGCCGCCGAACTCCGTGGTGGTGGTCTTGCCGTAAAGCACCATGCCGCCGGCACGGGCGCGGGCCACCGCGGGGGCGTCCGCGTCCTGGGGGGCATCGGGGTCGGTGGTGCGCGAGCCCTTCCTGGTAGGCATCCCCTTGGTCGGCAGCATGTCCTTCACCGAAACCGGCACGCCGTCGAGCGGGCCCAGGGCAGCGCCGGCCGCGTATCGCGCCTCCGCCGCACGGGCCGCGGCCAGCGCGCCGTCACGATCCACGTGGACGAACGTGTTGAGCGTGGGCTCCACGGCGTCCAGCCGGGCGAGCACCGCCTCCAGCGCCTCGACCGGGCTGATCGTGCGGGCGCGGAAGGCTTCTGCCAGGCGTGTGGCGGGCATGCGGGAAAGCTCGGTCATGCGATACCTGCGGTGTCCAGGACAGAGGCGAGCGCACCGTGGCGCCGCACGAGGTCGGCGAGGATGGCGGTCACCTCGTCCGGCGCCTCGATCTGCGCCATGTGACCGACGCCCGCCAGGATTTGTGCCGGCTTCCCGCCGATCCGGGCTGCGACGCGATGGCATTCCTCGGGCGGGCAGATCGCATCGAGGGCACCGCCGATCACCGTCACCGGCATCTTCAGATCCGAAAGCACCGCCTCGCGGTCCCAGCCCATGGAGGCTTCGATGGCCGCCAGATACCCGTCGCGGTTCAGCGCGGTGAAGTCGTCCGTCAACCGGTCGAGGGCCAGCGGCGATGCGTCTGCGCTCATGACGCTCGCGGCCAGCGCCCGGGCTTCGGCGGCGCCGATGCCGCCCTCCTCGAAGATCGCCCGGCGCTTGGCGACGTAGCTGTCCGCCTCCGCGGCCGACATGTGCGCGAGATAGGCGGATTGGGCACCCGAAAGGACCATGGCGGCGATCCGGTCCGGCCGTGTGGCGGCCAGTTCCAGCAGAATGCGGCCGCCCATCGAATGGCCCGCCGCCAGCACCCGGTCCAGCCCCAGCACATCGAGCAGCCGCGCCAGATCGTCGATGAAATCGCCCATGTCGCGCACTCTGGGGCCGGTGCTGGCGCCATAGCCGCGCGCCGTCCAGGCCAGCACCCCGCAGCGGTCCGAGAGCGCCTGCAGCTGCGCGGTCCACTGCCCGGCATGTCCGCCGATCCCGTGCAGAAGGATCAGGGCAGGCCCGGCTCCGGCGGCGCGCAGGCTCAGCCGGACGTCCGGCGAGATCTGGGTCTGAAGCGTTCGGATCGCAGCCTCCATCTCGGGGTCGTCGGCCCCGGCCGGTTCAAGCGCCGGCAGAGCAGAGCGTACGTCCTTCCCGACTAGCATGGGGGTGCGGTGAACCGGAAGCTTTCGCGGCCCGTGCGCCCCGAACCTGGGCGGTCCCTCGCGCGGGTGGCGCAGAATGCCGCGTTTCCCGCGATCCCTGTTGCAGACGGGGCATCGCGACCCTTCACGCTCCGTCAGCCGATGGGTGTGGCGCCCGGACGGCCCCTCATGGCCGGCGGCTCACCTTCAGGATCCCGTCGATGCCCGCCGGGGCGTGCCGACGGGAACGGGCCTGTCCAGCCGCCCGCACACCCGCTTCACGGCCCCGGCACGCGACGACATCGCAAAAAATAATGGACGCGCCGCCGCTCCGGAACAGTTTGGACGCATAGCTCTTACCCGACGGCTCTGCCCGTCGTTAAAGGAGGCCGAAATGGCTGACAATTCCCTTCCGCGCGAAACGGGGCCAGCCGGCGGCTGGGGCTCCATCAAGGGGATCGCCCGCATCTTCGGCGAGACCTGGGCCAGCCCGGGCGCGCTGGAAACGCTGGGCCGGCTCAACAAGCCGGGCGGCATGATGTGCACCTCCTGCGCCTGGCCGAAGCCCGCCAATTACAGCGCCTTCGAGTTCTGCGAGAACGGCGCCAAGGCCACCCTGTGGGAGCTGACGCCGCACCGCTGCACCCCCGCCTTCTGGGACCGTCACAACGTGACCGAGCTGCGCGACTGGTCGGATCACGCCCTGGAATCGGAAGGCCGCCTGACGGCGCCCATGCGCTACGACGCGGCGACGGACCGCTATGTCGAGACGTCGTGGGACGAGGCGTTCGCCGCCATCGGGGCCGAACTTCGCCGCCTCGATCCCGACAGCGTCGTCTTCTACGCCTCGGGCCATGCGGGGCTGGAGGCGTCGTATCTTTACGCCCTGCTCGCCCGGCTCTACGGCACCAACAACCTGCCGCAATCCTCCAACATGTGCCACGAGACGACCTCGGTGGGCCTGAAGAAGGTCATCGGCTCCTCCGTCGGCACGATCCTGTGGGAGGATCTGGAACAGGCCGACGCGTTCTTCTTCTTCGGCCAGAACCCCGGTACCAACTCGCCCCGCTTCCTGCACCCGCTGAAGTCCGCCAAGGAACGCGGCGCCAGGATCGTGACGTTCAACCCCATCGTGGAACAGGGGCTCGTCGCCTTCGTCGATCCGCAGAACCCGGTCGACATGGCCACGGGCCGCGAGACGAAGATCTCCGACCAGTATCACCAGCTGAAAGCGGGCGGCGACGTGTCCGCCATCCTCGGAATGTGCAAGGCGGTGATCGAGGCCGACGACCGGGCCGTCGCCGCCGGCTCCGCCCGCGTGCTGGACGCGGACTTCATCGCCACCCATACCTCGGGCTTCGAGGATTTCCTGACCTGCGCCCGCTCCGCCGACTGGGCCGGGATCGAGGCCGGAAGCGGGCTGACCGAAGCCGCCCTGCGCGAGGCCGCTCAGGTGTACATGGAGGCGGGACGGGTCATCGGGGTCTACGGCATGGGCCTCACCCAGCACGCCCACGGCGCCCTCAACATCGCGATGCTGACCAACCTTCTGCTGCTGCGCGGCAACATCGGGCGGCCCGGCACGGGCATGTGCCCGGTGCGGGGCCATTCCAACGTGCAGGGCCAGCGCACCGTGGGCATCGCCGAGAAGACCGAGCTCATCCCCATGGACAAGCTGCGCGAGCTCTTCGGGTTCGAGCCGCCGGCGAAGGACGGCCGCGCCATCGTCGATGCGGTGCAGGGGCTCTTCGACGGCAGCGTCAAGGGCTTCCTCTCGCTCGGCGGCAACCTCGTGCGCGCGGTTCCCGACCAGGGCCGGATGGAGGCGGCGTGGGCCGCGCAGGACCTCACCGTCATGGTCTCGACGAAGCTGAACAGAAGCCATCTCTTTCCGGGGCGCAGCGCCTGGATCCTGCCGTGCCTCGGCCGCGCGGAGGTCGACGAGCAGGCCACCGGCAACCAGACCGTCACCATCGAAGACAGCTTCTCGATGATCCACGGCTCCATCGGCCACCGCAAGCCGGCCTCCGCGCAGCTGCGCAGCGAGCTGGCCATCGTCGCCGGGATCGCCAAGGCCGCCCTCGCGCCCAACCCCAAGGTGGAATGGGACGCGTGGACCGCCGATTACGCCCGTGTCCGCGACCTGATCGAAGCCACCTACCCCGACGATTTTCGCGACTACAACGCGCGGATGAACGAGCCCGGCGGCTTCTGGCGCGGGAATTCCGCGCACGACCGCATATGGGAGACTGAGACGGGCCGCGCGATCTTCACCACGCCCGATAACCCGACCTCAACCGGCTTCGAGGACCGGCCCGGCCGCTACCGCCTGCTGACGATGCGCTCCAACGACCAGTTCAACACGACGATCTACGGCCTCTCCGACCGGTTCCGCGGCATCGAGGGCACCCGCGACGTGGTGCTGATGAACGCCGCCGACATCGCGGCGGCCGGGATGCGCCCGGGCCAGAGCGTCGCCATGGTCACCGATCTCGACGACGGGCACGTTCGCCGGCTGGGCGGGCTGACGCTGATCGCCTTCGACATTCCCCCCGGCACGGTCGGCTCCTACTACCCCGAATGCAACGTGCTCGTCCCGATCACCCATCACGACGAACTGTCCAAGACCCCGGCCTCCAAGTCCGTTCCCGTCCGCGTCGAACCGGAAGGATCCTGAGCCATGCGCCATGCACAGGCCCTCGCCGCCGACCCGGCCACCGCGGCGACCGGCAGCGCCCACGCCGCCGGGATGGAATGGGTCGGCGATGGCCGCTCCCACCCCTCGCACTGGCAGGTGGCGGAGGAGGTTCCCGTGGGGATCCTCGCCAATTCCGACCCGGTGGCCGTCATGATGGCGACGCCCATCGACCTGGAAGAGATGGCGATGGGCTTTCTGCTGGCCGAGGGCATGATCGCCGCGGATGCCATCAGGGCGGCGCTCGTCCTGCCCACGGCGACGGGCTTCTGCGTGGATGTCGCCGTGGACCCCGCGGCCCTGCAACCCCGCCCCGCCCGCGCGCTCGAAGGGCGGTCCGGCTGCGGGCTGTGCGGGATGGAGGCGCTGACCGACATCCGCCTCTCCCTGCCCTGGAAAGAGCGGATGCCGGTGCCGTCCGCCGCCATCGCCCGCGCCTTTCAGGCCCTGCCCGGGCATCAGCCGATCCGCGACAGCAACCGGTCCGTCCACGCCGCCGCCTTCGCGGACCGCGACGGCACGATCCACCTCGCGCGCGAAGACGTCGGCCGGCACACCGCGCTCGACAAGCTGATCGGCGCGCTCGCCCGGCGCCGCATCGACCCCGGCACCGGCTTCGCGATCCTCACCAGCCGCTGCAGCTTCGAGCTGGTGCAGAAGGCCGCCACCGCCGGGCTCGCGGGCCTCGCCACGCTGTCGGCGCCCACCGATCTTGCGTTGCGGCTCGCCCGCGACGCCGGCCTCGCCCTCGCATGCCGGTCGGGCCGCGGCATCGTTGCCTTCCCCGCGTGATCTTGCGGCCGCCGACCGAAAGGCTCTGGCGGAAGCAGGCCATCCTTGAAAGCGAAGCGCATGCTGGGTCGGTTGCGATCACGGTCCGCGCCGGGCCAGCCATGCCGACGCTGCCGCGAACGGACCCTCGGACCGGTCTGTGGCAAGAGGGCGGCGGTGAGCGACCGGGGCGCATGGTATCGGCTCTTTCCTCGCCCCGCGAACGCCCACCGAGCCGGCGGCGGGACCCAAGCCAGCGAGCGGCAGGGGTCCCGCCCCTACCCGCCCTTGATCAGCTTCCGCCGCAGCCAGCCGGAAAGAGTATCCATCGCGAACACCATCAGCACGATCAGGACGATGTAATACGTCACCTCCTCCCAGTCCTTCTGGGTGATGATCGCCTGGGTCAGCAGCAGGCCGATGCCGCCCCCGGTGATCGCCCCGATCACGGTGGCGCTGCGGGTGTTCGATTCCAGATAGTAAAGCGCCTGGCTCAGAAGCACCGGGATCAGCTGCGGCAGCACCCCGAAGCGGGCGCGCAGCAGCGGCTTCGCCCCGGTTGAGCGGATGCCATCGATCTGTCTCTCGTCGACGTTCTCCAGCGCCTCCGAAAATAGCTTCCCGAGCGTTCCTGTATCGGTGAGCAGGATGGCCAGCGCCCCGGTCAAGGGGCCGGGGCCGTAGGCGCGGCTGAGGATCACCGTCCAGATCAGGCCGTCGACGCCGCGCAGGAAGTCGAACACCCGCCGCATGACCTGCCGCACCAGCCCCAGGGGCGCGAAGTTCCGGGCGGCAAGGAAGGCCAGCGGCAGCGCGATGAGGGCCGCGCCCGCCGTGCCGAGGAAGGCCATCAGGATCGTCTCGAAGATCGCCCAGGCCACCTCCTTGTGGCGCCACATCGCGTTGTACCAGAAATCGTGCCAGATGGCGCCGGCTTCCCCATTCAGGGCAGCGCCCGCCAGCGCCCCGGGGCCGAGGCCGTGGTAAGGGCTGTCGAGCGTGAAGAAGAACAGCTCCCACCCCGTGAAGTAGCGCATGACCTCCGTGCGGGCACGGGTGATGCTGACCCGGCCGGCATCGGTGGTGATGGCGACACGGTTCGATGACGCATTGATCCAGGAAGGGATCTCGCCGGGAGGATAGCTTACATCGACCCCGCCCGCCCGGCTGGCCGTGGCGCGGATCGTGCCGTAGCCGGGCACGGCGTAGGTCATGCCGCCCGGCGCCGTCAGGTCCACCACGTGCCCGCCGCCCAGATCGACGGTCACGCCGCCCGAAGCTTCGGAAACCCAATCCGGGCTCTCGCCCTCCGGATACCGGCCCTTCCGCTCGCCCTCGATGGCATAGCTCACCACGTCGGTGGCGTTGTCGCGGGTCACGTGGACCTTGTAGGAGACCATGTCGCGCAGCAGCGCGCTGCCGTTCTTGCCATCGGCCTGCGCGATGATGCGCGGCCCCTCGAAGGCGAAAAAGCAATAGGCGAGGTAGGCGAGGATCGCGAGCGGCACGCCGAGGCTCCACAGCCGCGCGCGGCGCAGGTGGTGGCTCGCGCCCCGATAGGCCGCATCCGTCACGTCAGGGCTCCGCGCCGAAGCCGTTCGCGCAGCATGCTGCCGATCTGGTCGACGGCCACGATGGTCAGGAACAGCAGGATGAAGATCGCCGCGGCCTCGTCGAAGCGCCCCGGCCCCCAGCTCATGGCGTTGCGCAGGTCGTAGCCGATCCCGCCGGCGCCGACGAAGCCAAGGATGGCCGAGGCGCGGATGTTGATCTCGAAGCGCAGCAGGGCGTAGCTCAGCCAGTTCGGCGCCACCTGCGGGACGATGCCGAAGGCCATGCGCTGGAACCACGTGGCCCCGACCGAGCGCAGTCCGTCGACCGGCCCGAGCGAGGCGTTCTCCGCGACCTCCGAGAATAGCTTGCCCATGGCACCGGTGGTGTGCAGCGCGATGGCGATCATCGCGGGCACCGGCCCGCCGCCAAGCACGAAGATCAGGATAAGGGCGATGACGATCTCGGGGATGGCGCGCAGAGTATCCAGAAGCCGCCGGATCGGCCCGATCGACCAGCGCGCCGGCGCCAGGCCCCGCGTCACGAGCAGCGACAGAAACCCGCCCAGGATCGCGCCCACGAGGGTGGCTGCGCCTGCGATGTTGAGGGTCTCGACGAGCGAAGGCAGGTATTGCCACAGAAGCGCCGGCAGCTCCGCCGCCTTGCGCCAGGCCTCCTCGACCACGTCGGCCGGGAAATCGAAGATGTTCGGCAGACCCGCCCAGAAGCCGCCCGCGTTGCGCTCGTTCGCGATCATGAAGCCCGAGACGAGCAGGATCGCGAACAGCAGCAGGGAAGAGGCGGACCAGAGCTGTCTGGTCCTCAATTCCCGCAGGTAGTGCTCTGCAAGAATGCCGGCGGCAGGCGCCTGAGGGGCGGTGCTTGTCATGGTGGCATCCGGGCGGGCCTCCGGCGGCCCGCCCGTGCTCCGCTTCAGCCGCCGATCTCGCGCTTTCTGACCTCGACGATGGTCTCGTAGGCCTCATGGCCGATCGGCTCGAACCCGGCGGTCTCGCCCGCCGCGACGCCATAGGCGCACTCGGCGTCCTTCTCCTTGAGGCCGTTGACCAGCGCGGTCATCTTCGCCTTCACGTCCTCCGGCAGGTCCTTGCGCAGAACGATCGGGCCCTCCGGGATGGGCTTCGAACGCCAGATCTCGACGATGTCGTTCATGTCGACGATGCCGGCGTCGGAGGCCTTGCGCAGCGCGCCGGAATTGAAGCCGTCTTCCCAGTTGCCCTGGCCGTCGGCCCAGGTCACGCCGCCGTCCACGTCGCCGTTGCTGACCGCGACGATGGTCTGCTCATGGCCGCCGGTGAACTTGACCTCGCCGAAATAGGCGCCGTTCTCCATGGTGGCGCCGGTGGCCTCGGGGATCTCGACCGAGGGGATCAGATAGCCCGACGTCGAATTCGGATCGCCGAAGCCGAAGACCTTGCCCTGCATCCCCTCGAGCGAGGTGATGCCGCTGTCGCTGCGCGCGAACCCGATGGAATGGTAGGAGAACGACCCATCGAGGTTGGTCTTGACCAGCACCGGCTCCACCGCCTCGGGGTCCTGCAGGTAGACGGCCGCGTAGGACGAGGCGCCCAGCCAGGCCATGTCGAGCGTGCCGCCCAGCAGCCCCTGGATGACGCCGTTGTAGTCGGCCGGGGTGAAGATGTTCACATCGACGCCCAGCTCTTCGGCGGCGTAATCCGCGAGGCACTGGTTGGCCGTCATGCGGTCCTGCGCGTTCTCGCCGCCGAGGACGCCGATGTTGAACTCGTCGATCTCCTGCGCCGTGGCGGGGCCGGCAAGGGCGGCAAGGGCGGTCGTCGCGAGCGCGGCGAGGGTGAGTGTCTTGTGGGACGTCATGGAAGGCTCCAGTTGGGGGCCCCGGCGCACGATGGGCGGGGGCGGGGTGAAGTCATACGGCCGCAAGCGCCTTGCGTTCGGGCCGCGCCGCGCGCGCCGCCGCCTCGATCTCGGTCGAGGTGGTGGCTTCGGAAAAGCCGGCATCGGCGCCGTAGATCTCGCGCGCCCGGTCGGTCGTCAGCGCGTCGGGCGCGCCGTCGAAAACCACCCGGCCCAGCCGCATGCCGATCACCCGGTCGCAATAGCGCCGGGCGGTATCGAGCGTGTGCAGGTTGCAGATCACCGTGCGGCCGTCTTCCTCGTGGATCGCCCGCAGCGCATCCATCACGATCTGGGCGTTCATCGGGTCGAGCGAGGCGATAGGCTCGTCGGCCAGGATGATCCTGGGGTCCTGCATCAGGGCGCGGGCGATGGCGACGCGCTGCTGCTGGCCGCCCGAAAGCGCCTCGGCGCGCTTGGTGGCCTGCCCCTCGATGCCCAGCCGGGCCAGTATCGCGATGGCGCGGCGAATGTCGGCCGGCGGCCAAAGCGACAGAAGCGCGCGCACCGTGCCGGCCCGGTTGAGCGTGCCGTGCAGCACGTTCGACACCACGTCCATCCGCGGCACCAGGTTGAACTGCTGGAAGATCATCGCGCAGTCTGCCTGCCAGGCGCGCGCCTCGGCGCCGCGAAGCGCCGAGACGGCCCGCCCGCCGAACCGGATCTCGCCGGACGTGGGCCGTTCGAGAAGGTTGATCATGCGCAGCAGGGTCGACTTTCCGGCGCCCGAGGCCCCGATGATGCCGATCATGCACGGCCCGTCCACGTGGATGCTCACGCGATCCACGGCGGTCGCCGACCCGAACGTCTTGGTCAGATTGTCGATTTGCAGCATTGCACCCCCGTCCCGGCGGCTTCTAACCCGCGGAATGCGACGGCCATCTGACAGATTGGCGACAGCCTGATGACACCTGCCCGGCGGGCGGGGGGCGCCCCATCGCCGCTGGCGTCCGGGCGTCGCCGCGCGACCCGATGCCGCGTCGCGCGGGGCGGGGCGGGCATCGCGGCCTCGTTCGCCCGCGGCCTTCGGGCGGTGCGGGCCTTCCCCGCCCGGCCGTCACCGGCGCCCACCGCGGCGCTCGCCCTCGAGAACTCAGTCGCCCGCAGGTGGCCCCTCTGCCGGCGGCGCGTCGCCCGCGCCCGGCATGTCGACCGTCAGCGTGACCCGCGCGCCCGCGAACCAGGTCTGCCCGTGCTCGATGGGCCGCCCGTCGGCATCGACGTTCACCGAGGACGCATGGATCACCGGGTCGCCCTGCCGCACCGAAAGATGCAGCGCCAGGGTCGCCGTCGCCAGTTCGGCTACGAGGCGCGTGGAGGCCCGCGTGTAGTCCTGCAGGCCCACCCCCTTCAGCGCCTCGGTCACGCTGCGGCAGCCGCGCAGGGCATGGGCGATCCCGGGCAGGCGCCGCTCCGGAAACCGGCTGTGCGCAAAGGCGATGGGCGTTCCATCGGCGAAAGAAACCGCCTCGAAGAGACAGACGGGGTCGCCCGCGGCGATCTTCAGGATCCGGGCATCGCGCGCGGTCGCACTTTGCCGCTCCACCGCCAGCACCGTCCTCATCGGCCTGCGGCCCTCGGTCAGCAGGTTCTCGTGAAACCGGACCCTCGGGCCGATGCGGTAGTCCAGCGGCCGCGCCAGAACCGTCGTGCCCGAGCCGCGCCGCGAGCGGGTCAGGCCCTCGTCGCCCAGCACCTCCAGCGCATGCCGGACCGTGTGGCGGTTCACCCCGAACCGTTCCGCCAGCCGCGCCTCGGTGGGCAGCCTGTCTCCGGGCACAAGGGCGCGCTCGGCGATCTCCTCGCGCAGGGTGGCCGCGATCACCGCGTAAAGGGGCTCCTTGTGCCGGTCCGCCATGCAGGTGTCACCGAAATTTCATGAAACCGGGGTGGTCGCGCCGGTCGTTATCAGCAATGATGTGTCTAGTTGTATAGGCAATGCGGGATTTGTCCAGATGGCCCAGACCGAAGCCCGGCAGGCGTGGATGGGGTTGCTGGCGCGCAACGGGGCCAGCGCGGCGGCGCTTCTGGCCCGCGCCGGGATCTCCGCCGCCCACACCCCCGTCCGGTCGCCCGAGATCGGCACCGTTATGGTGCGCGGCCGCGCCGGGGCAACGGCCGGGGCGTTCAATCTGGGCGAGATCACCGTCACCCGGTGCAGCGTCCGGCTCGATTGCGGGCGCATCGGGCATGGCTACGTGCAGGGGCGCGACGGGTCGGCCGCGCAGGCCGCCGCCCTGATCGACGCGCTGATGCAGACAGGCGAGGCGTCCCGGATCGAGGCCAGGGTCCTCGCCCCGCTGCGCGCCTCCGAAACCGCGGCGCGGCAGGGGCGGCGCGCGAAAGCCGCCGCGACCAAGGTGGATTTCTTCACCATGGTGCGGGGGGAAAGCCCGTGAGCGCCGGGGCCGCGCTTGCCGGCGGCTTCGCCGATCCGCCGCGGCAATCCGCCCATGCCTTCCGGGCGCTCCTCTCGGCGATGGCGCGGCCCGGGCGGATCGAGGCGCTGCATGGGGCCGCCCCCCCGGCGCCCCTGTCGCCCGCCGCCGGAACGCTGCTCCTGACGCTCTGCGACCCCGAGACGCCGGTGCACCTGGCCGGGGATGCCGACAGCGCCGCGATCCGCGCGTGGATCGCGTTCTTCGCGGGCGCCCCCATCGCCGGCCCGGAGGCCTGCCATTTCGCCCTCGGCACATGGGCGGCGCTGATGCCCATCGCGCGGTTCCCGACCGGCACGCCGGAATACCCCGACAGGTCCGCCACGCTCATCGTCGAGATGCCGGCGCTGCGGCCCGCCGGGGCGGCGCTGCGCGGCCCGGGGATCGCCGATGTCGCCTACCTCTCCCTCCCGGAGGTCGCGCCGTTCCAGCGCAATGCGGGGCTGTTTCCGCTGGGCGTGGATGTCTTCCTCACCAGCGGCACGCAGGTGGCGTCCGTGCCCCGCACGACTCAGGTGGCGTCCGTGCCCCGCACGACACAAGGGGCGTCCGTGCCCCGCACGACACAAGGGGCGTCCGTGCCCCGCACGACGCAGGTGGCCTGAGATGTACGTTGCCGTGAAGGGGGGCGAACGGGCCATCGAGAACGCCCATGCCTGGCTCGCCGAGGAACGGCGCGGGGATACGGCGGTGCCCGCGCTCGGCCTCGCGCAGATCCGCGAACAGCTGGCGCTCTCGGTGAACCGGGTCATGGCCGAGGGCTCGCTCTACGACCCCGATCTGGCGGCCCTGGCGATCAAACAGGCGCGCGGCGATCTGATCGAGGCGATCTTCCTGATCCGCGCCTACCGCACCACCCTGCCGCGCTTCGGCCATTCCACCCCCGTCGAGACCGGCGCGATGGCGTGCGACAGGCGCATCTCGGCGACGTTCAAGGATCTGCCGGGCGGCCAGGTTCTGGGCCCGACCTTCGACTACACCCACCGGCTTCTGGACTTCAAACTCGCCGCGGAAGGGGACGCCGGCACCGAGGTGCCGACCCGCGAGGCCGGGGCGGACGCGGCCATGCCCCACGTCATGGAGTTCCTCGATTCCGAGGGGCTGATCGAGGATGCCGGCCACAGCGAAGCGCCGCCGCCCGATCTGACCCGCGAACCGCTGAAGCTGCCGGCCGAACGGGCGCTGCGGCTTCAGGCGCTGGCGCGGGCCGACGAGGGCTTCCTGCTCGGCCTCGCCTATTCCACGCAGCGCGGCTTCGGGCGCACCCACGCCTTCGTGGGAGAGCTGCGGATCGGCACCGTGGAGGTCGAGATGGACATCCCCGAACTGGGCTTCGCCATCGGCATCGGCGAGGTCGTGCTGACCGAATGCGAGACGGTCAACCAGTTCACCGGCTCGAAGACCAAAGCGCCGCAATTCACCCGCGGCTACGGGCTGGTCTTCGGCCAGTCCGAACGCAAGGCCATCTCGATGTCGCTCGTGGACCGGGCGCTGCGGTGGCGGGAGCTGGGCGAAGACGACGTCGGCGCCCCTGCCCAGGACGCCGAGTTCGTGCTGTCGCATTGCGACAACATCCAGGCCACCGGCTTTCTCGAACATATCAAGCTGCCGCATTACGTCGACTTCCAGTCCGAGCTGGAACTCATCCGCAAGCTGCGGCGCGAGGTGGCGGCCGTGCCAGCAAGGGAGGCGGCAGAATGACCGCATCGGTCGTGGTCTTCGACATCGGCGGGGTCCTCGTCGACTGGCAGCCGCATCTCGCCTGGGCCGAAGAGCTGGGCTCGCGCGCGGCCGCGGAGGCGTTCATGGCGCGCGTCGACTTCAAGGAACGCAACCGGCGGGCCGATGGCGGGGCGCGCTTCGCCGATCTCGCCGCCGAGATCGCCGACCCCGAAGACAGCCGCCGCCTTGGGCAATACGTGGCGCGCTACACCCGCACCGTGCCCGACCGCGTCCCCGGAACCTGGGGCATCGTCGACACGCTGATCGCACGGCGCACGCCCCTGCACGCGATCACCAACTGGTCGGCCGAAACCTGGGAGGAAGGGTTGAAGGTGCATCCCCGCCTGGCGGAGGTCTTCGGCGTCACGGTCGTCTCGGGCCGCGAGGGGGTAAGCAAACCCGACCCGGCCATCTTCGCCCTGCTCTGCGCGCGCGCCGGCGTGGCCCCGGCCGACTGCGTCTTCATCGACGACGCGCCCCACAACGTCGACGGCGCCCGCGCCGCCGGTATGGACGCGATCCACTTCACCGGGGCCGCGGCGCTGCGGGCCGCCCTCGCAGAACGGCGGCTCCTGTGACCGATCAGGCCTACAACTTCGCCTATCTCGACGAGCAGACCAAGCGGATGATCCGCCGCGCCATCCTCAAGGCCATCGCGATCCCCGGCTATCAGGTGCCCTTCGCCAGCCGCGAGATGCCGATGCCCTACGGCTGGGGCACCGGCGGCGTGCAGGTCACGGCCGCGACGCTGACGCCGGAAGACCGCCTGAAGGTGATCGACCAGGGGGCGGACGACACCACCAACGCCGTCTCGATCCGCAAGTTCTTCCAGAAGACGGCCGGCATCGAGACCACCACCGCCACGGCCCGCGCGACCGTGATCCAGACCCGCCACCGCATCCCCGAAGAGCCGCTGACCGAGGACCAGATCCTCGTCTACCAGGTGCCGATCCCCGAGCCGCTCCGGTTCCTCGAGCCCCGCGAGACGGAGACGCGCAAGATGCACGCGCTGGAGGAATACGGCCTGATGCACGTGCGGCTCTACGAGGACATCGCGCGCCACGGCCATATCGCCACGTCCTACGCCTATCCGGTGAAGGTCGAGGGGCGCTATGTGATGGACCCGTCGCCGATCCCGAAATTCGACAACCCGAAGCTGCAGATGGCGGCGATCCAGCTCTTCGGCGCCGGGCGCGAGCAGCGCATCTACGCGATCCCGCCGCACACGCGGGTAAGCTCGCTGGATTTCGAGGATCATCCCTTCGATCCCTCCAAGGCGCCGCACCCGTGCGGCCTCTGCGGCGCCGGGAACGCCTATCTCGACGAGATCGTCACCGACGATCGCGGCGGCCGGCTCTTCGCCTGCTCCGACACGGATTTCTGCGAACGGCGGCGCGAGGCGGGGCATCGCGGCACCGCGGAGCCCCTGGCATGACCCCGCTTCTGAGCGTCCGCGCGCTGAGCAAGGCCTACGGGCGGCAGATCGGATGCGCCGACATCTCGTTCGAGCTGCGCCCCGGCGAGGTCCTCGGCATCGTCGGCGAAAGCGGGTCGGGCAAATCCACCCTGCTCTCCTGCCTCGCCGGGCATCTGGCCCCCGATGCCGGGCAGGTGGTCTTCGACACCCGCGCCGAGGGCCCCCGGGACGTTCTGCGGATGTCCGAGCCCGAGCGGCGGATGCTGGGTCGCACCGACTGGGCCTTCGTGCACCAGAACCCCCGCGACGGGCTCCGCATGGCGGTCAGCGCCGGCGGCAACGTGGGCGAACGCCTGATGGCCGTGGGCGCCCGGCACTACGGCCAGATCCGCGCGGCCGCCGAAGACTGGCTGGGCCGCGTCGAGATCGCGGCGGGCCGGATCGACGACCGCCCGTCGACCTTCTCGGGAGGCATGCAGCAGCGGCTGCAGATCGCGCGGAACCTGGTCACCGGGCCGCGCCTCATCTTCATGGACGAGCCGACGGGCGGCCTCGACGTCAGCGTGCAGGCCCGGCTTCTCGATCTGCTGCGCGGCCTGGTGCGCGACCTCGGGCTCTCGGTCATCGTCGTCACCCACGACCTCGCCGTCGCCCGCCTGCTGGCGCAGCGCCTGATGGTCATGAAGGACGGGCGCGTGATCGAGACCGGGCTGACCGACCAGGTGCTCGACGACCCGCAGCACGTCTATACCCAGCTTCTCGTGTCCTCGATCCTGCAGGCCTGATGATGATAGCGCTCTCCAACGTCGGCAAATCCTTCGTCCTGCACAATCAGGGGGCCGCGCGGATCCCGGTCCTCGCCGCGGCGTCGTTCTCGGTCGCGCCCGGCGAATGCGTGGCCCTCACGGGGGTCTCGGGCTCCGGCAAGTCGACCCTGATGCGCGTGATCTACGGCAATTACCTGGCCGGGTCGGGCAGCGTCCGCGTCGGCGGGCTCGATGTGGCCCGGGCCGCCCCGCACGAGATCATCGAGCTGCGGCGCACGACGCTCGGCTATGTCAGTCAGTTCCTGCGCGTCATCCCCCGCGTGCCGACCGTCGATGTGGTGGCAGAGCCCCTGCGGGCCGTGGGCGTCGACGCGGCATCGGCCCGGCAGGCCGCGCAGCGCCTGCTCGCACGGCTGAACATCCCCGAACGGCTCTGGCCGCTGTCCCCCACGACCTTCTCGGGCGGCGAGCAGCAGCGGGTCAACGTGGCGCGCGGTTTCGCGCACGCGTTCCCGGCCCTGCTGCTCGACGAGCCCACGGCCAGCCTCGACGGCGCGAACCGCGAGGTCGTGCTGGAATTGATCGAGGCCGCCAAGGCGCGCGGCGCGGCCCTGCTGGGCATCTTCCACGACGAGGCGGCCCGCGACCGGGTCTGCGACCGGGTCGTCGACGTCACCCGCTTCACCCCGTCCGCCGCGACCTGAACGCGCGGCGCGGGACCGAAACGCAAGCCCCGGTGAACAGGGCCGAACACCGGCGACCGCACGCCACGCCGCCGGGCTGGCCCAGGCCGAACGGGCGTGCGCTCCGGACATCCGCAGACCGGTGCGGCGCGGCACCCGTTCAGCCGCATGGCTGTGGAAAGGCCGGTCGGCCGCCCGGGGCGCTGCGCATCGGTTGACCGCCGCGCTACCCGCACGCCCCCGCCCCGCCAAGCAGCACCAGGCCGAACGCCTCGCCCAGCGCCACGGCGCCCACGCCCAGCACCGCGAACAGCACCACGAACGCGCAGAACCGCGCCAGCGACAGCCCCGCGGCGCGGCGCATCGCCCGCAGGAACGCCACGCCATAGACGGCGTAGACGGCAAACAGCGGCAGCGACAGCGCGACATAGGCCCCCGCGGCCAGCATCGCCCGGCGCGGGGCCGCGTCATAGGCCGCCTCCACCTGCGCCCAGATGTCGAGGACCGAGGCGATCTCGCCGCAGCCGGACCGCGCGTCGACCATGATCGCCTGCAGCGGCAGGCTCGCCGTCTCGACGATGGCGAAAAGCACCAGCACCAGCAGCGCATGGACGGGCAGCACCGCGCCCCAGACATAGGCGGTCGCCGTCAGGCTCTGGCCGATGCGCAGCCGCCCGCCGACGATCCTGGCCGACCAGAAGGCGGCGAGCGACAGGCAGGCCAGCACCGCGCCCTCGTTCAGCAGAAAGGCCGCGAAGTACACCGCCTCGTCGGCCGACCGGGCATAGGCGATGTAGGACACGATGCTGGCCAGCGTCGCCGAGATCGCCCAGAACGCGGTGGCGTCGGGGGCCAGCCCGCCCTGGCGGACGCGCGCCGCGACCTCCTCGACGGGCGCCGCGAGGATCGCCCAGACCAGGCCCGGATACCGCGGCAGCAGGCCGGCAAGGCGCGCCCCGAGCTTGCCGATACCGTCTCCGATCATCGCGTCCCCTCCCGTCCCGCAGGGCTGCCCGCCCTCTGTGCCGGGGGCCCGCCGGGACGGCGGAAGGGTAGCATCGATCGCGGCCGCCGCGTAGGCCGGGTTTTCCTCAGCCGGCGTTCCCCAGGCCCTCGCGCATCTCCTCCTGGAACCGCGCCAGCGCCGCCTCGCCCTCGCGCACCTCGGCGATCCGCATCTGCGCATAGGTCGCCAGGATCCGGCTGACCCGCGCCTGGTAACCCGGCCCCATCGCGCGGTAGAACTTCGCCACGCTCTCGTCCAGCCGCAGGGTCACCTTCACCTTCGGCTCCCACACGTCCACGTCCTGCTCCAGCGTCGCCCAGGCCTCCGGCACCACCTGCTCCGCCTCGGCATAGGGCCCCGCACCCTCGAAGCTCAGCGCGTGGGTGTGCAGGATCAGCCGCTCGTAGGCCAGGCGGCGGGTCTTGCTGCGCCCCACCGCCGGCATCTGCCGGTGGGCGGCCGGCGGGGCGCTGCGGCTGCTCTCGGCGCGGGTCAGGCTGGGGCGGGTTCGGCTGGGCATCGGCGCGGGTCTCCTCTCGGCTGTCCGGCCTCTCTACCCCGGCAGGCCTTCAGATCCCGTCACCCGACCGTGCGCAGGGGTCCGACACATCGCCGACACAAAGCCGACCGAACGCCGACACTTGCGCGGCGGCCAACAATCGGGCATATACCCCCCGGCGAACGTTACCTCTTTCGACCCACTGTTTTCCTTCATCGGCTACAGTCAATCGATCTTGCTCTGACCTAGCCGCGCTGCCGCACTTCCGCGGGCAGCATTTCTGAAGGAGACTCACGATGGCCAATGGCACCGTGAAATGGTTCAATGCTACCAAAGGCTTCGGCTTCATCGAGCCCGAAGGCGGCAAGAAGGACGTGTTCGTCCACATCTCGGCTCTCGAGCGTTCGGGCCTCAGCAGCCTCGACGACGGTCAGAAGGTCAGCTTCGATATCGAATCGGGCCGCGACGGTCGCGAAAGCGCGACGAACCTGCAAAAGCTCTGATCTCGGCCGGCGGGGCAACCCGCTGATGAGATTTCGCAAAATTACCCCCGGCCCCGAAAGGCGGCCGGGCGTCCCCGGCTAGAGCATCCCCAGGATCTCGTCCGCCAGCGCCGCGATCTCGGCGGCCGCAGTGCCGGCACCCGGCCGCTCGGCCACGCCCCGGCCCTCGCCCAGCGCCTCGGCATAGGCCACCCGGTGGCCCAGCACCGTCTGCGCCAGCGCGCCGCCCTCCAACCCCTTCAAGGCGCTCAGGATCTCGCCGGTCAGCCGCGCCCGCGAAGAGGCCCGGTTCAGCACCGTCATCGCCCGCCGATCCACCCGCGCCGCCATCTCCAGCACCAATTCCGTCGCCCACAGGTCCATCCGGCTTGGCCCCACCGGCACCAGGATCAGATCGCTCTCCCGCAGCGCCGGGCGCAGGTCGCTGTCGATCTTCGGCGGCGTGTCGATCAGCACGAAGTCGTTGGTCCGCTTCAGCTTTTCGCACTCGTAGGCCACCCCCCAGGCACTCGCCGTGGCGAACTCCAGCCCCGGATCGCCCTGCTCCCGCCGTGCCATGAACCAGCGCCCCAGCGACCCCTGCGGGTCGGTGTCCAGCACCGCCACGGCATGCCCGCGCCGTGCCAGCTCCACCGCCAGATTGGCCGC
The DNA here is from genome assembly GCA_963833235.1 of uncultured Alphaproteobacteria bacterium. GTDB lineage: Bacteria > Pseudomonadota > Alphaproteobacteria > Rhodobacterales > Rhodobacteraceae > CAWHXG01. The sequence goes on from CAWHXG010000001.1 coordinate 412,391, forward strand.
CAGCGTCGTCTTGCCGCTGCCGCCCTTCTGCTGGGCCACCGTGATCGTGCGCCCGGGCATCGCAGGTCTCCTGACAGGTTCGCATGGCCTCCCTACGGGCCGGCCGGCGCGCCGTCCAGACCGAGCGAAGGCGCCATTCGGCCGCCAAGGTCGGCCAGATGTGCGAACCGTTTACGGAATGTCATTGATTTTCCGGCAAACCGGCGCGGATTGACCCGAGCAATATCGAAGCAAACCGCCCGATCACCCCATTCTCCCGTTCTCCCCTGCGACGCGGGCAATCCATAGGACCAACCTCCCGCGCCGGCGAACCACCTCGTTCCATGGGCTGAACGTGTCAGTCCGCGCGCACCGAACATGCTGCGCTCATCGAAGGACACGGCGTCACGCACGCAACCCACTGAAAATGTACGGTAATATCGGCCTCAGGCCGCATCCGAAGCACGAAGGCTCGAAGCGGGCGGCGCATACAACCCCGCCACCTGCCCGCGCAGCGAGACCAGCGACAGCACGGTGTCGATCACCGGCGTCGCGGTCTTGGTGACGCGCCCCAGCTCCTGAACGGAGCCCAGCAGCGCGTCGATCTCCATCGGGCGCCCGGCCTCCAGATCCTGCAGCATCGAGGTCCGGTGCGCGCCCACCGCGGCGCCGCCGTCGATCCGGCGCTCCACGTCTATCGGGAACTTGACGCCCAGCTTCTCCGCGATCTCTTGCGCCTCCAGCATCATTCCCCGCGCCACCGCCCGCGTGCCCGGATCGGTGCACAGCACGTCCAGCGTCGCATGGGTCAGGGCCGAGATCGGATTGAACGAAAGGTTGCCCCAAAGCTTCACCCAGATCTCGTCGCGCAGCCGCGGGCGCACCGGCGCCTTCAGCCCCGCCTCCGTCAGGGCCTGCGACAGCCGCACCGCCCGCTCAGATTTCTCCCCCGAGGGCTCGCCGAGCGAAAACCGGTTGCCCTCCACGTGCCGCACCAGCCCCGGCTCGGCAACTTCGGCCGCCGGATACACCACGCAACCCAGCACCCGGTCGGGGCCGAACCCGTCCCACTGCGCATTGCCCGGATCGACGCTGGCCAGCCGGGTCCCTTCGTAAGGCCCGGAAAGCTCATGGAAATACCACCACGGCACGCCGTTCACGCCGCTCACAATGGTGGTCTGCGGCCCGATCAGCGGTTGCATCTTGCCCACCACCGGCGGCACCGAATGCGCCTTGAGCGTCACGATCACGTAGTCCTGCGGGCCGAGCTCGGCGGGGTCGTCCGTCGCGGTCACGTCGACCCGGCGTTCCTCGCCCTCCTCGATCAGCCGCAGCCCTTTGTCGCGCATCGCCGCCAGGTGCGGCCCGCGGGCGACCAGGCTCACATCCGCTCCCGCCTGGGCCAGCTTTGCGCCCATGTAGCCGCCGATCGCGCCGGCGCCGAAGACGCAGATCTTCATAGGATCAGGCCGCCTTCTCGGTCAGGCCAAGCTTCTCAGCCAGGCCGATCCGCTGCATCTTGCCCGTGGCCCCCTTGGGAATCTCATCCAGGATCAGCACCTTGCGCGGCACCTTGAAATCCGCCATCCGCTCTGCCGCGAAGTCGCGGATCTCGCGCTCGGTCGCCTCGGCCCCCTCCCGCAGCACCACCGCCGCGGCCACCTCCTCGCCCAGCTTCGGATGCGGAAGGGCGAATGTCACGACCTGCGCGATCGCCGGATGGTCCATCAGGACGCTGTCGACCTCCAGCGGGCTGACCTTCTCGCCGCCGCGATTGATGATCTCCTTCAGGCGCCCGGTCAGGTGCAGGTAGCCCTCGGCGTCGAGGGCGCCCTGATCGCCGGTGCGGAACCACCGCTCGCCCTCTACGTAGAAGAAGTTCTTCTCGTTGGCTTCCTCGTTGCCCTCGTAGCCCGGTGTCACGTTCGGCCCCGAGATCACCACCTCGCCCACCGCCCCCTGCGCCAGCAGGGTCGCGGCGTCCTGATCGGCCACGGCCACCTTCGGCCCGGCGGCGATGCCCACCGATCCCGGCTTCTGCGCCGCGGGGGGCAGCGGGTTCGAGGCCATCTGATGCGCGGCCTCGGTCATCCCGTAGCCCTCGATCACCGGCGCGCCGAAGGTCTCGGCCAGCTCCGTCATCACCTGCGGCGGCAGCGAGGCGGAGGACGAGCGCAGGAACCGCAGCGGCACCCGGGCGACGATCTCGGCATTGCGCTTGGCGCGGCTCAGGATCGCCTGATGCATCGTCGGCACGGCGGTGTACCAGGTGGGCCGCGCGGCATCGAGCTGCCCGAAGAACTTCAGCGCGTCGAAGCCGGGCGCGCACCACACCTGCCCCCCGCCGCAAGACTGGCCGAGACGGCGGCCACCAGCCCGTGGATGTGGAACAGCGGCATGACGTTCAGGCACCGGTCGTCCGGCGTCAGGGCCAGCGACGCGGCGATATGGCGGGCCGATGCGGCCACGTTGCTCTGCAGCAGCGGCACGATCTTGGGGCGCGATGTGGTGCCCGAGGTGTGCAGGATCAGCGCGATATCGCCCTCTTCCGGCGGCTCGCGCATCGCCACGTCGGGCAAATCGCCCTCGTTGCGCAGCGTAAAGCGCCCGGCGGGGTCGGCGGCCTCGAAAGCCAGGCGCAGCACCGCGGTGCCGTGCCGCTCCGCCGCCTCCAGCGCCGGGCCGTCGTAGCCCTCCGGCAGGATCAGCGCCTTGGCCTTGAGATCGGTCAGGTAGAATTCGAACTCGTCCGCCCGGTAGCCGGGGTTGAGCGGCGCGGTCGTCGCCACCTGCGCGACGCAGAAGAACGCCGCCGCCATTTCCGGCCCGTTGGGCAGCACGATCCCCACCCGGTCGCCCCGGCCCACCCCGGCGGCGTAAAGCGCTTCGGCCACCGCCGCCGCCTGCTCCCGCAGCCCGCCATAGCTAAGCCAGCCGCGGTCGGGCGCGCCGATGGCGGGGGCATCGGCCGGGTGGTCGGCGATCAGGGCGGCAAGGGTCTGGGTCATCTGGGTCTCCCGAGGGTCGCGCTGCTCATTCGGCTGGCGAGACACCGCGGGCGCGACGGCCCCGGATATGCTTCGCCACCGGCAGCAAGAAGAAGATCGCGGCAATCGCCATGAAGCTGCCCGACAGCGGAGAATCCACGAAGGTCAGGATGTTGCCCCTTTCGGCGATCAGCGCCTGACGGAAACTTTTCTCCATCAGCGGCCCGAGCACAAGGGCCAGGACCAGCGGCGCCAGGGGGTAATGCGCCTTGCGCAGCAGGTAGCCGGCGATCCCGAAGCCCGCGATCAGCCAAACGTCGTGCATCTTCTGGGCCGGCGCGAAGCCGCCGACGATGCAGAGCACCAGCACGAAGGCGCAAAGGATCGTGAACGGCATCCTGAGCGCCCAGACGAAAAGCGGGATGAGCGCGAGGTTGATCAGCACCGCCGCCACGTTGGCGGTGTAGAGCGAGGAGATCAGCCCCCACACGAATTCCGGCTGGTCGATGAACAGCATCGGCCCCGGCACCAGCCCCCACATGACCATGCCGCCCAGCAGCAGCGCGGTGGTGGGCGAGCCGGGGATGCCGAGCGTCAGCATAGGCAAAAGCGATCCGGTGGAGGCGGCGTTGTTGGCCGTCTCCGGCGCCACCACGCCCTCCACCGCGCCCTTGCCGAAACGCTCCGGCGTCTTCGACATGGACCGCGCAATGCCGTAGCTCATCAGCGCCGCCGGGGTGGCCCCCGCCGCCGGCAGCATGCCCACGAAGAAGCCCAGCACCGAGCCGAAGGTCATCGTGCCGATGGTGCCCCGCAGGATGCGCAGGCTGGCCTTCATCTCGGCCCAGGTCACCTTGGCGGCCATGACGGTCGGCGCGGTCTTCTGGGTCTCGATCGTCCATAGAACCTCGCCGACCCCGTAGACCCCGATGGCCAGCACCAGAAAGCTGATGCCGGAGTAAAAGCCCGGCTGGTCGAAGAAGATCAGCCGCGGCTGGCCCGAGATCAGGTCCAGCCCCACCGTGGAGAGAACGAGGCCGAGGCAGATCATCGCCAACGTCTTCAGCACGTCGTCGCCGCCCAGCCCCACGAACGTGGTGAAGGCCAGCAGCACCAGCGCGAATTCCTCTGCCGGGCCGAACATCAGCGCGATGTCGGCCAGCGGCGTGGCGAAGATGGTGAAGAGGATCACCGAGATCGTGCCGCCCACGAAGGAGGCCAGCGCGGCGGCGATCAGGGCCAGCCCGGCCTTGCCCTGCTGCGCGAGGGGCCGCCCGTCGAACGTCGTGGCCACGGCGGTGGAAGCGCCCGGGATGCCCAGCAGGATCGAGCTGATCGCGCCGCCGTACATCGCGCCGTAATAGATCGCGGCGAGGAAGATGATGGCCGACCCCGGCGGCACGATGAAGGTCAACGGCAACACGATCGCCACGCCGTTGACCGAACCGAGCCCCGGCATCGCCCCGATGAAGAGGCCCGCGGTCACGCCCAGGATCACGATGGCGATGTTGAGGAAGGTCAGCGAGCTGCCGAAGCCGTCCATCAGGTGGATCCAAGTGTCCATCATGTCGCGGCGCCCCCGGGCTCAGAAGAAGATGGCATAGAGCGGGATGAACAGCGGCTCCGTGATGCCCTTGGGCAGCAGGATCTTCAGCGTCACCTCGAAGAAGAAGAACAGAAACAGCAGCGTGCAGGTCGTCTGGATGCCGGTCAGCCGCCAGGGATGCCCGCCGAAGAAGCGCAGATACCAGATCAGAAAGCCCGCCAGCGCCACGTAGGAGCCCAGATACCACATCGCGGCCATGGTCAGGACGAGCGAGAGCGCGACCTTGGCCACGGCCACGCGCGTCTCGGGATCGAAGAAGGGCACGCCTTCTCCCGCCTGGCGCAGGGATTTCAGGAGGATGCCGCCCGCGCAAACCAGCATGAGCGCCGAGAGCCAGAACGGGAAGGCGCCGCCGCCGGGGCCGGAGCCCGACACCCAGCCGACGGGCAGGACCAGCGCATGCCACATGAAGTAGACCGACAAACCCATCAGGGCGATCGCAATGACGCTTTCGGCTTTCAGCATGGCCTTACCCCCTCACCGTGCAAGTCGCGAAGGGCCGGAACTCCGGCCCTCCGCCAACTCGGTCTCGCAGACGCCGGACCGATCAGGAGCCCGAAAGCTCTCCGGTCGCCTGCAGGAGCTCGCGGTGCTTCTCGCGCTCCGTCAAGAAGTACTGCTGCAGCTCGTCGCCGGTGAGGAAATCGGGGGCCAGGGCCTCCGCATCGGTGTAGGTCTTCCATTCCTTGCTGTCGGCGACCTTCTTGAAGAGGTCCGCATAATAGGCCACCGCCTCGGCCGGCATGCCCGGAGGCGCCACGAAGCTGCGCTGCATGCCGTAGGTCATCGGGTGGCCGAGCTCGGTCATCGTGGGCGTGTCGGCGAAGGCCTCGATCCGCTCGTCGGTGAAGGCGGCGATGGGGCGCGACTTGCCGGCCTTGAAGAAGCCCATCTGCTCGGAGGGGTTGTTGACGGTGCTGTCGATGTGCCCGCCCACCAGGGCCTTCGCCACGTCGCCGCCGCCGTCGAAGGGCACATACGTGATGTCGAGGTCGAACTCCTTCTCGAGCATCGCCGTCACCAGGCTGTCTTCCTGCCCGGTGCCGGTGCCGCCCATTTTCCAGGCGCCGTCCGCAGCCTTAACGGCGGCCACGTAATCGTCGAGGGTCTGGATGTCGCTGTCGGCGTTGACCCAGAGCACGAACGTGTCGATGGCCATCCGCGCGATCGGCTGGAAATTCTCGATGTCGACGCCGATGTCGGTGCGCAGGGGCGTGGTGTAGTAGCTGTTGAGGGTGGCCATGATCACATGCGGGTCGCCCTCCTTGTCCTTGAGATAGCGAAGCGCCTCGGCCCCCGATCCGCCACCCTTGTTGACCGGCAGGACCGGCATGTTGGAAAGCCGCTCCTTCTGGATGATCGACTGGAAGAGCCGCGCGAGGCGATCGGCGCCGCCGCCCTGGCCGGCCATGATCACCATCTCCACAGGCTTGTTCGGTTTCCAGTCCTCCGCCGCTGCGGGCACGGCAAGGCCAAGGGCGGCTGCGGCGAGAACGGCGGGGAACAGGCGGCGGTTCTGGTGGGGGCGCATGGTGTCTCCTCCAAGACGTTGGCCCGGGCCGGGCCTTTACAACGATCACATCCCGGCTGCAGGCCGGACCCTCACTGTTGGGCAAAGCCCTTCATCACGCACGGAATTTCGGGTGTGGCCGTTAAGACTGTTCATGACACCAAACTAATGCGTTAATTCTGTAATGGCGGGCACCGGCGAGGAGGCAGACGATGCCAAAGACCCTGATCGGCCCCCGCCTGCGGCAACTGCGGCGGGACCATGGGCAGACGCAAGCCGAGATGGCGCGGCGGCTGGGCATATCCCCGGCCTACGTGAACCTGCTGGAAAGCAACCAGCGCAGCCTGTCGGTGACGATGCTGATGGCGCTCGGCGATGTCTACGGCGTCGATCTGCGCGATTTGTTGACCGATGCCTCCGATACCCGCCTGGCCGATCTGCGGCACGTGTCGCGCGACCCCGTGTTCGCGGGGCCGCCGCCCGATCTGCAGGAGCTGCGCGCCGCCATCGACCACGCGCCCCGGCTGATCGGTCAGGTGCTGCAACTTCACCGCGCCTATCGCCAACTGACGGACCGGATGGGGCAGATGTCGGCCAGCGGCGGCGCCGACAGCCTTCTGATGCGCTCGGCCGAAGCCGCGATCCACGATTTCTTCCGCGACCGGCAGAACCATTTCGAGCCTTTGGAGGCCGCCGCCGATGCGCTGCACGCCGAGGTCGGGGGAGACGTGGACGCGGTCTTTCCGGCGCTCCGCGACCGGCTGGCCCGGACCCACCGCATCGAGGTTCGGATGGCGACGACGGAGGATCTGCCGCAGACCCTGCGGCTCTTCCAGCGCGAGAAGGGGCAGCTCGTTCTGTCGGAGGCGCTGGACCACCAGAACCGGGTGTTCCAGCTTGCGCACATGGTCGGGCTGGTCGAGCCTTCGCAGGCGACATCGATGCGATCGTGGCCGAGGCGCAGATGCCGCCCGGGCGCCACCAGTCGCGGCTGCGCACGGAGCTGGCGAACTATTTCGCGGCGGCCTTCCTGATGCCCTACGCAGCATTCCACGAGGCCGCGGAGGCCGGCGGCTACGACATCGACCTGCTCGCCGCGCGGTTCGGGGTCTCTTTCGAGCAGGTGTGCCACCGGCTGACAACCCTGCAGCGCGACGGGGCGCGGGGCGTGCCGTTCTTCTTCCTGCGGGTCGACAAGGCCGGCAACGTGACCAAGCGCTTCAACGCCACGTCCTTTCAGCTTGCCGAGCATGGCGGCGCCTGCCCGCGCTGGAACATCCACGACACGTTCCGCGCGCCTGGAGAGATCCATTCGCAGTTCGTCGAGCTTCCGGGCGGCGAGCGGTACTTCACCATCAGCCGCACGACCGACCGGCCGGGCATCGGCCGCCCGGCCCAGGACAGGCGGCTGGCCGTGGCCGTGGGGTGCGAGCTGCGCCACGCGGAACGGCTGATCTATGCCAGGCCGTTCAAGGTGGGCGACGGCACCCTTCTGCGCCCGATCGGGATCAATTGCCCGCTCTGCCCCCGGCAGGGCTGCGACCAGCGCGCCCACCAGCCGATCCATGTGGACCTGCCGATCGACAGCGACCGGCGCGGCAACACCCGCTATGAAAGCTGAGGTCCATCCACCCGATAGCCGGCGCCACGGACAGCGCCGTTCGAGGCTGCAATGGGGAACGCCCGGCGAACCGGACGGGAGCGGACCGTCCCTGCTACGTCCCGCAGACCGATGGCGCCGCACTTCTTCACAAAAGCATCGGCAGCATGACGACCAGCAAGGCTTGGGTGCCAGCGAGCCTACCCGAAAGCGCTGCGGTCTCGAGCGGCGATAGAAGCACATCGTCGCAGCCACACCGACCCGGACGTCGCCGCGCGCCACACTGGGTTGACCTTGCTGAACGGCGCAAGACCGAACCGCGCGGCGATGACATGGCGGCTTTCCCCAGGTTGCACCACGCCCACGCCCCGGTTGCGGCGGGTGTCCGAACCGGGTCCCGCCCTCCGATCGGCCCTCCCCGCCCGCAGGGATCCCGACCCCTGGACGGGGCACCGCGCTCGAATGGCGGGCAAGCCGCGCCGTTCCGGGGCAGAACCGGCCCCGGGCGCCATATGCAAGCGGAGCAGGATCACGTCCTGCGTCGCCGGATCCGGTCCTGCTCCCGCTCGGCCGCGATGAGCTCGCCCAGGGCTTCGCAGCGGCCAATCGCCCGGGTCGCCTCGTGGACCAGCGGGGCCTCCTCCGCCCGGAGCCGCGCCAGGGTTGCGTTGATGGCGGCGATCCGCGCCTGGCGCCACCTGTCCCACTTCGCCTGAGCGCCTGCCAGGCCGTAAGCCAGGCTATCCACACCGCCGTCGGCCGGCGGCGCCCGCAGCGCGGCAAGCTCTTCGAGCAGCCCGGCCGAACGCTGACGATGCGCGGCCAGAACTCCAAGCGCGGCATCGCGCTTCATCGCAGCGACCTGCGACAGATCCCGAAGCCGCGGATCATTCACGCCCCGGCCTTCCGGCGCTGGCGCATCTTCTCGGCGAAGCGGATGGCGGCGGCCACGGCGGCGTAATGCTCCGGCACGATCTCGGCGCCGACGTCGAGCTCGGCATGAAGCGCGCGGGCTGTCGGCGGATCGCTGTGGATCGGAACGCCCGCTTCCGCCGCCGCCTCGCGGATCCGCGCGGCCACCTCATCGACCCCCTTGGCCACGCAGGTCGGCGCGGTGCCGGGCGCCCGGTTCCACTTGAGCGCCACCGCGTAATGGGTCGGGTTGACGATCACCACCGAGGCCGTGGGCACATCCGCCAGCATCCGGTTCATCGCGATCTCGTAACCCCGCTGCCGGCGCTTGCCCTTCATGGCGGGGTCGCCTTCGCTTTCCTTCGTCTCGTCCATCATCTCCTTGTGGGACATGCGGTTCTTGCGATGGTGCTCGGCACGCTGCCACAGGAGGTCGATGCCGCCGATGACAAGTGCGACGGCCAGCACCACCGCCATGAAGTCCAGCGTCAGCGTTCCCAGCAGCGTGGCCACCTGCCCCGGCCCGAGGGCCAGCGAGGCCAGAAGGGTCGGCAGCTGCGATCGCAGGAACAGGGCGAGGATGGTGCAGTAGATCGCGAGCTTCACGAAGCTCTTTGCGAACTCGAACAGGCCGCTACGGCCGAACTTGTTCTTGGCGTTCGACAGCAGCGAGATGCGCGAGAGCTTCGGCGCGAGCTTGGAGGGCACCACCGTCACCCCCTGCTGCGCGATCAGCACCCCCACGACCATCAGCGGCGGCACCACCAGAAGCGGCATCAGGCCAAGGCCGACCCGCCCGATCAGGCCACCCGCCAGCACGGCCCCGCCATCTGCCAGCATCTGCCCGCCCATCGTGTCGGCGTGGTCGAGGATCGATGCCAGCGTGGTGCCGACATCGCCGATCAGGGCGGCCCCCGCGGCGAGCCCAGCGATCAGGAAGCCGGCATAGCCTGCGGCGGTCGCCAGATCGGTGGACTTCGGGATCTCGCCCTTCTCGCGGGCCTTCTGCAGCTTCCGCGGCGTCGGGTCATAGGGCTTGTCGCCGTTCTCTTCGTCGCCGCCGCTCATCGCCCGCCCCTACCGGCCGACCGCGAAGGGCGCCGCGAGGGTGCCGTTGAGGGCATTCAGCCAGATCGGCAGCACGAGCGGCAGCACGACGATCAGCAGCGCCAGCCCCCCCGCGGTGATGGCCGGGGCGCCGACGAAGGCGACCATCAGCTGCGGCATGGCGCGATTGATGACGCCGAGGGCGACGTTGTAGATGAGGGCCGCGATGAGGAACGGGCCGGAGAAAGTGAAGGCCAGCGCAAACGTCTCGGCCACCCGGGTCCGCCCCCACTCTCCGACATCGCCGGCCGCGGGCATCAGCCCCGGTGGCAGCGTATCGTAGGAGAGGATCAGCGCCTCGGCCACGCGCACGTGCAGCCCGGCCATTGCGGCCAGCGCCAAGGCGGCCATCACCAGAAGCTGAGCGATCGCGGGCTGCGGGTCGATCCCCGAGGGGCCCAGGACCTGCGACAGCGATGTCGCCTGTGCCGCGATGGTGCCGGCGATCTGCAGCATCCAGATGAAGAGCCTGACGGATGCCCCCAGCAGCAAACCGCAGATCGTCTCCGTTCCCAGGAGGCGCAGCGCCAGGCCAGCGGGCGCGCCGGTGCTGGTGCCCGGCGAAAAGGACGGCAGGGCGGGCGTGAGGCCGCCGATCTGCGGGGCGACGGCCGGGGCCACGATGGCTGTGAAGGCGAGGGTGAGGGCGAGCCGCACGCGGACCGGCACCGTCTGCGTGCCGAAGGCCGGCAGAAGCGCCATGGCACCGCCGACGCGCAGGAACACAACGCCGCCGATCCAGGCCCAATCCCCGAGCATCTCCAGCAGGGTGGCCGTTGCCGGCGTCACGCCGGAACCACGCCCACGATGGCCGGGCGCGCGTCGAAGCCGATCTCTTCGTAGCTCAATACCGCCGTGCGGATCGCCTTGGCGCCGAGTACCGATTTCAGGAACCGCCGGCGCCGGGTCGACGTGACGAGCGCGGGCACGCCTTCGGGCGAGCCGACCCGGGCGATCCGCTCCGCGATGGCGGCACCCAGCCTGTTGAAATCGGCCGGGGGCAACGCGACGTCGGGAATGCCCCGGTCGCTCTCGATCTGATGCGTCTGGAACAGTGTTTCCCACTCGGGAGCCAGCTGCACCAGCGGCAACGCGCCATCCGCTCGCCGGTGCCCCGCAACCAATTGGAACCCGAGCCTCTGGCGAACGTGCTCGCACACCGCTTCGGGCGTACTGTGCGCAGGGCGGACCTCGGCGACGGCCTCAAGGATCAGCGGCAGGTTGCGGATCGAGACCCGCTCCTCCAGCAGCAAGCGCAGCACCGAGAGGAGCACGTCCATCGGCACCTTGTCAGGGACCAGATCGTCCAGCAGGCGGCGGTTGGCGGCGGACCGGTCCGCATCGCTGAGGTTCGTCATCTCATCCAGCAGACGGCGCAGCCCCTTGAGGGTCATCAGCTGCGGCATCCCGGCCTTGATCACCTCAAGCAGATGCGTGGCGAGCACCTCCGGTGGGCTCACTACGGTTGCACCTTCCAGCGCCAGAAGCTCCTGGTCGTCGGGGGCGATCCAACGGGCCGGCGCGCCATAGACCGGCTCCTTCACGTCCTCCCCGGGGGGCAGGCCGCGCACGTCCTCCGGCAGAAGCGCCAGCATCCGGTCGGGCCGCAGGCGGTCGCGCACGCGCTCCACCCCCTGGATGCGGATGGCATAGGTCTCCCGCGGGAGCATCGGCGCGTCGGTCAGGCGGATCTCCGGCAGGATCAGGCCGAAGGTCTCGGCCACATGCGCCCGCATCGAGACGATCCGCGCGTCGAGCCCGGTGCCGGGGTCCAGCACCATGGAGACGAGATCCGGCGCGAACTCCACGTGGATGTCATCCAGGTCCAGCATGTCGCCCATCGATTGAGTCGCGCTCTTCGCCTCGGCGGCGCTTCCCGCCTCGGCATTGCTCTTCGCCTTGCGCCCCTGATCGCGCCACACCCAGTAGGAGGCGCCGATCAGCCCGATGGCCCCGATAACGAACGGCAGGAACGGCATACCCGGGACGAGCGCGAACAGGAACATCAGCAGCCCCACGGTGCAGAGCGCGCCGGGATGCCTGCCGAGCTGCCCGATCACGGCCATGTCGGTGGTGCCCTTCGCCCCGCCGCGGGCCAGCAACAGCGCCGACGCGATAGAGATGACCACGGCCGGGATCTGCGTGACCAGCCCGTCGCCCACCGTGAGGATCGTGTAGGTCTCGAACGCCTTGCCGATGGGCATGTCGTGTATCGTGATCCCGATCACCAGGCCCATCACGAGGTTCAGAAGGGTGATCAGCAGCCCGGCGACCGCATCGCCCTTGACGAATTTCGAGGCACCGTCGAGCGACCCGAAGAAAGTCGTCTCGGCCTGTTCGGTCTCGCGCCGGGCCTTGGCCTCCTCGTGGCTGATGGAGCCGGCGGAGACGTCGGCGTCGATGGCCAGTTGCTTGCCCGGCATCCCGTCAAGCGCGAAGCGCGCGCCGACCTCGGCCATCCGCGCGGCACCCTTGGTGATGACCATGAAGTTGACGATCAGCAGGACGCAGAACACCACCAGACCGATCAGCACGCTGCCGCCCATCACGAACATCGCGAAGCCGTGGATCACGTCGCCGGCCGCGCGCGTGCCGGTGTGACCCTCGCCGATGATCAGCTTGGTCGACGAGACGTTGAGCGAAAGCCGCAGCATCAGCGATGCCAGGAGGATCGTCGGGAAGGCCGAGAAATCCAGCGGCCGCTCGATGAAGAGCGTGACCGTGAAGATCAGGATGGCGAGCGCGAAGGAGCCCGCCAGCCCGACGTCGAGGACCCAGGCGGGCATCGGCAGGATCATCATCACGATGATCGCCATAAGGGCCAGCGCCAGAAGGATCGTGGGCTGGAACACCAGCTTGGTCGTCAGCTTGGGCATCAGCCCCCCCAGATCGGGCGCGCGGGCCCGGCTTGCAGAAACGGGATGCCGCCGCCGCCCGTGGGCACGATGGAGCCGGGGGCGGTGGATCTGCCCGCCTGCAGAAGCGGAAAGCGGTTCTCGCGCGGGGCGGCCCGCTCGCGCGGCAGCGCGGCAAGCTGCAGCCCAGGCGGTGCGCCGCCGGCACGGGCGAAATGCCTGTCGAAGATGCGGCGATACTTGCTGGCGTGTTCCGGGGTGCGCGAATGGTAGGCCCCCGCCGCGCGGGACCAGTCGCCCAACTCGCGGTAGAGATCGGCCAGGAATTCTGCAGCATAGGTGGCGTTCGTCACGGGGTCGAGCATTGCTTCGAGGCTGCTGAAGGCCTGCCCGTGCCAGCGGTAGTTCACCTGGAAGCACCCCAGATCGAAGCTCGTCTGGCCGCCCGCACGGGTCTGCCTTGCCAGTGCCAGCGCCGCATCGCGCCCGGGCAGCCAATGGCCCTTGCCGGCGATGTTCAGCGTCCAGGGCCAGGGCTGAAGCCGGCCCGCGGCGCTGCGCCCGGTCTCGGTCAGGGCGATGGCGGTCAGAACCTCGATGGGCACGCCCGTCGCCCGCGAAGCCGTTAGTGCCGCGCGGTGGCACAGTTCCGGCGGATCGATCGAAGCCGTGGCCGCGAACGGCACGGCCGCGATCAGGATCAGGCCAACCGCCCGCCCCCGCCACGCCACGCCGCGAATTCCCGTCGCCTCACCCATGCCTGCCCCGCCGCAATTCTTGCCGACCTGCCGCTGGCTTAGCGCGAACGCAGTGAACAAAGCATTGACGCGGAGACGCGAAATCCCACGCCCTGCCTCGGAACAATCGGTCGGGAATCCCGGACTTTGGGCGGCTCCTGCCTTGAAACTCCTTCACAGCCGTGGCGCTGGCTGTCAGGGTTGCCTTGAAGGCAAGCCCCGGAGGAAGCCGCATGTCGAACGTCGCCGGCAAGGCCTATGCCATGAACGTGCTGACCCCCAGCCGCCGCTGGCTGACGCCGATCAATCGGCTGATCTTCATGGTGGCGCGGGCGCAGCCGTCGGTCCTGTCGGGGCTCCTGGGGCTTTCGCTCATCCATTTCGCCCGCTGGGTGCTGATCCGGCCGCAGGACTGGCCCGATCTGGGACAGGGCAAGCAAGACCTGCAGAACGACTACATGCTCTTCTGCTCCAACTTCAACGGCACCTGGGACCAGTACATCGATGCGTTCTCCGACGGGATACCCAACGGCCTGAACCTCTTCTGGTACACCGCCACGAAGTATCCGCAGTCGATCCCGGTCACGTCTTTCAAGACCTACATCACCTACAATCAGGTGTTCACCGACTATTACTACAACGCCACGCCGGGGTCGGCGCAGCGCGACGTGAAGGGGTCGATGCGGGTGCACGATGCCGTCCTCTCGCTTCAGGAGGCGCACCGGACGCAGTCGCCGGAAGAGTTCGCGGCAACCTATCGCGGGGCCCTGACCGACGTTCAGGCGCATCTGGCGGACCCGGGCTTCGGCCCCGTCGCCAGCCTCGACGCCGAACGCGCCGACATCAATCGCGCGCCCCTGCTGCAAAAGCTGCAAGCCACCCTGCACCGAGGCGCGAACGCCTGAAGGGACGAGACGATGCCGAACTTCGATACCGGGCACCTGTTCCTGACCTTCCTGACGCCGATCAAGGGCGGTTCCACCCGCGACCTGTCGGGCGTGCAGGTGAGCCATGAACAGATGATCCGCATGACGCTGGCGCTGCTACCGACAGCCCTGCAATCGCCGGCGACCCAGAAGATCGGGCTGAACAGCCCCTTCGCCCGCAACCGGCAGACGCATCTCTGCCGCCTCTTCGTGCTGGAGGATGCGATATACAACGGGCGCAATCCCAAGAACGCGCTGGCGATGTCGATCATGGGGGAGGACCCGATCCAGCCGCAGGCGGTCGACAGGCTAAACGCGGCCTATCTCGTCTTTGTGGCCGATATCGACGCCGTAATCACTCCGGGAGATCCTTTGCCCACCACGCTCGACACCGCCGGGGAGGACGCCGCGCGCGATGCCTGGGCGCGGCGCCTGTGGGAGACGATGGAGCCGGAGCTGCGGGCGCTCTACGGCAATTGCCATGGCTTCGACGACGTGACCGACGGGCCCGGCTTCGCGGGGTATCTCGCCCGCTGCCAGATCGAGACCACCATGCCGTTCAACGATTACTGGGTGCCGGGCGTCGACCTGCCGAAGCTGCCCGCGCGGGCGCTGGCGGCGCTGGTCGGATTGCCCTTGCTCCTCACATTGGTCGCGGTGCTTTGCGGCCTTTTCGGAATCGCGGCCATCCCGCTGCTCGGCTGGGCGCCCTGGGTCGCCGTGTTTACCGGGCTCGCCCTGACGGCGATTGCGATCGTGCTCGCGATCCGGTTCGTCACGGCGCGCGGCATGCGGCCAATGCCGCCCGGCCGCCACGCCGATCTTCCCTCGGTCCTCAAATCCCTCTATCTGCAACAGGCCTTCGCCGACTTCGTCATCGACCAGCAAGGTGCCACGGACGCCGCGTTGCACAGCGCCTTCGGCGATTTCCTCGCCCGGCACCGGCCATCCGAAAAGATGGCGCCTTCCCAGGCCCCCGGGGTGATCTCGATCAGGGCAGAGGGCGGGATCGTCGACGAGGCCGCCCCATGACCAAGATCCTCAATCTCGACGATATCCAGGGCAACATTGTGCGGGCCTATGGCCGCTATTCCTTCCCGGTCGCGCGCTATTTCTTCCTGCACATCGAGGATCCCGCCGCAGGCCGCCGCTTCGTGGATCTGGTCCGCGGCCGCATCACCACCGCGGCGCGATGGGCGCCCGAGGACAAGCCGAAGGTCACGCTCAACATCGGTTTCACCTTCTTCGGCCTCTACATGCTGGGCCTGCCGACACGCACCATGCAGGGCCTGCCCAACGAATTCGTCGACGGCATGAAGGACCGCGCGTTCCTGCTGGGCGACCGCGACCAGACCAAGACCGAAGGCGAGGCGCAGGAATGGTGCCGGCACTGGGACAAGATCTGGCAGGACAACCGCGAGGGGCGCGGGCAGGACGTTCATATCTGGATGTCGATGAACGCGCAGCTTGCGCAGATCGGCAGCGATACCCCCGTGCAGGACCTCGAGGACCAGACCCAGTGGCTGCGCGACATCTGCGCCGAGCTGGGCGGCAAGGTCCGCATTCTCGCGACCAACGGCGAGGGCGGCGACCGGGAATACCAGTCCGCTTCGGCCGTCTTCACCCAGAACGGCGATTATCGCTTCCCCACCCCCAAGGAGCATTTCGGCCTCGTCGACGGGATCGGCGACAGCGTGTTCGAGGGGCAGTATCCACCCGAGACGGAACAGGACTACGTGATCGGGCGCGGCAAATGGATGTCGCGCACGGAAGGGTGGGTGCCGCTGCAGACCGGCGAGTTCATCCTCGGCCATCCCGACGAAAGCCAGGAGCTGCCGCCCGCGGCGATGCCGCCCAACTTCATGCACAACGGCAGCTTCATGGTCTACCGCAAGCTGCACGAGAACGTCGGCAGCTTCGAAGCCGTGATCGCCGAGGAGGCCGCGCGATACGCCAAGGTCATGGGCGTCGGCGAAGAAGAGGCGGCCGAAACGCTGAAGGCCAAGATGGTCGGCCGCTGGTCCGACGGCGTGCCGCTTTCCACGGTGCCGACCTACGCCGAATGGCGCGCCTTTCGCACCAGCATGAAGTTCGACGACGAAGACCCCGCCGTCGCCACGGGCGCGCTGCTGGCCTACCTGAAGTCGCCCGAAAGCTCGGACTTCCGCTATGCCAGCGACATGGGTGGCCTGCGCTGCCCCGCCGGCGCGCATCTGCGGCGGGTGAACACGCGGGACTATCTCGACCCGACGAACACGCCGGGCAGCCCCAACGAGAACGCCACCACGCAGCTGAACAAGCGCCGGCGCATCCTGCGGCGCGGCCTGCCCTACGGCCCCGGCGACTGGGCCAAGAAGACCGACGAGACCGAACAGGGCGTGGCGATGATGATCATCGGCGCCAGCATCTTCCGCCAGTTCGAGTTCGTGCAGCAGCAATGGATTCAGTACGGGCTGGACTTCGACCAGGGGAACAACACCTGTCCGCTGCTCGGCAACCACGATCACCATACGCGCCACACGATCGCCAGCGACCCCGCCACCGGCAAGCCGCCCTATGTGATGAGCGGCCTAAAGACCTTTGTAGAGGTGCGCGGCGGCGACTACTTCTTCCTCCCCTCGCTCACCGCGCTGCACATGCTGGCCCTCGGCATCGTTGACCCGACGTGAGGCGCCCGGCATGCTAGGGGCGCTGGCCAACCCGTTCCGCGCCGCCATACTCTGGGGGCTGTCCCTCGGCGATGCCGTGGCCGGACTGCCGCCGCTGGTCGCCACGGGGATCGCGGCGGCCAGGGCGCCGGGCGGGCTGAAGGCCAATGCCGCCACGCTCGCCACAGCCGACCAACAGCGGCGGATCTTCGCGGCGCTCCGGGTCTTCGCCCCCAATCTTGGGCTCAAGCGCAAGCTCGTCGCCTCCTACGAGAATACCGGCACCGCCATCGTCACTCGCCATGCGGACGTGATGGAGGTGCTGCTGGACGATGCCGCGTTCGAGGTGGTCTACGGCACCCGGATGCGGCAGCTGACCGATGGCGAGAACTTCTTCCTCGGGATGCAGCCCGGCTGGGACTATACGCGCGACACGTCGGCTATGCATCTGGCGGCCCGTGGCCCGGACGTGGCCGAACTCGTGGCGCCACGCGCGGCGAAGCTCGCAGGCAGCATCGTCGACGAAAGCGGCGGGCGGCTGGATCTGCCGGAGGCGCTTACTCGGCAGGTTCCGTGGGACATGACGGCGGGGTACTTCGGCGTGGGCGGGCCGGATGCCGCCACGATGCAGGATTGGACCACCACGCTCTTCTGGTACCTCTTCGGCGATCTGGGGGCCGATCCGGCGCTGGAGGCCCGGGCCATGAAGGCGGCCGCCGGCCTGCGCGCCTACCTCGACGGCGCCATCGCCGCCCGCAAGGCGGCCCCAACCGAGACGCCAGATCTACTCAACCGGTGCCTCGCGCTTCAAGCGGCCGGGACCCCAGGCATGTCGGATCTCGGGATCCGCAACAATCTGCTGGGTCTGCTGATCGGCGCGATCCCCACGATCTCGAAGGCGTGCTGCCTGGCGCTCGACGAGATCCTGAACCGCCCCGAGGCGGTGCGCATGGCCCGGGCCGCCGCCCGCACCGGCGACGAAGCCCGCCTGGCCGCCTGTATCTGGGAGGCGCTTCGGTTCAACCCCCACAATCCGGTTATCTACCGCCGCGCCACCCGAGACTCGGTGATCGCCCGCGGCACATTGCGGGAAATGCAGATCTCAAAGGGCACGATGGTCTTCGCCGCCACATTCTCCGCCACGTTCGACCGCGCCCATCTGCCCGAGCCGCTGGCCTTTAAGGTAGACAGGCCATTCGATGCAAACGTGATCTGGGGCGTCGGGATGCATACGTGCTTCGGCGCACAGATCAATCGCACAATCATTCCCGCGATCCTGCGGCCCGTCCTCGCTGCCCCGAACCTGCGACGCGCCACGGGGGCGGCAGGTCGAATAGACACCGGCGGCACGCCCTTCCCGAAGCATTTCATCGTCACCTTCGATCCGGGCTGAGCGCGATGCCCGATCCCGTGATGGTCACTCTGTTGCCAAGCTCCGATGTCGATCTGGGGCGCTGGCTGATGCAGCTCTGGGGTCGCCCCTACGTCGAAAAGCCCCATGCGCCGATCTTCCATATCCGCGCACTGCGCGCCCATGGCATGGGCAAAACCGATTTTCCGCTGATCCTGGATGACGGCGCGAAGGTGGCCACCATCGAGCAGATCGTGGCGCGCTACGATCCGGCCGCCCCGCGCGAAAGGCGCGTCATGCCCGATGCGAAGGCGGAGCCGGAGCTTCATGCGGAGGTCATGGGGCTGCAACACGAGGCCCGATTCAGCATGGGCATCGCCACCGTTCACTGGGCCTATTACCACCTGCTGCAGCACCGGCGGATCGTGTGGCCAAGCCTCACGACCGGCGTGCCATGGCACGAAAAGGCGGTGCTGACCGTTGGCTACGGAGCAATAAGGCGCCTGATGTTCAAGGGTCTGGACTTATCCGCCGCCGATGCCGCCGCGGCGCTCGACGCGATCCGCCGCGCTTGGGACACGACCGATGAGCGCCTGTCGGACGGCCGGTGCTACTTGTCAGGCAATCGCCTCACGCTCGCCGATCTTGCCTTTGCGACCTCCGGCGGACCGATGGTGATGGCGCGCGGCTATGGCGGGCATCTGCCGCAAATCGAAAGCCTGCCAGTGCCAATACGCGGTGTGGTCGAAGAACTGGCGGCACGTCCGTCCGGCCGGTTCATCCAGCGCCTCTACGACGTGCACAGGAGGTAACCCGCCGGTTACCCCCTGTGAGACGCTCATTGCAGGATCGATCGATCCAGCAATCTGGCGTGATCGCCCTTAGGCGACGAACTGGACGATCGCCAGAACCACAACCACAATGCCGATGATATAGAAGATGCTATGCATGACCGTCCCTTTGCTGTGTCGGCGAAACAACGTGGATGGGTTGGATCGGTTCCCCCCGCTCGGCTCCGGTGACTGGCATAACATTCATGTCAGCCCGGTTGCATCCCGGGGCGCGATCCAGGCAACGTCGTGAAGCCTCTCTCACCGGTGCCAGAATGCTCGACGCGGCCGCCCGAAAGATCATTGACCCGACGCTGAACCGTCAGGGTATCGCGCTTGCGCGCCTTGGCGTCACGGCCAATGCGATCACGCTCGCCGGGCTGTTCCTGGGGCTGGTCGCCGCCGTGCTCATCGCCCTCGAGGCACCGGCGCTGGCGCTTGCGCCGCTGCTTCTGGGTCGCGTGGCCGACGGGCTCGATGGTGCTGTCGCCCGCGCAACCCGCCCCACCGATTTCGGCGGCTTTCTAGATATCACTGCGGATTTCCTTTTCTACGGCGCGGTGCCGCTGGCCTTCGTGCTCGCCGATCCTGCCGCCAACGGGGCCGCCGGCGCCTTCCTGCTCACCAGCTTCTACGTCAACGGCACCAGCTTCCTGGGCTTCGCGATCCTTGCCGAGCGGCGGCAGATGGTCACCACCGCGCGCGGGATCAAGACGCTCTATTTCTCGGGCGGCCTGTTGGAAGGGACCGAGACGATTGTTTTCTTCGTGCTCCTGTGCGTTCTGCCGGGCTGGTTCGCCCCGCTCGCCTGGATCTTCGGAACCCTGTGTTTCGTGACTGCGGGCACGCGCGTATTCCTGGCTTGGCGCGCCTTTCCCCCCGCCCCGGATGCCACCTGAAAGGAATTCGATGCTCCGTCTGATCCTGATCGCGCTGGCCGTCGTGGGTTTCACCTCAGCCGCCCCGGCCCAATCGCCCGATCCGGCCGATTGGCCGGCCGTGCTTGAGGAGGCCCGCGGGCAGACAGTCTACTGGCATGCCTGGGGCGGATCGCAGGCCACGAACGACTTCATCGGCTGGATCGCGGAGCGCGTGGAGGCCGAGCACGGGGTAACCCTGCGCCATGTCAAGCTGACAGATACCGCCGAGGCCGTGGCGCGGGTGGTCGCCGAGAAGCGCGCCGGGCGAGACACCGGCGGCGCCGTCGACCTGATCTGGATCAACGGCGAGAATTTTGCGACCCTGAAACGGCAGGATCTGCTGTTCGGCCCCTTTGCCGAAGCCCTGCCCAACTGGCGCCTCGTGAACACCACCGGCGGCGCGATGACCGCGGACTTCACCGTACCCACGGACGGCTTCGAAGTCGCCCTGGTCCATGGCGCAGGTGGTCTTCATCCACGATACCGCGCGCCTGCCGGAGCCTCTGGGCGACATCCGCATGCTCGGCGAATGGGCCGCGGAGAATCCGGGGCGCTTCACCTTCCCGCAGCCGCCGAACTTTCTCGGCTCGACCTTCCTCAAGCAGGCGCTCTACGATCTGGTGCCCGATCCCGCCCCCCTTCTCGCCCCCGTGGGCGACGCCGATTACGAGGCCGTCACAGCGCCCCTCTGGGCCTTCCTCGACACGCTGACGCCCAACCTCTGGCGCAGCGGCAGGGCCTATCCGGAAAGCGGCCCGCGGCAATTGCAGCTGATGGCGGATGGCGAGATCGACCTCGCGATCTCCTTCAGCCCCGGCGAGGCCTCGCAGGCGATCGCCGACCGGCAGCTTCCCCCGACCGTCAGGACCTTCGTGCTGGACGGCGGAACGATCGGCAATGCCGGCTTCGTCGCGATCCCGTATAACGCCAATGCGACCGCCGGAGCTCTCGTGGTCGCGAATACGCTTCTTTCGCCGGCGGCGCAGACCCGGGCCCAGGACCCGCGGCATCTCGGCGCCGGCACCGTGCTCGAGCTGTCGACGCTCTCGGGCGAAGACCGCGCCGCCTTCGACGCGCTGCCGCTGGGCCCGGCCACCCTGCCCCCCGAGGCCCTGGGGCAGGTGCTGCCTGAACCGCATCCTTCTTGGACCGAACGGCTGGAGGCCGACTGGGCCGCGCGCTACAGCGTGACCCGCTGAACCGGCCCATTCCGTGAGCGGACGGGCGACATGGGCGCTGCGCTGTGTGCCGCCGCTGACGATCGCGGCCTTGCTGGGGCCGGTGGCCGCGGGACTGGCGGGCGCCGTATTCCCGGCCTTCGGCGCCGGCCCGGGCGGATCCATGCGCGAGGTCTGGGGCGGCCTGTTCGGCTGGCCGGGCCTCGGCGCGGCCCTGCGCGTGAGTGTCACCACAGGTCTTGCCGCAACGCTCGTCTCGCTGGTCGGCACCGCCCTGATCGTCGCGGGCTGGCAGGGAACGCGGGCCTTTCGCTGGCTCGAACGGCTGCTGGCGCCCCTTCTCGCGATGCCACACGCCGCCGCGGCCTTCGGGCTGGCCTTTCTGATCGCGCCGTCGGGCTGGATAGCGCGCGCGCTCTCTCCTTGGGCCACGGGGTGGGAGCGCCCGCCCGATCTTCTGATCCTTCAGGACCCGGCCGGTCTGGCGATGATCGCGGGGCTCGTGGCCAAGGAAACGCCCTTCCTGGTGCTCATGACGCTGGCGGCGCTGACCCAGGCGCAATCCGCGCGCGGCGCGCTGCTGGCGCGAACGCTGGGCTACGGGCGTGTGACGGGATGGATGCTCGGGGTCTTCCCGCGGGTCTATGTGCAGATCAGACTGCCGGTTTACGTGGTGCTGGCCTATTCGATGAGCGTGGTGGACGTTGCCATCATCCTCGGGCCGAACACGCCGCCGCCCCTTGCCGTGCAGATCGTATCCTGGATGGCCGACCCGGACCCGGCGCTGCAGGCCCGTGCCGCAGCCGGGGCTCTGCTGCAACTCGGTCTCGTTGCGGCCGTGCTCGCGTTCTGGCGGGGCGGGGAATGGGCGGCGGGCCGGATCTGCGCCGCGCTGGTATGGCATGGCTGGCGCGGTGCAGGCGGGATTGCCGTACCGCTGAGGGTGGCTGGGATGACCGCGGGGCTCACGATCGCCGGGGCGGTGGGGCTTGGGCTGGCAGGGCTGGCGCTTTGGTCCGTCGCGGGGTTCTGGAGCTTCCCGAGCGCGCTGCCCGAGAGTGCCGATCTGCGCACCTGGAGCCGCTATGCGGACGATCTGGTGCGCCCGGCCATCGACACCGCTCTCTGCGCGATGGCGGCCGCTTCCCTCGCCCTGGCGCTTGCCATCGCCTGCCTCGAGGCCGAGAGTCGGCTGGGCTTGCGCATGGGGCCGGTCGGGCGCACCGTCCTCTACCTGCCGCTCCTGGTGCCGCAGATCGCCTTCATGCCCGGTCTGCAGATTCTGGCGTTGCGTTTCGGGCTGGACGGGGGGCGCGGCGCGGTGATCGCCGCGCATCTGGTCTTCGTGATCCCGTACGTGTTCCTGTCGCTCGGCGATCCGTGGCGGGCCTGGGATCGCCGATACGCCCTTGTCGCTGCCGGGCTGGGCGCCGGCCCCTGGCGCATCCTGTCGCGGGTGCGGCTGCCGATGTTGCTTGCTCCGGTGCTCACGGCGCTGGCCGTGGGGCTGGCGGTGTCGGTTGGGCAGTATCTGCCGACCCTTCTCATCGGCGGCGGCAGGGTGACGACCCTCACGACGGAGGCGGTGGCCCTGGCAGCCGGGGGCGACCGTCGCGCGATCGCGGTCTGGTCGCTGGCGCAGACGTCGGCGGCCTTCCTTCCATTCGCCCTTGCGCTCGCGTTGCCGCGGCTGGCGGGGCGGCGGCCCGGGCCGCAGGGCGAACCGTGACTTCGCTCTCAAAGCCTCGTGCCGGCCTGACGCTGGAGAACCTGGAAATCCGTCGGAACGGCAATGTGTTGGTCCGGATCGACGCCCATGTCGATCCCGGCCATACCCTGACGCTGATGGGGCCGTCCGGGATCGGCAAGTCTACCGTCCTGTCGGCCATCGTGGGGCAGCTCGATCCAGGCTTCCGGGCGACGGGGAGGATCCTGCTGGATGGGCGGGACCTGAGCGGCATCGCCACCGAGGATCGCCGCGTCGGACTGCTCTTTCAGGACGACTTGCTGTTCCCCCATCTGTCGGTCGGCGGGAACCTTGCGTTTGGCCTGGCGCGCCGCCATCGCGGGCGATCGGCGCGCAGGGCCGCATGCGCGCAGGCCCTCTCCGAGGTCGGCCTTGCCGGGATCGCCGACCGGGATCCGGCGACGCTTTCAGGCGGCCAAAAGGCGCGGGTCGCTCTTCTGCGCGTGC
The DNA here is from genome assembly GCA_963833235.1 of uncultured Alphaproteobacteria bacterium. Classification (GTDB taxonomy): domain Bacteria; phylum Pseudomonadota; class Alphaproteobacteria; order Rhodobacterales; family Rhodobacteraceae; genus CAWHXG01. The sequence goes on from CAWHXG010000001.1 coordinate 435,731, forward strand.
TTCTCTCCGAGCCTCGGGCCCTTCTGCTCGATGAACCCTTCGCCCGGTTGGATACTGCATTGAGGGTGAAGGTGCGCCGCCTGGTCATCGAACGGGCGCGCCGCCAGCGGTTGCCGGTCGTGCTGGTCACCCACGATGCCTCCGATGCCGCTGCGAGCGGCGGGCCGGTGATTGACCTGACACCGCGAAACTGACGCGGCGACGCCTACCGACCCACCGGCCCACCGGCCCACCGGCCCACCGACAGCTATGGGATGCCGCGTGAGCGGCGCGACAGTTCGTTCGGCGCGGAAGTCCTCCGCGAGGGATCGGTTGGCAGCCGTTGCGCGCCGTCAGGCGCGGGCGGGAAATGGCGGTGTCTGCAAGGAACCGACGCCCCGTCCTTACTGCACTTCCCCTAGACCGTCGGCCGAGAGAAGAGCTTCGACAAGGTCCCGCGCCTCAGCACTGCGCCGCAGAAGATCGCGACCTGACGCCAGCGGTTGCGGCTGCACGGGGATGGGAATGGCGCGACCGTTTACGGCCGTCGAGCTTCCTCCCGTGTCGGTCGCGGGCGGAGGGTCGCCCGGCGGGGTATCCACCGCTGGACCGACTGACCCGGGTCCCGATGACGGCAAACCTTCGAGGCTGTCGGCGGGCGGCAGTTGATCGGCCTGAGGATCGGGACCATCCGTTTCCGGTCGCAGGAGATTGGCGACCGCATTGCGCGGCCCTTCGGGGAGGAGCGCGCTGGCTTGAGGGTAGTCGCCGGCCATCCAGGCGGCTTCGGCAGCGGCCTGAACGTTGCCACTTCGCGCGAAGAGCTGCGCCGCTGCATCATAGGCCGCCACATCGCGGAGCGCCTGAGCCCGCAACGCCATGGCCGCGGGCGAATCGTCAGTGGCCAGTCGCGCAAGCGCCTCGTCGGGTCGCCCCGCCTCGATGGCGGCGCTCGCCAGGAAGAGGTTGCGCGTCGCGTCGCCCAGGCCCGATGGCTCGTCGCCGAAATCCGCCACGAAACGGGCGGCCTCGGTGGAGAACCCAAGGTCTGAGAGGCGCGTCGAGAGGTGCTCCGCCTGCTTGAAAGTAAGCGCCGAGGGAAAGCCTTCCGGCCCGCGTGGAATGACGTAGGACAGGAACGCGCCATCGGAAGTCAGATCAGCCAGCGCTTCGAGAAGCGTGCCCTGCGCGGCGCCGAGATCGTAGCTTTCGGCATAGGTCGATCCGGCAATCGCCTCCAGCATCGCAATGCCCTCGCGTGGGCGATTTGCCGCCCCCAGAACGCCCGCCATTACTTGCAAAAGCGCGTCGCTCTGCGGGGCTCCACGCGTTTCGTGCAACAGCGCGGACGCCTCGTCGAGAACCGACGTCGGGACCTGCGATTGGCGACGAAGGTCGGCGGCAAGGCGGAGCGTCATCCGTTCGGTCGCCAGAAGTGGATCGGTGGGGTCCTCGGCATTGGTCGATGCAACCGGAGGCGTCTCCCCCTCGCTTGTCTCCTCGGCAATCACAACCTCTTCTTCAAGGCGCAGGGCAGGCGGAACGGGGGTGGGCAGGCGAGTGACGGCCTTTCGCGAGAGGGTGGCTGCATCGTCCGCGCCGCGGGCCCGAAAGGCTTGCGAGACAGCCGGGCCGAGATGCCGGCGTAAATCCCCGGGAAGCGCCGAGAAGGCCGCTTCCGCCGCCTGAATGTCGAGATCCTCGAGATCCGCAGCGCCTGACAGAAGTGCCCAGAGCGCCGCGGCATTGGGGCAGCTGGCCCGTAACTCGAGGATGGGTGCGGAAGCCTCCCCCGGAGCGTCGATGATACCGGCAATCTCAGCCAATATCTCTGCCTCCTCACTCTCGGCACCGTACACCCGGAGGGCAGCTTGTGCCTCCGCTCCGAAACCCAGCCGCAGGTAGAGGCGGGCCGCCGAGACCGATGATTGGGTTTCTTCTCCCGGCGGCGCTTCTGCAAGAAAGGTGTTGGCCAGAGAGATCATGCTGCCGGGCGTCTCGTTTTCAGAGAGACGCGCCAGATCGTATGCGTTGGCCGGGTCGCATTTCTCCGCAGACACAGGCACTTCAGGATTGCCCGGCAAATCGGTGCCGAGCCGCAAGGTGAAGCCGACTGGCTGCTCTGACGTGGTGGTCCCGTCCGGCAGGACTTCGCCGCCCGTCGCGGTCGGCGTCAACAGGCCTTGAGACATCGCGCGGGCGAACCCCTCCACGAGGGCCTGCCGAGCGACGGACTGGTCGGGCGAGGGCAGGGAAACAGGCGAGATGGGTAGAGCGCTAGATGCCCCGCCGGAACCGAGGGAAAGGCCAAGTCCGAAATCCGGAGCGCGGGATCGGGCGACATCGGCTCGCCCCACGGCGGGCGCCGTCGCGCGGAATTGCGGCGGGCGTGGCGCCGGTACCGGCGTGGGGTCATCAGCGGCGCCGCGCGCGGTGCCGCCGGCGAGGTCCTCGGCAAAACGTTCTTCGAAGCGAGCTGATGCGGGCGCTGGTCCATCCTTGATGTCGATCACGAGGATGCCTGGCCGATAGTCGAACGCATCGGCATGGCACTCGCAACGGACGACGAATTGAAGGCCCTGAGCCGTTTCGACGACGTCTTCGACCCGTGTCTTCGGCATGAAGTCAAAGACGCCCGAGAGGTCGAACTCGGGGACAGGCGCCGTCAACCGCAGGGCGTAGCCTCCCTCGATCCGCCCGAGTTGCCATGCCGCAGGTGACTCAAACTCCAGGACAAGCCGGGAGAAATCCGCGTGTTCGCCGGACTTCACGTCGACCGTCGCGCCAGCGGCAAGACTGGTCGTGCACCAGAGGCCAGCGGCAAGAACAAGAAAGCGAATTATGCTGCGGACTGCTTTGTCGCACGCAGGGCCGATTCGAGATCAGCGAAGCTTGGCCGCATTGGGCCGGGGGTGTTCTGCCGACCGACCTCGATGCAGATGTTGGTGGCGTGATCGCGAAGGTTGGCGACCAGGACTTCCCGGATGAGCTTATAGAAATGATCGTCCTCTTCCACGATCGTTTTCACCTTCGATGCGAAGGGCCCGACGATCCCGTAGGCGAGAAAGACGCCGAGGAAGGTGCCCACCAACGCGCCGCCGATCAGCTTGCCGAGAACTTCGGGCGGCTGATCGATCGATCCCATGGTTTTGATGACCCCCAATACAGCCGCGACGATGCCGAGGGCGGGCAGCCCATCTGCCATGGTTTGCAGAGCGTGGCTCGAATGAAGGGCATGCGCCCTGTTCGCATCCATCCGTTTCTCCAGCACTTCCTCTACCTGATGCGGGTCGTCGAAGTTCATGGAGGCCGAGCGAAGAGTATCGCAGATGAGCGCAACGGCCTCCCTGTCCTTCTGGATCTTCGGGTAACGGCCGAAGATATCGGAATTCTCAGGCGCTTCGATGTGCTCTTCCATCGCTACGGGATTCTGGCGCGAGAAGCGGATGAGTTCGAAAAGTAGGCAGAGCAGATCGCTGTAGTCGTTAGGCTTCCAGGTGGCTCCCTTGAAAACTTTCGCCACGTCCTTCAGCGTATGCTTGATCGCCGGCATGTCATTGGCAATGACGAACGCACCGATGGCCGCCCCTCCGATCATCGCCATCTCGAAGGGGAGCGAGTGAAGTATGATGCCCATCTTGCCGCCGGCGGCCAGGTAGCCGCCGAAAACCATGATGAAGATGAAGGCAATACCTAGAATACCGATCATGATGAGCTCCCTGCCGCGGTCTACGGGGGCAACGTGGCAAACAACCGTGAAGGATTGATTGCCCGCGCAGTCATTCCGTTGGAGCACCGGCATTTCTGCCGGCGAGGATGACGCTGATCGAATAGGCGGCGTCGGGCGTCAGGCTGGCAAAGATCGCTGCTGCAGAGGCAGGCCGCATGCGGCCGAGAAAGCCCGCCGCAAATTCTGGCTCCATCTCCTGGAAGACGAGGGCCGCCTGCTTGGGCTTCATGCTCTCATAGACCGAGGTCAGGCGCGCCACATCCGTTTCCGACGCCGCCTCGGCCTGCGAGATCGTGGCATTCAGATCGGCTTCGGCGGTTCGAAGCTCCTCCATTTGCGCCTCGATCAGGGCCAGGGCGGCAGCGATATCGCGCTCCCGAATATCGAGATCGGCCTCGCGCTTGTCCATCGCCTCCCCGCGCTCCCGCAAAGTTGCCATGAGGGCCTCTATCTCCATCTCTGCCGCAGGATCCTCGCGCAGGGCGATGCCCGTGGGCGCCGGGCCGAGGGCCGCGACCTCGCGGGCAATCGCCGCGCCCGTGCCATCTGCCAAGCGCACGAGGCCGGATGCGATCAGCAGGCCGGCGATGACCACGCTAACCTGCGGGCGTTTCGGCCCCCTGCCTTTCCTGATCTTCGTCATTCCGCCGCCTCAGTACGCGGCGCGGCGCGGCGGCGATGCAGGAAGGTGGCCCCGCGCGCCGGCTCCGGGGCTTCCGCCGGCTTGGCCTCGGGGAGATCGTGCATGGAGGCGATCAGAAGCTCGAGGCGCCGGGCCGCCGCCTCGGCGCGCGCGGTCGCTTCGTCGAGATTGGTGGATGAAGCCCGAGCTGCCGTCTGCGCTCGGTCGAGGGTTTGCGTCATCTCGCCGACCTGGGTGGACAGGACCGTGATGGCGCCCCCCATGCCATCTTCCATGTTCGTTAAGCGGCTCAGCCGCCGTGACAGGATGACGCAATAGAAGGCCGCGCCCAAGGCCCCGGCGATCATCAGGATATCTGCGATCAAGGTCATGTCTCGCTTCCCTAGCTGACGAGGAACTTGGCGATGAGGAGGTCCCTGACGCGGCCTTCGCCCGTCACGACCTGAACCCGCCGGAGCATCTGGGCACGAAGCCTGAGCATCGCTTGAGGATCCCGCAGATCGCTGGTTTCGACCGCCCGCAGGTAGGTATTCAGCACATCCATCACGCGCGGCATCATCGCCGTGACCTCTGCCGCATACCCCTCGCCAACTTCCAGATGCCCCTCGAAGCGGAGGTTCTGGAGGGACGATCCGCGTCCAAGGCTTACCTGTACGGGATCGATCGGAACGAAGGTGACGTTGGGCAGACCCTCCACGGCGATCTCTTTAGGTTTCTCACCTCCGAAATCGAGCATTCCGGAATAGACCGCGTAGAAGCCGCCGCCCCCGAGCACCACTGCGAGGCCCAGCCCCGCCAAGAGGGGAACCCGGCTTTTCTTCCGTGGGGCGTCTTCTTCGTCCATCGGGGCCTCCAGCCACTAGTTGCGACTTGGACTTAACACTGCGGCGACTAACCGATTGTTAAGGGCGATCGGGGCAGGGTGCAGGCCAAGGCAGGGGCAGAAGCCCCAACAAGGAGGTCTGTCGTGCCGCAACTCCCCAGCTTCTGGACTTCGCTGGATCCTCGCCGTCGAATCGTCGTTGCACTGGCCGCCGTCGCCGTCTTCGTCGCGGTGCTCGGTCTGTCACGTATGGCGACGACGCCGGGAATGGCGTTGCTCTATGCGGGCCTCGACATGACGCAGGCGGGCGAGGTGGTTCAGGTGCTCGAGCAGACTGGGGCACGCTACGAGGTGCGCGGAGATGCCATCTTCGTCGAGGAACCCCGGCGGGACGAGCTGCGCATGACCCTCGCGGCAGACGGCCTGCCGGCCAGCAACGGAACGGGCTACGAACTGCTCGACGGGCTTTCGGGCTTCGGCACCACCTCGCAGATGTTCGATGCCGCCTATTGGCGCGCGAAGGAGGGGGAGCTTGCCCGTACGATCGTGGCGAGCCCGATGGTGCGCTCTGCACGGGTCCACATCTCGAATCCGTCCACCACCCCCTTCCGGCGGGAATCGCAGCCGACGGCGTCCGTCACCGTTACGGCCGTTTCGGGATCGGTGGCCGAAGCCCAAGCCCAGGCGATGCGGTTCCTCGTAGCCTCGGCGGTAGCGGGCCTGGAGGCCGATGGGGTCGCCGTCATCGACGGCAGCACGGGGCGGGTCATCGGCGGCGAAGACGAGACGCCGGAGGCCCAGAGCGGCGGTCTTTCGGCACGGCTCAAGGCGAATGTCGAGCGTCTGCTCGAAGCGCGGGTCGGCCCCGGAAACGCCATCGTCGAGGTCAGCGTGGAGACGGTGACCGACCGCGAGGCGATCACCGAACGGCGCTTCGACCCCGAGGAACGGGTGGCCATCAGCACCGATGTCGAAGAAGTCACGGCGAGCTCCACGAACGAGGGCGGCGCCGGCGTCACCGTTGCCAGCAACCTCCCCGCCGGGGATGCCGCGGCAGACGGAAACACCTCGCAGAGCCAGAACAGCGAGGTACGGGAGCGGACGAACTTCGAGGTTTCCGAGACGACGCGCGAGATCCTGAAGGTTCCGGGCGCCATTCGCCGACTTACCGTTGCGGTTCTCGTCAATGGTGTGCCCGGCGAGGCAGCCGACGGTACTTCGCAACTCCTGCCGCGGCCCGAGGAGGAGATGGCGGCACTCCGTGATCTTGTTGCCGCCACCGTGGGGTTCGACGAGGCGCGCGGCGACGTTATTACCCTGCGTTCCCTGCAATTCGAAGGCGCCATCGCTGAGGGCAGCGGCCCCGTTGCCGGCTTTGCCGACAGGTTCGGCCTCGACATGATGCGGCTGATCCAGGTGGGCACGCTCGCCCTGGTGGCCCTGGCGCTCGGCCTCTTCGTGGTGCGCCCCGTTCTCGTGGGCCGGCGCGAAGAGACGGCCGGCCTCGCGCTTCCCGGGGCCGATCGGGAGACAGCGTTCGACATAGACGGCACGGCCGCCACGATCTCTGCCGAAGAGGCTCCGACCGCTGGGTCCGCAAGCCCGGAGGACGGCCTTCCCGCCATGGCGGCCATCGGCGGTCTCGAGCGCGACCAGAGCCATGGGGTCGCAGCGATCGATCCTGACGATCCGGTCAGCAACCTCAAGCAGCTGATCGAAGAGCGGCAGCCTGACACGATCGAGATTCTGAAGAGCTGGCTCGAGGATGACAGCCGGAGTGAGGTAGCATGATGGCGCGTCCGCTCGTCCTCGAAACGTTCGACACCCGCGATCCCTACCGGCCCGTGACGCCGGAGGCGATGGCGCTTCTCGCGGAGGAACAGCGCCTTGCGGCCTTCGAAGAGGGCTATCGCGCCGGCTGGGACGACGCGACCACCGCTGAGGATCAAGAGGCGGGGCGGATCTCCAGCGAGCTGTCCCATACGCTGAAGGATCTTTCCTTCACCTTCCACGAGGCGCGCACGCATGTCCTTTCGGCGATCGGGCCGCTGGTGCGCGATATCGTGGCCAAGATCCTGCCCCCGATCGCCGCGCAAAGTCTGCCGCATATGGTACTCGATCGGGTCCAGGGCGATCTGCAGCGCGCGGCTGACAGCCCCATGCAACTCACCGCCGGCCCCGCCACGCTGCAGGCATTGCAGCAGGTGATGCCGGTCGATCCCGGCTTTCCCCTGACCCTCGTTGTCGAGCCCACTCTGGCGCCCGGCCAGGTATACCTCAGGTCGAGCCGCGGCGAGGTCGAGATCAATCTTGATGCCGCGGCCGCCGATCTCGCGACGATCGTGGACGACTTCTTCTCCCTCACAGACGAAAGGCAGGTGGCCAATGGCTGACCGTGACGGCGACAATCCCTTCTCCCGAGTACCGATCGAGGTGCGCGTCTCGGTCGGTCGAGCGCGCCCAATGGTGCGCGACCTGCTGCACCTGCGCAAGGACGCGGTGCTGCATCTCGACCGATCCGTAGACGATCCGGTAGAGCTTTACGTCGGCGACCGGCTGATCGCCCGCGGCGATCTGCAGGAGCTGGAAGGGGAGCAGGCCGGGCAGCTTGCCGTGCGCCTGACAGAAGTCGCCGAAACCGGCGACGGGCTCTAGGCGGTGAGCGGGGGCGGCAGAAAGTCAGCGCTGTGGGGCCGGCCGGCGGCTCTGCTTCTCGCGCTGGCGTTCCTGTGGGGCGCCCCCGCGTCCGCGCAGCAGATCGGCGCGGCTACGGGCGGCGGCCTGGGCGATCTGCTGGGCACCGATGGATCGATCTCAGCGCGCACGATCCAGCTCTTTTTTCTGGTCACGGTTCTCAGTCTGGCGCCGGCGCTGGCGATCATGGTCACCTGCTTTCCCTTCATCGTAACGGTGCTGTCGATCCTGCGGCAGGCCATCGGTTTGCAGCAATCCCCGCCCAACATGCTGATCGTCAGCCTGGCGCTGTTCCTCACCTATTTCGTCATGGATCCGGTTTTGCGCGCCGCGTGGGACGCCGGCATCGACCCCATGATCGAAGGCACGATGACGCCCGAGACCGCGATACCGGCCGCGCTGGAGCCCTTCCGGGGCTTCATGGCCAATCGGGTGGCGGCGGATACCTTCGCAAGCCTCCTCGATCTCAGGGCCCAGACTTCCGGCACCGAACCGGTGGTCGATGCGACCGCCGACGCGCCGCTTTCGATCCTCATCCCGGCGTTCATGCTGTCTGAGATCGAGCGCGCGTTCGAGATCGGTTTTCTCATCTTCCTGCCGTTCCTCGTGATCGATCTCGTCGTCGCCGCGATCTTGATGTCGATGGGCATGATGATGGTCCCGCCGGTGGTGGTTTCGCTGCCGTTCAAGCTCGCCTTCTTCGTCGTCGCCGACGGGTGGACCCTTGTCTCCGGCGCGCTGGTGCGCAGCTATTTCTGAACGCGCGAAAGGCCGGAGCCCCCCGGCCCCGTCACAATCGCGTCGCGGCCCTTGCAGCCCTCGGCGATGCGCGCGACTGTCAGCCCCGTGCAGGAACCGATAGTGACCCAGGACCCGGCGACCCTGATCGCCTGCGCGCAATGCGATGCCCTTCACCGCGACGTTCCGGTTCCCGATGGCGGCACCGCGCGCTGCGTGCGCTGCGGGGCGATCCTGATGGCGCCGCGCGGCAATGCCGTTGCCGCCATCGTCAGCCTCGCCGCGGCATCGATGATCCTGATGGTCGTCGCCGTCACGGCGCCTTTCCTTGCGATCTCGGCCCAGGGGCTCAGCAACGCCGCCTCGGTCATCGATGCCGTCTTCGCCTTTTCCGCCGGGCTGATGGCGCCGCTTTCGCTGACGGTCGCGGCGCTGATCATCCTGCTGCCCGCGATGCGCCTCTCGGGGCTTCTCTACACCGTCCTGCCCCTCGCCTTCGGCCGCCCTCCCTGGCCGCAGGCCGACCTCGTCTTCCGCGCCTCGATGCGACTTCAGCCGTGGGCGATGGCCGAGATCTTCATGATCGGGGTCGCCGTGGCGCTCATCAAGCTGGCGGGCCTCGCCCAGGTCAGCTTTGGGCCGGCCTTCTGGGCCTTCGCCGGCCTCGTCGTGCTGACGGCCATCAAGGACATCCTCATGTGCGAGCGAACCATATGGCATCTTCTGAGCACGGCGCCCCGGTCCTGACCGCCCGCCGCGCGGGGCTGATCGGGTGCCGCCATTGTGGCCGCGTGTGGCCCGGCGCTCAATCGCGCTGCACACGCTGCGGCGCCACCCTGCACAGCCGCTATCCCGACAGCCTGCAACGGGTCTGGGCCTGGTGGGTCGCGGGACTGCTGGCCTTCATCCCGGCCAATCTCTACCCCATGCTGGTCACCAGCACCTTCGGGAATCAAAGCGCCAGCACAATCGTCGGCGGCGTGGTCGAGCTGATCCACCACCATTCCTACTTCGTCGCCGGCGTCGTGTTCTTCGCCTCCATCGTCATCCCGGTCGCGAAGTTCTTCGCCATCGGCTACCTCGCCGTGCAGGTGCGCCGGGCCCGCCGCGGCGACCTGCACAAGATGCACAAGCTCTACGAGGTGGTGGAATTCGTCGGCCGCTGGTCGATGATCGACGTCTTCGTCGTCGCCATTCTCAGCGCCCTTGTGCACCTTGGCTTCGTCGTGGATATCTTCCCCGGCATCGCCGCGGTCTGTTTCGCGGTCGCGGTCATCTGCACGATGCTCTCGGCGCTCGTCTTCGATCCGCGCCTGATCTACGATGAACTCGAGGAGGCTGTGACATGAGCGCCGCGACCCCGGCCGATCCTGTCGTTCGCCCACCCAAGCGGGGCGGCATCTCGGCGATCTGGCTCGTTCCGCTCGTCGCGCTGGCCATCGCCCTCCTCATCGCCTGGCAGGCCATCTCCAGCCGCGGTCCTCTGATCGAGGTGTCCTTCGCCAATGTCGATGGTCTGGAGGCCGGCGCCTCGGTTCTCAAGTATCGCGATGTGACGGTGGGAACCGTCGAGGATATCAGCTTCGGGGAGGATCTGGACGAGGTCCTCGTGGGGATCCGGCTCGACCAAGACATAGCGCCCTACGTCGATGCCGAGGCCCAGTTCTGGGTCGTGCGACCGGAGGTCACGGCGCGGGGGATCAGCGGCCTCGGCACGGTGCTTTCCGGCGTCTACATCCAGGGCAACTGGGACAACCTGGAAGGCGAGGCGGCCGAGACGTTCGAAGGCCTTTCGCGCGCGCCCCTGGTCACAGATGGCCGCGACGGCATCGAGATCCTGCTCACGGCGCCCAGCGGCGGCCGGCTGAGCCAGGGCGCGCCGGTTGTCTACAAGGGCGTCACGGTCGGCTACCTCGATGCACCGGAGCTGTCCGAGCTGGGCGACCAGGTGACCGCCAAGGCCTTCATCGAGGCGCCTTTCGACCGGCTGCTGAACAGCGCGACGCGCTTCTGGGAGGCGTCGGGCTTCAGCGTTTCCGTCGGCGCCTCGGGCCTGTCGCTCGACGTCGCGAGCCTCGCCGCGCTGGTCGAGGGCGGGGTCGGCTTCGGTACGGTCCTGTCGGGCGGATCGCCCATCGCGGAGGGCGCGAGCTTCGCGGTCTTCCCCTCCGAAACCGATGCGCGGTCTTCGATTTTCGAGGCGACCGGCGAGGCCGACGTGCCTTTCTCTGTCTTCTTCGACGGGTCGATCAGCGGGCTGAGCACCGGCGCACCGGTCGAATTCCAGGGCCTGCGCGTGGGATCGGTCTCGGCGCTCGGCGCGCAGGTCGTGGAGGAGGAGGACGGTCGCCGCGTCCGCCTGCGGGTCACCATCGGCGTCGACCCCCAGCGGCTGGGCTTGCCGGAGGGCGCCGGGGCGGACGGGGTTCTGGACTTTCTCGAGGAGGCGGTCGGCCGCGGCCTGCGCGCCAGGCTGGCCAGCGCGAACCTTCTCGGCACCTCGCTGAAGGTCGAGCTGGTGACCGTCGAAGGCACGCTCCCCGGCGCCATCGATCGCGCCGCCCAGCCCAATCCGGTGCTGCCCGCCGCGGACCCGGTGATCTCCGACGTTCAGGCCTCCGCCGAAGGAGTGCTGGCGCGGATCAGCGACCTGCCCATCGAGGAATCCTTGCAATCGGTGAACAGCATACTGGCCAGCGTCAGCCTGCTGCTCTCGTCGGAGGAAGTGCGGGCCACACCGGCGGAGGTGCTGGGGCTGATCGGCGATGCGCGCGAGGTCGTGACCTCGGTTCCGGTCGAGGGCCTGGTGACCGAGGCGCAGGGCGCCGTCGCCGATCTGCGCGCCGTCGTCGCCAGGCTCAACGACGGTGCCGCCATCGATGCCCTGCTGGCGGCGCTGGCCCGCACCGATACCATCGCCCGGTCGGTGGAGGATGTGGCCGCCGGCCTGCCGCCGCTGCTGGAAGAGATCCAGACGGTCGCCGCCAATGCCGCGGCGCTGCCGCTGAACGATCTCGTGACATCGGCCACCAGCCTGGTCGATACCGCCAACGGGCTCGTCGGCTCCGCCGAGACGGCGCAGGTGCCTGTGGCCCTGGCCGCGGCGCTCGATGAACTGGCGCTGACCCTTGCCGAGCTGCGCGAGGGCGGCGCGGTGCAGAACGTCAATGCCACGCTGGCATCGGCCACCGCCGCGGCCGCCGCTGTCGAGGATGCCGCCGCGGGCCTGCCGGCGCTGGCGGAACGGGTCGACAGCCTGTCGCGCAGCGCCCAGTCGGTGCTGAACGGCTACGGCGAACGCTCTGACTTCAATACGCAGACCCTGGCCGCCATCCGCGATCTGCGCGATGCCGCCCGCGCGGTGACCTCGCTCAGCCGCGCCATCGAACGCAACCCGGATTCGCTGTTACGAGGACGCTGACATGCAAAGAACGATCTTCCTGGTCCTCGCGGCGGCTGCCCTGTCGGCCTGCACGTCGGAGCCGGTCTCGCAATACCTGATCTCGGCGCAGTCGCCCGCCCTGCGCATCCGCCCGCTGGTCTCAAGCCTCGAGGTGCGCGACATCACCCTGCCCCGCTACGTGACGGCCGACGAGATCGCCGCGCGGTCCCCCGACGGCGCTGTGCGCGCCCTGCCCGGGACCGCGTGGGCAGACGACCCGCAGCGGCAGATGACCCTTGGCCTTGCCCGCAACCTCGGTACCATCACCGAGGCCCGCGTGGCCGCCGAGCCCTGGCCCTTCAGCGACCAGCCCGCAGCCCAGGTGACGGTGCGGATCGAGCAGTTGCTGGCCGGGCCCGACAACATCCTGCGCCTGAACGGCCAGTATGCCATCGCCCCCATCGACAGCGACCTGCGCGACCGCTCCGGGCGGCTGGAGATCGCCGTGCCGTTGCCCGGGGAAGGCCCCGGCGCCATCGCCGCGGCAATGGGCGCCGCAACCACGGAGATGGCGGAGACCATCGCGCGGCGCCTTTCGCGCTGAGGCAACGGGCGCGCTGCGTTCACCTATCGCCGGCCGCACCGGCGGGCGATCCCTGGCGCGGGCTCTAGCGCGGCCGCGATAGGGACAGATCCACCACCGTGTTGGGCGTCAGCGTCTGCTTGGCCAGAACGTCCTCGTCGGGCTGCCGGGTGAAGCCCTGCAGATCGCCCACCGGCTCGAGGTCGCGGGCGATCTCCACGTCGCTCAGCGCGTAGCAGGTCAGAAGCTCCGCCAGCGAACGCAGGGCATGCATGTGGATCCGCTCGTAGCCGTGGCTCGGCGTCGACCCCGAAGGTCACCAGCGCGGTGCGCACGTCCGCCCCCGCCTCGATCGCCGAGGCGCTGTCGGACCGGTAGAAACGGAATACGTCCTTCTGATGCTTGATGTCGTTGTCGCGGCAAAGCTGTACCAGCTTGCGGGTCAGGTGGTAGTCGAACGGCCCGGTCTGGTCGGCCATCGAGATGGTCACGCCGAATTCCGCGCTGTTCTGCCCGGGCGCCGAGGTGCCGTTGTCGACCGCCACCATCGAGGCGATGTCGGGCAGCAGGATCGCTGCCGCCCCGTGGCCCACCTCCTCGGCGATGGTGAACAGCCAGAACACGTCGACCGGCGGCTGCCCCCGCGCCAGAAGCGCCTTGAGCGCCGCCAGCATCACCGCCACGCCGGCCTTGTTGTCGAGATGGCGCGAAACGATGAATCCGTTGTCGAGGATCTCCGGCTGCGGATCGATGGCCACGATGTCGCCTATCTCGATGCCCAGCCGTTCAACGTCCAGCGCCGTGCGCGCCAGCGCGTCCACCCGCAGCTCGACGTAGTTCCAGCCCACCGGAAGCTCGTCCACCCCGTCGCCATAGGTATGGCCGGAGGCCCGCAGGGGCAGGATCGTGCCGCGATAGGTGCCGCTGCCGGTGAAGATCGTGGTGCGGGCACCCTCGGCGAAGCGGGCCGACCATGTGCCGATGGGCACCAGCTCCAGCCGCCCGTCGTGCTTCAGCCGCGCGCACCTGCGCGCCGAGCGTGTCGACATGGCTGACGATGGCGCGCGCTCCGCCCCGCGCCGGGCCCGAAAGGCGCGCCCGGATCGCGCCGCGCCGCGTCAGATCGTAGCTGACGCCCAAGCGCGCTCCAGCTCCGTGCAGACGTGGCGCACGACGGTGTCGGTGAAACCGGTCGGGCTTGGGATGGTCAGCAGGCGGTCGAGCTGGGTCTGGAGATAGTCGATATCGATGTCGAGCCGGGTCTGCATGATCGTCCTCGGGATTACGGCGCGCGCCCCTGCGAGCTCCTCTTGGCGCTGCGTATCACGGCCGGGATGCTGAGGGGAAAGAGAAGGTCGACGAAGCGCTCGGCCGTCGGCTGCGGCTCGTGGTTGGCCAGCCCCGGTCGCTCGTTGGCCTCGATGAACACGTAGTCCGGTCCCGCGGGCTTTTGCACCATCAGGTCGATGCCGGTCACCGGTATCTCGATCGCGTGCGCGGCGGCGATGGCCGCGTCGATCAGCGCCGGATGGGTTTCGCCGGTCACGTCGTGGATGGTGCCGCCGGTGTGCAGGTTGGCGGTCTTGCGCACCTGCAGCATCCGTTCCCATCGGCAGCACGTCGTCCATGGCGAAGCCCGCCTCGCGGACGCAACGCTCCGTCTCTGCGTCCAGCGGGAATGCGGCTCTCGCCGCCGGTCGCGGCGGCGCCGCCGGCGGCTCTGGGCCTCGATCAGACTTTCGATGCTGGCTTCGCCCGTCGCCGACGATGCGCGGCGGGCGGCGCAGGGCGGCGGCGACCACCCGGTAGTCGATCACGATCGAGGCGCAGGTCCTGACCCTCGAAACAGGTCTCCAGCAGCAACGTCGGGGCAGACGCTGGCGCGCCTCGGCCATGGCATCGCGCAGGGCCTCCCGCGTGCGCATGTCGACGGCGATGCCGCGCCCCTGTTCGCCGCGCGCCGGCTTCACCACGACCGACCCGTGCTCCTCGAGGAAGGCGCGGGCGCTGCCGTCGTCGCGGCATTCCACCTGCGCCGGCACCCGCACGCCGGCCGCCTCGACGATCCGCCGGGTGACGCGCTTGTCGTCGCAGATCGACATGGCGACGGCCGAGGTGAACTCGCGACAGGCTCTCGCGGCACGCCATCGACGCGCCCGCCATAGCTGAGGCGGAAGAAGCCGCGCAGCGGCATCGATCACGCTCGACGGCGATGCCCCGACGCCGCGCCTCGTCGACGATGATGCGCGCATAGGGGTTCAACTCGTCCTCCGGTGCGACACCGGTGAAGAGCCGCTCGTTGATCGGGTTCTTGCGCTTCACGGCATAGACCGGCACGCGCCGGAACCCGAGCTTCTCGTAGAGCGCGATCGCCTGTTCGTTGTCGTGGATCACGGAAAGGTCCATGAACGCGCAGCCGCGGCCCTGGAACTGCTCGGCCAGCCGCCGCACGAGCGACTCGCCGAGCCCCGGATGCGGCGCGTCGGGCGCCACCGCGAGGCACCAGAGCGAAGCGCCCTTTTCGGGGTCGTCGAAGGCGCGGCCATGGTCGATCCCCATGACGGAGCCGAGGATCGTGCCCGTCTCGGCGTCCTCGGCCACGTAGACGGTGATCACCCGCGCGTCGCGGGCCGACCAGAAGAACTCCGGCGGCACCGGCACCATGCCGCGGGCCGAGTAAATCCTGTTGATCCCGTCCGCGTCCAAGCGGGTCGAGATGCGGCGGATGAAGAAGGTCCGCCGCCGCTGGCTGGCCGGGCGATAGGTCGAGAGGTCCAGCCGGAAGGTATGCGAGGGGTCGAGGAACAGCTCCTGCGGGGCGGCGGCCAGCGTGACGTGAGGCTCGCGCACGTAGAAGGCGATGTCGCGCCGGTCGGGGCCCTCAGCGCGGATCGCCTCGGCGAGGCCTTCCGCGCTGGCGAAGGTCTGCGCGAAGAGCACGCGCCCCCAGCCGCAATCGACGATGGCGTCCTTGCGCGGTTCCGCCGCCTGCGGTCCGTTCGGCCGCCCGCCTTCCGTCCGGTGGCGCTTCAGCCGGTGGCTCTGTCGTCCCGCCTGGGGGGTCCGCGGTCCGCTCATGTCAGACCCCCAGTTCCTGCAGCCACATCTCCAGAAGGGCCACCTGCCACAGCTCGGAGCCGCGCAGCGGCGTGATGTGATCGGCGGGCGCCGCGAAGAGCGTTTCAAGGTAGTCCTGCCGGAACAGGCCGCGTTCCCGGGCCGCCTCGTTCGTCAAGGCATCGCGCACCATCTCCAGATACGGACCCTCGATGTATTTCAGCGCCGGTACCGGGAAGTAGCCCTTCGGCCGGTCGATCACCGCCGTCGGGATCACCTTGCGCGCGGCGTCCTTCAGCACGCCCTTGCCGCCCTGCGCCAGCTTGAACCGCGAGGGGATGCGCCCTGCCAGCTCGACCAGCTCGTGGTCGAGGAACGGCACCCGCGCTTCCAGCCCCCACGCCATCGTCATGCTGTCGACCCGCTTCACCGGGTCGTCCACCAGCATCACGTTGGTGTCGAGCCGCAGTGCCTTGTCCACCGGGTCATCGGCGCCCGGGGCGGCGAAATGGCCGCGCACGAATTCCAGGCTCTCGTCGCGCGGGGCGTGATAGTCGGGGTTCAGATGCGCGCCCAGCTTCGTCATGGGTCCTGTCGAAGAAGGCGGCGGCATAGGCGCTCAGCGCATCGTTGCTGTCGGCCAGGGGCGGGTACCAGTGATAGCCGCCGAACACCTCGTCGGCGCCCTGCCCCGATCTGCACCACCTTGATCGTCTTGCTGACCTCCCGGCTGAGCAGGAAGAACCCGATGTTGTCATAGCTGACCATCGGTTCCGACATCGCGGCAATGGCGTGGGGCAGGTTTGTGCGCATCTCGTCGGAAGGCACGAAGATCTGATGGTGGTCGGTCCCGTAATGCGCGGCGATCAGGTCGGAATACTTGAACTCGTCGCCCAGTTCGCCGTTCGCCGCCTCGAAGCCGATGGAATAGGTGGCGAGCCCCTGCTGCCCCTCCTCGGCCAGCAGCCCCACGATCAGCGAGCTGTCGACCCCGCCCGAGAGCAGCACGCCTACTGGCACGTCGGCCACCATGCGGCGCCGCACGGCGACGCGCAGCGCCTCCAGCACCGCGTCGGCCCAGTCCTCGGCACTCCGCTCCGCCTCCTCGGCGCTGCGGGTGAAGTCCGGCGCCCAGTAGGTCGTGTCGTGCTGGCTGCCGTCCGGCTCGATCATGCGGATCGTCGCGGCGGGCAGCTTGCGAACCCCGGCAAGAATGGTGCGCGGGGCCGGAACGACCGCATGCCATGTCATGTAGTGGTGCAAAGCCACCCGATCGATGGACGTATCGATTTCCCCGGCCTTAACCAGCGCAGGCAGCGACGAAGCGAAGGCCAGACGCCCCCTGCCTTCAGCCAGATAAAGCGGCTTGATCCCGAACCTGTCGCGCACCAGCGCCACGCGACCGGTTTCCCGGTCGTGGATCGCGAAGGCGAACATGCCCTGCAGCCGCGGCACGGCCTCCGGCCCCCACTCGGCCCAGGCCTTCAGGATAACCTCGGTATCGCCGGTAGAGGCGAACCTGTGGCCCTTCTCCTCCAGAGTCTTCCGAAGCTCGGGATAATTGTAGATGCAGCCGTTGAAGGCGATCGTCAGTCCGAGCGCGGTATCGGTGAAGGGCTGCGCTGCGGCCTCGGTCAGGTCGATGATCTTCAGGCGCCGGTGCCCGAAACCCACCCGCCCGCGCAGGATCATCCCCGAACCGTCGGGGCCCCGGGTGGCCATGGCGGAACTGATGGCGGCCAGGCGCGGGGCCGAGGCCTCGCTGCCGTCGAACGTGATCTCGCCGCAGATGCCGCACATGCCACTTCGCCCTCAGGTTCCGGCCGCGGCCTCCGCCGTCGTGGCGGCCTGCACGGTCATTCCAGGGCGCAACGCCCCGGCGGGACCATCGGTTCACGGGCCCTTCCGCGGCGGCGGATAAACCGGGGGCGTCGTGGCGGCAAGAGGCTCAGAGGTTGAGGGTCTGGGTCAGCACCTGGCCCAGATCGGGGCTCACGAATTGCCGGGTCTGCCAAGGCACGCCGTCGTCGCCGATCCAGAACTCGGAGACCAGCACGGCACCGGCGTCATCGGTGCAGCGCTCTACCCTGCGCGAGGTCGCATGGCTCCGGCCCAGCACCGTGATCGTCTCGCGCCCCGCGTCCGCGAGGGTGCAGCTCAGCGGCACGCGCACCACCTGATCGGTTCCGTCGAGGTAGCGCAGCGCGCGGTCGTAGCTGCCGGTCTGCCCGGCGTCCAGGCGGCTGCGCAGCGGCGCCGTTTCGGCCGAGAGCAGATCGGGGCCGATCCCGCGCGTGGCGAAGAGCACCGGGCCGTCCAGCATCACGCTCGCCTGATCGGGGGAAAGCCATGTGGTGACCCCGCCGTTCTGCGCGCCCACTGTCACGGCGGCCCGGGCGCCGATGGTGGGAATCTCGACGTAGAGCAGCGGCACTCCGATCGCGTCCGCCGTCGCGCGATCGATCAACGGCCGGCTGGCGTCTGGCGCAGGGGCGAAGCGGCTGGCGATCTCGCGCTGGAACGTTTCGGTCAGAAGGTTGGCCGAGGTCACGCCGGAGGGATCGGTCGAGCAGCCCGCCAGCAGGGCGCCGAGGCCGGCCATTCCGGCAAGCCCGCGCAGGATCCGGGCCACGTGCGCGCCGCAGCACCTCATCGCCAGAACCTGCCCCATTGTTCCTCCACCCGGTAGCGGCGCCCGTCCTCGGTCAGATCGAAGAGCCGCCCGGGCACCTCGAGCCGCGCCCCGCCATCGCGCGTCAGTGGCCGCAGCACGATGTTCTCCTTTATGCGCGCCGAGCGGCCCAGAAGCCAGTCGAACGGCACGGTCATCGTGATGCCCTTGTCGAAAGAGCCTTCGCCAAAGTCTTCGGAGGAGGCGTCCGTGAAGGTCGCGAAGGCCCCGACCTTCCAGCCGTTGGCGAAGACCCGCTCCAGCCCGAAGGTGGCGCCGTAGTCGCCGGCCAAGTACCGACCCACATCGACCTGCCCGAGGAAATCAGGGGTGAACCGCCAATAGAGCGAGGCGTGCCCGGTCACCACGTCGTAATCCTGCAGGCCGAACGCGCCCTGGAAATCGCGCTGCCGCACCGCGTTCACCTCCACGCCAAGGGCATAACGCTTCTCATAGGGCGCCCAGAGAACCTCTGTCGAGGCGCCGGCGAACATCTGCTCGAGGTAGCCCGCCGTCACCCGGCCATAGAAATCGGGGGCGGGCTGGAAGTAGTAGGCGCCGTAGAGACTGTCGATCCCGGGATCGCCCTCGCGCTCGTAGCGCGCGAAGTTGCTGCGCACCCGCGGCAGATCGGATTGCGAATCCCGCGAGCCGTCGCCGACATTGCCGATCAGCTCCTTGCGGACGGTTCCGGCGAAGACAAAGCCCGGGGCGGGCCGCCAGGCCACCCCCGCCTGCAGCCCAACATCAGCGCGCACCGGCTCCTCGGGATCGAACAGGCTCGTCTGCACGTAGGGGCCGAAGCTGAAGGTCACCCGCGGGTAGACGCCCGGCGCGAACTCCAGCGTCTCCGGCGCCACCGAGTCGGTCGAAACGGCCGCGCGCTCGAGGATGCGCTCGGTCCCGTCAGGCTGCACGGCCAGCTGTTCCAGATCGCCGCGGCGGAAGGTGTGGGAGGGCAGCTCGATCCCGTTCTGCACCAGGACGACCGTGAACGTCTCTATGGAGGCGGGCATCACCCGGGTCATGATCCGTGCCGAGCGCCCGATGGCCTGCGCGCTGGCCAGATACCCCAGGTTGCGGACCCACATCACCGCTTCGGTGGGTGCCAGGCGCAGGGCCTCAAGCTCCATCCGCTCGGCGCGCAGCGCCGCCGAGGCGAGATCCCGCACCTGGCCGCGCAGGTTCTGCGATTGCGCCCAGCTTGTGGTATAGAAGTCGGGCTGCGCCTCGCGCGTGGGGCGTGGCAGCACGGGAGGCGGTGCGCCATCGCGGATGCCGGCATTGGGCGGGCGCTTGGGGTTGATCGAAACCTGCGCCGTCACCCCGAACTCGCTTCCGTAGAGCGCATAGGCGCCCAGCCGCAGATCGCGGTTGACCTGATATTCCGCCCCGAAGTTGACGGGAGTCTTGCGGTCGAAGATTCCGCGCTCGCCATCCTCAAGGTCGTAGTTGTCCGAGGAGTACTCCGCCTTCAGCGTCAGCCCCGGCATGGGCCGCACCGCGATCCCGCCGAAGGGGGCGACATCGCCGCGGAAAAGCTGATCGGCGTTCAACTCGCCGCCCTCCTCCACATTGACGTCGGGGCGCGTGGCGATCGAGCCGATGGAGCCGTTGGAGCCAAGGCGCCCCCAGCCGAGGCCGCCGGTCACCGTCACTCGGTCGTCGGCGAAGGATTTGCTGGCCACGAGATATTCGCCGGAGAGCAGCCCCGTGCCGATGAAGTCCTGCAGGCCCAGCGTGACCGCCGGGCGGTTCGCCCCCTCCGTCAGCAGCATCAGCCGCAGATCGAAGCTCCGGTCGTAGAAGGTGTCGAAGCTCTCGGAGTTCCAGTTGCGCAGCGCCGAGTAGCGAAAGCTGCCGCCGATCCGCGGCGCAAGCTGAAAGCCCAGCGTCGTGCGCGTCGTGCCGGCGAAGTTGGCCACGTTGATGGAGATCTCGCCGTCGGGCATGGCCTCGGCGGTCGGCATGTCGATCAGGCCGGGCACACCATAGAAGTTCAGCTCGGGATCGAGGCGCGCCGCGTAGTCGGTATCGCCGATGGGGCCGAACAGCTCCTGCGCGCCCGCACGCGGCGCCAGCGGCGGCGCGCTCCAGAGCAGCAGGGCAAGGACGGTTGCAATTGTCAGACGCACGCTTGCCGCCCCGCGGTTCCGGACCGGGCCAACCCGTGGCCCCTGCCACAGGCTATCGTCGGGGTTGGCTCCGGGGGCAACCGCGGCAGCGGCGATTTCGCGCCGAGCGCGGCGCGGCTGTGTCCGAATTCCCACGTCTGCCGCCCGTCAGCCCAGGCGCTGCCCGGGTATCGCCATCGCGCCCTCGACCCACCGGCCCAGCACGGCGCGGGCCGCCGCCTCGTCGCCGTTGTCGATGGCCAGCTGCATGTCCTTCAGGGCCGCCGCCACCTCGATCTGGCTCAGGCAGCCCTCGCGGGCGCGGGTGATCTTGGGATGCCGGGTGGTCATGCGATCCTCGCCGATGAGCAGCTCCTCGTGCAGCTTCTCGCCCAGGCGCAGGCCGGTGATCTTGATCTCGATGTCGCCGTCGGGCGTGCCGGGCTCGCGCACGGTGTAGCCCGCTGCCTCGATCATCTGGCGGGCCAGCCGTCGGATCGGCACGGGCTTGCCCATGTCGAGCACGAACACATCCTCGCCCCGCGACAGCGCGCACGAGATCAGAACCAGCCGCGCCGCTTCGGGGATGGTCATGAAGTAGCGCGTGACGTCCTCGTGGGTCAGGGTGACCGGGCCGCCATTGGCGATCTGATCCTCGAAGAGCGGAATGACCGAGCCCGAAGACCCCAGAACATTTCCGAACCGCACGATGGAAAAGACCGTGCCGGTGCTGCGCGAGGCCATGTCCTGCACGACCATCTCGGCCAGCCGCTTCGATGCGCCCATCACGTTCGCGGGCCGCACTGCCTTGTCGGTCGACACCAGCAGGAAGCGCCCGACGCCGGCGTCGCGCGCCGCATCTGCCAGAACGCGCGTGCCGAAGATGTTGTTGTGAAGGCCCGAAAGCGGGTTCCGCTCCACCAGCGGCACATGTTTGTAGGCGGCAGCATGCAGCACCACGTCCACGTCGCCATCCGCCAGAACCCCCCGGCAGAGCCGCGCATCGGTGACCGAGCCCAGCACCGGCATGATCTCCACCGCGGGATTGAGGCCGTTCAGCTCGATGTCGATGTTGTAAAGCGCCAGCTCGCTGTTCTCCAGCAAAACCAGCCGGCGCGGCTGGCATAGCAGAACCTGGCGGCAAAGCTCCGACCCGATGGAGCCGCCAGCCCCGGTCACCAGAACGCTGCGGCCGCGATAGATGCTTTCGGCGTTCGCCAGATCGTCGTCGAACTGCGAGCGCGGCAGCAGGTCGGCGGGGTTCACCGGCTTCAGTTTGTTGACCAGCTCCTCTTCGCCTGCCAGCTGCGCGAAGGAGGGCAGGGCCTGCACGTCGACGCCCAGGGGGGCCAGCCGCCGCGAGATGCGCAGGCGCTGCGGCGAGGGCAGCGAGGGCATCGCCAGCAGGACCCGGTGAATTTTCTTGTTGCGGATCGTCGATTCCAGATCGGCGGGCGACAGCACCGGCAGGCCGGCCACGGTCATCCGCCGCATCGCCGGGTTGTCGTCCACGAAGGCCACCACGGCCAGCCGCTGGTCGTGGCGCAGGGCCGCGGCCAGCTGCATGCCGGTGCGCCCGGCGCCGTAGATCAGCACCGCCGCCCGCGGGTTCCGGGTGTGCAGGATGCGTAGCAAAAGCCAGCGCATGCCGAGCCGCGCCGCCACCGTGGAGAGGAACAGAACCAGCCCGAAGATCAGGAAGGTCGACCAGGGCGCAATCCCATCGGCCAGCCCGTTCAGGGCACCGGCGGCCAGAGCAATCAGCAACGCATGCACCGATCCGATGCCAAGGCCCGCCGTCTCCACGTCGTTCAACTGGATGCGGTGCAGGCCAAGCGTGTACGACATCATGCCGGCCAGGCCCATCAGCATCGGCGCCAGCTCCCAGTCGCTCAGCACGCTGCGCGGCAGGGCCGGGTCGCCAAGCTCAACGGCCAGGGCGATGTAGAGGGCCAACGGGACGAGGAGGACGTCCACGACGAGCAGGATAAGCTGTTTCTGGTGTCGCGTCAGGTTCGTCGCAAGCTGATACAAAAGCCGCTCCTACCTTCTCGCCCCCGGTCTCTCGGGCCGCCGGGGTCTCTGTCCCATCCGGAACAATCCGGCGTCAGGGCGGCCGCTTGTCGGCGCGAGCCTTCCCTGCAGCCGGTAATCCGGCCTTGATCCCGCCTAGCAGAGCTTTCCTTTCACCGCCAGTTGGTTGTCCGGCGATGCCCGGTTTTGCGCCGTTTCCGCCACACTGCCGGCTGCGTCACCTCCGGTTTGCCCGGCGAGCCGGACGGTGCAGAACGGCGCCGAGGGTGGCCCACAGGATCCACAGATCGAGGCAGGGGTTCGCCCGCCGCTGATAGATCAGGTCCAGCCGCGCCTTTGCCGGCACGCAGCGCCGCAGATAGGTCTCGTGGGTCTCCGCCGGGGTGGCGCAGGCCGCCAGCAAAACCGCCTCCTGCCGATGGTAGACCAGCGTCGCGAGCCCGGTGATCCCCGGACGCGATCGCAGAACCCGGGCATAGAGCTCCGGCGCCGCCTCGACATAGGCGCGCAGCGGCGGGCGGGGGCCGACGAGGCTGATATCGCCGCGCAGCACGTTGAGGATCTGCGGCAGCTCGTCCAGGCGCAGGGCGCGCAGGCGGCGGCCCGTCGCGGTGATCCTGCCGGCCTTGTCGGCGCCGGTCACGCCGGAATTGTCGGCGCCCCCAATGCGCATCGTGCGGAATTTCCACAAGGTGAAGCCGCGCTCCACGTCGCGCATGCGTTCAGAGGCGTAGAGCACCGGCGCCCCGTCCCGCCACAGGATGGTCAGCGCGATGGCCGCCATCAGCGGCAGCGCCATCGGCAGGACCAGAAGCACCACCAGCAGATCGAGCGTGCGCTTGGCCGGGGTCATGCGCCCGCGTCGCACATCCCGGCGCCCGCCGCCGCGCGGCGCCAGTCGGCCACGAGCCCGGCGGCGTCGCCCTGCATCTCCCTGTCGAGCCCCGGGCAGCGAGCGAGCAGGCGCCCGATATCCAGGGTCACCTCCGGCATCGCGGCATCCGGCGCCGGGCGCGTCGCCCAGGGCATTCCGGCGGCCTGCAGGATCGCCCCCATCTCGAAGGGGCGCACCCCGTCCGCCACATTCAGAACCTCCGCACCCTCGGGCGGGGCGGCAAGCAGGCGGGCCAGCACCCGCGCCAGCGTACCCGGGCACAGATAGCTGCGGCGGGGGGTGCGGCCATCGGCGAACCGGTCGAGCGTCACCGGCGCGTCCGGGCGCGCCGCCGCGATCGCCCGGCCCAGCATGTCGGCGCCGATCACGTTCGCCAGCCGCAGAACGCTCAGCGCCGGACGGGGGCCTGCCGCCGCACCGTGTCGCTCCAGCACACCCGCCTCCATCGCCAGCTTCGCCCGTCCATAGGCCGCGGGCGGCACCGCGCCGCCGGCCGCCGCCTCTACCCAGGGGCCCCGCCCCGCCGCCGGATAGACAGCGGCGCTCGACATCAGGATGACATGCCCCAACCGGGCCACCCGCGCCGCCTCGAAGGCCTGCAACGCCAGCTCCGTGTTCGCCGCTAGGTCGCCGCCCGGATCCGCGGGCGTCACCCCCCAGAGCACCACCAGCGCCTGCACCTCGAGCGTTGCGAAGGCGGCGCCGAGCGCGGCGGGGCTGAGCGCCATCGGCTCCACCGCCAGATCGATCCCCGGCCCGGCCCGCCGCGCCTGCCATGCCAGGGCAAGCCCCTCGCCCTCCAGCGCGCCCCGCGCCACGGCGCCGTGCAAGAGCCGGCCCACGGCGCCGCCGCCACCGGCCACCAGCGCCCTCACGCGGGCTGCTTCATGTTCGCCTCGTGGGCCGCCACGGCCTCGCGCACGTCCTCGTAGTAGATGAGGTTCCCGTCGTTCAGCACCGCCCCTGAATTGCACAGCTGCTCGATCTGCCTCATGGAATGGCTGACCATGAAGGCGCCCGAGCCCTTCAGGCGGGTCTGGAAGATCTCCGCGCATTTCGCCTTGAACCGCGCGTCCCCGACCGAGGTCACCTCGTCGATCAGGTAGGTGTCGAACGGGATGCCCATGCTCACGGCGAAGGCCAGCCGCGCCTTCATCCCCGAGGAATAGGTGCGGAAGGGCATGTGGAAGAAATCGGCCAGCTCGGTGAAGTCGTGCACGAAGGCCAGAAGCGCGTCGGTATCGACGCCGTAGATCCGCGCCACGAAGCGGGTGTTCTGCGCGCCGGTGAGATCGGGATGGAACGACCCCGCGAAGCCGATGGGCCACGAGACGGTGCCGTGCCGCACGATCCGGCCGCTGTCCACGTCCTGCGTGCCGGCGATCAGGCGCAGCAGGGTCGACTTTCCGGCACCGTTGCGCCCGAGCAGCCCCACGACCGTTCGGCTGGGGAACGCGACGGTGCATCGATCCAGGATCATCCGCCGCTGCCCCCCGTCCATCGCGTAGGACTTGGTGAGCTGGCGGAACTCCACCATCGGTTTGCTTGTCATCGCCGCCCCCGCCCTAGGCCGCCGCCCCATTCGGGCGGTCGTCAGTGCGCCGGGCGGGGCACGCCGCCGGGCGCGGGCCGGGGCGGAAACCGCGCTTGGCCGGCATCGCCTAGCGCCGATCCCGGATGGAATAGGCGATCAGCACGAAGAGCACCCAGACCATGCTGAGGAACACCGTAGCCACCACCGTAAGGGTGAGCCGCCGGGGGTAGATGGCGCTTTCGGCCATCGTCGGCCGGATGTGCACCGCCAGGTAGCGGCTGGTGCGGCGGGCTTCGGCCACGGCAGTTTCATAGGCGACCCGCGCCGCGAGATAGGATTGCTCGGCGAATTCACGATCGACCACGAGGCTCTCGTACGCGCCCACCACCCGGCTCAGCGGGTCGCCCTCCGCCCCCGCCTGCGCCGCGCCGATCTTCTGGCGCTCGTCGGCGATGCGGGCGCGCACCGCCTCGATGGTGCGGTCCGCCTGCTGGATGCGCGGATCGTCGTCGGTGGTCGTGCCGACCAGCAGGTCGCGGCGCACCATGGCCTCCGCAAGGCTCTGCTGCAGCGCGGTGATCACGCCCATCTGCCCGGCCAGATCGGCCGTGGGATCCACGATCTGCTCGATGTCGCGGAACTTCGACATCTCCAGCCGCATCTCCTTCAGCCGCGCCCCGGCCTCGTCCAGCTCCTCGCGGGCCAGGCGCATCGTGTCGTCGCGGGCGATGGCGCTGAGATCGTTGATCAGCGCCGCGCTCTCGTCGAGCACGAACTGCGCGACCGCGCGGGCATCCTCGGGGCGGAAGGCCTGAACCTCCAGCGTGATCAGCCCGATATCCGGCTCGAAGATCAACGAGACCACGCTTTCCCAATACCCCACCAGCTCCTCGCGCGTGCCTGCGGGATCGAATGCGAAGAGCGGATCGGTCTTATGGGGAAGGCTGTAGATCTTCCGCAGATCAAGCGCGGCATCCGCCGCCTCCACCATCCCCTGCGACTGGATGAACTGGTGCAGGATATTGGCATCCGGGGTGTTCATTGAGCCCATGCCAAGGCTGCCGAGCCCGGTAAACAGATCCGCCGCGCCGGTGCCTTCCTCGCGCCGCACCGAGAACGCCGCCGTGGAGGCGAAGCGGTCCTCGGCCTTGAAGTAGAGGTAGGCCGCCGCCAGCCCCGCCGGCAGCAGCACCATCACGAAAAAGCTCAGCATCAGCAGACGATGGCGCCGCTTCGGCCGCGCCCGCGGCACCGATTGCGGGGGAATGCCCGTAAGCTTGACGACGGGCGAAGGCTTTGCCGGCACCTTCGCGGGGGCGACCTTCTTGGGAGCGGGCGCGGCCTTCGTTTCGGCCGGCAGATTGCGCGGCGCTTCGGTTCCAGCGCCTTTGGCACCGCGCGCTGTCGCGCCGCGGGGCTTCTCGGAACTGGAGGATTTCTTCGCTGCGGCGTTGTCTGGCGCGGTCACGTCGGCGGTTCCGGCACTCGTTTCGCCGTCAATCTAGTCATTGGCCGCCCGGCATGCAAATTGCGGCGGCGCGCGGGGCGCGCGGCAGACGGCACGAAGGTCACAGTTCGTTCAGGATCTTGCGATGATAACGCCGCAGGAAAAAGAGGCCAAGCGTGCCGGGCACCAGAATCCACACGAGGATGTAGGGGACGGAGACGTAATCGTTGATGTAGGTGGGATACACCCCGCCGCGCATCAGCCCAACCAGATGCATCAGCGGGTTCCACCACAAGATCTTCTGAAACGCCGGCGGCACGTCCTCGTACATGAAGAAGATACCCGAGAGGATGAACATCGGGCGGTTGCCGATGGCCCAGACCCGCGCCCATGTGGGATAGAGCGCGAAGAGCACGCAGTTCAGCGAGCCCACCCCAAGCCCCACGAGCAGCGCCAGCCCCAGCGACATCGCGATCTCGCCGAAATCCAGCATCGCCCGCCAGCCGGTGAAGATCAGGATGCCGCTCAGCAGCACGTAGGCCACGACCAGCTCGGTAATCCCGTTCAGCACGAACCTTGCGGCCACCGCGTCGAAGAACGTCACCCTTGGATAGACCAGAAGCTGCCTGGAGAAGCCGATCGACTGGGCGATCTTCTGCTGCACGGTCATGTAGGTCATGAACGGGATGATGCCGCAGGCATAGAACAGCGCGAAGCTGGTGCCCATCGGCGGCGAGCGCATCACCAGCGCGAAGACCAGCGTGAGCAGCGCGATGCCCAGAAGCGGCTCCAGGAACGCCCAGATATAGCCACCCGCGGACCGGCCATAGGTGGTCATCATCTCGCGCACGATCAGGGCGAAGATGACGCGCGGGGTGCGGAACTGCAGCGTGTTTGGCATGAGGAGGAAGGTCCGGGCTGGGCCGTGATCCGGGCGGGGCGGGATTGGCCCTGTCCTAGGCCGGGGCGGGCGGCCGGGCAAGGTGGGCTGCGCATTCGTGATGACCGGCCGGTGGCGGGAGGCATGCGGAGCGGTCGCGGCTCGACATGCCGGCGCATCATGCCACATGCAGGCCCGAGGCTGGAACGGGACACAGAGGAGCCGGCGGCAATGGCGGTGAACGCGATGAGCGTATCGGCGGGCGAGGCGCTGAGGATCCTGCGCAGCGGCTGGGCGGCGCAGGCGGCAGGCACGCTCACCGCGTCCTGGATGCTGCACGGGCGGCCCGGCATCGGCAAGACCCAGATCGTGACCCAGCTGGCCGGCGAGATCGGCGCGCGGCTCTTCGATCTGCGGCTGACCACGATCGAGCCGCAGGACCTGCGCGGCCTGCCCTATTACGACCACGAGGCGGGCCGCACGGTCTGGTACCGCCCCGAAGACCTGCCGGACGATCCCGCGCGCCCCGCGGTGCTGTTCCTCGACGAGCTGACGGCCGCGGCGCCGCACCTGCAGCCCACAGTCTACGGGCTGCTGCAGGAGCGCCGGGTGGGCCGCCATGCCCTGCCCGACAACGTGCTGGTCGTCGCCGCGGGCAACGCGGCCGAGGATGGCGCGGTGGCCTACGAGATGGGAACGGGCCTGTCCGACAGGCTGATCCACCTGGCGGTCGAGGCGGGCGCGGCCGACTGGCTCGACAACTACGCCATGCCGCGCGGCCTGCACCCGGCGGTGATCGCCTTCATCCGCACCCGCCCCGATCTGCTGGAACAGACCGAGCCCGCCATGGCGCGCGGTGAGCTGATCGCCGCGACGCCGCGCTCGTGGGAGCGGGTCAGCGCCATCCTGCGGGCCATCCCCGATCGCCGCCAGCGCGACGTGATGATCGCGGGATCGGTGGGCGAGGCGGTCGCGGCGGAATTCGCGCTCGTGGCCGAGGACATCGCCGCGACCGTGCGGGTGGACGAGATGCTTGCCACCCTCCGCGCCGCCCGCCCGCCGCTCTACCCGGCGACGCTGCACGGCCTGCATGCGCTGGTCTATGGGCTGGCGGGCACGCTCGATGCCGGCAACGTGGCGCGGATCGTCGAGATCGCGGCCGACATCGCCCGGCTGCCGGCCCTGCGCAGCGACCCCGCGCTCCCGCGCCTGCCGCTCGCCGAGCTCACCACCCACGGCTTCGAGGTGCTGATCGCGCGCGGCCTGGCCCTGGGGCTGGAAGACGCCTTCCTCGACGCCCCGGCCTACCGCGACTACGCGGAAGAACGACAGGCGGCGGGGCTGGCCTGAGATGGCGGGCGGCGCGCCGGGAAACCCCAAGTCCCCGAGGCCGGCGGGCGGGGCAGCGGCGGGCGGTGCCACGCGCGTCAGCGACACGTCGGAAGCCGGCGGTTCGCCAGAAACCGTCGGGGTCCCGAAGACCGGCGGCCCACTGGTAGCCGGCGGCGCGCCGGGACCCGCGGCGACCGCGAAGGCCAGCGGCACCTCGGACGCCGGCAGCCATCGCCACGCAGGCCCACCCGGGCCCGCCGGCGGGGCAGGCGCCGGCGGGCCTGGCCCGGCGGCGCGCCGACCTTCGCAGCGGCCGGGGCGCCACAGCCGCCGGGCGACCCGCGCGCTGCAACGGCTGGCCGAGACCGACCCCGCCTTCGCCACCCTCGCGCTTCTGGTGCGCCCACCGCGATGCCGACGCCGCGGCCGAGCCGCCGGCGCCGCCCGCCGCGACGGACGGCACGACCATCCGCTACGCCCCGCCCTTCGAGGCGCTGCCGCTTTCGGAGCAGGTGGGCATCTGCGCCCACCACGTCCTGCACATCGCCCTGCGCCACGCCCAGCGGGGCCGGGCATTGACAGACCGGCTCGGCGGCGCCTTCGACCTCGGCCTCTACAACCTGGCCGCCGACGCCATCGTCAATTCGGCGCTGATGGCGGCGGGCTACGTCCTGCCGCGGCCCTGCCCGACCCTGCCGGAGCTTCTGGCGCGGGCCTTCCACGAGGATGCCAGCGCCGCCGACGCGCTGGCCCGCTACGATGCCGAGGCGCTTTACCTGCGCCTCACCGAAGGCGGCGGAGCCGGGCGCGGCGGCGGCACCGGCAAGCGCGACGAGGACACCGCCGGCGCCGGGCTCCGGGGCGACGCCGCGCGCCCCGAAGACGCCGCCCGCGCCTATGCCGACGGGATCGGGTTCGCCGCCGATCTCTCTGTAGGCAACGCGGAAGGCGAGGCCGGGGACGCCTCCGCCCCGGCCGCCGAATGGCGCCAGCGGCTGGCCCGGGCGCTCCGCGACGGGCGCCTGGCGGGGCGCGGCATCGGCACCCTCGGCCACCGCCTGGCCGACCTCCCCCAAAGTCGCCAGCCCTGGGAGCGTATCCTGAGGGGCCTCGCCGCCCGCGCCGTGATGCCGGTGCGCGAGCAGACCCACGCCCGCCCCGCGGCGCGCTGGATCGCGCTCGACGCCGCCGCCCGCGCCGCCGGCCGCCCTGCCCCGCCCTTCGAGCCGGGGCCGGCCCGCCAGCGGCCCCGCCCGCGCATCGTCGTCGGCCTCGATGCCTCGGGCTCCGTCGCCCCGCCGCTGCTGGCGCGCTTCGCGGCCGAGATCGCCGCCATCGGCCGGCGCAGCGGCGCCGAATTGCACCTGCTGATCTTCGACGAAGTCGTCCACGCGCATCTGCGCCCCGCCCCGGGCGCGCTCGCGGCGACGCTGCGCGACACGCCCCTGCCCCGCGACGGCGGCACCGATTTCGCCCCGCTCTTCGCGGCGGCGGCGGCCCTCTCCCCCTCGATCCTGATCGTCCTGACCGACCTTCAGGCCCCGACGGGCGGCCTGCGCCTGCAGGCTCCGATCCTCTGGGCGGTGACCCCCGATGCCACGGCCCCGCCGATCGTGCCCCCGAAGACGGGCGTGCTGCTCCACCTCGACCGCTGAGCGCGCCGCCGATGCTGGCCTGCCCCCCGTCCCCCTGCTAGACTTCAGCCATGGCCGCCACAGGCCCCCCGAAGGCCGGACCCGAACCATGCCAGCCCTCTGCCGCGATTGCCTCGCCACATTCGATCCCGGCACGGGGTCAAGCACGGGGCCAAGCACGGGGCCAAGCACCGGGCCCGGCGCCCGCTGCCCCGCCTGCCGCTCGCCGCGCCTCGCGCGCCACCCCGAGCTCCTCCAGCTCTCCATCGCCCACATGGATTGCGACGCTTTCTACGCCTCCGTCGAGAAGCGCGACGACCCGTCCCTGCGCGACAAGCCGGTCATCGTTGGCGGCGGCACCCGCGGGGTGGTCACCACGGCCTGCTACATCGCGCGGCTGAAGGGGGTGCGCTCGGCGATGCCGATGTTCCAGGCCCTCAGGCTCTGCCCCGAGGCGACCGTGGTACGCCCCCGCTTCCCCGCCTATGTGGAGGCCTCGCGCGCCATCCGCGCGATGATGGACGACCTGACCCCCGCGGTCGAACCCCTCTCGCTTGACGAGGCGTTCCTCGACCTCACCGGCACCGAACGCCTGCACGGCGCCCCGCCCGCCGTGATGCTGGGCCGCCTCCTGGCGCGGATGCAGGCGGAGCTGGGGCTGAGCGGCTCCATCGGGCTCAGCCACAACAAGTTCCTCGCCAAGGTCGCCTCGGATCTCGACAAGCCGCGCGGTTTCTCGGTGATCGGGCGGGCCGATACCGCGAGCTTCCTTGAGGACCAGCCGGTGCGGCTGATCTGGGGCGTCGGCGCGGCGACCCAGGAAGCGCTGGAGAAGACCGGCATCCGCACCTTCGCCGATCTGCGCCGCTGGGAGCGGCGCGACCTGCACGCCCGCTTCGGCTCCATGGGCGAACGCCTGTGGCATCTGGCCCGCGGCGAGGACAAGCGGCGCGTCGACGGGCGCGGCCGGGTAAAATCCATCAGCAACGAGACCACCTTCGGCAGCGACACCGCCGAGCTCTCGCGGCTCGACGGGCATCTCTGGCGCCTGTCGGAAAAGGTCGCCGGGCGCGCCAAGGAGAAGGGGCTGGCCGGCCACGTGGCCACGCTCAAGCTCAAGCGCGCCGACCACTCGCTGATCTCCCGCCGCCACGCCCTGCGCCAGCCCACCCAGCTTGCCGACACGCTCTACCGCGAGGCCCGCGCGCTCTTCGACCAGACCCCCGATCCGGGGCCGTTCCGGCTGATCGGCGTGGGGCTCTCGCAGCTCTGCACCGCGGCCGATGCGGATCTGTCGGCAGACCTGCTCGACCCCGGCGCCGCGGCCCGCGCCGGGGCAGAGCGCGCGACGGACGCGATCCGCGCCCGGTTCGGCGAGGGCGCGATCGTAAAGGGGCGGTCTTTGCGTTGAGGCGCGCCGAACAAGCCCGAGCAGGTCGCGCGCCCCCGCGGCGCCTCCGCCTGGGGGCGCCCGCGGGGGGTGAGCCCCCTACTCCGCCGCCAGCGGCAGCCGGCTGCGCCCCAGATCCACGACCCGGGCCATCACCCGCGTCATCATCGCCTGCACGGCGGGGAAATCCGCCCGTTTCTCAAGCCGCGCCTCGTCCATGTAGAGCGCCCGGTCCAGCTCGATCTGCACCACGTGCCACCCTTGCGAGGGCCGCCCGTACGCCTGGGTGATGTAGGCCCCCGCGAAGGGCGCGTTGCGCGCCACCACAAGGCCCTCGTCGGCGAAGGCCGCCGCGATCGCCTCCACAACCTCGGGGTCCGCCGCCGCGCCGAAGCGGTCGCCAAGCACCACGTCGGGCAACCGCCCGGAGCGCGGCAGGGTGCCCTCGATGGCCTCGTGCGGCATCGAATGGCAATCGATCAGGATCGCCCGCCCGAATGCCTCGGCCTGCTCCGCCAACAGGCCCCGCAGCGCCGCGTGATAGGGGTGCCAGTGCCGCTCCAGCCGCCGCAGGACCTCGGCCAGCGGCAGCTTGCCCGCATAGATCGCCCGGCCGTTCGCCACCACCCGCGGCACCACGCCCAGCCCCGAGGTGATCCGCGGGTTCATCGCCGAGCGTCGCGCGCCCTCCACCAGCGCCGGGTCCAGCTCGTCCGCCGCGCGGTTCAGGTCCACATAGGCCCGCGGCACCCGCGCCAGCACCAGCGGCACGCCGAGCGCCGGCGCGGCACCGATCAGCTCGTCCACGAACGCGTCCTCCGAGGAACGGATCGCGCGCGCATCCAGAACCGACGCATCGAGGAAGGCCTGCGGATACTCGCGCCCGCTGTGCGGCGAGGCGAAGACCGTGCCGCTGACCGCAAGGCGGGGCCGGATCAAGTCATGGGACAATCGAAACCTCCGCCCGAACGTCCGACCATATAGGCGGGTTTGGCGAACCCGCAAAACCCTCTTGAACCCTCGGAGCAATCCTTTTATGCACCCTCCACCATCGCGGAGCCCTCCGCGCCCCTGCCCGTTTCCGGGCGCCGGGGTGGCGGGCATCGTCGGGATCGGGCGGTTAGCTCAGCGGTAGAGCACTACGTTGACATCGTAGGGGTCACTGGTTCGATCCCAGTACCGCCCACCACGCGGCCGTTCGAATGCGACCGCAGAGAATCCGGCCCCGCTTGGCCGCCGCCATCGCGCCCTGCAAGCCGGGGTCAACGTATCCGCGCCGCCAGACAGCGCCGCGACCGACAGGAGAAGACCGATGAAGGTCAGAAACTCGCTTCGCTCGCTCAAGAGCCGTCACCGCGATTGCCGCGTGGTGCGCCGCAAGGGCCGCGTCTACGTCATCAACAAGACCCAGCCGCGCTTCAAGGCCCGCCAGGGCTGAAGGCCCGCCACGGCTGACGGACCCCATGGCTGAAAGCCCGCCGCGGCTCAAGGCCCGCCACGTCTGAAGGTGCGCCACAATTGAAGGCGCGCCACTTCTGCAGGCGCGCCACGGCTGACGGACCCCGCGGCCGAAGACCCCCGGGCGTGACGAGCTGGTGAACCCCGAGGCCGAGGACCCCCCACGGCTGACAGCTTTGTGACCGATGGCCTCCGTGGCTCTAGTGAGCCGGCGGCGGGGCGGGCGAAAACACGGCCGCCCTCCCCGCCACACTCACTCGATCCGGATCGAGATCACGTAGACCGGCGTGTCGCGGTAGAGCGTCGCGCCGACGTTGATCGCCAGCGTCACGATCATGCTGCCGCGGACGGAGACGACCCTGTCGAGCTTCGGGCCACCGCGGCGCATCAATTCCTCCGGGGAATGCGGCAGGGGCACCGGTGCGCCCACGAATGCGTTCAGGGTCATTGTTGCCGACATCGGCGCGTCCTGCGCGAATGCCAGCCGGGCCGCCCGGTTGGCCACCCGCACCCGCTTGTCGTCGTCCACCACCAGCACCGGATCGGGCAAGGCTTCCAGCCCCGCGCGCAGGTCGTTGTCGGCCACATTGAAGCACAGCAGCGGCGCCATTGCGGGATCGCGGCCCGGTGTAGGCGCCAATGGCACGACGAGCCGCCTCCAGGCGCTCACGAAGATGCGTTGGGGCGGCTGATGGATGCTCTTCACCCAGGCGCCGCGCGCCCGCGCTGCGACGTAGAGCGCCCGGAAAAAGATCGACACCGGCCCGCCGATCGTGCTGGTGCGCTCTCCGGTCAGATCCTGGCCGTAGGCATCCGCGATATTGGGACCGTAGAAGCGATAGCGATAGTCCGGCACGCCCTCCAAGGGGTCGAGGATCATCGCCCAGCCTTTCAGGCCCTCGAATTCCTCGCTGTCGACGAAGTCCTGCGGCACCTCGCCAGCCGCATTCATCGCAGCGCGCATGACGGTGTGCGCGTTTCCAAGGATCGGGTTACGCACGTCGGCCCGGTTGGGGTTCCAGATCACCGTCGGCGACGCCAGCTGGTCGGCTCGGAATGCATGCGCCGCAAGCTCGATCCGGCCCGCCCGGAGATCCTGCGCCATGTCGAGCACGCTTCGGTCGTCGCCTCTATCGGGCGGCGGCGGATCGTTATCCGCATCGCGCGTCTCGTCTGTCACCATGCCGACTTCCCGATTGCCCCCACGGAACTATCGGCAGAAAAGCTTTAACAAACACTTTACGGGGTCCCGTTCCATGGCCGCGCCCCCCGGCGCTTCAAATCAGGCAAACGGGCCCCCCGCCGCGATCCGGGCGGGGGGCCATCAGGCTGTGTGAGCCGGGCGCGCCCGTGTCAGCGCAGGCCCAGCGAGGCCACGATCAGCGCCTGCACGGTCGCCTGGTCCACATAGCCGGTGGCGCCAAGGCCGCGCTCTGCCTGGAACGCCTCGATCGCGCCCCGAGCCTGCCCATCGAACGTGCCGTCCTGCGCGCCCACATCGTAGCCCAATGCGGCAAGCTGCCCCTCGATCAGCGCCCGGCTGCCGGAGCCAAGGCCCATGCCCGCCTCCCGCGCTTCGGCATCGGCCAGCGCCTGCGCCTCGCCGGGTGCCCGGGTCAGCTCCGCGATCCGCGCCTCGGCCTGGCCGGCGAAGGCCCCGCTGGGCTGCTCCGCCAGATACTGGCGATAGGCCTCCACGTCGTCGCCGCCCTGCGCCTGGTCCCAGGCCCGCCGGTCGCTCTCGGCGGCCGTGGCGCGGTCTTCCGCCTCCAGTCCGTCAAGCGCGGCGCGCGCTTCCTGGGAATAGATGCCCTGCGGATAGCGGTCCAGATAGGCGCGCAGGTCCGACGCCCGTCCGTTCGCCCCGGTGGTCCGCCAGAAGGCCGCATCCGCCGCTTCCTCGGCGCGCTTCGTTGCCTCCGCTTCCGCGGCCATCTCGGCGCTGCGCGTCTCGGCCTGTCGCTCCAGCAGACCCAACTGGCGCTCCGTCAGGAAACCTGTCGCCGACAGCCCCTCGCGCTCTTGCCAGGCCGTCACCGCCGCCCGCGTTCCGGCACCGAAGATCCCGTCGATCCCGCGCGTGCTGTAGCCCAGAACGGTCAGCCGCTCCTGCACCAGCCGTCGCTGCGACTGGTCGAGCGCCAGCGCCGTCTCGGCCGCCTCGGCCCGCTCCGCATCGGAGCGCGGAGCCGCGGGCGCTTCCGGCGCCGCCGCCGGCTGCACCGCCGCCTGAGGCGCGGCCGCCGCCGTCGCCGCCCCGAACCCCATGTCCGGCGACGCGAAACCCCGCACGGTCACATCCCGGATCCCGTCCAGCGCCGCCGCCGCATCGCGGTCACCCGTCAGCAGCCGCTCGGCGATCTGCGGCAAGGCATCGTCCGCCGCGCCGGATAGCAGCAACACCCCCTGCGGCAGGTCCGGATCGCCGATCCCGTCCTGCAGGCCCGCCGGGCCGCCGCCCCCCGATTGCGCCACGATCACCGCCGCGCGCCCCGGCACGCCACCCGCCAGATCCGTCAGAAGGTCGAGCCGCACCGCGCCGGTCTCCGCCGCGATCCGCGCGCCGCCATTCGGCCCGGCCGCGAAATCCTCCGGGATCAGCCATGTCGCGCGGCCATCCGTCCGCACCGGCCCGGCGAAGACCAGCAGCAGCCGGTCCGCATCGCTCAGCCGGCGCGAGACCTCGCCGAGCACCTGCGCCATCGCCTCCAGATCGGCGCCGTCGCGGCGATACACCTCCCAGGCGCCCAAGCTCTCGGCTAGCGTGTCGACAGCCCGCGCATCGGCCCGCACCTCCGCATTGTCGATCAGCACGGCGATGTCGGCGGCCGCCGCCGGCACCCCCCAGATGATCGTTCCGGCCAGAAGTCCGGCCGTCAGGCAACCGCGTTCCATGGTGTCTCCTCCCGTAGGTTGAGTATGCAACGCAGCGGCAACCACAAATCGATAGCCTCGGATCATCACGGATGCGTGAACGCCTCAGTCGTAGCGCCGCGTGTCCTCGATCACCACGCCGTCCGCCGGCAGGCTCCCCGGCGGCACCACCTCGATGTCGCCCCGCAGCTTCAGCAGCCGCGCGACGCTCTCGGCATAGGC
Source organism: uncultured Alphaproteobacteria bacterium (assembly GCA_963833235.1). GTDB lineage: Bacteria > Pseudomonadota > Alphaproteobacteria > Rhodobacterales > Rhodobacteraceae > CAWHXG01. Next base: position 471,845 of record CAWHXG010000001.1, read on the forward strand.
CGCCACGGCCTCCGCCCCCCCCGGGCTCTCGAGGCGCACCAGCATCGCGTCGGCGTCGCCCTCCCGGCGGGCCAGCACCCGCACCCGCGTCACCTCGGCGTGGGCAGCGATCAGCTCCGCCACCTGCTCGGGCCGCACGAACATCCCCTTGATCTTCGTCGCCTGATCGGCACGCCCCATCCAGCCCTTGATGCGCATGTTCGTCCGCCCGCAGGGGCTCTCCCCCGGCAGCGCGGCCGAAAGATCGCCGGTCGCGAAGCGGATCAGCGGATGGTCCGGCGTCAGCAGCGTCACCACGACCTCGCCCACCTCGCCCTCCGTCACCGGGTCGCCGGTGCCGGGCGTCACGATTTCCACGATCACGCCCTCGTCGACGATCATCCCCTCCATCGCCGGGCTCTCGTAGGCCACGTTCCCCAGCTCCGCGGTGGCATAGCATTGCAGGCAGGCGATCCCCCGCTCCGCATAGGCCTGCCGCAGCGCCGGAAAAAGCGCGCCCCCGGAAACCACCGCCCGGGTGATGGCCAGCCGCACGCCCGTCTCGTCCGCCCGGTCAAGGATGACCTTCAGGAAATCCGGCGTTCCCGCATAGACGGTGCAGCCCACATCCGCCGCCGCGCGCACCTGCAGATCGGTCTGCCCGGTCCCCGCCGGCAGCACGGCGGCCCCCACCGCCCGCGCGCCGTTCTCGAAGATCATCCCCGCCGGCGTCAGATGATATCCGAAACAGTTCTGCACGATGTCGCCCGGGCCCACCCCGGCCGCGTGCAGGAAGCGCCCCAGCCGCCACCAGTCCCGGCTGACCTGCCCGGGCTCGTAGATCGGCCCCGGCGATTGGAACACATGCGCGAAGCTTCCGGGCGCCGCCGCCAGCCCGCCGAAGGGCGGCGCCGCCCGCTGCGCCTCAGCCAGCTCCGCCTTGCGCAGCACCGGCAGCCGCGCCAGCGCCGCCCGGTCCGTCACCGCCTCCGCGTCGACCCCGGCCAGCCGCGCGGCGTTCCCCGGCAGCGCCCGCGCCGCCGCCACCTGCGCCGGCAGGCACCCGAAAAGCGAGGCCTCCCGCGCGCCGGCCTTCCGCGTCTCCAGCTCGTCCCAATGCCCCATGGCCGGCCCCGTCCTTCGATGTTCCATAAATATCCCGGGGGTGCGGGGGCTGGCCCCCGCTCCCGCCCCCGGCTTCAGCCACCGCTCCCCGATCGGGCGACCGGCGCCGCCCTCAGCTCAGCCAGCGCTTGCGCCGCCGGTAGCTGCGCACGTTCCGGAACGACTTGCGCCCCTCGTCGGCCATCCCGAGGTAGAATTCCTTCACGTCCGGGTTCTCCCGCAGGCTCGCCGCCGGCCCGTCCATCACCACCCGGCCGCTCTCCAAAATATAGCCGTAATGCGCGAAACGCAGCGCCACGTTGGTGTTCTGCTCGGCCAGAAGGAAACTCACGCCCTCGCGCTCGTTGAGGTCCTTCACGATCCCGAAGATCTCCTCCACCAGCTGCGGCGCCAGACCCATCGAGGGCTCGTCCAGCAGGATCGTCTCGGGTGCCGCCATCAGCGCCCGGCCGATGGCGCACATCTGCTGCTCGCCGCCCGAGGTGTAGCCCGCCTGGCTCCCCCGCCGCTCCTTCAGCCGCGGGAAGTAGCCATAGACCTTCTCGAGGCTCGCCGCGACGGCGCCCCGGCCGTCCTTGCGCGTATAGGCACCGGTCAGCAGGTTCTCCTCCACCGTCAGATGCTCGAAGCAGTGCCGCCCCTCCATCACCTGCACCACGCCGCGGCTCACGAGTTCCGCCGGGCTCAGGTCCTGCACCGGTGTGCCGCGATAGAGGATAGCGCCCTTGGTCACCGCGCCGCGCTCGGACTGCAGAAGGTTGCTGATCGCCTTCAGCGTGGTCGTCTTGCCCGCGCCGTTGCCGCCCAGCAGCGCGGTGATCCCGCCCCGCGGCACAGTCAGGCTCACGCCCTTCAGCACCAGGATGACGGAGTTGTAGATCACCTCGATATTGGTGACCTCGAGCAGGGTCTCGGTCACGGCCTCGGCCGTCCCGGGCCCGCGTTCGTCCAGCATGGCGGTTCCCTCGGTCGATGGATCACCGGCGCGCAGGGCGTCCCGCGCGCCAGCGCAAAAAGGGGTGGGGGGGCGGGCCCCCCACCCTCGGCCTCAACTGGCGCTGCCGCAGCGCATCTCGATGCCGTTCTCCGCCGCGAACGCCTCGCTGTCCTCGATCACCAGCGGGTCGATCACGTCGTCGTCCGGCGCGATGTAGTCCGTCAGCACCTCCCAGGTGCCCTCGCCGGCGTTCCACTGCTGCACCAGCCCCATGCCGGAGCCGCCGTGATCCTCGCAGCTCACGCTGAATTCCGGGCCGATCCCCGGCATCCCCAGCTCCGCCATCATCGCCTCGGTGATCTCCAGCGCCTCCATCCCGTCGCGCATCATGCCCGCGTCGATCTCGGCGACCCCGCTGATCTCCTGTGCCTTCTTCGCCGCCTCGGCCGCCAGCATCGCGGCATACATCCCGCGCGTGTAGAGCACCGAACCCACGTTGCTGCCGTCACCGGCCGCCAGGCCGGCATCCACCACCATCTCGCGGATCTCGTCGAAGACCGGCAGCGGCTCCACCCGGTTCATGTTCAGCGCCTTGTAGCCGTCCGCCGCCATGCCCGCCGGCATCACGTCGTGCTCGGCGCCGGCCCACCAGTTGCCGATAAAGTTCTCCATCGGGAACCGGATGTTGGCCGCCTCCTGAACGGCGACCTGGTTCATCACGCCCCAGCCCCACATCAGCACGTAGTCGGGCCGCTCCCGGCGGATCTGCAGCCACTGGCTCTTCTGCTCCTGGCCGGGATGGTCCACCGCCAGCGTGCTCAGCTCGTAGCCGTGCTTCTCGGCCAGCTCCTCCAGCGTCCGGATCGGCTCCTTGCCGTAGGCGCTGTTGTGATAGACCAGCGCGATCTTCTTGCCGCCCAGATCGCCGCCGTTCTCCTCCAGCAGGTACTTGATCGCCACGCTCGCCGCGTCCCAGTAGTTCGCCGGATAGTTGAATACGTTGCCGAACACCTTGCCGTTCGCGGCGCTCGTCCGCCCGTAGCCCATCGTGTGCAGCGGGATGCCGTCGGCCTGCACCTTGGGGATCAGCTGATAGGTGATCCCGGTCGAGAGCGGCTGGTAGATCAGCGCGCCCTCGCCCTTGGTCGCCTCATAGCACTCCACGCCCTTCTCGGTGTTGTAGGCGGTCTCGCACTCGATCACCCGGGTCATCACGCCGCCGATCCCGCCGTCGCGCTCGTTCAGCAGCGTGAAGTAATCCTGATACCCGTCGCTGAACGGGATGCCGCCGGCCGCATAGGCGCCGGTGCGGTAGCTCAGATCCGGAAACACCAGATCGGCCTGCGCGGCGCCCGTCGCCAGGACCCCCGCAAGGGCCAAGGTACCTAGTCTCATGTCGTCTCCTCCCATCGGATATGTCCGGGTGTCCTGCCCGGTTATACGGTCAATCTAGTACGGAAACGGCCACGTGCGCAGCCTTTCCTTCGCCAGGTCCCAAAGCCGCGCCAGCCCGTGCGGCTCAGCGATCAGGAAGCCCACGATCAGCGCGCCCACGATCACGAACTCGAAATGCGCCGCCAGCGCCGTGTCCCAGCCGAGGCCGCCGGTCAGGATGTTCTTCAGAAGCACCGGCAGCAGCACCATGAAGGCCGCCCCCGCGATGGACCCGAAGATCGAACCCAGGCCCCCGATGATGATCATGAAGAGCACCAGGAACGATTTCTGGATGCCGAACGCCTCGCCCACCTCGACGGCGCCGAGATAGACCGCGAAGAACAGCGCCCCCGCGATGCCGACGAAGAACGACGACACCCCGAAGGCCGTCAGCTTGGCGCGCAAGGGGTTCACCCCGATGATCTCGGCGGCGATGTCCATGTCGCGGATCGCCATCCAGCTGCGGCCCAGATTGCCCCGCGTGAGGTTCCGCGCCGCCCAGGCGGTGGCGAACAGGAACGCCAGGCAAAACAGATAGGTCGCCCAGGCCGGCGCGCTCGCTCCGGTGATCGCCACGCCGAAAAGCGTCCGCTCCGGCGCGCTGATCTGCCCCGAGGCCGAATAGTTGTAGAACCACGAGACCTTGTTGAACAGCCACACCAGGAAGAACTGCGCCGCCAGCGTCGCCACCGCCAGGTAGAACCCCTTGATCCGCAAGCTGGGCAGGCCGAAGACCATGCCCACGGCGGCCGTGATCCCGCCCGAGAGGATCACGCAGAACGCGATGTTGAGGTCCGGAAAGCCCGTCATCAGCTTGTAGCAGGCATAGGCGCCCACGGCCATGAACCCGCCGGTGCCAAGGCTCACCTGCCCGCAATAGCCCACCAGCACGTTCAGCCCGATGGCGGCGATCGCCCAGATCAGCACCGGCAGAAGCACCGCGTTGGCCCAGTAGTCGTCCACCAGGAACGGCACCACGCCCACCGCCACCGCCATCAGCGCATAGTAGCGCCAGCGGTCGAACGCGATGGGAAAGGTCTGCCCGTCGCCCCGGTAGCTCGTCTTGAAGTCGCCCGCTTCGCGATAGAGCATGTCAGCCTCCCCCCGGCCGGCCGAGCAGGCCCGCCCCGATGAAACAGATCAGCGCGCCGCCGATCCCGCCCAGCAGCCGCTCCCAATGCCAGACGCGCCCCGCAGGCCCCGCCTCGCCCGCAAGCGTCACCGCGGCGGCCAGCGAAAGCAGGCCCGCCACGCTCAGCAGCCCCGAGGCCGCGCGCCTCATGCCGGGCCCCTCGCGCTACACACGCTCGATGATCCGCTCGCCGAATAGCCCCTGCGGCCGGAACACCAGGAACAGCAGCGCCAGCACGTAGGCGAACCAGTTCTCCGTGGCCCCGCCCACCATCGGGCCGATCAGGAACTCGAACAGCTTCTCGCCGACCCCGATGATCAGCCCGCCCACGATGGCGCCGGGGATCGAGGTGAAGCCGCCCAGCATCAGCACCGGCAGCGCCTTCAGCGCGATCAGGCTGAGCGAGAACTGAACCCCCGATTTCGCGCCCCACATGATGCCCGCGACCAGCGCCACGAAGCCGGCGATGGACCAGACGAGCACCCAGATGAAGCGCAGGCTGATCCCCACCGAAAGCGCGGCCTGATGGTCGTCCGCCACCGCGCGCAAGGCGCGCCCCTGCTTGGTGTATTGCGAGAAAAGGATCAGCGCGGTCACCAGCAGGATCGCGATCACCGTCGCCACGAGGTCGAGGTTGTCGATGAAGAAGCCATAGCCCAGCGCGTCGAACGTCAGGCGGTCCACGGTGTCGTTGATCCCCTGCGGCAGGCCCACGTCCAGCGTCTTGATCTCGGACCCCCACATTAGGTCGCTGACGCCTTCCAGGAAATAGGCTAGCCCGATGGTCGCCATGAAAAGGATGATCGGCTCCTGGTTCACCAGATGCTTCAGCACGAACCGCTCGATCAGGATCGCCAGCGCGATCATCACCAGCACCGTCAGCACGATCGCCACCAGCGCCGGCAGCTCCCACCCGAAATAGTGGATGTCGGTGCCGAAGATCTCGTTGATCAGGTGCGCGAAGGGGATTTGGCCGTTCTGGAAGCCCACCAGCGTCATCGCGGCGAACAGCGCCATGACCCCCTGCGCGTAGTTGAAGATGCCCGACGCCTTGAAGATCAGCACGAAGCCCAGCGCCACGAGCGCGTACATCACGCCCGCCATCAAGCCGTTCAGCATCACCTCCATGGCGAAGAGCAACTGTTCAGGCATCCATATCCCTTTCGGTCGGGCGGCGGTCAGCCATGCTTTTTCCCCACGGTGCGGGGGTCGATCCCGGGGTTCGGGCCGGTGGCGGTGGGGCACTCGCACGCGGCGAGCAGGTCGGTCGCCTTCTCGCTGCGCTCGCCCGCCGGCACCGCCTCCAGGGCCGAGGCCGCGGCCCGCAGGCCCCATTCGATGTCGCCCTCCACGTAGGCCGGGCGCCCGGCACCCTCGCCAAGGCCGCCGCCGCGCGCGTCGCGCGATTGCCGCGCCACCCGGGCGAAGGCGCCCAAAGCCGCCTCGCGCTCGTTCCGGCGCAGCTCGTCCAGATCCTCGGCGGTGAACTTCGCCACCTTGTCGGCCATGTAGTCCGGGATCGGCCGGTCCTCGCCCAGAACCTCGGCCAGCGTCTTCTTCGTCCAGTCCATCGTCGCGTCTCCTGTCCTGTAAGACAGCCCAACGACCTCCGCGCCCGTTGCGTTCACCGCAAACCTGCGCGCGCAGGGGTCCGACACAAGGCCGACCGAAGGCCGACCGAACGCCGACACTTGCAAGACGCCCATTTCAGTCATGCGCCACCCCCAGATATGCGTCGATCACCGCCTGGTTGCCGCGCACTTCCTTCGGCGTCCCGTCGCCGATCTTGCGGCCGTAATCCATCACCACGACCCTGTCGGAAAGGTCCATCACAACCCCCATGTCGTGCTCGATCAACGCGATGGTGGTGCCGAATTCGTCATTCACATCAAGGATGAAGCGGCTCATGTCCTCCTTCTCCTCGACGTTCATACCGGCCATCGGCTCGTCGAGCAGCAGCAGTTTCGGCTCCGCCGCCAGCGCCCGGGCCAGCTCTACCCGCTTCTTCAATCCGTAAGGTAGCCGCCCCACCGGCGTCTTGCGGATTCGCTCGATCTCCAGGAAATCTATGATTTCCTCGACCTTGCGGCGGTTCTCGGTCTCCTCCCGCTCCGCCTTCCCCCACCAGATCGCCTGATCCAGAAGGCTCGCCTTCATATGCGTCAGCCGCCCGGTCATAATGTTGTCGAGCACGCTCATCCCGTCGAAAAGCGCGATGTTCTGGAACGTCCGCGCGATGCCCAGGCGCGCCACCCGGTGCGGTTTCAGCCGCCCGCGCTTCTCGCCCCGAAACCAGACCTCGCCCTCGCTCGGCGTGTAGAACCCGCTGATAACGTTGAGCATGCTCGACTTTCCGGCGCCGTTCGGCCCGATGATCGCGCGGATCTCGCCCTCCAGGATGTCGAAGGAGATGTCCTCGATGGCCGTCACCCCCCCGAACCGCAGGGTGATGTTGCGCAGCTCCATCAGCCTGCCGCCGATGGTGCGCCCGTCCTCGGTCACATGGCCCGCCCGCCCCATGTCGTTCATAGGCCAACCCATTGAAAGACGGCCCAAAGGGACGGTGGGCGGGGCGAGGCCCGCAGGGCGAGCGTCGCGCGCCGTCCGCTCATTCCGCCGCCATCCGGCGGTCCGGGCCCGCGATCACATCGCGGATCTCCAGCGTCGCCTTGATGCTGCCCTTGCGCCCGTCCTCATAGGTCACTTCGGTCACGGTCGAGACCCGGCTCGACCCATCGTAGAGCGCGTTGATCAGATCTTCATACTTCTCCTCGATGATCCGCCGTCTCACCTTGCGGGTGCGGGTCAGCTCGCCGTCGTCCGCGTCCAGCTCCTTGTGAAGCACCAGAAACCGGTGCACCCGACAGCCAGACAGCATGTCGTCCTGCGCCACGCTCTCGTTCACCGCCGCCACATGGCTCTGGATCGACGCCAGAACCTGCGGATGCCCCGCCAGCTCCTGGTAGCTGGCATACGAGATGTTGTTGCGCTCCGCCCAGTTGCCCACCGCCTGTAGATCGATGTTGATGAAGGCCGTGCACATCTCCCGCCCGTTCCCGAAGACCACCGCCTCGAGGATGTCGGAGTAGAATTTCAGTTTGTTTTCAACGTACTTCGGCGCAAACAGGCTGCCATCGGCCATCTTCCCCACGTCCTTGGCCCGGTCGATGATCCGCAGGTGCCCGGTCTCCGCCTCGATGAACCCGGCATCCCCCGTCGCCACCCAGCCCTCCGCGTCCTTGGTCGAGTCCGTGCTCTCCGGGTTCTTGTAGTAGCTCTGGAACGTTCCCGCCGAGCGATAGAACACCTCCCCGCTCTCGGCGATCCGCAGCTCCACCCCGGGGCTCGGCACGCCCACCGTGTCCGACCGCACCTCCCCGTCCGGCTGCTGGGTGATGAAGACGCTCGCCTCCGTCTGCCCGTAAAGCTGCTTGAGGTTGATCCCGAGGCTCCGGTAAAAGTCGAAGATCTCCGGCCCGATCGCCTCCCCGGCCGTATAGCCAACCCGTACCCTGCTGAATCCCAACGTGTTCTTCAGCGGCCCGTAGACAAGCAGATCCCCCAGCCGGTAGGCCATCCGGTCCCCGAACGACACCGGCCTGCCGTCCAGGATCGCCGGCCCCACCCGCCGCGCCACCGCCATGAAATGCCGGAACAGCCCCTGCTTCAGCCGGCTGGCGTCCTCCATCCGGATCGTCACGTCGGTCAGCTGCATCTCGAACACCCGCGGCGGCGCGAAGTAATAGGTCGGTCCGATCTCGCGCAGGTCGTGCATCACAGTGTCGGCGCTCTCGGGGCAGTTCACGCAGAAGCCGCACCACATCGCCTGACCGATGGAGAAGATGAAATCTCCCACCCAGGCCATGGGCAGATAGGCCAGCACCTCGTCCGACCGCCGCAGGCCGTCGAATTCCGCGGAATGCCGCGAGGTCTCGACGATGTTGGCGTTCGACAGCACCACGCCCTTCGGCTTGCCGGTCGTCCCGGAGGTGTAGAGCATCACGCAGGTGTCGCCAGGGCCAAGCGCGTCCGTCCGCCGGGTCAGCTCCGGCATCAGATCGTCCCGCGCCGCGCGGCCCTGCGCCTGCAGATCGGCGAAGGAGGTCAACCGGGCGTGGTCGTATTTCCGCATGCCTCGGGTATCGAGGTAGATCACATGGTCCAGCCCGGTCAGCTGGTCCTGCACCTCGACCACCTTGTCGACCTGCTCCTGGTCGCCGGCCACGATGAACCGCGCGCCGCAATGGTCAAGCACATAGGCGATCTCCTCGCCCACCGCGTCCTGGTAGAGCGGCACCGGGATCGCCCCCACACGCTGCGCCGCGACCATCGCCCAGTAAAGCGCCGGGCGGTTGCGGCCGATCACCGCCACGTGGTCTCCCGGCGCGGCGCCGAGGCTCAAGAGGCCAAGCGCCACGGCCTCCACCTCGGCCGCGGCTTCCGCCCAGGTCCAGGCCTGCCAGATGCCCAGATCCTTCTCGCGATAGGCAGGTGCCGCGCCGAACTCGGCCGCGTTGCGCGCCAGAAGCGCCGGGATCGAGGCCATCGCGCCCTGCGATGGCGAAGCCGTGGCTTGCAAGTAATGCACCTCCTCTTCGCCGGACGTTACCGGCCCGCCGCCCTTGGGGCTGCCGGCAGAGTATAGGGCGATCCGCCCGCCCGGCGTCAATTCGTTTCGCCGCTGTGGGTGCTGGCGCAGGATCATGCCGCAGTGAGGGGCGCCCAAGTCCCTTCGACCCCGACCGAGCCCGAGCTTCCAGCCACACGCCGCCATCCCCCGGGCGCGACATCTCAGGCCCGGCCGCGACCGACGATCGACGCAAGCGGGACCATGGCGCGGCAGCGATGGCGCCGCCTTGCGCGGTCTCCCGAACCTATGCCGGCGTCATGGGCCTCGGGGGGTCCGCCGGCTCTCTCCCTACCGCCTCCACCCGCACGGCGCAGAACTTGAATTCGGGGATCTTGCCGTCGGGGTCGACGGCGGGGTTGGTCAAGAGGTTCGCCGCCGCCTCCACATAGGCGAAGGGCACGAACACCATGTCGCGGGCCATCGCGCGGTCGGCCCGTGCCATCAGCGTGATCGTGCCGCGGCGGGTGGTCAGGCGCACCGGGTCGCCGGCTGCCACGCCGAGCGCGCCCAGCGTCGCGGGATGCAGCGAGCAGCTGGCCTCGGGCTCCATGGCGTCCAGCACCGACGCCCGCCGGGTCATGGCACCGGTATGCCAGTGCTCCAGCTGCCGCCCGGTGGTCAGGATCATCGGATAGTCGGCATCCGGCACCTCGTCGGGCGGGCGCACGGAGGTCGGCGAGAACCGCGCGCGGCCGCCGGGCCGGGGGAAGCCCTCGCCGAAGACGATCGGCTGGCCGGGATCGTCCGGCCCGTGGCTGGGATAGGTCACCGCCCCCTCACGCTCCAGCCGCTCCCAGGTGATGTTGGCCAGGCTCGGCATCCCAGCCGCCATCTCGGCGAAGACCTCGCGCGGATGGCCATAGCGCCAGTCGAGCCCCAGCCGCCGCGCCAAGGCCACCGTCACCTCCCAGTCGGGCCGCGCCTCCCCCGGCGGGGGCACGGCCGGTCGGCCCATCTGCACCTGCCGGTTGGTGTTGGTCACGGTCCCGGCCTTCTCGTAGAAGGCCGCCGCCGGCAGGACCACATCCGCGAACATCGCCGTCTCGGTCAGGAAGATGTCCTGCACCACCAGGTGATCGAGCTTCGCCAGCGCCGCGCGGGCATGGGCCACGTCGGGGTCCGACATGGCCGGGTTCTCGCCCAGCACGTACATGCCCCGGACCAGCCCGGCATGGACGGCATCGAGGATCTCGGTCACCGTCAGCCCCGGTTCGGGGTCGAGGCCCTGGAACCCCCAAAGCTCCGCGAAGGCCCGCCGAACGCCCTCGTCGCGCACGCTCTGGTAATCCGGCAGCACCATCGGGATCAGCCCGGCATCGCTGGCGCCCTGCACGTTGTTCTGCCCCCTGAGCGGATGCAGCCCCGCCCCCGGCCGCCCGATCTGCCCGCACATCAGCGCAAGGTTGATCAGGCAGCGGGCATTGTCGGTCCCGTGGACGTGCTGGCTGATGCCCATCCCCCAGAACACCATCGCCGCCCGCGCCCCGGCATAGGCGTTCGCGACCGTGCGGATCGTCGCGGCGTCGATCCCGCAGAGCGGCGCCATCGCTTCCGGCGAGAAGCCCGCCAGATGCGCGCGCAGGGCCTCCCAGTTCTCGGTATAGCCCTCGATGTACTGCCGGTCGGTCAGCCCCTCGGCGGCGATCACGTGGGCCATGGCGTTCAGCAGGGCCACGTCGCTGCCGGGGCGGAACTGCAGCATGTGGGTCGCGTGCCGCTTCAGCGCCTGGCCGCGCGGGTCCATCACGATCAGCGTGCCGCCCCGGGCCGCGAACTGCTTGAAGAAGGTGGCGGCGACCGGGTGGTTCTCCACCGGGTTGGCCCCGATGACGATGGCGAGATCGGCATGCTCGATCTCGTTGAAGGTGGCCGTGACGGCGCCGGAGCCGACATTCTCCATCAGCGCCGCGACAGAGGAGGCATGGCAGAGCCGCGTGCAATGGTCGACGTTGTTGTGCCCGAAGCCCTGGCGGATCAGCTTCTGGAAGAGATACGCCTCTTCGTTGGTGCACTTGGCGCTGCCGAAACCCGCGACCGAGCGGCCGCCATGGGCGTCGCGCAGGCCGCCCAGCCCCGCCGCGGCGGCGTCCAGCGCCTCGACCCAGCTCGCCTCGCGGAAATGGCTCAGCGGATCGCCGGGATCGACGTTCAGACCCTTCGGTGCCCCCTCGCGCCGGATCAGCGGGCGGGTCAGGCGCTGCGGCGAATGGATGTAATCGAAGCCGAACCGCCCCTTGACGCAAAGCCGCCCCTCGTTCGCGGGGCCGTTCAGGCCATCCACCGCCACCACGCGGCCGCCCCGGCTGCGCACGCTCACCTGGCAGCCGACGCCGCAGAACGGGCAGAGGCTGGCCGTCTCGGCCTCCACGGCGGCGCTGTCGCCCAGTTCGCCCGAGCCCACCAGCGTCGCTTCCATCAGTGCGCCCGTGGGGCAGGCCTGCACGCATTCGCCGCAGGCCACGCAGGTGCTTTCGCCCATCGGGTCGGCCAGATCGAAGACCGGATAGGCCTCCGCCCCGCGGCCCGCCATACCGATCACGTCGTTCACCTGCACCTCGCGGCAGGCCCGCACGCACAAACCGCACTGGATGCAGGCGTCGAGGTTGACGCGCATCGCCACATGGCTGGCGTCGAGCAGCGGCACGTTATCGGGGGCCTTCGCGGGGAAGCGGCTGTCGCTCAGTCCCTGCGCCTCGGCGACCTCCCAGAGCCGCGAGGACCGGTCATGCGCCATGTCCCGCGCCGGCTGATCGGCCAGCAGCAGCTCGGTCACCAGCCGCCGGGCGCCGGCGGCCCTGGCGCTGCGGGTCGCCACGTCCATTCCCTCCGCGGGGCGGCGCACGCAGGAGGCCGCCAGACCCCGCTCGCCGGCGATCTCGACCATGCAGGCCCGGCAATTGCCATCGGCGCGGTAGCCCGGCGTCTCGCTGTGGCAGAGATGCGGCAGTCGGGTGCCGTGCCGTGCCGCGGCCTCCCAGATCGTCTCTCCGGGGCGTGCCTCTGCCGGCACCCCATCGAGCGTGAAGCGGATCGTATCGGACATGCGCGGCCCTCCCCTCTGACAGCCTAGCGCGGCATGATCGGCGGGGCCAAGCATCGGGGCGGCGGCACGCTGCCCGTTTGCGACAGGCTTCCTAGAGGATGCTCTCCTCGGCATCGGCGACGGAGATGCCGAGGGCCTCCAGCCCCTCTTCCAGGTAATCGGCCAGCAGGGGCATGTCGAAGAGGAACTCCTCAGTCGGGGCCGTCTGCTCGGTGCGCGCGGTCTCCACCGCCTCGTCCCATTCCTCGACCGAGAAGGTCTCCTGCCCGATCCAGGCCAGCGCCACCAGCTCCAGCTTTTCGTCATCCGAGAGGTGGGCGATGAAGCCCTTCAGCTGGGCATCCGCCTCTTCACCGCCGGTCTCGAGGTCGCGGCTCTCGCGGGCCAGGAACACGACCTGGGCGACGACGTCTGCATGGATCTCCGGCATCGTGATACTCCTCCTGCGGCTCAGCCTTTCGAGGCGAGCCGGTAATACAGTCCGTCCGGCAGGAACTGGCTCAGGCGGAACATCGAACCGAAGCCGGCGGGAAAGCTGCGCTTGAAGCTGTCGGAATTCATCTGCTCCACAAACTCCCGCGCGGCGGCCTCCGGTTCCATGATAAACGGCATGTCGAAATCATTCTTCTCGGTCAGCCGGGTCTTCACGAAGCCCGGATTGACCAGCTGCACCCGAACGCCGGTGTTGCGCAGGTCGGCATGCATGCTCTCGGCCAGATACATCAGCGCCGCCTTGCTGGCGCCGTAGCCGATGGATCCCGGCAGGCCGCGAAAGCCCGAGAGGCTGCCGGTGAGCACGATATGCCCCGCATCCTTAGCGACCATCTTCGGCACCACATGGCCGAGCACGCGCATCGCGCCGGTGAAGTTGATGTCGGCCATGGCAACAGCGTGGTCGGCGTCCCAGTCCTGGGCGTGCATCGGCCAATAGACCCCGGCGAGGTACACCATCCCGTCGATATCGCCCGCGGCCTCGGCAGCCTTGGCACAGCTATCGGCATCGGCCACGTCGATCGGCACAACCTCGCTGCGGCAAGCCAGGCTGCCGGAAAGCTCCTGCAGCCGATCCTCGCTGCGCGCGCTCAGCACCAGCTGGCAGCCGAGCTTGCTCATCTGCTCCGCCACCGCCCGGCCAAGACCCTCGGACGCGCCGACAAGCCAGTATTTCTTTCCGATCCACTCCGACACGTGCCATCCTTCCGCTCTGTTGCGCCGCCTGCGCCTTCGGTCGCTACAGGCTCGGCCCCCGGCATTCCAGACACCGCGCGCCGCCTGCGGTCAATGACCGCGCCGGAGGCCGGGGAAACGGTGCCGAACCTTACCGGCTGATCTCGTGCGCCGGCGGGTCCGGCCGGGGATGCCAGCGCGCGCCCTTCGCCCAAAGCTTGAGCGCCTGCCAGTGGATCAGCCCCAGCACCCGGCGCGAGCCCAGCGGTCGCAGGATCGCGGCGCGCAGGATCGCCCGGTTCGTCAGCGGGCGGCGAGGCCCGGTCAGGGTGGCCAGAAGGCCGTGGTCGCCGGCCTCGTAGTCGATCCAGATCCCCACCCGATCCGGCCCGATGTCGAAGCGGAAGGCATAGCGCCCGGCGACCGGCTGGAACGGCGAGACGTGAAACACCTTCTCGGCGTTCAGCGTGTCGGTCGCGGCGATGGCGCGCTGGTCGGGATGCCGGCACAGATAGCTGTGACGATCCCGGTAGGTGTTGGAGACCTCGGCGATCACCGCGCGCAGGCTGCCGTCGGGCGCGTGGCAGAGCCAGAAGCTCACCGGGTTGAAGACATGCCCCCAGACCCGCGGCTGCGCCATCAGCAGGATGCGCCCTGTCGCCTGGTCCATCCCCGCCTCGGCCAGCACCCGTCGCACCCAAGGGGCACCGCGCCCCTCCCCGGGCGGTCCGCCATGGTCGATGTCGTGGAGAGCCGTGAGGTTGCGACGGTTGCGCGAGAACAGCGACGGGCCGCGGGAGGGCGCCTCCGCGTCCACGAGGAGGTAATCCACGCTATAGCGAAAGGCGTTCGCCACGCCGCCGCGGCGGCCATGGAACGTCTGCCCGGCGATATGCTCGGGCGCCAGGGACCCGCGGCCCGTCACGCCGCCTGCCGTTCCCCGATCCGGCGCGTGACGGCGCGAGCGACGTCGAGCCCGCTGGCCAGCCCGTCTTCGTGGAAGCCGTTGCGCATCCAGGCCCCGCAGAACCAGGTGGCGCGCGCGCCGTTCAGCGCCCTGACGGCTTTCTGCGCGCGCAGCATCGCCGCATCGTAGAGCGGATGGGCGTAACTCGTCGTGTCGTAGATGCGTGCTTCGTCGATCGGGCGATCGGGGTTCAGCGTGACGAAGAGCGGATCGTCCTGCGGGATCGGCTGCAGCAGGTTGATCCAGTAGGTCAGCCCGATCCGGTCGCCCCGGCCCTGCGGCCCCTCGGTGTAGTTCCACGACGACCAGCACAGGCGCCGCCGTGGCATCATGGCGGCATCGGAATGCAGCACCGCCTCGTTCCGCTCGAAGCGAATAGGCGAAAGGGCGGCGACCTCTTCGCCACTCGCATCCGACAGCAGGGCCAGCGCCTCGTCGGCGTGGCACGCGAGGATCACGTGGTCGAACGCCTGCCACTCGCCACCGGTCGTGCGCAGCTCCGTGCCGGCGCCAGTGCGCCGCAGGCCGGCAACCGGCGCCCCGCTGCGCAGGTCGACCCCGCGGGCCGTGAGGGCGGCGCAAAGCCTGTCCACATAGGCAACCGATCCGCCGCGTACCGTGTACCACTGATGCTGGCCCTTGCTGTCCAGCAGCGCATGGTTCCGGAAGAAGCGCATCATCGCCGCGGCCGGGAAATCCAGGATGCCCTGGGTCGGGGTCGACCAGATCGCACCGGAGAACGGCAGCAGGTAGTGGTCGCGGAACCGGTCGCCGGTGCCAAGCAGGCCCAGCAGATCGCGCACGCTCAGGGTTTCATCCGTTGAAAGCCGCTCGGCCTGCGCATTGAACTTCAGGATGTCCCGGAGCATGCCGACGAAGCCCGGCGACACCGCGTTGCGCCGCTGCGCGAAGATCGCGTTCAGCGAGGCAAGGGCATATTCCACGCGGCCCCCGCTGATCGACGCGCCGAAGCTCATGTTGCTCTCGGCGACCGGCACCTCCAGTTCCTCGAAGAGCCGCACGAGGTTGGTATAATTCACGCGGTTGAAGACGATGAAACCGGTATCCACAGGCTGGTCCCCCCGCCGCCCTGCAATCACCGTTCTGGCATGGCCGCCCATCCGCGCCCCGCTTTCGAACACCGTGACCTCGGCGCTGGTCGACAGACCCCAGGCCGCCCCCATCCCCGTTATGCCGCCGCCCACGACCGCCACGCGCGGCCGCGTCTCACCCAGAAAATCGTAAGGCATGTAAACGTCGTCTCCCCCGGGGGATGTCCCCGCTCAGCGCCGGATCGTGGGCGCGAAGCCGCACAAGACACAGTAGGTGGCGTTGGTGGTATCGCGGTCAACGCCGCCTGACACAACCGTTACGGGCACGTCACCCGGAAAGATGGGATAGGCCCACCTGGAGGCGAAGAATCTGATCCGGAGCCTCGTTTCGCCGGGTAGACGAGCAAGGAGATGCACGCGCTTCCGGAAACCCGGGGTGATCCCGGTGCGTTGATGAGGATCGACCGGGGCAGGCAATGGCGGATGGGCGTGGCAAGTTGGACGTGATCGAAACGACGCCCGATCTGTGGGTGGTCGAGCTGGATCGGCTGCGCCGGGGCCGTGACGAGGCTGCCTTCGCCGCGCTGTTCCAGCATTTCGCCCCCCGCGTCAAAGGCTTTCTGGTGAGGTCGGGCACGGCCGAGAGCATGGCCGAGGAGTGTGCCCAGGACGTGATGGCCACGGTATGGCACAAGGCTGATCTTTACGACCCAGCACGGGCGAGCGTGGCGACGTGGATCTTCACCATCGCCCGGAACAAGCGCGCCGATCTCATGCGCCGAGCGCGGCGGCCCGAGCCTGCCGACCTGCCCTGGGGGCCCGCCGAGGCTCCGGAGCAGGGCGATGCCATGGCCCTTGTGGAGGAAAGCGAGCGCCTCGTGCATGCCATCGCGGCACTGCCCGCGGCACAGCGCGAGTTGATCGAACAGGCATATTTCGGGGATCTCAGCCATTCCCAGATCGCGGTTGCTACGGGTCTGCCCCTTGGCACGATCAAGTCCAGAATTAGATTGGCCATAGACCGCCTGCGCCACGAGATGAGACAAGTCAGATGAATGCCGTGACCCATATCCTGCCCGACGAGCTGCTGATGGCGCATGCCTGCGGTGCCCTGCCGGAGGCGTTCGAGTTGGTCGTGGCGTCCCATGTGGAGTTGTCCGACGAGGCCCGTGCCGGGCTCGCGACCTTCGAGGCCGTAGGTGGCGCGCTTCTGGAGTCGGGTCCCAGCGTCGAAATGGGCGAGGGCAGCTTCGATGCTCTCCTGAAGCGGCTGACCGCGCCGCAGGCGGACGCCATCGAGGTGGCGAGGCCCGAGACGCAGGCCGGTATCTTCCCGGCGCCCTTGCGGGACCACCTGGGCGGAGACATCGAGACCGTGCGCTGGCGCTCCCTCGGCATGGGCGCAAGGCAAGCCATCTTGCAGACGAACGGTGCCGCGAAGGTTCGGCTTCTCTACATTCCCTCGGGCATGTCGATGCCCGATCACGGCCATGGCGGCACCGAGATCACCCTGGTTCTGCAAGGCGCGTACCGGGACGATCGGGCGGAGTTCCGGCGCGGCGACGTGGAAGTGGCCGATCAGACGATGGAGCACCGACCGGTCGCCTTCGGCGATGAGGACTGCATCTGCCTTTCCGCCACCGATGCGCGCCTGCGTTTCCGTGCCCTGCTGCCGCGACTGGCGCAGCCTTTCCTGCGTATCTGACCGGGCACGCCGCTCACGCCCCCGGCAGCTCTGCGAGGTTGGGGGTGGGTATCGCCGGGTCCGCCGAAGGCTCGACCTCGGCGAAGTCGAAGTTCTCGAGCCGCTGGGCGCGCCGCCCAGCCTTCTCCGCACTCGTGCGGATCTCGCCCAGATCCTTTTGAGCCTGCCCGAAATGCCTGTCGAGATTGGCGACCCGGTCACCGAGCCGCGATACGTCACCGTGCAGCAGGCCCAGCTCACGCCGTATCTTGCCGGCCTGCTCGCGCATCTGAACGTCCTTCAGCACGCTGCGCAGGGTGTTGAGCGTCGCCATGCAAGTGGTCGGCGACACGATCCAGACCCGCGCGGTAAACCCCTCCCGCACAAGCTCGCCGAAATTCGCGTGCAGCTCGGCATAGACGGCCTCGGACGGCAGGAACAGCAACGCCCCGTCCGCCGTCTCGCCCTCGATGATGTAGCGTTCGGAGATAGCCTTGACGTGTGCCCGCACGGCGGTGCGCATGGCGCTCGCGGCGGCGCGCAGCGCGGCGTCGCCATCGGCCCGGCGCAGCGCCTCGTAGGCCTCCAGCGGGAACTTGCTGTCGATCACGATGGGCCCCGGCGGCATCGGCAGGTGGATCAGCGCGTCGGCCCGCCGCCCGTTCGAGAGCGTCGCCTGGAAGGTGAACGCATCCGGCGGCATGGCCTTGCGGACGATATCCATCAACTGGATCTCTCCGAAGGCCCCCCGCGTCTGCTTGTTGCTGAGGATGTCCTGCAGGCCAAGGACGTTGCCGCTCAGCTTCTCGATGTTGGCCTGCGCCTTGTCGATGGTCTCCAGCCGTTGCTGCAGGTCGCCAAGCGAGCGCGCCGTGCGCGTCGCGGTGCCGTGCAGGCTGTCGCCCATGGAGCGGGTGACCTCCTCCAGCCGGCGCTCCATAGTGGCCAGCATCTGGGTCTGCGCCACGGCCTGCGCCTCGGCCACATGGGTCAGCCCGCCGGTCAGCCGCTGCTGCGCCTCGCCGAACCGGTCCACCCTTGCCGCGATGCCGCCAAGCTCCCGCGACAGGGGCTCGACCGCCCGGGCAGAGCGTCCGGCGGCCCGCAGCGCGGCGATCAGCAGGATCAGGATCAACAGCGCGAAGGCCGCCCCGGCAGCCGCGGCGATCACCAGCGGATCGTCGAACGCATAGACCTGCCCCGCAATCTCGATCATGCGCGGCCGAACATCTTCTCGATGTCGCTCAGCTTCAGCTCCAGCCAGGTGGGCCGTCCATGGTTGCATTGTCCGGAATGGGGCGTCGCCTCCATCTCGCGCAGGAGCGCGTTCATCTCGTCGCCGTTCAGCCGCCGCCCGGCGCGGACGGAACCGTGGCAGGCCATACGCGAAAGGATCGCCTCTGTGCGTTCGGCAAGGCTCAGCGGCGCGGCATCCGCCTCGATCTCGTCCAGCACGTCGCGTATGAGTTCCTCAGCGTTACAGGGGCCAAGGATCGCCGGCGTCTCCCGCACGGCCACGGCGCCCGGACCGAAGGGCTCCAGCCCGAGGCCGAGCCGCGAAAGGTCGGCGGCATGGGCCATGAGGGCGGCGACGCCCTCGAGGCCCAGCTCGACGATCTCGGGGATCAGAAGGGCTTGTGCCGCCATCCCCTCCGCCGCCTGCCGTTTCAGCCGCTCGTAGACCAGCCGCTCGTGCGCTGCATGCTGGTCGACGATCACCACGCCGTCCTCGGTCTGGGCGACGATGTAGGTCTGGTGCAACTGGGCGCGCGCGGCGCCCAGCGGCAGGTCGGGTGCCACGCTTTCCGGCTCCAGAGGCGCTTCGAACCGGGCGGTGGGCGCGGCGAACCCGTTCAGCGCCGGTGCCGGCCCCGCGCCCGTGGCTCGCGGCGCTTGCCATCCCTGCCCGGAGCGGATGGCCGAAGGCTCCGCCCGCAGCGCCCCGAGCGCGCCGATGCCCACCGTGGTCGACGCCCTGTGCCCCGCCCCCGCCATCGCATGCTGGATCGCCGACACCAGCAAGCCCCGCACCAGCCCGGGATCGCGAAACCGCACCTCGGCCTTCGCGGGATGCACGTTGACGTCGACCAGCTCGGGCGGGCAGTCAAGGAAGAGCGCCGCCACCGGATGCCGCCCGCGCTTCATCAGGTCGCCGTAGGCCCCGCGCAGGGCGCCCAGCAGCAGCCTGTCGCGCACCGGACGGCCGTTAACGAAAAGAAATTGCGCCACCGCCGCGCCCTTCGAGAAGGTCGGCAGGCCGGCAAGGCCATGCAGGGCCAGCCCCTCGCGCTCTGCTCCGATCTCGATGGCGTTGTCGTCGAACGCCTTGCCCATCAGCCGCGCCAGGCGCCGGCGCAGGGCCATTCCGGGCGTGCCGCCTTCGGCATCGGCGCGCAGGACCACACGATCGCCATTGCCGGCATCGATCAGCTCGAACCGCACGAAGGGCGCCGTCATCGCGAGGCGACGGACGACGTCGCCGATGGCCTGTGCCTCCGCCCTGTCGCTGCGCAGGAACTTCAGACGGGCGGGCGTGGCATGGAAGAGGTCGCGCAGTTCCACCACCGTGCCGGCATTGAGGACGGCAGGGCGGACCGGGTCCATCGCACTGCCATCGACCCGCAGTTCAGCGGCCTCCGCCCCCGCCACCCGCGACCGCAGGGTCAGCCGCCCGACGGCGCCGAGCGACGCCAGCGCCTCTCCCCGAAATCCGAAGCTGAGAATGTTCAGAAGGTCCGCGCCGTCGATCTTCGAGGTCGCATGCCGGGCGAGCGCCAGCGGCAGATCCGCGGCGGCGATGCCGTGGCCGTCGTCGGTGACCCGGACCAAGGACCTTCCGCCATCGGCATAGGCCACCGCGATCCGCCGCGCCCCGGCATCGAGCGCATTCTCGACCAGTTCCTTCACCGCCGAGGCCGGGCGTTCCACGACCTCGCCGGCCGCGATTCGATTGATCGCGGCGGCGT
This sequence comes from uncultured Alphaproteobacteria bacterium, assembly GCA_963833235.1. Classification (GTDB taxonomy): domain Bacteria; phylum Pseudomonadota; class Alphaproteobacteria; order Rhodobacterales; family Rhodobacteraceae; genus CAWHXG01. The sequence goes on from CAWHXG010000001.1 coordinate 491,961, forward strand.
CGAGTTGCCTGATCTGGCGTTGCGCCGGGTCTATGTTGCGGTCGTGGCTCGTCATGCTACTAGCGGTAGCATGCACCGCCGTGAGTTGCCAATGGCCGAAACCGGGCCGTCAGTTCGTCGTCGCGACCCCCTCGGGCTGCCCGACGACGAGAAAGCTCAGACCGCCCGGCTGCAGAAGCTCACGGGCCACCCGCGCCACATCTTCGCGCGTCACCGCCTCGACCCGGGCGTTCCGCGTTTCGATATAGTCCCGCGCCAAACCGTCCATCTGCATGCCCACCAGAATGCTCGCGATGGTATCGTTACCGTCGAAGCGCAGCGGGTAGGCCCCCGTCAGAAAGGTCTTGGCCTGCTCAAGCTCTTCCGCCGTCGCGCCGTCTTCGGCCATGCGCACCCATTCCGCCCGGATGACCTCGATCGCCTCGGCCACGTTGGCATTCCCGATGGCGCTGCGTCCAAGCAGCAGATCGGCGTGGTCCTTCTGGGCGAGGTAGCTGTAGATGCCATAGGTCAGCCCGCGCTTCTCGCGGACCTCGTCCATCAACCGGGCGCCGAAGCCCCCGCCGCCCAGGATGTGGTTCATCACGTAGGCGGTGAAGAAATCATCGTCGTCGCGCTCGATCCCGGGCTGGGCGAACTGGATGATCGATTGCGGCGTGCCGAAATCGATCACCGTTGTGCCGCCTTCCAGCAGCAACGCGGCCGGGCCCGGCAGGTCTGCACCCTCCTCAGGCAGATCCGCAAAGATCTCATCGACCAGCGCGGCAAGCTCATCGGCATCGATGTCGCCCACAGCGCCCACGTAGACGCGGTCGCGCGCGATGGCGCCGGCATGGGCCTCCGCCAAGTCGTCCCGCGTCAGGGCGGCCACGCTTTCTAGGGTGCCGTCGCCGCTGGATCCGTAGGGGTGATCGCCGAAGGCGGCGGCGGCGAAGGCGTTCGAGGCGATGGTATCGGGGTTCTGCACGTCCTGCCGAAGGCCGGACAGAACCTGCGCCCGTACACGCTCCACCGCTTCCGGATCGAACCGCGGCTCCGTCAAAACGGTGTAGAGCAGGCCGGCGGCGGCATCGGAGGTGTCACTCAGGAAGCGAGCCGAGACGCTCAACGCGTCGTCGTAGGCGCGGAAGCGGAAGCTTGCAGCCAGATCGTCGCGCGCGGCGGCGAAGGCCTGCGCGTCCATTTCGCCGGCGCCCTCCTCCAGCAGCGCGGTCATCAGGTTCACTGCCCCGCGCGCGCCCTCGGGATCGACCGACGTGCCGCCGCGAAAGCGGATCTCGAGCGCCACGAAGGGGATGGAGGGTTCCTCGACCAGCCAGGCGGTGATGCCGCCCGGCGAGGTCACCTCCTGCACCGGGGCGAGGGCGAAAGCCGGCAGTGCAGCCGCGAGCCAGAGGGCCAGGGCCGCGACGAAACGGGTCATCGGATCGCCTCCGAACCTGAAGCGGCGGGCACGACCACCTCCTGCGGCGCCTCCCCGACCGGAGCGCGCAACCATCCGGTTACCGCGCGGTCGCGGTCGAAAACCTCGCGGGCCGCCGCCATCACGTCCTCGGCGGTCACCGCCTGCAGCACCTCGGGCCATTCCTGCACATCCGCCACGGTCAGCCCCGCCGTCAGCGCGGTTCCGTACTGGCGGGCGAGCCCCTGCACGTCGTCCTGCGCGTAGATCGCCGCGGCCGCGTATTGCCGGCGCAGCCGCTCCAGCGCCACCGGGTCCGGGCCCTCTTCGAGAAAGCCCTCGATGGCCGCGTCGAGCGCCGCTTCCGCCGCCTCCAGGCTGACGCCCTCGACCGGCACGATGGCCAGCGTGAAGGTCGTGTCGTCCAGCGAGGTGCCGCCGTAGGAGGCGGCCGTGTAAAGCGCCACGGCCTCGTCGAACTGCAGCCTGCGGCCCAGATACGAGGTAGCGGGGTCGTCGGCCAGCAGATCGGCCAGATAGGTCAGCGCGGCGGCCTCCTGCTGGGCGCCGCTGTCGCGCTCGGGCGCCAGATAGCTGCGCAGGACGTAGGGCTGCGCGATCCGCTGATCCTCGATGTGATCCGCCGCTCCGCCAGTTGCGGCGGCTCCTGCGGGCGCATGCGCGCCGGCAGATCGGGGTTCGCCGGGATCGGCCCGTAATGGGTCTCCGCCAGGTCGCGCACCTCCTGCGGCGTCGCATCGCCGGCGACAATCAGGATCGCGTTGTTCGGCACGTAGTTCGCCCCGTAGAACGCCACTGCATCTTCCAGCGTCAGCGCCGCCACCTCTCCGGGCCAGCCGATGATCGGACGTCCGTAGGGGTGGTTCAGGTACTGCGCCGCCCGGCCCTGTTCGCGGTAGAGCGAGGCTGGATCGCTATCCACCCGCTGGCTGCGCTCTTCCAGCACCACGGAAAGCTCCGGCCGCACCAATTCGGGCGTCAGGCTGAGGTTGCTCATTCGGTCCGCCTCGAAGCGCATCATCAGATCCAGCCGGTCCGCCGCGATCCGCTGGAAGTATCCGGTGTAGTCCCACGAGGTAAAAGCGTTCTCGCTGCCGCCGTTGGCCTCGATCACCTGGCTGAATTCACCGGGCGCCACGCTATCCGTGCCCTTGAACATCAGGTGCTCCAGGTAGTGCGCGATCCCCGAGACGCCGGGGGGCTCGTCGGCGGCCCCGACCTTGTACCAGACCATGTGGGTCACCGCGGGGCTGCGATGATCCTCGATCACCACGACCTGCAGCCCGTTGTCGAGGGTAAACTCCGTCACCTCCTCCTCGGCCCGCAAGGGCAGCGCGGCGAGGGCCAGAAGCGGCAGGACGAGCGGGGCGAGCATTTGGCGGGGCATCTGCATCTCCGTCAGGCGTTTGCTCACACGTACCGTGCCCTTGCCAGCATTCAAGCCGCCCAACGTCGATGTGACCGCGGCGCGGCCGGGCCGGTCAGTCGGGAAAAAGTTCGTGCGGCGGTGCGGCCGGGGTAGGCACGCCGGCCCTGCGGAACCTGTCGATCTCGCTTTGCTGGTCCAGCGACTGGCGGCCGTAGCTGCGGTAGTAGACGTTGGCGTTGGTCAGACGCTCCAGCAGCCGGCCGGGGTTGCGGCGGCGGAATTCCAGGTCCTCGGCGGCCGTCGTCTGACGGATGGCCGGATCGGTGCCGAGCCGGCCGGCGTAGCGCACAAGCCCGCCATCCCCCGCCGGCACGCCAGTGGCGGCTTGGGGCCGGCCGCCGAGGGCCACGATGGCGTCGGCCTCGGGCGTCGGATCGGCAAGGTTGGTGGCGCCCCGCGTCGGCGGCGGCAGCTCGGCAGGGTTGGGCGGTGGCACCAGCGGCTTGACGGGCGCCACCAGGAACTCGTCGGGCCCGGTGCGGCTGGCGCGGAAGTTCATCAGCGAAGGGTCGTCCACGCCGCATCCCGTCAGCAACAGCGCGGCGATCAGCGCGGCGGCACAGCGGGGATGGGTCATCGGCGGGCCTCCGGGGCGGCATGTGGTCGGGCTCGCCCGGGTGTAGCGCAGCCCGCCGCCGCGGTCACGGGGTCTTTCGCGCGGTCTTCGGCGGCCCGGAGGCCAGAACCAGCAGGATCGCGCCGGCAAACACCCCGATATCGGCGATGTTGAAGCTATAGGGGTTGCGGATGCCGCAGCAGGCCATGTTGAGGAAATCCGCCACCGCGCCATAGGCCACACGGTCCACCACGTTGCCCATCGCCCCGCCCACCAGCAGCCCGCCGCCCAGCAGCATCCACAAGCGGCCGTCGGCCAGCGCCCAGCGGGCCACCCAGGCGCAGACGGCCAGAGCCAGCGCGATCAGCAGCCACCGAACCGCGGCCGGGTGCCCCGAGAGGAGGCCGAAGTTGATCCCCTCGTTCCAGCCCATGCGGAACCGCAGGTAGGGTGGCACCACGTCGTAGCAGCCGGTGCCCCCTCCGGCGCAGGGCCGTTCAGGCAGCCGCAGCAGGAAAAGGATCGCCAGCTTGCTGGCTTGATCGGCCGCGAACATGGCCAGCGCGGAGAGAGCGAAGAGGCGCACCCTTCAGTGCCGGAAATGGCGCATGCCGGTCAGGACCATCGCGAGGCCCCGTTCGTCGGCGGCCGCGATCACCTCGGCATCGCGCACCGATCCGCCGGGCTGGATGATCGCCGTGGCCCCTGCCTCTGCCGCCGCGATCAGCCCGTCGGCAAATGGGAAGAACGCGTCCGAAGCGACGGCGGCGCCGTTCGTCGGCGGATGCGGCTGACCTGGCTCCGGTGCCATCTCGGCGGCCTTCGCGGCGGCGATCCTCGTGCTGTCGACCCGGCTCATCTGCCCCGCCCCGATGCCCACCGTGGCACCCTCCCTCGCATAGACGATGGCGTTGGACTTCACATGCTTGGCCACGCGCCAGGCGAAGATCAGATCCCGCGCCTCGGCCTCGCTGGGGGCGCGGACGGTCGCCACCGTCCAGTCGCCGGGGGCGAGCCGCCCGGCGTCGCGGTCCTGCACCAGCAGCCCGCCGGCCACCTGCCGCAGCGAGAGCCCCGCCGCCCGCGGATCGGGCAGCCCGCCGGTGGTCAGCAGCCGCAGGTTCGGCTTCCTGGCGAAGATCTCCAGCGCTTCGGCATCCGCGCCGGGGGCGATCACGACCTCGGTGAAAAGGGCGGTGATCGCCTCGGCCGCGGCCGCATCTAGCAGGCGGTTGACCGAGACGATGCCGCCAAAGGCCGAGGTCGGGTCGCAGGCCAGCGCCCGCGCATGGGCCTCGGCCAGGGAGGCGCCGAACGCGACGCCGCAGGGGTTGGCGTGCTTGACGATCACGCAGGCCGGCCCCTCCGCCTCGCCCAGCTCGGAGATCAGGCCGAAGGCGGCGTCGGTGTCGTTGATGTTGTTGTAACTCAGCTCCTTGCCCTGGTGCTGAACGGCGCTCGCCACGCCGGGCGCCGTCGAACCATCGGTATAGAAGGCGGCCGACTGATGCGGGTTCTCGCCGTAGCGCAGGGACTGGCGTAGCGTTCCCGCGAAGGCACGGCGGCGGGGGGCGGCGATATCCAGCGCGCCCGCCATCCAGGTCGAGACCGCGGCGTCGTAGAAGGCCGTGCGCGCGAACGCCGCCTGCGCCATCTTCTGACGAAAGGCGAGTGTGGTGCCGCCGGCATTTCCCTCGAGCTCGCTCAGCAACGCTCCGTAATCCTCCGGATCGACCACAACGGTCACGAAGCTGTGGTTCTTGGCCGCCGCCCGGATCATCGCCGGCCCGCCGATATCGATGTTCTCGACACATTCGGCATAGCTGCCACCGCCAGCCACGGTCGCCTCGAACGGATAGAGGTTCACGATCGCCAGATCGATCGGGTCGATCCCGTGGGCCTCCATCGCGGCCTGGTGATCGGGATGGTCGCGCAGGGCCAGCAACCCGCCATGCACGCGCGGATGCAGGGTCTTGACCCGGCCGTCCATCATCTCGGGAAAGCCCGTCATCTCCGCCACGTCGGTCACCGCCAGCCCCGCCGCCCGCAGCGCCGCCGCCGTGCCGCCGGTCGAGATCAGCCTCACCCCGCGTTGGGCCAGCGCGCGCCCGAGATCGACCAGCCCGGTCTTGTCGGAGACCGACAGCAGCGCGGTCGTCACGGCGGGGGCCGCGGGCGGCATGGCGTACTCGGTCATGGGGCGTCTTCCCTGGGGTCGGTCGTCTCGCGCGGGTCGGCCCGGCGCAGGTCGCGCATATGGTCCGGCGTCGCCGCGGACTTTGCAAGCACCCAGGCGATCCGGGTGGTGGGGCCCTTGGCGGCGCCCGTCAGCACGATCTGCCGTGCCGGAAGCGGCTCGCCCCGCGCGGGCTCCAGATAGACGCTCTCCTCCAGCGTGGCGGCCTCCGCGCCGGCATGCCGGAACTCCCACATCTCGCCCGAGCGCAGGCGCAGGGTCATCGAGCGCCCGCCGTCCTCCAGCGTGGCGGCGACATCGGGATGCAGATGAAAGCGCAGCGCGAAGGGCAGGCCCGACCCGCCTGCCGGCTTGAGGGCATCCTCCAGCTGCCGCCGCTCCCGCGCGGTCACGGCCGTCAACAGATCCTCGCCGTCGAGCCGGCGCCCGTCGGCGGAAAGGTCGAGGCGGCGCACGTGGATCAGTCCGGTCGCGGCGGCGAACCCGTTATGGGCGGCCACGAGGCTCGGCGCCTCCTCGGCGGCGGCCACGTCCACCTGCACGTCGTCGGGCAGGGCTGGGCCGCCCGTGTCGAGGGAAAGGGTGGAGGCCGAGGCCCTTTGCCGCGCCGCCGCCGCCCAATCCGCGCCAAAGGCGGCCCCCGGCCCGCAAGTGACCACAAGGGGCCGCCGGCCGGACGTCAACTCGAACGCCAGCGTCGAGGCATGGGGCGCGTGCCCCGCGACCTTCGGCGGCGCCGCGACATCCGCAAGCACCGTGGTGCGGCCGCGGGCCAACCTGGCATAGCCAAGCGGCAGGAGAGGGGTGGCCGCATCCTCCGCCGCGGGCGGCCGGGGACCAGGGGAACGCGACCCGGTGGGGCGGGCGCGGGGCGGTCGGGTGCGTGGCGGCGGGGCGCGCAGGCCCGGCGCCTCCAGCCGCCCGGTCGCCGCCGTGCGCAGCGTCGGCTCCGCCGGCGACCCCGATGGCACACCCGAGGCGACCAGCGCGGCATCGAGCCGCCCGGGCTGCCCGCGCCCCCCGCCGTGGAACCTCGGCAGCGCCCCATCCGCATGCCGCAGGTAGCGCAAACTCGCAGCCATTCGCGCCAACGCCTCCTTCAGCGCAGCGCCGGGCCGGTGGTTGCTCCGCCGCAGGGCGTCCGTGACGCGCACCAGCAGGGCGAACACCTCCAGCAGCGTTACGGGGTTGCGATCCGGCAAGCCGCCCCAGGCATCCAGATCGGCCGCGATGGCCGCGTCGAGCGCCCGGCCCGCCCGCGCTCCGGCAGGGGACCAGCCCGCCAGCATCGCGCTCGCCTCTGCGAGCCCGGCCAGCGCGGCCAATCGCGGCGCGCCACCGGCGGCGCTGCTCCACCGCCGTTCGAGGAACGCCGCGTGCCGGTGCAGGCTGCGCATGACATCTTCCTCCGGCAGGGGCGACCCGCCTGAAAGCAGCCACGGGGTATGGTCGAGCAGGCGGATCAGACGCAGGCCGGCCAGTCCCGGGGTCCAACCCGGCCCGTGGCCGGCGCCGAACCGCGCCAGCCAATCCGCCGTCCAGGCCTGTGCCGCCGCGCGCGCCGGGCTATCGCCCTGGGCCGCAAGGTCCGGCAGCCAGTCGAAGGCCTGCCGTGCGGCCTCGAAGCGCATCGACGGCGCGGCCGGCTGGAAGATCGTGGCGCCCTCGGGCAGGGTCGTCGCGGCGTCGCCCGCGCCGATGCGCCCCTCTGCCAGCGCCCGGCCGCGGGCAAGGTCGCCGATGCTGTGCGGCTCGGGCATCGCTGCGAGGCTGGCGGCCTCGCGCGACCAGCCAAGCCGCCGTGCCGCCAGCCTGTCGCCCAGGCGCGCCGCCCAGGGGCGGTCTCCGATCAGCTGGATCATCCCGCGTCCTCCGTGGCCTTCGAGCCTAGGGCCAGCGCGGCCACGTGTCACCGGGGACGGCCCGTGGCGCCGGTCAGAGCTTGCGGAAGGCGGCTATGAAGAACCCGTCCATCCCGCCTGTCTCCGCCCATCGATCCGGCCGCAGCCGCAGCCCTGCGGCACTGTGCCAGTCGGCCGGCACGCCCGGCAGGTCGAGAAGCTCGGGCGCCGCGCGCAGCGCCGGATGCCGCGCCAGCGCCAACTCCGCGAGGTGCTCGCCTTCCTCCGGCAGCAACGAGCAGGTGCAAACCACCAGCCGGCCGCCTGGCCGGAGCAGCGCCACCGCCCGGTCGACCAGCGCCGTCTGAAGCTCAATCAGCCCCGGCAGGTCGCCGGGCTTGCGCAGCAACGGCAGGTCCGGGTGCCGCCGGATGGTGCCGGTCGCCGTGCAGGGCGGATCGAGCAGCACCGCATCGAAGGGCGCGGCCTGCCAGTGCAGCGCGTCGGCCACCACCGCGGTCGCGCGCAGGCCGGTCCGGGCGAGGTTCTCCGCCAACCGCTCCATGCGCGGCCCCGAGATGTCGAGCGCGGTAACGTCCGCCACCGCGGCAGCCAACTGCAGCGCCTTCCCTCCCGGCGCGGCGCACAGATCCAGCACCCGGTCGCCGGGCTGCACGGCGAGGGCGCGGGCCGGCAACGCGGCGGCGGCGTCCTGCACCCAGAAGGCGCCGTCGGCATATCCCTCCAGCGCGCTCACCTGCACCCGCCCCGGCATCCGCACGGAGCCGGTGGGCAGGGCGATCCCGCCCAGCCGGGCGGCGAGGGCATCGGCATCGCCCTCGCGGGGGGTCAGGTCGATGGGGGGATCCTGCGCCTGGACGGCCTCGATCGCCGCCACGGCATCGGCCCCCCAGGCCTTCACCAGCCGGCGGCGCAGCCACCCGGGCAGGCGCTGCGGCGGCAGATCGGCCCAGGCCGGCCCCGCCTCGCGCGCCTCGGCGACCTTGCGCAGGACCGCGTTCACCAGCCCGGCCAGCCCTTCATGCCGGTCCGCCGCGCGGGTCAGCCGCACCGCGGTGTCGGTCACGCCGTGGGCGGCCGCCGCCTCGCCCCAGAGCTCGCAGGCCGAAAGCCGCAGCAGGTTCAGCACGAAGGGCGGCGGCGGCTTGCGCAGGAAGGGCGCCAGGATCGCATCGCACCGGCCGAGATGGCGCAGGGTGGCGCCGGCGAGCCGCAGCGCGCGGGCGCGATCCTCGGGGGGCAGGGACGCAAGCTGCACTTCGGCCGCCGCCCCCAGCATCTCCCCCTCCTCCAGCACCGCCAGCAGCAGGCCCACGGCGGCCAACCGTGCTTGCCCCCCTTGGGGCATGGCGGGCGGGGCCGGTCTGGGCTTCGGCGGCATGGCTTCGGTTCCCTGGGGCTTGAACGCGATGCCGGCCGGCGTATATGAGCCTCAGGCGGCGAACAAGACAGGCTCCCGAGGCGTGTCCCGGCTCGCCGCTGCGAAGGAGGCCGCGATGACAGATCGCCCGCACGACCCCGACCAGCTTCCCGAAGCGGCCCGCCGCGCCCTGGCCGAGGCGGCCGAGCGCCGGGCGAAGGCGGCCGATCCGGCACGCCCCGCAGAGGTTGGCGGGCGCGACGGGCCGGACCCTTCGCGCTTCGGCGACTGGGAGAAGAAGGGCCTCGCGATCGACTTCTGAGGCGCCGCGGCATCAGTCGGACCGGGGGGCCCGGTCTGGCTATAAACCTAGTTCAGCGTCAAACCTAGTTCAGGGTCAGATCTGCCGAGCGCCCCGAGCCGCGATCAGATGTGAAGCGCACGGAAGTGCCGTCGCGCATGACCGTCTGGCAATTGCCGCCAAAGGTCTGGTCGCCCCAGCTGAGCTCGCGGCAGAAGAACCCCTCGCGCCACTCCCACCGCCCGCCGACCGACCGCCCGAAGGCGCTGCCGGTGATCTCGCCCCCCGGCGTGACGGTGACTTCGATGCCGAAGCGGGTCAACTTGCGACCCACCACCGTCTCGCTGAAGGCGGATCGGCTCTCGATCCGCTCGTATTCCGCCGATGCCGGCGCGGCGGCACCGAGTGCGGCGATAACGGCAGCGGCACCGAGGGCCGGCGTAAAGGGCATGCGGGTCATGGTCACTCCTCCTGCGCGAGATATACGGGCGCCGCTGGGAAAGGTTGCGCGCCGTCCCGTTCAGTCAAGGCCAAGGACGTCGGCCATCCGGTAAAGGCCAGGTGCCCGTCCCTGCCCCCAAAGCGCCGCCGCCAGCGCGCCCCGTGCGAAAATACGCCTGTCGGTCGCCATGTGGCGCAGGCTCAGCCGCTCGCCGTCGCCGAGGAACATCACATCGTGCTCGCCCACGACATCGCCTCCGCGCACCATCGCAAAGCCGATCTCGCCGGCCTTGCGCGGGCCGGCATGGCCTTCTCGCGGGCCGGCGGTGATTTGGCCCAACGCCGCGTTCCGCCCCTCGGCCGCCGCCTCGCCCAGCATCAGCGCGGTGCCAGAGGGGCCGTCCACCTTTTGCCGGTGATGGGCTTCGAGCACCTCGATATCCCAGTCCGGCCCGAGTGCTGCCGCGACCTGGCGGGTCAGGCCCAGCAGCAGGTTCACGCCAAGGCTCATGTTCCCGTCGCGGATCATCACCGCGTGGTGCGAGGCGGCCGCGATCCGCTCCAGATCGGCCTCGGAGAGCCCGGTCGTGCCGATCACGTGGACGGCGCGGGCCTGGGCGGCAAGGGCCGAGAAGGCGACCGTGGCGGCCGGCGCGCTGAAGTCGATGATCGCCCGCGCGCGGGCGATCGCCTCCAGCGCGTCGTCGGTGACGGTCACGCCCAAGGGCGGGCCGCCGGCGGCGCAGCCCGCATCCTGCCCGATCCAGGCGTGGCCCGGCGCCTCGACCGCGCCCACCAGCCGCGCCCGCTCGCTGCCGGCGATCTCTGCCAGAAGCATGCGGCCCATCCGGCCGGACGCCCCGGTGACCACGATGCCCGGTCTATCGTCCATGCGGCGCGTCCTTTCCTGCAATCCGGCCCAAGCCACGGCCGGCGAGGCCCGCGGTGGCGAGAGGAGCCATACCTGCCCCTCGGGGAGGAGGCAAAGGCATTGCCTGGCCGGGGCGAAGCGCCTAGATGCCCCCGCATGGCACGCAACAGACAAAATGGATCCGGCCCGGGCGATTTCGCGCGCGGGCCCTCGCAGCGGCAATTGCGGGTGGGCGAGCTGATCCGGCGCACCCTGTCCGACGTTCTGGCACGCGGCGATATCCACGACCCCGACCTGTCCGGCATGTCGATCACGGTCGGCGAGGTCCGCACCTCGCCCGACCTGAAGATCGCGACCGCCTTCGTGCTGCCGCTTGGCGGGCGGGGCGCCGACATCGCGCTGGACGCGCTGCGGCGCAACCGGCACGAGCTGCGCCGGCAGGTTGCCAAGAACGTCAGCCTGAAATTCTCGCCCGAGATCCGCTTTGCGCTCGACGACACGTTCGACCGGATGGATGCCACGCGGGCCCTGCTGGCGCGCGACGACGTGCGCCGCGACACCGCCGGCGACTGACGGCCCATGGGGCAGCGCAAATCCGGCCGGGCGCTGAACGGCTGGCTGATCCTCGACAAGCCGGCCGGCCCCAGCAGCACTGCGGTTCTGGGCAGGGCCCGCCGGGCTTTCGATGCCCGCAAGGCCGGGCATGCCGGCACGCTCGATCCCGCCGCGACGGGGGTGCTGGCCGTGGCCTTCGGGGAGGCGACCAAGACCGTGCCATTCGTGACCGAAGGCGCCAAGGTCTACCGCTTCATGGTGCGGCTCGGCGCCGCGACCGAGACCGACGACGCCGAGGGCCGGGTGATCGCCGAGAGCGCCGCACGCCCCGATGAGGGGGCGATCCGCGCGGCCCTGGCCGACCTGACCGGCGACATCCAGCAGGTTCCGCCGCAATTCTCGGCGGTGAAGGTCGCGGGCCAGCGGGCCTATGCCATCGCGCGGGGCGGCGGCGAAAGCTTGCTGGCCGCCCGGCCGCTGCACGTGGCCCGGCTGGACCTTGTGGCGCGCCACAATGCCGACCACCTCGAGCTGGAGATGGAATGCGGCAAGGGCGGCTACGTCCGGTCCATCGCCCGGGATCTGGGCGCGGCACTTGGCTGCCATGGGCACGCGCTGTGGCTGCGGCGCCTGGCGACGGGCCCCTTCGCGATAGCGGATGCCGTCACGCCCGACCGGGTCGCGGCGATCGCCGATGACCCAGACCTGGCGGCCGAGGCGCGGTTCGCCCGGCTCGATGCCCTGCTTCACCCCCTGGAGGCCGCGCTTGGCGGATTGGCGGAATTGCCCTGCGCGGGGGAAGCGGCGACGCTGCTGCGCCGTGGCAATCCCGGGGCGATCCTCCCCCGGGGGGCCATTCCGGCACCGGCGGAGGGCGCGGAGGCCTGGGCCTCCTGCGACGGTCAGGCGGTTGCCATCGGCACCTTCCGGGCGGGGCACCTGCATCCCCGGCGGGTGATCCTTGGCTGACCCCGCCGCAGCGCCCGGCCCCGACTACGGCCCCGACCCCGGAAGCGACCCCGCGGACGGCTGCATCGTGGGCCGCGCCACCAAGGGAGACGCGCCCTCCGTCGCGATCTACTCCCCCTGCCGGCGCTACCGCTACAGCCTGACGCGGGTGTGGAACGAGGCGGGCGCCCGGGTGCTCTTCGTCATGCTCAACCCGTCCACCGCGACCGAGCAACAGAACGACCCGTCGGTCGAGCGCTGCGAACGGCGCGCCCGCACGCTCGGCTTCGGCGCCTTCAGGGTGTGCAACATCTTTGCCTACCGGCAGACCGATCCGCGCCTGATGCGGGCCGAAGCCGCGCCCGTGGGCCCGCTCAACGACGCCGCCATCGCCGCCGGCTGCCGCTGGGCCGACCGGGCGCAGGACGCAGTCATCTGCGCCTGGGGCACCCACGGGGCGCATCTGGGCCGCGGCGCGGCCGCCATCGCGCTGATCCGGGGCACCGGAACGGTCCCGTCGCATCTGGGGCTGAGCAAGGCGGGGCATCCGCGGCATCCGCTTTACCTGCCCTACGCCCAGGCCCCGGTCCCCTGGCCGTAGGCATTTCGCTTGCCCCGGAAACCTGCAGGCCCCTAACTGTCGCGTCATTCGGGTAGGAGCGTGGCATTGTCGGGGATCGAGGGTTTCACACGATCGCGCGTGGAGTTCGAACGGCATCGCGCTGTCGGTCCATCGCGGTGGCAGCGGTCCGCCGCTGGTGCTGCTGCATGGGTTCCCCCAGAACCACATGGCCTGGGCGGGCATCGCGCCGCGGCTGGCCGCACGGTTCGAGGTCATCGTGCCCGACCTGCGCGGCTACGGCGAAAGCGATGCGCCTCCGGACGATGCCGCTCATACGGTCTATTCCAAGCGCGAGATGGCCCGCGACGTCGCCGGGCTTCTCGACGCCTTCGGCCATGCCAGGGCGCATGTGGTCGGGCACGACCGGGGCGCGCGTGTGGCCTACCGCATGGCGCTCGACATGCCCGGCAGGATCGAGCGGCTGGGCATCCTCGAGATCGTGCCCACCGGCGACTTCTGGAGGATGTGGCAGGCGGAGCTGGCCACGGCCGCCTATCACTGGACGTTCCTCGCGCAGCCCCACCCCTTGCCGGAAACCCTGATCGCCGCCGATCCGGCCTTCTTCATCGACTGGACGATGGCCGGCTGGACCAAGTCGAAAGATCTGTCCGCCTTCTCGGGCGACGCGCTCGATTGCTACCGCGCGCAGGCGGCCCGACCCGAGCGGCTCACGGCCATGTGCGCCGATTACCGCGCCGGCGCCACGACGGATCGCGCCATCGACGAAGCCGACCGTGAGAACGGCCGCCACATCGAGGCGCCGCTGCTCTTTCTGCACGGCGACAGCGGTTTCCCGGCCCGCACCGGGATGCCGGCCGGACTCTGGCACGGCTGGGCCTCGAACGTGACCGCGCAAAGCATCGCCTCGGGGCATTTCCTGATGGAGGAGAACCCGGACGCGGTGACCGAGGCGCTCCTTGCCTTCCTTGTTCCCTGAGGCGTGGTTTTCCCTTCCCTCCGCGGGCATCCTGCGCTAACAGCCGCGCTTCCCGGGAACGCCGGGATCACACTCCACGGGCCTCAGCTGGACGACATCCCGGCCTGCGCCATCACCCCTTGCCAAGGAGACCCCGATGTCGATTGCCGCCGACGAGAAATCGCGCCTGATGAAGGAATACGCGACCAAGGAGAACGATACCGGAAGCCCGGAAGTTCAGGTCGCCATCCTCAGCTCGCGCATCGCCACGCTGACCGAGCACTTCAAGACGCATGCGAAGGACAACCACTCCCGCCGTGGCTTGCTGATGATGGTCGCCCAGCGGCGCAAGCTGCTGGACTACCTGCGCGCCCGCGACGAGGGGCGCTATACCAGCCTGATCAAGCGCCTCGGCCTGCGGCGGTAACCGCCCTACTATCCCGTTCGCCATCGACGGCGCCCGCCCCGGAAAGGCGGGCGTCTCTTGCGTTTCATGACAAGGCCACGTGCTGCTGCCCTTGCGGCACGTCCCCGCCTTTCCAATCGGCCCGAACTGAGATAGGGCCCCGCAATCCATGACTATGGCGCCACAGCCCCGGCGCCGGGATGACAGCAAGGGGGTCGGCGGCAATGGGGCCGCCATGCACAACGGGCCACCCGGACCGCCGGGCGCGACCCGAGACAGGATACCAGATGTTCAACGTAGTTACGAAATCGATGCAATGGGGCGACGAGACCCTCACGCTGGAGACCGGCAAGGTCGCCCGCCAGGCGGACGGCACGGTCATCGCCACGCTCGGCGAGACCAGCGTCATGGCCGCCGTGACATTCGCCAAGACGGCGAAGCCCGGCCAGGACTTCTTCCCGCTGACCGTCCACTACAACGAGAAATACTATGCCGCGGGCAAGATCCCCGGTGGATTCTTCAAGCGCGAGGCCCGGCCGACCGAGAAGGAGACGCTGACCAGCCGCCTGATCGACCGGCCGATCCGCCCGCTCTTCGTGCCGGGGTTCAAGAACGAGGTGCTGGTGATCTGCACCGTGCTTTCCCACGACCTCGTCAACGACCCCGATGTGGTGGCGATGATCGCCGCCTCGGCCGCGCTGACGATCTCTGGCGCGCCGTTCCGCGGGCCCATCGCCGGTTGCCGCGTCGGCTTCTCGGGCGGCGAGTACGTGCTGAACCCGTCCATCGACGACATGGACCGGCTGCGCACCCAGCCCGACCAGCGGCTCGACCTGATCGTTGCCGGAACCGCCGATGCCGTCATGATGGTGGAATCCGAGGCCTATGAGCTTTCGGAAGCTGAGATGCTTGGCGCGGTGAAGTTCGGGCACGACGCCTGCAAGCCGGTGATCGACCTGATCATCGATCTGGCCGAGGATGCGGCGAAGGAGCCATTCGACTTCCAGCCCGCGGATTATTCGGCCCTCTATGACGCCGTGAAGGCCGCCGGAGAGACGCAGATGCGCTCCGCCTTCGCGATCCGCGACAAGCAGGAGCGCACGACCGCCATCAGCGACGCCCGCGAGGCCATCAAGGCGCAGCTGAGCGACGAACAGCGGGCCGACGAGAACCTCGGCGCGGCGTTCAAGAAGCTGGAAAGCGCGATCCTGCGCGGCGACATCATTGCCGGCGGCGCCCGCATCGACGGCCGCGACCGGGCCACCGTCCGGTCCATCGTCAGCGAGGTCGGCATCCTGCCGCGCACCCACGGCTCTTCGCTCTTCACCCGCGGCGAGACCCAGGCGCTGGTCGTCACCACGCTCGGCACCGGCGACGACGAGCAGATGATCGACGCGCTGCACGGCACCTATCGCAGCAACTTCCTGCTGCACTACAACTTCCCGCCCTACTCGGTCGGCGAGGTCGGGCGCTTCGGGCCTCCGGGACGCCGCGAGATCGGGCATGGCAAGCTTGCCTGGCGCGCGCTGCAGGCTGTGCTGCCGCCGGCGACGGATTTCCCTTATACGATCCGGCTGGTCAGCGAGATCACCGAGTCCAACGGCTCGTCCTCCATGGCCACGGTCTGCGGGTCGAGCCTCGCGATGATGGACGCCGCCGTGCCGCTGAAGGCGCCGGTGGCCGGCGTCGCGATGGGACTTATCCTCGAGAGCGACGGCCAGTATGCCGTGCTGACCGACATCCTCGGCGACGAGGATCACCTCGGCGACATGGACTTCAAGGTCGCCGGCACCGAGGAAGGCATCACCAGCCTGCAGATGGACATCAAGGTCGCCGGCATCACGCCCGAGATCATGGAGCAGGCGCTGGCCCAGGCCAAGGACGGGCGGATGCACATCCTGGGCGAGATGGCCAAGGCGCTGACCGAGGGCCGTCAGGAATTCTCGGCCCACGCGCCGCGGATCGAGACGATGCAGGTGCCGACCGACAAGATCCGCGAAGTCATCGGATCGGGCGGCAAGGTCATCCGCGAGATCGTCGAGGTGTCGGGCGCCAAGGTCGACATCAACGACGATGGCGTCATCAAGATCGCCAGCGCCAATGCCGAGAGCATCCAGAAGGCCTACGACATGATCTATTCGATCGTGGCGGAGCCAGAAGAAGGCAAGGTCTACAAGGGCACCGTCGTCAAGATCGTCGATTTCGGCGCCTTCGTGAACTTCTTCGGCAAGCGCGACGGGCTCGTCCATGTGAGTCAGATCAAGAAGGAGCGGCTGAACCATCCTTCCGACGCGCTGAAGGAGGGCCAGGAAGTCTGGGTCAAGCTTCTGGGCTTCGACGACCGTGGCAAGGTCCGCCTGTCGATGAAGATGATCGATCAGGCCAGCGGCAAGGAGATGGCCGAGGAAGCCGTCGACTGACGCCTCCCGCCTGACCGAACGCTCCCGGCGCCCCGGATCCGAAAGGACCGGGGCGTTTTCCGTTTGGGGCAGTCGTTCTTTGACCGGCGCCGGGGGATCGGGCATGGTGGCGTTAACGATTGTCCCGGAGGACCCGATGCCTGCATCATTCCGCCTGCGCCTCGCCGCTGCCACGGCCGTCACCGCCGTGATGGCGGCGCCGCTTGCCGCCACCCCGCTCACCGATCCCTGGAGCAGCTTCTACGTTTTCGGCGACAGCCTGAGCGATCCGGGCAACATCCCAGGCCTCGCGGGTCGCATCCCGGGCCTGCCTGCGATCAACTTCCCGCCGAGCCCGCCCTATTCCGGCAACCGCTTCTCCAGCGGCCCGACCTATGCCGAGATCCTGGCGGAGGAGTTCGAGGACGCCGGAAAGCCCACCGCCAACTTCGCCGTCGGCGGAACGCAGGCGGTTGCCGAAGGCCCGGTGCCCTTCACAGTCGGCCCCGTCACGGTGCCCCTCGACCTTCCCGATCTGCCCGACCAGGTCGCGCAGTTCCTCGGCACGACCACCGCGGCCGAACGCGGGGATCGCCCGCTGGTCAACATCTTCTTCGGAGGCAACGATCTTTTCGGCGGGATCGGTAGCGGCAATGGTATCGCGGCGGCCGGGCTCGCGGCGGCGGCCATCGGCGAAAGCGTCGCGGCCCTTGCTACATTCGGCGGGATCAACGATTTCGCGATCCACAACCTCTCGGATCTAGGCGACACGCCGCGTTACAATCTGTTCGACACCGGCGATCAGGAAGCCGCGCGCGCCGCCACGGCTGCCTTCAACGACGCGCTGAGGGGGGTAGCCTCATCCCTCCGCGCCGGGGGCTACAACATCATCGAGATCGACAACGCCGCCGGCATCCTGCCGGTCTTCGCAGACCCGGCGGCGTTCGACATCGGCAACACCACCAATCCCTGCCTCTATCCAGCCGATGAAATCGTGACGGCCTTCCTCTTGGGCGACTCTCCGTTCTGCGGAACGAACGGCGGCAATCGAATGTGGTTCGACGAGGTCCACCCCGGCAAGGAACTCCACGCAGCCCTAGGGGCGAACGCACGGGCCGCGATCATCGCCAGCACCGCGCCGGCCCCCATCCCACTGCCGGCCCCGGCGCTGCTTCTGCTTGGCGGCCTCGGCGGGTTGGCCGCGCTGCGCATGCGGCGCCGCGCGGCCTGATCCTCATGCGGAAAGCTTGGCGGTCCGCAGGTAGGGCAGCGGCCGCTCGAAGCTGCCGAACTTCTTGGTCGCATCCTCGTCGCTCACCGCGGCGGGGATGATCACGTCCTGCCCCACCTGCCAGTCGGCCGGCGCTGCCACGCCCTGCTTCGCGGTCATCTGCAGCGCATCGAGCGCCCGCAGCACCTCGGCGAAGTTGCGGCCCACCGTCATCGGGTAGGTCATGCTCAGCTTCAGCTTCTTGTCCGGCCCGACGATGAAGACCGACCGCACCGTGGCGCTGTCGGCCGGGGTCCGTCCGTCCCGCAGGTAGGCCTCCGCCGGCAGCATGTCGAACGCCTTGGAGATCTCCAGGCCATTGTCGGCGATAATCGGAAAGCCCACCTTCGCGCCGCTGAAGCTCTCGATGTCGGCGATCCACTTCTCGTGATCGGCCACCCCGTCGACCGAGATGCCGATCACCTTGGTCCCCCGCTTCGCCCACTCGTCGGCCAGCTTCGCCACCGCGCCGAACTCCGTCGTGCAGACCGGCGTGAAATCCTTGGGGTGGCTGAAGAGGATCGCCCAGCCGTCGCCGATCCAGTCATGAAAACGAAGCTCGCCTTGCTGGGTCAGGGCGGTGAAGTCGGGAACGGTGTCGTTGATGCGCAGGGCCATGGAAGGCTCCTTTCCTTGGGTCAGTGTCCCGGCAGACGTAAGCGACCGGAGCGCGGAGTTTAACCCCTCCGCAGCGCGCGGCAGGTCGGGCGCATCTTGCGGCGGGGGCGCTGCGGTGACAGGCTGCCCGCGAGCCCTGTCCCAAAAGCCAGCTACCGGAGTGATCGTCATGCAGGACGCCCGCAAATTCTATATCGACGGTGCCTGGGTCGACCCGCGCGAGGGCACCGAGGCCCAGGTCATCGACCCGTCCACGGAAGAGCCCTGCGCCACGATCACCCTCGGCGGCCAGGCCGATACCAATGCCGCCGTCGCCGCCGCCTCGCGCGCCTTCGGCAGCTTCTCGATGACCGGCAAGGCCGAGCGGCTGGAGCTGCTGGAGGCGATCCTTGCCGCCTACGAGGACCGCGCCGAGGATGTCGCCCAGGCGATCAGCACCGAGATGGGTGCGCCCATCGATTTCGCCCGCAGCGCCCAGGCCGCCGCCGGGTCAGGCAACATCCGCGACGGGATCGCCGCGCTGAAGGACCTCGACTTCGTGCGCCCCTTCGGCTCACCGGGTGCGGGCACCCGCATCCTGCTGTCGCCGGTCGGGGTCTGCGCGCTGATCACGCCCTGGAACTGGCCGATGAACCAGGTGGTGCTCAAGACGATCCCGGCGCTGGCGGCGGGCTGCACGATGGTGCTGAAACCCTCCGAGATCGCACCGCTTTCCTCGATGGTCTTCGCCGAGATCCTGCACGAGGCAGGCGTGCCGGCGGGCGTGTTCAACCTCGTGAACGGCGACGGCGCAGGCGTTGGCAGCCAGCTCTCTTCGCATCCGGGCATCGACATGGTGAGCTTCACGGGCTCTACCCGCGCCGGCCGAGCCATCAGCGTGGCCGCCGCGGAAACCATCAAGAGGGTGACGCTGGAACTGGGCGGCAAGGGGGCCAACCTGATCTTCGCCGATGCCGATGCGAAGGCCGTCGCCCGCGGCGCGCGGCACTGCTTCAACAACGTCGGGCAGTCCTGCAACGCGCCGACCCGCATGATGGTCGAACGCTCGATCTACGACAGCGCGATCGAGGCGGCGGCGAAGGTCGCCGGGCAAACCGTCGTCGGCCCCGCCAACCAGAGCGGCCGTCATATCGGACCGCTGGTCAGCCAGGCACAGTTCGACAAGGTGCAGAAGCTCATCCAGACCGGCATCGACGAGGGCGCCCGGCTGGTCGCGGGCGGTACCGGGCGCCCCGACGGCGCAAACCGCGGCTATTTCGTGCGCCCGACCGTCTTCGCCGATGTCACCCCCGACATGACCGTGGCGAGAGAGGAAATCTTCGGCCCGGTCCTCTCGATCATGCCCTTCGAGACCGAGGAAGACGCCGTGACCATGGCGAACGACACCGTCTATGGCCTCACCAACTACGTGCAGACCGCCGATCCGGACCGGCGGCGGCGGCTGGCGCACCGGCTCCGCTCCGGCATGGTCGAGATGAACGGCAAGTCGCTGGGCGACGGCAGCCCCTTCGGCGGCATGAAGCAATCGGGCAACGGGCGCGAAGGCGGCATCTGGGGGATCGAGGAGTTCCTGGAGGTCAAGGCCGTGAGCGACTGGCCGGAGTAGTCTGGACGGCCAAGACCACCCCCTGCCGCAAGCCGCCGATCCCGTTCGGCCAAGCCGCGGCAGGGTGGTGATCCCGTGCCGCCCTCCGTCGCGGGTCGAAGCCGACCGGAGGACATGCAACGTCTTGCCAGCCGCATCCGATCGCTGATCGACCGGCTTACACCCGCTCCCAAGATCGGCCACCGTCCCTGGTACCGATCGCTCCACCGGACAGGCCCATGGTCCTGCCCGACGTGGTACAGGCAGGGACGTTGCGGACCGACGGAAAGTTTCGAGATCTCGCAAAAAATCCCCATTTCGAGGTGGATTGACCGCGTTACGCCTCAGGCAGGTCGCCGGTCGCACGCACCAGCGTCGGCGATCCGGTGGGCGAGCCGCCGGGCGGTTCCTCGCTGATGGCCAGCACGGTGTTCGCCCAGTTCTCCACCGGGTCGCCCGGCGTGATCGCCACCCGCGCCGTGGGATCGTCGGGCAGCACGCCAAGCGAGACCGGCGCGTTGTCGCCGATGATGTGCCACAGCTCCAGCACGCGCCCGGCGGGGGCGGCCCCGGCGCGGCGGGCCACCAGTATCTGCCCCTCGCCCAGAACCACCTGGGTCACCACGGCAAGGCTGCCATCTTCGGCGGCGATCTCGGTCACGAGGATCGGCCCGGCACGCTCGGGCTGGCCCGGCAGCACGTAAAGCGCCAGAAGGGTCGCCGCCACGAGGCCCAGCCCCGTCAGCCAGCGCCATGCGGAGGCAACCGGCCCGGCCGCGCCGCTGCCCTCGTCGAAGAGCGTCTCCATCACGGCGCGGCGCAGGCGCGCCGGCGGCGCGACGGAGGGAACCTCGTCGGCCAGGCCCACGAGATGGTCTTCCCAATCCGCCACCGCCGCGACCAGCCCCGGCTCCGACGCCAGGCGCAGTTCCACCTCTCGCGCCTCGGCCGGATCGAGCAACCGCAAGACGTACTCGCCCGCCAGGGCGATGTCGTCGTCGTTGGGTTGCGCGGTCGGGGTCATTGGGTCAGGCACTTCCTCAAAGAAATAAGACTGCGGCGCAGCCAGGTTCGCATCGTGTTCAGCGGCACCTCGAACCGGTCCGCCAGATCCTTGTAGCTGTCGCCATCCAGATAGGCCGCGCGCACCGCAGCCGCCCTGTCTTGCGACAGTTCCTCCAGGCAGGCGTCAAGCGCCCTCCGTTCCGACGCGGCGATCGCGTCGGCTTCGGGCGTTGGCGCCTCGTCGGTGACTTCGGGAAACTCGCCCCCGTCTTCGGCTCTCACCCGCCTGGAACGCAACCGGTCTATGGCCAGATTGCGCGCGACCGTGATGAGCCACGTCATGGGGCTGGTCGCCCCGGGTCGAAAGTTTCCGGCTTTCTGCCAGATCCGGATATAGACGTCCTGCAATGCGTCTTCGGCTTCTGCGCGGTTGTTCAAGACACGCCAGACCACGCCGAAGAGTTTCGCCGAGGTTGCATCGTAGAGATCCGCAAAGGCCGCACGGTCACGCAAGGCGACGCGGCCAATGAGCCGCTCGATCTCCGCCCTGTCTGTCCGTGTGCTCAAATCCCGCCTCCAGAGTGGCAGCAAATCATCGCCATCGCCGGAAGGAAAGCCCCTAGCGCCACCCGGTCAGACCTCGCCGATGCCTGAGCCCGAGCCAAGGCTGGCGCTGGTCGTCGCAGCCGGCTGGTTAGCAGCCAGGGCAGGCTCATCGGGGCGCACCGGCCCCTGTTCCTCGGATGGCTCCAGTTCGGCGTTGAGGGTTGCGCCGAGGAGCACGGTGAAGATGGTGATGTAGAGAAACATAAGCAGCGCGATGACCGCCCCGATGGAGCCGTACACCTCGTTGTAGCTGCCGAAGTTCCGCAGGTAGATGGAGAACCCCCAGGAGGCCGCGCCCCAGACGACGATGGCCATCATCGATCCCGGCGTGATCCAGGGCGTCTTGCTCAGCGGGCCCTTGCGGTTGGGCGCATAGCGGTAGAGCACCCAGATCCCCGAGATGACCACGACGATCGCCACCAGCCAACGCAGCACGCCCAGCACGATCTCCGTCATGCTGCCGAGGGGCACGATGGCTATCGCCACCGGCGCGAACACCATCGTCAGAAGCGCCGTCAGCACCACCACCATCAGCGCCAGCGTGATCGCCACCGCCGTCATCGCCGCCCGCACGCCGCCGCGCTGCGGCACGCGGAAGACGGTGTTGAGCGCCTGGATCATCGCATCGGTCCCCCGCCGGGCCGACCAGAGTGCCGCACCGGTGCTGATGATCGTGGCCCAGCCGAGCACGTCGGAATTGGCGCTGACCAGCCGGCGGATCTGTACGTCGAGGATGACGTAGGCCTGCTCGGGAATAAAACGCCGCAGCATGCCCATGTTGTCGTCGATGATGCCGGGATCGGCGAGGAAGCCCAGCAGGGCGATCACCGCCGCCAGCCCGGGAAAGAGCGAGAGCATCGCGAAGAAGGCGCCGCCCGCGGCCACGAGCGACAGGTTCGCCGCCATGATGCGCCGCTGCATCCCCTTCAGGATCGCCCAGATATTCCGCAGCCGTTCCATCGCCCGCCCTTCTGTGCGCATCGCCAGTCGCGGTGCAGAATGCCGTCGGGCGCGGCCAAGGTCGACAGGATCCTGCGCCAAGGCGCGCGCGCGCGATACTTGCGCAACAGCGGCGGGCCCGCGCGGGGTGCAAACCCAGGGTCGCCACGCCTGGCCGGGTGGCCGCGGGGTCGATGAAGTGGCCCGGGCCGACGCCGCCGGTCGCCCCGGCGATGCCGACGGATCGCCTTTCCAAAGCGGCAAGGGCCGCGACCGCTGCGAGCCTTCGCTTTCCCTCAACCCGCGCCTCGCCTATCCTGCCGGCCTCTTCCAGCCTCACCGAACCCGCAAGGCAACCGATCCTCCGTGACCAAGTCCTCCCCCAGGTCGAAATCCCGCGCAGCCCCCATTGCCGCAGAGCCGACGCGCGCCAAGGCCCGCCTGCGCGACGTGCCGCTGGCCGAGATCGCGCCCGCGCATCTGGTGCGTGACCGGGTCACGCTCGACCCGGGCGATCTGGCCGCCCTCAAGGCCTCCATCGCCCAATACGGTCAGCGGGTTCCGGCCGAGATCGTGCCGCTGCCCAAGGCGGCGCGCAAGGCCGGGCCCTACCGTTACGGCCTCGTGTCGGGATGGCGGCGGCTGCGGGCGATCGCCGAGCTCTACAACGAAACGGACGACCCCCGCTTCGCCACCCTGCGCGCCCAGTTGCAGCCGCGCCGCGAGGCCGGCGGCGACTACGTGGCCATGGTGGAAGAGAACGATCTGCGCGTGGGGCTCTCGCCCTACGAGCGGGCGCGCGTGGCGGTCGAGGCGACGGAGCGCGGCGCGTTTCCCGATACCGCCACGGCACTGCGAACCCTTTTTGCCAGCGGCTCGGCGGCGCGCCGTTCGCGGATCGGCGCCTTCGTGCGCCTGCACGAGGCCCTGGGCGACGTCTTGCGCTTTCCCGCGGCGATCCCCGAGCGGCTGGGTCTGGCGCTGGTCGAGGTGCTGAAGGGCGGCGGGGCGGACAGGCTTCGCAAAGCCCTGCAGCGGGCCACGCCCGGAACCGCCGAAGAGGAACTGGCGCTTCTCGCCGCCCTGACCCGGCCGAAGCCGCCGCCGAAACCCCGCGGCGGCGAGGTGCTGCGCGATGGCGTGGCGCTGCGCGCGGGGCGCAGGGGCCACCGGATCACGCTGGTCCTGCAGGGAGACGCCGTGGACGACGACCTGCTGGATGCCGCGCGTGCGGCCCTGCGCGCCCTTGGCCAGGGCTAGCCCGACAGGACAATGGCGACCGGCCGAACCCGTGTTCAAACCGGCACCTTCGCGCGCTCGTTCTGTGCTCGGCAGCCGGGCGTTGCCGCATCGGAGACGCCTTTGCATCGCCTGCCCGCCTCTTGCACAACCTCGCGCGCCGCCGCCTCGGCTCAGCCCGCGCCGCCCCAGCTCCCGGCCGCCACGGTCGCGCCCGCCTCCTCCAGCGCTCCCCGCACCGCCTGTGCCATCGCAAGGGCGGTAGCCGTGTCGCCGTGCAGGCATACCGTGTCGATCCGCGCCGGAAGCCGCCGGCCGCTCAACGTGGGCATGCTGCCCTCGCGCACCATGTCGACCAGTCGCGCCGCCGCCGCGCCGGGGTCGTGCAGGACCGCCCCGGGCCGGGCCCGGTCCACCAGCAGCCCGTCGTCGCCATAGGCCCTGTCGGCAAAGACCTCGCCGGCATAGGCGCAGCCGATCGCCTGCGCCGCGCGCTCCTGCGCCGTGCCCGCGATCACGAACATCGTCAGCCCCGCATCCACCGCCAGCGCCGCGCCATAGCACGCCTCGGCCAGCCCCTGATCCTCGGCCGCCATGTTGGCCAGCGCTCCGTGCAGCTTCACATGGCCCACCCGCGCCCCCGCGGCGCGCGCCATCCCCTGCAGCGCCCCGATCTGATACTGCACGTCTGCGCAGACCTCTTCCACCGGCAGGCTCAGCCGCCGCCGCCCGAAGCCCCGCAGATCGGCGAAGCCCGGATGCGCGCCGATGGCGACCCCGGCCTTGCCCGCCAGCGCCACCGCCCGCGCCATCACCATCGGATCGCCGGCATGGAAGCCGCAGGCGACGTTGGCCGAGGTCACGACCTGCAACAGCCCCGCATCGTCGCCCATCGCCCAGGGGCCGAAACCCTCGGCCATGTCCGCGTTGAGATCGATCCGCATCGTCGTCACTCTCCCGGTCCTCCACCGTCGCGGCCTGTAACGTCGCGCGGCCGGTGCCCACTTATGACCGTCACGCCGGCCAACCCTCTGGCCGGTCCACCGCGGCCAGGTTCCCACGCTCGCACTGCTCGTCGGCAGGATTGCCTTCGAACCGGCCGTATTGACGGCCGGATCCGGCCGCATCCGCCTGCATCCCCGTCACTCCACCGTCACCGATTTCGCCAGGTTGCGCGGCTGGTCCACGTCCGTGCCCTTCGCATCCGCCGTGTGGTAAGCCAGCATCTGCATCGGCAGCGCATAGAGGATCGGCGCGATCAGTTCCGGCGCCGCAGGCATCTCGATCCGGTGCCAGACGTCGTCCACACCGGCCTGTCCCTCCGCGTCCGAGACCAGCACCACCGGCCCCTGCCGCGCCATCACCTCGCTGAGGTTGGATCGCGTCTTGTCGTAGAGCCGGTCGTGCGGCGCCAGCACCACCACCGGCACGCTGCGCTCGACCAGCGCGATCGGCCCGTGCTTCAGCTCGCCCCCGGCATAGCCCTCCGCATGGATGTAGCTGATCTCCTTGAGCTTCAGCGCGCCCTCCAGCGCCATCGGAAACATCGCGCCGCGCCCCAGGAACAGCACGTCGCGCGCCTCGGCCAGGGCGCCCGCCACCGTGCGGATCGCACCGTTCAGCCCCAGCACGTGGTTCATCAGCCCCGGCAACTGCCGCAGCGCCTGCACCGCCTCGGCCACCTGCGGCGCCGCGAAGGTGCCGCGGTCGCGCCCGGCGGCGATCGCCATCGCCAGCAGCACCACCAGCTGCGAGGTGAAGGCCTTGGTCGAGGCCACCCCGATCTCGACCCCCGCGAGCGTCGGCAGCACCAGGTCCGCCTCCCGCGCGATGGAGCTTTCGGGCACGTTCACCACCGCGGCGATGATCGCGCCCTGCGCGCGGGCATACCGCAGCGCCGCCAGCGTGTCGGCCGTCTCGCCCGACTGGCTCACGAACACCGCCAGCGAGCCCCCCGGCAAAGGCGGCTCGCGGTAGCGGAACTCGCTCGCGATATCCACCTCCACCGGCAGCCGCGCGATCCGCTCGAACCAGTACTTCGCCGTCAGCCCCGCCAGATGGGCCGTACCGCAGGCCACGATGGTGACCCGCGCCACCCCGGCCCAATCCAGTGCCCCGCCCCCACCTGCCCCGGACGAGTGGCGAGGGTCCCTCCGCCCTTTCATCGCGGCAACCGGCAGCCGAACGTCGTCGCCGGCCAGATAATGCGCCAGCGTGTCGCCCACGGTCGAGGGCTGCTCGGCGATCTCCTTGGCCATGAAGTGCTTGTGGCCCGCCTTGCCGATGGCGCCGCCAGCGATCTCCACGACGCGCACCGGCCGCTCCGCCGGCTGGCCCTGCGCATCGATGATGCCGCAGGCCGGCGCGAGTGACTACCGCAATGTCGCCCTCTTCCAGATAGGCGATCCGCGAGGAAAGCGGCGCCAGCGCGATGGCGTCGGAGCCGACGAACATCTCGCCCTCCCCGAACCCCACCGCCAGGGGGGAGCCGCGCCGCGCCGCGATCAGCAGGTCCGGCGCGCCGTCAAAGAGAAAGCACAGCGCGAAGGCCCCCTCCAGCCGCGCCGTCGCGGCCTGCACCGCCTCCAGCGGCACAAGGCCTTGCGTCATCAGCAGGTGGACGAGCTGGGCGACGGTCTCGGTATCGGTGTCGGTTTCGGCGGGCATCCCCGCCGCGGCCAGCTCGGCCCGCAGCGCGCGGTAGTTCTCGATGATCCCGTTGTGCACCACCGCCACCGGGCCAGAACGGTGCGGATGCGCGTTCTGCAGGGTCGCCGCACCGTGGGTCGCCCAGCGGGTATGGCCGATGCCGATCTCGCCGCGCAGCGGCTCGCGCACCAGCAGGTCCGACAGCTCGATCAGCTTGCCCACCGCGCAGCGCGTGTCCAGCGCCGCGTCGTCGCCCAGGGTGGCGATCCCGGCGCTGTCGTAGCCGCGGTACTCCAGCCGCTTCAGCGCCTCGACCAGCAGCGGGCCCACCTCGTGGCGCCCGACGATCCCGATGATGCCGCACATGGGGCCGGCCCTCCCGCCGGGCCTAGCCGCGGGCCTCGAGGGCCACGCCAGCCTCGGTGGGCTCGCAGGCTCCGCTTGCCTCGATGGCGTGCACGACCCGCTCCACCGCGTGGCCCATCACGGCCGGATCCTCGCATTCCGCCATCACCCGGATCAGCGGCTCGGTGCCAGACGTACGGATCAGCAGGCGCCCGCTGCCGTTCAGCTCCGCCTCGCTCTCGGCGATCGCGGCCCTGACCTGCGGCAGCTCCAGGGGCGTGGTCAGGGGCTTGAAGCGCACGTTGCGCAGCATCTGCGGCACTGGCTCGAAGCTATGCGTCAGGGCGCTCGCCGGCTGCCCGGTGCGCACCATCTCGGCCAGGAACTGCAGCGCGAAGATCAGGCCGTCGCCGGTGGTGGCGTAATCCGACATGATGATGTGGCCCGATTGCTCGCCGCCAAGGTTCCAGCCGCCGCGGCGCATCGCCTCCATGACATAGCGGTCGCCCACGCCCGTGCGCTCCAGATGCAGGCCGCGGCCGGTGAGGAACCGCTCCAGCCCCAGGTTCGACATCACCGTCGCCACAAGCGTGCCGCCAGCGAGGCGGTCCTCGGCCGCCCAGCGGGCCGCCATCAGCGCCATCAGCTGGTCGCCGTCGGCCACGGCCCCCGTCTCGTCGATCACCAGAACCCTGTCGGCGTCGCCGTCGAGGCAGATCCCCACATGGGCGCCCGTCTCGCGCACCTTCGCCACGGCGGCCTCGGGCTTGGTCGAGCCGACGTCCTCGTTGATGTTGGTCCCGTCGGGCGCGACGCCAAGGCCGATCACCTCGGCGCCCAGCTCGTAGAGCGCCTGCGGCGCGGCGCGGTAGGCGGCGCCATGGGCGCAATCCAGCACCACCTTCAGCCCGCTCAGACGCATGCCGCGCGGAAAGGTGGTCTTGGCGTATTCGACGTAGCGCCACAGGCCGTCGTCGACCCGCCGGGCGCGGCCGATCTCGTCGGGCCCCACCGGCACCATGTCGGCGCCGACCAGCGCCTCGATCTCGGCCTCGGCGGCGTCGGACAGCTTGTAGCCGTCCGGCCCGAAGAACTTGATGCCGTTGTCCCGGTGCGGGTTGTGGCTGGCCGAGATCATCACGCCAAGATCGGCGCGCATCGACCGGGTGAGAAAGCCAACCGCCGGCGTTGGCACCGGCCCCAGCAGCAGCACGTTCATGCCGGCGGAGGTCAGCCCCGCGGTCAGCGCAGTCTCGACCATATAGCCCGACAGCCGCGTGTCCTTGCCGATCACCACCCGGTGGCCGTTGCTGCCGTCGCGCCGGAAATACCGGCCGGCGGCGGCGCCAAGCCGCAAGATCATGTCCGCCGTCATCGGCCAGGCATTCGCCTGCCCGCGCA
This sequence comes from uncultured Alphaproteobacteria bacterium, assembly GCA_963833235.1. GTDB lineage: Bacteria > Pseudomonadota > Alphaproteobacteria > Rhodobacterales > Rhodobacteraceae > CAWHXG01. The sequence goes on from CAWHXG010000001.1 coordinate 519,904, forward strand.
CCCCGTCGGTGCCGAAAAGCCTTGCCGTCATAATCGTGCCCCTTTGCGGGTTGCTGCTCGCCTCGTGGGCGCGATCATAGCACCCTTCGCCGTGGCATCGCCAGCCGAGCCGCCCGCCGCGGTCGCGTTCGGTTACAGTCTGAAACGCCAAAGCGCGATGGCGAGGGCCCCGCCTGCGCGAAGCCGCGAGCTCAGCCCACGGGCACCAGCGCGCCCCGCGCTGCGACGCAGCGGGCGGCGATCCGGGCCCCGGCGGCCAGCGCCGCGGCCTCCTCCAGCCCCTGCAGGCGCGACGCAAGGTACCCGGCATTGAAGCTGTCGCCGGCGGCGGTGGTGTCGATGGGAACGACGCCGGTTTCGGGCACGATCGGCAAGCGGATCCCGCCCGGCCCCGCGAAAAGCCCCACCGCGTCACCGTTCTTCACCACCACCCGTCCGGCCCCGAGGCCGAGGTAGTGGGCCGCGACGTCCTCGGGCGTGGCCAGGGCGCGCAGCTCGGCCTCCTCGTCGAAGGACGGCAGGACGATGTCCGCCAGCGCCGCGGCCCGGTCTACCGTGGCGACCATCGTCTTTCGGTCCTTCCACAGGCGCTTGCGCATGTTGGGGTCGAAGGCGACCGTGGCGCCGGCCCCCGCCACCGCGCCGACCCAGCCGAGGAACCGATCACGCGCGGGCGGCGCGAGGATCGCCAGCGTGATCCCCGAGAAATAGACCATCGGCGGCTTGTCGCCGAAGCGCGGCAGCGCCGCCGGGTCGTCGGCCAGTCGCCGCGCCGCCGCCTGGTCGCGCCAGTAGCTGAACGACCGCTCCCCGTCCCGCAGCGAGATCATGTAAAGCCCGGGCGTGCCGCCGGCGATCCGCTGCACATGATCCGTGCCGATCCCGGCGGTCTCCATGAACTGCAGCATCGCGCCCGACATCGCGTCGTCACCGACGGCCGTGAGGTACTCCACCCGCCAGTCGGGCGGCAGCACCGCGCGGACGTACCAGGCGGTGTTGAACGTGTCCCCGGCGAAGTTCTGGCGATAGAGCATGCCGACGCGCCGAACCTCCTCTTCGGGGGCAAGCTCGACCATGCATTCGCCGATGGCGAGGAACCCGCGCATCCGCCCTGCTCAGCCCTCTGCCGCCCGCCGCGGGTTGCGGGCGCGTTCGCTGTCGGATTTGAGCTGCCCGCAGGCGGCCATGATGTCCTCGCCGCGCGGGGTACGGATGGGGCTGGCATAGCCGGCCTTGTGCACGATGTCGGCGAAGGCGCGGATGCGGTTGTTCGAAGACCGCCGGTAGGGCGCGCCGGGCCATTCGTTGAAGGGGATCAGGTTGATCTTCGCCGGGATGCCGGCGATCAGCTGCACCAGCGCGCGGGCGTCGTCGTCGCTGTCGTTCACCCCGTCGAGCATGACGTACTCAAACGTGATCCGTTCGGAATTGCTGGCCCGCGGATACGCCCGCAGCGCGTCGAGCAGCGCCGCGATGTTCCAGCGCCGGTTGATCGGCACCAGCACGTCGCGCACCTCGTCGGTCACCGCGTGGAACGACACCGCCAGCAGGCACCCGATCTCTTCCGCCGCCCGCGCGATCCCCGGCACCACGCCCGACGTGCTCAGCGTGATCCGCCGGCGCGACAGGCTGATCCCCTCGCCGTCCATGGCGATCTTCATCGCGTCGCGCACCGCCTCGAAATTGTAGAGCGGCTCGCCCATGCCCATCAGCACCACGTTGCTCAGAAGCCGCGCCTCGTCCTTCGGCGCCCCGGGCACCGGCCATTCGCCCAGATCGTCGCGCGCCAGCATGATCTGGCCGACGATCTCGCCCGCCGTCAGGTTGCGCACCAGCCGCTGGGTGCCGGTGTGGCAGAAGGTGCAGGTCAGCGTGCAGCCCACTTGCGAGCTGACGCAGAGCGTGCCGCGCCCCTCTTCGGGGATGTAGACGGTCTCGACCTCGTGACCGCCCTCGATCCGCACCAGGTACTTGCGCGTGCCGTCGGCGCTCACCTCGCGGCGCACCACCTGCGGCAGGTCCAGCACGAACCGCTCCGCCAGCTCCGCGCGGTAGGCCTTGGCCAGGTCGGTCATCGCCGCGAAGTCGCGCACGCCGCGGGCGTAGATCCAGGCCCAGATCTGGCGCACCCGCATGTTGGCCTGCCGCTCCGGCGTGCCCGCCGCGACCAGCGCCGTGCGCAGGCCCTCCCGCGTCAGCCCGATCAGGTTCGGCCGCGCCGCCACTTCCGCCTTGCGGGGCAGGGTCAGAACGTCCTGGGTGATCGGCGCCGGTCGGGGGGCTGGCATGGTCGCGTCCGCATGAGGGGTCTGGCTCAGCGCCATACAGGATGCGGCGGGCAAAGCAAACAGACCGCGCCCGACCGGTCATTGACTCGCGCTTTCGTCAACCCGTTGGCAAGATCGCTGGGATAGGGAAGCCTGATGCGGCATGATCAGGGCCGCACGTATTTTCAGCGTTCCTATTCATAGTGTCAGTTCCGGATTGTTCCATGCCCACCGAAGACGAGATCTATCGCGCGCTCGTCGGCCCGGGCATCGCCGGGATCGGCCCGATCAACGTCACCGGGGCGGCGCCCTATTCGCTTACCTGGGCGCTCGACGACGACGGGTTCGCCTTTCCCGGTCTCAAGGCCGACAGGATCGTCAGCTGGGCGCCGTGGCCCGAAGAGCAGGCCACCCATATCCGCGCCGCCCTGGCCGGGATCGAGGGGCTCGCCAATGTCCGTTTCCGGCAGGTTGCCCGGTCCGATGAGGCCGATCTGGTCTTCGGCAACGTCGGCGAGTTCGTGGAACGGATCGCGGGCCTTGGCGGCTTCGCCGTCGACTACACCGAGAGGAACGGGGTCTACGACCACGCGTGGCGCGGCTTCGTCACCGTCGCCGAGGGGTCCGACGCCGCGACCCACTACCACGAGCTCGGCCACGCGCTCGGCCTCAAGCATCCGTTCGAGGGCAAGGACCGTCTGCCGGCCTCGGTCGATCACCTGGGCCTCACCCTGATGAGCTACAGCCACGATCCCGCCGAGGCGGAGCGTGAGGCCGCGGTCACCGCATTCGGGCTCTACGACGCGATCGCCCTGCAAGGGCTCTGGGGCGCGGCCGGCGGGGTCGCAGGCGAGGATACGGTCTATGCGCTGCCGGGCGGGGCCGCGGCGGCGGATTTGCCGGGCGCCGCGACCGCGGCCTTGCAGGGGGTGCTTCACGATACCGGCGGGTACGACGTGATCGACCTGCGGCTTGCCGCGGAGGACGGGCGCCCGCGCTTCGATCTGATCGACCTGAACCCGGGCACCGCCAGTTCGGGTTGGCTGGGCGACGCCCTGCTGCGCTTCGCCATCGCCCCCGGCACGGTGATCGAGGCCGTCTACGGGCCGCTCGGCCACGACGCGACGATCCTCGGCAACGATGCCGGCAATCTCATCGCCGGCCAGGGGGTCCTCGTAGGCGGCGCGGGCGACGACACCCTGCGCAGCGACCTGCCCGGCCATGGCGCGGCATCGCTGCAGGGCGGGGCGGGCGACGACGTGCTGACCGGCGGCGCGGGCGACGACCGGCTGGAAGGCGGCGCCGGGGCGGACCGGCTGGAAGGCGGCCGGGGCGACGACGTGCTGACGGGCGGCGCCAACGCGGCGCCCGGGTCGGGCGCGTCCACCCGGTCGCTCGGCGATTTCGGCGCCTCGCGCGCGGCCGGCGGCTGGTCGGATGCGCATCGCTTCCCGCGGGCCCTGGCGGATGTGGATGGAGACGGCCGGCTCGACATCGTCGGGTTCGGCGGTGCGGGCGTTCTGGTGGCGCGCGGCACGATCGGCGGCGGCTTCGCCGACCCGGTGCGGGCCATCGACGACTTCGCCCGCGGCCAGGGCTGGAAGGATGCGTTGTCCTTTCCCCGGCGGCTGGCCGACGTCGATGGCGACGGGCGCGCCGACATCCTCGGCCTCGGCGCGGCGCGCGGCTACGTGGCCTATGGCCAGGCAGACGGCCGGTTCGCCGGCTTCTCCGCCATCGAGGCAGGGTTCACCGCCGCCACGGGCTGGGCGGGCGACGCGCGCTATCCCCGCCATGCGGCCGACGTGAACGGCGACGGGCTGGCCGATCTGGTGGGCTTCGGCGGCAGCAGCACCTTCACCGCCCTCGGACGGGGAGACGGCACCTTCGGGGAGGTCACCCGGGCGCTCGGCGATTTCAGCCAGGCCCAGGGCTGGCAGACGGACGAGCGGTTCCCCCGCATCCTCGGCGACGTGAACGGCGACGGGCGCGCCGATATCGTGGGCTTCGGCGCGTCGCGCACCTTCACCGCGCTCGGCCAGTCCGACGGCGGCTTCGGCCCGCTGCGGGTGGCCATCGCGGATTTCGCCGGCGCCCAGGGCTGGAACGGCGCGGACGCCTTGCCGCGCCTTCTGGGCGACGTGAACGGCGATGGGCGTACCGACATCGTGGGCTTCGGCGCGCGCACCACCTTCGCGGCTCTTGCGCGGGCCGACGGGACCTTCGGCGAAATCGCTCCGCTCTCGAAGGAGTTTCACGCCGCCGCGGGCTGGGCCAGCCAAGCGGAGACCCCGCGCGCGCTCGGCGATCTCGATGGCGACGGCCGGGCCGACCTGCTGGGCTTCGCGGCGGACGGCGTGCGCAGCGCGGTGACCGGCACGGGCGGCGATAAGTTCGTCTTCTCCCCCGGCTGGGGCGCCGACCGGATCACCGATCTGGAGCCCGGCGACAGGATCGCCTTCACGGGCGACCCCGGCCTCGGCGGCTTCGAAGCCCTGCTGGGCCACGCACGTCAGGAGGGCGACGATACCGTGATCGCCCTGCGCGACGACCGCCTGACCCTCGAGGACGTGGCGCTCGCCGATCTGTCCGCCGCCGATTTTCTCTTTTCCTGAGGTTGGGGGGCCCAGGGCCTCCGTCAGGACCCGTCGCGGACCGGCCGCATCACGAGGCGCAGCGCTTCTGGGCGTCCTCGTAGGCGGCGGTGAAGCCGATCAGCGAGAACGTGTCGGTCGTGACCGTCCCGCGGGAGGAGCGGCCGACCACCTTCGCATCGGCCCCGCGCTTCAGCGCCGTGGCGATCTGCGCATCCTCCACCGGCGAGACCGCCCAGGCCTCCTCGCCCTCGGTGAACAGCTCGAACTCGCTGCCGCCGACGCTCAGCGTCACCCCGGAGCCGTCGGCGAAGGGGTAGCCGCCCATGAACGAGACCTCGCCGGCCCGCTCGCCGCCGGCCCAGAACGACACGAAGAGGTAGATGTCGCCGCGCCGCACCGCCACCACCCGCCCGTCGCGGGTGTTCACCGTCTGGGTGGGCGCCGAGACGGCCCAGCACTGCTTCGGGTCCTCCTCGACGTAGATCGTCCAGTCGGTCTTGTTGCCGACCCGGTTGGTGCTGTCCTGCGCGGCGGCGGCCCCGGCGAGGGCGCACAGCAGAAGTGCTGCGGCCGCGCCGGTTCCGGCCTGGCGAATAGCTGCTGCGCCCATCGATCTCGGTCTCCTGCTGTCTGGCCCGGCCGGCCCGCCTTGCCGGCGGGTCCGGGCCCGCGCCCGTACCTCTGGTTGTGCGCACGTTAGCGTGAAACCGACCGGCGGGAAAAGAGGCGGTCGTGGTTTTGTGAAGGCGGGGCATGGGGCCGGCGGCGGAGGCGGAGGGGCCAGCCCCTCCGCACCTCCCCGGGATATTTGTGGAATATCGAAGCGCAGGGTCAGGCGGCGAACTCGGTGCGCGTGTAACCCTGCAGGTAGAGGCAGGCGGTCAGGTCGCCATGGGCGATCCGCAGAGCGCACTTGGCCGCGACGGCGGGCTTGGCGTGCATCGCCACCCCCGCCCCGGCCAGCCCCAGCATCGCCAAATCGTTGGCGCCGTCGCCCACGGACATCGCATCGGCGGGCGCCAGCCCGAGCCGGCCGAGGGCGGCGCGGAGGGCCACCGCCTTGGCCTCGCGCCCCAGGATCGGCTCGGTCACCCGGCCCGTCAGCCGGCCCGCCGCCACCTCGAGCCCGTTGGCCTGTACCGCGTCGAAGCCGAGGCGCGCGCCCACCGGTTCGGCGAAGGCCAGGAACCCGCCGGAGACCAGCATCGTCTGCGCGCCCGCCGCCCGCATCGTCGCCACCAGCGCCGCGGCGCCGGGGGCGAGCGCGATCCTGTCGCGCAGCACCTCGGCCACCAGCGCCGCGGGGCGCCCCGCCAGCAGCGCCACCCGCGCCCGGAGCGCATCCTCGAACTCAAGCTCGCCCGCCATGGCGCGTGCGGTGATCGCCGCCACCTGCGGGCCGACCCCGGCCACGGCCGCCAGCTCGTCGATGCATTCCTGTCCGATCATCGTGCTGTCCATGTCGGCGATCAGCAGCCGCCTGCGGCGCCCCTTTGCCTGTTGCACGCAGAGGTCCACGCCGCGCGCCTGCAGCGCCTCCCACACCTCCCAGAGGTTGCCGGGCGGCGCGTCCAGGGCGAATTCCGCCGCCTCGCCTTCGGCCAGCCAGTGTGCCGCGCCGCCGCCCCAGGCATCGCGCAGCGCCTCCACCGTCGCACGGTCGAGGCAGGGGGCGGCGGGGCTGGTGATCAGGGTGGCTATGTGCATCGGCGGGCTCCTTGGGCCTGGCGAAAGCGATAGACCATGGCACGGGGCCGGGCGCCACTCCCCCGGCATCGACTCGCCCCCTTCGGCGGGATAGCCCCCGGGGCATGAAGCCCCTTGTCGTCGACAGCCTCGCCACCGTGATCTTTTTCACGATCATCCCCGGCCTGACCGAAACCTTCCTCGCCGGCATGGCCTGGGGGGAGGTCGCGGCGGCGCGGGCCACGGCGATCCCGGTGATGCTGCTGACGGCGCGGCCCTATGGCGCATGGCGCGATGCCGTTCTGGCCCGCGCCGCGCGCTGGCCCCACGCCGCCCGCCTCGGCCGTGCCCGCGACACCGCCGCCGAGATCGCCGCCTTCCTCAGCTTCCAGGTACCGGTCTACGCGGCGATCCTGGCGCTGGCCGGCGCCGATGCCGCGCAGATGGGGGCCGCGATCTCGGCCGCGGTCGTCTTCATGGTGCTGCTCAGCCGGCCCTTCGGCCTCTGGCTCGAGCTCTGCCGCCGCCTTGCCGGCCTGCCCCCCAGATCGCCCGCCAAATCCCCGCTGGACAGCGGCGCGCCCGCGCCCTAATCCCGGCGGCGGGACACCCCTCCCCAACGAGGGGCGCTTATCTGGAAGGGTAGCACCAATGGCACAGAACGCCCCGGCCGCGCGGCCGGACACGACGCCCGTGAACCAGCGTTTCTCCTCCGGCCCCTGCGCCAAGCCGCCGGGCTGGTCGCCCGCGCTGCTGGAAGGCGCCGCCCTCGGCCGCAGCCACCGCGCCGGCATCGGCAAGGCCAGGCTCAAGGCCGCCATCGAGCGCACCCGCGCGATCCTGGGCGTGCCCGAGGACTACCGCATCGCCATCGTGCCCGCCTCCGATACCGGCGCTTACGAGATGGCCATGTGGACCCTGCTGGGCGCCCGCCCCACCGAGATGGTCGCCTGGGAAAGCTTCGGCGCCGGCTGGGTGACCGACGCGGTCAAGCAGCTGAAGCTCGACGCCCGCGTGCACGAGGCGCCCTACGGCAAGATCGTCGACATGGCCGCCCTCGACTGGGACCGCGACGTCTGCTTCACCTGGAACGGCACGACCTCGGGCGTGCGGATGCCCGGCGGCGACGCCATCCCGGCCGATCGCGGCGGGCTGACCCTGTGCGACGCGACCTCGGCGGCCTTCGCGATGGACCTGCCGTGGGACAAGCTCGATGCCACCACCTTCAGCTGGCAGAAGGTGCTGGGCGGCGAGGCGGCGCACGGGATGCTCGTCCTCTCCCCCCGCGCGGTGGACCGGCTGGAAAGCTACACCCCGCCCTGGCCGCTGCCGAAGATCTTCCGCCTGACCAAGGGCGGCAAGCTGATCGAGGGCATCTTCGCCGGCGAGACGATCAACACGCCCTCGATGCTCTGCGTCGAGGATTACCTCGCCGCGCTCGACTGGGCCGAGGGGTCCGGCGGCCTGAAGGGCCTCATCGCCCGGACCGAGGCGAACGCCGCGGCGCTGGCGGACTATGTCGGCGGCCAGGACTGGCTCGCGCATCTGGCGGAAGATCCCGCCATCCGGTCCACCACCTCCGTCTGCCTTGCCTTCACCGATCCCGCCGTGGCGGGCGACGCCGCCTTCGCCAAGGCCGTGGCCAAGCGGCTGGAGGCCGAAGGCGTGGCGCTCGACGTCGCGAGCTACCGCGACGCGCCGCCGGGCCTGCGGATCTGGTGCGGGGCGACGGTCGAGGCGGCGGACGTGGCCGCCCTCGGCCCGTGGATCGGCTGGGCCTATGCCGCCGAGCGTGCCGAGATGGCCCGCGCCGCCTGATCCTGCGGTGCGGCGGAGCGGACTTCGCCCTGCCGGGCCGCCATATCCGGTCGCCCGCCGGGCCGAGCTCATCCCGCCGCGCCGCCGCCAAACCTTACCGAACTGTCCGATATCCGCGCGCAGGGGTCCGACACAAGGCCGACCGAAGGCCGACCGAACGCCGACACTCTGCCGCCAGCCAGAAAGATGCCCTCATGGCCCCGAAAGTCCTCGTCTCCGACAAGCTCTCCGAAACCGCCGTGCAGATCTTCCGCGACCGTGGGATCGAGGTGGATTTCCTTCCCGACCTCGGCAAGGACCGCGACCAACTTATTGCGAAGATTGGAGAATACGACGGCCTCGCGATCCGCTCCGCCACCAAGGTGACCCAGAAGGTGATCGACGCCGCCGGCCGGCTCCGCGTCATCGGCCGCGCCGGCATCGGGGTCGACAACGTCGATATCCCGGCCGCTTCCCGCAAGGGTATCGTGGTGATGAACACCCCCTTCGGAAACTCCATCACCACCGCCGAACACGCCATCGCGATGATGTTCGCCGTGGCCCGGCAGATCCCCATGGCCAATGCCTCAACCCATTCCGGAAAATGGGAAAAATCGGCATTCATGGGGGTTGAGCTGACCGCCAAGACGCTTGGCGTGATCGGCGCGGGCAACATCGGCGGCATCGTCTGCGACCGTGCCCGCGGCCTGATGATGAAGGTGATCGCTTATGATCCCTTCCTCGGCGAAGAGCGCGCCGCGAAGATGGGCGTGCGCAAGGTGGAGCTGGACGAACTTCTTGAAACAGCGGACTTTATCACGCTGCACGTGCCGCTGACCGACAAGACGCGCAACATCCTGTCGGCGGATGCTATAAGGCGCATGAAGCCGGGAATGCGGATCGTGAACTGCGCTCGCGGCGGACTTGTCGATGAGGCGGCGCTGGCCGAAGCGCTGAAGAGCGGCCACGTCGCCGGCGCGGCCTTCGACGTCTTCGCCGAGGAACCGGCGACCGAGAACCCGCTGTTCGGCCTGCCGAACGTCGTCGTGACCCCGCATCTGGGCGCGGCCACGACCGAAGCCCAGGAGAACGTGGCCCTGCAGGTGGCCGAGCAGATGTCGGACTACCTGCTGACCGGAGCGGTGCAGAACTCGCTCAACATGCCGTCGGTGACGGCACAGGAGGCCCAGATCATGGGGCCATGGATCAAACTGGCACAACATCTGGGGGCCTTCGTCGGCCAGATGACCGACGAACCCGTGACCTCGATCAACGTCCTCTACGATGGCGTGGCGGCGCAGATGAACCTCGCCGCGCTCGATTGCGCCACCCTCGCGGGGTTCCTGCGGCCCGCCAATGCCGAGATCAACATGGTCTCGGCCCCCGTCGTCGCCCGCGAGCGCGGCATCCAGCTGAGCAAGACCACCCAGGAAAAGTCAGGCGCCTTCGACGGTTACATCAAGCTGACGGTTGAGACGAAGAAGCAGACCCGCAGCGTGGCCGGCACCGTCTTCAGCGACGGAAAGCCCCGCTTCATCCAGATCAAGGGCATCAACATCGACGCCGAGGTGCACGAGCACATGCTCTATGCCACCAACCGCGACGTGCCCGGCGTCATCGGCACGCTGGGGCTTACGGTGGGCGAGAACGGCGTGAACATCGCCAACTTCACCCTCGGGCGTACGAAGGCGGGCGAGGATGCCATAGCGCTTCTGCACGTAGACGAGGCGGTTTCCGCCGATCTGGTGGGCAAGCTCATGGCGCTCGGCAAGTTCCAGCAGGTCCGCCCGCTGGCCTTCGACATCGCCTGAGAGGCAAGGGGCAAGGCGCCGCTTGCCCCGCCGCCAGGCCCATCGCAGTCTCGCGTCCGATGGACCAGGATCCCCGCCCCCCCTGGGCGCCCACGCCCCCCGAACGCCCCGCGTCTGGCCTTCTGGGCCTGCGCGGCGCGCCGGGGCTGACCCTGCACCGGCTCGCCCTGCCCCGGTGGACCTTGCCGGCCCTGCGCGTCGCGGTGATCGCCGACCCGCATGTCTGCCGGCCCTGGCTGCCGGCCGCACGCCTCGCCGCAATCGTCGAGCAGGTCAACGCCACGGAGCCCGACCTGATCGTGCTGGCCGGCGACTACCTGGCCGACCGCAAGATGCCGGCGCGCGGCCTGCCCGCCAGCGCCATCGTTCCGCACTTCGCGCGGCTCCGCGCTCCCCTCGGCGCCCATGCGATCCTCGGCAATCACGACTATGCCGATTGCCGCCTCGCCCGCCGTACCGGGGGTGCGCAAGGCAGCGTCCGCCAGGCGTTCGACAGGCTCGGCAACCCGCTGCTCGTCAACGAAAACAGGTGCCTGGAGCATCGCGGCGCGCGCTTCTGGATCGTCGGGCTCGACAGCCAGCAAGCCTGCGGGCGGGGCAATCCGGGGCGCGAAGACCCGGCCCGCGCCTTTGCCGGCGTGCCGCCCGGCGCCCCCTGCCTGCTGCTGGCGCACGAGCCCGATTACTTCGCCCTCGGCGACCCCCGGCCCGTGCTGCAGATCAGCGGCCACACCCATGGCGGCCAGGGGGTTCTCTTCGGGCGCCGCCCCATGGTCCCCTCGAAATACGGCGATCGCTATGCCCTGGGCCATATCGTCGAGGAGGGACGGCACCTGATCGTCTCGGCCGGGCTGGGCTATAGCGGGCTGCCCCTGCGGCTCGGCGTTCCCCCCGAGATCACGCTCATCGACCTGCATCCCGCTCGCTGAGAAGACAGGCCATTTTCGCTCCTCCCGCCGCCCTTCAGACTTGGGAAACCTCTTTTTGCCATCTTGCCCGACGCAGCGGGCGGCGACCGGGGAACGGGGAACGGAATGAACGACAGCACCGGGCTAAGCCTCACGCAGCTTCTCGCGCAGGAGCGCCGCGCCCGCCTGGCCGCGGAACGCCGGCTGGACCAGAAGCAGCGCGAACTGGTGGCCGCCAATCGCCAGCTGGCCGAACATGCGCGCTCGCTCTCCGACGAGATCATCGTGCATCGCGAGCAGGCGCTCACGATCCTCTCGAAGGCCGAGGTGCTGGAAGGCGAGAACACCCAGGCACGCGACGATCTGGAACGCGCCAACCAGAATGCCCTGGTGGCCGAGCGGCGCCTGTGGGAAGCGCTGGAAACGATCCACGACGGGTTCGCCGTCTTCAATTCCGAAAACCGAATGGTCATGGCGAACCGCGCCTACATGGCGCTCTTCGACGGTATCGAGGCCGTGCAGCCCGGTATCTCCTACGCCGAGATCGTCGATATCACGCTCGACGAGGGCCTGGTCGATATCGGCGAGGAGACCGCGGAAGTCTGGCGCGAACGCATCGTCGCACGGTGGAACGCGGCCCAGATCGAGCCGGAGGTCATCAAGCTTTACAGCGGCGACTACGTGAAGATGATCGACAGGCGCGCGCGCGACGGCGATCTCGTGAGCCTGGCGCTGAACATCACCGAAACGATCAACTACGAAGAGCAGCTGAAGGAGGAACGTGGCCGCGCGGAAACCGCCAGCCGCGCCAAGTCCGCATTCCTCGCCAACATGAGCCACGAGATCCGCACGCCGATGAACGGCGTGGTCGGCATGGCGGACCTTCTGGCCGAAACCGAGCTGAGCGAGGAGCAGCGCCTGTTCGCCGACACGATCAGAAGCTCGGGCGAGGCCCTTCTGGTGATCATCAACGACGTGCTCGACTATTCCAAGATCGAGGCGCAGAAGCTCACCCTGGCCCCCGAAGTGTTCGATCTGGAGCGCGCGATCCACGAGGTCATGATCCTGCTGAAACCCAAGGCGGATGCCAAGAACCTCGACATGATCGTGGATTACGACATCTTCCTGCCCACCCGGTTCATCGCCGATCCCGGCCGGATGCGGCAGGTTCTCACCAACCTGCTGGGCAACGCCGTGAAGTTCACCGCAAGCGGGCACGTCCTGGTGCGGGTCACCGGGATGCCCGACAGCGAAGAGAGCGGTCCGGGCATGTGCCTGGTGCACCTGACCATCGAGGATACCGGCATCGGCATCCCGCCCGACAAGATCGATCACATCTTCGGGCAGTTCAACCAGGTCGAGGACGCCAAGAACCGCAAGTTCGAGGGCACCGGCCTTGGCCTGGCGATCACGCGCCAGCTCATCCTCTTGATGGGCGGCGACATCTGGGTGGATTCGGTCGTGGAGGAAGGGTCGAGCTTCGGGCTGCGGCTGGAGGTGCCGATCGCGGAACCGCGCGATCCGCTGGCAAAAGGCCCGCCGGGGCGGCTGCGGCGAGCGCTGGTGGTCGACGATCAGCAGATCAACCGTGTGATCCTTGAACGGCAGCTGACCACGATGGGGCTCGAGGTCACCGTCTGCCGCAATGCCGCGGAGGTGCTCGAGCACCCGATCGGCCAGTACGACGTCATCCTGACCGACCACGAGATGCCCGGGCTCGACGGGGTGGAACTGGCGACACGCCTGCGCGCCATGGGAGACACGACGCCGATCGTGCTTCTCACGTCCGCCGCCGGCGAGATCAAGGCGGGGCCGGGCAAGCCGATCACCGGCATCCTGCAGAAGCCGCTGCTGCGGCGCGCGCTCTTCGCACGGCTGAACGAGCTGGGAACCGTGCCCGAGGCGCAGGGGGATGCGCAGCACCAGCAAGCGCAGCTGGAGCGAGCTGAACCACCGGCGACCCCGCCAGCGCGGCGTCCCGCCGGCCTTCGCGCCATGCGCGTGCTTTCGGCGGAAGACAACCGCACGAACAGGCTCGTCTTCGGCAAGATGGTGCAGCATCTGGAACTCGATCTGACCTATGCGGAAGACGGCGCGAAGGCGGTTGAAGCCTTTTCCGCTTCCCGCCCCGACCTGATCTTCATGGACATCTCGATGCCGGGAATGGACGGTCGCGAGGCGGCGATCCGGATCCGCAAGCTCGAGGCGGCCTCGGGCGCGGCGCCCGTGCCGATCTGCGCGCTGACGGCTCATGCCATGAGCGGCGACGAGGTGGAGATCCTCGCCGCAGGGATCGACCATTGCCTGACCAAGCCATTGCGAAAGGCCGAGATCTGCGCCCTCATCGACAGGTATCGCCCGCAGGACGCGCCGCCGGACGACCAGGCGAAGAATGCCTGAGCCCGGCCGCCACGGCCCCCTGCCTGCCTCACCCGGGGCGGCGGCGTTAATCTTCCGTTAACGCTTTCCGAAACGCGACGCCGAAGCGTTCCATCCGCTTCTCCCCCAGCACGGTCTCCAAAGCCTCCGCGCCCCGCGGCCCCTGCGCGGCGATGCGCGCCAGCAGGGCCGGCGGGCAGCTCATCGGCTTGCCCGTCCCGTCCGCACCGCGCGCCAGATCGTTCTGCGCCGCGACCAGCCTGTCGTAGAGCGTGCCCGCACTATGCCCGGCCAGCGCCCGGCGCCGCGGATGCACCTCCGCCGGCGCCTCGCCCGCGATCACCGAAAGGAAGGTCGCCCCGTAGCGTTCCAGCTTCTTGGCCCCCACCCCGCCGATCCGCGCCATCGCGTCGAGATCGCCGGGCCGGGCCTCGGCCATCTCGATCAGGGTCCGGTCCGGGAAGATCACGTAGGCCGGCACCGCTGCCGCCTCGGCCAACGCCCGCCGCTTGGCCTTCAGAGCCGAGAGCAGCGCCGCGTCCTCGTCGGAGACCAGCGCCCGGGCCGCGGGCCGCCGCGTCTCCGCCCGCTTGGCCGCGTCCTTGCGCAGCCGCACCGGCGCCTCGCCGCGCAGCACCGGCAGCGCGGCCTCGGTCATCATCAGCGCCCCGTGCCGCTCGCGGTCGGGGCGCACCAGATCGCGCGCCTGCATCTGCCGGAAGACCCCCTGCCACGCCGCGGCACTCAGCTCGCGGCCCACGCCGAAGGTCGGCAGCCGGTCATGCCCCCGCGCGGCCACCTTGTCGGTCGCGCGGCCGAGCAGGATGTCGATCAGATGCCCCGCCCCGAAACGCGCATCCGTCCGCAGGATCGCCGAAAGCGCCTTGCGCACCGCATCCGTCCCGTCGATCGTCTCGGGCGGCACGTCGCACAGGTCGCACGCCCCGCAGGGCACCGCCTCCTCGCCGAAATAGCCCAGCAGCACCTGCCGACGGCACCCGAGCGCCTCGGCCAGCCCCAGAAGCGCGTTCAGCCGCCCGTGATCGGCGTTGCGCCGTTCTGCCGGGGCCAGGCCCTCGTCGATCTGGTTGCGCCGCAAGCGGATGTCGTCGGCTCCGTAAAGCGTCAGCGTCTCCGCCGGCGCCCCGTCGCGCCCCGCCCGGCCGATCTCCTGATAGTAGCTCTCGATGGATTTCGGCAGATCGGCATGGGCGACCCAGCGGATGTCCGGCTTGTCGATCCCCATCCCGAAGGCGACGGTCGCCACCACGATCAGCCCGTCCTCGCGCTGGAACCGTGCCTCCACCTCGCGCCGCGGCTCGGCTTCCATGCCGCCGTGATAGGCCGCCGCCGCGTGCCCCGCCTCGGTCAGCGCCCGCGCCAGCCCTTCGGTCTTCGCCCGCGTCGCGCAATAGACGATGCCGGAGTGCCCCCGCCGGGCCGCCGCGAAATCCAGGATCTGCCCGCGCGGCTTGTCTTTCGGCGCAAAGGCCAGATGGATGTTCGGCCGGTCGAACCCGTGCAGGAAAACCGACGGCTCCCGATCCCCGAAGAGCCGGGCTATGATCTCGGCCTGCGTCTCCGCGTCGGCCGTTGCGGTGAAGGCGGCGAGCGGCACCCCGAGCGTCTGGCGCAGGGCACCGATGGCCAGGTAGTCGGGGCGGAAATCGTGCCCCCACTGGCTGACGCAATGCGCCTCGTCCACCGCGATCAGGCTGACGCCGACGCGCCGCAAAAGGCCCGCCGTGCCGGATGCCGTCAGCCGTTCCGGCGCCATGTAGAGCAGCTTCAGCGTCCCCGCATCGAGGGCTGCGAAGACGGCTTCGGTCTCCTCCTCGGTGTTGCCCGAGGTCAGCGCGCCGGCCTCGACCCCCGCCTCCCGCAGGCTGCGCACCTGGTCGCGCATCAGCGCGATGAGCGGCGAGACCACCAGCGTCACCCCCTCCCGGCATAGCGCCGGAAGCTGGAAGCACAGCGATTTCCCGCCCCCCGTCGGCATGATCGCCAGCGTGTCGCGCCCGGCGGTCACGGCGGCCACGATTTCCGCCTGCCCGGGGCGGAAGGCATCGAATCCGAAGACCTGCGCCAGCAGTCGTTCGGCGCGGTCGAAAGACCCGTCTGGCATGATGTCCGCCCGTTTCCTGCCCATGTTCGTCTGACCGCGAACCTCCCACATCCGCGATTCGCCGGCAAGCCTGCGACGGGGCGCGCCGGGCCGGAAAGGGGCGCCAATGGGCCCCGCCGATCCGCCGGAGGCGGAGCGGTGGGGGAGCGACCGCGGCGGGGCCGTCAGGCCCGGCCTCGATCCCGCAAGTCTAGACGAACGCCGCCGCGTTGTTCATCAGGATGATCCGTAGCGCATAGACCGCGATCAGCGCCACCAGCGGCGCCAGGTCGAGCCCGCCCATCGACGGCAGCACCCGGCGGATCGGCCCGTAGAGCGGCTCCAGCAGGTTGTTCAGCCCGTACCAGATCTGCCGCACGAGGTCCTGGCCCAGGTTCAGCACGTTGAAGTTGATGAGCCAGCTCATGATGATATGAGCGATCATGATGAACCACACCACGTCGAGGATAAGCAGCAGGATCTGCAGTACCGATGTCATCCGGCCAATCTCCAAGGGTCGCCCAGGTCAGGGCCTTCGCCTAGCCGTCCTGCGGGCCGAGGGCAAGGCACGACGGCGCGGGAAATGCCGTCGCGGCAGGGTTGACCTTTGCGTCATGCCGGGCACCCTCCCCGGACAGGATCGCAAGGACGACGCCCATGTACCCCTTCCTCCGCCTCGCCAAGGAATTCGCGGTCCATCGCAATGCCCCGTCGCTCGGCCTCTTCGACACCCATGTCTCCCGGCACATCTGCTGGCCCTGGGACCTCGACCTGTGGATGGAACTGAACAACGGCCGCACCCTCACGCTCTTCGATCTGGGCCGCACGGTGTTGGCGCAGCGCACCGGGCTCGCCCCGGTCGCCAAGGCGAAGGGCTGGGGGATCACGGTCGCGGGTTCCACCACCCGCTATCGACGCCGCATAACGGTGTTCGACCGGCTCGAGATGCGCTCCCGCGCCATCGGCTGGGACGAGCGCTTCTTCTACCTCGAACAGGGCTTCTGGCGCGGTGAAGACTGCGCCTCGCACATGCTGATCCGCATCGCGGTGGTCGCCGGGGGCCGGATGGTGCCGGTCGCCGAGGCCGTCGCCGCCATGGGCGGGCCCACCGAAAGCCCGCCCCTGCCAGATTGGGTCGCCGCCTGGGCGCAGGCCGAGGCCCTGCGCCCCTGGCCGCCGATGGAAGCGCCCGCCGCCACCGGGCCGAGCCTCGCCGCCGATGGACAGGCTCCCGCCTCCGCCGCATAGTCCCGCAGCCGTCGGGCCAGGCGACGCAGGAGTGACCACGGGCATGCCGCATCCCTCGTCGCCGAACCCCGGGTCGGCCTTCGCCACAGGGGCAGACGCCCGCCGCCGCATCTGGGGCTGGTACTTCTTCGACTGGGCGAGCCAGCCCTACAACACGCTTCTGCTCACCTTCATCTTCGCGCCCTACGTCGCCGAACTGTTGGGCGATGGCACCGCGGCGCAGGCGGCCTGGGGCTACGGCATCGCGGCGGCGGGGCTGATCACGGCGCTGATGGCGCCGCTTCTGGGCGGCGTCGCGGATCTGGCCGGCCCGCTGGTGCGCCTGCGCTTCATCCAGGGGTTCTCGGTGCTCTACGTCGTCGGGGCGGGCGGCCTGTGGTTCGCCGCACCCGGGGACGTGAACCTGGTGCTGATCCTCGCCAGCTTCGGGCTCGGCCTCATCGCGATGGAGTTCGCGACCACCTTCACCAACGCCATGCTGCCCGAGCTCGCGCCCCGTGCCGCCATCGGCCGCATCTCCGGCTCCGGCTGGGCCTTCGGCTATCTCGGCGGCCTTGTGGCGCTGATCGCGATGCTCGCGCTCTTCGCCGAGAACGGCGAAACCGGACGCACGCTCATCGGGATCGAACCCATCCTGGGGCTCGACCCCGCCGCGCGCGAGGGCACCCGCGCCGTGGGTCCCTTCACCGCGATCTGGTACGCGGTCTTCATGGTGCCCTTCTTCGTATGGACGCGCGCGCCGAACCTGCCCGCCGCGATGAGCCTGCGCCAGGCGGCCGCCGGCGCCTGGCCCGACCTGCGCCGCGCCCTCCGGGGGCTGCCGGGGCGGCCGAGCCTGACCGCGTATCTGGCGTCGTCGATGCTCTACCGCGATGCGTTGAACGGGCTCTACTTCTTCGGCGGCATCTACGCGGCCGGCGTTCTGGGCTGGTCGGTCACCGATGTCGGGGTCTTCGGCATCGTCGCGGTGATCGCAGCGGCCCTCTCCGCCTGGCTGGGTGGGTTCGCCGATGCCAGATACGGCCCCCGCCCAGTGATCGGCGCCAGCATCGCGGCGCTGATCGTGATCACCTGCGCCACGGTCTTCATCTCGCGCGAAGCGGTCTTCGGAATTGCCACCGCCACCGAAAGCCGCCTGCCCGACATCGCGTTCTACTGCGTGGGTGCAGGGATCGGCGGGGCGGGCGGCACGCTGCAGGCCGCCTCGCGCACGATGCTGGTGCGCCAGGCCGACCCAAACCACATCACGCAGGGCTTCGGCCTCTACGCGCTGGCCGGCAAGGCCACGGCCTTCCTTGCGCCGCTCTCGGTGGCGGTGGCCACCGATCTCAGCGGCAGCCAGCAGATGGGGATCACACCGCTCATCGCCCTCTTCCTCCTGGGGCTGATCTTGCTACACTGGGTGCATCCCGAGGGCGATCTCGACGAGGCACGATCATGACCCCAATCCGCGTACTCCTTGCCGGGCTACTGGCCCTGGCCGTTCTGCCGGGCCAGGCGGCCGAGCCGAAGGCCAACCGGCTCTTCGGCGCCAAGGCCACGGCCTCGCCGCATCGCCCGGCCGTGTTCGGCACCTACGCCAAGGGCTGCGCCGCCGGCTTGGCGCAACTGCCCGAGACCGGGCCGACCTGGCAGGCCATGCGCCTCTCGCGCAATCGCAACTGGGGCCATCCCGAGATGATCGCGTACCTGCAGCGCCTGTCGCGCGTCGCGGCCCAGCAGCCGGGCTGGCGCGGGCTCTATGTTGGCGACATCAGCCAGCCCCGCGGCGGGCCGATGACCTCCGGCCATTCCAGCCACCAGGTGGGCCTCGACGCGGATATCTGGATGCGCCCGGCCACCGATCTCGGCCTCAGCCGCAGCGCCCGCGAACAGATCTCCAGCACCGACATGCGCAGCCGCGACCAGCGCAACGTGACCGCCGCCTGGACCGCGCAGCATGCCGCGATCCTGAAGGCCGCCGCCAGCGACCCCGCGGTCGACCGCATCTTCGTGACGCCGCCCGTCAAGATCCAGCTCTGCCGCATGGCCAACAACGGCCGCAGCCCGGCCGACCGCGCCTGGCTGCAAAAGATCCGGCCGCTCTACGGGCACAACACCCATTTCCACGTGCGTCTCAAATGCCCCGGCGGCAGCGCTGGCTGCCAACCGCAATCGCCCACGGTGGCGGAGCTTTCGAACGGCGGGTCGGGCTGCGATGCCTCGCTGAACTGGTGGGTGACGGACTATCTCGACCCACCTAAGAATGCCGGCCCGCCGCCGCCCCGCACGCCCCCGCGCCGCGGCGCGCGCGACTTCACGATGGGCGACCTGCCGCAGCAATGTGGTACCGTGCTAAGCGCGAACTAGCGCGGACATGCCGGGATCGCATCTGCGCCGGGCCGTGGCCGGCGGCCTGAGTGGCCTTGGCATCTTGGTGTCTGCAGCTTGCGGCACCGCCGCCTTGCCGGGTGGCGGAACGGCGCAGGCGCTGCCCGCCTCCGAGGTGGAGCTGGTGGGCCGCGTGACCTGGACGATGCCGGAAGAGCCGCGGTTCGGCGGCCTTTCCGGTCTGATCGTCGCGCCGGACGGGCACGCGATCACCGCGGTCTCGGATCGCGGTCGCGTCGTACGAGCCACTATCCGTCGCGATTCCGCAGGCGCGCCAGCGGAGATCGCCGGGAGTGCGCTCATTCCCCTGCGCGATGCCGGCGGCGCGCCGCTTTCCGGCAGGCGCGCGGATGCCGAGGGTCTCGCGCGCGCACCCGATGGCGGCGTCTGGATCAGCTTCGAGGGCGATCACCGCGTCGCTCGGCTGGACCCGGGAAGCGACGTCCCGCGCGACCTTCCCGGCGATCCGAGCTTCGCGGATCTGCAGATCAATTCGGGCTTCGAGGCGTTGGCGACCGACGGCGAGAGGCGTCTCCTGACTTTGCCTGAACGCTCAGGCAAGCTCGACCGGCCGTTCCCCGTCTGGCGGCTGGACCGAGGCCGCTGGACCCAGCCCTACGCGCTGGCGCGCCGCCCCCCGCACCTCCCGGTGGGGGCGGATACCGGGCCCGACGGGCGGTTCTACCTGCTCGAGCGGCATTTCGCGGGGATCTTCGGCTTCTCCACACGGATCCGCAGCTTTGCCTTCGGGCTGGATGGCCTGCATGACGAGCGCATCCTGCTTCAGACCACGCCGGGCACCCACGACAACCTGGAGGGCCTCTCGGTCTGGCGGGATGCCGATGGCGCCCTTCGTTTGACCATGGTGTCAGACGACAATTTCCACTTTCTCCAGCGCACCGAGCTGGTCGAATATCGGTTGGTACCTTGAACCCCACAGACCGGCGGGTGTAGCCCCGGCGCCTTGTACCACGACCGGAAAGCCGTCCATGACCCGCCCGCTCCTGCCCTTCGTCCTGGCCATGGCCGCCATCGTGCTGGCCTCCAACATCGGGGTGCAGATCCTCTGGGGGCAATGGCTGACCTGGGGGGCCTTCACCTATCCGCTGGCGTTCCTCGTGACCGATCTGGCCAACCGCCGCTTCGGCGCCGCCGCGGCGCGCCGGGTGGTGCTGGCGGGCTTCGGCACGGGGCTTGCGTGCTCGCTGATCGGCACGCAGATCATGGGCGAGTTCGGGCCGCTGGTGACCTGGAGGATCGCCGCCGGCTCAGGCGTCGCGTTCCTCGCCGCGCAGATGACGGACGTAGCCGTCTTCCACCGCCTGCGCAGCAAGGCCTGGTGGTGGGCGCCCCTGATCTCGACGCTGATCGGCGCCACGCTGGATACCGCTCTTTTCTTCGGGATCGCCTTCTCCGCCGGCCTGAGCTTCCTGGAGCCCGGCAACGACGTATCCTGGGCGAACGAGGTGCTGCCGCTTCTCGGCACGGGCCCGGCAGCACCGCTCTGGGTCTCGCTCGCGGTGGCGGATTGGGGCGTGAAGCTGGGCCTTGCGATCCTGGCGCTCATTCCCTTCCGCCTTCTGGCGCGGCGTTGGGCCCCGCTGCGCAGCTGACCTTCGGATCGGTGGCATTGCCTGCACTTTCTCTTTGACAAAACTGCCGGGTCTGGCACGTTCGGATCAGTGGAAACAAAATGGAAGGAGGTGATCCAGTGATCAGAGTCGCATTGGAGAACGGCGTCGGGACAGCTTCGGAGGCCGCCCGCTGAGGCAGCCCTGAGCGGCGCATGCCGCCGAAGTTGGCGAACGGCCTGACCGTGCCGCCTCCCATATGTCTCGGAAAGGTCGCCCGCTGGGCGGCCTTTCTCTTTCTAGAGCTCCGATCCGCCATCGTCCGGGCCCATGCGGTTGCGCCAGCCCCGGTTTGGCGGCATCACGAAACCCTCGCATCTGGAAGGGGCCGCTTGTGCTGCGGATCACGCCCGACATCGCCGTGCAGGATTGGGAGCTGACCGAGAGCTTCGTGCGGGCCTCCGGCCCCGGCGGGCAGAACGTCAACAAGGTGGCGACGGCGGTCGAATTGCGCTTCGAGGCCGGGCGCAGTCCGAACCTGACGCAGCCCGTCAAGGCTCGGCTGAAACGCCTCGCCGGGCGCCGCTGGACCGATGAGGGTGCGCTGGTGCTGCGGGTGGAAGAGACCCGCAGCCAGGCCCGAAACCGTGAGATCGCGCGGCAAAGGCTGATCGAGCTGATCCGCCAGGCCAGCGTCGCCCCCCGGCGCCGCGTGCCGACCCGTCCGACCCGCGGCAGCGTCAAGAGGCGGCTGGACGGCAAGGCGCGCCGCGGAACGGTGAAGGCGCTCCGGGGGTCCGTCGATGACGACATCTGAGGCCGGGGCCGTGGGGCGGGCGGCGGATGCCTTCGGCGAGGATATTTTCGGAACATCGAAGGGGCGGGCGCCGGACCCGAAGCTTGAGCTGATGGCGCGGCGCGACCGGCTGATGGGGCCGAACGTGCCGACCTTCTACGAGACGCCGGTGCATCTGGTGCGGGGCAGCGGGGTCTGGCTGTGGGACGCTGCGGGGCGCCGTTATCTGGACGCCTACAACAACGTGCCGCATGTGGGGCATTGCCACCCGGCGGTGACGGCGGCCATCGCCCGCCAAGCGGGCCAGCTGAACACCCACACCCGCTATCTTCACGAGGGGCTCCTCGACTACATCGAGCGCCTCACGAGCACGCTGGGCCACGGCCTGAGCCAGATGATCCTGACCTGCACCGGTTCGGAGGCCAACGATGTGGCGCTGCGCATGGCGCTGGCGGCGACCGGCAAGCGCGGCGTGATCGCCACCGATACCACCTATCACGGCAACACCACCGCCACCGCGCAGCTGTCCACGCGGCGGCCACCGGTGGGCGGCTATCCGGATCACGTGCGCTTGATCCCGGCGCCGGAGGGGCGGGCGCCCGGCGGTGGCGCAGCCTTCGCGGAAGGAATGCGACGGGCGATCGCGGAGCTCGAGGCGGCCGGCCACGGCGCGGGCGCCTTCATCTTCTGCCCGGTCTTCGCCAACGAGGGGCTGCCCGGCATCGCCCCGGCCTTCCTCGATCCCGCTGCCGCCCTCATTCGCGCGGCGGGGGGCCTGCTGATCGCCGACGAAGTGCAGCCGGGCTTCGGCCGGATCGGCAGCGATTTCTGGGGGCACGACTGGCTGGGCGTCGCCCCCGACGTGGTGACGATGGGCAAGCCGATGGGCAACGGGCACCCCATCGCAGGGGTCGCCGCGCGGCCCGAGGTGATGGCCGCGTTCCGTGGGGCTTTCGGCTATTTCAACACGTTCGGCGGCAACCCTGTGAGTTGTGCGGCGGGAATGGCGGTGCTCGACGTGATCGAGGCGGAGGGGCTGCAAAACAATGCCGCGGCCATCGGCGCACGGCTTCTGGCAGGTCTGCACGCCCTGCGCCACCCCTTCATCGGTCGGGCGCACGGTCTGGGCCTGCTGCTGGCGCTGGACTTCACCGGGCCGGACGGAACCGCGGCGAGCGGCGGCCCGGTGGCGAATTCCGTTGTCGAGGGGCTGCTGGCGCGGGGCATCCTGACCGGGCGGATCGGGCGGCACATGAACGTGCTGAAGATGCGCCCGCCGCTCTGCTTCGGCGCGGAGCATGCCGACCTGCTGCTGGCGTCGCTTGCCGAGGTGCTGGCCGAGATGCCCGGTGGGTGAGGACGAGGACCTGATCGGCCAGGCGGCCCGGGCGGCGCGCGCCTGGGGCGGCCTCCGCGGTGCGCCGCGCCTGGTGCATGCCCGCGAGAACGCCGTGTTCGATCTGCGCCTGGAGGATGGGCGCCGCGCCGCCCTGCGGCTGCATCGCGGCGGATACAGAGCCGCCGGGGCGATCCGCGACGAGCTGCGGCTGTGCGAGGCGCTGGCCGATGCCGGATTCGCCTGCCCCTGGCCGTTGCGCACAACGGCGGGCGCGTTCATCGCGGCCGAACCGGGCACGCCCGTGGCCTCGATGGTGCAATGGATCGACGCGCCGACACTGGCCGGGGTCGAGTCGCCAGAGGCGCGGCTGAGCGTCTATCGCAGCCTCGGGCGGCTCCTCGCCGATCTGCACCTGACGGCCGATGCCGTGGCGCCCGACGATCTCGAGCGCCCGGCATGGGACGTCGCGGGCCTCTGCAGCCCCGAGGCGCCGCTTTGGGGGCGGTTCTGGGAGAACCCCGCCCTGAGCGGCGACGAGGCCGCGCTGCTGAGGCGCGCGCGGGATGCGGCGGCCGCCCGGCTGGGCGAGATCGGGACCCGTGGAATGGGGCTGATCCATGCCGACGTGCTGCTGGAGAACGTGCTTGTCCAGAACCGCCAGCTCTACCTGATCGACTTCGACGATTGCGGCTGGGGATACCGAGGCTACGACCTGGCCACCGCGCTGATCCAGCATCACGGCAGCCCCGAACTTCCGGCCCTCACGGAGGCCCTGGTGGAAGGCTACCTCGCCGGTGAGGGGGCCTTTTCGGCAAAGGACGGGGAAGACCTGCCGCTCTTCATGATGCTGCGGGCTCTGGCCTCGGCGGGTTGGGTAATGGGGCGCCTTCCGCAAAGCGACCCCCGGACAGCGGCCTATGCAGAGCGCGCGGTTGCGCTGGCCGGAAGCTGGCTGGACCGGTAGCGCAGGCCGTACCTTGGGCGGGGCCGCGTACGCACGCGACCCGCGTCAGACGACCACCGGCTGCGGCACCTGCGCGCCGACCTCGAAGACCTTGCGGTAGCGTTCCACCTCCGCCTTCGGCCCCATCGCCTTCAGCGGGTTGTCGGAAAGCTTCACGGTCGGCCGCCCGTTCGCCGAAACCGCCTTGCACACCAGGCTGAACGGCGCCAGCGCATCGCCGGGCACGAGGCCGCGGAAATCGTTGGTCAGAAGCGTTCCCCACCCGAAGCTCACCCGCACCCGCCCGGCGAACTGGGCGTGCAGCGCCAGCATCTTGTCCACGTCGAGCCCGTCCGAGAAGATCACCAGCTTCGCTGCCGGGTCCTCGCCGCGGGCGCGCCACCAGCGGATCGCGGTCTCGGCCCCCTCGGCCGGATCGCCGCTGTCGATCCGAATGCCCGTCCAACCGGCAAGCCAGTCGGGCGCCTGCGCCAGGAACTGGGCGGTGCCATAGGTATCGGGCAGGATCACCCGCAGGTTGCCGTCGTGCTCTTCGTGCCAATCGGCCAGCACCCGGTAGGGAGCGTCGCGCAGGGCGGCGTCGTCATCGGCCAAGGCGGAGTAGACCATCGGCAGCTCGTGGGCGTTCGTGCCGATCGCCTCGACCTCGCGGCGCATGGCGATCAGGCAGTTCGACGTGCCGGTGAACTTGTCGCCCAGCCCCTCCTGCATGGCTTGTACGCACCAATCCTGCCACATGAACGAATGCCGCCGCCTTGTCCCGAAATCGGCGACCCGCAGTCCATCGGCCTCGCGCAGGCGCTCTATCTTCTCCCACAGCTTGGTCATCGCGCGGGCATAGAGCACCTGCAGCTCGAACCGGCCCATCCCCGCCAGAACCCGTCGCCCGCGCAGCTCCATCAGGATCGCCAGCGCCGGGATCTCCCACAGCATCACCTCGGGCCAGAGCCCCTCGAACGTCAGCTCGTACTGCCCGTCGCGCTTCTCCAGCTGATAGGGCGGCAGTCGCAGACCCTCGAACCAGTCCATGAAATCGGGGCGGAACATCTGCCGCTTGCCATAAAAGGTATTGCCCCGCATCCAGGTGGATTCCCCCCGGCTGAGCGACAGCGAGCGAACATGATCCAGCTGCTCGCGCAGTTCGCCGTCGTCGATCAGGTCGGCCAGACGCACCTCCGTGGTGCGGTTGATCAGGCTGAAGGTCACGGTCGTATCGGGCCGGTTGCGGAAAATCGACTGGCACATCAGCAACTTGTAGAAGTCGGTGTCGATCAGCGAGCGGACGATGGGGTCGATCTTCCATTTGTGGTTGTAGACCCGGCTGGCGATATCGGCCATGCGCCCGCCTCAGTCCCGCAGGGCGATAGCGGCGGCCAGCATTGCGGTGCGCGCCCGTACCCGCGAGCCTTGCACGTCGATGGCCTTGCACAACTCGGTACGCACCTCCGTGCGGAAGCCCAGCTTCGCCGCGTCGAGCGCCGAGTAGTTGACGCAATAGTCGAACGCGAGGCCCACGAACGTCACCGCTTCCACCCCACGATTGCGAAGGTAGCCCTCCAGCCCGGTCGGCGTCGTGTGGTCGTTCTCGAAGAAGGCCGAATAGCTGTCGACCTTCCGGCGGAACCCCTTGCGCAGGATCAGATCGGCGCGGTCCATATCGAGATCGGGATGGAAGGCGGCGCCCGCGCTGCCCTGAATGCAATGGTCGGGCCAGAGCACTTGCGGCCCGTAGGGCATCTCTATCACGTCCATCGGAGCATGGCCGCGGTGTTGCGACGCGAACGAGGAATGGCCCGCAGGATGCCAATCCTGGCTGAGCACGACCATTTCGAACTCGCTCATGAAGGTGTTGATCGGCCCGACGAGCGTGTCGCCTCCGGCCACCGCCAGCGCGCCGCCGGGGCAGAAGTCGTTCTGCATGTCGATCACGATCAGGGCGTCGGTTGCAGGGCGCATCGGCGTGTTCCGTCTGGGTCGGCCCGCCTTCGGTAAGCATGGGGTCGGAAGGCGTCAACCATCTGTGCGAAACCGGCTCTTGCTCTGGCCCCGGCGGGGTGGGTAAGGGACCGGCCATGCCACAGGTCGCCGCCTTCTACCGCTTCACGCCCTTCGCCGAACCCGGGCGGCTATGCACGCCGCTCCTCGAGGCGTGCCAAAATGCCGGCGTGACCGGTACGATCCTGCTGGCCCCTGAGGGCGTGAACGGCACGATCTCCGGCGATGAAGACGGCCTGATCGTGGCAATCCTCGCCCTCCGCGCGCTGCCGGGCTGCGCCGATCTGCAGCCCCGCATGTCGTGGGCCGAGGAACCGCCGTTCGGGGCGCTGAAGGTGCGGCTGAAGCGCGAGATCGTCACCATGGGGCAGCCGGGGCTCGATCCGATTAGCGGAACCGGCGCTTATATCGCGCCGGCGAACTGGAACGCACTGGTCGACGACCCCGGCACCGTTCTGATCGACACGCGCAACGCCTACGAGATCGCCATTGGCACCTTCCGCGGCGCGGTCGATCCCGGAACGGAGGCGTTCGGCGACTTTCCCGTCTGGTGGCGGGCCGAGGGTGCCCGCTTCGCCGGCAAGCGGGTCGCGATGTTCTGCACCGGCGGGATCCGCTGCGAGAAATCCACCGCCTTCCTTCGCGCCGAGGGCATCGACGACGTCGTGCACCTGCGCGGCGGGATCCTCGCCTATCTCGAAGACGTGCCGGAGGCCGATAGCCGCTGGGACGGCGCGTGCTTCGTCTTTGACGGGCGGGTCTCCGTTGGGCACGGGTTGCGCCAGGGTCCGCACGGCCTCTGCCATGCCTGCCGCCGCCCCGTCGGGCCCGAAGACCGCCAGCGCCCCGAATGGGAAGAGGGCGTGGCCTGCCATAACTGCGCCGACCGCACAAGCCGGGCCGACAAGGCCCGCTTTCGCCAGCGGATGATCCAGATGCACCTGGCGAAGCGGCGCGGGCAGCGCCACCTAGGCGCCGGCGCGGCACCCGCATGACGGGTCATCTGCTCTCCATCGGGCATGGCTACAGCGCGCGGGCTTTGGCGGCGCAGCTGCTGGCACGGGGCTGGGCGATTACCGGTACCACCCGCTCGCCGGAGAAGGCGAAGGCCATCGCGGCAACCGGGGTGACCCCGCTGATCTGGCCAGGCGGGCCGCCGCTGGCGGAAGCGCTGGCCCGGGCGACGCATTTGCTCGTCTCCGCCGGGCCCGGCGAGGCGGGCGACCCGCTGCTGGCGGATCACCGAGCGGAGTTGGCAGCCGCCGCGCCGCATCTGGCTTGGGCCGGCTATCTCTCAACAACCGGGGTCTACGGAGATCATGAGGGCGCCTGGGTCGACGAGGAGACGCCGCTGACCCCCGCCACCCGCCGCGGCCAGCAGCGCGTGGAGGCCGAGGCCGCATGGCGGGCGCTTGCCGACGAGGCCGGCCTGGCGCTGCACATCTTCCGCCTCGCCGGCATCTACGGCCCCGGTCGCGGCCCCTTCGCCAAGGTCCGCGACGGCACCGCCCGCCGGATCTTGAAGCCCGGCCAGGTCTTCAGCCGCACCCACGTGGATGATATCGCCCGCGTGCTGGAAGCCTCCATCGCCCGCCCCGACCCTGGCGCGATCTACAACGTCTGCGACGACGACCCCGCCCCGCCGCAGGACGTGATCGCCTACGCAGCCAGGCTCCTCGGCATGCCCCCGCCACCGGAAGTGCCGTTCGAGGAGGCCGAGATGTCGGACATGGCGCGCAGCTTCTACGCCGAAAGCAAGAGGGTGCGGAACGACCGGATCAAGCTGGAGCTGGGGGTGGAGCTGATCTACCCGACCTACAGATCGGGGCTCTCGGCGCTGCTGGCCTCGGAAGAGGACACCTCGACGAAATAGTCTTCGTCCACGGATTTGATGGTGTAGCTCTGTCGTGTGCGGACGCCCACGTCGTGGGCGATCATCAGGCGGACCAGGCGTTGACCGTCGATCAACACAAGCCTCTGCTGTACGCGATCGGCATACGCTTTCGCGTCTGAGGAAAAGGATGACGTCGTAACAAAAACGCCCTTGTTGGCGCCCTCTCCCGTCAATGAGCCAATGAACTGTTGAATTGCCGGCCTGCCGACCGTGTTGTGAGATGCGTAGCACTTGGCCTGAATGTAAACGGCATCGAGGCCCAACCGGTCCTCATTTACGATCCCGTCAATCCCGCCATCTCCCGATCGTCCCAGACGCTCGGCCATGGACGTATCACCACCGCCATATCCCATGGCCAAAAGCAGATCGACGATAAGCTGCTCAAAGCGTGCTGGGTTGGTGGCGTAAGACCTCGTGATCCTCAGAAGCTCTTCTGCCAGGTCATCCATCATTTCCCTGTGAGCCTGTAGGATGCGTTCGTCCGGCGTCCCGTCCGCCAAGTCGCCCTTTCCCATACGCTGGGGTTCTTCGTGTTCATCCAAGGACGCTGCGCTACCCTCCGCATTCGTCGAACTACTCCCTGAGGTCCGCCATTCGTCGAACCCCTCAAATCGGCTCAGGGTATTGTTGTCGATCGGTCCCGGAGTATCCCGCAGAAGCTGGAGACCCCGCGGTGTGATCCTGTGAACGCCCCGGCTTACAGGCTCTGTCATGCCTGCCTTGCCCAGGTAGGTTCGCGCCCAATGTACACGATCAAGAATATAGGTCTTCTTTCCGCTCGGATGACGCAGTTCCCGATCTTCCTCGGATAGCTTCATCCGGTCGGCGATCAGGGGAACGAGATCGGTGATCCGAGCTTCGCTTTTGGCCAGCTCTTCAAGCAGTGGACGCATCAACTCCTGATAGCTCGGAATTGGGACCTTCACGCCCGCCGTTCCGCCATCGCCACCCCCATCACTCCCAGCACCTTGCGCTCGATGTCCTCGGCTGAAAGCCCCGCCACGGCATACATGTCCGCCGGGCTGGCCTGGTCGATGAAGGTGTCGGGCAGCACCATCGAGCGGTAGCGCAGGCCGGTGTCGAACACGCCCTCCTCCGCCAGAAGCTGCGCCACGTGGCTGCCGAAGCCGCCCACGGCGCCCTCCTCGATGGTGATGAGCGTGTCGTGGCGGTGCGCCAGATCCAGGATCATCTTTCGGTCGAGCGGCTTGGCAAAGCGTGCGTCGGCCACCGTGGGCGTGATCCCGCGCGCCGCCAGCCGCTCCGCCGCCAGCCGCACCTCGGCCAGCCGCGCCCCGAAGCTCAACAGCGCCACGCCCTTGCCCTCTGCCACGATCCGGCCGCGCCCGATCTCCAGGGGCGTGCCGCGTTCCGGCAGGTCCACGCCCACGCCCTCGCCGCGCGGAAACCGGAAGGCTATGGGGCCGTCGTCATGCGCCGCGGCGGTCGCCACCATGTGCATCAGCTCCGCCTCGTCGGCCGCGGCCATCACCACGAAGCCCGGCAGGTTGGCGAGGAACGCCACGTCGAACGCACCGGCATGCGTAGCGCCGTCGGCCCCCACGAGACCGGCGCGGTCGATGGCGAAGCGCACCGGCAACCGCTGGATCGCCACGTCGTGCACGACCTGATCGTAGGCGCGCTGCAGGAAGGTCGAGTAGATCGCGGCGAAGGGCTTCATCCCGCCCGCGGCCAGCCCGGCCGCGAAGGTCACGCCGTGCTGCTCGGCGATCCCCACGTCGAAGCAGCGGCTGGGATACCGCTCCGCGAAGCGGTTCAGGCCCGTCCCGTCGGGCATGGCCGCTGTCACCGCAACCACCCGTGCGTCGGCCGCTGCCTCGGCCAGCAGTCCCTTGGCGAAGACCTTGGTGTAGCTCGGCGCGTTGCTGGGCGCCTTCGCCTGCTCGCCGGTGATCACGTCGAACTTGGCGCGCGCGTGGCCCCTGTCGGCGGCCTCCTCGGCCGGCCCGTATCCCTTGCCCTTGCGGGTAATCGCATGGATCAGGATCGGCCCCGTGGCCCGCGCCTTCACCGTCCGCAGCACCGGCAGCAGTTGATCCAGATCGTGGCCGTCGATCGGGCCCAGATAGCTGAAGCCCAGCTCCTCGAAGAGCGTGCCGCCCACGACCGTATGCTTCAACAGGTCCTTGGCGCGCTTCGCTCCCTCCTTGAAGGGCGGCGGCAGGAAGCTCACCGCCCCCTTCGCCGCGGCCTTCAGCTCCTGAAAGGGCGCGCCGGCGTAGAGCCGCGAAAGATAGGCCGACATCGCGCCGGTCGGCGGCGCGATCGACATCTCGTTGTCGTTGAGGATCACGATCAGCCGGCGGTCGAGATGCCCGGCATTGTTCATCGCCTCATAGGCCATCCCGGCGCTCATCGCCCCGTCGCCGATCACCGCGATGCAGTCGCCGATCCCCTCGGGGGTCTGCCCGCCCAGGTCGCGGGCCACGGCAAGGCCGAGCGCCGCCGAGATCGAGGTCGAGGAATGTGCCGCCCCGAACGGGTCGTAGGGGCTTTCCGACCGCTTGGTAAATCCGCTCAGTCCGCCCTTCTGGCGCAGCGTGCGGATCCGGTCGCGCCGGCCGGTGAGGATCTTGTGGGGATAGCATTGATGCCCCACGTCCCAGATGATCTTGTCTTTCGGCGCCTCGAAGACGGCGTGCAGCGCTACGGTCAGCTCGACCACGCCGAGCCCGGCGCCCAGATGCCCGCCGGTCACGCTCACCGCGCTCACGGTCTCGGCGCGCAACTCGTCGGCCAGCCGGTGCAGCTCGCGGTCGCTCAGGCCCCGCATGTCGGCGGGGAGCTGCACGCGGTCGAGGATCGGCGTCGCGGGTCTGTCAGCCATGGGGCGAGCCTGCCTTTCGTCCGTTCCGTTCAGTAGTCGCGCGTGATAGCGAAGCGCGCCGCGGCCTTCAAGGTTTCGGCGTCCGTGCCATAGGGCTCCAGCGCTGCCTCCGCCTCGCCCACCAGGGCTTGGGCGCGGGCACGGGCGCCCTCCAGACCCAGCAGGCCCACGAAGGTCGCCTTGCCCTGGTCGCTATCCTTGCCCACGCGCTTGCCGGTCGCGTTTGCGGTCCCCTCTACGTCCAGAACGTCGTCGGCGATTTGAAACGCAAGGCCAAGGGCCGCGGCATAGCGCCCGAGCGGGTCCGGATCGTCGCCGGCGAGGATCGGCCCCGCCTGTGCCGACCAGCGAATGAGCGCGCCGGTCTTGTTGCCCTGCAGCGCCACAATCTGATCGAGCGTCAGCGAGGTCGCGGCGCTCTCCGCCGCGATGTCCTGCATCTGGCCAAGAACCATGCCCGCCGCGCCTGCGGCCTCTGCCAATCGGGCGACAAGGGCCATGCGCCCCGCGGGCCCACCGCCCAGCTCCGGGTGGGCCAGAAGGCCGAAGGCTATGGTCTGCAGCGCGTCGCCGGTCAGGATCGCCGTCGCCTCGTCCCATTTCATGTGCACGGTCGGCTGCCCCCGCCGCAGGTCGTCGTCGTCCATCGCCGGCAGATCGTCATGCACCAGCGAATAGGCATGCAGCGCCTCGATCGCCGCAGCCGCCGGCATTGCGCCTGCCTCCTCGATGCCGTGCAGGCGCGCGCCCTCCAGCACCAGAAAGCCGCGCAGGCGCTTGCCGCCGGCCGTGGCATGCCGCATCGCGTCGCAGAGCGGCCCGACAGGCAGATCATCCAGCGCGGTCGCCAAGGTCGCCCCGATCGCCTGGCCCGCCTGCGCCAGCCGGGCCTCGAAGCTCAAAACGGGATCTCGTCGTCCGATACCGATGCCGGCGCCTTCGCGGTCCCGGGCCCCGCCCTCGCCGCACGATCATCGCCGGCGGGCGCCGCCCCCGCCTCCGCCAGGGGCGCGAGGCCCGAAGGTCGCCCGCTCTCGTCCAGCGTGATCGCCGCCACCTTCTCCTCGGCGGCGCGCAGCCGGGCCTCGCAGTGGGCCTTGAGCGCCGCGCCCCGCTCGTAGAGGGTGATCGAGTCCTCCAGCGCAACGTCGCCCGCCTCGAGCTGGCCGACCACAGCCTCCAGGGCCGCCATCGCCTCTTCGAAGGTCATCTTCTCCACGGACTTGTCCGCCATCGCCTACCTCATTTCTTGCCGGGCGCGCCGCGCGCCATCAGCACCCGCACATGCGCCGCCGCCGCGGCGGCCAGAGCCTCCAGATCATAGCCGCCCTCCAGCACAGAGACCACCCGCCCGCCGCAGACGTCGTCCGCCAGATCGCACACCGCCTCGGTCGCATCGGCGAAGTCCGCCTCGTCCAGTTCCCACTGCGCCAGCGGGTCCGCCCGATGCCCGTCGAACCCGGCTGAGACCAGGATCAGCTCCGGCGCATGGGCCCGCAGCGCAGGCAGCGCCCGGTCGCGGAGGGCAGCGCGAAAGCGCGCGCCGTCCGTGCCCGCCGGCAGCGGCACGTTGGCGATCTGCCCGTACCGCCCGCGCTCCGCCACGGCGCCGCTTCCCGGATAGAACGGTGCCTGGTGCAGGGAGGCGAAGGCGGCGCGCGGCTCGTCCCACAGGACGTCCTGGGTGCCGTTGCCGTGGTGCACGTCGAAATCCAGGATGGCCACGCGCGACAGGCCGCGCGCCTCCAGGGCATGCAGGGCCGATACGGCGACGCTGCCGAAGAGGCAGAAGCCCATGGCCCGGTCGGCTTCCGCATGGTGGCCGGGGGGGCGCACCGCGGCGAAGGCGTTCGCCGCTTGCCCGCCGAGCACCAGATCCACCGCTGCGATGGCCCCGCCCGCCGCATGCCGCGCGGCGATCTCGGAGCCGGCCATGACGGGCGTGTCGCCATCGATCGCGCGCCAGCCGTCGGCCGGGATCGCCGCCGCCACCCGGGCCAGATGGTCCGGCGGATGGGCGCGCAGCAGCGCGGTATCCGTGGCCATGGGTGCCGCGACACGAAGCAGCGACGCGAACTCGTCCGCATCAAGGGCCGCGATCACCGCCTCCAGCCGCGCCACCCGCTCGGGGTGCCCCTCTGGCGTGACGTGCTTCAGGCAGGCAGCATGGGTGACGAGCGCCGTGGTCATGGGGGAAGGCTAACCCCTCTTCCCCCGCCGCGGCAATGCCGCCACAGGTGGGTTGGGGCGGCGGGCCCCGTCGGCGCCCGCAGGGCGATGACGGGGAGGAAGGGAATGGCCGGCGCCAGCCGGCCTCCGCGAGGTCGCGGCCTCGCCGCGGCCGCCTGTTCTAATCGACGACGAGCATGTAGCCTTCGCCGCGCACCGTCTGAAGGTAGCGAGGCTGCCGGGGGTCGGCCTCGATCTTCCGCCGCAGCCGGGTGATCTGCACGTCCACGGCGCGCTCCTGCGCCGGCTCGCCCTCGCGCCCAGCCCCCTGCCCGCGCCCCAGATCCTCCACCAGCTGCGCCCGGGTAAAGGGCGCGCCCGGCGCCGCCGAGAGGATCCTCATCAGGTGGCTCTCCGTTGCCGTCAGCCGGATCGGCGCGGTCCCCGCCCACAATTCGCCCCGCTCCACGTCGTAGCGCACGGCGCCCAGATGCAGCACCTTGATGGCCGTGCCCGCTGCCGGCTCGCCCGCCGGCACCCGCCGCAGGATCGCGTTGATCCGCAGCAGCAGCTCCTTGGGCTCGAAGGGCTTGGCGAGGTAGTCGTCCGCCCCGGCCTCCAGCCCCGCGATCCGGTCCGCTGTTACGCCCTTGGCCGTCAGCAGCAGGATCGGCGTCTTCAGGCTCCCCCGCAGATCCCGGGTCAGCGCCACGCCGTCCTCCCCGGGCATCATCACGTCGAGCACGATCAGGTCGAAATCCAGCCCGGTCAGCAGCCGCCGCGCCTGCGCCGCATCCCGCGCGGCGCTCACCAGGAAACCGTGCCGCATCAGGAATTTCTGCAGCAGGCCCCGGATTCGCTCGTCGTCGTCAACGATCAGCAGATGCGCCTCGCTCGGCGGCACGACCATCGGCGCCGCCCGCGCCGCCGCGCCGGCCCCGGCGCCCTCGCGGTCCTCGCCCATCGCGCTCACTCCTTCAGCAATCGGTAATGGCGGTGCATCTCCGGCTCCATCATCGCCTCCAGCACCTGCCGGAATCCGGCCACCGCCTCTGGCCCCGCCGTGCGGAACGCCGCGCGCAGCCGCCGCCGCTGCGCCTCCGAAAGCTCCACCTCAAGCGCGACGCCGGCTTCGGTCAGGTAGAGATGCCGCTCGCGCCTATCCTGCCGACCCACCCGCGCCTCCACCAGCCCATCTGCCACCAGCGTCCGAAGCACCCGGTTCAGCGATTGCTTCGTGACGCCGAGGATCGACAGCAGGTTGTTGACCGTCGTGCCCGGCGCCCGGTGGATGAAGTGCACCGCCCGGTGATGCGCCCGTCCGTAATCATGCGCATGCAGGATCCTGTCGGGATCGGCGGTGAAGCCCTTGTAGGCGAAGAACATCGCCTCGATCCCCTTGCGCAGCTGCGCGTCGGTCAGGAACAGCAGCGTCTCGCCCCCCTGCGCACCCGCGCCATGCCCGCCTATGTGCCCATCCGCCATCCTGCGTTCCTCCGGCGATGCCAAAAGCCTTACCGATTTTAGGACAGGCTTGTTGACTATCCAACAGTGAACTGGTATCCCCCTGCGGATTTTGCGCAATTATCGGTCCGCATCGGACCTTACTAGCGCAACTTTCGCAAATCACCGTGGCCGGGATGGCCGGGAACAGGATGGGACCGAAGGGATGGCAGGCGCTTACGACGACCGCGACGGAACGATCTGGATGGATGGCGCGCTGGTGCCCTGGCGGGACGCCAACGTGCATATCCTGACCCATGCGATGCACTATGCCTCGGCCGTCTTCGAGGGCGAGCGCGCGTATGGCGGGCGCATTTTCGAAATCGCGCCGGCATTCCGAGCGTCTCCTGCGCTCCGGACAGCTCATTGACGTGACGATCCCCTGGACGGTCGATCAGATCGAAGAGGCCAAGGCGCAGGTCATGAAGGCCAATGGCCTGACCGATGCCTATGTGCGGGTCATCGCGTGGCGCGGCTCGGGCGAGGACATGGGCGTCGCCTCGCAGCGCAACGGCGTGCGCATGGCGGTCGCCGCCTGGACCTGGGGCGCCTATTACGGCGACGCCAAGGCCCGCGGCGCCCGGCTCGACATCAGCAAGTGGCGCCGCCCCGCGCCCGATACGATCCCCTGCCACGCCAAGGCCGCCGGCCTCTACATGATCTGCACCATGTCAAAGCACACCGCCGAGGCGAAGGGCTGCAGCGACGCGATGATGTTCGACCATCGCGGCTATGTCGCCGAAGCGACCGGCGCCAACATCTTCTTCGTGAAGGACGGCGAGGTGCACACGCCGCTGCCCGATTGCTTCCTCAACGGCATCACCCGCCAGACGGTCGTGGGCCTTCTGCGGGAACGCCAGATCAAGGTGATCGAACGGCATATCGAGCCGGCCGAGCTGGAAGGGTTCGAGCAGTGCTGGCTCACGGGCACGGCAGCCGAGGTCACCCCGGTGGGCCGGATCGGCGACTACAACTTCGAGGTCGGCGCCCTCGCGCGCGAGGTCTCCGGCGCCTACGAGAGCCTGGTGCGGGCCTGAACGCAGCGGGGCACCCACCGGCGCCCGCCGCGGCCGGCCGGCGCCTGGCCCGGCAGGGTCAGGCGGCGGAGCCCAGGGCCGCCTGGCCCACTTGCACGAACGCCCCCAGCCGCGCCTCCACCTCACGGCGAACCCGCGCGGCGCTCTGGCCGTCGGCAATCAGGTTGTCCGCGCGCCATTCGGGGTCGATCGCCGGGCGATGCCCCTCGGCCAGCGCGTCGAGGCTGGTCATCAGCCCGCTTCGGGCAAAATACGGGTTGCCGTAATGCTCGTAGACCCCGAAATCGTCGATCAGCGCCACATCGGTTCCCACTGCCAGTGCCTCGAACACCGCTGTCGAGCTGACCGTCACCAGCAACTCCGCGCGCTGAAGGACCGAGGGAATGGGCTCGTAGGTAATGCTCACGTTCGGAACGGAAGTCCCCAGGGCGGTCAGCTGCTCGAAGATATCGTGGAAATGCGCCTGATCGACCTGGATCGATTTCACGCCGCGCCGCGCTCGCGGCTTGATCAGGATCTCGCGATCCGGCTCCGCGCGGCCCCAGGCCAGCAGCTTGGCCACCAGCGCCGTGCGATCGGCCGGCGAGGCGGGCACCATCGGCTGGCTGGCGAAGACCGTGAGCTTCGGCACCCGCGCGACCTTGTCCCGGTCCGCCGCGATCGCATCGAGAGCCACGAGGCCCGTCACCGCGCAGCGCGATCCGTCGACCAGATCGGGCGAAAGCATCCGGCGCACATCCTCTCGGTCGCGCTCGCAGTTCAGATACATGAAATCAAGCGGCGCGCGGAAGGTCGCGCCCGAAAGAAGGTGGATGCAAGCGATCCCCATGAAGCCCCCGAAGAGGAACGGCGGCCGCGCGGTCTCCGCCCGGATGCGGGTAGCGGCGGCGGCGATGCGCGTGCCGGCGAGGCCGATATGAATCGCGTCACACCCGCCCATGTCGTGGCGCACCAGGAAATCGTCCAGCGTGCCGTGGTCGATCTCCTCGTCGAAAAGCGAAGGCACGACCCCGGTTGCGCGCACGGTCTCGTCGTCCAGCAGGATGAAGACCGACGCGTCCCAGCCGTTGCGCGCGAATTCCCCCGAGAGCAGGCGCGCGCATTTCAGGCTGCTGTCGTAGTCGCACAAGAAGATGCATCTGCGCCGCCGCGCTCCGGGAACCGGCGCAGCCCCGGCCGCCGCCTCGCCCGCGGCCAGCTGCGCATATCGCGCGTGAACCGGGGTGCCGGCGGGAAAGATATCGGCGATCTGCCCGGCGAGCGCCTGCAGGGCAGCCCTGTCGCCCGGGCCATCCGCCGCGCGAACCAGCCGCGCCATGGCGGGATAGCTCGCCCGCAGAATGTTGCTCGCCTCCTTCCGCGCCTTGGCATGCCGCCGCACGATTTCGAGCAGAACGGCATCGTCGCCGAACCGCAGCGCGTAGAGGCCAGCAAGGGTGATCAGATCGATCACGCCGTCGGCAACCGAGAGCAATCGCTTGAGCGCCGCGAACGCCTCCTTCCGCCGCCCGGCCTCATGGTGGATGCGCGCCAGCCCGATCAGCGCAGCCCGCGACGTCCGGCGCAGGCCGGCCGCGTGCCGGAAGAGCGGCAGCGCCTCCTCGGGGCCCTTCACGAGGGCGATGCCCTGGGCGAGCAGGATCAGAAACTCGAAATCCGCCGGCCGCTTCTCTTCGATCCAGTCCAGGTCGCGCACCGGGTCGATTGGCCGCTTCAGCGAACACAGGAAATGCTCCACCAGGCGGATCTTGCCGGTATCGGGCAGGCCGGCCGCCGCGACGATCCTGTCGATGGCGGCCAGGTTCCCGCCGATCCCCCGCTCCGCCAGAGCAAAGCCGAGCCGCCGCTGCAGCACCGAGAGCCACCAGCCCGGATCGACCGCGCGGCCGGCCACCTCGACGCCCGCGGCACCCGGCGCGCCCGCGCCTGCGCTCGCGATGCCGCTCAGGCCCCGAACGTTGAGCCGGGCCAGATCGCGCATCTCCCGCGCCTTTTCGCGAACATGGCTGCGCAGGCTCTCGCCCTCGTCGATATACCTGCAGGTCCGCGTCACGATATCCGCGGCATGGCGGTGCAGGCCGATTGCGTCGAACGCCGCTTCGCCGAGGCCCAGCTGCCGCAGCAGGGCGCTGGTCTTGTGGGTGTTCGCCGTCAGCATCACCACGGGCGTGCCGCCCGTCGCCGCGAAGATGCTGGGGTGCCAGCGCCCGCTGATCACCGCAGCGGCATGGCCGAGCAGGTCGACCCCCTGCTGCGTGGGCGTGTTCAGCCCGATCATCGGCAGACCCAGCCGCTCGGTCAGCTCGGTCATCAGCAACACGTCCTTGTTGCAGGGCGCGAACCCCACCACCTGCAGGCCGCGTTCCAGAAGGCTGGATGCAATCTGCACATAGGCCGGCAGCGGATCGTAGGCCGGCCTGTCGCCGCGGAAGTAGATCGAGCTACCGGCCATCATCACGTAGGGCCGGGAGGGGTCGAAGCCCGCCGCCCGATAGGGCCATTCCGCGAAGTAGCCGGGACGCCCGACGACCTTCAGCCATTCCGCGCGCGGCGCCGGCTGGTAGAGAAACGCCGCGTCCGCCCCGGTTGCATGGTCGAATTCCGGCACCATTGCCCGCGCCTGCTCGGCCGAGATCGGCTCCCGGAAAACCACGTCGTCGCAGAGCGCGAAGACCATCTCCGCCATCTCGCGCATCCGCGCATCGGTGAGGTCGGAGGTGAAGTTGACCAGCAGAACCGGCTTCTTCAGCGCCACCTTCGCGCAATAGGCCATCCAAAGGATGAAGATCCCCTTGCGCTGGAAATCGTATATGCTGCCCTCGCCGTTGATCACCACGACATCGGCGCGCGCCATCTCGTCGCGGATCTCCCTCAGCGCCAGCCCGGCCTCGAAATAGGTCGAGTAACGCCCGAACTCGCGGGCCGAAGGCGGCAGGGCATCCTCCAGCACGCGGCCGCCCGGCAGGGTGATCGGCTGCTGCTCGAACATCTGCGCCAGCGTGATCGTGTGGGTGATGCGCCCGCCCGCCCCGGCGACCATATCGCGCAGCGCGGCGGTGGTGCCGCGGCACCCCCAGTTCGCGCTGGTGGCGGTGTCGTTTATGAAGAGCACCGAAGGCCCGGCCTCGGCACCCCCGGGCCCGCTTCCCTTGTCTGCTGGCGATGGCGAAACTCGCATCAGTCGTCCTTCCCTGATCGGTAGTGCCGCCGCGTTCGGCCGCTTCACACAGGTGTCGGGGACCTAACGCTGCCACGTCGTATTTCCAGACGGCGATCTGCCGGTCGCGGCGGTTGCCACGTCACCCCGGCCGCCCGGCCCCCGCCGCCCGCGCCCGCCCGCGGCGGATCTGCAACTGCCGCTCGCGCCAGATGATAAGCACGCCGGCGAGGATGATCACCGCCGCGCCGCCCAGCATGGTCGCGGTCGGCACTTCGGCGAACAGGAAATGCCCGGCCGCAAGCGCCAGCAGCATCGAGGCGTAATCGAAGGGCGCGATCAGCGAGGCATCGGCATGGCGGTAGGCGCTGGTCAGCAGGATCTGCCCCAGCCCGCCAACCAGCCCGCCGGAGACCAGCAGCAATGCTGTCGCCGGGCCGGGCACGATCCATCCGAAGGCCAGCGTCGTCAGTGACAGTCCCGCGCCCGTCAGCGAGAACCAGAACACGATGGCGCTTGCCGCCTCCGTCCGCACCATCCGGCGCACGAAGACCTGCGCCAGCGCCGCGCAGAAGGCGCTCGCCAGAACCAGGATCGCTCCCAGCGTCTCGGGGCTGGCTGGCCCGTCGCCGAAGCCGGTCATCCGCGGCGCCAGCACGATCAGCACACCGCCGAGGCCCAGCAGCACGGTCGCCATCCGAAAAAGGTCCACCCGTTCGCCAAGGAACATCGCCGCGAACACCACCACGAGAAGCGGCGTGGCATAGCTGATCGCCGTCACCTCCGGCAGCGGCAGCAGCCCCAGCCCCGCGAAGCTCAGCCCCATCGCCAGCGTGCCCATCACCCCCCGCCACACATGGGCGGACGGGCGCCGCGCCCGGAACCCTGTGGAAAGCTCGCCCCGCCAGGCCAGCCAGGCCACAAGCACCGGCAGCGCGAAGAGCGACCGGAAGAACACGATCTGCCCCGCCGGCACCGCGCCGGCCATCAGCTTGACGACGATCTGAAGGATCACGAAGCACAGGACCGCCCCCAGCTTCAGCCCGATGGCCCGCAGCGGGTCGGCGCCCGGCAACCCGGCCGCCGGGGCTATGCCGCTCATCCCGGCGCCGCCCCGGCCCTCGGCGGCACCGCGATCTCGGGGATGGCCGTGAAGTCCGGCGCGTGATGGCACGGCACCCCCGCCGCCTCGATGGCCGCGATCGCCTCGAGGCTCTTCGGACCGGCCCCCACCACCGGCTCGCGCAGGATCACCGCCGCGATGCGCCCCTCGTGCCGCAGAACCGCATCGCGGTAGATCATCGCGTCGTGCTGCCCGGTATCGCCGATCAGCACGAAGGCCAGCCGCGGATTGGCCGCAAGGATCCTGTCGATCGCCGCGCCCTTGTGGCTGCCATGCCCGCCGGTCAACACCTTGTCCTCCGCCGGCCCCAGATCCCGCAGGAACATCGGCCCGGTCACCAGCCCGGCCCGCGCGAAGACGCTGTCGAGAAACGCATGCAGGTTCCAGGGCGAGGAGCTCACGTAGAAGACGGGGTTCAGCCCGCCCGCCGAAAGCCGCGTCATCAGCGCCACGCTGTCGGGATAGACGCGGCGGGTCAGCGCGCTGCCGGTGAAGGTCGTCCAGAGGTTGCGCGCCAGCGAATAGGCGCCCGTCTCCATCATCGTGTCGTCGATGTCCGAGATAACGCCGAACCGCGCGGCGGGATCTGGCACCAGCACCGGAAAGGCCCGCGCGCTGCCCGGCACATCCGGTAGGCACAGCGTCAGGTCGTGCCAGCCTGGCGCCCGGTCGCCGGCCGGCACGTGCAGCAGCACGTAGCCCTCGGCATCGCTGACCCCGCGCGCGTGCGTGCCCGGCACGGCCACGGGCACGTCGGCCACCTCGTCCGTGAGGAAAAGCCCCGCCATCTGCCGCAGGTTGGTCCAGCGCGACTGCTCCGGCACGGGCTCGCTGTGGCGCAGCCCGGTCAGCACCCGGCCGCGCACCACCAGCGCCCCGGGTTCGGCATAGCCCTTGTAGGCGTCGAGCAGGGGCGGCGCATCGGGCATCGCGCCGATCCGCTCCAGCTGCCGCTCCACGGCGCGCGCGATAGGCTGCAGCAGCCGCCGCCTAGCCATCGGTCAGCCGCGAGCAGGCCCAGACGGCTGCATCAGCCACCGCCGGATCTGGGTCGCCCCGCAGGGCCGCCGCCCGCGCCCGCAGCCGAGGCGCCCCGGAATTGCCGATGGCGTAGAGCACGTTGCGCACGAACCGGTCGCGCCCGATCCGTTTGATCGGGCTGCCAGAGAACCGCGCACGAAAGCCCGCATCGTCGAGCTGCGCCAGGTCTTCCAGCGGCGGAGCCATCGTGGCCGCCCCCCCGGCATAGCGCGTCTCCCGCGCCGCCACCGCGAACTTGTTCCACGGACAGATCGCCAGGCAATCGTCGCACCCGTAGATCCGGTTGCCCATCGCCGGGCGCAGCTCCACGTCCACCGGCCCGCGATGCTCGATCGTCAGATACGAGATGCAGCGCCGCGCATCGAGCTGGAAGGGCGCCGGGAAGGCATCCGTCGGGCAGATGTCGAGGCAGGCCCGGCACGTACCGCAATGCTCGGTCTCGGGCGTATCCGCGGGCAGCACCGCATCTGTGAGGATCGCGCCCAGGAAGACCCAATTGCCCAGATCGCGCCCCAGCAGGTTGGTGTGCTTGCCCTGCCATCCCAACCCCGCCGCCTGCGCCAGCGGCTTCTCCATCAACGGTGCCGTATCCACGAAAACCTTGATCCGCGCCACCCCGTCGCCCCGCGCGATCAGCCATCGCCCCAGCCGCTTCAGCCGCTTCTTGACCGTGTCGTGATAGTCCCGCCCCTGGGCATAGACGCTGATCGCGCCGCGCTCGGGCTCGCCCAGCACCGCCAACGGGTCGTGCTGCGGCGTATAGGCCTCCGCCAGCATCACCACCGACCGCGCCTCGGGCCACAGCCGCGCCGGGCTGCCGCGCCACGTCTCGCGCGCGCCCATCCAGTTCATCTGCCCCTGCCGCCCGGCCGCCAGCCAGCCGCGCAGGCGCCCCGCCGCCTCCGGGATCGCATCCGGCCGGCACACCCCCATGCCGGCGAACCCCGCCGCGCGCGCCGCCGCCGCCAGATCCGCCTTCAGCGCGGCACCGGCCTCCCCGGTCATCGCGGCGCCCGCCCTTCGATATTCCCCAAATATCCCCGCCGGAGGCTCCCGCACCCGGCCCGGCACCCCGCCATCAGAAGTCGAGGTCGCTGTAATGCGCCGAGGGCCGGAACCCCGAGACCTGATCGGCCAGCACGCTGCGGAAGGCCGGGCGGGACTTGATCTTGGCATACCAGTCCTTCACCGCCGCGTGCCGGTTCCAGTCCACGTCCGAGGTGTAGTCCAGCACCGAGAGATGCGAGGCTGCGGCGAAATCGGCCAGCGTCATCACGTCGCCCGCCAGCCAGCGCCGCTGGTCCAGAAGGCGCGCCATCTCGTCCAGGTGCACCTTGATGCGCTGCACGCCCGCCTTCACGTTGCGGCTGTCGGGATAGCCGCCGCCGGTCACCTTCTTCAGAACCCGCTCGCCCAGGATCATCAGCGTCACCTCCCGGTGAAAGCTGTCGTCGAACCACGCCTCCAGCCGCCGCACCTCGAAGGCCTCGCGCGGATCGCCCGGGATCAGCTGCGGGTTGGGATAGACTTCGTCGAGATAGGCGCAGACGGCGCTGCTCTCGGTCAGGGTCAGCCCGTCGATCTGCAGCACCGGCACCTTGCCGGCCGGGTTGCGGCGCAGGAAGTCGCCGCCCTTCTCCCAGTACCGCTCCTCCACCAGCTCCACGTCGATGCGCTTCTCGGACAGGCATAGACGCACCTTGCGGCAGAAGGGCGACAGCGGGAAATGATAGAGCCGGATCATCGCAGGCGCCTTCGCGGGGAATGCCGCCTGTCTAGCCCGCCGGCCGCGCCCGGTTCAACCGTCGAAGCAGGCGGCACGCCCGTCGGCGGCGATGGTCGCCGCTCCGTCGGCGATCGCGGCGGCACGGGCCCGTACGAAGGGCGAGGGCATGCCCGGGTCGCGCCCCTTGGGGTTCGGCAGGATCGCCGCCAGCCGCGCCGCCTGCACCGCCGAAAGCGCCGAAGCCGGCACACCGAAATGATGCCGCGCCGCGGCCTCGGCGCCGAAGACCCCCGGCCCGAACTCCGCCACGTTGAGGTAGACCTCCAGGATCCGCCGCTTCGGCCAGGCCAGCTCCACCAGCGGCGTCAGCGCCGCTTCCAGTGCCTTGCGCGGCCAGGATCGCCCGTGCCAGAGAAACACGTTCTTCACCGCCTGCTGGCTGATCGTCGAGCCGCCGCGCCGCATGCCGCCGCGCAGCGCCGCCCGCAGCGCCGCGATGTCGAAGCCCCAATGGGCGCAGAAGCCCGCATCCTCGGCCGCCACCGCCGAAAGTGCCATCGCCGGGGCCATCGCCTCAAGCGGCACCCAGTCCCGCTCCAGCGGCCCAATACGCGCCCGCTCCGCCAGCATGTAGGGCGTCACGGGCACCGGCAGCACCGCGAAGGCCAGAAGCGCCGCCGCCAGCAGGGCCGCGAGCGTGCCCGCCACCGCCGCCACGCCGCGCCGCAACGCCCGGCGCCATCCGCGCCGCTCCGGCCCCGGCCGCGGCGCCTTGCCCGGGCGCGCCTTCCCCGGCCGCGCCTTGCGCCCGGCGGCCGTCGCGCCAGATCTGCCGTTCTTCGCCGTCCGTACCACGAAGCCTCCCCGGTCTCCCCCCGCCGGCGCTTCTCGCGGGCGATGACCGGCGAAGTCAAGGCAATCGGCGCGCGCCGCCGGCCCCGGCGGTTGACCCCAGGTCCGGCGAAACTATTCGGGCGAAAGCGAGGTTCCCCCAGGTATACGGCCCCCCAATGGCCCCGTCCGATCCGCCCATCTCAGGAGAAAACATGCCCGTCACGTCCCCCGCACCCCGTCCGCGGACCACACCACCGGTCGCTCCCCCCTCACCAGACCTCATGCGCCGCGTCTCATGGGGCGCGATTTTCGTCGGCGCCGTCATCGCGATGGCGCTGATGGTGTTCTTCTCCACCCTCGGCATCGGCATCGGTGCCGGCGCCGTCGATCCGCTTTATGACCGGGAGCCCCTCGCCGGCATGGCCACCGGCTCCGGCATCTACCTGATCGTCACACAGCTCATCGCGCTCGGCGCAGGTGGATACGCCGCCGCGCGCCTTGCCGGCGTACCGCGCCTGCAGGCCTCCTTGCTGCACGGGGCGGCCGTCTGGGGCCTCTCCACCCTGCTTCTCGCCTATGCCGCGGTGATCGGCGGCGGCGCCGCGTTCGGGGCGGCCACATCGGCCCTCAGCTCCACCGCGCAAGGCGCCGCCAGCGCCACCCGCGCCGTCCTGCCCCAGAACCTCTCCCTGCCCGACGCCTCCGAGCTGACCGGCGGCCTCTCCCTGAGCGACCTGCCCGACGAGCTGGAGCAGACCCTGCGGGACAACGGCATCACGCCCCAGAACTTCCAGGAAGAGACGACGGAGGCTTTCCGCAACGTCTTCAGCCAGCAGGAGCAGCGGCGCGCCCGCAACCTTCTGCAATCGACCATCGCCGATGTGGCAAGCTCGCCCGGCGATGCCGCGGCCGACGTGAACGCCGCCCTCGACCAGCTGGTCGGCGGCGAGAACGCGATCATCTCCGAAGAGGATGCCGAAGAGGCC
The DNA here is from genome assembly GCA_963833235.1 of uncultured Alphaproteobacteria bacterium. Taxonomy (GTDB): domain Bacteria; phylum Pseudomonadota; class Alphaproteobacteria; order Rhodobacterales; family Rhodobacteraceae; genus CAWHXG01. The sequence goes on from CAWHXG010000001.1 coordinate 564,054, forward strand.
CTGCAGGTCCTGCAGGATCGCCTCGGCATCACGCCCGAAGAAGCGCAGGCGATCCTCGACACCGCGCAGCAACGCATCGAGACCGTCATCGCCGAGGTTCAGCAGACGGTCGACGCCGCGCAGCAGCGCGCGCTCGAGGCCGCCGAAGCCGCGACAAACGCGCTCAGCAGGGCCGGCTGGTTCCTCTCCATCGCCTCGATCCTCGGCCTCGCCGCGGCCGTCGGCGGTGCCTTCGCCGGCAAGCCCGAAGACCTGATCGGCGACCGCATGGACGACCGCGCCCGGATCTGACCCGGTCCATGACCGCAAAAACCAACGGCGGCCCCGCAAGGAGCCGCCGTTTTCTCGTCTGGCGCCTGCGCGAACGGCCAGTTCCGGGGCGTGCTAGGGACCGACCCGCACTACTCCGCCGGTATTGCCCGCTCCTCCACGCCAAGCGGGTGGCTCAGCCGTCCCAGCATCTCCTTGGGGCACACCTGCAGGAAATGCGCCCGCTCGATGTCCCAGTGCTGCAGCAGGTCGGCGGCCCGGCGGCTGCCCGTCTCGGCCAGATGCCGCTCGACCAGCCCGCGCAGCTCCGCCTCCCAGTGCGGCTCGCGCACCGGGCAGGTCACCAGCGTCTCCATGTTCATCATCGGCTCCGCCACCCCATCGGGGTCGTGCAGATAGGCCATGCCGCCCGTCATGCCGGCGCCGAAATTGGCGCCGATCCGGCCGAGGATCACGGCGACGCCGCCGGTCATGTACTCGCACCCGTTCGACCCGCAGCCCTCGATCACCGTGCGGGCACCGGAATTGCGCACCGCGAACCGCTCTCCGGCCCGCCCCGCGGCAAACAGGTACCCGTCCGTCGCGCCATAAAGCACCGTGTTGCCGATGATGGTGTTCTCGTGCGCCACCAGCGGGCTCACCTGCGGCGGCCGCACCACCACGGTGCCGCCCGAAAGCCCCTTGCCGACGTAATCGTTGGCATCGCCGGAAACCTCAAGGCGCAGCCCCGGCGCCGCGAAGGCGCCCAGGCTCTGCCCCGCCGAGCCCGTCAGCTTCACCGTCAGGTGGTCCGGCTGCAGCTGGTTGTTCATCCCGAACCGCTTCACGATCAGGCTCGACACCCGCGTGCCGACCGACCGCCAGGTGTTCTGCACCGCATAGCTCAGCTGCATCTTCTCGCCGTCTTCCAGGAACCGCGCGGCATCGCGCGCGATCTCGGCATCCAGCGTGTCCAGCACGGCGTTGCGCGGCCGGGTCCTGTCGTAGCGCGCGTTCTTCGCGCCATCCACCGTGATCAGCAGCGGGTTCAGGTCCAGGTCGTCCAGATGCGCCGACCCGCGGCTCACCTGGCTCAGCAGGTCCGCGCGCCCGATGATCTCGTCGAGGTTGCGCACCCCCATTGAGGCCATGATCTCGCGCACCTCCTGGGCGTAGAAGGTGATGAGGTTCACCACCTTTTCCGCGGTGCCCACGAACTTGCCGCGCAGCGCCTCGTCCTGGGTGCAGACCCCCACCGGGCAGGTGTTCGACTGGCACTGCCGCACCATGATGCAGCCCATGGCGATCAGCGCCGCGGTGCCGATGCCGTATTCCTCGGCCCCCATCAGCGCCGCGATAACCACGTCGCGGCCGGTGCGCAGGCCGCCGTCGGTGCGCAGCGTCACGCGGCCGCGCAGGTTGTTCATGCTCAGCACCTGATGCGCCTCGGTCAGCCCCATCTCCCAGGGCAGGCCCGCATACTTGATGCTGGTCGCGGGGCTGGCGCCCGTCCCTCCGTTGTGCCCCGAGATCAGGATCACGTCGGCCTTCGCCTTGGCGACGCCCGCCGCGATTGTGCCCACGCCCGAGGCGGCGACGAGCTTCACGCAGACCTTGGCGCGCGGGTTGATCTGCTTGAGGTCGTAGATCAGCTGCGCCAGGTCCTCGATGCTGTAGATGTCGTGATGCGGCGGCGGGCTGATCAGCATCACGCCGGGCGTCGAGTGCCGCAGCTTGGCGATCATCTCGGTCACCTTGAAGCCGGGAAGCTGCCCGCCCTCGCCGGGCTTGGCGCCCTGCGCGACCTTGATCTCAAGCTCCTCGCAATGGTTCAGGTACTCCGCCGTCACCCCGAACCGGCCGCTGGCGACCTGCTTGATCTTGGCGCTGGCGTTGTCGCCGTTCGGCTCGGGCTGGAAGTGCCTGGGGTCCTCGCCGCCTTCGCCGCTGTCGCTCTTCGCACCGATCCGGTTCATCGCGATGTTCAGCGTCTTGTGCGCCTCGGGGGAAAGCGCGCCAAGGCTCATCCCCGGCGTCACGAACCGCTTGCGGATCGAGGTGATGCTTTCCACCTCCTCCAGCGGGATCGCCTTGCCGAGGGACTTGATGTCCAGCAGATCCCGCAGGTGGATGGGCGGGCGGCTTCGCATCTTCGCCGAATACTGCTTCCACAGCTCGAACGACGACCGCGTGCACGCCGCCTGCATCATGTGCATCGAGGTGGCTTCCCAGGCATGGGTCTCGCCCGAACGCCGTGCCTTGTAGAAGCCGCCGATGGGCAGCACGCCCACGTTGTCGCCCACGCCGGTCAGCCAGCCGGCCCTGTGCACCGCTTCCAGCTTGCGCTGGATGCCGATCACGCCGATGCCGCTGATCCGGCTGAGCATGCCGGGAAGGTATTCCGCGCACATCGCGCGGCTGAGGCCCACCGCCTCGAAGTTCAGCCCGCCGCGATACGAGCTGACCACGCTGATCCCCATCTTCGCCATGATCTTCAGCAGGCCCGCATCGATGGCCGCGCGGTAGCGCGCCACCGCCTCCGTCAGGTTGCCGTCGATCAGGCCGCGGTCGATCCGGTCACCGATGCTGTCTTCGGCCAGATACGCGTTCACCACCGTCGCGCCGGCGCCGATCAGCACCGCGAAATAATGCGGGTCGACGCATTCCGCCGAGCGCACGTTGAGCGAGGTGAAGGTCCGCAGACCCTTGCGCGTCAGCCACGAATGCACCGCGCTCGTCGCCAGGATCATCGGCATGGCGACCCGGTCCGCGCCCTGGTGCTGGTCCGTCAGCACGATGTGCCCGGCGCCCGAGCGCACCGCGTCCTCCGCCTCCTCGCGGATCCGCGTCAGCCCCTTGCGCAGGGCGGAGTTCTTGGCCCCCGCCGCGAAGGTGCAGTCGATCTCGACCATCGGCGCGTTGAACTGCCGCCTCAGCTCGTCGAACTGTGCGTTGCCCACGAAGGGGCTGTCGAGCGTCAGGATCTCGGTCTGGCTGCTGTCCTCGTCGAGCACGTTCTTGAGGTTGCCGAAGCGGGTCTTGAGGCTCATCACCCGGAATTCCCGTAAGGAATCGATCGGCGGGTTGGTGACCTGGCTGAAGTTCTGGCGGAAGAAATGGCTCAGTGGCCGGTACTTCTCGCTCAGGACAGCACTCGGCGTGTCGTCGCCCATCGAGGCGACCGTTTCCTTGCCGTCCTCCGCCATCGGCGCAAGGATGCTCTCCAGCTCCTCGATGGAATAGCCCGCCGCGATCTGCCGCCGCCGCAGCTCCGCCCCCTTGAACAGCGGCGCCTCGGTCATGCCGCTCAGCGCCGCGTCCAGCTCGTTGATCCGCCCGACCCAGTCGCCGAAGGGCTGGCTGCCCGCCAGCCGGTCCTTGATCTCCCGGTCGTGGAAAAGGCCGCCCTCTCCCATGTCGACCGCGATCATCTGCCCGGGGCCAAGCGCGCCCTTCTCCACCACCGATCCCTCGTCGACCGGCACCATGCCCGCCTCCGACCCCGCGATCAGCATCCCCTCGCCGGTCACCACGTAGCGCATCGGCCGCAGCCCGTTGCGGTCCAGCCCCGCGCAGACCCAGCGGCCGTCGGTCATCGCCAGCGCCGCCGGTCCGTCCCACGGCTCCATCACGCTGTTGCAGTAGGAATACATGTCGCGCCACGCCTCGGGCAGCTCCACCGCCTGCTTGCTCCAGCTTTCCGGCACCAGCATCGTCTTGGCCATCGGCGCGCTGCGCCCAGCCCGCACCAGCACCTCGAACACCGAATCCAGCGCCGCGCTATCGCTCGACCCCTGCGGGATGATCGGCTTGATGTCCTCCGCCAGGTCCCCGAACGCGCCCGACGCCATGCGGATCTCGTGGGACTTCATCCAGTTGGTGTTGCCCTTCAGCGTGTTGATCTCGCCGTTATGCGCCAGCATCCGGAAGGGCTGCGCCAGCCACCATTGCGGGAACGTGTTGGTGCTGTAGCGCTGGTGGTAGATCGCGAAGGCGCTCTCGAAGCGCGGGTCCTGCAGGTCGGGATAGAACTCCGCCACCTGCTCGGCCAGCATCATCCCCTTGTAGATCACGCTGCGGCAGCTCAACGAACAGATGTAGAGCTGCCCGACGCCCGCCGCCGCCGCGGCCTTCTCGATCCGCCGCCGGATCACGTAAAGCTCCCGCTCGAAGGTCTCCTCGTCCAGCCCCTTGGAATTGCTGATCAGGATCTGCTCGATCTCGGGCCGCGTCGCGTTGGCCTTCTCGCCAAGGCAATCGATGTCCACCGGCACATGGCGCCAGCCGTAGATGTAGTGCCCCATCCGCAGGACTTCGCTCTCCACGATGGTCCGGCAGGTCTCCTGCGCCCCGAAATCCGTGCGCGGCAGGAACACCTGGCCAAGCGCCATCAGCTCGCCCGCGCGCGGCTCGTGGCCCGTCCGGCGGATCTGGTCGTGGAAGAACGGCACCGGGATCTGCACGTGGATGCCCGCGCCGTCGCCGGTCTTGCCGTCGGCATCCACGGCGCCGCGGTGCCAGATCGCCTTCAGCGCCCCGATCCCGGCCTCGACCACGGCGCGGCTCTTGCGCCCGTCGAGGCGCACCACCAGCCCCACCCCGCACGAGGAATGCTCGTGCTCGGCCCGGTACATCCCGCGCGCTTCCAGATCGGCGCGGCGGGCGGCGTCCTGCGCGGCCCAGATGTCGTCGTAGATCATCGCTCGTCCTCCACGAAAAGGTGCTCGCGTTCGTACTCCGCGCCAGTGCGGCGCCGATGGTCGCCCGGCAGCGCCGCATAGGCCGGCGCCCGGTCGACGTAGCTCTCGCTGCGGATGGGCCAATCCTTGGTCTCGGCGAAGAGGCCCGGCATCAGCTCATAGGCGCGCATTGCCGCCCTCCGCCGTCTCGCGGAACCACAGATGGCTGCCGCAGCGGGGGCAGAACGCCCGCTCCGCGAAGTCCGACGAGGCGAAGCGCGCCACCTCGCCCTGCACCGTCACGGCGTCGGGCCGGGCGGTGACCACCATGAACGCCCCGCCCGACCAGCGCTGGCACATGCCGCAATGGCACACGCCCACGTCCGCGCTCGCCGTCTCGCCCACGTCGATCCCGACCGCCCCGCACAGGCAGCGGCCCTTCATGCGGGGTCGTCCGGGGCCTGCACCATCGCCAGGATGTCGGCCTCGGTCATCGTGTGGCGCGTCCCCGCGAAGGCATGGCTGGCGGGCTTGTGGTCGATATATACTTCCGTGTCGAAGCTCAGGCCCCCCATGTCGTCGAGGCTGCCGACGCTCAGGCTCATCATCCCCTGCATCGGGCCGGGCGCGGTCAGCCTCCAGTAAAGGCTCGATCCGCAGGTCTCGCAAAAGGCCCGCTCCGCCCAGTCCGAGCTCTTGTAGCTGCGGATACGGTCGGCGCCAGCGAAGGCGATCTTCTCGGCCGTGGTCTGCACGCCCATCTCGATGCCGCCCGACCAGCGCCGGCACATGGCGCAATGGCAGGCGCCGTAGGCCGTGGGCGCCTCCGTCAACGTGTAGCGCACCGCGCCGCACAGGCATCCGCCCGTCGTCCCCGCCATGGTCATCCCTCCCCGTCGCCCGCTCCCGGGCGCATCAGACGCTCGCCCGCTCCCGGGCGCATCATAGGCTCGCCCGCTCCCGGGCGCATCAGATGCTCGCCCGCATCCGTCGCCATGTCCGGCACATGCGCCGCCCCGGCCTCGTACTCCGCCTTCGTCACCCGCTCGTGCGATCCGGCCAGCGCATAGCCCGCCGGCGCCTGATCCGCATAGACCTCGCGCACCAGACGCCGCCCGGCCGCGTTCTCGAAAAGGCCCGGCGCCAGCTCGAAGGGCGCGCCCCGTCCGTGTCGCGGAACCAGACGTGAGCCCCGCAGACGTCGCACCAGGCCCGCTCGGCGAAACCCGACGAAGCATAGGTCTTCACCGGCCCGGTCACGGCCACATGCTCGGCCGCCGCGTCGAACCCCATGAAGACGCCGCCGCTCCAGCGCCGGCACATGGCGCAATGGCAGGCCGAGATGCCCGTGTCCGGCGCGTCCACGGCCAAAACCACCCGCACGGCCCCGCAAAGGCACCGGCCATCGAGCGCGGTCATCTCCCGCCCGCCAAGGTCAGCGCCGCTGACCCATTGCCGACTTGGCACGCAACACACCGCGCGCAGGGGTCCGACACATGGCCGACCGAACGCCGACACAAGGCCGACACTTCCAAACCGGCCGAAATCACTCCGCCGCCACCGCCGCGGCGCCGGCGCCGAAGGCCTCCAGCATCGCGTCCGCCGCCTCCCGCCCATCGCGGATCGCCCACACCACAAGGCTCGCGCCGCGCACGATGTCGCCCACCGCATAGACCCCGTCCAGCGCCGTGGCATGGGTGCGGAAATCGGCCTTCACCGTGCCCCAGCGGGTCACTTCAAGGTCGGGCTCGTCCCACAGGGTCGGCAGGTCCTCGGGCTCGAAGCCCAGCGCCTTGATGACCAGATCGGCCTCTTCCACGTAATCCGCGCCCTCGATCAGCTCGGGCACCTGCCGGCCCGTCGCATCGGGCGCGCCCAGCCGCATCTTCTGCACCATCACGCCCGTCACCGGGTCATCCGTCGCGCCGGAGGCCGCGCCACCGGAGATGAAGCCCTTCGGCGCCGAAAGCCAGACGAACTCCACGCCCTCCTCCTCGGCATTCGCCACCTCGCGCTGGCTGCCGGGCATGTTCGCCCGGTCCCGCCGGTAGAGGCACTTGACCGAGGTCGCACCCTGCCGCACCGCCGTGCGCACGCAATCCATCGCCGTGTCGCCGCCACCGATCACCACGACGCGCTTGCCGTCGGCGTTCAGCTCGCCGCTGTCGAATTCCGGCACCGCGTCGCCAAAGCTCTTGCGGTTGCTCGTGGTCAGGAAGTCGATCGCCGCCACCACGCCGTCGGCCCCCACGCCAGGCGCCTGCAGATCGCGGGTCTTGTAGACGCCGGTGGCGATCAGCACAGCATCGTGTTTGCCGCGGATGGCGCTGAACGTGATGTCCTCGCCCACGTTGCAGTTCAGCACGAACTCGACGCCGCCCTCTTCCAGCTGCGCGACCCGCTTCATCACCACGTCCTTCTCCAGCTTGAAGCCGGGGATGCCGTAGGTCATCAACCCGCCGGCGCGGTCGTGGCGGTCGTAGACGGTCACCTGCACGCCGGCGCGGCGCAGGGCATCCGCCGCGGCCAGTCCGCCGGGGCCGCCGCCGATGATGCCGACGCTCTCCTCGCGCTCCATCATGGGCCGGATGGGCGGCACCCAGCCCTCCTCAAAGGCGGTGTCGGTGATGTATTTCTCCACCGCGCCGATGGTCACCGTGCCGTGGCCCGACTGCTCGATCACGCAGTTGCCCTCGCACAGCCGGTCCTGCGGGCAAATGCGGCCGCAGATCTCGGGGAAGGTGTTGGTGGCCTGGCTCAGATCATAGGCCTCGCGCAGGCGACCCTCGGCGGTCAGCTTCAGCCAGTCGGGGATGTTGTTGTGCAGCGGGCAATGGCTCTGGCAATAGGGCACGCCGCACTGGCTGCACCGCCCGGCCTGCTCCGCCGCCTTCTGCGCGGCGTATTCGGCATATATTTCCCGAAAGTCGGTATTGCGTTGATCGGCGCCCCGTTTCGCGGGCATGTCACGCTCAACCGTCACGAACTTCAGCATCGCCTGCTTCGCCATCTCGCGCCCTCCCACCAAACCGAAAAACGCCTAAACCAGGATCGCGGCCATGAAAAGTCACACATGCTAACCCATTCCGGCAAATGTTGAGGGCGCAATAGGCATCGCGGCTCTGCCAAGGTCAAACAACGTCAGTATGAGTTACCCATATCGGGCTTGATGGCCCCCCTTGAAGCGTATCGGCACCCTGAAATGACCCTCTTCAACCTGTTCCTGGTCGCAATCATCCAGGGAATCACCGAATTCCTGCCGATCTCCTCCTCCGGCCACCTGATTCTCCTGCCCCAGCTGACCGGCGCCGAGGATCAGGGTCTCGCCATCGACGTCGCCGTTCACGTCGGCACGCTCTTCGCCGTGCTGATCTACTTCCGCGCCGATGTCGCCATCGCGGCCGCAGGTACCCTGCGCCTGCTCCGCGGCCGCGTCGACACGCCAGGCGCCTTCCTTGCCCTCTGCCTCGTCGTCGCGACCATGCCGGTGGTCGTCGCGGGCCTCGCGCTGAAGCTCAGCGGGCTCGACGAGGCCATGCGCTCCACCGCCGTGATCGGGTGGACGATGCTGGTCTTCGGCCTCGTCCTCTACTGGGCCGACCAGACCGGCCCCATTACACGCACGGCCGATGGGTGGACCCTGAAACATGCTCTGATCATGGGGCTTTGGCAGGTGCTCGCCCTGATCCCCGGTACCTCACGGTCGGGCATCGCCATTACCGCCGCGCGGCAGCTGGGCTACGCGCGCGAGGATGGCGCGAAGCTGGCGATGCTCATGTCGATCCCCACCATCGCCATGGCCGGCCTGCTGCTGGGGGCCGAGGTGGCGGCCAATCCGCAGCCTGGCCTCTGGCACGATGCCGCCATCGGCGCGGCCTTCGCCTTCGTCGCGGCCCTGCTGGCACTGGCGCTGATGTTCCGGCTGCTGAACTCCGTCAGCTTCACGCCCTACGTGATCTACCGCGTGATCCTGGGGCTGATCCTGCTGGCGGTCGCCTACGGCTAGCTTCGCAGATCGCGGGCCAATTCCTTGGCGGTGGCGTATTGCCCCGAGGGCCGGAAGCGCCACAGATAGTCGGACAGCACGGCCTCGGTCGCCACCGGATCGATCCCCAGATCCGACAGCCCCCTTGCGCCGTCGGACACCACATTGTCCTGCCGCAGGTTGATCACCTGATCCTCGGTCACGGCCGGATTGGCGATCACGCCCTTGGTCAGCTTCGGTAGATAATCCAGGACCTTGCCCATGCCCCGCGCCACCGGGAAGGGAATGTTCAGCACCACCCGCTTGCGGCGGATCACGCCCAGCATCTCTTGCATCAACTCGGTGAAGGTGCGGATGTCCGGCCCGCCAAGCTCGTAGATGCCGGGCGCCGCCTTGCCGGTCACGCCCATCTCGGCAGCCTCGGCGACGTTGTCCACATACACGGGCTGGAAGCGGGTCTGCCCCCCAATTACCGGCAGCACGGGCGCCAGACGGGTCATCGCGGCGAACCGGTTGAAGAATTCGTCCTCCGCGCCGAACACGATCGAGGGCCGCAGGATCACCGCGTTCGGCTGATGCCGCAGCACCGCCGCCTCGCCCTCGCCCTTCGTGCGGGCATACCCACTCTTGCTGCCGGCATCCGCGCCGATGGCCGAGATCTGCACCATCCGCGAAATCCCCGCGTCCGCCGCCAACCGCGCGATCCGCTCCGCCCCTTCGGACTGGATCGCATCGAACGTCGCCTTGCCGCCTTCCGCCAGGATGCCGACGCAGTTGACCACCGCCTCCGCGCCGCCCAGCACGGACCGCACCGAATTGTCGTCGCGGATGTTGCAGAAGACCGGTTCGATCTGGCCCACCACGCCGTAGGTCTTCACGAAAAGCGCCTCGTTCGGCCGCCGCACCGCCACCCGCACGCGCCAACCGGCCTTGGCCATGCGCTGCACGATGTAGCGGCCGACGAAGCCCGAGCCTCCGAAGATCGTCACCAGATGGGACATGCCCGCCACCTTTCCGCCGAACCACCGCGCCGGCCTTTCGCCGCAGGGATATAGGCGCCTGCACGCCCGAACAAGGTGCGCCCCGTTGACACCGCCCGAACGGCCTTCTAACAAACCGCCTCACGACACCGGCCCAGGTGGCGGAATGGTAGACGCGCTAGCTTCAGGTGCTAGTATTCGCAAGGATGTGGAGGTTCGAGTCCTCTCCTGGGCACCAAAGACTCTCGAAAAACGACAGGAGCCCCCGGTTTCCTGGTGTTTTCGAATTTTACCCCCGAAAACTGCCACACAAAACGCTCCACACGGGGTCTTGGCGCGTTATGGACCCGTCGTGCTCCGAACGTCAGTCTCGGACCGGCGGCAGAGGCTCGCCAGTTTCCGTCATTTTTAAGCGATCCGTGATCCCTCCATCATCATTGATGGGAGCAGGCCATGCAGGTCTCGATCGAAAAGCTCGAATAGCCCCGTTGGTCGTGGACGCTTTCTTCCCAATCTCAAGGCAAGAAGCCCATGATGGGCAGAAGCAGGTTCAACGACGATTTCAGGCGAGATGCGGTCGCGCAGATCACCGAAAAAAAGCGAGAACCGGAGGCGTCCAAGAAACGCGGGGTTGTTCAGTTGGTATGCGGATGTATCGTCCACTGGTGCAGCCCCTTCCGCGGAATCTACGTCAGATTTGCACGCCGTGGCGATCGCGCAGGACAGCCCGTGTCTGGTCCATCTCGGACGCCATGCGCGCCTTGTCCCAGCCCAACGCCACGCCCGCGGTGGCGCAGATCCGGTCGCACAGGGGTGGCGTCAGCCGTCCGGTGATCGCCAAAGGGGTGCGGCGCAGCAAGATGTCCTGAAGATGCTCGACACGTTCATTGAGGGCGATCCAGTCAATTTCCTGCGCGGTGAAATCCGGCGCGTCTGGCAGGGGATCGGGCGTCGCGCCCTCATGCATCGCCACATGCTCTGCCGTCGTGCCGTAACGGTCCAGCAGCACGCGAAGGCGGGCGGATTGGCCGCCGGTCTGCCGGGCGACACGCGCCACCCAGACGTCGCGCGCCGTCTCACCGTCGGGCCAGTCGCGCCCGCCGCCAATCGCCAGATCGTCGGTCGCACGACGGCGCGCCCGGCCCAGATCCGCCAGCACAAGGTCCGCCACCTGCGCCGAGAACGCCCGGAACGTCGTCCACTTGCCGCCTACCAGCGACACGACCGGGAAGGGCCGCGCGTCGGTCGCGTCCAGAACGGGCATGGAATGATCGCGCGAGATCAGGCCGGGCGCCACACCGGCCGAGTTCGGCAAGGGGCGCAGGCCGGTATAAGCGAAGACGATCTGGTTGTTGTGGAACGCCAGCCCAGGCAGCAGGCCGCGCAGGGCCTGCATGAAATACGCCGTCTCATCTTCGGTGCAGAAGATACGGTCGGGGTCGTCGGCGGGAATGTCGGTCGATCCCACCAGCGCGCGCCCCAGATAGGGAAAGACCAGCAGAATGCGGCCATCGCTGCCTTCGAAATAGATCATGCGCCCGTCGAGTTGCGCCATCAGTTCGGGGTGATCCAGCAGGATATGCGACCCCTTCGTGCCGCCGATCAGCGCCGTTTCCGTCCCCAGCGACGCGTTGACCCGGTCGATCCACGGACCGGCGGCGTTGACCACATGACGCGGGCGCAGCAGCATCGTCGTGCCATCCGGTCGCGCAATTGACACGATACCGCTGCGCTGCCCGACGACCCCGGACCAGTTCAGCGCCTGCGATGCGGGGCTGGCGCTTAATCCGTCCTGCACCAGTTCCAGCACCAGTCGCTCGGGGCCGGTGACGGCAGCGTCGTAATACGCGCCGACGGCCTTGATGCGCGGCGTCAAAGCCGGGATTTGCGCCCGCGCGCGACTGCGCGACAGCATGGCGTGGCGGGGCATCCGGCGCGCGCGCTTGCCGAAATGGTCATAGATCGACAGCCCGATCTTGATCAGCACCGCCCCCCGTCCGCGCGGCGCGGTCGTCGACCCGCACAGGGTGCGGAGGGCGGCCCACACCCCCTCCGTCCACGAGAGGATCGGAATCAGCGTAGGAAGCGGTTTGACCAGATGCGGGGCGTTTGCCAGCAGCAGGTTCCGCTCATACGTCGATTCTGCCACCAGCCGGAATTCGCCCGTCTCGAGGTATTTCAGACCGCCGTGGATCAGGCGCGACGGCGCGGCGCTGGTGCCCGATCCGAAATCGCCCTTGTCCACGATGGCGCAGGTCAGCCCCTGTTCGCACAGGTCGCGGAAGACGCCCGCGCCGTTGATGCCCCCGCCGACGATCAGGACGTCGACCTGCGTTGCCGTGTCAGTCATGCAACGGGGGCCTCTCCATCTGTCCCAACGACTTAAGCTGCGGCCAGATCGTCGCCAAATCGCGGCTGACCGACAGGTAGGTCTCGAAGCGCGCCTGGTAGTGCGTCTGCCGCGCGGGGTCGGGCGTGAAGGTGGTCGATATGGCCTCCAGATCGCGCGGATCGGCGTCGAAACCGGCGAACGCGCCCACGGCTGCGCCCGCGCACAGGGCCGCGCCCCAGGCCGCGGGTTCTTCGGTGTCGGTCACCGTCACGGGCATCCCCAGTACATCGGCGAACAGTTGCGCGACTACCGGATTGCGCGACGCGCCCCCGGTCAGCCGGGCAGTCTCGGCGGCGAAGGGCGCGCGCAACGCATCGACGTGCTGGCGATGGTTGAACACGATGCCTTCCAGCAAAGCTGCCAGCATATCCCCGCGATCGTGCCAGCCGCGCAGCCCCAGAAAGCCCGCGCTGGGGACCGTCCCCATCGGCGCGCCGAACAGATACGGATGATACAGGATGGATGACGGGCGGCTGAGGCCGGCCGAAATCTCGGGTGCCAGCGCCGTGTGGATCGACCTGTCCCCACGGTTGTCGGTGCCGAGATTTTCCAGAAACCAGTCATAATTCGCGGTCGAGGCGGGCGAGATCGCCATGTGGTTGTACAGACCCGGCGCGATGGCCGCGCGGCAAAACCAGTCGGCGTGCATCCGCGGCACCGCCGCCACGCATTGGTTGATGGAATAGGTGCCCGCCACGATCCCCACGACACCTGCACGATGCGCCCCGATGCCCAGTGCCGACGCGGTGACATCGTGCAATCCGGCAGCAACGGGCGTGCCCGCGCGCAGGCCGCTCAGTCGGCCGGCGTCTTCGGTGACGTGACCGACGATGGCGTCTGACGCGCTGACCGGGGGCAGAGCGGGGCGCAGATCCGACAGGCCGAACAGCGCCAGCGCGTCGTCGCTGTGTCGTTGCGTGTGGACATCCGCGAAGGATGTGCTGGCCTCGGTCCGGTCGGTCCCGATGGTCCCCGTCAGACAAAAGCGCAGCCAGTCCTTTGCCGCGAAGGCGGTCCCGATCCGCGCGAAGCGGTCGGGTTGGTGGTCGCGGATCCACGCCAGCAACGCCGACGGGGCCGAGGCATGGGGGAACTGCCCGGTTATCGGCAGCGCCGCTGCTGCCACTCCATCGCTTTTCCACGCCGCCACCACATCGCCCGCGCGACTGTCCAGCGACAGGACGCCGTGGCCCAGCGGCGCGTTCGCCCGGTCCAGCAAGTAAACCCCGTCGCCGTGGGCCGTCGCGGCTACGGCGATGATGTCTTTGGGGTCGGTGCCGCTGGCCGCCATTACTTCGGCAATGGCCGATGCCGTCCCGGCCCACATCGCATCCATATCACGCTCGACCATCCGCGGGCCGGGCATCAGTTGCGCAAGATTGCGCCGCGCGACGGCCACCTGCCGCCCCGACAGATCGAAGATCACCGCCTTGGTGACGGTCAGTCCGCTGTCGACGGCCAGCAGGCGGGGCATGGATCAGGCCTTGGAGTATTTCGCGTCAACGGCGTCGATGGCGTCCACGTTGCCGGCCGATTTGCCGTTCGGATCGAAGGTGGCGCCAAGGAAAGCGTCGGCGATGTCCTTGGCCAGCTCGGCCCCGATCACCCGCGCGCCCATCGTGATGATCTGCGCGTTGTTGGACGTCGCGGCCTTTCCCGCGGAATAGGTGTCATGGCATTGCGCGGCGCGGATACCGGGCACCTTGTTGGCGGACAGGCACACGCCGATGCCGGTTCCGCAAACCAGAATGGCACGGTCGTAGTCGCCTGCGATGACCGCCGAGGCCACCCGGTCCGCCATGTTGGCATAGAAATCGTCGGGTCCAGCCTCGGTGCACGAGATCTCGGAGACGTCATGCGCGCCCCCGAGGTGATTGGCCAGGGTTCTCGCCAGACCCTCACCCGCGCTGTCGCCCGCAACTGCAATTTTCATTTCATTGTCCTTCGATTTGTCAAAGTGTGGCGGCGCAGCGGGTCAGAATGTCCAGGTATCCGGCGATATTCCAGGCCGCGCGTCCGATGAAAAGTCCATCAATAGCGGGGCAACGGACCATATCTTCGCAATTGTCGGGGTTCACCGATCCGCCGTAGAGACAGGGCACCCTGCGGCCCAGCACATCGCCCGCGACGGCGGTGATCTCCGCCTGCCGCGCGTCTGCATAGTCCGACGTGGCGGGGATGCCGTTGTCGCCGATGGCCCATACCGGCTCATAGGCCAGCAGGATCGGCCCGGATTTCTGCACGTCCGTCAGGCGGCCAAGCGCGCCCTGCACCTGAGCGGCCAGCACGTCGCGTGCGCGGCCGGCTTCACGCTGCTCCAGAGTTTCGCCGATACAGATCAGCGGGGTCAGGCCGTGGCGCGCGGCGGCGGCGACCTTCAGGCCGACGGTTTCATCCGTTTCGCCGAAATGCGCGCGGCGCTCGGAGTGGCCCAGTTCGACCAGGTCAAGGCCGCAATCGACCAGCATGGGGGCCGAAACTTCGCCGGTCCAGGCACCCGCGTCGTCCCAATGCATGTTCTGCGCGCCGACCTTGACCGGGGTGTCCGACAGGATCTGCGCAACCTCGCGGACGGCGGTAAAGGGCGGGATGACGAACCGCTGGATGCGTGGATCATGACCCGAATGGGCAAGCGTTGCCGCGAAGGCCTCGGCCTCGGCCAGCGTCTTGTTCATCTTCCAGCTCGTGCCGATCCAAAGGACGGGTTCTGTCATCGGGCGGTCCTTCCGTCCGGTGGTGTTGGCCGATGTCCGGCCAACTCCGTTTGCATCTTGTCAGATGGCCCGAAGGCGATCCCTCATTCGCTCAGCGTGAAGGGCGCCGAGTAATTGTCCACGTTGTCGGCAGTAATCAGCAGGCAGTCGAACAGCTGCTTTTCTTCGGCAACCATCGGTTCGCCGTTCTTGATGTAGTGATCGGCCTGCATGACCGCTTCGCGGGCGAAGACAGCGACCGGCTGGAGGACGGTATAGGCCATCTCGCCGCTTTTAACTGCCTCGACCGCGTCGGGCGATCCGTCGAAGCCGCCAATGGTGACGCCGTCCAGACGCCCGGCTTCCTTCAGCGCGGCGATGGCGCCAAGGGCCATTTCGTCGTTGCCGGCGATTACGGCGTCGATGGTGTCGTTGGCCTGAATGATCGACTGCATCTTGTTGTAGCCTTGGGTGCGGTCCCAATTGGCTACTTCCTCGGCCACCTTCTCAAGTCCTGGGTATTGTCCAAGCACGGTGTTGTAGCCGTTGGACCGTGTGGCGGCGTTGTTGTCGGCGGGGTTGCCGAAGAATTCGACGTATTTGGCTTCGTCGCCCACGGCCTGTTGAAACTGCACGGCACCCAGTGCGGCGCCTTGAGCGTTGTTGGAGACCAGCTGCGCGATGGCGATGCCGGCCTCGTTGATTTCAGCGTTCACCAGAAAGACGGGGATGCCCGCTTCGGTTGCCTTGCGCACCACGCCCACGGATCCGTCAGCATTGGCGGGGTCCAGAACGATGGCCTTGGCGCCGTTGGTGATGGCGGCGTCGACCAGATTGGATTCGACGTTGGTATCGCCCTTGTGGGCGGTGACGTTCGCCTCGTATCCCAGTTCCTCGGCGGTGTTCTTCGCCACTTCGCCTTCAGTGAACCAGTAGGGGTTCGCAGGGTCGTTCACGATGATCGAGATCAGGCCTTCGGCGGATGCCGCGCCGGCCATCAGTGGCAGCGCGACGACGGTCGCCAGGATCGTGCGGCGTGTGAAGTTCATCATTGTTGGTCTCTCCCTTGGTGTGTGCCGGTCATCGGCTTTGATCCGCGACGGGGTCTTGTGCCCCGGTGCGGTGGTGGTCTCGATGTGGGTTCGGTCAGCGCGCTCGTTTTGGGCCGCCCGACTGGATCGAATTCAGCATGACGGCCAGCACGATGACGGCGCCGGTAAAGACGGTCTGCCAGTAGGAACTGACCCCGATGATGACCAGCCCCGCGCCCAGAAACACGATCACGAAGGCACCCAGCAGCGTGCCGCCCACGGTGCCGCGCCCGCCCATCAGCGATGCGCCCCCGACGACGACGGCGGCAATGGCCGTCAGCTCATAGGTCGATCCGGCGGTTGGACCTGCGGAAGTCAGTTGCGAGCTGAGGACGATCCCCGCGATGGCCGCGCAGAGGCCCGACAGGACATAGACCCAGATATAGACGCGCTCGCACCGGTACGCCGGACAACTCGGCGGCGTTGGCGTTCCCGCCGGTGGAATACAGCCAGCGGCCGAAGGGCGTGCGCGACAGCAGGATAAAGGCGGCGATCGCGACGCCCGCCATCACGAAGATCCCGAACGGCACGCCCCACAGGCGGTTGAAGCCCAGCCACGCGAATCCGGTGTTGCCCAGTTCCGCCTTGCCCGACAGGTTGTTGAAGGTCAGCCCGTTGGTCATCAGCAACGCGACCCCGCGCGCGACGTACAGCGTGCCTAGCGTGGCCACGAAGGCCGGGACCTTGAAATGCGACACCAGCACACCGTTGATGACGCCCACGAAGGCCCCCATTGCCAGCGTGCAGATCACGACCGCCCAGACCGGCAGATACAGGATGACGCCAAGGGCGGTCAGTTCGACCCCCTGCATCAGAAAGCCTGCGAAGACGCCGCACAGCGCCAGCGTCGATCCTACCGACAGGTCGATGCCGCCCGACAGGATCACCAGCAGCATGCCGATGGCCAGCAGGCCGAAGATGGCGACCTGGCTGCTCATGATCAGGAAGTTCGAGACGCTGAAATAGTTCGGTGACAGGAACGAGAACACGATGATGATGGCCGATCAAGGCGAAGAACGCACGGCCTTCGAGGATCAGATGGATCACGTTGAACCCTTTGCCGCTCGACGGGGATTTTCCCGGTGCGGTGCTGTCTGATCGACAGTTTGCGATCCTTGTTGCTGCCTCATGCGACCAGGCTTTCGCCCGAGGCGGCCATGATCGCCTCCTTCGACATATGACCGGTGAATTCCGCCGCTATGACGCCCCGCCGCATGACGATGACGCGGTGCGCGATGGACAGGCATTCGCCTACCTCCGACGTGGTGAACAGCACCGCCATGCCGCTCCGGGCGTGGTCGGCGAGGATGCGGAACACCTCGGCCTTGGCGCCGACGTCGATGCCGCGGCTGGGTTCGTCCAGCAGCACGACCGGAAGGCTTGGTGGCCAGCATCTTGCCGATGACGACCTTCTGCTGGTTGCCGCCCGACAGCGATCCGATGGGAGCCTGCGGCCCGTCCGTCTTGACGGTCACCTGACTGATCGCGGCGTCGACGATCCGGTCCTCGGCCCTTGGGTTGGTCAACAGCCCCTTGGTGAAGGTGCGGATCGACGCCAGCGACAGGTTGCGCCCAACGCTCATGGTCTGGACCAGCCCGTCGCGCTGGCGGTCCTCGGGCACCAGCACCAGACCCGCCGCGATGCGCTGAGCAATGCTCAGATGCGATAGATTTTGCCCGTGCAGCAGGACTCGCCCGCCGCTGGAGGGCAGGCGTCCGGCGGCGCATTCCATCAGCTTCGGTGCGCCCGGCGCCCATCAGGCCGTAGATGCACACGATCTCGCCCGCATGGACCGTCAGATCCAGCCGGTCGACGGTCAGGCCGGTCCCGGACGCGGCCGGCACGCTGAGGTTATCGAACTGCAACGCGGGCGCACCCATGGCGTATCCGGTGGGCGGGCTGCCCAGATCGAAATTCTCGCCCACCATGTTGCGCACGATCCATTCCAGATCGATGTCGACCCGCGGGGCGGCGGCTGTCATCTCACCGTCGCGCAGCACCACGGCGTGATCGGTGATGGTCAGCGCCTCTTCCAGATGGTGCGAGATATAGACGATGGACACGCCCTTGGCCTTTAGGTCGTGAATGACCTTGAACAGCACCTCGACTTCTGATGCCGACAACGCCGAAGTGGGTTCGTCCATGATCAGGATGCGCGAATTGACGGACAGCGCGCGGGCGATCTCGACGATCTGCTGCTGGCCCAGCCGCAGATCTTCTATCGTGGTCAGCGGATCGATATCTTCTTCCAGCTCGGCCATCAGGGCGCGGGCCTGACGTTCTTCCTCGGCGAAGTTGACGCCACCGGGGCCGGTGATCTCGCGCCCCATGAAGATGTTGTCGCGGACATTCATGTTGGGGGCCAGCGACAGTTCCTGATGAATGATCGAGATGCCCAGATGGCGAGCCTCGACCGTCGAGCGGATCGTCACGGATTTGCCGTTCAGCGACAATTGCCCGCTGGTGGGAAGTTGCACGCCCGACAGGATCTTCATCAGCGTCGACTTACCCGCGCCGTTTTCGCCGAACAATGTCGTGACCTGACCCGCGATGCACATCGAAATTGACGCTCTTCAGCGCGTGGACTGCCCCGAAGGATTTCGCCACGTCGCGGGCGGTCAGAACGATGTTCGGCATGCCGAGGATGTCATTCCTGCACCTCGAGGGCGACGGGTGTGACCAGCCAGTTGCTGGGATTGATAAGGGTGAACGCGCCGCTCAGCGTGACTGTCTTGCCGGTCAGATCGTCTCGCGGTCCAGATCAGCCAGAACCGCATCGGCCATCGCGCGGTTCAAGCCCGCGCCGGCGTTCTGGTATTCGATCTGGTTCTTGAACGCACCGAAGTCGATGTCGCCGGGAAAATCGCGCAATTCGGTGCCGTTGATGGCCGGCCCGGTCTGGACGCGGATGCCGGTGCCCTCGGGCATGTCGGGCACATCGACGGTGAAAATGCCCGACGACCCTTCCCCAACGACCCCGGTCATCTGGACTGCCAGTACCGGAAAGGCCCCCGCCACGGTGCCATACGCGGCGATGGTTGCGTCCTTGTCGGCTGCCAGACCTTCGGCCAAGGCCTGGGCGTCTGCCGCGCGGCTGACGATGACGTCCCGGACACGCGGAAATTCATCGGCGCCGAATCTATCGGGATCGAACGCCTGCTGGCGCAGGTCGCCGTCGGAACCGATCCGGACGACATGGGTGTCCAGCGCCATGGCCGCGACCAACGCGACCACCACGCCTCCGACGATGAGGTTTCGGCGCGACAAAACGGACGATTCGCCCGGAACGGCCGTGGAATCAGCCATGGCAGATACCCCCCTTTGCGCGGCCGAAAGCGTCGCGGCCCGATGATCCAGCGCCTGAGCTGGCCTGAACAACTCGGGAACATGCGACGCAGCGTATGGCGGCCATTCCCCTCCCCCGTACCGCCGGAGGACTTGATCCCCGCAGGTGGTCCTGCCGTCCGCACCCGACCTTAACGGCCTGCGACAATCAGACCATAGGTGAAAGTAATTACTCTGTCTGCAAAAAAAATCACAAGTCCGGATTTTCTGTGCTATCTTCGACCAAGGCGCAGGCAGAGTGCAGGCGTCTGCAGGGAGGCGTCTCATGACCAAGGTATCCGGCCGCGTCCGTCCGGAGACGGACGTGACACGTGACAGACCTTATCATCGGCGTCGACGCAGGCACGTCTGTTCTCAAGGCGGTCGCCTTCGATCTGACGGGCGCGCAGGTTGCCGTTGCATTCGTGCGCAATGCTTATCGACACGGGCCGGACGGGGCGGCCACGCAGTCTATGGACCGGACATGGGATGACTGCGCGACCGCCCTGCGTGACCTTTCCGGGGAAAGTCGACAACTCTGCCCGCCGGGTCGCCGCCATGGCGCTGACCGGGCAGGGCGACGGCACCTGGCTGGTCGGGGCCGACAATGCGCCGGTTGCCGATGCCTGGCTTTGGCTGGATGCCCGCGCGGCCGCCGACCGTGTCGGATCTGGCCGTGAGCGCCAGTCGAGCGCGCGCGGTTCGAGGCGACGGGCACCGGGCTGAACACTTGCCAGCAGGGCAGCCAGCTGGCCCATATGGTGCGCCACCACCCCGATCTGCTGGACCGCGCCGAGGTTGCGCTACATTGCAAGGACTGGCTATTTCTGAACCTGACCGGTGTCCGCGCCACCGATCCCTCTGAGGCCAGCTTCACCTTCGGCGATTTCCGCGACCCGCCACTACAGCGATACGGTCATCGAGGCGCTGGGGCTGTCGAACAGCGCCATCTGCTGCCCGACAATCTCGACGGCACGCAACAAACCATCCCGCTTGGCGTGCTGACGCCAGCAGCGGCGACGGGGTTGCGCGCGGGAACACCGGTCTCTCTGGGCTATGTCGATATGGTCATGACGGCGCTGGGGGCGGGCGTGCACACCGGCGATGCGGGCGCGGCCTGTTCGACGATCGGGTCCACGGGCGTGCACATGCGGGCGGTTGACGCGGACAATGTGCAACTGAACGCTCAGGGATACGGGCTACGTCATCTGCCTGCCGGTGCCGGACATGGTACGCAGGTTCAGACCAATATGGCGGCCACGCTTGAACATCGACTGGGCGCTGTCGCTGGCCGGCGATCTGTTGGGCGAACCGGTGGCAGCCCGCAGCCACGCGCAGATCTCGTTGAATGCGGATCGACGACGTGGATGGCGCGCTCGAGCGCCCCGGCGGCGCTGATGTATCACCCTTATATTTCCGAGGCGGGTGAACGCGGGCCCATTCGTCAACGCCGACGCGCGCGCAAGCCTGATCGGGCTTGAACTCGAGCGCACCGGTTCCCCGACATGATCCGCGCCGTGGTCGACGGCCTCGGCATGGCGACTCGCGATTGCTATGCCGCGATGGGCTCGATGCCGGCCGAACTGCGTCTGACGGGCGGGGCGGCGCGGTCGGCCGCATTGCGCAAGGTTCTGGCCGTGCGCTGGACACTCCCGTCCGCGTGTCCTCACCGCGACGAGGCCGGTGCTGCGGGCTGCGCCATGATGGCCGCCGTCGCCATCGGCGCCTACGCCGACATGGACGCCTGCATCGCGGAATGGATCGACGCCGCTTTCGGGCGACGCCCGAGCCGCGCCGATCCGACCCTCGTTCCCGTATACGACACAGCTATTTCGAAACCTACCGCGCCACGCGCCAGCGTTGGTCCCCGTCTGGGACAGCCTGGCTGCACAGCGCCTCGTTCAAGGAGCAACACATGACGACATATTCCAACGGTGGACCTTTTTGTCATTGGCGGAGGCATCAACGGCGCCGGGCTTTGCGCGCGATGCGGCCGGCCGCGGCCTGAGTGTGGTGCTGTGCGAGAAGGACGATCTGGCCGAAGGCACATCGTCGCGCTCCGGCAAGCTGGTGCATGGCGGTCTTCGCTATCTGGAGTATTACGAATTCCGGCTGGTGCGCGAGGCGCTGATCGAACGTGAAGTGCTGATGCACAACGCGCCGCACATCATCTGGCCGATGCGTTTCGTGCTGCCGCACAGCCCGCAGGACCGCCCCGCGTGGCTGGTCCGGCTGGGGCTGTTCCTTGTACGACAATCTGGGCGGGCGCAAAAAGCTGCCCGGCACCCGCACTCTGGACCTGCACCGCGACCCCGAGGGCGCGCCGATCAAGGATGCGTACACGCGCGGGCTTCGAGTACTCCGACTGCTGGGTCGACGATGCGCGGCTCGTGATCCTGAACGCCGTGGATGCGGCCGAGCGCGGCGCCGACGGTGTCTGACCCGCGTCGCCTGCACGTCGGCGCGCCGCGAAGACGGATGTCTGGCGCGTGACCACCACCAACTCGGTCACGGGCGAGACCCGCGAGTTCCAGGCCAAGGTGCTGGTCAACGCCGCGGGTCCCTGGGTCACGGATGTCGTGACGCGCGTGGCGGGATCGAACTCCGCGCGCAACGTGCGGCTGGTCAAGGGCAGTCACATCATCGTGCCGAAGTTCTGGAAGGGCGAGCAGGCCTATCTGGTGCAAAACCACGACAAGCGCGTGATCTTCATCAACCCATACGAGCGTGACAAGGCACTGATCGGCACAACCGACATCGCCCTACGACGGACGCGCCGAGGACGTCGCCGGCCGACGAGTTGGAAATCCAGTACCTGATCGACGCGGTGAACCGGTATTTCAAGGAACAGTTGACCCGCGACGATGTGGTGACGACCTTTTCCGGGGTGCGCGCCGCTGTTCGACGACGGCCAGGGCAACCCGTCGGCTGTCACGCGCGATTATGTGTTCGACCTCGACGAGGACGCGGCGGCGCGCCGATGCTGAATATCTTCGGCGGTAAGATCACCACGTTCCGCGAACTGGCCGAACGCGGGCATGCACAAGATCGCGAAGTTCTTTCCCCGACATGGGCGCGGACTGGACCGCGATACGCCCCCCTGCCCGGCGGCGACATCGAGACGCCGATTACGACACGTTTCCGCAAGGCACGCTGAAGGTGGACTATCCCTGGATGCCGCGCGATCTGCGCCGCCACTACGGGCGGCTCTACGGCACGCGGATTCGCCGTGATTGCGGGCGATGCGACGATCGTCTGACGGGTCTGGGACGGCACTTTGGCGGCACATCTCTACGAGGCCGAGGTGCGACTATCTCGCTGGCCCACGAATGGGCGCAGACCGCCGAGGATATTCTTTGGCGGCGCACCAAGCACCGGCTGCACCTGAGCGAAGCCGAACAGTCGGCGTTCACCGAATGGTTCGACGCAGCCCAGGCGGAGGCCGCCTGAGATGCCGCTGTCGCTGTCGCTGAACACCAATCCGCTGGTCAACCGCTTTGCCGAACCCGACGATCTGATCGACACCATCGCGCGCGATATCCGCATCCGCGACATCCAGCTGACCCATGAGTTCATCAACCCCGGCTGGCCCGCGCCGGTGATTCGGCGACTGACCCGCGACATGGATCGAGCGCTGCAGCGCACCGGCGCGCGGGTGACCAGTCGGCATGACCGGCCCCTACGGACGGCTGAACCATTTCGGCCATCCCGACGAGGACGTGCGCCGCTACTATGTCGACTGGTTCAAGACGTTCGCCGACATCATCGGCGATCTGGGCGCGCACGTCGGTCGGCACGCAGTTCGCCATCTTCACCTATCGCGGACTACGACGATCCCGCACGCCGCGAGCGACCTGATCGAGATCGCCATCGATTGCTGGGCCGAGGTGGCGGACCACGCCAAATCCGCGGGCCTAGACTACTGTCTTCTGGGAACCCATGAGCGTGGGCCGCGAGTTCGGCGAAACCATCGCCGCAATGCATTACGCTGCAAGACCGGCTCACCGCCGCCGACATGGCAATTCCCATGTGGATGATGGCCGATATCGACCATGGCGATGTGACCTCGACCAACCCCGACGACACCGACCCCTACGCCTGGGCGCGGGCGGTGCCGCACGTCAGCCCGATCATTCACATCAAGCAATCGATGATGGACAAATCCGGCCACCGGCCGTTCACCGCCGACGTTCAACGCAAAGGGCGCGATCCAGCCCGAACCGCTCCTGAAAGCGCTGACCGAAGGCGGTGCCGTCGATAACGAGATATGCCTTGAACTGTCGTTCAAGGAACGCGAACCGATGACCGCCAGGTGATTCCGCAGATCGCCGAAAGCGTCGGAGTTCTGGGCGCCCCATATCGATAGCGGCGTTGGGGTCGTTGAAACTTTGATGCGGTTTGTCGACTGGTCTAAAATGGCGTGAAGAGGCCCGTT
Organism: uncultured Alphaproteobacteria bacterium; assembly: GCA_963833235.1. Taxonomy (GTDB): domain Bacteria; phylum Pseudomonadota; class Alphaproteobacteria; order Rhodobacterales; family Rhodobacteraceae; genus CAWHXG01. The sequence continues at coordinate 587,883 of CAWHXG010000001.1, forward strand.
GGGCTGAAAAAGGACGTATCATCATGGTAAAAGATCGTCTTTCAGATGACGCCGAACACTCGCTCTCGATTCGTGCGGCATGGCTGCACTACGTCGGCGGACTTCGCCAGGCCGAGGTCGCCAAACGCTCGGGGTGCCGTCGGTGAAGGCCCATCGTCTGATTGCACGAAGGCCGTGGCGAAGGCGCGGTAAAGGTGACATCGAAGGCGAAAGTGTGGAATGCATTGCGCTGGAGACGGCGATGACCGCCCGCTTTGGTCTCGAATCTGCGAAGTTGCGCCCGACCTGGACGAAGACGGGCTCCCTTCCGCACGCTGGCCCTGGCGGGGGCGGCGTTTTTGCGCCGTTGGTCGGTTAGCAGTGAGGCGATTTGACCATCGGCATCGGGCATGGCCGTACGCTGGCCGAAGCGGTCTGCGCGATGCCGGGGTTCGAGACGAACGGGATAAGCTTCGTGTCCCTGCTGGGCGGGCTGACCCGAAATTTTGCGGCCAACCCCCACGACGTGATGCACCTTCTGGCCGAAAAGACCGGCGCGCGCGCCTACGTACTGCCCGTGCCGTTTTTTGCCAACTCTGCCCGGATCGCGAGGTTCTTCTGGCTCAACGCGGCGTCGAAGAGGTGTTCGGGATCGCCGAGAATGCGGAGCTGAAATTCGTCGGAATCGGCACAGTGGGTGATGATACGCAGCTGGTGAATTCTGGCATGATTGAACCCGCCGAGATCGAGGAAATTTCACGCGCAGGCGGTGTAGCCGAAATGTTGGGCCATTTCTTTGACAGTGACGGGGTCGCGCTGGAAACACCCCTCATCTCGCGCACGTTGGCCGTGTCGCTGTACGAAGGGCGTCAGGACCGCATCGTTGCACTGGCCGGTGGCCCCGAAAAGGAGGCCCCGTTGCGTGCGATCCTGAAAAGTGGGCGCCTTTCAGGGTTGATAACGGACGAGCGCACCGCCGCCGCGCTGTTGAAAACGTGACGAACCGGCTGGCAAGTCCGATGATTTCGATGTGGTCGCGAGTGCGACGCCTGGCGACGCATGACATGACGAATGTGTTGGACCAGCTGCGCCACATGACAACCGTCGTCGCGATACCGGCGATGTCGAGATGGTGAATACCAGGAGCCGGTTGATTGCACCACGAACTCATTGCTGCTGCTGAAGGCTGAACAAAACCCGCGTCCGACAACCTTGTCGCACGCGCGCTCGACGCGGGCAGGAAGGCGGGTCTGGATGCCGAAGCGGTAGCCGGCCGAGGTTCTGACAGTCGCTATGTGTGACCCTGCCGCGTAAATTCGGTGGGGGGCATGGCTCCCCTATTCCTGGGCACACGTACCCCACGGCCTCTAGGACGGGGATGCCGAATGCACTGAGGCCGTTCATTACGGCCACACGAAGCTGAAGTTCGGCGGCCCGACCGTCAGGTCGCCGCGCCGTCAGCCGTTGGCCTAGCAGTTTCAAGCAGGGCATCTTCGTCTCGTCTCGGCGCGACTTCGGCGTGGTATCCGCTCGGTTTCCGCCAAAGTGCCCGTCCAAGTTATTTCTTTGACCGAAGGGTCTGATTGCGCGCAGGGGGCCGCCGTGTCGGGCTTGCGGAGTTCTGCGGTCCTGCGGGGCGGGATCGCGGCATGGCCCGGCGGTCAGCGATGGCATTGTGACGCGTGCGGGTGTCTTAGGCGCCGTCTGCTGTGACGCTGCCGATCTCCTGAGCGGGCGGGATCTGGTCGAGCAGTTCTTGCACATGGGTGCAGCGTCGGCATTGCGACTGGTGAACTCTGAGCTGCTCCCCGAAAATCGGACAGTGACGGAAGCTACGATCTGACGTCTGCTGATCTCCAAGAACGAGGAGATCAGAACATGAAGAAACGCAGGAACCATGACGCGGGGTTCAAGGCCCGTGTGGCGCTGGAGGCCGTGAAGGGCGAGCGCACGGTGTCGGAACTGGCCGCCGAATATGGCGTGCATCCGACGATGATCCATCAGTGGAAGAAGGCTCTGCTGGAGGGCGCGGCTGACATCTTTGAGCGAGGCGGCAAGAGGGCGCCCGAGATCGACGAGGACACGGTGCGGTCGCTGCATGCAAAGATCGGGGAGCTGGCTGTGGCCAACGATTTTTTGTCACAGAAAGCTCAAGCCCTGGACCGGCAAGTGAGGCGCGGGATGATCGAACGAACCACCCAATGCTGTCGGTCGGAGCGCAATGCCGTCTGCTGTCGATCTCGCGGTCGTCGTTCTACTACGAGCTGCAGGGCGAGACGGCGATGAACCTCGACCTCATGTTGGTGATCGACAAGCAGTTCCTCGACACGCCGTTTTACGGCGTCCGGCAGATGACGTGGCACCTGCAGAACGAGGGGCATGCCGTGAACGAAAAGCGCATCCGTCGACTGATGCGGCTCATGCGCCTGATGCCGATCTACCAGAAGCCCGACACCAGCAGGCCTGCGAAGGGGCACAAGACCTACCCCTATCTGCTGGGCGGGCTGCGGGTCGATCGGCCCAACCAGGTCTGGTGCGCCGACATCACCTACATGCCGATGCGCAGCGGCTTCCTCTATCTGGTCGCCATCATGGACTGGCATCACCCGGAAGGTGCTGGCTTGGCGGATATCCAACACGCTGGAGGCCGACTTCTGCGTCGAGGCGCTGAACGAGGCGATCCACAAGTTCGGCCCGCCCGAGATCATGAACACCGATCAAGGATCGCAGTTCACGTCCTTCGCCTGGACCGACCGGCTGAAACGGGTCGGCAGCCGGATCTCGATGGACGGCAAAGGGCGCTGCATCGACAACATCTTCATCGAGCGTCTCTGGCGGTCCTTGAAGTATGAATGCGTCTATCTGCACGCCTGGGAAACCGGATCGCAGGCTCGGCTCGGAATCGGGCGCTGGATCACCTTCTACAACCACCAACGCCCTCACACTGCCCATGGCGGACAACCGCCCGCCGTGGTCTACTTCAACGCATTGAAACCGATCAGCAGGTGCAGGCAGTAGCTTAAATTACCCGAAAATCTGTCCAAGGGATGGGGAGTAGCTCAGTGCTTCCACGGATGTTGGAAACGCGAACGCCGCCCGGGAGAGCGGCGCTCAAGCATCTTATAATTCAGAGAATTTTGGTTGCGGGAGTAGGATTTGAACCTACGACCTTCAGGTTATGAGCCGTGTCGAGCGAACCATGAACAATCACTCGTAACCGCGAGTTCTTGCGCAGTTTCCGACACTTGTCGATCCCGGAGCCGAGGCTCCGCTTCGCACGATCTGTCGGGATTGCGCAGCGTTTTTCGGCCTCGTGCTTCCACAATGCTTCCAAATCTCGCTAGCACGATTGTTATGGAAGCAGTGCAATCGGCTCAACTTCGGCTGTCGCTCCGTTATTGGCCTCCATCTGAACGCTTCATGCGTAGGCGCATAACCTTTCCTTTGCGAGGGCAAATGAACTGAATCACAGCACGCTCTGACACCAGCTCAGTCTTCTCTATTAAGAAACTTGGCGCCTCTCTGAAGTCGCTGTCTTCGACACCCGCCTCTCCGAGCTTGTTCTCGCTGAAGGTGTAAATCCGCTCAGTGTTTGAAAACAGAGACCGCAAGAAGCCTCCCAAGCCCTCGGTAATCTCCTTCAATCTCAGACTCAGCCGCCCGCTTTCGTGGCGAATGCTGACTAGTCTGAAAAATCCGTAGTCTTTGGTCCAGTCAGTCCTCGCGCCGACAGAGGAGCCGGAGGGGGCGTAGATCGCCGTGCTAGGCTGGCCCGCTAGGCGGTCAGCGCATGGGCGTTTTGGCCAAGGCCAACCCAAATCATCGAAAAACACTCGCCCTCCGTGCTCGCTTTGGTAGAAGAACACGCTCTTGCCGCAGACGGGGACACTTGGCGTTCGGATTTCAGGTAAGATCGCGGCTCATCAAACACCGCCTTGGCCGGAGCCGGCTGCGCAACATACCGAACCGCCCTACCACCATAGCCGCCGCTGCAGCCACCACTGAGATGGATGGGAATTGTTTTCCCCTCGACCTTGCGGAACGTGATTTGCCCACCGCATCGATTACATTTCGGCATAAGTGGAGTCCGATCCCGCCGCGTTACGTGAGCGTTGCTGGAGGTTCATTTCCATGCCCAACTCATTAGTCTCTACCCTTCGGGGTGTACTCGTATGAAAGGCTGCTTATGCTTCCTTTCTTTACCTTTGCGATCAATCCAAAATCTGGAACGGACTGCGCGACCACCGCGATGTCATACGCTCTAAGATAGGGAGGGCCTTTAGCTCTCCCGTCCTCGGTTTTCTGGCAGACTTTTACAGTTGCTACAAAGCGTGTTCCTATCGGGAACATCTCTCGCAGTTTCCTTGGGAACTCCACCCGGATGTTCTGATCAAATTGAGTGCGGGGGCGCACCCTCGGACGGGAAACGTGCTCATCGCGGCATGTTTCGAGTTCCACATTTTCGAAGAACAGCCCAACTTGGTTCTCTAAGCTCGGATTTCCTACCATCAGCTGACCTCTAGTGACAGTTTGGCGATCGATTACAGGCTATCTGATCCTGATATTCTTTCAAGTTGGCCCCATAGTCAGTCACCAACGCTTCGCTGGACAGCGGAACTTTGGGGTCGCATGATCATCAATCACCGCGCTCCATTCGTGCGCTCCACGCGGCTTTGCCAATGCCCCTGCGATCGACCCGGCTCTCCATCGCCAGAGATGACTGGACCACCATCTCCTTGCGCATCCGGGACGAAAACTGTCGGCCAACGCGTCGTGCAAGCAGTTCGAGTTCACGGATCATCTCTCGCCCTCGATCCAAATTCTCAACATAGCGGCGGAAATGGTGCAGTTCGCGTTCGATGTACTTCTCAGCCTCACCAAAAGCCCCGTCCTGGTTCATCTGGGCCGCCGCAGCGACGACATGGGCACTCCAGGTCCCCGCTACGATTGCCGCAATCTCCGTATCACGGGGCTGAGCCTTGTTGGCCGCGCCATCCACGGCTCCAAGCCTAAGTCGCACAGAGCCAGTTTCGAGCTTGGACCGATCGTCAACAGCCCGTCCACTGGCGGTCACCTCGAACGCGAGCTCGTCGTTCTGCCGAGCCTTGGAACAGGTGATCTTGAATACCGCCACGCGCTCGATGTCGTTCTGGACCGGCCCGAGTGGAACGAGAATGCAACCGTTGCGGATCTCGGATCCTGTCCGCCCCAGGACCTCGACCCGCACGCTTGTCGGTACAGCGAGCTCGATCTGCGCATCCTCCACGACAGTCCCGAAGATGTCGTCCAACTCTCCCAGAAGCACCGAGGAAATCTCGCTCGTCAGTTCCGCATCGTGCAGACGGCCGCCACCACTCTCGGCGATGCCGCGAAGCAGCTGCTCGTCGTAGCCGTCGCCGATGCCCAGCGTCGAGGTCAGAACACCGCGCGTCCTGAGTTCACCAGCGTGCTCGCGCAGTTCTTCCGGATTTACGATCCCTTCATTGGCGTGACCGTCACTCAGGATGATGACGCGTGGAGTCATCCGCGGGTCTTCTTCGGCGATCCTGGCGGCGCACTCGACACCGGCGAACCACCCCCCCGACAGGAGCGTCATGCCCCGCGTCTGAAGGCGCGAAATCTCCGAACGAATGCGGGCAGCGTTGTCGGTCGTTACCGCTACGGCATCGAGATGAACGAGGACATCGGACGCAAAGGACACCACAGTGAGACGATCTCGATCCGTCAGGCGTTCTGCCAGTCCGAGGGCCGCCTCCTTGGCCGCCTCGAGCTTTCCACCTCCCATCGAACCGCTGGCATGGATTACGAGCGAGATGTTGAGGGGTGCGCGTTCTGCCGGGCGGCGGTCATCCTTTCGGGGGGCCTTCAGTCGGGCGACGAGGTAGCGCACCGAGTTCGCCGCCCTCCCAGAAGAGCTTGCGGTCAAAGGCGGCAGCGGCGGTGAAGTTCACATCAGTCATTTCTTGCTCTCCCGGTAAGAATGGCGCGGAACTGGTCCGCGAGTTGCTCGAAGAGGACCCGCTCGCGAGGCTCGAGATCGCCGCGCACGGAAAGTTCGAGGTCCGGCGTGACGGAGATCCGCGTCCAGACCGCCCATCGCGAGCGCCTTGGAGCCGGCGCTTCCAGAACCTTCTCCAGCTGAAGGATCAGCTGCTCGATGCTCGCCAGTTCCGCTTGGCGTTCGTCGGAGCGGGGCATGCGGTAGGACGGCATCGAAGGCTTGTTGAAACCGGACTCAGGGGACCGCCGCTCCGACGCGCTCGAAGCGAACTTCTTTTGAAGGAAGTCCATCGATCGCTGTGGCGGCCCCTCCGCGACGCTTTGCGCCTGGATCCGCCGGAGGTAATCGCGCGCCGATCCACTCGATGCCGAAGTCGGGCCGGCCTCAAGCGCCCACTCCCGGATCTGATCCTCCGTCGCCATCATGAAACGGCGACCGATCTCCGACAGCGACAACCCGTGCAGGTCCTTGAGCGCGCGAACCGCCAACGCGCGATCCGCGTTGCTGGCAGGGTATCGTGCGCCGCGTCCGGGCTTGAAGGGCGGAGAGAGCAGTCCCTCGCTGACCCATGATCGCAAGGTGCGCGCCTCGACCCCCGTGCGATCGCTCAGTTCTTCGAGTGAGAGGTCATTGTTCATCATAGCCAGCGATATAGGTTCCGAAATGCGACATGTCAATATGTCTTATTAATCAGCAATACAGGATTGGCGGGTCCGACGCCGTCCATGGATCCGGCCGACGCCTCGGCACATCTTCGCACGATGACTAGCTCTTCGTGAGCGACCAGAAGCCGAACTTCCTGCCGTGCTCCTCCTTCAACCGGGCGACGTAGGCATCGTGCGTCTCGAACGCACCGAAGTCCGGAATGTCACGCGCGAGCCGGGCGCAGGAGACTTGGTGCTCGGCTGCATAGCGATACCGCTTCGCCCGGGATCTGGTGAGCGTGAAATCGATGATCGCGCGGAGCACCAGCGTCGCGGCCAGCGGATGACGCTCTGACAGGGCCTCCGCCGCGGGGGCGAGATACTCGTAGTGATCCCCGTCGATCTCCTCGTGTCGGCCCACCAGGAGGTCTGAGGCGCGATCCAGCGCCGGCCAGTCGAGGAAGAACTGCAGGGCGTGAAGAAGGCTCGGATGGGCCATGGCGTGCGCCATCGCCCGCTCCTCGGCCTCGATGTCGTCGAAGTCGGGAAGCCGCTTGAGATAGGCCCGCAGGTAGCTGTCGGAGAGCGTGCGCTCGAAGCAGTCCCACCGGAACGCCTGCGCCTCCTCGCCGCGACCCAGCGCCTCCAGCGTCTGCAGGCGGATTTCCTGCCATGCCAGCGGAACCCGCAAGCTGTCGCCGAGTTCCGCGCGCTCGAGGAACCCCAGCGCCTCGCCTGCCCTGCCAGCCGCGAGCAGACGCTGCGCGATCTCGGCCGCCATCTGCGGCACCTTGCGGGTCTTTGGATCGTACTGGGCGATGAAGCCGTCGACGTCGCCCTGCGCGTCGGCGATGTCCTTGAGCGCCATGGTGACCGTGCTCGTGCGCTCGCGCGACCGCATCTCGTGCTCGTAGGTGGTGCCGCCCGGGCCCCAGCCCACCGCCTTCCATTGGTCCTTCGGCGGCACCGGCACAGGCGAGCGACCGAGGTCCTTTGCCATCGCTTTCAGGGCCGCGAGCCCCTCGTCGCCGAGCGCCGGGGCCATGATGCCGATCAGGCCGTCATACTGGCCATAGCCGTTGTCCTGAAGCGCATCGAGAACAGTGCCGGCGAGGGCCTGCGGATCCGGCCGGACCTTCGCGGCGAGTTGACCAAGATCGGCACAGGCCTGGTGGAAGATGCCGATGACGGTGCCGCTGGAGTCGTCGCAGCGTTCGAACACCGGTGTGGCGAGCGCCATGAACCGCCACATGAGCGCCAGCGCCTCGTCCGGATCGGCCGGCGCGATCTGCTCGACGATGGCGCGCCGCTGGGTTTCGAGATCCGTGACGAGCGCCTTGCGGTTCTTCCAGGTGATGAAGCTGCGGGCGCGGGCGATGCTGGTCAGCCGCTTGGTGATCTCCCGCGCCGCCTCCCTCGGGCTCTGGGCCCCGGCCCGCGCGAGCCGCAGCTTGCGCTTGGCCGCCGCGTTCCCGGTGCTGACCTCGATCAGCAGTTCCGCCAGGCGCTCTGCGCCCAGCGCCTCGAGGTTCTTCGCATTAAGGGTGGTCTTCGACGCCATCGGATCGCCAGTTTCTTTTCCCCGAGCCTAACAGCAGCCTGCGGGCGCCGAAACCTGCGTTCTGATTCGCGCGGCTCGTCGATTTCCCGCACCATCGCGCCGAAACGCCTTGCGCGGAAACGCGAGGCATTTCCTTTTTCTTCGCGAGTTCAATGTGTTCGTTGACTGTCGCCCCGGCTTCAGCACTGTGGAACGGCGAAAGAACCACCGAAGAGTGCCATGCCCAGGATCACCAAACGCCTCGTCGATGCCGCAGAAGCCCGCTCCACCGAATAGTTCGTCTGGGACAGTGAGATCCCTGGCTTCGGGCTGCGGGTGCTGCCGAGCGGGCGCAAGGGCTACGTGGTCCAGTATCGCGCCGGACGCCGATCCCGGCGGATCAGCCTCGGGCCCAGCACGGTCCTGACCTGCGAGCAGGCCCGCAACCGCGCCATCTCCATTGTCGCCGCCGCGCGCAATGGCGCGGACCCCGCCGCCAAGCGGGACGCAGGGCGCAAGGCGATCACGGTGAAGGAGCTGGCGGAGCGGTTCGACAGGGAACACATCGCGATCCGCGTGAAGGCCAGCACAGCCAAGGAATATCGCCGGAACCTCGAACGCTTCATCCTGCCCGCGCTCGGGCAACTCACTGTCACGGGCATCACCCGGGCTGACGTGGCGAAGTTCCACCACGACCTCCGCCACATCCCCTATCAGGCGAACCGCTGCCTCGAAGTGGTCTCGAAGATGTTCAGCCTCGCCGAGATGTGGGGCCTGGGTCCGGACGGCACCAACCCGAGAAAACACATCCGAAAGTACCCCGAGGAGAAGCGCGAGCGGTTCCTCAGCGCGGCTGAACTGCGCCGCATTGGCGAGGTGCTGCGCGAGATGGAGGCGGAGGGGATCGAACTGCCCTCGGCCATCCTCGCCGCCCGCCTGCTCATACTGACTGGCTGTCGGCTGAACGAGATCATGACGCTGAAATGGGCATACGTCGATCTGGCCGAACGCGTTCTGCGCCTGCCGGATTCCAAGTCCGGCGCCAAGGTCGTCCATCTCGGCCAGCCTGCTGTCGATCTGCTCCGCGACGCCCATCGCCTCGCCGGGAACCCGTGGGTCATCACCGGCACCCTGCCCGGCAAGCGCCTGAGCGATCTGCAGCCCTTCTGGCAGCGCGTCCGGGCCCGCGCTGGCGTGAAGGACGTCCGCATCCACGACCTGCGCCACACCTTCGCGTCGACCGCCGTCGCCTCGGGTCAGGGCCTGCCGATGATCGGCAAGCTGCTCGGGCACACGCAGGTCCAGACCACCGCGCGTTACGCCCACCTCGCCGCCGAGCCGGTGCGGACGGCGGCGGACGCGGTGGCTGCGTCACTCAAGGATGCGCTTGCGGGATGAGCGGAAGCGATCGATCCGTACAGGTTTCAGGGCTTTCCCATGATGCGTTAAAGTGGGATGCTGCACTCTGCATTACTTTTGCAGCACATGCGGATCCCCATGATGGCCAGCAACAAAACGGCAACGCTCACTTTGAGGCTCGATCCAACCCTCAAGGACGCATTGCGAAACGCGGCCGAACAAGAGCATCGGTCGCTGGCCAACATGGTCGAAGTCATGATCTTGGACTATTGCGGTCGCCACGGTCATGCGATTCCGAACGCTGCGGAAGAGACGAAGCGTGGGGAGCAGTCCAAGTGATCAAGACAATCAAGCAAGCTTGTACGTTCAATCCGGTGATCAAGGATTATCGGATGGCCGAGGGAATTGAAAACCTCGCCGACTTGATCGCTGACAATGGTGATGGGCGCGACTTTTTTGCCCGTAATTTTGTAACGCACGGAATGGAGCAGCTCTTCAAGGAGGGCATGCTGCGTCTCTCCGGGAAATCTGACCAGGCGGTTTTCGAGCTAACCCAAGCCATGGGTGGTGGTAAGACGCACATGATGGTTGCCCTTGGGTTGCTGGCACGCCATCCGCATTTACGGCCAGAAGTCCTCCCGGAGGAGCTGAATAAGCGAGTTGACTTTGCAGAGGCAAGGATTGCAGCTTTCAATGGCCGCAACAGCCCCGACAACTACATCTGGGGTGAGATAGCCTCCCAACTTGGTGCCGATGAAGCCATACGGCCGCATTGGGCGAACGGGCCTAGGGCAGTCGACCAAAGAAAATGGAAAGAGATCATTGGCGACAAGCCAACGCTAATACTGCTGGACGAGCTCCCACCCAATCTTCAAAACGCCGCCACTCAATCTGTTGGCGCTGGCACACTTGCGGATATGGTTGTCTACTCTCTGAGCTCCTTGATGAGCGCAGCTCTGGAACTACCAAACTGCGCCATCGTGATCGCCAACCTTTCAGGCAGCTACAAGTCTCAAACAAAGGCGCTCGCTGAAGCCGTTGGGAATCTGCAGCAGGAGGCGAGACGCCAGGCAATGACGATCACCCCGGTCCAGCTGGCGGGGAACGAGATATACGAGATCCTGAAAAAGCGCCTGATCGATCAGCTACCGGATGAAAGAACAATCGCCGATATCGCTGAAGAATATGCGCAGCAGGTAAAAAAGGCGGAAGACGGTGGATACATCGTTGCGTCAAGCATCGAGCAGATTGCTGAGCAAGTGCGTGAGACGTATCCATTCCATCCATCGTTCAAGCATCTTGTCGCGCTATTCAAAGAGAATGAAGGCTTCCGACAGACTCGCGGCTTGATGCAATTCACTGCACGACTTCTAAAGAGCGTCGAGCAGCGGAAGTCAGATGATGTATTCCTCATTGGAACTCAGCATCTGGACCTGAACGACGACCAGGTCCGCGACGAAATTGAACGCATCGCACCCAAGCTGCTCCCTGCTGTTACCCGAGACATTGCCGATTCCGGCAACTCTATCTCCGAAACGATTGATGACGAGATGGGAGCAGACGCCGCCCAGCAGGTGATGACCCTTTTGCTTGCATCGTCCCTCTCGCGGGCTGTGGGTGGCCGAATTGGCCTGTCAGACAGCGAGATCATCGAGTTTCTTGCCGCGCCCAATCGCAAGCCGGATGAGTTCTTGTCGGCACTCGAACGCCTCCGCGAGCAAGCTTGGTACCTACATCGAGAGGAACAGCGTTTCTTCGTGAAAGAGACAGAGAATCTCTCGCGACAAATTGAGCGTACCGCAAAGGAAATACCGCAGCCCAAGATCGACCAAGCGCTGATAAATCGACTTATGGGTATCCTGCAGCCGTCCAGCAAGCGGGCATACCAGGAGCTACAAGTTCTCCCCAAGCTTGACGACCTGCGCCTAAGCGGCCCTCGCGTCTTGATTGTCATCCGCCCAGACGGTCGGGTGCCGCCGAACGAATTGCAGAATTTCTTCGACTATCAACAGGAGAAGAACAACTTGCTGGTGCTTACGGGTCAGGACAGTCATCTCGCTGACGCCGTAGAGGATCGGCTGCGGGAGCTCTACGCGATCGAGCAGATCTCGAAGCGACTGAAGCCTGGCGACACCTTGTTCGAAGAGGCGCGAGACCGCCTTGAGGACGCAGAAGATCGCTTTCACAAGGCTTTGTCAGCTGGATACAACCGCATCTATTATCCCGCGCTTGAAGAGACTGATGGCAGCGAACGGTTGATGGCGGTGACTATCGACAATGGGCTGCGAACTGGCCAAGGAGAGCAATCGGCGGAGCTGCAGATCGAGAACCTGCTCGCCAGCCCGCGCGCCAACTACAAGCTCGCGCTCGATATGGCCGATGAGTTCAGCCAGTATTTTGCGATGGCCGAGGAGTACCTCTGGCCCTCTGGTAAGGACAACCGGCGCACACCGTGGAAGGACGTCGTCAGCCGGGCCAAAGGCAGCCCGGTGTGGCCATGGATGCCGGGCGCCGGTGGTCTGGAGGCGCTGAAGACCGAGGCTCTGAAGCAAGGGCGGTGGCGTCTTGGCGAAGACGGCTATATTGAGAAGGGCCCGTTCCCGAAGGAAAAGACGACGATCAATGTCTCGCTTCAGGGGAGCACGGACACCGGCGAGTCCCTTCTGAGCCTCACGCCCCGCAACGCAGGGGACAGCCCCGTAGTTCATTACTCTCCAAAGGCCGAGGTGACAGAGGCCGATCCGAAGGTCGAAGACCTGGACAACTTCTCGACGAGTGAAGGGTCGCTGTATTTCTGGGTCAAGGATCCGACCGGCAAGTTCGAGAGCGGACCACCTGTTCGCTGGGTGGCAGAGCTGAAGATACGGCATCAGGTTGATCCCGCAGGAGAAAAACGCCGCGTCACTCTGCAATCGACACCCAGAGCGGCGATTACGTACTCGCTCGACGGCTCCAACCCGAAGGATGGCATCGAATTCACGGAGCCATTCGAAATCGGGCCGGAGGCACTCCGCCTGCTGGTCTATGCACGCGCCGGCGAATCCAACAAGACGGCGGACTTCCAGATCCCTGCCAGCGGCGACAAGCGAGTTCAGATCGACGATACGAAACCTGCAAGGCTTCAGGGGAAGCGTGTATCTCTCGACACGACCGACCGGGTCTACGGCGTCATCAACAAGTTCAAGGACAACGACAACACGCTCTTCAGGGGCGTTCGCATCGAGATCGGCGAAGGCGAAAATACCGTAACCGTGCGCTTCCAGGAGCGCGCCATCACAGCCGGAATGATCGAGGGCGTGGTCAACAGTCTGCGTGCGGTCCTGAAGGAGGATCAAGCGCCGGTCGCAATCACGATCAGCGACGGCGTGGAGTTCGAGAACGGCTTCGCCGTGAAGGAGTTCGCGAAGATCGCGGGGCTGGATCTGAAACCCGGAGACCTGGTGCAGGAGGCGTAGGGAATGCCCAGTGGGCAGACGGCAGGCAAAAAGACGAACCTGGACGCTGGTGATGGCCGCGAGGCCAAGCCGACGCTCGGGTTCGGAGTGCCTGCAACGTCGGACCCTCACCACTTCAAGGTCAGGATCCCTCCGGCCAACTCCGGAAAGGTCCAGATCAGCGAATACCTCGGACTGCAGGCCAGCAGCGACGAGTTCGCGGTGATGGACCGGGTCGTTCTGGACCGCCCACGCTGGACCGCGATCCGCAGCGAGGTCCAGCGCGCCTTCAACGCGCGGCTGAAAGCCCATGACCTGAAGACATCCGCCTGGAAGGTCGGGGAGAACCCCGTCGACCGGTTGCTCGGCAAGGAACTCTGCGTTCTCGCCTGGGCCGTCGAGGACATGGAGATGGACAAGATCCCCGTCGCGGTCCGCAACTGGTTGGCGCTTCGCCCGGAGGAACGGTGGTGGCTCTTCGGCATGACGGCGATGGCCACCGGAACGGTAAAGGACGCCGGCCGCGGCTGGCGGCTCGCGCTTCGACACGCGCTTGGAGATGTCGCACAGAGCGATCTGATGCAGCCCCGCGCCAGAAGACAAATCGGGAAGGCCAGCGACCGGCCGACCCTCGACCTTTTTGACGACGAGATCTGAATGAACGACTTGACCCCACTCGCCCTGAAAGATGCTCCTGCGCTGATCGAAGGGACATTCCCAGCTCAGAAAATCTCTTTCGAAGCGCAGCGAGAAAGAGATGCTGGTGGCGCTCAAACTCTGACTGCGCTGGGAGCTTATTGGAAGGGCCGCAAACCACTCATCTTAGTCCGCGCAATTGTCCTCGGCTGCTTGCTGCCACGGACAGATGATGGCCCGAAAGACCTCGAAATTTTTGAGAAGCTCTTGGCCTTTGATGACCTCAGCTTAGCCCGCCGAGCCGTTGCTCAGGGCGACGTCAGGCCTTCGATGATCGCCGAAGTAGTGACCATCCAGAACCCGTGGGATTATTTCACTCATAGCTTAAGTGAGGGAAACGAACTCTTCAAAGACATCGAAGCTGCCAGCTTTCCATTGGATCACGGCATGTATGGGGCATCAATTCGTTGGCGCCAAAATATTAGCGACGATCAAAAGGCAGAAGTAATTTGCAAATTTTTAGAAACGTTTTATACTTACGAGGAAAAATCCTCCTTCACCAAGAGGCCCGAAGAGGTCGATCAAGCCTGGCTTTACAGGGATATTTGGAAGGACGTAAATAGCTACCTTGCCGCTTGGGGCGTTCAGGCGAGCTCGCACGTTGATCTGGTTGATCAGCTAAGTAAGCTACGCTTTGGTAGAAGCTGTATTGTCGGAGATGCGTTTTGTGGTGGCGGTTCAATACCGTTTGAAGGCGCTCGTATCGGTTGCGATGTTTTGGCTTCCGACATCAATCCTATTGCGACGATGCTCACATGGGGCTCCGCACATATTATTGGATCAGATCCCGAGGAACGCCTCAGAATTGAGCGGGAACAGCTTACGCTCACTAAGCGAGTCTGGGAGGAGATCGACGGCCTCGGGATTGAAAGAGCGCTGAATGGAGATCATGCTCGATTTTTCCTGTATTGCACGGAAGCGAAGTGTCCGAGCACAGGTTGGCGAGTTCCCATCCTGCCGACCAAGGTCGTGTCGACACGCAGTAACTGCATCGTAAATTTAAAAGAGGATCCGGTTTCAAAAAGATTTGCGATTGAGGTTCAAGAAAATGTGTCGCACGAGCAACTCAAAGCCGCACGGCAGGGAACGCTGCAAGGCGGAAATCTCATCTATGAAATTTCTGGGGTCAAATACTCAATCCCAATCAAAACGCTTCGCGGTGACTATTCTGGGAATGGAGCGAGAGGAAATAAGCTTCGTCAGTGGACGCTATCTGACTTTGAGCACGAAGTCGACGATTTATACTCCGAAAGGCTATACGCCATCCAATGGATCCGAAAGTCCAGCATAAGTAAGAAAACTTGGAGCACGTACTTTGCGGCGCTAACGGAACATGATCTGCAGAATGAAGCGATAGTTTCCAAACTCGTTTCCGAGAGCTTAGTTGACCTTCAAAGGCGTGGCCTATTGCCTGACATGGAAATAGAACACGGCAAGAATACTGATCAAGTCATCCGGGAGCGCGGCTGGCGATATTGGCACCACCTCTTCAGTCCGAGGCAGCTGTTGGTGAACTCGATCGTTCTAAAGCACAGCCGTTCACCCGAGTCGCAAATATTCTTTGCACGAACTCTTGGACTTCAACTCAAAGCTTACAACATGGGTTGGACCGTCAAATCGAGACAAAAATAATAACACCTTCTCTCAACAGAAGTTGAGCACACTGTTTAACAGGGCTGAGAGAGGTTGGGCATTTTTGCAAGACACAATCAAGTACTCACCTCGTGACAGAGGCAAAGTCCACGGCTCATTTTCAGTACAAACATTGGATGCATCTGAAGTGTCTTCCAACGCTGATCTTTGGATCACCGACCCTCCCTATGCTGATGCCGTAAATTATCATGAAATCACCGAATTTTTCATAGCTTGGCTGCGAAAGGCGAGAGCTGAAGAGTTCTCAGAGTGGACTTGGGACTCCCGCCGCGCGCTGGCGATCAAAGGGACCGGCGACGATTTCAGGCGGGGAATGGTCGACGCCTATCGCGCCATGGCCAAGCACATGCCGGACAACGGCATGCAGTGCGTGATGTTCACGCATCAGGACACCGGCGTGTGGTCTGACATGGTCGGGATCTTCTGGGCTGCAGGGCTCCAGGTTGTGGCGGCCTGGTACATCGCGACCGAAACGACTTCTGAGCTGAAGAAAGGCGGTTACGTCCAGGGCACGGTCATCCTGATGCTGCGCAAGCGACCGGCCGGTGAACGCTCCGGCTTCAAACAGCGCATCCTTCCCGCCGTCCGCACCGAGGTGGAACGCCAGATCGAGAGCATGATGCACCTCAATGACGAGGTGAAGGACAAGCTCGGCGAGCCGGTCTTCAACGACTCCGACCTGCAGATGGCGGGATACGCTGCGGCGCTGAAAGTGCTCACCGCCTACACCCATATCGGCGGAGACGACGTGACGAGCTTCGCGCTGCGCCCACGCCAGCGTGGCGAGGAGACCGTCGTCGACGAGATCGTCCAGCAAGCTGCGGAAGCGGCCAACAGCCTTCTCGTACCCGAAGGGCTCGAAGCAGAGACGTGGTCCCGCCTGACCGGCATCCAGCGGTTCTACTTCCGCATGATGGACATGGAGACGACGGGCGCCAGCAAGCTCGACAACTACCAGAATTTCGCAAAAGCGTTTCGGGTTGCCGACTATGCCAAGGTGATGGGCAACATGGCTGCGAACAGCGCCCGCCTCAAGCGCGTGACCGACTTCGCCTCCCGCGACCTGACGGACAGCACAGAGATCGGGCCGACCTGGCTCGGCCGACTGATCATTGGGCTGCAGCAGCTTCTGGCGGAAACGGAACCGACGGTCGTCGTGGGCCAGATCCAGGAAGACCTGCCGGACTTCCTCGAAATCCGCCGACAGCTGATCGACATGCTCTCGTTCATCGAGCGGAAAGCCCCCGAAAAAGAGGTGCGCGATGCCGCCGAAGTCCTCGGCGGTCGTCTCAAGAACCTCCGCGCGTTGAGCCAGTAACGCGCTCAGGGAGGGACCCGCGACATGACCATACGTCGGTTCTCCTCACGGACCCATCGTCTCGATCAGACGATCCTGCTCGAGCATCTCAAGGGCGCCCGCAGCTACAAGCGGATCGCCGGCTACTTCACCAGTTCGCTCTTCGAGGTGGCAGGTGAGTTGCTGGATCACATCCCCGAGGTGAAGATCGTCTGCAACGTCGACATTCACCCCGACGATCTGAAGGTGGCAAAGCTACGCGAAGCCAAGATGATCGGGCGGTGGAACGAACGTGCCCTAGAAGCAGAGGCCCTTCTGAACCGCGAGCGGTATCGTCGGCTCGACGCGTTTCTGCAGAAGCACGGCCAGGCGGTTCGGGTCGCCCCCGACAACGTCTGTGGATTCCTGCATGGCAAGGCCGGCGTGATTGAGTGCGCTGACGGCAGAAAGCTGGGCTTCATCGGCTCCATGAATGAAACCAGCAGCGGCTGGCAGCGTCACTATGAGATCCTGTGGGAGGACTCGTCCCCCGAGGGCGTTGCCTGGATCGAGGAAGAGTTCGACTTCCTCTGGAGAGCGGCAAAGGAATTGCCGCGCGCAGTGATCCGCGAGGTGCATCGGCGCGGCTATCGCCGTGAAGTCCTGTTCGAGGAACTTGATGACCCAGAAGATATCGCCCCGGCAGCTCTCATCGAGTCGCCGCTCTATCGAGAGGGCTTTTCTCTGCAGCCGTGGCAGCAAGGCTTCTTGACTGAGTGCCTCCGCCACTACTCCAACCACGGCATCGTCCGGCTTCTGCTCGCCGATGAAGTCGGTCTTGGAAAGACGCTCTCGCTGGGGACTGCGGCGCTCGCCCTTTGCCTGCTCCAGGACAAGGATAGCGGGGGGCAAAGGCCTGTCGTGATCTTCGCACCTGCCACGCTCTGCGAGCAGTGGCAGACCGAGATGATCGACAAGTTAGGGATCCCTTGCGCGCGATGGGAGACGCAGAAGAAAGTCTGGCTCGATCACGATGATCGGGTGATCTCGCCCGCAGGGCGAGAACAGATCGCGCGCTGCCCATTGCGGATCGGCATCGTGTCCACAGGTCTCATGATGCGCGAAAGCCTTGAAAAACAGCATCTTCTAGGTCTGCGCTTCGCACTCGTGATCCTCGACGAAGCGCACAAGGCGCGAAGTCGACAAGGCTTCGGTCGTGACGCTGGCACCCCGAATGAGCTCCTCGCTTTCGCCACCGCAGTCGCAGAACGCAGCGACCATGTATTGCTCGGCACCGCAACTCCGATCCAGACGCGGTCGGAGGATCTGTGGGACCTCATGCGCATCCTCCACAGAGGCAAGGGACGCTTCGTGCTCGGTAACGAGTATTCGAGATGGCACCAGCCAGATGAGGTCCTGCCACTGATCTCCGGTCAGACCAACGTAGAAGGCCCAGACTTCGGATGGGAGCTGCTACGCTCACCTCTGCCCGTTGTGAATTCCACGGATGAACCAAGAGCCCGGCGGCTCTTCAGCGCCATCCGCCAAGATCTCGGTCTCAACGAAAGACAGACGGATACCTCGGTACCTATCACGCAACTGAGCGATGACACCCGAGAAATTCTCGAAGAGGACCTTGAGCGGAAGATATCGGGTGCGACATTCTTCCAGCGAGAGAACCCCTTTATCCGACACATTGTCCTTCGAAAACGCGCCGACCTCGAAGCCTCAGGATTGCTGCCGAGGATTGGGGTCGATCTGCATCCGGACCGCAGATATATCCGCGACACACAGCGTTTCGACGCCTTGTTCGAAGGTAAAGCGCTTCGAACCAATGATGATTTCCGGGAAGCGTATCGAGAGGCCAGAGCATTCGGCAAGGCACTCTCGAAGCGCGGGAAGGGAAGCGGCTTCATGAAGAATCTCATGGAGCAGCGGATTTGCTCGAGCATCGCAGCTGGCCTGAACACCGCTCGAACGCTTTTGGCCGGCCGAACTGTCGAGGAAGAAACCGAAGATGAGGTCATCGAGCTGACTGCGGAGGGCTCCGAGGAGAAATTGGCCCTGGAGCGCCTGATTTCCCGCCTAGAGAAAATCGATGGAGATCCCAAACTCCAAGCCACGATTCACTTTCTTGATAAGGAAAAGTGGCGAGATCACGGGGCAATAATATTTAGTCAATACTACGACACCGCAAAGTGGATTGCTGATTCTTTGGCGGCTCTCTATCCGGACTTGGCGATAGGACTTTATGCAGGCGCATCCCGGAGTCGTCTTTACCAGAAGGGCGACAGTGTCAGCATTGAGCGCGAGACGCTCAAGAAAATGGTCGCCGAGCACGAGATAAAAATTATGGTTGCGACAGATGCTGCGTGTGAAGGATTGAACCTGCAAACCCTCGGCACTCTGATCAATATTGATCTTCCGTGGAATCCAACACGGTTGGAGCAGAGGATTGGGAGGATTAAGCGGTTCGGCCAAGCCAGGGAAAAGGTCGATATGCTCAATCTCGTAAACGAGCAAACTGTTGATGAGAAAGTGTACGAAAGGCTCTCTGAGCGCATGCGAGATCGTTTTGACCTATTCGGCTCGCTGCCAGACATAATTAGAGATGAGTGGATAGACGATATTGAGACGCTTGGCAAAAAAATGGACGAATACATCAATGCGCAACGTAAAGCGACAGGGTTTGATCTTCGCTACAATGCAATCGCGGAGCCTTCCGATCGTGACTGGCGGGAATGCACAGAGGTTCTTTCACGTCGAGACTTCGCTCAGCTCATGAGGAACGGATGGACATAAGCCCAGCCCCGAAATTGCCATTTGAGAAGCAATAACTTGAAACCACGCTCGTTTAATATTTTTCTGCTCGACGGCGACCCGAATGGCATCCGGGTGGCGCAAATCTCGATGTCGACGATCCAGGCGATTGCCTTCCGGCGCAACCAGCTTCGTCGGGTTCGAGAGGCTTTCCCCGAGATCGAACGGCCAGGCGTGTACATCCTGATCGGGGCCGATGAAGACGCGCAGGACCGGCAGCTTGCATATATCGGCGAGTCCGAAGGCGTCGGGGCTCGATTATCGTATCACAACTCAAATGAGGCGGGTCGCGATGCCAAAGGCTTTTGGACCGACACGGTCGTGCTGATCAGCAAGGACGAGAACCTGACCAAGAGCCACGCGCGTTATGTCGAAGCCTGCCTGATCCGAGGCGTCGTTAGCAATCCTCGCTGGACCCTGCCCAACACGCGCACGCCGTCCGACGACGCGGGCAAGCTACCGCTCCCCGACCGCGCAGCAATGGACGAGTTCGTGGATCAGACGAAAACGCTGGTTGGAGCCCTCGGCTGGGATGTCTTCCGAGAAGTCCGCGGTCGTGCGCCGGAGCAGATCGCAGAACGAGAACCGCCAAAGGCTGACTTCCATGAAAGCCTCGGTTCTTCTTCCGAGGCGACGGCTTCGCGGCAGAGATGGAGATCGGGCCCTCCGGGGATTTCGTCGTCACAGCAGGTTCGAGGGCAAGGGTCCGGACAACGCGAACGATACCTAGAGGTACGGTCACGCTCCGGAGCACCCTTGTCGAGAAGGGCGTTCTCCGCGAGGAAGGCGACTTTCTTGTCTTCACAAGCGCCTACAGCTTCACGTCTGCCTCGGCTGCGGCCGCGGCCGTCATTGGTGCGAGCGCCAATGGCCGGATCCTCTGGAAGCTCCCAGACGGACGCAATTACGCGGATTGGGAGGCAAACCAGGATGCGGCGGGCGACGCGTCAGGCCAATTGTGAAGGTTGCGACTGCCCGGGGAACGGTACCGTCAGCGTGGCGAGAATTTAGCCGACTTTGCAGCCCCAGAAGGACGTGTGGTCGGCGGCGAAATACCTGTCCGCGACCCGGAAGTACCCCTGCAGCTCGACGGTATCGCCCGCGGTCAGCGGGACCATGGTCTGCAGCCAGATGGCGGTGGCGAGCGAGACATGGGTGGCGGAGATTTCACCGAGGGAGCCGCGGATTTCGGTCGCGCCGTTGAGCACGAGGCGCCCGCGCATGCGGGCCGTGGCGCTGGCGTTGATCTTGTAGAGCAGCGTCGCGCCGAAGAGGTAGGTGCCGTCCACGGGCGCGACGAAATGGTTGTTCGCGGCGTCGAACGCCCCCTGGTCGTTTTAGTCGGTGTTGTTCAGGCCGATCTTGGTCCAGGCGCCAACGCCCACGTAGTTGTCGATCCTCTTGGGCAGTTCCGCCACCACGGTGACCGGGCCGTCCTGCAGCCGGACCGTGCCGGTGTCTTTGCCCTCCATGCGGCGCGCAGCCTGCGCCTCGTCGCCGTACTTCAGCGCGATGGCCCCATCGAGCCAGTCGCAGAGGGTCTTAGCGGCGCGCAGCCGCTCGTCGGCGTCCTGCTTCAGGAGCGCCAGCTGGTCGCCCTGCAGCGCGGCGATCTCGCCGACCGGCAGGGTGGGAAGGGCGTCGAGGGTGATGCGGTTGGGGATCGTCATAGCCGCCCCCATCACGCCAGCTTCACGGCGGGCTTGTCGGCCGTGCTCGAGCAGTGCCGGTTGGCCTCGTAGGCCTCGACATCGTCGAGCCGGTACACGACCCGGCCGCCGATCTTGATGAAGGCGGGGCCCTCACCGGTATAACGCCAGCGCTCCAGAGTGCGCGGGCTGATTTTCCATCGAGCCGCCAGCTCGACCTGGTTGAGATGCGTGACTGACATCGTCGTCTCCTTCGCGATTGGCCGAATGCCTGCGAAGGACGATGGGGGAGCGCCCAGGAGGGCAGCGGGAGGAGCTAAGGAGGAGAGACGGGAGGAATGCAAATCGGGGCCCCCGAAAACGAAAAAGGCCGCCCCGAAGGACGGCCTGATCGTCGTGATTTTGGTGGAGTCACACCTCGAGCCAAGCGCTGGAGCCGCTCTCCCGGATCACCTCCTGCCACGTGGGGTGGCCGTCGAAGAGATTCTTCAGTCGCTTCACGGAGGGGCCGCACTCGGCCTCCTCGAGGATGCGCGCGACGGGCAGCACCGGATCCCCGTCAAGCCTGGCCTCGGCGAGCATGGCAACGGCGATCTTCTGCTTGCCGCCGGTGAACTCGTGCCACCTGCCGTGCACGATCAGCACACCGCCGTCGCCAGAGACCCATACAGGCCCCTTGTGCGACGGTCCCTTCAGTAGGCGTGCGCTCAGGACTTCCGGGGCGATGGCGAGCCCATCTTCATGATCGACCACATCCGCCAGCGCGACAAACTCGTGGCCCCGGACGAAGCGGAAGCGATGCCGATCCGGAGGGTCGAGAACGAGGACCACCCGAAGCCCATCGGCCGGCCGGCGCGCAACGAGCTGGCGGAACTCCTCGAACACGGCCGGTGTCGTCAGACGGCGAGCGACCCAGATCCCGACACGTGCCCTTCGCTTCGGCAGCCGTGCTGTCCCGAAGTCCAGCACCGCGCCGTGGAAGTACGGCACCGGGTCTTTTCCGAGCGAGCAGTCGAGGCGGGCGACCACCCGCCGAGCTGCTGCTCCCATGTCCAGCGCATAGACGCGGCGGCGGGCGCTCGCCTGTTCGTCGTGCCAGGCCGCGTTGCCGAGATGCCCATGCTGGCCGGTGATCGGGTGGGCGATGACGGACGTCGGGGTGTCGTCCAGATCGTCCTCGGCAACGACGGACATTGCGCCGCCGCGCTGCACGAGGAGTCCGGTATCCATCAGCGTCTTTCTGGCGCCGCGCATATGCGCCAGCGCCATGGCCGAGACCCGCGCATCGCGGGTCCCGGCGATGGACGAGAGCAGCCGGCGGGCGGCGAGATCAATCCTCGAAGAGCTGCAGGTCATCAACCAGGATCCCCCAGCGCCGCAGGTACTTCTCGCCGATCATCTGCTCGGTCGCGGTGCGATCCTTCAGGTCGCAGCCGTGGGGCCAGGTGATCGACAGCGTGAGTGTGCGCCGGCGGTCGCCCCCTGGGCGCTTGGCAAGCTTCACCGCCAGTTTGGCCCGCGTGATGACGAAACCGTCGCGCAAGGGCGTGCGCTCCTCGAACATCTCGTCCGCCATAGACCAGATGGTACCGTCCGCGCGGGCCATGTTCTCCAGTGTGACCCTTTGGCTGCTGTCGTCGATCGGCATGAGGCGCAGCTCGCGCACCTCGACACCTTCGATCCCGTCCTCCGGGTCGACCGGGAAGTCGTACGGCGTCAGCAGCACGGAAAGGTCGTAGCACCGAAGCGGCAGACGGTTCTCCTTGAACGCGATGCCGAGGAGGTGCGTGACCGTCGCCTTCACGATCTCGCCCCGCGTTACCTTGTCGTTGGCGATGACCTCGATGCCGCCCGTCGCGGGCTCATAGGTTACCGCGGCCTCGAAGACGGGACGATAGGCCTGCCGCACGAGAGACCCCTTGTCGTCGAAGCGCAGCAAGTCGTCGGGCCGTCCCTCGCGGTAGATCGTCACCTGCACGAGGTCGCATTCGCCGCCCTCATGGGTCGTCCTCACCCGGTCGAAGATGTCGACATGGGCATGGGCGGCGCCCGAGAACTCCTTGATCGCGGAGATGAAGGCGTGACGGGCCGATGTATCGCGCTGCACAACGCAGCCCGCGTCGGTCATGTAGCCCGCCCACATCCGGCCGCGCCTGCGGTCCTCGGTGAAGCGAACTTCCTCGGCATGGCGGAACCGGTCCTGCGCATTCAGGAACATCCAGAGCGAGCGCGCATGCGGGTTCGCGAGGCCGTCGAGGAAGGCGGGATCGTCCGCAACGCTGTAGATCGCGGCCTGCCCCGGCTCGTCGGACAGTGCATGGACGCGCTCGGCGTCGTTCGAAATTCGGTTATGCTGAACGCGGGACATCTTCTCGATGGCGCCGAGAAGCGGCCTCGACAGCTCGGCCTCCGGCACGCTCCAGTCGAACTCGGTGGGCAGGCCGATCTCCGGCCGGTCGAAGTATTCGCGCAGCGCCTCGCCGGGCGTCTTGCGAAGGAAGGCGGACAGTGCAGTCTCCATGATCTCCTTTCTGGTGATTCTATGTATCGGCTGATCTGCTAATCAGCGTATATCGCGCTAGTGGGGAGCAATCGAAAAAATACGCACTTCCGCGGATTCGCGATCAGCGCCCGAAAAGCGAGGCCTGTCCGTGCGTCGAAGTGATCAGATTCAGCTTCAACAGTCTGATGCGGGCGGCCTCTTCAGAAGCCGCGAACCGCTCCATGACCATCTGGATCAGCCGCGCAGCATGCTCCGCCGAAACATGGATATCGCCGTGCAGCTCGCGCGGGCCGCAGTGATTGGAAACGAGGCGACGGACTGGCGTAGCCGGCATCAACAGCGCGCCACTGATGTAGCCGGCCTGCCATTCCATCCAGTCGGACTGAAGGGCGTCGAGGATGTTGTCGCGCTTCGAGATCGCCTTGTTGGCGTTCACGCCGCGCTCGAGCAGGTCGCCGTTGGCGAACTTCTGCGCCCAGAGGGCCCGTGAAACTTCACGTGCCCGAACTCATGCGTGAGCGTGGTGCGGAAGCGATTCTCGCGCCGTTCATCGGCCGCGATGCGTTCGGAGATTGATATCTTGGGCCCGCGGTCGGGGAAGAACTCGGTCACCCCTTCGACATCTGCGCCGTAGGCGGACAGGTCGGCGTAGCTGTCCAGCTCGGCATCATGCATCTCGATCAGCACGGTCAGGTCGTCGGTCGCCACGGGATAGTCGACCTTCCCGTGGCGCCTCATCAGAAGCTCATGGATCAGCCGCTCGCATTCGTTGTCGAGATCCCGCGCCGCGTAGAAGGGTCGCTCGGCAAAGCGGCCCGTGTTGTCACGGATCATCTTCACCATGCGAACCTCCTTACTCCTTCAACGCTTTCCTGAAATTGGCGAAGGCCTCGACGACCTTGTCCGGGGTGGACGCATCCGGCCGAAGATCATCCGGTAGCCGGCCTGCGAGTGCGTATAGGTAGTCCTCCGGGATGTTCAGGATGCCGGAGAACTGGCGAATCAGGTGCCCCGAGCTGGGGCTGCGTCGATCGTGCTCGATGTCGTTGAGGTACTGCGGAGAGATCGACCCGCCGCCCTCTTCCTTCATCACGCGCGCTGCGAGCTCCTTCTGGCTGAGACCGAGTCCCTTGCGGGCCTTCGAAATCGCCTGGCCGAAGGTCACACCGTCGGCGGACATGGCCGGTTCATCGCTTGCTCTCCCTGTCAATCCGCTTGTTCGCGGATATGCGAAGTGTTACGCCTTATGCGATCGATGTTCAATGATGAAGCTGGGTGGACGGGGGCCAAGCCCACACGGCACAACGAAGACTGTCACGACATGAGAGGTCAGCATGCCCACTGTCGGCTGGATCCGAGAAGGTGACCTCGATGCCTTCTTTGAGGGCACCGAAAGGACCCCGGATCCCGGGCCGCCGAGAGAGCCAGGCTACTCCTGCCCTTTCTGCGCAGCGCATCTTCCGAGCCAGTCGGAGTTCCAAGACCATGTCTACGCCAAACATCGCGTAGAGCGGCCATTCATCCTCCTGCGCGGCCACGAACCGAGTGCGCATGCCGTCCTTCGATCGCCACTCTCATTGTCAGACATTGCCGTAACGAACGCGAGCCATGCCAAGGTCTGCCGCGACGGTGCTCTGCCGCAGCAGGTCTCCACTGATACTCTCAGGGAGACCATCGCCGCGACCTCTCAGGCGGAGCTAAGGCTCGAATTAGTCAATGCGACTGAGCAAAGGGCGGCACCCGTTGTCACTTATTATGGTCTCTCGTTCCGAATTGCACAAAAGGCTGAGCTTAAGCGAGTAGAGGAAGCTTTCAGAGAAATACTGGTATCTGAGGCGATAACCAGAAATTCAATTGGCTCATTCCTCGCGGACAAGCGGACTCAGGGACCGGGAAGGGAGTATGCATCCGGCCTCGCCGACTATTGTCTTGGCATCATTATCAAAGAGCGCCCTGATGGTGAGAGCCTGACCACTCCATTCTCCCGCTATCGTGAACTCTATGGACGCGCACTCGATACCCTGAAGGATTTCCCGCGCCCACTTGCAAGACTGATTACCTGCATCATACGCTTTTCGTTGAACCACTTCGAAAATGGCGGAGAGCGTACAGGATATTGGGAACTCGATCTCGCGATTGAGCTGCTATCGAACCCTGGCTCGGCAAGCCTGGCACGCCCTCACGAGAGTGTCACTCGGCGGCCGGTCTGCCCGATCGATCACGGGACAGGGCGGATGCTTGAACTTTCAAAACATCTCACTGCACAGCCGCGATGGAGTCCGATCCTGGATGACGAGTGCAGGACGCTCGCGCAATCCGACCTACTCGACGTGACTGATCACCAGAAGGCGCTCGCCATATGGGCCGCTTCAGCATGGCGACTCGGCTCGACCGAGTGCGCCTTGGAACCACTAACACAGATCGCCGAGATCTATCCCTTCAGCAGATGGGCGAGCAAATACCTGGAGCAAGCATCAACGTGACAGAGAAAGAAGAGAAGCCAGGAACCAAAGCTGAGAGCACAGGCGCCGAGATGCGGGTAGAGGGGTCGGATAAATCCAAGGACGCCCCGGTTGAAGAAGTTGAGATACCTCCCACGCTTGTGGGGTACTTTGGCGAGGATCGTGCGAGCCCCTCCGTCTTCTTCAAGATCCTTCGTAAGAATGAAGTGAAGCGCTTCCGCCCCGCGGACCAAGAGGCGGCCGCCAAGCTTATGCTGTCCAAGGACCCAGAGGCGGAGCGCCTCTGGAGTTTGATGGCCCAAGCCTCACCGTCGGAGCCGGTCGACGCATGGATGTGGGGGGCTGCACAGTCACGCCTTAAGGAACAACTTGGTGAAGCTTTCGACCCGCATGACCACGACGCAGGACGCATCTTCAAATCCGTTCTGCGTGAACTCTCTGCGGGCCTGGGTTCTGAAAAGAAGGACGATAAGAGGCGTACAGAGAATATTCTGCGGATCGCCATATGTTGGCTTGTTGAGAAGCGGTCGCTCAAAACGTGGCAGGTTGCGGAACAACTTCCGCCAATTCTCTTCAAGGATTTGAAGACGGCTGCGCGGGCGGCACAGCGAGCCGTTCAGAAGGGACGACCTGGTGAGCTTCGGATTGCAGCGGCAATGGCGGCACTTGGCGATCAGATGGTCAAGGTCGCGGAAGAAGAACAGGCTCGCGAGAGGCACATCTCCAATGACCTGCGCCATCGCCTCGATGATGCGAACCGAAAGATCGAAAAGCTACGGACCGAACTTGAAGATGCAAAGTCGACCAATTCTGAGCAGGAAGCGGCCATCGCCAACTTGGAGAAGACCCTTGCAGCTGAACGCCATCATTGGGGTCACGACCTGACTGAAACAAGAGCCGAGCAGAAAGTGCTGCTGGGCGAACGACTGGGCCCTCTGCTCGCGGATGCTATCGACGCTTTAGAAATCGACCCTCCAGCGCCAGGGATTGCGCTTCGACGCGTGAAAGCCGCGCTTTCAGTGATTGAAGAGGCTAAGGAATGAGTGAGACCATCTTCGGCATCGACTTTGGAACAACAAACAGTCTGGTGGCAGTCTCAGTCGGGGGGCGCGCCCTCGCACTCGTAGATCCAGTCACCCGTCGCCCTCATCCGTCAGTCATCTGGTATCGTGGCGCGGACATCGTAGTTGGACGCGAAGCCCGCGAGAACATGGACATCACCGAAGGTGGCGCCCCACCAGGCTTCGTTCGATCTCCGAAAATGTCGCTCAGGCGTGATGGTCCTATCTTCGTGGATGGCAGACCTGTCGAGCCCACCGATGCCGTCGCCGAGGTCCTCCGACACTTGAAAGCTGACGCGGCCGTCGCGCGCGGCGGTGCACCTGCGCATGACCTCGCGCGAGCGGTGTTCACCATTCCTGTCGACTTCGGAGGGCCTGAGCGCCGAGCCCTTCGCGAAGCGGCTCGAAAAGCCGGCATTGGCGTTGTGCAATTTGTTCACGAGCCGGTAGCTGCCCTTTATGCTCACCTTCGTGCCCAACCTGACCTTGGCCGCGAGCTGGCGCGCCTCGAAGGAAGATCCATCCTGGTCTTCGATTGGGGTGGCGGCACGCTCGACTTGACCCTCTGCCGCATCACTGGTGGTGCGATCATGCAGGTCAGAAATCTTGGCGAAAACGAAGTCGGCGGCGACAAGTTCGACGAACGGCTGCGAAATCACCTGCGCGAGATGCATGCATCCGCGCATGGCTTGGAAGACATCACAGCTCTAGAGCAACCGGGCATGGCGGCGAAGCTGCTGCACCAGTGCGAAATTCTGAAGATTTATTTGTCTGATCCCAAGGTCGACACCGAAGACGTGATCGTACGGAACTACCTGAAGGTTGATGGGCCCGGAAAAAACCTCCTTGGATCCGTAACCCGGGCGGAACTCGAGAAACTCAGCTCTGGCATCGTCGCACGCGGACTGGCTCGGATCGATGAGATACTGGAGCAGGCGCAGCTGTCTTACCAGGATATCGAACTTTGCCTGGCAACTGGCGGGATGGTCAACATGCCCGCAATTCGAGATGGCCTGACGGAACGTTTCGTGGGGAGGGTTCCGCGGCTCGAAAATGGTGATCGCATCATCGCCGAAGGCGCCGCTTGGATTGCGAATGATGGGCTCAGGCTCAAACTGTCAAAACCGATCGAAATACTCGTCGCAGACACATCTGGCCGGGGCACCTACCACTCTCTTGTCGATGCCGGTTGGACACTTCCGATCGAGAACGAAACCCAGAACGTCGCCAACACCCGCCTGTTTTGCGTGGACCCTCGGGAGGGCGTCGCGGTTGTGGAGGTCGCGAAGCCGGTGAAGCTTGGAAAGACTTCGCCGAGTGACCCCCGACGCTCTCTCTGCGTCGTGAAGGTCCAGGTTGACCCAATGGCACAGCCTTTGCTCGAACGGATCGAATGCATCCTTCAGATCGATCATGATTATGTCGCGCGAGTAAGTCTGAGGTCTACGGGGCGAGGTGCCGAGACTTCCGAGGAATTCCACGATCTCGAATTCGGTCTATCGCTTGCCGCGGCGGCCTCCCCGGATCGTCAGGATGTCGAGCGTAGCCCCGAGGGCCAGCGAGGGCCAATCGGTCAAGTAAGTGCGCTGTCTCAAACGAACCTATACCAAAGGACAAATGTCGCTAGGCTCGATGAGCGCACCCAAGCTTTAGACGACCTTTGGAAATTGGTCCCCGGCGACATCATTGGGCAGTGGCGTCCGGGACACTTCGACACCAGAAGCAATGCCGCGACCCAACGCCAGCATGAGGAGCGATACTTCTACGTACCCTGTCCTCGCTGCAGGCGGAGGATTTCGCAGATAGAGGCGGAAGGTCCTGTTCAGACATGCCTAGAAAGCCCGAACTACTGTGGGTTCGAGCGGCCGAGGCAATCGAACCACCCGATTCTCGGTACTAACCGTACCTTGTAGAGCAACCGAGGAAGCGTTTTCGCGTGTCGAAGTACAATCCCAACCACCATGTCGAGCCGATCTACGATGCTGTAACGCAGTGGCGCGAACGAGCTCTGGCTGGCGAGCAATCGGTGCTGTCTGAGGGTAAGAATCTCTGGACGATCGAGCTCTTGGATGAGCTCGACCAGCGCTTCGTGAAAAACCTCGATGCCGGCGAAGGTGATTTCCTCTCGAAGCTGAAGGTGCAGCTCTCGGAGGGTTCCGCTGATTGTCGCCAGCTGATGGCCGAGAGCCTGTGGCTTATGCTGCTCTTCCCGTCGAACGTCGGCGCCGCCAAGAAGCGCGAGAACGTGCTGGAGATCTGGTCCTGGTCGGGCGAGGACCTGAACGCAGCCCACCCACTCCTGGCAGACGGCGTTCTCGAAGGCATCGGGTCGGCCGGGACTGCCTACAACACGCACCGGTGGCGCGAGCTGGTTTTTCTCATCGGCGCCTTGCGGGATTTCAAGGCTCGCGATGGCTCCGAGCGCGAGCAGATCGCTTCGGATCCGTGGGCGTTCTCTGGCTGGCTGAGTGGGCTTCCTGAGGCGCGGCATAGACAGCTGATCCATATTCTTCCGCACCTGCTGTTCCCCGATACCTTTGAGCGAATCAGTTCTGAGGGCGATAAGCGCCTGATCCTTGCCGGCTTCGGAGACACGCCGGAGAAGGGGATCAAGAAGTGGAGCACTGTCGAGATCGACCGCGCGTTGCTCGAGCTGCGCCGCCGACTTGAAGAAGAGCATGGCGCGGACATCGATTTCTACCAGGAAGAGTTCGAGGCCCAGTGGAAGAACCAGACGAAGAACTGGCTACTCAGCTGGAACCCATCCAAATGGACCTGGGACACACTCGCGGCCGACCGCGCCACGACGATCAGCGGGGAGAAGGCCGACAACCGCTGGCGCTGCAGCTCGGGCAAGCCGCGCGAGGGTGACCGCGTCTTTCTGGTTCGCACCGGCAATCCTCCGAAAGGCGTAGTGGCGGCCGGAAAAATCACGCGCGCACCCTATGAAGCGGAGCACTGGGAACAGTCCCGCGCCGACGCCGGCGAGACGACCCGTTTCGTTGACGTGGCATTCGACTTCGTCCGCGACGCAACGACGGACGAAATCGTCCCGCTTGAACAGCTGCAAAGCCGCGAGCCCGGCCAGGAATGGAACCCGCAGTCTTCCGGAATCGAGATCAAGTCAAAGGCTGCCCGCACCCTGGAGCGCCTATGGAAGACGCTGCCACCTATCGTATCGGGCGCTACTACGCCGGGGGACGACGCCGGGTCTGGGGATGCATCTCCAAAGAAACTCGCGCCGCCCCTGAACCTCATACTCTACGGCCCTCCGGGTACCGGCAAAACCTACCGCCTGAAGAACGACTATCTGCCGCGATACCAGGACGAGGCCGGTGATCGCTTTGAGCTTGTAACGTTCCATCAGAGCTACGCGTACGAGGACTTCGTTGAGGGAATTCGACCCGTCACGGAGAACGGCTCTGTCACCTACGAGGTGCGGCCGGGAGTGTTGAGGCGGCTTTGCGATCGGGCCCGGCGCTCGCCGGACAAGCGCTTCGCCCTCTTCATCGACGAGATCAATCGCGGAAACGTCGCCAAGGTCTTCGGCGAGCTCATCACGCTTGTCGAGCTGGACAAGCGGATCCGCATCAATGCGTCGGGCAACCGCGCGGCGAGCTGCAAGGGCTTGGAAGTGACGCTTCCCTACTCCGGCGAGCGTTTTGGGGTGCCCGCGAATGTCGACGTGATCGGCACCATGAACACCGCGGACCGCTCGATCGCTCTGCTCGACAGCGCCTTACGGCGCCGGTTTCGGTTCGAGGAACTCACGCCGAAGCCGGAACTGCTTGAATCGATCGATGACGGTGAGGGCAACGCGATCGACCTGCGTCAGCTTCTGCAGGCCATAAATGCCCGCCTGTCCCGCCTGCTGCATCGCGACCAGACCCTCGGCCACAGCTACTTCTACCACGTGAAGTCCTTCGACGAGCTGCGCCGTGTATTTGCGCGGGAGATACTGCCGTTCCTGCAAGAGGCGTTCTACGACGACTGGCGGCAAATCCGATATGTCCTCGCCGACCAGGCGGTGGAGGAGGAGCTGCAATTGGTCCGGGCGCGTGCGCAAAGTGCTGCCGTGCTCTTTCCGAAGGCGGACCCGACCGAAATCGGGGACGGCGAGGCGTTCGAGATCATTCGGGAAGACGACATCACCCCGGACGCAATCCGGAAGATCTACGAGCCACCGGAATGAGGCGCCTGACCTTCCGAGAGAGGGAGGGCGTCAGCATCGGCCCGGCCGGCGAGATAAGCGAGCTCGAGGCAGAAGGGATCGCGAAACTCGCCGGACGTCTGCCACCGGGGGTCCTCACGTGGGGCCATCGGTCATTGAAGTTCGGGCCGTTCTGCGGGGTCCTACAAACCGAGCAGCTGGCAATCGAAATCCTGCCAAAGATCGACTACGGCGGCGATAGCAGCGAAGACATGCGGGGCCTTCTGGTGGCCATGCTTTCGCGCGCCGGGGAGTTTGGGCCGAAGAGGGTTGGCGATGCCGACCTCGGGCGGCAGCACAGCCACCTCCTGGACGTCTTCATCGAGGATTTCTGTGGCCAGGTGAAGTCCGCGCTCCGCGGCGGGGCCATCGCCCGCTTCTCCGAGAGAACGGAAAACCTCCATGCCATCCGTGGGCGGCTCGAACTCACCGAGCATCTGCGCGCGAACGCCTTCGACCGTTCTCGTCTGCTCTGTCGCTTCGACGAGCGCAGCATCGACAACCCATACAATCAAGCGCTGAAGGGCGTCCTGCGAATCCTCCTCGGGTTCGCGCTGAGCCCGAGGACCCGGGCGATGGTCGCGGCGCTCCTCCATCGCTTCGACGAGGTGAGCGATCGTCGGGTTACGGTTCGCGGCATCGGCGCACTGCGGTTTGATCGGACCATCCGGACCTGGGAGCTGGTGTTTGCGCGGGCCCACTGGCTGCTGTCCGGCTTATACCCGGATGTTCGCATCGGCGAGGCAGCTGGTTCAGCGCTGCTGTTCAACATGGAAAAGCTCTTCGAGACGGTACTCGGACTGCGCATCCGGCACGCCTGTCAGCCGCAGCATGGTGGTCGCGTTTCCGTCGGGCTCCAGAGCCCTGTGAAGAACCTCGCGACGGCCGGCTTCCTGCTGCGTCCCGACATCGCCATTCAGAGCGGAGATGAGACGATCGCCATCCTCGATGCAAAGTGGAAACGCCTCGATCTCGGCGAAGCGAACTCCGGCGTCTCGAGCGGCGACGCGTATCAGATAAACGCCTACGCCAGTCGCTACCGCTGCAAGCAACTCGCGCTCATTTACCCGGCCTCGAGGGACTGCCCGCCAGGAAGGATCACTGAGTTCGTGCTCATGACCGAAGAGCGGCCGGTACTGGATGTCGTCGCGGTCGATGTTCGAGAGCTCGCCTTTGGCAGCGGGATCCCGGCCGGTATCGATGCGATGATCCCGATCGAGGCGCACTGGAAGCAACGGTCATCGCAGGCACCGATTTACGAAGCGATATGAAGGACTTCGGCCCCTCTTGCTTCCGCAGTGCTTCCACGGGCGGCGGAAACGCAAACGCCGCCCCGGAGGGCGGCGTTCAAGCGTCTGGAAACGCGTGTTTATTTGGTTGCGGGAGTAGGATTTGAACCTACGACCTTCAGGTTATGAGCCTGACGAGCTACCGGGCTGCTCCACCCCGCGCCATATTTCGTCCTGATCGGTATGTATTGTGACATCGTTAGAGAGATATGCGTTTCTTACCAGGTCTGGCGGTGACCTACTCTCCCACGTCTTGAGACGCAGTACCATCGGCGCGGCGGCGCTTAACGGCCGAGTTCGGGATGGGATCGGGTGTTTCGCTCGCGCTATGGCCACCAAACCGGGAAAGAAACGCTCAGCGTTGGCGCTTTTGCAGGGCGCTTTATGTTGTCCAAGGATGCATTTGAGGACAGTGCAAAGTCTGTCTTCTACTGGATCAGATCAAGCCAATCGGGCGATTAGTACTGGTCAACTGAATGCATTGCTGCACTTACATCTCCGGCCTATCGACGTGGTGGTCTTCCACGGCCCTCAAGGGGAGACCTTGTTTTGAGGGGGGCTTCCCGCTTAGATGCTTTCAGCGGTTATCCTGTCCGATCATAGCTACCCAGCACTGCCGTTGGCACGACAACTGGTCCACCAGTGGATCGTTCACCCCGGTCCTCTCGTACTAGGGGCAACTCCTCTCAAGTCTCCTACACCCACGGCAGATAGGGACCGAACTGTCTCACGACGTTCTAAACCCAGCTCACGTACCACTTTAAACGGCGAACAGCCGTACCCTTGGGACCTGCTCCAGCCCCAGGATGTGATGAGCCGACATCGAGGTGCCAAACACTGCCGTCGATATGGACTCTTGGGCAGTATCAGCCTGTTATCCCCGGCGTACCTTTTATCCGTTGAGCGATGGCCCTTCCACTCGGGACCACCGGATCACTATGGCCGTCTTTCGACTCTGCTCGACTTGTCAGTCTTGCAGTCAGGCGGGCTTCTGCCATTGCACTCGACGGTTGATTTCCGACCAACCTGAGCCCACCATCGCGCGCCTCCGTTACTGCTTTAGGAGGCGACCGCCCCAGTCAAACTACCCGCCACACAGGGTCCCGGATCCGGATAACGGACCGCGGTTAGACATCAAGCGAGCGAAGGGTGGTATCTCAAGGGTGGCTCCACGACAGACTGGCGTCCACGTTTCAAAGCCTACCACCTATCCTGCACATCGCTGACCTAATGCCAGTGTGAAGCTGTAGTAAAGGTGCACGGGGTCTTTCCGTCTGACCGCGGGAACCCCGCATCTTCACGGGGAATTCAATTTCGCTGAGTCTGCATTGGAGACAGCGGGGAAGTCGTTACGCCATTCGTGCAGGTCGGAACTTACCCGACAAGGAATTTCGCTACCTTAGGACCGTTATAGTTACGGCCGCCGTTTACCGGGGCTTCAATTCAGAGCTCTCACTCCTCCTTTTAACCTTCCGGCACCGGGCAGGCGTCAGACCCTATACGTCGTCTTGCGACTTCGCAGAGCCCTGTGTTTTTAGTAAACAGTCGCCACCCCCTGGTTTGTGCCCCCGGCCCATAGTTGCCTACGAACGGGGCCTCCTTCTCGCGAACTTACGGAGGCATTTTGCCGAGTTCCTTCAATGCAGTTCTCTCAAGCGCCTTGGTATGCTCTACCAGTCCACCTGTGTCGGTTTAGGGTACGATCTCATGGAGGGCTATTTCCAGGAACCCCTAAGCAGCCTCATCAATCCGATAAGATGAAACTACCCTCGGGATCCGTCACCATCTCCTGGCCCAGGAATATTAACCTGGTTCCCATCGACTACGCCTTTCGGCCTCGCCTTAGGGGTCGGCTCACCCTGCTCAGATTAGCTTTAAGCAGGAACCCTTGGACTTTCGGCGACAGAGTCTCTCACTCTGTTTATCGCTACTCATGTCAACATTCTCACTTCTGATCACTCCACCGCCCCTCACGGTACGGCTTCACAGTCGACCTTGCCTCCGAGGCATCCCGAAGGATGCAAAAGAGGTAGATCTATGTC
>CAWHXG010000001.1:627500-1549599 GCA_963833235.1 uncultured Alphaproteobacteria bacterium
GCGGCTCCTCCTCGGTCAGGCTGATCCGGACGATCGACTTGATGGACTTGAAGCCATACTTCCATGGCACCACGAGCCGCAGGGGCGCACCGTTCTGGTTCGGCAGCGCCCGGTCGTACATGCCAGTCGCCATGATCGTCAAAGGATGCATGGCTTCGTCCAGTCGCAGCCCCTCCAGGTAGGGCCAGTCGATCACCGGGATGCGCACGCCGGGCATCTCTTCGGGGCGGAACGCCGTCTCGAACGCCACGTATTTGGCGGAGGGCTGCACGCCGACCCGTTCAAGCAGATGCCGAAGCTCGAAGCCCTGCCATGGAATGACCATGGACCACGCCTCGACGCAGCGCAGGCGATAGATCCGTTCCTCGATCGGCGCATCGCCGACCAGATCGGCGAAATCATACGTCCCCGGCCTATCGACGAGGCCGCCGATCTCGACGGGCCAGGGTTCGGTCGTCAGCTGCCCAGCATAGCGCTTGGGGTCTTCCTTGCCGACCCCGAATTCGTAGAAGTTGTTGTAGGACGTCGCGTCCTCAAAGCTGGTGGGCTCTTCATCCGTCGAGAATGCCCCAACCGCGCCCGCGCTGCCCGGGAAAAGGCCAAGCCCGAAGGCGCTGCCTCCGGCGGCCATGATCTGGCGGCGGTTCAGATAATCACTCTGGGGTGTCACGTCGGCCCATGTCAGGGCGGTCTTGCTGCGGCGCATCAGACTCTCCTCTTACGCGGATATAGCGCCCGGACAGGCAATATCCCAAACCTCTCGCGGATTTGCCCACGATACTCTGTTCAACGCACCCTATCCGGGCGGTGTTTCGTTTACGTCAGGCGTGGCGAAAAAACCTCGCCCGGCTTCCCCACATCTGTCACCATGACGTTTGACAAAGCAACGGGACCGAAACGCCATGCCCCTACGTTCGATCCTCTTTGCCGTGTGCCTGTGTGCAGGCCCCTCGATTGCACAGGAACCGATCCTCCAGGACGGTGGCGTATTCTACACCACGCAGGACAGCCTCGAAGACGTCGTCTTCGGCATCGAGAACGCGATCATTGGCCGTGGCCTGGTGGTCGACAACACCTCCCATGTCGGCGAGATGCTGGAACGGACGCGCGGCGATGTCGGCTCGGAAATCGTTCTGTATCAGGGCGCACAAGTGATAAGCTTCTGCTCGGCAGCCGTCTCGCGCATGGCGATGGAGGCGGATCCGCGGAACATCCAGTTCTGTCCTTACGACATCTTCGCCTACGCGCTCAGCGACGCCCCCGGCGAGACGATTGCCGGTTACCGCGCGATGCCGGAGGGCTCCATGCAGAACGTCGAAGAGCTTCTCGACGGCATCGTCCGAGAGGCGCTCGGGTTCGATTGAGGGCCGTCGGTCCGGCTGCCAGAGGCTGCGGACTCACGTGAATTCACCATTTGTTGACTGGTCCCGTCGCGCCCTACGCGCTTAGCAGCCCTGCCTTCGGGTTCAAGGCACGCGCTGCGGCATCGGCGGAATGCCCCTCTTCAATCGAGGACTATATGCCGGCCTGGAACAGTGCGGCTCGACCTGACGCCGCAGTCCAACTTTGGGAGATACGATATGATTCGCAGAACGTTCATCGCGCTCGCCGCTTCCGCCACCCTTGCCACTTCGGCCTTCGCCCAGGATGCCTCCATGGATATCGTGGAGACAGCCGCCGAGGCTGGCAGCTTCACCACGCTGCTGGCCGCCGCCGAGGCGGCTGGCCTGGTGGAAACCCTGAAGAGCGAAGGGCCGTTCACCGTCTTCGCGCCGACGGACGAGGCGTTCGCGGCACTGCCCGACGGTACCGTCGACACTCTGCTGATGCCAGAGAACAAGGATCAGCTGACCGCGATCCTCACCTACCACGTCGTTTCGGGCAAGGTGATGTCAGGCGACCTGTCCGACGGCATGATGGCAACCACGGTCGAA
Source organism: uncultured Alphaproteobacteria bacterium (assembly GCA_963833235.1). Lineage (GTDB taxonomy): Bacteria > Pseudomonadota > Alphaproteobacteria > Rhodobacterales > Rhodobacteraceae > CAWHXG01. Next base: position 629,435 of record CAWHXG010000001.1, read on the forward strand.
GGTTCCGACGTCGAGATCTCGACCGACCCGGTCATGGTAGGCAACGCAAACGTAACGACCGCCGACATCGAAGCGTCGAATGGCGTCATCCATGTGATCGACACGGTGCTGATGCCCGCGATGTAAGTCGCGCCTTCGAGCCGAACACGCGCCCCCGGTCCCAGTGGCTGGGGGCGTTTTCTTGTCTGCCCCACCGCATGGCGGCAACCAGCATCCAATTTCCTTTAACCGTTTTGCAACTTTCTTCCGAGGGCCCCGTAACTCGTTACACGCGAACCTCCGGTCCGGAGGAACGCCAACGAGAACCGAATGACGGAGAGAGTGATGAGAATGATAAAACTTCTGGGTACGACGGCTGCGGTTGCAACCCTGCCGGCGATGGCGATGGCAGCCCATGTGAACAGCTACATGGCCGAGATCGAACCCCTGAACGGGTCCGGCGTGACGGGTTCGGCGATGCTGACGGTGGATACCACCGCACAGACGCTGGCCTTCGACATGCAGCTCATGGGGCTGGAGCCGAACCAGCTGCACGTGCAGCACATCCACGGCGCCTTCAACGAAGACGGTAGCAACAAGCAATCCATCGAGCCCACGCTGGCCGACGATGCCAGGGGGGATGGCGACGGTTTCATCGAGCTTCTGGAGGCATTCCCCAGCTACGGCCCAATCGTCGTGCCGTTGTCGGATCCCGAGACGGGCATGTTCCCGATGACCGCTGACGGCAACATCTCGTTCAGCTACCTGTACGACCTGACGGATGCGGCGATCTTCGGCGACAATATTCTGACCGACGATCCTGACGACAAGTTCGACATCAGCAGCCTGCTGCCGCTGACCATGCGTGAGATCATCATCCACGGGCTTTCGCTGGGTCCCGTCGGGATGGCGCCGGGCGAAGCCGATGGCATCGCCGGATACAAGACCGTGCTGCCGGTGGCGTACGGCCAAATCGTGCCGGTGCCCGTGCCGCTGCCTGCGGCTGGCCTGTTCCTGCTGGCAGGTCTCGGCGGGCTTGGACTGGTCCGTTCGCGCCGTTCTGCCTGAGGCGCACCGCCTGTCCACGTGAAAAGGGCCGCGCACTTGGCGCGGCCCTTCTTCGTTCCGCTGCCCCCCCGCAATCAGTGCAGCACGGCTTCCTGCGGCACCTCCCTGGCAGACCGGCTTACCCGGTCGCCCACGATCAGCCCGTCGGCGCCCGCTCCGACCCGCACAGTGTCTCCGTCGCGCACATCTCCCGACAGCAGCATCTCGGCCAACTGGTCCTGCAGCGCCCGCTGGATGACCCGCTTCAGGGGCCGAGCCCCGAACACCGGGTCATAGCCTTCGTCGGCCAGCCAGGCCTTGGCGCCCTCGTCCAGTTCCAGCCCGATCTTGCGCCCCGCCAGCCGCTTTTGAAGCCGGCCAAGCTGGATCTCGACGATCCCGGCCATGTCGCCGCGCGCCAGCCGGTCGAAGATGATCGTCTCGTCCAGGCGGTTCAGGAACTCGGGACGGAAGTGCGCCCGAACCGCATCCATCACGTCGCGCTTGGCCTGCGTCGAATCGGCCCCGTCGGGCATCTGGCTCAACGCCTGAGAACCGAGGTTGGAGGTCAGCACGATCAGCGTCTGCTTGAAATCGACCTTGCGGCCCTGCCCGTCGGTCAGCACGCCGTCGTCCAAGACCTGCAATAGGACATTGAATACGTCCGGATGCGCCTTCTCGACCTCGTCGAAGAGAACCACCTGATAGGGCCGTCGCCGCACGGCTTCGGTCAGGACGCCGCCCTCGTCGTACCCCACATAACCCGGAGGCGCCCCGATCAGTCGGGCGACGGCGTGCTTCTCCATGAACTCGCTCATGTCGACGCGCACCATCGCACCGTCGTCATCGAAGAGGTACTCCGCCAACGCCTTGGTCAGCTCTGTCTTGCCGACGCCCGTGGGGCCGAGGAACAGGAACGAGCCCAGAGGCCGGTTCTCGTCGTTCAGGCCGGCCCGCGCACGGCGCACGGCATTCGACACGGCGGTCACCGCAGCACGCTGGCCGATCACGCGATGGCCAAGCTCTTCTTCCATGCGCAGCAGCTTGTCCCGCTCGCCTTCCAGCATCTTCGACATCGGGATGCCGGTCCACCGCTCCACGACCCCGGCGATCTGCTCGGGCCGCACGGCTTCCTCGACCATCACGTCGCTCTCCGCCTCCTCGGCCGCGGCAAGCTGCTTCTCCAACCCCGGGATCACGCCGTAGGAAAGCTCCCCGGCGCGCGCCAGGTTGCCCTCGCGCTTTGCCGCATCCAGCTCGACGCGGGCACGGTCGAGCTGTTCCTTGATGTCCCGCGCCTGGGCCAGCTTGTCGCGCTCCGCCTGCCACTGTGCCGTCATCTCGGAGGAGCGCTGCATCAGGTCGGCCAGCTCCGTCTCGATCTTCTCCAGCCGGTCGCGGCTGGGCTGGTCGTCTTCCTTCTTCAGCGCCTCGGCCTCGATCTGCTTTTGCATGATGTCGCGGTCGAGCGCGTCCAGCTCCTCGGGCTTGCTGTCGACCTCCATGCGCAGACGGCTGGCCGCCTCGTCCATGAGGTCGATGGCCTTGTCCGGCAGGAAGCGGTCGGTGATGTAGCGGTGGCTCAGGGTCGACGCCGCAACCAGTGCGCTGTCGCTGATCCGCACGCCGTGGTGCAGCTCGTACTTCTCCTTGATGCCGCGCAGGATGCTGATCGTGTCCTCGACGGTCGGCTCCTCGACCATCACCGGCTGGAACCGGCGGGCTAATGCCGCGTCCTTCTCCACGTGCTTGCGATACTCGTCGAGCGTCGTGGCGCCCACGCAATGCAGCTCGCCCCGCGCCAGTGCGGGCTTCAGCAGGTTGGAGGCATCCATGGCGCCGTCGGCCTTGCCTGCACCGACGAGGGTGTGCATCTCGTCGATGAAGAGGATGATCTCCCCGGCGGCCGCTGTCACCTCGGAAAGGATCGCCTTCAGCCGCTCCTCGAACTCGCCGCGGTACTTGGCGCCGGCGATGACAGCGCCCATGTCGAGCGCCATCAGCCGCTTGTTGCGCAGGCTTTCCGGCACGTCGCCATGGACGATCCGTAGCGCCAGACCTTCGGCGATGGCCGTCTTGCCGACGCCGGGTTCGCCGATGAGAACGGGGTTGTTCTTCGTCCGCCGGCTCAGCACCTGCATGGTGCGCCGGATTTCCTCGTCGCGGCCGATGATCGGGTCGATTTTCCCCTCGCGCGCCGCTTCGGTCAGGTCGCGGGCATAACGCTTCAGCGCGTCATAACCTTCCTCCGCGCTCGCGGTATCGGCGGTGCGGCCCTTGCGCAGGTCGTTGATGGCCTCGTTGATCTTCAGCGCGCTCACGCCGCCGGCCTCTAGCGCATCCTTGGCCTTCGATTTCACAACCGCCAGAGCGGTTAGCAACCGCTCTACGGGCACGAAGCTGTCGCCGGCCTTTTTGGCGATCTTCTCGGCCTCGTCCAGCACCCGCCCGGTCGGTTGGTCGAGATAGGTCTGCCCGGCATCGCCGCTAACCTTCGGCACACGCGACAACGCCAGATCCACGTCTTCGTGCACCCGGGCGGCATCGCCGCCGGCGGATTTGATCAGATTGCTCGCGAACCCCTCGGGGTCGTCCAGCAGGGCTTTCAAGAGGTGTTCGGGGGTAAGCTTCTGATGGCTTTCCCGCATGGCGATCGTCTGAGCGGCCTGAAGGAAGCCCCGCGACCGCTCCGTGAACTTCTCCAAGTTCATGGGTCGTCTCCTTTTGCACAAGCGCCCGTCAGATGCGGTGCCCGGACATCCGGCGCAGGCGGTTACGGGCCTTTCTGCAAAGGATATGTGGTTCGCCGATCGCGCACGCAAGATGCGCAGAGCGCCGGCTTGCCTCTTCGGCTCTGCCGCGTGGACGGCTCAGTCAGCGGAATAAGGCCCAAGGTCAGTCCCTGGGCCCGATGGTCAGATGAAAGTCACCAGCAGAAGTACCACAACGATGACGCCAATGACACCAAGGCCGATGGCCATCGGAGAACGCGCCTTCTTTGCGTCCGTGGGCGGCACCATCGCGTTGTTCTGAGTGTTCGCCGCAGGCTCTTCCGGGGTGTAGTCCTCGCGCTCCGCAGGGTCCATCATACTGCCGCCTTCGGCGGCTGCGCCGGGGTGCGCCTTGGGAGGTGCGGCTTCCTGTTGGGCGCGGGGGGGGTCCGGTCGGTCAGTCATCGGTGCATTGGGATCGCTCTGCATCATCTTACTCCGGCGTCAGGGCTTCATCATCCCGGCCCTCTGGGCCGGAGGGGGTGGGTTCCACTGGGGCGCCGCCGCCGTCCGGGTCGGTGACGATCTCGTTGTCGGCCGCGCCTTGTGAGGGTTCGACCGCTTCCTGCATTGTCTCGTTCGCTGTGCCTTCTCCATCCGCAGCCTCGGGCGCGGGCGCCGCCTCCGCATTCGGGGCGGAGTCGGGCCCAGACGTGTCGCTGGGCGCATCTGCCGTGCCTTCAGCGATGGCAGCCTCGTTCGGAGCCACCTCGGGATCGGCACCTTCCGCCTCGGGATCGCCGCCGCCCAGACCATCGGAAGAGGTCGCCGGTGCGTCGATCAGGCCGTCGGCGTTGGTTCCGGCCCCGGTCGGCTGATCCGCAATCGTGCCGCTTTCCGCCTCCGTTGCGGTTTCTTCCTCGCCGCCGCCTATGGCCACGAAGAAGGCGATCGCCGCCAATGCCGCCACGGCGACGATGGCCAGCGGAATGGCCAGGCTCGGTGAACCTGCGCGATCGCTTCGGGCCGATGGGGTGGTGGGCATCGCATTGCTCCTTCGGGTCGATGTCGATCTTCAACCCCGGCCCGCTGCCGCGGTTCCGCGCCTTGCGTCGCAGGGCGGTTTCCGGCACAGCCAACGCCGAAGCCGCACGGAGCCCTGCCATGCCGATGCCAGCCACTGCGATGCCGGCCGGTGCGGCCCCTTCAAAGGCCGATCACCGGATGATCGTCGCCCTCGACGTGGCCGATGCCCTCACCGGGCTGGAGCTGGCGCGGCGGATTGGGCCACGGGTGTGCTTCTACAAGATCGGGCTCGGGATGCTCACGGGCGGCGGCCTCGCCCTGGCCAACGAGCTGACCGAGGATCACGGCAAGCGCATTTTCCTCGACCTGAAGCTCTTCGACATCGGCGCGACCGTGGAAGCGGCGGTGCGCGGCCTCAACCGGTTCGATCTGGAATTCCTCACGGTTCATGGCGATCCATCGGTCGTTCGGGCGGCGCGCGAGGGCGCTGGCGCTTCGGGGCTGAAGATCCTCGCGGTCACCATCCTCACCTCGGCGGACCGGGCCGATCTGGACGCCGCAATGATCCGGCCCGGCGATCTGGGCGATCTCGTGGTCGAGCGGGCCGCCCGGGCCTTCGAAGCCGGGGCCGACGGTGTCATCGCCTCACCGAACGAAGCGGCCGCCATCCGCGCTCTGCCGGGCGCGGCCGGCCGGCTGATCGTCACCCCAGGCGTCCGCCCCGAAGGGGCTGCGTCCGACGATCAGAAGCGCGTCGCCACCCCGACGGATGCCCTGGCCGCCGGCGCGGACCACTTCGTGGTCGGCCGGCCCGTCTGGCGCGCCAGCGACCCCCGCGCCGCCGCCGAGGCGATCCTCGACAGCCTCCCCGACGCCCGCTAGGACGCGGCGCGCCTCTCGGCTCGCGCTGCCAGCCGCGCGTGCGCCGAGATCGCTCGCGCCTCCAGTTCGACGCTGCGGAGGAACGTGTTTTCGCGCAGATTGGCGAGGTGCAGGTCTTCCTCCCGCAATTCGCCACCGAAAAGCCGCTGCGCGATCAGCGCGCATTCGGCGTCGTCCAGGTCCAGCACGTGCGGCGCGGGAAGGGCCACCTGCACGGAAACCAGAGTGAGCGGCGCGATACGGGCCAGCGGCGATTGCTCTACCGCAAGGTGCAGCGCGCCTTCCCGCAGATCCCGGCCGGCCGCGATCCGGGTCAGGATGTCGGCCCCGCGCACCCGCAACCTGTCGATCCGCCGCGCCGCCTCCACCTCGTCCAGCACCGCCCGTCGCTTTTCGGGGGTCGAGACCGAAAGCACGTTCGTCTCGACCACGTAGATCAGCGCGAACATCGCCAGCGGCGCCTGCGCGATCGGCAGGGCCAGTTCCGGCCAGATCGCCATAGCGATGGGAAACGGCACCAGCGCGATCAGGTAGCGCGGCAAGGACTGCTCGAAGAAGATCCGGCCGAACAGCCGCCAGAAGCTGCGCTGCAGGGGTCGGATGGGCGGTGCGATGGCCAACCCCCGCCAGAGAAGTCCGCGTGGCACGCCCCCTAGGCTCAGAGCCTCGCGGCTGAGGACGGTGCGATAGGTCAGGATATGCAACATCGCAGACGCCCCGGTGAACCGATGCGATGGTAATGCCCTGCGCACCGGCGTCGAGTCGCCGCTCCATGGCCCGCCGGGGCATTGACCCGGGGCCCGCACCCACCGCAAACAATGGCGAACTGGCGGCGGGAAACGTGTTGCATGGAAGATGATCCAAGCATTGGCATGGGCAGGGCTGCGGCCGACCCGCCGCCTGGCCCGCCCGCAGTATCGGTCATCATGCCCGCGCGGAATGCCGCCGCCTTCGTCGCCGAGGCGATCGCCTCGATCCGCGCCCAGACCTTCCGGGATTGGGAAGCAATCATCGTCGATGACGGCTCCACCGACGGCACGGCCGCCATCCTCGAAGAGCTGGCCCGCCAGGATCCCCGGCTCGTCTGCATCAGGCTCGATGCCGCGACGGGCGGCACCGGGGCCGCGGCGGCGCGCAACGCTGCCCTGCGCCGCGCCCGGGGCCGTTACATCGCCTTTCTCGACGCCGACGACCTCTGGTATCCCCAGAAGCTCGCCAGGCAGATGGCCCTCTTCCGCGCCGGCGCCGGGATGGTCTATGCCTCCTACCGGCGGATCGACGCCAAAGGGCGCCACCTTGCCGACGTGCGCGTTCCCCCCAGCGTGACATACGCTGAGGCCCTGCGCGGAAACCCCATCGGCTGCCTGACCGCGGCCTACGACACCGCCGTCTTCGGAAAGGTCGAGATGCCGCCTCTGCGCCGCAGGCAGGATTACGCCCTGTGGCTCAGTCTCCTGCGGGCCCAAGGGGCCGCGATCGGCGACATGCAGGTGCTGGCAGCCTACCGCGTGCATCCCGGCTCGCTCTCCAGCAACAAGATGAAGGCAGCGATGGCAACCTGGCACGTTTTGCACAAGGTCGAAGGCCTGCCGATCCTTACGGCATCGCGCTACTTCTGGCGCTACGGGCTGCGCGCGCTGCGGCGCCGCCTCTGAGGCACGGCTCCGAAGCCTCGCTTTACTTTCCAGCCATTATGGTATGAACGACGCGCCAGGTTCGGCCTCTCCGAACCGGCAAGGACCAATCCGCGATGGCGACCACACGATGATCGGATCCAACCTGGCCTTACCGCAAGGTGTGCTCTGCGACCTCACGATCATCGTCACCGCGTTCCAAGCCGAAGACACGCTCGACGTCGCGTTGCTCAGCTGCCTGCCGGCCCTGGCAGACGGCGCCGCGCTGATCCTCGTCAACGATGCCTCCAGCGATGCCACCGGCATCGTCCAAGCCGAATTCGCCGCGGCGCATCCTGCCGTGACCGCCATCGACCTGCCGCAGAACATTGGACCGGGGGCCGCGCGAAATCATGCCGTGGACAAGGTCAGAACCGGGCTGATCGGCTTCATGGACGGCGACGACTGGGTCTCCCCAAGCTACTATCAAGTACTTGGCGCCGCGATGCAGGCGCACGAGGTCGATTTCGTACGCTGCCATCATATCAAGGCCACTGGAACAGAGCGCGAGCTGGTCCGCGCGCCCTATCCCCGCCCAGGCGTGCCCTTTCCGCCCGATACGGCGATCCTTCCCGGAGACACGGCCACTCTCGTCGATTATCCCTTCTCGCCCATGGGCCTCAGCCGCACCAAACTGTGGCACGAGGGCGGCCTTCGCTTCTCCGAAACGCGCTCCGCCGAAGACCGCCTGACCACATGGGAGATGCACCTTCTCGAAGGGTCCGCGATGGTCGTGGAGGAGTTCGGCTACCTCTACCGGCGCGGGATCGCCACCAGCCTCACCAGCGTCGGCGACGTGCGGCAGCTCGATTTCCTCATCGTGCTCGTCGATGTAATCGCAATGTTACGGGAACGTGGCAGGACAGAGTTCCTGCCCAAGGCGCTGCGTCAGCTTCTGGCGCTGATCGCGATGCACCACGACCGGCGTGCAAGGCTGGAGCCAAACGTGCTGGCGGAATTCCTCTCCCGAAGCCGGGCGATCCTCGCCGATCTTCCGCAGGCCGAGCTTGCGGCCGCCTTCGGCGGGATCGACCCCCAGCGACGCGCGCTGATCGAGGGCCTGATGGCATGACGACGACCCTGTGCGAAGTCTCGACGCTCTTCGGGCTTTTCACCCTGATGGCCCGGCTCGACGGCGATGCCCGATCGGGCCGGCGCATCCTCCTCGTCAGCGTTCACTCGGTCGAGGCCGAGATTGATACGGCCTTGTTGGAGTTCTGCCGATCCTCCCCCATGGTTGCCGCGCGGTTCGACGAGGTCGTACATTGCAACGCGCTGATCTGGCCTTGTCATCCCGCCCAATGGCAAACGTCCGAACTCGGCCATTCTGGTCGAATCCCAGGCTGCGATTTTGCGGCGGGCACTTGGCGTCGAACGGGTCGACCGGCTCGTGCTGGAATCGATCCAGGTGCCGCCGGCGCGAACGCTCGCGGGGCTCTTCGCCGCCGCCCGGATCGAGGTCTATGCCGATGGCGTGATGGTCTATGGCCCCACGCGAGATGAGCTTTCCGCCGGGATCGGCGGGCGGATCGCGCGGCTCGACTACCTCGATCTGGTGCCTGGGCTGGCTCCGCATTTGCTGGCAGAGCACGGCGTGGCTGCTCATGTGATCCCGATGCCGGCGCTCACCGACCTTCTCAAGGAGGCGTTTCCGGAACCGGCCGATGCGCCGCCCTCGCTGGAAGGCGCGAGCCTGTTTCTGGGCCAGTACCTCTCCGGCCTCGGCCTCATGACGCGGGACGAGGAGATCGCGCTCTACTGCGATGCGATGGAAGTTGCCCTGGGAGAGACCCCGGAGGCGCGGCTGCTCTTCAAGCCGCATCCAACGGCGGGGCGGGGCTACTTGCGAGGTTTGCGTGCCGAAGGCGTCGCCCGCGGGCTCGAGTTCGACATTCTGGAGGCGCCGGGACTGCTGGAGGGCCATATGCAGCATACCCGGCCGGCCGCCGTGCACAGCCTGTTCTCCACGGGGCTCTTCACGGCGCATGCGATCTTCGGGATCCCCGTGCGGGCCCATGCCACCGAAGCGGTCTTCGCCGCTCTTCGGCCCTTCGAGAATTCCAACCGCATTCCCATCGCGCTCGCGCATTACATCCACGGCACCGGGCGAACGGCCGGTGACCCCACCGCCCGGATCGCCTTCATCAGCGGCGCGATGCATCCCGCGCGCCTTGAGACCGATCCGTTTGGTGGCACGGCCGGCACCGACGCGCTGCTCGACGACCCCGATCCCATGATGGAGGCCGCCCGGCGGCGCCTGCACCGCCACTTCGTCATCGGCAGCACACTGGGAGAGGTCGCCACCGCTCGCGTCGCCACCGCGCAGAAGCTCTATGCACTGCAAGAATTCGGCTACTGCATCGAGGTCTGCCTGGAAGTGCTGGACGACACGCCAACCTCTCGACGCGCCCGCACCCTTGCTCACCGTGCGCTCCTGCGGCTTGGCCGGGAAGCCGAGGCACCGGCGATCCTTGGCGAGCCGACCCCGCGCGGCATCCCGCGGGCCCGCTATTCGGTGGCCCGCCGCCTCTACGATCAGGGTGACTTCGCCGCCAGCGTCGAGATCTGCCTTGAGGTTCTGCAGGATACCCCGAGCTCCCAGAACGCCCGCAGGCTGGCGCATCGCGCCCTGCTCTCCCAGGGCCAAGGCCACCGCGCGATGGACCTGCTCGGAGAGCCGACGCCCGCCGTCATCACGAGTCCTTGGCGCCGGATGGCCGCAGGCTTGCGCCTCCGGGCCAGGCGGCTCGCCGCGGGGCGCTAACGGGCCTTGGCGCGCGCGCGTGGAGCCTGTTCCGCCTCCGGCCGAACGACCCGGTCGACGGCAACGGGCCGCTTGCGGAACTGCTCCAACGCGTCTGCCATGGCGGCCGGAAGATCCGAAGCGGCGAACATGCCCTTCAGCCAATCCTCATTCGGCGGCACGGCGCGCAGATTCAGGATGTCGTCCAATCCGCACACCAGGCCGCTGCCTTCGAACATCGCCCGCGTCGGTGCGTTGAGCGCGTCGATCCCGCGATGGGGGTAATCGAGATAGAGCATCGTCGGCACGCCGACGCCCACCGTATCGATGGCCGCGGTGGAGGTGCAGGTCAGCGCCACGCTAGCCTTCTCGATCGCCTCCGCCATGCCGCATGCGGACAGAACGAGGTTGGCGGGCCGATCCGGAAGCCGTTCGAGAAGATCGGGGTAGCTCCACCGCTCCCGATGCACATGCTCGGTGTTCTCCTCGGGCAGATGGCGGAGCTTGACCACCACGCGCCTGTCGTGGTGGCGCCGAGCCATTGCAGCCAGCATCCTGCAGATGAAAGCGCGAGATTGCTTCGTAGCGGGCGAAATGGCCTGCGTGAAGAAGTAGATGTCCTTGCGCGCGCGTTCCGAGCGTGGCCGCCTCTGAAAATACGGATGGCCGAGATGCACGCTCTGCTGCCCCAGCAATCCGGCTTGGGGGAAGGACCGCAGCAAGTACCGCTGCCGTTCCTCGACGAGGAAGAGCGCGTCGAACATTGCCCGGTTCTGAAGGCCCCGGCTTGGCGTCAGCTCTAGCCCCGGCAGGAAGGCCATGAAGCAGGGCCGTCCCGCTACGTGGCGGAACGTGGGATCCTTCAGTCGCGCGACCAGTCCGCGATCCATCCTGCAAACGGCGACAGCATCGAACTCCGCCAGAAAGCCGAGATCGGCGTAGGAGGCAGTATCCGGCAGCATCAGATCGGGCCCCTGCGGCAGATGCGCCAAAAGCTGCCTGTAGGAAAGTGCCGAACGCTGGGTTTGCCACCCGGTCGTCACGCGCCAGCCTGCGGCTTGCAGAAGCCGTTTCATCGCCGAGGCGAACATGACGGAGGTATCGTCGAAAAAGGGAAGCAGGATATGCGGCGCATTTGTTCCATCGCCAGCAGATCTTCCCTGCGCCGGCATGCGCTCGGGGTCGTCCGGCAAGAGGCCCTCGGCAGCCGTCATCTGCTTGATCCCGCCTTCGTCTCCGCCTCGAAGCGCGTCAGCACACGCTCCAGCTGCGCAATACGCCGCCGTTCCCCGGGCGAGACCATCGGCATGTTCGTCATGATGCCGTTCTTCAACCGCCACATGCTTTTGACCGCCGGGCCGATCCCCGGCATCTCGGCCATCCGCCGCACAAGGTTTCGCATTCGTTCAGCTTTCGATCAGAGCGTTTCATGACTGCACATGCCGCCCGGGGGCTCGGCCATGCAAGGCCCGGCAGGCATTTCCCTCAGGTTCCGCGCAGCCGGTCGGTCAGCCGCCGCTGCCAGGCGCGGCCCGATCGCAGGGCCTTCAGAAGAGCCACCGGATAGAGCCCCGCCCGGCTCTCCCAATCCATCTGCGCCGGTTTGTCGTGCACGACGATGGCCGCGCCGTCGCGCACCGGCGCTTGGTCCATCAACCCTTCGAGGGCTGGCGCGCCCGATCCGTTCAACAGCGTCAGGTCGGGGCGTTCCGCCAACAGCCCCAGGATCGCCCTGTCCAGGTCTGGATCGTGCTGGTCGAGATCATAACCCCGGTCGTTCAGATTGGCACCCATCAGGTCGCGCTGATGACGGCCCGGTCGGTAATGGTAGCGGGACGGCCCGTGATAGAGGTCGATCCCGCACAGGATCACCCGCGTCGCGCCAAGCGCCTGCGCCATGAGGATCGCCATCACGCCACCTGTCGGCCGCGCCTTGTGCCGCGATTTCAACGCGCTTACCGCGCGGTCCAGCTCCGGGTAGAGCGACGGTGCTGGCACGTAACCCGGCCCGAAATGCCGATGCCCGGCCGAGATCACCCGTGGGAGATGTGCCGACCATCCCCGCACGTCGTAGTCGCCCGCCGCCCGTCGCAGCGTGCGGAACACGAAGGGCGAGACCCGGGGATCGCCGGCGACATAGGCAAGATCGACCCGCGGCCCAAGATGAAAGGCGGTCTCGAAGAAAAAGTTGTTCACCCGGACGATCCGGTCGCCCTGCAGAACCACGCCGCGCGGCACCTGCGCCAGCGAGGGCCCGTTGCCGCCCACAACCACGGTCGCCCCGGCGAAGGGGGCGAAGCCGCTCAATGCCCGGCCTCGACCAGCGCGTCGGCCAGATGCCGCAGGGCGCCGCGGCCGCCGGGCGCCGGCACCACCCAATCCGCCATCGCCAGAACCGCGTCGTTCGCATCGCTTGGGCAGGCGGACAGGCCGGCGCGGCGCAGGGCCGGCAGATCGTTCACGTCGTTGCCAATATAAAGCACGGCACCCCAATCCAGCCCGGCCTCCGCGAGCCAACCTTCGATCGCGGCCACCTTGTCGTCGATGGCGGTGAGGGCCGCGATCCCGAGCTTTTCGGCGCGCCGCAGGGTCACTGGATTGCGCTCCTTGCTGACGATCAGGCGCGCCACGCGCCCTTCGGCCCCCAGCCGCGCCAGCCCCAGCCCGTCACCGCGCGAGGTGCGCACCGCTTCCTCTCCAGCCTCGCTCACCAGCACGCGGTCGTCGGTATGCACACCGTCGAAATCCATGATCAGCGCCCGCACCGCCTGCAGCCGCGCACGGTCGGGCGCGGTCGCCTCCGCCCGGCGGGCCCAGAGGTTGCACATCGCCAGATCGGCGGGCGTATCGATCTCCAGCGGCGGATGATCCACGACGTGCAGCGCGACCTTGCCGCAAAAACGGCGCCCGACTCGGCGGAATGCCTGAACCGCGACCGCATAGACGGCCCCGGTCTCGAGATAGCTAGGGGGCAGGTCCTGCCGCCGGGGCCGCTGCTGTCCGGCCTCGTGGTTCGTACCTTCGCCGAAGCCATTGGCGTCGCGGCGCCAGAGAAAGCCGTGATCGGGGCGGACGCTCAGCGCGCAATCGGCGCCGACCCCCTCCATCGCCGCCAAGGTCGCATCAATGTCCGGCCCGGTGGTGAAGGGCGACGTGCATTGCAGGAAGACCGCGCGCTCGGGCAACGCGCCCTCCGCCTGCAGAACCTCAAGCGCGTGAAGCCAACCGCTTTCCGACGTGGCGGCATCGCCTGAAAGTTCGGCAGGCCGGTCCACGACCCGGGCGCCGAACCGCCGGGCCTCGGCGGCGATCCCGGCATCGTCCGTCGAGACCAGCACCGTATCCACCAGGCTGGCCGCCCGCGCCGCCCGAACCGAGCGGGCCACCAGCGAAAGGCCGCCCACGGGCTGCAGGTTCTTGCCCGGCACGCCCTTGGACCCGCCACGCGCCAGAAGGATCGACACCGTCGTCATTGCTGGGGCCCGCTGGCCGTACGCCGCCGGCGATCAGGCCGTGGCGCTCAGATCGCCGTGCCGGGCCTTGACCCATTTTAGCTTGTCGCGCTGCACCTGCTCGACCTCGAGGATCTCGCTGCCCTTGTATGACAGCGCGTCGGCCACATGGTCGAGGTCGCGGCACAGGCGGCGCATTCCGTCGGGCTCGAGGCTCGCTGCATGATCCGTGCCTTTCCAGGTCCGGTCGAGGGTGAAGTGCCGCTCAACATGGGTGAAATGCCCGCGTCCTTCAGCCTCCTTCATCTTGCCCAAAGCCAACGCGCCCACGTCTGCCGCGATGCCAAGGTGATGCCCAGAGAAGCCGATGCCCTTCACCCGCTCGCCGAACTGATCCATCAGCCGCCCGATCTCGAACAGGCAGATGTCCTCGAACGCCACAGGGTATCCCGAGGTGCAGCTGTAGATTACCAAGTCCTGCGCGCGGCCCCGCTCTTCGTAGAAGGCCACGACCTTCTCGATCTCGTCGCGGGTCGACATGCCGGTCGATACGTGGATCTCGCCGGCGAATTGGTCGCAGAGGTAGCCTTGCAGTGCGTAATGCTGGTTGGTGGCCGAGGGGATCTTGAGCAGCGGCGGGTTGAGCGCGGCCATCTCCTTGGCCGAAGTCAGATCCCACACCGAGGTCGAATATTCGATCCCGTGGTCGCGGCATGCATCGATCAGATCGCGGTGCTGGTCGGTGTCGAACTCCAGGAACTCGCGGTGTGCCCCATAGGTCGGTCCGTAGGCGTTGCCCGGCACCGGGTGGGGGCGGCTGTATTCCTCGGGCGTCAGGAGTTCGCGGTTGGCGCGCTTCTGGAACTTGGCCACATGCACGTTGCACACCTGCGCGGCAGTGCGGATCAGCTCCTTGGCAATGTCCATCTCGCCTTTGTGGTTGCAGCCGATCTCGGCGATGACCTTCACCTTCGGTACGGCCTTGCCGCCCGCATCGGTCGCTGACTTCATACCCGTGTCCATTGTCGTGCCCCTCGATCCGTGTTCTTGCCCGTTCGATGCGGGCCTTCCGAATACGCCCGCCTTTATCCCTTTGGCCAAACCCAGTCAAACTAACGTCCGACGCACACGAACGCATACCTGAACCATCCGTGATCTGCGGTGTTCCCGAACAGCAGCGGAGGGATGGATAAGGCCATGGCGAAATCCTCGATCAAGGATCCGAAGACCTACGAAGCTTTGCGAGACAAGGGCGCGTCGAAGGAGAAGGCCGCCAGGATCGCGAATGCGCAGGCGAATGACGATCGGCACCCTTCGAAGAAAGGGGGAGAATCACCGCCCTACGAGGAATGGACGAAGTCGGAGCTTTACGCGCGCGCCCGTGAGATCGGGGTAGAAGGGCGCAGCAGCCTTTCGAAGCGCGAACTGATCGAAGCCCTTCGCGCACACTGACCAGAACCGAGACGGCCGGTGGTTCCAAGGTCGAAGGCAAGGGCTACCACTGTCATGCGCGGCCCGCCTCAGGCCGCGATGGGGCGTAGCATCCGGGCTGCCGTCCCATGGAACGTCGCCTTCTCGATCGCCAAATTACCGAAGGTCGGATCGTTACGATGTTCCGCGGGCTCAATCAGCACATGCGGGCTCAGCCCCAAGCGCTCGTGATCGTCCGCCAGATCCTCGACCATGTCGTGGGCAGTGGGACTGCCAGACAAGTCCTTCATCCTCTCCGATTCCGCGATCGCCGGCATGGTGATCGGCGTCATGCGGCCGCGGGCTTGAATATGTTCGGCAAGTTGTCGGCCGCCTTGAAGAGCCCTCATGATGCTCGTCCGGGAGGTTATGGAGCGAGTTGAAGAGCGGGCTATCGACCTTGCAGGGAGCGTGTGCGCTTAGGTCAGACGGTTGCATGTGGCCGAAGACGCATTGGCGAGGCAACCTGTGATCCCGTCGATCTCCCTCTCGCCGGTATTCGTGTCCAGCCCTTCGGGACGACTGACAAGCCATCTTCCACTGAGACGCTCCCGTCGATTTAAGTCGCGCCACCCCATCACCTGGGCTGCCGTCAGGCCTCACCATGGATGCCGCCACCGGGGCCGGCCCCTGGCTCGCGGCTCATGGAGCGCGGCCGCGGATGACCCGCATGGCAATGACCACGATGAAAAGGATGAGGAACACGAAAAAGAGGATCTGCGCGATCCCGGCCGACGCCGAGGCAATGCCGCCGAACCCGAACAGTCCAGCGATGATCGCTACGGCAAAGAAGAGGAGAGCCCAGTACAGCATCTGTCACCTACCTTGTTCCTATGTTTGCCGGAGCGCATGACGTTCGCAGCAGAGTTCGCGATCAACGGAGGACGCAACGGCAATGTTCCATCACCAATCGCTGCGGCCGTCGCTTTCCGGGCCACTCTTAGGTACAATTTCAGGTCCCGACGTTCCTGCCTGTTCACCGTGCGGAACAACGCGATCACGGCTCGCGTTATCGCTTGCAGCGCATCACGGGGGACGCCGCATGAGCCTTTCGGACTCCTCCGGCCAGCCGGGCTGGATGGAACGCATGGCGGAGAACCGTCGCGGGATCGCCCTACTCTCGGCATTGGAAAGCACCTTCGTGCCGATCCCGCTGGAAACCATCCTGGTTCCGCTGATGATCGGTTCCCGCAAATCGGCGTGGAGCCTCGCCGCCGCTGCGTTGGCCGGGTGCCTCGTCGGGGCCTTGGTGTTCTACGCGGTGGGCTACTGGCTCTTCGATCCGGTCGTGCGCCCCGCCCTCGCCTGGGTCGGAGCCGAGCAGGACTTCAATGATATCAAGAGCCGGCTCGAAGGCGCCAACCTCTTCTGGGCGATCTTCGTCATCTCGATCAGCCCGGCGCCCATGCAGCTCGCCACTCTCGGCGCTGGAGCGGTCGGGGGCAGCCTACCGCTTTATCTCGCCGCCGTCTTCGCCTCGCGCGGCCTGCGGTATTTCGGGCTGGCGCTGCTGGTGCATTTGTTCGGCGAACGGATCGAGAAGCTCGACCTGCCCATGGGCAAGATCATGGTCGGGCTGGTCCTGCTTTCGATTGTATACTGGGCGGTCACCCGATTTCTGTAGGCGGGGCTTGGGCCTGCAGCGGGGCCATCGGTGCAGCGGCCAGATGCAACGCACCGTCCAGCGCCGTGCCCTCCGGGGCGACCAGATCGGCCCGCATCGGCGCCGGCAGCAGGCCGGCATAGGCTAGACCCAGCCCGCCGCAGAGACTAAGTCGCATCCCGCTGCGCCAACCGAGCGCCCGCAGCGCACCGGCGAGATAGGCGGCGCCCTCGTCCATCGCCGCGAGAGCCATGTGGTCGCCTGCCTCGGCCGCGGCCACGATTTGCGGCGCCAAAGCGGCGAAAGCCGCGGCATCGGCATCCCGCGCAAAAGCGACCACGTCCCGCGGGTCACCTCCGCACCGGGCCATCAGAGTATCGCCGAACCCGCTGGGGGGGCCGATCCCATCATGGGCCAGCAGCGCGCACTCCATCACCCGCCGCCCCAGCCAGGCGCCGGAAGCTTGATCGCCCACGATCCGCCCCATCCCCCGACAAAGCGCCTCGCACCCGCCCGTTGAAGACCGGCGAAGGACCCTGTCCCCACGCCCGCCACCGCCCCGTCCTGCCCCGCCAGGGCGCCGGCCAAGGTGGTTTCCCGGTCGTCCCCTACCGTGATCCGCCACCCCGGGCAGGCATGCTGCAGGCGCCGAACCATCCGCGCGGCATCTGCCTCACCGAGAATGCCGGCCAGCCCGGCGTGCAGCCGAGCCCCCGGGGCGGGCAGCGCCGTGGCTCCCGCGCGGGCGA
Source organism: uncultured Alphaproteobacteria bacterium (assembly GCA_963833235.1). Classification (GTDB taxonomy): domain Bacteria; phylum Pseudomonadota; class Alphaproteobacteria; order Rhodobacterales; family Rhodobacteraceae; genus CAWHXG01. The sequence goes on from CAWHXG010000001.1 coordinate 646,770, forward strand.
GAGCCGCCTGCAGGGCGATGGCGATCGCGCGAGCGGCGCCATGCGGGTCGCTGGTGGCATTCGCCGGCCCGCCGGCCGCCTCGAAGCTCGCGCCAGGCATGTCCGGCCGTCGCAATGCCACCCGGCACCCGCTACCGCCGCCGTCTACTCCAGCGACCCACTGGTTTGCTCTTGCGGCATCTCCCTCAAACATATGCGATCCGCCGGCCGCGCCCCGCCATTTCCTGATCTCCCCGTACGCCTGCAGGGTGCTAGACCGCTGCCCACCCCTGGTCCGAACGCCCTGTCGAGGCCTTCCGGGTGGCGTCGAGCTTCTGTTGCCCCATGGTCACGTTCGTCCCAACCCCTTAGGATACGGGCTTGTTTTTACCCTACGTAACTATTTTACACGCTAAAGGGAACACGACGCAATTTCAGGCCGATACGGCCGGAACGTATCACGGGGCGTAGCGGTGTGGTGAGTATGCGCGAATGCGACTGACGATGAGAACGGACCTTGCCCTCCGCATCCTGATGTTCTGCGCCGTCAACGAAGGCCGGGTCGTTCGCAAGGTCGACATCGCACAGGCTTGCGACGCCTCCGAGAATCACCTGGCGCAGGTGATCCAGGCGCTTGCCCAGACCGGCTACATCGACACATTGCGCGGGCGCAGCGGGGGCATGCGCCTTGGCCGCTCTCCCGCCAGCATCAACGTCGGCGATGTCTGCCGCAGGTTCGAAGGCGAGTCTGCCTTCGTTCCATGCTTCCACGAGGAGGATTGCTCCTGCCCGTTGCGCAAGGCCTGCGCCCTCCGTGGGCTTCTGGCGCAGGCCGTCGAAGCCTTCTACAGCACGCTCGACAGCATGACAATTTCCGATCTGGTGAAGGGCAACGCGGCGCTGCACCAGCTTCTCGCCGCTGCGCGACCCATGCGGTCGCCGCAATCGCCGGCGGCTACTCCCCTGCCAATGCCGTGAGATACGTGCCGTAATCGTTTTTGGCATAAGCTTTGCCGGCCTCTGCAAGTCTGCCCCGGTCGATCCATCCGCTGGCAAACGCGATCTCCTCCAGGCAGCCCACCTGCTGGCCCTGGCGCAGGGTCAGTGTGCGCACGAAATTCCCGGCATCGAGAAGGCTGCCATGGGTGCCGGTATCGAGCCACGCATAGCCCCGCCCCATCGTCTCGACGCTCAGCAGACCCTCGTCGAGGTACATCTCGAGCAGGGTCGTGATCTCCAGCTCGCCGCGATCCGAAGGGGTCACCCGCCGCGCCCGCTCCGGCGCCGAGCCATCGAGAAAATAAAGGCCGGTCACCGCATAGTTCGAGGGCGGGACGGCCGGCTTCTCGATGATCTTCTCTGCCGTGCCCGCCGCGTCGAATTTCACCACGCCGTAGCGTTCGGGATCCGCAACGCGATAGCCGAAGACGGTGCCGCCGGTGGTCTTGGCGGCTGCCGAAGCCAGCAGCTCCGACAGGCCGTGACCGAAGAATATGTTGTCGCCCAGACACATCGCAGAGGGCGCGCCGGCCAGAAATTCCTCTGCCAGAAGATAGGCCTGCGCCAACCCATCGGGCGAGGGCTGGGCGATGTAGGTGAGGCTTATGCCCCACTGGCTGCCGTCGCCCAGCGTGCGGCGGAACTGGTCCTGGTCTTCGGGGGTGGTGATCATCGCAATCTCGCGGATGCCCGCCAGCATCAGCACCGAGATGGGAAAGTAGATCATCGGCTTGTCGTAGATCGGCAGCAGCTGTTTCGAGACGCCTCGCGTGATCGGATAGAGCCGCGTGCCGGAGCCGCCGGCCAGCACGATGCCCTTGCGGGCGGGGGTGGTGCCATTGGCTTGGGTCATGCGACGGTCGCTCCAAGGTCTTGCAGGATGTCTTTCAGGCCGATCCGCCAGTCCGGCCGGGCTATGCCGAAAGTCGCCTCAGTCAGGCTGGTGTCGAGCCGCGAGTTCAGAGGGCGCTTCGCCGGGGTCGGATAGGCGGAGGTCGGGATGTCCTCGACCTGGCAGTCGATGCCGGCCTGGCGGAAGATCTCACGTGCGAAATCGGCCCAGCTCGCATCGGGCGCCCCGCCCAGATGATAGGTGCCGGACTTGCCGGGATCGGCGATCAGGGCCGCGGCGATGCGCAGGCCGGCATCGGCCAGCGCGGCGGCAGGGGTGGGCCCCCCGATCTGGTCAGCGACGATGGTCAGCCTGTCCCGCTCGCGCCCCAGCCGCAGCATCGTCTTCACGAAGTTTGCGCCATGCGCCGAGACGACCCAGGAGGTGCGCAGGATCGCATGCGGCCCGCCAGCACCGCGCACCGCCTTCTCGCCCGCGAGCTTGCTGCGCCCATAGGCGCCCAGCGGAGCGGTCGGGCTGTCGACCGACCAGGGTTGATGCCCAGAACCGTCGAAGACGTAATCGGTGGAATAGAGGATCACGGGCAGCCCGCGCGCCGCGGCGGCTGCGGCGATGGCGCCAGGCGCCGCGCCGTTCACCGTGTCGGCCAATGCGCCCTCCAACTCCGCCCGGTCCACGGCCGTATAGGCGGCCGCGATCAGCACGGCCTCCGCATCGGTCGTGGCCACGGCCGAGCCGCAGGCAGCAGGGTCGTCGAGATCGGCGGCTGCCCTGTCAAGCGCCTCCACCGTCACCGAACCGGCTCGTCGCAGAACCTCCTGCGCCACCTGGCCCGACTTGCCGAACATCAAGAGCTTCATTTCCCGGCCTCCGCCGGTTGCGGCGCCGCCGCCTGGCCAAGCCGCTCGCCGACGCCCGAGCGGTCCTGCAGAGCGCGCCACCAGCCTTCGTTGTCCAGATACCACTGCACCGTCTTCTCCAGCCCCTGTTCCAGCGTCACGGACGGGCGCCAGCCCAGCTCGTCGCGCAGGCGGGCCGGGTCGATCGCATAGCGCAGGTCATGGCCCGGCCGGTCGGCCACGAAGGTGATCTGATCGGAATAGGGGACGTTCCTGGGGCGCTTGGCATCGAGAATGCCGCAGATGGTACGCACGATGTCGATGTTGCGCGCCTCGTTCTCGCCGCCGATATTGTAGGTGCGCCCCACCGGCCCGCGTGTGAGCACGGTCAGCAGCGCATCGGCGTGGTCTTCGACATAGAGCCAGTCGCGGACGTTCTCGCCCGCCCCGTAGACAGGGATCGGCGCGCCGGCCAGGGCCTTGAGGATCACAACGGGGATCAGCTTTTCCGGAAAATGAAACGGCCCGTAATTGTTGCTGCAGTTGGTCAACACAATCGGCAGGCCGTAGGTCTCGCCCCAGGCGCGCACCAGATGGTCGCTGGCCGCCTTCGATGCGGAATAGGGCGAATTCGGCGCATAGGGCGTGGCCTCGGTGAATTGACCGGTCGCCCCAAGGGTCCCGTAGACCTCGTCGGTCGAGATATGGTGGAAGCGAAAGCCCTCCGGCCTTCCAGCCTCTCGCCAATACGCCAGCGCCGCGTCGAGCATCTGGAACGTGCCCATCACGTTGGTGTCGATGAAGGCGCCCGGCCCGTCGATCGACCGGTCCACATGGCTTTCGGCGGCCAGGTGCATCACGGCATCCGGACGGTGCGCCGCGAAAATACGCTTTAGCGCCGCGCCATCGCGGATATCGGCCTTCTCAAAGACATACCCGGGCGCGTCCGCGACCGACGCCACATTCTCGAGGCAAGCGGCATAGGTGAGCGCATCCACGTTCACCACCGCATGACCGCGCGAAACGGCCAGGCGGACTACGGCTGAGCCGATGAACCCCGCGCCGCCGGTCACGAGGATCTTCGGCAGCGCCGGATCGTTGAACATCTCAGGCATCGGCAGCCTCGAAGACGAATGGCGTTTCGAAGTCCGCGAAGGCCTGGGCCCCGGCGTCCTTCTCGGAAAGGATCGCGGACGCAGCCTCCACAGGCCACTCGATCCCTATGTCGGCATCATCGAATCGCACGGCACCGTCGCATTCGGGGGCGTAGACATCGGTGCACTTGTACAAAAGCTCGCTTTCCGGTTCCAGCGTTGCGAAGCCATGAAGAAAGCCCTTGGGTATGAAGATTTGGTTCCCAGCCTCGGCAGAAAGTTCCACGCCTACCCAACTGCCATATGTCGGCGACCCGCGGCGCACGTCGACCGCCACGTCATAGACACGGCCGGCGCCTACCCGCACAAGCTTGTCCTGCGCATGGGGCGGCGCCTGGAAGTGCAACCCCCGCACCACGCCCCGGTCGCGTGACAGCGAATGGTTGTCCTGCACAAATTCCAGATCGACGCCATGCGCCGCCATCGCCTTGCGGTTATAGACTTCCGAGAAGAATCCTCGTGCATCGCCGAAGCGTTTCGGCGTGAGGATGAGCACGCCCGGCAGTCTAGTCGTCTGTACGTCCACGTCGGTCACCTGCACTCGTCTCGAACCCGCCTTCCCTATCGTTGCGCCTTGGCGAAGTCACACGGTAAAACGGCCGCATGCGGGTAATCGGAACCGTCCCCATGTGTGGCAAAACTGCCCACCGTGGCGAAAAACCCCGCAGCTCTCTCAGGTTGAAGGCACAATCCCGGGACTTAGGCTTTACGCCACAGTGGTTTCGTGTATCTGTCTCACGAAGTGCCCTACTGACCAAGACTGGAGTCCCGCTATGAAGAAGATTGCCCTTATTGCCGCCGCGGCCGCCACGTTCGGCTTTGCCGGCGTCGCATCCGCCGAGCAACTGACCGCTCCCGTGTCCTCCGTGCAGGTCACGCAGGGCTTCGGCGAGTTGGCCACGACCCCCACGCTGATCGCGGCCGGCCTCGTAGCCGTCGGCGTTATCGCCATCGAGAATGCCGACAGCTCGACCACCACCGGCGGCGGCTCGGACGACTAAACCTCGGCCAAAGCAGACCATGATGGGGCAGTCGTAACACGGCTGCCCTTTTCATGTCGTCGGGCCCTCACAGCAGATTGCCACCCACCAACGTGCCGTCCATTACCTTGCGGCACGTTTACCGAAGCTTGAGCGAACCGGCCGGAGGACGAGACGAATGGCGGGTGCGAGCAAGGCCGGCGGTCGGGCCTGGACCCTGTCCGGTGCACTTCCCCCCCTGATCGCCGTCGGCCTCTTCGCCCTGTTCTGGCAGGCCCTGCCCATCGTGGCATCGGGCGGCACGCTGCGTCTGACACGCCCCTGGATCCCCAGTCTCGGCGTGGAGCTCAGCTTTTTTATCGACGGCCTCAGCCTCATCTTCGCGCTTCTCATCACCGGGATCGGTGCGTTGGTGATGCTGTATTCCGCGCGGTACCTCGCCGGGCACGTCCATCAGGCGCGATTCTCCGTCTTTCTGACCAGCTTCATGCTCTCGATGCTTGGACTCGTGCTCGCCGACAACCTGCTAAGCCTCTTCGTGTTCTGGGAGCTCACGACGATCACCTCTTACCTGCTGATCGGATTCGGACACGAAAGCGCCACCTCCCGCCGTTCCGCCTTGCAGGCGCTGCTCGTCACGGCCACGGGCGGACTGGCGATGCTGGCCGGGTTCATCCTGATCGGCGGCGTCGCCGGCAGCTTCGAGTTGTCGGAGATCCGCGCCGGCGGCGACATCCTGCGCGAGCACGCGCTGTACCTTCCGATCCTGATCCTGATCCTCTGCGGCGCGTTCACCAAATCCGCGCAGGTGCCCTTCCACTTCTGGCTGCCCAACGCCATGGCCGCGCCTACCCCTGTCAGCGCCTATCTGCACTCCGCCACGATGGTCAAAGGCGGCGTCTACCTGCTGGCGCGGCTGCACCCGTCGCTCTCCGGCACCGATGTCTGGCTGTGGACCCTGACGATTTTCGGCGCCGCAACGGCGGTGTTCGCCAGCGTCCTGGCTTTGCGGCAGACCGACATCAAGCAAGCCCTGGCCTACACCACCCTGATGGCGCTTGGAACGCTGGTGCTGTTCCTCGCGGCGCCGTCGGGCTACGCGATCACCGCAATGGCCACCTTCCTCGTCGTGCATTCTCTCTACAAGGCGGCGCTGTTCCTGATGATCGGCTGCGTCGATTACAGAACCGGCACGCGCGACGTTACCCTGCTGGGCGGTCTCGCGCGGCGGATGCCCCTCACCGCCCTCGCGGCCGCGCTGGCGGCGCTGGCGATGGCGGGCGTCCCCCCCTTCCTCGGCTTCATCGCCAAGGAGCTGCTCTACAAGTCCGGCCTCGAATCCCCCGCCAGTGTCTGGCTGGTCACGGGCGCGATCTTCGCGGCAAGCGCACTGATGTTCGCGGTTGCCGCCATCGTCGCCTTCCGCCCGTTCTTCACAGGCCGCCACCGGTGCCCCGAACGCCACGTCCCGCAGCGCGAGGCCCCTTGGGAGATGCTGGCCGGCCCGCTCATCCTGTCCGCGCTCGGCCTCGCCTTCGGCCTGATGCCGGCCCTCGCGCAGACGGGTGCTGTCGCCCCCATCGTCGCGGCACTCACCGGCAGCCCCGCGAACGTCAAAGAGCTCTACCTCTGGGGCGGGTTCAACCTCGCGCTTTATCTCAGCCTCGCCACCTTCGCGGCAGGCCTGCTGATCTATGCCGTCCACCCGCGCCTGCGGGACGGCCTCTCCGCCATGGCCGCCCGCCTGCCTAGCTTCGACGCCGGATGGGACAGCACGCTGGGCGGGCTGCGCGCCATCGCAGGCTGGCAGACGGGGCTGCTGCAATCTGGCGTGCTCGCCCGCTACAAGGCGATCGTCTTCACCACGCTGCTGGTCGGGCTCGCGGCGGCGTTCCTGCGCGGGGGTGTCGATCTCGCCTCGGTCTCCCTGCCGGATCTCCGCTTCAAGCATTACACCGTCTTCGCGCTCTGCCTCGCAGGCATCACGCTCGCCGTCTCCACCCGGTCGCGCATCGCCTCCATCGCGGGCGTCGGCGTGGTCGGCATCTCGGTGGCGCTGATCTTCATTCTCTACGGCGCGCCGGACGTGGCCATCACCCAGCTTCTGGTCGAAACTCTCGTGGTCGTCCTCTTCGCCGTCGCCGCGTTGCGCCTGCCGCTGCTGCCCCAACGAGAAGAGGCCGGCCGCCGCCTTGGCGATGCCGGCCTTTCGCTCGCCATCGGCGGCATGGTCACGGTCCTGCTGCTGGCGGTCACCTCACAACCGCTCGACCGCCGCCTGACCACGTATTTTGAGGTGACCTCCTGGCCCGAGGCCTTCGGGCGCAACATCGTCAACGTCATCCTCGTGGATTTCCGCGCGCTCGACACGTTCGGAGAGGTCGCGGTGGTGCTCGTCGCGGCCATCGCGGCCTTCGCCCTGCTCCGTCAGGGGCGCGCCGTCCCGCCGGCCCCAACCGATACGATGCCGCCGCCGCCCGAAGAGGCCACCCGATGAACTCCCTCATCCTCATCGCCGGCAGCCGCGTGCTCGTGGCTTTGCTGCTGGTCTTCTCCGTCTTCATGCTCCTGCGCGGCCACAACGAGCCGGGGGGCGGCTTCATCGGCGGGCTGATCGCGGCAACGGGCTTCGTCCTCTACGCCATCGCCTGCGGCACCGCCCAGGCCCGCGCCGCCCTGCGCGTAACGCCCGAGACGCTCGCCATCACCGGGCTGGGCCTGGCCCTCGCCGCCGGCCTGATGGGCGGGCTCCTCGGCGACGATCTCTTCACCGGCCAATGGCTGTTCCTCGGCCCCACGGCCACCGAGAAGGACCTGCCAATCTCGTCGATCCTGGTCTTCGATATCGGCGTCTATCTTGTGGTCATGGGCGCGATCCTCACCCTCGTCTTCGCGCTGGAGGAAGACGTCTGATGGAGCCGCTCCTGTCCGTCCTCGTCGGCCTGCTCGTCGCCGCCTCGATCTACCTGATCCTCGACCGCAACCTCCTGCGCTATCTCTTCGGGCTGATCCTGCTCTCGAACGCCGCCAACCTCACCATCTTCACCGGCGGGCGGCTGACCTCCGGCGCGCCGCCGCTGATCCCCGAGGGCGCCGACGCGCCGGTCGGCGTGGTCGCCAACGCCCTGCCGCAGGCGCTGGTCCTCACGGCAATCGTCATCGGCTTCGGCCTCTTCGCCTTCGCCCTCGTTCTGACGCTGCGCGCCTACGCCACCATGGGCACCCTGCAGACCGACGACATGCGCCTGGCCGAACCCCGCAAGCCCGACGCCGCCGGCCCCAAGGCATGAGCTGGAGCCTTGCCCTGCCGCTGGTGGTGCCCTTCGCCACCGCCATCCTCGCGTTCCTCGCGCGAGGCTCCAACTCCGGGCGCTGGATCTCGCTGGCGGGATCCCTCATCGGGCTCTGGGCCGCGCTAGCGCTCTTCGTGGCGGTGCTGGGCGATGGCGTGGTCGTGGGGCAGATGGGCGGCTGGCCCGCGCCCTTCGGCATCACGCTGGTGGCCGATCTGCTGTCGGCCATCATGGTGCTTTTGACCGCCATCACCGCCGTGATCGTCGCCACCTACGCGCTGGCCGACATCGGCGAAGGCGACGGAAGCATGGGCTACCACACGCTCTTCCAGATCCTCATCGGCGGCGTCACCGGCGCGTTCCTCACGGGCGACCTATTCAACCTCTACGTCTGGTTCGAGGTGATGCTCATCGCCTCTTTCGGGCTTCTGGTGATGGGCGGGCGACCGGAGCAGATCGACGGCGCGGTCAAGTATGTCACCCTCAACCTCATCTCGACCGTCCTCTTCCTCACCGGCATCGGGCTGCTCTACGGCACCACCGGCACCCTCAACATGGCCGATCTCGCGCGGGCCGTGGCCGAACGCCCGGACGACGGGATCTTCACCGTCATCGCCATGCTCTTCATGATCGCCTTCGGGGTGAAGGCGGCGGTCTTCCCGCTCTTCTTCTGGCTGCCGGCCTCCTACCACACGCCGGCCTATTCGGTGACGGCGGTATTCGCCGGGCTCCTCACCAAGGTGGGGCTCTATGCCCTGGTGCGGATGTTCACGTTGGTCTTCGTGCTCGACACCGGCTTCACCCACACGATCTTCCTGTGGATCGCGGCGATTACCATGGTCGTGGGTGTGCTAGGCGCCGCCGCGCAAAGCGATTTCCGCAAGATCCTCGCCTTCCACAGCGTCAGCCAGATCGGCTACATGCTGCTCGGCCTCGCGCTGATGACGCCGCTGGGGCTGGCGGGGACGGTCTTCTTCCTGGTCCACCACAACATCGTCAAGGCGAACCTCTTCCTGGTCGCCGGCGTCTCGGAGCGGCTGACGGGATCGGGCAACCTCTATGCTATCGGCGGGCTCTACAAGGCCTCGCCCGTGCTCGCAGCGTTCTTTTTGGTCTCGGCATTCTCGCTGGCCGGCTTCCCGCCGCTGGCCGGCTTCTGGGCGAAGTACCTGCTGGTCAAGGCCAGCCTCGAACTTGAACTCTGGGTCGTCGCCGGCGTGGCGCTCGGCACCGGGCTGCTCACGATCTTCTCGATGACCAAGATCTGGGGCGAGGCATTCTGGCGCCCGCATCCCGGCGGCGACGTCCCATCGCTTGCGTCGCTCGGAGGGGCGCGGCTGCCGCTGCTGCTGCCCATCGGGATCTTCACGATCATGACCCTCTGGCTCGGCCTTGCCCCGCAGGCCTTCCTCACGGTGGCCGAGCGCGCCGCGGTGCAGCTTCTGGCGCCCGGCCCCTATATCGCCGCAGTGCTCGGAGGCGGATCGTGACCCTTTTCCCGCTCAACGTCGTGCTCGCGCTGGCCTGGGCGGCGCTGATGACCTCGTTCTCGTTCGTCACCCTGGTCACCGGCTACTTGATCGGCTTCGCGGCGCTCTGGATGGCGCAGCCGCTCTACAATCGGCCCTCGCCCTACTTCCTGCGCTCCGTGCGGGTGGTCAGGCTGATCCTCTTCTTCGTCTACGAACTCGTCGTTTCCAGCCTGCAGGTCGCGTGGGACGTGCTGACCCCGGCCGACCGCTCGACCCCCGCCATCGTCGCGATGCCGCTCGATGCGCGATCGGATACCGAGATCCTGCTGGTGACCAATCTCATCTCCCTGACGCCCGGCACCCTCAGCCTCGACATTTCGCCGGATCGGCGCACCCTCTACGTGCATGCGATGTTCGGCGCCGATCCCGAGCGGCTGGTGCAGGATCTGAAGAACGGGATGGAGCGGATGGTGCTGGAGGTTTTCGCGGAATGATCGACGGATCCGGCTTTCTCGCCGTTTCGGTGGAAGTGGCGTTCGTCCTTGTGATGGCGTCCATCGTGCTTGGCTTCTTCCGCCTGGCCCGCGGCCCCTCGCTGGCCGATCGGGTCGTGGCGATCGACATGATGACCGTGTCTATCGTCGCGTTCTGTGCGCTGTTCGCCATCTGGGTAGACGACGCGACCTTCCTCGATGTCGCCATCGTTCTGGCCCTCGTCGGATTTCTCTCGACGGTAGCGCTCGCTCGCTTCGCAGAGAGGCGGGTGGTGGACGAAGATCGGGATCCCACCGAAGAGCTGGGCAGCTGGCAGGATCTGGCGAGCAACCGTGGACCCGAGGCGCTGGATGGTCCGGGCCCGGTGCATTCCGCCGTCGGCATCGCGGAGCAGGTGCGCCCATCGGCCAGGCCGGCAATGCCACAGGCGGGCAAGCGCGGTGTGATGCTCCCGGAGCTACCGCTTCAGGCGGCCGGGCCGGCCCCCTCGGCCCCGGGCCCGGAGGAAGACCGCAATGGGTGACATCCTCGCGGGCATCTGCGTTCTCCTCGGCGGGGTTTTCGCCGTCATCTCCGGTCTAGGGCTGGTCCGGATGCAGGACGTCCTGATGCGGATGCATGCCTCGACGAAGGCGGGAACGCTTGGGTCGGCGCTCGCCATGGCCGGCGCGGCCCTGCACTTCTGGGACAGCGGCGTAACGGTGCGAAGCATCGCGACCGTCGTGTTTCTGATGCTCACGGCCCCCATCGCCGCCCACATGATCGGCCGGGCCGCCTTCCGCCTGCAGAAACGGCCTGGACGGGATCCCATGGATTGACGGCGACAGACCGTGCGGGGGCGCTCCCTCCAACTTGTTCAGGCGACCGCAATGGACGTGAGCGTTCGCACGACTTCCAGCGTTCGCAGCGTCGCCGGGCAATCGACAGGCGACGAGACGACTAAAAGGGTTAGAGGCGCATCTGTCGAACCCGTTCATGCGACCTCCGAAGGCACCACGCCCAGTTCCCGGGAATCTTCGCCAGGCAGCGCCTTGAACCTCGCTCCGGCCCGGGGCTCGATGACGGGCCCGGCGATGTCGATCACCGTACCAGGAATTCCGCGTGCAGGGCACCGGCCGCCTTGATGCTCTTGAGGATGTCGATCATGTCCCGCGGCGAGACCCCCAGAGCATTCAGGCCGGCAATGACCTCAGAGAGGTTGGTGCCGTCCGGTACCTCCGCCAGTCCCGTCCCGGCCTCCTCCTCGATCTCGGCACGGGTGCGGGGCACCACCACAGTCTGTCCCGGCGCGAACGGGTTCGGCTGGGCGACCAGCGGCTGTTCCTGAACCCGCAGGGTCAGACCACCCTGAGAGACGGCGACCCGCGAGATCCGCACATCGGCCCCCATCACGATCGTCCCCGAGCGCTGATCCACGACAACTCGCGCCCGGCTTTGCGGCTCCACCGTCAGGTTCTCGATCTGTGCGATCGTCCGCGCCGGAGAGCCGGAGCCCGTACGCAGGATGTTGAGCCGGACCGTTCCGCTATCGAGCGCTTCGGCCACCTGCGCCGAGAAGCGCCGATTGATCACCGTCTCCACCAGCAGTGCCGTGGTGAAATCGGGCGTGCGCAACGCCAGGCGCAGGGTGTCGAGCTGCGAGAAGTCGAAATCGATCTCGCGCTCCACCCGGGCGCCCGCCGGGATAACCCCGGCAGTGGGAACCCCCTGCACCACGGTCGCGCCATCGCCTTCGGCCGCGGCGCCGCCGGCGATAATTGTGCCCTGGCCGACCGCGTAGATCTGCCCGTCCGCCGCGTTCAACGGGGTCATGATGAGCGTTCCGCCCAGCAGACTGCTTGCGTCCCCGATCGCCGAGACTGTCACATCGATCTGGCCGCCGACGCGGGCGAAGGGCGGCAGGGTCGCGGTCACGAATACGGCCGCCACGTTCTTCGGACGGAATTGCTCGCCGGCCACGTTGATGCCCAGCCGCTCCAGGATGTTCGACATGATCTCCTCGGTGAAGGGCGCGTTGCGCAACCCGTCCCCGGTGCCGTTGAGGCCAACGACCAGACCGTAGCCGATCAGGTCGTTTCCCCGCACGCCGTCGAATTCCACCAGATCCTTCAACCGGATCTCGCTCGCCGCCGCTGGACCCACGCCCAGAAAAGCCAGCGCCGTGGCCAGGATCGCCGCGAAGGCCCTCAACGCAGGTACTCCGCAAGGCTCAGCCGCGACATCCGGCTCGTGGCGGCATAGAATAGTTCCAGCCGCGCGCGCACGTCTTCCAGTCGCGTGGCCGTCTCAAAGGGGTCCGCGCCGTTGAGATCGTTCCGCGCGATCTGCAGCCCCGACATCTCGGTCGAATTCCGGGTCATTGCCATATCGATGCGCTCCTCGGTAACGCCGACAGCGGCCCGCAGATCGACGAGCCGATCGTTCGATTTCATAAGAGCGTTGCCGGCGAGGCCAAGAAGCTCCGCCTTCTGATCGGGGTCGCCGGCCAGCGCGCCATCGGCCAGAACCGCCGCGGCGGCGAGGCCCGCCAGGGTCTCCCGCAGGGTCGGATCGGCGGCCGTGACCGTCAGCTGAACATCGTCGCCCTGGCCGATATCGAAGGGCGACATGGGATCGACAGCGCCTGTATACCCTGCGGTGTCGAAACCACCGCCCGGCGCGAACCAAGCCTCGATGCGTGCCCACGCCCCCGTGGCGGTCGTTTCGCCTGCAAGGTCCGCCTGAAGGGCTACAACCATCGCCTCGGGCGATGTCACCGCACTCGATTGCGTCGCAGCCCCGGCAAAGAGCGTCCGGTCGAAGGCTCGGGTGTTCAATGCCGACGCCGCCGATGCGAAAGCATTCCCGCCGGAGGTGATCGCCGATCTCAGCACTTGTGCGCCGCCCACCCCCGTGCTCGCCTCGGCGAACTGCACGGCGCTGCGCTCAGAGGCACCGGCCACCAGATCCAATGCCAGTTGCTGCGCGCCGGCCAAACCTGCCGCTTCCGTGGCCGTTCGGTTGTGGGCTGCCAAACGGGTGAGGGATGATTCGATGCCCGAGATCACGGTCACGTCGCCGCCCTGGCCCCGCCCCGCATCCCGCCTGACCCCCGAGGCGAGCTCCGTCTGGAGGAACTCGCCTTCGGTCCTCAGCGCGGTGTTCCGCAGGCTGGTCTGAAAGATGCGGGCCATATCGCCGCTGGTTGCAATCAACATGGTCTAGATCCTCATCAGGGTGGCGAGCATATCTTCGACAGTCTGGATGACCCGTGCATTCGCCGAATAGGCCTGCTCGATCATTAGAAGGCGCTGCAGCTCCTGGTCGCTGTCGACGCCGCCGGCCAGTTCGGTCTGGCGATAGATCTCGGCCTTGGTGCGCGTGTTCGTCTGCTGCCGTTCCAGGGCCGTCAGATCGACCCCGACGCGCGAGATCACGTCCGCCGCCAGCCCCGATATGCTGCGCGGGTTTCCGGCGAAGCTGCCGTCTGCGGGCGCCCTGACCGCATCGAGCGCACCGACGATCGCCCGCAGCCCGGCCGCCTGGCCGACGTCGCCGGGGTCGGGCGCGCCAAGGCCCGTGCGCAGCTTCCACAGATCGCCGCCCGCCTCGGGGTCGACGGCGGCGTTCACGGCGATGCGCCCGGCCAGGCCCTTGGTATCGGCCGGATCGAGGGGCGCGCCCGCATCCGTGAGCAGGCCGGGCGAGCCAGGGGGACGGGTGGCATCTGCACCTTCCAGCCTCTCCATGAGATCTCGGGCATAGGCATCGACGTCGGCCTGGATCGATGGGGCCAGCTCGTCGCGCACCGCGAAAAGGCCGGCCAGGCGGCCGCCGTCGAGGCTGCTTGGCGACCGCGTCATGTCGATCGGGCGGTCGTTGAGGGTAATGCCGGAAAGCGTTCCCCCCTCGATCGAGAGGTACGGCGTCACCACATTGACCGGCGTGAAGCCAAGCCTCGCTGCGCTGGGATCGAGCAACATGTCGCCGCCGGCGGTCATCAGGGCGATCCCGCCGCGGCCCCGATCGATCTCGCGGACGGGGATCACTTCGGTGACGGCATCGACCAGCCTCCGACGTTCGTCCAGAAGACCTGAGACGTCGGTGCCGGATCCAAAGTTCCGCCGGATATCGGCATTCAGATCCTCGATGGCGAGGAGGTTGGCGTTCACCGCGGCGACTTCGCGAGAGATTTGGGTGTCGGCGGCGTTGCGGGCGGTCTGGATCCCGTCCGAAACCTCGTTCAGCTGGCCGGCAACATCCTTCAGGGCATAAAGCACCGCCGAGAGCCGCGGCTGCGCCTCCGGCCGGGTGGCGGCATCGATCAGCGCGGCGTCGAGTGCTGCCATCCGATCGCCAAGCGCCGCGCCGCTGCCCGGTTCGCCCATCATCTTGGACACCCGCGCAAGGAAATCGGTCTGGACGCCGACCTCCTCGAGCCGGGCCTCCGCCTGACGCCGATCGGCAATGACCGTGCGGTCGACGATCCGGGCGATGCCGTCGATCTGGACGCCACCCCCCGGCCCGCCCGTCCAGCGCGAGGAGAGGTTCACCTCCCGCCGGCCGTACCCGTCGGTCATCGCGTTCGCCAGATTGTCCGACACGACGCCGGCGGACCGGCTCATGGCGTTCAGGCCGGACACGGCATTGGACAGGGCGCTGGACAGGCTCATATCATTGTCTCCTCAAAGTCAGGGGCATGCGCGTCAGCGGCCCTAGCGCTTGATGTTGGTGGTTTCCTGCAGCATCTCGTCGACGGTCTGGATGACCTTCGCGTTCGAGGAATAGGCGCGCTGGGTCTTGATGAGCTGGGTCAGCTCGTTGGCCACGTCGGTGGTCGATTCCTCGCGGGAAAAGCCCATCACGTCACCCGTGGGACCATCGCCGGCATCCCATAGGAAGAAGGGTCCGCTATCCTTCGAGATCTGGTAGGTCTGGTTGTCGCGGGCGACGAGGCCATTGGGGTTCGGCACGTCGACCAGCGGCACCTGGAAGATCCGTCGCACGAGGCCCGTATCGAAGCGTGCGTTCACGAAGCCCGAACTGTCGACCTCGACGTCGAGAAGGTTGCCGACCGTCGCGCCATCCTTCGAGATGATCCCCGGCGCGAAGGCGTCGCCCAGCTGCCCGATGCCTCCCGGCGCATTCGGAACGCCCAGGGTCACGTCGATCGTGTTGGCCGGGTCGGGCGGCGTGCCAGCCCCCACGACAATCTGCACCTCGCCCGAGGCGAGGTCGTAGGCCGGCGACATCGGCGAGGCCGGATCCAGCGGATCGGTCTGCAACGGCGTTACGCTGGCGAGGGTGCCGCCGTTGGTCCGGTCGTCGTTGAAGGTCAGCGTATAGCGGCCGACGGTTGCGCCCGCACCGGCGGAATCGGTCAACTCCAGCGTCCAGGAGTTCGTCGGCACCGTCGCGGCGGCTGCGGGAAGGTCCGGCGTGAACGTGGCGGTGAGCACCTGCGAGAAGCCGAGATTGCCGAAATACTCGATCGAAAGCGACTCCGGCCCGGCGGTCGATCCCGGCTGGGTGCTTGACGCCGGAAGATTTGGGCTCAACGCGATGCGGGTCGTCGGCTCGGCAGTGAAGTCGTTGGTATTGATCTGCACCGGCCGCAGCCCGTTTGACGTATCGCGGGGCTGGGCCGGAATGCTGCCGTCGGGATTGGCGGGCCAACCCATCAGAACGAGCCCGGTGGGGCTTTTCAGATAACCGTCTGCATCTGTGCGGAACGATCCCGTCGTGGACAGCATCAGCGGCAGGTTCGCCCGTTCGGCCAGAACGTCGGTTTCGGAAGTGACCGGCAGCATCCCTCGGCCGCGGATGGCCAGATCGGTGGAATTGCTCGTGGAGATCAGCGGTCCGCTTTCGTCGATCAGCTTCTGGGTGGTTACCCGAACCCCGCCGGCCGTGTACTTGCCGCCGGAATTCGACACCACCATCGAATGGAAATCCGCCTCGGATCGCTTGTATCCGAAGGTCGAGGAGTTCGCGATATTATCCGAGATGACGCTGAGCTTGGTGGCATTGGCCGCCAGCCCCGCGACCCCGGCATTCAACGAGGAGGAAATCGACATTCATGCGCCTTTCTGCTTCACGACCGTGTTCGTGATCCTCGATAGACAAGGGCGCTTAACGGGCCGCTAACAGATAAAATGCGACGCAAAGCGGCTCAGGCTTCGTCGCGCAGCACCACCACCTCGATCCGGTTATTGCGGATATCCATCGGGTCGGGGGTCACCGGGTCGCGGTCGGCATGACCCGCGATCCGCTCCGTTCGAGCCCGGCCGAGACCCTGGGCCTCCAACCGCAGCCGCGCCTGGTCGGCCCGCCACGAAGTGATCTCCCACACCGGATTGTCCACCAGCACCAGGGGCCTGGCCGCCAGATAGCTGCGAACGGCGATGTCGTTCTCGACCAGTTTCAGCAGCTCGGCCACCAGCGCCAGCGTGTCGTCGAGGACAGCGGTCATCTCCCCGCCCACCGGGTCGAACAGCGGCTCGCCCGGCAGATCGAACATTTCGATGATCAATCCCTCGTCCGTCAGGCGGGTCACGATGTGCCGGCTCTTCAGCAGATCGGTCATGCTTTCGCCGCCGCGCGCCTTGAGGGTCTCCAGCAGGTCTTCGGCGGTCTGCAGCGGCGCCTCCTGCGATGCGGCGGTATCGGCATCCTCTGTCACCGTCACGCCGCTGTCGCCCTTGGACTGGTGGTGTTCCGTCGGATGCAGCAGAGCCGCGCCGTTGCCGGTCTGCGGCAGCGCGTCCTCCGAATACACGTCGCTTCCAAAAAAGGCGCCGTCGCCGCCGCCCGAGCTTCTGTGGATCGGAATGGTCGGAGAGAAGTAATCCGCAAGCCCCATGCGCTGCTTCTCTGTCGTCGCGTTCAGCAGCCACATCAGCAGGAAGAACGCCATCATGGCGGTGACGAAGTCCGCATAGGCGACCTTCCAGGCACCGCCGTGATGCCCGCCGGCCATGATGATCTTCTTCTTGCGCACGATGATCGGCGCCAAGGTCTCCCCTGCCATAACCCAATTCCCCTGTTCACCCGCCGCAAGACATGCCAGCGATCCCTTACGGCAAGGCTAACGCGCTTCGGCCAGCGCCTTGGCCGGAGGGGCCGAAACCGTCAGGAAAGGGTCACATGCCCCTGTTAAGCCTTGCCGGAACGGGCGTTTACCGCGCCTTAAGCCAAAGGAGAAATGCCCAAATGATCCGCCGTACCGCCCGCTTTCTGCCGGTTCTCGCCGCCGGCCTCGTCCTTGGCCTCCCCCTCGCCGCGCAGGAGATCGGCGGCAAGCTGGTCCTCTACACCTCGCAGCCAAACGAGGACGCGCAGGCCACGGTCGATGCCTTCACCGCGCTGCATCCCGGGGTCGAGGTGGAATGGTTCCGCGAGGGCACGACCAAGGTGATGGCAAAACTCATGGCGGAATACGAGGCCGACGCCCCGCAGCCCGACGTGCTTCTGATCGCCGACATGGTGACGATGGAGGGGCTGGAGGCCGAGGGGCGGCTGATGGCCTATCCAGAGGCAGAGATCGGCGCCTACGATCCCACGCTCATGGACCCCCAGGGGCACTACTTCTCCACCAAGCTGATCACCACGGGCATCGTCTACAACACCGGCGCGCCGACGGTGCCCACCTCCTACCAGGATCTTTTGGCCGAGGAGGCCACCGGCAAGATCGCCATGCCCTCGCCGCTCACCTCCGGCGCCGCGACCATCCACATGGCCGCGATCACCTCGGACCCCTCGATGGGATGGCCCTATTATCAGGGGCTTGCGGATCAGGGCACCATTCCCGCGGGCGGCAACGGCGGCACCTACCGCGCGATCGCCGGCGGCGAAAAGCTCTATGGTTTCCTGGTGGATTACCTGGCGATTCGCGGCGCGGCCGAGGGCGCGCCGGTCGCTTTCGTATTTCCGGAAGAAGGCGTTTCGGCCGTAACGGAACCCGTCGCGATTCTCTCGACCGCGCAGAACCCCGAGGCTGCCAAGGCCTTCGTTGATTTTCTGCTGTCGCCTGAAGGGCAGCAGCTGGCGGCGGATCAGGGCTATCTGCCGGCGCATCCCGACATCGCGCCGCCCGAAGGCTTCCCGGCGCGCGACACGATCAAGCTCTTGGCCTTCGACCCAGCGACTGCGCTCGAGAAAGATGCCGAGTGGAAGCAGAAGTTCACCGAGATCTTCGGCGGTTAGGCCCTTGCGCCCGTCGCGCGGCGAGCTCCTCCTGCTCGCCGCGCTGGCCCTCCTCGCGGTTCTGCTCTTCGTGCTGCCGCTGGGGTTGCTGGCACGCGTCGGGCTCCGGGGCGAGGCAGGCCTCTCCCTTGCGCCGTTGGCCGAGGCCCTGGGCAGCGCGCCTGTCCGCAGGGCATTGGGCAACAGCCTCGACAGCGCGCTTTGCTCGGCCCTCGCGGCGACCCTGATCGGCACGGCGCTGGCCCTGATCATCGGCCTGACCGACATCCGGGCCAAGGGCGCTTTCATCTTTGCGCTGCTGCTGCCGATGATGATCCCGCCGCACGTCACCGCCATCGCCTGGATCCAGGCGCTCGGCCCCAGCTCGCCGGTGCTCCGCGGCCTCGGCCT
Organism: uncultured Alphaproteobacteria bacterium; assembly: GCA_963833235.1. GTDB lineage: Bacteria > Pseudomonadota > Alphaproteobacteria > Rhodobacterales > Rhodobacteraceae > CAWHXG01. The sequence goes on from CAWHXG010000001.1 coordinate 665,408, forward strand.
CGCGCCCGAGATCGGCACCACGCATCCGCTCTATTCCCGCGGCGGGGTGATCCTGCTGCTCACCTTCCAGCACATGCCGCTGGTGCTGCTGCTGGTGCTCGCCGCCCTGCGCGGCCTGCCCCGCGACGTCTCCGAAGCCGCCCGCATCGCCGGCGCCCGACCCGCCCGTCTGCTGCGACGCATCCTGCTGCCGCTGCTGGCGCCAAGCCTCGTTGCCGGCTTCATGCTGGCCTTCGTCTCGGCGCTCGGCAATTTCGGCATCCCGGCGCTGCTCGGCATCCCGGCCCGCTACACGACCCTGCCGGTACTGGTCTGGCAGCGATTGTCCAGCTTCGGCCCCTCGGTGCTGCGCGACGTGGCCGTCCTGTCGGTGCTCCTCGCAGGAATCGCCATCGTCGCCGTGGCCGTGCAGATGGCGATCCAGCGGCGCATGGGGGCCGGGCTCATCGGGCCGCCACAGCCTCCGCTGCGCATCGCCCTCGGGCGACGGCGCCCGGTCGTGGAGGGCGTGCTGGCGGCCTGGGTCTGCGCAACCCTGCTGCTGCCGCTTCTGGCGCTCACGGGCACGGCGCTCGTGCGCACCTACGGCCTGCCGCTGACCCTGCAGTCGGCGACGCTCGACAACTTCGCCGAGATCCTGCTGCGCCAGTCGGTGACCCTGCGCGCCTTCCTCAACTCCACCCTCGCCGCCGGTCTCGCGGCGGCCCTACTGGCCCTCATGGCCACGCTGCTCGGCTTCGCGGCCGGCCGCCGCCGCGGGCGGCTCAGCCGCGCCACCGGCAACGCCGCCGGCACCCTCGCCGAGATCGCCTATGCCGTGCCGGGCCTCGTCATCTCCATCGCCTTCATCCTTGCCTTCATCCGCCCGATCCTCGGCATCGGGCTCTACAATACCCTCGCGATCATCGTGCTGGCCTACCTCACAGCCTTCTTCGCCATCGCACTTAAGCCCGTGGGCGCCGCCTACGCCCAGCTCGATCCCGCGCTGGACGACGCCGCCCGCGTCTCTGGCGCCGGTCTCTGGCGGCGGCTCACGCGCATCTTCGCGCCGCTCGTCGCCCCGGCCGCGGCCTCCGGCGCGATCCTCGTCTTCCTCACCGCCTACAACGAGGTCACCGTGTCGGCGCTGCTCTGGTCCACCGGCAACGAGACGATCGGCACCACGATCTTCAACTACGAAGACAGCGGCGCTACCACGCTCGCCGCCGCCATGTCGGTGGTGACCGTGGCGGTCACGGTCGTGCTCGCTGCCGGGCTCGACCTGGCCGGACGGCGGCTGCCCCCGGGCGTGGTGCCCTGGCGGCTCTGAGCTGGCCGGTAGAGGTCCCCGGGTCGCTCCCGAGGATGACGGCTGAGCACCGGCATACCGCGCGACGACCGACAGGACCCCTGCGGGCAGGCATGAAGAAAGCGGATCGCTGGGGGATCTTCGGGCGTCTCCTCGAATGAAGGTCCGAACCGGCACACCGCGCCGCCTCAAATCGCACTTCCGCCGCGGCGTCGTCGCGAAGGGCCGCGCCCGCACCGCGGGTGGGTGGGCGGGGCGGTGCGGGCGCGGCCCGGCCCCGCCGCTAGCGGGCCTCCGGCAGGACCCACCCGCCTGTCACGACCACCGAAACCTCCTCTCCCGACACCAGCCGCCGCGGCGCGCCGAGCGGCAGCGGCTCGGCCAGCCCCGGCACCGCCAGCCCGGCCTCCCACTGGCCACCGCGATAGAACGGCTCCACGACCCGCCCCGCCAGCGCCGCTTCCCCGACGCCTCCTATGGCCAGATCGCCCGGCCGCACCACGAGCTTCACAGGCCCCTGCGGCCTCGCAGCCCCCGTCGCCCACCTCGCGGGCACCCGCGCCGGCCCCAGATCCGCCATTCCGTCCGCCCCGATCCGGGCCTCCAGCACCGTCGCCCGCCCGATGAACCGCGCTACCAGCTCGGTCGACGGACGGTCGTGCACCTCCTCCGGCGCCCCCACCTGCAGGAACCGCCCCTCCCACATCACCGCCACCCGGTCGGCCAACGCCATCGCCTCGCGCTGGTCGTGGGTGATGTAGAAGGTCGTCGCCCCCGTCGTACGGTGGAACCGCGCGATCTCGGCCTCCATCGCGGCGCGCAGATGCGGGTCGAGATTGGCCAGCGGCTCGTCCATCAGGATCGTCCGCGCCCCGCCCGCCAGGCACCGCGCCAGCGCCACCCGCTGCCGCTGCCCGCCCGAAAGCTCCGCCGGCCGCCGCGCGGCGAACCCCTCCAGCGCCACCGCCTCCAGATGCGCCTCGGCCGCCGCCCGCGCCGCGCGCCGGCCCAGCCCCGCCGCCTCCGCCGGAAACGCCACGTTGTCCCGCACGTCCATGTGCGGCCAAAGCGCGTAGGACTGAAACACCACGCCGAGCGCCCGCGCCTCGGGCGGCACATGCAATCCCGGCCCGCTCATCCCGTGGCCTCCAAGCGCGATCCGCCCGGCATCGGCCACCTCCAGCCCTGCGATCAGCCGCAGAAGCGTGGACTTGCCGCAGCCGGAGGGGCCGAGCACCACGAAGAACGCGCCATCCGCAATTTCGGCGCTCACGCCGTCCACCGCCGGCAGCCCCGCGAACCGCTTGACCACCCCGTCGAGACTTATGGACATGTGAAGTTCCGCCGCCCCCTGGGCCGCGATGCGACGGGCCCGGGGCTGTCTGGTGCCGCTGAAGGGACTCGAACCCCCGACCCCATCATTACGAATGACGTGCTCTACCAGCTGAGCTACAGCGGCCCCGCGGCGGCTTTAGCAAAGCCGCGGGGCCGGGAACAGGCCTAATTTCGCCGTTCGTCCTGCGGCTCTCCTGCATCTTCCAGAACCCAATCGTCCTCGATCGGGGGCGCGTCCGCGGGGTTGGGGGCTGGATCGTGCGGCACCTCGGCGGTCTCATCCGTGCCGGCATCGGCCGGCGAATGCTCTATCTCCGTCTCGCTCAGCCTGTCGACCGGCGGATGCGCCGCATCCCCGGCAAGCCCGCGGTCCGAAGAGGCTCCGGCATCGGCCGGCAGGACGATCGCATCCTGCGCGTCTACTCCCTCGTCGCCGGGCGCCGGGGCGCCACGATCCGGCCCCCCGGGCAGCGGGGCATCCAGATCGGGCGGCGCCCCGGCGCCTGCTTCGGGGGCCATATCGAAGGTATCGCCTGCGGGCTCCGGGGCGGCCTCGGCACTCCGGTTCTCCAGCAGCGAGGTACCGATGATCAGCGGCAGCATGCCGGCCGAGGCGTCGCCGCTCCGGTCGGTCTCGTCGGCCGTCTTCCAGGCCAGCGTGTCGAACCCGTCGCAGCTGCTGCAGATCGCTGTCCACTCGCCATGCACCTGCCCGCAGCGGTCGCAGATCCACTGCGGCCCGCGCGAGGCCGAAAGTGCCTTGGCCAGCCAGGCGCGAACCACGTTGTCCTGCGCGCCCTGCCCCCGCTCCACCGCCGCCATCAGCGTCAGCGAGCGCGAGGTCGGATGCGATTGCGGCAGATCGCCCAAGGCCTTGCGAGCCGCGGGGAAATCCTCCGCCGCGATCAGCAGCTCGGTCTCCAGCATCCGGCTCTCGGGATGCGCGGGCTTCTGGCGGAAGAGCTCGTTGAAGCGCTTCACCCGGTCCCGTGGCGTCTCGTCGGGGCGGATCTCGGCGAAGGCGGCGGCCAGATCGGGATGCGGCTCGGCCGACCACGCGGTGCGCAGCACCTTCGCGGCGTTGCGCGGCTTGCCCAGATCGATATAGGCCCGCGCCGCCGCCACGGCCGCCGGGATCAGCGTCGGGGCCAGGCGATCCGCCTCGATCGCCTCGTCGCGCGCGCCCGCCGCATCGCCCTGCGCCAGGCGATGCTGCGCCTCGCTCACCGCCAGCACGGCATCGCGCCGCTTCGCCAGATCCTTCGGGATCGATCCGTATTTCAGCTTCGCGCCCAGCGTCTTGCGCGCACCCGCCCAGTTCGCGTGCTTCGCCTGCAGCGCCAGCAACGTGTCCGAGGTCTCCGCATGGCGAGGTTTCAGCACGAATGCCTTCTCGGCCAATTTCAGGGCGGTCTCGCTGTCGCCTTCTGCAAGCTTCTGCTTCAACAGGCCGCGCACGCCCACGAAGCGGGTCTTGTCGTCGGTCAGAAGCGTCTTGTAGGCCTCCGTCGCGCGGGTCCTGTCACCCGAAAGCTCCGCCGCCTGCGCCTTCATCAGGTTGGTCAGGTCCGGCCGGCGCAGCAGCCGCTCGGCCTTGTTGGCCTTGGTGGTCGCCTCGGCTCCGTCGCCGGAAGCCAGCGCCGTCATCCCGTCGGAAAGGGCCTGGAACCCGCGCCGCTCGCGGTTGCGGGTGAAGAACCGGGTGATCGCCGTCTCGTCGCCGGTCAGGAAGCGCAGCAGCGCCAGCACGAAGCCTGCCAGCTTCAACAGCAGCCATATCGCCAGCAACGCGGTCAGCACCGCCAGCAGCGTCTGCACCGGGCCAAGGTTGAACTCCATCTGCGCCACGCGGATCTGCACGTCGGTGCCCTGGTCGAGCAGCAGCTCGAGACCAAGGATGGCCGCCGCGACGATGACGACGAAGATCAGGATTTTCAGTAGGGACCAAAGCATCGCGTTCTCCTCACTCGGCCTGCAGGGTTTCGGCCAGGGTGGCAGAAGCGTTCAAGACGTCCACGCGTGCCTGTGCCCGCGCCGTCCAGTCCGCCATCGCGTTCTGTCCGCCCTCGGGCAATGTGGCGATCTCGCTCAACGCGGTCTCCAGATCGGCGTCGCGCAGGGCAGCCTCGGCGCGCGAGAGGATCGCGTCGGGGTCGTCGCCCTCGCGCGGCGCCAGCGATCGGGCGCCGGTCTGGCTGCGCAGGAACGCGCCCAGCCGGTTCACCGGGTCCTCGCCCACGGTCTCGCGGATCGAGGCGTCCAGCGCCGCCCGCGCCATTGTCGGAAACTCGTTATAAAGATCGCGCTGCGAGGCGACGCCGGCCTCGGCGTTCTCGGCCAGAGCGGGTGGTATCTCCACCGCGCCCTCCAGCGCCGCCAGAACGTCCGCGAAGGGCTGACCCTGCGAAAGCTCCGTGGTCAGCCGTGCCAGCGCAGCCCGGCGCGCCGCAGCCTGCGCCTCGGCCGCGGCCTGTTCGGCGGCCGTGCCCGCACGGGCCTCCGCATCGCTGATCGAACTCTGCGCCGCATCCGCGAGGGTCGCCAGCTCGGTCGACATCTCCTCGTTGCGCGCCTGCTGATCGGCCAGCGTCGCCCGCAGGTCCTCCAGCTCGCGTTCATAGGCCGCCACGGCCTCGGCGTTGGCGGCGGTGTCCACGCCCGCGCCCGCATCCGGCCCTGTGCCCGTGCCCGTATCTGCACCCGTGTCCGCGCTGGCCTCGCCGCCGTCACCGCCGTCTCCGGCCCCGACGAGCGGGGTCTGCGCGCGCTGCTCCAGCCGCCCGATCCCGTCTGCGGCCGCGGCGATCTTGCCTTCCAGCGCCGTGATCCGCTCGCCGATCTGCTCCGAAAGCCCCTCGATCCGCGCTGCCGTCTCGCCGCCGTCGCCGGCCGGGGAAGGCGCCTCCGACGCAGCCGCCGTCATCTCACCCAGCCGTGCCTCGAGCGCGCCGATGCGATCCGTCTGCGCGGCGATGGCCTGCTCCAGCGGGGCCTGGCTTGGCGGATCCGTCAGGAACGTCGCCGCCAGAAAGCCGAGGCCCGCGGCGATCGCCCCGCCGATCAGACCCGGCAGCAACCCGCCGCGCCCCGAAGGCGCCGGCGCGCCCAGCCCGGGCGGCGGCACCGAAGGCGGCGCGCCGGCCGCCATCTCCGCCCGCGTGGTTGTCTCATGATCGTCGAACGGGTCATCCGGCACGCGCGCCGGTCCCTCCGCAGTATCCCCCGCCGCATCGTCGGGCACGCGCAGCGAATCGTCCCCGGCATCCCCCGCCGCATGGTCTGGCTCCAGCAGCGGATCGCCGCCGGCATCCCCCGCCGCATGGTCTGGCTCCGACAGGGGACCGCCACCAGCTTCCTCCGCCGCGATAATATCCTCGACGGTGCCCTCCGGCCCGGCGCCCACGGCCCCCTCTTCAAGGTCGTGCCGCTCCGCTTCGGTCAGCGTCGCGTCGTCGGTCTGCAGAACCTCCTCCAGCCGCTCGTCCGAAGCATCCAGCGCCGTATCTTCCTCAGCCCGCTCCGTTTCCGTCCACACGACGGGCCCGGCGGCCTCCGACCCCGGATCCCCCTCGATGCGGGCGATCTCGCGCGCCACCTCGCGGTCGACCCCGTCATCCGTCGGATCGCCCGAACCCTTGAACTTGTCGCTGGAACTCACGGCCGGCATCCTCTCAGTCGCGCCCAGGGGCCGGGCAGGTGCGCGGACCTTAGCGGCCCCCGTTCCCCTTCTCAAGGAAGTTGCCGCCCAGCCCCAAGGTTCCCAGAGCGTCCAGCATCGCCGCCGCCGAAGGGGACGCGGCCACCGCGAGCCGCGCCGCCTGCGGCAGCACCAGCGCGCCCCGCACGGCCTCGCTCATCGCGGCCACGCGCAGCCCTGCCCGCGCCCCCGACAGGAAGGGCGTCAGCAGCGCGGCGCTCCGCGGCGAGAAGACCGGCAGGTACACCGGGCCTTCCGCCGCCAGCGCCGCCCGCCCGGCCGCGCTCATCGGCAGGGCCGCCTGATCGTAGACGATCCGTTCCGTCACCTCGATCCCGCGCGCCGCCAGCGGTGCTGCCGCGCCCCCGGCGGTATGCACTCCGCGGGGATGCAGCAGCCGCCCGGCCGGCGCCGCCGCGCCCACAAGCGCCACCAGCTCTGCCAGCGTTCCCCCGGCCGCCACGGCATCGTATCCAGCCGCCGCCGCCGCCTCCGCCGTCCGCGCGCCCACGCACCAGGCCCGCAGGCCGGGCGGCGGCGGCGGCATCACGCCAAGCGCCGCCTCGGAGGTCAGGATCACCCCGTCCCACTCCGCCGGATCGGCAGGCTCAGCCGTCGCGACCACATCGAAGAGCGGCGCGCTCACCAGCGAAAAGCCGCCGCCGAACCGGGCACGCGCCGCTTCCGCGAACCGCGCGGAGGCGGCGGGCGGCCGGGTCATCAGCAGCGTCGCGGCGTGCGTGCCCATCGGCAACTCCCCCCGGCGCCTTGCGCGGCCCCGCCGGCGGTGTTAGCCGCGCCGCATCATGGTTTCAACGCCGGTCCCGCCGCACGGCCCGTCCGCCGGCCACCCGAACGCCCCCCGCACCGGCCCGCTGACGGTCCTGGGCCTCGAGAGCAGCTGCGACGAGACCGCCGCCGCCATCGTCACCCAGGCCGGGCCGGGCGCACCGCCGCGCATCCTCTCCAACGTGGTCATGGGCCAGGCCGCTTTGCATGCCGCCTTCGGAGGCGTGGTGCCCGAGCTCGCCGCGCGCGCCCACGTGGAGAAGATCGACCACGCGGTGGAACTGGCGCTGGCCGAGGCCGGCACGCCGCTGGCATCGGTCGATGCGGTCGCGGTCACCGCGGGCCCCGGCCTCATCGGCGGCGTGCTCTCGGGCGTCATGTGCGCCAAGGGGATCGCGGCGGGCGCCGGGCTGCCGCTGATCGGGGTGAACCACCTGGCGGGGCATGCGCTGACCCCGCGGCTGACCGATGGACTGGCCTTTCCCTACCTGATGCTGCTCGTCTCGGGCGGCCATTGCCAGTTCCTGATCGTGCGCGGGGCTGAGGCCTTCCACCGCCTCGGCGGCACCATCGACGACGCCCCCGGCGAGGCGTTCGACAAGACCGCGCGGCTCCTGGGGCTGGCGCAGCCCGGCGGCCCGGCGGTGGAGGCCGCGGCGAAGCAGGGCGATCCGCGCCGCGTCGCGCTGCCCCGGCCGCTGCTCGACAAGCCGGGCTGCGACATGTCGTTCTCGGGGCTGAAGACGGCCATTGCCCGGGCCGCAGAGGCGCTGCAGGCAGGCGGCACGCTGGCCCCGCAGGACCGCGCCGATCTGGCCGCCGGCTTCCAGGCCGCGGTGGCCGACGTGCTGGTCGAGAAATCCAGACGGGCGCTGACGCTCTGTCTCGCCGAGGCGCCGGCCGCCCCAGCCTTCGCCGTAGCCGGCGGAGTGGCCGCCAACGGCGTGCTGCGGGCGGGGCTGGCTAGGGTCGCGGCCGAGGCGGGGGCCGCCTTCGTTGCGCCGCCGCTGGCGCTTTGCACGGACAATGCCGCGATGATCGCCTGGGCGGGGATGGAGGCGTTCCGCGCCGGGCGGCAGGACGACATGACCCTCTCCGCCCGCCCGCGCTGGCCGCTCGATGCCCAAAGCCCGGCCCTGCTCGGGTCCGGGAAGAAGGGCGCGAAGGCGTGAGCGGCCCCGCCGGTGTCAAGCCCGGGTGCGACCGGTTGGTGTGAGTGGCAAGAGCAGGCGGGCGCGCGTGACCGGTGGCTGTGACTGGCCGGCGGGGCGGCTTGGCGGGGCTGCCCGGCGTGGCCGGCGGGTGTGGCGCCCTGGCCGCGGCGTGCAGGCGTGACTGGCGGGTGCGGCCCACGGTCATGACTGGCATGACGGACAGGCGGATCTCGCTGGACGGCATGACTGGCCCCGGTTGGCCGCAGCGGGTCGGCCGCGCCCGATCCGTCCCCCGCCCAACCACCCGGACGGATCGGGCGCGGCCTGGGGTGCCGGGGCCTGAGGCGGCGGCCCGCAACATCGGGGCCGTCCAATCGCACAACGCTAGAGGCTCGCGGTAGACGCCGGACCGGGCATTCCGAAATAGATCGGCTGTTAGGGCGCCGTGGGAGATCGACGCTTCAAGCCGCGTGAGCGAAGCGACCGTCCCACGCTCCCGACGCCACGCCTGGCGGCAGGCCGGCGCCCGGACCGACCGGGTGGGTGGGCGGGGGGCGGTCCGGGCGCCGGCCGCTCCTGCCGCTCATGGCACGTCCCGCATCTTGCGCCGCCTCCTTCAGACGCTAACCTTCCACGGAAGAAGGAGCCCGCCCTTGCCGAACGCCATCGCATCCGCCCGTCCCCACGGCCGTCTGACCGCCACAGGATCGACCGGCCCCGAACGGCACGCTGGCGCCCTCCCCGCCAGGCCGGGGGCCCCCGGCCCATGAACCGCTGGCTCTTCAAGTCCGAACCCAACGTCTGGTCGTGGGGCGATCAGGTCGCCAAGGGCGAGGCGGGCGAGGAATGGGACGGCGTGCGGAACTACCAGGCCCGCAACTTCATGCGGCAGATGGCGATCGGCGACCTCGGCTTCTTCTACCATTCCCAGACCGAAAAGGCCGTGGTCGGCATCGTCGAGGTCTGCGCCGCCGCCCATCCCGACAGCACCGCCGGGGACGGCCCCTGGGACTGCGTCGATATCCGCGCCGTCCGCCCGCTCGGTACGCCGGTGACCCTCGACATGGCCAAGGCGGAAGCCGGGCTGAAGGACATGGTGCTGGTCAGGAACTCGCGGCTTTCGGTGCAGCCTGTGACGGCGGCGGAATGGGCGCTGGTCTGCAAGATGGGCGACGTCGCACCCTGATCGCCATTCGCCGCTGCCCCGGCCGAAGCATCGCCGCCTCTTCGCGGAGCGATGGGAGGATAGCGGCCGCTTCGGGGCCCGGCGGCGAGCATCGGCCAGCGCGAACTGGCGGCGTACACGATCTTCCATCGCGCGGTCCGGTGGCGCGAAGTGGTGCCGCGATCAGGCAAAGGGTTCCCGGAAACCGGCCTCGCGGCCGCCTCTGCCCTCGAAACGTACGATCCTCGGACCGAAACGTACGCTTCGTACGATTTGGCCAATTCGAGGCCCGTTTCCGGCCACCGCGCATCGTACGCTTCGGCGGCGCAATCGTACGTCTTGTACGATCTGGGAAGCCCTATCTGCACCGTCAGCCCCACGGCGTTCCAGAACGTAAAAGGAGGATTCCGACCCCTCGAAACCCTCCTCCCACCCAACGTGCTACCCCACACGTGTTCGAATTCGGGTCGAGCCATCCTGGCCGGACGCCCAATCCCTAACCCGAAAAACCTGCATGCTGCAAGTTTCGAATACTGAAAATGCGTTTCATATCAGCAACCTGTCGGAAAGCTTTTGACGATCAGGCATAGACGCCCTCTTTGCCGAAATGCTTCACCAGCAGGTAATAAACCACTGCGCGATGCTTGCGCCGCTCCCCACGGCCATACGTCGTCAGTGCCTTCTGGATCCCGCCCATCAGTTCCGGCCCCTCGGCAAGCCCCAGCTTGCCCATCAGGAAATTCTTGCGGACTGTCTCCAACTCGTTGCTATCGCTTCCGGAAACAGTCCCGCTTTCGCGGTTGTAGATTGCCGAACCCAGACCCATCGTGACCTTCTTGAGAAGCTCCATGTCCGGCGTCTCGTCGCATTTCGTCCGAAGATCCTCCGCGTACTTCTCGATCAGATCGTCGCGCTTGCCCATATCGATTGCCTCATTCCGTTGAATTTCACCGCCCCAGCTTAGGCGAGGCCGGCCCTCGACCCCAATATCTTTCTGCAGGGTCCACCGACACCGCCCGAGTTGCTTCCATGCGGATCGCCCCGGCATCACTCGTTCCGGTCCGTCGGCCATGCTGCCGCGCACGCGCAACTCACGCTTTCCCGGCATCTTTGCCGCCGCTCCCTCAAAGTGCACGGCACTGCGAAACGCAATAAAATCATGCGTAACTGGCCGGCTGGACCGCCGGCGCCAGGGAATGGTCATGCCTGCGCCCCGCGGCCGACTGGCGGCGGTTCCGGTGGCTCGGCAATCACCCAACGTCATGCAAGACCCGGCCATCACTCGGTAAACCACCGCATCTGGGCGGAACCCGATGCCTTCGCTAACCTTGGTCTCCACGATTCTGGGACAGAAACGAACGAGAAGGAGCCCGAAATGGGTCTGCTGAGTTTCATCAAGAGTGCCGGCAAGAAGCTGACCGGCCGTGCCGAAGCCTCCGAAGGGCCGGACGAGGAGGCCCTGAAGGCCGAGATCGAGGAACTGGGGCTGGACGCGTCCGGCCTCGACATCAAGGTCGAGAACGACACGGTCAAGGTTTCGGGCAAGGCGGCGAGCCAGGAGATGAAGGAGAAGGTCATCCTGGCGGTCGGCAACGTGGAGGGCGTGGCCGCGGTGGACGACGCGGTCGAGGGCGCGGACCCCAAGGTTCACACCGTCGAGAAGGGCGATACCCTGTGGGCCATCGCCGAGAAGACGCTGGGCAGCGGCAACCGCTATCCGGAGATTTTCGAGGCGAACAAGCCGATGCTGTCCGACCCCGACAAGATCTATCCCGGCCAGGTGCTCCGCATCCCCACAGAGTGATCCGCGGATGGGCCGCCGGCACCGACCTGCCATGGGCGGGATCGGCACAGTGGTCCTTTCCTCGGATCGGCAGGAACCATTCCTCCTCGGGGTTCAGCCGCCGTCATCCGGGCGGCGGCCAGCTATCCTCAGCTCGCCCCGGGAGATCGTGGTTCCTGCACTGCCTCGACCGATCTTCAGCGCATCCCTCGTGCACGACGTGAGCTGCCAAGCGCATCGATCAGGGCAGGAAAGGTGGCCGCCAGTGGAGTGGGAGGAACCGCCGGAATGCCCCCAAGAGGCTGTTGGCAACGCCCAAGTGCTCTACGCTGCCCTTGAGGTCATCGAACCCACAACTCTTCCCTCTTCCTCCACAACTCCGGTGAAGACCCTCGTAGGCCGGGGTGCGTCGTGGTCTTGGGACAGCTCCAGAAGCAACCTTGCCGCGCCGTCGATCAGGACGAACTCGACATTTAAGAACGGACAGAGGTCGAACGGCGGCAGATGCGGCAAATGCAAGTCGCAATCGCCTTCGTCTGGCGTTCCGACCAACGGGCAATTTGGAACGGGTGCCTCGGTCCGAACCGCCACAAGCTCGCCAATCATGGGAGAGGCGAACTCGGTTCCTTTACGAACACGCGCGCCGGGGCGGCATCATCTACGGTTGACGGAAACGATGCCGGTTTCGCGAAGAGTTTCCGCACCGAAGTGCCAAATTCAGTACCGGTACTGCTCCGGCTTGAACGGCCCTTCGGGGCTGACGCCGATATAGGCAGCCTGTTCACCCGAGAGCTCGGTCAGGCGCACGCCGATACGGCCCAGATGCAGCCGCGCCACCTTCTCGTCCAACGCCTTGGGCAGCACGTGCACGCCCGGCGCATAGTGGTCGCCTCGGGTCCACAGCTCGATCTGCGCAAGCACCTGATTGGTGAAACTGGCCGACATCACGAAGCTCGGGTGGCCGGTGGCGTTGCCGAGGTTCAGCAGACGCCCCTCTGATAGCAGGATGATCCGATGCCCGCCGGGCATCTCGATCATGTCCACCTGGTCCTTGATGTGGGTCCATCTGTGGTTCTTCAGGCTGGCCACCTGAATCTCGTTGTCGAAATGGCCGATGTTGCCGACGATCGCCATGTCCTTCATCTCGCGCATGTGCTCGATGCGGATAACGTCCTTGTTGCCGGTTGCGGTGATGAAGATGTCGGCGCTGTCCACCACGTCCTCGATCCGCACCACCTCGAACCCGTCCATCGCCGCTTGCAACGCGCAGATCGGGTCGGCCTCGGTCACCTTCACGCGGGCGCCGGCGCCGCGCAGAGACGCGGCAGAGCCCTTGCCGACGTCGCCATACCCGCAGACCACGGCCACCTTGCCGGCCATCATCGTGTCGGTCGCCCGGCGGATGCCGTCGACCAGCGACTCCTTGCAGCCGTACTTGTTGTCGAACTTCGACTTGGTGACGCTGTCGTTCACGTTGATCGCGGGGAAGGGCAGCATGCCGCGCTTGTGCAGGTCGTAGAGGCGATGCACGCCGGTGGTCGTCTCTTCGCTGACGCCCTTGATCGCGTCGCGGGTGCGGGTGAACCAGCCGGGGCTCTCCTGCATCCGCAGCTTGATCTGCGCAAAGATCGCCTCTTCCTCCTCGGAGGTCGGGGTCTCGATCAGATCGGTCTCGCCGGCCTCGACCCGCGCGCCGAGCAGCACGTAGAGCGTCGCGTCCCCGCCATCGTCGAGGATCATGTTGACCCCTTGGGGAAACTGGAACGACCGGTCGAGGTAATCCCAGTGCTCCGTCAGCGTCTGACCCTTGATCGCGAAGACCGGCGTGCCGCCCTCGGCGATGGCCGCGGCGGCATGGTCCTGGGTCGAGAAGATGTTGCACGACGCCCAGCGAACGTCGGCGCCTAGCGCGGTGAGCGTCTCGATAAGCACGGCGGTCTGGATGGTCATGTGCAGCGAGCCCACGATCCGCGCGCCCTTCAGAGGCTGGCTTTGCCCATATTCCTCGCGCAGCGCCATCAGGCCGGGCATCTCCGTCTCGGCGATGTCCAGTTCCTTGCGGCCATAGGCGGCCAGCGCGATGTCCTTGACGATGTAGTCGCTCACGTGGTCCTTCACGGGGCCGCTCCGTTGCCTGAATTGGTGGGTCGTGGCAGCACGTAGCACCGGGGGCGCCTTGCGACAATGGCCGCGCCCGCGACGGAGTGACAGGATGCCCGCCCCCCTGCGCCAAGGCCGAGAAGAGACGCGCCCACCCGCGCACGACCGCGCGGTCGTATTTGCCTGCGACGACGGGCATCTCCCCTTCGCCTGCTTCGCGGCCGACCGGATCGCGCGGACAGAGCCGGGCGGCGCCTTCGACGTGGTGATCGCGATGCCCGACATCGGCAATGTCCCCGCGGCGCAGCGGGATGGGCCGGTGCGGTTCGTGCAGGTCGATTTCTCGTCGCTGCCCGGCGTGCCGATGGTGAAGGCGTGGATCAGCAACGCCACCTACTTCCGCTGGGTCCTGCCCGCGGCGCTGGAGGGCGATTACGGCACGCTCTTCTACCTCGACACGGATACCTATCTGGCACGCCCGGGCATCGGGCGGCTCTTCGACAGCGTCGACCGGCCCGTGGCGCTGGCGGCGATCACCGACTTCCAGCGCTTCATACAGCTCGACGCCAAGCGCGAGCGCAAGGTGGCGGCGAAGCTGCGCGACCTGGGCGGACAGAACGGCGAGTACTATAATGCCGGCGTGCTGCTGATGCAGCCGGGGCCGTTCCTCGCGGCCGACATGCCGGCGCGCTTCGTGCAGGCCGCGCAGGACAACGTGAAATTCCTGCCGGTGCACCGCGACCAGGACCAGGGCGCGATGAATCTGGCCTTCGCCGACGAGATCGTGCCAATGAACCCGCGCTACAACTGGTGCTCGCGGGCCTGGCTCAATCCCGGAATGGTCGAGCTGTTCGAACCCTTCATCCTGCATTTCGCGGGGCGGGGCAAACCCTGGAACCTGCAGGACGACCCGTTCATCGCGGGCTATGCCGAGGAATACCTGGGCTATCTGGCGCAGCATTTCCCGGCGCACCGCCCTCGCGCCGCGCTCGACAGCCTCGCCTGGCGGCTGGAGAACCCCCGCCACGGCATCGCCGCGCTGGAGCGGGTGCGCGTGGCACTCTACAAGCGGCGCTTCGCGAGGCGGCTGGAGCGGGCGCGCAGCCATGACCACGACCGCAAGATCGTCGCCATGCGTGCCGCGATCGACGGCAGCGTCCTGGGCTAGCGGCGATGGCGGCACGGGCGTGGCAACGCATGCTTTCGGGGCGCCGGCTTGATCTGCTGGACCCGACGCCGATGGACATCGAGGTGGCAGACATCGCGCACGGTCTGGCTTTCGTCGCCCGCTGGAACGGCCAGACGCGCGGCGATTTCCCCTATTCGGTGGCGGAGCATTCGCTGCTGGTTGAGGATCTGTTCCGCCGCATCGCTCCGAAGGCCCCCGCCAGATGGAGCCTTGCGGCACTGCTGCATGACGCGCCCGAATACGTGATCGGCGATATGATCTCGCCGGTGAAGGCCGCCGTAGGCCCCGGCTACGGTCAGCTCGACAGCCGGCTCGCCGCGGCGATCCACCTGCGGTTCGGCCTGCCCGCCGCCCTTCCCGCCGGCGTCAAGGCGCAGATCAAGCGGGCCGACAGGATCTCCGCCTGGCTGGAGGCGACGCGGATCGCCGGCTTCGCCGAGACCGAGGCGGATCGCGTCTTCGGCCGCCCCCGGCCCGAGCTGATCGCGGGGCTCGACGTGGCGCTGCGCCCGCCGCGCGCGGTGCGCGATGCCTACACGGCACGGCACGCGGCGCTTCTGGCGGCCTGCGCCTGATGCACGGACCCCGCTGGCCGCGCGACGTCGCCGCGTTATATCCACCTCTCAATATCGCCGCTGAACGGAGCACCTGCCCCCATGTCGATCGTCGTTCTCTACATTGCCACCGCAATCGTCTTCTTCGCCCTCGATGCCGTCATGCTGAAGAACGTGGTGCAGCCGCTTTTTGCCAAGCACTTGGGCGACCAGCTGCTGGAGTCGCCCAGGATCGCCCCGGCCGCGGCGTTCTATCTGTTCTACATCGTAGGATTGCTCTGGCTTGTTTCCATCCCGGCATTGGCCGAGGGCCGGCCGACCGCCGCCCTGCTGAACGGCGCGCTTTTGGGGGCGGTCGCCTATGGCACCTATGAGTTCACCAATCTCGCCACACTGAAGAACTGGGCCTGGCCGATGGTGATGACGGATTTCACCTGGGGCATCGTGCTGACGGGGGTCTCCGCGTGGGCGGGCGTCATGATCACCCGGGCGATCTTCTGAGGCCTAGCGCGCGAAGCAGCTCACCCCCGACCAGAGCAACGCCACGCGGCCATCGGCCCCGACGATGCCTGAGACGCCGGCGCTGCTAAATTCCTCGCCCAGCGTCGTGGCGCGGAAGGCCGTGCCCGGGCGGGAAGTGATCTCGGCCCGGGTCGAGGCGGTGGACAAGCCGGAGGGCAGCCTCAGGGGCGGGTTGGCCGTGCCGCGCGCGGCCCATCCGGCGAAGGCACCTTCCTGGAACATCATCGTCAGCCCGCGGTCGAAACGCACCGCCATCATCGGGCCGGCGCCGCAGTCCTGTAGACTCGCCGTCTCCGACGGCGTCTGACCCATGAGGCGGCTGGCCGAGGCGACAGCCCCCTCGCGGGCACGGCCAAAGCCGATCTCCAGCCCGGTCTCTCCGGCCAACAATCCCTCCGACGCAAGATAGAGCGGCGGCGTGGAGCTTGAGGGCCCCGTCCCCGAAAGCTGTGGGGCGCGCTGCGTGCAGGCCCCCGCAAGGGCAACCATCGCAATCAGCGCGATCCGCCGGGCCGTCTTCACCGCGGGCTGCGCTTGGCCAGGATCCGCTGCAGCGTCCGACGGTGCATGTTAAGCCGGCGGGCGGTTTCCGAAACGTTGCGGTCACACAGCTCATAGACCCGCTGGATGTGTTCCCACCGCACGCGATCCGCCGACATCGGGTTGTCTGGCGGCGGCGGCAGCTCGTCTTGCCGGGCCAGCAGCGCGTTGGTGATGTCGCTGGCATCGGCGGGCTTCGAAAGGTAGTCGGTCGCCCCGATCTTCACCGCCGCCACGGCGGTCGCGATGGCGCCATAGCCGGTGAGAACCACCACACGGCAATCGGGCCGCTTCTCGCGCAGCACTTCGACGATATCGAGGCCGTTGCCGTCTTCGAGCCGAAGGTCGACGACCGCGTAGGCCGGGGGGCGGCCCGTGGCGATGGCGCGCCCGGCGGCGACCGATCCGGCGCATTCCGTCACGAAGCCACGCTTCTCCATCGCCTTGGCCAACCGCCGCAGGAACGGTTCGTCGTCGTCGACCAGCAGCAGGCTACGATCCTCGCCAAGCTCGTGCTGCAGCATATCCGACATTCCGCGCTCCGTCCCGATTGTGCGTGCCATCGGTCTATCCACCGGAAACACCTGCGTCAATTTTTCCAAGCTCGCCTACCGCTTGGCGGTTACGAGGCCCGAGCGAAACACGCGGTCCGCCGGGCGATGTCTTGGGCACTGTCCTCGCGGCGGAAGTATTCGACAACGCCCTCTTCCGGCAGGGCGAGATAGGTGAAGGTGGAATGATCGACCAGATAATAGGGGTCGCTGCCGTCGTCATGCGCCTGATAGTACGTGCGGTAGGCCTGGCTGGCCGCCCGCACCTGCGCCTCGCTGCCCGTAAGCCCGACCATGCGCTCGTGGAAGTTCGCGGCGAAGTCGCCGACGACCTGCGGGGTATCGCGCTTGGGGTCGATGGTGATGAAGACCGGCGTGGCCGAGATCCCCTCCTCCGCCAGCAGATCCACGGCTTGTGCGTTGCGCGCGCTGTCGATGGGGCAGACATCGGGGCAGAAGGTGTAGCCGAAATAGACCAGCGTCGGCTCGGTGATGACGTCGCCGTCCGTCGCGGTTCCGCCGTCTGCGCCGACCAGGGTGAAGGGCCCGCCGATGGCGCCCGCCCCGCCCGCCACCTGCCCCTCGCGGCACTGGGCAAAGCGCTCGCCCTCATCGCGGCCGAACAGGACGTAGCCCGTGGTGACCGAGATCAGCACAGTGACCACGACGACGGCGGCAAGGGCGGCAAGGCGTGTCATGGCTGGCATCCCGAACGTTGAGACGGCACAATCGCCTGCAGCGCCGCCAGAGAACTTCTTGCAAGACACATAGGCGAACCCATGGCCGATCCAACCCTCGACCCCTTCAACCCCCGGGCGCGCAGCCACTGGATCCGCCTCCGCACGCTGATCGTTCTGCGGTGGATCGCGATCTTCGGGCAGCTGGCGGCGATCCTGGTGGCCGAAGAAGTCTTCCTGCTGAGCCTTGACCGAACCCTGTGTTATCTCGTCATCGGCACCCTGGCGGTGACCAACGTCGTGGCGACGCTGGGATTCCCGCAGAACAAGCGCCTCTCGGAGTCGGAGGCGGTCACCATGCTGCTCTTCGACATCCTGCAGCTGAGCGCGCTGCTCTACCTCACCGGCGGGCTGCACAATCCCTTCGCGCTGCTGATCCTGGCGCCGGTCACCATCTCGGCCACGGCGCTGCAACTGCGCGCCACGGTGCTGCTGGGCGCCGTGGCGCTGGCGCTGGTCAGCTACGTCGCGGTGTTCAACATGCCGCTGGTACGCGAAGACGGAACGTCGCTGAGCATGCCGCAGGACTTCGTGTTCGGCTTCTGGGCGGCCATCGTGATCGGTCTGGCGTTCCTGGCCGGCTACGCCCGGCGGATCAGCAAGGAGATCCACGACATGGCCGATGCGCTGCTGGCGACACAGATGGCGCTGGAGCGCGAGCAGAAGCTCACCGACCTGGGCGGCGTCGTGGCGGCGGCCGCGCACGAGCTGGGCACGCCTCTGGCCACGATCAAGCTGGTGGGCACCGAGCTGCTCGGCGAGCTCACCGACCCCGACCATCGCGACGACGCGGCCCTGATCCGCGATCAGGCCGACCGTTGCCGCGACATCCTGCGGAGCATGGGGCGCGTCGGCAAGGACGACAGGCACCTCCGCCGCGCGCCGCTGGACACCGTGGTGCGCGAGGCGGCGGAACCGCACCAGGCCCGCGGCCGACAGCTGATCTTCAGCGTCCTGCCGGCCGCGGGCGCCCTTGCCCAGCAACCCGAGATCGAGCGCCAGCCCGAGATCATCCACGGCCTGCGCAACCTGATCCAGAACGCCGTGGATTTTTCGACCAGCACAGTCTGGGTCGATGCCACATGGTCGCTGGAGGAGATCAGGGTGCAGATCGGCGACGATGGAGCCGGCTACCCGGCCCAGGTCATCGGCCGCCTGGGAGACCCCTTCCTGCGTCACCGGGAGGCGGCCGATCTGCCGGAGGCGGGCCCGCGCCCCGGCTACGAGGGCATGGGGCTGGGGCTCTTCATCGCCAAGACGCTTCTGGAACGTTCAGGCGCCACGCTGACCTTTTCCAACGGAACGGATCCGTTCCTGACCAGCGAGGAACATCCCGAACGGTGCGGCGCGATCGTTCAGGTCCGCTGGCCGCGGGAGCGGGTGGCCTCCCCGCCGCGGATGCTCGGCCTCGGGCTCGGCCGCAACGAACCCATCCAGGCGTGACGGGCGCGCCGCTGCCCCTTGCCGCGCGGCGCGGACAGAGTTAACGGCGCATTAAGACTTTTGGCACCAGAAAGATGGCTTGCGGGCCTCGCGCGGTGCCCGCCCTGACCGGACCCAACGTTATGCAAAGCCTGACCTTGCTTGCCGAGATCGTCGCGGCCAGCCTCTGTGCGGTGGCGCTGGCTGGTGCGCTGCTGCTCAGGTTCCGCCGGGCGCCGGAAGCCGCGTCGGCGCAGGCGGATCCGGGCGACGACCTGCCGGTCTTCCTGTTTCAGGGGCGCATCCTGATCGACGCCACCGAAAAGGCGTATTCGCTGCTCCCCGCGCAGCCCGTGGGCGCCGATGCCATGACGCGGTTCCTGCTGGCGTTCGGCCCCAGGTTCCCCGAACTCGAGACCCGGCTGCAGCAGCTGCGCAAGGCGGGCCGGATCGAGCTGCGGGAGCTGAGCGATGACCCCGACAGCCTGCACCTGGAGGCGGAGTGGCGCGACGGCGTGGTGCGGATCGCGCTCTGCGACCCCCGCCAGGGCAGCCGGTCTGAGCTGGTCGAGCGCTACTCGCTTGCCGCCATGCGCAGCGAGCTCGGCACCCTACGCTCCATCGCCGAACATGCGCCCGGCGCCACATGGAAGCAGGGCCCGGGCGGCATGATCCTGTGGGCGAACACCGCCTACATGGAACTGGCGAGCGATACGATGGGCGAGGATGCCCTGTTCGGCTGGCCGCCGCCCACGCTCTTTCCCGATCTCGCGGGCAAGGCCGGCGCGGCCGGCAAGGGCGGCAAGAAGCCACCCGAGAACGACCCCGTCCTGTCACATCCCGTCGAGGGAGACGAGGTGATCCGGCGCCGGGCGCGGCTGCAAGGGCGCGACGAGGCCAAGCCCCGCTGGTTCGAGCTGCTCAGCCTTCCGGGGGAGGACGGACGGGTGTGCTTCGCAACCCCGATCGACAGGCTGGTGCAGGCCGAAACCCAGTTCGGGGACTTGATGCAGACGCTTGCGAAGACCTTCGCGCATCTGACGGTCGGCCTCGCGATCTTCGACAATCGCCGCCAGCTGGCCCTCTTCAATCCCGCGCTGGTGGATCTCACCGCGCTCTCGGCGGAGCTGCTCAGCACCCGCCCGACCCTGCACGCCTTCCTCGACGCCCTGCGCGACCGGCAGCGCATCCCCGAACCGAAGGACTACAAAAGCTGGCGGCTCCACATCGCCCAGCTCGAGGCGGGCGCCGTGGACGGCAGCTACCAGGAAACCTGGAACCTGCCGACGGGCCAGACCTATCGCGTCACGGGCCGGCCGCATCCCGACGGCGCCGTGGCCTACGTCTTCGAGGATATCTCGTCGGAGGTCTCGCTGACCCGCAGCTTCCGCTCCGAGATCGAGCTGGGGCAGGCCGTGCTCGACAGCCTCGATGTCGCCATCGCCGTCTTCTCCGATACCGGCGAGCTGACCATGACCAACACCGCCTATGCGAAGCTCTGGGGCGAGGATCCGGCGGCGGGCCTGCAGGAATCCACGGTGGTCGAGGCCACCCGCGCCTGGCAGAGCCGTTGCACGCCCAGCCTCGTCTGGAACGAGCTGCGCAAGTTCATCAGCGACCATCGCGACCGGCAGGCCTGGGCCGACGAGGTCGAGACGCTCGACGGGCGGCGCCTGCGCTGCCACGTGCGGCCGCTGGGCCGCGGCGCCACCCTCGTCAGCTTCGAGGCAGCGGTCGGGGCGCTGGACCGGTCCGAAAGTGCGCCGCAGGGCCCGGCCGACGAGGCCGGACCCGCCCATGGGGCCGCGCCCGATGCGTCGCCCGCGCTGCGCCGTGTCGCGGGCGGATGGCCCGACGCCTGAGGGTGCCGACCGCGCTCCTTGCGGCTTGTTGCGGGCCGGGCTTGACCGCATAAACGGGCCATGTCGCAGACCCCCCTTCCCCCGGTCGAATTGCCCGACCCCGAGGCGACCGCCGCCGTTGGCAGGGCCATGGCGGCGCATCTGGTGCCGGGCGACGTTCTGGCGCTGGCGGGCCCGATTGGGGCGGGGAAAAGCGTACTGGCCCGAGCAGTGATCGCCGAGCGGCTGCGCGCCGCCGGGGCGCCGCCGGAAGACATCCCCTCGCCGACCTTCACTTTGGTGCAGACCTACCGCGCCGGCAGCGTGGAGATGTGGCATTGCGACCTCTACCGGCTGACGGCCCCGGAAGAGGCGTGGGAGCTGGGGCTGGAGGACGCCTTCGAGACGGCGATCTGCCTCATCGAATGGCCGGGCATCCTTGGCGAAGGCCTGCCGGGAAGTGCCCTGCATCTGGGCCTCGAGGTCACGGGCCCCGAGGCGCGGCGCCTGACCCTCGGCACCGGCAGCGCGGACCTCGCCCGGCGCGTGGCCGCCGGGTTGCCCGAACGGAGCCGCGACCATGGCTGATTCCGGCGCCGCGCCCATCGGCCCGGCCCTTGCCGCCTTCCTGGAGGCCGAAGACTGGAGCGCGGCCAGCGCGCGGCCACTCGCCGGCGACGCCTCCTCTCGCCGTTACTGGCGGCTGCAGGTCGGGGCGCGCCGCGCCATCCTGATGCAGGCCCCGCCCGCCCCGGACGACAACACCGCCCGCTTCGCCGCCGTAGCGGCGCATCTCGGTGCCCTGGGGCTCTCCGTGCCCCGGGTCCTTGCCGGCCGCCCGGAGGAGGGGATGCTGCTGCTGGAGGACCTGGGCGATGCGCTCGTGGCCAGGCTGGCCGAGGCCGACCCGGCCGGTGAGGCCAAACTCTATGCCGCGGCCATCGATACGCTCGCCGCACTCCACGGCCATCCCCCTCTGCCGAGCCTGCCGCATCCCGGCCCAGTGGATCTGGCCGGGGCGCTGGCGCCGCTCGCCACGTGGTATCTGGAGGGCGACGAGGGCGCCGCCGAAACCCTCGCCCGGCTGGCTGCCGCCCTTGCCCCGCCGCTGGCGGACGCATTGACCTCGGCGCCCCCCGTTCTGGTGCACCGCGACTACCATGCCGAAAACCTGATCTGGCTGCCGGAGCGCACCGGCCCCGCACAGATCGGCCTGCTCGACTTCCAGGACGCGATGACGGGGCACCCGGCCTACGATATCGCCTCGCTGCTCCGCGACGCGCGCCGCGATCTGGCGCCAAGCCTGCCGGAAGTGCTGATCGAACGCTACCTCGCGGCAACCGGGCTGGAGGCCGCCCCCTTCCGCGCGGCGCTGGCTGGGCTTTCGGTGCAGCGAAACCTGCGCATCCTCGGCATCTTCGCACGGCTGGCCCGGCGCGACGGCAAGCGGCGCTACCTTGCGATGCTGCCGCGCGTCTGGGCGCATCTGCAAACCGATCTCGCCCACCCCTCGATGGAGACCCTGCGAGAAACGGTGGCTGCCGGCGTGCCGGCGCCGGGTCCGGCCCACCTCTCCCGCCTCTGCCCGGAGGCGGCATGAACCCCAAGGCGGCCCTGCTCTTTGCCGCGGGCTTCGGCACCCGCATGGGGCGCCTCACCGCAGATCGACCGAAACCGCTGATCCGTGTGGCGGGCCGCACACTGCTCGATCACGCGCTCGCTCTCGCCGAGGACGCGGGCGTCTCCCGGACGGTCGTGAACGCGCATTACCGGGCGGAGATGATTTGCAGCCACCTCGCGGGGCGCGGTGCGACGGTGAGCGTGGAGGCGCCCGGCATCCTCGATACCGGCGGCGGCCTGCGCGCCGCGCTGCCGCTGCTCGACCCGAACGGGCAGGGCCTGCCGCTGTTCACGCTGAACACCGATGCCGTGTGGACGGGGCCGAACCCGCTCCAGACCCTGCGCGCGGCCTGGGATCCGGCGGGCATGGAGGCCCTGCTGCTGCTCGTTCCGCGAGAGCGGGCCACGGGGCATGACGGCGCGGGGGACTTCACCTTCGCGGCGGATGGCAGGCTTACGCCCGGGCCAGGCGCCGTCTATTCCGGGGCGCAGATCGTCAGCCCCGGGCTTCTCGCCGGCGGCCCAAAGGGCGCGTTCGGCATGTGGCACCTGTGGAACGCGGCACTGGCAGGCGGGCGCCTCTTCGGGGTGCTGCATCCCGGGGGCTGGTGCGACGTGGGCCGCCCCGAGGGGATCGCACTGGCCGAGGCGATGTTCGCGGCGGCGCCGGCCCCATGACGTTCTTCGCCCCTGCGGAGGCGCCGCGGGTCTTCGCCGTGCCGCCCGGCGCGGATTTCCCGGCCGTGCTGGTGGACGGCCTGCTGGCCCGCCATGGCGACGGCCCGCCGGAAGCGCTGGCGCAGGTCACCGTCTACGTCACCACGCGCAGGATGGCGCGGCGGATCGCCGACATCCTCGACCGCGGCCCGGCCCGGCTGCTGCCCCGCGTGCGCCTGGTGACCGACCTCGCGCAAGCGCAGCCCATGGCGCCGCTGCCGCTGCCGGTGCCGCCCCTGCGCCGCAAGCTGGAGCTGGCTCGCCTGGTCGGCGCCCTCATCGCCGCAGACCCCACGCTGGCGCCGGGGTCGGCGGTCTACGATCTCGCTGCGAGCCTTGCTGCGTTGATGGACGAGATGCAGGGCGAGGGGGTGCCGCCCTCCGCGCTGGCCGGCCTCGACGTCTCGGATGCGTCGGGGCACTGGGCGCGCAGCCAGAAGTTCCTGACGCTGGTCGCCAGCCTCGCCGGGAGTGCCGCGGCGGGCGATGCCGAAAGCCGGCAGCGGCGCGCGGTCGAGGCGCTGGCGGAAGACTGGGCGCGCAGCCCGCCGCAGGGGCCGGTGATCGTGGCCGGGTCCACCGGCTCGCGCGGCACGACGCAGCTTTTCATGGAGGCGGTGGCGCGGCTGCCGCAGGGCGCGCTGGTGCTGCCGGGGTTCGACGATATTCTGCCGCCCGCCATCTGGGCCCGCCTCATCGCCCCCGCACCGCAGCAGGACCATCCACAATACCGCTTCGCCGCGCTGGCGGCCGAGCTGGGGCTTTCCCCAAAGGAAATTCCGCCCTGGCACGCGCCGGCGGCGGCACCTGCACCCGCCCGAAACGCGCTCGTCTCGCTGGCGCTGCGCCCGGCCCCCGTGACCGACGGCTGGCGGCGCGAGGGGCCCTCGCTGGGGCTCCTGCCCCGTGCCACGGAAGGGCTGAGCCTGATCGAGGCCCCCGATCCACGCGCCGAGGCCGGCGCCATTGCCCTGGCCCTGCGCGAGGCCGCCGAGACGGGGGTGACCGCCGCGCTCATCTCGCCGGACAGGATCCTGACCCGCCGGGTCGCCGCCGCGCTCGACCGCTGGGGCATCACGCCCGACGACAGCGCCGGCGAGCCGCTGGGGCAGACCCCGGCGGGCAGGCTTCTGCACCAGGCCGCGGGGCTCTTCGCGCGGCCGGTTGATACCGTGGCGCTGCTGGCCCTGCTGAAGCACCCGCTGACCCATGCCGCCGGCGGGCGGAACACCCACCTTCTGGCGACCCGCGATCTGGAGCTGCACCTGCGCCGCGACGGGCCGCCCCAGCCTGGGCCGGAGGATCTGCGCCGCTGGGGCGAACAGGCCGCCGGAGCCGCGGAGAGCGCGGAGCGGGGCGACGCCCGGCGCCACTGGGCCGGATGGGCCGCGGGATGCCTGGAGAGGGCGACACCGGCCGCCGGCGAAGGTGAGATCGCCGGCCATGTCGCGCGCCTGCTGGCCCTGGCGGAGGACCTCTGCCGCGGCTGCGATCCCGCGGCGCAGGGCGCGGACCTGCCGCTCTGGGCCCGGAACGACGGGCTGGCCGCCAGAAGCGCCATCGAGGAGCTGGCCGCCGAGGCCGCGCATGGCGGGCCGGCGGACGGAGCCGCCTTCGCCGCGCTCCTGCGGATGGTCCTCGCGGGCGAGGTGCGCGACCCCGTGGCGGCCCATTCCGGCGTGATGATCTGGGGCACGCTGGAGGCCCGGGTGCAGGGGGCCGAGCTGGTCATCCTTGCCGGCCTGAACGAAGGGGTCTGGCCCGAGATGCCGGCGCCGGACCCCTGGCTCAACCGCAAGATGCGCGCCGATCTGGGCCTGCTGCTGCCCGAACGTCGGATCGGACTTTCGGCGCATGATTTCCAGCAGGCGGTCGGGGCGCCGCGGGTCATCCTATCGCGCGCCAGGCGAGATGCAGAGAGCGAGACGGTGCCCTCGCGCTGGCTCAACCGGCTGACCAACCTCATGGAGGGCCTGCCGGACCAGGAGGGTCCGGAAGCGCTTGCCGGAATGCGGGCGCGCGGCCAGGCCTGGGTCGATCTCGCGGGCGCGCTCGACAGCCCGGCAGCCCCCGTCGCACCCGCCACGCGGCCCGCGCCGCGCCCGCCCGTGTCCGCCCGCCCCCCCCGCCTTTCGGTGACCGAGATCGAGACGCTCGTGCGCGATCCGTTCGAGATCTACGCCAAGCGGGTGCTGCGCCTGTCGCCGCTCGACCCGCTGCGGCTCGAACCGGATGCCCGCATCCGGGGCCAGGTCATGCACCTGGTGCTGGACCGCTTCGTGAAGGCCTGGGCGAGCTACGACGACGCCACGCGGCGGCAGGCGTTCCTGGCCACCACCAAGGCGGTTCTGGAAAGCGGCGTGCCCTGGCCCACCGCGCGCCGCCTTTGGCTGGCGCGGTTCGCCCGGATCGCCGACCATTTCCTGACCGAAGAGGCCGGGCGCCTCACCTTTGCCACGCCAGAGGCCTTCGAATGCCGCGGCCGACTGGATCTGGCCGTTCCCGCCATGCCGGAGGGCACGTTCCGGCTGACGGCGCGGGCCGACCGGATCGACCTGACCCCTGAGGGCGGGATCGTTCTTTACGACTACAAGACCGGCCAGCCGCCGAGTGCAAGGGAACAGGCGAGCTTCTCCAAGCAGTTGCTGCTGGAGGCCACGATGGCCGAGGCCGGCGGCTTCGAAGGCCTCGCGCCCGGTACCGTGGTGCATGCGGCCTATATCGGCCTGGGCACCACGCCCCGCACAATGCCCGCGCCGCTTGTGGATATGCCCGTGGCGCGCATCCGGGCCGAGCTGACCGCGTTGATCGCGGCCTTTGCGGTGCGGGACCGCGGCTATGTCGCCCAAGCCGCCCGCCGGTCGGACCGCAGCGCGGGCGACTACGATCACCTGTCGCGGATCGGGGAATGGAGCCTAAGCGACCCCGCCCTGCCGCAGGACGTGGGCGGCTGATGGCCCGCGACGAGCCGCCACCGCAGGGCGACGCGACCCGCCGCCAGACGGACGCCGCCCGCCCCGACCGCTCGACCTGGGTGGAGGCCAATGCCGGATCGGGCAAGACCCGCGTGCTGACCGATAGGGTGGCCAGGCTACTGCTGGCCGGAGCGGCGCCCGAGACGATCCTGTGCCTGACCTACACCAAGGCCGCCGCCAGCGAGATGCAGAACCGGCTGTTCCGGAGGCTGGGCGGCTGGGCCATGCTGGAGGACGCCCCCCTGGCCGAGGCGCTGCAGGAGCTTGGTGCGTGGCCGCTCCCCGCCAGGCCGCATGGGGAGGCCGGCGATGGCCTCGACGCCGCGCGGCGGCTCTTCGCACGGGCCATCGAGGCGCCGGGTGGCCTGAAGATCCAGACGATCCACGCCTTTTGCGCGGGGCTCCTGCGCCGCTTTCCGCTGGAGGCCGGCGTCTCGCCGCAATTCGCGGAGCTGGACGACCGCACCCTGAAGCAACTGGCCGAAGAGGTGATGGAGGCGATCGCGGACGGCCCCGAGGCGCACAGGCTCGACGATCTGGCGCGGTATCTCTCCGGCGACGACCGGCTCTGGGGAATGGTCGCTTCCATCCTCACGCACCGCGAGGTCTTTGCGCGGCCGCTCGACCGCGCCGGCGCGATGGCCTTGCACGGGCTGCCGACGGAGCTGACCGAGGAGCACGTACTCGCCGGGGTGTTCAAGGGCGGGGAGGCCGGCATGATCGCCCGGCTGATGCCGCTTCTGCAAGCGAAGGGCGGCAACGATGCAAAGGCGGCGGAAAAGTTGGCGCCGCTTTTGCCGCTCAGCCCTTCGATGGCGACGCTCGCGGTGCTGGAAGACGTGCTTCTCACCGGGCATGGCGCCAATTCGCCCTTCTCGCCCAAGATCGGCGCCTTCCCCACCAAACCGACGCGCGCGGCGATGGAACCTGAGGACGCGGACGTCCTCGAGGTTCTCATGCTTCGGGTCTGCGCCGCCCGCCCCGAGCGTTTGGGCCTCGCGGCGGCGGGCCGCACCCTCGCCCTCCATCGCTTCGCCGCAATCCTTCTGCCCGCAATCGCGGCCCGCAAGTCGGCGCGCGGCTGGCTCGATTTCGACGATCTGATTTTCAAGGCCAGCGATCTGCTGGCCGACCGGTCCGTCGCCGACTGGGTGCTGTGGAAGCTCGACGGAGATATCGACCACATCCTGGTGGACGAGGCGCAGGATACGAGCCCGGTGCAGTGGATGCTGATCGGCCATCTGGCGCAGGACCTTCTGAGCGGCGGTGCGGACGACCGGCCGCACACGCTTTTCGTGGTCGGCGACCGCAAGCAGTCGATCTATTCCTTCCAGGGCGCGGATCCGGCGGAGTTCGACGCGATGCGCGCACGCTTCGGCACGGGGCTTGCGGATGCCGGGCGCCCGATGGCCAGCGGCGCCCTGCGCCATTCCTTCCGCTCGGCCCCCGCGATCCTGGCCGCGGTCGATGCGACCTTCGCCGGGCTCGCGGCGGGCGGCCTCGGGGACGCGCCGGATCACCGGGCCTTCCATGCGAGCCGCCCGGGGCGGGTGGACCTCTGGCCGGCAGTGGCGCCCGAGAAGGACGAGCAGGCGGTCACCTGGCCGCTGCCGCTCGACCGGATCACCAGCCGGCATCATCACGCAAGGCTGGCCGATGCCATCGCCGGTGAACTGCGCCGCCTGATCGACGAGGGCACGGCGCTGCCGGATGGAGCCGGCGGCGCGCGGCCGCTGACGGAGGGCGACGTGCTGATCCTTGTGCGGCGGCGGGCGGTGCTGTTTCACGAGCTTCTGCGGGCGTGCAAGGCGGCGGGGCTGCGGGTGGCCGGTGCCGACCGGCTGAGTTTGGGCACGGCCCTCGCGGCGCAGGACGTCCTGGCCCTTCTGCGGTTTCTCGCGCTGCCGGAAGACGACCTGTCGCTGGCGACGGCTTTGCGCTCGCCGCTGTTCGGGTGGAGCGAGGATGCGCTCTTTCGGCTCGCACAGCCGCGGCGCGGTGTGCTCTGGGCGGCGCTGCGCCGCTCGCCGGATCACCCGGGCGACCTTGCCATGCTGCGCGATCTGCGCGGCGCCTCGGATTACGAACGCCCTTTCGAGCTCATCGAGCGGATCCTGACCCGCCATGGCGGCAGGCAGCGACTGCTGGCGCGGCTGGGCCCGGAAAGCGAGGAGGCGATCGACGCGCTTCTCGCGCAAGCTCTGGCGTACGAGATGGCCGAAGTGCCAAGCCTCACGGGGTTTCTGGCC
Organism: uncultured Alphaproteobacteria bacterium; assembly: GCA_963833235.1. Lineage (GTDB taxonomy): Bacteria > Pseudomonadota > Alphaproteobacteria > Rhodobacterales > Rhodobacteraceae > CAWHXG01. Next base: position 693,636 of record CAWHXG010000001.1, read on the forward strand.
TGGATCGACGCGGCCGACGCGGTGATCAAGCGGCAGCCCGATGCGGCGGGCGACGCATTGCGGATCATGACAGTTCATGGCGCAAAGGGGTTGGAGGCCCCGGTGGTGATCCTGCCCGATTGCGCCAGCACCCACCCACCGCCGCCACCACCGCTGCTGCGCAGCGCAGACGGGCCCGTGATCTGGCCGCCTCCTGCCGCGGAGCGCACGGAGATTGCACAGGGGGCTGCGGACGCGCACACGGCCCGCGAGGCGGCGGAGCGCGACCGGCTGCTCTACGTTGCCATGACGCGCGCGGAAAGCTGGCTGATCGTCGCCGCCGGGGGGGGCTTGGGCAATGCCGGCGACACCTGGCACGACCGGGTGCGCGTGGGCCTCGAGGCGCTGGAGGCGGCGGCACACGATGCGCCCACCGGCCCGGGCCTGCGCCTGTCGAACGGCGCCTGGCCTGTCGCCGCCGATGCCAGGGCCGCAGTTTCGCAGCCTGCTGCCACCGCGTTGCCGGATTGGGCGCTGCGCCGGGCTTCGGCGGCCCCGCCCCGCCCGGCCCTCATCGCGCCTTCGGCGCTCGGCGGTGCCAAGGCGCTTGCCGGCGAGGCGGGGGAAGACACGGCGGCGGCCATGGTGCGGGGCAACCGGCTGCACCTTCTGCTTGAGCATCTGCCGCGCTTTCCCGCGGCGAGCTGGGCGGCGATGGCGCCGACCCTGCTGCAGGGCGCCAGCGGCGCGGCCGCACCCGCTGAGGAGGATGCCGAGCTTCTGGCAGAGGCGACGACGGTCCTGACCAACCCCGATCTCGCCTTCCTCTTCGCGCCCGGAACCCTGGCGGAGGTCGATCTCAGCGCCGCGCTTGCCGGTCTCGGCGGCCGGATGCGCGGCACGATCGACAGGCTGGTGCTCATGCCCGGCCGGGTGCTGGCCGTCGACTACAAGAGCAACGCGGTGCTTCCCGCCACGGCCGCGGCGGTGCCCGATGGGCTGTTGCGCCAGATGGGAGCCTATGCCGCGGCACTCGGCCAGATCTATCCCGGCCGGCAAATCGACACGGCAATCCTCTGGACCCGCAGCGCCCGGCTGATGCCGCTGCCGCAAGAGGCCGTGAGGGCCGCGCTGGCCCTGGCCGAACCGGCGCCGGCGCACCTTGACGCGCTCCCACCCCGTCCATAGCTTGCGTCGTCCCAGCATCATGGCCAAGGAGGCTGACATGGCGACCACCCCCGTCACCGACCAGACGTTCGACACCGAAGTCCGCAAATCCGACATTCCTGTCGTCGTCGATTTCTGGGCGGAATGGTGCGGCCCCTGCCGCCAGATCGGCCCGGCGCTGGAAGAGCTCTCCGCGGAGATGGAAGGCCGCGTGAAGATCGTGAAGGTCAACGTGGACGAGAACCCGAATGCCCCGGCCGAACTGGGTGTGCGCGGGATCCCGGCGCTGTTCATGTTCAAGGACGGCGCGGTCGTCTCGAACAAGACCGGGGCCGCGCCGAAGGCCGCGCTGCAGAGCTGGATCGAAAGCGGCCTTTGATCGACGGACGGCCCAGATGAGCGACAGCGCGTTTCCCGGCTGGCACGGTACCACGATCATCGGCGTCCGCCGCGGCGGACGCGTGGTGATCGCGGGCGACGGGCAGGTCAGCGTCGGCCAGACCGTCATGAAGGGAACTGCCCGGAAAGTGCGGCGGCTGTCGCCCGGCGGCTTCGACGTGGTCGCCGGGTTCGCGGGATCGACGGCCGATGCCTTTACCCTGCTGGAGCGGCTCGAGACCAAGCTTGAGGCTGCGCCTGGTCAGCTGCAGCGCGCCAGCGTGGAGCTGGCGAAGGATTGGCGGACCGACAAGTACCTGCAGAAGCTGGAGGCGATGCTGATCGTTAGCGACGGGCGCGACCTGCTGGTCATTACCGGCGCGGGCGACGTGCTGGAGCCCGAGCACGACGTGACCGCCATCGGCTCCGGCGGGAACTACGCATTGGCCGCGGCGCGGGCCCTGATGGATGGAGACGGGGATGCCGAGGCCATCGCCCGGCGCGCCATGGCCATCGCCGCCGACATCTGCGTCTATACCAATGGCAACCTGACGGTTGAGACGATCGGGGGCTGAGCTCTCAGATCGTCACCCCGCCATCCACCAGCACCGCCTGCCCCGTCATTAGACGGCTCTCGTCGGACAGCAGATAGACCACCATGGGGGTCAGGTCGTCGACGCTGGCGAAACGTCCCGTGGGCTGCCGGGCGATGAAATCTTTCTCGGCTTGCGCGGGATCCGGGGCGTCCGAGATGCGCGCCCTCAGCGAAGGAGTATCCACCGTGCCAGGGCAAAGCGCGTTGCAGCGAAGGCCGGTGCGGACGTAGTCGACGGCAATGGCCTTGGTCAGCCCGATCACCGCAGCCTTCGATGTGCCGTAGGCCGCGCGGTTGACGAACCCCTTGATCGACGAGGCCATGGACGACATGTTGACCACCGATGCCGTGCCGGTGGCCTCGGCCCGCTCTAGCATGCCGGGCAGGAACGCCTGCAGCATCCGCATCATCGACGTCACGTTGACGTCCATCGTGCGGGCCCATTCCTCTTCGGTCGTGTCGAGGATGGTGCCGATGGGCACGATGCCGGCGCAGTTGAAGAGCCCGTCCAGCGGCCCGATGCGGCCGGCCAGGTCGGCGATCGCGGCGGCGTCGCGCACGTCGAGCACTTCCGTCTCGATGCCCGCGCCGATGTTCTGCAATGCGGCGCCATCCAGATCGGTGGCGTAGACCCGCGCCCCCGCCGCCGCGCAGGCCTGTGCGCTGGCCCGACCCATGCCGGCGCCCGCCGCGGTGATCAGCACGGTCTTGTCCATGAGCCGCATCGGAACTTTCCCTTCCAGTTTCCCGCCCGGCGAGCGGACACATCGGCATCTTGAAACCGCGGAAGGGCGGGAGCAAGCCCTCGATACTTGAGCTCTGCGCCGGCCGAAGTGCTAGAAGATCACGCCGCGTCGCAGGATGAAGTTGCCGTAGGGGCGGAACTCATCGGTCAGGACGACCGCGAAGGAGCGCCGCGCGGCCTCGTAGAAGGCGAAACGGTCGAGCGCGACCGTCCGCACCTGTTCCCGCTCGAAAAGCGGCATCGCCTCGGCAACGGCGGGTGGCGTGGCCCCCGGCTCGTCCACCACCTGCATCGTCTCGACCGGCGGCATGTCGGGCTCGTAGGTGTCGATCGGCATGACGCCGAGAATGACGCGAACGGCGTCCGGCGCGTTGCACGCCATGCGCAGCGGCCGGGCCACAACCGTCTGACGCGCCACCGATGCCGCGGGAAAATTCGCATCGCAGATCGTGACGGTATCGCCATGGCCCATGGAGGCGATCATGTGCAGAAGATCGGGCGTTAGCCGCCCATCGAGACCTTTGAGCATCTTCCCCCCCCCGGGATTGCAGCCCTTTCAGTCTAGCGGATCGAAGGCGCCTGCGAAACCGCCACGCGAACCCGGATCATGCGCTTCGAAGGGTGGAAGCGGAAAGGTTCGCGGCGGGCCCGGAGGCCGGTGCATTGGGGTTCGCCATGCCTGCCTCGATCATGCGGATCACCCTTGCGGAATTGGCGTAGGGCATATCCTCGGTCTGGCGGGTCATCGCCAGATCCGCCGGCCCCGCGTCGCGCAGTTTCCTCCAGCCCTCTCCCTCGCGGGCGATCAGCCCGAGAAGGCGGAAGGCGCGCAGCCAGTGGTTCATCGTGTGCTCACCCCATTTGGCACGAAAGACTTCGGTGTTCCGCAGGATGCTGTCGAGGTGGTGAACGGGTGGCATGTGGTGCGGGTGATACTGGTGGTAGACCCGGGCGCCCCGGATCCAGCCGATAGGCACCTCAGCTTCATCGAGCATCCGCCCGAAGTCGGTATCCTCGCCGCCATATCCCCGATAGGCCTCGTCGAAGCCGCCGACGTCGAAGAACAGGGCTCGGGAAATGGCGAAATTGAGCGACCAGAAGCACCGGTAATCGTTGCAGGCCACAATTCCTTCCGGCGGAGGCCCGCGGCGATCCGAATGCCGTTCGCCGATCTCGGCCAGCCGGGCGAACTCCCACGCTTCGGCCACCGCCCCCTTCGGCAGATAAAGCACCTCGCCCATCAGAAGCCCCGGCCAGGCGGCAAGGCCCGCGAGGTAGTCGCCGATAAGGCTTGGCGCAGGGATGCAATCCACGTCCACGAAGATCAGCGCCTCGCCCATAGCTTCGCGCGCCACGGCATTGCGGGCCTCGGCCAGCGGCAGCTCCTCACCCGGCACGAGGATCTGGCGAATGGGGAACGGCGCGGCGGGCAAGTCCTCATACGGTTGCTCATCCATGACGCCGATCACCAGCTCCGCCGGCGGCACCTCGGATTGCAGCAGCCCGCGCACGACGTTGGAAAGATGCGCGCCGCGCCCTCGGGAAATGGTCAGAACGGACGGTTGCATGGGGGCGGGCTCCGGTATCGGGGATGTCATTCGGCGGTCAGTGCTTGAGCTGCCGGCGGGTCATCGGCAGCTGCACCGTCGGTCGAGCCGGTCTGGGGCAGCCGCCAGAGATCGGCGGCAAGGCCCTCCAGCCAGGACGCGGCCCCTGCGGCGGCATTCGGATCGACCAGTTCCGGCATGGCGGCGCAGCCCTCCGCTGCGGCGATCGCTTGGGTCCAGCCACCCGGGCTGCCGGGCCAGGACGGCGCGAGATGCGCCACGCCAAGCGCCGCGAGGGCGTCGGCCTTGCAGATCTGTTCATCGTAGTAGCGCCATTCGGGGATCACAATCCATGGCCGACGGGCCGCGAGCACCTGGTGGCACAACGTGTTGCCCGCCGACGTCACGACGAGATCGGCCGCCGCAAGATACGTCGCAACGTCCGGCTGCCAGCCCAGAAGGCGCAAGTTGCCCGGCAAGGTTGCGTGCCAATCATGCGCGATCGGCCCAAGAACCAGCCACTGCCAATCACCCTTGCATCGCGCCGCGAGCGAGAGCGGCGCCAGCGGCAGCCCGGCCCCGCCCCCGCCCGCCACGACCACGGCGATCCGAGCACCTTCTGGCAGGCCCAGCCGTACCCGCGCCGCGGCCCGCCCGACCCGCGAGGCCCTCGGCACACCGATCCCGCCGGCATGATGGGTCCGGGCGCGCAGCCAATCGGGCCGCTCGGGTTGCTCCAGCCTGGCATCGTAGGGCGCCAGCAGGCCGCTTGCGCCCCGGTAGGCGGCGACATGCCCCGGATCGTTGCGGCGGCCGTGCTGCAGGACCTTCACCACGGGAACCGACGCGATGCGCAGCGCCTGCGCCAGCTCCGCCGAGACATCGACCATAAAGAGCGCCGGGTCGGCACGGTCGCACCAGGACAGAATGCCCGCCAGCGCCTTTCGCACGCTTGCCCAGCCCAGCGGGGCGCAATGCAGCGTATCGGGTGTCTCGGCGGCCTCAAGCCTCTCGGGGCGCCGCATCTCCGCCGCCTCGAAGAGGCTCGGGATCGGATGGACTTCGGCCTGGGGCGGCAAACCGTCCAGTATCTCGGGACGCGCGCAGAACACGGTGACCCGGCGCGACGGCGGCAAGGCCCGCAACAAGGCGGCGCAACGCTCGGCGTGCCCCCGTCCCTGGTGGTGCACGAAATAGCCGAACGGGCGATCCCACGCCGTCTCCGCCGTCCACTCGCCGCCGCCCTCGTATGGGGTCAAGACCGGACCCTCGCCGGTTCGGCGCGTTCGAAGGCGTCCATCCCCGCCAGCACGCCGTCGGCATAGGGCTGCTTGGCCCAATAAACCTGCGGCGCGGTCAGATCGCGGGTCAATTCCCCGGTATGGTTGGCCACCACGATGGCGCGCGGGCAGGCCCCCAGAAGACAGATGTCGTTGCCGCTGTCGCCGGCGACGACGCAGGCCGAAAGCGGAAGGCCAAGCCGTTCGGCCACATGCTCCAGCGCGGCGCCCTTGCCGGCCCGTGCCGGCAGGATGTCAAGCAGCCGGTGATGCGAGTAGACCACGCGCGCCGGCACGCCGGCGGCGGCCAGCGCGTCGCCAGCAGCTTTGGCCATATCGTCTCCCTCGCCCAGATAACTGCGCTTGAAGCGGCGCTGTTCCAGACCGCGCTGCGGAACGAGGCGCCCACTCGATTGCCCCGCCACCTCGCGCATGACGGCCTCCACGGCGTCGGCATCCCAATCGGTGGCGATCTTGTCGGCATAGGCCTCGTCGGCATCGAGCCAGCCGGCCCCGTTCCGCCAGTATATCTCGCTACCGACGGAGGTGATGAAGATCTCCGGATCCGGCAAGGACCAGCGGGCCAGCACGTGCCGCGCCTCTGGAAGCGAACGCCCCGTCGCCACGGCGAATCCCCAGCCCGGGCTTCTGTGGCGCCATTCCGAGAAGCGCGCGGCTGCCGCCACATCGCCCGTCAGCGTTCCGTCGATGTCGCTTGTGAGCAGGTTGTCGAAGCGGCTTTCCTTCGCCGTGCCGGGCTGGCCAACGCACCCTACAGTCTGGGCAACTCGCAAGCCCTGCCTTTGCATCTGCCGCAAGCGGATTGCATCGCGGCTGATGCGCATGGCGACCTCGGCCCAGTGATGCCAGCCGCCTGAACGGGCCACCGCCCGAACGCCCGCCTGTGACAAGCGCCGCCAGGTCAGTTCGTTGCCGATCAGGTCTTGGATCGCCCGGCCCATCGCGGCGATGTTCGTGGGGTCGATGAGAACGCCATGCCCGTAGTCGCCCACGATATCCACCGCGCCGCCATTGCGGGTGGCGATCACGGGAAGCCCGGCCGCCGCTGCCTCGATCGTGGTCAGGCCGAACGGCTCGACAAGTGCGGGGTTGACGAAGACGCCGCGCAGGGCTGCAGCATGGGCATAGAGGGCCGAGACGCCCGCCTCGTCGTGCTGCTTCGGCACGGCCACAGATCCCCAAAGGTTGTGGCGGTCGATCCCGGCGAGTAGGGCCCCGATCACCTCGCGCTGCTCGACCCCGCCGCTCTCGGGGCCGGTGCGAAGACCTGCGAGGATCGCGAGGTTCGCACGATCCGAAAGGCCGGGCGTGGTGGCGTAGGCCTCCAGCAGCGCCGGCAGGTTCTTCTTACGGACAGGCCGGGCGATGGCGAGGATCAGCGGCCGCGCGGGATAACGCAGAAACGGGCCCAGAAGAGCTTCCGGCGCCGCGGCGCCCGGGCACTTTTCCGTCGGCTCGACGCCCGGTGGCACCCGGTGGACCCGCGTGAGGGCGGCGCCCGGATAGGCCGGGATCTGCCGCTCCGCCTCGTCGCGCGACGAGGCGATGATGGCATCTGCCTCGCGCAGGGCCCGGGCTTCCCGCCGCAGCCGGGCTGCGAGGGCAGGTCGCGGCGGGCCATCGGGCGCGCCCTCTACCGCCATCCCGTCACGCGCAAGGGAGTGGGAATGATAGATGACCGGCATCCCCACCACATCGCGCAGAGCAAACGCGGCCTCGGCAGCGTCGGCGAAATGAGCATGCACCACGTCCGGCGGCGGCCCCTTGATAGCGACCATGTCCAGAAGCGCCGCAATGAAGGGCTCAAGCTCGGCAGTGAGCGCCGCCTTCTCCAGGTATCCGGGATTGCGAGTGCTCAGCCGCACGATCCGCGCCCGCGGGCCAAGCGGCTCGTATCGCTGGGCGTGGATCAGCCCGAGCTCCCGATCCATGAAACGTCGCGTGACCACCGTCACCGACCGGACGTCGGGCCGTCGAGCTTGCGCCAGGGCGGCGCCGAGAACGTAGCGCACATGCCCCCCGGTATCTTCAGTGATCCCATACTGCACCGGCGGAGCCTTGAGACACCCCCCAAGGGCCAGGTGCATGATGTGCATGGACATTCTCCTACAAGGCATGGGAACCAAAGGCGGGCAGCCGTTGGCTTGAAAGGGCTAAGGGCATAGGGCCGGGGGGGGCATCAGGTTCCCGAAGGGGGGGGGGAAATGCGAGTTTTCCTAAACTGGTTTAGAAGCTTTGCTCGTAGATGCATGGTCAGCCAGCAAACCGAACCGTTCCCTTCACTTGCCGACCGGCGCCGAGCCGAAGCGACGGGTCGGTGGGAATGAAGGCGCGCTATCTGTTCGTAGGCGGGTTGCATCGCTCCGGCACGAGCCTCGCGGCGGAGGAACTCGCCCGTCATCCGAAAATCGCGGCTATCGAGGGCGCACCAGTGCCCGAGAACGAGGGCGTGTACCTGCAGGGCGCCATTCCCCATACCGCGGGAATGGGGCGGCCGGGGCGGTTCGCCGAGGATCCCGCGATGCATCTGATCGAGGGCGGCTCCTTCGACACCCTGGCGGTCCGCGAGCGGCTGGCGGCGGACTGGGCGCCGTGGTTTCCCCCCGATGCCCCTTGGAGGCTGGAGAAATCACCGGTGAACCTGCTGCGGGCGCGGCTTTACCAACAATTGTTCCCGACGACGCAATTCGTGTTCGTCGTGCGGCATCCGCTTGCCGTGGGAAGGGCAACCGCCAAATGGTCCGACCGGAGCGAGGCGGCGCTGATCGCCCATTGGGTGCGGGCTCATGCGTTGCTGATCGGCGATCTCCCTCATCTGCATTGCTGGGCCGTCCTGCGCTACGAAGACCTGTGCGCGGATCCGGCCGCGGAGCTGTCGCGCATCTGGCGATGGATGGAGCTTGGTCCTCCGGTTCCGGCGCCATCGCGGGGGGCGTTCCCGAACAGCAACGCGGCGTATCTTGCTGCAGGCCCCGCGCCCGAGACATCCGGGGTCGATCCTGTCTGGAGCCGCTTCGGCTATGCTCTCGACCGCCCCGATCCCGTGGTGCAAAGCGCTTTCGTCCAGTCGCACTACTATCGCTCGCTCAGCGCCCCTTGATCGGGGGCGAGCCGCAACTGGGTCGGCGTATAGTGCGCCTCCTGCGCCGGTGCGTTGCGCGCGGCGATGGCGGCCCGATAAGCCGCCTCGTATCCATCGAGCATTGCCTCGGCCGAGAACATGGCCGTCACCCGTGCGCGGGATACCGCGCGCGGCAGCTTCCGCGCCGCCAGCATCGCCGCGGCCAGGCCATCGACATCGCCAGGCGTCGCGAACCGACCGCAAGGGCCGATGACCTCCCGCACGGCGCCGCTGTCGAACGCCGCCACCGGCAGACCGCAGGCCATCGCCTCGATCGCCGCCAGGCCGAACGGCTCGTCCCAGACCGGGGTAAACGCCATGGCCGCCGCTTCGCCGTAGGCCTTCGCCAGCCCCGCTCCCGAAAGGTGCCCGCCATAGCGGATCTCCCCGCCAAGATGCGGCGCGACCTCGGCGCGGAAATACGCAGGGTCCTCGATCGCTCCGTAGATCGTCAGCGGCAGACCGGCCCGGCGCGCCGCCTGCGCCGCCAGCCCCGGTGCCTTCGTGGGGGCGATCCGGCCGGCCCAGACGATCCCCGCGCCCGGCCCGGGGGCGAACGGCCAATCGTCCGGATCGATCCCGTTCGCCACCACCCGCGCGGTCTCGGGCGGCGCCGCCCACCACCGGCCGCGCTGCACCGCGGACGTAACCGTGATCACATGCCAGGGGCAGTCGCTGTCATGCACCGCCCGTTGCAGGGTGGCGAAAGGCGGCACATGTAGCGAGGTGACCATCGGCTGCCTCAATGCCCGCGCGGCGCGTGGCGGGAAGCGGTGCAGGCTATTGTTGTGAATCACGTCGAACCCGCCCCGCGCCACCATGTCGACGGCCCGCAGATGGATCGTATCGAGATGGGCGTTCAACGCTTCGGTGCCATGGCAGCGGTGCCAGTCGAACTGCGTCTCGTAGTGCTGCGGAACGATCGGCATCAGCGGCAGGGACGGGTCGCTGTCGCCCGAGGCGAGCAGATGTACCTTGTGCCCACGGGCCATCAACCCACGGGTCAGGTGCCAGGCATGCGCCTCCATACCGCCCCGGAACGGCGGGGCTACCGGATGCCGGACATGGGCGATCACGGCGATCCGCAGGCACCCAGATACCGCCATCAGCCGCCGCGCCGACCGTGTTGCCGGCCCGTCAGGCCGGAACTTCGGGGAACCAGCTTTGGTCGATCTCTTCGTAGCAGGATCGAAAGCCCACCTCTGCCTCCATACCCGGCCGGTCCAGCAGACGAACGTAGGGCCTGTCGACCGAAAGCCGCCCCTCCCCCACCAGTTTGCGCAGGAGCTTGTTTACATAGACGGATGTCAGCCCCAACGCCTCGCCAAGCTCGCTCTGGTTGAACGGCAGATACACGCGCGCGCCGTTGGCCGCTGCCCCGGGGGTCAACCGATCCTGCAGCCGCAACAGGAAGTCGATCAGCCGCTCCTCGGCCGTCAGCCGCGTAAGGGCGAAGGCGCTGTCGCGCATCGAGATCTGGTCGAGGCTGCTCAGCGCGGTGAGAAGGGCCGAAAGCCGCGGCGCCGCAGCGTACATCTGCGCCAGGCGGTCGCGGGGAAACGGGCAGATCGCCCCGTCGGTTTGCATCTCGATCGCATGGGGCGCCATGGTGCTGCCCAATTCGGCCAGGCCGATCACGTCGCCCGGCAGATAGATGCGCAGGATCTGCGCACGCCCACGTTCCACCCGGCTGCGCACGACAGCCCATCCGAACTTGAGCACCATGATATCGGGCGTTCGTTGCCCCTGCCGGACAATCGTGGTGCGGGCCCGCATCGGGCGTTCGTCCCGCTCCATCTTGGCTACGAAGTCCGATTCGTCCTCCGAAAGGGCCATGTAGCGCTCGAGCCGCGACACCAGACAGCTTTCGCTCATGATCCCCCCCGACGATCAATGGGTTGGCGTTCGGAACGCAAGGGTTCGGGCGATGTTCCCCTGACCTGGTCGAGTGTACGATTATAGACACAAGGCCGCGCGCTGGCGGCGCAGCCTGTTCGTGACCTGCACGAGTTCGGCGCTGATGCCCGGTTCCGACAGGGCGTGCCCGGCATTGGGGATCAGCTTCAGTTCGCCCCTCTGCCACCGTTCGGTCAGGCGCCAGGCGGCCAGAGGCGGGCAGATCATGTCGTAGCGGCCCTGAACCACCGTACCGGGTATGTCGGCGAGGCGGCGCACGTTGTCGAGGATCGCGCTGTCGCTGTCGAGGAATCCGTCGTTCATGAAATAGTGGTTTTCCAGCCGGGCGAAGGCGCGCGCATAATCCGCGGGGCTCTCCCCGCGCGCGCCATTGTTGTCGATGGAAGCAAGCGCATTCTCCCAGGCCGCCCAGGCGCGGGCGAACCGGGTTTCCATCACCATGTCGCCCGAGAAGAGGCGGCGATGATAGGCGGCGATCAGGTCGTGCCGCTCGTCGCGCGGGATCAGCGTCTGGAACTTGTCCCAGATGTCGGGCCAGAACTGCCCCGCGCCGCCGCCATAGAACCAGTCCAGCTCGGCCCGGGTCATCAGGAAGATGCCGCGCAGGACCATGTAAGCGCAGCGGTCCGGATGGGCCTGCGCATAGATGAGCGAAAGCGTCGCCCCCCAGGATCCGCCGAACACGATCCAGCGGTCAACGCCGAGGGCGCGGCGGATCCGCTCGATATCGGCTACCAGATGCCACGTGGTGTTCTCCACCACGCTGGCATGGGGCCGCGACCGCCCGCATCCGCGCTGGTCGAAGAGCACGATCCTGTAGGCCTCGGGGTCGAAATAGCGCCGCATCGACGGGCTGCAGCCGCCGCCGGGGCCGCCATGCAGCACGATCACGGGCATGCCTGCGGGGTTGCCGCATTGCTCGACATAAAGCCGATGCCCGTGCCCCACATCCATCATCCGCTGGTCGAACGGGTCGACGGGCGGATAGAGGTATTGGGACGCTGTCTTGTTGCCCGCGAACTGCTCCATCCGCGGACTATATAAGGGCACAAATGAGCCTGCCAGACGAAGCGACAAAGAAAAGGACGTTACCGATGACGGATGCCAAGGCTGGCCCAGCGGCCGCTCCGCCCTTCGCCGGGGGCAGCATCGACGCCGCAGAAGTGGCCAAGTTCGAGGCGATGGCGGCGGATTGGTGGAACCCGGACGGCAAGTTCCGGCCGCTGCATCTGATGAATCCCTGCCGCCTCGATTACATCACGCGGCAGATCGCGATGGAGTTCGACCGGGACCTGTCCGGCCCACAACCGTTCGAAGGCCTGCGTCTGCTTGATATCGGCTGCGGCGGCGGCCTGCTTTCGGAACCGATGGCCCGCCTTGGCGCCAGCGTGGTGGGCGCCGACGCGGCGGCCCGCAACATTCCCGTGGCCCAGGTCCACGCCAAGGCGATGGGCCTGCAGATCGATTACCGCAACACGACGGCTGAGGCGCTGGTGAACGCCGAAGAGCACTTCGACGTGGTGCTGAACATGGAGGTGGTGGAGCACGTGGCGGATCCGCTCGCCTACCTGACCGCCTGCCGCAAGCTGCTGCGCCCCGGCGGATTGATGGTGGCCTCCACTTTGAACCGCACCGCCAAGAGCTTTGCGCTTACCATCGTCGGTGCCGAGTACGTCATGCGCTGGCTGCCTCGCGGAACCCATGACTGGCAAAAGTTCATCACGCCCGAGGAACTGTTCGGCTTGCTGGAGAAGGCCGGTCTGGACCCCGTGGATCGCAAGGGCATGGTCTTCGACCCGGTCCGCTGGCGCTGGTCGCTTTCGGTTGGCGACCTGTCCGTGAACTACGTCACCGCCAGCACCGCACCCGAGTGATCCACTCCACCGGGGGCTGCGATGGGGCGCACATGCTGCAGCGAGGGCACCCGGCGACGCGCCTCCGCGACCTGCGCCAGATCGATATCGACGTAGCTGACCCCCGGTTCCGTTCCGGCATCGACCAGCACCTCGCCCCAGGGCGAAACGGCCAGGCTGTGGCCATGGGTCGTCCGCGGTCGCCCGGCGCTCGCCGCGTGGCTGCCGGTCTGCGCAGGGGCGAGCACGTAGCAGCCGGTTTCTATCGCGCGGGCCCGCAGAAGCGATTCCCAGTGCGCCGCGCCCGTCACGGGGGAAAACGCCGACGGAACGGTGATGATCTGCGCCCCCGCCTCTGCCAGCATCCGGTAGAGATGCGGAAAGCGCACGTCGTAGCAGATGGTCATGCCCAGCATGGCGGCATCTGTCCGCGCCACGACCGCCCTGTCGCCGGGGCGGTAGCCGGCTGATTCGCGGTAGCTCTCGGTGTCCGAAATCTGCACGTCGAACATGTGGATCTTGTCGTAGCGGGCGGCGATGTGGCCATCTGGCGCGATCAGGAAGGATCGGTTGGCGAAGCGCCCGTCCGCGTCTCCCGACTTCACGGCCAACGATCCGGCCAACACCCAGATCCCATGGCGCGCCGCCGCGTCCCGCAGGCCAGCAAGTACCGGGTCCTCGGCCTCGGGCTGGAGAACCGTCGCTTGATGCGCACGGTCGGCGGAAACGCAATTGCTCACTTCCGGGGTCAGCGCGAAGGTAGCACCTCCGGCCGCTGCCGCATCGATCATCTCGGTCAACATGGCAAGGTTCTCGGGCGGCCGGTCGCTGCTCGTCGTCTGCAGCAGGGCGGCGCGCAGCATTGCCTTCAGCCGGCCAGCAGCGGGTCGAGCTTGCCGGCGCCGTCTAGCGCATGAAGCTCGTCGCTGCCCCCCACGTGGGTCTCGCCCACAAAGATCTGCGGCACCGTGCGCCGTCCGCCCGACCGCCGGGTCATCTCCGCCCGGCGGGCCGGCTGCTGCGACAAGTCGATCTCGGTGAAGCTCGCGCCCTTCGATTGCAGCAGGCGCTTGGCCGCATGACAGAAGCCGCAGAAGGGTGTGGTGTAGATCTCGATGGATGGCATGGCATGGGCTCCCGGCACAGTGCTCTTGCCAAGTTAGGCGTCCTTCGCCACCCGTGCCAGAGTCATCACGCGCACCGGCCCCAAGCCCGCCGCGAGGCAGGCCCGGGTCGCCGCGTCGAGCGTCGCGCCGGAGGTCATCACGTCGTCGACGAGCAGCACGGGCCGACCGGCGAGCAGGGCCGCTCGCTTGCCGTTGGCCTCGATGGCTCCAGCGAGATTGGCGGCGCGGGCGGCGTGGCCCAGGCCATCCTGGCTGTGGGTGGCGGCGGGGCGGCGCAGCAGGTCGGGGTGGAACGGCAGGCCGAGGATCTTCGCCATCGCCCGCCCCAATACCGCGGATTGGTTGTAACGGCGGCGGAAGAGGCGGCGCCAGTGCAGCGGGATCGGGGCCACGATCAGGCCTTCGGTCATCAGCGGCCGCGCCCGCGCCGCCATCCATTCCCCGAGCGTCGGCACCATGTCGAGCCGGTCGCCATGCTTCAGCCCCAAGACGATCCGGCGGGCCCCACCGGCGTAAAGCATCACCGTGCGCCCCTGGACCCACGGGCGATCCGCCGCGCGGCAATCGTCGCAATGCACCGCCTGCCCGTCGGCCGTGCCGGGCAGTGGCACCCCGCAGAGGTCGCACACGAGGCCCAGCACGAACGGCGTTCCGCGCCAGCATTCGGCGCAGAGGCCGCCGCGACTTTCCACCAGCGCCCCGCAGGTCAGGCATTGCGGCGGGAACACGGCCCGCAGCGCGCTGTGCAACAAGATGGTCATTCGCTACGTTGCCCTTTCGCCCCCAGAACAGGCTGCCCATGCCCGACCAGAATGCCCCGCCCAGACTGACCGACCGCGATGCCCTGAGGCGAAACCGCGCGCGGGCCTTCGCCACCGGGGCGCCTGCCATGTTCCTGCAGCGCGAGGCTGCGACCGAGATCGAGGAAAGGCTGGAAGCGGTTAACAGATCGTTCACCGCACCGGCCATCGTCAGCGGTTTCCCGCAATTCTGGGCCGCGCGCTGGCCGGGCGCCCGCTGCGTGCCCGATGAGGCGATCCTCGATCTGCAGACCGGCGCCCACGATCTGGTGCTGCACGTTCTGGCACTCCACTGGGCAGAAGACCCCGTTGGGCAACTGGTGCAGGCGCGGCACGCGCTGCGGCCCGACGGGCTCTTTCTCGGCCTGACCTTCGGGGGGCGCACCCTGCACGAGCTGCGCGCCGCGCTCGCCGCAGCCGAAGCCGAACTATCGGGTGGGCTCAGCCCGCGCGTGCTGCCGATGGCCGACATCGCCGATCTGGGTGCCCTCTTGCAGCGCGCCGGCTTGGCCATGCCCGTCGCCGATAGCCTTAGCCGAACCGTCAGTTATGCCAGCGCTCTGCATCTCATGCAGGATCTGCGCGCCATGGGCGAGGCAAGCGCGCTTGTTGGCCGCCCGCGCCGCCCCACGCCACGCGGCGTTCTGCTGCGGGCGGCCGAGGTCTATGCCGCAGCCCATGCCCAGGTGGACGGGCGCGTGCCCGCCACGTTCGAGATCATCGCGCTCACCGGATGGGCGCCGGCGGCAAGCCAGCCGAAGCCGCTGCGCCCCGGTTCGGCCGCCGCCCGGCTGGCCGATGCGCTTGGCGCGGCGGAAGCCCGCCTGCCGCGCGATCAAGCCGCTCCGCAAGCCCGTGACGACGCTGCCGATTGACCTCGGGCCTCGCCCGGTTATTTGAAGTGCTGAACGTCCATGGGCCCGCCAGACAGGATACCGACGATGCTGGATGCGAAATCCACCGGCCGGACATCGCCAGCCGTGGCGCGCGGTGCCGCAAACCGTGCGGCCGGCGGAACGCACTTGCCGGCGGATCACCCGCCGGTCGCGGCCGGCAAGGTCGGCGTTCTGCTCGCCAATCTCGGGACGCCGGACGGTTATGACTACTGGTCGATGCGGCGTTACCTGAACGAATTCCTTTCGGACAGGCGGGTCATCGACTACAGCCCCTGGGTCTGGCAGCCGTTGCTTCAGCTGGTGATCCTGACCAAGCGGCCCTTCTCGTCCGGCGAAGCCTACAAATCGATATGGAACCACGAGGCCGACGAAAGCCCCCTTCTGACGATCACCAAGTCGCAGACTAAGAAGATCGCGGAGGCGATGCGCGAGCGCTACGGAGACGCGATCGACGTCGATTACTGCATGCGCTACGGCAACCCGTCCACCGCCTCGAAGGTGCGCGCGATGCTGGATCGGGGCTGCCGCAAGATCCTGTTCTTCCCACTTTATCCGCAATACGCCGGAGCGACCTCGGCCACGGCGAACGATCAGTTCTTTCGGGTCCTGATGACCGAAAAGTGGCAACCGCCGGCAAGAACCGTGCCTGCCTATTTCGAGGAACCATCGTATATCGATGCCCTCGCCCAATCTGTGGAACGGGCCTATACCGGGATGGTCGTGAAGCCGGACATTCTCGTCTGCTCCTATCACGGGGTGCCCAAGCGGTATCTGATGGAGGGCGATCCGTATCACTGCCAATGCCAGAAAACCACGAGACTGCTGCGCGAAAGGCTGGGCTGGGGCGAAGACGCCATCGTGACAACGTTCCAGTCGCGGTTCGGCCCTGAGGAGTGGCTGAAGCCCTACACGGTGGAAGAAGTCGCCCGGCTGGCGGAATCAGGGCGCAAGCGGATCGCGGTGATCGCACCGGCCTTCTCGGCCGATTGCATCGAGACGCTGGAAGAGATCAACGAGGAGATCAAGGAAAGCTTCGAGGAGGCCGGTGGCGACAGCTTTACCTACATTCCCTGCCTCAACGACGACGAGGCCCATATCGATGCGCTGGTCGACGTGATCGAAGATAATCTGGGTGGGTGGATCGCGCAGGGCGCCTCGAAGCGCGCGGCGTCCGCTGCGGAATGATCTGAGAGCCCCGTGCGGAAGAATGAAAAAAGGCGGCACCCTGAGGTACCGCCCTTCTCGTCTTTCCGTCGAAACCGCGCTTAGTTCGCAGCGGCGGCAGCGACCAGGGCGAGCAGCAGCACCGGGATGACCCAGCCGGCATTGCTGCCAGCAGTATCTTCCTCGATGATTACGGGCTCGACGATCGGCTCTTCCAGACCACCGGCGAAGCCGTGCGTGGCGGCAGTTGCCAAGACGGCAGCAAGTGCAAGTTTCTTCATGTTGACCTCCAATAGGTGCCGCCCGAGTGCATGCAGGGTGAGGAAAGCGGACGACGGAAGACTGTACCTCGTGGCTTCGGTATTGCCGCGCAAATCGCGGAAACGCAACAAGCGTTCAACTTACGTAGTCATGTGATGCATTTAGGTCTCAGATCAGCAACACTTGGGTACCTACGGTGGTGAGGTCGAAGAGGGTCTGGATGTCTTCGTTGAAGAGCCCGATGCAGCCGTTCGAGGATTGCCGCCCGATCTTGCGGGTGTCGTGCGTGCCGTGGATCCGATAATACGTCCACGACAGATAGAGCGCGTGCGTACCGAGCGGATTGTCGGGACCCGGGCCGACGTAGGCGGGCCATTCGGGATTGCGCTCCAGCATGGAGGGGGTCGGGCGCCAGCTGGGGCCGACCACCTTCTGGGTCACCTCGGTGCGGCCCAGGCGGGTCAGTTCGGGGCTGAGCGGCACGCTGGTGGGATAGACACGGAAGGTTGCCTCGTCTTCCGACCAGAAGTGCAGCGTGCGGGCCTTCGTGTCGACCAGGCAGGCGCCCCTGTTCAGGTCGGAGAAGTAAGGCTGCCACTGATGTGCGCGAAAGCCGCCGACGTTGCGGCGGACGACTTCTGGCGCCTCGTCGAAGGTCTGGGCGATCGCCGGTGCGGCCAGCGTTCCCGCGGCCAGCGCGGTTCCAGCAAGCACGGTCCGACGGGAATAGAGCGAGGATGCCATGACGTTACCTTTCGTGATCTCTGTTGAAATCTAGATAGGGCATATATGACGCCGCTGCCTCAGTTGCAAATCAATCCCCCGTAACTGAATATCGCGGGTTTGAACCGTTTCAAATGTGTCGCTATGGATGCGTCGATGTCCATGAAAGGACCAAGATGATCCGCACTGCCCTCGTTCTGCTGGCCGCCGCCGGCTTGGCCGGCTGCGCCCCCGGTGCCACCCGTTCGGGTGCCGCAGGGATCTACCGCATCCGCGCCGGAGACACCGACGACATCCAGTTCCGCATGCTGGATTCCGTCAACGATCTGCGCGCCGCGGTCGGCGCCCAGCCGCTGCAGTTGAATTCCGAATTGTCCGCCGCCGCGGAAACCCATGCCCGCGACATGTCTCGCCAGCAGCGCGCCTGGCCCTTCGGATCGGATGGCTCCTCGCCCTATGAACGCATCCGCCGGTCGGGCTATGGCGGCGCACTGGTGGCGGAGGTCTATTCACAGACCTACGAGACGGAGCTGGAGACCCTCGCTGCCTGGGTGCAGGACGGTGCCTGGGGGGAGGAGATCCTCGACCCGCAGGCCACCGACATGGGCTTTGGCTGGGAGCAGGATTCCAGTGGCCTTATCTGGTGGGCGATCACCCTGGGAGACCGCAACACCTTCCGCACCTCGCTGGGGGGCTTCTAGGCCTGAGATCCACGACGACAGGGGCTTGGCACGATGCCCCGGCCCCTTCGATCAGGGCGTGATGTAGATCGGGGTGCCGTCCCGCACCATCGCGTAGATGTCCTCCATCTCACGATCGGTCACGGCGATGCACCCGGCAGTCCAGTCGCGGCCGGCGCCGACCTTCTTCGATTGCCCGTGGATGAAGATGTTGCTTCCGGGAGCGACCCCAGCGTCGCGCGCCGCCTGCACGTCACGGGCATTCGGATACGAGATGCCGATGGAAAGATGATACTGGCTGCGCGGGTTTCGCCGGTCGATGAGGTAATAGCCCTCCGGCGTCCGGCCATCGCCCCGCTGGGTCTTGTGACCTTCCGGCGCGAAGCCCAGATCGATGTCGTAGGCCTTCAGCACATCCTTGTCGTGCAGCAGATACATCCGCCGCTTCTCCTTCGAGACGTAGATCTGCGTCACCTCAGGGCCGTCATAGCTGCGGAACTTCGGCGATCCGCAGGCCGAGAGAACAAGGGTTGCCAGCAAGAGAACCAGTGTCGTTGCGCGCATTGTGCCTGCTCGTTCATGATTGTGTCGCGTTCTGGTCCCGATAGCTCAAATCGCCTCATGCGGGAACGGGTCAGCGACGTTTCTCCTCAAGCTGTGCCATCTTTTCCTCAATGGCGCGTAAACGAATGAGGACCTCGTCGCGGTAGCTTTCGGTTTGCGCCACGTCCTCGGTATGGTGCGCATCCTGCATGGAATTCACGATCAGGCCGACCAGCAGGTTCACCACGGCGAACGTCGTGACCATGATGAACGGTATGAAGAACGCCCAGGCGAGTGGATAGACCTCCATGACCGGGCGGACGATCCCCATCGACCAGCTTTCGAGCGTCATGACCTGAAAAAGGGAATAGGCGCTGGAGCCGAGGCTTCCGAACCATTGCGGGAACGTGGCGCCGAATAGCGCGGTGGCCATGACGCTGGCGATGTAGAAGATCAGACCCATCAGCACGAAGACCGACCCCATACCCGGCAGCGCCGTGATGAAACCTTCCACCACCCGGCGCAGCGATGGCGCCACCGACATGACCCGCAGCAGCCGCAGCACGCGAAGCGCGCGCAGAACCGCGAGCGAGCCCGCACCCGGCACCAGCGCAACCCCCACGATGACGAAATCGAAGAGGTTCCACGCCCGCCGGAAGAAGGCCCGCCCCTGCGCGTAGAGCTTGAGCGAAAGTTCGAGAACAAAGATTGCGAGGCAGATCCTGTCGAGCCCCACGATCAGCGGGCCCGCCGCTGCCATGGCCTCCCCGGATGTCTCCAGACCGAGGAGGACCGCATTGAAGAGGATCACCGCCAGGATCCCGTAGCGTACGCGGGGCCGCTCCAGCCAGGCCGCCACCTTCTCGCGTCGTGTCATGACAGCCCCCCCGGCCCGGTTCGATCGAGCCCGCATCTAACGGGCTACCGGCCCGGCGAGAACCCGTTACCGGAACCGGGCGGCTGTGGCGATGCCGCGCCCATGGCAGGGATCAGGGGCGGGAGAACGCGGCCGCCAGCTCAACATGCGCCGACCAACGGAACTGATCGATCACCTGCACCCAGTCCAGGCGATACCCGCCGGAGATCAGCAGGGCCGCATCGCGGGCGAAGGTGGCCGGATCGCACGAGACGGCGGCGACCCTGGGCACGGCGCTTTCGGCGATCCGGGCGGCCTGCGCAGCGGCCCCGGCGCGGGGCGGGTCGATCACGACGGCGTCGAAATGGGCGAGCTCCGCGGCCAGAAGCGGACGGCGGAACAGGTCGCGCGCCTCGGTCGTCAGCCGGTTCGGTCCGCCGGCGCTGCGCCACCCCGCCGCGGCAGCCTCCAGCATGGCCGCATCGGCTTCCACGGCATGCACCGCCGCCCGGCGGCTGAGCGGCAGGGCAAACGTTCCGCAGCCAGCGAAGAGATCGGCGATCCGCCCGGCCTGCCCCACCGCCTCGGTCACAGCCGCGACCAGCGCCGCCTCGCCCTCCTGCGTCGCCTGCAGGAACGCACCCGGCGGCGGCGTCACCGCCATACCGCCAAGCCGCAATCGCGGAACCTCAAGTTGAGCCACGACCTCGCCACCGCAGCTCAGCCGGGCGATCCCCGCCTCGGCAGCGATCCCGGCCAGCACCTGCTGAAGCTCCGCACCCAGCGGCCGGGGCGGGCCGATGTCCACATCTAGCCCCGTTTCGGTTGCCGCCACGATGAAGCTCAACTCGGCCTTACGCGATCCCATGGCCACCGTCATCGCCTCGAAAGC
Organism: uncultured Alphaproteobacteria bacterium; assembly: GCA_963833235.1. GTDB lineage: Bacteria > Pseudomonadota > Alphaproteobacteria > Rhodobacterales > Rhodobacteraceae > CAWHXG01. The sequence goes on from CAWHXG010000001.1 coordinate 714,181, forward strand.
CGGCAGCGCGGCGGCGATGGCAGCGCAAAGAACATGACAACGCGGCACGGCCACAAGCGCCTCGGACCGAGCCGCGTGGAACCCCACCAACGCACCTCTGCGCAGACGCCGCCCGCTCAGCGTGGCTCGCCTGCGGCTGCGCGGCGGCGAGATGGCCATAGGCCGGAACGGCGCCACCAGCCCTCGGGCAGCCAGCGCCTGCACAACCACGCCCTGTTTCCAGGCCGCAGTCACATCGTCCCGCTGATGCATCACGGCGCATCCGCCGCAGGCGGAATAGTGCGGGCAGGGGGCGCTCACCCTCTCCGGCGCTGGCGTCAGGATGCGGGGTGCCGCGATCCGGCCTGCCACCGGTACGCCCTCGATCACCTCTCCGGGCAACGCCCGCGCCACGAAGATAGGCGCCCCACCGGCATCTGCCGCAACACCGTCGCCGCGATGCCCCAGACGATCGATGGTGAAACGGGGTGCCGCCTCCGGCTCGCCAATGCCTACCGGCACGACGCCGCGCGCATCAGGTGCGGTATCACCGGTGAGGAAAGCCTCGGGCGGCCAGGCCATGCTGCGGGCGCACCCGTCGTGGCCCGGACCGATGAGGACCGGACCGTCCGGCTCTCGGCGGCGCCTGCACCGATCACTCCGCCGCCTCGACCACGCCCAGGAAGCCGCCGGACTGACGATCCCAGAAGCGAGCGTATTGTCCGCGCCGTGCCAGCAGCTCCTGATGCGTGCCTTCCTCCACGATGCGCCCGGCCTCCAGCACAACGATCCGGTCCATCCGCGCGATGGTGCTCAGGCGGTGGGCGATGGCCAGCACCGTCTTGCCCTCCATCACCCGCTCCAGCGCATCCTGGATCGCCGCCTCCACCTCGCTGTCAAGCGCGCTCGTGGCCTCGTCGAGCACCAGGATCGGCGCGTCCTTCAGGATGGCGCGGGCCAGGGCGATCCGCTGCCGCTGCCCGCCGCTCAGCTTCACCCCGCGTTCGCCCAGATGTGCGTCGTAACCCGTGCGCCCGGTGAAATCGCGCAGGCCCGCGATGAACTCGTGCGCCTCGGCCCGCTTCGCCGCCGCGATCACCTCGGCCTCGCTTGCATCCGGCCGCCCGTAACTGATGTTGTCGTGTGCGGAGCGGTTGAACATTGCCGTTTCCTGCGTGACCATCCCGATCCGTTGGCGCAGGCTTTCCTGGGTCAGATCGCGCAGGTCGCGCCCGTTGACCGTGATCCGCCCGGCCTCGGGATCGTAGAGCCGCAGCATCAACGCCACCAACGTGGATTTCCCGGCCCCCGACGCGCCGACGATCCCCAGCTTCTCGCCCGCCGCGATGCGAAGCGTCAGCCCCTCGATGCCGCCGCCGGGCGCATCGGGGTCACCGCCGGTTGCTTCCCGACCATAGGTGAAGCGCACGTCTTCGAACGCGACCTCGCCGGCCTCCGGCAGAGCCTCTGCCTCGGGCGCGTCGGTCAGGGCATGGGGCTTTGTCAGGGTATTCATCCCGTCCTCCACCTCGCCCATGCTCGCGTAGATGCCCATCAGCGTGAAGCTGACCCAGCCGGTCATCTGCGCGATCCGGATGGCGATGGCCCCTGTCGCGGCGATGTCGCCGGCGCTGGCCGCGCCGTTCGACCACAGCATCAGCGTGCCGCCGATCAGCAGAACCGGCAGCAGCCCCGCCAGCGTCATCAGCGAGAAACGGAAGGCCGCCGCCATGCCGCCGAAGCCGATGGCGGTATCGCGGAACTTGTCGATGGCGCCGAGCGCCGCGCGGTCTTCGTGGTCGGCATGGGCAAAGAGCTTGACCGTCTTGATGTTCGTCACGGTATCGACGACCTGCCCCGTCACCATCGCCCGCGCCGCCGCCCGTTTCATCGAAAGCGACCGGATGCGCGGCATGAACCAGCGGATCAGCCAGAGGTAGGACACGAGCCAAACCGCCAGTGCCACCGCCACCCGCCAGTCGATGGCCGTGAGCAGCAGGACCGAGCCGATCAGCGAGGCCAGAGCGAAGAAGACGACGTTGATGACCTCGCTCGTCACGTCGGTCACGGCGCGGGCCGTCTGCATCTGCTTCTGGGCAATGCGGCCCGCGAAATCGTTGTCGAAGAACGTCACCGACTGGCCGAGCGTCCAGCGGAAGAGCCGGCTGAGCACCAGCGGCAGGATATTCGGGCCGATCAGGATGGCGTTGGCCGCAGCCGAGGCCCCGAAGGCCAGTGGCCGCAGGACCACGAAGAAGCCGACCACCGCCGCGATCAGCCAGGCGTGCCCGCCCCAGAAGGCCTCCGGCCCGGCATCGAGCGCATTGTCGATGACGACGCCGAGGATCAGCGCGGTCACCACCTCCAGCGTGCCGGCGAAGGCCGAGAGGAGGGAGGCGAGCCCGAGCATCGGCAGCGAGCCCGCGATGCACCAGCCGAAGAATTTCGCCAGCGTGTTCGGCGGCGCGTTCGCCGCGGCCGCGAACGGGTCGATCAGGTCGGCCAGGCGGCGCACGATGCTCATTCGGCGGCCTCCTGCGGATGGTCCGCGGTGCCGATGAACCCACCCGATTGCCGCACCCAGAAGCCGGCATAGAGCCCGCCCTTCTCGAGAAGCTCGGCATGGGTGCCGTCCTCCGCGATGCGCCCGTCGTCCAGCACAAGGATCCTGTCCATCCGGGCGATGGTGCTCAGGCGATGGGCGATGGCGATCACCGTCTTGCCCTCCATCATCCCGTAGAGCGTTTCCTGGATGGCCGCCTCGACCTCGCTGTCGAGCGCGCTGGTCGCCTCGTCCAGCACAAGGATCGGCGCGTCCTTCAGCATCACGCGAGCCAGCGCCACGCGCTGCCGCTGGCCGCCGCTGAGCTTCACGCCGCGCTCGCCCACATGGGCATCGAATCCGCGCCGCCCCTGCGGATCCTCCAGATCGAGGATGAAGTCGTGCGCCTCGGCCCGCCGCGCCGCCGCGATCATCGCCTTGTCGCCGGCATCGGGGCGGCCATAAAGGATGTTGTCGCGGACCGAGCGATGCAGCAGCGAGCTGTCCTGCTGCACCATGCCGATCACGTGGCGCAGGCTGTCCTGGGTCACCTTCGCGATGTCCTGACCGTCGATCAGGATCCGCCCCCCCTCGGCCGTGTAGAAGCGCAGGAGCAGCTTCACCAGCGTCGACTTGCCCGCCCCCGAACGGCCGATCAGCCCGATCTTCTGGCCGGGCTCGACCGTCAGGGTGATCTTCTCCAGGCCGCCGCGGCCACGGCCGTAGTGGTGGCTTAGCGCGTCCATCTCGATCCGCCCGTCGGTCAGCCGCAGGGGCCGGGCGCCCGGCGTATCGAGCAGGTCGATGGGCTGGGCGATGGTCTCCATCCCTTCCGAAACGACCCCCAAGGACCGGAAGAAGGTGCTGACGGCCCACATGATCCAGCCGGTCATCGCGTTCAGCCGCAGCACCAGAGCGGACGCCGCCGCCACCACGCCGACGCTCGCCGCGCCCTGCGTCCAGAGCAGCACGGCCCAGCCCACGACGCCGACGATCAGCATGCCGTTCAGAACTGTCAGCGCGACGTCCATCACCGAAAAGATGCGCATCTCGGCGGCAAAGGTCTGGCGGGTGTTCTCGATGGCCTCGCGGGCGAACTCGATCTCACGGTCGTGGTGGGCGAAAAGCTTCACCGAGTGGATGTTGGTGTAGCTGTCCACCACCCGGCCCGTCACCTCGGAGCGCGCATCGGAGCTTGCCTTCGAAGCCGGGCCGACGCGGGCCATCGTCCAGCGCAGCAGGAAGCCGTAGAGCACGAACCAGATCAGCAGCGGCACCAGCAGCCGCCAGTCGGCCCCCGCCAGCAGCAGCCCGGCCCCGATCAGATACGCCAGCGAGAACGAGATCGCATCGAAGATCTGGAAGATCGCATCGCCCGCGGCCGGCGGCGTCTGCATGATCCGGTTGGCCAGCCGCCCGGCGAAGTCGTTCTCGAACCAGCCCACGGATTGGCGCAGGACGTGCCGGTGCGCCCGCCAGCGGTAGAGCGTGCCGTAGTTCGGAAGGATCGCGTTGTTCAGCAGCAGCACGTCCAGCCCCTGGATGGCCGGACGCAGGATCAGGATGAAGAGCGCCACCGCTACAAGCTCGGTCCCGTAGACCCCCCAGGCCTCGCCGGGCGCGGTGTTCGAGAGGACATCCACGATGCGCCCCATGTACCAGATCAGTCCTATCTCCACCGCCGCCACGAGCACCGACATGATCGCCGTGAAGGCGAAGACGCGGGTGAAGGGCCGGGAATACGACCACATGAACGGCCAGAGACGCCGCGGCGGCGCGTCGTCTGCCTCGTAATCGACGTATGGGTCGACCAGGGTCTCGAAGAATCGGAACATGCGAGGGGCGCTTTGACCGGGGGCGTGGGATGGCTCTATCTAGCGTCTTTCGGAGCCGGGGGAAATGGCCGGGGCCGGCTCGGGTCGGCGGGCGACGGCGGCGGGCTCAGCCGATGGCGGCCAGCAAAGCGGCGCGGCTCGCGGTAAGGTCGCTCGCCAGCCAGCGCGCCTCGATGCCGCGCAGCAAACGGCCAAGTTCGGGCCCTTCGAACCGCTCCTGCAGATCCGTGGCGGTGACGGGCAGGGTCGCCGCGGCCCCGCGCACAAGGTCGCGGGCGAGGCCCTCAGGCAGGTCCGCACGCTGCCGTGCGCAGCGGAGCAGAACGATGTCGCGCGCGGCCGGAATCCCGTGGCGCCATGCCAGCCCGGCGGGCGTGACCGTGGCCTCGGCTTCAGCGTTCAGAACCTTCAGGGCGCTGGCCTCCGCGCGCGACAGGCGAAGGGCCGCCGCCGCCGCCGGGGCCTCCAGAGCCGCGAGGCGGCGCATCGCGTCGGGCGGCGCCTCGGCGCTCCGTTCCAAGGGCAGGAGGCGTTGCATGGTGGCAGGCGCGGCACCGGGCAGCACACGGTCCAGAACGCCGGAACTCGCCATCGCCGCCAGCGTCGCGCCGGGGTCGGGGGCCGCTAGCAGCCGCCGCATCTCGTGGCCGATCCGCTCGGCCGAGACATGACGCAGCCCTGGCATGCCCTCGGCACAGGCCGCGAGCCCCGCCGCATCGGGCGGGCTGGCAGCGGGCGCATACCAGGCATGGAAGCGGAAGAACCGCAGGATGCGCAGGTAATCCTCGGCGATCCGCTCGGCCGGCACGCCGATGAAGCGCACCCGTCGCGCCGCAAGGTCCGGCATACCGCCGACCGGGTCGATCACGCGGCCGCGGCCATCGGCATAGAGGGCATTCATCGTAAAATCCCGCCGCGCGGCGTCCTCCTCCAGCCTATCCGTGAAGGCGACCACCGCGTGCCGCCCATCGGTCTGCTCGTCGCGCCGGAACGTGGTCACCTCATAACCCCGCCCATCGGCCAGAACCGTGACGGTCCCGTGCTCGATCCCCGTGGGAACCGTTCGCAGACACGCCGCCGCGGCCGCCGCCATGGTGGCTTCGGGCCGGGCATCGGTGGCGAAGTCGATGTCGCTTACCGGGCGTCCCAACAGCCCGTCGCGCACGCAGCCGCCGACGAAGAGCGCCCGGAACCCCGCCGCCTCGAGCGCTGCGATCACCGCGGTCGGGCCGGCATCGGCAAGCCATGGCGCCCGCAACCGCATCACTGCGCCAGCCGTGCGGCCAGCCCCCGCAGGATGCAGGCCGTCGCCCCCCAGATGTAATAGGGCCCCCAGGGCGCCGCGTAATACGCGCGCCGCCGCCCCCGCCAGCGGCGCCCCTCCACGCGGTAGCTGCCGGGATCGGCCAGGTGCGCCATCGGCACCTGGAAGGCCTCCGCCACCTCCCCGATCTCGGGGACCGGATCGAACGGGCCGGTGATCTCGGCCACGACCGGAGTGATCGCGAAGCCGGTGACCGTGCGGTGGAGCGGCAGATGCCCCATCACCCGCACCAGGCCCGGGTCCAGTCCGATCTCCTCGTGCGCCTCGCGCAGGGCCGCCGTCTCGGCATCCCCGTCGCCCGGCTCCTGCTTGCCGCCGGGCAGAGCGATCTGCCCGGGATGGTGGCGCAACCGCGGTGAGCGTTTCGTGAGCATCAGGCGCAGGCCGTCCGGATGGGCTTGCAGGGCGATCAGCACCGCCGCAGGCATCAGAACGGCATTTGGCGGCAACCCGGCGCCCGGCGTCAGATCGAAGTCGGAGGAGGCGGATCCGCCTGCGCCGAGCGCCGCCGCGATATCCGACAGGCGCGGCCCGCGGAACCGGACCGGATCAGCCGCCATCCGGCCCCGGCGCGCCCGGCGATGCGTCCGGGGTCTCGTCTTCGGGAACGGGGCGGGTGGCCTCGAACCCCAGGGTCTCCGGATCGAACTCGTAATGCGCGCCGCAGAACTGGCAATCGGCCGTGACGATGCCCGCGTCGGTGGTCATGGTTGCGATGTCCTTCGCCGAATAGATCGAGAGGCTCTGCCGCACCCGGTTCGCATTGCAAGAGCATCCGAACGCGACGGGCTGCGCCGCGAATACCCGCGGCCCCTCTTCATGGAAAAGGCGCACCAGCAGCTCGGTGGGCTGCACGCTGGGGCCGACGAGCTCCAGATCCTCGACCGTATCGAGAAGCAGGTTTACCCGCATCCAGTCCTCCTGCTCGTCGCCGTCCAGGATGTCGCCCGCGGCCAGCAGGCCACCTTCGCCGGATCCGCCCTCGGCCCCGGGCGCTTCGGCAGCGGGCCCAGGCGCCGAGGCCGCCGGCATATGCTGCAGCATCATGCCACCCGCCCGCCACCGCGCCGGCGCGCCGGGCCGTTGCGAGGTGCCCACCGATAGGGCGAAGCGGGTGGGCAGCTGTTCCGACTGGGCGAAGTAGGTCTCGGCGCAGCCGGTCAGGGACCCTCCGGCCAGCGGCGTGATCCCCTGGTAGGGCACCGTGCCCTCGCCCTGGTCGAGCAGGATGGCGAAGTAGCCCTTGCCGATCATCTCGAAGGCCGGGCCGTCGCCGAGCCGCTCGGGATCGAAGCTTGCGTAGGCGCGCAGGCGCGCAGGCGCGCCCTCGGCATCGGGCCCGTAATAGTCAGTCGCGATCAGCCGCACGGGACCGTCGCCCCGTACCTGCAGCGAAAGTTTCCAGCGCAGCTTGATCGTCTGTCCGATCATGGCGGTCAGCACTGTCATCTGCGCCACCAGAGCTTCGATCGGGGCGGGATAGGCATGCTGGGAAAGGACCTGTTGCAGCACCCCGTCCAGCCGCGCGACACGGCCGCGGATGTCGCTCCGGTCGAGTTGGAAGGGCAGGACGGTGTCGTCCCATGCAATCTGCGAACCGATGGTCATCTGGGGCTACTCTGTCGTCAGGGGCGGGCCGGCCCACGGAACAGGCCCGATGGGAGCTTCGAGGTCTGAGCTTCAGTAGCAGGAGACGAAACCCGGACCGGGGTTTTCAGCGCATGGCGGGACGGGCATACAGCGAAGCGTCGGCCGCGACAACCGGGGGACGGAATGCGCAGATATGGCAGCCCGCCCCGCCACGGGCAACGTTACCGTCGGAGGCACGGGGTCTACGCAATCCTGCCGCTGGGGAAGCGCGTGTTGCTCACCTGCCAGTCGGCGCCGGATCCCGAGATCCAGCTGCCGGGGGGCGGGGTGGATAAGGGCGAGCAGCCGCTGGCGGCGCTTCACCGCGAGGTGCTGGAAGAGACCGGCTGGCGGATCGGCGGCGTGCGGCGGCTGGGTCTCTGGCGCCGCTTCACCTTCATGCCGGAATACGATCTCTGGGCGGAGAAGCTCTGCACGGTATACTTGGCGCTTCCCGTCCGGCGGCTCGGTCCGCCAAGCGAACCCGATCACCGGGCTTTGTGGCTGACGCCCGCCATGGCAGCGCGGGTCGCCGTTCCGGGCGATGCGGAATGGCTGGAGCGATGGGCGGCGCGGATTGAGCCCGCGTCGGCAACGGAAAATGCGGCAGGCCGGCGCAGGGCCAAGCGTTCCTGACTTGCACGTAGATCGCGCCCTGCCCGCCCGGTGGTTCAATCGGGACCACTTCAAGATCAGCCAGCCGGGCCCTTGTGCTCGTAGATCACGGCAGACACGTCGTCGGGAAAATCGTCGGTGCCATGAAACGCGATCAGGGCCTCCACCATCGTTTCCAGCAGGTCCGGCCCGTTCAGGTGGCGATGGCGCCGCAGCATGTCGGCCAGACCGTCGTCGTCCAGCAACTGGCCGCCTTCCGCCGGGCATTCGGTCACGCCGTCCGAGCAAAGCACCAGCCGGTCCCCGGGGTTCAGCTGGGTCTCGAAATTCTCGAACTCCGCACCTTCGAAGAGCCCGATGGGCAGTCCGCCCCGGCCAACCTGCGCCACGCTGCCATCAGCCCGCTGGACGACCGGGAAGGGATGGCCCGCCTGGGTCAGCTGCACCCGGCCGGTGCGCAGATGGACGACGGCGAAGACCAGCGTAAAGTAGTTCTCCGTCTCCAGTTCCTCGAACATCAGCGCGTTCAGTCGATCGGCCACTTCCGAGGGCGGGCGCACGGCATAGGTGCCGTCCCGCTTGGGCTTCAGCGCCAGGTTCTGGTCTGGCGACATGTCCGAGAGATGGCCGGCCAGCCGAGCGGTGAGAAGGGCCGAGGTGATCCCGTGCCCCGACACATCTATTCCGTAGAGGCCCACCTCGTCGTCGGATACCTGGAAGAAGCCCACGAGATCACCGCCCACATGCCCGCTCGAGCGCAGCAGGAGCGAGATCTGCCCCGCGCCCAGATCGCGGAACCGCTCGCGCACAAGCGATTGCTGAAGCTTCTTGGCTTCCTTCAGATCGTTGTCGATGCTGGTATAAAGCGTCTCGATCTCGCCCAGCGCCGTCTCCAGCATCCGGTTCTTGCGGCTCAGCTCGCGCTGCATGTTGAGGATCCGGCGGCCCGCCTCGATCCGGGCGCGCAGTTCCACCGAGTTGACCGGTTTGGTGAGGAAGTCATCCGCCCCCACCTGCAGGCCGTGGGCGACCTCGCCCCGCTCGCTTTTCGATGTCAGCAGGATGAAGTAGCCGTAATCCTCGCGGTCGAGATCCCGAAACGCGCGGCAGAGGTCGAGCCCGCTCATCACCGGCATCATCCAGTCGCTCAGGATAAGATCGACGATCTGCTCGCGGCAGATGCGCAGCGCCTCCTCGCCCGACTCGGCTTCGGATACGGTGTAGCCCGACCGCCGTAACGAGCCCGCCAGAATGGCCCGCTGCGCGCGGCTGTCATCGACAACGAGAATGTTCAGCGGCGGTGGCCGCTTCCCAGCCTCGATCGCGTCTGCCCCGGAAGTTTCGATGTCAGCCCGCATATCCATTCCAAATCGCTTTCTCCGCCTTGTTTCATCCGGGCTTTAATTTGCGATGAACATTGCCGGGCAGATTTGGCAACCTTCCGTTAATTCCGGTGGCTTAGATGGGGCGGAACCGGGCCCTTCAGGAGCACATCAATGGATCGTTCGCGTCTTGTCGAACTACGCGAGGAAGTGGGCGATGAAGCCCTCGCCGAAGTGATCGAGATGTCCTTCGAGGAGACGGACGAGGTGATCGAACGCCTGCGCGGCGGCGCGCCCGCAGGCCGGGCACTTGGCGCCGATCTACACTTCCTTCGGGGAGCGGGGCTCAACCTTGGCCTTACCGATCTCGCGCAGGCTTGCCAGAAGGGCGAACACCTGGCCATGGCCGAGAAGGATGCCGAGGTGGATCTGCCCGCGATCCTGGCACTTTACGAGACAAGTCGCCATGCGCTGACGGCGATGGTCGCCGATCTGGGCGCCTAGATCACGAACTCCGCCAGCGTCGGGTTCGCCGTTACGTCCTGATAGATCAGCCCGCGCTCGTCCAGCCGTGCGAAGAGCAGCGCGAAGTTCGCTGCCCGCGTCGTCTCGATGCCGATCAGGACAGATCCGAAGTTCCGGGTCGATTTCTTGAGATATTCGAAGCGCGCGATGTCGTCTTCCGGCCCAAGCAATTCGAGGAAATCCCGAAGCGCACCGGGGCGTTGCGGCAATCGGAGGATGAAGTATTTCTTCAGGCCGAGGAACCGCTGCGCACGTTCGCGCACTTCCGGCAGCCGCTCGAAATCGAAATTGCCGCCCGAGGTGACGCAGACCACCGTCTTGCCGGCGATCTCGTCGGAAAGGTCCGCCAGCGCGTCGATGGCCAGCGCGCCCGCCGGTTCCAGCACCACGCCCTCGATGTTGAGCATCTCGATCAGCGTGGTGCAGATCCTGTCTTCGGGGGCCGCAATGACATGCGCAGGGGCCGTGCCTGCCAGCGTCGCGAAGGGCCGCGCCCCAATCCGCGCCACGGCCGCGCCATCCACGAAATTGTCCATTCGCGGCAGCGTCACCGGCCGCCCCTCGGCCAGAGCCGCGGCCAGGCTGGCCCCGCCCGCCGGCTCCACGAGACGCAGGGCAGTCTGTGGCGCCGCCTCTTGCAGAAACCGCAGCGACCCCGCAGACAGCCCGCCGCCGCCCACCGGCAGCACCAGCATCTGCGGGGCGTCGCCGAGCTGCTCGAGAATCTCGACCGACACGCTCGCCTGCCCCTCGATCACGTCGTCATCGTCGAACGGCGAGAGGAAATGTGCCCCGGCCTCTGTGCAGAACCGCGCCGCCGCCTCCAGCGTCTCGTCGACATAGTCGCCGAACAGCTCGATCTCGATGGCGTCGCCGCCGAAGACCCGGGTCTTCTCGATCTTCTGCTGCGGCGTGGTGACTGGCATGAAGATAGTGCCCCGCACCCCGAAATGGCGGCAGGCGAACGCCACGCCCTGGGCATGGTTGCCGGCCGAGGCGCAAACGAACCTCGTCTGCCCGGGCGAACGCGCCCGCACCTTGCCCATCGCGTTGAAGGCCCCGCGGATCTTGTAGGACCGCACCGGCGAGAGATCCTCGCGCTTCAGCCAGATCTCGGCGCCGTGCTTGTCCGAGAGATAGGCGTTGCGTTGCAGCGGCGTGGGCGGAAACACCTCACGCATCCGCGCCATGGCCTCCCGGGCCGCCGCGGGGAAGTCGTCTGGAGGGACATCGTTCATGGGAAATCCATGGGTGGTCATCGGCCTCGTGTCCAGCGGGCCGTCCCGCACTGCCGGATGCCTGTCGAAGAAATCCGACCCGACGAACCCACGAGGCGCTCCCCACCATCCCTTGCGCGGGAGGGACGCACGATCACTCGGCAGATGGGGGGCGGCCAGAGCAGCAGTACCGTACGCCGCAACCTTGCCGACCCCCTTCAAAGCCGATACGCCCGCGCTGCGTCAGCCAGGGGAGCTTCCGATGCCCGCACCGCAGAAGGTCGTTCTCGCCTATTCCGGCGGCCTCGACACGTCGATCATCCTGAAGTGGTTGCAGACAGAATACGATTGCGAGGTGGTCACCTTCACCGCCGATCTGGGCCAGGGGGAAGAGCTGGAGCCCGCGCGCCGCAAGGCGGAACTTCTGGGGATCGCGCCGCAAAACATCCACATCGAGGACGTGCGCGAAGAATTCGTCCGCGATTTCGTGTTTCCGATGTTTCGGGCGAACGCGCTCTATGAAGGGCTCTACCTGCTCGGCACCTCCATCGCCCGACCGCTCATCTCCAAGCGCCTGATCGAGATCGCCGCGGGAACGGGGGCGGATGCCATTGCACACGGTGCCACCGGAAAGGGCAACGACCAGGTGCGGTTCGAGCTCAGCGCCTACGCGCTCAACCCCGATATCCGGGTGATCGCCCCCTGGCGGGAATGGGCGCTCACCAGCCGCAGCAAGTTGCTGCAGTTTGCCGAAGAGCATCAGATCCCCATCGCGAAGGACAAGCGCGGAGAGGCGCCCTTCAGCGTCGACGCGAACCTCCTGCACACGTCGTCCGAGGGCAAAGTGCTGGAAGATCCGGCCGTGGAAGCGCCCGACTTCGTCTACCAGCGCACCGTCTCGCCCGAGGAGGCGCCAGACCTGCCCGTCCATGTCGAAGTTACGTTCGAGCGTGGCGATGCCGTGGCCATCGACGGCGAGCCGCTCAGCCCCGCGACGCTTCTGACCCGTTTGAACGAACTGGGTGGTCAGCACGGAATCGGCCGGCTCGATCTGGTCGAGGGCCGCTTCGTGGGCATGAAAAGTCGCGGCATCTACGAGACGCCCGGCGGCACGATCCTGCTCGAGGCGCATCGCGGGATCGAGCAGATCACCCTCGATCGTGGCCAGGCGCACCTGAAAGACGAACTGATGCCGCGCTATGCCGAGTTGATCTACAACGGTTTCTGGTTCAGCCCGGAACGCGAGATGCTGCAGGCCGCCATCGACCACAGCCAGACCCACGTGACCGGCACAGTGCGCCTGAAGCTCTACAAGGGCCTCGTGCGCACGGTCGGCCGCTGGTCCGATCATTCGCTCTACAGCGAGGCCCACGTGACGTTCGAGGACGATGCCGGCGCCTACGACCAGAAGGACGCCGCCGGCTTCATCAAGCTCAATGCCCTGCGGCTGAAGCTGCTGGCGATGCGGAACCGCCGGCTGGGCTGAGCCGGCCGGCGCCGCGACCTATTGCGCCGTGATGATCGACATCACCAGATCGCCATCCACGCGGATCGGCCCGTCCTCGGTGGCGCCAAGGGTGTATTCGAAGATGCCGGTCGCGGTGCCGCCCTCTTCGGCATGCACCATCAGCATCAATCGCTCGCCCGTGGCCACAGGCTCCGTGAGGATCGCGGCGACATCCGTGTTGAAACCGGCGCGGATCGGGGCATGGCCCACCACGGGGCCGGGCTTGCCCTCGGCATCGGTGCGGTGAACCACCATCCAGCCGTTGTGGTCGGCCATCACCTCGCGAGCGCTCACGATGCCGTTCGAGACATCCTGGTCGATCGCCTCCACCCCCGGCGGCGGAACATGGCCATCGGCCAATGCGGTACCCGCTGACAGAAGCGCAAATGCGGTCAGAGCGGGCAAATTGAACCGGGGCATGGGTAATCTCCTGATTGCGTGACGGCAGACACGCGAGAGAGCGGGGAGAGTTTCAGCCTGGTCGCGCGAGAGAAGAAAAAATTCAGCCCTGCGCTGCCGCAAGCCGCTCGTAGGCCGGCATCGCCGCCGCGGCGACCTGCGCCAATGGCCCCTCCAGCTGTGGGATCGCGCCTTCCGGGCCGGCGAACCCGGTGGAGCGGTGGACGGCATCGTACCAGTGCGGCGCCCAGACCCCGTCCTGCGGTTTTGGCCCGGCCGCCCAGTGCAGCATCGCAGGGTCGAACCCGATACCGAGAGCCACGCAGAGGCGCCGCAGGGCGCTCTCCGGATCGGCGCGGATGGCCTCGCTGTCGATCACCACGGGGAGTTGGCCGGCTGTGCCGAGACGCTCGAAAAGCTCCGCCTGCTGCACGAAACCCAGATCGCCCAGCTCCGGCGCCTCGCGCTTGGCGGCGTAGCTCGCCAGCACCCGCGCCGGATGCCGGATCAGCATCACGTGACGGCACCCGTCCATCCAAATCTCCGGGAAGCCCGGCAGGTGATGATGGGCCATCAGCTTGAGGTAGGTCAGCGGCCGCACCTGCGGCGACGCGATCCGCGCGGCGACCTCCGCCGGATCGGTAAGGCCGGCGGCCAGAACCTCGGCCCGCATCGGATGGTCTAGCCCCGACGCCGCGAGGTAGGCGGCGTAGAACGGCTCGTCCCACGCCGTGCAATCCGCCCGCTGCGCGAAGGCATACATCAGCGCCGTCGAAAGGTTGCGCGGCCCCGACCAGACAGCGAGCCTCATGCGTGGATGGCGCCCACGTCGCGCCCGACCAGATCGGCGTAGAGCCGGCGCAACCGGGCCGTGACAGGCCCCGGGCCCGCCCCGTCGCCGATCCGCCGCCCGTCGATCTCGCCCACCGGGGTCTGGGCGCCGAACGTGCCGGTGAGAAACGCCTCATCGGCCCCGTAGGCCTCCCCAAGGGAGAAATTGCGCTCGTGCACCGGGATGCCGTTCGCCCGGCAGAGCTCGATCACCTTGCCACGGGTGATGCCGTTCATGCAGTAGTCGCCGGTCGAGGTCCAAACCGCGCCGCGCCGGACGATGAAGAAGTTGCACGCGTTGGTCGTGTTGACGAAGCCGTGGACGTCCAGCATCAGAGCTTCGTCGGCGCCCGCCTTCTCGGCGGCGATGCAGGCGAGGATGCAGTTCAGCTTGGAATGGCTGTTAAGCTTCGGGTCCTGGCTCATCGGCAGCCCGCGGATCTGCGGCACGGTGGCCAGCCGAACGGGGCGCGGCAGGCTGGGGCGCGAATGCTCCGCGATGATCACCATGGTGGGGCCGCTCCGGCTGAGCGAGGGATGCTGGAAGGGCCGCTCCTTGACGCCGCGCGTCACCATCAGCCGGGCATGGGCATCGTCGGTCATGTCGTTGGCCGCCCTCACCTCCTCCAGCGCGGCGGCGATGCCCGCGCGGTCCATGCGCATGTCGAGGTCGATGGCCAGCGCCGCCTCGAAGAGCCGGTCCAGATGGTCGTCGAGGAAGGCCCAGCGGGAATTATGCAGCCGCAGCCCTTCCCACACGCCATCGCCCAGCATGAAGCCGCTGTCGAACACGCTCACGGAGGCCTCTGCACGCGGCACGATCCGGCCGTTCACCCAGATGCCGATGGTCGCGTTGCGCGCGTCCTCGGCGCTTTGATGGGTGGTCATCGGATCGGCTGCGGTATCTGGCATGGGGTGCACCTCCGATGCCGGAGACTAGGGGCGGCGGCCGGCACGGTAAAGCCGCGTCACCCTCGCGTGACTTGATGCAACAGGCGATTGCCGCCACGGCTTTCCGCCGCAACATGTCTGCAGATCCGCCCTGCACCCAGTACTCAAGGAGACCCGCCATGACCCATCGCCCCACCGCCGCCCTCGCCGCACTTGCCCTTGCCTGCGCCGCCGCCCTTCCGGCCGCCGCGAAGGACATGCAGACGACGGTCCTCGCCGGCGGCTGCTTCTGGTGCGTCGAGGCAGATTTCGAGAAGGTGAAGGGCGTGCAGGAGGTCGTGTCGGGGTTTGCCGGCGGCAGCGTCGAGAACCCGACCTACAAGGAGGTCGTCCGTGGCGGCACCGGGCATCTGGAGGTGGTCGAGATCACCTACGATGCCGACGTGATCGGGTACGGGCAGATCCTCGATCTCTTCCTGCGCTCCATTGATCCGCTCGATGCCGGCGGGCAGTTCTGCGATCGGGGAGAAAGCTATGCGCCGGCGATCTTCGCAGACGCCTCCGAGATGTCCGAGGCCGAGGCGGCGGTGGCCCGGGCAGAGGCCGATCTCGGTCAGGACATCGTGGTACCGGTTCGCGAGGCGGCGCCCTTCTACCCCGCCGACGCCTACCACCAGGATTACTACAAGCAGGACAGCCTGATCCTCACCCGCTTCGGCCCGCAATCGAAAGCAGCGGCCTACAAGAAGTACCGCGAGGCCTGCAATCGCGATGAGCGGGTGGAAGAGGTCTGGGGCGACGCCGCTCTCTTCACCGGCAGCTAGGCAGAGCCCGCGAAGGCGCGCACCTCCTCGGCGGTGGCATAGGAAGCCGCCGCCCCGGGTTTGGTGCAGGCCAGGGTCGCCGCGGCGTTCGCGGCCCTCAGCGCCGCGTCGAGCCGCAGGCCCTGATCCAGCGCCGCGGCAAGCGTTCCCGCCAGGCAGTCGCCCGCGCCGGTGGTGTCGACCACCTCGACTTTCCGGCCCGGAACCCGCAGCACGCCGTCCTGCCCCGGCTCGTGCCATTCGACCCCGCGCGCGCCGCGGGTCACCACCAGCGCCGGCACCGGCAGGTCCGTCACGGCGCATCCCATCGCCTCGGCCAACTGCCCGGCCTCGATTTCGTTGCATAGCAGCACCGAGACATGGGGCAGGACGGCGCGCACCGCTGCGGCATCGAAGGGCGCCGCCGAGTAGAACACCCGCAGCCCGGCGGCCCGGGCCAGCCGTGCGGCGAGCGGCTGATGAAGGGTCTCGTTCTGCAGCAGCAGGATGTCGCCGGCCTCGGCCTCCGCCATCGCCGCTGCCACCACATGGCTCTCAAGCGCGACGTTCGCCCCGGGATAGAGCACGATCATGTTCTCCCCGGCCGCGTCCACCGTGATCAGCGCACGGCCCGTGGGCACGCCCAGCCGCGCAACCTGCGCCACGTCGACCCCGTAGGACCGCAATTCCTCCAACACGGCGTCGCCATCCGGCCCCACCGCGCCGACATGGCGAACGTCCGCCCCGAAGAGCGCCGCCGCGGCGGATTGGTTGGCCCCCTTGCCGCCGAGGTTGGTCTGGCTGCCCGTGGCGGCCAGCGTCTCGCCGGGCTGCGGCAGGTGCGGCACGCGGAAGACGTCGTCGATGTTGATCGAGCCGAGGTTCCAGACGGTCACGTGCTCAGCCCACCCGTGCCGCGGCGATCACCGCCATCGTCAGGATGTCGTTCACCGTGGAGCCGCTGGCGCAGATCTGGATGGGCTTGTCGACGCCCGTCAGGATCGGGCCGATCACCGTGGCGCCGGCCATCTCCTGCATCAGCTTCACCGAGATCGAAGAGGAATGCCGCGCCGGCACCACAAGGATGTTCGCAGGCGCCGTCAGCCGGCTGAACGGATATTGCGCCATTGCCTCGGGGTTCAGCGCCACGTCCACGGTCATCTCGCCCTCGTACTCGAAGTCGGCACCCCGCTCCGCCAGCACGTCGGGCGCCAGGTGCATCTTCTCGGCCCGTTCCGAACGCGGATACCCGAAGGTCGAGAAGCTCACGAAGGCCACCCGCGGCTCAAGGCCCAGCCCGCGCGCCACCTTTGCGGCGGCCTCTGCGATGTTGGCCAGATCGTGCTCGTCGGGCCATTCATGCACCAGCGTGTCGGCGATGAACACGATTCGCCCGCGGATGAGCACCGCGGTCACGCCCACGGCCCCGTGCGCCGCATCGGCATCGAACACATGGTTGACCATGTCGAGCACATGCGCCGACTTGCGCGTCGCCCCTGTCACCATCGCGTCGCCATGGCCGTGCGCCAGCATCAGCGCCGAGAAAACGTGCCGGTCGCGCGCGGCCAGCCGGTGGACGTCCTCGGCGTCGAAGCCGCGTCGCTCCAGCCGGCCGGACAGCATGGTCTTGTAGGCCGCCAGATGCTCCGTCGTGGCGGCATTGATCACCCGCAGCTCGCGCACCGCGTCGCCGAGGCCGGCTGCCTCCAGCTTGGCCCTTACATCGGCCTCGCGGCCCACCACCAGCGCCCGCCCGAGGCCGGAGCGCTGATAGGCCACCGCCGCGCGCAACACCCGCTCGTCGTCGCCCTCGGCGAAGATCATCTGCGCCTGCGCCTTGCGGGCGCGGGCATGGAGCCCCTCGATGATCGACGCGGTCGGGTCCATCCGCGCCTTCAGGGTCAGCTCGTAGGCCTCCATGTCGATGATCGGCCGGCGCGCCGCGCCGGTATCCATACCGGCCTTCGCCACGGCGGGCGGGATGCGCCAGATTAGCCGCGGGTCGAAGGGCGTCGGGATGATGTAGTCCCGCCCGAAGCTCAGCTTGCGGCCATAGGCCATGGCCACCTCGTCGGGCACGTCCTCGCGGGCCAGAGCCGCCAGCGCCCGCGCGCAGGCGATCTTCATCTCGTCGTTTATCGCGCGCGCGTTGATGTCGAGCGCGCCGCGGAAAAGGTAGGGGAACCCCAGCACGTTGTTGACCTGGTTGGGGTAGTCCGAGCGCCCCGTGGCCACGATTGCGTCCAGCCGCACCTCGTGGGCTTCCTCCGGCGTGATCTCGGGGTCCGGGTTCGCCATGGCGAAGATCACGGGGTTGTCGGCCATCGCCCGCACCATCTCCTGCGTGACCGCCCCCTTGGCGCTCACCCCAAGGAACACGTCCGCGCCGGCCATCGCCTCCTCCAGGGTCCGCGCCTCGGTCTTCGCGGCATGGGCCGACTTCCACTGGTTCATGCCCTCGGTGCGGCCCTGCCAGATCACCCCTTTGGTGTCGCAGATGATGCAGTTGTCGTGCCGCGCGCCCATGGCCTTCAGCAGCTCCACGCAGGCGATCCCCGCCGCGCCCGCGCCGTTCAGCACGATCTTCACATCCTCGATCTTCTTGTCGCTCAGGTGCAGCGCGTTGATCAGCCCCGCAGCACAGATCACAGCCGTGCCGTGCTGGTCGTCATGGAAGACGGGAATGTCCATCTCCTCCTTCAGCCGCTGCTCGATGATGAAGCATTCCGGCGCCTTGATGTCCTCCAGGTTGATGCCCCCGAAGGTCGGCTCCATCAGCTTCACCGCGCGGCAGAAGGCGTCCGGGTCTTCGGTATCCAGCTCGATATCGATGGAGTTCACGTCGGCGAACCGCTTGAAAAGCACCGCCTTGCCCTCCATCACGGGCTTGGAGGCCAGCGCGCCGAGGTTGCCGAGGCCCAGCACCGCCGTGCCGTTGGAGATCACGGCCACGGTGTTGCCCTTGGCGGTGTAGTCGTAGGCCAGCTGCGGATCGGCCGCGATCGCCATGCAGGGCACGGCCACGCCGGGTGAATAGGCGAGGCTGAGGTCGCGCTGCGTGCTCATCGGCACGGTCGCGACCACCTCCAGCTTGCCGGGATGCGGCTCCAGGTGGAACGCCAGCGCTTCCTCGTCGGTGATCTTGGTCGACATCGCGCATCCCCCCCCCCGTGTCCGCGTCGGTCGGCGCGGCCCTCAGGCGCGCAGCCATAGCCGCCCCGCAGGCCCGCCTCAACCTTTGCCGCTTTCGGCACCGGCATGGGCTTTGTAAGGTCGCCGCCAGTCTCACCGCCAAAGGCCCGATCCGCCGCGTGACCGAAACCGCGACCAGTCCGACGCCCATGATGGCGCAATACCTCGCCATCAAGGCCGAGCACCCGCAGGACCTGCTGTTCTACCGGATGGGCGACTTCTACGAGATGTTCTTTGACGATGCCGTGGCCGCCGCCGCAGCGCTCGACATCGCGCTGACCAAGCGGGGGAAGCACGAGGGCGGCGACATCCCGATGTGCGGCGTGCCCGTGCATTCTGCCGAAGGGTACCTGCAAACGCTGACCCGCAAAGGCTTCCGGGTGGCGATCTGCGAGCAGCTCGAGGATCCGGCGGCGGCGAAGAAGCGCGGCGCCAAGTCGGTGGTGGCGCGCGGGGTGGTGCGGCTCGTCACCCCCGGCACCCTCACCGAAGAGGGCCTGCTGGACGCGCGGCGGCACAACCATCTGGCCGCCTGGGCCGAGGTGCGCGGCGAGGGCGCGCTGGCCTGGGCCGACATCTCGGCGGGCGAGCTGCGCGTGATGCCCTGCCCGCCGGTCATGCTGCCGCCGCAGCTGGCGCGTCTCGCCCCCCGCGAGGTGCTGGTGATCGACGCCTCCGAGGCCGGGATCGCCCAGCTCGCCGAAGAGGCGGGCGGCGCCGTCACCAGCCTTGGGCCCGCCAGCTTCGACAGTGCCGGCGGCGCCCGGCGGCTCTGCGCGCTCTACGGCGTGGCCAGCCTCGACGCCTTCGGCAGCTTCGGCCGGGCAGAGCTTCGGCCCTGGGCGCGCTGGTCGACTATCTTGACCTCACTCAGAAGGGCCGCCTGCCGCACCTGCGCCCGCCCGTCCGCGAGGATGGCGCGGCCTCCATGCAGATCGACGCGGCGACGCGGCGGAACCTCGAGCTCACCCATGCCCTGTCTGGCGGGCGCGCAGGCTCCCTCGTCGGCCGCAATCGACCGAACGGTGACGGCCCCGGGCGGGCGCCTGATGGAGCGGCGCATCGCCGGGCCCTCCCGCGATCTGGCGGTGATCCATGCCCGACAGGGGGCGGTGGCGCATCTGGCCGAGGCGACCGATCTGCGCCGCGATCTGCGCACCGCGCTGGCGCTGGTTCCCGATATGGATCGCGCCCTGGCCAGGCTGGCGCTCGAACGCGGCGGCCCACGCGATCTGGCCGCCATCCGCGACGGCCTGGCCCAGGCCGCGTCCATCGCAGCGGCGCTGGAGGGGGAAGAGCTGCCCGAGCTGCTAGGCGATGCCGCGCAGGCCCTCTCCGGGTACAGCGCGCTCTGCGCCAGGCTCGATGCCGCCCTCGTCGCCGAGCCGCCGCATCTGGCGCGCGAGGGTGGCTTCATCGCCCCAGGCCACGACCCCGATCTCGACGCCGCCCGCGAATTGCGCGACCAGGGCCGAAGCGTCGTTGCCGCGCTCCAGGGCCGCTATTCCGACGAGACTGGCATCGGCGCACTCAAGCTGCGGCACAACAACGTGCTGGGCTACTTCATCGAGACCCCCGCCGGCCACGCGCCCCGGATGCTGGCCGAACCGCTCTCGGCGACCTTCATCCACCGGCAGACAACCGCCAGTGCCGTGCGCTTCACCACGCTGGAACTCTCGGACCTCGAACGCCGGATCCTCGGGGCGGGCGCCGAGGCGCTGGAGATCGAGAAGCGGCTCTTCGAGACCCTGCGCACCGAAATCGTGGGGCAGGCCACGCAGATCTGGCAGGCCGCCGCGTCCCTGGCCGAGGTCGACCTGGCCGCCGCCTTCGCCGACCTCGCCATCGAGGCCGACTGGTGCCGCCCGAAGGTCGATGCCAGCCGCGCCTTCGCGGTCGTGGCCGGGCGGCACCCGGTGGTCGAGGCCGCGCTCCGCCGCCAGACCGGCAGCGCCTTCATCGCCAACGACTGCACGCTTTCGGCCACTGGCGAGGGCGCCGCGCTGACCCTGCTGACCGGCCCGAACATGGCCGGCAAATCCACGTGGCTCCGGCAGAACGCGCTCATCGCGCTCCTCGCCCAGGCGGGTGCCTTCGTGCCCGCCGCCAGCGCCCATATCGGCCTCGTCAGCCAGCTCTTCAGCCGCGTCGGCGCCGCCGACGATCTGGCCCGCGGGCGCTCCACCTTCATGGTCGAGATGGTCGAGACCGCGGCGATCCTGAACCAGGCCGATGCCCGCGCGCTGGTGATCCTCGACGAGATCGGACGCGGCACCGCCACCTATGACGGCCTCAGCATCGCCTGGGCGACGCTGGAGCACCTGCACGACGTCAACCGATGCCGGGCGCTCTTCGCCACGCATTACCACGAGATGACGGCGCTGGCCGAAAAGCTGCCGGGGGCCCGCAACGCCACCGTCGCCGTACGCGAATGGCAGGGCGAGGTGATCTTCCTCCACGAGGTGCGTGACGGCGCAGCGGATCGAAGCTATGGCGTGCAAGTCGCGCGCCTCGCCGGCCTGCCGAAAGCGGTGGTGGACCGCGCTCGGCAAGTGCTCGACATGCTGGAGAAGACCGAGCGGGAAGGCGGCCGCCGCGGTGCGGTGATCGACGATCTGCCGCTCTTTGCCGCCACGCCTGCCGCGATTTCACCCGCGCCGAGGGCCGATCCGCTGCGCGCCCGGATCGAGGCCGCCCAGCCAGACCAGATGACCCCGCTCGACGCGCTGGCCCTGCTTTACACCTTGAAAGAGGAGGCGGCCGCGGCCGAAGGCTAGGCCAACGGCTCCGGGCTGCGGCGCTGCACCGCCCCGATGACCCGCATCAGTGTCTCGTTGGTGAAGGGCCGCTCCAGCACGCGCCAGCCGGCCCGTCGCGCCCGATCCTCATCGCCGTCCAGAACGACGATCGACATTCCGGCTCCCTGCAGCGCGGCCATCGCGCCGTTACCCGCGATCTCGTCGTGCTTGGCCGCCACGAAGGCCGCGCGGATCGCCATGTCGCGCGGCACCTCGTCGAGCGATCGCGCCACCACCACCTCGCAGGAGGCGTTATCGTGCAGGGCCTCTTCAAGATCGGTAGCCTCCACGAAGTTCGGCGTGACGACCAGGTACCGCACCGTCTCACCGTCCATCGGTCCCATCACAACAATTTCTTTGCAAAGCCCCATGGCGATTCCCCCGGTGGCCAGATTTATGGTGGCGATCATGGAACGACGACGGCCCCCGGTCATTAAACAATGACATACACCGAGCAGGAGCGTAAAATGCCGGTCCGCTGCGATAACTGCGTGTTACGCCAGCGCGAGGCCTTCAGCAGTATGTCACCCGACGAAGTCGCGTTCATGATGAAGTTCAAGAGCGGCGAGCTGACGGTTGGCCCGGGAACGGTGCTGCTTATGGAAGGGTCGAACTCGCCACAACTCTATACTGCCCTGTCGGGGATGGGCCTTCGTTTCAAATTGCTTTCCAACGGTCGGCGGCAGGTCGTCAATCTGGTCTTTCCAGGAGACTTCATTGGCCTGCAGGCCGGGGTCATGGGCGAGATGACCCATTCGGTCGAGGCGACCACACGGATGACCCTGTGCGTCTTCAACCGCGCCGACATCTGGACGCTCTTCAAGACCCAGCCCAGTCGTGCCTTCGATCTCACCTGGCTCTCGGCCGTCGAAGAACACTTTCTTGGCGAGGCGCTTGCCACGATGGGCCAGCGCGACGCCCTGGAGAAGGTCGCGTGGTGCTTCTTCCGGGTCTTCGAGCGGATGCGGATGCTGAACCTCACCGATGGGCGAAGCTGCCCGCTGCCTTACCGCCAGCAGGATCTCGCCGATGCGCTTGGCTTGTCCCTGGTGCACACCAACAAGACAATCCAAAAGCTCAGGCGCAGCCAGGTCGCGGGCTGGAGCGAGGGGCGATTGACGGTCGACGATCTCGACAGGCTCGCCGAGATTGCACTGATCGAGGATCGCAAGTTGCCCCAGAGGCCGCTCTTCTGAGGGCCGACGGCTTGCACGGGCCGCGGCTGCGCGCCAGAAGCGCTTCATGATACGCGCGACCGCTCCCGCTTTCCTCGCCCTCGCCAGGCACCTCCACTGGGCCACCGCCTTACTGTGCGCCGCGATGCTGGCATTGGCGGTAATGGGCCAGCTTGCCGTTGTGATCCTGCGCTACGTTTTCGGCACCGGCTTCGTGGAGCTGCAGGATGCGGTCGCCTATGCCTTCGCGGTGCTCGTTGTCCTGGGCCTTCCGGTCGCGCTGGCAGGCGACGCCCATGTGCGGGTCGACGTGCTGCGCGCCGGACAGGCCCCGCGCGCCCGTCGCCGCACCGACATCGCCGCTTTCGCCTTGCTGCTCTTGCCGGTCTTCGCGTGGACGGCCCTGACCGTCTGGCCCGACATCGCCTATTCCTGGTCCATCGGCGAGGGCTCCGTGCAGACGGGCGGGCTGCCGGGGCTGTTCGTGGTGAAAACGGCGCTGCCTCTGGCCTGCCTGTTGATGATCGTGCAGGGCGCCGCGCTGCTTCTCGACCCCGGCGAGGGCTAGGGCTTGGCCGAAGGGATCTGGCTGGGCCTCCTCGGCGTGGCCCTGCTGGCCGGCATCCTCAGCGGCGTTCCGGTGCTGCTGGCCATCGCGGGCATCCCCTTTCTGCTGGCGCTCGCCGGCAGCCTCGCGGGCGACTTCGACCTCGCGTTCCTAGGCGCCTATCCGCAGCGGGCCTTCGGGGTGATGACCAACGGGCTCCTCCTGGCCGTGCCGCTCTTCGTGCTGATGGGCGTGCTGCTGGAACGCTCCGCCATCGCAGAGCGGATGCTGCAGGGTGCCGCGACGCTCATGGGCGGCTCGCGGCGGGCGCTCGTCCTCTCCGTCCTCGGCATCGCCACGCTGATCGCGGCCTCCACCGGCATCATCGGCGCCACCATCGTTATGCTGGGCCTCATCAGCCTGCCCGCGATGCGCCGCGCCGGCGTGGCCGACGGCACCGCCAGCGGGCTGATCTGTGCCGCGGGCACCTTGGGCCAGATCATCCCGCCCTCCATCGTGCTGGTCCTGCTGGGCGACCAGATCTCCAACGCCTATCTCGAGGCGCAGCAGCGGGCGGGCAACTTCGCGCCTGATCCGGTCACCGTGGCCGACCTCTTTGCCGGCGCGCTCCTGCCGGGGCTCCTGCTTGTGGCGCTCTACGCGGCCTACGCGATGGTCGCCCTGCGCGGCGGCCCCCCGACCCCTGTGGTCCTGCCGAAGGATCGCCCCCCGCTCTCCAGCCTGCTGGGCGATCTGGTGCCGCCCGTCCTGCTGATCTGCGCCGTCCTCGGCGCCATCCTCGCCGGCGTCGCCACGCCGACCGAGGCCGCGGCGGTGGGCGTCGCGGGCACCTGCCTGATCGCCGCCGCCACCTCCGACACGTCCGGCCCCTGGCGCCGCCGCCTGCTCGCGGCCGCGGCCGCCGCCGCCTTCGGCCTCGTCGCTCTGCAGCTCGCGGGCATGGGGCGGGTGCGGCTGGGCGCGCCCCTGTCAGCCTCGACTTGGCTGGCACTTGCGCTCACGGCGCTCCTGCTCTTGGGCCTCGCGCTGTCGCTCCTCACCCTCGCCCGCCGCCGCGCCATCGGGCCGGCGCTGAACCAGGCCGTCACCGTGTCGGCGATGATCTTCGGCATCATCCTCGCCGCCTCCATGCTCAGCCTCGTCTTCCGCGGTTTCGGCGGCGACGATGCCGTCCACGCCGCCCTCCACGCGCTGCCGGGCGACCATTACGGCATGCTGCTGGCCACCCTCATCCTTATTTTCTTCCTCGGCTTCATCCTGGAGTTCGTCGAGATCGTGTTCATCGTCGTGCCCATCGTCGGACCGGTGATCCTGACCGATGTCGATCCCGTCTGGTTCGCCATCCTCATCGCCCTCAACCTGCAGACCTCGTTCCTCACCCCGCCCTTCGGCTTCGCGCTTTTCTACTATCGCTCCGTCGCCCCGCCCGAGATCACCACGCTCGCCATCTACCGCGCCG
Source organism: uncultured Alphaproteobacteria bacterium (assembly GCA_963833235.1). GTDB lineage: Bacteria > Pseudomonadota > Alphaproteobacteria > Rhodobacterales > Rhodobacteraceae > CAWHXG01. The sequence continues at coordinate 738,792 of CAWHXG010000001.1, forward strand.
TCGTGCCCTTCGTCGCGATCCAACTCACCGCGCTCGCCTGCGTCTGGGCCTTCCCGGCGCTTGCCACATGGCTGCCATCGGTGCTTTTCTAATCCTCGACCCATCTGGAGGAATTACCGATGAAACGCCGTGACTTCTTGCGCAGCGGGGCCATCGCCGCCCCGGCCGCGGCCCTCGCCGCCCCCGCCATCGCCCAGGGCAACATCGAATGGGCGCTGCCCACCTCGTTTCCCGCCAACGCGCCGGGCGTCGGCACCAACTCCTCGGACTTCGCCACCCGCGTCGCGGCGATGTCGGACGGGCGGCTGACCTTCAAGATCTACTCCAGCGGCGAACTTGTTCCGCCCTTCGCCGTCGAAGATGCCGTGCAGCAGGGCACCGCGCCCATCGGCCATTCGACCCCCTACTACAACGCCGGAAAGAACAGCGCGCTCAACTACTTCTCTGCTGTCCCCTTCGGCATGGACGCGACCGAGACCTATGCCTGGCTGCTCTACGGCGGCGGCCAGGAGATCTGGGACGACATCTATGCCGCCCGCGGGCTGAAACCCTTCTATTCCGGAAATTCCGGGGTGCAGGCGGCCGGCTGGTTCAAGAAGGAGATCAACAGCGTCGAAGACCTGAACGGCCTGAACATGCGCATCGCGGGCCTCGGCGGTGAAGCGCTGCGCAAGCTCGGGGTCAACGCGGTGATGCTGCCGCCGCCGGAGATCTTCGGCGCCTTCCAGTCCGGCGCCATCGATGCCGCGGAATGGGTCGGCCCTTTGCTCGACCAGGCGTTCGGCCTCAACAAGGTGGCCAGCATCTGCTACGTACCGGCCTTCCACGAACCCAGCGCCGCGCTTGAGATCGTCGTCAACCAGGACGCCTACGACGAGCTGCCCGCCGACCTGCAGGCCATCATTAAATACGCGGCCGAGGCGACCTCCGCCGCGACCCTTGCGCAATTCGAATACTTCAACGCCCGCGCCTTCGCGCAACTGAAGGAGGCTGGGGTCGAGTTCCGCAACTTCCCGGATGATGTGGTGGCCGCCCTGCGCGAGGCCTCGGTGGCGGTACTGGACGAACAGGCCGAAGCCAACCCCGATTTCGCCCGCACTCGTGAGAGCTACGACGCGTACCTCGCCCTCGCCCGCGACTACGCCGCCACCGTCAACGCACCAAGCCTGATGCAGCGGGTCTAGGGGGCCTCAAGACGCTGGCGCAAAGGCGGCCGTGCCGCGACAATCGGCGTGCCGCACTGCGGCGACACGCCACTCGCCCCAGAGCGCTGCGGTCATATCTGCATCTCAGACGATGCGGGGGGATGACACTAGGCACCCACAGGCCCCGCGCCGCCCTTCTGAGCAGATCGAAAGGCAGATGATATGGACACTTTCCTCGGGTTCGACGCGATCCTGCTGGCCCGCATCCAGTTCGCGTTCACCGTGGCGTTCCACTTCATCTTCCCGGCCTTCACGATCGGGCTGGCCAGCTACCTCGCGGTCATCAACGGCCTCTTCCTCTGGACGAAGGACGAGGCCTATCTGCGCCTCTTCAAGTATTGGCTGAAGATCTTCGCGATCACCTTCGCCATGGGCGTCGTCTCGGGCATCGTGATGTCCTACCAATTCGGCACCAACTGGTCGGTCTTCTCCGACAAGACCGGCCCTGTCCTCGGCCCGCTCATGGCCTACGAGGTGCTCACCGCCTTCTTCCTCGAGGCAGGCTTCCTCGGCATCATGCTCTTCGGACGCGAAAAGGTGGGCAACACGCTGCACATGGTGGCCTGCCTCATGGTCGCCGTGGGCACGGCCATCTCGGCCACCTGGATCCTCTCGGTCAATTCCTGGATGCACACGCCCGCGGGCTTCGTGATGGGCGAGAACGGGCAGTTCCTGCCGGAAGACTGGTGGCAGGTGATCTTCAACCCGTCCTTCCCCTATCGCCTCGCCCACACCCTCACCGCCGCTTACCTCACCACCGCCTTCATCGTCGGCGGGGTCGGCGCCTGGCATCTCCTGCGCGGGCACGGCGACATGAAGTCCGTCCGCACGATGTTCTCCATGGCCATGTGGATGGCCGCCATAGTCGCCCCGCTGCAGGTCATCCTTGGCCATGAGCAGGGCCTGAACACCTATGAATATCAACCCACCAAGGTGCTCGCGATGGAGGGGCATTTCGAGAGCTACGACAACGGCATCCCGCTGATCCTCTTCGGCATTCCCGATCAGGAGGCGCAGCGCAACCGCTTCGAGATCGCGATCCCGAAGATCGGCGGCCCGATCCTCGGCAAGGGCTGGAACGCCGAGATGAAGGGGCTCGATACCGTCCCGCGCGATCAGCAGCCCCCTGTCGCCATCGTCTTCTGGTCGTTCCGGATCATGGTCGGCATCGGAATGCTGATGGTCGTGATCGGCGCCTGGTCGCTCTGGGCGCGCTACAAGGGCCGCCTCTTCGAGGAGAAGTGGTTGCACCGGGCCGCAGTTGCCATGGCGCCCTCCGGCCTCGTCGCTGTCATCGCCGGCTGGATTACAACCGAGGTAGGCCGCCAGCCCTACGTGGTCTACGGCGAGCTGCTGACGGCCGACGCCGCCTCGCCGCTCGGGGCCAGCGCGGTCGGCGCCTCGTTGATCGCGTTCATCGTGATCTATTTCGCTGTCTTCGGCGCGGGCGTCGTCTATCTCCTGCGGCTGATGAGCAAACCGCCGGTCCCAGGCCAGCGCGGGGTGCGGACGGAGCCCGGCCCCATCCGCACCGCCGGCGTAACCCCGGCACCGCAGGTCGAAGAAAGCAACCGTGGCGGCCCCGCCGTCACCCCGGCGGAATAGGGCCATGGAATACAGCTTCGACCTCACGATCGCCTGGGCGCTGCTCCTGGCCTTTGCCGTCTACGTCTACGTGGCGCTCGACGGGTTCGACCTGGGCATCGGCATCCTCTACCCGTTCTTCCCAAAGAAGGAAGACCGCGACCTGCTCATGAATTCCGTCGCTCCTGTTTGGGACGGCAACGAAACCTGGCTCGTCCTCGGCGGCGGCGGACTTTTCGCCGCCTTCCCGCTGGCCTACGCGATCATCATGCCGGCGGTCTATCCGCCGATCATCGCCATGCTGCTGGCGCTCGTGTTCCGGGGCGTCGCGTTCGAATACCGCTGGCGCGCGACGCGCCGGTTCAGCGAATGGTTCTGGGATGCGGCCTTCATCGGCGGCTCAGTCGTGGCGGCGATGGCGCAGGGGATCATCCTTGGCACCATCCTGCAGGGGATCGAGGTCGACGGCCGCGCCTACGGCGGCGGCTGGTACGACTGGGCCACTGGCTTCACCCTGATGTGCGGGGTCGCGGTGGTCTGCGGCTACGCCCTGCTCGGCGCATGCTGGCTGAACATCAAGGTGGAGGGCGAGGTGCAGCAGCGGGTCAAGGCGATGGCCCGGGGTTTCGGCATCGCGACCGTCGTCTTCATCGTCCTCGTCAGCCTTGCCACGCCCTTCCTCGAGGGCGCCTATCACGAGCGCTGGCTGACCTTCCCCAACATGCTCTTCGTGGCGCCCGTGCCCATCGCCGTCGGCGCGCTGATCCTCGCGCTCGGGCGGGCGCTCGTGGCCGAGACCCGCGACTGGCTGCCGCTGGTCCTGGCGCTGGCGCTCTTCGGCCTCTGCTTCGCGGGGCTGGGCCTTTCCATGTGGCCCTACGTGATCCCGACCGAGGTCACGATCTGGGATGCCGCCAGCCCCTACAAGAGCCAGCTCTTCATGTTCGTGGGCGCCATCGTCCTGGTGCCGCTGATCCTGGCCTATACCGGCTATGCCTACTGGGTCTTCCGCGGCAAGCTCGACCCGAGCCAAGGCTACCACTGATGGGTCGCAGGATGCTGTGGTTCGTCGCGCTCTGGGCGATGGGCGTGGCGGCGGTGGGCCTTGTCGCCTACGGGCTGCGGCTGGTCCTGCTCTAGGCCGTCATCGCGCCGGGGCGGGGTGGCTGGCTGCCGCCCCGCCTAAGGAAACGGTTGATCGGCATCTGGCGTGGGAAGGTGCCGTGCCCGACCTGCAGGCGGGCCGTGAGCTCAGGCAGCCCCGACCTTGCCGGCATCCGTGCGCCCCTCCCTGACCTTCGTCCTGGCCTCCGCCAACGCAGCGGCGATCTTCGCCCTGTCGATCCGTTGCTTGGACCCTTCCCGCGCCGCCGCCGCCAACTGCCGAAGATGCCGCATCAGCAGGGGCGTGTGGCTAGGGTCTGCGACCGAGGCCATCCGCGCGATCGCCCGGGCGAGCGAGATCAGCATCATCGGATTGTCCGACGCCGCGAACCGCACCGGGTCGATCGCCATGTCCACCACGTCGTCCATAGCGAAATACGCCATCCAGACCCGCGCGGCCCCCGCCTCGTCGCGGTGCACCGCCGGCGGCGCCCCGCGCTGCAGGATCAGCGCCAAGGACGCCGACAGATGGTCCATTGCGGCGATCGCCGTGTAGGTGTCGTTGATCCCCGGCGAAAGCGCACGCAGCGCGATCTCGACGTTCAGGTGCACGCTGAACAGCATGTCCCCCTCGGGCGCCCGAGAATCCCCGATGTAGATCGCGCCGGCCAGCTCCTTGGCTCCGGCCTTCGGCATACCGTGCGCCATTAGCAGCGTCATGTCGCCGACGACGAAGTCCCCCGGGCATACCGTCATCTCCACGAACCCGTCGAACTCCTCGGCCAGCTTCACGAGAGCGCCGATATCGACGCCGGTCACGTAGCCGGACCGTGGCGCCTTCACCCGGCGCGCCGCGCCCCGCGGAACCACGTCGTCGCGCTCAACCACGTCATGGGGCTCGACCTTCAGATACCCGTCGATGACGTCCCGAAGGGCCCTCTGGGTCCGCGCCACCTCGCTGTCGACCCGCACGCTGCGCGCCGTGATGCTGACGAAGTAGATCAGGATGAAGAGGCTCACCGTGGCCAGAAGGATCGCCAGCGCCACCGAAAAGCGCGGCACGTGCTCTGCCTGAACGAGATAGAGAAGCAGCAGCGAATACAGATACGTCGCGCTCAGCATCCCGACCGTGATCTGATTGATCCGGTTCTTGGTGAAGTTCTCCAGCAGCCTCGGCCCGATGTTGGCCGCCGCCAGGGTGAACACGATCAGCGTCAGCGAATAGGCCAGGCTGATGACGGTCATCATCGCGCCGGCAATGGTGCTGAGGACCGTGCGCGCCCCCGCGATCTCGATGTCGAAGAAGACGATGGCGGTGAAGAACTCCTCCAGCACCTCGCTGCGGTCCACCCACAGCGCCGGGATGGGCAGCAGCAACCCGGCCAGCGCGAACATCGCTGGAACGAAGAGAAAGCCCTTCACCACTCGCTGGATCGCCACGTAGATCGGCCCGGGTATGAGGCGTTCGGCCTTCATGGCCGGGTCGGGATTGGGTCAGTCATCCGCCGCTTCTAGCTGGATCGCATCCTCTGCGAAAGACGGATGGATCGCCGCGATCCGCCCCGCCTCCGCCGGCCCCGCTCCCGCGGCCAGCGCGATGGCCGACCAGGCGATCGCCTCGTGCGCCCCCTCAGCTACCATCGCATGGGCAACCACCTGCCCGGTGCTCTCGTCCAGCAAGGTCTTGTGATACTCTGCCGGAGCCATCCCCTCGCGGCGCACAGCGTTTCCCAGCGGGGTGATCCGGCCCTGCGTCAGGCGGCCCCCGCCCGAGAACTCTCCGATCTGCGCGATGGGCGGCAATGCGAAGGCCGCCGTCGCCACCCTGCCGAGATCGAGGCGTGCGCGCCCCTCCCCGAAGAGCTGCGTGGCAAGGGTCTCGCCGTCGTGGGTCGCGACAGGGGTCAGCGGCAGCCGGTCGGCGCAGTCGCCGATGGCGAAGACCCCGGCGCGCGATGTCTCGAAGCCCTCGCCGATCCGCGCCGCGCCGGATTTCACCCGCTCGATCTCCTCGGCCAGGGGCCCGAGCGTATCGAACCGAGGGTCGCGTCCGATGGCGCATACCACCTTGTCGGCGGCCAGGCGCGTGCCGTCCTTCAGTGTTGCGGTCAGCCCGCCATCGCTCCGCTCGACCGAGACGATCCGCGTGCCGAGGTGGAGCGATACGCCCTGCGCCTGCAGGTTCTCCTGCACCACCTGCGCGGCATCGCCGTCGAAGCCATCGAGGATCGCATCGCCATCGTCGATCAGGTCGACCGTGGCGCCGAGAGCAGCGAAGATCGTCGCGAATTCCGTGCCGATATAGCCCGCCCCGAGGATCGTCAGCCGCGCCGGGACCGCCGGCCAGCCGAACACCTCGCGGCTCGTCTCCATCAGATCCGCCCCATCCATCCCCGGGATGCTCGGCGCCGAACCCGTCGCCAGCACCACGTGCCGTGCGGTCAGCACCTCGTCATCCAGGCGCACGCCGCCCTCGGCGAGCTCCGCCTGCCCGCGTTGCAGGGTTACCCCCGCCTCGGCCAGCCCATCGGCGAAGGTGTCCCGCAGTTCCTCGATATGGGCGTCGCGCGCCTGCGCCATGGTTGCGAAGTCCGCATCTCTGAACGGCACGTCCAGCCCCACGGCGCGGGCCTGCAGCCGGGCCTGCGCCACGGTCCACATCAGCTTCTTCGGCACACACCCGCGGTTCACGCAGGTGCCGCCCAGTTCCTCCTGCTCGACCAGCAGGATCCGCCCGCCCAGCCGGGCGGCGCATTTGGCGAAGGCCAGGCCGGCAGAGCCGCCGCCGATGACGATCGCATCGAAATCAGTGTGTTCCATTCCCGCGGACCTAGGGCGACGGACCTGTCGCGCAACCCGCACGCGACTGCTGGAACAAGTTCGCGGAATGCCAGTTGTGTGGGCAGACAGCCCGACGGCTGTTCCATAAACACGGAGATACTCAGATGAAACGCCTGATGACATCCACCGCTATCGCCGCCCTCGTGGCCTTCCCGGTCTGGGCTCAGACGACCACCGCCGATCCCGACACGTCGGAAGAGCTGTCCGAAGCCGGCAGCGCCGTCGTCCAAGAGGTCGAGGAAGGCGCAGAAGACGTGGCGCAGGCCACCGGCGACGCAGCCCAATCCGTTGAGGAAGGTACTGAAGAGCTGGCAACCGACGCCGCACAGGGCGTCGAGAACGCCGGCGAGGAAATAGCCCAGGAGGCCGAGGAGCTTGAGGCCGAGGCCGAGGGCGAGATGACCGCCGAAGGCGAGGCCATGGAGACCGAGACCGATACCATAGCGGTCGAAAGCACCACGGCAGAACCCGACGCCACAGTAACCGACATGGACGCCGAAGTCGTCGAAGGCGACGACATGATGGAGGCCGACGGCGACAACGAGCTGATCGCTGCCGAAGGCTGGGACATGGAGCGTGAAGGCTATACGACCGTCGCTATCGATCAGATTACGGCAGAGAAGCTTGACGGCGCCCGCGTCTACGATGCCAACGACGAATGGATCGGCGAAGTCGGCGAGTTGATCCTCGACGGCGACCAGATCAGCCAGGCCGTCGTCGACGTAGGCGGCTTCCTGGGCCTCGGCGAGAAGCACGTCGCGCTCAAGATGTCGGACCTCAACATCCAGCAGGAGGCCGACGGCGAAGACATCCGCGTCTTCGTGCCCCAGTCCAAGGAACAGCTGGAAGAGATGCCCGAATACGAGAGCTGATTTGCTGCATCGCATCACAGACAGGGGGGTCGGGTTCGCCCGGCCCCCTTCGTCGTGAAAGGAGGCCACAGACGACTGAAATCCCAGGACGGCGTGAGCGAGACAGATCAGCTCTTCGGTGCCGAGGGCGAGGTATCCCAGCAGGGCCGCAGCGGCGGCCGCCTGCCCCGTGACATCGGCAGCGAAGACGAGAAGAAGCGCGCGACGGAGCGGCCGGCCGGCGCCACCCGCGTCCACCGGTCCGACGAGAAGCCCGCCGGCGATTGAGCTCGCGCCCGACGCCTTCCTTTTGGCGGGGCTCCGACTTGACACCACAGCCGCCCGCGTGCACCGCAGGCTGTCTGCAAGGGGCCCCGGCGCCCGTCTCAAGAGGGAGGTGCCGGTGCACGCATCGCGTTACGGTATGGAGGCCTGGGGGCAAGCGCTCGTCACGGTCACCGAGAATGGCGACGTCGCCCTGACGGATCCGCTCGATACCTCCAAGCCCCCCGCCTCGTTGCCCAGCATCATGCGCGAGCTGTCCGACCGCGGCATCGGCGCTCCGATCCTGCTCCGGGTCAATTCCTTCCTCGAGCACGGGCTGCGGCGCCTCAACACCGCCTTCGCCGACGCCATCGAACAGTTCGGCTACCAGGCGCCCTATCGCGGCGTCTTCCCGATCAAGGTCAACCAGCAGGCCGAGGTCGTGCGCCGCATCGTCGAGATCGGCCAGGACTTCCATTACGGCCTCGAAGCCGGCTCGAAGCCCGAGCTGATCGTGGCGCTGGCCCAAGCCCTCGCCCCAGAGGCACTCATCATCTGCAATGGCGTCAAGGACGACGAGTTCATCCGCCTCGCCATCCTCTCTCGCAAGCTCGGCTTCCAGACGGTGATCGTGCTGGAAAGCCTCAAGGAATTCGAAATCGTCCGCCGCGTCTCCGACGAGATCGGCGTGAAGCCGATGCTGGGCGTCCGCGTCAAGCTCACGCAGACGGTGACCGGCAAGTGGGAGGCCTCCTCGGGGGATCGCTCCACCTTCGGTCTCGGAACAGATCAGGTCGTGCAGCTCATTGATCGCCTGTCGGAGACCGGCTTCCTCGATTGCCTGGTGCTGCAGCACAACCATCTCGGCTCTCAGGTACCCAACGTGATCGACGTGCGCCGCACGGTGACCGAGGCCTGCCGCTTCTACACCGAGCTGCGCGGCATGGGCGCGCCGCTGACCTACCTCGATCTCGGCGGCGGGCTAGGGATCGACTATACCGGCGAGAAGCGTTCAACCGAGAACTCGGTGAACTACACGGTGGACGAATACTGCACCAACATCATCGAGACGGTCGGCTACGCGATGGACGAGGCCGGCCAGCCGCACCCCGTCATCGTCACCGAAAGCGGCCGCTACGTGGTCGCGCTCTCTTCGATGCTGATCTTCGACATCCTCGACGCCACCCTCTACGACGTGCCGGAGAAACCGCAGGCGGTGGAGGGCGACCACCATCACCTGAGCGACCTCCTGGGCGTCGACGACTACCTCGACCCCCGCCGGGTGCAGGAATGCTTCAACGACGCGGTCTATTACCGCGACGAGATGCGCGCCCTCTTCCGTCGCGGCCAGATGAGCCTGCGCCAGATGGGCCGCGCCGAACGCGCTTTCCTCTACACGCTCTCGCGCATCTCGACCCTGGCGCGCACCCACGACATCACCGGCGATCTCGACGAGCGGCTCGACAACTTCGTGGACTATTACCACGGCAATTTCAGCCTATTCCAGTCCTTGCCCGATGTCTGGGCCATCGACCAGATCCACCCCGTGATGCCGCTGCAGCGCATGAACGAGGAGCCGACGCGCCGCGCCATCCTGACGGACATCACCTGCGACAGCGACGGCAAGATCGACAGGTTCATCCTCGACGACGGCCTGCACCGCTCGCTGCCCGTGCACGACCTGCGCGACGGCGAACCCTACCTGATCGGCGTCTTTTTTGTCGGCGCCTACCAGGAAACCCTGGGCGACCTGCACAACCTTTTCGGCGACGCCAACGTGGTGACCGTGTCGCTTACCGGCGACGGCGGCATTGCCATCGAGCACGAGACCGAAGGCGACACCATCGCCGAGGTGATGAGCTACGTGGAATACGACCCGGCCGACTGCCTTGCCGATTTCCGCCGCATTGTGGAGCGCGCGGTGACCCGCGGCGACGTGAACGTGGCCGAGCGCAAGATGCTGATCACCGCCTACAAGGACAGTCTGGCGGGCTACACGTATTTCGAGTGAGGCTAGGCCCCCGGCGAGGCGGAGCGGCGTTGCCACCCGGCCCGTTTTGCGGGACAGAGGGCCAAGGCAATCGGGAGGGCACGGCATGGGCAAAGTACTGGTGATCGGCGCTGGCGGCGTCAGCAGCGTCGCCGTCCACAAGATGGCGATGAACCCTGGCATCTTCACCCAGATCGCCCTGGCCAGCCGCACGAAGTCGAAATGCGACGACATCGCCGCGGCGGTGAAGGAGCGGACCGGCGTGGAGGTCGCGACCCACGGGCTCGACGCGATGGACGTGGCCGCAACGGTGGCGCTGATCCGCGAGACCGGGGCGGAGCTGGTGGTGAACCTCGCCCTGCCCTACCAGGACCTCGCCCTGATGGACGCCTGCCTGGAAGCCGGGGTGCATTACCTCGACACCGCAAATTACGAGCCGGAAGACGAGGCGAAGTTCGAGTACCACCACCAATGGGCCTACCGAGAGCGCTTCGAGAAGGCCGGGCTCACCGCGATCCTCGGGTCGGGGTTCGACCCCGGCGTCACCTCCGTCTTCGCCACGTGGCTGCGCAAGCACAAGCTCGACGGCATCCGCCAGCTCGACGTGCTCGATTGCAACGGCGGCGACAACGGCCTGCCCTTCGCCACCAATTTCAACCCCGAGATCAACATCCGCGAGGTCACCGCCCCTGCCCGCCATTGGGAGGGCGGGGAATGGGTCGAGAGCCCGGCGATGACCACCAAGGTCGCGTTCGACTTCCCCGCCGTCGGCGAGAAGAACATGTACCTGATGTATCACGAGGAGCTGGAGAGCCTCAGCACCCATTTCCCCGAGATCGAGCGCGCCCGTTTCTGGATGACCTTCGGCGATGCCTACATCAATCATGTGACCGTGCTGCAGAACGTGGGCATGACCGGGATCGCGCCGGTGAAGCATCAGGGCCAGCAGATCGTCCCGCTGCAATTCCTGAAGACCGTGCTGCCGGACCCAGGCGAGCTCGGCGCGAAGACCCGCGGCAAGACCTGCATCGGCGACATCGCGACGGGCCCGGCGAAGGACGGCGGCGACGAGAAGACGTTCTACATCTACAATATCTGCGACCACGAAGAGACGTTCGCCGAGGTCGGCAGCCAGGCGGTGGCCTACACCACGGGCGTGCCGGCGATGATCGGCGCGGCGATGGTCCTGCACGGGCATTGGCGCGATCCGGGCGTGTGGAACATGGAACAGCTCGATCCCGATCCCTACATGGACATGCTGAACGACCACGGCCTGCCGTGGGAGGTGGTGGAGCTCGACGGCCCCGTCGCGTTCTGAACGAACGGCACCGGCCGCGCGGGGCATCGAGCCCCTTGCGTCCGCGCGCCACTGACGGGCGCGGGCACCCCGCGGCGGAGGAACCGATGGATCGGCAACTGGATATCGAGGCCGCCGCGCGCGAGGCCTTCGCGCAGTTCGACCTGAGCCGCGTGCCCTCCCCCTGCTTCGTGGTCGATGCCGCGGCGATCGAACGGAACTGCGCGATACTGGCGGACGTGGCCGAGGCTTCCGGCGCGCAGGTCTTCCTCGCCCTCAAGGCGTTCGCCATGCATGCCCTGGCGCCGCTGGTGATGCGCCACCTGCACGGCACCGCCGCCTCCGGCCTCCACGAGGCCCGCCTGGGGCGCGAGGCGTTCAGTGGCCATGTCGCCACCTATAATGCAGGGTTCAAGCCCGGCGAGATTGAAGAGGTCCTGCGCCTCTCCGACCACGTGATCTTCAACTCTCCCTCCCAGCACGCCCGGTTCCGCGATGCGGTCGGCGCCGCCCGCGCCGCCGGCCACACCGTGAGCCCCGGCCTGCGCATAAACCCCGAGCATTCCGAGGGCTGGAACGAACGCTACGATCCCGCCGCCCCCTGCTCCCGCCTTGGCACGCCGGTCAGCCGCATTGCGCCGGCAGGCCTCGTCGGCATCGAAGGCCTGCACTTGCACACGCTCTGCGAACAGGGCTTCGCGCCGCTGGCCCGCACCTGGGCGGCGGTGGAACCCGCCATTGCCCCGTGGCTTGCCGGCATGGCCTGGATGAACCTCGGCGGTGGCCACCACATCACCCGCGGCGACTACGACCGCGCCGGCCTGATCGCCCTGCTGCGCCATATCCGCGACGCGCACGGGGTTCAGGTCTATCTCGAACCCGGCGAGGCGGTGGCGCTCCATGCCGGCATCCTCGTGGGCGAGGTCCTCGACCTCGCCCACAACGGCATGCCGCTGGCCATAACCGACATCTCCGCCACCTGCCACATGCCCGACGTGATCGAGGCGCCCTACCGCCCCGCCCTGCTCGGCGAGAGCGATACAGGTGACCCCGTCCGCCTCGGCGGCCCGTCGTGCCTAGCAGGCGACGTCATTGGCGACTACCGCCCCGGCGCGCCCCTGCAGGTCGGAAGCCGCATCGCGTTCCTCGACCAGGCGCATTATTCCATGGTCAAGACCAACACGTTCAACGGCGTCCCCCTTCCCGCCCTCGCGGTCTGGGACAGCCGGACGGACGAATTACGCATCGTCCGCGAATTCGGCTATGCCGACTTCCGCGACCGGCTTTCGTGATGCCCGGCTTCCTGGACGGTGAGCTATCAGCGGCGGAATCCGACCCCGCCACCGCCCGCTTCCGCGTCATCCCGGTGCCGCTGGAACGCACCGTCAGCTACGGCGGCGGCACCGGCGGCGGCCCGGCTGCACTTATCGCCGCCAGCGTAGAGCTCGAACGCCTGTGGCGCGGCGGGGAGCCCTGTGCCGCCGGCATCGCCACCGAGCCCCCGCTCGACTGCACCGGCCCACTGCCCGAGGTGATGGAACGCCTCGCCGCCCGCACGCAGGCCGCCGCCGCGTCCGGGCACATCCCCGTCACCCTCGGAGGCGAACACAGCCTGACATACGGGGCCGTCCGCGGGGTCGCCCGCGCCCTGGGGCGGCCCGTGGGCATCGTGCAGATCGATGCCCATGCCGATCTGCGCCTCGCCTACCAGGGCGAGCGCCATTCCCATGCCTCCGTCATGCGGCTCCTCGCCGAGGAAGAGGGCCTGACGCTGGCCCAATACGGCGTCCGCGCCCTCTCGCAGGAGGAGGCCGCCGCCCGCACCCGGCTTGGCGTGATCTTCACAGATGCCGAGGCGCTCGCCGCCGGAACGCCGCCGCCGCCCCTGCCCGCGGACTTCCCTCAGGACGTCTATGTCAGCTTCGACGTGGACGGCCTCGACCCGTCCGTCCTGCCGGCCACCGGCACGCCGGTACCCGGCGGCCTTGGCTTCTGGCAGGCACTCGCGCTGGTCGAAACCGCTCTTGCGGGGCGCCGCTTGATCGGTTGCGATGTCGTGGAGCTTGCCCCCGACGCCTCCAGCCGCGTCTCGGATTTCACCGCGGCGCAGATCGCCTATGCCCTGATGGCGATGGACTCGAAAGGCGGTTAGTGGGCTTCCAGGTCTCGCAAAGGCCGAGCCAGCATGGGTGAGGGGGCCGGCACATTCGTCTGAAGAACATCGGAGATGTGGCGCGGCGCAAGCGTGGCCAATCGCGATGCCCTCCGGGGCGGTCGTCGATCTGCCCCGCGGCTTCCTTCGTCCGCCGGTCAGTCGGCGGCGGACGCGGGCGCGGCCTCGCGCAGGGCAGCTTCGTGGGTAGCGCGGATCGCGGCGAGGGTGGCCGTGGCGGGGCCGCCGAGCGTTTCAGCATAGCCCTCGCCGTTGGGATGGGCCTCCCAGTCGTTCTCGATAAAGCGCGCATCGGCGCGGCCGGTCTGGGTCACCTGGGCAGGTGCCGCCTGGTAGCTTTCCGCCGCCTCCCGCAGGGCCGCCTCGAAGTCCTCGTCCGGCAGCCCGCTATAGGGGTCGCCGCGGGAATCGGTGACGTTGAGAAAGATCATCTCGTCGTCGAAGGCGGTATAGCCGCCGCCCAGCCCTTCGTTCACCGAGGCGGCATGGAGGAAGAAGGCATGCGCCGCTTCCCCGGTGAGCGTCTCTTCGAAGGCAACGATGCCGTAGCCTGTATCGCCATCTCCCTGCGGCTCGAAATCCGTCACCAGAACGCTCCACTGTCGGAAGGCAAAGCCAAGGGCCGCGGCCAGCCGGTCGGCCGCCGCATCGTCAAGCGTGACCGAGGATTGCAGCGAGGCGTTCGTGTTCAGCAGGTAGCCGCCCGGCATCACCAGCGTCTCTACGGTATCGGGCGCCACGCCCATCGCCTCGAAGATCGCGGGCACCTCGCGCGCCAGCGCGGCCTCGGTGACCTCCTCGCGCGCGTCATAGGCGAGGCCATCGCCGTCGAGCCCTAGAAGACCGAAAGGCGTCGCCTCGTAGGACAGCAGCAGCGTCGGCGTGTTCTGCGCGCTGGCGGTGCCGGCAACGAGGGCCAGCAGCATGGCACGGATAAGGGTCATCGGCGGGCTCCCGTGATCGCAAGCGCCCAGGGCGTGGGCGCACAGCAGGAAGGCTCGCACGACCGCCGCGGTCTTGGGAAGGCAAAGCGCCCGCGCGGCCCCGCCCTGCCAGGCATCGCCCAAATATTCTGCACCCGCCGCCCTCGCGTGCCCCGCCCCCTGGACCGGGCCATGCGGTGGCGCCGGCAGGGCCTTGATCTTCGCCCCATGCCGGTATGACCTTTCGCGCAGGAGATATCGACGATGGGCGAGTACCAGACGACGCGTGGCGATCATGTGCTACCCGAGCGCACCGCCCCCGTGGCGGAGCGCCACCGGGGCCGTGCGATCCTTGTGACAGGGGCGGCCGGCGGGATCGGCCGGGCAGTAGCCGCGCGGCTTCTGGCCGAGGGCGCGCGGGTGGCGCTGCTCGATCTGCCCACCGAGGCGCTGGAGGCGACGGCCAAGACCTTCGGCGCGCCCGCCGTGCCGTGCGACCTCGCGGACCCGGCCGCCCCTGCGGATGCCATCCAACGCGCCGCCGAGGCGGTCGGCCCGCTCTACGGGGTGGCCGGCTGCGCCGCCATCGTCCGCCATGCCGACCCGCTCGAGATCCCGCGCGCCGACTGGGAGGACCAGTACCGCGTCAACGTGTTCGGCGCTTACGAGGTAGCCGTGGCCGCCGCCCGCGCGATGATCGCGTCAGGGCGCCCCGGCGCCATCGTCACGCTGGCCTCGGAGGCCGGCAAGAAGGGGCATCTGGACAGCCTCGCCTATTCCAGCTCAAAGGCCGCGGTGATCGCCTGGACGCGGATCCTCGCAGCCCGCCTCGCGCCGCACGACATCAACGTCAACTGCGTCTGCCCAGGCGGGGTCGACACACCGATGCTGCACGAGGTGGCCGCCGCCTACGGACGGGTGACCGGCGAGGATGCCGCAAGCATCTTTCCCAAGCTCACGATGCCGCAGCTCGGCCGCCACATCGCGCCCGCCGAGGTTGCCGCCATCGTCTCGTTCCTGCTGACGGACGATGCCCGCCTGATCCGCGGCCAGGCGATCAACGCCGATGCCGGCGACACGCCCTACTGACCCTAGCGCCCCCCGGAAGGAGCCTGCCCAATGAAGATCGCCCCCCTCGCCGCCGCTCTCGGCTGCCTCGCCCTGCCGGCCCTCGCGCAGAGCGAGGCCGCCTCGGTGATCTACGTCTCGCCGAACCCCATCGGCATCAACCAGTTCCTGCAGCTCGGCGCCGAGGGCACGCGGCAGGTGGCCGAGGAGCTGGGGCTCGAGGCGCGGGTCTTCGAGAGCTCGGACCCGACGGTGAAGCTGCAGAACCTCGAGGCCGCGGCGCAGGAGGCCGACATCGTCGTGGCCATCACCTTCGAGTTCAACGAGATCCTCGGCCAGGTCGCCGTCGACAATCCGCAGACGGATTTCCTGCAGGTCGACAGCTGCGCACCGAACCCGCCGCCGAATGTGTACTGTATCGTCTTCAGAGAGTACGAAACGGCCTTCCTCGCCGGCGCCGGCGCGGCGCTGACCACCCAGACGGGGCGGGTGGGCGCCATCGGCGCGATCGATATCCCGTTCCTGCATCGCTACACCGATGCGTTCGCCGCCGGTGCGCGCCACGTGAACCCCGACATCGACATCGCGCCGACCCTCTGGATCGGTGGCGACAATCCCTTTGCCGATCCCGCCCGCGGCCAGCAGCGCGCCATCGCGATGGCCTCGGGCGGGACGGACAGGATCCTCGCCGCCGCGTCCGGCTCCAACGGCGGGGTCTTCCGCGCGGTCGAGGATTTTCCGGGCGCGGCAGCCTACGGCGTCGACGTGAACCAGTGCCCCCAGGCGCCCGGCGCGGTGATGGACAATGTCGAGAAGAACACCGACGTCGCGGTGATACTGGGCGTGCGCGGCATCGTCGAGGGCACGCAGCCGCAGATCGCGGCGCTCGGGCTCGACGATGGCGGGATGGGCCTGACCGGGCTGGCGGAGGGCGCCGGCGACAGCGGCTGCCTGATCGCCGACTACCCCGAGGCGATGGAGGCGCTGGCCGCCCTGCGCCAGGAGATCATCGACGGGACCGTGACGGTCGAGGACCCGATGCAGGCCGGCCAGTAGGGGCTGGCCTTGGACTGGGCGCTGCAGGCCATCGGGCTGACGAAACGCTACGGCCCGGTGCTGGCCAACGAGGGCGTCGACCTGCGGGTGCGCCCCGGAGAGGTCCATGCCGTCATGGGCGAGAACGGCGCGGGCAAGTCGACACTGATGGCGATGCTCTACGGCCTGGTGCAGCCAGATGAAGGCAGGCTGCTCCTGCACGGCCGCGCCCGACGCTTCGGCTCGCCGCTCGATGCCATCGAGGCGGGGATGGGCATGGTCCACCAGGCCTTCCAGCTCTTCGAGGAGCTCACCGTCTGGGAGAACGTCGTCTACGGCGCTGAGCCGCGGCGGGGCCCCTGGCTCGACCGCCGCCGTGCGCGCGTGGAGGTGGCGGCGCTGGCGGAGCGGCACGGCCTGCAGGTGGAGACCGGCGCCCTGATCCGCGAACTCCCCGTGGGCATCCGCCAGCGGGTCGAGATCCTCAAGGCCCTCTACCGCGACGCAAGCGTGCTGATCCTCGACGAGCCGACCGCCGTGCTGACCCCCGGCGAGCGGGATGCGCTCTTCGCCGTGCTGCGTTCCCTGCGCGCCGACGGGCGGACGATCCTGCTGGTCACCCACAAGCTGGCCGAAGTCATGGAGATCTCCGACCACGTGACCGTGCTGCGCCGGGGCCGGGTGGTGGCGCGGACGGCCACGGCCGAAAGTAGCGAGGCCCAGATCGCGGCCGCGATGACCGGCCGCGCGGCGTATCCGGAGCTGCGCCGCACGCCGGCCGCCCCCGGCGCGCCGGTCCTGCGGGTGACCGAGCTGACCGTTGGACGGGGGCCGAAGCCTGCGCTGCGCACCGTCTCCTTTGCCGTGCGGGCGGGCGAGATCGTCGGCATCGCGGGCGTCGCCGGCAACGGGCAGGACGCGCTGGTTCAGGCGATAATCGGACTGCGCCCCGTCGCTTCGGGCCGGGTGCGCCTTGACGAGCACGACATCACCGCTGTGCCGGTCGCACGGGCCCGCGCCGCCGGCATCGCCTACATCCCCGAGGATCGCGCTGCGACCGGCACTGCGGCGGGCGCCAGCGCTGCGGACAACCTGCTGATGGGGCGGCAGGGGGAGGCGGGGCTGAGCCGCCGCGGCATTCTGCGAGGGAACGCCATCCTTGTCCGGGCCCGCCGCCTGATCGCCCGGAACGACGTGCGCATCGCCTCGGAGCACGTGGCCGTGGGCACGCTTTCGGGCGGCAACCTGCAAAAGATCGTCGTTGCCCGCGAGCTCGACCGGGGTGCCGCGCTGCTGATCGCCGAACAACCGACGCGGGGGGTCGACGTTGGCGCGATCGAGGCGATCCATGCCCGCCTCATTGCCGAGCGCGACGCTGGGCGCGCGGTGCTGCTCGTCTCGGCTGAGCTGTCGGAGATCCTCGCGCTCTCGGATCGGGTCCTGGTGATGTACGAGGGCCGCATCCTCGCGGAGATGCCGGTGGCCGAGGCCAGCCAGGAACGGCTGGG
Source organism: uncultured Alphaproteobacteria bacterium (assembly GCA_963833235.1). Taxonomy (GTDB): domain Bacteria; phylum Pseudomonadota; class Alphaproteobacteria; order Rhodobacterales; family Rhodobacteraceae; genus CAWHXG01. Next base: position 756,635 of record CAWHXG010000001.1, read on the forward strand.
ACCGCTGATGGCCGGGCAGGTCGAGGCGGCGGCATGAGGGCGCTGATCGGCGCGGTCCGCCCCGGCCCGGTTTTGCCCGCGATCCTCGTGGGGCTGGCGATCGGGGCGCTGATGCTGCTGGCCGCAGGCGACGATCCGCTGGCTGCCTACCGCGAGATCGCCGTGGGCGCGCTGGCGCCCCGCAACTGGTCGAACACGCTCGGCTGGGCGATACCGCTCGCCGGCATGGCGCTAGCCCTGGCGATCCCGCTGCGGGGCGGCATGGTCAATCTCGGCGGCGACGGGCAGATCGCGCTCGGTGGCTTCACCGCGGCGATCGTGTCCACGGCCCTGGCGGCGCTCGTGCCGCTGCCCGGGCCCCTGCTGGCGCTCGCGGCCCTTTTGGCGGCGATGGCCGCGGGCGGGCTCTGGGCGGCGCTGGCCGCCGTGGGGCAGACCCGGCTGGGCATCCCGATGCTCGTCAGTTCGCTCCTGCTTTCCTATCCCGCCATCGCGCTGACCGCCTGGGCCACGGGATTTCCGCTGCGCGACACCTCGACAGGGCTGACCCAGACGCGCCCCATCCCCGACGGCGCGATCCTGCCCGATCTTCTCGGCCCGGTCAGCACCGGCGTGGTGATCTTGGCGCTGCTCGTGGTGGCGGTGATCTTCGTCGATCGGCGGACGGTCGCGGGGTACGAGCTGCGCATGCGCGGACTGAACGCGCGCTTTGCCGAATACGGCGGCGTGCGGACGGCGCGGCAGACGATCCTCACCATGTTCGCCAGCGGCGCCATCGCTGGGCTGGTGGGCGCCATCGTCGTGCTGGAGGTGCATCATCGCTACCAGACCGGGGCGCTCGTCTCCCCCGGCTATACCTGGTCGGGGCTGATGGCGGCGCTGCTGGCGGGCGGCAGCCCGGCCAAGGCGGTGCTTGCGGGCCTCTTCTTCGCGGCGCTGGAGACGGGCGGCTTTGCCATGCAGCGCGCGATTCAGGTGCCGCGCGAGCTTTCGGTGGTGCTGCAAGCGATCATCATCCTCTTCGTCTCGCTGCGCTACGGCGGCTTGCGATGGGGCGGCGGGCGATGATCAACGCCTTCACCGTGGGCACCACCATCCAGGGGATGACGCCCGTCCTGCTGGCGGCGCTGGCGGGCGTGATCTGCGGGCGCGTGGGCATCTTCAACATCGCGCTGGAGGGCAAGATCCTGGTCGGCGCCTTCTTCGCCATCGCCGGCAGCTATGCCAGCGGGTCGGCGCTGGCGGGCGTCGCGGCAGGCGTCGCGGCCACGATGCTCTTCTCGACCATCCTCGCCTTCGGGGCCACGCGCTTTCGCGGCGACGCCATCGTGATCTGCATCGGGATGAACCTTCTAGCCGCCGGCCTCACCGCCTACCTTCTGCGCGAGATGTTCGGACAGGCCGGGGTCTTCGCCGACCCCGCCATCGTCGAGGTGGACAGGATCGTGATCCCGGCCATTGCGAATACGCCCTGGATCGGCTGGGTCCTGTCGCGCCAGACGCCGATCACCTATGCGGCGTGGGTGCTGGTGGCGGTCGTCACGCTGGTGCTCTTCCGCACTCCGCTGGGGCTGCGGCTGCGGGGTATCGGGCAGAACCCCGGCGCGGCGCAGACGTTGGGGGTGAACGTGGCGCAGTTGCAGGTCTGGACGGTCCTTGCCGCCGGCGCGCTCTGCGGGCTTGCCGGGGCGCAGCTTTCGCTCGGCACGGTGGGCATCTTCGCGGAGGGCATGAGCGCCGGGCGCGGCTGGATCGCGGTCGTCGCGGTGATGCTGGCGCGGGATCATCCCGTCTGGGCGGCGCTGGCCTGCCTGCTCTTCGCGGTGGCCGACACAGTGTCGGTCCAATTCCAGGCGCAAGGGCTGCCGAACCAGCTGACGGATGCGTTTCCCTATGTGATGACGCTGCTCGCCCTGGTGATCGGGGCGCTGCGCCGCCGCCGCGTCGAATGAGGAAGATCCGATGGCCCGCAAGATCCTGATCGACTGCGACACCGGCATCGACGATGCGCTGGCGCTTTATTACGCGGCTCGGCAGCCGGAGCTTGAGCTTCTGGCCGTGACCTGCGTCTCCGGCAACACGGACGTGGAGATCGCGGCCGAGAACAGCCTGGCGGTGCTGGAGCTGGCCGGTCGGGGCGACGTGCCGGTGGCCCTCGGCGCCGGCCGCTCCCTGTTGACGCCCTTCGTGCGGTCGGCGGATTTCGTGCACGGCACGAACGGGCTGGGCGGGGTCGTGCTGCCCGCGCCGCGGGGAAGCCCCGTTTCCATCCATGCGGCCGACTTCATCATCGACACGGTCAAGGCCGCACCGGGAGAGGTCACGCTCTGCGCCGTGGCGCCGCTGACGAACGTGGCGCTGGCCCTGGCGAAGGCTCCGGAGATCGCGGGCCTTATGCGCGAGATCGTCACGATGGGCTCGACGCTCGTGCATCCCGGCATCCACCGCGTGGCGCCGCCGATGGCGGATGCCAACTGGCTGAACGACCCCGAGGCCGCGCAGATCGTGCTGCAATCGGGCGCGCCGCTGACCGTGGTCGGGATGGACGTGACGATGCGGGCCATCCTGTCGCCCGCCGCCATGGCCGCGATCCGGGCGGAAGGCCCCGCCGCCGCCGGCACGCTGATGGACGCGACCGAATTCTATGCCGGCGCCTATGCCGGGATGTACCCCGATCTGGGCGGCTGCGCGCTTCACGATCCGCTCGCGGTGGCCTGCGTCCATGCGCCGGAACTACTAACGCTTGAGCCGATGCGGCTCGACGTGGAGCTGGCCGGCCGCCTCTCTCGCGGCCAGGCCATCCCCGACAGGCGCCCGGGGGTCACGCCCAATTGCAGGGTCGCCATTGCGCTCGACGCGCCGGAGTTCCTTCGGCGCTTCCATTCGGCCCTCACCGCGCTTTAAGGACCCCCGCCGATGCCGCAGGATTGCCCGGCGTGTGCAAGGCCGCCTCGAACCCGGTACGACAGCCCCATTCCCGACCGTCTGGCCTGCTATCGCAGGCTCATGCCGGGTAGCGGCGAGATTGCGTCCAAAAAACCGGCCGCCGATCGGATGGCCTGACCCTCGTTCAACCCTCGCCACTTCCCGCCAACTGGCCCATGGCGTCGATCCGGCCACCGAGCGTTATGGCAGCGGCGAGACCGCGGGACGCCGCCATCGCCATCTGCGGCAGGATCATCCATTCCAGCGCCCAGGCAGCACCCGAGCGTTCCTGCTCGTGGATCAGCGCAGTGTGCATCCCTGCCAGCTGCACGGCATTGAAGCGCGCCAGTGTGACGAGCAGCTCTGCCAGGACGGGGTTCTTCTTGTGCGGCATGGCCGACGATCCGCCACCGCCCGAAAGCCGGATCTCGTCGACGCCCTGCTGGGCCATCAGGCAGATATCCTGCCCCATCTTTCCCAGCGTGCCGGAGATCAGCGAAAGGCACCCCGCGTAGTCGGCGACCCCGTCGCGCCGCGCATGCCAGGAGGCTGGCGGCACGGCCAGACCCAACGTGGCGGCGACGGACGCTGTGATCGCCTCCCCATCCGACCCCATGGCGGCACCGTCACCCACGGCGCCGCCGATCTGGACGATCTCCACCCGTGGCCGCACCTGCAATAGCCGCGTCCCGTGGTCCATCAGGGGCAAGCGCCAGGTTCGGATGCGGTCCGATACCCGGATCGGCAGCGCCGCCTGCATGCGCGTGCGGCCTGTCATCTGGCAGGAGCCGACCGCGGCATCGAGCCGGACCAAGCCGGCCTCGAGGTGCTCGAGGCGGTTCGCGACCAGGGCGGAGACGTCCCGCAGGGTAAGTGCCAGTGCGGTATCCATCACGTCCTGAGATGTCGCGCCGGTGTGGACCATCGTCGGAAGCTCGGCGAAGCCCCTGATCTGCCGGACAAGGGCGGGGACCGGAACGCCATCCTGCGCCGTGCCCTGCGCAAGGTCGTCGATATCAGGTTTGAATCCGAGGATCGCCGCCGCGGTCCGGTCTGCCGCTTGCGCATCGACCTTGCCCACCGCGCCGAGGGCTCGGGTCCAGGCTGCTTCGAACGCCAGCATACGATCGATCTGCGTCTCCACCGACCATAGCGATGCGGCTTCGTCGTCGCCGAAGAGCCCGGAAAGCCACGGGTGGTCGAAGACGCCGATCATGAGAGAAATTCATGCAGGTGCGCGGGCCCGGGCGCTCTCATGCGCAGACCCTCGGTGCATACCGAATGCCGACATCCTCCAGACGTCCGAGGGCCGCTTTCACGATCAAGCCTGCCGAGGCCCGCAAGATTGAGAGCAGTCTGGACGCGTACGCATATCCTGAGATGAAGGGGGTCATCATGGCCTCGCCTCACATGTCGAGGAAGATCGTTTCCCGTGGGCCTTGCAGGTGGATGTCGAAGCGGTAGACGCACTCGCCGTCCGGCTCCGGCCAACAGGGTCGGCGACGCGGCTTCTGATGCTCGATCCGGCGTCAGGATCGGATCCTCGGCATTCGCCTCGGCCTCGTCGGCGAAGTAGATCCGCGTATGCAGGCCGATGTTGATGCCGCGCGCCACGATCCAGACCGTGATGTGCGGCGCCTGCATGCGCCCGTCGGGCTAGGGCGACGCGGCCCGGGCTTCACCGTCTCGAACCGATACGCGCCGGTCTCCATATCCGCCGGCGACGCGGCCCCAGCCGGTGAAGTTCGGATCCGCGCCCCGCCTTGCCGGCGGAAACGGCCCGCCGCGTCCGCCTGCCAGATCTCGATCATCGCGTCGCGCAGCGGCATGCCGGTTCCGTCGAGGACAGCGCCCGTGACGATGATCTCCTCGCCCGTCACCGGTCCGGTCTTCATCGAGGTGCCAAGGTCGGCTTCCGCAGACGTCGCGAATGCCCGGCGAAGTTCGGCGTGCAGCCGATATGGACGTACGGCCCCGCCGTCTGGCTCGGGCTTTCCTTCAGGTATCGAGATCGCTGCATCAAAGTCCCTCCCGCCGATTCTCGAACATCGTTTGCCGCCGCCCGCGCAGCACGATGTCGAACCTGTAGGCAAGGGCATCCATCGGCACGGTGCGGTCCATGTCGAGCGGCGCGATCAGCGCCTCGATGCCGCCTGCGATCGGTGATCGCGCCCACGATGGGGCAGAGCGGGATCAGCGGATCGCCCTCGAAATACATCTGGGTGATGAGCCGTTGGGCAAAGCCGTGGCCGAAGACCGAAAAATGGATATGCGCCGGGCGCCAGTCGTTCATCGCCGTTGGGCCAGGGGTAGGGACCGGGCTCGATGGTGCGGAACTCGTAGGAGCCGTCCTCCCCGGTGATGGTCCGCCCGCAGCCGCCGAAATTCGGGTCGAGCGGCGGCAAGATAGCTTTCCTTCGCGATGCCGATAGCGCCCGCCGGCATTGGCCTGCCAGACCTCGACCAGCGCACGGGCACCGGCGTGCCGAACTCGTCATCACCCGCCCATGCACGATGATGCGGGGGCCGACGGCGCTTTCCCGTCGGCGGCGAAATTGTGGATCAGATCGTTGTCGAGCGGGCCGAGGATGTCGTGCCCGAAGACTGGGCCGGTCTCTTCGCGAGAGCGAGGTCGGGAACGACAGCAGCGGCCGCCTGCGGCGACTGCGGTGCACGCTGGTCTTGTAGGGCGGCTTAAGCGCCGGAGGGTGCCAGCCGCGGTCGCGGTTGACGGAACCGTTGCGCGACGATCCAGCCGCGGGTCCGGGGTTCTTCGGCGCGGAACCGTTCGCCGTGACCTCACTCATGTTCCGCCTCCATCTCGGCATAGGTCCGCTTGGCCAGCTTGATTGCATGGTTCGCACGCGGCACGCCGGCATAGACCGCGACGTGCAGGAACGCCTCGCATCACGTCCGTCGGGCTGGCCCCGGTGTTCGGGCGGTGGCGCGGATATGCATCGGGATTTCCTCGAAATTGCCCGTCGCCGCCAGCAGGGCCAGCGTCAGCATCGATCGCTCGCGCCGGCTGATCGCGTTCGACGCCCAGACCGTGCCCCAGGCCCCTTCGGTGATGAGCTCCTGGAACGGCGCGTCGAAGTGCGGTCGCCGCGGCCTCCGCCCGGTCCACATGCGCGTCGCCGAGGACCGCCCGTCGGGTCGCCATGCCGGCTTCGTATCTGTCGGTCATGCGCCTGCTCCTCCGCATCGTTGCTCCACTCGACCGGTCGTCATGGGCGGTTGCGGCAATGCCGCCCCCCGCTTCGCATCTCGATCACCCTTCAGGCATAAAGCGGCAGCCCCACATAGTTCTCGGCCATGGCCCGCGACGCGGCCTCCGACTGCCGGATATACTCGAACTCGGCGCGCTGCATCTTCAGCTCGAACGGCGAATGGTCCGGGAACTGGTGCATCAGCGTCGAAAGCCACCACGAGAACCGCTCGACCTTCCAGACCCGCGCAAGAACGGTTTCGGAGTAGGCGTCAGATACCTCGTGTTGCCGTTCTCGTAGCGTTCGATCAGCGCGCGTGTAGAGGATGCGGACGTCTGCCACAGCAGTGTTCAGCCCCTTGGCTCCGGTCGGCGGCACGATATGCGCCGCATCGCCGCACAGGAACATGTCGCCCCAGCGCATCGGCTCGGTCACGAAGGACCGCAGCGGCGCGATCGACTTCTCGATCGAAGGACCGGTCTGCAGATCGGCGGCATATTCGGGCCGATGCGAAGGGCGAGTTCCTCCCAGAACCGATCGTCGGACCATTCGGCGATATCGTCGCCCGCATCGCATTGCACGTAGTAGCGGCTTCGCGTGTTCGATGCGCATCGAGCAGAGCGCGAAGCCACGGTCGTGGTTGGCGTAGATCAGCTCGTGGCTGACCGGCGCCTGCTCGGTCAGGATGCCGAGCCAGCCGAACGGATAGATGCGCTCGTAGGTCCGAAGGACCTCGGCCGGAATTGCATTGCGCGAGACCCCGCGAAACCCGTCGCATCCGGCGATATAGTCGCAGTTCACGCGCATCCGCTGGCAGTCGAGCGTAAAGTTGACGCAAGGTCGGTCTGCCTTCAGGTCCGTCGGAACGACATCGTCAACGCCAAGATAGAACGATGCACCATCCGCCGCGCGGCGGGCGAACAGATCTTTCGTTACCTCGGTCTGGCCATAGACCATCGCCGTCTTCCCCGTCAGACCCTCGATGTCGATCCGGTGGCGCTCTCCATCGAAGGCAAGTTCGAACCCCGAGTGCAGCAGGCCCTCCCGCACGAGCCTATCGCCAACGCCGGCGTCGACCAGGGCATCGACCGTCCCCTGCTCGAGAACCCCGGCGCGAATGCGGCCTTCGATATGGTCACGATCCTGACGGTCGAGAAGAATGGAATCGATGCCGGCATAGGCCAGGAGCTGGGAAAGTAGAAGGCCCGCCGGACCGGACCCGATGATGCAGACGGAGGTCTCTAGAATGCGCGTCATGAACTGCTCCGGTCAGAGGATATGGGGAAGGGCCAGACACAGGCCGGGCAAGGCCAGGAGCAAGGCGACGCGGACGAGTTCGATTGCGAAGAACGGAGCCACCCCGCGAAAGATCGTGCCAAGCCCGGTGTTCGGCGAGAAAGACTTGATGACGAAGACGTTGAGGCCGACCGGCGGCGTGATGAGCCCAAGCTCGACCACGATCAGCGCCAGGATGCCGAACCAGATCCGCAGATCCTCGGTGGTCATGCCGAATGCGGCGTCGCCGGCCGAGACGAAATCGCCGCCGTTGAGCTGGATGAGCGCGGGCCAGAAGAACGGCACGACGACCAGGATCATCGACAGCGACTCCATGAAGCAGCCGAGCAGGATCAGCATCGCCAGCATCGCCAGAAGGATGAGGTAGGGCTCCATGGTCGATTGCGCGGTCCAGTCGCTGAGCGCCGAGGGCAGCCCGGTCCGGGCGAAGAAGCCTTTCAGCACATCGGCCGAGAAGAGGATGAAGTAGATCATCGAAGCCGTCTTGGCCGTGGCGAGGATTGCGGCCTTCAGCCGTGCCAGCGTCAGGCCCTCAGGCGACGTCAGCCGCAGGATGCCGCCGTAGACTAGGATGAGGAACACGCCCACCGCCGCTGCCGGTGTCGGCGTGAAGAGGCCCATGCCGAGCCCAAGGATGATCGACCCGAAGATGGTTGCCACGGGCACGAGGCGGCGGATGGCGTGACGGACCTCCGCCCTTTCCATCGGTACGGGCACGGGCGCGATCTTTGGCGACCGGGCGATGCGCAGCCGGATGACGACAAGGAAGAAGGCGACCGCGAGGATGCCCGGAACGATTGCGGCCTGGAACATCTGGATGATCGAGGCTTCCACGACGATGGCGTAGATGACGAGGGCGACCGAGGGCGGAATGAGGATACCGAGCGTCCCGCCGGCGGCGAGGACGCCGGTGGACAGGCTTTCGTCGTATTTCAGGCGGCGCAATTCGGGCAGGGCGACCCGGCTCATGGTGGAGGCCGTGGCGATCGAGGATCCGCTGACGGCTCCGAAACCGGCGCAGGCCAGTATGGTCGCCATCGCAACGCCGCCGCGCAGCTTGCGGGTGAGTGCGCTGATCCCCTGGAACAGATCGCGGCTGAGCCCGGTCTCCGCAGCGAGGAACCCCATAAGGACGAAGAGCGGAACCACGGACAGGTCGTAGTTCGCCACGCTGTTCCAGAGCGCCGTCTTGAATTGCAGCAGATACGGCCCGAACTTCACGAAGGGCGAGGCGAGGCTGAGCGCCCAAGTCCCCAGAACCCCGGTCGCGATCATCGCGAGGGCTACCGGAATGCGAAGCATGATGAGCCCGAAGAGCCCGAAGAGGCCCAGGATACCGATCAGTTCACGCTCCATCGGACCCATTCGCCGCCGGATCCTGCAGCACCGCCGCGAGGGCCCAGAGGATGCAGGAGATCACCGCGAACGGCATGAAGACCCAGACCGGCCAGCCGAGAACGGCGGTCTCCGTTCCGTCGGAGCGTGTCTCGATCGTCCCGAGGGCAAGCATCCAGGCCAATGCGAGCGCAAGGCCGATCGTCAGCAGCCGCGAGAGGGTTCGCACCAGATTGTCGGCCCAGACCGGCGCGCGATCCATCAGGATGTCCACGGCGGCATGGCCACCGTGGAGCTGGCAATAGGGAAACATGCTGAGGGCCGCGACCCCGATCAGCATCGTCACCGCGTCTTCGTATCCGGGCAGGCCGGAGACGTTCGCGCCGAAGATCCCCGCGACCGCGTCGGCGGTGAACCCGATGGCATTCACCGCCGTGGCTCCGACGACGACGAGCAGGAGCGCGCCACCGAACAATGCCCAGCCGGCGATCGAGGCTCGCAGCAGGTGATCGACGCGCATCGGCAAGGCCCTATTGCGAATGGTTCTGGACGGCGGCACGGGCCGCTTCCAAAAGGGCTTCGCCGTCGATGCCCTCGGCCGTGACTTCGCTCACCCACCGCTGGGAGACCGCTGCGAACGGCGTGTCGAAACCCGCGGTAGCCTCCGGCGACAAGGTCACCACCGTATTTCCGGCCTCCTCCGCGATGCGGATGCCGACCGGCTCGACCTCGTTCCAGGCGGTGCCCATCTCTTCGGCCAGGGCGATCCCCGAATGGTCGTCGATCAGCTGTTGCAGATCCGCGGGCAGAGACTCGTAGGACGCCTTGTTCATCGCGAAGAGGAAGGTCGACGTGCCGAACCGACGACCGGCGTCGAGCTGGACGGAGGTCTTCGTGAGTTCCGCCAGACGCAGCGGGATGGCCACCTCGAAGGGAACGAGCGCTGCGTCGACGGTTTTCTTCGACAGGGCCTGCGGCAACGCCGGAACCGGCATCGCCACCGTCTCCGCACCAAGCTCCTGAGCATCCAGGCCCCGGTACGCGAGGGGCTGCGCACCTTCAGACCGGCAAATTCCTCGACCGATTCAACGGTCCCTTCCGTCAGGTGCAACGCGTTTCCGGCATGCACGTGAATGAGGATCGGGTGAATGTCGGTGAAGTCCTCCGCCAGGTCATCCATCACGTCCTGGATCGCGAGGTTCGTCGCACGCGCGTCGCCGCCGTGAACGTCGGGCAGCTCGAACACCTCGAGACGGGGAAAGACGCCGGGGGTGTAGCCCGGAAGCGTCCAGACCAGATCGGCGACGCCGTCGCGAACCTGCCCGTAAAGCTCTGGAGGAGCGCCTCCGAGCGACATCGCGGGAAAGATCTTCGAAGGCGATCCGCCCGCCCGAAGCCTCTTCGACGGACCTGGCCCATGGCTCCAGCAAAAGCGTCTGTGCCGGGGCCTGCGGCGGAAAGAAGTGATGGATCGAGAACTGGAACTCCTGCGCCGCGGCGGGTGCCACCAGACTTCCGGCAGCACCAAGGGCAAGGCAGCACGCCGCCCGTAAGCTCTTGAACATGATATCCTCCCTGTTCGTTCGAAGCCCACGATAGGAACGGGCTGCCGGCCCGGCAATGGACGCATCGCCGTGGTTATGGGACGATCGGACCATCGCGGGGTCTGAGCGAGGCGTTTCCGGTGGCATCGACTGTACCGACATTCGAGCTTTACGGAGAGCTTCTGTCGGGCCTGGCGCACAAACGCAGGACCGCATCCTCCACATCCGGGTTCACGCGACCAGGCGACCGGATGGCGTGAAGGAGATCGTGCAATACCTCTTCAATCCGCAAGGAACGATCTTCCGGTTCCTGTCGGACGAGGAAGGGAGGGCCCCCGACGCGGAATCCTACATCGCGGCAGGCATCGGGTTCTGTTTCATGACGCAGTTCGGACGCTACCCGAAAATCGCCAAGAAGCCGCTGCATGACTACCGAATCGTGCAGGACGCGCATTTCTCTCTGGCGGGGGCGAGCGACGGACCGGGTCAGGCCGGAAAGGCCGCACCGCTGGAGACGCATTGCTTCCTGGCGTCCGATCAGGAAGATGACTTCGCCCGCACCACGCTCGACATGGCGGAGCAGACATGCTTCCTCCACGCGTTCTGCAAGGCGGAACTGAAGGCGAAGGCGAAGGTGTTCGCATATGACGAGAGCTTTGCCGCCTGATGGCGACCTGGACCGTGGAACGGGCCAAGGCAGCGCTCTGGCCCGTGGGCTCGCCGTTCTCACCGCATTGAACGATCTCGAGACGGCGACGGTGTCGGGCCTCGTCGCCGAAACGGGGCTCGCCAAGCCGACGCTGATCCGCATCCTCCAGACGCTCATGGCCGAAGGCTTTGCGGCGCGCGACGAGGCGACCACGACCTATCGGGTGACCGAAAAGGTCGGCTCGCTGTCGCGCGCGCTGATCGGGCGCAATCGACACGACGAAACGGTCCAGCGCGTGCTCGACGAATTGGCCGACACACTGAAATGGCCAACCGAGTTCCTCGTGCCAGACGGCGACAGCATGGTGATCCATCTCAACAATCGCGAGCGCGCGCCGATCCGCCTGCGGTTGTTCGAACGCCGCCGCTTTCCCCTTCTCGAAAGCGCAAGCGGCTTCGCCTATCTGGCCGCCTTGCCCAAGGCGGAACTTCGGGCGCATCTCGCGCGGATGGCACCGGAGGAGGAAAGGATCGCCCGCACGGAGATCGAGGCGGTCCGGCAACGGGGCTATGGCCTACGGCGGTTTCCGGCGTTGTCCGAGAACATGCGGGTCGTCTCCGTCGTCGTTCCCGGACCCATCGGCGCTCTCAGCCTGGTTCACTTCGACGATGTCGTGACGATTGCGACCTTGGACGACATCCTCCTGCCGGAGCTGAAATCGGCCGCGGCATCGATTGCCGCAGCGAAGTAGCCTTTCAGATCTCCAGAACCCCGCGGCGGCACCATACCCGCTGCCGTGACCGAAGGCCTGGAATGCCGGCTTCCGGCGGTCATAGGTCGTTGGGGAGGAATTTAACAACCTCAGCGCCCTCTCGGTGCAGAGCCGGCTCAGATGGCGGGCCAAGGGCTCGACCGAGGCGGTCGGAAACGAACAGAACGGCAGCCGAGAGATCACCTCGTGGTATCGCTTTTGATCGGGCACGACTTGGACTCCGACCTTCCCGAAAGCACCCGGCGGGCGTTGGAGACGAAGCCAGGTTCCCTCCCACGGCAATCCCTAGAATTGCTCCTTCGCGGCGCGGCGAAGCTTCACGTCGGCAACCGGGTCCATGCCCGATGGCCGGCGATCCACAGGCCTGCGCACCGGAACGAGCGCCATCGGACTATCCTCGGTAGATCCGGTTCGGCAGCCAGAGCGCGACCGCGGGCGCGCAAGTGACGGGCAGCGGGAGCGCAGCGAGGAACGCGATGTAGGGGAGCACGCCTCGGAACATATCCCCGATGGAGATCGTGCTGATGGACTGGAGTACGAAAGGGTTCAGTTCCACGGGCGGCGTGATGAAGGCAAGCTCCATATTGATCACAAGGAATACCCCGAAATGGATCGGGTCGAGGTATTGCGTGGCATGTCGCCGAACGCCTCAGGCGGCGGCGAGGGGAACGCTTCTGACAACCTCGAGGAACCTCCAGAGCACCGGGGCGGGCGGGGTGGCCGCGATGGCCAGGAGGATCGGCGCGTCCATCGGGCCGTCCGATATCGGCGTGAAAGCAAGCGTGGGACACCGCATCGCCGCCACCGACGCCGGGACGATCGCGCCGGCATGCCCGGCCGAGACCTGCGCGAGTGCCGAGATCGCATTCTCGGCGAGGGCGGTAGCACGGTAGCTCAATGACATACCGGCGAAGGCAGTTGCGACTGCATCCGCGTAGCCCGGTCTGCCGCCTGCGGGAAAGACGGACATGCGGATGGGCCGCGACCTCCCCCATTCGGACGGCCCCCCGGCGCCGCCGAGGGCAGATCGCTCGGTATCGCGGCGTACGGCCTGTCGCGGTCGAGGACCTCCATATGGATCCCCTCGGCGGGCTCGCCAAATTCCCTTCGACTTCCCGCCCGATACGCACAGCGCATCGCACGGACGCGCCGTCGACGGGACGAACGCGCGCCAGCACAGCCACTCCGGAAACCGAACCAGTCCCAGGTCACGCCCGATCGCCACGTATCGCGAAGATCCTCGGAGCCCCGTCTGCCCCGCATGCTGGTCCGGGTCGACGACTTTGCCGTTATCCACGCGAGGGCCCGCCTCCCGCGCAAGACCGTCCGCCGGGACTATGCCGATGGCCGCAACGACGAGGTCCGCCTCCAGCGAGGCGGGGTCGGGGCGGCTTCCCAGGTGGAGCGTCACGCCGTTCTCCCGGTGCACCGCCTCCACCACAAGGGCCGCCTCCGCCGGCAGCGCCCGCGCCGGCAGGCGGTCCGCGGCCTCGTGCACGTCCACGCGCACCCTCTGCCGAATGGCCGCCGAGGCAAGCTCCAGCCCAAGCCATCCCCCGCCGATCACGGCGAGCGACCCGGCCCAGGCCGCTCGCGGATGGCGTCGGCATCGGCGCGGATCCGCAGCGTCGGCAGGGGCCGAGAATGCGCGCCTGCCTACCCGTGGCCAGCACCAGCGCGTCGAAGGGCAGCGTCGAGCCCTCCGTCAGCGCAACACGGCGGGCGCCGGGGTCGATGGCGGTCACGCCGGTGCCGGTCCGCAGCTCGATATCGTCCGGCAAGGCACCTTAGCGCTGCGCTGCGACAGGGCCGCCCACGCAACGCTACCGTTGAGGTATCCATGGAGAGCTCGGGGCGCTCGTAGGGCACATGCGGCTCTTCCCCCCCAATGTAACGATGGGCCCGACATGGCCACGGCCGCGCAGACCCTTCACGCAGGCAGCGCCGGATTGCCCCGCGCCGACGATCACGATCCGCCGGTCGGGTGGCATGCTTTGCCTCCGGGCACGCGAAGGTTCGTCTAGGGAGCATGCCGGACACCCCCCTCAAGGCCGCCCGCACGCCGATGCGCCGCATCAACGAGACCCCGCTGATCGAGGCCGTCTGGGTCACGGCCGCGAGGCACATCCTCGTCCGCGGGAACGTGCGCGGCATCAAGGTCGACGCGCTCTGCGCCCGGCTCGGCGTGACCAAGGGCAGCTTCTACCACCATTTCGACAGTCTGGCGGACCTTTTGGCGGCCATGCTGAACGCCTGGCACAAGCGCATGACCTTGGACGTCATCCAGAACATCGGGCGGCCGAGGCGTGAGGAGCGCGAGCGGCTGCGGACGCTGATCGGCCTGCCCCGCGTCACAGCCTCGCTGCAGGCCGCGCAGGTCGAGAAGTCGATCCGCGACTGGGGCGCCGGGTGAAGATGCCCGCCGACGCGGTCGTGGAGGTCGACGAGATCCGGCTCGACGACTTCACGCAGTTCATGCTGGAACGTGGCTCCAGCCCCGACACGGCGCGGGTGCGGGCCTTCGTCGCCTATACGAAGTGGACACCGCAGATTATGCGGCCCTCCTCGATCCAGCCTTCGGCCAGGCTTTCCTGGGCGCGGGGGGTAGGTATCGGGAAAGACCCGGACCTCGCCGCCGATCAGGGCCACGGTGGCCGGCCGATGGCCTTCCGGTTCCGGCTTCAGCATCTCGCCCTCGATCAGATGCGACATCTTGCACAGGCGTTCCATCACGCGGCGTTCAGTTCGGCGAAGCCCATGCCGGTCACCCATGCGGTGATCGGCTCGTAGCCGGTGATCGTACCGCCATGGGCGGCCATGGCGCAGACGAAGGTGCGGATCTCCATCGCGCCGTTGCCGCCCTGTTCCAGGGGGTTCCGCGTCGGTGATCGCCAGCATCGCGGCCGTGTCGCCGCATGTCACCGCGTCCAGCACTCGGACGTCGAGATCAGGGTTGACCTCGCCCATGCGCTCGTCGCCTACATGGTGGCTGATCCCGCCCGAACCGATGACGACCACGCGCTCGTCGCCCCCGACGCTGGCGACCGCCTCGGCGATGTGCGTGCCAAGCGCGAAGGCCCGCGACATCGGCAGGTAGGGGTCGACGCCGCAGGCCAGCATTACCGCGACGGCCTTTAACTCGTTGATCTTGCATGAGATGGCGCGGGATAGCCACGGAATGGTCCACCGCCATCGCGCGGGTCATGGCCTCTATGGCGCCTTCCACGAACCCGCCCTGATCGCGATGGGTCGCCACCGTCCGAAGCGCCTCCATCGTGTCGAACGTCTTAAAGCATCAGTCGCGCATGTTGCGGATACCTTCGATGTAGAGGTCGCGCAGGGTCTCGATCTTCATCCATTTCTCCTTCGTGGTCAGGTGCGTCAGGCGGGATGCTGGAACGTCAGGATCGGCATCGCGTCGCGGGCAAGACGCTCGGCCCTGTCGATTACGTCGCCCTCCGTCCAGGCGATCTTGGGTAGGTCCTCGCGCAGCAGCAGGCTCTTCAGCTTCACGCTGGCGGCATGGCGATGGTCCGCGTGATCGGCATACCCGCGGGGCATCAACGTCAGGCTGTTGTCGTCATCCAGCGTCCGGCCCGCAGCCTTCAGATGCCGTAACACGTCGTACCACTCGCCCTCGCGGGAGAGCATCGCATCCCGGATCGAAGAAAGCTGCTTGGGCGAGAGCACGTGATATCCAGCCCCCGCAAATCCGCCGCGCGCGCCGATCTGGAGGTAGAGCACCCCGCCGCCCTCGGCCTTCGTCCCCGAGGGCGTCAGCATCCCCGACACGGCGGTCTTGTAGGGCCTCTTGTCCTCCGAGAAGCGCACGTCCCGGTTGATCCGGAACATGGTGGCGGCGCCGCCCGAGAGCGGGCGCGGGGCATCCGACAGGCGGTTCGACAGCGCCTCCAGAAGGGCGGCGAAGGGCTGCATCAGCTAGTTCTCAAAGTCGGCCTTGTGCTCGTGGAACCAGTCCTTGTCGTTATTCGCCTCCAGACCTTCCAGCAACTCGAAGCTCTTGGCGGTGAAGCCGCTTGCCTGTTTCGCCATGCGGCGCGCTCCCCTTCCGTCTTGCCATGCCGGCCCCTATGGTCAGGGCTGGCACCCTGAACCGAACGACCGTTCGGATGATGATCTGGCCAGGAGGCCCGATGGATCGAGACGCACCGACCGAAACGTCGACGCAGCGCAGCCGCGAGCTTGCGCTGATGGCGTTTAAGCAGTTTCTGGACCGCGGCTATGCCGGCACCTCCATCGCGCAGGTGGCAAAGGCGGCCAGCGTTGTCAAATCTTCGCTTCCCTTCCACTATCCGTCGAAGCAGGAGTGTCCACCGCGATGTCGGAGGCCATGCTGGCGGGGTCGCGGCGGAACGCCGAAGACCCACGCCGGCGCGGCACCCGAAACGCCTACCTGGGCTTGATCGACGAGCTGACGCTGTCGGAGAACGCGGCAGCGCATGCGGCAAGCCGATTGGATTAGAAGGGGGCTGTCGCGCTATCATCTGCAGTCAGCCCCCGCGCCTATCCCGCTGCCCATCCCTCTGCCCGCCGCGCTGCCGCTGATGGCAGCCGGGCTGGGAGGCCTCGACGGCCTGTCGCGGCGATGCCGCCGCGTCGGCCAGGCCAGCTTGGTCACGCGAAGTCCACCAGCTAAGACATGATCCCGCGGAACGGGTCGAGGCTCATACTCAAGTCCTCGTCCGTGTCGATCCGGTCGCCCTCGTCTATCAGCGGGAAGCCGGTCACCTCGGTGTGCTTCGGCTTCTCGCTGCGGTCGAGACCCTCGTAGACGTAGTCGATCCAGCAAGTATCGACCTCCGCTCACCGGCGGGGCGCGCCGGCCCGCTGGACCACGATCGAGATAGGAAAGCCTGCAGTGCCCGCCTTCCTCCACGCAGCCAGCACCGGCCTCGGATAAAAAACGCGACCGCGCGGAGTGGCTGACGCTCGAGGGGAACATGATCAAAGACCTAGATCCTGAGAAAGCCGCTTCGCTACAAGCTCAGAAGGATCGCAGGCCTAGACGGAACGCGATTGCCGGCGCCGAGAAGCGGATCCGGCTCGGCCCGGGGCTTCTGCGACCTTCGACGGGAGCCTGGCTGGGCAGGAGGGCGCGCGACTGCCGGGGTCGGGGCGCGTTCAAATGGGTTGGACGAGGCGCGCGCCGGCCAAGGCCACGGCGCCCGGCGGTCCGCTACCCGTCCAGCGCCCGGGCGTCGCCGACCCGCACCTCCCGGCCTTCGCGGGCCGAGGCGATGGCGGCGAAGGCGATGGCGAGACCGGGAAGGTTGCCTTTTGCGCTGTTGAGCGGCTCGCGGTCTTCCTCGATGGCGAGAAGCAGTTCGCCCATGGCGCCCCGGAACCCGTCGTTGAACCAGGTGCCGCTCAGCCGGGGCCTGGCCACACCCTCGGCGGTCGTGAGGCTCACCGTCTGGGCGCCCAGATCGGGCCCGTCGCTTTGCAGCGATCCGCGCGTGCCGGCGATATAGGTGGTGTCGCGTGGACCGTGGGGGGTTGCCCCGTCGAGGACCAGCGAGGCCTGCCCCCCCGCCATGCGGACGATCATCTGCGCCATCAGGGGTACCTTGGCGGATTGCCCGGCGGCGAAGCCCATCGTGGCGGTGACAGCCTCGGCGCGCTCGCCGATGACGCTGGCGAGAAAATCGCACCAGTGGATGCCGAAATCGGACAGGATCAGGTGCGGGACCTTCTCGAACGGGGTTCCGGCGATCCAGCCGTGATTCCAATGGATCGCGACGTGCACGCCGATGGGCTCGCCCACCAGGCCCGCGCGCACCGCCTCGCGCATCCAGGCCAGATGCGGGGCCCAGCGACCGTTCTGGTTCACCGCAAGGGTCACGCCATTGTCGCGCGCCAGTGCGATCAGCCGTTCGCCGGTGTCCAAGTCGGTCACGAAGGGCTTTTGCGACAGCACATGCTTGCCGGCACGGAGCGCTGCCTCGACCAGCGGCACCCGGTCGGCCGGATGGGGGGTGATGTCGACCACGTCGATGGATGGGTCGGCGAAGACGCCGGCCGCATCGGCGGTCACGCGGGCCTGGGGGAAGAACTCCGCCGCTCGGGCCTCGGCGCGGGGCAGCGTGCGGCTGCAGATCACCGGCACGTCCCACCCGGCGGTGCGATAGGCGTCCAGATGCGCCGCGGCGATGCCTCCGGCACCGATCAGGGCGATCCGCGGCTTCCACGCTTTCGGCCCGGGCGGGCGCCAGGGCAGTTCCGGAGCAGGGATTTCGGGCAGGGCGCTTGACTTCAGGGCATAGGTATCCGGCGCGGGCTCGGTCATGGGAGAAGCTCCAGTGTGCGCTTCTGGCGTGCCGCCTCGGCCGCCGTGTCGACGATCCGCTGGCCCAGCAGGGAGATTTCAGGCTTCAAGGGGCCGATCAGTGGCGTGCACCGCGCGATGCAGCCCAGTACGTGGCCGATCGGATCGCGCGCCTCCGGCGGCAGCGGGCGGACGGGCACGGGGTGAACCTCGGGACGGTCACGGGTCTGGACGGTGACGTGATCGGCGTAGTCGGCGCTGGCGATGGTGCCGTCGGTCCCGACGAGGACGAAGCCGCAGACCGGCTGCGGTTGGTGCGCCCAGGGGTCGGTGAAGGTGCCCCACCGGGTTTCCATCTTCGAGAGCCCGGAGCCATAGCGGCAGATCGTGATGGAATGCTGATCTACCTCGATCCCTCGCGTCCGGTCCACCACGCAGGTGACCTCCAGCGGGGCCGCCCCATCGCGGAACCAGGTGCCCAGCGTCGCGCCGTAACCCAGGTAGTCGCGCAGGCTGCCGCCGCCCGACGCGGCCTTGTACCACCAGCTGTCGGGCTTCTGGCGCTCGACCTCCTCGGGCGACACCTCGACCTTGCCGGCCAGGTGATAAAGCGGCCCCCGGTTGCCGCCATAGCTGTGGACCTCGATCAGCGTGCCGATCATGCCTTCATCGAGCAGCGCCTTGGCGGTGACGTGGGAGGCCACCCAGGCGAGCGGCCAGTTCACAGCAAGCAGCCGATCCGCCGCCGCCATCGCCGCGATCATCCGGCGGGCATCGGCGGCCGACACGGCGAAGGGCTTTTCCACCAGCACGTGGCAGCCGGCGGCGGCCAGCCGTTCGGTATGGGCGGCGTGGTCGGCGGGGGCCGAGCAGAGGATCGCCAGATCGGGCTTGGCCGCGAGGCAGGCTTCGAGATCGGTGAACACACGGTCTTCGGGGATGCCGAGCGCGTCGATATCGCCCTGCATCCGCGCGCGGTCGGGGTCCCAGATACCCGCGAGCTCGGCCCCGGGGTGGGCATCGACGAGGCGGAGCATGTCGCCCATATGCATGTGGTCGAAGCTGATGCCGACAATCCGCATGGGTTTATCCTTCGCTTGTCAGGCGTACGTAGATCGCCGTGACGCCCAGTATGATCGCGCCGAAAAGGATGCGGCGCGCGCCTTCGGGGATCTGCAGCAGCGTGAGCATGGTCCCCAATACCGTCAGGATCAGCGCGCCCACGATCGTGCCCGCATAGCCGCCGCGGCCGCCGAAGATCGACGTGCCCCCGATCACCGCCGCCGCGACCGAGGGAAGGATCAGCGGCACCGCGAGCGAGAGCGAGGGCGCCTTGATGAGGCCCACATAGAGCAGCCCCGTGACCCCCGCGACAAACCCCGACAGGCTGTAGAGCACCAGATACACCTGCCACGATCGCACGCCGGCGAGGCGGGCCGCCCCTTCGTTGTCGCCGAGCACGTAGAGCAGGCGGCCGAAGCCGGTGCGCCGCTGGCCCCAGATGAGGAGGGCCGCGAAGGGCAGGAAGAGCAAGAGCGCGTTGGGAAGGCCGAAGCTGCGCCCGGTGCCGAGCCAGGCCAGCGCATCGGGAACGCTGGAGCCGGTGGCAATGACGAAGCGTTGGTAGACCTGCAGGCAGCCGGTGGCGATCAGCCCTGTGCCGAGCGTCATGATGAGGGGATGCACGCGGCAGAGGCCGACGCCGATGCCGTTGACCGCGCCGATCAGGATGGCCGGGAGCAGGGCGATCAGGATCGCGCCCGTCGGCCCGAGGATCGCGACCTGGGTGGCCATGACGAAGGCGGTCACGGTCGCGGCGACGCCGGCGGAAAGGTCGATGCCGCCGGTGAGCATCGTCATCGTCTGGCAAGCGGCGAGCATGGCCAGCGGGATGGCGAACTTGACGGTGTTGGCGATCCAGCGTTCGTTGACGATGCCTGGGCGCAGGATCTCGAGCGTTCCCAGCAGCAGCACCAGCAACAGGATCAGAGGCAGGATCGGATAGTCGCGGACCAAGCGCCCCAGCCGGGCGGCGGGGGATGGGCGGGCTTCTGCGGTCATGTCCCCCTCCGCGTGGCCAGAAGGCCGCCGATCATCACGACGACGACCATGATGCTGCCCTCGATGATGGTGGTGACGTTGGGGTCCACCGACAGAAGGGTGAGGTCCAGCCGCAGGGTGCGCAGGATGAAGACCGCGATGAGCGGCCCCAGCAGCCCGCCGCGGCCGCCGCCAAGCACGACGCCGCCCAGCACGACCGCCGCGACCGAGGCGAGGAGGTAGGGACCGGGGATGGGCTCGCCGATACCGGTGCCGAGCGTCAGCGCGAGGCCGCCGAGCGCGGCGAAGAGGCCGGCCACGGCATAGGCGGCGACCTTGGTGCGCCCCACCGCGACGCCGGAGCGATAGGCGGATTGTGGGTCGCTGCCGATGGCGTAGATCGACAGGCCGAGGCGCGAGCGGCGCAGGGGTACCCAGATCGCCACGGTCAGCAGGGTCAGCGCCACCACGCTGCGCGGCATCCAGATCGTCGCCGCCTCGGGGATGCCGGGCAGGAGCAGGCCGCCGAGGATGAGGGCGCGCAGGGCCGGGTCGGCGCTGCCGCCCGGCGCGTTCAGGATCAGCAGGGCCACGCCCTCCCAGACGAAGAGCATGGCGAGCGTCACCACGATGTCGGGCACCCGGGTAAGCACGATCAGCAGGCCGTTGAGCGCCCCCATCGCAAGGCCTCCCGCCAGCACCAACGCCACGGCCAGCGCGGTGTTCATCCCGTCTGCCATCAGCACGGCCGCCGAGACGCTGGCCACCGCCATCATCGAGGCGATCGACAGATCGATGCCGCCCGCGATCACCACCACGACCTGCGCGGCGGTGGCCAACGCATACGGCAGGGCTGAGCGGCCGAGGCTGTCAAGGCCGGAGGCACCGAAGTTGGGCTGGATCGCCTTGGTCGCGATGAGCAGCAGCGCCAGGAAGAGGGCGAGGCCCAGCACCCAGCCGTGGCGGCGCAGGGCGCTCATGCCGCGCTCAGCCCGTAGGCGGCGCGCATCAGGGTCGCGTCGTCGGCGCGGGCGGCTTCGATCACATCGACGACACGGCCATCGAAGATGACGACAGCGCGGTCGCAGGCCAGCCGCACCTCCTCGAGCTCGGAGGTGTAGAAGAGCACCAGCGCGCCGCCCTCGGCCAACTCGCGCACCAGCGGATAGATCTGGCGCTTCGTGCGCACGTCGATGCCGCGGGTGGGATCGAAGAGCAGAAGCGTGTCGACCCCGGTGGCCAGCCAGCGCGCGATGGTCACCTTCTGCTGGTTGCCGCCCGAGAGGCGCCGGGTCTCGCCCTGGGCGCGGGTGTCGATCTGCAGCCGGGCGATGGCATCTGCCACAACGGCGCCCTCCTGCCGCATCCGCACGCGGCCCCAGCGGGAGGGGCGGGCGGAGAAGGGCAGCGCGATGTTGTCGCGCACCGATTGCTGCATCGCAAGCGCATCGGCCCGGTTGCCGGGCACGAAGGTGTGGCCGGCACGGATCGCGTCGGCGGGGTGATGGAAATGGGCAGGTGCGCCGTCTATCTCGACCGTGCCGCCGTCGGGGCGGCGAAATCCGGCCAGGAACGTCGAAGAGCTCGTCCTGCCCCTGGCCTTCGAGCGCGACGAGGCCCAGCACCTCGCCCCGGTATCCCTGAAACGACACGTCGGTCAGCTTGCCCCCGGCGGAAAGGTTGCGCACGGCCAGGCGCGGTGTTCCGCCGGTAGTGGCGGCGGGCGCAGAGCGTGTGGTAGCGGCGCCGATGCGGCCGCCCAGCATCAGCTCGATTATCTCCTCCTCGACGCCGGGCCCGATGGGCAGGGTTCCCACGGTGCGCCCGTCGCGCAGAACGACGGCGGTGTCGCAGACCTCGGCGATCTCGGTGAAGCGGTGGGAGACGTAGATGACCGATC
Source organism: uncultured Alphaproteobacteria bacterium (assembly GCA_963833235.1). Classification (GTDB taxonomy): domain Bacteria; phylum Pseudomonadota; class Alphaproteobacteria; order Rhodobacterales; family Rhodobacteraceae; genus CAWHXG01. The sequence goes on from CAWHXG010000001.1 coordinate 778,591, forward strand.
GGCCGGCGGCGGCTTGGGCACGCACGGCATCGAGAACGCGGGCGACCAGATCGGCAGGCAGGGCGGCTGTCATCTCGTCGAGGAGCAGCACCTCGGGCTCGACCGCCAGCGCCCGGGCCAGATCGACGATGCGCTGCGTGGCCAGGGTAAGCTGCCCGGCCGGATCGTCGAGACGCAGGCCCGGCACGCCCAGTTGCTCGACCCAATGCAGGAATGGATCGAGCGGCGTGCGGCCCAGGCGCAGGTTGTCGCGCAGGGTGAGGTCGGGGATGAGGGAGGGTTCCTGGTAGACCGGCACCAGCCCCGTGCGCCGCGCGGCGGCGGGCGAGGCGGCGGCGCGGTCCTGGCCGCGAATACGGATGCTGCCGCTGTCGGCCCGCAGCGCCCCGGTGAGGATCTTCACGAAGGTGGACTTGCCGGCGCCGTTCGCCCCCATCAGGGCGACGACCTCGCCGCCGGCCAGCCGCAGCGACGCATCGCTCAGCGCCGTCACCGCGCCGAAGCGCTTGGCGATGCCCGTGGCGTCCAGCGCCGGAACGGAAGGGGAGGTCATGGGATGGATAAGTATCGGGATGGCCCCCGGCGCGCGGCCGGGGGCCGGGGCCTTCTCACTCGCCGGGGCCCTTGCAGGCGATGATCTGCTCCATCGTGTAATCCGTGTAGCCCTCGATCGAGACGGAGACGGGCCATTCGGGATCCAGGTTCGGGTTCTGCCCTTCGCTGATCTTCATGCGGCCCTCCTCGTCGGTATTGGCCCAGAGCGCGGGGTCGATCAGCACCGTCCGGTCCGAGGGCGTCTCCCCGTCGAGAAGCTGCAGCGCCACGGTCACGCCCGCGCCGCCGATGGAGCCGGGATTGGTTACCGCAGCGCCCTGCAGGCCCTCGACGGAGGCAAGCTGCCCCACGAAGCCGGCGTTGTCAGCACCGACGATGGGGACCAGCGGCGTATCGGATTCCAGGAACGCATCGACGATCACGTTGTCGATGCCGCTGGTCCAGACGCCGTCGATCGGCAGGCCGGTCGCAAGGTAGTCGAGGATCTGCTGCTTGCCCTGGTCCTGCTGCCAGCCGGTGAAAACCTCCTGCGCGATCCGCACGTCGGGATATTCGGAAAGCGCCCGCTGAAAGCCAGTGTTGCGGGCATCGTCGGCCGAGGCACCGGCCGCGCCGCGCATGTAGACCACGTCGCCCGAGCCGCCGATGGTCTCGAAGAGCCACTTGGCGCCGAGATATGCGTATTCCTCCTGGTTATTTGAGACGATGTAGGCCGAGGGCTCCGTCACGGCCTGATCGACGGCCACCACCACGATGCCCGCATCGGTCGCGGCCTTGATCGCGTCGTTCACGCCCTCGGGGTTGGCCGGGTTCAGCACGATGGCATCCACGCCCGCCTCGATCAGGTTGCGGATATCCTCGCCCTGGCCGGCGGCGTCGGTGTTGCGGTGCGCGATATTCAGCGACGCCACCTTGCCCGAGGCCAGCGCCTGCGCCTTCATCGCGCAGATCATCTCTTCGCGCCAGCCATTGCCCTGCACCGTGTTCGAGATGCCGATCGTGTAGTCCTGCGCCATCGCCGTGCCGCCGAAGGCCATCAGCGCCAGCGCGGTTCCCGTCATCAGCTTCGTCATGTCCGTATCTCCCTTATTGGTTTTGTTTCAGCGTGTTGGTGCCCTACTTGATGTAGGGGCTCAATATGTCGCGGGCTAACAGGAAGCCCCGCTTGACCTTGTCGTCGGTCCCTTCGAAGTCGCGGTCCTCATGCTCGATCACGACCGGCCCATCATAGCCGACCCGATAGAGTTGCGCGAAGAAATCGCCCCAGTCCACGTCGCCCAGTCCTGGCATCCGGGGGATCTGCCAGCCGATGCCCACCGACATGACGCCGTTCTCATAGAGCCCGTCACGGTCGATCATCACGTCCTTGGCGTGGACATGGGCGAAACGGGCACCGAATTCGCGGATGAAGCGGCCTTGGTCGATCATCTGCCAGACCAGGTGCGAAGGGTCGAAGTTCATGCCCACGCCTTCGTCCCATTCCTCGAGGATGCGGCGCCAGATCTTGGGGGAATAAGCAATGTTGTGTCCGCCCGGCCATTCGTCGCGGCTGAAGATCATCGGGCAGTTCTCGAACGCGACGGACACGCCGTGGTCGCGGGCATGGGCGATCACGTCGGGGAAGACGGTTCGCGCGTGGGCCCAGTTTTCCTCCAGCGCCAGCGTCCGGTCACCGCCCATGAAGGTGGTGACGGTGCGGACGCCCAGCTTCGGTGCGGCGGCGATCACGTCGCGCAGGTGCGCCACTGCGGCGGCGCCCGTGTCGGGGTGCAGCGGGTTGGGGTAGTAGCCGAGGGCCGAGATCTCGATCCCCTGTTCCGCGAGGCCGCCCGTGACCTCTTCGGCTTGCGCCTGGGAGAGGTCGGCCACGTCAATGTGCGACGTGCCCGCGTACCGCCGGGTCTCGCCGGAAGCGGCGGGCCAGCAGGCGACCTCCAGCGAACGGAATCCTTCGGAGGCGGCCCAGGCCGCGACCTCCTGCAGCGATCGGTCAGGGAACGGTGCCGTCAGGAAGCCCAGGTTCATGGATATCTCCTCAGATCGCGACCCAGCCGCCCTGGCGGGCGCTGGCCTCCACCGCTTCGCAGAACTGCATCTCGAAATGCCCGTCCTTCGAAGCCTGCATAGGTCGATTGCGGCTGTCGGCCGCCCGCCGCCACGTCGGCGTAGACCTGGGAGAAGAGCGCGTGGAACGTGTCGCCGAAGCCTTCCACGTGCCCCGGCGGCAGCACGGCGGCGGTGCGCCCGGCCTCGTTCATCAGCCCGAAATCGCGCGGTAGGATTTGGTTGGGCGCATCGCGGTGGCCGATGAACAGCTCGTCGGGCCGCTCGGAGTTCCAGGCGGCCGAGGCGGTCGACCCGGCGAAGTCCCAGGTGAACTCGTTCTTGCGGCCGAAATTGATCTGGCTGGTCGAGATGACGCCCCGCGCGCCGTTCGGATAGCGGAGCAGGATCATCGCGGCATCGTCGGTCGTGACGTCGACGGCCTGCGTCTCTCCCTGCGCGGCGCCGAACGTCTCGACCGGGCCCGCCGGCTTCCTGCGGGGACTGACGAATGTGGCCAGCTCCGCCAGCACGTGACTGGGGCGCAACCCGGTGATGAAGTTCGCCAGATCCACCCAATGCGTGCCGATATCGCCCACCGAGCGCAGCGTGCCGCCCTGATCGGGGTCGAGCCGCCAGTTCCAGTCGGTTTCCTTGGCCAGCCAATCCTGGTGGGCGTGCCCGGAGAGGAACCGGATGTCGCCCAAGGCCCCCTCGCGGACCATCTGGTGGGCGTGCTGATTGAGCGGATAGAAGCGGATGTTGTAGCAGACGGCCGCGACGAGCCCGCTGGCCTGCGCGATCCTCACCATCTCGGCGGATTCTGACGCCGTCATCGAAAGGGGCTTCTCGCAGACGACGTGCTTGCCGGCCGCGAGGATCGCCTTGACCTGCGGGTAATGCGCATGGTTGGGCGAGGTGACGTGCACCACCTGCACGGTATCGTCCGCCAGAAGCGCGGCGAGCGTGGGGTAGCTGGGCAGGCCGAGGGCCGCCGCCCGCTCGGCGCCGCGTTCGGGGCTGCTGCCGAGGGCGCCGCGCAGGTCGAGGCCGAGGCGCCGCATCGCGGCCAGGTGAACGCTGCCGATAAAGCCCGTGCCGATCAGCGCGGCGCCGATGCCGTGGATGCGTTCAGACAATCGAATATCCCCCGTCGACGTTCACACAAGCGCCCGTGATGAAGGCCGACGCCGTCGAAGTCAGGAACAGCACCGTTCCGGCAATGTCCTCGGGCTCTCCCCACCGACCGGCGGGCGTCCGGTTGGCGACGGCCGCGACATGCGCGGGATCGGTGCGGCTGCGCGCCGATTGCTGTGTGACGATGAAGCCCGGCGAGACGGCGTTCACGCGGATCCCGTCGGGCGCCCAGGCGATGGCCAGGGACTTGGTGAGCTGCGCGACGGCGGCCTTGCTGGCCCCATAGGCGGGATTGCGGGGGCTGCCGAAGCCCGCATACATCGACGCGATGTTCACCAGCGATCCGCGGGCGGCCTTCAGATGCGGATGGAAGGCAAGGGCGGTGCGGAAGCTGCCGAGCAGGTTGACGTCCACGACCTTGCTGAAGAACCCCGGCTCCATCTCTTCGCCTCTTCTGGTGATCGCGGCGCAGTTCACCAGAATATCCAGCGTTTCGGTCGATTGCGCCAGCGCCGTGACCGCAGCATCGTCGCATACGTCCAATTGGACATAATCGAAACGGCTCTGGTCTTCGAAAGCGGGCTTGTCCTCGGCGCCGGTGATGGTGACCCGGGCCCCGGCGTTCTGGAAGGACCTGGCAATATGGGCGCCGATGCCGGCGCGGCTGGCCCCGACCACCAGAACTGCTGCGCGGCCGAAATCGAAATGTGCCGTTCCCACGTCTGGTCCTCCCCAACCGAAAGCTTGGCGAACCGCTGGCACCGTTGCAAGCGAATTTGCAATGCGCAAAAAATGAAAAATCAGTTCTTGCCGAGATGGCGCCCGACGCTGACGATCAGCGATTGGCCCAGAACGAGGGCCGGCACCTGCGAGCGGAAATGCCCCAACTTGGCTTCCGTAACGAAAAGCGCATGCCGGGCGATCTGCGCCAGCGGGCTCAGTTCGTTGTCGGTGATTGCAAGGACCGGCAAGCCGCGGGTCGCAACGGCAAGGGCGGTTTCGACCGTCTCCGGGGTGTAATCGTCGAAGCTGATCGCAAGCAGCACATCGTCAGGGCCGATGGCCAGCGCCTGTTCGACCCGCATGGATCCCCTATTATCGATCAGGTGCGTGCGCACCCCGATGTTGGCCAGCCCGTAGAACATGTAGGCGCCGATGCCGAACGCCCCCCGCGCGGCGATGACGTGCACCGCGGAGGCGCCGGCGAGTTCGGCAACCACTGGGTCCAGCCCGCTTCGGTCGAGGTTCTGCTCGATGCGCACGATGGACTGGATGGCCGCGCGGGCCATGACGTCGAAGACCTGGCCCGGCCGTTCGAAATCCGCCTCCGCCGGCTCGCGCGGGGCGCTCAGCTCGGCCAGGCGATCGCTGTAGGACCGGCCGGGGCCCAGCACCCGTTCGCGGAAGACGCCCTGGAATTCGGGAAAGCCGGCGAAGCCAAGGTCCTGCGCGAGCCGGGTGAAGGTGGCTGGCGGTACCGATGCCAGATCGCCGAGCCGGACGATGGTGTGGATCGCCACGTCTTCGGGGTGGTTCAGGCAGAACCGCGCGACCTGTGCGAGGCGCCGGCTGAGCGTATCGCGCCGGGCCACCATCAGCCCGACCAAAGCCGCATAGTCCATGCCTTGGGTCACGGCGCCTCGGTGACCTTCTGCTCCAGGTCGATGGCCGCGCCGGTGAGCGGCGCCGAGGCGTCAGACAGCAGGAAGATGGCCAGGTTCGCGGCCTCCTGCGGAGCCAGCAGGCGGCCCCAGGGCTTCTTGGAGGCGATCCGCTCCACCCAGTCCTCGCCATGCCCCAGCGTCCGCGCCTGCATGCGGTGCTCTGCCTCGGTCAGCGTCCAGCCGAGGTTGATGCCGTTGACGCGGATCCGGTCGGCCATGTGAGCCTGCGCCGCGTTCTTCGTCAACGTCATCAGGGCGCCCTTCGTGGCGGAATAGATGGCGAGGTCGGACCCGCCGCAATGGGCGTTGATCGAGAGGATATTGACGATGGCCCCGCCCGTGCGCCGCGCCAGCATGCTGCGGATCGCGCCCTGCATCAGGAAGAAGGGCGCGCGGGCATTGACGGCGAACAGGCTCTCCCACTCCGCTATCGCGCCATCGGCGACGGTGGCGCGGGTGGTCAGGCCGGCAGCATTCACCAGCCCGTCGATCCCGCCGAACCGCGCCTTGGCATCGGCGGCTATGGAAGCGGGCGCATCGGGATCGGCCAGGTCGGCGACATACACGGCAACCTCCGCCCGGTCGCGCAGGGTTTCTGCCACCGCCGCGCAGCCCTCCGCGTCGCGGTCGACCAACAGCAGACGCGCGCCCGCGGCGGCTTCGGCGATGGCGCACCCGATCCCGCTGGCGGCGCCCGTGACGACGATGGCCCTGCCGCCTAGATCTACGTTCATGGCGGCGCCGACGCCCCAGCGCCCAGGTTCTCGCGCAAGATCAGCCGCGGCTCGATGCTTTTGACGGGTAGCAGGGGGGTCGGAGCGGCAATGGCGCCCAGCAGCCGGATGACCGCCTGCTCGCCCACCAGGCGAGCGTTCTGGTCGATGATGGCGTCGATCAGATCGCCCTTCAGCCAGCTTCGCGACGTGACGGTCAAATCGTGCATCACGGTGAACGGTCTTTCCCGTGGGGCCGGTCGCGGATCGCCTCGACGATACCAGTGCGCCCGGCGCCGACGCAATAGACCCCCGCGAGGCCTTCGTCGCGGCGCAGAATCGCTGCCATCGCAGGGCGCGAGCGGGCGCTTTCCTCGCCGGTCTCGATAGCGGGCAGCAGCTTCAGATGCGGGTAGCGTTCGGCCATGACGGCGCGAAACCCCGCCTCGCGTGCGCGATGCCCATGATAATCGTGCGACCCCAGGAACAGCGCCACCGCCCCGGGGCGCCCATGCGCGATCATCCCCATGATCTGCCCGGCGGTGCGGCCCGCCATCTGGTCGTCGACCCCGATATAGGCGGCGCGCGGCGTCTCCTGCACGTCGGACCCGATGGTCACCACCCGCACTCCGGCCTCACAGAGGCGCGACAGAGCCGCGCGGCTGCGGGGGTGGTCGGTCGTCAGCACGCCGAGGCCCTCGGTATCGACCGGCAGGGCGTCGAGCGCCCGGATCAACGCGTCCGGCCCGATCCCCTCCATCGGGACGATGGTGCATCCGGCCACCATCGGCAGGGCGGCGGCGAAATCGCGGATGCAGTCGGCCACGTCGCGCAGAAAGGCGTTGTGCCCGAAGGGAATCAGGAACTGCAGATGCGCCGGCCGCGCCGGCAGCAAGACCATCCCTTCGGACGGAAGATAGCCCAGATCGCGCGCCGCTGTCAGAACGCGCTGTCGGTTGGCAGCGCTGACGCCCCGCCGCCCGTTCAGCGCACGATCGACCGTGGCGGTGGAGACCCCGGCGCGGCGCGCGATGTCGGCGATGGTCGAATGTCCCATGCCTTCACGATGCGCGCCGGCCGCGCATGATGCAATCTGATGCGATTGCCGGTTGAGCGGGGCGGCCCGATGCTGCGATCATCCGCGATGTGCGACAGGAAGGTATGCAATGACCGCCACCACCCGAACGGACCGCGACTATTCGCTGACAGGGCCCGCCGCAGCACGCGCGGTCGAACGCGGGCTGGCAGCGGCCGAATGGTATCATACAGACATGCCGCGCAAGCAGATGAAAGCCCTGATCCAGCGCCGCGATGGCCCGGCGATCCGCGACACGGCGCTTTGGGCCGCGCTGCACATCGTGCTCGCGGCCGGCGGCATCTGGTTCTGGGGCACCTGGGCGGCCCTTCCGTTCTGGCTGGCCTACGGCGTTCTCTACGGGTCCGCCTGCGATTCGCGTTGGCACGAATGCGGGCACGGGACGGCCTTCCGCACGCGGTGGATGAACGACGTCGTCTACCACATTGCCTCGTTCCAGGTCGTGCGGAACCCCGTGAGCTGGCGGTGGAGCCATGCGCGCCACCACACCGACACCGCCATCGTCGGCCGCGACCCCGAGGTGGCGTGGCGGCATCCGATCCGGCTGGTGGGGAAGGCGCTGGCGACCGTCGGCATCGTCGATACCTTCACCTCGCTGGGCATTCTGGCCCGCAACGCCCTGGGCGGTTCTCGACTGACGAACGCGACTACATCGTCGACAGCGAGATGACCGCGCGCGGTCTTCTGGGCTCGGGTGCACATGACAGTCTATGCCGCGACACTGGCGACCGTGGCGGCGATGCTGGCCGGGGGAATGGGGTGGCAGGCGGCGATCCCGCTGCTATTGATCGGCGGCCCACGGATCTATGGTTGCTGGCACATGATCATGACGGGCCTCCTGCAGCATGGCGGGCTGGCCGAGGACGTGCTGGACCACCGGCTCAACTCCCGCACCGTGATCATGAACCCGGTGAGCCGCTGGATCTACTGGAACATGAACTACCACGTGGAACATCACATGTTCCCGATGGTGCCCTACTATGCGCTGCCTGCGCTGCACGAGGTCATCAAGGACGATCTGCCGCCCGCCAACCCCTCCATCCGCGCAGCCTATGCCGAAATGCTGGGCGCCGTGATGCGGCAGCGGCGCGAACCCGGCTACTACCTGCGCCGCGACTTGCCCCCCACCGCACGGCCCTACCGCGACGGGCTTCACGACGCGGTTCCCGACCGCGCCGTGGCCTGAGGGACGCCGGATGGCCTGGACGGATGCGTGCGGCACCGACGAGATCGAGGCGGAGGACGTGATACGCTGGGATCACGAGGGCCGAACCTTCGCGCTCTATCACGGGGCGGACGGCACGTTCTACTGTACCGACGGGCTGTGCACCCACGAGCGGGTGCACCTCGCCGATGGCCTGGTGATGGATTTCGAGATCGAATGCCCCATGCACAGCGGGATTTTCGACTACCGCACCGGCAAGGCTCTTCGCGCGCCCGCCTGCGTCGATCTGGCAACCTATCCCGTGAAGGTGGACGGCAGCCGGGTGATGGTGGACGTTCCGTGACACGCGCCCTGCCCACCATCGCCGATCTGCGGGCCGCCAAGGGGCGCCGACAGATGACGATGCTGCGGCTCTTCACGCTTGACGAGTCCGAGGCGGCCGAAGCGGCGGGCATCGACATCGCCTCGGTCCCGCCGGAGCTGCTGTTCGATCCGGGTTACCGCGCCGCCGCACCTTCGGTCTTCACCATGACCGGCCTCACGCATCTGGAGGCGGGCAGCGCCGACAATTACCTGCGCTGGTGCGGCGATGCGGTGGGGCGCGGCGCGGACGCTGTCTATTGCTCGGGCTCGTTGCGGACGGTGGAGCATTTGGCCCGCGAGCATATTCCGGTGGTCGGCCATGTGGGGCTGGTGCCCTCGCGTGCGACCTGGACGGGTGGCTTTCGCGCAGTGGGCCGGACGGCGGAGGAGGCGGTGGCGATCTGGGAGCAGGTGAGGGCGCTAGAGACCGCCGGCGCCATTGCCGCCGAGATTGAGGTGGTTCCGCACGAGGTCGCCAGCGCCATCGCCGCCCGAACGACTGTGTTGCTGTGGTCCATGGGAGCCGGGGCGGGCTGCGACGCGCAATATCTCTTTGCCAACGACGTGCTCGGCTATACCGTCGGCCACGTGCCACGCCATGCAAAGTTCTACCGCAATTTCAGGGCCGAACTCGACAGACTGCAGGCCGAGCGCATCGCAGCGTTCCGCGAATTTGCGGCCGATGTGGGCGGTGGCTCGTTCCCCGAGGAGCGGCACCTTGTGACGATACCGCCTGCGGAGCTGGACCAGTTCCTGGACAGGTTAGAGGCCGGAAAACCGGCCTGAAACGACAGAACGGCCGGACGGCATTCCGCCGAACCGGGCGACTTAACGGGAGGAGACGACAATGATACGACGCACATTCCTGGGGGCGGCCGCCGCGCTGGCCCTGACCGCGGGCGCAGGCCTCGCGCAGGACGCCAAGACCTTTTACTGGGTCTCGCACGGCAGCCCGGCCGATCCCGTCTGGACCTATTTTCTGCAGGGCGCCCAGCAATGGGGAGAGGACACCGGGCACACGGTCAACACCTCGTTCCATTCCGGTGACGTGCCGAGCCATCAGGAGGCTATCCGCGCTGGCATCGCCGCGGGCGCGGACGGCATCTGCTCGACCTCTCCCGACCCGGGATCGCTGGTCGACGTCGTGGCGGAGGCGCGCGAGGCGGGCATCCCGATCGCCAACTTCAACACGCCCGACAGCGCGCCGGACTGGAACGCCTATATCGGCGGCGACCTCATGGAGTTCGGGCGCCAATGGGCCCAGTACCTCGTGGACAAGGGCCACGTGGAAGAAGGCGATTTCGTCTGGATGCCGGTCGAGGTGCCCGGCGCGACCTATGGGGTCGAAGAAGAGAAGGGCATCGCCACAGTCTTCGAGCCGATGAACATCACCTGGGAGATCACCGACGCGACGCTCGACCAGGCCGAGATCATCCAGCGCATGACCGATTACCTCACCGCCAACCGGGACCGTATCAGCGCCATGATCGGTCTGGGCGACCTGGTGACGGGGTCGGTCAAGCGGGTCTGGGACCAGGCCGGCCTGCAGCCCGGCGACATCCCCGTGGTGGGCTGGGGCAACAGCCTGGACACGACGCAGGAAGTGATGGAGGGCTACGTGGAGGCCGCGATGTGGCAGGATCCGCAGGCAACCTCCTACATGTGTCTCTCGACGATGCTGATGGAATCCTCGGGCATTCCGGTGGGTTTCGACATCATCACCGGCGCGCTTTACGAGGCCGATACGGCGGACGTCTATCACGAGATCATGGGCGGCAACTGACGCCATCCCCGGCCCGCGGCGATCCTGCCGCGGGCCCCATTCTGCGCAGGATGCCCATATGACCGAAACTTCTTCGGGGTCGCCCCCCCGACCGCCGGGCCTTGTCCGCCTGTTCGTCGCACTGCCGGAATTCGCGCCTCTGGTGCTGCTGGTGGCGATGCTGATCGTCTTCACGGCGATCAATCCTGCCTTCGTCTCGGTCATCAACATCTCGAACGCGCTGACCTTCACGGTGGAACTGGGTCTGATCGCGCTCGCCATGACGCTGCTGATGACGGCGGGCGAATTCGACCTTTCGGTCGGATCGCTCTTCGGCTTCACGCCCGTGGTGATGTGGACGCTCTTCAACGCCGGTACGATGGCGCTCTTTCCGGCGTTCCTGTGCGCCCTGGGGCTGGCGCTGGCCATCGGGGCCTTCAGTGGCCTTTTCGTCACGCGGCTGGGCATCCCGTCGTTCCTCGTGACGCTGGGAATGCTGCTGGTCGTGCGGGGATCTGCCCTGTGGCTTACCAGCGGCTTTCCGCAGCGGACATGGGACGCGGGCGACCAATGGCTTTCCGAGGTTCTGGTGGGTGACTTCTATATCGGGGGCTTGCGCGTCTACATGAGCCTCATCTGGTTCATCCTGATCGCGATCGTCTTTCACCTCGTGCTCACGCGGACCCGGTTCGGCAACTGGATCCAGGCCACCGGCGGCGCGCCCGTGGCCGCCCGCGCCAGGGGCGTGCCGACGCGGGGGGTAAAGTTGGTTCTCTTCATGCTGTCGGCCGCAATGGCGGGGCTTGCGGGCATCATCTCGTCCATCCGCGTCTCGGCCGCGAACCCCAACAGCGGCGGGGGATACGAGCTTGAGGTGATCGCCATGGTCGTCATCGGCGGAACCGTTCTTGCGGGCGGGCGCGGCACCATTATCGGCACAGTGCTGGGTGTGTTGATCCTGCGGCTGATGCGCAACGGGATCGTTCTGATCGGGGTACCTGGGCTGGCCTACAACATCTTCATCGGGGCGATCATCCTTGGCATGATGGCGCTGCATGCCGGCCTCGAGCGCCGCCATGCCGGGGGGGAGTGACGTGGAACCGCTGGTCGAGATGCGTGGTATCGAGAAGTTCTATGGTCGCATCCATGCCCTGCGAAACGTCAATCTGACCATCGGGCGGGGCGAGATCGTAGGCCTTCTGGGCGACAACGGCGCTGGCAAGTCGACGCTGATCAAGGTCCTCTCGGGTGCCGTGCCCTATACCTCAGGCGAGATCCGGATCGAGGGGCGCGCGGTGCGGATGCGCTCCACCAACGATGCCATCTCGAAAGGGATCGAGACGATCTATCAGGACAGCGCGCTGGTTCCGCAGCTTTCTATCGCGCGCAACCTGTTCCTGGGGCGCGAGCTGCGGCGCGGCCCGCGCTGGATGGACTGGATGGACCAGCCGCGCATGAACGCGGTCGCGTCCGAGCTGCTGCGCCGCGTTGGCATCTCGAAGAACATTCCCGCGACCACCCCCATCGGGGCGCTGTCGGGGGGCGAGCGACAGGCCGTCGCCATCGCTCGCGCCATGCATTTCGAATCCGACCTCATCATCCTGGACGAGCCAACGAACAACCTCGGCGTCGCGGAGACCCAGGGCGTGCTGCGTTTCGTGCGCGAATTGCGGGATGCCGGCCATTCGTGCATCTTCATTGCCCACAACATCCATCACGTCTTCCAGGTGGTCGACCGCATGGTGGTCATGCGGCGCGGCACCATCGTGGCCGACGACCTGCGCCCCACGACCTCCTCCATCCAGGATGTCGAGGACGTTATCACCGGCGAGCATCTGGCGGCATGACCGTCCTGCAGGCGGAAGGGATCTGGGCGACGTTCGACGAAAGCGTTGGCCGGCTGTCTGCCTTCACCGTCGCCGACGAGGGGCGCGAGATCACGCCGTTGCACCGCGCGCCATGGGTCGGGACGGGCGAGGCGATGCCACCCGATGCCGCCCCGCATATGGCAGGGCTGGCCGGCGATTTCTTCTGCGCGCCCTTCGGGCAGGAAGACGGAGCTTCGGGCCTGCACGGCCATCCCGCCAACTCCGCGTGGCACGTCGAACGGGAGGATGGCGCGATGCTCGAGGCCCGGCTTGTGCAGAGCATCCGGGGCGCCACGATCACCAAGACGCTGAGCCTCCGCGACGGCCAGCCGTTCGTCTACCAGAGCCACCGCTTCGAGGGGGGGGAGGGCGACCTCCCGGTCGCCAATCACGCCATGGTCGCGGTAGGGCAAGGCGGGCTGATACGGACCTCGGCAAAGACCGGATGGGAAACGCCAGGGACACCGCTGGAAACCGATCCGGCCCGGGGGCGCTGCGGCCTTCTGTATCCAGCGCGATCGGCCGACCCGACCCAGTTTCCCGGGATCGACGGCCCGGTGGACCTTACCCGTTACCCGTGGGGGAAGCGGCAGGAGGATTTCGTCGTTGGGATCGAGGCGCCGGGCCATTCGCTGGGCTGGACGGCCGTGACCCGGCCGGAGACTGGCGATCTGTTCCTCTCGCTGCGCGACCCGGACGCCCTGCCGACGACGATGCTGTGGCATTCGAACGGTGGGCGCGACTACGCTCCCTGGTCCGGCCGCCATACCGGCTGCCTCGGGGTCGAGGAAGGGGCGGCGGCGCAGATGGTGTCACCCGACACCACCCTGCGCGGGCCGGGCACGCTTTCCCTCGGCCGGACCGTCACGATCCGCCACGTGATCGGCGCCATCGCCTGGCCCACGGGTGACCCCGTCGCCGGCATCGAATACGGCACGAACACGCTCGTCGTCACCGGCGAGAGCGGCGCATCGCGCAGCATCCCCTTCGACCCCGATTTTCTGGAAGCACCATGACCGAACGCCCCCTGGTCCTCAGCCTCCCCGCCCCGCGAACGCTGGACCTGATCTTTCGCCCCGAAGCGCGCGACACCCTGCAGGCCCGCTACCAAGTGATCGAGGCCGACAAGCTGGATGACGTCGCCCCCGAAGCCCTTGCCCACGCGCGCTACATCATTGGCCAGCCGCCAGTTTCGGAAGCGCAGCTGGCGCAGATGCAGGGCCTGCGCTGCGTGCTGAACGTCGAGGGCAATCTTTACGACAACATGCCTTATCCGGCCCTCTTCGCCCGGGGGATCCACGTGCTCACCACGATGCCTGTCTTCGCGCAGCCGGTAGCCGAGATCGGGCTGGGGATGGCGCTGGACCTGCTTCGCGGCATCACCGCCCACGATGCCGCGTTCTCCGAGGGCACCGAGGAATGGGGGCTGGAGGGGAACGGCCGTGCGCGGCTGCTGGCCGGGGCCGAGGTGGGGCTGATCGGGTATGGCGCGCTCGGCCGGGCCTTGCACCGGCTGCTTGGGCCTTTCCAGACCCGTCTGCGGGTGTTCGACCCCTGGCTGCCACATGCCCTGATCACGGAAGCGGGGGCGGAATCCGCCCCACTCGACCGCGTACTGAGCGAGAGCGACGTGATCTTCTGCGTCGCTGGCGTGACCAGCGAGAACAAAGGCTTCCTAGACGCCACCGCCTTTTCCTTGATGCGCGAGGGGGCCGCCTTCCTGCTGCTCAGCCGCGCGGACGTTCGTGGATTTCGACGCCATGGTGCAGGCCGTCGCCAGCGGCCGGATCACCGCCGCAACCGAACGTCTGGCCCAAGGAACCGATGCCGCAGGGCCACGCCGCGCGCCGCGTGCCCGGCCTGTTGAAATCCGCGCACCGGGCCGGTGCGCTAAAGCCCGCGTTCCTCCGCATGGGCGATCTGGTACTTGACGACATGGCGTTGATGGATCGTGGCCTGCCGCCCCTGCGATGCACCCGTGCCGACCGGGAAACCGTGGGGCGCCTGCGCTCGCGACCCGTCGCGCAGAACTGACGCTGCATAGGCAAAAGATGGGTCGGCGATGGATCGGACGCCCCGGCCGGCAATTCGCCGGGCGGTTGGAAGACTAGAAGGAGCCGCCACCTCTATCGGCGGCGGTCACACCGCGACCGCCCGCAGAGCCTCCCTTTCGACGTCCTCACGGGCGCCGATGGGCAATCTCATGTCAAACCCCTTATTGCCTTGGGTCGGGCAGGGCAGGTAGAGCCTGCTGGCGCCCTTTGGCCAGATCGTGCGTTTCAAGGATAGCGTTCTGGAATTCATCGTATTCCGTGCCGGTAGGGTCGCGCTTGGAGCGGAGGCAGGTCTCGGCTATCATGAGGGCGGGCCTGAGGGTTGCCGAGATCTCTTTTTCGCCGACCATGCCGGCGCTGCCGCATAGTTCGTGCAGGCTTCGGTGTATCCTGACCATGGGCAAGGGCGCCGACAGGCCGTCGGAGCCAAGTTCCGACACAAGCTCATCCAAACGGGTGGGCAATGCCTCGCAAAAGCGCATTCGGACTTCGAGAAGTCTTTCCATCAGAGAGCGCGTCAAGCTGCCCGCTCCCGGCCCCAATGCAGGACTTTCGAGAGAATGATTTCCGCTATTCCATCTATATCGATGTCCATCATCGATGCTGATTTCCAGATGACATCCTTGGCGCCCAACTCACGCAGTTTCGCCGCGACCACGCTCCGGCGTTGCTGTACACCGCTTAGGATGATGACAGGCGTTCCGAAACGCTGCGATATTGCCTCGGTTGCCGAAGCGCCGTTTCCGCCCGGCATGTCGACATCCATGGTCACGACATCTGGGCGGAGTTGCTCGACCAGTACGATGGCCTCTCCGCCGCTCTTGGCTTCACCCACGATCTCGATGTCGGAGCGGTCGCCGCAGACCGCTCGGATGGCCATACGCATGAAGATCGAGTTCGTCGCAAATCAGCAGTCTGACGGGCAACGGAGCCACAGGGCAGCCATCATCGGGGGGCGATTTGGTCAGGCTCATATGGCTTCCTTTCAGACGAGGGCTTCAAGGCCGGCCGGTAGGCCGACCAAGTCCGACGATTGGTCGCTCGTGGCCGGGATGAACTCGCCAAAGTCTACGCTTTCGATGCCAGGCAGCGGCACAGACCCACCTGCCATGACAAGTTCGGCAATATCGTCGACGCCCAGCATATCGGAATTGCCATGCTGGAACTGGGGGTTCGAGGCGGAGATCGGCGGGCTCGACTGAGAGCTCGCGAGATCGTGTACCGAGAGCGGCGTCAAGGCGCCTGCATCCGGAGCCGACGCCACATCCGTATCCCCGTCCCCACCTCCGATCCCCGCGTCTAAGGGTGCCGAGGCTTGCGGGTGCGGAGCGTCGATCACGGCGGCGCTGACCTCCACGTTACCTGCCGTCCCGTCGTTCGGCAGGCTCGAAATCGTGATCTCGAGTGTCTCCGGGCCGCCGACAGCTGAGGATGCGGCTTCTATGGGTAGCGCGTGGACAGGGCCGGCCTCCGGTGGCGTGGCGGAATCCTGATCCGCAGGTGTGCTGCCATCTCTGAACCGAACCGCATTGGAATGGTTCGGAGGAGAATGCCTGCCCGCATCTATGTCCGTCATCTGCCCCTTCGCGCCGCCCGAATTCTGTACGGAGTTCTTGGCATCGTAGGCGTCGGGACCCTTCGAAGGCTTCATGAGGTCAGAGGGCGTCCCACGACCGACTTCGACGTTACTGCCGATCGACTCATCGACCCGCAGTAGGTCGATTCCCTCCTCCAGATCGAGGTCACGGCCACCGGGACCGCTTTCCACCAAGGCAAACGCGCCATCCTCGTTCTCCGTCTTCATGCTCATCTCTAGTGACAGGCCGCCTTCGATGATGTGGGCGTCGGCCAGCGTCCCCGCATCGGGCGCCTCCGCCGGCAATGCGCCGACTTGCAAGCTTTCACTCTGAGTCGATTGGGTCACCCCTACCGAGTCGCGAAATTGGAAAAGATCTGCGAGTGGCACAACCTCGACAGCAAGAGTACCTACGGTAACAGCGCTATCGGTTCCGTCGGTCGCGATGGCGGTCACGGCAAGTTCTATCGTACCCGAAAATCCTGCTGGTGGGAGAAGTGTGAGCCCAGGCAGATCCGATATCTGGAGTGACCAACTCCCGTCTGCCGCAAGCGTGCCGGCCGAGAACGCTGCGCCTTCCGGCAGGCCGTCGATCCGCACGCTTAGCACTTCCGAGCCATCTACGTCGTTCGACGATATCGAAATTGCCGAGCCGACCGGCGAGGTATCGGTGATCTGCGTGATGTCGATTTCTATATCGAGCAGCACATCGTTGAAGTCTCGATCCCCCAGACCCTTCATATCCTCAAAGCCCTGGCGCAAGATGTTTGCATCCCATGTCTGAGAAACATGCTCGAACCCGTCGGCATTTAGTCCCTTTGTCGAATGATACACATTGCCCGAAAGCGTATGACTGCTTCCGTCGTCGTCGGTATATACGAGCGAGACGTCCCCAGCAGGATCCATAACATTTGCCGCGCGTTCACTTGGGGTTCCAGCGCGATAGACGAAGGCGAGGTGCGCCGAATCCAAGCTCATGTCATCAAAGGACCTGTTGAGCTTAGCGCCGTTGGCCAGGATAAAAGTGCCGATCGTCGGCGCGGCTGTGCCCGAGGTTGTGAAATCGAAACGGTCACCTTTGGCGGTCGACTTTGTATTGGCAAACGCGATGTGCACGTCGCCAATGGTCCCGTCGGGCTCGATCGTATAGAGACCGACCGAATTCCTGTAGCCAGCGTGGCTTCCCGCAAAGGTCAGTGAGAACGTCGCTTTGAAACAGGGCGGGTTCGAAGAGATCGAGCGGTATGGCCCTGTCAACAAAGCCAGACACGCTGGTTACGTTTAGGTTGGGAGTGTCCGCGACCGGCGCGATTGCGACGGCGAGTGTATTCGTGATTGATGCCTCGTCAGCGCCATCGGTGGCGGTGGCGGTCACGGCAAGCTCGAACCGGCCAGCAAAATCGGCAGGCGGGGTCAACGTCAGCCCTTCGAGTTCGCCCGGCGCGAGCGTCCAGCTTCCGTCCGCCCCGGCCGTGCCAGCCGAGAGCGAAGCGCCCCCCGGCAGGCCCCCGACGGTGATGGATAGTGTCTCGGAGGGATCGGTCACGGCGGCGGCGATGTCGAGCGCGACGGCCCGATCCTCAAAGCCGGTCGCGTCCGAAACCGCCATGACCGGCGCGTCGGCCACGGACGCGATCTCAACCGCGAGATTGCCGACGGTGCTGGCGCTATCGGCACCGTCGGTGGCGGTGGCGGTCACGGCGAGCTCGAACCGGCCCGCATAATCGGCAGGCGGTGTCAGCGTCAGCCCTTCGAGTTCGCCCGGCGCGAGTGTCCAGCTTCCGTCCACCCCGGCCGTGCCAGCCGAGAGCGAAGCGCCCTCAGGCAGGCCCCCGACGGTGATGGACAGTGTCTCGGAGGGATCGGTCACGGCGGCGGCGATGTCGAGCGCAAGGGCGCGATCCTCGGAGCCGGTCGCGTCCGAAACCGCCAGGGCCGGCGCGAGAAAAGGGGTGTCGCCAATCGTATCGTCGCCCGGTTCGGAATTGATCCCGCCTGAATCCTCGCCCGAAGGCTCGCCGCTTTCGTCAGGTTCGGTGTCCTTCGTGCCGGTTGGATCCGTCTCTTCGCCTCCGGCTGCTTCGGTTGGGTTTGTCCCGCTGTCTTCTGCCGCCGTATCGTCGACGACCGGATCATCGGATGTATTGCCGTCCGGTTGCTGCGGCTTCGGGGCGACCGGGTTTTCCTCATCGCTATCGGGAGTGTCGTCGGACCCCGTTGCATCGGTTTCGTCATCTCGGGGCGGATCCGTTACACCGAGCTCGCCGTGGACGTTCGAGGCGGGCGGATCGCCTGCCTCACCCGGGCCCCTGTCGACCGGGTCGACCGAGTCAGTCCCGCCTTTCCCCGGAGCGACGACCAAAGCGGGTTCGTCTGTCGTCGCCTCAACAATGATCGAATTGGCAAGAAGGCCAAACTCAGGTTGATCGGTCGGCGTTTCAAGAGCATCCGACCCGGCGGTTCCGCCGAAGAAACGGAGTGCAGGCGAACCTGGCTCCAATGCTGCTTCCAAGAACGCTGCACGCTCAATCCGGCCGAACTCGACGTTGCCGAAATCTCCACCAAGCTCGGCGATATCCGCAGCAGACTCCCCGAAAAGCACCGGGCCGCTGGCGGTACCGTTTGAGACTGCGGCTACTTCCCCGTCCAAAGCAGCGAGATGGTTCTGCCCCTCCAGCTCATCCCTGGACTGCAACGGGAACTTTCCGGGTTCGGTTGGCGCGGTAGGATCGATAGCAGGTATAGGAGCGGCAGCGCCGCCTGCCTCGACGGAGTTTTCCTCGAGTATCAGGTCTAGATCCTTCGGGGTGCCGGTATGCACGCTCGAAAACGCGGCATCTTCCCGCGAGATCGTCGAATGCCGATTATCCATATCGTTGCCGAGACTGCCTGTCGACAAGCGGCGGCTGTCAAGACCATCAGCCATAGAACCCTCCTGAACACTCCATTGGGGGCAAGATGACCACAAAGCGGGAACAAAACCTTAACGACTAGGGGGTTAGATCCGACTCGTTGAACGTCATTTCGGATGGATTCTAATGATTACCGCTACGCCTGCCGAAGGTCAGAACCGGTTCGCGGCGCAGGCCCCGCGCTTCGGTCGACAATCCCTTTCCTTTGGCGCGGGTGCGGCTGTTCTCTGTGCGTCGTTGCTCATCAATCTGCTATCTATCGCGGCGCCTCTCACCGCACTCCTGATCTATGACCGGGTCTTGCTCAACGAGTTCGCGGTCGACACTGGCGATCCTCGCGACGGGCGCGATCTTCGTCATTCTCGTGGAGGCTGCGCTGCGGCTCATGCGCGCCACGATCGTAAGCCGAGCAAGCGCCCATGCCGACTTCACCGCCCGGAACGACGTGATGGCCCGCGTGCTGCAGCAACCGGCCGGGCCCGTGCGGCGCATGCCCTTGGTGAACCTATCTGGCCACCTCGCTGCGGTGGGCGTACTGCGCGAGTGGCGGTTTGCCCGGTTGGTGGCGCTCGTTGATCTCCCCTTCGGCGTCGGCTTCCTCCTGCTCGTGGGCGTCATCGGAGGATGGGCAGTCGCCCTACCGGCGAGCGTCTGCATCGGACTGATCGCCGTCATGGCGGGCCTGGCGGCGACAAGCCAGCGCAGGTTGAGGCTCCTTCAGGAGTCGGATCGGCGCCGTACCGCCTTCGCCGAATTGATCGCGCGCCGCCTTCATAGCATCGCCGCCATCGCATCGCAGATGCCGTTGACCGATCGCTTCATCCATCATCAGTTCGCCCGCTCCGGCGCCCTGAGCCGGCATGGATTTGTCGACCTGATCTCACGCGACGTGCTGACGGTATTCTCGCAGCTTCTCGTCGGCTCAGTGGTGGTCGCCGGAGCGCTGGCCGTGATCGCCGGAGACCTCAGCTTCGGTGGCCTGGCGGCCTGTACGCTCCTTGCAGGGCGCGCGCTCGAACCACTACAGCATTGCGTCCAACTCCTGTCGCTCAGCCGCCGCGCGAGCATCGCGCGAGACGATCTCGCAGCCATCGGCACACCGCCGGTGAACACCGCCGAACGCCCAATGGCGGAGTGGACGGATGCCCCGTAGATCCGGTTCAACATGGTGTTCATCAAGGGCCTGGGTTCCGACATCGAGGTACCCGATCTCGTCATTCCGGGCGGCGAGATCGTAGCCATCTCGGGCGATCGTGGGTCCGGCAAAAGCTCGCTGGCGAGGGCCCTGCTGGGCATGACGCCTGTCGACGGGGCGCTCCATGTCGGCGGGATCGACGTTGCCGGACCCGCGGCGGCCGAATTGCGGATTCGGACGGGCTATCTGCCTCGCCTGCCGCAGCTACCCGCGGGGCGACTTATCGACGTCCTTACCGGCGGGGCGGAAGATTTGTATGCCGATGTACGCTACCTCGCCCACCTGATCGGTCTCGACGAGGTCATCAAGAGGCTGCCGGCGGGCTACGACACGATGCTGCGCCCCGATGCCACCGGGGAGCTTTCGGCCGGAATCCGGCAACAGATCGCGATCTGCCGCATGCTTGCCCGGAAGCACAAATTCATAATCGCCGACGACACGACCTGCGCGCTCGACGCGGCGACCGAACTGCGGTTCGCCAACGTGGTCAAGATGCTCGCCGGCGAGGCCACGGTCGTCCTTCTGACCGATCGCCCCTCCCTGCGCGCCATCGCTAACCGGCGCTTCGACCTGTCGGGGGGGGGCCTCGCCCTCCTTCCCAATGTCAGGGAGGTTCGCTCATGATTGATCCTGCAGCTTCCTTCGCAAGCGCGCTTTTCGACATCGACGATCCTCAATTCGACGGTGTCCGCGACCTGCTGATACGCGCTGGCGCCGAGATCACTACCGCAGACCTCGTTACGGCGGCCGACGCTCGATGGAGCGATCACACTCGACCGCATGGGCGAGCTATCGCTCGTACTGGGCCTTGAGCCCGGGGTGGTACGAGGAAATCTGGGCGAACTCATGCTGCGCTCGGTGCTCTTCGCGTTCGAGGCTGCCGATGGCACACTCTATCTCTTCATGCCCGGCGCAGACGGGATGCTCGTCTGCACCGATCTGGAGGGTATGCCGCCGAACTTCCAGCCCGGTCCCGACACGCCAGGGCGCGCGCTCGTGTTCTCAGAGGCGCGCCGATCGTTGGGCGGCGAGCCCGCATCCGGCGCGATGCGGACAATCCTCGGTTGGACCGGAAAGCCGCTTCGGGCGATTGTTGGAATCACCTTCGCGTCGAATGTGCTGGGCCTGTCGCTGCCGCTTTTCACTCTCGCCGTCTACGACCAGGTGCTCGCCTCCGGTGAACAGCGTGTCCTCGCGATCCTAACGCTGGGTCTTGGCCTTGGCCTCGCCGGCGACTTATTGCTCCGAACGCTGCGCAGCAAGATCGTCAGCCGCAGCGCCGCGCATCTCGACGCGCGGATGTCTTCGCGCGCCATCGGCACCATGTTGCGGCGGATCGGGGTGCTCGCATCCCCTCGGCTGCCGCCGTTCAGGACCGCCTACGCGAAATAGATCGCATTCGCGGGTTCCTGTTCGGAGCAGTCGGGATTTCGCTGATCGAGGCGCCGTTCGCGCTGATCTACGTTCTGGTTCTCTTGCTGCTCCTTGGCTGGACCGCGCTGGTTCCGATCGGTTTCCTCGTCATCGGTTTCACGCTGGCTAGCGGGCTGCTTGCCTCCGCCTCCCGCCGGGGCCGCGCCGCCCTCGCCCGCGCCGAGGAATACGGCGCGTTATGCAGCGAGATCGCCGGAAGGCTGGGTGCCATCCGCGCGGAGGGATCCGAGGCCGCCTATGAGGTCCGATTTCGCGACGCCTCCGCCCGACTGGGTGAGGCGGAGCTTTTGCAGCAGCGAACGAGCCAGATCGTGCAGTTGGTCTCGAACGTGCTCGTGTCTCTCGCCGTCCTGCTCACATTGACCATGGGTGCGCTCATCGCCATGGGAGGTAGCCTGAGCGTCGGTGCGCTGATCGCATCTATCGCGCTGGTGTGGCGGATGTCTGCACCGCTGCCGGCGCTTCTCCAGGCGCGTCTGCGTTGGCATGACGTCTCGAACGCGCTTGCCGCCGTCACCGAGATGCTTGCCACCGATACCCAGGGGACCATCCGCGAGGGCGGCAGCGGTGGCGGGCGGACGATGGCCGGCCGTGTCGCATTCTCCTCGGTCAACTTCACATATGCCCGTGGACAAACGGCCGCCCTCCGCAACCTTTCCTTCGAAAGCGCCCCCGGCGAACTCATCGTCGTCACCGGCCACAGCGGCGCAGGCAAGTCGACGCTGCTCGACCTCGCAAGTGGGCTGATCGAGCCGCAATACGGTTCGGTAACCATCGACGGCGTGAACCCCCAACAGGTCGCGCCGAGTACGCTTCGCCAATCGATCGGTTACCTGCCCCGCGACGGCGCGGGCATGCCGCTGAGCATCCGAGACTTCCTTCGCCTTGGCGTCGATCCAGTCGACCGCGCCGAAGTGGACGACGTCTGCACGCGCCTCGGCCTTTCCGAAGCCATTGCGGCACTTCCCGAAGGCGACCGGACAATGATGGACGACCTCCACGACGACACCGGCCTTGTCCGCGGACTGGGGCTCGCGCGTACCCTGGCCACGAACGCGACGCTTCTGCTTCTCGATGAGCCGGATGCCGCCAGCAGATCGGCGCGCACCGCGTTGTTGGCGGAACTCGCGCGGCTCAAAGGCGCGAGCACGGTTATCCTGGTGACGCATGAGCCGAGCTTCGTCGAGGTTGCCGACCGCGTGCTCGTCCTGAATGGCGGTGCCGTCGCCCGGATCTGCGCCCCCCGTGAAATTGCAAGAAAGAGGCAGGCCTGACCCATGAGCGATACTTCCATCAACGCCTCGGCTGGCGAAGCCCCTGGTCGCCAGCTGCAGCAGACCATGATCAGCGCAAGCCGGCTCTTCGACGACAAACGCACGAGCCGATTTACGATCGGCACCGTGTTCGCTCTTGGCTTCGTCCTGGCCTCCGCGGTCGGTTGGTCGGCCGTCATGCCGTTGACCGAGATCTCGACGAGCGCGGGCGAGATCGTGACCAGCGAGGCCGTGCACCGTGTGCAGCACCTTGAAGGTGGCATCGTCTCGCGTGTCTTGGTGGAGGAGGGCGATAAGGTCGAAGCCGGTCAGACCCTTCTCGAGCTCGCTCCCAAGATCGCCGAGACCGAGCTGTCGCAGCTGCACACAAGGCAGGCAGGCGCCAAGGTGCGGATCGATCTGCTGACCGGCGCGCTCGCCGGCACGCTCCCCGATGCCGCCGAGCCGGGAAGCGGGCATGCCGCCATAGTCGCCGCCGAGATCCAGGCCCTCGAAGCACGGCGCGAAA
The DNA here is from genome assembly GCA_963833235.1 of uncultured Alphaproteobacteria bacterium. Classification (GTDB taxonomy): domain Bacteria; phylum Pseudomonadota; class Alphaproteobacteria; order Rhodobacterales; family Rhodobacteraceae; genus CAWHXG01. Next base: position 801,910 of record CAWHXG010000001.1, read on the forward strand.
GTTTCGAAAGGCAGACCGAGGTCCTGCGCCAGCAGATGGCCGAGCGCGAATCCGAGCGCATCATTCTCAATCTCCGCCATACCGCCCTCGGTCGCCAAATCGAACTTGGCGAAGAGAAGATAGAGGCGCAGCGCAAGCTGGCGGCTTCAGGCAACTTCCCGCGACTGAAAATCATCGATGAGGAGCGTGCGCTTCTGGGCCTGACCTCCGAACGAACCGAGATGGAAACCGAGAAGTTGCGCCTCGGCGAGCGCATCCGAGGCGCGGAGGCCCGGATCGCCGAATTGAAGGCGATCTTCGACTCCGAACTCGCGGCCGAGATCAGCACGCTGACCAAGGAGGCTGCCGAACTTGAACTTGCCATTTCACAGGCCAGTGACAGGGTTGGCAGACTGCTTGTCTCGGCCCCCGTCGCCGGCCGAGTTCAGGACCTTCAGATCCGCTCGGACGGCGGTATCATTGCACCAGGCGCAATATTGATGAATATTGTGCCGGACGACGCAACCCTACGCGTCGAGGCAAAAGTTTCGACCCGCGACATCGGCCACGTCCAAGTCGGCCAACCGGTCGAGATAAAGGTTCAGACGTTCGACTACAGCCGATTTGGCAAGTTGGATGGCCGGATATCCCGGATTTCGCCCACGACATTCCTCGACCCCGACGGAACTCCTTATTTCCGCGCCGTGATCGATCTCGACCGTGACCATCTGGGCGCTGGCGATACGCTTCGCCTGGCGCCGGGAATGACCGTGACCGCCGATATCGTGACGGGCGAGAAAACCTTGCTGGGCTATCTTGCGACCCCGATCCTGAAGAGCCTCAATTCCGGGCTGCGCGAGCGATGAGCGCGAACTGCCTCCATGGGGCAGATGACCTCCGCTGTCGTGCTCCATGCCCTGCCGATCTTCACCAAAACAATTCTGGCGTCGGAACGGCATCACTCCCAGAAGGATCTATAAAATGAATGAAGTCATGACTATGGTGGAGAGTGCATCTGTCATGCTGCTCTCGGTCCTAGCAATCTCCAGCCTCCGGGAGTGGTTCGCCCAACGGCCGTGGCTCGGCAGCGTGCTCATGGGCATACTTTTCGGCTTTGTCGGCATCATCGTCATGAACAATTCGGTCGAGCTTGTGCCAGGCATCCGGACAGATCCGCGGGCCGCGGTCATCACCCTCTCGGCCGCCTTCGGCGGGCCGCTCAGCGTCCTGGTAACTGCGCCGGCCCTCGCGATCGTGCGATTGATGTATGGCGGAACCGGAGCCGTGCCGGGCGCGATCTACATACTTGGAACCGGATGCATTGCCGCCCTTTTATGGGTGTGGTGGTTCCGCATCGCCGGCCGCAAGCTCTCACTTTCCTTCATCATCGCTCAGGCGGCCGTCGCCGGCATTGCGCCGACGCTTATCCTTCTCTGGGCCAGCTCAGCCCCGTGGAGCGTCTTCCTGGTTTCAAACGCGCTCGCGATCCCGACGAATTTCCTGGCCGCCGCGCTTTTCGGCACCATGGTCCTGCGCGATCAGGAACGTCAGATCGCCATTGCCGAGCGACACGAGAAGCAGGCGCAAATAGACGCGATCGCCGACAACGCACCGGCGATCCTTTTCCAGTTGATCATGGACAGGGCCGGCAAGCCACGGTTCACCTTCGTCTCCAATGCCACAGAACGCCTGCTCGGGATACAGCCGCAGGCGCTAGTCGCATCGATCGACGCGCTCGGCCCGATCGCCGGGACGCATACGGTGGACGACCTCGTATCTCAGATGCGGGTATCGGCGGCGAGCAGCACGCCCTTGACGCTCGAGTTCGAATGCGTCCGCCCCGATGGCGGAGTTATCTGGCTGCGGATCGACGCCGGCAAGCGTGTCGACCGGTCCGGCCGCCACGTCTGGGACGGCACGATGAGCAACGTATCGGAGCAAAAGCTGGCGGAGCGCATGAAGGACGATTTCATCGCGACCGTGAGCCACGAGCTACGTACCCCGCTCACGTCGATCCGCGGTGCGCTTGGGCTGGTCGTGGCGAGCGCTCCCGACCATCTGCCTGCCAAAGTCGCGCGCATGCTCGAGATCGCGAACCGCAACGCCGAGCGACTGGTCCTGCTGATTAACGAAATTCTCGACATACAAAAGATCCATTCCGGCCAGATGCAGTTCGAGTTGCGCGAGGAGCAGCTTCGCCCGCTCATCGATCACGCCGTGACCATGGCCCAGAGTTATCTGCCCGAGAAAGCCATCCGGTTCGCCTTGACCGATGACGCCCCGCGATGCCTGGCGAGCGTCGATCCCGATCGCTTCAACCAAGTGCTTGCAAACCTCCTGTCGAATGCAATCAAGTTTTCACCCAACGAAAGCATCGTGACGATCTCTCTGCGCCGCGTGGATGGGCATCTGCGCGTTTCAGTGGGCGACCGGGGGCCGGGGATCCCGGCGGAGTTCCGAGCCCGGATCTTCGATCGCTTCTCCCAGGCCGAGACCTCTTCGACGCGGAAGGCAGGCGGGACCGGGCTTGGCCTCAACATCTCCAAGGCCCTCGTGGAGGCGATGTCGGGCACCATTTGGTTCGAGAGCGAATTGAGGGCCGGTACCACATTCCATGTCGATCTGCCCGCGCTCGAGCGGTCTGCGGCTTCGGAGCCGGCCGCCTCGGCCGCGCTTCCACAGCTTCGCCGCATTCTGGTTTGCGGCTCCGATCCGCAGATCACCCAGGCGGTCGGACTGTCGCTCGAAAATGACGAGCTGACGACGGACGTCGCCCCCGACATCGAGCTCGCCCTCGATCTCATCGCTGAGCGAAGCTACGCCGCCCTCGTCATCGACATGAGCACCGTGCCCTCGTCCGACCTTTTCCGCAAGATCAGGTCAAACGCACGCACACGCGATCTACCGGTCATCGTGGTTTCGGGCGAGGTCTCTGAAACGCCCGAGCTCATCTCGGGCTCGGCCACCGACGTCATCGACTGGTTGGAAAAGCCGCTCGATGGCGACCGCCTGAGAGAAGCCCTGGACCAGGCTTTCACGTCGATTGCGCAAGCTTGCCCCCACGTTCTCTACGTGGAGGACGATACGTCGCTCCAGGAGATCTTGCGCCAGAACATCGGAGAAAGTGTTCGCCTGACCAGCGCCACTTCGTTTGCCAGCGCCCGCAAACGGATCGCGGAGGAAGACCTTGATCTGGTCCTGCTCGATCTCGACCTCCCCGACGGATCCGGAGTCGATCTGCTTGCGGACCTGCCCGACAGCGTGCCGGTCATCATCTTCTCAGCCTACGAGATCACCCCCGACATTCATGACCGCGTCGGATCCGTTCTGACGAAATCCCGCGTTTCGGAGGTGGACGTGGCCAGGAAAGTCCTGGCCGCGCTGCCGCGATCGCGAACAGACGGCAATCCAAGCTCAACCGCCGCCTGAGAGAACTGCAAAAGGAAAAATGACATGAAAGTCCTCCACGTCGACGACGAGCCCGACATCCGCGACATCGCTCAACTCTCCCTGGAGCTGGATCCACAGTTCGAGGTCGACACTGCCGGTTCCGCGGCCGCGGCACTGAACCGGATCGAGGCCACAAAGCCCGACATCATCCTGCTCGACGTCATGATGCCTGATATGGACGGACCAAGCCTATTTCGGGTCCTGCGCGAACGCGGCGACACATCCGACATTCCCGTCATATTCATGACGGCCGCGGCGCAACGCGCTCTGGTCGACCATCTGATGGGCATGGGGGCGATCGGCATCATCAGCAAGCCGTTCGACCCGGTGACCCTCGCAACTGAGCTTCGGAACCTGCTGACCGACGCAGGTTTGACTGTATGAACTAAGTACAATTCCATTTGTGAAGCCTGAGCGGGTCGGCGCTTGATGCGCTTGGCGGTTCTCTAGCCGATGTATTGCAGCCGAACACCAGCGAGCCAGTGAAGGTTCACAGAACCGACCCGGATCCGATGGGCGGGCGGCGGGTCGAACTGGACAACGCAGTCTGGCGCGCGGACATCACTTGCCTGCCGATGCGGCGGGGATTCCTTCGCAATCATGGCGGTCATCGACGACGATTGCTGGGGCTTGCCAGCCTCGCGGCGGTTGATCGGTTCGCCATGAGCCGCCATCGGTTTGAGGACAGGGCGGACCAAGGCGCAGGTCCGACGCGCTCGACGAGGTTATCTTGTACTTCTGGCCGCCCGAAATAAAATGCTCGGACCACGGTAGACCGTTCGCAGCCCTCGCCAGAGTTGACCCACTTCATGGTGAGTTCATCCACATCTTCAGGAACGCGTTACGGTACCTCCTTCATCGGGCGCCGGTGGCGATCGCCGAAGGATGAGTGCGCCTGCCTGCGCGCCCGATCGACTGGCTCCTAGGCCCCCACCAGGCTACCCAACTCGATCGGCTCATCGAAACGCCGCAGGCACGGCACGCTTCGCAGCCAGCCGCCATTCTAGGCTTGCCAAATCGGCATGGCAATCAGGCAATCTGATCAGCAGGTCCGGAGATTAGCTTAGTTTCTATCAGATCATGCTCATGGACTGGAAAGCGCCTTACCGTCCGTGCCTGAACTCCCGTACCCATGCCGATCTCGGTGATGGAAGGCGATATTCCACCTTCGATGTGCCCACCCTCTATCGACGCCCGGAAATACCTTCGGTCGGATCACGCAGTCAACGACCTGAAAGTTTTTGGCTACGGGGGAAGCAGGACATAAGGATTCTGATAGGCGGCTTGGCTGTCAGTTAAGATACCAGGGTTGAACGTGCGAGGACCTTGCCTACGTCGACCGAGTATTGCCTGCTCAAGCGATTGTTGATCGTTTCATCCAGTTAAACTCCGAGTTTATTGAAAATCATCTATAACCTGTAGATCTCAGAAGGCCTGCAATACATTCCGAACGCAGAACTTTCTTCGTTTGGTAAGGTGTCCTGAGCTAAAAACACCTCGTTCGAACCTTGCTCCGGAAGGGCGGACGCCCCCGGGTCGCATTGGCCAAAACTATGCAGGTCAAGATGGACGACGAGCTGATAGACATTGCCGAAAGCGCCATGGAAACCATCGCCGACCCCGCTCGATGGGAAGGTCTGTGCGACAAGATCGCGACGCGCATGGGGGCTTCGGCCTTCATCGTCTATCAGTACGACTTGCAGGCTCATGCCGCGCCGATCGTGCATGCCGGGTCTTCGATGCGTGGCCTCGGGGCGCCACTGATCGCGATCATGGCCGAGGGCGTCCCCCCCGAGGAAGAATTCATGTATTCCCGCGCGGCTGCGGCACCCCAGAATGCCTTTCGGCGCGAGATCGATCTTCTGTCCGTCGATCACGACCGCGATCTCCCGCCGAACCCGTTCCGCGATCGGCTACTGGCGGCCAGCGAGGCCAAGTCGCGCAGCGGAATGCGCCTGAACAGCATCGGCCCCGCCCTGGATATGGCCGCAATGCATCTTCCGCAGATCGGGGCGGAGGTGCCTCGGGAGCTGCGCAGGCGGATGTCGACGGTGGCGAGGCTGCTGAGCAAGACCATCGAATCCGGGCGGGTCGTCTCAGGCTTGACCCAGCGCTTCTCGATGTTGCTGGAGCTGTTCGACAGGCTGGATTTCGGAGCGGCCTTCTGCGAGCCCGGCGGCCGGATCATCACCCCCAACCGCCGGTTCGACGAGATCGCCCGCGAGCGCGACGGGCTGACCGGCCTCGGCGGCATCGCCGGCGCTGTCCATACCGAAGATGCCGCAACGCTGCGACGTGCGATGGAGCGGGCGTCGCATCCCGACGCCGCGGCGGCGGAATCGATGGTTAGCCTCCGGCGCCGCTCCCAGCGGCTGCCCCTGATCGTGAGGACCGCGCCGGTGAAGGGCGCCGCGCACGACAGGCCCGGCCAGTCCAGCGTTCTCGTCCTCGTCGTCGACCCCGAGGACGAGGCACGCCTTTCGACCGCCGGGCTGGCGGCCCTGGGGCGCCTCACCACGGCCGAAGCCGCCATCTGCCAGCATCTCGTGCGCGGCATGCCGGTGGAAGAGATCGCAGAGCGGCAATCCCTTGGCGCCGAAAGCCTCCAGCGCCATATAGCGGCGGCATCCTCAAAGCTGGCCTGCCGCGACCGGATGGAACTGGTGCGCCTGGCCATGAGCACTCAGATCCCGGTGCCACCCTCGGGCCCTCCTCAAACCCATGCCACCCGTCAAGAAAGCCGTTCGAATAAGTAAATCAAGACGGCAGAATTTGTAAAATTGTTTGACAGGTTCCCCCTCCGGGCGCTTAGCTGATCACGCGGCGGCCCGGCGGCGAAAGATCGCCAGCCTCCGTAGTTGTCCGGGCCTGCCCGGGCGGGATCATGGGAGGATGACAATAATGGGACTTTACCGGCGATGGAATGCCGCGGCCCTGCTGGCGGCGGGCCTGATGGCGACGCCGCTCGGGGCGGCTGAGTACAATGAAGCCCCCGGACTTGCCGAAAGGGTCGCCGCCGGCAGCCTGCCCCCGGTGGCAGAGCGCCTGCCTGCCTCTCCCGAGGTCGTCACCCCGCTCGACAGCGTCGGCACCTATGGCGGCACGCTGCGGCGGGGCCTGCGCGGGTCTTCCGATCACAACAACATCCTGCGGATCATGTCGCCCCAGGGCCTGACCCGCTGGGATCCGCAGTTCTCGGAGCTTCTGCCCAACGTCGCCGAAAGCTGGGAGGTCAGCGACGACGCGACCGAATACACGTTCAACCTGCGCGAGGGCATGAAATGGTCTGACGGCGCGCCCTTCACCGCCGACGACGTGCTCTTCTTCGTCGACGACTTGCTCAACGACGCCGATTTCTACGGCGCCGCGCCCCCCTCCCGATACGTGATCGCGGAAGAGCGGATGCAGGCCGAGAAGATCGACGACACCACCGTGAAGCTGACATTCGCCGGCCCCTACGGCCAGTTTCTCGAACAGCTCGCCACGCCCCTGGGGCAGGAGCCGGTGCTTTGGGCGAAGCATTACTGCCAGCAGTTCGTGCCCAAGTACAACGAAGACATCGCGACCCTGATCGAGGCCGAAGGCGCTGCGGACTGGGTCGATCTCTTCCGCCGCAAATGCGGCGACCTGGAGGTTCCCGCCCGCTGGGGCAACCCGGAGCGCCCCACGCTTGACCCCTGGATCGTCACCGACGAGGCCTATACCGGCGACGCCACGCGCGTGGTGCTGGAGCGAAACCCGTACTTCTGGCAGGTCGACACCGAAGGCAACCAACTGCCCTATATCGACCGGTTGCAGTTCGGGGTGGAGCAGGATGCCGAAAGCCTCGTGCTGCAGGTGATCGCCGGCGAGATCGACATGCAGGCGCGGCACCTCGATGCCGCCAAGAACACGCCTGTCTACTACGAGAACGCCGAGCGTGGCGGCTACGACATCTACACCCGCACGCCCTCCAACGCCAATGCAATGGGCTTCTTCGTCAACCAGACGACGAAGAACGAAGCGCTTCACGATCTCTTCCGCGAGAAGGATTTCCGGGTTGCCCTGTCCCTCGGGATCGACCGTGACGAGCTGATCGATCTGGTCTGGCAGGGCCAAGGCGAACCCTGGCAGATGGGCGCCAACGAGGGCACCCCGCTCTACAACGAGCAACTGAGCAGGCAGTTCACCGAATACGATCCCGACCGGGCCAACGAGCTTCTCGATGGCCTCGGCCTGACGGAACGCGATGCGCAGGGCTATCGCCTGCTTCCGAACGGCGAGCGGCTGTCCTTCTCGGTCGATGTCATCCCCACGCTGGTGGTGGAATGGGTCGACGCGATGGAGCTGATCGTCGACTACTGGGCCGACATCGGGGTCGAGGCCATCGTCAACACCATGGAGCGAACGCTCTACTACGAGCGGATCGACAGCAACGATTTCGAGGTCAAGGTCTGGACCCTGTCCGGCGGTCTTGACCCCACGCTCGACCCCCGCAACGTGATGACGGTCCACCCCCAAGGGTCGTTCTTCGGGCAAGCGTGGACGGAATGGTACAATTCCGGCGGAACGGCCGGCGAGGAGCCGCCGCAGAGCATGATGGACCGCTACGCCCTCTACGAGGAATATAAGGCCACCGCCGACCCCGCCAAGCAGCTTGAGCTCTTCGGCCAGATCCACCAGATCGCGGCGGACGAGTTCGAGGTGTTCGGCGTCACGACGGATGCCCCCAAAACGGCCATCGTCTCCAAACGTCTGCGCAACGTGCCGCGGGAATTCCCATCGGGCTGGATGTATCCCGACCCGGGCCCGACCCTGCCGCAACAATACTACTTCGCCGAATAGGCGCGCCGGGCCGCGGGAGCACGGGCTTCCGCGGCCCGACCGAGGAAGGGGAGGCTTGCGATGCTGCTGGGCTACGTCATCCGGCGCCTGATCTGGACGATCCCGTTCATGTTCGCGCTCTCGATCGTGGTCTTCGCACTCATCCAGGCGCCGCCCGGCGATTTCCTCAACACCTACGTCGCGAACCTCGCCGCCTCGAACGAGAGCATCGACCAGGGCAAGATCGAGCTGCTGCGGGAGCGCTACGGGCTGAACGAACCCTTCTACGTGCAGTACGGCAAATGGGTGACCGGCCTCGTCCAGGGCGATTTCGGCCAGTCCTTCGAATGGAACCAGTCCGCCTGGGAGCTGATCGCCAGCCGCCTGCCGATGACGCTGGTGCTTATGCTGTCGACGTTCGTCTTCGCCTGGGGCCTCGCCCTGCCCATCGGCATCTACTCCGCCGTGCGTAAATACACGGTCGGCGACTACGTGGTGACGTTCTTCGGCTTCCTGGGCCTGGCTACGCCGAATTTCCTGCTCGCCCTCGTCATCCTCTACATCGGCGCGCGCTTCTACGGCGTGCACATGGGCGGGCTCTTCTCGGACGCCTACGAGGGAGAGCCATGGTCGCTCGGCAAGGTGCTCGATCTCTATAGCCATCTGTGGATCGGCATCCTGGTCCTCGGCACCGGCATCCTCGCCAGCCTCATCCGCATCATGCGCGCCAACCTGCTGGACGAGCTCAGCAAGCCCTACGTCACCACCGCCCGCGCCAAGGGCATGCCGGAATGGCGGCTGATCCTGAAATACCCCGTCCGCATCGCGCTCAACCCCTTCATCTCGATCATCGGGCTTTATTTCCCCGCGCTGATCTCCGGCGCGGTGGTGACGGCGGTGGTGCTGGGCTATCCGACGCTGGGTCCCCTGATGCTGCAATCGCTGCTGGCGCAGGACATGTATCTGGCCGGCGGCATCCTGATGATCATGTGCGGGCTCACCGTCTTCGGCATGCTGCTTTCCGACATCCTGCTGGCCGTGCTCGACCCGCGCGTGCGCTATGACTGACGCAACGCTCGCCCCCGGCGGCGTTCCGGCCCCCGCCGCGCAAGCCGACAGGGCCTCGCAGTGGCGGCTGATGTGGTGGAAGTTTCGCCGGCACAAGCTGGCCATGGCCGGGCTGATCGTGGTCGTCCTGCTCTACACCGTCGCGCTCTTCGCAGAGGTCCTGGCACCCTTCGATCCCACCTCTACCGACCGGCGCGGCGGGTTCCATCCTCCGCAGGCGATCCACTTCGTGCACCGCGCCGAAGAGGGCTGGCGCCTGCAACTCCATGTGAAGGAGACCAAGCGCACGCGCGATCCCAAGACCCTGCGTACCACCTATGCGCCCACGGGCGAGATCGTGCCGCTGGGCCTTTTCGCGAAGGGCGACCCCTACCTAATGTGGGGGTTCATCCCGGGGGACAGGCACCTGCTGGCTCCGGTGAACCCGCGCGAACGGTTCTACCTTCTCGGCGCCGACCGCCTCGGCCGCGACATGCTAAGCCGTACGATTCAGGGCGCGCGACTGTCGCTGTCCATCGGACTGGTCGGCGTTGCCTTCAGCCTCGTTGTCGGGATCGGGCTGGGCGGGCTGGCGGGGTATTTCGGCGGCTGGGTCGACACGATCGTACAACGGGTGGTGGAATTCGTACTGTCGCTGCCGACTATCCCGGTCTGGCTGGCGCTCGCCGCCGCCCTGCCCCCCACATGGCCCATCGAGCTGCGCTACTTCGTGATCACGCTGATCGTCAGTCTCGTCGGCTGGACGGAGCTGGCGCGGGTGGTGCGCGGGCGGTTCCTGAGCCTGCGCAACGACGATTTCGTTATCGCCGCGCGGCTCGACGGCGCCAGCGAGGGCCGGGTGATCTTCCGCCACATGCTGCCGTCGCTCACCAGCCACATCATCGCGAGCGTGACCCTCGCCGTACCGCTGATGATCATCGCGGAGACGGCACTGAGCTTCCTCGGCCTCGGCCTGATGCCGCCCGCGATCAGCTGGGGCGTGCTCCTGAAGGAAGCGCAGGACGTGCGCTCCATCGTGCTGGGCCCCTGGCTCTTCGTGCCGGGCGGCGCCGTGGTTCTGACGGTGCTGGCGTTCAATTTCCTTGGCGACGGTCTGCGGGACGCCGCGGATCCCTACACCACATGAGCGACACTTCGCATCAGGGCGCCCCCGTCGTCGCGGCCCTGCCCGAAGACGTGGTGCTCGACGTGCGCAACCTCGCCACGCATTTCCCCACCCGCCTCGGCGTCACGAAGGCGGTGGACGACGTGTCGTTCCGCCTGCGCCGGGGGCGGACGACCTGCATCGTGGGCGAAAGCGGATCGGGCAAGTCGATCACCGCGCGGTCGATCCTGCAGATCCTAGATGCGCCGGGCAGGATCGTCGGCGGGACCGTGCGGCTGCGCAGCGCCCCGCGCGCGGGCGGGCGAGAGGGCATGATCGACGTCACCTCGCTGCATCCCCGGTCCGCCGCGATCCGCGGCATCCGCGGTCGCGACATTGCGATGATCTTCCAGGAGCCGATGAGCAGCCTGAGCCCGGTTCACACGATCGGCGACCAGATCATCGAGACGATCCGCCTGCACGAAAAGATTGGCAAGGCCGACGCCCGTGACCGCGCCATCGAGCTTCTGCGCCGGACGGAGATCCGCGAGCCCGAAACCGCCATCGACCGCTATACGTTCGAGTTCTCCGGCGGCATGCGGCAGCGCGCGATGATCGCCATGGCGCTCAGCTGCAACCCGCAGGTGCTAATCGCCGACGAACCCACGACCGCGCTGGACGTCACCACCCAGGCCGAAATCCTCGACCTGATGAAGGAACTGCAGACCGCCTACGGCATGGCGATCATGTTCATCACCCACGACATGGGCGTGGTCGCCGAGATCGCCGACGACGTGGTGGTGATGAAATCCGGCAAGGTCGTCGAGACCGGGGAGGTCGAGCCGCTCTTCGCCTCGCCGCAGCATCCCTATACGGCCGCCCTTCTCGACAGCGTGCTGAAGCTGGAACGCCGCGCCGCGATCCGCCCGCCGGAGGCGGAGGTGCTGGCCCGCCCGCCCGACCCGATCCTGCGGGTCGAGGGGCTTGGGGTCGCCTTTCCGGGGCAGAAGAAGTTCCTGCGACGCCGGCCGCCGCCCCTGCATGCGGTCAAGGATGTGTCGCTTACCCTGATGCGGGGCGAGAGCCTCGGCATCGTGGGCGAAAGCGGCTCCGGCAAGACCACGCTCGGCCGCGCTATCGCCAGCGTCCTGCCCCCGACCTCGGGCAACGTCTCGTATCTGGGCGATGAGGCGGCTGTGGATCTGGCGGGGATGCAGGGGTCGGCGCTGGCGCGCTACCGCCGCCGGGTGAGGATGATCTTCCAGGACCCCTATGGCAGCCTCAATCCGCGCATGACCGTGGGTCAGATCGTGGCCGAGCCCCTGCGCAACAACGGCATCGCCAGCGGCGCCGCCCTGCAGGACCGCGTGGCAGACCTGCTGGAGCGCGTCGGCCTGCCCGCCGATGTGATGGAGCGCTACCCCCATGCGTTCTCCGGCGGACAGCGGCAGCGGGTGGGCATCGCGCGGGCCATAGCACTCGATCCCGAGATCGTCATCTGCGACGAGGCCACGAGCGCGCTCGACGTCTCGATCCGCGCGCAGGTGCTGGACCTTCTGATCGAGTTGCAGAAGAGCCTCGGCCTCAGCTACATCTTCATCGCCCACGACATCGGCGTGGTGCGCTACTTCTGCGATCGGGTGGCGGTGATGCGGCAGGGCGAGGTGGTGGAGCTCGGCCCCGCGAGCGAGGTCTGCACGACGCCCCGCCACGCCTACACCCGCGCCCTGATCTCGGCCGTGCCGCACCCGGACCCGACCCGCCGCCGGATGCATCTGCGCGGCCGCTACGTGGAGCCAGCGACATCGTGAGGACCATCCCCGCTTCGGCCGTCGACTGCGTGCTGGACATACGCGCCACCGTTGGGGAAGGCGCGATCTGGTCCGGCGCGATGCAGCGGCTCTTGTGGGTCGATATCCCCGCGGGCCGGGTCAACCGTTTCGACCCGGCAACAGGCGCCAACGAGGTGTGGAAGATGGAGCGGCCCGTGGGCTGCGTGGCGGAAACGGCCTCTGGCCGCATCGTCGCGGCGTTGACGGACGGGTTCCATCTGCTCGATCCCGCGGATGGCGGGCTGACGCCGCTCGGCGGGCCGAGCCCGGGCGACAGGGGCCACCGCTTCAACGACGGCACGACCGACCCCGCGGGGCGGTTCCTCGCGGGAACCATGCCGCTTGGCGGCGCCGACCCCAACGACGCGACAGGCACGCTCTATGCGTTCGACGGCTCGGAGGCGCGGGAGGTGATGCGCGGCTTCCACGTGATCAACGGCCTTGCCTTCTCGCCCGATGGCCGCACCGCCTACGTTTCCGACAGCTTCGCCCCGATCCGCACGATCTGGGCCTTCGACTATGCCGTCGAGACCGGGGAATGGTCCAACCGGCGGGTGCTTCTGGATACCGCCGATCTGCCCGGCCGGCCCGACGGCGGCGCCGTGGACAGCGAGGGCGGCTACTGGATGGCCGGCGTCGGCGGCTGGTGCCTGAACCGCATCACGCCGGAGGGCCGGGTCGACACGGTGGTGGAGATGCCGGTGGAGCGGCCCACACGGATCGCCTTCGGAGGCCCCGACCTCGGCACGCTCTTCGTCACCTCGATCCGCACGCCGGGCGAACCCGAAGACTCGCAGGCCGGCGGGATCTTCGCACTGCACTGCCCCGGGGTGACCGGGATCGCCGCGCACGTGATGCCGGGGCTCTGAGCTTCAGGCTTCGCTGCGGCGGATGGCGGTGCCTGGATGGCGCACCAGCTCTTCCGAGAGCGCGGTGCCGAGGCCCGGCCCCTCCATGGCGAAAGCCTGCCCTCCTGCGATCCGCGGCAGTTCCGTAACGAGTTGCTCGTAGAACCCCTGGTAATAGGCCCGCACGCTCTCCAGCCACAGCACGTTCACCTGCGCCATCGCAAGGTGCAGATTGGCGATCCATGTCACCGGCCCGGTGCAGTCGTGCGGGGCGATGAGCTTGCCGTGGGCCGCGGCCAGATGCGCCACGCGGATCGCCTCGCTTATCCCGCCCGTCCAGGCGATGTCGGTATGGACGTAGTCCACCGCGCCCGCCGCCAGCGCGTCGCGCACCCAGGTCGCGGTGCCGTGGCTCTCGCTGCCGGCGATGGGCGTGCGGCTGGCGCGGCGCAACTCGGCAAGCTCGGTCAGGTTCTCCATCGGCACAGGATCCTCGTGCCAGAAGGGGGCATAGGCATCGGCCTCCAACAGGATGCGCCGGGCCGGGGCCTGTGCCCAGAGGCCGTGATATTCCAGCAGGATGTCCATCCTATCGCCCACGGCATCGCGGATGGCGGCGAGGGCGGCCAGCCCCGCGCGCAGCTCGGCGCCCGGAATGTGGCGCCCGCCGGTGGCCTCGGCCGCCGCGTCGAACGGCCAGATCTTCATCGCGGTGATCCCCTCCGCGAGGAGCGATTGCGCCAGCCCGCCCGGGTCGTCGCGCTGCAGGGTCAGATCGTCGGGCGCGCCCCCGGCCCCGCCATCGCCGGCCATCCGCGCGCGGGCCGCCCCGCCTTGGGTGTTGTAGCCCGGGCCGGCGCAGGTGTTGTAGATCATGATCCGGTCGCGCACCGGGCCGCCCAGATGGTGCGACAGCGGCACGCCGGCCGCCCGCGCGCGCAGATCCCACAGCGCGATGTCGACGGCGGAATTGGCGCGGATCTCGACCGAGCGGGTGGGATAGCCGAGAAAGCGCAGGCCGCCGTGGTGCCGCAGGTCGTGGGCGATCAGGTTCACCGCGCCCGCGTCGCGGCCCAGAAGGAAGGGCGCGATGACGTCGTGCATGTAGGCCTCGACCGGGACGGGATGGCGGAACGTCTCGCCAAGGCCGCACGGCCCGCCCGTCGTCTCGATCCGCAGCCAGAGGAAGTTCGACCAATTGGCGTTGCGAATTGTCTCGATGGCCGAGATGCGCACCCGGTCAGGCCGCGGCAGCCAGCTTGGCCTCGCCTTCGACAAGGGGGGCCACGGCTTCGGCGATGCGCGCGCGCACGGCCTCGCCCACCGTCGAGAAATGCGGCCCTATCCTGCCCATCGCGGCGATGCCCGAAGCCGTGACGGCCTCGTGGATCACCGGGATCGGGCCGTGCGCCTCGCGCAGCGCCTCCAGCGGCTCGATTGCCCGGGTGAGCGCCTGCGCTTCGGCCGCGTCGCCCGCCTGCAACGCCGCCAGTACCGCCATCGCCCGGCGCGGCGCGATGCAGACGGCGCCCGCGGTGAACCCCGCCAGCCGGAAGGTGGGCACATGCGACAGGGCCGCGATCTCGCCGATGCCGGAGACGACCCGGTCGCGCGGCACCTCGGCCAGGACCGCATCCAGATAGGGGTCCTGCGTCAGGTCGCCGGTCTCGACGGCGTATTTGACCGCCACAACCTCGCCCGCATCCACAAGCGCTGCGATCCGCGCCGGAGGCAGATAGTCGGCCTGCCGGAGATAGAGGATGCCGGGCACCCCCGCCGCCTGCACGAAGCCGCGCAGGGCCGCCTCGGTTCCGCCGGCATCGCGCGGGCCGGCATAAGGCAGAAGCATCGCCGCCGGGAAGCCACGACCGCGCAGCACGGCGGCCTGATCCTGCAGGCGGCCGGCATCCGGCCCGACGGAAGGGACCGCCCAGACATCCGCGCCGACCCAACCCTCGATCCGGTCGATCAGATCGGCGAAGCGCGCCGCGCCCATCCCGTAGACGTTCGCATTGCCGCCCCAGAGGATCGTGCGGATGCCGCCGGCCTGCATGTGATCCACAAGCGCGCGGTTCGCCGCGTCCTCGATCCCGCCGCCCTCGTCGAGCGCCAGCGGCGGCACCGCCCAGACCGAGGCGGCGATGTCGGCGGCGGTGACAGGGTCGCGTTTCATGGCGTGCTCCTTGCATCGGCGTCCGCCACCGCGGCGCCGCCCTCGATCTCCGGCGCGCCTTCGAAGACGCGGGTGCGGGCGTTGACGATATGCGCGCGCATGGCGTCGCGCGCCGCCGCGGCATCGCGGGCGGCGATGGCCGCCATCAGCGTGCGGTGCTCGTTCTGCACCAGGGTCAGGCGCGCGCTCGGGCGGGTCAGCGAGAGGTTCCGCGCCAGGTTCATGCCGGCGATAATCTGGCTGCGCATCGAGGTGATGGTGGAGGGAAAGTAATGGTTGTCGGCCGCCAGGCAGATCGCCAGGTGCAGCGCCTCGTCCTCCTCCGAGCCGAGCGAGCCCGCGGCGATGGTCCGGTCCAGCACCTCCATCGCGCGGGTCATCGCGGCCATCGTTGCCTCTGTCCAGCGCAGGGCGGCGAGCCCGGCGGCTTCGGCCTCCACGATGGCGCGGAACTCGAAGGTCCGCTGGATGTCGGCAATGGAGCCCACCGGCGCGAAGGCCAGCATCGCCCTGTCGGGCCGCCGCTGCACGTAGGAGCCCGAGCCCTGCCGCGACACGATCACCCCGTCTTCGCGCAGCTGTTTCAAGGCCTGACGCAGAACCGGCCGCGAGACGCCCAGATCCTCGCTCAGCGCCGTTTCCGATGGCAGCTTGGCATTGCGGGGATACTGCCCCTGCACGATCCGCGTCAGCACCTGCTCATAGACCTGATCGGCGAGCGACCAGTCACGCGCCGGCGCCGCCCTAGCCCCCATGGGCATTACCGCCCATTGGCCCGGCGCCAATCGGCGAAGCGATCGAGCGTCGCGGGGTCGGTGGGCGGGTAAAGGCCGAACGTGCTGTCGCCCGCGCTCACCCGCTCTTCCACGTAGTCCTCGAAGGCGGTCATCTCGAAGGCTTCCTCCGCCAGCTCCGCCGCCAGATGCGCCGGCAGGCAGACAACCCCCTCTCCATCGCCTACCATGACGTCGCCGGGGAAGACCGCGACGCCGCCGCAGGCGATCGGCTCGTTCAGCGCAACGGTGTGGTGCCGGGTAAGGTTCGTGGGCGCAGCGGGGCGAGAATGGTAGGCGGGCATTACCATGCCGGCAATGTCGGGGCTGTCGCGAAAGCCGCCATCGGTGACGATGCCGGCGCAGCCCAGATGCTGGAGCCGCCGCGCCAGGATGCCGCCCAGGCTGGCCGCCCGCGCATCGCCGCGGCTGTCGACCACCAGAACCGCGCCGGGCGTGCATTCCTCCACGCCCTTGCGCTGCGGGTTGGCCGGATCGCGGAACACGTCGAGCGTGTCGAGGTCCTCTCGGGCAGGGATCGTGCGCATGGTATAGGCCGGCCCCACCATGTTCGGCCCCGGCGAAAGGCGGTGAACGTTCTGCAGGTAAGCGTTGCGAAACCCGCGTTTGAAGAGCGCGGTCGTGAGGGTCGCAACGCTGACATCCCGCAATCGCCGAAGCGTCTCATCGGCGCCCGCATTCGCTTCGCTGTTCATCGCGGGCTCTGCCATCACATCATCTTCCCAGCCGATACCGCCATCAGCCTAGGCAACCGGAGAAATTTGTCAACGATCTGCAAATCTCTGCTGACGACTTTTGACAACCCGGTCGCGGCGCGTCTAGATTGCGGACAAAGCGGAGTGCGCCCATGGACGAAGACAGCCCCCTGCCCGATCCCGTGCCCTCCGGCGGCCCGCGCGGCGAGACGCCCCGGCGGCGCGATCCCGCGACCTTGCGCAGCGCCCGCTGGTTCGCCCACGACGATCTGCGCGGGTTCGGGCATCGCAGCCGGGCGATGCAGATGGGTTACGACCCCGTGGATTGGCAAGGCCGCCCGGTGATCGCGATCGTCAACACCTGGTCGGACATCAATCCCTGCCACGCTCATTTCAGGGAACGCGCCGAATGGGTCAAGCGCGGGATCCTTCAAGCGGGAGGCTTTCCGCTGGAGTTGCCGGCGATCAGCCTCGCGGAGAATTTCGTGAAGCCCACAACCATGCTCTACCGCAACTTCCTGGCGATGGAGACCGAAGAGCTGATCCGGAGCCACCCGATCGACGGCGCGGTGCTGATGGGCGGCTGCGACAAGACCACGCCGGGGCTGGTGCTGGGCGCGATCAGCGCGGGGCAGCCGTTCCTGTTCCTGCCCGCCGGGCCGATGCTCCGGGGCAACTGGAAGGGGCGCGTACTGGGCTCCGGCTCCGACGCCTGGAAGTTCTGGGACGACCGGCGCGCGGGGCAGATCACCGACCGCGACTGGACGGACATCGAGGGCGGCATCGCGCGCAGCTACGGCCATTGCATGACCATGGGCACCGCCAGCACCATGACCGCCATCGCCGACACGCTGGGCCTGTGCCTGCCCGGCGCCTCCTCCATCCCCGCCGCCGACAGCGGGCACCAGCGGATGGCGGCGGCCTGCGGGCGGCGCGCGGTCGATATGGTCTGGGAGGGGGTCACGCCCGACAGGCTGCTCACCCGCCCGGCCTTCGACAACGCCATCACCGTGGCGATGGCGATGGGCTGCTCGACCAACGCGATCATCCACCTGATCGCCATGGCGCGGCGGGCGGGGCACGACGTGACGCTGGACGATTTCGACGCTGCCAGCCGCGTGACCCCGGTGCTCGCCAATATCCGCCCCTCGGGCAGCACGTACCTGATGGAGGATTTCTATTATGCCGGCGGGCTGCCGGGGCTGTGGAGCCGGTTGGAGGACAGGCTGGACACCACGTGCATGACCGCCTCCGGCGAGACGCTGGCGGACGTGATCGCGCGTGCCGAAGTGTACGACGACGACGTCATCCGCACGCCCGAGACGGCGATCTATGCCGAGGGCGCGCTGGCGGTGCTGCGCGGCAACCTCGCCCCCGACGGTGCTGTCATCAAGCCCTCGGCCTGCGCGCCCCACCTGCAGGTGCACGAAGGCCCGGCGCTGGTCTTCGACGATTACGCGGCGATGAAGACGGCCACCGACGACCCTGACCTAGACGTCACCGAGGATACCGTTCTGGTCCTGCGCGGCGTCGGGCCGCTTGGCGGGCCGGGCATGCCGGAATGGGGGATGCTGCCGATCCCGGTGGCTCTGGTCCGCCGCGGCATCCGCGACATGCTGCGGATCAGCGACGCGCGCATGTCGGGCACGAGCTACGGCGCGTGCATCCTGCACGTGGCGCCCGAGGCGCATGTGGGCGGGCCGCTGGCGCTTCTGCGCACCGGCGACACGATCCGCGTGAACGTGCCCGAGCGGACGCTCGACATGGACGTGGCCGAGGCAGAGCTTGACCGCCGCCGCGCCGCGCTGATCCCGCCGGGGCCGAAGTTCGGCCGCGGCTATGGCTGGATGGCGGCGCAGCACATGAGCCAGGCCGATACCGGCTGCGACTTCGATTTCCTGGAAACCGGGTTCGGCGCCGCGGCCGGCGAGCCGGACATCTATTGAGACCGATCATGCCCATCGCGCGCCTCTTCGCCCATCTCAGCTGCCGGGACCTTGCCGCAAGCGAAGTCTGGTTCACCGCGCTCTTCGGCCGGCCGCCCGACGCGCGGCCGATGGAAGGCCTGGCGGAATGGCACGAGGGCGCCGGCGCGGGCCTGCAGCTTTTCGAGGACGCGGGCCATGCCGGCCGGGGCACGATGACCCTGATCGTGACCGGCCTCGATGACGAGCGCGGGCGGCTCATGGCGCGGGGCATCGAGGGCCCCTCCATCGAGGGCGGCGATCCTGTGCGCCTGCTGCGCCTTCGCGATCCCGATGGCAATCTGGTCGTGCTCGCCGAGCCCGGCAGTGACTGACCCCCTTCCCCCGCGGCCCAGGAGCCCCTTTCCATGACCAAGATCATCCTTCTGACCGGCGCGGCGGGCGATATCGGCTCGCGCCTGCGCCCGATGCTGCGCGCCCGCTATGACCGCGTGATCCTGAGCGACCGCGAGGAGATCGACGACCTGCAGGAGGGCGAGCAGTTTCGGCAGGCCACGCTGGACGATGCGAAGGCCGTGGCCGCGATGGTCGCGGGCGTCGACGGGATCGTGCATCTCGGCGGCCAGCCGGTGGAGGCGCCGTGGGAGGTGGTCGACGCGTCCAACATCCAGGGGATGCAGACCGTCATGAGCGCGGCGCATGCGGCGGGGGTGCAGCGCTTCGTCTTCGCCTCGTCGAACCACGCCATCGGGATGTATCCGCGGCACCGGCGGATCGGCGTGAACGATCCCGTGCGCCCCGATGGCCGCTATGGCCTCAGCAAGGCGTTCGGCGAGGCGCTTTGCGCGCTTTATGCCGACAAGCACGGGATGCGCTGCCTGTCGATCCGCATCGGCAACGTCTCCGACAAGCCAGCCGACCTGCGCCGCCTGTCGATCTGGATCCATCCCGAAGATCTGTTCCAGCTGACGACCATCGGGTTGGAGCATCCGGATTTGCACAACGCCATCGTGTTCGGGGCCTCCGACAATGCCCGCAGCTGGTGGGACAATGCGCCGGCCTTCGCGCTCGGCTACCGCCCCGAGCACCGCGCGGAAGATCACCGCGACTATGCCTTGCAGCAGAACGAGGCGTTGAAGCCCGACCCCATCGGCGATCACCTGCAGGGCGGCGGCTTCGGCTCCGCAGAATTCGACGGCGATCTCGACAGGGCCCTCTGGTCATGAAGATCACCCGCGTCCGCACCATCGTTGTCGATGCCCATCGCACCAACTGGGTGATCGTCAAGATCGAGACGGATGCCGGCATCCACGGCATCGGCGAGGCCACGGTGGAGCGCCGCGAGCAGGCGGTCGTCGCCACGGTCGCGGCCATCGCGCACTACCTCGTTGGGCAGGACCCGTTCCCGGTAGAGCATCACGCCCGCACCATCACCCGCGACAGCTACTGGCGTACCGGGGTGGTCAACCGCTCGGCGCTTTCGGGGATCGAGGCGGCCTTGTGGGACATCAAGGGCAAGGCCCTTGGCGTACCGGTCTACGAGCTGCTGGGGGGCCGCGGCCGCGACCGCGTGCCAGTCTATGCCAACAACTGGTCGCCGGCGCAGGGCATCCCCGGCCCCGCCTCTCAGGGCGACGCGGCCCGGGTGGCGGTGGACCGCGGCTTCGGCGCGGTAAAATGGGACCCGTTCGGCAAGGCGTGGCTGCGGATGACCCGGCCCGAACGCCGCGCCGCGATGGACCAGATCGCCGAGGTCCGCGCCGCGGTGGGCGAGGACGTGGAGCTGATGATCGAAGGGCACGGGCGGCTCGACCTGCCGACAGCCGTCGAGGTCGGTCAGCGCATCGCCGAATGGCGGCCGCTTTTCTTCGAGGAGCCGACCCCGCCCGACAACCTCGACGTCCTGGCCGAGGTGAAGGCGCGCATCCCCGTCGCCGTGGCGGGCGGGGAGCGTTACATGGACCGTTTCCGGTTCGCCGAGGTCGCGGCGCGCGGCGCGCTGGACTGGTGGCAGCCGGATGTCTGCCACGTGGGTGGGCTGGCCGAGATGAAGGCCATCGGCACGCTGGCGGAGACGTCCTTCCGCCCCATAGCGCCGCACAACCCGATGGGCCCTGTCGGCAACGCGATGACCCTGCAACTGGCCGCGGTGATTCCGAACTTCGCCTATCTCGAGACGATGATGATCGACGTGCCGTGGCGAGGCGAGGTGGTGCGCGAGACCGCCGTGATCGAGGCCGGGCAGATGCTGATCCCCGACGCGCCGGGCCTCGGCGTGGATATCGACGAGCAGGCCGCGGCACGGCACCCCTACGTCTTCAAGGCCCCGGCCCACTTCAAGGCGCGCGCCCCATGGCCGGAAGGTTCCGGCCCTTGGTTCGAGGTGCGGTGAGGGCGTCGCGAGTCGTAAGACCTGTCACGCAGAGATGACCAATGTTGACAAATTGACCGACCGACGCGATCCTTTCCTTCGAACGCCCCGCCCCTTGGGGCGGGATTTCCTGGGGAGGAGACCGACGATGCTGAAGAAACTGATCGCCCTGGCCGGGGCCGCCGCGATGACGGCAAGCCTCGCCGCCGCGCAGGACATGCCGCGCAACCTGCGCATCGTCATCGGCTCCAGTTCCACCGGCGGCGACACCTACCAGAACAGCGCTATCGTGGCCGAGGCCCTCGCCAACCATCTGGACATCAACGTCAAGGTGGATGCGACGGGTGCCTCCGAGGCATT
The DNA here is from genome assembly GCA_963833235.1 of uncultured Alphaproteobacteria bacterium. Taxonomy (GTDB): domain Bacteria; phylum Pseudomonadota; class Alphaproteobacteria; order Rhodobacterales; family Rhodobacteraceae; genus CAWHXG01. Next base: position 823,292 of record CAWHXG010000001.1, read on the forward strand.
CAAGGCACTGGAGCGCGACAGCAGCGGCAACACCATGATGATCTTCCACGACCAAGCCTATCTGGGCAATCTCTACGGCGTGAAGGGCTACGCCGACCCGTTCGAGGGCTGGAAGATCGGCCCGACCATCGCGATCAATCCCGGCAACGCCTATCTCGTGCCGAAGGACAGCCCCTACGAGACCATGGCCGACATCATCGCGGCGGCCGGCAACGGCGAGCGCATCCGCGTGGCGATCCAGCCCGGCGGGGTCTCCGAGATCGGCTTCTCGGCGCTGAAGAACGCCGTGCGCATCGAGCACCCGGGCATGGAGGAGAACATCGCCGCGGTGAACACCGGCTCGCAATCCGACAAGGACCAGCTGCTGTTCGACGACCAGGCCGACCTGATCAACGGCTCCGTCCAGGCCAACGAGCAGTTCACGCAGCTCGAGGCCGACGACAGGCGGGCCATGCGCTTCGTCTGGCTGACCGCCCGGCAGGAGACGATCCAGCAGGCCAACCCCGAAGGCATGGGCGACACCGACCGCGAGGAGCTTCTGCAATACGTCACGCCCGAAGTCTCCGTGACCCAGGACGGCGAGAAGGATTTCACCTTCGACAAGGAATTCTTCTTTCTCTACAACCCCGAGATGGATCAGGCGCTGGTCGACGCAATCGACACGGCCCTGACCGAGATCTTCGCCGACGGCGCCATCGCCGAGAAGCAGAAGGCCTCGTTCTTCATTCCCGACTTCAAACCCTCGGCGGAAGCGGAGGCCTATCTCAGCGACAAGCGCGACCAGTACCGCGAGGTCATCAGCGCCATTACCGAAGGCGCAAGCTGAGCCGGGGCGACGTGGCGGGGCAGCAGGCATGGGCGATCCCTTCGCGGCAAGCGTCGATTTCGATCGCTCCCACCTGCTGTTTCCCACGCTCGTGATCTGGCTGCTGGCGTTGCTGGGGCTGGCGATCCTGGCCACGCGCTGGCGGGCCATCGCCGGGGGGCTGCGCGGCGGCGGGCTTGGCATCGCCGACCCAATGCGGTTCGGCGGGACCCTTGGTCTGATCGTCGTCTATTTCCTCGCCCTTCCGGCAGTGGGCCGGATGTTTCCAAATACCGGCCTCGGCTTCCTGATCTGCTCGGTGCCGTTCGTGATGGCGCTGGCCGTGCTCTTCATGGATCTGCGCACCCGCCCCACGCTGATCATCGCCGCCGCGACCGCCATCCTCGCCCCCTTCGGCGTCTGGCTGGTGATGGCGCGGGCCTTCAACATCAGCCTGCCCTGAGCGATGGGCGAATTGCTTCCCCTTCTCACCCCGCTCTTCTTCGCGCTGATCGCGACGGGCACCGGCATCGGCATCGTCTTCGGCGCGATCCCCGGCATGACGGCGACCATGGCGGTGGCCGTCTGCCTGCCGCTTACCTACGCGCTCGGGCTGGAGAACGGGCTGGGCCTGCTGCTGGGGCTCTACGTCGGCGGCATCTCGGGCGGGCTGGTGCCGGCGATCCTGCTCAACATCCCCGGCACGCCCTCATCGCTGACCACGACGTTCGACGGCTACCCGATGGCGCAGAAGGGCGAGGGTGAACGCGCGCTGAAGATCGGCATCTGGGCGTCGCTCTTCGGCGGGCTGGTGAGCCTTGCGCTGCTCTACCTCTTCGCCCCGGCGCTGGCCGACTTCGCGATCCGCTTCAGCTATGTGGAGAAGTTCCTGATCATCTTCTTCGCGCTCACGGTCATGGCCGCGCTCAGCCGCTCGCTTCTGGTCGGCATCTTCTCGGGCGTGCTCGGCGTGCTGGTGAGCCTGATCGGCGCCTACGACATCTCTTCGGGCGGAAACGGCGAATACCGCCTGATGGCGCCCTGGATGGAATACTATCTCGACGGCGGCTTTTCGCTGCTGCCGATGCTCATCGGCGTCTTCGGGCTCTCGACCATCCTGCTGGAGGCCGAGGCCGGATTGAAAGGCGCACCCTCGCTGACCCGCGCGGCACTCAGCCGGGGCGCGCCGTTCCGTCTTTCGGTCTTCCGAACCCAGAAGGTCAACCTGGTGCGATCCTCTCTCATAGGCACGTTCGTGGGGATCCTGCCGGGCGTCGGCGGCTCCGCGGCGTCGCTGCTCTCCTACAGCCAAGCAAAGCAGTTCTCGAAAGAGCCCGAAACGATGGGCCAGGGAAACCCTTCGGGCATCGTCGCCTCGGAGGCCGCCAACAACGGGCTGACCGGCGGCGCGCTGGTGCCGCTATTGTCGCTCGGCATCCCCGGCGACAGCGCGACCGCGATCCTGATCGGCGCCTTCACCCTGCAGGGCGTGCAGGTCGGCCCCCTCTTCATCGGCAACAACCCCACCACCTGGGAGGTGATCATCGTCGCGATGCTCTTCGCCAACCTGGTGATGTTCGCGATCATGCTGGGCGCCATCCGATGGCTGGCGCGGATCGTGACCGTGCCCAAGCACCTGCTTTACCCGGTGATCGTGATGATGTGCGTCGTGGGTGCCTACAGCATCAACTACGGCGTGATGTTCGACGTGTGGACGCTGCTGATCTTCGGCATCGGGGGCTGGGCCATGGCGAAGATCGGGCTCGAGGTCGCGCCCTTCGTGATCGGCTTCATCCTCGGACCGTCGGCCGAGATCTACTTCGTCAAGAGCCTCGAGAGCTTCGGGACCCTGTCGATCTTCTTCACCAAGAGCTGGATCGCCGTGGTGCTCTGGGTGCTGATCGCGGGGTCGGTAGCGTTCTCGCTGCGCGCCTCGGCGAAGGCAAAGGGGCTGGCGGCGGCCTGAGCGGGGCCGTTACCCACGCCCGATATAGGGCATCGCCGTCGCCATCACGGTCATGAACTGCACGTTGGCCTCGGCCGGCAGGCTGGCCATGTGCAGGACCGCGCGCGCCACGTTGCCGACGTCCATCACCGGCTCGACCGCGACGCTGCCATCGGCCTGCGGCACGCCCTTCGTCATCTTCTCTGCCATCTCCGTCAGCGCGTTGCCGATGTCGATCTGGCCGCAGGCGATGCCGAAGGCGCGCCCGTCGAGGCTGAGCGTCCGGGTCAGCCCGGTGACCGCGTGCTTCGACATCGTGTAGGGCACCGAACCGGGCCGCGGCATCTGGGCCGAGACGGAGCCGTTGTTGATGATCCGCCCGCCCTGCGGGTCCTGCCGCCGCATCAGGCCGAATGCGGCGCGGGCGCACAGGAACATGCCGGTGATGTTGACGTCGCAAAGCGCCTGCCAGTCGGCCACCTCGATCTCGTCGATGGGCCGCGACGGCAGGCTCGTCCCGGCATTGTTGAAGAGCACGTCGAGCCGCCCCCAGTCGCGCGGCGACCGCCACGAACGCCTCCGTCACCGCGGTGGCGTCGGTGACGTCGCAAGGCAGGACAAGTGCCGCCGCATGGCCTTCGGCGGTCTCGGCCAGCGCCTCTTCGCGGCGGCCCGACCAGCGCCACGCGCCAGCCGGCCTCCAGGAAGGCCCGCGCGGTCGCCCGGCCGATGCCGGCGCTGGCGCCCGTGATCAGGATCGTCCGGTCGGCCATGGCCTTCCCCTAGTGGTTGTCGCGCGGCAGCTCGCGGGCGACCCGCTGATAGGCCGTCGCCAGTTCCAGGCAGCCGCCCTGCGCCAGCTGGCCCACATGGGTGCGGTAGATCTCTTCCCAGGGGGTCTGGTTGTGCAGGGCAGGCGGCTTCCAGGCGGCGCGGCGCGCCTCCCACTCGCCCGCATCGACGACGGCGTTCAGGCGTTCCTGCGTTCAAGTCGAGCTTCACGCGATCGCCCGTCTGCAGAAAGGCCAGGCCGCCGCCCACCGCCGCCTCGGGCGAGGCGTTGAGGATCGAGGGGCTTTCCGACGTGCCCGACTGCCGCCCGTCGCCGACCGTCGGCAGGTGGTTCACCCCGGCCCGGATCACGGCGTCGGGCGGCTGCATGTTCACCACCTCGGCCGAGCCCGGATAGCCCACGCAGCCGACCCCGCGGATGAAGAGCATGGTCGTCTCGTCGATCTCCAGGGCGGCATCGTTGATGCGGTCGTGATAATCCTCCGGCCCCTCGAACACGACCGCGCGCGCCTCGTAGGTGCCCTCGTGCCCCGGCCGGCTGAGGAACCGCTCGTGGAAGGCCGCCGAGATCACCGAGGTCTTCATCAGCGCGCTGTCGAAGAGGTTGCCGCTGAGCACCAGGAACCCCGCCCTGCCCCTGAGCGGCGCGTCGAGCGGCATGATCACCGCCTGATCTGCGGACCGGGCGCCGGCGATGGCCTCGCCCATCGGCTTGCCGCTGGCGGTCATCGCGTCCTCGTGGATGTGTCCGCCCTCGCGCAGCTCGCCGATCACCGCAGGCACCCCGCCCGCGCGGAAGAAGCTCTCGCCCAGATACTCGCCCGCCGGCTGCATGTTGACCAGCAGCGGCAGGTCGAGACCATGGGTCTGCCAATCCTCCACGGTCAGCTCCACGCCTGCATGACGCGCCACCGCCGCCAGATGCGGCGGCGCGTTGGTCGACCCGCCGATGGCGGTGCAGACCTTTATCGCGTTCTCGAAGGCCTTGCGGGTCAGGATGTCTGAGGGCTTGAGATCCTCCAGCACCATCTCCACCGCGCGCCGGCCGGTGGCATAGGCCATCGCCATCCGCTCGCGGAAGGGGGCCGGGATGGCGGCGTTGCCCGGCAGGGTCATGCCGAGCGCCTCGGCGAGGGCGTTCATCGTGCTGGCGGTGCCCATCGTGTTGCAATGACCCATCGACGAGGCGCTGGCACAGGCCCGTTCCATGAATTCCTCGTAGTCGATCTTGCCCTCCGCCAAAAGGCGCCGGCTCTCCCAGATGATCGTGCCCGAGCCGGCCCGCTTGCCCTGCCACCAGCCATCCAGCATCGGGCCGCCGTTGAGCGCGATGGCGGGCAGATCGACGGTGGCCGCCCCCATCAGCATCGCCGGCGTGGTCTTGTCGCAGCCCGTGGTCAGCACGACCCCGTCGATCGGATAGCCGTGCAGCACCTCGACCAGCCCCAGATAGGCGAGGTTGCGATCAAGCGCCGCGGTCGGCCGCTTGCCCGTCTCCTGGATGGGGTGGACTGGAAATTCCATCGGCAGGCCGCCCGCATCGCGGATGCCGGCCTTTATCCGATCCATCAGGAAGACGTGGATCTTGTTGCAGGGCGCCAGATCGCTGCCGGAGTTCGCGATGCCGATGATGGGCCGTTCCGATTGCAGCTCTGCCCGGGTGAAGGTGCTGTTCTGATAGCGTTCAAGGTAAAGCGCGGTCATGCCGGGATTGTTGGGGTTGTCGAACCATTCTTGCGACCGGAACCGGCGGTTGGCACGTGTATCGCTCATGGGCGGATCCTTTCGGCGGGCGGGGGCTCGGCCGCAGACTCCCCCCGCGCCGCACCGGATGCAACCGCCTTCTGGACGCCCCTTCGCCCGCGCACACCGACCGCAGCAAGCGGCGCCCGGCAAGCCCGCCCGCACAGGTGCCAGCATGAATGGGGCCTGCTTCTCGCAGGGGTCCATACAGGAATGCGGGCATTTGTGAGGCTGGCGCTCGAGGGGGCCAGCCCCCACCGCCCCTGCGGAGCGGCCCCCCGGGATACTTGAGAGGCAAAGAGACGGGGGGCGGCCGGGCGGGAAGATTGGGCCAGGGTGGATCGAATGGGGATGACGGGATCGGCGGCGGCGCGCCTGGACCCTGTCGGCGGCGGTCTCGCTGGGCGCGGTGGATGCGGCCGCAAGCGACGGGAGGTGCCCGGCCAAGGCAGGGGGCGGCGTGGCCGCCTGGGCGCGCGGGCGTGGCGCAGGCGTCGTGCGCCGCCTGAGTGGATGGCCCTGCGACAGCCAGATGCGGGCCGCACCCGCCGCCTCGGTCTGCCGATACCACGCGGCGGGCGGCCCTTTTCACGCTGGTTACCACGGTCGTTTCCACGAACGTGCGGCAAGCGGTGCCATCGCGGGCCCCGCCCGCTCGTCTCGTTCAGAAAGGATGGCATTCATGACCCACCCCGCGCCAGCGTTCGCCCCGCACCCCGCCCGCCTTGCCGCACTGCTTCAGGATCTTTGGCGCACCGCCGCCGCCCGGCGCCGCATGCGCCGCGCCGCCGAGCATAGAATGGCCAACTGGGAGGCCTTCGGCGATCACCTGCGCGCCGATATCGGGCTGGCGCATCCCGGCCATCGCGGAAGGCCCCGTGTGCGGCCCATCCTGCCAATCGGAGACATGCGATGACCGCCCCGCGCTACCGCCACGCCCTTCCCCAACTGGGGGAGACGCGGCTGCTGACCGATGGCGGGCTGGAGACGACGCTGATCTTCCACGACGGCCTCGACCTTCCGCATTTCGCCGCGTTCGACCTGCTGCGCAGCGCGCAGGGGCGCGAAACGCTGACAGCGTATTACCTCCGCTATGCGGGCCTCGCGCTGGAGCGCGGCGTTGGCTTCATCCTCGACACGCCCACATGGCGGGCGAGCCGTGACTGGGGCGCGCGGATGGGCTATGCGCCGGCGGCCCTGGCGCAGGCCAACATGGCGGCCATCGGGCTTCTGGCGCCCCTGCGCGACAGGTTCGACGCCCCGCGCACCCCCTTCGTGCTCAGCGGCAACATCGGGCCGCGCGGCGACGGCTATTCGGCCGCCGAGCAGATGTCGCCGGACGCGGCCAAGCACTACCACACCGACCAGGTAACGACGTTCGAGCGCGGCGGGGTCGACATGGTCACCGCTCTGACCATGACCCACGCCGGCGAGGCGGTGGGCATCGCCCGCGCCGCCGCGGCCGCAAACCTGCCCTGCGCCATCGGCTTCACGGTCGAGACCGACGGGCGCCTGCCAAGCGGCCAGCCGCTCGGCGAGGCCATCGAGGAGGTCGACGCGCTGAGCTTCGCTGCCCCGGCCTACTTCATGGTGAACTGCGCCCATCCCGCGCATTTCCGCGATGTCGTGGCGGGCGACGATCCCTGGCGGCTGCGGATCCGCGGCATCCGGGCCAATGCCTCCCGGCTCAGCCACGCGGCGCTGGATGCCGCCGAGACGCTCGATGCCGGCAACCCCGGCGAACTGAGGCGGGATCATCGCGAGCTGATGCAGCTCTTGCCGAACCTGCGGGTCTTCGGCGGGTGTTGCGGAACGGATCACCGCCATGTGGACGCGATCGCCGCGGCCTGCTGCGGCAGCGTGGCCGCCTGACCGGCGAAGGGCGGCCTTCACGCAGGAGGCCGCCCTACATCACCCCGTATTCCGCGAACATCGCGGCCGAAGCCGCGCCGCCGGCCAGCCGCTCGCCGATCTCGTCCTCGATCCCCAGCTTCGTCACGGCGCGGTCGAGGCATTCGGACAGCGCCGCCGACGGAACGATCACGACCCCGTCCTCGTCGCCGACCACGACGTCGCCGTCCTCGACCGTCACGGCGCCCACCTGCAGCGTGCAGCGATAGCCGGTGACCTGCCCGCGGCCGCGCTGGTCCTGTGCGTAGGAGCCGAGCGAGAAGACCGGAAAGCCCAGATCGCGGACAAGCGGCGTGTCGCGCATGTAGCCCGCCACCACCGCGCCCACCGCCCCGCGCGCCGCCGCCGTGCGGCTCATCAGTTCGCCCCACATGGCATAGCTGGGCGAGCCGCCGGCGGCCAAATAGATCTCGCCAGGGCCGATCTGATCGAGCGCCTCGAACATCCGCCCGAAGTTGGTGTCCGGATCGTCGGTATCCTCTTCGCGCACCGTCATCGCCATGCCGACCAGCCGCTTGCCCGGCTGCAGCGGCCGCAGCTCGGGCGGCAGGAATTGCGCGCGGTGCCCCATCTGGTCGAGCACGTCGCCGAGGACGGCGGTGTGCAGGCGGGCCTCGATCAGCACGATCTGCTCCGGTGTCGGCCTTGGTCTGGTCATCTGCGTCGCCCTTCCTGGCTAGCCGTCGAGGGTCACGCGGTTCTCCACCATGCCCCGAACGCCCGCGTCGAGCGCGTAGAGCCCGCCGGACAGGCGCTCTCCGGGCTCCGCCGCGGTGGTGATGTAGAGGACGCTCAGGTCCGGGCCGCCGAAGGTGCAGGTGGTGATGTTCGTCACCGGCATCTCTATCACGGCCGCCACCTGCCCGTCGGGCGCGATCCGCAGGATGCAGCCGCCGCCGTAGCGGCAGTTCCAGAGGTATCCATCGGCATCCATCGCCGAGCCGTCCGGAAGGCCGCGGGGATGGCCATGCAGGTGCGGCACGCCCGGCCCGAGCGTGCCTTGGGCGGCGTCGAAGGGATAGGCGTCGATCGCGTTCGTCAGCGTGTCGGCGAAATAGAAGGTGCCGCCATCGGGCGACCAGCAAAGCGTATTGGCGATGCCGATCCCAGTGAGCATCGGGGCCGGCGCGCCCACCCGGAAGAGCATGCCCTCGCCCAGCCCCACCTCGCCCGGCTCCCCATCGGGGCCCACGTTGTTCTTCATGGAGCCGATCCAGAACCGCCCCTGCGGATCGGCGCGCCCGTCGTTCAGCCGCACCCTCGGGTAGCCCCCCAGCGCGAAGCCGTGATCCTCGCGCACGTCGCCCTCGACCCGCCAGATCACGATCCGCGAGGCCAGCGCCACCAGCAGCGTGCCCGGCCTGTCGGTGAGCGAAAGCGCCACCACCGGCTCCTCCCAGAACCAGAACCGCGTGTCGCCGGTCGCGGGATCGTGGCGGTGGATGAGGAACCGGTTGATGTCCGTCCACCAGAGGCACGCGGCGTCGGCATCCCAGACGATCCCCTCGCCGCAGCGGTCGCCGGCGGGCACGAGGCATTGAGGCGTTCCGATGGTCATCTTCGCGGGCTCCCTGCGTCTCCCAGCCGATCGGCGTTCTGCAACAGCGCCCGCATGTAGCCAAGCGCGAACGCCATGCCCGCATGCCAGGGTGCGCCGCAGGCGAGCTCGGGCGTGTGATCGGGGATCATCACGCCGTCGTATTCGGCATCGCGCAGGATCCGCACGATCTCGGCCATGTCCAGATCGCCCTCGTCGACGAAGGTCTCGGCATAGCGCGGCACCTTTCCCTGAACGTTCCGGAAGTGAACGTAGCCGATATTGCCGCCGCGCGCGAACCGATCGACAGCACCGTAGACCGGCCCGCCAGGCATTTCCTGCAGCGAGCCCAGGCAGAGCTCCAGCGCGTTGGAGCTGGAGGGGACTAGCGCCAGAAGCCTGTCGTACTTCTCCACCCGGTTCACCAGCCGGGCGGTACCGCGCAACGTGTCCATCGGCGGATCGTCGGGATGTGCGGCCAGGCGCAGGCCGGCTTCCTCGGCCACGGGAACCAGCTCTTTCAGGAACCATTCGAGCCGCTGCCACAGCTCTTCGTCGGTCACCCGGACCGGTTCCGCATCGCGCCGCCCGTCGCGGACGCGCATGTTCCAGACCATGCCATCGGGGATCGGCGTGGCCGGGTCGATCCGGTCCGCATCGAACCCCACCGACATCGCGCCGCCGCGCGCATAGGGCCCCCGCGTCCAGCCCCATACCCCGGCGATGGAAAAGTTGTAGCCGATGCAGGGGATGCCCGCGCGGCCGGCATCCCGCACCAAGCGCTTCAGCCCGTCCATCTGCGCCGGGCGGTCCGGGCCGTCGAGCAGCACGTCCGACCAGAAGGCGGGCGAGAAGTTTTCCAGCGCCGCGACCTCCAGCCCCGCGGCCCGGACCTGCGCCACGAGGGCGGCCAGCTCCTCGAAGCTCCAGGGCGTATCGCCCCGGCAATCGCCCCAGCCGTCGCTGTCGTCGCCCTTGGTGAGGCTCGGGTCACGGCCCCGGAAATAATCGGTAAGATGCGCCACGATATGGCTCGCGCCCGCCTGCGCGGCGAAGGCCAGATTGTCGGGCGTCAGCGAGGCGCGATAGAGGCCGAGGCCAATCTTCATGCCGCCTCCATCGCATCGACGGCGCGGATCACTCCGCGCAGTTCGGCCAGGCCCCGGAGCCGCCCGATATAGGGGTAGCCGGGGTTGGTGGCACCCTCGCTATCGGGGCCGATCAGATGGCCATGGTCGGGCCGCATGGGTATCTGCGGCTGCGGCGCGCCCTGCGCCTGCCGCTGCCGCTCCTCGGCCCGCAGTACCCGGATCAGCGCGACCATATCGACGTCGCCATCCAGATGCGCGGCCTCGGTGAAGCCGCCGCTCGCGCCCTTGCTGACGTTGCGCAGGTGGACGAAGGCGATCCGCCCGGCATGAGCCCGCGCCATCGCCACCACATCGTTGGCCGGATGCGATCCGTAGGATCCCGCGCAGAGGCACAACCCGTTGGCCGGGCTTTCGATAGTCGCGAGGATCGCCGCGGCATCGGCGGCCGTCGAGACCACCCGGGGCAGCCCGAACAGCGGGCGCGGCGGGTCGTCCGGGTGGATGGCCAGGCGCATTCCGAACTCCTCGGCCACCGGCACGACCTCTCGCAGAAACGCGATCAGGTTGGCGCGCAGATCTTCTGGCGACAGGCCGGCATAGGTCTCGATCAGCGTGGCGATCCCGGCGCGGTCGTGGCTGTCTTCCCCGCCCGGAAGCCCGGCGATGATGGTCTGTTCCAGGGTCGCGATCCGGGCGTCGTCCATCTTCGCCAGGCGATCGTGCGCCACGGTCAGAAGTGCATCCGAGTAGTCGGCCTCCGCTCCGGGGCGTTTCAGCACGAACACATCGTAGGCCGCGAAATCCGCGAGGTCGAAGCGCAGCGCCAGGGCGCCGCACGGCATCGGCCAGCGCAGGGCGGTGCGGGTCCAGTCCACCACCGGCATGAAGTTGTAGCAAACCACCGGCACGCCCGCGCGGCCGAGATTGGCCAGCGTGTCCTTCCAGGCGTCGATGTCGCCCTGCCAGTCGCCATTTCGCCGCTTGATCGCGTTCGACACGGGGATCGACTCGCAGACGTCCCAGGTGAGCCCGGCCGCCTCCACCATCGCCTTGCGGTCCGCGACCTCATCGGCGCTCCATCGCCGCGCGCCGTAGATGTGGTGCAGGGCTGTCACGACGCCTGCAGCGCCGGCCTGCCGCACATGCGACAGGGAAACAGGATCGTCCGGCCCGAACCAGCGCCACGTCTCCCGCAATCCACCCTCCCTTTTGAAGGACAACATACCGAGGGTCGCGGCTCTGACAAGCCGTTCCTTCAGTTCGCCACCAATTAAGTCCTACAAGACGCTTGCCGCCTCCGTGCGCTCTTGCTAGCCTTAGCGGCAGGAGGACGGGATGCTCAACGACGCGACCCATAACGCGACCCTGCCCGACGGCTCGCAGGCCTCGGCGGTCGATCAGGTCGTCGGCAGCCTCCGCGATCTCATCCGCGACCAGGCGCTGATCATCGGCGATGTGCTGCCCTCCGAGATGGAGCTTGCCGCATCGCTCGGGGCCAGCCGCAACACCGTGCGCGAGGCGATCCGCATCCTGAAGGCCTACGGCGTGGTGGAGAGCCGCAAGAAGGTGGGCGCCGTGCTGACGGACCGGCGGCAGGCCGCGATCATGGAGGCGTTCAGCTTCGCCATCGACCTCTCGGCCGAAACCTTCCGCGACATCCAGGGCTTCCGCCGGCTGATCGAGATGAACCTTTTCGACATGGTCGCCCCCGCCCTGCCGCAGGTGGCCCGCGGGCCACTGCTGGCCGACATGGCGGCGCTGAACGCCGCGATGGGGACCGCCACCGATCCGCTGGAGGCCGCGCGGCTCGATTACCGCTTTCACAAGGCGCTGATCGACGCCGCGGGCAATCGCACCCTGTCGGAGATGTACGCCATGCTGAAGCCGGTGATCCGCCGCGTGATGGAGACAGGCAAGACCCAGGCCCGCGCCCTCGACGCGGCGACATCAGAGCATGCCGCCCTGCTGGACGCCATGCGCGACGACGACGGGCTGGCCTTTCGGTATCACATGAGTCGGCACCTCGATGCGGGGCTGGATTTCATCCCCGCCAAGAAGCCCGCGCAGCCAAGCCGGCGCGCGGCAGCCCCAAACGACCCACGCAATCCGGGAGGATCTCAATGAAACGTCGCACGATACTCACACTCACAGCCGCCGCGCTGATCGCTACCGGCGCCCAGGCGCAGGACCGCACGATCGCCGGGATCGTCTTTCAGCAGGACCAGTTCTTCCGCACCATCCAGATGGGCATGGAAGCCGCCGCCGAAGAGGCCGGCGCCACGCTTCTGCAGGGCAACAGCGAAAGCAAGCCCGAGAAGGAGGTCCAGCTGATCGACACGTTCGTGGCGCGCGGCGTCGATGCCATCGTGATCTCGCCGATCAGCGCCACGGCCTCCGCCCCCGCGCTGCAGCGGGCGAAGGACGCCGGCGTGACCATCGTCACCTACAACTCGGCGGTCGAGGGCGACATCCCGGTCTCCTACCTCAATTCCAGCCAGCGCGACCTGGGCGAGACAACCGGCAAGGCCGCCGCGGCGTTCATCAAGGAAGAGCTGGGCGGCACCGCCAAGGTCGCGACGCTGGGCTTCAAGGCGCTTCTGCCCGAGGTCTCGGGCGACCGGGTCGACGGGTTCCTCGAGGCCGCGGGCGAGGGCAACGAGATCGAGGTCGTCAGCCAGCAGGACGCCTGGCTCGCCGAGAAGGGCGTTTCCGTGGCAGGCGACATCATCACCGCCAATCCCGACCTGAACGTCATCTACGCGGCCAACGAGGGCGGCACGGTGGGCGCCACGCAGGCGGTGCGGAACGCCGGCAAGGAGGGGCAGATCTTCGTCTTCGGGATCGACGGCTCCGAACAGCTGGCCGACTTCATCATGGACGACGACAACGTCCTGCAGGCCGTGACCGCGCAAAACCCCTTCCAGATGGGCAGCATGGCGGTCAAGGCGGCGCTTGACAGCCTCGACGGCAAGGAGGTCGAGGCCGAGGTGGTCGTGCCGGTGCAGGGCCTCGGCCGCACCGACATGGACGCCGTGCAGGCCTACAAGGACGGCCTCTGATGGCCCTGGCCCGGCCATCTCGGCGGCCGGGCCGCTTTGCCGTTGCGCGGGGCTGATCCCGTGGAGGGGCTGATCCGGGTCGAGGGTCTGCGCAAGGCCTACGGCCCGACGGTCGCGCTCGATGGCGTGACGGCGGAGTTCGAACCCGGCCGGGTCCATGCGCTGATGGGCAAGAACGGCTCCGGCAAGTCGACCCTGGTGAAGCTTCTGGCCGGGGTGGTGCAGCCGGATGCCGGGCGGATCGAGGCGAACGGGCGGGAGGTGTCGCTTGGCTCTCCCGCCGACGCGCTCGCGAACCGGATCGTCACCGTGCATCAGGAGCTCTCGTTGGTCCCCGGCCTCTCGGTGGGCGAGAACATCTATCTCGGCCGCCTGCCCTACACGCGCGGCCCCTTGCGCCGGATCGACTGGGCGCGGGTGCATCGCGACGCCGGCGGGCTTCTGGCCGACATGGGGCTCGACATCGATCCGCGGGTGCCCGTGGGCAGCCTCAGCGTGGGGCGGCAGCAGGTGATCGAGATCGCCAAGGCGATGTCGTTCGACCCCACGATCCTGCTGCTCGACGAGCCGACCTCGGCGCTGGCTCAGGCGGAGGTGGAGCATCTCTTCGCGCTGATCGCCCGGCTGAAGGCGCGCGGGGTGACGATGGTCTACATCACGCACCGCATGTCGGAGCTGTTCGACGTGGCCGATACCTGCACGGTCCTGCGCGACGGGCGGCTGGTGGGGCGGCTGGAGATGGCGGACGCCACACCCGAAGGCATCGTCGAGATGATGTTCGGCGACGTGGCCCGCGCGCGCCGGCCGGCCGCCAGCGCCGCAGGCCGGGGCGCGCCGGTGCTGGAGGTGCGCGGGCTGACCCGCAAGGGTGCGTTCGAGGACGTGTCGTTCACCCTGCACCGCGGCGAAATCCTCGGCTTCGCCGGCATGCTCGGCGCCGGGCGCACCGAGGTCCTCCGCGCCATCTTCGGCGCCGACCCGCACGACGGCGGCACCATCGTCCTGCAGGGCGAGCCGGTGGCGAAGCCCACACCCCGCGAGATGAAGCGGCGCGGGGTCGGCTACACGCCCGAGAACCGCAAGGAGGTGGGGCTGGTTCAGCCGCTGCCCATCCACGACAACCTTTGCATGGCGTCCCTGCCGCGCATCGCCCCCGGCGGCCTCATCACCCGGGGCGCCGAGCGGCCCTACGTCGCCCGCCAGATCGAGGAGCTGGATATCAAGGTCGCCAACCCGATGCTGCCCGCCGCCACGCTCTCGGGCGGCAATCAGCAGAAGATCGTCATCGGCAACTGGCTCAACACCGAACCCTCGGTGATGTTCTTCGACGAGCCCAGCCGCGGCATCGACGTGCAGGCCAAGCAGCAGATCTTCGAGATCATGTGGCGCGAGGCGCAGGCCGGCATCGCCTTGGTCTTCGTGTCGACCGAGGCGGAGGAGCTGATCGACGTCTGCGACCGGATCCTGGTGATGCGCGAGGGCCGGATCGTGGCCGAGGTGCTGCCCCACGAGACCAGCATCGCGGAGCTCTACGCGCTCTGCATGGCCCCGCGCGACACCGGCGCCGCTGCGCCCGCGCCGCACACAACGGACACCGGTGCGGACCCCGCCACACCCGCCCATATCGGCGCGCCCGCGCCGCTGCCCGACCAGGAAGTGACCCGCCCATGACGCTCTCCGACAGGGGGCCCACAGCCCCCCGTTCCCCGCTCGACGCGATCCGGGGGATCTTCACGCGCTACCCGATGGAGATCATCCTGGCGCTGCTCTACCTCTACCTCGCGCTGAGCGCGCCCGGCTTCTTCACCATGGGCAACCAGTTGAACGTGCTGCGCAACATCACCATGCAGGGCATCATCGCCTTCGGCATGACCATGGTAATCATCTCCGGCGAGATCGATCTTTCGGTGGGCTCCGGCGTGGCTCTGGCGGGCTGCATCATCGCCTGGTTCGCCGGCGCGCTGACCGACACGACCGGCGCGCTGATGGCGGTGATCATCGGCGGCATCGTGGCCATCGCCGTGCCCTTCGCCATCGGCACGCTGACGGGGCGCATCCGGCAATGGTTCAACGTGCCGACCTTCATCACCACACTGGCCATGCTCACCATGCTGCGCGGCTTCGCAAACCTCATCACCGGGGGGTTCCCGCTGGCCACCTTCCCGCGGTGGTTCACCTCCATCGGCTCGGGCTTCTGGCTGGGCATCCCGATCCCGGTCTACATCTTCGCGGTGACCTTCGCGGCCATCCACTTCCTGATGAACTTCACCCGCTTCGGCCGGTCGGTCTATGCCGTGGGCGGCAACCCCGAAGCGGCGCGGCTTTCGGGGATCGACATCTGGGCGGTCAAGGCCATGGCGCTTGGCATCACCGGCGCGCTTACCGGGATCTCGGGCATCCTCATCGCCGCGCAGATCGGGTCTGGCAACGCCACCGCCGCGGCGGGCTGGGAGCTCGACGTAATCGCCGCCGTGATCATTGGCGGCACCTCGCTCTTCGGCGGCAAGGGGCGCATCTGGGGCACCTTCATCGGAGTGCTTTTCCTTGGCTTCGTGGTCAACGGCATGACGCTGCTCAATGTCAGCGAATACTGGCAATACGTCGTGCGCGGTGCGCTGATCCTGGGCGCCGTACTCTTCAACTACATGCTGGAACGGTTGCGATGAGCGCTGCCGGTCAGGAGTTCGGGGGCCAAGAATTTGGGCGCCGGGAATTCGGGGGGCAGACCGCCCTCGTCACCGGCACCACCGGCATCGGCCGTGCCGCCGCCCTGCGCCTGGCCGCCGGCGGCGCGCAGGTTCTGGCGCTCGGCATCGACGAGGCCGGCAACGCGGCACTGGAGGCAGAGGGCATCGAGGTCCGCCGCACCGACGTGGCCGAAAGCGATCAGGTCGCCGCCGCCGTGGCCCATGCGATGGAGGCCACCGGCCGCCTCGACATTGTGGTAAACGCCGCCGCGATCCATCCCTACGGCGACGCGGTGGAGACCGACCCCGCGACCTTCATGCGCTGCCTGGCGGTCAACGTCGGCTCTATCCATCTGCTGGCGCATTTCGCCGTGCCGCACATGATCTCGGGCGACCGCGGCGGCGCCATCGTCAACGTCAGCAGCGTGCAGGGCCATGCCTGCCAGGCCGGGGTGGCGGCCTACGTCGCCTCGAAGGGCGCCATCCACGCGCTGACCCGCGCCTTGGCGCTGGATTTCGCCGCTCACCGTATCCGCGTCACCTCCGTCAGCCCCGGGTCCGTCCGCACGCCCATCCTGGAACTCGCCGCCCGCCGCTTCGACGGGCCGGAGGCGGACGTGGACGCCGCCTTCGCCCGCTTCGGCGCCGCGCACCCGCTGGGCCGGATCGGCGAGCCCGAGGAGGTGGCGGAGATGATCGCCTTCCTCGCCTCGCCCCGCGCGGCCTTCGTCACGGGCTCCGACCACGTGATCGACGGCGGGCTGATGGCCGGGATCGGGGTCGGCTGAGGATTTTGGTCAGTCCTTGCCGAACCTACGGGGCCCAGCGGCCGCAATGGCCAGGCAATCCAGGGGCAGCCCCGGGCCGCGCCCGCCCCGGCTGGTTATCGTGCCACATGCCGGCCGGTATGCGCGCCTAGTCACCCCGCGCCTCGCCCTCTGGCCCCTACCCGCCGCGCAGCACCCGAAGCGCGCCCACGCCCGCATCGGCGAGGTCCATCATTCGCGCCAGGTAGTGTTCGCGCGCCGCGAAGGCCCGCGGGTCGTCGCCGGTGAACTCGGTCTCGAGCGCGTCGATCATGCGGTTCAGCCGTCGCTGGTGGATGCCCAGCATCGACTGGACCGGATCGGCGATGACCCCCGCGAAGGCGGTGACGGTCGCGCCGATGAGCACCAGCACCCCGATCGTCCCGGCCGACATCCACACCGGCGTCGAGGCCGGAAACCAGCCATACCACATGCCCCCCAGCATCGCCCCCATCGGAAACGCCGCCACCGCCGCCTGATGCGCCAGGATCGCGGCGATCGCCGGCGCCATCGACACCACCCCCGGCGTCAGCGTCTTGAAGACGACCGCACCCGTGCCCATCGTGCCAAGCGCGGTCGTCATCTCCGCCACGGCGGAGCGGGTACCGGTGTAGTCCCCCAGCGTCTGGCTCACCCGCGACTGCAGGCGCGCCAGCCCCGCCTCGCCCGCCTCGGCCGCCACGGCAACCCGAACGGCCGGCGCCCGTAGCACCGCCTCGGCCAGCGCGTCGCGGTCGCCGCGTTCCACCGGCAGCTCCATCAGATCCGCGACAATCAGAGTTTCGACCCGGCGCGCCACCGCCGTCGGCAGCAGGATCCGCCGCGACAGCAGCCAGCGCGAGGCCCCTTGCGCGCCCAACCGCCCGGCCAGCCAGCCGCCCAGACGGCTGAGTATGAAGACTGGCGAGAGCAGCACGTTCAGCGGCGCGCGCAGGATGTCGAGGCCAAGCGCCGTGCGGTGCAGCCGCAGCGTGCCGACCGGCCCGAAATGCCGCCGCACGAACCCTGGCACCCGCGCCCGCCGCGCATCGAAATAGCGCTGCGCCGCCGCACCGATCGCGGCGCGGGCAGCGTTACGCGAAAGGTCGGGCGCCTTGGCCGGTACGGGCGGATCTGCGGGCATGCTGGCGCTCCTTTTCGAGGCCTGTCCGCTACAAAGATGGGGTATTGTCGCTGCAGCGTCGAGGGGGCGGACCGCCATAGGCGCCCTCCTGCCGGCTCAGAAGACGAGGCCAGGCAGCCAGGTGGCCAGCGCGGGCCAGGCCCAAATCAGCGTCACGCCGAGGATCTGCAGCGCGATGAAAGGCGCCACGCCGGCATAGATCATGCCCGTGGTGACCTCCGGCGGCGCCACGCCGCGCAGGTAGAAAAGCGAGAAGCCGAAGGGCGGCGTGAGAAACGAAGTCTGCAGGTTCACCGCGATCAGGACGGCGAGCCAGACGGGATCGTGCCCCATCCCGATCAGCACAGGGGCGACAAGGGGCAGCAGGATCACCGTGATCTCGACGAAATCGAGGAAGAAGCCGAGCACGAAGATCAACGCCATCGCGAAGATCAGCGCGCCGGTTGGGCCGCCGGGCATGGCGGTGAGGATCCGCGCCACCCGCTCCTCGCCGCCCAGACCCACGAAGACCAGCGAGAAGACGCTGGCCGTCAGGATCGTGGCGAAGATCATCGAGGTCACCACCAGGGTCGAGGTCAGGGCCGGGGCAAGCACCTCCGCCCGCCAGGCCCGCCAGAGCGCGGCAGCGACGGCCAGCATCCCCGCCAGCGCCAGAAGGCCGTAGGCGATCCCCAGAAGCTGCCCGCCTCCGGTGATGTCGCTGCGCTGGAACCGCA
Source organism: uncultured Alphaproteobacteria bacterium (assembly GCA_963833235.1). GTDB lineage: Bacteria > Pseudomonadota > Alphaproteobacteria > Rhodobacterales > Rhodobacteraceae > CAWHXG01. The sequence goes on from CAWHXG010000001.1 coordinate 841,507, forward strand.
CCGGCACCAGCCCCGCCATCACCGCCAGCAGCGCCAGCGCCGCGGCTCCGCCCAGGATCGCCCGGCGCGGCCCGCCCAGCCGCACCCCCGCCATCAGGATCGCGCCGATCGCGCCGACCGAGGCCGCCTCGGTCGGCGTCGCGATCCCCGCCAGGATCGCACCCAGCACCGCCACGATCAGCCCCACGGGCGGCAGCACGGCGCCGATCACCTCGGCCCGGTCCGGCCGCCCTCCGCCCAAATCGGCGGGCGGCATCGCCGCCGGGCGCCATCGGCCCACCACCAGCAGGAACGCGATGTAGATCGCTACCAGCAGCAGCCCCGGGAGCAGCGCCGCGGCGAAAACCTGGCCGACGCTGATCGTCTGGATGCTGAAGAGCCCCTGCGCGTACTGCGCCTGCTGATAGGCGTTCGACATCACGTCCGACAGGATGATCAGCAGCGTCGAGGGCGGGATGATCTGCCCCAGCGTGCCGGCCGTGCAGACGAGGCCGGAGGCCAGCCGCGCATCGTAGCCCGCCCGCAGCATCGAGGGCAGCGCGATCATCCCCATGGCGATCACCGTGGCGCCCACGATGCCCGTGGAGGCCGCCAGGAGCGCGCCCACCAGCACCACCGAGATGCCCAGGCCCCCGCGCAACCCACCGAAGAGCCGGCCCATCGTGCCCAGCAGGTCCTCGGCGATCCGCGCCCGCTCCAGCATCACGCCCATCAGCACGAAAAGCGGGATGGCGATCAGCACGTCGTTGGTCATCACCCCGAACACCCGCTGACCGAGCGCGCCCAGCAGGTTCAGGTTCATCGCGCCGGTAACCCAGCCGAGATAGGCGAAGGCGATGGCCACCCCGGCGATCGAGAACGCCACCGGAAAGCCCAGCAGGATGCAGCCCATCAGGCCCGCGAACATCCACAGGTCGAGCGCCCCGCTCATCTCGCTCCCCGTCGCGCCAGCAGCACCGCCGCCTGCCGCATCAGGCACGCCGCCGACTGCACCAGCAGCAACACGCAAAAGGCCGGGATCAGCGCCTTCAGCAGCCAGATACCCGGGATCCCGCCGACCGAGATCGCGCCCTCGCGGATCGCCCAGGCGTTGCGCACCGAGGGCCACGACCACCAGAGCAGCGCAGAGATTGCCGGGATCAGCAGCGCGAGATGCCCGAAAACGTCGATAGCCGCCTTGCCCCGCGGCCCGGCCCGCGCCTGGAAGATGTCCACCCGCACGTGCCCGTCGACCAGCAGCGTGAAGCCAGCCCCCAGCATGAAAAGCGCGGCATGCAGGTAAAGCACGCTCTCGTTCACCGCGATGGCGCTGACCCCGAAGGCATAGCGCAGCACCACGATGCCAAATTGAATCAGCACCATGGCCAGCGCGCACCAGCGCACCGCCAGCCCGACACCCCGGTTCACCCGGTCGAGCCCATCGGCGATGCGCAGCAGCCCCTCCCTCACCGAGGCGCCCTGCCCGAAAAATCGCCACCTTCGATGTTCCACAAGTATCCTCGGGGGGGCCCGGAACGGGCGGGGGGCAGACAGCCCCCCTCCCCCCTCACGGCCCGCGCGATGTTCAGTATCCCAGCACCTCCGCCCGCGCGTTCATCTGCCCGTTATCGGCATAGACCATGTAGCGCCCGATCCGGTCGCGATAGCCAAGGAAGCTCTCCACGATCTCCTGCACCATCGGGTCGTCGTCCTGGCGCAACTCGTCGATCACCTCAGCGGCGGCATCGCCCATCGCCGCGATGATCGCGTCGGGCAGCTTGCGCACGGTCACGCCGTCATTGGCGGTGATCTGCTCAAGTGCCTCGGCGTGCTTGCTCGCGTACTCGGTCCAGACCTGGTTGTAGAGGCTCTCGCACGAGACACGGACGACCTCCTTCAGGTCGTCCGGCAGGCTCTCGTACTCCGCCATGTTGACCGCGCATTCCTCGGCCGAGGAAGGCTCGCCGACCCCCGGCCAGTAGTAGTTCTTGGCGATCTGCTGGAAGCCAAGCGCGCTGTCCGTCCACGGCCCGATGAACTCGCCCGCGTCCAGCGCGCCGGTCTGCAACGCCTGGAACATCGCGCCGCCGCCCATCGCCTGCACCGCCATGCCCATCTTGGCGCACATCTCCGAGGAGAGCCCGGTGGTGCGGAATTTCAGGCCCTTCAAATCGTCCGGGGTCTCGATCTCCTCGCGGAACCAGCCCGCCCATTGCGGCCCCGAGTTGCCGCACAGGAACGGCTTGAGCCCGAACCGCGCGTACATTCCGTCATAAAGCGCCTGGCCGCCGCCATGGGCCATCCAGCCCACCTGCTCGTCCGCGCGCAGTCCGAAAGGTTGCGACCCGAAAAGCAGGATGCCCTTCGACTTCGATCCCCAATAGGCCGGCACCGCATGGTAAAGTTGCGCCGTGCCCTCCGACACCGCGTCGAACACGCCGTTGCCCGGCACGATCTCGCCCGCGGCATAGAGCGTCACCTGGATCCGCCCGCCCGACAGCGTGGTGATCCGGTCGGCCAGCATCTGCGCCGCGACCCCCGGCCCCGGCAGGTTCTTCGGCCAGGCCGTCACCATGGTCCATTGCCGCACGTCCTGGGCGATGGCCGGGGCGGCGAGGGTCGCCGTCGCGGCCCCCGCGGCACCGGCCTTGAAGAAGGTCCGTCTGTCCATCGAAATATCCTCTTCTAGGTGATCACGTCGCGGGGTGGAGAACCGGAAAGTCCGGCCCGCCGAAGGGCGCGCCATCCTCGTACTGCAGATCCGGGAAGGCCGGCGAGGTGTTGCCCGGCCGCTTCACGAACCGCGCGTCGTCGCCCACCCATCGGACGGAGACGACCCGCCGCCGATCCGGCGAGGCGTTCGCCGGCGCCCCGTGCAGCGTGCGGAAGTGGAAGGCCACCGCGTCGCCTGGCTGCATCTCCCAGCCGCGCATGTCGAGGCTGCCGCGCTCCGCGTCGATGTCGGGCACCGCCTCGGAAGCATCACCCTCAAAAAGGTCCGTCCCGTCGAACCGCTTCGGCCGGAACGCCTTTCCCCAGGCATGGCTGCCGGCCACGTACTCGATCGTCCGCTCCTGCGGGATCGGGTCAAGCGGGCACCAGAAGCTCACCGTCTGCTCGCCCTCGACCAGGTAATAGGGCTGGTCCTGGTGCCAGGGGGTCACCACCGAGTTGCCCGGCTCCTTGACGAGGATATGGTCGTGGAAGATCCGCGCCGTGCAGGACTTCATCAGCCGTGCCGCCAGCGCCGGCATGGGCGACGCCTTCACCAGCGCCGAATAGCCCGGAAACTTCGACCAGACGCAGTAATCCTGGAAGAAGGGCGCGCCACCGTCGTCGGGGCGATAGGTCCGCTCGCGCCAGCTGGGGCTCGCCTTGTTCGCCTCGATCGCCTCTCGCACGCCGTCCACGTAAGGCGCAAAGGCGCCGCGGATCAGCACTACGCCATCGCGGGCGAAGGCCTCCACATCCGCGTCCGAAATCATCGTTCCGGGATCGGCCTGCATCGTATCGGTCGTCATCTCGTGCCTCCTCGCCATGGGAGCCGGGCCCTCACAGGATCCCCGGCAGGTTCAGTCCGTTCTCGCGCGCGCAGTCCAGCGCGTCGTCGTAGCCCGCATCGGCATGGCGCATCACGCCGGTCGCGGGGTCGTTCCACAGCACCCGGGCGATCCTTCGGTCGGCATCCTGCGTGCCGTCGCAGACGATGACCATGCCCGAATGCTGGCTGAAGCCCATGCCGACCCCGCCGCCGTGGTGGATCGACACCCAGGTGGCCCCGGATGCGCAATTCAGCAGCGCGTTGAGAAGCGGCCAGTCGCTCACCGCGTCCGAGCCGTCCTTCATCGCCTCGGTCTCGCGGTTGGGGCTGGCGACGCTGCCGCTGTCCAGATGGTCCCGCCCGATGACGATGGGAGCGCTCAGCTCGCCGGTGCGCACCATCTCGTTAAAGGCAAGGCCAAGCTTGTCGCGCAGTCCCAGCCCCACCCAGCAGATCCGCGCCGGCAGCCCCTGGAAGGCGATCCGCTCGCGGGCCATGTCGAGCCACTTGTGCAGATGCGCGTCGTCCGGGATCAGCTCCTTCACCTTGGCGTCGGTCTTGTAGATGTCCTCGGGGTCGCCCGACAGCGCGCACCAGCGGAACGGCCCGATGCCCCGGCAGAAGAGCGGGCGGATGTAGGCGGGCACGAAGCCGGGGAAGGCGAAGGCGGTCTCCAGCCCCTCGTCCTTGGCCACCTGCCGGATGTTGTTGCCGTAATCGAGCGTCGGCACGCCGGCGTTCCAGAAGCCGACCATCGCCGCCACGTGGGTGCGCATGGAGGCGCGGGCGGCGGCCTCGACCGCCTGCGGCTCGCTTTCCTGCCGGGCGCGCCAGTCGCCGACGCTCCAGCCCTGCGGCAGGTAGCCGTGCAGCGGGTCGTGGGCGCTGGTCTGGTCGGTGACCATGTCGGGGCGCGGGCCGCCGTCCTTCATCCGAGCCAGGAGCGCGGGAAAGACGTCGGCCGCGTTGCCGATCAGCGCGACGGATTTCGCCTCCCCCGCCTTGGTCCAGCGGGCGATCATTTCAAGCGCCGCGTCCAGATCGCGGGTGATCTCGTCGACATACCGCGTCCGCTTGCGGAACTCCGCGCGCGCTTCGTCGCACTCCACCGCCAGGCAGCAGGCCCCCGCCATCACCGCCGCCAGCGGCTGCGCGCCGCCCATGCCGCCAAGGCCCGCCGTCAGGATCCAGCGGCCCTTGAGGTCGCCGCCGTAATGCTGCCGCCCGGCCTCCACGAAGGTCTCGTACGTGCCCTGCACGATCCCCTGCGTGCCGATATAGATCCACGACCCGGCCGTCATCTGGCCGTACATGGCCAGGCCGCGGCGGTCCAACTCGTTGAAATGCGCCCAGGTCGCCCAATGCGGCACGAGGTTGGAATTCGCGATCAGCACCCGCGGGGCGTCCGGCTGCGTGCGAAACACGCCGACCGGCTTGCCCGACTGCACCAGCAGCGTCTCGTCGGCCTCCAGCGCCCGCAAGGCCGCGACGATGGCGTCGAAGTCGTCCCATGTTCGCGCGGCTCGCCCGATGCCGCCATAGACGACCAACTCGTTGGGGTTCTCGGCCACGTCCGGGTGCAGGTTGTTCATCAGCATCCGCAGCGGCGCCTCCGTCAGCCAGCTCTTGGCGCTGATCTCGGTGCCGGTCGCGGGACGCACCTCGCGGATGTTGTGGCGCGGGCCGATGGGTCTCGTGACGGTCATGTCAGCTCTCCACTCAGGGCCATCCGTTCCAGGGTCTCAAGCATCGCCGCCAGATGCGGGCGCAGCCTGTCGGCGCGGCCGGGGTCGTACTCCCAGGGCGGCGCCTCGGCGGCCAGGTGGGTGGATTGCGCCAGCTCCATCTGCACCGCGTGCATGCCCGCCGTCGGCGCCCCGTAATGCCGCGTCGTCCAACCCCCGGTGAACCGCCCGTTCAACACGTGGGTGAAGCCGTCCGCGCCCGCGCAAGCTTGCATCACCGCCGCCTCGACCGCCGGCGCGCAAGACGCGCCACGCGCGGTACCGACGTTCATGTCCGGCAGGGTGCCTTCGAAGAGATACGGCACGTGCGAGCGGATCGAATGGCAATCCCACAAGACCGCCACGCCATGCGCCTTGCGCGCGCGCTCTAGCTCGGCGCTCAGCGCCGCGTGGTAGGGCGCGTGAAAGGCCGCCACCCGCCGCGCCACCTCGGCCGCGTCCGGTTCCTTGCGCCAGATCGGCCGGCCGTCGAAGTCGGTCAAGGGCACCAGCCCGGTGGTGTTTCGCCCGGGGTAGAGGCTGTCGCCCTCCGGCCCCCGGTTGCAGTCGATCACGTAGCGATGCACCGTCGCGCGCACGCTTGTGGCCTCCGGCAAGAGCCCGGCATAGAGCCGCTCCACGTGCCAGTCGGTATCGGCCTTCGCCCGGCCCGTCTCGTTCAGCGCCTCCCAGACATCTTCGGGGATATGCGTGCCGGTATGCGGGATGCCCAGTACCACCGGCCCCGCGCCCCGCTCCACTTGAACCAGCGTGCTCATGCCAGTCCCTCCAGCCCCGCCGCCCGTCCAAGCGACCCATCCGCCACCAGCCCCGCGGCGGCAGCGATGTCGCCGGCCAGCGCCCGATCCCCGTCGATCACCGGCACGACCGCCCGCAGCGCCGCGATGGCCGCCTCCAATCGCGCGCTCGTGCGCAGTGGCGTGCGGAAGCCCACGCCCTGCGCCGCGCAGATCGCCTCGATCCCCAGGATCACCTCTAGGTTGCTGGCCATCGGCGTCAGCCGTCGGGCCGCATGTGCCGCCATGCTCACATGGTCCTCCTGGTTGGCGCTGGTCGGCGTGCTGTCGGTGCTGCAGGCGCTGGAAAGATGCTTGTTCTCGCTCATCAGCGCAGCACTCGTCACCTCGGCAATCATCAGCCCGCTGTTCAACCCCGGATCGGTGGTCAGGAACGGCGGCAGATCGAAGCTCAGGGTCGGGTCTACCATCAGCGCGATCCGCCGCTGCGCGATCGCCCCGATCTCGGCCAGGGCCAGCGCGATCTGGTCCGCGGCGAAGGCCACCGGCTCGGCGTGGAAGTTGCCGCCCGAAACGATCCGCCCGCCCTCGGGGCTGTCATCCACCAGCACCAGCGGGTTGTCCGTTACTGCGTTCGCCTCGATCACCAGCACTCGCGCGGCGGCCTCAAGCAGGTCCAGCGCGGCGCCCGTCACCTGCGGCTGGCAGCGGATGCAATAAGGGTCCTGCACCCGCGCGTCGCCCTCCCGGTGGCTCTCGCGGATCTCAGAGCCCTCCATCAGCCCGCGCATGGCCGCGGCGATGGCGATCTGCCCCGGCTGGCCGCGCAGCGCATGGATGCCGGGATCGAGCGGCGCATCGGAGCCCATGATCGCGTCGGTGCTGAGGCTGGCCGTCACCACGCTCGCCTCGGCCGCGCGCAGGGCCCGCCACAACCCCGCCAGCGCGCAGGCGGTGGAAAATTGCGTGCCGTTGATCAGCGCCAGCCCTTCCTTCGGCCCCAGCACCACCGGCGCCAGCCCGGCGCGCTGCAGCGCCTCGGCGCCCGGCAGGGTCTCGCCGTCCAGCACCGCCTCCCCCTGCCCGATCATCACCGCCGCCATATGCGCCAGCGGCGCCAGATCGCCCGAGGCCCCTACCGACCCCTGGACGGGGATCACCGGTGTCACGCCTGACGCCAGCATCCCCTCGATAAGCGCGATCAGCTCCCACCGCACGCCCGAGGCCCCGCGCCCCAGCGACAGAAGCTTCAGCGCCATCATCAGCCGCACCGTCGCGGCGTCGAGCGGCACGCCCACCCCACAGCAATGGCTCAGGATCAAGTTGCGCTGCAGCGTCTCCACGTCTCTCGCCGCGATCTTCACCGAGGCGAGCTTGCCGAAGCCGGTGTTTACCCCGTAGACGGCTGCCTCCCCGGCCGCCGCCCGCTCCACCAGCGCTGCCGCCGCCTCCACCCCTGGCCGCGCGGCGGGATCGAGGGCCACCGCCCCCTGCCCCCGCCAGATCGCCTCCAGATCCTCCAGGGTCGTGCGGCCCGGGCTCAGCATCGCACGCCCCCCAAGTACCGCGCATGGAGCGCGTTGAAGCCGATGCGGTAGGCCAGCTCCGCGGGATGCCCCGCGTTCCAGACGGCCAGATCGGCGCGCATTTCCGGCGCCACCCGGCCGCAATCGGCCAGCCCGAGGGCGCGCGCAGCGTGGCGGGTCACGCCGGCGAGCGCCTCCTCCGGGGTCAGCCGGAAGAGCGTGCAGCCCATGTTCATCGCCAGGAGCAGCGAGGCCAGCGGCGATGAGCCTGGGTTGCAGTCCGTCGCAAGCGCCATCGCCGTGCCCTCCGCGCGGAACGCGGCCACCGGCGGCGCCCGCTCTTCCCGCAGCGTGTAGAACGCGCCCGGCAGCAGCACCGCGACCGTGCCGGCCGCCGCCATCGCCGCCGCATCGCCCGCATCGGCGTATTCCAGATGATCCGCCGAAAGCGCGCCCCGCGCCGCCGCCAGCCGCGCGCCGCCCATCGCGGAAAGCTGCTCGGCATGCAGCTTTACCGGCAGGCCCAGCCGGGCGGCGGCGTCGAAGACACGGCCCATCTGGGCAGCGTCGAAGGCAATGCCCTCGCAGAACCCGTCCACCGCATCCACCAGCCCCTCGGCATGGGCAGCCTCCAGCGCCGGCAGACAGACCTCGTCCAGGTAGGCATCCGCCCGCCCGGCGAAATCGGGCGGCACCGCATGGGCACCGAGGAACGAGGTGACCACCCGGACCGGCCGCTCGCGCGCGATGGCCCGCGCCACGCGCAGCATCCGCAGCTCCGTCTCCCGGTCCAGCCCGTAACCGGACTTCACCTCGAGGCAGCAGACCCCTTCGGCGATCAGCGCGTCGACCCGCGGCAGCGCGGCGTCCAGCAACGCCGCCTCGCTCGCCCCCCGCGTCGCCGCCACCGTCGCGGCGATGCCGCCACCGGCGCGCGAGATCTCGGTATAGCTCCGGCCCTGCAGCCGCATCTCGAACTCCGCGGCCCTGTCGCCTCCGAACACCAGATGCGTGTGGCAATCGATCAGCCCCGGGGTCAGCAGCCGCCCGCCTAGGTCGATCACCTCGGGATCGTCGGGCGCCTCCGCGGCCGGCCCCGCCCAGGCGATCCGCCCCTCCCGCACGGCGACGGCACCCTCGGGGATCAGGCCGTAGGGCGCTCCCTCGGGCTCCATCGTCGCGATGACGGCATGGGTCAGCAGCATCCGAATTTCCTTGAAGGCAGGCGCCTCACGGGTAATTTGTCTGCACATATAGACCCTGTCAAGCTGGAGGTCGCCCCATGCAATGGATCCGTGCCGCGCAAGCGCTCCTGCCGGAAGGTTGGGCAGAGGATGCCGGCATCGAGATCGGCGCGGACGGCCGGATCGCGCGCGTCGCCGCGGGCACCGAGGCGCCGCCGGACGCCCATCGCGCCGGCCTCCTCCTGCCCGCCCCTGCCAACCTGCACAGCCACGCCTTCCAGCGCGCCATGGCCGGCCTCACCGAGGCCCGTGGCCCCGACGGCGCCGACAGCTTCTGGACCTGGCGGCGCCTCATGTTCCGCTTCCTCGACAGGCTGACCCCCGAAGACGTCGAGGCCATCGCCGCCTTCGTTCAGATGGAGATGCTGGAGGCCGGCTTCGGCGCCAGCGTCGAATTCCACTACCTCCACCACCGCCCCGGCGGCGCCCCTTACGCAGACCCCGCCGAGATGTCCGCCCGCATCGCCGCGGCGGCGGAGGCCTCGGGCATCGGCCTTACGCTGCTGCCCGTCCTATACCGCTTCGGCGGCTGCGACGGGCGCGCCCTCGCCCCCGGCCAGATCCGCTTCGGCAATGATCCGGAGGCGTTCGCCCGGCTGATAGAAGGCGCCCGCGCCGCGCTTGCCCCCCTCCCCCCCGACACCGGCTGGGGCGTGGCGCCCCATTCCCTCCGTGCCGTCGCACCTGCAGATCTCGCCCTCTGCGCCGATCTCGCCGGCACCGGGCCGCTGCACATGCACCTCGCGGAGCAACTGGCGGAGGTCGACGAGGTGCAGGCCGCCTACGGCGCCAGGCCCGTCGAGTGGCTGCTCGCCAACGCCGAGGTCGGGCCGCGGTGGTGCCTCATCCACTGCACCCAGATGACGCCTATAGAGACCGCCGCACTGGCCGCCAGCGGCGCCACGGCCGGCCTCTGCCCGCTGACCGAGGCCAGCCTCGGCGACGGCATCTTCGACGGCGTGCGCTGGCTCGACGCCGGCGGCCGCCTCGGCCTCGGCTCCGACAGCAACGTGCGCATCTCGCTGACCGAGGAGGTCCGGCAACTCGACCAGTCCCAACGCCTGCGCGACCACAGCCGCGCGGCGCTTGCCACGCCCACGCGGTCCACCGCGCGGCGCCTGCTGGAGGAGGCCGCGACGGGTGGCGCGAAGGCCGCGGGGCGCAGGGCGGGCCAGGTCGCCGCAGGCGCCTGGGCCGATCTGCTGGCCCTCGACATGGACGCCGTCGACCTCGCCGGCCGCCGCGGCGACACAGCGCTCGACGCCTTCGTCTTCGCCGGCACCGCACGCGGCGTCGCCGATGTCTGGTCCGCCGGGCGGCATCTGGTGCAAGGCGGCGCCCATATCCGCCGCGCCGCCATCACCGCCCGCTACGCCGCCACCCTGCGGGGCCTGGGCGAGGCGCTGTGAGCCCCGCCGCCGCCCACCCGCCACGCACCTGGCAAGGGGTCCAGGCCGAAGTTCTGCGCCGCATCCAGTGCCGCACCTGGCCTCCCGGCACGCTGATCCCGCCGGAGGCGCGCCTGGCTGCCGAATTCGGCTGCGCCCGCGCCACCGTCAACCGGGCGCTCCAGGCCCTGGCCGACGACGGGCTGCTCGACAGGCGCCGCCGCGCCGGCACGCGGGTGGCCCTGCATCCCGTGCGCAAGGCGGTGCTCGACATCCCGGTCATCCGCCATGAGATCGAGGCCCTCGACGCCGCCTACGCCCACCGCCTCACCCACGATGCCATCGGCGATCCCCCCGCTCCGGTCGCCGCGCAGATGCGCCTGCGTCCCGGCGCCGCCCGGCAGGTCGGCACGCTGCATCTGGCGGATGGCGCGCCCTACATGGTCGAGGAACGCTGGATCAACACCGCCACCGTGCCCGCCGCTTCCGCCGCCGATTTCGCCGCCATCAGCGCCAACGAATGGCTGGTGCTCCAGGCCCCCTACAGCAAGGGCGACATCTCCTTTTCCGCCGATGGCGCCACCCCGGCCGAGGCCGCGGCGTTGCGCATCGCCCCGGGCGCGCCGCTCTTTACCATCGAGCGCCTCACCTGGCACGAGGCGCGCACCGTCACCCTCGTGCGACAGGCCTTCGCCCCCGGCTACGTCATGCGCACGGGCGTGTGATCCGGCCGCTTGCCGCTCCTCGCGAAGCGGACTGGGTTGGGGTGACTAAGTCCGGGAGACCTCACCATGAAGACGGTCAACATCCACGAGGCGAAGACCCATCTGTCGCGGCTCGTCGAAGAAGCGGCCACCGGGGCGCCCTTCGTGATCGCGCGGGCCGGAAAGCCGCTGGTCAAGGTCACCGCCCTCCCCGCGGCCGATGCGCCGGCGCCCCGGCGGCCGGGCTTTCTCGCTGGCCAGATCCGGGTGCCCGACGATTTCGACCGGATGGAGGAGGCCGCCCTCGCCGCCGCCTTCGAGAGCGGCGGCCCGGCCGGCTGAGGCACTGCGTCCCCATGCGGCTGATCTTCGACACCCACCTGCTCCTCCGGGCCGCCGCCATGCCGGAGCGGCTGACCGAACCGGCCCGCCGCCTGCTGGAGGACCCGGGCACCGAGCCTGTCTTCAGCTCCGCCAGCCTGTGGGAGATCGTCATCAAGGCCGTCCTCGGCCGCGCCGATTTCACCGTCGCGCCCGAGGCCCTGTGGCGCGGGCTTATGGCCAACGGCTATGAGGAGCTGCCGGTCAACGGGCGGCATACCCTGGCGGTGGCCGCGCTGCCGCCGCTTCACCGCGACCCGTTAGACCGGCTGCTGGTCGCCCAGGCGCAGGTGGAGGAGATCGGCCTCGTCACCTCCGACGCGCAGGTCGCCGCCTATCCCGGGCACATCCGGCTGGTCTAGCTCTGGGCACCCCCGCCCCGCGGCCGGCCGCCCCGCCTAAGGCGCATCGCCCGCCTCGGCGGCGAGATCGCACAGCAGCGCCGGTACCCTGTCCGGCCCCGTGATCGCCCGGCGGACCATGCTGTCGAACTTCGCGGTGAACGTCTCGATCTGCTCGGCCGAGGTCACCACCATGTAGCCCTCGCCAAGGAACAGCGCCGCGCGGATCTGCCCGAAGACCGTGAAGGCCGGGCTGTAGAGCTCCCGCCCGTCGAACAGGTGCACCCTCGTCGCGGGATAGCCCGCCTCCACCTGCCCGGCCATGTAGGTCAACTGCGCCGCAGCCTGCGCGCGGGTCAGATGCCGCCAGAGGCCGGTGCGGTGAGCGACGCTGTGCAGCATCTCGAAGCCAAGCGCGATTTCCAGATGCGGGTCCCGCACCCCCACCATCTGCAGCAGCGCGTCGTCCTGCGGGCCGCGGCGCAGCTCCGGCCGGCCGAGAATGTCGGGGATCGTGGAAGGCGCGTAGCGGATCGTCATCCCCGCCACCTCGCGTTTCCAACAGTCGAGCGGGGTCAACAGATCGGGCCGCCCGGCCTCGGCGAAGTCGATGCTGGCCGTCACCTCCTGACGCCCCGAGGGCGCCGTCTCGATGCAGAGCAACCAGTCGACCGAGACGCCGCGCGCCTCGGCGATGGCGCGCAGGCTCTCCGCGCGGGGCAGGCGCAGGTTGCCGGGCGAAAGGAACTGCCCAAGCGCCGAACGATCCAGCCCCGTGTCGCGCAGGAAAGCAGCCTTTCCACCGGCGTCGCCCTCCAGCAGCTCGGTCAGGCGGCTTCGGAAGCCCTCGGCCAGCGCATCTCGATCCATTTCTTGAATTCACTCCGTTTGGGTAGATCTACCCGATCTGGTGTTTGTTAACCTCTAATTATCGTCTTCGAGATCGAATGCACAGGATTGCAGCGAGCGAGGCAACCTGTTCCATGGCCCCATGACCAGTCTTGACGTAACGCCACCCCCCCGCCCCGCACGCCCTCTCGCCGTCGCCCGCGTCGATTGGCCCACCGTCTTTCTCACCGCCGGCGTCTTCGCAGCGTTCCTTGCCACGCTCGTCTTCGGCGCCGCCATCGGGCCGTGGGCCATGCTTCTGGCGATGACGCTGATCCTCACGCAGCATGCTTCCCTGCAGCACGAGATGCTGCACGGGCATCCGTTCCGGGATCGACGCTGGAACGATGCCCTGGCCTTCCTGCCGCTGGGCCTCGCCTTCCCCTACGAGCGGTTCCGCGCCTTGCATCTGGCCCACCACTTCGACCCACGGCTCACGGACCCATACGAGGACCCCGAGAGCAACTATCTGGATCCCACCGTCTGGGCGACGATGCCGCCGGCCGCGCGCCGGCTCTACAGGCTCAACAACACCCTCTCGGGACGGATGGCGCTTGGCCCCGCGCTGACCACCTTGCAGTTCTATCGCGGCGAGTGGCGGCGGCTGCGGCAGGGCGATGCGCCGGTGCGGCGCGCCTGGGTCAAGCACGGGCTGGGGTTGCTTGCCCTCGCAGGCGTGGTGGCAGCACTCAATACCGGGCCGCTCTGGCCCTATCTCGTGGCGGCCTATCTGCACCAGTCCGTCCTGCGCATCCGCACCTTCGCCGAGCATCGGGCGCACGAGGCGGCGGCCGGGCGAAGCGTGATCATAGAGGACCGCGGGCCGCTGGCGCTGCTTTTCCTCAACAACAACTTCCATGCTGTCCACCACGCGCATCCCAACCTGCCGTGGTATGAATTGCCCCGCGCCTACGCCCTGCGCCGCGAAAGCTTCCTGCGCCGCAACCGCGGCTACCGCTATCGCTCCTATGCCGCGCTTTTTCGGCAGCATCTCTTCCGGGCGAAGGATCCCGTGCCGCACCCGCTGCGGCAGGCCCGCCCCGGCAGCGGCTGAGGAATTCCCGATCGGTTTGGTCCAATTCCGCCGGACGGACAAATAGCTCGTACCGGCGCTCAATCCTCCACCGCGCCGCGGGTCGGCTTAGGTGGCCCGGCTCCGGCCCTTTGCCGGTCCCGCGTCGCCTTGCCCACGCCAGCGCCATTCTTGCGCTGGCGGCGCGGCTCCCATGGCTGAACCGGCGCCCGGCATCGACTTGCGCCACCGCGACCTTGTGACCTCGCCGATGACATCTGTGCCATGATCCTGCCGGGCGGGATGAAGAAATGTCCTGCGAGTTCCACCAAGGCCGGGCAGAAAATGCCCATGGCAGGAGATGATTGCGTCTCCCGACTGAGATCCGACCGATCCCCGCACGGCCAGCGACGCGATATCGCAAGGGCCTGCCGCCGCCGGAAAGCGGCGGCAGGCATAAGGATCAGCGCACGGGGCGTTCCGGCCGATCGCCGCCGCGATTGCCCTCTCCGGCGCCACGGACCGGCCGGTCGTCTGCATCGATATCGCCGTCTCCGTCTCGGTCGAGCCGGGCGGTGAGCCGCTCCGCCGGGGCGGTCATCTCGGCGCCCGTAACGCTGCCATCGCCATCCGCGTCGAGCGCCTGGAACCTGTCGACCATTCGCGCGCGCCCCTGCTCGGCATCGAGCGCGGCATATTCCTCCAGGGTCAGTTGCCCGTCTCCATCGGCGTCGAAGCGGGACAGCCGCTCTGACAGGGCGGCGCCGATCTCGGCTTGCGTCACGGCGCCGTCGCCGTTGGCATCGTATTGCTCGAGGGTCATCGCGGCCCGGCGGCCACGATCCGGCCCGCCGGCATGGTGGCCGGCCTGCGCCTGGGCCGCGAGGGTGGTGGCCATCAGCGCGAGGGCGGCGATGGCAGTGGTGCGGAGTTTCATGATCTTTCCCTTCATGTTGTCGAGGTGGCTGATCTAGGGACCCTGCGTCGCAGCGCTGTCCCGCCGCGCGCCCGATTTGTAACCGCGCGTCGCGGCGCGGCCCGTTTGCGACGGATGGCGACGACAATCCCGGTGCGCGCCGCCTCGCCGCGGCATAAGACTGTGCGCGAGATGATCCAGACCGCTGCCCCTCCCGGCTTTCCCGATGCCCGCATCCTGGTGGTCGACGATCACCGCGAGATCCGCGATGCGCTGACGGAGTATCTGCGGCGAAACGGCCTGCGGGCCGAGGGTGCGCGCGACGCGGTGGCCATGGATGCGGCGCGGCGACGGGCGCGGTTCGATCTGATCGTGCTCGACGTCATGCTGCCGGGCGAGGACGGGCTTTCGATCTGCCGGCGGCTGCGGGCGGAGGGCGACCAGCCGGTGCTGATGCTGACCGCGCTCGGCGAGGACGTGGACCGGATCGTGGGGCTGGAGCTGGGCGCCGACGACTACCTGTCCAAGCCCTTCAACCCCCGCGAGGTGCTGGCGCGGATCAAGGCGATCCTGCGCCGGTCGGAGCGGGTGGAGCGGGTCGGCGGCGGGCTGGGCGGCCAGCGGCTGCGCTTCGGGCCCTGGGTGCTCGACGTCGACAGGCGGACGCTGATCGCCCAGGACAGCGCCGAGACCGGGCTGACCACCGCCGAGTTCCGCCTGCTGACCGTGCTGCTGGAGCGGCCGCGTCTTGTGCTGTCGCGCGACAGGCTGCTGGACCTGACCGCGGGGCGCACCGGCGGGCCCTTCGACCGGGCGATCGACAATCAGGTGAGCCGGCTGCGGCGGAAGATAGAGGCCGATCCTGCGGCGCCGGAGATCATCGCGACCGTGCGCGGCGGCGGTTATTCCCTGACGGTGGACGTGGTGATGGTGCCGTGAGCGGCGCGGGCGCCGCCGCGAAGGGCGCGTTCGGCTGGCTGCGCCGCCCGCGCGGCCTGCGCGCGCAGCTGATCGCGCTCCTCCTCATCGCCCTGTCTGCCGCCACGATTGCCAGCGCGGTGCTGTTCCTTGATGAACGCGGCCGGGCGCTGCGGCTTTCGGTGGCCGAAGAGGCCGTGGGCCGGGTCGCCGGCGTGGCGGAAGGCCTGCGGGATGCGGCGCCGCCCGACCGCCCGGCGCTGTTGCGCGCCGCGGGCGAGCCGGGGCTGCGGCTGGCGTTGGATGCCCGACCAAGGGCGGGGGGCCGCGGCGCGCGACCGCTGGCGGCGCTTGCCGCGCGGCTGGCGGCCGAGGCGGGGGTGTCGCCGGGCGATCTGCGTATTGCCCTGCGCGGCGCCCCGGACGGGCGTGGCGGCCGGCCCGGCGCGGGCAGCGCGCGGGACGGGCCGCAGCAGCTGCTCGTCTCGATCCGCGTCGACCCCGCGAGCTGGCTGAACGCCACCTTCGCCGAGCGACCTGCGCCGCTGCAATGGGCCCGCCCGGCGCTGGCCAGCTTTGCCCTTGCCGCGGCCTTCCTGGCGGCAGTGGTCTGGCTGGCGGTGGGCCGGATCGTACGGCCGCTCGACGCGTTGGTACGGGCGGCCGACCGGCTGGGGCTGGAGGGCCCGGGCGCGCCGCTGCCGCTGACCGGTCCGGCGGAGGTGCAGCGGCTGACCGCGGCCTACAACGCCATGGCCGCCCGGCTGACCCGGCTGCTTGCCGAGCGCACGGCGATGCTGGCCGCGATCGGGCACGATCTGCGCTCGCCGGTCACCGCGATGCGGCTGCGGCTGGAGATGCTGGAGGCGGGTGACGACCGTGAGCGGCTGACCCGCTGCCTGGGCGAGATCGAGGCGCTGGTGGAGGCGGGGCTGGCCCTGGCGCGCGGCACCGGGGCCGAGGAGGCGCTGGTGCCCGTGGACCCTTGGGCGCTGGTGCGCGACCTTGTGGCGGAATTGGCCGAGGGCGGCGCGGATGCGGCGCTGGAGTCCGCCGGGGCCGCAAGCTGGCCAGCAGGCGCAACGGTGGCGGCCCGGCCCCATGCGCTGCGCCGGGCCGTGCGCAACCTCGCCGAGAACGCGGTGCGGCACGGCGGTTCGGCGCGGATCGCCCTGCGCGCCCAGGCCGGTTGGCTTCGGATCGAGGTGCGCGACGCGGGGCCGGGCATCCCGCCGCAGGATCTGGAGCGGGTCTTCGGGCCCTTCGTGCGGCTGGAGGGCTCGCGCAGCCGCGAGACCGGCGGGGCCGGGCTGGGCCTGACCATCGCGCGCGCGGCGACAGAGGCGCAGGGCGGCACGCTGGTGCTGGAGACGCCGGAGAGCGGCGGCCTCCTGGCGGTGCTCAGTCTTCCGGCCGGCGCGCCTTTGTCGAAACCCGTCTAGGCGATCAGCCGGGGCCGGCCATTCGCGGCGGGTCGGGCGGCCCGGGCCATCGCAGGTGCTCCGCCGCCAGCTGCCGTCCCCAAAGCGGAGGCTGCGAACGGACGCAAGCGATGGCCACGGCCGGATGCCGGCCGGTCCGCCGGTATCGCCCCGGACCGAAGCCGTGGCGGCGCGTGATCCCAGACATCTCCGCGCTCGGCCGGCGAACGCTTCCCCGCCGGGTCACCCGGAGGGGGTGGCCGGGGCGCGGCGGGGCCTGTATCCCCATGGCAGACAGGGAGACCGACATGGCCAAGACGATGCGCGCGGTGATCGCCGAAGGGGCCGGGGGGCCCGAGGTTCTGCAGGTGGTCGAACGGCCGCGCCCGGTGCCCGGGCCGGGCGAGATCCTGGTGCGGGTCCATGCGGCGGGCATCAACCGGCCCGACGTGATGCAGCGCCAGGGGATGTATCCGCCGCCAGAGGGCGCGGGCGACATCCTGGGGCTGGAGCTGGCCGGAACGGTCGAGGCGACGGGGCCGGGCGCCACGCGCTTCGCCACGGGCGCGCGGGTGATGGCGCTGGTGGCGGGCGGCGCCTATGCCGACTGGGCGGTGGTGCACGAGAGCAACGCGCTGCCTGTGCCCGAGGGCCTGAGCCTGACGGAGGCGGGCGCCGTGCCCGAGACCTTCCTGACCGTCTGGTCCAACGTCTTCCAGCGCGCCGGCCTGCAGCCCGGCGAGACCCTGCTGGTGCATGGCGGCACCTCGGGCATCGGCACGACGGCGACGCTTCTGGCGAAGGCCCTCGGCTCACCCGTGATCGTGACCTGCGGGACGGATGCGAAATGTGCCCGGGCCCGCGAGGTCGGCGCCGACGTGGCGATCAACTACCGCGAGCAGGATTTCGTGGAGGCCGCGCAGGAGGCCACCGGCGGCCGCGGGCCGGACGTGATCCTCGACATGGTCGGCGGTGACTACATGCAGCGCAACCTCAAGGCCGTGGCCGTGGATGGCCGCATCGCGCAGATCGCCTTCCAGCACGGACCGAAGGCGCAGATGAACATGCTGCCGCTGATGATCAAGCGGCTGACGCTGACGGGCTCGACCCTGCGGGCGCGGCCGGTGGAGATGAAGGCGCGGCTGATCGCAGACGTGGAGGCACGGGTGCTGCCGCTTCTGGCCGACGGACGGGTGCGCCCGGTGATGGACAGCACCCACGCGCTCGACGCCGTGCGGGACGCCCATGCGGCGATGGACGCGGGCGACCACGTGGGCAAGATCGTGCTGCTGACCGGCGCCGGAGTAGCGGAGTGACGCAAGCGGGCGTGGCGCTGGCTGCAGCCAACGCGGCTCAGCGAAGCAGGCCTTTTCGCGGATGCCGCCTCCGTTCCGGTCGCAAGGCGCCATGACTGACGTGACCTTCTCGGCCAATCTGGGCTATCTCTTCACCGGCATGCCGCTCGCCGATGCGATCCGGGCGGCGGCCGGCGCGGGCTTCGATGCGGTGGAGTGCCACTATCCCTACGACGAGCCGGAAGCCGATGTGCGCGCGGCCCTGGCCGAGACCGGCCTGCCGATGCTGGCATTGAACACCTGGCCCGGCGACCGCGCGGGGGGCGATTTCGGGCTGGCAGCGCTGCCCCATTGGCAGGAGGAGGCACGCGCCGCCATCGCCCGGGCGGTGGCCTATGCGGCGGCGACGGGTACCGCGGCGGTGCACGTGATGGCCGGCCGCACCGATGCCGGCCGGGAGGCCGAGACCGTCTACCGCGCCAACCTCGCCCATGCCTGCGACCTGGCGGCCCCGCACGGCATCGGCATCCTGACCGAGCCGATAAACCGCCGCGACGCGGAGCGCTATCACCTGAGCCATGTGGAGCAGGGCGCCGAGACGATCCGGGCGGTGGGGCGGCAGAACCTCAGGCTGATGTTCGACTGCTACCACACGCAGATCATGCAGGGCGATCTGATCCGCCGGTTCGAAGCGCACCGCGATCTCATCGGCCACGTGCAGTTCGCCGCCGTGCCCGACCGGGGAGAACCCGAGGCGGGCGAGGTCGCCTATCCCGCGGTCCTGGCCGCCTTCCGCGATGCCGGCTGGACCACACCGCTCGGCGCGGAATACAAACCCCGCAGCGGCGACACGCGGGATGGGCTGGGCTGGTTGGCCCGGTTCCGCGCGCGGCTGAATGGCCGCGGCGACGAACGGGAGGCAGAGGGATGACGGGATCTGACCGCCCGCGGCTGCTGGTGATCGGCAGCTACCCCGGTTGGGACGCAGGTCCGATGCGCCGGGACTATGAGGCGACCGAGCTGCCCGAGGCCGACGCGATCGCCGATCTGCCGCCGGACCTGCGGGGCGCAATCCGGGCGATGGCCTTCCGCGCCCATGGCGACCTGACCGCGGAGCACATGGATTTGCTGCCCGCCCTCGGGATCGTCGCGAATTTCGGCGTGGGCTATGAGGCCATTGACGTGGCAGCGGCAGAGGCGCGCGGCATCCGCGTGACCAACACCCCCGACGTGCTGAACGACGACGTGGCCGATCTGGCCGTGGCGATGCTGATCGCGCAGGCTCGGCAGATGCTACAGGGCGACGCCCACGTGCGCAGCGGCGCCTGGGAAGGCGGCGCGCTGCCGCTGAACCGCACCGTGACCGGGCGGCGCGTGGGGATCATGGGGCTGGGCCGGATCGGCCGCGCCATCGCCGAGAGGCTGGCCGCCTTCAAGACGGAGATCCACTATCATTCCCGCTCCGAGAAGATGACGCCGGGCTGGACCTATCACGACGACCCCGAGGATATGGCCCGCGCGGTCGACGACATGGTCGTGGCGCTGAAGGGCGGGCAGGACACGGAGGACTACGTGTCGGCCGCCATCATCGCGGCGCTCGGGCCTGACGGGGTTCTGGTCAACATTTCGCGCGGCACGACGGTAGACGAGGCAGCGCTGATCGCGGCGCTGGAGGACGGCACGATCCGGGGCGCCGCGCTCGACGTCTTCCGTGGAGAACCGCAGATCGACCCGCAATTCCTGAAGCTGGAGAACGTGCTGCTGCAGCCGCATCAGGCCTCGGGCACCATCGAGACGCGGCAGACGATGGGGCGTTTGCAGCGGGAGAACATCGATGCGTTCCTCGCCGGGCGCGATCTGCCGAGCCCGGTGAACTGAGGCGGGCGCGGCGACGACAGGGACCGGCCGGGCGGGGCCATCGACATGACTTTAGAAGGGAAAAACGATGAAGCTGGTACGGTTCGGGGCATTGGGCGAGGAGCGCCCAGGGATGATCGACGCAGAAGGCAAGGTCCGCGATCTGAGCGGCCTGTGCGACGATATCGCGGGCGCGACGCTGGGCGCGGCGGGGCTGGACCGGCTGCGCGCGATCGATGCCGCGAGCCTGCCCGAGGTGCCCGCCTCCACGCGCCTCGGCGCCTGCGTGGGCGGCACCGGCAAATTCATCTGCATCGGACTGAACTATTCCGACCATGCGGCCGAGACCGGGGCGGAAGTGCCTTCCGAGCCGATTGTCTTCCTGAAGGCAACGAGCGCCGTCTGCGGGCCGAACGACCCGATCCTGATCCCCCGCGGATCGCAGAAGACAGACTGGGAGGTGGAGCTGGGGGTGATCATCGGCACGGCCGCGAAGTACGTGGACGAGGCGCAGGCGATGGATCACGTGGCCGGCTATGCGGTCGTGAACGACGTGAGCGAGCGGGCCTTCCAGACGGAGCGGCAGGGCCAGTGGACCAAGGGCAAGAGCTGCGACAACTTCGGCCAGATCGGCCCATGGATGGTGACCCGCGACGAGGTGCCCGACCCGCAGGATCTGGCGATGTGGCTGACGGTCGACGGCCAGCGGATGCAGGACGGCAGCACCGCGACGATGGTCTACGGGGTGGCGCATCTCGTCAGCTATCTCAGCCAGTTCATGACCCTGCATCCCGGAGACGTGATCTCGACCGGAACACCGCCGGGCGTGGGCATGGGCATGAAGCCGCAGCGCTATCTGAAGCCGGGCGAGGTGGTGGAGCTGGGGATCGACGGGCTGGGTAAACAGCGGCAGGAGGTCGTGGCCGACACCTGAGGCGGGGGCCACGCGGCCTGTGGTGACCCGGGCCGGACTGACGGCAGCGACGAGTAAGGAGACCCCATGAAGCTCGGCACTCAGTTCCGCGCGCGGGACGACGATGATTACCGCGTGATGGCGCAGCTCGGCGTCACCCACATCTGCGCCGACCCGCCGGGGAACCCCCACGACTGGAGCGTGGAGGATCTGGCGCGGCATCGCGACCATCTGGCCGGTTTCGGGCTGTCGCTCGACATGGTGCAACTGCCGCTTTCCTCGCGGCCCATCGAGAAAAGCCGCAGCCCCGACATCCTGCTGGCCGGTCCCGACCGCGACGCGCAGATCGACAGCATCTGCCGGCTGATCGAGCGGTTGGCCGAGGCCGGCATCTTCGCGGCGAAGTACAACCTCAACATCATCGGTATCCCGCGCACCCCCGACGAGCCCGGCCGCGGCGGATCGCGCAACGCCGCGTTCCGCTGGGAGAAGGCCGACCAGGGCGCCGCACCCGGCCCCGCGGGCGTGCTCGACGAAGAGGAGAACTGGGCGCGGATCGCGCATTTCCTCGCCGCCGTGGTGCCGGTGGCCGAGGGCGCCGGCGTGCGGCTGGCCTGCCACCCCCACGATCCGGCGACGCCGCCGGGCTATATGGGGGTGACCCGGGTGCTCGGTAGCGTCGAGGGGCTTAAGCGCTTCGTGCAGTTGCACGAAAGCCCGGTGCACGGGCTGAACTTCTGCCAGGGCACGGTGGGCGAGATGCTTGACGATCCGGGCGCCGAGATCGCCGACGTGATCCGCTGGTTCGGGGAGCGGGACAAGATCTTCAACGTCCATTTCCGCAACATCCGGGGGCGCCGGCTGAGCTTCATGGAGGTCTTTCCCGACGAGGGCGACATGGACATGGGCGCCGCGATGGAGCTCTACGCAAGCCTCGGTTACCGCCACATGCTGATGCCCGACCACGTCCCGGGCCTGGCGGGGCGCGACCCCCAGAACACCGCCTTCGCCTTCGTCTACGGCTACATGGCGGCGCATCTGGAGCGGCTGCGGCGGGCGGGGGCCATCGCGGCCTAGGGACGGGATGACGCGACACGACGGACCTCGGTGGTCCCGACGCAATCTGACGGCGCTGCATGCCTTGCGATTCAAGCGGTCTTGCGCGTCAACCTCGCCGCGAACCAACCCACGAGACCGTCGTAGCCGATCCGCCCGGAAGCGACATCGACGATCAGGTCGTTGAACGGTTCATCACCGGGGATGTCCAGCCTGTAGCCGCTTCGTCCGATCGACAGCTCGACCAGGATCAGGGATGTCCGCTTGTTGCCATCGGCGAAGCCATGATTCGACGCCACGCTCTCCAGAAGGGCGGCCGCCTTTCCGGCAATCGAGCGATGGTACCCCGAATAAGGACGGGAGATCGCCGACTCGATCATGTGCAGGCTGAGTACGCCGGCGCGTCCTCCGCAGCCGAGCGCCGCGTCATGCGCCGAGAACGGGTCGGCCAAGGTGATCCTGTAGTGGCGCCTACCGATCCGCCAGCCTCGCCAACGCCTCGCTCCGCCGGGAGGAGATCTCCTTCACGGCGGCGGAACTCTTTGCCGAAGCCCTCGACGTGCCCTTGGCGGTGCGCACCTCCGTGAGGCCGGTGCCCGCATTGCGCGTCACCCATACGCCCGTTGCCGGCTCCGAGACAGAAGACTTGGCCATGATCTTTCCCTTTGCGTCGCGTTGGAAATATGCAATTCCGGCCGGGTTCCTGCAAGGGTGATCACCGCTGGCGCCAAATATCGGGTTAAGCGACGACGCGGGCCGTGGGACGCTCGCTACCCGCCCCAGGTCGCCCGCAGCACCCGCAGCCAGTTGCCATGGCAGAGCCGTTGCATCAACGCGTCATCGTAGCCATGCGCGCGCAGGGCGTCCTGCAGCGGGGGCAGGCCGGTCACGTCGTGGATGCCCTGCGGCAGGGTGCAACCGTCGAAATCGCTGCCGAAGCCCACGCGGGTCTCGCCCAACCGGCCGATCAGGTGATCCATATGGCGCAGCACCGGATCGAGGGTCATCTCGGGCGAGCGCTGCCCGTCGGAGCGCAGAAAGCAGGTGGCGAAGTTCAGGCCCACCATGCCGTCGCGCTCGGCGATGAGGTCGAGCTGCCGGTCCGTCAGGTTGCGGCTGGAGGGGGTCACCGCGTGGGCATTGGAATGGGTGGCCACCAGCGGCGCGTCGGAGAGCCGCGCGACATCGTCGAACCCGGCCTCGTTGAGGTGCGACAGGTCCACCATGATCCGCAGCTCGTTGCACAGACGGACCAGGTCCTGGCCGGCCGGTGTCAGGCCGGGGCCGGTATCGGGGCCGCTGGGGAAGCGAAAGGGCACGCCGTGGCCGAAGGCCGTGGACCGCGACCAGACCGGCCCGAGCGACCGGACGCCCATCGCGTGGAAGAGGTGCAGCGCGTCGAGGTCGGGGCCGATCGGCTCGGCGCCCTCCAGATGCATCACGGCGGCGATGGCGCCCTCGGCCATCGCAACCTCGATCCCGGCAGCATCGCGGCAGATCCGCAAGGCGCCCGCGCTTTCGCGCTCCATCCACAGCAGATGCCCGGCCATGGCGAGCGCCACCGGCTGCGCGGTGGCGGCGTCGATCAGGTCTGGCAGGGGCAGGTCGTAGGCGGGCGCGTCCATCGCCGCGTCCATGTCGACCCGCCCGCCGGGGCCTTTCGGGGAGGGGATGTAGATGGCGAAGAAGCCGCCGGCGAAGCCCGAGGCCTGCATCCGCGGCAGGTCCAGATGGCCGGTGCCGTCGCCCTTCAGCCAGATCTCGGCCCGCCGCTCGGGTGCCCGCAGCAGGCGCAGCAGGAGATCGTTGTGGCCATCGAAGACGGGAATGGCGGCCGTCATGCGGTGGCGGCCCTGCCTTCGGGCCCACCGCGCGCGTCGGCCCCCCGGAAGCCCTCGCTGGCGACGAGCAGCTCGCGGGTGTAATCGGCGGTGGCGCGGTGGGCGGAAAGCGCCTCGCGCGTCAGGTTCTCCACCGTGCGGCCGTGCTGCATCACGATCAGCCGCTCGCACATGTGGGCCACCACGGCCAGGTCGTGGCTGACCAGAAGGTAGGTCAGGCCGCGCTCGGTGCGCAGCGCGTCGAGGAGGTTCAGCACTTCGGCCTGGATCGACGCGTCGAGGGCAGAGGTCGGCTCGTCGAGCAGCAGCACCTCGGGCTCCAGGATCAGCGCGCGGGCGATGGCGACCCGCTGGCGCTGACCGCCCGAGAGCTGGTGCGGGAAGCGGAAACGAAAGCCGTCGCCCAGGCCCACGTCGTTCAGCGCGCGCACCACCCGAGCCTCGGCGTCGCGGAACCCGTGGATCGCCAGCGGCTCGCTCAGCACCCGGTCGATGGTGTGGCGGGGATGCAGCGAGGCATAGGGATCCTGGAAGACCATCTGCACCCGGCGGTAGAATTCCGGCGAGCGGGGGCTGGCCACGGGGGCGCCGGCGATCTCCACCCGGCCGGCGCTGACGGGGGCGAGCCCGCAGATGGCGCGCAGGACGGTGGACTTGCCAGAGCCGCTTTCACCGACGATGCCGAAGCTTGTCCCTTCCTCCACCGCGAAGGAGACCCCGCGCACCGCCTGCACGGCAGCCTCGCCGCGCCCGAAGGTGACCGCGAGGTCGGCGATCTCGACCAGCGTGCTCATGCCAGCCACGCGGCGTCGCGCTGCAGTGTGGGCAGCGGATGCTGCGCCCCGTCGATCCGCGGCAGGCAGTTGAGGAGGCCGCGGGTATAGGCATGCCGGGCGTTCTTCAGCTCGGAGGCGCGCAGTTCTTCGACCATGCGGCCGGCATACATCACCAGCACCCGGTCGCAGAAGCTGGAGACCAGGCGCAGGTCGTGGCTGATGAAGATCAGGCCCATGCCGCGATCGGTCACCAGCCGGTCGAGAATGCCGAGCACCTCGAGCTGCACGGTGACGTCGAGCGCCGATGTCGGCTCGTCGGCGATCAGCAGGTCCGGTTCGGTGATGAGCATCATGGCGATCATGGCGCGCTGCCCCATGCCGCCCGACAGCTCGTGGGGATAGGCCTCGAAGACACGGGCGGGGTCGCGGATCTGCACCGCCTCGAGCATGGCGATGGCGCGGTCGCGCGCCTCGGCCTTGCGGTTGGCGCCGGGGGCCGCCTCGCCGCGCCAGGCCTCCATGATCTGCCGGCCGATGGTCATCACCGGGTTCAGCGAGAACTTCGGGTCCTGCATCACCATGCTCATGCGAATGCCGCGCAGGGACCGCCATTGTCGGGGCGTGGCACGCCGCAGGTCGATCCCGTCGAACTCCATGCGCCTGGCGGTGACGGTGCCCGACGGCGGCGTGAGCCCGAGGATGGCGCGCCCGGTCTGGGACTTGCCGGACCCGCTTTCGCCCACGATGCCCAGCCGCTCGCGTCCCAGATCGAAGCTGACGCCGCGCACCACCTCGACCGGCCCGTGGCGCGAGGGGAAGGCGATGCGCAGGTCTTCCACGTGCAGGACGGCGCTCATTTCTCGCCCCGCGGGTCGAGCACGTCGCGCAGCCCGTCACCCAGCAGATTGAAGCCGAGGGAGACGACGAAGATGGCGATGCCGGGCATGGTGGCGACCCACCAGAAATCGATGATGAAGCGCCGGCCTGAGGCGATCATGGCGCCCCATTCGGGCTGCGGCGGCTGCGCGCCGAGGCCGAGAAAGCCCAGGCCCGCCGCGGTGAGGATGATGCCCGCCATGTCGAGCGTGACCCGCACGATCACCGAAGACAGGCACAGCGGCACGACATGGCCCCAGATGATACGCAGGGGGCCGGCACCCTGCAGGCGGATCGCGTCGATATGGTCGGCGTTGCGGATCGTCAGCGTCTCGGCACGGGCGAGGCGGGCATAGGGCGGCCAGGAGGTGATGGCGATGGCGATCACCGCGTTCTCGATGCCGGGCCCGAGGGCGGCGACGAAGGCGAGCGCCAGGATCAGCCGCGGGAAGGCCAGGAAGATGTCGGTTATCCGCATCAGGACCGTATCGACCCAGCCGCCGAAATAACCCGCCGAGGTGCCGACCGCGAGGCCGATGGGTGTCGCGATGATCGCCACCATGGCGACGACCAGCAGAGTCACGCGGGAGCCGTGGACGATTCGGCTGAAGATGTCGCGGGCCTGATCGTCGGTGCCCATGAGGTGGGTCCACGAGGGCGGCAGCAGGCGCTCGGTGCGCAGGTCGCCGCCGCGCAGCGGGTCGAACGGCGCGATGAGATCGGCGAAGATCGCGGTGAGCACGAGCACCACCAGGATGCCCAGGCCCACCATCGCCAGCTTGTTGCGCGTCAGCTCCGTCCAGGTGCGGTACATCTGGCCAAGCTTGGCCTGGCGGCGCGACGCGGGCGCTTCGGAAAGCAGCCAGTCGCGGGTCGAGGCCTCGGCCATCAGCGGCGCCGCACGCGCGGATCGAGCAGCGTGTAGAGCAGGTCGCTGAGCAGGTTCAGCCCCACGAAGATCACCCCGATCACCAGCGTGCCGCCCAGCACCGCGTTCATGTCGGCGTTCTGCAGCGAGTTCGTGAGGTATTGCCCGAGCCCGGGCCAGGCAAAGACCGTTTCGGTCAGCACCGAGCCTTCGAGCAGGCCCGCATAGCTGAGCGCGACCACCGTCACCAGGGGCACCGCGGCGTTGCGCAGCGCGTGGACCCAGATGATCCGCCATTCCGGAACGCCCTTGACCCGCGCGGTGGTAACGTATTCCTGCCCCAGCTCTGCCAGCATGAACGACCGGGTCATGCGGCTGATATAGGCCATGGAGAAATAGCCCAGCAGCGTCGCGGGCAGCGCCAGATGGGCCAGCACGTTGACGAAGGCATCCCACTGGCCCTGCATGGCGGTGTCGATCAGCAGCAGTCCGGTGACCTGCGTGACGCTGTATTCATAGGCGATGTCGATCCGCCCCGGCCCCGCGACCCAGCCGAGCTTGGCGTAGAAGATCAGCAATCCGAGGAGCCCGAGCCAGAAGATCGGCGCGGAATAGCCCACCAGACCGACCACGCGGACGATCTGGTCGGCCAGCTTGCCCTGCTTGACGGCTGAGAGCACGCCAAGCGGGATGCCGACGATGGTGCCGAGGATGATGCCGGCGGTGGCCAGCTCCAGCGTGGCGGGAAAGACCCGGGCGATATCCTCGACGATGGGCTTCTTGGTCAGCATCGAGGTGCCAAGATCGCCGGTCGCGGCGCTCTGAAGGTAGATCCAGAATTGCTGCCAAAGCGGCTTGTCGAGGCCAAGCGCGATATAGGCGGCGTCGTAGGTGGATTGCGAGGCGCGGTCTCCGACCACGGCCAGCACCGGGTCGACCGGCACCACGCGGCCGATGAGGAAGGTCACGAGCAGCAGGCCGAGAAACGTGATCGCCACGGTGCCGATCAGCTTGCCGGCCTTCCGCCCGTAGGTCGGAAGGGCGCTCCAGCGCCCCCCCGTATTGGCAGGGGAGGTGGCGGTCATCTGTCCTTGGTGACCTGCTTGAACGAGTTGTCGTTGAACGACGGGCCGATGATGAAGCCGTTCACGTCATCGCGGATGCCCAGAACCTCGATTTCCTGGAACATGATGACGAAGGGCGAGACCTGTTGATGCTCTTCCTGCAGCGCCAGGTACATCTCGGCCCGCGCGTCGGCTTCCTTCTCGAGCACGGCGGCATCGGCATCGGCGGTCATCTCGGGAATGTCCCAGGCGTTGCGCCAGGCCAGCGGCTTGGACTCTGCGTCATCGCTATTGTCCGGGTTGCGCGCGAAGGTGTCCGCGTTGGTGTGGGGATCCTGATAGTCCGGGCCCCAGCGGCCGATATAGATGTCGTGGTTGCGCGCGCGGTACTTGGTCAGCGTCTGCTGGCCGTCGCCGGGGATCAGCTCCATCTCGATGCCGGCCTGCGACATCGTCGTCTGGATCGCCTCGGCCATGGCGGTTATCTCGGGCGTGTTGCGGGTATCCATGGTCACGCTGAAGCCGTCCGGCAGGCCGGCTTCGGCCAGCAGCTCCTTGGCCTTCTCCACGTCGAGCGAATAAGGCGTGTCGTTGAGCGCGCCGAGGAACCCGTCGGGCAGGAACGCCTGATGGACCTGCACCTTGCCGGCCATGATCGTGTCGGCGATCGCCTGGTAATCGACCAGCCACTTCATCGCCTCGCGGACCTCGGGCTTGGCGAGGTTCTCGTTCTTCTGGCTGAGGCCCATGTAGTAGATCGAACCCTTGATGCCGTTCTCGATTTTGATGTCGGGATTGTCGGCCAGCGCGGTGATCTCTTCGGCGCCGAGGTTGCGCGCGATGTCGATGTCGCCCTGTTCCAGCAGCAGCCGCTGGGTGGAGCCTTCGGGGATGTGGCGATAGATGGCGCGGGCCATCGGCGCCGCCTCGCCGCTGAAATTCTCGTTGCGCTCCAGCACGACCACCTCGTTGGCGCGCCAGTCGCGGATGGTGAAGGCGCCCGAGCCGGCATAGTTCGTCTTCAGCCACTCATAGCCGAAGTCGCCATCGGCCTCGTGCTCCATCACCAGCTCCTTGTCGACGATGAAGCCGACCGTGGCGGTGAGGCAATAGAGCAGCAGCGTGGGGGCGTAGGCCTGATCCATCTGCAGCTCGAACGTCATGTCTCCGGTCTGGCGCACCATCTCGTCGACATTGTCGGCGCTCAGCCCGAACTGGGTGAGGATGAACGCCGGCGACTTGTCGAGCTTGACCGCGCGGGTGAGGCTGAACACGGCATCTTCCGCGGTGATCGGGTTGCCTGAGGCGAATTGCAGGTCGGGGCGGATGGTGAAGGTGAAGGTCGTGCCGTCCTCGCTGACCTCCCAGCTTTCCGCGATGACGCCGAAGATGTCGCTGACGTCTTCCACGTCGTAGCCGACGAGCGGCTGGTAGCTGTTGCCGAGGATCTCGGAGGCGGTGAACTCGAACACCTCCGCGGGGTCGAGGCTGATCACGTCGTCGATCTGCCAGGCCTGGATCAGCGTGTCGGCGGGGGTTTCGGCGAAACCGGGCGTGGCCGGCGCGAGCAGCAGCGCCGATAGCGCCGTGGCCGCACTCAGCCGTGAGAAATGTCGCATTGGGGGCTCCCTGGTTGCTTATGCCGGCGATCCGGCTCCCGGCTGCCGCGATGCGCGCGACGCGAGGTTAACGCGCGATTAGCGTCCTGCCGGTCACCAGAAGTCAAGCGCCATCGCCAATGAATGCGGGCGCAAGCGGGGCTGCGGGGCACGCATTTGCGCGCTTTCGCATCGGTTTGGGGGAAGTTTCGGCAGCCGCGTGAATGAAAGAGGTAAGCGCGCGCAGCGGGCGTTTCGGCCGGTTGCCGGATCGACGCCTCGCCCTCAGCTGAAACGCTCGGGGCCGCGCCATTGCGCCTCGGTATAGCGGTCGCCCGCTGCCCAGCCCACGGGCAGGGCCGCCTCGATCCGCTGCAGATCGTCCGGCGAAAGCAGCAGTTCGGCGCCGGCGGCGGCCTCGGCCAGGTGGTCGGGATCGCGCGTGCCGGGGATCGGGATCACGTGCTCGCCCCGCGTGAGCAGCCAGGCGATGGCCAGCGTGACGGTGGCCACCCCCATCTCGGCCGCAAGCGCGCGCAGCCTATCGGTGGCGGCGAGGTTGACCTCAAGGTTGGGCGCGAGGAACCGGGGGTTGTTGTGCAGGAACGACGAAGCCTTCACCCGGGCGGCATCGGGCGGCGCATCCGTCAATAGGCCGCGGCCGACCGGCGAGAACGCGACAAGGGCCGTGCCGGTCTCGGCGCAGGCCTGCACGAGGCCCAGATCGGGCGCGCGGGTGGAAAGCGAGTATTCCGACTGCACCGCCGCGACCGGATGCAGCGCCACGGCACGGCGCAGGGAGGCCGGCGCGATCTCGGAATAGCCGAAGGCGCCGATCTTGCCGCTGGCCTGCAGGCCGGCGAGCGTCTCGGTCACCTCTTCGATGGGCCGTTCGGCCTCGCGCCGGTGCACGTAGAAAAGATCGACCCGCTCCACCCCGAGCCGCCCGAGGCTGGCATCGAGCGAGGCCGTCAGATGTTCGGCGCTGTTGTCGAAGTAGCGGGCGCCGGTCTCCGGGTCGCTGCGGATGCCGGCCTTCGTAGCGAGCCGGAAGGCGGGACCGCGAGACTTCAGATAGCGGCCGATTACCTCTTCGGAATGGCCGTTGCCGTAGACGTTGGACGTATCGAGATGGTCGATGCCCAGGTCCCGCGCCCGGTCGAAGAGGGCAAAGGCCTCCTCCTCCGTGGCGGACCCGTAGAAGCCCGAGATGTTCATGGCGCCGAGGCCGATGGCCGAGACGTCGGGGCCGGTGCGGCCGAGCTTGCGGGATCTCATGAGGTCAGCCTTTCGGTTCGGTCGGGGTTCGCGGCATCGGGTCCGCTTGCGGTCGGGCCGTCCGGGCGCACGCGGCCCCGCTGGATTTCGCAGGCGTGCCGAGATGCGCCCGCCGAGATCGACGGCTTCGAAGGCCCCACACCCGCGGGGGCCTCATTGCGCTTCGAGGCGCAGTTTCGGCGACAGCGCGGCGGGATCGAGCTTGAGATGCAGGATCGCCGGCAGGCCGCTGGCGCGCGCCTCTGCCAAGGCCGGAGCGAAACCCGCATCTTCGGTGACCGTGGCGCCGAAGCCGCCATGGGCACGGGCCAGTGCGGCGAAATCCGGGTTGCGCAGGGACGTGCCCGAGGGGCGGCCCGGGTAGTGCCGCTGCTGGTGCATGCGGATCGTGCCGTACATCCCGTTGTCCGAGATCAGCACGATCACGGCCGCCTCCTGCTCGCAGGCGGTCGCGAATTCCTGCGCGACCATCTGAAAGCATCCGTCGCCGGCCAGGCAGATCGCCTCGCGCCCCGGATGCTGCAGCTTCGCGGCGATGGCGGCGGGCAGGCCGTAGCCCATCGAGCCCGAAGTGGGCGCCAGCTGCGTGCGCCAGCCGCGATAGCGGTAGTAGCGATGCGCCCAGGCGGAATAGTTGCCCGCGCCGTTGGTCAGGATCGCATCGTCGCCCAGCACCTCGTTCAGATGCCCGATCACGCGCTCCATCTTCAGGGCGCCCGGGGTTTCCTGCGGCACCTGCCAGGCCCCGTAGGCGGCGCGCGCGTCGGCCAGCCAGTCCCCGCCCTCGCGCGCGGTCGCGGCCTCGGCGAGTTGCCGCGCCACCGGGCCGGGCCGGCCGACCACGGCGAGGTCGGGACGGTAGACGCGGCCGATCTCGGAAGGATCGGCATGGACGTGGACGAGGCTCTGCGCCGGAACGGGCGGCGTGAGCAGCGTGTACCCGGATGTGGTTACCTCCCCCAGCCGCGCGCCGAGGGCCAGGATCACGTCCGCCGCCTTCACACGTTCGGCCAGGGCCGGGTTGATGCCGATGCCGACGTCGCCGACATAGTTGGAATGCCGGTTGTCGAGGTAGTCCTGGCAGCGGAATGAGGCGCCGACGGGCAGGCCCATGGTCGCCGCGAACGCGCCCAGGGCTTCCGCGGCCTGCGCGTCCCAGCCGCCGCCGCCCACGATCACCATGGGACGCTCGGCGCCGGCGAGCCTCTCGACGACGGCGGCGATGTCGGCCTCCGCGGCGCGGCCCGAGGGCAGGCACGCCGCCGGCACCGGCGTGCCTTCGGCGGGGCCGGAAAGCATGTCTTCCGGCAGCGCCAGCACCACGGGGCCGGGCCGGCCGGTCTGCGCCACGTGGAAGGCGTGGCTTACGTATTCGGGGATCCTGTCCGCCCGGTCGATCTCTGCCACCCATTTGGCCAGGGGGCCGAACATGGCGCGGTAATCGACCTCCTGGAAGGCCTCGCGATCCCGTTGGTCGCTGGCCACCTGACCCACGAAAAGCACCATCGGCGTGCTGTCCTGGAAGGCCACGTGGATGCCCGAGCTCGCGTTCGTGGCGCCGGGGCCGCGGGTGACGAAAGCCACGCCTGGTCGGCCCGTCAGCTTGCCGGTCGCCTCGGCCATCATCGCCGCCCCGCCCTCGTGCCGGGCGACGATCACGTCGATGGCGGCATCGTGCAAACCGTCGAGCGCCGCGAGGAACGACTCGCCCGGGATGCAGAACACCCGCTCCACCCCCTGCGCGGCAAGGCACCGGGTCAGCAGGGCGCCGCCGTGCGATGTGACCGAAGCGTCTTTCATGGGCGGGGTCCTTTGGGTGGTCCGGCAGGGATCGTGACGGCACCCTCGTCCGACAGGCGTCGCGGGCGATCGGGGCGGTCGAACAGGGCGATGGCTTCGGGCATGGGGCGCGGTCCTTTGACGGTGCCGGCGTGATCGCTCGATCGGCCAACGGGACCGACACGCTGAACGGTCTACAGGAAAGCAGCTCGACTGACAAAAGTAAGAGGCTTGGATGCCGGCAGGCCGAATGCAGCTTGCGCGTGGGGCTGATCGCAACGGGCTGCGGGCTGGCCAATGGCGTTCGGCACCGTGATAGACCGCGGGCGCCGAGCCGCCTGCCCCGGCGTGCACGGGGCCGATCGCGGCAGCATCCGCCCCCCCATTGTCGTGGGGGCCGCAGGCATGATTGTGGTAGTCGCCCATGCCCCGCACGACGGCGGTGCACACCGGCAACGGCAGCCGTTGGGCCACCGGCCTGGGGGGCATCTCCGCCACAGTCAAGTTGCCAGCCACGACCTGGCGATCCGCCGGAAGGCGCGCGCGGCCCCGTCGGCGCCCAGTTCATGCGCGGCGGCACGCGCACCAGCCAGGCCCGGCGCAAGCCCCGCCCCCTCGCTGCCATGGCGTGGGGCTGCGGGCGGTCGACCCTGACCATCATGACAGCTTCAGGCGGCCCGTCGGGCGCCACCATCCAGCCCCCGCACCCCCTCGCCTCGGCCGCAATTCCCTGCCAGAACCGCGCCAGCGAAAGGAGCCGCCCATGCCCACGCTCTACGATGTCTCCGGTGGCCGCGACCGGCTGCTCGCCATGACCACCGCCTTCTACGCCAAGGCGATCGACGACGACGTCATCGGCGAGATGTTCGGCCGTGCCGCTGGCGACCATGCCGCCTACCTCGCCGGCTGGATGTGCGTCTCCTTCGGCGGCCCGCGCGACTATCTGGCCACCCGCGGCGATCTCGACTTCGTCGACTGGAAGCATGCCGGGCTGAAGATCACCGAAGCCGAGCGCGCCCGGTGGGCCCGCCTGATGATGGAGGCCGCCGCAGAGGTCGGCATGCCCCCCGCCTTCCTCGCCACGTTCCAGCGCTACGTCGATGGCATCTCGCGCGTGGTCCGCGAAGGCAGCCACGTTCCGCTCGAGGACATGCGCCGCCATCTGGGCCTTGCCCCGGGCGAGGAGATGTCACCGCGCAGCGCAGAGCGCCCGACCCCGGAAGGCTGAGGGCGGACGGCTGTGCGCTTGAAGCCAAGGCACTAAGCCGGTGGCAAAAGTTTTGGGGCCCTTCCCCTTTCCGCATCTGCTCACGCGCAAGGCATTTGCCCGCCTTTCCGCCCTTTCCTTGGGCAACGCAGGCCCAGAACCAAGCGGCCCCTCCGGCTGCCTTGCCATGCGTCAACCGCACGGCGCGATCTGGGGCAACTTCATGACGAAAGGATATCCGATGAGACGAACGAAGCTGACGGCCCTCACCGCCCTGCCGCTTGTCATGGCCCTGCCGGCGCTCGCGCAGGACTGCCCGATCAAGGTCGGCGTTCTGCATTCGCTGTCGGGCACGATGGCCATCTCCGAGACGACGCTGAAGGACACCGTCGAGATGCTGGTCGACCAGCAGAACGAGAAGGGCGGCCTTCTGGGCTGCGAGATCGAGGCCGTCGTCGTGGACCCTGCCTCCGACTGGCCGCTCTTCGCCGAAAAGGCGCGCGAGCTGCTGACGGTCGAGGAAGTCGACGTGATCTTCGGCTCCTGGACCACCGTCAGCCGCAAGTCCGCGCTGCCGGTGCTGGAGGAGCTGAACGGGCTGATGTTCTACCCCGTGCAGTACGAGGGCGAGGAGAGCTCCAAGAACGTCTTCTACACCGGCGCCGCGCCGAACCAGCAGGCGATCCCGGCGGTCGACTACTTCCTCGAGGAACTGGGCGTCGAGCGCTTCGCGCTGCTGGGCACCGACTACGTCTATCCGCGCACCACCAACAACATCCTCGAAGCCTACCTGAAGTCGAAGGGCGTGGCCGAGGAGGACATCTTCGTGAACTACACCCCCTTCGGCCATTCCGACTGGGCGACGATCGTCGGCGACGTGGTCGAGATGTCCGAGGACGGCCGCCAGGTCGGCGTCATCTCCACCATCAACGGCGACGCCAACATCGGCTTCTACAAGGAGCTGGCGGCCGCCGAGGTCTCCGCCGACGACATCCCCGTCGTGGCCTTCTCGGTCGGCGAGGAGGAGCTCTCGGGCCTCGATACCACCAACCTCGTGGGCCACCTGGCCGCCTGGAACTACTTCCAGTCCGCCGACACCGACGCGAACGCGGAGTTCATCGAGACCTGGAAGGCGCGCATGGGCGAGGACCGCGTGACCAACGACCCGATGGAGGCCCATTACATCGGCTTCAACATGTGGGTGAACGCGGTCGAGGCAGCCGGCACGACCGACGTCGATGCGGTGCGCGAGGCGATGTACGGGCAGGAATTCCCGAACCTGACCGGCGGCACGGCTGTGATGCTGCCGAACCACCACCTCGCCAAGCCGGTCCTGATCGGCGAGATCACCGCGGACGGGCAGTTCGACATCGTCAGCCAGACCTCCGAAGTCGAGGGCGACGCCTGGACGGACCACCTGCCGGAAAGCGCCAAGCTGACCTCGGACTGGCCGGGTCTCGGCTGCGGAATGTACAACACCGAGACCGAGAGCTGCGTCCAGATCCAGTCGAACTACTGAGGCGGGGGCGGCGGTCCATCGCGGGGCCGGCCCGATCGCCCCGCTGCCGGAATCGTCCGGCCCGGGGGCGGCGGGGTCGGCCCCGCGCAGTCTTGCAGGCCGGTCCACTTCGGAGAGGTCTCCGGGACCGGCCCCTCCCCGCGCCTCGGGTCTTGCCCGATCAAAGGGCCGCCGGATGGACCCCGCCCTATTCAGGATATCACCGCATGCGCCTTCTCCTCGCCCTCGCCCTGTCTGCTGTGTGCACGCTGCCCGGCCACGCGCAGGACGGCCTGTCCAGACCCTGCTGCAGACCCATGCCGAGGACATCGCCAAGCCGTCGCGCCACACGATCCAGCCGGTGCTCGACGATCTGGCCGCTCGCGGCCTGGCCGGCGATGCCGGACTTTCCTGGAGGCCTGGGCCGACAAGGGCGTGGTGCAGCGCGACGCGGACGGGCTGTTCTTCTACGGGGCGCGAGACGGTGACATCTAGGCCCTGCGCTCCGTCGAGGATGGCGGCGATGCTGGCGAGGTCGGGCGGCGCGAGGCGACGGAACTGAAGCCGAACGCCGGTGTGCGCCGGCTGATCGCCACCGCCCTCGTGCAGTTCCAGCTCAACGACCCCGACCCGGACCGGCGCCGCGCCGCGCTCGACAGCCTGTCGCGCAACCCACGCCCGAGCTTCTGGCCCCCCTGCGCGCCTCGATCGAGGGCGAGGAGAACCGCGCCATCCGCGGCGCGCAAGGAGGCGCTCGACCGTCTGATCACCATCCGCTTCGGCACCGATCCAGGCGACGCGGCTGACGGCCATCGGCTGGATGGCCGACCAGCATCTCGCTGGAGGCGCGGGCGGCGCTCAACTGCCGTGCTGACCACCGAGACCGTGGTCGGCACGCCGCCCGAAGACGCCAACGTCGCGCGCGTGCTGCGAGGTCGGCACGCGACATCTCCGCCGAGGCGGCGCTGGCCCTGCTGGCGCCGAAGCGGGATCGTGCCCGACGCGGTCACCCGCGCGCGACCGCGACGCCGCCCTGGTCGCCGGCGATCGCAGCGGCAGCGGTCGCTGGCCTGCCGGTCGCCAGCTTGAACACCGAGGCCGCCCGCTGGGCACGCCTACGAGACGCTGCGGACGCGGCGCCGCCCCGCCCCGCCCGCCCGAAGACGCCGTCGGCGACGCTGCTGGCGGCGAACCCGATCACCGAGGTCTACGACGAACCCGACCCCGCCATCACCGACGCCGCGACCGCCGCGCTCGCGAGGTCGACGCGCGGGTCGCCCGCGCGCAGGCCGCCGACCTGACGCTCGACGCGGTGTCGCTGGCGTCGATCTATTTCCTCGCCGCCATCGGCCTTGCCATCACCTTCGGCGTCATGGGCGTCATCAACATGGCCCATGGCGAGTTCATCATGATCGGCGCCTATACCGGCTACGTCGTGCAGCAGGTCGTGCCCGACTACACCGTCTCGCTGGTCATCGCGCTGCCGCTGGCCTTCGTCGTCGCGGGGGCGGCGGGCGTGGCGCTGGAACGGCTGGTGATCCGGCATCTGGCGCATCGGCCGCTGGAAACGCTGCTGGCGACCTTCGGCATCTCGGTGGCGCTGCAGCAGATCTTCAAGAACATCTTCGGCACGCAGGCCGTGCCGCTCACCTCGCCCGACTGGCTGGCAGGGGCCTGGACGCTGAACGACGTCGTCGGCATCAGCTACATCCGCATCGCGATCTTCGTGCTGGCCGCCGCGTTCCTCGCGCTTCTCGTCTGCATCCTGCGCCGCACCCGGCTGGGGCTCGAGGTGCGCGCGGTGACGCAGAACCCCGGCATGGCCGCCAGCCTCGGGATCGACCCCGACCGCGTCGGCATGGCGACCTTCGCGCTCGGCTCCGGCATCGCGGGCGTGGCGGGCGTGGCCATCGGTCTCTTCGCGCAGGTGACCAGCGAGATGGGCGCGGGCTACATCGTGCAGTCGTTCATGACGGTCGTCGTCGGCGGCGTCGGCAGCGTCTTCGGCACGCTCGCGGGGGCGGGCCTGATCGGCGGCCTGCAGAAGGGGATCGAGTGGCTGAACCCGTCGCAACACGCTGGCGGCGCAGACCTACATGATCCTCTTCATCATCCTCTTCATCCAGGTCCGTCCGCGCGGCATCGTCGCCCAGAAGGGGAGGTTCGTCCAATGACCGCATCCGCCGCGCACGTCCGACGCAGATCACCCGTGGATCCGAGCCGTTGGTCACCCGTCCGGTCCGCGCCGCCCTGATCGGCCGCCCCGACGTTCTGATCTTCCTCTGCGCGCTCGCCCGTCACCGTCGCTCGCGACCCTTCTGGCGCAGGCCGGCCTCGTCTCGACCTCCTTCGTCAAGCTGCTGGGCAAGACCCTCTGCCTGTGCCTCGCCGCGCTCGCGATGGACCTCGTCTGGGGCTTCACCGGCATCCTGAGCCTCGGCCATTTCGCCTTCTTCGGCATCGGCGGTTACGCCATCGGCATGTGGCTGATGTGGGACCGGACGGAGGCCATCGTGCGGGGCACGCTCGCCAGCGCGCCGCTGCCGCCCACCCCGCTGGAGATCGAGGAGGCCATCGGCACCCAGATCTTCGGCGTCGTCGGCTCGTCGGAGGTGCCCTGGCTCTGGACCTTCGCGGGCTCGCTGCCGCTGCAACTGGCCTTCGCGGTGCTGGTGCCGGGGCTGATCGCGCTGGTCTTCGGCTGGCTCGCCTTCCGCAGCCGGGTGACCGGGCGTCTACCTCTCGATCCTGACGCAGGCGGGCACGCTGGCGCTGTCGCTCTGGCTTTTCCAGAACGACAGCGGGCTGCGCGGCAACAACGGCCTGTCGGGGCTGCAGAACATCCCCGGCCTGGAGGCGCTGCCGCAATCGATCCTCTCGCTCTGGTTCCTCTGGGCCTCGGCCGCGGCGCTGGCGCTGGCCTATGTCGCCGCGGCCTGGACGGTCGCGGGCCGCTTCGGCACCGTCCTGCGCGGCATCCGCGACGACGAGGCGCGCGTGCGGTTCCTCGGCTACGAGGTGGAGCACTACAAGCTCGCCGTCTTCACCGGCACGGCGATGGCCTGCGGCGGCGGCGGGCGCGCTCTACTACCCGCAGGCGGGCATCGTGAACCCGGCCGAGATCGCGCCCATCGCGTCGATCTACCTGGCCGTCTGGGTGGCCATCGGCGGACGCGGGCGGCTCTACGGCGCGGTGATCGGCGCGGCCGTGGTCAGCCTCGCGTCAAGCTGGTTCACCGGCGGCGGGGCGCCCGACATCGACCTCGGCGTCTACGTGATCCGCTGGACGGATTGGTGGCTGGTCCTTCTGGGGCTCAGCTTCGTGCTCGTGACCCTCTTTGCGCCGAAGGGCCTGGGCGGGCTGGTCGACCTCTGGACCCACCGGCGGCGGACAGCGCGGCAAGAAGATCTTGGCCCGGACCAGGGCGCGCTGCGCGCCGAGGAGGAGGCGACGTGAGCGCGCTTCTGGAAGTGTCCGGCGTGTCGAAAAGCTTCGACGGCTTCAAGGCCATCGACAATCTCAGCTTCTCGGTCAACGAGCCGGAGCTGCGCGCGGTGATCGGCCCCAACGGCGCGGGCAAGACCACCTTCATGGATCTGGTGACCGGCAAGACCCGGCCGGACGCGGGCAGCATCCGCTACGGCGAGTCGTCGCGGTCGCTCACCGCGATGTCGGAGGCGCAGATCGCGCGGGCGGGGATCGGCCGCAAGTTCCAGAAGCCGACGGTGTTCGAGGACCAGAGCGTGCTGGAGAACCTGGCGCTGGCCTTGCGCGGCACGCGCGGGCCGCTGGCGGTGCTGACGAGGCGCCCGCCGCTGCGAGCCCGGGCCGGCGAGGTCGCGGAACGGGTCGGCCTGGCCGGCGATCTCGACCGGCGGGCGGGCGAGCTGAGCCACGGTCAGAAGCAATGGCTGGAGATCGGGATGCTGCTGGCGCAGGAGCCGCGGCTTCTGCTGGTCGACGAGCCGGCGGCGGGGATGACGAGTGCCGAGCGCGAGAAGACCACCGCGATGCTGGTCGAGGCGGCGAAGACCCGCGCCGTGGTGGTCATCGAGCACGACATGGATTTCGTGCGGCGGCTGGACTGCCGGGTGACCGTGCTCCACGAGGGCCGGGTGCTGGCCGAGGGCAGCCTCGACCATGTCTGCGCCGACCCGAAGGTGATCGACGTCTATCTCGGGCGCCAGGACGCGGCCGATGCTTGAGGGCCGCGGCATCACCCTGGATTACGGCGGCAGCCGCATCCTGCACGGGCTCGACCTCACCGCCGCTTCGGGGCAGGTGACCTGCGTGATGGGCCTGAACGGCACCGGCAAGACCACCCTTCTGAAGGCGCTGGCCGGGCGGCACCCGATGGGCGGGCGCGTGACGCTCGATGGCCGCGCCCTGCCCCCCGGCGCGCGCGACCGCGCCCGGGCCGGCATCGCCTACGTGCCGCAAGGGCGCGAGATCTTCCCGGCGCTGACCGTGATCGAGAACCTCGAGGTCGGCTTCGCCTGCCTCGACCGGGCGGCGCGCAGCGTGCCGGCGGAGGTCATCGAGATGTTC
Organism: uncultured Alphaproteobacteria bacterium; assembly: GCA_963833235.1. GTDB lineage: Bacteria > Pseudomonadota > Alphaproteobacteria > Rhodobacterales > Rhodobacteraceae > CAWHXG01. The sequence continues at coordinate 880,703 of CAWHXG010000001.1, forward strand.
CCTGTCCTGGAAGAGATGCGGGGCCGCCGCGGCGGCGACCTCTCGGGCGGCCAGCAGCAGCAGCTCGCCATCGCCCGGGCGCTGGTGACGCGGCCGAAGGTGCTGCTGCTCGACGAGCCGACGGAAGGCATCCAGCCGAACATCATCGCCCAGATCGGCCGTGTGATCGCCGGCCTGCGCGACCGCGGCGGGATGGCGATCGTGCTGGTGGAGCAGCGGTTCGACTTCGCCTGGGGGCTGGCGGACCGGCTGATCGCCCTGCGCCGCGGCGAGGTGATCCGCGACGCCGCCCGCGGGCAGACGGATCGCGCGGCTTTGCTGGCGGACGTGTCGGTCTAGCGCATCCCGCCCCGGGCCTGCCCGCCCTGCCCCGGCCCTGATCGCGCACCCGCCGCGTGCCATCCGAAGCTCGGAGGGTTACGGGCCGCTTGCGGGTTCGCCGCCCTTGCCCGTTTCCGGCGGCGCACGCTGCCCCCCGCACCGGGCCGAGCTTCCTGCACATGATGCCGCGCCCGTGCGCCACTGCTCCTTGATCGAAGGATACCTTCATGACGGGAAGCATCCGTGTCACCGGCGGCGCCGGCGACATCGGCAGCCATGCCGGCCTTGCGCTGAGCGAGGCGGGCGACAAGCCGGTCGCCCACGACGCTCCCTCCACCGGCTGGCGCGGTGCGGTTCGGGCCGTTCGAGGCCGAAGACCCGCGCGACAGGGCGCGGCGCGACGCGGAGATCGCCCGCCACCGCTCCCCGCGCCGCGATGCACTTCGGCGCGCTGTCCGATATCGGCCATACGGGGGCGACGGTGACCGTGACGGTGGGGCCACGCCGGCCCGGGGAATGCGTCAAGCTGGTCTCAAGCTCGGGCAAGGCACGCGAGATCCTGGGATGGCATCGGGCGCAGTCCAGCCTCGAAAAGAGGATCGGCACCGCCTGGGCCTGGCATCGGGCGCAAGACGGCGGCCAATAGGGCGGCGATGCAGGGCCGCCCGGCCCCCGCTCGCGGCCGACGCGACAACAGGATGCCCTGCGGGCGAATTTAAGATGATGTCAACCTGGTGTTCCTAGGGGTTACCCAAACTGGGCAAGGTGGACGATGGGCAGGCCGCTCGTAGACTGGTACCTGCGAACGCGGCTGATCGCTGCGCTCGGCATCCTTGCGGTCGTCACGCTGGCGTCGTTCGCCTTCGACACGTACCAGTCGCGCCAGAGCGAGGACCGCCGCAAGTTCGCCGCGGCGCTCGACGTCGCCATCGCGACCATGGCCGAACAGCTCGTGCACCTCGCCGGGATCCAGAACGCCATCGGCCCCTACCTCGCCGCAGACGATCGCAGCTCGCTCCGGCGCTCCCTGCCGAAGCTGGAGGGCGCCATCGCGGAGCTGCGCGAGCAGACCGAGAGCGGCAGGGTCTCCCGCCAGACCCACTCGCTGATGACCCAAAGCATCGTCGACCCCATGGGCACGCTCTCCCGCGCCGCAAGGGCCGCGCGCGAGGTGGCCGACGATGGGGACCTCTGGGGCGAAAGCGCCAGCTTCAGCGTGTCGGTGGCGACGAATGCGGTGATGGATGCGCTGCCGCTGACGCGTCGCATCAAGGAGATCAAGGAAGAGGGGCTGGCGCGCGCCGCCGCGAAGGAGAAGGCTTCCCGCTGGATCGGCCTCGGAATCGTGCTGGGCCTGCTCCTCCTGATCTGGACCAGCATCTTCCGGCCCATGGAACGACGGCTGCGGCGGGACGCCGAACGGCTGCGCGCCCGCCGGCGGCAGGCAGAGGCCGCGTCCGAGGCGAAATCGATGTTCATCGCGACGATGAGCCACGAGATCCGCACGCCCCTGGTCGGGGTGCTCGGCGCGGCAGAGCTCCTGCGCGGCTCCCGGCTAAAGCAGGATCAGGCCGCCCTGGTCGAGACCGTGCTGGGCTCGGGGCAGGCGCTTCTGGGCCTCCTGAACGACATTCTGGATTACTCGAAGATCGAGGCGGGGCAGCTGCACGTCGCCCGCCATGCGATGGATCTGGCCGCCATCGCGGGCGATCTCGCCGGGCTCTTCGCGCCCCAGGCGAAGGCGAAGGGCATCGCGCTGAAGCTGGAGTGTTCCGACGCGCTCGCGGCGGCCCATATGGGCGACGGCCTGCGGCTGCGGCAGGTGCTGGCCAACCTGGTGGGCAACGCGGTGAAATTTACCGCCCAGGGGCAGGTGATCCTGCGCATCGAGGCGGCGCCGGCGCAAGGCGGACGCCAGGCCGTCACGTTTCGCGTGGAGGATACCGGCATCGGGATGACGCAGGGGCAGTTGTCGCATGTGTTCGAGGCGTTCACCCAGGCCGACGGCAGCACCGAGCGGCGCCATGGCGGCACCGGCCTCGGCCTGACCATCGCGCGCCGGCTGACCGAGGCGATGGGGGGCCGCCTTTCGGTGGAAAGCGCGAAGGGGCAGGGAACGGCCTTTGCCCTCGATCTTCTCCTTGACGTGACGGAAGAGGCGCCGGAGGCTACGGCGCCGCGCCCGCCGCCCGTCGTCGCCCTGCCGCGGCCGCATTCCGGTACGCCACCGCCCGCGGATGCGCCCGCGGCGGGCATCGTGGCAGCGCCCGCGGCAGGCATCCTGGCTGCGCCCGCGGCGGGCATCGTGGCTGCGGCCGGCGGGCTGCACGTTCTGATCGTCGACGACAACGGCACCAACAGGATGATCGTGCAGAAGATGCTGCAGCCGCTCGCGCGACAAATCGATCTGGCCTGCAACGGGCGCGAGGCGGTGGAAAGCTTCCAGCGCCGGCGCCCCGACCTCATCCTGATGGACATCTCCATGCCCGAGATGGACGGCTTCCAGGCCACGCGCGCGATCCGCGCCATCGAGGCGCGCGAGGGCCTGGCAGGCATCCCCATCGCCGCGCTGACCGCCCATACCGGCGATGGGCAATCCGCAACCGCCCTGCAGGCCGGCTGCGACGCAGTGCTGCGCAAGCCCTTCTCGCGCGCCGAGATCGTTGCGCTGGTCGAAAAGCTTCCCCGCCGCGCGGCGTAATCCGGCGCGAGCCCCGCCGGCCCGGCGCCCTCCCCCCTCCATCGGCGCGGGGAAAGCCGAGGCTGAAGATCGCCACAGTCCGCGACATGATCGTTCCCGGGGTTTCCGCCGATGGGAAAGATCTTTCGGTTCCGCAGCCTACGGAGACTGAAAATCAAGGGCGCCTGCCGGGAACATCGTCCGGCAAGATCGCCTGCCACGGCACCGGGAGGCGCTCACTGAACGGAAGTTCGTGCCACGCGCCGCTCCCTCATGTCGAGGGCAAGGCCCGACTATCGCCGCCCGGTGAAGCAGATCGGACCGGCAAACTCCATCGATCGGGCCCGCCGGATCGGCCGGAGAACAGCCGCGCTGCCCCAGGTTCGCCACCCGGGCCCGCAAACGACCGCCCCCCTTCGATATTCCCCAAATATCCCCGCCGGAGGCTCCCGCCCCCGCGATGCGCGCCCCTGCGGAAGGCTCAGCCCGCCGGCGTCGAGCTCACGCCCACCTGCGCCGGCCGCAACAGCCGGTCGTGCAGCAGGAACCCCTGCGTCATCACCTGGATGATCTCGCCCGCCTTCGTCCCCGGCACCGGCGCCTCGAACATCGCCTGGTGCAGCTGCGGGTCGAAACGCTCGCCCACCTCCGGGCTGATCGGCGTCACATGATGCTTGCCGAACACGTTCAGAAGCTCCCGCAGGGTCAACTCGACCCCCTCGACCAACCCCTTGCTCGCCGACCCCTCGCCCTCGTTCGCCGCCGCCAGCGCCCGGCTGAGATTGTCGAACACCGGCAGCAGATCGCGCGCCAGCCGCGTGCCGCCGTACATCTCGCCCTCGCGCCGGTCGCGCTCACCGCGCTTGCGGGCATTCTCGGCATCGGCCAGCGCCCGCATGAACCGGTCGCGCATGTCGTCGCGCTCGCCCCGAAGCGCCTCCAGCTCGGCCTCGTGGTCCGGGCCCGCCCCATAGCCGGCATCCGGCCCCAGGTCCTCGGCGAGGCCCTGTGCCCGATCGGCCGCGATGTCGGCCTCGGCATCGAAGGCCGCCGCGTCGCCGGCCCGGTCGGCCCTTGCAAGCTCGTCCTCTGTCACGAACCGATCGAGGCTCGGGTCGACGCCCGCCGCATCCGCCATCCGGTCCGCGTCCACCGCGGCGTCCGAGGCGGTGTTGCCCAGGATCCCGTCCAGGTCGTCGAGCTGGGTCTTCTTCGCGTTCGGCATCCTCAGTCCCCTCAAACAGGCCGCACGGGGCGCGGCCTCGCCTCTGCCGGCTCAACCGCGATCCGACATCAGCCGGCCGACCAGTTGCGCCGTGTAATCCACGATGGGCACGATCCGCCCGTAGTTCAGCCGCGTGGGGCCGATCACCCCGACCGCCCCGATGATCTTGCGGTCAGCGTTCATATATGGAGAGACGACCAGACTGGAACCCGAAAGTGAGAAAAGCTTGTTCTCCGAGCCGATAAAAATGCGCACGCCCTCGCCTTCGTCGGTCAGCTCCAGAAACTCCGCGATGTCGCGCTTGCGCTCCAGGTCGTCGAAAAGGCTGCGGATCCGGTCCAGATCCTCGGTCTGACCCTCCAGCAGGTTCGCGCGCCCCCGCACGATCAGCCGCTCGGTCGTCTCCCCGGCATTCTCCCACACCGCCAGGCCGCTCTCCACCAGCGCCTGCGCCATGCCGTCGATCTCGCGCCGCCGCCGGCCGATCTCGGCCTCGATGCTGCCGCGCAGCTCGCTCAGCGTCTTGCCCTGCGCCAACGCGTTCACGAAGTTGGCCGCCTCGCGCATCGAAGACGGCGTCTGCCCGCCCGGCGGCGCGAAGACCCGGTTCTCCACATGCCCGTCGGCGAAGACCAGCACCACCAGCGCGCGGTCGGGCGCCAGGCTCACGAACTCGATATGCTTGATCGCCGCCTCGTGCTTGGGCGCCAGAACCAGGCTGGCCCCCTGCGTCACCCCCGAAAGCGCCGCACCGATGCTGTCGAGCTTGGCGCCCACGTCCGCCGCGTTACCGCCCAGCGTCCGGTCGATGCGGCTGCGGTCCTCCTCGTTCAGATCGGCGATCTCCAGGAACCCGTCCACGAACATCCGCAGCCCCGCCTGGGTCGGCACCCGCCCCGCCGAGACGTGCGGGCTGTCGAGCAAGCCCAGATATTCCAGGTCCTGCATCACGTTGCGCACCGTCGCCGCGCTCACCTTCTCGCTGATCGAGCGGGTCAGCGTGCGCGAGCCCACCGGCCCGCCGCTGGCCAGATAGCCCTCCACCACGCGGCGAAACACCTCGCGGCTGCGGTCGTTCAGCTCGGCCAGAAGGTCGGGGTCGGATTTGGGCATGTCGCTCCGGTCCCCCGGGGCGCGCGCGCGGCCGCTCGGGGTTGATCTGGGAAGGCCGCTGGCAGATATGGAGGGCAAGCAGCAAAGGACACCGCAATGCGCCCCTCCGGACGGAGCCTAGATGAACTGCGCCCGATTTCAATCGAGACCGGCGTGTCGCGCCATGCCGAAGGGTCCTGCCTGATCCGCGTCGGCGACACCCACGTGCTCTGCACCGCCTCGGTCGAGGATCGCGTGCCGCCCTTCCTGAAGAATACCGGCCTCGGCTGGGTCACCGCCGAATACGGCATGCTGCCGCGCGCCACCAACACCCGGATGCAGCGCGAGGCCAAGCGCGGCCAGGGCGGCCGCACCCAGGAGATCCAGCGCCTGATCGGCCGGTCGCTGCGCGCCGGGCTCGACCGCGTGGCGCTCGGCGAGCGGCAGATCACCGTCGATTGCGACGTGCTGCAGGCCGATGGCGGCACCCGCTGCGCCTCGATCACCGGCGGCTGGGTGGCGCTGAAGCTGCGCCGTCGAGGCCCTGCGCAAGGCCGGCAAGGTGCTGGCCGACCCGCTCGAGGAGCCCGTCGCCGCGGTTTCCTGCGGGCTCTATGCCGGCCAGGCGGTGCTCGATCTCGACTATCCCGAGGACAGCGAGGCCGGGATCGACGGCAATTTCGTCATGACCGCCTCGGGCCGGCTCATCGAGGTGCAGGTGTCCGCCGAGGCGGCCACCTTCACCCGCGCCCAGATCGGACGCGATTCTCGACCTCGCCGCCGCCGGCGTGGCCGCCCTCGCCCGCGCGCAGCAGGACGCGCTCGGCTGATGCCGGCGCGCGACCTCGGCGACCGCCTCGTGGTCGCCACCGCACAATGCCGGCAAGCTGGCCGAGATCGCGCATCTGCTCGCCCCCTACGGCATCCTCGCCGAAGGCGCGGCCGCCCACGGCCTGCCCGAGCCTGCCGAGACCGAGGAAACCTTCGCCGGCAACGCCCGGCTCAAGGCCCATGCCGCCGCCCGCGCCACCGGCCTGCCCGCCCTCGCCGACGACAGCGGCCTCGCCGTCGAGGCGCTCGACGGTGCGCCGGGCGTCCGCACCGCGGACTGGACGGAAACCCCCCAGGGCCGCGACTACGCCCTCGGCATGGCACGGGTCCACGACCTCCTTCGCGCCGCCAAAGCCCCCGAACCCTGGGCCGCCGCCTTCGTCTCGACCCTCTGCATCGCCTGGCCCGACGGCACCGACGAGGTGTTCGAGGGCCGCGTCGCCGGCCGCCTCACCTGGCCGCCGCGCGGCGAGGCCGGCTTCGGCTTCGACCCCATGTTCCTCCCCGACGGCCAGCACGACAGGCCCGAAAAGACCTTCGCCCAGATGCCCCCCGAGGCGAAGGCCCGCTTCAGCCACCGCGCCGCCGCCTTCGTCGCCTTCCGGGCCGCCCTGCTTGACTGAACCGCGCCCCGATTGGGAGGCCGGCGGCTTCGGCCTCTACATCCATTGGCCGTTCTGCGCCGCCAAATGCCCCTATTGCGACTTCAACTCCCACGTCGCCGCCAGGATCGACCACGCCGCATGGCGCCGCGCCTACCTTGCAGACCTCGCCCGCGCCGCCGCCGAGACCCGCGGCCGCACCCTGCGCACCGTCTTCTTCGGCGGCGGCACGCCCAGCCTGATGGAGCCGCAGACGGTCGCCGACCTGATCGCCGCCATCCGCGCCCACTGGCCCACCGCCAACGACCTAGAGATCACGCTGGAAGCCAACCCCACCTCCGTCGAGGCCGGCCGCTTCCGCGCCTTCCGCGAGGCCGGCGTCACCCGCCTGTCCATGGGCATCCAGTCGCTGGACGACGCCGCCCTGCACCGCCTCGGCCGCCGCCACTCTGCCGCCGAGGCCATCGCGGCCTTCGAGGTCGCCCGCGCCGAATTCGAGCGGGTAAGCTTCGATCTTATCTATGCCCGGCAGGACCAGACCCGCGCCGGATGGCAGGCCGAACTTGGCCGCGCGCTGGACCTGTCGGTCGACCACCTCTCGCTCTATCAGCTGACCGTCGAACCCGGCACCGCCTTCGGCGACCGCGCCGCCAGGGGCCGTCTGCGTGGCCTGCCGGGCGACGACCTTTCGGCCGACCTCTACGACCTCACCCAGGACCTCACCGGCGCGGCGGGCCTCCCGGCCTACGAGGTCTCCAACCATGCGGCCGACGGGGCGGAAAGCCGGCACAACCTGATCTACTGGCACTGCGGCGACTATCTGGGCATCGGCCCCGGCGCCCATGGCCGGCTGACCCTGGGCGGCACCCGATGGGCCACGGAGACGCCGCTTTCCCCCGAGGCGTGGCTGGCCGCCGTGGCCCAGGGCAGCGGCGAAGCCGCCCGCAGCGCGCTCTTGCCCGAGGATCAGGCGGCCGAGTACCTGATGATGAGCCTGCGCCTCGACGAAGGCAGCGATCTGGCCCGCCTCGCGCGGCTCGGATTTCGCCCGCCGGACGCGACGCTGCGGGACCTGGAGAAGATGGGCCTCGTGACCCGCACGGGCCCGCGGCTCACGGCCACCCGCGCAGGCCGGCTTATCCTGAATGCAGTCCTGCGAGAGATCCTGACCGCGCCCCAGACCGTTCCCGCCCAAGCCGGGCCGTCACTGGATGGAGCCGGATTGCCCCCGGCTGAGCACCGCGCATAGAATATCGAGCTGCTCCAGGGTCTTGTAGCGGATCGTCACCTGCCCCGCCTCGCCGCCGGACTGATGATCGATCACCACCGGCAGCCCGAGCGTGCCGGAAAGATCCTGCTCCAGAACCCGGGTATCGGCATCCTTCTGCGCCGCGCGCGCCGCATCGGCCGGACCGGGCCGGGGCGAAGGAGCCGCCCCCGCTGCCTCGCGCTTTACCATAGCCTCGGTTTGGCGCACGGAAAGCCCGCCGCTAACCACCTTCTGTGCAAGCGTATAGGGGCTCTGCGCCGTGATCAACGCCCGCGCATGGCCCGCGCTCAGCGTACCCTCGCTCACCATCCGTTGTATTTCCGGCGGAAGCTGCAACAATCTCAGTATGTTGGCGATATAGCTGCGGCTCTTTCCCAAGGCTTCCGCCAGCTTCTCCTGCGTATGACCGAACCTGTCCATCAATTGCCGGAACCCGGCCGCCTCCTCCACCGGATTCAGGTCGGCCCGCTGGATGTTCTCGATGATGGCGACCTCCAGAACCTCGGTGTCGTTCAGCTCCAGCACCACGACCGGCAGCTCGTGCAGCTGCGCCGCCTGCGCCGCCCGCCACCGCCGCTCCCCGGCGATGATCTGGTAAGGCGCCTCCGCACCCTCGACCCGCCGCACCAGCAGCGGCTGCAGAACGCCCTTCTCGCGCACCGAGGCGATCAGATCGTTCATGTGCTTCTCGTCGAACCGGCGCCGCGGCTGATCGGGGTTGGCCGCGAGATCCTCGATCGGCACCGCCTGCGGCGCCCGCGGACCGGGCCGCGGCACGCCCTCCGGCTCCGCCACGCCCACATCCGCCATGAGGGCGGAAAGCCCCCGCCCCAGCCCGTGCTTCCTGTCCCGGTTCATCTATGCCTCTTCCCGCTGCCGCGCGCCGCCGTGATACCGCCGCATGAATTCTCCGGCGAGCGCCTGATACGCCAGGCTACCCTTCGAGGCCGGATCGTAGTCGATCACCGGCACCGCATGACTGGGCGCCTCGCTGACCCGCACGTTCCGGGGCACGATCGTCTTGAAGACCAGGTCGCCCAGGGTTTCGCGCGCATCCGATTCAACCTGCTGCGACAGGCGGTTGCGATGATCGTGCATCGTCAGCAGGACGCCCTCGATCCGCAGATCGGGGTTGGCCGCCTGCCGCACCTCCCGGATGGTCAGCATAAGCTGGGACAGCCCCTCCAGCGCAAAGAACTCGCTTTGCAGCGGGATCAGGACCGAGCCCGCCGCCACCATCGCGTTGACCGTCAGCAGGTTGAGCGAGGGCGGGCAATCGATGAAGATGTAATCTAGTGCCAGTGACGCGGTCGCCTCTGGTGCTAGAGCTTGCTGCAGCACGAAAATCCGCCGGTCGTTGTTGACGAGCTCTATGTCAACCGAACTCAGGTCGGTCGTGGCCGGCGCGAGGGCGATCCGCGGCGTTGCGGTGGGCTGCAGAACATCGCCCAGAAGCGCGCCGTCGAGCAGCAGGTCATAAGTCGTCAGGGCGCGCTGCTGCGGGCCCACGCCAAGCCCTGTGGAGGCGTTGCCTTGCGGGTCCATGTCGAGAATAGCGCAGTGAAGACCGGCTTTGGCGAGGGACGCAGCCAGATTGATGGTCGTCGTGGTCTTGCCCACCCCGCCCTTCTGGTTGGCGATGGCCACGATGCGCGGCGTTGAGGGGTTAGGCACGAGCAAGCGCTCCGATCCTGAGAATGGCGGCATCCGGCTCCGTTCGACTGGGGATCGCCTCAAGGTCAAAGGACCACATCTTGCGTGCCAATGCAACTTCCTCCGCCCATCTTGCGCCCTTCGGCAGAAGTGCGACTCCTGCAGGCGCAAGATGCCGATGGACGAAGCCGAGAAGCGCGGGAAGCGGAGCCAGGGCGCGGGCACTGACCACGTCAGCATTCTGTGGCGGGACCTTCTCGATACGGGCATCAAGTACGATCGCGGGAATGTCTGCTTCTCGTGAGACATGGCGCAAGAACGTCGCCTTTCGCTGATCAGCCTCTATACATATCACCTCTGGGCCAGCAGGGTCGTCGCGTGCGACAGCAGCGATCACAAGCCCCGGAAAGCCCGCGCCACTGCCGAGGTCGGCCCACCGGCGATAGTCAGCCGGCCTATGGAGATATAATTGCAGGCTATCCTGAATATGTCGGCGCCACGCTTCCCCAATTGAAGACTTGGCCACCAAGTTTATATGCGGATTCCACTTCTCAACAAGGGCGAGGTGGCAATGCAGCCGCTTCGCTGTTTCACGTGAAACATTAGCCTCGTCGGACACTGATGCGGCGGTCAAGCCGAGCGCTCCATCGGCCGTCGCTTGAGATGGGAAATAATTAGCAACAACGCAGCCGGGGTCATCCCCTCGATACGGTTCGCCTGAGCCACATTCACCGGCCGATTTGCAGCCAACTTCATCCTAAGCTCGTTGGACAATCCCGTGATCACGCCATAATCGAGAGCCGAATCGATCTCCATTGCCTCTTCTCGCCGCAGCGACTCAACATCCCGAACCTGACGACCAAGATACTGTGAATACAGCGATTCTATTGCGATCTGCGCGAGCGCCTCATGCGGCAGACTCCCGAGATCCCGATCTATAGTTCGCAGAGCTTCAACTGACACTTCCTGCTGAGCCAGCAAGTCATAGGTCGTTCGACGACGTCCATCGGCGCTCGGCGCCAGACCAGCCCTCTTCAGATCTGTTGATGAGTACGAGCGGCCCTTGGTAATGCCTTCTATATCCTTGATCGCCTGCAACTTCCGCGTGAACTCAACAGCCCGTGCGGCGCCGACGCACCCAACCGAAAGCCCCACGGGAGTAAGCCGCTGATCCGCGTTATCAGCTCGCAAGGACAATCTGAATTCCGCACGGGAGGTGAACATCCGATAGGGCTCTGCTACCCCGCGTGATGTCAGATCGTCGATCATGACCCCGATATAGCTGGTCGATCTGGAGAACCGGAGTGGTGAATGCCCCTGCGACGAGAGGGCCGCATTCACTCCGGCGGCCAATCCCTGTGCCGCCGCCTCTTCGTAACCGGTGGTTCCGTTGATCTGGCCAGCAAGATAAAGACCGCTGCGTTGCTTGACCTGCAAATCGAGACCGAGCGCTCTGGGGTCGATGAAGTCATACTCGATCGCATAGCCAGGCTGAGCGATCTCAGCTGCCTCCAACCCCGCGATGGAATGAACGTAAGCCTCCTGTACGTCGACGGGCAGCGACGTCGATATCCCGTTCGGATACACAAGATCGGAGAGAAGGCCCTCCGGTTCCAAGAAGATCTGGTGACTTGCCTTATCGGCGAACCGGATGATCTTGTCTTCAATCGATGGGCAATAGCGGGGGCCGATCCCCTCGATCTGTCCGGCATACATTGCAGATCGGTGGATGTTTGCTGCGATGATCTCATGTGTGTTTGAATTGGTGTGGGTGATGGCGCAATCGACCTGTGGCACGGTCAAGGCATTGCTTTCAAACGATAAGAAGACAGGCTCGTCATCGCCTGGTTGTTTTTGGAGGGCATCCCAATCGATTGATCGCTTCGTTAGGCGCGGCGGAGTGCCCGTCTTCAATCGCCCCAGGGGCATCCCGAATGCAGCGAAGCGGCTCGCCAGCCGGGTTGACGGTGCTTCACCCATTCGCCCGGCTGGAAAGCTCTTGTCCCCCATGTGGATCACGCCCTTCAGGAACGTGCCTGTCGTCACGATGGTCGCGTGTGACGAAAGTTCCTCACCATTCGACAGGACAACACCCCCGATACCATCGCCTTGCGCGATCAGATCGACGACTTCTCCTTCTATGATCGTCAGAGGCTCCATCTCGGCGAGGGACTGTTGGATCCATGCCTGATAGAGGCTGCGGTCCGCCTGGGCGCGGGGTCCTTGCACGGCTGGGCCCTTTCGACGGTTCAGGAGGCGGTAATGGATACCGGCCGCGTCTGCCGCGCGGCCCATGATGCCGTCCATCGCGTCGATCTCCCGCACGAGATGGCCCTTGCCAAGACCACCGATGGCGGGATTGCAGGACATGATCCCGATCGCGCTGCGTTTCTGGGTGACGAGTGCAACCGTTGCGCCCATCCGGGCGACTGCGTGAGCGGCCTCTGCACCGGCGTGTCCGCCGCCAACGACGACGACCTGAAAATCGTATTGTTTCACGAGAAACACTCCTACTTTCCGATGCAGAACGACGCGAACACTGCCCCGAGGACATCTTCGACATCGACCCGTCCAATCAATACGTCAAGGGCCTGTATCGCTCTTCGTACCGACTCGCTGATAAGTTCAGCCTCCCATAAGTCAGTGGTTAGACCACCGCACGCATGAGCAACGTGTTCTACCGCCTCGGCGATTGCCAGGCGCTGCCGCTCTTGAACGGCATTTCCAGCGGCGTTTGCTATGGGGATCAAACGAGCCGCAATGGCGGTCAGCAACTCTGCCACGCCACTACCTGTCCTGCCGGAAACCGCAAGATCCGTGCCGGCTCTACCATCGGCCTTCGCCCGAACGACCAGGTCACCGGCGCATGGCTTCAGCCCAATCGGCACGCCAGCCTCCACGAGGATTACCCGCAGGTCGGCGCTGCCCGCGCGCTTTACCGCCCGGGCGATCCCCAATCGTTCCACAGGATCGCTGGTTTCGCGCAAACCCGCCGTATCCAGGAACGTCACCGGCAATCCTTCGATCTCCATCCGAACCTCGATCACATCCCTGGTCGTTCCGGCGATCTCCGAGGTCAGCGCCGCGTCACGGCCCGCGAGAGCATTGAGCAACGTGGATTTCCCTACATTCGGCGCTCCGAGGATCGCCACTTCAAAGCCCTCCCGCACCCGCTCCGCGGCTTTGTACCCTGCGAGCTCCCGGTTGAGATCGGTTGCGACGGCACTCAAAAGTTCGCGGACCTCTGGCGCCACATCCACCGGCACATCCTCATCGACGAAGTCGATGGTGGCCGTCAGCAGGGCCATGGCGCGCAGCAGGTCGCGCCGCCACCTGTCTGCCGCCTCACCGAGGGCGCCGGACATGAGGCGGAGGGCCTGACGGCGTTGGGCTTCTGTTTCCGCATCGATGAGGTCGGCGAGGCCCTCGACTTCCGTCAGGTCCAGCCGCCCGTTCTCTAGCGCGCGGCGGGTGAATTCCCCGGGCATCGCAATCCGGTGGCCGGTCCTGGCGCCGAGCGTACGCAGTACTGCCGCGATCGTAGCGCGCGATCCGTGGAGGTGGAACTCGGCGGAAGGCTCGCCGGTGAAGCTGCCGCCTTCGGCGAACCGCAGCACCAGCGCTTCATCCAGGACGTGGCCCTCGGGGTTGCGTAGTTTGCGGAGCACGGCCTTGCGGAACGCGGGCAGGGGACCGGCGAGGGCCTGCACCGTCTCGTCCGCCGCCGGTCCGGAGAGGCGGATCACGGCGATGCCGGCCTTTCCCTGCCCGGAGGCTAGGGCATATATCGTATCCACAACGCTCAGAACCCCTAGATCAGGTGTTCATCGAGTTCGAAGAAATCCGCGTTGGTCTTCGTCTGCTTCAGCTTCGAGAGCAGGAACTCGATGGCGTCGGTGGTGCCCATCGGGTTGAGGATCCGGCGCAGCACATAGGTCTTCTGCAGATTCAACTTGTCGACCAGCAGCTCCTCTTTCCGCGTTCCGGACTTCAGGATGTCCATCGCGGGATACACGCGCTTGTCGGCGATCTTGCGGTCCAGCACGATCTCGCTGTTGCCGGTGCCCTTGAATTCCTCGAAGATCACCTCGTCCATGCGGCTGCCGGTGTCGATCAGCGCCGTGGCGATGATGGTCAGCGATCCGCCTTCCTCGATGTTCCGCGCGGCGCCGAAGAACCGCTTGGGTCGTTGCAGGGCGTTGGCGTCGACGCCGCCCGTCAGGACCTTGCCGGAGGAGGGGACGACCGTGTTGAAGGCGCGGCCTAGGCGGGTGATGCTGTCGAGCAGGATCACCACGTCGCGCTTGTGCTCGACCAGCCGCTTGGCCTTTTCGATCACCATTTCGCAGACGGCCACGTGGCGCGAGGCCGGCTCGTCGAAGGTGGAGCTGACCACCTCGCCCTTCACCGAGCGCTGCATGTCGGTCACCTCTTCGGGCCGCTCGTCGATGAGCAGCACGATCAGGTAGCATTCGGGGTGATTGCGGCCGATGGAGCTGGCGATGTTCTGCAGCAGCACCGTCTTGCCGGTGCGGGGCGGGGCGACGATGAGGCTGCGCTGGCCCTTGCCGATGGGCGCCACCAGGTCGATGATCCGGGCGGAGCGGTCCTTGATGGTGGGATCCTCGATCTCCATCGTCATCCGCTCGTCGGGATAGAGCGGGGTGAGGTTGTCGAACGCGATCTTGTGGCGCGCCTTCTCTGGATCCTCGTAGTTGATCTTGCTGACCTTTATCAGGCAGAAGTAGCGTTCGGCCTCGCGCGGGGCCTGGATGACGCCCTCGACCGTGTCGCCGGTGCGCAGGCTGAACTGGCGGATCATGTCGGGCGAGACGTAGATGTCGTCCGGCCCGGAGAGGTAGTTCGCCTCGGTCGAGCGTAGGAAGCCGAACCCGTCCTGCAGCACCTCGAGCACGCCGTCGCCGGAGACTTCCCAGCCTTCCTCGGCCCGCTCGCGCAGGATCTGGAACATCATCTCGCCCTTGCGCATGGTCGAGGCGTTTTCGATATCGAGCTCTTCGGCCATGGCCAGCAGGTCCTGCGGGGTCTTGGCCTTCAGGTCTGCAAGGTTGAGGCGGTCTTGGGCTACGGCGATGTTCATGAATGCAACGACCTGTCGCGCGGCACCCGGCGATGCGGGCGGCGTCTGTTCAAGGGGCAGGGAAGGGGCCATGGGCGGACGCCCGGCTGAGGCTGACATAGTGACCGGGAGGGGCGGCGTCAATCGCTTTGCCGGGCGGGCTTGGGATGGGCGGGGATCGGCCGAGGATTAGAACAGGGGTGGATCAGAACGGGCGGGCGATGACCGAGACGACGATGACGACCAGCAGCAGGGTCGGGACCTCGTTCATGATTCGGTAATCTTTGCCTGTTCTCGTGTTGGCGTCGGCGGCGAAGTCGCGGCGTCGCGCCCCAAGCCAGAAGTGGAACCAGGTCATGGCCAGCACTCCCGCCGCCTTCGTCCAGGGCCAGACGGCCGACCAGTCGACGATGCCCGGCGTAGCCACGAGGGCGAGGCCGAAGACCCATGAGGCGACCATCGAGGGGATCATGATGAAGCGGTAGAGCCTCCATTCCATCGTGCCGAAGAGCGGGTCGATCACATCGCGGTCCGTCTTCCGTTCGGCGTGGTAGACGAAGAGGCGCGGCAGGTAGAAGAGCCCGGCCATCCAGGCGATGACCGCGATCACGTGCAGCGATTTCGTCCAGGGATAGGCGAGGGAGAGCAGATCGAGCATGGGCACCTCCTTGGATGTCCTGACTAATCTCAAGAAGAGATAAAAGGAAAGATGAGGGTTCAGTAGGGGCTGTGCACGACGGGGGTGGCACGATTGCCCCGGAGATCTCCCCATATGGATAACTTTGGCGACTTCGGAAATGGTCCGTGAAGTCGATTGTTTTCTGCTTTGATACTAAAGTGTTGCGAGGCGAAGCGCATGTAGAGCCTGTGGATAACCCTTGGGAAATCAAGGTCTGCCGGCGCCTTCTCCCCGCCGGTGGGAAAGGTCGTGCGCTGTGCGTCACAGGTGGGGTCGCTTGACAACGGACGCCCCGATCCGCACCGAAGGCAATTGAAAGGCCCGATCCCCACAGGCCGGCCCACCGTGCCCGGGCCGCGTTCCGCACAAGGTTGTCCCCATGGTGCTGCCGCTTCTTCTGGCCTCCGGTTCGCCCGCGCGCCTGGCGATGCTGCGCGCCGCCGGGGTCCCGGTGGAAGTTCGGCCGGCGCGGGTGGACGAACCGGCGCTCCGCGCCGCGCTGGAGGCCGAGGGCGTGGCGCCGCGCGATCAGGCGGATGCGCTGGCCGAGGCGAAGGCGCTGAAGGCGGCCGGGCGCGACCCCGAGCGGTGGATCCTCGCGGCGGATCAGGTGCTGGAGCATGACGGCACCGTACTGGCCCGCCCCGAGACGCGTGAGGCGGCGGAGGCGCAGTTGCGGCGGCTGGCCGGGCAGGTTCACACGCTCTGGTCGGCGGCGGTGATCTGCGAGGCCGGTCGGCCGGTCTGGCGGCATGTGGGGCGGGCGCGGTTGACCATGCGGGTGCCGGGCGAGGCCTATCTTGCGGCGTATCTCGATCGGAACTGGCCCGACCTCGCCGAGAGCGTCGGCGGCTACAAGGTCGAGGGCGAGGGCGCGCGGCTGTTTACCCGCATCGAGGGCGACCATTTCACCGTCCTCGGGCTGCCGCTCCTGGAGGTGCTGGGGTATCTCACGCTGCGCGGGGTCATCGCGGGATGAGCGCTGCGATCCCGCTTGCGGGGGTGATCGGGCATCCGGTGGGGCACAGCCTTTCGCCGCGACTGCACGGTCACTGGCTGGAACGCTACGGGTTGCCGGGGCGCTATGTGCCGCTCGACGTGGCGCCGGGCGATCTGGGCGAGGTGCTGCGGGCGCTGCCGCGCATGGGCTTCGTGGGCGCGAACGTGACCCTGCCGCACAAGGCGCAAGCCTTGGCCCTCGCCGATGCGGCAAGCGCCACGGCCACGCGGATCGGCGCCGCGAACACGCTGGCCTTCCATGGCGGGCGCATCGAGGCGGACAATACCGATGCGGCGGGGTTCCTGGCGAACCTGCGCGCGCAGGCGGGGGCATGGGCGGGGCCGGACGGGCCCGCGCTTGTCTTCGGGGCGGGCGGGGCCGCGCGGGCGATCATCGTGGCGCTGGTGGAGGCCGGCGTGCCAGAACTGCGCCTGACCAACCGCGGCGCCGGCAAGGCCGAGGCGCTGCTGGCGGAGCTGGTGGCGGGCACCGGCACGCGCGGCGTCGCGGTGCCCTGGGCCGAGGCGGCGGAGGCGGCGGCGGGCGTGGCGCTTGCCGTCAACACGACCGCGCTCGGCATGGAAGGGCAAGCGCCCTGGGCGATCCCGCTCGATGCGCTGCCGCCGGGAAGCGTGGCGGCCGACATCGTCTATACCCCGCTGCGCACAGGGTTTCTGGCGGCGGCGGAGGCACGCGGGGCGACCTGCGTGGACGGGCTCGGGATGCTGCTGCACCAGGCGGCGCCCGGCTTTCAGCGGTGGTTCGGCGTCGCGCCCGAGGTCGACGCGGCCTTGCGCGCGGCGGTGCTGGGAGAGGCGGGCACGGGCGGATGAGCCGG
The DNA here is from genome assembly GCA_963833235.1 of uncultured Alphaproteobacteria bacterium. GTDB lineage: Bacteria > Pseudomonadota > Alphaproteobacteria > Rhodobacterales > Rhodobacteraceae > CAWHXG01. The sequence goes on from CAWHXG010000001.1 coordinate 897,974, forward strand.
CCGTTCTGCCTTGGCCTCACCGGCTCCATCGGCATGGGCAAGTCGACCACGGCGGGCCTTTTCGCCGAAGCGGGCTGCGCCGTCTGGGACGCGGACGCCGCGGTGCGGCGGCTCTACGGCCCCGGCGGCGCGGCGGTGGCGCCGGTGACGGCGCTGTGCCCGGAGTCGGTGACGGGGGATGCGGCGGGGGATGAGGTGGACCGCACGGCCCTGAAGGCCTGGCTGGCGCGCGATCCGGCCCACTGGGGGCGGCTGGAGAGCGTGGTGCATCCGCTGGTGGCAAAGGACCGCGCGGCGTTCCTGCGCGGCACCGCGGCTGACGTGGTCGTGCTCGACATCCCGCTGCTCTTCGAGACCGGCGGCGGCGCGGGGATGGACGCCACCGCAGTGGTCAGCGCGCCGGAAGCACTGCAGCGCGCACGGGTCCTGGCACGGCCCGGCATGACCGAGGCGCAGCTCGACGCGATCCTCGCCCGGCAGATGCCCGATGCCGAGAAGCGCGCCCTGGCCGATTACGTCATCCCTACCGAGACGCTGGACGCCGCGCGTGCTGCCGTTCACGATGTGCTGCGCGACATCGGAGGCCGCCATGCGTGAGATCGTTCTGGATACCGAGACGACCGGGTTCGAGCCGGAAAGCGGCGACCGGATCGTCGAGATCGGGGCGGTCGAGCTGATGAACCACATGCCGACCGGCCGGACCTATCACCAATACGTCAACCCGCAGCGCGACATGCCCGCGGGCGCCTTCGCCGTCCACGGGATCAGCGAGGAGTTCCTGCGCGACAAGCCGCTTTTCGCCGAGATCGGGCAGGCCTTCCTCGACTTCATCGGCACCGCGAAACTGGTGATCCACAATGCCGCCTTCGACATCAAGTTCCTGGATGCGGAGCTGGGCTGGGCGAACTTGCCGCGGATCGGGATGAGCCGGTCGATCGACACGGTGGCCATCGCGCGGCGCAAGTATCCCGGCTCGCCTGCCTCGCTGGATGCGCTCTGCCGCCGCTTCAACGTCGACAACTCGGCGCGCGAGAAGCACGGCGCGCTTCTGGACAGCGAGATCCTGGCGGAGGTGTATCTGGAGCTGATCGGCGGGCGGCAACCGGGGCTGGTGCTGGCCGATCGCGACGGCGACGGGGCAGGGCGGGCGGCCCGGACGCGCCCGCATCCCCGCCGCGCCCCGCTGCCGCCGCTGCTGACCCGGGCGGAGGCCGACGCCCATGCCGCCTTCGTGGGCGAGATGGGCGAGGGCGCGCTTTGGTTGCGCTACGGCGCGGACGCCTGAACCGGCGCTCAGGCCTCGCTGGCGGGCGCGGCCGTGGCTTCGGCGGCCTTGGCGGCGGCGCGGCGCTGCATCTCGTTGCGGTAGATGCTCATGAAGTCGACGTTCTCGAGGTTGAGCGGCGGGAAGCCGCCGTCGCGGGTCACGTCGGAGACGATGCGGCGGACGAACGGGAAGAGCATTCGCGGGCATTCGATCATCAGGAACGGGTGCAGTTGCTCGTCGGGCACGCCGGACACGTGGAAGATCCCGCCGTAATCCAGCTCCATCGCGAAAAGGACGTCGCCCGATTCCTTGTTGCGGGAGGTGACGTTGAACTTGGTGATCACCTCGTACTGGTTTTCGGTCGGGCGCTTGCGGGCATCTAAGTTCACCTGGACCTTGATGTCGGGCGTCACGTCGCCGCTGACGCCCTTCTGCGCGACGATGTTCTCGAACGACATGTCGCGGATGAACTGGCCGAGCACGTTCATCTGCACCACGGGGGGCGTCTGCGCGGCTTCGGGGGTGGTGCCGGCCGGGGCGTCCGGCGTGGCGTCGGAATTGGGCGGGGCGGGATCCGCGCCGTTGGTGGCATCGCTCATCGGGGTCCTCCGGACAATGTGACTTAATCTGCGCGGAGGCCTAGCAGGTCGCCCGCAACGTCACAACAACGGGGGGCCGGGATGCTTAAGGGCCGCCGCTCAGGGCTTCGTCCAGCCGGAGGGGCGGCGCGGGGCCTCGGACGCGCGGCTCGGCTGCTCGGGCCCCGGCGGCGTCACCGGCTCGAACTCCCCCTCGATCACGTCGCCCGCGGGCGGCCGGCCGGGGGCCTGCGGCGGCACCGGGCGGCCCATCCGGAACTCTCGCACCTTGATCCGCGAGCGCACGGCCCGGAACACCGCGGCCCGTACGCCGGGGACCAGCAGCGCGAAACCGACCGCATCGGTGAAGAAGCCCGGCGTCAGCAGCAGCAGGCCCGAGACGAGGATCATCGCGCCGTCGGCCAGCGGCCGCGTGGGGTTCTCCAGCCGGTCGAAGGAGGATTGCAGCCGGCGCAGCGCCTGCAGCCCTTGCGAGCGGACCAGAAGGCTGCCGGCGATGGCCGTGAGCACCACGATCACGAGAGTTGGAAACAGCCCCAGCCAGCCGCCGACCTGGATGAACAGGCCGATTTCGATCAGCGGGATGACGATGAAGGCGATCAGCAGCCACATATCCGTGCTCCGTTACGTACAAGAGCCCCTGTCCGGTGGACTTGACCGGGGCCGCGCCTTACATAGGTCGGGTGTCGCAACGATACCACAGCGACTTCGGAAGAGGCCCGGCATGAGCTCTGCAGTCATTCAACTACTGGTCCTCGCGGGCGTGGCGGTGTTCCTGATCCTGCGCCTCAAGAACGTCCTGGGCACCCGGGAGGGATTCGAGAAGCCGAGGGTGCCGGCTCCCGGCAAGGCCGAGGCCGGATCGCGTCCGCGCCCGGACTTCGAGGTGATCGAGGGCGGCCCGGATCGCGACATCACCGACCACGCCGAAGAGGGTACGCCGACGGCGCAGGCCCTGGCCGAGATGAAGGCGGCGGATTCGTCCTTTCTGGTGGGGGAGTTCCTCGACGGCGCGCGCGGAGCCTACGAGATGATCGTGACCGCCTTCGAGAAGGGCGAGTTGGAGGACGTGCGGCCGTTCCTTTCCGCGGAGGTCTACGACAGCTTCGCAGAAGTCGTGGCGGATCGCGCGCGTCAGGGCCTGACGGTGGAGGCCGATTTCGTGGGCGTCCGCGAGGTGAGGCTGCAGAACGCCACGTTCGAGCCGCGCAGCGGCGAGGGCGACCTGACGGTGCGGTTCATCGGCGAGCTCACTTCGGTGGTGCGCAATGCCGAGGGCGAGATCGTCGAGGGCAGCCCGACCGAGATCAAGCGGCAACGCGACGCCTGGACGTTCAGCCGCGTGATGGGGTCGGACGACCCGAACTGGATCCTGGTCGCCACCGGCGAATAGCGCCCGCCCGACCGGATCGAGGGCGCAAGGATGCCGCGCCGCCGCCCCGGACGGCTGACCCCCGAGGATCGCGCCCTGTGGGACGGGATCGCCGCGCAGGTGACCCCGCTGGAGCATCGCCCGAAGCCGGCGCCGCCGCCCTTGTCGGACCCGGCCGGGTCGGCAGCGGGACGGGTGCCGTCGCGACCGCCGCCGAAATCTGCAGTTCCGTCGCCAGCGGTGCCGACGCCGGTGCGTCGGCCGTCACCGCCGTCTCGCCCCTCCGTCACCCTCGACCTTTCCCCCGATCTGCCAGGCCGCCTTGCCCGGGGGGCACCGCTTGCCGACCGTCGCCTTGACACTGGGCTGCGGCGTGGCAAGGTGACCCCCGACGCGCGGATCGACCTGCACGGCATGACCCTGGCGCAGGCGCATCCCGCGCTGATCCGCTTCGTCGCCGGCGCGCGCGCCTCCGGCCATCGGCAGCTTCTGGTGATCACCGGGCGCGGCAAGGACCGCGACGAGGGCGGCCCCATCCCTGCGCCGCGCGGGCTGTTGCGGCATCAGGTGCCGCACTGGCTGCAGATCCCGCCGCTGGCCGCCCATGTGCTGCACGTGACGCCGGCGCATCGGAGGCATGGCGGCGAGGGGGCTTATTACGTGCGCCTGCGCCGCGACAGGGGGTAGTCCGCTGGTCGCCCCTTAGGTCGGCTAGATTGTGGCCAAAGAGAGCGCGGCCCCTTCCCCTTGGGCCCGTCGCCTCAATTACGGGGCATAGCCCGTCTGCCGCCCCTCAGGCCAACGCCGCGCCCCGCGGCGGCAGCCCGCCCCGCGCCCTGGCGATCCCCACCGCCATCAGCAGCGAGGCCACCGCCAGATACGCCGCGATCCCCCAGGTCTGCGCGTCGAAGCCGAAGCCCGCATCGATCAGCCGCCCGGTCAGCGCCGGCCCGATCGCCGTGCCCAGCACCATCACCGCCGCGGTCATCGCGCGGATCGCCCCCAGATGCCGCGTGCCGTAGAACTCCGCCCAGAAGGCAGCGGGCAACGTGTTGTTCACCCCGGTCGTCAAGGCCAGCGCCGCCATCGCCGCGGCACCGGCGGCCAGCCCCTCGGCCCGGCCCATCAGCAGCATACCGCAGATCAGCGGCAATTGGCTCAGCGGCATCAGCCGCGCCGTGCCGAACCGGTCGATCGCCCAGCCCGAGGCCAGCATCGCCGTCACCCCGACGGCGGTGTAGAGCGGGAACAGCGCCACGAATTCCAGATGCGTCCACCCCTTGCTCTCGGCGATGTGAACCTGCTGGAAGAAAAGCGCCGTCGAGAAGGTCGGCGGCCCCAGCATCGCGGGCACCATCAGCCAGAAAAGCGGATGCCGCAGGGCCGCGGCGCGGGTCCAGTGCCGTCCTTCTAGCCCAGGCACCTGCCCGGCCTCGTCGTCGCTGCCGCGCGGGGTGCGTTCCTCGGTCAGAAGCCGCAGCAGCAGCGGGATCGCCGCCAGCGCCAACAGCGCCGCCAGCACCCAAAGTTGCCGCCACGAGGCAAAGGCCGAGAGCGCCACGAAACCCAGCGGCAACACCGCCTCGGCCCCCGCGAAGCCAAGCGACGCCACCGAAAGCGCGCGCCCCCGCGTGGCGACGAACCAGCGCGCCATCCCGGTCATCGCGATATGCCCCGGCATGCCCTGCCCCGCGAAGCGCAGCAGCAGGATCACCGGCACCAGCGCCCAGGCGGCCGGCACCAGCGCCATGGCGAGGCACGCCAGCGCCAGAAGCCCCAGCACCCAGGCGCCGATCCGCCGCACCCGGAACCGGTCCACCAACGCGCCGGCCCAGATCATCAGGCCGGCCGCGCCCAGCGTGCCGATGCCGTAGATCGCCCCCCAGCCGCCATGGCTCAGGCCGAATTCACCCCGGATGTCGTCGGCGAAGATCGAGATGAAGAAGGTCTGCCCGTAGCCCGAAGAGAAGGTCAGAAGCGCGCCGGCGCCGAGCCACCGGGCATTGTCACGCAGGAAGGCGGGGCCGGGCAGACGCATCGCGAACCTCGGAAGGGCGAAGGAACGGCCCCGCGCCCCGCCTCCGTTACGCCGCCCCCCGCGCGGTGACAATCGCCCCGGCCGCGAAATCGCCGCCGCCGCAAATGCCTCCGGGCCTCACGGCCGGCGCGGCCGCCCCTCTTCGATGTTCCCCAAATATCCTCGGGGGTGAATGGGCCGAAGGCCCAGAGGGGGCAGACGGCCCCCTTCCGCCCTACAGCACGTAGCGCGACAGGTCCGCCGAACGCGACAGGTCGCCCAGATGCGTCTCCACGAAGGCCGCGTCCACCGTCACCGCCTCGCCGCTGCGGTCCGGCGCGGCGAAGCTCAGATCCTCGAAGACCCGCTCCAGCACGGTATAGAGCCGCCGCGCGCCGATGTTCTCCACCGAGCGGTTCACCTCCGCGGCGATCCGCGCAAGGGCTGCGATCCCGTCCTCGGCGAAGGTCACGGTCACCCCCTCGGTCCCCATCAGCGCGGTGTATTGCAAGGTCAGCGCGTTGTCCGTCTCCGTCAGGATGCGCACGAAATCCGCCTCGGTCAGCGCCCGCAGCTCCACCCGGATCGGCAACCGCCCCTGCAGCTCGGGCAGCAGGTCGCTGGGCTTGGCCACGTGGAAGGCGCCCGAGGCGATGAAGAGGATGTGGTCGGTCCGCACCTGCCCGTGCCGGGTGCTGACAACCGTCCCCTCGATCAGCGGCAGCAGGTCGCGCTGCACGCCTTCGCGGCTGATGTCGCCGCCGCGGGCGTCGGTGCGGGCGCAGACCTTGTCGATCTCGTCGATGAAGACGATCCCGTCCTCCTGCGCGGCCTCCAGCGCCGTGCGCGTCACCGCCTCGTCGTCGAGCAGCTTGTCGGCCTCCTCGCCGATCAGCACCTCGTAGCTGTCGGCCACCTTCATCCGCCGGCGCACCTTGCGGCCGCCCATCGCCTTGCCGAAAAGGTCGCCGAGGTTCATCATCCCCGCTCCGCCGCCCGGCTGGCCGGGAATGTCCATCATCGGCATGGGGCTGGAGGTGTCGGTCACCTCGATCTCGATCTCGTGGTCGTCGAGCTCGCCGGCCTGCAGCTTCTCGCGGAAGCGCGCGCGGGTGCTCTCGCGGGCCTCGGCACCGGCGATGGCGTCGAGCACCCGGTTCTCGGCGGCGTCCCGGGCGCGGGCCTTCACGTCTTCGCGCATCGCGTCGCGGGTCATCTGGATGGACTGGTCGACCAGATCGCGCACGATCTGCTCCACGTCCCGCCCGACATAGCCGACCTCGGTGAACTTCGTCGCCTCGACCTTCACGAAGGGCGCGCGGGCGAGCTTTGCCAGGCGGCGGCTGATCTCGGTCTTGCCGACCCCGGTGGGGCCGATCATCAGGATGTTCTTGGGGAACACCTCGTCGCGCAGGGCGGGGTCGAGCTGCCGGCGGCGCCAGCGGCTGCGCAGCGCGACGGCGACGGCGCGCTTGGCGTCCGTCTGGCGGATGATGAAGCGGTCGAGCTCGCTGACGATCTCGCGGGGGGTGAGGGTGGTCATGCAGGGTCCTCGGTCGATGACGGGGCAATCTGGGTCAGGACGGGCGGAGTTGCAACGCCTGTCCTCGGGGCGATCCCGACCCTATATGTGCGCCATGCCCGTTCAGCTCGCAGTGCCCTCCTCCCGCCTCGTCCTCGCCTTCATGGGCGCGCTTGCTCTTGCCGGCTGCGCCCGGACCGCGCTGGAGGCGGTGAACGCGCCGGCGGGTAGCCCGGCCCTTGTGGCGGGGACGGGGGCGGGGACGGGGGCGAGGGGCGATGCGGTGCGCGGCGCCGGCCCGCAGACGACGCTTGGCACGGTCGCCGGCCCCTGCCCGCGGGCGCAGCGGCTGGAGCTGCCGGGCCTGGCCGACAGCGCCGTCAGCTGCCCCGGCGTGGATCCCGGGCCGCGCCGCGTCGCGCGCACCGATCCCGGGCCGTTCTTTGAAGCCGGGCGGCAGCGGGATGCCGTCGATGCGCGGCAGGCGGCGATCAGGGCGCGGCAGATCGAGCTGCGCGCCAATCCGGGGCTGGCCCGCCCGAACGAGGCGGGCGACCTGCGCCGCGAGGCCCGCCGGCTCGACACCGCGCGCAGCACGCTCGACCGGCGGCAGGTCTCGACCGTGCCGCGCACCGGGCCCTCCGCATCGCGGTATCTCCGGCTGCGTTGAGCCCGGCTGTGCCGGCGTGGCATCCGTGCTAACCTTCGCGCCATGACTGCAGAGGGAAGGACCGCCGCGATGACCGAACTGAGACGACTGATCCTGGGCGCCCTGGCGCTGGCCGCCACCGCCTTGCCGGTGCAGGCGGCGCCGGAGCGCTATGAGCTGGACCCGGAGCACACCACCGTCGCCTTCCTGATCGCCCATGTGGGCTATGCCGCGACGCTTGGACGGTTCACCGAGGTGGAGGGTGGCTTCACCTACGACCGGGAGACGCAGGAGCTCACGGACCTGACCGTGACGGTGAACACCGACAGCCTCGACACCGACAACGACGCCCGCGACGGCCACGTGAAGAGCGGCGATTTCCTCGATACCGGGGCGCATCCCACGATGACCTTCACCGCGGAAGGCGGCACGCCGGCCTCGGCGGACAAGGGAACGGTGGAGGGCACCCTGACGCTTCTGGGGCAGGCGCGGCCGCTGGTGCTGGACGTGACCCTGAACAAGGCCGGGGCCTACCCGTTCGGGCACAAGCGGTTCGTGCTGGGGATCTCCGGCCGTGGTAGCGTGAAGCGCAGCGACTACGGAATGACCTACGGCGTGGCCAACGGGCTGGTCGGCGACACGGTGAGCCTGATCATTGAGACCGAGGGCATGCGGATGGAGTGAGCGGGGGGCAGCACCCGCACCGGTGACGCGCGGCGCGGGCGCAGGCCGGACGGCTTCTTGCAGGCGCCGGCAATCGCCGAGCCGTCACCTTGTGCGGAACGAGGGCAGCGCCCGTCGCGCCGCACCCACCCACCCGCACGACGGGCCCTGCCCATATCCCCGGCAAGCTCTCCCTTGGCGTCCTGGGAAAGACGGGCAGCGAACGTCGCGCGGGTGGGCGGGCGGGGCGCGACGTTCGCTGCCCGGCCTCCGCGGCAGGCGCGCCGCCTCAGGGGCGCTCGAACGCCTCCGCAATCAATGCCCGCATCGCCGCCATGCTCTGGGCCGGCAGCGCCGCGGAGGGCCGCAGGCCCGGCTCCCAGCGGTCGGCTTTCAGCCCGGCCAGCAGCGAAGGTTCCCGCGCGATGACGTGGATCGGCACGTCGGCGCTGGCGCCGTCTCCGGTGACCAATGGCGCCGGCTGATGATCGCCCAGCACGATGATGAGCGCGCCGTCGTCCGCCCGGGCGACGTACTGCCCGACGATCTCCAGCGCATAGTCGAGGGAGCGGGCATAGGCGGCGCGCACGGTCTTGACGTTGCGCCAGACCTCCGCCGGGGGCGCGCCGGTCCGGTGGCGCCCGTCGAAAATCGCGCCATCGCCCACCTTCTCCCACGGGATCGGCAGCGGCAGCGGCGTCCATGGCGCATGGCTGGTGATCAGCGCGACCTCCGCCATCAGCGGCCCGGGCGTGGCCTGGCGCAGCGCCTCCAGCCGCGACAGGGTGAACTGGTCGGGCATGGTCACCCAGTCGAAGGGCTGCCCGGCATAGGCGAGGCCCGCCGCATCCAGCACGGTGTCGTAGCCATACCACGCGGCCTCGGGCCAGGGGGCGACGATCGCCGGCATCAGCGCGGCGGTGCGCCAGCCGGCATGCCCGAAGAGCCGGTTGAGGGAGCGGCGTTCCGAGGCGATCAGCCGGTCGTAGCGGGCCTGGCTGTCGACCCGGAGGCCGCCGAGGAAGGTCGCGTGCGCGAGCCAGCTCTGCCCGCCGCGGATCGGCGAGGTCAGCCAGCCGCTGCGCATGGACAGGCCCGCCCCGGCCAGCCGCGCCTCTACCGCGGCGAGGCGGGGCCCCGAGATGGCGGCGAAGGCGGGCGCCTCGAGGAAGGATCGGCCATAGGATTCCACGAAGATCAACACCACGTCGCGGCCCGCCAGCGCGGCGAAGCGCGGCGGATCGGCGGCGGAAGGACTGAGGGGGTCCGTTGCGAGCGCGACATCGAAATCCGCGAGGTCCCGCAGCGCGGCCCGCAATCGGGCGGCGCGCGCGGCGGCACCGGGCACCAGCTCCGCCTGCAGGCGGGCGCTGCCAGCGGCCTCGGGTGCCAGCGCCAGCAGGGCGCCCCCCGTCAGCACCAGTCCGGCGAGGGCGCCCGCAAGCCCCCGGCGGGCGGCGCGCGGCAGGGCCGCAACCTCCGCCAGACCGCGCCAGAGCAGGGCGGCGCAGAGCAGCACTGCCAATGCCGCCGCGCCGACGATGGCCAGCGCCGCCGACAGGCCGACGCTATCGCTCGCCAGCGCCCAGCCTGAGGCAAGCAGGCCCAGATCGAGCACCGGGTTGAAGGGCCGGCCGAGGGCCTGGAAGGCGCCCAGATCGGCCAGGCGCAGGATCGTGAGGCCGGTGAGGACCGCGACGATCGCGGCCCGCAACGCGCGCGCGGCACGGCGCGGTGCGAGGGCCAGCGCCAGCAGCAGAACCGCCGGTTCCAGCGGCAGGCGAAGGAAGGCGGCGGCGCGCAGGGCGCCCGGCCAGTGCGGCAGCAGGACGGCGAGATGCAGAAGCAACGCGGCGAGAGCGATCCAGGGAAGGGCGGCGCGGCCGGGCGCGGCCCGCGCCCTCGACCCCGCCGCGTCAACCGTGCCGGGCATAGACATCGCCGAAGGCGGGACCATCCGGCTGCCCGTGCAGGGCTGCGCGCAGGGCGTCGGGGCCGATCCATTCCCCGAGCGCGCGGCTCTCGCCCGGCGAGACCGCGTAGCGATGCGGGCCGAGCGCCTCCAGGCGGTCGATGGCGGCCCGCGCCCCGCCCGGCGCTGCGCGGGTCCATTCGAAGGAGAGCAGCGGCAGCGGCGCGGAGAGGCCGGCGAGTACCGCCGCCTCAGCGCCCTCTACGTCGATCTTCACGAAGTCGGGCCGTCCGTGCGCGGCGATGAGCGCATCGAGCGTGATGGTGCGCACCACGTCCGTGCGGTCCCACGCGACGCGGGCGAAGCCGGCATCGGCGGCGACGCTGGCGATCCAGTCGGGTGCCATGCTCGACACGGTGGGATGGCGGCGCGAGACGTGCAGGTGTGCCGTGCCCTCGGCCGCGCCGCAGGCGGCCTGCACTACAGCGAGATCGCCACCCCGGCGTCGCGCCTCCCACCGCAGGAGCGCGGCGAAAAGCGGCTGCGGCTCCACGGCCACCACCCGCGCGCCGCAGGCGAGCGCCGCGCGGCTGCGGTCGCCCGCATGGGCGCCGATGTCGAAGACCAGCGCGCCGGGGCCGATCAGGCGGGCATAATGGCGGCGGAGGGTGCGGCCGCGCCAGGGCTGCGCGCGGTAGATCGCCAGCGACCGGGCGAGGCCGGCCAGGGCCTGCGGGTCGCGCCAGGCCGCGGCGCTCACCCGGCCCGCCGCAAGAGCCAGATGGTGTCGCGCGCGAAGGAGAAAGCGAGGCAGGCCAGGGTGGCCCCTCCGATGGGGCCGATCCACCCCGGGGGCAGGCCCGGCAGGGTCAGCAGGCACAGCGCCGCGATCTGCACCACGCAGAGCGCCTTGCGCCGCCACGAGGGAAAGAGCGGCGCGTTCAGGGCCGGCAGCGCGAGGCTCGCGAGCACGAAGAGGTAGCGCGGCAGGCCGAGCCCCAGGACCCAGACACCCACGCTCTGTCCCTGCCAGAGCCAGAGCGCCAGGGCGAGGCCGAGGAAGGCGTCCGTCTCCATGTCGAAGCGGGCGCCGAAGCGCGAGGCCAGCCCGCTGCGCCGCGCGGCGGCGCCATCGAGCCCGTCGAGGATCAGCGCCGCGACACCGCCGGCGGTGAGCGCCAGCTGCCAGCTTGCCGTGGCGCAGGCCGCCCCGGCGCAGGGCACGCCCCGGCCCAGCATGGCGACGAGGGCGAAGGTGGCGACGACGGCGGCAATGGCGGCGCGCATCGTGGTCATGACGTTGGCGGGGCCGTAGCGGGGATGCGGGTGGTGGCGGGGCAATTCGCGCAGCACCAGCGCGGCGATGCCCGCCCAGATCGCGGCGGCGATGGCCATGGCCAGCCCCGCCATCCCGGCCAGGGGTGCCATGCCCGCGGCCACGAGGATCGGCAGGGCGCAGGCCAGCAGCGTTGCCGCGGCACCCCGTTCGGGGGAGCCCTGCAGAAGGGTTTGCGTATCCATGACGCTTATATGACGTGTTTTGCCGCCAAGCCCAGCCGCGACGTGCCGCGCGTTCACGCGGGCGCGAGCAAGCGCGCCGGGGCGATCAGGTCGGCCGCGACGCCGGCGGCTGACAGGGCAGGCCCGGCCTCGCCCGTCCGGCAGAGCGCCGCCGCCGCAGCGCCCAGCACCGGCGCCATCATGATGCCGTAGCCGCCCTGGGCCGCCAACCAGACGAAGCCCGGCACCTGCGTGTCGAGGCCCATCACCGGCAGGCCATCGGCCGCGAAGGTGCGCAGGCCCGCCCAGGCATGGGCTATGCGCCGCACCGGGATCGCCGTCTCGGTGCCGACCCAATCGGCGAGCACGGCCACGTCCATCTCGTCGGGCTGCACGTCCTGCGGGGTATCGGGCGTGGCGTCGCCGGGCGAGATCATCAACTGTGTCGCCTCGGGCTTGATGTAGGTCGGCCGGTCGGTCCATTCGACGAAGGCCATCTCGGGGGTCAGCGCCATCCCCGGCGGCGGATCGAGCAGGATCGCGGTGCGGCGGCGCGGCTCAAGCGCTAGGGGCGCGGCTCCGGCCAGCGCGCCGATCTCGGCGGCCCAGGCCCCGGCGGCGTTGACGAGCTGCGCCGCCTCGAAGCTGCCGCGCCCGGTGATGACGTGCCACGCCGCGCCACGCCGCTCGATCCGCTCCACGCGCTGACGGGTCGCCACCTCGCCGCCCGCCGCCTTGAAGGCCGCGAGGAACCCCTGATGCAGGCGCGCCACGTCGATATCGGCGACGCCCGGCTCCCACGCGGCCGCGCCGATCCTGTCGCGCCGCAGGAAGGGCGCGCGGGCATGGGCCTCGGCCGCCGCCATGGGCAGAACCTCGGCGCCCGGGGTGGAGAGGGCGAGGCGTTCTTCCAGTTCGGCCTCCAGCCCGGGCAGCGCGACGGTGAGCGCCCCGCGGGTGTGCAGCAGGTCGATTGCGGCGAACCAGTCCGGCGGGGCAGCGAGGAACGGCAGGCTCGCCGCGCTGAGGCGGCGCACGGCGGGCGGCCCGTAATGCGGGGTGTAGAGCGCGGCGGAGCGGCCGGTGGAATGGTAGCCGGGGCTGCTCTCGGCCTCGAGGATGAGGGTGCGCAGCGGCCGGCCGCCGCCCTCCGGCCGAACCAGCGACATGGCCGCGCCGGCGCCCGAGATGCCGCCGCCGATGACGATCACGTCCCAGGTCATGCGGTGGCCTCGGCCCGGGCAAGATGGGTCGCGACGTTGCGCACGACGGCTTCGTTCGAGGCTTCGGCGGCCGTGTGCGGCGTGACCAGAATGCGCGGATGCTGCCAGAAGGGATGGCCCTTCGGCAGCGGCTCCGTCGCGAAGACGTCGAGCGAGGCGCCGCCGAGCTGCCCGCTGTCGAGCGCCGACAGGAGATCGGCCTCGATCAGCTGCCCGCCGCGCCCCAGATGGATCAGCGCCGCGAAGCGCGGCAGGGCGGCGAAGAGATCCGCGTTCAGCATCCTCTCGGTTTCGGGGGTCATCGGCAGGACGTTGATAAGGATATCGCAGCCCTCCAAGAAGCCCGCCTTCTCGGTGAAATGCGCCACGCCCGGTTCCGCCGGGTCGGGCAAGGTGCGCGACAGGCTGCGCACCGGATAGCCGAGCGTCGCGAGCGCCCGGCCGATGCGGCGGCCCATATGGCCGAAGCCCATCACGCCCACGGCCACCCCGCGGGGGCTGCGGCCGCTATCGGGGCGGTCCCAGACCTCGGCGCGCTGGTTCTCGATCAGGCGGTTGATCCGCCGGTGATGCCAAAGCACGTGGAACGCCGCGAATCCGGCCATCTGGTCGGCCTGGTCGTCGTCCACCACGCGGTGCACGGGCACGCCTTCAGGGCGGGACGGGCAGGCGAGGATGCCGTCCATGCCCGCGGCGATGGAGAAGATGCCGCGCAGGGCCGGGTAGGTGGCAAAGGCCTCCGGCGCGGGCACCCAGGCCAGCGCAAAGGCGATGGCGGCGGGGTCGGTCACCTCTTCGGGGCGCAGAAGGCGCAGATGCGGGGCATGGGCGGCGAAATCGGCGGCATAGATCTCGACGAGGTCGAGCTGCGCGCAAAGGGCGACGCCGAGGATCTGTGCCCGGTCGCGGGGGCGTGCGTCATCCATCGCGCGGGGCCTCCAGCGGCTCGGTGCCGCACCAGTCCGCGATGAAGAGCGCGATGGCGCCGGTGACCCGTTGCAGCGACGAGAGGCTGACGCGTTCGTCGAAGCCGTGGATGTTCTCGCTGACCGGTCCGTAGCAGAGCGCCGGGATGCCCTGGTAGATCGCGAAGACGCGGGCGTCGAGATAGCCGGGGGTCACGAAGGCCTCCAGCGGGCGGCGCATGGCGGCGAGGTGCGCGCGGCCCAGCGTCGCCTCCGCTTCCGATCCCGGCTCCAGCACGTAGCCCTCCGCGAAGAAGCCCGTCCACTCGATCTGCGGCGGCGTGTTCGACAGGAACGGATCGTCGCGGGCGGCGGCGGCCACGGCAGCCTCGATCTCGCGGGCGGCTTCGGCGGCCGGCGTGCCGGGATAGATCGCGATCCGCGCGTCGAAGCTGCACCAGGCCGGTACGGAGGAGGGCCAGTCGCCGCCCTCGATCTGGCCGATGTTGAGGTTGATCGGGTGGTCGAGATCCTCGAAATGCGGATGGTCGGCCTGCGCGGCGTTCCAGCGGGCCTCGAGCTCGCGCAGCGTGCGGATCACGCCGTAAGCCGCCTCGATGGCGTTGGCGCCGCTGCCGGCCTCGCGCACGTGCACGGGCCGCCCGGCGACGCGGACCCGGAACCACAGGACGCCGACATTGGCGCGCACCAGCTTTTCGTCTTCCGGCTCGGGGATGATCGCGGCGTCGGCGGTGATGCCGCGCGCCAGGCACGCCAGCGCGCCGTTGCCGGTGCATTCCTCTTCGGTCACCGATTGCAGGTGCACCGTGGCGGCGGGCTGCAGCCCCAGCCGCCGCAGCGCGTCGAGCGCGGCGAGGCTGGCGGTGAGCCCGGCCTTCATGTCGCCCGCGCCGCGGCCATAGAGCCAGTCGCCCTCCCGCCGGGGCTGGAATGGCGGCGAGGCCCAAAGCTCTGCCGGCCCGGCGGGCACCACGTCCATGTGACCGTTGAGGATCAGCGAGCGCCCGGCCTCTTCGCGTGGCCGGTGGGTGGCGGTGACGTTCAGCATCTCGGCATAGTCGACCGTGACCGGGGAGAAGCCGGGATGGCCGCGGATCGCGTCGACGTCGATGGGCCAGATCTGGGTGGGGTAGCCGCGATCGCGGAACTCGCGGGCCATCAGGTCCTGCGCGCTCTGCTCCTGGCCGCGCAGGGAGGGGCAGGCGACGAGCCGTTCCAGCAGCGCCACCTGATCCTCGAAGCCGGCGGCGACGGCATCAAGTATGGCGGCGGGATCGGGGGAGGTCATCGGCTGGGTCCGTCTTTCGTTCGGGCGAGGGGCCTGGGGCGTGGGTGACGCGTTGCGGCAGGGAGCGCAAGGCTCACTCCGCCGCGTCCCGGGCCCACGTGGCGCCCGGCACGGCGGCCAGAAGGCTGCGGGTGTAGGCGTGCTGCGGGTTCAGGAACACCTCGGCCACCGGCCCGATCTCGACCAGCTTGCCGCGCTGCATCACCGCGATGCGGTCGCAGAGCTGGGCGGCGACGCGCAGGTCGTGGGTGATGAACAAAAGCGAGAGCCCCAGCCGCTTGCGCAGGTCGCGCAGCAGGTCGAGCACCTGCGCCTGGATCGAGACGTCGAGCGCGCTGACGGCCTCGTCGGCGATGATGAGGTCGGGGTCCATGGCCAGGGCGCGGGCGATGCCGATCCGCTGCCGCTGGCCGCCGGAGAATTCGTGCGGGAAGCGGTCGGCCGAGGCGGCGTCGAGCCCGACGATGTCCAGAAGCTCCCGCGCCCGCGTTCGCGCCTGCGCCTTCGGGACGCCCATGGCGATGGGCCCTTCGGTGAGGGTGCGCATGATCCGGCCGCGCGGGTTCAGCGAGGCGTAGGGGTCCTGGAAGACCATCTGCACCTTGGCACGGGCGCGGCGCAGGTCCTGCGCGCCGAGCTTCGTCAGGTCGGTGCCGGCCACCAGCACCTCGCCTTCGTCGGGGTCGACGAGGCGGACGATGGCGCGCCCGACGGTGGACTTGCCGGAGCCGCTTTCGCCCACCAGCCCCAGCACTTCGCCCCTGGCGATGGTGAAGCTCACGCCGTCGATGGCGGTGACCTCGCGCACCGGGCGGCCCCAGGAGCCGCCGGTGCGGTAGGTCTTGCGCAGACCGTTGACCTGCAGCGCCGGCGGTGCGGTGACCGGGGCGGGGCGCGGCACGCGGTCGTTCGGGATCGCGTCGAGCAGGCGGCGGGTATAATCGTGTTGCGGGGCGCGCAGGACCTCGGCCGCGGTGCCGGCCTCGACGATCCGTCCGTGGCGCATGACGATGACCCGGTCGGCGATCTCGGCCACCACGCCGAAATCGTGGGTGATGAACATCACCGCCATGCCGTGCCGCTCTTGCAGGCGCTTCACCAGCGCCAGGATCTCGGCCTGGGTGGTGACGTCGAGCGCGGTGGTGGGCTCGTCGGCGATGAGGATGGCGGGGTCGAGCGCGAGGGCCATGGCGATCATCGCGCGCTGCCGCTGGCCGCCGGAAAGCTGGAACGGATAGGCGCGGACGATCTTGCCGGGGTCGGGCAGGCGCACCTCCTCGATCAGCGCCAGCGCCTTGGCGCGCCTGTCGGAGCCCGAGTGCCGGCCATGCGCCTCGAACGCCTCGACGATCTGGTCGCCGATGCGCATGAGCGGGTTCAGCGCGGTCATCGGCTCCTGGAAGATCATCGCGATCCTGTCGCCACGCAGCGCGCGGGACTGCGCGGCTGGCAGGGTCAGCACGTCGCGCCCCTCGAACGTCGCGGTGCCGGCACCGACGGTGACGCCTTGCGGCAGCAGGCCCATCACCGCGTTGGCGGTCATCGACTTGCCGGAGCCGGACTCCCCGACGATGCACAGCACCTCGCCGGCGGTCAGATCGAAGCTGACGTCCTCGACCGCATGCGGCCGCTCGGCCCCCTTCGGCAGGTCGATCCGCAGGTCCCGCACGGAGAGCGCGACGGTCATCGCCCGGCCTTGCTGAGATGCGGGTTGAGCGCGTCGTTCAGGCCCTCGCCGATGAGGTTGAGCGCCAGGACGGTGAGCAGGATCGCGACGCCGGGAAAGAAGCTGAGCCACCAGGCGGAGCGGATGACGGTGCGCGCGGAGCCGATCATGTAGCCCCAGGACATGATATTGGGGTCGCCGAGGCCGAGGAACGCGAGCGAGGATTCCAGGAGGATCGCGGTGGCGACCATGAGGGAGGCCATGACGATGATCGGCGACATGGCATTGGGCAGGATCTGGCCCCAGAGGATGCGGGCGTTGGAGAGGCCGGCGAGCTGTGCGGCATCCACGAACTCGCGCCGGCGCAGCGACATGACCTCGGCCCGGACGAGGCGCGCGACAGGCGGCCAGGAAACGATGGCGATGGCGAGCGTGATCGAGGTGAGCGTGGGCTCCAGGATCGCGACGAGCACGATGGCGAGCGCGAAGGACGGGATGGTCTGGAAGAACTCCGTGAACCGCATGGCGGCCTCGTCGATCCAGCCGCCGAAATAGCCGGCGACGGCGCCGAGCGGCACGCCGATAAGCAGCGCCACGGCGGTGGAGACGAGGCCCACGAGGAGCGAGACGCGCGCCCCGTGGACGATGCCGGCGGCGACGTTGCGGCCGAGCGTGTCAGTGCCGAGCGGCAGGGCACCATCGGTGAAGGGCACCAGGAACGGCCGCTGCACCATGCGCCAGGGGCCGTCGGGGTAGACCAGCGGGGCGAGCACGGCGAGGAGCACGACGAGCACCAGGATCGCGACGCCGAGGAGCGCGCCGCGGTTGCGGGCGAAGCGCTGCCAGAAGCCGGTCATCGGGGCGCCTGAGCGGAGGGGTTCACGCGGTACGACCTCTTCTTGCCAATCGGCAATTCCGGCGACGGCGAAGGGAGCCCGGCCGCGAGGGGCATCGAACCCCTCGCGGCCGGGCGCCACGGGGGGCGCGGACGGCACGGGGCGGCGGCGGCGGGGCCTGCCGGCAAGCGGGAGGGCGCCCGAGCGGGGGAGGAGGGATATGTGCGGGGAACGATGCTAGCGCGACGCCGGGCGCAGGGACCGGGCGCGGTCATCGGGCGGCTCCGATGCGCGGGTCGATCAGGCGATAGACGATGTCGGTCACCACATTGAAGAGGATCACCATGGCGGCGGAGACGAGGAAGACGCCCAGGAGCGTGTTGTAGTCGCGTGCGGCGAGGCTTTCGAACATCAGCCGGCCGATGCCGGGCCAGGCGAAGACCGTCTCGGTCAAAACCGCGCCGCCGACGAGCTGGCCGGCCTGCAGGCCCGCGAGCGTCACCACCGGCAGCAGCGCGTTGCGCAGGATGTGGCGGCGGCGGATCACGCCTTCGGGCAGACCCTTGGCGCGGGCGGTCTTGACGAAATCCATGGTCGCGACCTCCAGCATCGAGGCGCGGGTCATGCGCATGTAGACGGCCATGAAGAAGAGGCCGAGGGTGAGCGCCGGCAGGACCAGGTGGCGCAGCACGTCGAGCACATGCGCGAGGCCGGTATAGCCGCCGCCCACCGTCTCGTAGCCGAAGCCGGGGAGCCAGCCGAGCTGCACGGAGAAGACCAGCACCGCCATCAGCGCCGCCCAGTAGAGCGGCGTGGCGTAGAACAGCAGCGCCAGCCCGGTGATGAGGCTGTCGGCGGGCTTGCCGACGCGGGCGGCGGCGGCGACGCCGAGCAGGATGCCCAAGGTGAGCGAGATGCCGAAGGCGGTGAGGGTGAGGATCAGCGTGGCCGGCAGCCGGTCGGCGATGAGATCGAGCACCGGGGCGCCCTGGCGGTAGCTGTAGCCGAAATCGAGCATCGCGATGTTGGAGACGTAGGTCCAGAGCTGCACGTGCAGGGGTTGGTCGAGGCCGAAGCGCTCGCGGAGCTGCCGGATGAATTCCTCGTCGGCCGCGCCCGCCTCGCCGGCCATGACCAGCGCCGGATCGCCCGGGGCGGCCTGGATGAGGAAGAAGTTCAGCACCGCGATCGCCAGCAGCGTCACGATGGCCTTCAGCAGGCGGCCTCCGATGATGCGGGCAAGGGGCATTGGCAAGGATCTCCGGTGGTGGCGTCGCGCGCCCCGAGGGGTCGGGGCCCTTTGCCCGCGGGATGCCAGATCGGGGCACGCCAGATAGAGCAGATGGCGGATCGGACCCGTCGCGGATCGCAGGGAGGCCGGATGGGGAAGTGGCCGGCGCCAGGAGCAGGCGGGCGGCCCCCCTCACGGACGAAGAGGCGCCTGCGGCCCGGTGCTGCCACCGGGCCGCCGGTCAAGCCGGCATCGCCATCGCGGCGGAGATGCCGTGGCGGCTCATTCTTCGATCCAGGCGTCCCGCAGGCCGTCGTTCACGCCGATGCCGGTGGTGACGAGATCCTGCACATTGCATTTGTAGAGCGTGGGGAACTCGATCTCGAGCAGCCAGGCCACGGGCACCTCGTCGACGAGGGTCTGCTGGATCTCGTCGTAGATGTCCTGCCGCGCGTCGGCGCCGTTGGCCACCGCCGCGGCCTCCCACTTCGCGTCCATCTCGGGGTTGTCGTAGCCCTGGACGTTATTCCACGGACTGCCCTTGGCGATGTTGGACGCCAGGTAGGTCCGCGCCACGCCAAGCGCCGGATCGCCGTACTGATAGAGATAGGTGAAGGCCATGTCGTAGTCCCAGTCGGAGGTCTTCTGGTTCCACCCGGCCACGTCGGCGCTGTCCAGCGTCACGTTGATGCCGACCTCGTCGAGGTTCTGCTTTACCGCCTCGGCCCAACGCTGCCACGTCTCGCCGTAGGGCAGCGGCAGCAGGCGCACTTCCTCGCCGTCGTATCCCATCTCCTCCAGCAGGGCGCGCGCCTTGTCGGGGTCGTGGGGGTAGAGCGGCACGTCGCCGGTGTAGAAGTTGGTCTTCGAGCTGACCGGGCCGGTCGCCACGGTGCCGAAGCCGTTCCACACCACGTCCTTCACGAATTCGCGGTCCATGGCGAACATCACCGCCTGGCGGAAGCGTTTGTCGGAGGTCGGCCCCTCGCGGTTGTTCAGCCACATCCAGGCGTGGGGGGCGAAGAACTCCCAGCCCTCGCCGGTGGAGCAGGTGCCCTCGATCGCGGTCAGGCGCTGCACGTCGAAGTTTTCGATGGACCCGCCCGGCAGCACGTCGACCTCACCGGTCTCGAACGCGACGGCGCGGGAGGCGGCGTCGGGGATGACCCGGTAGTAGACCTCGTCGAGATAGGGCTTGCCCTCGAGGTAGTAGTCCTCGTTCTTTACCAGATGGATGTAGCTGCCCTTCTCCCACGCCTCGAACTTGAAGGGGCCGGTGCCGATGGGCGTGTCGTTCATCTCGTTGTTGGCGAATTCGGTGCCCTCGTAGATGTGCTTGGGTACGATGGGCATGGTGCCCGCCTCGAAGGCATTGATGAAGGGGCCGAAGGGCTCGGAGAGCTGGAACACCACGGTGTTCTCGTCGGGGGCGGTAATGCTTTCCACGTATTCGAGGCTGACGCGCAGCCGGGCATGGGTCTCGCGCAGGAAGACGTCGGCGCTGAACACCACGTCTGCGGCGGTGAAGGGCTCGCCGTCGTGCCAGGTGACGCCCTCGTGCAGGTTGAACGTGTAGGTCAGCCCGTCGTCGGAGATCGTCCAGCTTTCCGCCAGCGAGGGCTGCGGCTCCAGATCGGTGCCGTAGCGCAGGAGGCTCTCGTAGATGTCGCCGGCCACCAGCTGGGTCGGTCCGTTCTGCACCAGGCCCATCATCAGGCTGGGCGGCTCGGGCTGCACCACGATGTCGAGGCGACCTCCGGCCTGCTGGGCGAACGCGCCGGTGGACATGAGGGTCGTCGCCAAGAATGCGGCGGTGAGGGTCGGTTTCATGCTGGGGTCCCTGTCGTTGTTAATTCCGGTGCCGCGTCTCAGGCGGCGTAATCGCTTCCGATGGCGTCGAGCCGGCGCATCTCGGCTGCCCATTCGGGGTCCTGCCCGTTCGCGTCCATCTTGTCGTAGGCGTCGCTGTAGACGCGCGCGGTCTTGGCCGCGACGTCTTCGGGGATCTTCACGGGGGTCAGGCCCATGCCGCAGGCCGCCACCTGCGCCCGGCACGAGCGTTCCAGGTTCATCGCCAGCTTCGTCGCCTCGGCGACGGAGCGGCCGACGGTGAGCATCCCGTGGTTCTGCAGGATCAGGACGGCGTTGTCGCCCAGATCGGCGATGATGCGCTGCCGTTCGTCGAGATCGAGCGCGATGCCCTCGTAGGCGTGCATCGAGGTGATGCCATAGAACTGCGCCGACCACTGGTTGAGCGGCAGGAGCCCTTCGGCGACCGAGGAGACGGCGACGCCGGCGACCGTATGGGTGTGCAGCACGCAGCCGGCATCGGGCCGCGCCATGTGGACGGCCGAATGGATGGTGAAGCCCGCGGCGTTGATTCCGGCGCCGTAGGGGTCGTCGAGGATGGCGCCGGTTTCGTCCACCGTCACCAGGGTCGAGGCGGTCACCTCGTCGAAGCGCAGGCCGAACGGGTTGAGCAGGAAGCGCCGCGTGCCGTCGGCCGCGGGAGGCAGATGGGCGGAGATGTGGGTGTAGATGCCGTCGTCCATCCCCTCCAGCGCCAGCAGGCGGTAGGCGGCGGCGAGGTCGCGGCGAACGGTCGCCTCGTCCTTCGCGGGGGCGTCTCGATGGGTCTCGTCGCGCATGGGATCCTGCCTTTCCTCGATGCGCCTCATGGTTTGCCCCGCCCTGTCGGGAGTCAAGGTTAATCCGTCGACAATCGACAAGGCCGCCGCTAGCGTGCCGGAGTGATGAGCATTCGCCCTGCCCCCCTGATGCCCGGCGAGGCGCCCGCGCCGGAATTTCCGACGCTGGGGCGCGATACGCTGGTGACCCGCGTCGCGGGGCTGCTGACCGATGCGATCATGGCGGGGCGCCTGCAGCCCGGCGCGCGGCTGTCGGAATCCGCCATTGCGCGGGAGATGGGGCTGAGTCGGGCGCCGGTGCGCGAGGCGGCGCGGTTGCTGGAAAGTTCGGGGCTGGTGGTGTCTTCGCCGGGGCGCGGATTCTCGGTGCGCACGGTGACGGCGGATGCGCTGGACACGCTTTACGAATTGCGCCTGGCGATCGAGACGGCGGCCGTGGGACGGCTGGTGCGTCATGGCGCGCAGGCGGCGGTGCCGGCGCTGCGGACGGCGGTGCAGGCGCTGCACGACGTGGCACGGGACGGCGACCCGGTGACCCGCATCCAGGCGGACATGGCGTTTCACCGGCTGATCTGCGCGGCCAGCGGCAACGAGCGTTTCCTCAGCGTCTTCGACCAGATCGCCAACGAGACGCGGGTGAGCGTGACGCTGATCGGGCAGATCTACGCCGACCCCAGGGTGATGGCGGCGACGCACGAGCCGATCCTGGGCGCCATCGCCGCGGGCGATGCTGCGGCGGCGGAGGCCGCGGTTGCGCACCATATCGGCGATGCCCGCACCAAGGTGGTGGCGCTCTTCCGCAAGATCGAGGGCCAGAAGATCGAGGACCAGGCCGGATGAGATGCTTCTACGCCCCCGAGACGGAGGGCCACGCCCCGGCGTTCTTCCTGGCGCGCGGCCGCGTGGTGCCGAACGAGGAGCGTCCGGACCGCGCGGCGCGGCTGCTGGCCGGGCTAGAGAAGCTGGGCTTCGCCGTAGAGGCGCCGGAGGCCGCGCCCGAGACGGCGCTGACCGCCGTGCACACGACGCGCTACCTGGCTTTCCTGGAGGGCGCCTGGGAGGGCTGGCAGGCGCTGCCCGATCCGGGTCTGGAGGTGGTGGCCAACCTCCATCCGCCGCGCGACGGCGCCAGCTATCCCGATGGGCTGGTGGGCCGCGCCGGTTGGCACATGGCCGATACCGCCTGCCCGCTGGGCGAGCGGACCTGGGCGGCGGCGCGGCGCGGGGCCGACACGGCGGCGGCGGCGGCGCAGGCGGTGCTGGGCGGTGCGCCGGCCGCGTATGCGCTGTGCCGGCCGCCGGGGCACCATGCGAGTTCCGACAACGCGGCCGGGCACTGCTTTCTCAACAATGCGGCCATCGCCTCCGAGATGCTGCGTGGCGCCCACGAACGGGTCGCCGTGCTGGACATCGACGTGCACCACGGCAACGGCACGCAGGCGGTGTTCTGGGAGCGGCCGGACGTGCTGACCGTCTCGGTGCACACCGACCCGAGCACGTTCTATCCGTTCTACACCGGCTATGACTTCGAGACGGGCGGCGGGGCCGGTGAGGGCGCGAACCTCAACCTGCCCCTGCCGCGCGGCGCGGGGGATGCGCCGTGGCACGCAGCCATCGGCGCGGCGCTAGAGCGGGTGCGGGCGTTCGGGCCGGGGGTGCTGGTGCTGTCGCTGGGGCTGGATTCCCACGCGTCGGATCCGTTCCGCGGCATGAGCGTCAGCACTCCGGCCTTCGCGGAGGCTGCCGGGGCCATTGCCGCGCTGCGCCTGCCGACGGTGATCGTGCAGGAAGGCGGCTATCTGTCGGACGACCTGACGCGGACCCTCGTGAGCTTCCTCGGCGGATGGGCGGCATGATGGCCGCGTCCGCGAGGGGGCCGCGGCGCAGCTTGCCCATGGTCCCGAGCCCGCGCGGTGCGCGGGCGGACCGGCGCCCGTACCGCCCCACCCCCCCCCCCCGCCCGCGCGGCACGGGCGCCGGCCCATGGCGGGACCCGTCGCCTTCATCCTCCCCCGCCCGCCCGGGGCGCTCCGGCCCAGCGGCCTGACTGCCACGCCGGGGCCGTCATCCCGGGGCTCGACCCGGGACTCTTCCCGCCGCATTCTTCGCGCAGGCACCCGCGCCTCGCCCCGTCCCGCCACATCCATTCCCACTGGAGCCGCGTCATGAATACCCATCCCAACTCCCTGCACCACGGCGACGTGACCACGTTGCTGCATCCCTTCACCGATGCCCGCAAGCACGAGGACCAGGGGCCGATCATCATCGACCACGGGCAGGGCGTGACCCTGTGGGACACCGAGGGGCGCGAATACGTCGACGGGCTGGCGGGCCTCTGGTCGGTCGCGGTCGGTTACGGCCAGCAGCGGCTGGTGGACGCCGCGGCGCGCCAGATGGAGAAGCTGCCCTTCTACCAGATCTTCGCCCACAAGAGCCACGAGCCGGCGATCCGCCTGGCCGAGAAGCTGGTGGAGATGACGCCCGAGGGCCTCGACCGTGTGTTCTTCACCAATTCGGGGTCTGAGGCCAACGACACCGTGGTGAAGATGGTCTGGTACCTCAACAACGCGCTCGGCCGGCCGGAAAAGAAGAAGTTCCTTGCCCGGCAGAAGGCCTATCACGGAATCACCATCGCCAGCGGCAGCCTCACCGGCCTGCCGCTGAACCACAAGGATTTCGACTTGCCGGCGATCCCGGTGATCCACCTGACCTGCCCACATCACTACCGCTTCGGCCATGAGGGCGAGAGCGAGGCGGAGTTCGCCCAGCGGCTGATCGACGAGGCCGAAGAGGTGATCCTGCGCGAGGGGCCGGAGACGATCGCGGCCTTCATCGGCGAGCCGCTG
The DNA here is from genome assembly GCA_963833235.1 of uncultured Alphaproteobacteria bacterium. Lineage (GTDB taxonomy): Bacteria > Pseudomonadota > Alphaproteobacteria > Rhodobacterales > Rhodobacteraceae > CAWHXG01. The sequence goes on from CAWHXG010000001.1 coordinate 922,139, forward strand.
ATGGGCGCCGGCGGGGTGATGCCGCCGCCCGAGGGCTACTGGCCCGGCATCGCGGCGCTTTGCAAGAAGCACGACATCCTGCTGGTGGCCGACGAGGTGATCAACGGGTTCGGCCGGCTTGGCAGCCCGTTCGGCTCCAGCCACTACGGCTTCACGCCGGACATCATGGTGCTGAGCAAGGCGCTGACGTCTTCCTACATGCCGCTGGCGGCGATCGTCTTCAGCGAGGCCGTCTATGACGCCATCGCCGACAACAGCCACAGGGTGGGCACGTTCGGGCACGGCTTCACCGCGTCGGGGCATCCGGTGGCTTGCGCGGTGGCGCTGGAGAACCTCGCCATCATCCAGGAGCAGGATCTGGTGGGCAACGCCGCAGCGCGCGGGGCGGAGCTGCAGGAGGGCCTGCGCACGCTGCTGGACCGCAAGCATGTGGGCGAGGTGCGCGGCGCGGGGCTGATCGCGGGGATCGAGCTGGTGGCCGACAAGGCCACCAGGCGGCCCTTCGCCAAGCCCGGGCGCGTGGGCACGGTGGGCTACGATCTTGGCCACGAGGAGGGGCTGATCATCCGCAACGTCGGGGATGCGCTGGTACTGTGCCCGCCGCTGATCGTGACCGCCGAGGATGTGGAGAAGATCGTCGCGCGGATGACCCGGGTGGTCGACCGGGTGCACGACTGGATCGCCGAGAACGGGGCGGACTGACGGTCGGGACCGCAATGGCGCCCGGGCGCGTTGGGCGTGGCAACGAGATCGAGGTGACCTGCACATGAGCATCGGACTGGCGGCGCTGCTGGACGACGTCGCCGCCCTGGCCAAGGTGGCGGCGGCCTCGCTCGACGACGTGGCGGGGCAGGCGGCGCGGGCTGGGGTGAAATCCGCCGGCGTGGTGATCGACGACGCCGCGGTGACGCCGCGCTACGTGGTGGGGTTCGCGGCGGAGCGCGAGGTGCCGATCATCTGGCGCATCGCCATGGGCTCGCTGAAGAACAAGTTGCTCTATCTGCTGCCGGTCGCCCTGGCGCTGGCGTTCCTGGCGCCCTGGGCGGTGACGCCGCTGTTGATGCTGGGCGGCGGGTATCTGTGCTACGAGGGGACCGAGAAGGTCTTTGAATGGCTCTTCCCGCACGAGGCGCACGGGCATGAGGCGAAGGTGGCGCAGGCCGCGCCCGATGCCGCGACGCTGGAGGACCGCAAGGTGGCGTCCGCCATCAAGACGGACTTCATTCTTTCGGCCGAGATCATGGCGATCACCCTGGCGGCCATCGACACCGGCGGGTTCTTCACCAAGGCGATCATCATGGCGGTGGTCGGGACCGGCATCACGGCGCTCGTCTACGGGGCGGTGGCGCTGATCGTGAAGGCCGACGATGCCGGCGTGGCGATGGCCAAGCGTGACGGCGCGAGCGCGTTCGACCGCGCCTGGCGCGCCGCGGGGCGCGGGCTGGTGCTGGGCATGCCGTACTTCCTGCAGGCGCTGACCATCCTTGGCACGGCGGCGATGATCTGGGTCGGCGGCGGCATCATCCTGCACGGGCTCGCGGTGTTCGGACTGGGCGGGCCGGAACATTCGCTGGATGCGTTCGCGGGCGGCATTGCACATGGACTCGGCGCGCTGGAAGGCTTCGTGCATTGGCTGATCCATGCCACAGGTGCCGGGATCGCCGGGCTCGTCATCGGCGCCGCGCTGATCCCGTTGACGGCCCGGGTGATCGCGCCGGGCTGGGCGATGCTGCGGATCATGCTGCCGGGGCGGCGGGTGCCGCATCCGTGAGGTGCGGCGGGCCTCAGACCCGCGACAGGTCCCTCTCCCACCATCCGACGTCGTGCCAGCGCCCGAACTTGTATCCGACTTCGCGGAACGTCCCGACATGAGAGAATGCCAGCGCCTCGTGGAACCTGACGCTCGCCTCGTTGGGCAGTGCGATCCCGGCATATGCCCGGTGCAACCCAAGTTCGCGGAGGCGTTGCAAGAGGTCTGAATACAGGGCGCGGCCGGTTCCGATGCCCCTGGCGCCTGCCGCGACGTAGATCGTCACGTCCACCGAGAAGCGATAAGCGGCTCGCTCCCGATGCGAGTGGGCGTAGGCGTAGCCGACCAGTATTCCGCCGCTTTCCGCCGCAAGAAAGGGGAGCCGCTCCGACACACGCACGATGCGGCGGCGGATCTCGTCGGGCGATGGCGCCATCTCCTCGAAAGAGATGGCGGTTTCCGTCACGATAGGCGCGTAGATCGCGGCGATTGCTTCCGCATCTTCCGGACGGGCAGGTCTGATCATCGGCGGCTCACGCTCTGGAATGCGTCGAACCACGCATGGTTTGCTGCTGCGGTGCCGCCGGTGCAAGCCCGGGCTGCGCCCCTCGGCAGCGTCGGGGCAAGAAAGAGCGGCCCTTGCATCCCCGCCGGCCGCTCCGTATATCGACGTCATCGGCGCGTCGGCTTCCACCCCCGACCCACCACCGGACGACGTGAACGGGCCCGGTGCCCGTTTTTTTTGTGCCTGCCTGCCGGGCAGCCTTCCGAGGACATCATGAGCGACCTCATCGCCAAAGCCTCCATCGACCGACGCCTGGCCGAGATCATCACACCGGTGATCGAGGATCTGGGCTACGAGCTGGTGCGCGTGCGCCTGCAGGGCGGCAAATCCAGCACCCTGCAGATCATGGCCGACAAGCCCGATGGCGGGATCGAGGTGGACGATTGCGCCCGCATCTCCACCGCCGTCAGCGCTATCCTCGACGTGGAGGACCCGCTGGAGGATACCTATACGCTGGAAGTCTCCAGCCCCGGGATCGATCGGCCGCTGACCCGCCTGAAGGATTTCGACGACTGGGTCGGCTACGACGCAAAGATCGAGACCACCGAGATGATCGACGGGCGCCGCCGGTTCCGCGGCATCCTGGCCGGCACCGAAGACGGCGAGGTGCTGTTGACCATCCCGGAGGGCACGGTGGGCCTGCAGTTCGACTGGCTGAGCGATGCCAAGCTGGTGCTGACCGATGCGCTGATCGCCGAGATGCTGAAGCAGCGCAAGGCGGCCGGGATCATCGATGAAAGCCAGTTCGACGAGATCGTGACCGACGACCCCAAGCAGCCCGCCAACCGGGACCCCGACACCACCGAGGCCGCCGCCTCCCCCGCCAAGAACAAGGATCGCTAAGATGGCCATTACCTCCGCCAACCAGCTGGAGCTTCTGCAGACGGCCGAGGCCGTCGCCCGCGAGAAGATGATCGATCCGGTCCTGGTGATCGAGGCAATGGAGGAGAGCCTCGCCCGCGCCGCGAAGTCCCGCTACGGCGCCGAGATGGACATCCGCGTCAAGATCGACCGCAAGACCGGCGTGGCGAGCTTCAGCCGCGTGCGGACCGCCTCGGGCGCGGAGGAGCTCGAGAATTACCAGGCGCACGCGACGCTGACGCAGGCGGCCGAGGCTGTCGCGGCGGCGCGTCCGAGGGTCGTGGTGGTCAAGGGAATGTCGGTTCCCGAAGCCGAGGACGAGGCGCCGCGGGCGATCCGCCGGTTCCTGCTACGCGCGCCCGCCGCGGCGGATGCGGCCGCCGTCGAGGGCGTCGACCAGGACGCCGCCCCGACCGACGGCGACGAGATCGTCGACGAGGTGCCGCCGGTTGAGCTGGGCCGCATCGCCGCGCAATCGGCCAAGCAGGTGATTCTGCAGAAGGTCCGCGAGGCGGAGCGCGAGCGCCAGTACGAGGAGTTCAAGGACCGCGCCGGCACGATCATCAACGGCATCGTTCGCCGCGAGGAGTACGGCAACATCATCGTCGATATCGGCCGGGGCGAGGCGGTGCTGCGCCGCAACGAGAAGATCGGCCGCGAGAGCTACCGCCCCAACGACCGCATCCGGGTCTACATCAAGGACGTGCGGCAGGAGCTGCGCGGGCCGCAGATCTTCCTCAGCCGGACGGCGCCGGAATTCATGGCCGAGCTCTTCAAGATGGAGGTGCCGGAGATCTACGACGGCATCATCGAGATCAAGGCGGTCGCCCGCGACCCGGGCAGCCGCGCAAAGATCGCCGTGATCAGCTACGACAGCTCCATCGACCCGGTCGGCGCCTGCGTCGGCATGCGCGGCTCCCGCGTGCAGGCGGTGGTCAACGAGCTGCAGGGCGAGAAGATCGACATCATCCCCTGGAACGAGGACATGCCGACGTTCCTCGTGAACGCGCTGCAGCCCGCCGAGGTGAGCAAGGTCGTGCTGGACGACGAGGCGGAGCGGATCGAGGTGGTGGTGCCGGACGAGCAGCTGAGCCTCGCGATCGGCCGGCGCGGGCAGAACGTGCGACTGGCCAGCCAGCTGACGGGCCTCGACATCGACATCATGACCGAGAGCGATGAGAGCGAGCGGCGGCAGAAGGAGTTCGCCGAACGCACCAACCTCTTCATGGAGGTGCTCGACCTCGACGAGTTCTTCGCGCAGTTGCTGGTGTCGGAAGGCTTCACCTCGCTGGAGGAGGTCGCCTACGTGGAGACCGACGAGCTGACCGTGATCGACGGGGTGGACGACGACACCGCGGCGGAGCTTCAGGCTCGGGCACGCGACCATATCGAGGCGGCCAACAAGACGGCGATGGAAGAGGCCCGGACGCTCGGCGTCGAGGACAGCCTGGTCGAGTTCGAGGGCCTGACGCCCCAGATGGTGCTTGCGCTGGCGAAGGACGACGTGAAGACGTTGGAAGACTTCGCCACCTGTGCCGATTGGGAGCTGGCCGGCGGCTGGACGGTGACCGACGGTCAGCGCACCAAGGACGACGGCCTGCTGGAGCCCTTCGACGTGAGCCTGGAAGAGGCGCAGGCGATGGTCATGACGGCTCGCGTGCAGCTCGGCTGGGTCGACCCGGCGGATCTGGTGCCTGACGCCGAGGAAGCGGACGGCGTAGAAGCGGCAGCCGAAGCCTGAGGACGCGTTGGGGAGCATGGCGTTGACTTCGCGGCGGTGCGCCGAAAACGCGCGACGCGCCGGAGCGGCGCTGCATCGCCACGGGCGAGAGCGCCCCGAAGGGCGGGCTGATCCGGTTCGTGATCGGCCCCGACAACGAGGTGGTGCCGGACATCCTGAACCGGCTGCCGGGGCGCGGGATCTACGTGTCCGCGACCCACGCGGCGCTGGAGAAGGCAGCCGGCAAGCGGCTTTTCGCCCGCGCCGCGCGCGCTCCGGTGACCGTGGCGCCGGACCTCGCCGCGACCGTCGAGTCCCTGCTGGCGCGACGTGTGATCGAGCTTCTCTCGTTGGCCCGCAAGGCCGGGCTGGCAGTTGCGGGGTTCGAGAAGGTGAAGGCCTGCCTTGTTGACGGCAGTGCCGTTGTTCTGCTGCAGGCGGCGGACGGTTCCGAGCGGGGCAAGACGAAACTGCGTCCGCCCGATGGGCCCGATGGCTTCATCGGGGTACTGACGGCCCAAGAATTGGGTTTGGCATTCGGACGGGAAAGTGTGATACACGGCGCGCTTGCCGCTGGCGAACTCACCACCCGTGTTATAAATGAGGCCGCACGCTTGACAGCGGTGCGCGCACAGGACGATGGAGACCGCTCCATCGGGAAGGGTACGACGACCACATGAGTGAAACGGACGGGAAAAAGACACTGGGGCTGCGCGGCGGCAGCCGGTCGGGGCAGGTAAAGCAGAGCTTCAGCCACGGTCGGACGAAGAACGTGCTGGTCGAAACCAAGCGCAAGCGCGTTGTGGTTCCCAAGCCCGGTGCCGCCAAGTCCGCTGCCGTTTCGGCGACGGGCGGCGATCCGTCGCGCCGGCCCAAGGGTATCAGCGACGCAGAGATGGACCGCCGGCTGAAGGCTTTGCAGACCGCCAAGGCGCGTGAAGTCGAAGATGCCAAGGCCCGCGAGGAAGAAGACCGCCGTCGCGCCGACGAGCGCGAGCGCCGCCGCGCCGAGATCGACGAGAAAGAGCGCGAGGAAAAAGAGCGCGAGGAGAAGGCCCGCGTCAAGGCCGAGGAGGACGCGCAGCGCCTGCGTGATCAGGAGGCCGCCGCCGCGCGTGCCGCTGCTCCCGCCGCGGCCGAGGCCGCGGCAGGCCCCGCCGATCAGGCGGGCGCCGAGGTTGCCGCCGCGCGACAGATGAACAAGCCGGGCAGCGCCCTCGGCGCACGCAAGGTCGACCGCGAACGCGACGATGCGCGGCCCGGCAAGGCCAAGACCCGCGACGACAACCGCCGCTCTGGCAAGTTGACGTTGAACCAGGCGCTCTCGGGCGGCGACGGCGGGCGCCAGCGCTCGATGGCCGCGATGAAGCGAAAGCAGGAACGCCAGCGTCAGAAGGCGATGGGCGGCACGCAGATCCGCGAGAAGGTTGTGCGCGACGTGCGCCTGCCCGAGACGATCGTGGTGCAGGAACTGGCCAACCGGATGGCCGAACGCGTGGCCGACGTCGTCAAGCAACTGATGCAGAACGGCATGATGGTCACCCAGAACCAGGTTCTGGATGCCGACTCGGCCGAACTTATCATCGAGGAATTCGGTCACCGGGTCGTTCGCGTCTCGGACCGGGATGTGGAGCAGGTTCTGGATACCCCCGACGACAAGGCCGCTGACCGCAAGCCGCGGCCGCCCGTCATCACCGTGATGGGCCATGTGGACCACGGCAAGACCTCGCTGCTCGATGCGATCCGCCACGCCAAGGTGGTGGCCGGGGAGGCCGGCGGCATTACCCAGCACATCGGCGCCTATCAGGTGGTGACCGATACCGGGGCCAAGCTGACCTTCCTTGATACACCTGGCCACGCCGCCTTCACCTCGATGCGGGCCCGAGGCGCCCAGGTGACGGACATCGTGATCCTGGTGGTGGCCGCAGACGACGCTGTGATGCCGCAGACGGTGGAGGCGATAAATCACGCCAAGGCCGCCGGGGTTCCGATGATCGTGGCGATCAACAAGATCGACAAGCCCGAGGCGAATGCCGACAAGGTGCGGACGGATCTTCTGCAGCATTCTGTGATCGTCGAGAAGATGTCGGGCGACGTGCTCGAACGTCGAGGTTTCGGCCACCACGGGCAAGGGGCTTGACAGCCTGCTCGAGAGCATCGCGCTGCAGGCCGAGCTCTTGGACTTGATGGCCAACCCCGATCGCGCCGCGCAGGGTGCGGTGATCGAGGCGCAGCTCGACGTTGGGCGCGGGCCGGTGGCGACCGTTCTGGTGCAGAACGGCACATTGCGGCGCGGCGACATCTTCGTGGTCGGCGAGCAATGGGGCAAGGTGCGGGCGCTGATCGACGATCAGGGCAACCGCGTTAACGAGGCCGGGCCTTCGGTGCCGGTGGAGGTGCTGGGCCTCAACGGCACGCCCGAGGCCGGCGACGTTCTGAACGTGGTCGAGACCGAGGCGCAGGCCCGTGAGATCGCCGAATATCGCGCTCAGCAATCCAAGGACAAGCGTGCTGCCGCTGGTGCCGCGACGACGCTAGAGCAGATGCTGGCCAAGGCGAAGGCCGACGAGGACGTGGCCGAGATGCCGATCCTGGTGAAGGCCGACGTGCAGGGTTCTGCCGAGGCGATCGTTCAGGCGATGGAGAAGATCGGCAACGACGAGGTGCGCATTCGCGTCCTGCATTCGGGCGTCGGCGCCATCACCGAGAGTGACATCGGGCTGGCGGAGGCGTCGAACGCGCCGGTCTTCGGGTTCAACGTGCGGGCCAACGCCAGCGCGCGGCAGACCGCCAACCAGAAGGGCGTGGAGATCCGCTACTACTCGGTGATCTACGACCTGGTGGACGACGTGAAGGCTGCGGCATCTGGCCTGCTGTCGAACGAGATCCGCGAGAAGTTCATCGGCTATGCGGCGATCAAGGAGGTCTTCAAGGTTTCCAACGTCGGCACTGTCGCGGGCTGTCTGATCACGGAGGGCGTGGCGCGCCGCTCTGCCGGCGTGCGCCTTCTGCGCGACGACGTGGTGATCCACGAGGGCACGCTGAAGACCCTCAAGCGGTTCAAGGACGAGGTTGCCGAGGTGCAATCCGGCCAGGAGTGCGGGATGGCGTTCGAGAACTATTCCGACATTCGCCAGGGCGACGTGATCGAGATTTTCGAGCGCGAGGAAGTGGAGCGTTCGCTCGGCTGATTACCGAGCCGGGGAGCGCTTGCCTTTAGCGAGCGCCCCGGCCGATGCCTGAATTGAAAGGGCCGCTACCCCCTCCTCGGATCGCGGCCCTTTCTTTACGCACGGAATAGCCCTACGGCGAGTTGGGTACTATGCTAGATGGCTTTCCGTGCGACCGGGAACCCTTCGAAGACGCGCTGGCCGACCCGAACGGCGATCTTGCCGTCGTTAAGCGCGCGCACGAAAATTCCCTGAACTGAGATACATGTGCCGATGGTGATCGTTCGCAGCATTCCGGTTTCTCCCAAAATCGAACCCTGTTGACCTCAGACTAATTAACCAGGGTTCATAAATCACTAATGAAATCGTCATGTGCGCGTCAGATTGGCGTATTATTCGGGCAACGGGCGAACAAATATCCGGCAATTTCGCGGTTCGATCACGAAATCATCTTGCGCGGCGGATGCTGCATCGCAGCGTTCACAGCAATTCGCGAATCACGGGAATCAGTGGGAGGTCTGCCGGGGGCATCGGAAAGTCCCGCAGGCGCACCGGATGCACCCATGACAGCCGCTGACCCTCCCTTGGCCGAGCGATCCCCGTCCACTTCCGGCATACGAACACCGGCATGAGCAAGTGGAAATCGGGGTAACCGTGCGAGGCGAAGCTGAGGGGGGCGAGGCAGCTGGCCCAGGTGCCGATCCCCAGTTCTTCCTTAAGCTCGCGGATCAGGGCGGACTCCGGCGTCTCGCCGGCCTCTACCTTTCCGCCAGGGAATTCCCACAGCCCGGCCATCGCCCGCCCCTCGGGCCGTTGCGCCAGAAGCACGCGCCCGTCGGGATCGACCAGCACCACCGCCGCCACGAGCACAAGCTTCACGAGCGATAGTCAGCGTTGATCGAGACGTAACCGTGGGTGAGATCGCAAGTCCAGACCCGCGCGGTGCCGACGCCGATCCCAAGGTCGCAGGCGATGGTCAACTCGGCGCGGCGCATGTAGGCCGCGCCGTCTTCCTCACGGTATTCGGGCGATACCCAGCCAGCCTCCGCTACAAGCAGATCGCCGAAACGGATGGAAAGGCGGTCCCTGTCCGCCGCGGCACCGGACTTGCCGATGGCCATCACGATGCGCCCCCAGTTGGGGTCTTCGCCGGCGATGGCCGTCTTGACGAGGGGGGAATTGGCGACGGCCATGGCCGCCCGCTTCGCATCGGCATCGCTTTCCGCGCCGCTCACCCTGACCTCAACGAACTTGGTCGCCCCTTCGCCGTCGCGCACGACCTGATGCGCGAGGTCGAGCATTACGCTGGAAAGGGCATGCTCGAAGCGCGCGGTTTCGGGGGCGCCTTCCTGCAGGGCCGGGCCGCGCTGGCGCGTGGCGGCGGCGATCAGGGTATCAGAGGTAGAGGTGTCGCTGTCGACCGTGATGCAGTTGAAGCTGGCATCGGTGCCGCGCCCTACCATTGGCTGAAGCACCGCCGCCTCGATATCGGCATCGGTAAAGACGTAGACCAGCATTGTCGCCATGTCAGGCGCGATCATGCCCGAACCCTTGGCGATCCCGACGATTGACACCGACTGCCCGCCGAGCTCCACCACCGTGCCTGCCCCCTTGGCGAACGTGTCCGTCGTCATGATGGCCCGGGACGCAGCCTCCATCGTGCCCTTGCCGGCTCGCTCGATCAGATCTTCCAGAACGCTTGTGATCCGCTCGTATGGCAGGCGCTGGCCGATCACGCCGGTCGATGCGGTGAAGACGCGCGCCGCCGGGACGCCTGCCGCCTCGCTGAGCGCGCCGCAGATCGCCTCGACAGTCTCGGTGCCGTGGCGGCCGGTAAAGGCATTGGCGTTACCAGCATTGACGAGGATCGCGGCTGGCGCGTCCGGCTCGGGGGGCAGGGCCAGCTTCGCCTCGCAATCGAGGACGGGCGCGGACCGCGTGGCCGACCGCGTGGTGACGCCGGCAACTGCCGAGCCGGGCGGGAGCAGCGCCAGCATTACGTCGTCGCGCCCGCGATAGCGGATGCCGGCCGCGGCCGTCGCCAAACGCAGCCCCTCGACCTTCGGCAGCTCGGGAAACCCGGCCGCCGGGGCAAGCGGCGAAACCTTCGGTGTGGTCCCAACCCCCTTCGCCCGGCGCGCGGCGTTGCGGCTCCGCGCCAAGGCAAGGCGCAGGCCGCGATCGAACTTCCTGCCGCGGCGCATGCCCTTACTGCGACAGAAGATCGGGATTGCTGAGGAAGGACGGGTCGATCTCGCTCACATCGGTGCGGCTGATCTCGGCATCCGCCTCCAGCTCCGCCAGCGTCTCCTCGATGGCCTGCTGCTGGATCTCCTCGATCAGGTCGCCCTCGACCTCGGCGAGACTCGGCGCCTCCTTCATCCGGGTCTCGTCCAGCCGGATGACGTGCCAGCCGAACTGGGTCTGGACAGGGTCAGAGATTTCGCCGGCCTTCAGCCCGGTCACCACGGCCTCGAAGTCGGGCACCATCATGCCGGGGCCGAACCAGCCGAGGTTGCCACCGTTGGGGCCCGTGGGGCCGGTCGACCGCTCCCGCGCGACCTTGGCGAAATTCGCACCCTGGTCGAGCAGGGTCCTGACCTCGCCCGCCGCCTCCTCGCTGTCGACCAGAATGTGCGAGGCGTTGTATTCCGGGGTGGGCGCGGCGTCGCCGTAGGCCTCGGCATAGGCGGCTTGCACGGCCTCCTCGGTCACGGCGGCTCCGGCGATCTTCTGCATCTCCAGCGTAGCCATCAGCGCCCGGGTCTGGTTGTCGAGCAGGTACTGCGCGCGCGGATCGGGCTGGCCGGCCGCCTCCGCCAGAAGGCTTTGCTGCACGATCTGCTCGATGAGGCCCTGATAGAGCTGCTCGTCTGGCAGGGACTGGTATTGCTGCGGCAACTGCGCCCGCAGAAGTTGCAGGTGCCCGGCGGTGATCTGCGTCTCGCCGATCGTGGCCAGAACGGTATCGGCGGTCACCGGGGATTGGGCGGCGGCTGGCAGAACCAGCGCCGCAGCCAGAAGCGCGGCCCCGGCCCCGGCGCCGGCGTTGAGGATGAACTGCATCGTGAATTCCCTTGCTTCGTCGCCGGGGGCGGCGACGTTGACAGTGCCAAACCCGCCGCTTACATCGCCATTGATCGGCGCGGCGGGCCTATGCGTTTCCGTCGTTCTATGGCGCAGGCCCGGGGTCGGCAAGCCGCGCCCTTACAAGATCATGTCAGTCGCGCCGCAAGCGGAGAACACAGTGCTGGGTTTCGGAACACTCGCGAAAAAGGTCTTCGGCACGCCGAACGATCGCAAGGTGAAGTCGGTCCGACACCTGGTTGCACAGATCAATGCGCTTGAACCCGAGATCGAAGCGCTGGACGATGCCGGCCTGAAGGCCAGGACGGCCGCCCTGCAGGCTCGCGCCCGCGGCGGCGAGGATCTGGACGCCCTGCTGCCCGAGGCCTTCGCGACCTGCCGCGAGGCTGCCCGCCGCGCCCTGGGCCTGCGCGCCTTCGATGTGCAGCTTGTGGGCGGCATCTTCCTGCATCGCGGCAACATTGCTGAGATGAAGACCGGTGAGGGCAAGACGTTGGTCGCGACCTTCCCGGCCTATCTCAACGCGCTCGGGGGCAAGGGCGTGCACATCGTCACCGTCAACGACTATCTCGCGCGCCGCGATGCGGAATGGATGGGCAAGGTGTTCGCGGCACTCGGGCTGACCACCGGGGTCGTCTATCCCCAACAGCCGGAGGCCGAGAAGAAGGCCGCCTATGCCGCCGACATCACCTATGCCACGAACAACGAGCTGGGCTTCGACTACCTGCGCGACAACATGAAATCCGATCTCGGGCAGATGAACCAGCGCGGCCACAACTACGCCATCGTCGACGAGGTCGATTCGATCCTGGTGGACGAGGCGCGCACGCCGTTGATCATCTCCGGCCCGTCCGAGGACCGTTCGGAGCTGTATGTGCAGGTGAACGAGCTGATCCCGGACGTGACAGAGGCGCATTTCTCGCTGGACGAGAAGACCCGCAATGTCACCTATACCGACGAAGGCAACGAGTTCATCGAGCAACGCTTGTCCAGGGCTGGCATCCTGCCCGAAGGCCAGTCGCTCTACGATCCCGAGAGCACCACGCTGGTCCATCACGTGACCCAGGCCCTGCGCGCCCACAAGCTGTTCCAGAAGGACAAGGACTACATCGTCCGCGACAATCAGGTTGTGCTGATCGACGAGTTCACGGGCCGCATGATGACCGGCCGGCGGCTGAGCGACGGGCTGCATCAGGCCATCGAGGCCAAGGAAGGCGCCGCGATCCAGCCAGAGAACGTGACACTGGCCAGCGTGACCTTCCAGAACTATTTCCGCCTTTACGGCAAGCTGTCGGGCATGACCGGTACGGCGGCGACGGAGGCAGACGAATTCGCCGAGATCTACGGGCTGGGCGTGGTCGAGATCCCTACCAACCAGCCCGTCGCGCGCGCGGACGAGCACGATCAGGTCTACCGCACCGCCCGCGAGAAGTTCGAGGCGATCGTGGCCCAGATCAAGGAGGCCAATGCCGGCGGCCAGCCGGTTCTGGTGGGTACAACCTCCATCGAGAAGTCGGAATTCCTGTCTGATCTTCTGAAGAAGGCGGATGTGCCCCACAACGTTCTGAACGCGCGCCAGCACGAGAAAGAGGCGCAGATCGTTGCCGATGCGGGCAAGCCTGGCGCCGTGACCATCGCCACCAACATGGCCGGGCGCGGCACCGACATCCAGCTTGGCGGCAATGTCGAGATGAAGGTGCTGGAGGCGTTGGCGGTCGACCCGGAGGCGCAACCCGACGAGCTGCGCGCCCGGATCGCGGCCGAGCATGCCAGCGACAAGGCCGCGGTGATCGGAGCCGGCGGGCTTTACGTTCTCGCGACCGAGCGGCACGAGAGCCGTCGGATCGACAATCAGCTGCGCGGCCGCTCGGGTCGGCAAGGCGACCCGGGCCGGTCTTCGTTCTTTTTGTCGCTGGAAGACGACCTGATGCGCATCTTCGGCTCCGAGCGGCTGGATGCGATGCTCAAAAGGCTGGGTATGCAGGAGGGCGAGGCGATCGTTCATCCGTGGGTGAACAAGTCGCTCGAGAAGGCGCAGGCCAAGGTCGAGGGCCGCAACTTCGACATGCGCAAGCAGTTGCTGAAGTTCGACGACGTGATGAACGACCAGCGCAAGGTCATCTTCGGTCAACGGCTTGAGATCATGGAGGCCGCCGAGGTGGCCGAGATCACCCGTGACATGCGCCAGCAGGTCGTCGACGACCTGGTCGATACCTACATGCCGCCGAAGAGCTATGCCGACCAATGGGATGTGGAAGGGCTCTATGCCGCGTGCATCGAGAAGCTGGGGATCGACGCCGAGGTGATCGCCTGGGCCGCCGAGGAGGGCGTGGACCAGGAGGTGATGCGCGAACGGATCGACAAGGCGGCGGACGGGTTCATGGCGAAGAAGGCCGTCGATTTCGGCCCGGAGAATATGCGCAACATCGAGAAGCAGATGTTGCTGCAGACCATCGACGGCAAGTGGCGCGAGCATCTTCTGAAGCTGGAGCATCTGCGTTCGGTCGTTGGGTTCCGCGGCTATGCGCAGCGCGATCCGCTGAACGAGTACAAGAACGAGGCGTTCCAGCTTTTCGAGGGGCTTTTGAATACGCTCCGCGAGGAGGTGACCCAGAAGCTGGCGATGATCCGCCCGCTGAGCGAGGAAGAGCGTCAGGCCATGATGCAGCAGATGCTGGCGCAGCAGCAGATGCTGCGGGCTCCTGCCGGGCAGCCGGCGGCCCCGGCCACGGCGCGCCAGCCGGAGCTGGAGACCGCCGGCGTCGGCGGCGACGCGCCGGGGGCGGAGGCGACGCCGGCGCCCGATTTCGACGAGACGGACCCGACGAGCTGGGGCAATCCGGGCCGCAACGATCCGTGCCCCTGTGGCTCTGGCAAGAAGTTCAAGCATTGCCACGGCCGGCTGGCCTGATCCGCATCGGGCTCCTGGTGCTTTTCGGGGCCGGGGCTGCCTCGGCGCAGGATTGCGCCGTGGCGGGGCAGGTCGGCCGTTACGGACCGCTGGTGACCGTGACGTTGGATGCGCCCTGCGACCCCTACGCGCCGGTGACGCTTCGCTACGGCCCTCTTGAGGTGATGGAAGAGGCCTCGGTCGACGGCCGCGTGACCGTTACGCTTCCAGCCATGGCACCGCCGGCCGGAATTCAGGCCACGCTTTCGGACGACATGATCCAGCTCGACGTGCCCGCGGGCGACCCGGCGCGGTTCGCATCGGTGGTCTGGACGCAGGGCGCAGAGGCTGCGCCGGCGCCCGGCCCGGGCCAGCAACTCGTCGAACTTGGCTTTCCGGGCGGAGCGGACCGGCCGGCGGATCTGGTCGTCGCCTCGGGCGACGCGCCCCTCGCGCTTCATCTTCCGCTGGACGATGCAAGCTGCGGGCGGGATCTGGCGGCGCAGGTCGTGACCGATGCCGTGCCCGAACTCCGCGCCCTGACGATCGCCATGCCGGATTGCGGTGGAACGATGGGCACAATCGTGATGCCGCTCGGCCCCAGCTGACCGGTCAGCTCAAAGATACCCGGCGGACCTGAAGCTCAACTCCGTCGATTTCCCGATGATCAGATGGTCGTGCAGGCGCAGGTCGAGCGCCTCCGCGGCGTCCTGGATGCGCGTCGTCATGGCGATGTCTGCATCCGAAGGGGTCGGGTCTCCGGATGGATGGTTGTGGACGAGGATCATCGCGCTGGCGTTCAGCTCCAGCGCGCGCTTCACCACCTCGCGCGGATAAACCGGCACGTGATCCACCGTGCCCCGCGCCTGTTCCTCATCGGCGATCAGCACGTTCTTCTTGTCGAGATAGAGTACGCGGAACTGTTCCGTCTCGAGATGCGCCATGGTGGTGTGGCAATAGTCCAGCAAGGCGTCCCACCCGGTCAGCGCATGTTTCTTCAAGACCTTCGATCTGGCCATGCGATGGCTCGCGGCCTCGGTGATCTTCAGCTCGATCACCACCGCATCGCCGACGCCGCGCACCTCCATCAGGCGCTCGCGCGGAGCGGCCAGAACACGGGCGAAATCGCCGAACGTGTCCATCAGGCGCCGCGCCACGGGCTTCACGTCGCATCGGGGGATGGCGCGGAAAAGCAGCAGCTCCAGCAGCTCATAGTCCGGCATCGCCGCCGCGCCGCCCTCGACGAAACGCTGGCGCAGCCGTTCGCGGTGATCCTTGATGTAGGAGGGAAGCGTCTTGCCCTTCGCGCCCGTGATGAACAGCTCCTGCCCCTCGAAAAGGGGCAGCATCGGCTCCGAAAAGGCATCTGGCGGGCGTCGGCTCATTCCGCGACGCTCCGCCAGATCGTTAAATATTAAGTTAAGCGCAGGCGCTCAATTCTTCATGCTGTCCCAGAAATTCTTCACCTTGCCAAAAAAGTCCGACGCGCCGGGATGATTGTTCTCCGACAGGTCGTCGAACTCGCGCAGCAGCTCCTTCTGGCGCGTGGTCAGGTTCACCGGCGTCTCCACTGCCAGCTCGATCAGCATGTCGCCGGGAGCGCCCCCGCGCAGCGCCGGCATGCCCTTGCCACGAAGGCGCATCTGGCGGCCCGACTGGCTGCCCGAGGGTACCTTCACGCGGCTGCGCCCGCCGTCGATCGTTGGCACCTCGATGTCGCCACCGAGGGCCGCGGCCGTCATCGAGACAGGAATGCGGCAGCCCAGCTGAATTCCCTCGCGCTGGAAGATCGGGTGCTCCGCGACATCGAGGAAAATATAAAGATCGCCCGTCGGCCCGCCGCGCATGCCGGCCTCGCCCTCGCCGGCAAGGCGGATGCGGGTGCCCGTCTCGACGCCGGCGGGCACGTTCACGGAGAGCGAACGCTCCCGTTCGACGCGGCCCTGGCCGTGGCAGACGGTGCAAGGGTTCTTGATGATCTGGCCGAGGCCCGAACAGGTGGGGCAGGTCCGTTCCACAGTGAAGAACCCCTGCTGGGCGCGAACCTTGCCCATGCCCGAGCAGGTGGGGCAGCTGACCGGCTCCGCCCCGCCTTCCGCGCCGGTGCCGTTGCACGCGGTACAGCCGACGGCGGAGGGAACTGTGATCGTGCGCTGGACGCCGGCGAAGGCATCTTCAAGCGAGATCCGCATGTTGTAGCGTAGATCGGAGCCGCGGGCCGCCCGGCTGCGGCCGCCGCCGGCGCCGCGTTGCTGGCCGCCCATGAAATCGCCAAAGAGATCGTCGAACACGTCCGAGAAGGCCGATGAGAAATCCGCCTGCGGCCCGCCGCCGGGGCGCCGTGCCGCGCCGGCGCCAATGCCGCCCTCGAAGGCGGCATGCCCGAACCGGTCGTAGGCAGCCTTCTTCTCGGCGTCGCGGAGAACCTCGTAGGCCTCGTTCGCTTCCTTGAACTTGGCCTCCGCATCCGGATTGTCGGCGTTGCGGTCGGGGTGGAAGTCCTTCGCGCGCTGGCGATAGGCCTTCTTCAGCTCGTCGGCCGAGGCCCCGCGAGAGACCCCGAGCACATCGTAGTAGTCACGCTTTGCCATGGGCTCGTTTCCTTGCTGACAACGCAAAAAGCCGGCCCCGGTCGCGGGGCCGGCCCTTCACGGTCAATGGGCGCTTAGGACGCGCGCTTGTTGTTGTCGTCGAGATCCTCGAAATCGGCATCGACGATGTCGTCGTCCACGCCGCGCGGCTCCTCGCCACCTTCCGGGGCTTCCTCGCCGGCGCTTTCCTGCTGGGACTTGTAGATCGCCTCGCCCAGCTTCATCGCGGCTTCGGTCACGTTCTGGATGCCGCCGCGGATCTTGCCCGCATCGTCGCCTTCCAGGGTCTCTTCCAGCGCGCCGATGGCCAGATCGATCGCCTCGATGGTCGACGGGTCGACCTTGTCGGCATGCTCTTCCATCGACTTGCGGGTCGAATGGATGAGGCTTTCGGCCTGAATTCTTCGCCTCGACCAGCTCGCGCCGACCCTTATCGGCTTCGGCATTCGCCTCGGCGTCACGAACCATCTGATCGATCTCGTCATCCGACAGACCGCCCGAGGCCTGGATGGTGATCTTCTGCTCCTTGCCGGTGCCCTTGTCCTTGGCGCCGACAGCCACGATGCCATCCGCATTGATGTCGAACGTCACCTCGATCTGCGGCATGCCGCGGGGTGCGGGCGGGATGTTCTCGAGATTGAACTGGCCCAGCATCTTGTTGTCGCTGGCCATCTCGCGCTCGCCCTGGAAGACCCGGATCGTCACCGCGTTCTGGTTGTCTTCTGCGGTCGAGAAGATCTGGCTCTTCTTCGTGGGGATCGTGGTGTTCCGGTCGATCAGGCGCGTGAACACCCCGCCCAGCGTCTCGATCCCGAGGCTCAGCGGCGTGACGTCGAGCAGCACCACGTCCTTCACGTCGCCTTGCAGCACGCCGGCCTGGATCGCGGCGCCGAGGGCCACCACCTCATCGGGGTTGACCCCCTTGTGCGGCTCCTTGCCGAAGAACTTGGTCACTTCCTCGACGACCTTGGGCATCCGCGTCATGCCGCCGACCAGCACGATCTCGTCGATCTCCGACGTGGTCATGCCGGCATCCTTCAGCGCCGCGGCGCAGGGCTTCATCGACGCCTTGATAAGGTCGCCCACGAGGCTTTCCAGCTTCGCGCGGGTCAGCTTCATGACCATGTGCAGCGGCGAGCCGTCCTTGCCCATGGAGATGAAGGGCTGGTTGATCTCGGTCTGGCTGGACGAGCTGAGCTCGATCTTGGCCTTCTCGGCGGCTTCCTTCAGCCGCTGCAGGGCCATCTTGTCCTTCGTGAGATCGACGCCGTTCTCTTTCTTGAACTCGTCCGCCAGGTAGTTGACGATCCGCATGTCGAAGTCCTCGCCGCCGAGGAACGTGTCCCCGTTGGTCGATTTCACCTCGAACAGGCCGTCGTCGATCTCAAGGATCGTCACGTCGAACGTACCGCCGCCAAGGTCGTAGACGGCGATCGTCTTGGCCTCTTTCTTGTCGAGGCCGTAGGCCAGCGCCGCGGCCGTGGGCTCGTTGATGATCCGCAGCACTTCGAGACCGGCGATCTTGCCGGCATCCTTGGTCGCCTGACGCTGGGCGTCGTTGAAGTAGGCGGGCACGGTGATGACGGCCTGCGTCACTTCCTCGCCAAGAAAGCTCTCGGCCGTTTCCTTCATCTTCTGCAGGATGAACGCGCTGATCTGGCTGGGGCTGTACTTCTCGCCTTTCGCCTCGACCCAAGCATCGCCGTTGCCGCCGTCGACCACGTCGAACGGCAGGTTCTTCTTGTCCTTGGCGATGTCGGCGTCGTCGTAGCGCCGGCCGATCAGGCGCTTGACCGCGAAGATGGTGTTGTCGGGGTTGGTGACCGCCTGGCGCTTGGCCGGCTGGCCCACGAGGCGCTCGTTGTCCGTGAACGCGACGATCGAGGGGGTTGTGCGGGCCCCTTCCGCATTCTCGATCACCCGTCCGCTGGAGCCGTCCATGATGGCGACGCAGCTGTTCGTGGTTCCGAGGTCGATACCGATAACTTTGGCCATTGCTGAACCTTTTCCTTGGCGATTTGGAGGGAGGGCCCGCGGGCGGCACCGCTCCCCGATCCCGATGTGGTCCGACGGGGCTGCCCCCCGGCGTTCTGGAGGGGTATATAAGGAGGGGGTCTTGAGGCTGCAAGCGGTGCGCCCGGCACCGATTTGGGGATTCTGCGCGGCTATGGGGAAGGTCTTGCGAGAAAGCGGCGAAAGCGCTGGCACACCGCTGGAACTGAACGGCGTGACCGTTCTGCAGGGCTGCCTCGACACGGCGGCACAGGCGGCGCTGGTGGAGGAGGTGCGTGCCGTCGTGGCCGTGGCACCGTTGGTCGCGCAGGTCACGGCGGGAGGAAGGCGGATGAGCGTGCGGATGAGCGCTGCCGGCGCGTTCGGTTGGGTCTCCGACGCGCAGGGCTACCGCTATGCGCCCGAGCGGCCCGGCGGCGGGGCATGGCCTCCCATCCCGCCGATGCTTCTGGATCTCTGGGGGCGGCTCGCCGGAACGGACCGGACCCCCGAGAGCTGCCTCGTCAACTACTATGGCGCCGATGCCCGGATGGGCCTCCACCGGGACAGCGACGAGGCCGACATGACGCAGCCTGTCCTGTCCGTCTCGCTGGGCGACGACGGGCTGTTCCGGGTCGGCGGACCGGAGCGGCGGGGGCCGACCCGGTCGGTCTGGTTGCGCTCGGGCGACGTGGTGCTGCTTTCCGGCACCGGGCGGCGGGCCTATCACGGGGTCGACCGCATCCGCTTCGGTTCTTCGGCCCTGCTCGAACGGGGCGGCCGGCTGAACCTGACCCTGCGCGTGGTGACTTGATGCCACCGGGCGCTTGCAGACCGCTCTGCCCCGGCGCTAGGGCGGGGCTGGCGCCGGGCTGGGCCGGCAGGGAGGGTGCGCGTGGATTTTGAGAAACTGGAAGTCACGATGCGGCGGCTGGCGATCGAGGCGGGCGGGATCATCATGACGTTCTACGGCACCGACGACTTGGACGTTCGCGCGAAGGACGATGACAGCCCGGTCACGGCCGCCGACGAGGCTGCCGACGCACATATCTCGGCCGGGCTGAGGACAGCCTTTCCCGATATAGCACTGGTGACCGAGGAGCAGGCGAAGACCCATTCCGAACGGGCGCAGGCCTTCCTGATCGTCGATCCGCTGGACGGCACGAAGGAATTCGTCAAGCGCCGCGGCGACTTCACCGTCAACATCGCCTATGTCGAAGCGGGCGAAGCCCTGCGCGGCGTCGTCTATGCCCCGGCCCGCCACCGGTTGTTCTACACCGAGGCAAGCGGCAAAACGGTCGAGGAAGCCGGGCCGTTCGATCCCGCCGCCAAGGGGGCCACGCGCCCGGTGCGGGTCGCCACGCCCGACAACGCCGCCCTGCGTGTCGTCGCCTCCAAGAGCCACCGGGATGCGGCGACGGACGACTACATCCGCCGCTACGAGGTGGCCGAGACCGCCAGCGCCGGATCCTCGCTGAAGCTCTGCCTTGTGGCGACGGGCGAGGCCGACATTTATCCGCGCCTTGGGCGCACGATGGAATGGGATATCGCGGCGGGCGACGCGGTTTTGCGCGGGGCGGGAGGGCATGTGGTTCGCCTGGACGATCTTTCGCCCCTCACCTACGGCAAGCCGGGCTATGAGAACCCGTTTTTCCTTGCGCATGCACCGGGGGTCGATCTGCAGGCGGGCGACGGCTGATGTCGGTCGTGATCGTCATTCCGGCGCGCTACGCCTCGACACGGTATCCCGGCAAGCCGCTGGTCGATCTGCGCGGGCCGGACGGTGTGGCCAAATCACTGATCCGGCGCAGCTGGGAGGCGGCGATGTCGGTCGCGTCGGCCGACCGGGTGATCGTGGCGACGGACGATGACCGCATCCGCGACGCGGCCGTGGCGTTCGGCGCCGAGGTTGCCATGACCGCACCGGAATGTGCCAACGGCACGGAGCGCTGCGCGGAGGTCCTGGCGGGCCTGTTCCCCGCCCCCGAGATCGTCGTGAACCTGCAGGGCGACGCGCCGCTGACGCCGCCCTGGTTCATCGAGGATCTCGTGGCGGGCCTGCGTGCCGCGCCGGCGGTGGGCGTGGCCACCCCCGTTCTGCGTTGCGACGGGGGCATGCTGGCGGCGCTGCTGCAGGACCGCCGCGAGGGCCGGGTCGGCGGAACCACGGCGGTGTTCGGCGTGGGCGGCCATGGGCTCTACTTCTCCAAGGAGGTGATCCCCTACATCCCGGGCCGCGTCGCCGACGGCGAAGCGAGCCCGGTGTTCCATCACGTCGGCGTCTATGCCTACCGGCCCGAACCGCTCGCCGCCTATCCGGGGTTGGCGCCGGGCCCGCTGGAAGTGCTGGAGGGGCTGGAGCAGTTGCGCTTTCTCGAACACGGGCATCCGGTGCTCTGTGTCGAGGTCGACGCCCGCGGGCGGGATTTCTGGGAACTGAACAATCCGCAGGACGTGGCGAGGATCGAAGCGATGTTGACGGCCATGGCGGGCCAGACCGGCTGAGCGCGATGCGGGCGCGTGCGCCGGGATTCGCCGGACTTCCGGCGGGTTCCGGCAAACGGGCCAAAAAATCGCCCAATCTTCGCTCCGAGATACTGTTTGTTACGCAAATGGTGCAAGACAACCCGGCGCGAGCGCTGACAACCTCGTCCCTGGCATGCTAGGGCGGGCAAGAGTGCTGGGTCCTGCCTCGCCGGCAACCGGAACCCGGATCGCGACGGGCGGTTACTCGTGAAACGATGATGGATGGAAGTGTGAAGTGATAAATCGCAAAGTAACTAAGGCTGTGTTTCCCGTGGCCGGAATGGGAACGCGTTTCCTTCCAGCGACCAAATCCATCCCGAAAGAGATCATGACTTTGGTCGATCAGCCCTTGATCCAGTACGCGATCGACGAGGCGCGAGCGGCCGGAATCGAGGAGTTCCTGTTCGTGACCTCGCGCGGGAAATCCGCGCTGGAAGACTATTTCGATGCCGCTCCGCAGCTTGAGGAAACCTTGCGCAAGAAGGGCAAGAACAAGTTGCTCGATGCGATGAAACGCACCGAGATGGACAGCGGCGCGATCGCATATGTGCGCCAGCGCGAGGCGCTTGGCCTCGGTCACGCTGTCTGGTGCGCCCGTCGCTTGATCGGCGACGAGCCCTTCGCGGTGGTGCTGCCGGACGACGTGATCGCCGCCGAGACGCCGTGCCTGCAGCAGATGGTGGAAGCCTACGAGAATACCGGCGGCTGCATGGTCGCGGCGATGGAAGTGCCGCAGGAGAAGACGGCCTCCTACGGCGTGCTCGACATCGGCGAGGATATGGGCAGCGTCGTTACCGTGAAGGGCATGGTCGAGAAGCCCGCGGCCAAGGATGCCCCCTCGAACCTGGCGGTGATCGGGCGCTACATCCTATCGCCACGGGTGCTCGATAACCTCAATACGATGAAGAAAGGTGCCGGGGGCGAGATCCAGCTGACGGATGCCATCGCCGAAGAGATCGGCAAGGAGCCGGGCGTGTACGGCTACCGGTTCAACGGGCAGCGATTCGATTGTGGATCGAAGGCAGGCTTCCTGCAGGCGACCGTGGCGTTCGGGATGGGCCGGGACGATCTGGCAGATGAGTTCGGCCAGTTCCTGCGTGAATTCGTGAGCCTGCGCGAAGCAGCCGAGTAAGGCCGGCGGGAAGGCCCGGGGTCAGGCGGCCCTGATCGCCTGGACCCCGGTGAGGATGGCGTGCAGCGTCGCCGGATCTGAATTGGCCCGCAACTTCGCGCAGACGGCCGGATCGCGCATCGCCCGCGATACCAAGGCCAGCGCCTTCAGGTGCCCCACGCCCGCCTCCTCGGGGGCGAACAACCCGAAGACCAGATCAACGGGCTGCTTGTCGACCGAGGCGAAGGCCAGAGACTTGTCCAGCCGGATGAACGCACCGATTACGCGGTCGAGGCCCGGCAGGCGCGCATGCGGCAGGGCGACGCCGTTGCCGACCCCGGTTGGGCCGATGCTTTCGCGATCCTGCAGCGCCTCTACCGCATCGTCGGGCGAAAGCCCGTAGCATTGCGCGGCGATATCTCCCAGCTCGCGCAGCAAGCGCTTCTTGCTGCCCAAACTGCCGACGACCCTAACGGCCTCGGGCTTGAGCAAAGTGCCCAGATCAAGTCCCATAATCGTCCCCAATCACGGCCCGGGGCATCCTGCACGGCCGTCACGTCGCGTTGTTCGGATCGATCCATCCGATGTTTCCGTCGTCCCGCCGGTAGACGACGTTGACCCCCTGCGACCCCTCGTTGCGGAATACCAGAACAGGTGAGCCCGCCAGTTCCATCTGCATGACGGCCTCGCCGACCGAAATCGACGGTATCGTGGTTTCCATCTCGGCGATGATGATCGGGGTCAGGCTTTCCGGTTCCTCGGCGCCCCCGTCCTCGGCCGATGCCGCGATCACATACGACGAGGCGCCCGAGGCTTCAACGGGGTTCGGGCGTTCCCTGTGGTGATCCTTGAGCCGGCGCTTGTAGCGGCGCAGCTGCTTTTCCATCCGCGCGCAGCATTGATCGAAGGCGGCGTAGATCTCGGTCGCAAGGCCCGTGGCCTGCGCGGTGAGCCCGGTCGAGAGGTGAACGGTGGCCTCGCAGGCGAATTCGTGGGCCCGGCGCGAGAAGACAATCTGCGCATCCGTCGGGCGGTTCGCGTATTTGTCGATCGCCGCCCCCAGCTCGCCTTCAACGTGCGTCCGCAGGGCGTCGCCAATATCGATCTGTTTTCCGCTGATTTGGTAAAGCATTGAACCTCCTGGAGCATGACGGCGGCGTCCGGTCCGGTGCGCAGGCCAGGGCGCCGCAAGACCTGCCCGGGCAAGCCGCCACCCCTTAGGTGACCGGCGCGGCCGAATGCCGTCCGCATGAGGCCAATTAGGTGACCGATGCCGCGGCGAGTCAACGCCTTACCAGCGGACGCCCGAAGCCCCGCACCCGGCTTTTCGGCGGGGTTCAGTTGATACGAAAGCCTTCGCCCAGGTAGACCCGCCGCACGTTCTCGTTGCGCACCACATCCTCGGCGGTACCGCTCATCAGGACGTGCCCGTCATGCAGGATGTAGGCCCGATCGACGATCTCTAGGGTTTCGCGAACGTTGTGATCGGTGATCAGAACTCCGATTCCCCGGATCTTGAGCTCTGCAACGAGGCCGCGGATGTCGCCGACCGAGATCGGGTCGACCCCCGCGAAAGGCTCGTCCATCAGCACGTAGCGCGGATCGGCCGCCAGGCACCGCGCGATCTCGACCCTCCGCCGCTCGCCGCCCGAAAGCGAAAGCGAGCGGGCGCGGCGCAGATGGGTGATGCCGAAATCGGTGAGCAGTTCCTCCAGCCGTTCGCGCCGCGAGGTCGGGTCGGCGACAGCGATCTCGAGGATGGCGAGGATGTTGTCTTCCACGCTGAGGCCCCGGAAGATCGAGACCTCCTGCGGAAGGTAGCCGATCCCCAGCCGCGCCCGGCGGTACATCGGCAGCAGCGTCACGTCGCGTCCGTCGAGGATGACCTGGCCACCTTCGGGGTTCACCAGCCCGGCGATGGCATAAAAGCACGTGGTCTTGCCCGATCCATTGGGACCGAGCAGTGCTACGACCTCCCCGCGCCCGAGCTCCAGCGAGACGTCGCGGATGACGGGACGCGTGCGATAGCTCTTGCGCAACCCGATCACCCGCAGGCCCGGCGCGCCGCCTGGCAGCCCGCGCAGTGGCGGGGCGGTGCGTGGCGTCGTCATTGTGGGGCGCCCCCCTGCAGCACCGTGCGCACCCGCCCCTCGATCCTGCCGGTGCCGGTCGTGAGGTTCACCACCAGGCGTTCCCCGGCCAGGGTGTTCTGCCCTTGGGTCAGCACCACGGCGCCGCTCATCACCACCTCGTTGGAGCCCGGCGTGAACACGGCCGTCTCCGCTTCCGCCGCCTCGGTGGGCGTGACCAGGACGACCCCGCCCGAGGCGGTGATCCGCTCCAGCCCCTCGCCGATGCTGCCGTCGCCAGCCCGGTTGTAGACGACCTCGATCGAGGGTGCGGCCATACGCAACTCGCCCTGGGTCACCACGACGTTCCCGCTGAAGGTGGCCGTGCCGGTTTCCTGATCGAGGCTCAGCGCGTCGGCCGTGACCTCTACCGGCGCGGTCGTGTCGGTCGCGAGGCCGCCAAGCGCCACGCCGCCCTGCTGCGCGGGCGCGGGCGTGGCGAGGGTTGTCGCGACGAGGATCGCAAGGGCAATGCAGCGCATGTTGATCTTCCCAAACTTCCGGGGGGTCTTAACAGGCGTTAACGGCGCTTGGAACACCACGCCGGCGAACGTGCCTCACCGCGCCGGATCGTAGGTGAGGCCGACGTTGCCCTCGAAGGTCAGCAGCCCCTCCCGCCCCTCTTCGGGGTCGCCGGTCAGCACCATCCGATCCGCGGCAATCGCCCCCATCGGGCCATCCGCCAGAACGCCACCCTCCGTTTCCAGCCGCGTCATGTCGGTACGAACGGAAAGCCGCGGGGCCGTGAGGCGATAACCGTCGGTGGTGACGATCGTCACGCCGCCGCTCAGCCGCGTGAGGCCGGTCGCCTCGTCGATGACCCCTTGCGGCGCATTCAGGGTGTAGCCGAAGCCCCCCGCCGTGGTGATCGTGGCCACCATGCCGAGGCCTTCGACGGCGCCGGGCGGGTCTTCGAGCGGGCGGAGGCTTTCCGCAGCCAGCGCCACCTCCGCCCCGTCCGAGGTGACGCCGGTGTAGCTTGGCGCGCTCAGGCGCTGCTCGCGGGCGAGGTCCTGTTCGGTCGCGGTCCCCGGTTCCACCGGCTCGCCCTGCGGCGCCGGGCGGGCCAGCAGGAACAGCGCGGAGAGCAGGCCAAGGGCGATCAGCGGCAGCACGATCTTGGCCGCCACGACCGCGCGGGAATAAAGGTTGTCGGAACCCGCCATCGCGCCCGGCCGTCAGGAATGGGCGAAGATGTCTTGCTCGGCCCATCCTTCCAGGTCCAGCAGCGCGCGGGTCGGCAGGAAGTCGAAGCAGGCTTGCGCCAGACCGGTGCGGCCCTCGCGCTCGAGGCGTGCGTCCAGCGCGGTCCGGAGCTGATGCAGGTGCAGCACGTCGGAGGCGGCGTAGGCGAGCTGGGCGTCGCTCAGCTCGGGCGCGCCCCAGTCGCTCATCTGCTGGTGCTTCGACACATCGACTTCGACCATCTCGGTCAGAAGCTGCTTCAGCCCGTGCCGGTCGGTATAGGTCCGCACCAGGCGCGAGGCGATCTTGGTGCAGTAGACCGGTGCCGCCAGCGCGCCGAAGGCGTGGTGCATCGCGGCGATGTCGAAGCGGCCGAAGTGAAAGAGCTTCAGAACGGCGGGGTCGGTCAGCAGCGCGGCCAGGTTCGGCGCCTCCGTCTGCCCGCGCGTCACCTGCACCAGATGCGCATCGCCGTCGCCGCCCGACATCTGCACGAGGCACAGCCGGTCGCGATGCGGGTTCAGGCCCATCGTCTCGCAATCGATGGCGACGATCGGGCCAAGGTCGAGCCCATCTGGCAGGTCGCCCTGGTAGAGGTGATTGGCCATCGGGGCTCCTTCCCGGGGCCGTGCGTTCCTTGGCAAGCCCCCGCGGGCCTTGTGCGCAGGCGGGGCGGCAAGATCAAGGGCGGCTAGAGCGTGAAGTCATGCAGGACGGGGGCGCCGGGGCACGGCACGCCGGGCAATGCACAGAGCATCTCGAAGAGCAGGTTGGCGGCGGCGACGGCGGTGTTTCCGGCCATGTCGAACGGCGGCGAGACCTCCACCAGATCGCAGCCCACGAGGTTGAGGCCCGCGCAGCCTCGGACGATCTGCAGGCCCTGCACCGGCGTCAGCCCACCGGTCTCGGCGGTGCCCGTGCCGGGCGCGAAGCCGGGGTCGAGGCTGTCGATGTCGAAGGAAAGGTAGCAGGGTGCGTCGCCGATCAGGGCGCGGACCTGCTCCATCAGACGGGTCAGCGACTTGCCCCAGCAATCCTCCGCGGTCACCACGTTCCAGCCCTGCGCCCGGCCCCAGCCGAAATCCTCGGCTGTGTAGCCCGAGCCGCGCAGGCCGATCTGCACCACCCGGTCGTTCAGCAGGCATCCGTCCTCCCACGCGCGGCGGAAGGGCGTGCCATGGGCGATGGCGCTGCCGAACATCGCCTCGTTGGTATCGGCGTGGGCGTCCACATGGATCAGCGCCACGGGGCCGTGCGCTTCGCGGATGGCGCGCAGCACAGGCCAGGTCAGCGTGTGGTCGCCGCCCATGGTCAGCGGCACGCAGCCCTCGGCAAGGATCGAGGCATGGGTCGCGGTGATGATGTCGCAGGAGGCGGCGAGATCGAAGGTGTTGATCGCCACGTCGCCGATATCCGCGACCTGCAAGTGCACGAAGGGACTGGCGCCGGTGGCCATGTTGGAAGGGCGGATCATCCGGCTTTCGTCGCGGATCTGCCTGGGCCCGTGCCGCGTGCCGGCCCGGTTGGAGGCGCCGATGTCCATGGGTATGCCCACGAAGGCCGCATCGAGGCCCGCCGCGCCAGCCTGCGCGGGCAGCCGCATGAAGGTGGCCGGGCCGCCGAAACGCGGCATCTCGTTGCCGCCAAGCGGCTGGTTGCGCGCGCTCATGCGGCGATCATCAGGGCGAGCGGCGCAGTCTGCCGCATCACGTGGTCGTTCAGCATCTCGAGCGTCATTGCGTCGTCCTTGGCGAATTCGATGAACATCATGTTGGTGTTGTTGAAGATCAGCTCGCCCAGGGCCACCGGGTCAAGCGCCGCGCGAACCTCGCCCCGCGCCTGAAGCTGGTGGATCAGGGCGCCGACCTGCCGGGAAAGCTGCGCATCGAGCGCGGTATAGCGCTGCCCGCTGGGCGTCTGCGGCGCCTCGATGGCAAGGGCCATGGCGCTGCGCCACATCTCCTTGCTGAGGTAATGCAATGAATGGTCGTTGTAGGTGGTCAGGAGGGCCGCAAGGGCCGACATGACGCCGCGGGGTGGGTCGGCGACGATGGCCTCGCCGGCTGCCAGCACCTCCTCGACCTCCATCGCCACGGTCGCGATCAGAATGTCGCCCTTGGTCTGGTGGTAGTTGTAGAGCGTGCCGACAGACACCTCCGCAGCGCCCGCCAGATCTTCCATCCGCACAATCTTATAGCTGTCGCGGCGGAAAAGCGTCACGGCTGCCTCAAGGATGCGGCGGCTCCGGTCGGCCTTCTGCCGTTCGCGCAATCCTGGCATGGAAGATGGCTCCGTCGGTGGGTCGGCTGGAAACTTAATATTGACTTCAAAATTGAGGCTGTTCAACATTTTCCCGACCCTGATCCCTCCCGGAGACTGCCATGACCCGCCAGACCGCCTTGCTGACAACCGCCCTGGTCCTGACCCTCGGCCTGCCTGCCATAGCACAGGACAGCCTGAACGCGCTGGTCTGGTGCGACCATACCGACCCTGAGCTGATCCGCCCCTTCGAAGAGGAACACGGCGTGCGGGTGAACCTGCGCGAATACGAAGGCACCGGCGCTGCGCTGGCGATGCTGGAACAGTCCCGCCCCGGCGACTGGGATGTGCTGGTGATCGACGCCATCGACGTGCCGCGCGCCGTCGATGCGGGCTTGCTGGCCGAGCTTCCGGCGGACGAGATGCCGACGGGCGATTTCTTTCCCGAGGTGGTGATGGAAGAGAGCACCACGCGCGATGGCAAGACCTATGCCGTGACGGAGAAGTACGGTTACAACACCATCTCGTACAATTCGGAAGCCGTGGATCCGGCGGACATGGAGGACCTGAGCAAAGTCTGGTCGGAGAAGTATGCCGGGCGCATCGCGGTCTACGACTACTATCTGCCGGTGATCGGGCTCGCGGCGATGGCGCAGGGGCTGGAGACGGCCGCGTTGACCGAGGCCGACCTCCCGGCGCTGCGCGAGACGCTTTTCGCCATGAAGGACGCGGCGCGGTCGGTCGGGGAGGTCGTGGCCAGCCAGACGGCGCTGGCCACCGGCGAGGTCGATATCGTGATCGGCGGCGGCGAATGGCTGACAGCGGGGCTGGCCGCCGAGCAACCGGAGCTGAGCTGGACGATCCCCGAGCAGGGCGCCGTTCGCTGGGCGCAGTCCATCGGTGTCCTGGAAGACAGCGAGGCCAAGGATCTGGCGGTGGAGTTCGTCAAGTACATCGTCAGCCCCGAGGCGCAGGCGAAGCTGGCGACGTCCTCGTGCTTCTGGGGGATGCCGGCCAACCAGGCGGCCGGCGAGTTCCTGACGGACGATCAGAAGGCGACGCTCCGCTGGGACGACCAGGCGGATTATCTCGCCCGCGCGCAGCTTTATCCGGCGCCCGATGCCGCGCTCGACGGACAGATGCAGGACCTGTGGCTGGAGATGCTGCAGCGTTGAGCGGCGTCCGCTGTCCAGCCGCCGTTCGGCAGGAGGCCTTCGCGGGCGCGATCCTGCTGGGGGCGACATGACGCGCACCACCGGCCGGGGGCGGCGCCGATGACCGGCAACCGAGCCGGCTGGGTGTATGTGGCGCCCGCGCTGGCCTGGACGCTGATCTTCTTCGCCATCCCCTTCGCGGTGATGGCGGCGATGAGCCTCGCCACGCTGGAGGGGCGAACGATCATCTGGGGCCTGAGCGGCGCAAACTATGCCCGGCTGTGGGAGCAGGCGTTCCTCGCGCGGGCCATCGTGGTGTCGCTGGAGATCACGGCGACGGTCACGGTCGTCTCGGTCCTGCTGGCCTATCCGCTGGCCTGGATCATCGCCTTCCACGTGCCGGCCCGCTGGCAGCGGCTTGCCCTGCTGCTGGCGATCCTGCCGTTCTGGACGTCGTACGTGGTGCGCTCCTACGCCTGGCTTCTGGTGCTGGGCCGCGAGGGGGTGGTGAACAACGCGCTGATCTGGCTGGGGCTGATCGCCGAGCCGCTGACGTTGGCCTCGACCCGCTTCGCCACGGTCACCGGCTTCGTGCACTTCTTCGTCATGCTGCTGACGCTGACGATCTACGCCAACCTCCGGCAGCTATCGCCGAACTATCGCCGCGCGGCCATCGACCTCGGCGCCAGCGGGTTGCAGACGTTCCGGCACGTGATCCTGCCACTGACCCTGCCCGGCGTGGTGACGGGCGCGTTCCTGACATTCGTGCTGTGCATCGGCGACTACATCACGCCGCAGATCCTCGGCGGCAACAACGAGCTGACCGTGCCGCAGGTGATCATGGTGCAGCTCGGCCGGCGCGCGGACTTTCCCGCTCGCCGCGGCGCTGGCCATCGTGCTGATGGCGCTGGTGGCGCTGGCCTACCTCGCCTGCGCGCGCTGGCTGCGGCTGGACAGGATCTGATGCGCGCGCTGCCCTGGATATACCTGGCGCTGGCCTACGGGTTCATCCTGTTGCCGGTGGGCGCGCTGGTGCTCTTCTCGTTCCAGGAGGGCACGCTGCCGGTGCCGCCCTTCGAGGGGCCGACCCTGCGCTGGTACGGCGAGGTTCTGAGCGACGCGCGGCTGATGGGAGCGCTGGCGAACTCCGCTCCTGGTGGCGGTGCTGTCTTCGGCCGTAGCCTGCACGTTGGGGTTCCTCGCGGCCTACGGGCTGGCCCGGCACATCCTGCCCGGCTCTGCCCTGCTGCGCGGGCTGCTGGTCGCGCCGATGACGGTAAGCTACCTGATCGTCGGCGCTCGGCCTGCTGATCGTGCTGAACCGCGCCGGGCTGCCGCTTTCGCTTTGGACGGCGGGGATCGGCCACGTGGTGATCAACCTGCCGCTGGCCTTCGCGATCCTCTATGCCTCGATGGGCGCGCAGCAGGCCGGAGCGGAACGCGCCGCGCGTGACCTCGGCGCCGGAGAGCTGGATGTGATCCGCTTGGTCACCGTGCCGATGCTGGCGCCCTCGCTTCTGGCGGCGTTCTTCCTTTCCGTTACGCTCAGTTGGGACGAGTTCATCATTGCCTTCCTGCTCACCCGCTTCGACGTGACTTTGCCGGTGGAGATCTGGAGCCTACTGCGCTCGGGCCTCAGCCCGAAGACCAACGCCATCGGCAGCCTCGTCTTCCTTGTGTCCGTGGCGCTCGTGGTGATTGTCGAGCTGACCGTGCTGAGGCGGCGGCGATGACCGCGAGCGTGGAATTCGACGGCGTCGGCCACGATTTCGGCGGCTTCACCGCGCTGCACCGGATCGATCTGAATATTGGTCGCGGGGGAATACGTGGTGCTTCTCGGCCCGTCGGGCTGCGGCAAGACCACGCTTCTGTCGGTGCTCGGCGGCTTTCTGGTGCCGACGCGGGGTGCCGTGCGCATCGCGGGACGGGACGTGACGCGGGTGCCGCCGGCGCGGCGGCCGACGACGACGATGTTTCAGGACTACGCGCTTTTCCCGCACATGACGCTTCGTGAGAATGTCGGCTTCGGGCCGCGCATGGCCGGCGTGGCGCGGGCGGCGCGCGACGCCACCGCCCGGCGAGCTGCTCGGCCTCGTCGGGCTGGCCGATGCGGCGGGCAAGCGGCCGCACGAGCTTTCCGGCGGACAGCGGCAGCGCGTGGCGCTGGCCCGGGCGCTGGCGGTGGCGCCCGACGTGCTGCTGCTGGACGAGCCGCTGGGCGCGCTCGACCTGTGCGCTCCGCCGGTCCGATGCAGGACGAGCTGAAGGCGATCCAGCGGGAGGTCGGCACCACCTTCGTCCACGTCACCCACGATCAGGAGGAGGCGATGGCCATCGCCGACACGCATCGTGGTGATGCGCGCGGCAACGTGGAGGATGCAGGGCCGCCCGCACGCGGCATCTACTCGCCGGCCCGCGCAGCCTCTTCACGGCCGGCTTCATGGGCGAGATCAACTCGCCTGCCCGCGCGCGTCGATGGCGGGCGGATGGTCGACCGATCTCGGCTCGGCTCGATCTGCCGGACTGGCAGGCGGGCGCTGCCGAAGAAAGCCGCCCATGCGATGCTTTGCCTGCGGCCCGGAGCAGCTGGGGCGCCGTCGTGGGGCACTGGATCATCGGGCCGTGCCGGATCGTGACGCGCGGCGTTCTTCGGCACCCATCACCGGGCGCACGCTGCGCCCGCACGCGGCGCACGGCCTTACCCTCATCGCGCACATGCCGCCGGGGATCGGCGCCGCATCCGGGCGACGTGATTGACCTGTCCGCCGACCCGGCCGACGTTCTGGTCTATCCGGTGGCGCAAGGGATGACGCCGCGTGCCCGGCCGGAGGAGTGGTATGCCGGACCCCGGGCGTCGCGACGGGATCACCCAAATCTCCGAGCCGTTCATCCAGGAATTCTACCGCTGCAACATGTGGCACGTGCGGGGCCGCGACCGCGACATGCTGGTGGATAGTGGCATGGGCGTGGTGCCGCTGCGCAACTGGGTGCCGCTGGTCACCGAACGGCCGCTGACGGCGGTGGCCAGCCACACCCATTTCGACCATGTCGGCTGCCATCACGAATTCGCCGACCGCGCCGTCCACGTGGCGGAGGCCGCCATCCTCGCCGACCCCACGCGGGCCGCCACGCTGGCCGACCCCTACGTGACCGACGACATCTTCGACCGCCTGCCGCCGGAGCCCTATCGCTCGGCCACCTACGCGGTGCAAGGCGGCCCCGGCGACGCGGCTGCTGGAGGACGGCGACGTGATCGACCTGGGCGACCGGACGTTCGAGGTGATCCACACGCCCGGCCATTCGCCCGGCGGCATCGCCCTCTGGGAAGCGGCGAGCGGCATCCTGTTCTCGGGCGACATCGTCTATGACGGTCCGCTGATCGAGGATACGTATCACGCCGATGCCGCCGATTATCACCGCTCGATGGCGCGGCTCTACGACCTGCCGGTGCGCGTGGTCCATGGCGGCCACTTTCCAAGCTACGACGGCGCCCGGCATCGGCGCATCGTCGGCGATTGGCTGGCGGCGAAAGAGGCGGGCTGAGGGGGCCGGCCACTGGCATGGATTGCCCCTCGTGATCCGGCGCTTGGCCAGAGGGCGACGCCGCCTGCAGGGTCAGATTGCAGGCGATCAGCCCAGCCGGGAGAACCGGCTGGAGACTCCTTCCGTTCCGGAGGTGCGGGTGCCCGGGATCGCCCGGTCGGGCAGGCCCGCGCCCCGAACGCGCCGGAAGAAGGCGGCGGAAGGATTGGCTGACGGACTTGGCGCGCTAATCATTCGCAAGGGCGACGATCCCGTCAAGATTACGGTGGTCGAGGCCATCGACCTTGGTGCTATGGGTCATCGGTAGGCCCCCAGATGCGTATCGACGTGTTCCCCCCGAATTCACTGCGCCGCAGCGAGAATGCCGGTCAATGCCGCTGTACAGCGGCCGAGTGGGCGATGCAGCGGCGGGATCTGGTGGACGACATCGCGCAAATTGGCGCGACCTGCCCAGGTAAGCTCCCCTGGCATGACACCTGCGCAGACGTCGTCGGCAGGGCTGCGGTGAAGCCTACCGGCTGCTATACCTGTCTTTGCAGGGAGGGCCTGCCGCGCGCGGCCCGGGCACGCCGGCCTACGCAGGGTCGCGCAGCGTCTCGCCCCGGCGCAGCGACGGGGTCAGCTCCACCCGCTGGCCGCCCTCCGTCTCTTCGCCCGAAGCCCGTGCGGCGATGATGCGCGCCGCCTCTCGCCCGATCTCCAGCCGGCAGGCATCGGTAGTGGCCAGCTGCATCGGCAGGCCATCGAGGAGCGACACCCCGTTGAACCCTGCAAGCCCCAGCCGGCCGGGCACGTCGATCCCCTGCGCGAGGCAATACAGCAGCCCGCCGGCGCCGATCATGTCGTTGGAGTAGTAGAGAAAATCGAGGTCCGGCGTGCGGCGCAGGACCTCGGCGGTCATCTCGCGCCCCTTCAGCAGGGCGGAGCCGCCGGAGTAGAACTCGTGGTCCGCCATCTCCAGCCCTGCGCGCGCCAGCCCGGCGGTGAACCCCTCGAACCGCTTCCGGGCGCGGTGATCGAGCGGCATGCTGGTCCCCAGAAAGCCGACCTTTCGATATCCGGCCTCGACGATCGTCTCGGCCATGATGCGCCCGGCCCGCCGGTGCGACACGCCCACCACCGCATCCACGGCCTCGCCATCGGTATCCATGATCTCGACGACCGGAATATCGGAATGGGCGGCCAGCATGGCACGGGCCTGATCGGTGTGCTCCAGCCCCGCAAGGATGACGCCTGACGGCCGCCACGAGAGCATCTCGTAGAGCACCGCCTCCTCGCGCCCTGGCTTGTAGCCGGTGAGGCCCACGACCGGCTGCAGGGGCGTATCGTCCAGCACTTCGGTGATACCGGTCAAAACTTCGGGGAACACCAGGTTCGACATCGACGGCACGATCACGGCCACGAGGTTGACCCGGCTCGATGCCAGCGCGCCGGCGATCTTGTTGGGCACGTAGCCCATGCGCCGGGCCGCTTGCTGAACCTTTTCGCGGGTCATATCCGACACGTCGCCATGGCCGCGAAGAGCCCGGCTGACGGTCATCTCGCTCACCCCGCAGGCCTCGGACACGTCGCGCAGCGTCAGCGCCCGGCGCGGCTGCGGCGCGGGATCCGAAGGGGGGGTGCCCGGAGGAGGGAGCGTCATGAGGGCCGCCTTTGTTCTGCGCTGCGCGTCGTCGCAGCCTAGGGGGCGACGACGGGCGGGGCAACGGGCGGCGCGCTGCTTGCGAAAGTGGCCGGATCGCGCCAGAAAGGCGGTGGGACCTCGTGGCTCAACTGGATAGAGCAATCCCCTCCTAAGGGATAGGT
This sequence comes from uncultured Alphaproteobacteria bacterium, assembly GCA_963833235.1. Lineage (GTDB taxonomy): Bacteria > Pseudomonadota > Alphaproteobacteria > Rhodobacterales > Rhodobacteraceae > CAWHXG01. The sequence goes on from CAWHXG010000001.1 coordinate 956,478, forward strand.
TGCAGGTTCAAGTCCTGCCGGGGTCACCACCTTATGCGAAACCCATCCCCTCAGCCCCGTCGTCGAAGCGCTGGCCCCGACGACGCGTCCGAACGCTCCGCGGCGCAGGCGGGCGCGCGGCGGATCGTGGGGGTGGACGAGGTGGGCCGGGGGCCGTTGGCTGGCCCCGTGGTGGCCGCGGCCGTCTGGCTCGATCCCGCCGCGATCCCGGAGGGGCTGCGCGACAGCAAGCAGCTGAGTGCGGCGCGCCGCCGGGCGCTGGCCGCGCGGCTTCACGATGCGGCCGATGTGGGGATCGGTCAGGCGGATGTGGAGGAGATCGACAGGATCAACATCCTCCAGGCCTCGCATCTTGCCATGCGCCGCGCCATCGAGGCGCTGCGCCACCCGCCGGACCATCTGCTGATCGACGGCACTGCGCTGCCGCCTGGCCTGCCGGCACCGGCGCTGTCGATCACGCGGGGCGATGAACTGGTACTCTCCATCGCGGCGGCCTCCATCGTCGCCAAGGTCGCGCGAGACGCGATCATGGCCGAACTCGCGGCGCGGCATCCCGGATACGGCTGGGAAACCAACATGGGTTATCCCACGCCCTTCCATCGCGCGGCCCTGAGGCGGCTCGGGGTGACCGCACAGCATAGGCGCTCGTTCAGGCCGGTCCACAAGATGTTGTTTGACCGTCAAGCGTAAGGCGCTGATCTGACGAAATAAATTGACTGCGAATCAAGATAGACTTCATGGTCTGCCTCAATCGCGCCCGCCAGAGGCGCATCCGTTTGGGGCAGACGACATGACACGATCCGATGGCGGGGCCGCGCCGCTGCCCCTCGACCAGGTGCTGCGCGGCGACAGCATCGCGGTGATGGCCACCCTGCCGGCGGCAAGCGTCGACCTGGTCTTCGCCGACCCACCATACAACCTGCAATTGCGGGGTGACCTGCACCGGCCCGACAACAGCCGCGTCGACGCGGTGGACGATGCGTGGGACAGCTTCTCAAGCTTCGCCGCCTACGACAAGTTCACGCGGGCCTGGCTGGCCGAGGTGCGGCGGGTGCTGAAGCCCGACGGCGCGATCTGGGTGATCGGGTCCTACCACAACGTCTTCCGCGTCGGCGCCGCGATCCAGGATGCCGGATTCTGGATCCTGAATGACGTGATCTGGGCCAAATCCAACCCTATGCCGAATTTCCGCGGCAAGCGGCTGACCAACGCCCACGAGACGCTGATCTGGGCGTCGGCGCGCGAGGGTGGCAGGTACACCTTCAACTACGAGGCGCTCAAGGCGCTGAACGACGGGCTGCAGATGAGGTCCGACTGGACAATATCGCTCTGCACCGGGCACGAGCGGATCAAGGGGCCGGACGGGGCGAAGGCGCATCCCACCCAGAAGCCCGAGGCGCTGCTGCACCGGGTGCTGGTGGGCACCAGCAACCCCGGCGACGTGGTGCTCGACCCGTTCTTCGGCACCGGCACGACCGGGGCCGTGGCCAGGCGGTTGGGGCGCAGGTTCATCGGGATCGAACGCGACGCGGGATACTGCGAGGTTGCGCGCAAGCGGCTGGCGGCGATCCGTCCCTACGATGCGTCGGCGCTGGCGGTCAGCACGTCGCGCCGGGCAGAGCCTCGGGTACCGTTCGGGCAGTTGGTGGAACGCGGGATGCTGCGCCCTGGCGAGGTGCTGCGCTCTCCGGGGCGGCGGCATTCGGCGCGGGTGCGGGCCGACGGCACGCTGATCTCGAAGGACGAGAAGGGCTCGATCCATCAGGTCGGCGCGGCGCTGGAGGGTGCGCCAAGCTGCAATGGCTGGACCTACTGGTCCTTCAGCCGCGATGGGCAGGACGTGCCCATCGACTGGCTGCGCCAGCAGATCCGCGCCGAGATGGCGGCGGGCGTCTTACTCTAGGGCAGTCCGTCCCAGCGCGTGTGCCTTGCGCATCAGGGTCGGCAGCGCGGCGGGGTCGAAGGCATCGGCAGGCACGAAGCGGCCGCATGTCGGTGCGGCGCCGCGCGGGACGCTGGCGGCCTCGACTGCGAGGCGCAGGTGGAAATGGGTGAAGGTGTGCCGCACCTCGCCGGGCACCTCCGCCCAATCCGCCTCGATCGGCGGGGCGGGGTCCGCGGGCAGGGCCTCGGCCCATTCGGTGCCGGGCCAGCCGAGCATGCCGCCGAGAAGCCCGAGCTTCGGCCGCGTCTCGAGCAGCCAGGCGCCATCGGCCCGCCGGGCGACCCAGGCGATGCCGCGCCGCACCGGCTTCTGCGCCTTCGGCAGCCTGGCAGGCAGCTCCGCCGCGATCCCGAGGCGGCGGGCTTTGCAGGGCGTCATCCACGGGCAGATTCCGCAGGCGGGCTTGCGCGGCGTGCAGATCGTCGCGCCGAGGTCCATCACCGCCTGGGCATAGTCCCCCGGGCGAGCCGATGGCGTCAGCTGCGCCGCCAGCGCCGTCAGCTCCGCCTTGGCTCCTGGCAGGGGCGTGCGGACGGCATGCAGGCGGGCCATCACCCGCTCGACATTCCCGTCGACGACTGTCTCGGCGCGGTCGAACGCGATCGCTGCGATCGCCGCCGCGGTATAGGGTCCGATCCCGGGCAGCGCGCGCAGGCCCTCGACGGTATCGGGGAAGGTGCCGCCAAGGTCGTGCGCGACCGCCCGCGCACAGGCCAGCAGGTTCCGCGCCCGCGCATAGTAACCTAGGCCCGCCCAGGCGGCCATCACCTCGGCATCGGGCGCCGCCGCCAACGCCTCGACCCGCGGCCACCGCGCCAAGAACGCGGAGAAGTAGCCGTGGACGGCGGCGACCGTGGTCTGCTGCAGCATCACCTCCGAAAGCCACACGGCGTATGGATCCGGCCGTTGCCCGGCGGCGCCGGCCTGCGGGCCAACGCGCCAGGGCAGGGTGCGGGCGTGCCGGTCGTACCAGGCCAGGAGTGCCGCGGCCGGGGCAGTTTCGTCACGCAAGCTTGAGGAATGTGGCGGCAAAGGCTCTGGTCCCTGCATCCGGCTGGGTTACACTCTGCCCCGATGCCAGACAGGATCGCCATGCGCCAGCCCACCCGCCCGCCGCGCCCCGCAAAGCCCGCCCTGCCGCGCCGGCGCTACGGGTTCACCCGTGCCGGGGTGCTGGTGGAGCCGCATATCAGACAAGCCGGCGAGCAGCGGGGCTTCGTCGCCCATCGCCTGCTGACCCATTGGGACGAGATCGTGGGCGCCGACATCGCCCGCCTCTGCCGCCCGATCAAGGTGGGCTATGCCCGGGGCGGGATCGGCGCGACGCTGACGGTGATCGCCCGCGGCGCCGCCGGCCCGATGCTGCAGGTGCAGCTGCCGCAGATCCGCGAACGGGTGAACGCGTGCTACGGCTATTCCGCGATCAGCCAGATCCGCGTCACCCAGACGGCACCGGGGGGCTTCGCCGAGCCCGCCACGCCCTTTGGCGCCGCGCCGCACCGCCCGGTGCCCGCTGCCCCAGAGCCGCAGGCCGAGGCCGCCAGCGCCGGGCTGACCCATGGCATCACCGATCCCGAACTGCGTGCAGCGCTGCAAGCGCTCGGTGCGCAGATCCTCTCCCGATCCCCTTCCAGGAGCTGACCCCATGACCCGAATGACCCGCCGCGCCGTGACCGGCCTGCTCGCCGCCACCGCCCTGCCACTGCCCCTGCTGGCGCAGGACGCCGCCGGGCCCGAGATCGTCGAGATGGCGATGGGGGCGGAAGACGCGCCCGTCACGGTCATCGAGTACGCCTCGTTCACCTGCCCCCATTGCGCCAACTTCCATGCCGACGTGCTGGGCGATTTGAAGCGCGACTACATCGACACCGGCAAGGTCCGCTTCATTTACCGCGAAGTCTATTTCGACAGGTATGGGCTGTGGGCCGGCATGATCGCCCGCTGTGGCGGGCCGGAGCGGTACTTCGGCATCGCCGACATGATCTATGCCCAGCAGCGGCAATGGACGGCCGGCGGCGACCCTGCCACCGTGGCCGGCAACCTGCGGCGGATCGGCAAGACCGCCGGACTGACGGACGAAACCCTGGATGCCTGCCTGTCGGATGCCGCGATGGCCGAGGCGCTCGTGGCCGACTACCAGAAGAACGCCGAGGCGGACGGAATCCAGTCTACGCCCTCGTTCATCATCGACGGCGAGAGCTACGCCAACATGAGCTATGCCGATTTCCGCCAGGTGCTCGACGAGAAGCTCGACGGCAAGAGCTGAGGCCTAGGCCGGCACGAAGTTCGCGATCGCCCGGTCAAGGGCGGCATCGAGGCCGGTCCAGTCCGGCAGGTGCAGGCGCACCGGCAGCGTCGCGACCTGCATCCGGAAAGCGGCGGGCAGGCGCACCGCGTCCTTTTCCGTCGTGACGATCTGAAGGTTCCGCGCGCGGGCTTCCGCCATGAGGCGGGTCAGGAGCGCAGGCGCGAGGGGCTGATGGTCGGCCAGCGGCGCGGCACGGACGACCTCGGCGCCGAGGCCGCGCAACGTGGCGAAGAATTTCTCGGGTGCGCCGATTCCGGCGAAGGCGAGCACGCGCAGGCCCCGCCACTCCATACCGGTCTGTAGTGGGCGTAGCTGTGCGGCCTCGATAGGTACGGGGAGGTCATGCCCCCATGCCTCCCGGAACCCCGCCTGGGCCTCGGGGGGGCCGATGGCGATCAGCCGATCGGCCCGCGCCATCCCGGCCGCGACAGGCTCGCGCAGTGGGCCGGCGGGCAGGCAGCGCCCGTTGCCGAAGCCCCGCGCCGCATCCACCACCACAAGGGAAAGCGCCTTCGGCACCGAAGGGTCCTGGAAGCCGTCATCGAGCAGCACGACCTGCGTGCCCTCGGCTGCAGCCGCAGCGACGCCCGCTGGCCGTGCACGGGAGACCCAGACCGGCGCGAAGGCCGCCAGTAGCAGGGGCTCGTCGCCAACGTCGCCAGCAGTATGCAGGTCCGGGTCTACCCGCACAGGACCGCGCAGGCGCCCGCCATAGCCGCGCGAGACCACGGCGACCCGATTGCCCCGCGCGGTCAGGCGCTCAGCCAGCGCGATCACCGTCGGGGTCTTTCCGGTGCCGCCCGCATGCAGGTTGCCGACGCAGATCACCGGAACCGGCGGCTTCGGCGCGGTGCGGCCCACCCTCAGCCGGCGCGCCGTGGCAGCAGCATAGCTCCATCCCAAGGGCGACAGAAGGTACGCGGCGAGCCCCGGCGCTTCGGGGGCCGCCTCCCAGAAGGCGGGGGCGCGCATCAGGCGTCGGGCGCCGCGATGGCCGGGGTGGCGCCGGCAGACGGGGCGCCGGGCAGATGCTCGAGGATCAGCGCCATGGCCTTGTCGGTGACGTCCGCGCCGCTGGAACACAATTCCCATGCCGCGAAGGCCATGGGGGCGGCATTGTCGGGCTGAAGCAGGTCGATCACCGCCGCGCCGAGGCCGGGCCCATCCGTCACCGTGCGGGCCGCACCGGCCCTGTCGAGCCGGGCATAGATATCCGCAAAGTTCCGGGTATGGGGGCCATGGAGGATCGCCGAGCCGAGGGCCGCGGGCTCGAACGGATTGTGGCCGCCATGATCGGCCAGCGATCCGCCCACGAAGCTAAGGGGTGCCAGGCGGTACCACAGGCCCATCTCGCCGAGGGTGTCGGCGAGGTAGATCTGGGTCTCCGCATCGGGGGTCTCGCCGGCGCCGCGCCTGGCCACCCGCCAGCCTTCGGCGCGCCAGAGCGTGGCGAGGCTGGCGCCGCGTTCGGGATGCCTTGGCGCGACGATCAGCAGCAGGCGGTGGGCGCTGGCCAGGGCGGCCTTGTGGGCGGCGATCACCGGGCGATCCTCGCCGGCATGGGTGGAGGCCGCGAACCACACCGGCCGCCCGCCCAGAACCTTTGCGAGCCGTTGGCGCTCGGGCTCGTCGCAGGGCGGCGGCGGGGTGCCCTCCTTGAGGGTGCCGGTTATGAACAGGCGCTCGACGGGCATGCCGAGCCGGCGGAGCGCGATGGCGGTGCGGTCGTCCTGCACCTGGGCGGCGGCGAACCGGCCGAGGATCGAGGCGGCCGCCCCGCCGAGGCGACGCCAGCGGCGGATGCTGCGCTCCGACAGGCGGGCATTGATAAGGATCATCGGCACGCCGGCCGCGTCCGTCTCGACGATCAGGGCCGGCCACAGCTCGCTTTCCGTCCAGATCGCGAGGTCGGGCCGCCAGTGCGCCAGAAACTTGCGAATCCAGGGCCTTACGTCGAGCGGCACGTACTGGTGGCGGCAGCGCGCGGGCATGCGGGCATCGAGGATGGCCGCCGATGTGGTGGTGCCGGTGGTGACGAGGAACACCAGATCGGGGTCGTGCTCGCCGAGGCGGCGGATGACTTCGAGGAGGGAGAGGGCTTCGCCTACTGAGGCGGCGTGGAACCAGATGAGGCGGCCTTCGGGGCGATCCACCGTGGTTTCGCCGCGGCGCTCGGCGATGCGGGCGGGGTCTTCCTTGCCGTCGGCGAGGCGGCGGGACAGGGCCCGGCGGCCCCAGCGCTCGGCGCGGGCGGTGAAGGCGAGATAGGCCCAGAGGGCGGCCGAGCGGCTCAGCCCTCCAGTTCCTCGGTGGAGGACGCGGCACTTTCCTCGTCGCGCAGACGGTGGATATGGGCAATGAAATAACGGGTATGCGCATCGTCGACGGTGCGCTGGGCCTCGGATTTCCAGGCCGCGAAGGCGGAGGCGTAGTCGGGGAACATGCCGACGATATGGATCGCGTCGGGGTCCCTGAAGACGGTCTTGGAGGGATCCGTCAGCTCGCCGCCGAAGACGAGATGGAGGCGCTGGACCATGGCAAAACTCCGGATACGAGGGCTCCGCCCCTCCTGCCCGCTCCCGGCCCGGGGGTCAAGAATTCGGCGGTTTCGGACTGTCGGCGTTGTGTCGGCGTTGTGTCGGCTTTGTGTCGGACCCCTACGGGCGGTTGGGTGGGGGGATGTTAGGGGGTTGGGGGTATTTGCGATTAGTCATGAGGCAGACTAGACGCGACTCGCTATTCAACCGACGGTAGTCGTTACCATGAGGAAATGTCGGGGACACAACATAGCGCGGTGTAGCCAAGATTTCTCTGGACCGTCGCTTACAGGCGGCTTGATTGGCTGGAACCATGTGGGCATAGTACTACTGGAGCAACAGGACCTGGTTGATGAACGGCGACATAGTATTCTACACTTCTAACCCAAAGCTTATAAAGGCTGGGGAATTACGTGCTCGCCTAAATGCGAATGGTGATCGAGTTCTGCGCTATTATTTCGATATTCGCCATATTGAGCTTGATTTGCATCGAGAGCTAAGCGCCCCTGAGTTGTCAATACTTCAAAATAAGGTTGATACTCTGATGGCGCAATGGGAGAAAAAATACCAATCCCATATTAAGAAGGAAGATGTTGAGGTAGGGAAAGATCTCGCTGAAAATATGACCGTTGATGCCGAATTGCGGCGAGAGCGCTTGAGGGGTACTTTGCGGCATACGTTATCAATAGATGATAGCGTTGATTGGAGCATACTTAAGGATAAATCAAGTTACTCACGAACGCTTCATTCTGAACGACCGAAGAAGCAATACGTGGAAACGTTTCCCCCTCCGCCTGTAAAGGTAACTTTTACCCAAGCAATATTTGGAAAAAGAAGAGGAATAGAGCGACGATATCAAGATGCTCTGAATTGCCATAATGCGGAAGTAAGGCGGGTGGAGGCGCGAAATAAGGAACGCCTTTCATCCTGGCTTAAAAGTTGGGAGGATTGGAACGTCGCTCAGACGGAGGCGGAAAACAGCTTCTATACGGGGCAATCGAATGAGAACGAGAAGGTAGATGCTCTCGAAGCAGCGTGGAGAAACGGTCAGCCCAATGCGGTGGAGGAACATGCAGCTATAGTATTGGAGGCCTCGGATCACGACGATATCGTGCAGAAACAAGTTGATATTCGTTACGACCCTGAATCGGGACTACTGCTCGTTGAATATATGTTGCCAACGCCGGATGATCTTCCTGCCACAAAAGGTGTGCGGTTCGTAGCATCCACCGGTGAATTGAAGCATACAAAGATAAGTGAACGTGAAATCAAGACGCTCTATGACGACCTATGCTATCAGATCTGCTTGCGAACAATTCATGAGCTATTCGAGGCGGATACCCATAAACACCTGAGCAGTATAGCATTTAATGGAAAAACGAAGTCTATCGACCGAGCAACTGGCCAGCAGAATTTAGCGACCATACTATCAGTGGTAGTTAAAAGGGAAGAGTTCTCCAGCATCAACTTGGAGCAGGTCGAGCCAAAGGCCTGCTTTAAGCTCTTGAAGGGCGTTTCCGCTGCTTCGCTTGTCGGGCTCACTCCAATCGCACCAATCATTCAAATTGCAAGATCGGATAAACGCTTTATTGATGCTCGTTCTGTTGAAATGAATGCGGATGGTGCGACGAACCTTGCAGCTATGGATTGGGATGATTTTGAGCATTTAGTGCGGGAGCTATTTGAGAAGGAATTTGCATCTCGCGGTGGAGAGGTGCGTGTTACTCAGTCCAGTAGCGATGGCGGAGTGGACGCGATTGCTTTCGACCCTGATCCAATCAGCGGTGGAAAAATTGTTATCCAAGCAAAAAGATATACTCGCACGGTTGGCGTAGCTGCCATCCGTGATTTGTATGGGACTACCATGAATGAGGGAGCGAACAAGGGGATTCTCGTAACCACGGCGGATTATGGACCTGATGCTCACAAGTTCGCCTCTGACAAGCCGCTAACCCTTCTATCTGGTTCGCACCTGCTAAATCTTTTGGAGAAGCATGGTATAAAAGCTAAAATCAACCTAGAGGAAGCTCGAAAAGAGATGGGTTTGCGGTCTTAGAAGTCTCAATCCTTTGACACTCAATGGAGGGTAACTGACTGAGAATGAAATCTCGCAGACTCCTCACATCCGCCCCCGCAACCCCTCCCACAACCCAACATTCGCCGCCAGCGCCCCCGGTGCCCGTCCTGACGGCGCGTTGAAGGCGATGGGGGTGCCGTCCGGCGCCGTCAGTTTCGCGCCGGCTTCGGTGGCGAGCAGGGCGCCTCCCGCAAGATCCCATTCCCAGATGCCGCTGAAGCTCAGGAGCGCGTCGGCCTTTCCTTCGGCGAAGCGGGCGAGGCGGTAGGCCATGGGGGAGGTTCGGGTGGCCGTGGCGCTGGGCGGGCCGCCGGGCCAGTGCTTGGGGTCGAGCGCGGACTTGGCGGCGTAGAGGGTGGCGCCGTCGGGCTCCGTGCGCCCGGAGACCTTCAGGGGGGTGTCGCCGAGATACGCTCCGCCGCCGAGGCTGGCGGTGTAGCATTTGCCCAGGAGCGGCATGAGCACCACCGCGGCGGTGGGGACGCCACCCGTGACCACGGCCAGCGAATGGCCCCAGACCTCCGTCCCGGCCACGAAGGCGCGGGTGCCGTCGATCGGGTCGACCACGAAGACGGAACGGTGGGCGAGGCGGGCGGGCCCGTCGGGGGTTTCCTCGCTGAGCCAGCCGTAGCCGGGGCGCGCGGCGAGCAGGCGCTGGCGGAGATGCGCGTCGACGGCGAGGTCGGCCTCGGAGACCGGGCCGGCCTCGTCCGGCTTGTGCCAGACCTGCGGGTCGCGGCGGTGGAAGCCGAGCGCGATCTCGGCGGCCTCGGCGGCGGCCTGGCGCAGGAGGGCGAGGTCGGCCGCGTGGTCGGGGCCGAGGATCGGGCGCGTCCATCTCAGGCGCCGGCGAGGGTCATGCCCTCGACCAGAAGCGAGGGGATTGTGCGGGACTTGTGGGCCTGCGCGTCGTTGGCGGGGATCAGCGCGCGGAGCATGGGGATGAGGTTGCCGGCGATGGTGCATTCGTTGACGGCGTGGGCGGGCTCGCCGTTCTCGACCCAGAGGCCGGCGGCGCCGCGGGAATAGTCGCCGGTGTTGGGGTTGATGGTGGCGCCGATCATGGAGGTGACGAAGGAGGCCGGTGCCCATGTCGCGCATGAGGTCGGCGCGGGTGGCGGTGCCTTGGGTGAGGGCGACGTTGGTGATGCCGGGGGAGGGGGGGGACGCGGTGCCGCGGGCGGCGTTGGCGGTGCTTTGCAGGCCGAGCTTGCGGGCGGTGGCGAGGTCGAGCGTCCAGCCGGTGAGGCGGCCGGCGTCGATTATGGCGCGGGGGGCGGTGGGCAGGCCTTCGCCGTCGTAGGGGCGCGAGGCGGGGCCGCGGCGGCGGTGCGGGTCCTCGGTGAGGGAGAGGGTTTCGGGGAGGACCTGCTGGCCGAGGAGGTCGCGGGCCCAGGAGGCGCCGCGGGCGATGGCGGTGCCGTTGATGGCCTGGAGGAGGTGGCCGATGAGTGAGGCGGCGACGCGTTCGTCGAAGAGGATGGGGTAGGTGCCGGTGCGCGGCTGGCGGGCGCCGGCGCGGGCGAGGGTGCGTTCGGCGGCGAGGTGGCCGATGCTTTCGGGGGTGGGCATGTCGGCGGCGTGGAGGCGGGATTCACCGGCATAGTCGCGCTCCATGCCGGTGCCGGTGCCGGTGATGACGACGCAGGAAAGGCCGTGGGAGGTGCGGGTGAGGCCGCCCGAGAAGCCGTTGGTGGCGGCGAGGTGGTAGTGGCTGCGGGAGTAGCCGGCGCCGGCGCTTTCGGATTGGGCGATGCCGGGGTGGGAGAGCGCGGCGGCTTCGGCGGCAAGGGCGGCGTGCTGGAGGGCGGCGGGGTCGGGCTCGGGGGCGGGGTCGACGAGGTCGAGGGCGGCGGCATCCCACGCGCGGGCGAGCTGGGCGGGGTCGGCGAGGCCGACGCCGGGGTCCTCGGGGGCCTCGCGGGCCATGGCGACGGCGCGTTCGGCCATCTCGGCAAGGGTGTCGGGGCTGGCGTCGGAGGCCGAGACGCAGGCCTGGCGGCGGCCCATGAGGACGCGCAGGCCGAGATCGAGCGCCTCGGCCCGGTCGGCGTCCTCGAGGCGGCCGGCCCGCACGCCCACGCTGACGGAGGTGCCGCGGTAGACGAGCGCGTCGGCGGCCTCGGCCCCGGCGCGGCGGGCGGCGTCGAGCAGGGCGGCGGCGAGCGCCTCGGGATCGGGCCGGGACGCCGCGGCGGAGGCGGCCGGGGGGCGCGCGGCGCGGGTCGACGGGGATGAAGGGGTCATGACGCCTCCCTGGCGGGTTCTGGGTTCAACCGCCGGGGCGCGGCCTTGCCAGGTGCGAGGTAGGTCGGAGCGGCGAGGCGCGCAAGGCGAAGCCGCCGCCCGGACCGCACCCGCGCCATCGTCGCCGCCGGCCGCGGAAGCCTTCGTTCCCGCGAACGGCGACGCGGGTCAGCGCAGGCGCATGCCGTTGATGCTGAGGCTGCCTTCGGGCCCGGCGACGATGCGGCTTCGGAGGCTGCCGTCCGGCGCCATTGTGGCGAACATTCCCAGCATCATCCGCGCGCCCATCGCCTGTTCCGGGCTGACGAGGCCGGCGGCGACGATGGCGTCGATCAGCTGGGTCACGCCGGTCGCGTCGATGTCGAGGCTGCCTTCGGCCGCGTTCATGTCGGGCATGCCGAACGGCCCGCCCGCGCCGAGGGCCACCGCGCCGCTGGCCTGGGCCGTGGCGCCGCCGAAAGCCAGCGCCAGGGTATTCAGCCGCAGCGCCGTGGGCATGCGGCCCGGCAGGCCTTCGGGCGCGAGGGCCTGGGCGGCTGGATCGAGCGCGGCGATGTCGGCCTCGGCATCGAGGCTGAGCTGGCCGGGCGTGCGGGGCAGCGCGCCCTCGGGATCGAGCGCGGCCCAGAGCGCCTCGTCGAGCGCGAGATCGGCGATCTCGGCCGTCAGCCGGGCGGTCTGCGGAGGGGCCACCCCGCCTTCCGCCGGCGCTTCTGGCACCGCCACGGGCAGCGAGACGCCGAAGCCCATGGCCTCGGCGCTGAAGGCGACCTGCGGCAGGGGGATCCTGTCTCCGGCGATGCTGGCGGCCACGTCGCGGAGGCGCAGATCGCCCTCGATCCGCTCCGGCGTGGCGGTGAGGGTCGCGCGCGAGGACGCGCTGGAGGACCGGGTCTCGACGCTGCTGCCCTCGCCCGTCTGCCGCGAGAAGCTTTGGCCGGCGCCCGATGCCAGGAGGCCCTCGACGCGGAAGTCGAGCGGGCCCTCGGCGCCCTCCGGCGCGGGCAGGGCGAAGACATCGAGGTTGAGCGCCGCCTCGGTGCCGGCGCTGGCGCTGGACGAGGTGACCGCGTCGTCGGCATCGGCCAGCAGCACCCGGCTTTCCAGCGTGTCCGCCGCGAGGGTCAGATAGGCGACCCGGGCCGGCCCTTCGGGCGGTGCGCCGCCGGCGACGACACCGTCGGGGTCGGGTTGCAGGCCGGCCTCGAGCGACAGGGTGCCGAAGGTCACCGCGCCGTTGATCGCGGCCATGTCGGGGGGCAGGACCGGGCTGCGCGGCGCGTCGCCGTCCGGCGCCGGCTCGGCGACGCCGCCCTCGAGGGCGAGGCGTTCTGCGGCGAGGGTCAGCTCGAAAGGCAGGGTTTCGAGGCTGGGGGCTTCGCGGCGCAAGAGCGTGCCGCCGAGGCCGGTGGCATCGAGGCGCAGGCGCGCCGGTGCCGCGCGGCCGCCGAGAAGCACCGAGTTCCAGCGCCGCCCCGAAGTCCGGGGCGGACAGGCGCCACGGGCCGGCATCGGGCCCCCGGCGCGCGCCCCGCATCCTTGGCGGCTTCGGGCACCGTGACGGTGAGCGGCCCGCGGTCGAGGGCGACGCTGAGCTCCGTGCCGGGGCGTTCGCCACCGAGGCGGGTGAAGGCGGCTGACTGCCCGGGGGGGATCACGACGTCGATGGCCGAGGCTCCGGAGGGGGCCAGATCGAGGCGGTCGACGGCGAGGGTGAGGACGGTGCCGCCGCCGCCGGGGCCCTTCACGAGAACGTCGGTGAGCGCGAGGGCGGCGCCCGTACCGGCCGCTTCGGCGGCGGTGAGGGTGTAGCCTTCGGCCGCGAGCGCGGCCTGCCAGCCTTCCCAGACCGCGCGGGGATCGAGCTCGGCCGCGGCGGCGGCGGGCAGGCAGAGCAGGGCGAGCGCGAGGCGGCGGAAGCGCGGAAGGCGGAACGGCGACATGGGGGCTGGTCCTTGCAGGAGGGCGGTTTCGCGGCCCGGGGGGGAACGCGTGCCGGGGCGTTGCGGTTGCCGGGCGGTTGGGCGACATTGCTGCCATTTGGCGGCCTTTGATGGCAGAGTGCCGCAAGCGTGCAGAGCAGGGAAGTCCGATGGAAGAATTGACCGGTAAAACCGTGCTGATCACCGGGGCGAGCCGCGGGATCGGCGCCGCCGCGGCGCGGGCCTTCGCCGCGGCCGGCGCACGGGTGGTGCTGACGGCGCGGAGCCGCGAGGCGATCGCCGATCTGGCGGGCGAGATCGGCGACGCGGCGCTGGCCATTCCCTGCGACGTGTCGCGGTTCTGGGAGGTGGAGGCCGCGGTGCAGGCGGCGGTGACCACGTTCGGCTCGCTCGACGTGATGGTGAACAACGCGGGCGTGATCACGCCCATCGCCTCGCTCGCGGAGGCGGACCCCGAGGAGTGGGGCAAGGGCGTGGACATCAACCTCAAGGGGGTGTTCCACGGGATGCGGGCGGCCTTGCCGGTGATGCTGGCGGCGCGGGGCGGCACGATCCTGACCGTCTCTTCCGGTGCTGCGAGCCATGCGCTGGAGGGCTGGAGCCAGTATTGCGCGGCCAAGGCGGGGGCGGCGATGCTGACCCGCTGCGCGGACGTGGAGGGCCGTGGCGGCGGGGTGCGGGCGATCGGGCTGTCGCCGGGGACGGTGGCGACCGAGATGCAGGTGACAATCCGCGAGAGCGGGGTGAACGCGGTGAGCCGGCTCGATCCGTCGGCGCATATTCCCGCGGATTGGGCGGGGCGGGCGCTGGTATGGCTGGCGACGAAGGCGGCGGACGATCTGGTGGGGACCGAGGTGGCCCTGCGCGATCCGGCGATCCGCAAGCGGGTCGGGCTGGTCTGAGGCGGGCCCCCGGGGGCTGCCATTCCGGGAGGCTGGCCAAGCGGCGCCTGCTGGCGCAGGCATTCCGGTTCTTCCCACACCGGCCTGCGGCCGGCGCGGGGCCCGCCGCCCGGTTCCGCGGGCGCGCCCCGGGCCCTCAGCGTTTGCGCCTTGGGCCGGAGGTGCGGGCGTGGAAGTCCGGCGGACGGCGGGACACCCAGGCGACGAAGCGCTGCAGGCGGGGATGGGCGCGCAGGGCCGCGATGCTGGCATAGGCGCGGGCGAGTTCCGTCTCGGTCAGGGTGGCGTGGATCTCGTTGTGGCAGATCTGGTGCAGCCGCACGGTGGGTCCGCCCTTGCCGCCGCGCAGTTTCGGGGTCAGGTGATGCAGGCTCTGGCGGGCGCCCGGCGGGATCGGGCGGCCGCAGAGCGGGCAGATCGGGGCGGCGGCGTCGTGTGGCTGGAAGCGGGGCATCGCCCGGCAAGGATGGCGTGGAATGGCGACGGGGCAAGACGGGACGTCACGGAGGACGGTGCGGGCGCTGGTGATCGGCGGCGGCCCGGCGGGGCTGGCGGCGGCCGATGCGCTGGCCGGGCGCGGCGTGCCGGTGCTGCTGGCGGAGGGCAAGCCTTCGATCGGGCGGAAGTTCCTGATGGCGGGCAAGTCCGGGCTGAACCTGACCAAGGCGGAGGCGCAGGACGCGTTCGTCGCGGCCTACGCAGAGGCGGCGGACTGGCTGGCGCCGATGCTGGCCCGCTCCGGTCCGGTGCGGGTGCGCGATTGGGCCGAGGAGTTGGGGCAGGCGGTGTTCACCGGCTCCTCCGGGCGGGTCTTTCCGGTGGCGATGAAGGCCTCGCCGCTGCTGCGCGCCTGGGCGGCGCGGCTGGCGGCGGCGGGCGTGGAGACGCGGACGCGCTGGCGCTGGACGGGCCGGAGCGGCGACGGGGCGGCCTGCTTCGCCACGCCGGAGGGGGCGGTGGAGATCGCGTCGGAGGCGACCGTGCTGGCGATGGGCGGGGCGAGCTGGGCGCGGCTGGGCTCCGACGGGGCGTGGGCTGAGCTCATTGGCGAGGACGTGGTGCTGGCGCCGTTCCGGCCGGCCAATGCCGGGCTGGCGGTGGACTGGTCGCCCCACATGGCGCGGCATTTCGGGACGCCGGTGAAGGCGGCGGAGCTGATCGCCGGCGGTGTGCGGCATCGCGGCGAGTTCGTGATCTCGGCGCGGGGCCTGGAGGGCGGCGGCATCTATGCGGCCAGCCGGGCTGCGCGAGGGCGCGGCGTTGGCGCTGGACCTCGTGCCGGGGCGGAGCGCGGCGGAGGCGGCCACGCGGCTAGCCCGGCGGCGCGGCAAGGCGAGCCTTTCCAACCACCTGCGCCGGACCTTGCGGCTGGACCCGGCACGGACGGCGCTCTTGCAGGGAGGGAGCGCCGGCCGCTGCCCGAGGGGCCGGAGGCGCTGGCGGCCCGGTATCAGGGCGCTGCCGGGGCGCCACGCCGGGTTGCGGCCGATGGACGAGGCGATCTCGACCGCCGGGGGGATCCGGCGCGAGGCGGTGGACCGCGGTCTGATGCTGCGCGCCCGGCCCGGCGTGTTCGCGGCCGGCGAGATGCTGGACTGGGAGGCGCCGACGGGCGGCTACCTGATCACCGGCTGCCTGGCCACGGGCCGCTGGGCCGGGGCTGGCGGCGGCGGACTGGCTTGGCGCGACCGTGGAGCATGGCGCGGGCGCCCCCGGGGCCGAAGCGGAAGCCCCCGCCGAGACCGGCGCGGAAGCTCCCGCCGCGACCGGCGCGGAAGCCCCCGCCGCGACCGAGGCGGTCGACGGCGCCTGACGGGCAGGCGCTGGGCGGCAGGCGCGCCGGAGGCGACGGCTGGCGATCCCGCCCGGGCCGCGGCGCGCCGGAAGGCCGGGCGGTCGCGCATCGCGTGCACCCAGTCGGCCAATGGTTGCGGCGGCGCGGGAAACTTCGCGGCGACCCCCCAGCCGAGGCAATGGGCGGCCAGAAGATCGGGATCGTGGGCGCATCGCCGGCGAGATAGGGCGCGTCCGCCAGACGCTCCTCCAGGCGGGCCAGGGTGCGGGGTATTTCGATCTCAGGGTCGCCTTGATCTCGGGCACGCGCTGCTCGGGCGGCAGGCCGAAGCTGTGCTTCGCCGCGGCCCACAGCAGCGCGTCCATGTCGTCGATCAGCCAGAGGGTCGTCGCGTCCTGCGCCGCACGGGCGAGGCTGCCGGCGGGATGGGTGAAGGCGACGTGCCGGTCGGCCAGAAAGGTCATGATCGCGACGCTGTCGGCAATCGTGTGGGCCGCGCCCGCATCTTCCACGACCAGAACCGGGATCTTGCCGCCTGGGCTGTATCGCATCGCCTCCTGCTGCGCGGCAGCGCATCGATATGGCGATAGTCGAGGCCAAGCTCTTCGAGCATCCAGAGCACCCGCATGGCGCGGCTTCTGGCGGTTCCGACGAGGGTGTACATCAGCGGCGTCCCATATAGGCCATGCGGATCAGCATGCGTTCGGCCGAGGCCATGGCGGGCGGCGGGCGACCCATCGCAGGGCCACGTCGGGATCGAGGACGACGCGCATCGCCTCCTCCACCGTGGGCCGCTCCAATTGCGGGCGACCGAGAGGAGCCTGTCGCGCCGCGGGCCGTAGGCCGGCGGGCGCAGGCGGTTCACGCCCTCCGACGCACCGGCGGGATGGGTGATCACGGCGTGGAGCTGGCGCAGGGCGCGGGTGGCGGCGATGCAGATGGCCACGGCCTGGACCCCCTGCGCCTGCAGCCGCCGCAGGAGCGGCCCGATGGCCTGGGGCTGGCCGCCGGTCGCGGCCTCGATCAGCGCGTCGAGGGCGGCCTCGGTCGAGGCGGGCGCGATGGCGGCGATATCCTCGGACGAGACGGGGCCGCCGTCGCCGATCTTGTAGAGCGCGAGCTTCTCGACCGTCTGGGCGAAGTCGCCGGGATCGAGCTGTGCGGCCAGCGCGCCCATTTCGGCGAGCGCGGGGCGGGCACGTCGGCGAGCCCGGCGGCGGCGAGTTGCCGGGCGACCTCTTCGCGCCCGGGTGCGTCGGCGTAGATCCCCGCGGCGTAGGCCGTGGGATGATCCTCGAAGAGCTTGCGGAGCTTGGCGCGCGGGGTGAGCTGCCCGGCGGTGACGATGAGCTGCGCGTCGCCGGGCGACCAGGCGCCGAGGGCCAGCGCCACGGCGGCCGCCTGCGCGTCGCCGGCCCCGTCGAGCAGCACGGCGCGGGGGCCGGGGAAGAAGCTGCGGGCGCGCAGGGCATCGCCGAGGGCGGCGGGATCGCCGCGCAGCTCGCCGGGCGCGATGCGGGTGAGGCGCATCTCGGCCGGGCCTTCGGGGCCGATGAGGGCGGCGATGACCTGCTGGCGGCGCAACGCGATGCGCATCGCGTCGGGGCCGTAGAGCAGCAGGCCGGCGCGCCTGGGGTCGGGCCGCGCGGCATAGGCGGCGACGTCGCGGGTGGCGAGCTTCATCGGGCGCGGGTTGTCGGCAGGGCCGGGGCCGTGGCCGATGATGGTGCGAAGACCGGAGCCTGGGCGGCCGGGCCGGTCATGCGGCGCCTGCGGCGGAGAGGCCGGGCGCGACCAGCAGGTTGGCGACGATCCTGTCGGCGAGGATCACCGCGAGGCGGGCGAAGGCATCGCGCTCGGCGGTCCGCCGTGGCGACGGAGGTGCCGGTGGCGGAATAGCTGGTGAAGGCCTGCACGCGCCCCTCGGCAAGCGCCGCCGCGCCGCCGAGGGGCGCCAGGGCATAGCGCGCGGTGCCGATCAGGTTGAAGCGGTTGATCTCCTGCGCGGTGGTGATGGCGACCTGCTCGCTTTCGGTGTCGAGCGTGAAGCTCAGCCGGTAGGCGGGGAGAGCGGCGGGCCGAGCCTGTCCTGCAGTTGCTGGGCGAGGTCGAAGGCGCCGGCATCGTTGGGCGGCGGTTCGATCTCGACCGCGTTGTCGAGCGCCCGGCCGCGCCCGCCGGGGCCGTAGACGGGGGCGAAGCCGCAGGCGGCGGCGGGCAGGGCCGCGAGCCCGGCCAGCGCCGCGCGGCGGGAGAGGGCGCCCTCAGACGACGACATTGACGATGCGCCCGGGCACGACGATCAGCTTGCGCGGGGCGGCCCCGCCGAGGGCGCGCTGCACGGCGGCATCGGCCAGCGCCATCGCCTCGACGGCGGCGGTGCGGTCTTCGGCGACGCTGATCTCGGAGCGGCGCTTGCCGTTGATCTGGATGGGCAGGGTGACGGTTTCCTCGACGAGGAGCGCCGGGTCGGGCTTGGGCCAGGGGGCGGTGGCGCAGAGGCCGAACCGCCGGCCATGGCCCAGACGTCTTCGGCCAGGTGCGGGGTCATCGGGGCCGTGAGCTGGGCCAGGGTACGCAGCGCCGCGCGGCGGGCCTTGGGGCCGGCGGCGGATTTCTGGATCGCGGCGGTGAGCTCGTAGAGGCGGGCGACGGCGGTGTTAAAGGCGAAGCCGTCGATGCCGGCGGTGACGTCGCGGACGGCGCGGGCGACCTCGCGGGCGAGCGCGTCGTCGGCCTCTACATCTGGCCCTGCTTCGCCGGCGGGGGGCCGGGCCTCCTCGGAGCCCCTGCGGGGGCCGCCTCGTCGGCCCGCTGGCGGACGTCGTCCGCCAGGCGCCACACCCGGGCGAGGTGCTTGTGGGCGGCCTCGGCGCCGGCGGCCGTCCATTCCACGTCGCGTTCGGGCGGGCTGTCGGAGAGCATGAACCAGCGGGCCGTGTCGGCGCCGAAGCGGGCGATGATGGCCACGGGGTCGACGACGTTCTTCTTGGACTTGGACATCTTGATCGAGGGGCCGATGTCGACCGGGGTGCCGTCTGCAAGGGCGGGGCCCGCGTCGCCTTGGGCGATCTCTTCGGGGAGGTGCCAGATGCGGCGGTTGCTGCTGGTCGGATCGGCGGTGGAATAGGTCTCGTGGGTGACCATGCCTTGCGTGAAGAGCGCGTTGAACGGCTCGATGGCCGCTCCCGGCAGATGCCCGCAGAGATGCATCGCGCGGGCGAAGAAGCGGGAATAGAGCAGGTGCAGGATCGCGTGCTCGACGCCGCCGATATACTGGTCGACGTTCATCCAGTAGGCGGCGTCGGCCATGTCGGTGGGCGTCGCGGCGTGCGGCGCGGTGAAGCGGGCGTAGTACCACGAGCTGTCCACGAACGTGTCCATCGTGTCGGTCTCGCGGCGGGCCGGGGCGCCGCAGGCCGGGCAGGGCACGTCGCGCCAGGTGGGATGCCGGTCGAGCGGGTTGCCGGGCTGGTCGAAGCTGACGTCGTACGGCAGCTCGACGGGCAGGTTCTCCTTGCGCTCGGCCACGACACCGCACGTGTCGCAATGCACCACGGGGATCGGGCAGCCCCAGTAGCGCTGGCGGGACAGGCCCCAGTCGCGCAGGCGGTACTGGGTGGTGCCGGTGCCCCAGCCCTCGGCCTCGGCCCTGGCGATGGTTGCCTCGATGGCCTCGGCGCCGGTGGCGACGTCGAGCCCGGCGAAATGGTCGATCCAGCGCACCGGCTGGTCCTTCGGCGGGACGAAGGCGGTGTCGGTCACCGCTGCGGGATCCTCGAGTGCCAGGAACGTGTCGATCACCGGCAGGCCGTACTTGCGTGCGAAATCGAGGTCGCGCTGGTCGTGGGCCGGGCAGCCGAAGACGGCGCCGGTGCCGTAGTCCATCAGGATGAAGTTGGCGATCCAGACCGGCAGGGTCGCGCCGGGGTTCAGCGGGTGCGCGCACGGTCAGGCCGGTGTCGAGCCCCCGCTTCTCGGCGGTCTCCATCGCGTCTTCGGACGTGCCGCTGCGGCGGCAGGCCTGCACGAAGCGGGCCACGTCGCGGTTCTCGGCCTCCAGCGCCTTCGCGAGCGGATGGTCGGGCGAGATGCCCACGAAGCTCGCGCCCTTCAGGGTGTCGGGGCGGGTGGTGTAGACCTCGACGCTTTCGATCCCGTGCACGGGCGCCGCGAGATCGAAGGCAAAGCGCAGGCCGCGGGAGCGGCCGATCCAGTTCGCCTGCATCGTGCGGACCTTCTCGGGCCAGGCGGTGAGCCCGTCCAGCGCCTCCAGAAGCTCTTCGGCGTGGTCCGAGATGCGGAAGAACCATTGGGTGAGCGCGCGGCGTTCCACCGGCGCGCCGGAGCGCCAGCCGCAGCCGTCGATCACCTGCTCGTTGGCGAGTACGGTCATGTCGACCGGATCCCAGTTCACCACCGCCTCCTTGCGGTAGACGAGGCCCTTGGCGAGGAAATCGAGGAAGAGCGCCTGCTGCTGGCCATAGTATTCCGGATCGCAGGTAGCGAATTCGCGCGACCAGTCGATGGAAAAGCCGAGCGGCTTCATCTGGCCGCGCATCTCGGCGATGTTGGCATAGGTCCAGTCGGCCGGATGGCCGCCGCTTGCCATCGCGGCGTTCTCGGCCGGCATTCCGAACGCGTCCCACCCCATCGGGTGCAGCACGTTGTGGCCGGTGGCCAGCTTGTAGCGCGCGATCACGTCGCCCATCGTGTAGTTGCGCACGTGGCCGATATGGATGCGCCCGGACGGATAGGGAAACATCTCGAGCACGTAGTATTTCGGGCGGCTCTCGTCGCGGCGGGCGGCGAAGATGCCGGCCTCGTCCCAGACGGCCTGCCAGTGGGGCTCGATCGTCGCCGCGTCGTAGCGCATGGCGCGATCCGTCTGCGGGGCATCCTTGGCGGCCATGGCGCGGGGCTCCTCCGGGCCGGTCAGAGGCGGCCGTCGCGGATGCGCAGCTGCCGCGCGCGGGTGAGGATCGCATCCTCGACCGCGCGGGTGGTCGCCGGCGCCGCCGGGCCGGAGCGGGTCATCAGCGCGACGTTCAGGGCGCGGGCATCGAGCGCCGGGTCCTGCACGTAGATCGTGGCGCGGTAGGCGCGGCCGCCGCCGGGCGGGGTGCCGTAGCCCGTGACGAGGACGCCCGAGAACGGATCGGCGGATTCGATGGGGAGGAAATCGAGCACCTGCATCGAGGCGACCCAGAGATACTTGTTCACCTCGAGCGTGACGTTGGGATCGTCGTTGTTGGTGAAGAGATCGAAGAGCGTGCTGGTCTGCGACCCGGTCGCGGAGCCGCCGACCACATCGTCGCCGCCAAGCCCGCCGACGGGGTTGATGATGCCCCCCTGGGAGCGCGGATCGGTGCGTTCGCCGCCCGTGGCGGTCGGCGCCGTGGCGACCGGGCGGCTGGCGCCGCGCTGGCCGCCGATCCCGAACGTGCCGCAGCCGGCAAGAACGACACATCCCGCCAGGCCCAGCATCGCCGGGAGCCGCGCCGACGCCCGGCGCCCGCGCTTTCGGCCGTGTGATCGCGTCGGTCCCGTCATCGCCTCGCCCCCGATCGACCGGCGGAGATACCCGCGGCCGTTCCTGCGGCGGAGTGGTAGACGAGCGGCGCGATCCTCACAAGTCCGGGCGGGGCGGGTGGCGGCGGGTTGCATGCCGCGGCGGCCCCCCCTCCCCGCCCGCGCGGGGTTTTCGTGGAATGGCTCCCGCCGGGGCGGTCGGGGCGCTCTGGATCCCGGCAGATACCGCCGACGCGCTCCCGATGCGCGGGGGCCTCCGCGAGGTTGCGCAACCGCCGGTTGACGTAGCGACGCGGCCGACCGGAAGCGCATCGGAGGGCCTTCGGAGCCGGTGTGGCAAAGCTGCACCTATCGAGGGCGCTTTTCCGCGGGCCCGTCCGGGGGCGGTTGTTTTCGCGGCTCGAAAGTCTGAAAGAGGGTCAACTCAGGCCGGGTGCTCCCGCTTGGGGACCACCTTAATCTACGAGGGAAACGATGAAAAAGATTCTTCTTGCTTCGAGCGCCCTGGTCCTCGTCGCCGGCGTCGCCGCTGCCGAAGTGACCGTGTCGGGTGACGGCCGTATGGGTATCCTTTACGGTGAAGACGATTTCACCAACCGCAACACCAACGAAGACAAAGACTACGCCTTCACCAGCCGGATCCGGATCAGCTTCAACGCATCGGGCGAGTCGGATGGCGGCCTGGTTTTCGGCGGTAGCGTGCGCGCCGACAACTACGAGGACGACCAGGCGACGAATGGCCAAGAAGGCAGCGTGTTCGTTTCCGGCACCTACGGCCGTCTGGCCATGGGCGACGTCGATGGCGGTGCTGAGTCGGTGGTCGGCGACCTCGCCGGCGTGGGCCTGACCGGCCTCGGCGACAACAACGAGACCTTCTACCTCTTCGGCGCCGGCGATCCGAACGCGCTCTACCAGTACACGACCGGCCCGCTCAGCCTGGCCCTCGGCATCGGCGACGATGAAGAGTATTCGGTCGGCATCGGCTACGACGGCGGCACCTACTCGGTCGGCATCGGTTACGAAGGCGTTCCCGCTGGCTTCGACTTGCCCTTCGACCTGGGTGACGCCGACGACGACGCGCAGCACCTCGCCGCCGCCGCTTCGGTGACGTTCCAGATGGTGACCCTCAAGGGTCTCTACGGCCGCCTCGACACTGGCACAGACGACATCAACCAATACGGTGTGTCCGTTGATGCGAGCTTCGGCCCGGCTTCGGCCTCGGCATACTACCGCAACATCGAACTCGATGACGACGACGCGGACGATCAGGACTTCTACGGTGTCGGCGTCGAGTACGACCTGGGCGGCGGCGCCGCTCTGGCGGCTGGCCTCGTCGACGGCGAAGAGATCGACACTACCGCCGACTTCGGTATCAAGTTCGCCTTCTGATCGACCGATCGGAACGACTGCTTCGCAAGGGAGCGGGCCTTCGGGCTCGCTCCTTTTGCGTGTCCGGGGGGCGTGCCGGCCTGGCGGCCGCACGCGGGCGAGGGGAGACGGCATGGGTCTGAGCGATATCCGCAAGCGGATCGCGGCCGCGGAAGCCAGGGCGGGGCGCGCGGCGGGTTCTGTGACGCTGATCGCGGTTTCCAAGGTGCAGCCGGCCGAACGGGTCGCCGCGGCGCTAAAGGCGGGGCAGCGGATCTTCGGCGAGAACCGGGTGCAGGAGGCGCAGGGCCGTTGGCCGGCGTTTCAGGCCAGCCATGACGGTATCGCGCTGCATCTCGTCGGGCCGCTGCAGAGCAACAAGGCGCGTGCGGCGGTGGAGCTGTTCGACGCGATCCACAGCGTGGACCGGGAGAAGCTGGCCCGGCGGCTTGCGGATCTGGCGCAGGAGCGGGGTGCGTGCCCGGAGGTGTTCGTGCAGGTGAACACCGGGGAGGAGCCGCAGAAGGCCGGCATCGCGCCCGATGCGGTGGATGCGCTGGTGGCGACCTGCCGGCAGATGGAGCTGCCTGTGCGGGGGCTGATGTGCCTGCCTCCGCAGGGGGAAGACGTGGCGCCTCATTTCACTCGGCTCGCCGAGATCGCTGGGCGCAACGGGCTCAGCGGCCTTTCGATGGGCATGAGCGACGACTTCGAGGCGGCGATCGCGGCCGGGGCGACGCATGTCCGGGTCGGATCGGCGATCTTCGGAGAGCGGGATCCCGACCTCGCCTGACGCCTGGGCGCCTGTCCGAGGCAAGTGGGGCTGTCAGCCCCCCTCTTGCGCTGGCGCGCAATTCACCCCCCGAGGATATTTGTGAGGCAAAGACGGACGGAGGCTCGGCGGGCGCTCGTCAGGGGCTCCTCAGCGGGGGCGGACGATCAGGCGCGTCTCGGGGCGCAGGTTCTCGGCGATCCAGCGGATGTCGGGGCGCGCGAAGGCGACGCAGCCGGCGGTCGGGAAGCCGGGTCGGCGCCAGGCGTGCAGGAAGATGGCGGAGCCGCGGCCCGGGATGCGGGCTGGCCAGTTCCAGTCGCTGGCGATGACCACGTCGTAGAGCGGATCGGCGCGGCGGAGGGTCTCTGCGCTGATCTGCCCGGGGTCGTGCACGGGGCTGTTGTAGGCGGGGTCCGCCGGGTCGTCGCACCAGAGATCGCCGGCGCGGATGGGGCGGGCGCCCGGGCCGGGGCGGGGCAGCCTGTCCGCCCGCCAGAAGACGGCGATCAGGCGGTGGCAGCCTTCGGGCGTGGCGCCGTCGCCTTCGCGCTTGTCTTGCGCAACGCCGCCGCGCCCGACGGTGCAAGGCAGGCGGCGGCCGAGGAAGCGGGCGCCGAGGGGGGTCACGACGATGTCGCCTGGCCCGGCCGGCCTCACAGGAGGTGCCCGGACTTGGCGGCCTTGGTATCCAGATAACCGGCATTCAACGCCCCGCGACCCACCGCCAGCGGCACCCGCTCGACCACCTCGGTACCGCAGGCCTGCAACATGGCGACTTTGGCGGGATTGTTCGTCATCAGCCGGACGCTGGCGAAGCCGAGCCGATCGAGGATCGCGGCGCCGAGGCGGAAGTCGCGCTCGTCGTCCTCGAAGCCGAGGCGGTGATTGGCCTCCACGGTGTCGAACCCCTGATCCTGAAGCGCGTAGGCGCGCATCTTGTTGGCCAGGCCGATCCCGCGCCCCTCCTGGTTTAGGTAGAGCAGCACGCCGCCGCCCTCGGCCGCCATCGCCGCCATGGCGCCCCGCAACTGCGGGCCGCAATCGCATTTGAGGGACCCGAGGAGATCGCCGGTGAAGCAGGCGGAATGCAGGCGGGTCAGGACCGGGCGGCCGCGGTCGGGGCTGCCGATCTCGACGGCATAATGCTCTTCCCCGCCATCTTCGGGGCGGAAGACATGCAGGCGGCCGTCGGCCGAGATGCTCATGGGCAGCCGCGCCTGGGCGACGGGACGCAGCCGGGCGGCGGCCTCGGCGCGCGAAAGGACGGCCTGCGTGGCGATCCGGGTCAGGCCCGCCGGCGCCGTACCGCCAGGCAGGGGCACGACCAGCGCCGCCGGCAGCAGGCGCGCGGCCTTGGTCAGGCGCAGGGCGGCGCGGTGGGTCGTGGCGTTGCCCTCCCGCAGGGTGACGAGCGGGCCTTTCATGGGCGTGGCGAGATCTCCGGCGGGATCGGCGAGCGCCATGAGCCATCCGGCGCGGGCATCGGCGGGCACTGGGATGCGCGCCAGGTCGCCGTCGTAGGCCCGGGCCTTCAGCGTGGCCGCGCGCCGGGCGGTAAGCGCCAGGGTGGCGGACCCGAGGGCGAGGGCGGCGGCCAGCCGCGCGGGCTGCAGGGTTTCGACGGCGAGGACGAGTGCGGCGCCCCCGGGCCCGTCGAGCACCACGCCGAGGCCGCCGCGCAGGTCGTTGCGGGCGCGCGCGATCAGCTCGGATATGTCCGGTTCCAGTGTCAGCCGCAAAGCCCCCGATGGTCCGGCCGGGATAGCGGCATTCCGCGAGGGATGAAACATATCCCGCCGTGGCGACACGTCCGCGTGAGACGGGTGCCACAAAACTTGCCCGGGCCGTGCGTGCTTCGCATCTGGGTTCGAGACCCCGCGCCCATCACGCAAAGGAGAGCGCCATGGCCGTTCTGAAGAAGATCCTGCTGGTCGACGACGAAGAGGACCTGCGCGAGGCCCTTTCCGAGCAACTCGTCATGACCGAAGAGTTCGACGTGTTCGAGGCCGGTACCGGGGCCGAGGCGATGAGCCGCGCGAAGGAGGCGCTTTACGACCTCGTCATCCTCGACGTGGGTCTGCCGGATACCGACGGGCGCGAGCTGTGCCGGATCCTGCGCAAGCAGGGCGTGAAATGCCCGATCCTGATGCTCACGGGGCATGACAGCGATTCCGATACCATCCTGGGCCTCGACGCGGGCGCGAACGACTACGTGACGAAGCCCTTCAAGTTTCCGGTGCTGCTGGCCCGCATCCGCGCGCAGCTGCGGCAGCATGAGCAGAGCGAGGATGCCGTCTTTCAGCTGGGGCCGTACACCTTCCGGCCCTCCATGAAGATGCTGATCGACGAGGCGGAGCGGAAGATCCGGCTGACGGAGAAGGAAACCAACATCCTCAAGTACCTTTACCGGTCGAACGACGGGGTGGTGGCGCGCGACGTGCTGCTGCACGAGGTGTGGGGCTACAACGCGGGGGTGACGACCCACACGCTGGAGACCCACATCTACCGCTTGCGGCAGAAGATCGAGCCGGATCCGTCGAACGCACGGCTTCTGGTGACCGAAAGCGGGGGCTACAGGCTTGTCGCCTGACGCCTTTAGGCGGCGGCATGTGATGGCGATGGGTGCTGCGGCGGTACTCGCCGGGCGCGGGGCCATGGCCCAGGGCGCCGGCTGGGCGCGGGTGGCGGCAGAGGCCGACACGTACGACCAGCTGCGGTCGCTTCTGGTGCTTCAGGGCGGCGCGGAGGTTCTGGCGCATGTGGCGCGCGGGCCGGGGCTTGACCGGGCGGTCAACGTCAAGTCGGTGAGCAAGACGATCGTGGCGGCCCTGACGGGTGCCGCGATCGATCGGGGGGAGGTGCCCTCCGTCGGGGCGACGATCGGCGCGCTGGCGCCCGATCTGATCCCACGCGGCGCCGATCCCCGGGTTTCCAGCCTGACCGTCGACAATCTGGTGACGATGCAGGCGGGGCTGGAGCGCACGTCGGGCGCGAACTACGGCGGCTGGGTCTCCAGCCGCGACTGGGTGGCCGATGCTCTGTCGCGGCCGTTCGTTCGGGCGCCGGGCAGCGGGATGCTCTACTCCACGGGAAGTTTCCATGTGCTTGGCGCGGTTCTGGCGGAGGCGACCGGGCGGAGCCTTCTGGCGCAGGCGCGGGAGCGGCTGGGCGCGCCGCTTGGCATCGACGTGCCGGCGTGGACGCGCGACCCGCAGGGGCGGTATCTTGGCGGCAACGAGATGAGCCTTTCGCCGCGGGCGATGGCACGGTTCGGCGAGATGTACCGGCTGGGCGGGCTCTGGCAGGGTCGCCGCGTGCTGAGCCGCGCGTGGGTGCGGGCATCTTTCATGCCGCAGACGCGATCCGCCTTCTCGGGGCTGGGCTATGGATACGGCTGGTTCCTGGGGCGGCTTGGCGGGCAGCGCTTCATGCTGGCGCGGGGCTATGGCGGGCAGGTGATTTGTCTGGTGCCGGGGCTGGAACTGACCGTGGCGGTGACTTCGGACCCGACGCGGCCGGCGCGATCGGGCGGATATTTCGGCGACCTGCTTGGGCTGATCGAGGATCACGTGATCCCTGCGGCAGCCTGATGGGCCAAGGCGGTGCTGCGGTCGCTCGGCTGCACCCGCCGGCAGGATGCCGGAGCGGGCCGATGAGGCAGGGCGGCGCGGCGCCTCACCGCTTCCGGCGCAGGCGGGCCTCGCAGGTTTCGGTGAGCTTCGAGATCAGGCCGGCGAGGCGCAGGCAATTGGCATCGCGTGTGGCCTCGTCCATCCGCGCGGGCGGCACGAAGCCGTCGCCCACCGCCATCACGCCGCGCGCGAAGGGCAGCGGCAGGATGAACCCGTCCCACGTATGCAGGCGGATCGCGGGGCGGAGGGCATAAGTGATCGGCGCCACCTGGACGCCGGCCAGTCCCGCCATCACCAGCGCGCCGGGCTTGGCCACCTCGCGGGGGCCGAGCGGCCCGTCGACCGGCACCATCAGCGAGCCGCCGGCCTTCAACGCCTGGACGGCGGCGCGCAGGGTTGCGGCGGACGCTCCGGAGGTCGGCACTTCGATGAGCTGCACGTGGCGGGCGGCCAGATCGGCGCTGGCGATCCGCGCATCCGCATGGGCGCTGGCCAGCGCGTGCACCGGGTGATCGCGCCAGTCGCGGGCATGGGGCATGTAGACGATCCGCGAATGCCACGAGCACAGGACCCGCGGAACCCCGCGCGCGATGTCGGCCTCATAGCTCTCGAAGCCGATCCGCTCCCAGCGGGTGGTGCGGAA
Source organism: uncultured Alphaproteobacteria bacterium (assembly GCA_963833235.1). Lineage (GTDB taxonomy): Bacteria > Pseudomonadota > Alphaproteobacteria > Rhodobacterales > Rhodobacteraceae > CAWHXG01. The sequence goes on from CAWHXG010000001.1 coordinate 984,182, forward strand.
GGCGGCATGAACGTAGGCGGCATAGATGCGCTGAAGGAGGCGCTGGAGCCGCGCGTTCTTCTGCATCCGGACTTCGAAGCGGCGCCAGCGTTTCCTGAGGCGTTTCACCCGCGTCCCCTCTGGTGCCCGGCGCGGGCTTTGGCTAAGGCGCGGCTGGGCGCCTCCAGTCGGGGCCTCGGCCCCTGCCTGCGCGGGGGGTAGAGCACGCACGCGCGCCTGTCCAGCCCGTGCCACGAAAGGCCAGACCCCATGCCGCTCAGCATCGCCACCTGGAACATAAACTCCGTGCGGCTTCGGGCCGGCCTGGTGGAGCGGCTGCTCGCCGAGGAGGCGCCCGACATCCTTTGCCTGCAGGAATGCAAGAGCCCGGTCGACAAGATGCCCCACGAGGCCTTCGCCGCGGCCGGTTACGGCCATGTCGTGGCGCGCGGGCAGAAAGGGTACAACGGCGTGGCGATCCTCGCAAAGGTGCCGCTGGAGGATGCCGGCCACCGCGATTTCGTCGCGCGGGGCGATGCCCGCCACGTGGCCGCCCGGCTGGAGGACGGCACGGTGATCCACAACTTCTACGTGCCGGCGGGCGGCGACGTGCCGGACCGCGGGGTGAACGACAAGTTCGGCCACAAGCTGGATTTCCTGGTGGAGATGCGGGACTGGTTCCGCGCCGAGTCCCCGCGCCGCGCGATCCTGGTGGGCGATCTGAACATCGCGCCGCGCGAGGATGACGTCTGGTCGCACAAGCAGCTGCTGAAGGTGGTGAGCCACACGCCCATCGAGGTTGCGCATCTGGCCGAGGCGCAGGACGCCGGCGCCTGGACGGACGTGACGCGCGCGCACATTCCCGAGGGGCCGCTCTATACCTGGTGGTCGTATCGCTCGCCCGGCTGGGATGCCGCCGACAAGGGGCGGCGGCTGGACCATATCTGGGCGACGGCGGATCTGGCGGCGGGCAGCCATGGCAGCCGGGTTCATCGGGCGGCCCGTGGCTGGGAGAAACCGAGCGACCACGCGCCGGTCTTCGCGAGCTTCGACCTCTAGGGGTCTGATGAGGGACGACGGCCTCGACCGGGCTACGGTAACGTAAATCATACCCGGTACGACAACTGCGGATGCGGTGAGGCGCGGGACGGTCAAAGCTGGCCCCGCTCGTGCCGCTGGGGCACGTGACCGGCCCGTCCCGCCATGCCGTCACGGTATGGGGCCGCGTGCCGACCCGGTGTGGCCTTGCCGGACAGGGGCTAGCCGAAGGGCGTGGGCCGACGACGATCCGCAGAGGGCGAAGTGCCGGGGGCGATTGGCGGAGAACGGACAAGCCGGCCCCCGTCCGCGAGCCTGCGCGCCCCCGGGTCGGCGCGTTCGGGGCGAAGGCAGCACCGGGGCGGGTCGATCATTCCGCGGCCATCGCGTTCTCCGGTCGCAGCACCAGGACGCCGGGCCGCCCTTCTTCGAAGCCGGACGCTTCTCGCGCCCTGCGCGCGTAGACCAGGCGAAAGGCCGGCGGGGTGAAGTAGAAAGCCACGACCGTGGAGAGCGCGACGCCGCCTGCCACCGCCATGGCGAACGGTGGCCAGAAGCCGCCGCCGGCCAATATCAGCGGCAGGAAGCCTCCCACGGTGGTGATCGTGGTCGAGACGATGTGGCGCGACGAGGCCATGACGACCTCGGCCATCGCGTCGGGGTCGCCACTGGTGGCATCGTCGTCCTCCTGCAGCGCGGTCAGGACGATGAGAGCCGCGTTGATCGATACGCCGATCGACCCGATCAGACCGATGATCGCGTTGATGCCGAACGGGTAGTTGAAGATGGCGAGTGCCAGCATCGACAGGCCAGCCGACAATCCGCTGACGACAAGCACCACGCCGCCGAGGCGGAAAGAGCCGAAGGTCATCACCACGACCGCGATCGACAGGGTGACGATGAGGCCAAGCGGGGCCAGCAGATTGTTCAGCGTCGAGGCCCGCGCATCGCTGTCGCCGCCGACCTCGAGCCGGTAGCCGGGCGGCAGCGCGAACCCGTCCGCGTCCATGGCGGCGCGGACCTGGGCAAGCGCTTCTTCCGGCAGCACGCCGCGCAGAACGAAGCCCTGGACCGTGTTCATCCGCTCGCCGTTGCGGCGCGTGACGATGCCGTCGCCCGGCACGACGGCCACCTCCGCCAGCGCCGAGAGCGGCGTCGTGGCGAAGCCGCCCCGTGCTGCGAGGGACGCCGCCATCGGGGGCAGCACGGGCATGTCGCGGACCCGGGCGGGATCGGAGCGCAGGTCGTTGCCAAGGCGGACCCGGACGGGCAGCTCCTCGGTCCCCTCGATCATCGATCCGCCGGTGGCGCCGGTGAGCGCGGCCTGCATCTGGGCCGCGACCTGCCCGGCGTCGAGCCCGACCTGCCGCGCCGCTGCCTCGTCGATCGACACCGCCAGCTTCGGCGCGCCCTCGACCAGCGAGACGCGCGCCAGCGTGACCGGCCCCTGCGCGCCGATGATCCGGCGCAGCCGCTCGCCCTCCGCGCGCAGCACCGCAAGCTCGGGGCCGATGATGCGGAACTCCACCGGCGCGTCCACGGGCGGGCCCTGCACCAGCCCGCGGACGAGGACCTGCGCCTCGGGCGCCACCGTCGACAGCCCGCGCTGCAGGACGGGCAGCACCGCCTCGGTCGCCTCGGCCGACGCGGTGCGGACCAGCGCCTGCGCATAGCGCGGCGCGCCGTCGCGGCCGCCGACGACGTTGTAGTAGAAGGCCGGGGCAGACCGCCCGACGGTCCACGTCACGCTCTCGATCTCCTCGCGCTCGGCCAGGGCGGCGTCCAGCCGCGCCACCACCGCCGATGTCCGCGCGATGCCGGTGCCTGGCGGCAGGTCGATGTCGATGGTGAACTGGTCGCGGTCCACGCCGGGGAAAAACTGCGCCGTCAGCATGGGCAGACTGAGAAACCCGATGACCGGCAGGACCATGGCAAGCGCCATGGACCGGACCGGGTTGCGCGCCGATAGCCGCAACGACTGGCGGAACAACCGGCCCAGCGGACCCGAGGGCAAGCCGCCGCCGCGCGCGCCCTCGGGCAGCAGCCAGCCCGCCACGGCCGGCGTGACCGTGACCGCCACGACGAAGGACCAGCAGAGCATGATGACGACGGCCAGGGCGATGGAGCCCACGAAATCCCCCGCCGGCCCCGGCAGCAGGATCATCGGCACGAAGGACAGCACCGTCGTTGCCGTGGATGCGAAAAGCGGCATGGCGAGCCGCCGCGCGGCTCCGGCCACGGCGCTGACCCGCGCGGCGCCTGCGCGAAGGCGCTGGCCGATCTCGTCGGTCATCACGATGCCTGCATCCACCAGCAGGCCCAGGGCCACGATCAGGCCGGTGACGGACATCTGGTGGATCGGCAGGCCGATCGCGTTCATCGTCGCGATGGAGGCGAGGCTCACGATGGGGAGGATCAGCGCAACGATCAGTGCAGCGCGCAGGCCCAGCGTCACCAGCAGCACCGCGATCACCAGCGCCAGGCCGATCGCCATGTTGGTGCCCACCTCCGACAGCCGCTCGGACGTGTAGGTCGACTGGTCGAAGACCAGCCGCGCCTCCAGCCCGCCGGGCAGGGAAGCCCGGAACGCCGCCAGATCCTCGCGGATGAACCCCGCCCAGGCATCGACCTGAAGGCCCGTCTCGGGCATCGCGGCCACGATCACCGCAGGTTGGCCGTCCTGGACTGCCAGCTCCGCCGGCGGGTCGCGCGGCCCCCGTTCGATCCGGGCAATGTCGCCAAGACGCAGGGTGCTGCCTTCCGCTCCCTCGCGCAGGACGATCCCGCCCAGCCGGCCCAGGGTCTCGATGGCGCCCGTCACCTCCACGGCCAGGTCGTCGCCCCCGCCGGTCAGCTGGCCGGCGGCGACCTTGCTGTCGGCCGTGCGGACGGCATCCGCCGCCTCGCCCGGCGTCAGACCGAGCGCGGCGGCGCGCGCGGCGTCGAGGGTGACGGTGATCTCCTCGTCCGGCGCGCCGAAGAGCTCCACCAGCTTGGTACCCGGCACGTCGCGCAGCCGGTCGGCCAACGCTTCGCCGTAGCGCGCCATCAGCGTCAGCGGCGCCCGGCCCCCATCCGCCGGGACAATGGCCACGATCGCCCCGTAGGCGCCGGAATTGGCGTCGACCTCCAGCTCGGGCGACAGCGCGCCGGGCGGAAGCTGCGCCTCGGCATCCGACAGCTTGTCGCGGATCTCGGCCCAGAGCCCGTCGATCAGCCGGGGATCCACCGTCTCGTCGAGCTCGATCTGAATAACGGAGATTCCCGTCGTGGACGCCGAAGCCATTGTGTCGATCTCGGCGATCTCGCGCAGGCTCTCCTCTATCTCGGCCGTGACCAGCGCCTCGACCCGCCCAGGCTCGGCGCCTGGGAAGGGCGTTGTCACGGAGGCGAAGATGCCCGTGATCGTCGGATCCTCCTGCCGCCCGATGGACACCAGCGACGACACCCCCGCGGCGATCAGGACCATCAGGATCAGCGCGACGATCCGTGGGTTGCGGTAGGTCAGCGCGCCCATGCCGTCGCCTCCGTCCCGTCGAGGATCCGCAGCCGCTGGCCGGGCACGATCCGGTGCGCGCCTTCGGGTACGTAGCGCATCCCGTCCCGGATCGTGCCGGTGACGAACGCGCGTCCGCCCTCGGCCTCGACGATCTCGACCGCTTCGACCGCGGCGACGGGGCCGTCCGGTCCGTCCTCCACCGTCACGACCTGCCAGGTGCCGCGCGGCCCCTGTCGCAGCGCCGCGAGCGGCAGCCATGCGCCGGGCTGCGGCGCCGTCACAGTCCGCGTCAGCAGCACTTCGCCCGCCGTGCGCGATGGCGGGGCAAGCCCGTCCACGGCGAAGAAGGCAATGCGTGCCCGCGTCTGCGTCTCCAGCTCCGGGGCGAGCCGGTCGAGCTGCGCGTCGACCGTCTGATCGCCGACCGATACGGCGATGGTCGTGCCAATCGCCATGTCGGCGGCCAGGGCAGGGTCGAGCCCCGCCCGAAAGAGGATCGGACCGTCCTGGAGCAGAGTGACGACCGGCGCACCGGGTCCGGTGACCGTGCCCTCGTCGAGCAGCCGCTCTCCGACGAGGCCCGCGAAGGGGGCCTGCAGGACCGCCTTGTCCAGCCGCACGTCCAGAGCGACCAGGCCCGCGTCGATCTCGGCCACCTGCGCCTGCAGGCGCGCCAGGGACAGCGACGTGTCGTCGACCGTCTGGTCGGTGGCGAATCCTCGCGTGCGAAGCGCGGCCTGCCGCGTATTGGTCCGTTCGGCGAGTTCGACCTGCGCGTCAAGGGCTGTGCGGGAGGCCTTGAGACGGGCCCTTTCGGCGTCGAGCAGGCGCGTGTCGGTGCGTGCGATGACGGCGCCCGCCTCGACGTCGTCCCCTTCGGTCACGAGGATCGCGGCGATCGTGCCCGCATCCTCGAACCCAAGCGCGATTTCCTGTCGCGGTTCGAACTGACCGGCGAAGCGGCGCTCGGTCGCGTAGGTCGGCTGAAGCGCGACGATGGCGACCGCAACTTCAGCGGGCGGTGCAGGGTCCGGCCCGTTATCTGCAGACAGATGGGTCGACAGAACCGTCTGGCCCGCCAGAACGGCAAGTGCGGCCAGACCGATGACCCCAAGGGTCAGGCCGGTGCGCAGGATCGCGCGTATCGCGCGGCGGATCAGGGAAGGATGGTCCGGCATCGTTGTTGCCCCGTTTCAAGTTAGCCTTGCTCACATATGTTTGCAGTGCTAACTTTGTCAAGTGGTCGCCGAAGGAGCGCATGTTGGACGATGCTGTCAGCACCAGGTCGCGGGAGACGTATCACCACGGCGACCTGCGCGGTGCCCTGGTGGAGGCGCTGCGCGTGCTGATCGAGCGCGACGGCCCCGACAGCTTTCGCATCGCCGAGGCGTGTCGCATCGCAGGTGTATCCACCGCGGCGCCCTACAAGCATTTTGCCAATCGCGATGCCATGCTGCGCGCCGTGGCCCTCGGCGGCATGGAGCGGCTGGCCCTTGCGATGCACGAGGCCGCGCAAGCCCATTCCGCCGGCGATCCTGCGCGGGTTGTCGGGCTGGGCCGGGCGTATCTGCGCTTCGCCCGCACCGAGCCGGGCGTGTTCCGCATGATGTTCGGCCTGGCCGAGCATCACGACGACGACCCGCAACTCACGGCCGCCGGCGACGCAGCCTCGGGTCTCGTCGAACGGGTCGTCGGCGAGCACCTTCGCCTGCCGCTCGACGACGAGGGCGTGCGCCTGCGCGCCCACGCCCTGTGGTGCTTCGTCCACGGCCTGTCGTTCCTCAGTCTCGACGGCAAGGCCGAAAAGCAGGACCCCGCGACGGATGAGGCCCTGCTGGCGCTGGTAGGGGAGGCGATCGTGCCGACGGCGTGACGCTGCGGGAGCGGGCTTGGGCGTCGCTGCCGGATGAATGCGGGATCGGGAAAGCCACGTGCTAGAGGCGCTCCGCCGGATCGTCGAGCGACCGATCTTCTTCCGGTCCGGTAAACCGGGGTCAGCCGCCATGCGCGCCATGTCGGTCTGACTTCGTCGAGCATACCAGGTAAGGACCAGCGCGTGGGCTGGATCGGCTGCGCCCGCAACGCTTGGCGGGCCGGGCAACCTGCGGCAGCGTCGATGGGGCTCGAACGAACGCGGGCCACGGGGTGGCCGGGGGTAAGGCTCGAACGGTTCTGCGGGAGGATGGACGGCTTCGTCGCGGTGCCGCTCGAGAGGCGTGGGGTTTCCTCGGTCCCTGGCGGATTGGGAAGTCGATGATGACGGAGATGGCCGACGACATTCTGCCGCCGCGCGTGCCAGACCCCGAAACTGCCGGCTCACGGGCTTTTAGGGCGGGGGCGTTGCCCAGGAGGGGCTTCCGGCCCGCCGACCGCCCCCATGACGGTTCCGCTGCCGGTCTCTGACCCGCCCCGCGTCAGGCGGAGCCTCTTCGGATCAGCTCCACGGGGAGGCGGACGTTGCGCGGCGGTAGCATCGGGTCCGCAACCCGCGCCATCAGCAGCGCGACGGCCTCCTGCCCCAGCCGGTCCAAAGGCTGGCGCACCGTGGTGAGATCGATCAGGGGCCAGGCCGCTTGCTCCATGTCGTCGAAGCCCGCCACTGCCACGTTGCCCGACAGGGGCGGGCCCAGCCGGCGCAATGCTCCAAGAGCTGCAATCGCCACGAGGTCGTTGACGCAGAGCACGAGGCGCGCGCCGCCAGACGCCAGAGCCGCCGTCGCCCCCGCCGGAAGCTCGCTCGAGAGCGCAACCTCCTCCTCCCAGACCGGCCGCGCCTCCGGGCCCAGTCCCTCCAGGATCCCCGCACGGCGTTCGGTCGTGGAGAACACGTCCGGCGCACCGGTCAGCAACCCCACGGGGCGCGCCCCCGCCAGCTGGCCAAGCAGCCGCCCGCCGGCGCGGTGGTCGGCGGCCACGCTGTCGAGGCCCTCCCGCGGCGCATCGATCGACACCAGCGGAAACGGCAGCATCGACGGCGTCGGGCAACGCGGATGCAGCACCGCAACGGCGCCTTCCACCCCGTGGTTGGCCAGGCGGGTCAGGGCCAGGGCGGTCTCTTCCGGGTCGTCGCCCGTATCGACAACGAAGGTGGCATAGCCGTGCCTCTGCGCCGCCTGCTGCACGGCACGGGCGATCTGCGGAAAGACCGGGCTGACCAGTGAGGGAAGCAGACAGCCCAGCGTGCGTGTGCGCCCGGTGCGCAGCGCCCGCGCCGCCGCATTCGGCGCGTAGCCCACGCGCCCCGCCGCCGCACGCACCCGCGCCTCGACCTTGGGCGAAACCCTGTCGATCCCGTTCATCACGTAGGACACCGTCGCCGTGGAGACCCGGGCCTCGCGGGCGACATCGCGCAAGGTCGGCCGGCGATCAGGCATTCCGGCACCGATCCGCGCGCCTGTCCGGCATCGCAGCTTGACACCGAAGAGACGCCGCCCCTAGCATGTTAATCGTTTAGCAAGGTCTGAGAACCCCGACAATGCGGTTCCGCGCAGCCCCGCAGGAGAGCGCCATGCCCCCTTCGATCCGATCCCGCAGCCATGCTGCCCTCGCGGCCCTCGTCCTGCTCGGCGGCCCCGCGCTGGCGCAAAATGAACCAGACAGGATCCTGCTGCTCATAAACGGCGCGCTTGGCGACAAGTCGTTCTTCGATTCCGCCGCAGCCGGTATCGCAATGATCGAGGCGAAGTACGGTGACGCGGTCGAGACCCGCATCCTCGAGATCGGCGCCGATCCGACGGGCTGGGAGCCGGTACTGCTCGACGTTCTCCGAACAGGAGTGGGACCTGATCATCGGCGGCACCTTCTCGATGTCGGAAGTCTTCGGCGAGGTTGCGCAGCAATACCCCGAGAACCAGTACATCCTCTACGATGCCAGCCTGCCCTATGGGGATGGCGATTTCGAAAATGTCTACTCGGTTCAGTACAAGCAGAACGAAGGCTCCTATCTGGGCGGCGCGCTCGCCGCGGGCCTTCTGGCGGAAGGCGCGCTGGCCGAGGCCGAGGGCCTCTCGCTCGGTTTTCTCGGCGGCATGGACATCCCCGTGATCAACGATTTCCTGCTTGGCTACATCGCCGGCGCGCAATCGGTCGATCCCGAGATCCGGGTCGCCGTCGCCTATGTCGGCTCCTTCGTCGATGCGGCCAAGGGAAAGGAACTGGCGCTCGCGCAGTTCCGCAATGGCGCCGCGCTCAGTTTCCCGGCCGCCTCGCAGGCGGGCCTCGGAATGCTGTCCGCGGCCGAGGAGATGCAGCGCTACGTCCTCGGGGTGGACAGCGATCAGGAGGCGATCTTCGCCGAAAGCGATCCCGCCATCGCCGGCCGGGTCGTGAGTTCGGTTCTGAAGAACGTCGATGTCAGCCTGCTGCGGGCCTACGACATGTATGTGGACGGCACGCTGCCCTTCGGCACGGTCGAGGTCGTCGGCCTCGAGGAGGGCGCGGTCGGCCTGGTGGAGAGCGGCAACATGGCGGCCATGGCCTCAGACGCGCTCAAGGCCCGGATCGAGCAGGCCAAGGCCGATATCGCCTCCGGCGCTGTCGTCGTGCCGACGGCCTTCGGAATGACGACCGAAGACATCGGGGCGATCCGCGATGCCGTCCGCCCCTGAGGCGGCCTTTCTCAGCTTCAGCGGCCTCGGCAAGACCTTCCCGAACGGCACGGTCGCCCTCAACGACGTGTCGTTAGACGTCGCGCGCGGCACGATCCACGCGATCTGCGGCGAGAACGGCGCGGGTAAGTCTACGCTGATGAACATCCTCTTCGGGACAGAAGCGGCCAGCGCCGGCACGATCACGCTCGGTGGCGCGTCCATCGCCACCGACGGGGCGGGCGACGGCGCGCGACATCGGGTCGGCATGGTGCACCAGCATTTCTCACTCGTGCAGGCGCTGACCGTCACCGAGAATGTCATTCTCGGCGACGAGCGGGCCAGGCGCGGCGTGATCGACCTCGCCGCCGCCCGCGAACGGGTCGCGGCCCTCGCCGCTCGGTACGACCTCGCCGTCGATCCCGCCGCGCCGGTGTCGCGCCTGCCGGTCGCCGCCCAGCAGAAGGTCGAGATCCTCAAGGCACTTTCGCGCGACACCCAACTGCTGATCCTCGACGAGCCCACGGCCGTTCTCTCGCCGCCCGAGATCGACGAGCTCTTTGCCCGGCTTCGGGCGCTTCGCGACGGCGGGCTGACGATCCTGCTGATCACCCACAAGCTCGCCGAGGTACGCGCCCTGGCGGGCCACGTCACCGTGCTGCGCGGCGGCCGGCCGGTCGGCGGCGGCCCGCTTTCGGAGCTCGACGACGCGAGGATCGCCACCCTCGCCATGGGCCACGCACCGAAGCGCGCCACACGCGCGCCTTGCGCCCACGGGCCCGTATGCCTCACGCTCGATGGCGTCGCCATCGACGCCGCCAACCCCGCCGACCGGATCGAGACCCTGACGCAGAGCCTGCGCGCCGGCGAGATCCTCGGGGTCGCCGGCATCGACGGCAGCGGCCAGCGCGGCCTCGTCTCGCTGTTCGGCGCCGCGCCACCCTCGCGCGGCACCGTCACGCTGGGCGGCGTCGACATGACCCTTGCCAGCCGCGCCGACTGGCGCGCGGCGGGGCTCGCACACCTCCCAGCTGACCGGTTCGCCGAAGGCGGCGCGCGCAGCCTCACCATCGCCGAGAACGCCATCGCCGCACCCCGGTCCGACAGCGCCCTCCAGCGCGGTCCCCTGTTGATGCGCCGCGCGGTCGCCGCCCGTGTCGATGCGATGATCGCCCGCTTCTCCGTGCGCGCGGGTCGGCGCGACGAACCTCTGGCCTCGCTCTCGGGCGGGAACGCGCAAAAGCTCATCGCCGCGCGAGAGCTGGCGGGCCAGCCAGCCCTGCTGGTGGCCGACCAGCCGACGCGCGGTATCGACGCGGCCAGCGCCGCCTTCCTGCATACCCGGATCTCGGCGGTGGCCCGGAAGGGTGCCGCCGTGCTGCTGATCTCTGCCGATCTCGAAGAACTGCTCGCCCTGTCGGACCGTATCATCGTGCTCTTCGCCGGCCGCGTGGTGGCCGATCTTGCCAATGGGCCCGGCCTGACGCCCGCGCGCCTCGGCCCCTGGATGCTGGGGCTGGAGGCCGCGCCGTGATGCGCGCCGCGCTGGCCGCCTGCGTCGAGCTGGCCCTGACGCTGGCGGTCGCCGCGATCATCGTGCTGCTGGTGCTTGTCCCCGTGGCGCTGTCGCAGGCCGACCCGGGCGAGGTGCTGCACCTCTTCGTGCTCGGCCCCTTCGGCAGCGTCCGCCATATCGGCAACATCCTCGAGGCGGCGACGCCCATCGCGCTGACCGGCCTTGCGGCGACGATCATCTTCCGCGCCGGCATGTTCAACCTCGGGATCGAAGGCAGCTTTTTCCTTGGCGGGCTGGGGGCGGCGATGGCGGCCCTGCAGCTTGGCGGCGCAGGCCCGCTCGCCGCGCCGCTCGCCATTCTCGCGGGCGCCTGCCTCGGCAGCGTCGCCTGCGCCCTGCCCGGCTGGCTACAGGCCCGCACCGAAGCGAGCGAGCTCGTCACCTCGCTGGTTCTGAATTTCGCGTTCCTCTTCGCCGGCGTCTACATCCTGAACCATGTACTGCGAGACCCGAATGCCGGCGCGCTGGTGTCCTTCCGCTTTCCCGAGAACGCGCAGCTCGAGCGGCTGTTGCGCGGCACCCGGCTCAATGCCGGTGTTTTCGTGGCCCTCGGCGCGTGCCTTCTGAGCGGCCTGTGGCTCTACCGCACGCGGGCGGGGCTCAACCTGCGCATCGCGGGCGCAGGGCCGGGATTCGCCGCCCATATCGGGCTGAACGCCCGCGCCATCGTGCTGCGGGCACAGGTGGCGGGCGGCCTCATCGCGGGGATGGCGGGCGCCATCGAGATGCTCGGCCTCTACAACCGCTTTTCCTGGACGACGCTCACGGGCCATGGCTGGACGGGGATCATCGTCGCCATCCTCGCCCGGGAGAACCCTTGGGCCTGCATCCCCGCAGCGCTTTTTCTCGCCTATCTGGAGGTTGGCGGCGACCTGCTGGCGCGCAATCTGGGCGTGCCGGCAGAGATCGTCGGGCTGGTCACCGCGGCGATCCTGCTTGCGGTCACGGCGGGGGCGATCTTTCGGCACCCCGCGCTCCTGCGCCTCACCCACCGCCTGCGGGGGGTGCCAGGCTGATGGACTGGCTCGACCCGGCCCTCTTCGCCACCGTCCTGCGGGTGATGACCCCGCTCCTGCTGGCCGCCCTCGGCGTGCTGATCTCGGATCGGGCGGGCGTGCTGAACATCGGGATGGAGGGCATGATGCTGATCGCCGCCCTCGTCGCCGTCCTTGCCAGCGCCGCGACAGGCAACCCGCTGCTGGGGCTCCTCGCGGCGCTCGCGGCAGGCGGCGGCCTCGGCGCGCTCATGGCCCTCGTGGTGAACCGGCTGCGCGCCGACGTGATCGTCGCCGGCATCGCGCTCAACATCGCGGCCGCCTCGCTGACCACGATCGGCCTCTTCCTCGCTACCGGCGACCGGGGCATGTCGGGCGCGCTCGACAGCGGCCGCCTGCCCAGCGTCGCCTTGCCGCTCGGGCCCTACCTCACCGGCCACCATGTGCTGACCTGGGTCGCCATCGCCTGCGTGCCGGTCGTCGCCTGGCTCGTCGGGCGAACGGTCTTCGGCCTGCGTCTGCGCGCAGTGGGGCTCGACGCGGAGGCCGCCGCCAAGGCCGGCGTCTCCGTGGCCCGGGTCCGCCTCGGCGCGCTTGTGCTTTCAGGCATGTTCGGTGGGGCCGCGGGCGCCTATCTCTCGCTTGGCTATGTGACGTGGTTCGCCCAGGGCATGACCGCCGGACGGGGCTTCATCGCCATCGCCATCGAGGTCATGGGCATGGGCACCGCCTGGGGCACCCTTGCCGCCGCACTCCTGATCGCCGTGTCCGAGACCTTCGCCATTTCGATGCAGGCCCTCGGCCTGCCGAGCGAGTTGATGCAGATCGTGCCCTATGCCGTGCCGGTCGGCGTGCTCGCCCTCGTCGCCTCGCGCCGCCGCACCCGACGCGTGCGCGCCCTGCGCGCCGCCCCTTTGAAAAGGACCGGACCGTGAAAGCCTGGGAATACGCCCGCCAACTGCTGACCGAAACGAAGCCCGTGACCCGCACCGAGGAAGAACAGACCTGGGATGCCTCCGGCCTGATGGCCGGCGAGGATTTCAAGCTGAAGCTCTTCTGGTCCAGCAACGTCCCCGGCTCGGCGGCGCCCGAATGCCTGATGGCCGGCGCCCTGCAATCGCTCGAGAACAAGGGCATGGCCTTGCCCCCCTACGGTGCGCTACTGCAGAAGGGACTCGACGCCGTCAAGGTCGACGACATGGAGGCGCTCTATGTCGCCCACATGGCCCTGCGCGCGCTGATGCGGCAGGCCCGGCCCGATCCCGCGCATCCCGCGCAGGCCACCCGCCGCTTTCCCGATTGGCAAAGCTTCGATGCTGCCGTCGACTGGCCGGCGGAGGCAGCCCTAGCGCTGGACGCGCCGCAGATCGTCGATCGTCTGCGCGGCGGCTGGCTGGGGCAGCTTGTCGGCGCCGCCGCCGGCACGGCGCTCGAAGGCTACACGATGGACAATCTCGCCGAGGCCTTCGGCCCCATCACCGGCTACGTGCGCCCGCCCAACACCTACAACGACGACATCACCTTCGAGATCGCGTTCCTCGAAGCCTGCGTCGAGGCCGGCCCGGCCGTGACGGGCGCCGACATCGCCGCCAAATGGACCGCGCTGATCCCCATGGCATGGTCGGCCGAAGCGGTGGCGCTCGACGCGATCCGCCGCGGCGTGCTGCCGCCCGATAGTGGGCGCCTCGACAATCCGTTCGACGAATGGATCGGCGCCCAGATGCGCGGCACCGTTTGCGGCATGATCGTGCCCGGCCGCGTGCGCGAGGCCGCGCGCCTCGCCTGGCTCGACGCCGAGGTCTCGCACACCGGCAACGGCATCCTGGGCGAGGTCTTCAATGCGGTCCTCGCCGCCCGTGCCTTCACGCAGCCCGATACCCGGTCGTTCTGGAGGAAGCGATCGCGCTGATCCCTGAGGGCACCGAATACGCCGAAGCCCTGCGCGTCGCCCGCGACGCCTGCATGAGGCGGGCGACTGGCGCGCGGCGTGGCGCCTTTGCGACGCACGCTATGCCGAATACAACTGGATCCACGTGCTGCCCAACGCCGCGGCGCAGGTCGTCGCACTCTGGTTCGGCGAGGGGGATTTCGACCGGACCCTCGAGATCGTCTGCGGCATCGGCCACGACGTCGATTGCAACGCTGCCCAGATCCTGTGCGTCCTGGCGCTCCAGCGCGGCAGCCGCGTCGTGGCCAAGCGCTGGTCCGCCCCGCTCCTCACCGGGCCGATCGTTACGTACTTGCGCCGCCCCGCCGAGATCCCCTTCGACGATCTGGTCGCGCTGACGCAACGCGCCGCGCGGCGGATGGTGCTGGCGCCCCAGGCATCCATCCCGCCCAAATGCAGGGATTTGCGGTGTAAAACCTGCCCGGCAAGTGGTCTGCGATAGCGCCCGATCGATGGTACGGGTTCAACCGCTCACGGCATCCATTGAAATTGGAGCGTGCAATGGCGCGGCAAGGGCGTGGTGCCGACGAGGCGAAGCGGATGCCCGGGCGGCCGGGCACGTCTAGGCGGGGGTTCGGCAACGGGTCCGTCTGGCGATCGCGGCGGGGTCATTCCGCCAGTTCGCTCGGCCAGAGCTGTGCCGACATGCGCGCCGCCGCCGCCTCGGACCTTTTATCGGGCCAGATGTGCGTTGGCCAGTCGGGCCGACCGTCAGCACTTGCCCAGACGATAGCGTTCAGCCGGCCGGAAGGGCCCATGGCCTCGATGGCCTCCGCCCCCACCGCGCCTGCGATCTGCCGGCCGACCGAGGTTGTGGCGGCCCACCAGGCGGCGGGATCCGACCCGGCTCGGTTTGCACGCGGCCGCGCGGCGCGGCGGTGGTCCGCAGCGGCTGCCGGGATCACGCCTCCCTTTTACAACACCCGTGCCTTCAGCGATGATGTGCCGTCGTCGAGCCGTAAAGTCGCCGTCACGCCCGGTTGCGCTGGTAGAGGATCGCGGCGGCGGCGATCACCAGCCCCTGGACGATCAGCTTGCCTGCCTCGCCCACGCCGAACACCGTCAGAAGGTTGAGCATCATCACCAAAAGGGCGGCGCCCATCACGGTGCCGAAAGCCCCGCCTGCGCCGCCGCCGAAGACGGCCCCCCCGAGGATCACCGCGGCGACCGAGCTCAGCACGTAATCGGCACCGAGCCCGATGGAGCCTACTCCGATCAGCCCCGAAAGGATCAGCCCGCCCGCGGCCGCGAAGAGGCCCGACAAGGCGTGGGACGCGACGAGTGTGGCATCTGTCGGCACGCCCGCGTACCGCGCCGCCGAAGGATTGTCGCCGGCGGCGAAGATGAAGCGCCCGAGCACCGATCCTCGCAGGATCAGCGCGGTGAGAAGCGCGAAGCCGAGGAGCAGGAAGCCCGAGATGGGCACGCCCTCGATCCGGCCGCGTCCAATCTCCTTGATGACGTCGGCCATGGCGTTGCCTGGTGCGCCGCCGGACCAGAGCAGGCCGAGGCCCGTCAGGATCGAGGCGGTGCCGAGCGTCACGACCACGGCCGAGGCCCGCAGGAAGGTCACGAGGGCGCCGTTCACCAGGCCGACCAGAAGCCCGAGGCCGAGCGCCGCGACGATCGGGATTGCTGGCGGGATGCCGAGCCACATCCTGTCAGAGACCAGGATGTTCACCGCCGCGATGACCGCGCCGACCGATAGGTCGAGCGACCGGTTGGCCACCACGAACGTCTGGCCAAGCGCCACGATCCCCAGCGGCGCGGCCTGCCGCAGCAGGATCATCAGGAACGGCCACGAGAGGAATTGCGGCTGGGTGACCGCGGCGAAGGCGCAGACTGCGATCAGGCCCCAGAAGGCCGGAGGCACGCCGCGCAGGCGATTCATAGGCCCGCTTCCTTGCGCCGGAAAAGGCTGACCGCCACGATCAGCAGCCCGCCCTTGGCAACCAGTTGCCAGTAGGGCGAGACGCCCGCAAGGTTGAGCCCGTTGTTCAGGAACCCCAGGATCCCCACGCCGAAGATCGTGCCGATCGGCCCGCCGTAGCCGCCTGAGAGCAAGGTGCCGCCAAGCACCGCGCCCACCACGCTGTCGAGCCCCAGGGCAAGACCCATGTTAGGATCGCCGGAGGCCAGGCGGCCGGTAAGGTAGATCCCCGCCGCGCAGGCGGCGAGCGCCGAGATCACATAGGTCGCCATGCGGGTCCGTTCGGCCGCAATGCCCGAAAGCCGGGCGGCGCCGGCATCCTGGCCGGTGGCGTAGAGAGCGAGGCCGAAGCGCGTTCCGTGCACGCCCCAGATCGCCAGCGCTGCGCATGCCACCATCCAGAACAGCCCGGCCGGAAGGCCCGCGACCCGCCCGTTGGACAATGTCGTGAGCAGCGCAGGGGGCGTGCCACCGGGCACGGGCAGTACGATCAGCGCGCAACCTTGTACGATGGAGGCGGTGGCGAGGGTCATGATGATCGGGTGGACCCGGAGCCTGACGCAGCCGACCCCGTTGACCGCGCCCACGGCAGCGGCGGCGAGGATCGCCAGCGGCACCTTCACCGCGCCCGGCAGATCCAGCGACAGGATCGCGGAGGTCAGTGAAACGACCGCACCCACGGAAAGGTCGAAACCGCCGCCCAGCAGCACGAAGGTCTGCCCGATCGCCGCGAGGAAAAGCGCCGGCAACTGGCCCGCAAGGTTGGTGGCATTGCCCACCGAAAGGAACGCGCCAGGCGCGGCTGCCGCGAGGGCCGTGACCAGCGCGATCAGCACCAGTGCCGAAACCGCCGCGCCCTTCTGGCGATGCGCCGTCGCCCCGTCGAGCAGGCGCCTCATGCGGCCGCGGCACCGGGCAGCGCACGACGCAGCAGATCGTCTTCGGTCGCGCCTTCGCCCGGGCAGTCATGGACCAGTGCGCCATCGCGGATCACCACGATCCTGTCGCAAAGCCCGATCAGCTCTGTCAGCTCGCGCGAGGTCACGAGCACGCCGCCGCCGCCTGCCGCGAAGTCCCGGAGAGCATCGTAGATGTCGCGCTTGGCGCCGATATCGACACCGCGCGTCGGCTCCTCGCAAAGCAGCACGCGCGCGCCGGCGATCAGCCATCGGCCAAGGACGACCTTCTGCTGGTTGCCGCCCGAAAGGTCCGACACGCCCTGGCGCGCCGAGGCCGCCTTGACGCCAAGCCGCTTGATCGTCCCGGCCACGGGCTTCGACAGGCGCCGCGCCCGGCCAAGGAAGGGGCGGCGGGCGGTGGCGGCGATCTCGAGGTTCGCATGCACGTCCTGCGAAGGGAACAGACCATCGGCCTTGCGGTCTTCCGGCACGAAGCCCAGGCCCCGCGCCATCCGGCCACGGGCGCCGAGATGCTCGATCCGTGCACCGCCCAAGGTGAGGGAGCCGCCTTTAGCTTCGGCGAAGCCCGCGAGGCGGCGCATCAGTTCTTGCTGACCCTGCCCCTCCAGCCCGGCCACGCCGAGAATCTCGCCTTCGTGCAGCGTGAGGTCGGCAAGGTGGCGACCGCCCAGCCCGCTTGACACGAGAAGCGGCCCGCCGGGCCTGCCGCGCGGCGGGAAGAAGTCGGCAAGGGGGCGGCCGACCATCGCCTCGATGATCGCGTCCTGCGTCGTCTCGCCCCGCGCCAACGTGGTCACGTAGGCGCCGTCCTTCATCACCGTGATCGTGTCGCACAGGGCGAAGACCTCGTTCAGCCGATGCGAGACGTAGAGCACCGCCTTGCCCTCGGCAGCGAGGCCGCGGATCAGATCGAAGAGCACGTCGACCTCGTGCGCCGCCAGCGCCGCTGTAGGTTCGTCGAACACGAAGACCCGTGCCTCGGCCAACAGCCCCTTGCCGATCTCCAGCATCTGCTGCTGCCCCACGCTCAACCCCGCAACAGCCCGGCCGGGATCGAGATCGAGGCCCAGCCGCTGAAGAGCGGCACGCGCTCGGGCGCGGCGTTCGCCCCTCGGCACCGGGGTCGCGCCGAGGAAGAAATTCTCCTCGATGGACAGGTTCGGCAGGAGCGAGAATTCCTGGAATATGGTCGAGATGCCCGCTGCCCTCGCCGCCCGCGGATCCGCTGGGGCGATGACCCGGCCCTCCAGGCGGATCGTGCCGGCATCCGGGCGGTGGACCCCGGCCAGCACCTTGATCAGCGTGGACTTGCCCGCGCCGTTCTCGCCCATCAGGGCATGGATCTCCCCCTCGCGGCCTTCCAGGCGCATGTCCGCAAGGGCGACGGTGGCGCCGAACCGCTTTGTCAGCCCCGACACGGAAATCACGGGATCGCGGCCGCCTTGCCCGATCTCCGCGTTGGCCACCGTCAGTTGCCGTATAGCTCGGTCAGCTCCTCGTCGGGCAGGATGGAGCCGACCCAGTAGCTGTCGTTCAGGTCCTGTCGGTAGAGACCATCCACGTCCTCGGCCGTGAAGGGATCGGCGGTGACGATATAATCGGCGTAGATCTCCTGGCCGTTCAGCACCCCCACGGCGGCCGCGATCCCCTCGGCCACCATCCAGGTGGGGTTCTGCGGGGCGATCGAGGTGAAGCCATCGTCGCGGTTCTCGACCCAGGCGCGGAAGAAGCCGTTGTTGGCCTCGCCTGTCATGGGCACGATCTCGCGGCCGAACTCGGCGAAGACCTCGATGCAGGCCTGCGTCATCGCCCCGCCCGAAGACCAGACCCCGTCGATCTGCGGGTGCGCCAGCGCCAGGCTCTCGCACGATTGCCGGGCATCGTCGTAGGACCAGTTCGCATAGACCTCGGCCACCACCTCTATGTCGGGATACTCCGAAAGCGCCTCCATCGCGCCGTTCCAGCGGTCGGTGTCGACGGTGAGCCCGGCGATCCCGCGCAGCCCGATCACCTTGCCTTCGCCGCCCATCGCCTCGGCCAGGAATTCGCCGCCATCGCGGCCGAACTTGACCTGGTCGACCAGGATACGGACGGTCATCTTGTCGGTGTTCGCGTCGGCGGCCACGACGATGACCGCCACGCCCTCGTCGTAGGCCCGTTCCAGAACCGGCACCAGCGCGACCGGCGAGGTGGGGTTGATCACTATGGCATCGACGCCCTGCGCCAGCATGTCCTCCACGTCGGCCACCTGCTTGGCCGGGTCGAAATTCGCGTCGGTGACGATGTAGCTCTCGATCTCGGGGAACTGCCCGGCGCGCCATTCCGCCTCTTCCAGCAGTTGCGACACCCAGCTGTTGGCGGCCGTGACGTTGGAGAAGCCCACCGTATAGGCGCCATCGCGCCGGTCGGCATAGCGGGCGACGTCCACCAGCTCGGCCCCTTCGGCGGGGCCCAGCCCGGGATGCAGGGTCACGGCGGTCTCGGCGGCGGCGGGGGCCGCCAATGCGGTGGCGGCAAGTAGGGCGAGGCTGGCGCGAAGCATGGTAAGGCCTTTCATCGGGCGGACGCGGATGACCGGAACTGGCCTGCCGTGCATCCTTCGGCGGCCGGCCCTAGTTGACCAAGACGATACGCTCGCCGGCCCGTCTGTAAAGTTTTTTCTTGGGTAAGCCTGCGTCATTGAAAGGACCTTTTACGTGATCGCACCAACCATGAAAACTATTTCTGCACAGCGGGCACGGGCTGGTGACCGGAGGCAAGGCCCCGGGCGATCTTTTGCAGCAGTCCCGCCCGATCCAGCCCGCTCGATTGCCCCAGGTGGAAGGCGATGAGCCCGAAAACGTAGTGGTAGGCGAAGTGCGAGAGCGACGGCGTGTAGATGTCGATCTCCTCATGGACGGGGATCGCGACGTGAATGTCGGCGAGCGCCGAGAGCGGGGTGTGCGGCGCGGTCAGGCAGATCACGGTCGCGCCGGCCGCCCGCCCCGCCTCGGCAGCCTCCAGCACCTCGCGCGACCGGCCGGTATGCGACACGCATAGGCAGAACGTCGCCCCGGTCCATCAGCGTGGCGACGATGCGGGCGAAATGAGGATCGGCGACATGGCTCGCCGCGATGCCGAGCCGGGATAGTCGCATCGCCGCCTCGGAGGCGATCAGCCCCGACACCGCGACCCCGAAGAGCCGCACGGCACGTGCCTCGCGAAGCGACCCGATCGCCCGGGCCAGCGCATCCGGGTCGAGCCCCAGATAGGTCGCGCGCAGCACGTCGCCGATCTGGGCGAGGTAGAGGCGCTCAAGCTCGCCGTCGCCGATCTCGGCCGGGTCGAGATCCTGGATGCTGGGATGGGTGGGGCGGGAGCTGAGCGCCTGCGCCACGGAAAGCTTGAGCCCCTTGAACCCGTCCACCCCCACGATCCGGCTGAACCGCGTGATCGAGGAGGCCGAGGCCCCGGCCGCCTTTGCCACCTCGGTGATGGAGCTCCGCACCACCGTGTCGGCATCGGTCAGGATATAATCGGCGATCCGGCGTTCGACGGCGCGGAGCGCTGAGTATTCCCGCTTGATCCGCTGGAAGACGTCGTTCACGCCGCTAGCCAGGGTGCGCCAGGATCGCCGTCACCTCGCGCGAGATGTGATCCACGAAAGCCGCCAGCAGCGCTTCGCCCTTCTCGGCCGTTCCCAGGGTGGCGTCGCCAAAGACCCCGCTTTCGGACAGGTCGCCCATCGGGCGGCCGCCGCGGAAGTACCCCAGATCGCGGTCGGGATATTCGCGCACCGCCCGTTCCATCCGCACGGTCTCGGGCGCCACCGCAAGCATCAGCGAGGTCTCGAATTCGCAGGCATGCACGATCCCGTGCCAGGTGGGGCTTTCGCAATGGCGCGCCATCTCTTCGGAGAGGTTGGGGTAGAACATCCGCCAGACGTCGATGCCCGGCCGGTCCCAAAGGCGGCGGGCGGCGTATTTCATCGTGGCACCGTTGGCTTCGTGCCCGTTGATCAGAACCAGATGCCGCACGCCATTGCGCGCCAGGCTCTCGGCGGTCTGCACGATCACGTCCTCGATGGTGGATTGCTCCAGGGTCACCGTGCCCGGCGCATCCCGCCAGACCCAGGAATAGCCGAAGGGCATCGTGGGCATCACGGTGGCGCCCGTCCGCTCGGCCACCCGGCGCGAAAGCGCCTCGGCCAGCAGGATGTCGGTGCCGAGCGGCAGGTGGTATCCGTGTTGCTCGGTGGCCCCGAGGGGCAGGATCGCCACCGGCACCTCCGCGATGCGCGCCGCGAACGCGTCCCGGTCGAGGAACTTCGCTTCCACCTGCACGGCTGTCATCCGAGGAACCGCGCCTGCCGGCGGGCCGGATGGGTCTGGAGGATCTGCACGATCTCCGCCCCGCCCGATCCCTCGCCGCGCAGGCGCGGGATGGTGCGATCCGGGATGTCGTGCAGGCCCGGTGCGGCACCATGGCCTCCCGGGCGAGTGGCGCGCCTCATGACGCCCGTGATAGGCGCGCGAATGCCTGCATCGTTCAGCGCCTTGATGCCGGCCACGGGAATGTACCCGGGGCGGTAGGTGACCTTCGAAACCTCGTGGTGCGGTGCATTGGCGCCGCGGTCTGCCGTGACGATGCGGATCATGCCCATGGGGCCCCTTCGCTTGCGTTGCCGTGACCATACCGCCTCAAGCGGTCGTTGCAATTTTTTCCTCGGTCGGCGTTACTACGCTACAGGCCTCCCGGGCATGCCGGGGGGTTACGCGGAAATAATTTCGGAGGCACGGATGGCGTTCGTAAGGACCGTGACGGGCGATATCGACCCGGCCACGATGGGCGTGACCTATGCCCACGACCACATCCTGTGCACGCCGCAGCTCTGGGCGGAGCGGGGCGAGGACGATCTGCTTCTCGACGATCCGCAGGCGAGCCGGGCCGAGCTGGCGCTTTTTCGCGCCGCCGGCGGGCGAACGATCTACGACGCCACCGCGATCGACTACGGCCGCGACGTGGGCGCGGTGGCCCGGATCGCGGCTGAGGCGGACGTGCAGGTGATCGCCACGGCCGGGTTCAACAAGGCGATCATGTGGCCCGGCCGGATGCCCGGAACCGGCACCACCTTCCAGGGCTGGATCGATGCCCACGACCGCGCCGCCATCGCCGACCACGTGCGCCGGGAGGTGACCGAGGGGATGGACGGCACCGCGATCCGTGGCGGCGTGGTGAAGTTCGGCACCGGCTACAACGCGATGACCGCGGCGGAGGAGAAGGTGCTGCGTGCCGGCCTGGATGCTCACAAGGAAACCGGCGCGCCGCTGCATTCGCATACGGAGATGGGAACGATGGCGATGGAGCAGCTGGCGATCCTGCGCGAGGAGGGGGTGGACCCGGCCCGCCTGACCATCGCCCATATGGACCGCAACCCCGATGCCTGGCTGCACCGCCGCGTCGCCGAAAGCGGCTGCTTCCTCACCTTCGACGGGATCACCCGGGTCAAGTACTGGCCGGAGGACGTGCGTACCCGCTGCATCCTCGATCTTGTCCGCGCCGGCCACGGCCCGCAGATCCTGATCGGGGGCGACATCGCGCGGAAGTCGATGTTCGCGAGCTACGGCAAGGGCGGGCTGGGCATGGGATACATCCTTTCGTCCTGGGTGCCGCGCTTCATCGACGAGGCGGGCGAGGCCGGGTTCGACGGGCCGGCCCTGATCCAGCAGTTCCTCGTGGACAATCCTCCGCGCGCGTTCGCCTTCATGCCCTGACGCACCTTCGTGCTGCGGCGCCGTGGCCTGGTCGCGCGTCTGGCGGGCATCCCGTTCGTCGCGCGTCGACCTTTCCAGACAGACAGTGTCAGAGGGACCTTTCGCCCCCGGATAATGGGATCGGTAGGACGAGGCGCGGCTGCCGCCCCAGACGGTCAGCAGGGCATCAGCCGAGCCCGTGGAACCTTGCTTGCGGAGGGCGATGGCGCAACCCCGCCCCCGTATACGTCGCGGGCGGCTGGCGGCGCCTCACCCCCCGGTCCGCAGCGCCGTCCAGATCGTGTGCCGGGGGCCGCGCCGGGTCCGCCCTGCGGGAACGCTGGCCTCGTGCACCTCGAAGCCGCAGTCCTGGAGCCGTCTGGCGAAGGCGCGGTCCGGCGCCGCCGACCAGACGGCGAGTACGCCGCCGGCGGTGAGCGCGCGGTGCGCGAAGCGCAAGCCCGCCTCTCCGTAGAGCGTATCGTTGCCCGCGCGGGTCAGGCCGCCCGGGCCGTTGTCGACGTCCAGCAGGATGGCGTCGAAGCCCGCGTTCGCCGCCGCGATCTCGGCGCACACGTCGCCGCGCCGCAGCTCTACCCGCGGGTCTGCCAGGCACTCCCCGAAGACCTGCCCCATGCGCCGCGAGGCCCAATCGGCCAGTTCGGGGACGATCTCGGAGACGACGAGGCGCGCGGCAGGCGGGGCCACCTCTTGCGCTGCGCGCAGGGTGAAGCCCATGCCCAACCCTCCGATCAGCACATGCGGCGCCTGTCGGCCGGCGATCCGCCGCAGGGCCAGGGTGGCCAACGCTGCCTCGGAGCCCCCCAGCCGGCTGTTCATCAGCTCGTTGCCGCCATCGAGCCGGATCGAGAATTCGCCACCCCGCCGCAACAGCCGAAGCGTGCCGCCCTGCGGGGCCGTTGCCGTGGCGAGAAGGATCCATGGAAGCATGCCGGGGCCGCACCGTGCTGGAAAGCGGGCGGTCTATCGCGAAGGGCGGGCCAGGGCCATCCCGGTGAAGGCCGCATGGGCCAGATCGATCAGCCGGAGGCGCCCGGCCGGTCCACTCCCCCGGGGCAGCGCACTAATTCCGTCGGCCGGCAGCCGCCTGACACCACGCTTTCGTCGAGAACGCCCCCGTGCGATAACCGCGCCGGCCGGCTTCCCCGCCATTCGGCACCGACGCGGGGCGGGCCGCCTGCCCCGCGCCCTCCGGTCCGGGTCAACGGGAGGCCTTCTGCAGCAGCCCGATCAACTCGTCGAACTTCGCGCGCTGCTCTTCGGGGTCGCCGCTTTCGATGGCCATCTGCACGCAATGCTGCGCGTGGTTCTCCAGAACCAGCTTCTCGACACCCAGAACGGCGGCCCGTATCGCCGCCGTCTGGGCCAGAATGTCCATGCAGTAGCGATCGGCATCGACCATCCCGGCCACGCCCCTGACCTGACCCTCGAGCCGCGAGAGCCGGTCGAGGGTCCTTTGCTTGTTCGCCTTCAAGGCCTCGCATCTCCCCTGGATGGAACCGACCATCGACATTCGGCATATATACCCCATATGGGTATAGGGAAGGCGAGCCGCCGGCACCAAACTGCTTCTAAATGGCTTTCCCGCGGTCCGCATCACGATTGAAGCCCTTACCAGCATGTCTTTCCGCCTTGCGGCCGGGTGGGCGAAGCGTCGGCCCCGCGCGTATCGCCGTCAGCGGGGAAAGACCCAGTCAGGCTCGCGAGGCCCATCCGCGGCATCGCCCACAGAGAACGATATATCCGCGACCATTCGGAGAAACCCAGATGACAGCAATCGACAGGATCGACGGCCCCGAGACCGCCCGCGCCAAGAGCCAGAGCGGCCAGCGGAGCGCCGCGCTCTACCGGATGGCCATGCCGGGGCATCTCTGCCCGTTCGGCCTGAAGTCCCGTTCCCTGCTGAAGCGCAAGGGATACACGGTCGACGATACACTGCTGACGACCCGCGGCGAGGTCGATGCTT
Source organism: uncultured Alphaproteobacteria bacterium (assembly GCA_963833235.1). Classification (GTDB taxonomy): domain Bacteria; phylum Pseudomonadota; class Alphaproteobacteria; order Rhodobacterales; family Rhodobacteraceae; genus CAWHXG01. Next base: position 1,008,372 of record CAWHXG010000001.1, read on the forward strand.
TCAAGGCCGCGCATGGGGTCGACACGACTCCTATCGCCTTCGTCGACGGACAGAAGATCGGCGGTTACACCGATCTGAAGAAGCATTTCGGCGGCCGCGTCCTTGAGAGGGGCGACACCACCTACGCCCCCGTCATCGCCATCTTCGCGTCAACGGCGCTGATGGCCCTTGCGATCGTCTATAACCTTTACGAGGGCCTGCCGTTCCTGACCTGGCTCAAGTGGTTCTTCGCCACGTCCATGGTCGCGCTGGCCATCCAGAAGCTGCAGGACGTTCGAGGGGTTCGTGAACGGGTTCCTCGGCTACGATCTGCTCGCCCGGCGCTATGTGCCCTACGGCTACGCCTATCCCTTCGCAGAGCTTTACGCCGGCGTGGGCATGATGGCACTGATCGGGCAGGCGAGCCCGTTGGTCTGGGCCGTGGCGCCGGTCGGAATCTTCATCGGCACCATCGGGGCGGTGAGCGTCATAAAGGCCGTCTACATCGACAGGCGCGAGCTGACCTGCGCCTGCGTCGGCGGCGGCTCCAACGTGCCGCTCGGATTCATCTCGCTGACGGAGAACCTCATCATGGCGGGGATGGGCCTCTGGATGCTGGCGATGCTCATGGCGTAATGGCGGAGACCGGTCTGGCCGGGGCCGGGGGGCAGCCCTGGCGCCCGGTCACATCACGCCACCAGCCAAACAGCCGCTTGGGCATGCAACCGCGCGGCCCGATCTTGCGTGCCGTGCATCGCGACCGTCCAAATCCCATATCGGATGCGCCAGGGCAACCGACGCGGTGATTGCAAGGGGCGTTGAATATTGACGGTGGGTGTATGACGCTACTGCAGGCACGGCATCATTCGACGCCCGATGCGATAGTGCCCACCCGGTTGGATGTAACCAGGGCCTGGCCGCGCAGAAGTCGCCCTGATCGCCGGCCGTCCCTGGCGTCATCTGCCCAGCGCGCCGGCCGCGGGGCCCAATCCTTGCCACCGTACAAGCCCGTTCGGTCCTACAGATACCGCCGAACCAGGCCCGAGACCTCGGCCCGCGCCTTCAGCCGTGCTCCAAGCAGGAACATCCCGCCGAACTTGCGCTGCAGCAGGAGCACGTCGATCGGCAGCGGCGGAGGAACGAACCCGGTTTCGGCCAGTGCGATCCCCTCGCGCTGCATCCGGTCCGGCAGATCGGTCCCGGCGAAATCGAACGGCCCCGGCGCGCGCAGGGCGGCGAAGGCCATATCCATCATGCCGACGATCCGTGCGCGGTGCTCCGTCGAGGTCGCGGCTGCGAAGAACCCGATCTCTTCCCCGATCCGCTCCTGCGCCTCCAGGCCGCCGGCCATCCCCGCCGCCATCAGCCGCCGGTAGGCCCCCACGATGGCGGGATCGAACGCCCTGGTCGCGCCGAAATCGAGCAGCGCGATCCGCCCGGTTTCAGGCTGAAACCGGTAGTTGGCGAAGTTCGGATCCGTTTGCATGAGCCCGAAGGAGAAGAGCTCCGAGAGCAGCAGGTCGATCAGGTCGTGGACGATCCGGTCGCGCATGACCTGCGGGGCTGCCTGGGCCTCTTCGATCGGCCGGCCCTCCACGAACGACATCGTCAGCACGTTCGCGGTCGTCCAGTCCTCAAGCAGCTCCGGCACGACGAAGCGTTCGTCCTGCGCCAGGAGGCCGCCGAACTCGGCCAGCCGACGGCCTTCAAGCAGGTAATCGGTTTCCTCGCGCAGCTGCGTGCGGGCATGGGCGAGGTAGGGCGCGATCTCGAATCCCGGAGGCAGCAACCCCGACATCCGCATCAGCGCGCCGACATTCGCCACATCGCTGTCGATGCTGCGGGCGACGCCGGGATACTGGATCTTCACGGCCACCTCGCGCCCGCCCAGCAGCCGGGCGCGGTGGACCTGCCCGATGGAGGCCGCTGCGATGGGCCGGACGTTCGAACTGCGCGAACGCCTTGCGCCACCCGTCGTGCCAGCTGTCGTTCAGGACCGCCCGAAGCTGCGCGGGCGGCATGAAATGCGCATCCCCCCTCAGGCGTCCCATGATCTCCGCCAGTTCGGGCGACAGGACCTCACCGGTATCCATCGATACGAGCTGCCCGATCTTCATCGCGGCGCCCCGCATACGGGCCAGCTCTTCGGTCACGCGGCGTACGTTGGCAGGCGTCAGCAGCAGATCGCGAAAGATGGGGCGCTTGCCCTGCCCCAGCTGTACCGCCCCGCGTGCCGCCATGCTCCCGGCCACGCCGGCGCCCATGGAGCTCAACCGCGCCAGCCGCGAGATGCGGCTGGAGGGTACGGCGATGGCCCGCCCGGCGGATCGGTCGTCTGGCATGTCGTTCACCCGAACCCCCCTGTGGCAGGGGTGGATGGCCCCATGATTGCCGGCTTGAGATAGGGCGAGATCGCGCGGGCCCCACTGGCGATGCAGAGTGGGCCCTCCGTACTGTGGCGCCGGTGGCGCGGTGCTGTGCGCGCAAGGGGAAGGGAGGTTCCAGGGGGCGCGTTGATCCTGCGGCAGAGGCTTGGCGCGGGTGGTGCCGGCCGGTATGCCCCGGCCTGCCGTGCGACCGCTAAATCCGCTCGATGATCGTCGCCGTGCCCATTCCGCCGCCGACGCAGAGGGTCGCCAGCCCGGTCGCGAGGCCCCGCCGCTCCATCGCGTCGAGCAGCGTGCCGAGGATCATCGCGCCCGTCGCGCCCAGCGGATGCCCCATGGCGATGCTGCCGCCATCGACGTTCGTGCGGGCGGGGTCCGCGCCGATGCCGTCCATAAAGTATAGCGCGATGGCGGCGAAGGCCTCGTTTATCTCGAACAGATCGATGTCGCTTGCCTGCATCCCGGCCCGGGCCAATGCCCGTTCGGTCACCGCGACCGGGCCTGTCAGCATGATCGTCGGCTCGGACCCGATGGCGGCGAAGGCCCGGATGCGGGCGCGCGGGGTCAGCCCCAGCCGCACCCCCGCCTCGGCATTGCCGATCAGCATGGCCGCCGCACCATCGACGATGCCCGACGAGTTGCCGGCGGTATGGTCGTGGCGGATCGCCTCGACCTCGGGGTAGCGCAGCAGGGCCCGCGCGTCCCACCCCTTCTCCGCGCCGGCCCGGGCGAAGGCGGGCGACAGGGCGCCGAGGCTCTGCATCGTCGTCTGCGGCCTTGGATGCTCGTCGCGCGCCAGCACCGGGTCGCCGTTGAGGTCGTGCACCGGCACCACGGAGCGCACGAAATGCCCGCCCTCCCAGGCCGCTTGCGTGCGCTGCTGGCTTTGCAGGGCATAGGCATCGAGGTCGTCGCGGGAATAGCCCTGCCGCGTCGCGATCAGGTCGGCCGAGATGCCCTGCGGCACATATACGGTGGCGAAGGTCTGTTGCGGGTCGGCCTGCCAGCTGCCCCGGTCCGACCCCATCGGCACCCGGCTCATGCTCTCCACTCCGCCGCCGACGGTCAGCTCGGCCTGGCCCGCCATCACCCGCGCGGCGGCGAGGTTCACCGCCTCAAGCCCCGAGGAGCAGAAGCGGCTGATCTGCAGGCCCGGCACGCTCTCGTCCCAGCCCGCGGCCAGAACGGCGGCGCGGGTGATGCAGCCGCCCTGCTCGCCCGCGGCCACCACGCAACCATAGGTCACGTCTTCCACCAGCGCGGTATCCAGGGCGTTGCGCGCAGCCAGGGCACGCAGCGGCGCCGCGGCCAGCTCGGTCGGGCTGATCGTCATGAGCGCACCGCCGCGTTGCTTTCCCCGCGGGGTCCGCACATGGTCGTAGATGTAGGCCTCGGTCATGGCGCCCGGTCCGTCCGTGATGGGGTCAGGCAACGGGACCATGTTTGGCGAGGGCCGGCAAGGGCGTCGCCGCTTGCCCCGGCAGGCGGCATGCGCTTATGCCGGGAGGCGCGGCTGGCAGGGAGGCGGCGATGGCAGATCACGGTCCGGCCCGGCACCTTCGCGTCCAGACGGATGCCGAAGGGATCCGCACGCTGATCCTCGATGTCGCCGACCGGCCGATGAACGTGCTCAGCCCTGCGCTTCGCGCGGAACTGGTCGATGCGGTGCGCCTTGCGCTGGCGGACGATGCCGTGACCGGCCTCATCCTCGCCTCCGCCCGCCCTGAGTTCATTGCCGGCGCGGATCTGGCTGTGCTCGGCGCCCTGCGCGGCCGCCCGGCGGCCGAGGTCCGCGTCGTCTCGGACCCGTTCCGGCGGATGCTGCGGGCCATGGAGACTGCCGGCAAGCCCGTGGTCGCCGCCATCAACGGCACGGCGCTCGGCGGCGGGTTCGAGCTGTGCCTGGCTTGCCACCACCGGGTGGCGGCGGACGTGCCCGGCGCGATTATCGGCTTGCCTGAGGCGTCCCTTGGCCTGCTGCCGGGGGCGGGCGGCACCCAGCGGCTGGGCCGGATGATCGGCATCGCCGCGGCGCTGCCGCTGCTGCTGAAGGGCGCGCGCCTGATGCCGGTAGAGGCCCATACCGCGGGGATGGTCGACGCGCTCGTCGCCCCGGACGCGCTGCACGCCGCAGCGGCGGCCTGGATCAGGGCCAATCCGAAGCCCTGCCAACCTTGGGACAAGCGCGGCTTCGTGCCGCCGGGCGGGCATCCGGTCGATCCTGCGAACCACCGCCTTTTCATCGAGGCGGCAGCGGCGGCCCAGGTCGCGGACCCCAACGACCCGGCCGCCCGCGCGATCCTGTCATGCCTCTTCGAGGGGCTGCGGGTGGAGATCGACGCGGGGCTCGAGATCGAGGCGCGGCTCTTCGCCTCCCTTGCCCGGGGCGACGTGGCCCAGAACCGCATCCGCGCCTTCTTCTCGATCAACGCGGCACGCAAGGCCGCGGCACGCCCGGAGGGCATCACGCGGTTCGCGCCGGGCCGGATCGGAATCATCGGCGCGGGCATGATGGGCCATGGCCTGGCCGAGATAGCTGCCCGCGCGGGGATCGACGTGGTGCTGGTCGACCGGACCGGAGAGGGGGCGCTTGCGGGCCGCGACGCGGCGGCGACCTCGATGGCGAAGGCCGTCGCCCGAGGCAAGCTGAAAGAAGCCGCGGCCCGCGCGGCCCTCGCCAGGATCGCCCCCACGGCAAGTCTGCAGGACCTTGCCGGGTGCGGCGCGATCATCGAGGCGGTCTATGAGGATCGCACCGTGAAGGCCGAGGTGACCCGGGCCGCGATCGCCGCCGCCGGGCCGGAGGTTCTCTTCGCGAGCAACACCTTGAAGCTGCCGATCACCGGTCTCGCCGGTGCCACGCCCGCGCCCGAACGCTTCATCGGCATGCATTTCTTCAGCCCGGTCCCCCGCATGGCGCTGGTCGAGATCATCCTCGGCGAAGCCACCGGCGCCCGTGCCCATGCAGAGGCGATCGATCTGGCCAAGGTGCTCGGCAAGACCCCCATCGTGGTGGGCGATGGCCGCGGCTTCTTCACCAGCCGGGTATTCTCGGCTTTCCTGAACGAGGGCATCCGGCTGCTGACCGAAGGCGCGGCGCCGGCGCTGATCGAGAACGTCGCGCGGCAGGCGGGTTACCCGCTTGGCCCGCTGGCCATGGCCGACGAGATCGGCCTCGAGACGATGCTGCGGATCCGCAGACAGGAGCGCGACGACCTGGGAGAGGCGTGGGCGAGGACGCCCGATTTCGAGGTTCTCGAGCGGTTCGTCGCCATGGGGCGGACGGGGCGGATCGTGGGCGCGGGCTTCTACGATCATCCCGCCAAGGGCCCCCGTCGCCTTTGGCCGGAGCTTGCCGCGCTACTTCCCGGCCTCCGCCGATCAGCCTGTTCCTGAGGCACTGCGCCAACGGTTGCTGCATGCGCAGTCGGCCGAAGCCGCGCGCGCCTGGGACGAGGGCGTGATCGCAGACCCCCGCATGGCCGATGTCGGGTCGCTGCTTGGCTGGGCGCACCCGGCCTGGACGGGCGGGGTGATGTCCTGGATCGATCAGGGGGGCGTCGCGGGCTTCGTCGCCGAGGGTCACCGGCTGGCGGCGCTGCACGGCCCCCGGTTCGCACCGCCCCCGCGGCTGGTCGCGCTGGCGGCCTCTGGCGGGTCGCTCTATCCGTGATCGCCGGCCGCCGGTCTTGCCCTCCGGAATGCAGGCCCCGCGATCATGCTTCGGCGGCTTCACCCGCCGCCCGGCGCGCTAGGGCGCTTTTCAGGATCTTGCCGGTCGGGCCGATGGGCATCTCGGTCACGGCGATCTCGGCGGGCACCTTGTAGCCGGCCATGTTCTTGCGGCAATGCGCGCGGAGCGCCGCCATATCCAGAACCACCCCGGCGGCGGCCTGCACGAAGGCCACGACCTCCTCGTCGCCCGCCACGCGCCGCCCCACCACGGCCGATTGCACAACGCCGGGATACGCGTTCAGCACCGTCTCGACCTCGACCGGATAGACGTTGAAGCCCGAGCGGATGATCAGCTCCTTGCCGCGACCGACGATGTAGAACTGCCCATCGGCATCGCGGCGTGCCATGTCGCCGGTGCGCAGCCAGCCGCCCGGAGCGATGGCGGCCGCCGTCGCCGCTTCGTCGCGGAAATAGCATAGCATCCGGCTTGGCCCCCGCGCCCAAAGCTCGCCCACCGCATCGGACGCCGCGTCTTGCCCGCGCTCGTCGACGACCCGCACCTCGCAGCCCGGCGCCGCGATCCCGATGGCGTCGCCCGACGCCTCGACCCCGTCGGGCACCCGGGTGATCGGCGTCATCTCGGTGCAGCCATAGGCATTGCCGAAGGGCAGGCCGAAGACCGCCTTCATCCGCTCCTTCAGCGAGATGTCGACCGGCGCGCCGCCCGTTCCGGTGAACCGCATGCCGTGGTGGCTGAGGTCGATCCCCTCCGCCGCCGCGTGGTCCAGCAGCTTGGCGTAGACCTGCGGCACCGCGACCATGAAGGTGATCCGGCCTGCCGCGATGTCGCGGGCCAGTACGCCGGGGTCGAAGCGCGGCGCCAGCACCGCCTCGGCGCCCGCGACGCTGGCCGTCACCAGGTTCGAGCCGAGGCCGATCGCGTGGGCGAGGGGGGCCACGATGTAGAGGCTGTCGCGCGGGCCGACCCGGCGAGAAGGCCGGCTCGCCCCTTGGTAGAGGATCGCCGCATGGCTGTGGACGACCCCTTCGGCTGCCCCGTGGTGCCGTGAGGTGAACATCACCATAGCGCCGTGGCGCCGGGCCCGGTTTTCGCAGGGCGCCGTCGTTGACGGGGCCGAGCGAATAGCCCCCGATGGCCCGATCGGCGATTGCGGTTCATCGGTCCCTTCGGCATGGCCGCGCGCGGCGTCGCTGGCATGCAGACGTAGATCGTGCAGCGCGGCTGCAATGCGTCGCGCATCACCGCGACCTCGCGCGGCGCGATCCGGGCGTTGACGGGCGAGACGACCGCCCCGCAGGCACTGAGGGCGAAGATCAGCACCGCGTATCGCCACGGCGTTCTCGGTGGGATCAGCGCGACCCTGTCGCCCGGGCGCACGCCATGCGCCTGCAACCGCGCGGCGGTCGCTTCGATTTCGCGGCCAAGCTCGGCGTAGGCGAGGCTGCGGGCTTCGTCCGTGAGGGCTGGCCGGTCCGGGTGAGCCTTCGCCTGGCGCAGCGGCATCTCGTGCAGGTGCGCGGGCAGGCTGGCGAAGAACGTTCGCCTCGGCGGCCCTTGGGTCCATGTGGGCCATCTTCCGCCCGTTCCTCCGACCATGGGCGCCGGCCGCACGTCCGCGCCATCGGCCAGCACCACGCCGCCCCGGTGATGAGCGCGCCGATGCCCGAGCTGGCCAGATGCCCCATCCCGAGCATCGGCAGGCCGGGTGGCCGCGAAAGGCGAGGCGCCCACTACCATCAGGGCCTGGACCGCCTGATCCCACCGGCCCGCCCGGCACCGGCCCGATCAGGGTAGACGTAGCCCTGCAGCCCGTTCGCCAGAACCGCCACGCCGATCAGCGCCGGCAGAGTGACCGAGCGCGATCTGGACCGGGCGCCGATGAACAGCAGCGCCGCGTTCAGCACGAAGAAGAACGGCACGAAGTAGATGATCGCGCCGATTGGATCGCCTTGAAGCCCGTGCGCCATATCGGCTTCGTCCGCGCGACGGGGCGGCGGCGAAGGCGCCGATGGCCACGGGCGGCGTGATGAAGCTGAGCATCCCCCAGTAGAGGATGAACATGTGCACCGCGAGTCGGCTCCAGCCTCGCCTGCACGCAGCGAGGGCGCCAGCACCACGGCGAGGAACACGTAGGCCGCCGTGACGGTCATCCCGATGCCCAGGATGGAGCTCGCCAGGCGCGCCCATCAGCGGAAGTGCAGGGTCGACCCGCCGGCCAGACGACGCCGTCGCCAGCCCGCCGATCATGCCCGTCGCCAAAGCGCGCCACCATCCGGCTTCCGACGCCGGCGCGGATCGCCGCGATCTCGATCAGCAGGCGGCTCACGGCCGAAGGTAGGGCGGCGAACGCGCCCGGTTCATCCGGTCGCGGCGCGAGAAGGCCTGGTTGATCGCCAGCAGCAGCGCCGAGGAATAAAACGGCGCCGCGGCCTCTTCGCCGAAGGCCGAGCAGCATCCAGATGAGGAAGGCGAAGCACGGCGACGTAGTACCAGCTCTTCCTTCAGCGCGGCGCGGAAACGCTCGGCAGCTGCGGGCGGCAATCCTTGATCCCGGCCCGCGCCGCATAGGCATCCGCCCGCTAGACGCGACCGAGAAATAGAGCGCCGAGGCGGATCTGGCGGCGATGGCGACCTCGGCGTAGGAGATGCCGAGGAAGTTCGCCATCACAAAGGCCGTGGCCCCCATGATGGGCGGCATCAGGGTGCCGCCGGTCGAGGCGCAGGCCTGTATCCGGCTGCGTAGAGCCGCGGAAACCCCGACTTGGTCATCGCCGGGATCGTCAGCGTGCCGGTCGTCAACGCGTTGCAAGGTCACCGATCCCGACATCGAGCCCATCAGCCCCGAGGCGAGACGGCGACCTTCGCAGCCGCCCCGCACATGGCCAGCATCCCGAACGACAGATCGAGGAAGAACCGCCCCGCGCCGGTGAATTGAAGCGTCACCCCGAAGACGAGGAAGCCGATGACCAGCGAGGCGAAGGCCTTGCATGGGCAGGCCGAGGATGCTCTGCATCGACATCACGTGATACATCGCCGTCTGCTCGACGCTCATCGCGAAGCCGGAGAAGACGCCCGGCAGGGAGGCCGCATAGACCGGATAGAGCGCGAAGGGTGGCGATCACGATGAGGATGGCGAGGCCGCCAGCGCGCCGCGCAGCCTCCATCACCAAAACCCATAGCACAAGCGCCGCGTAGCGCGCCGGCTGCGGGGCGGTGTATTCCCAGGCCTGCACGATCATCGTCTCGGCCATGATCGCGTAGTAGCCGAGGATCCCGGCCGTCGCGGCGGCGCAGGCCATGTCGACCGGCCAGAGCCAGTGCCCGCGCAGCCGCAGCGGGAAGATCAGGAAGGCCAGCGGCAGGAGCAGTGCCAGAAGGGCATAGAGATAGGCGTTCTCCAGCAGCATCAGGCCGGTCATCCGCCCCAGGATGAACACCTGATGCACGGTCAGCGCCACAGCCAGCCCCGCGCCGCGGATCCAGCCCGCAATCCAGTGCGGCAGCGCGCGGTCGCGGGCGTTCGTGCGGCCATGCGTCATGGCATCGACCCGCCGCGCGCGTCACCACGTCTCGAAATAGGGGTTGAACCCGGCCTCCGTCAGCGCCGCGAAGCGGGCCGCGGCCAAGCCTCCACGAAGGCCGCATCGTCGCCGTGATCCTCGGCCACGACATCGTCCCACGCCTCCATCAGAACGCGCTGCCGCTTCAGCAGATCGGCCTGCGTTGGCATCGTCGGCGTCGTCGACAGCCCGGCTTCCTTCCAGTAGCGGATCGCGCCCTCGTCGAAGGGCATCACGTAGCTGAAGTTCTGCCGGTCTGCCGCCCAGCCATAGGCGCCCGGCGCCGCATCCTGGTATTCGGGGAAAAGCTCCACCATTGCCTTGGTGAGATCGTAGACGAGTTCGGCGTCCGTCGCCTCGTAGGTCACGAGGTTCGGGTACGAATAGACGGCGAAGGGCAGCCCGCCCTCGGGCACGTTGTTGCCCTCGGTCACGGTCTTCGCCACGAACCAGGGAGCGAAGGCCTTCAGCCGCGCCCAGCCTTCGGTATCGCTTTCGGGGAACAGCACCCAGTCCATGCCACGGCTGCTTGCGGCCAGCTTGCCCGACGTGCCGCTGTCGCTGACGGCGATGCCGGCATCGACCTGCCCGGCGACGTAGCCATCGAGCCACGCGCCGAAGCCCGGGAACTCGACAACTTCCACGTCGTCCCAGGTCAGTCCGCCGAATTCAAGGTACGCCTCGACCAGCAGGTTCAGCGCCGGGGAGCCGACGATCTGCGCCACGCGCGCTCCTGCGAGCTGCGATGGGTCGGTGATGCCGAGTGCCGGGTCTATGGCAAAGCCGATCCCGCCGTCGGAGATGTTGGACATGACAAGCCGCACCGCCTGCGGCCCCCATTGCCCGCGGTCGGCGAACTCGAACACGCCCTCCTGGCTGTAGAACACCCCGAAGCCGGTCGAGCTGAACTGCGCCATGCCCTGCTTCAGGGGTGCCTGGCGCGAGATGTCGTTGCTGCCCGGGATCGGGCGCAGGTTGACGCCCTGCGCCTCCTGCAGAGCGGCGCCCACGGCCACCATCTGCGCGAAGCCCGCGGCGGTGGTGTCGTAGGTTGTTACCGCGATGGTGGACGGCAGATCGGCCGCGGCCGGTCCTGCCAGACCAACGGTCAGCAGACCGGCCCAGACATGCCTCATTCCAAGGTTGCGCATAGTTCCCTCCCGTTTTCCCGGCCGGTGCCCTCCCCCTCCGCGGGGATGGGCCGGCATGGCGCCTGCCCCCACCCTAGGCGACACCGACCGGGTTTCGCAAAGAAATCCGGCGCGTGGCCCAGGCCGACGGGCGCCCCTCAGCCGATCCGCCGGAACACGCCGTGGCCCGTTGCCAGAACCGTTCCGTTCGGGCCTTCGAGGCGCACCTGGGCCGTGCGGAGCGACTTGCCGCCGCCGACGTCCTGCGCCGTGGCCGTCACACGGTCCCCCTCGGCGAAGGGCGCGAGGAAGCTGAGCGCGAAGGAGACCGTGGCCACCTTTCCGGCGCGCTTGCCGTCGGCCCCGGCCGTCAGCGCGACGCCGCAGGCCGTGTCCATGATCGCTGTCACGACGCCGCCATGGGCGACGCCTGCCATGTTGGCGAACATCGGCTGCCAATCGCAGACGATCCGTGCCCGCCCGGGCACCGCTTCGGTTACCTGCAGCCCCAGTTCCACGGAGAAGGCGCTCAGATCGTCCCAATGGGCGGCTTCGGGTGCGGTCACGAGCCGGACTTGCCGCGGCTTGCCGGCGCCATCGCGGCCCAGTCTTCTTCCGTCAGCGCGTCGAGCTCTGAGAAGCTCGCCGCCTTCTTCAGCCAGTTGCCGCCGTCGATGACGATCTGCTCGCCATGGATGAAGCCCGCCTGCGGGCTCAGCAGATAGGCGGTGAGATCGGCGAACTCGTCGTGCCGGCCGGGGCGGCCGACAGGCGGGCGCTCCTCCATCATCTTGCCCAGGCCGGGCTTGGGATAGAGGTTGTCCCACGCGCCCGGGGTGGGGAAGGGCCCGGGCGCCACGGCGACGAAGCGGATGCCCTTCGGCCCCCATTCCGCGGCAAGGCTCCGCGTCATCGCCAGAACCCCGGCCTTGGCCATCGCCGATGGCACGACGTAAGGCGCGCCGGTGAAGGCGTAGGTGACCGTGATCGACATCACCGTGGCCTTCGCACCCGCCGCGAGCCAGCGCTTGCCGCAGGCCAGCGTCATGTAGGCGGTGCCGTGCAGGACGATGCCCAGCACCGCATCCACCGCCCGCGGGCTCAACGTCTCGAACCGCGCGGTGAAGTTGCCGGCGGCGTTGTTGATGAGCGTGTCGGGCGGGCCCGCGGCCCAGATCGCCTCCACGGCTGCCTCCACGGCGGCGGCATCGCGCACGTCGAAGGCTGCCGTGCGCACGCGAACGCCGTGCGCGGCCTCGATCTCCGCTGCCGTCTGGCGCAGCACCTCCGCCCGCCGGCCGGTGATGATCAGATCGGCGCCGAGGCCGGCCAGACGCTCTCCCATCGTTCGACCAAGCCCGGTGCCCCCACCGGTGATCAGCACCGTGCGGCCGCGGTAGAGACCCGTCTCGAACATGCCGCTATCCCTGCCGGTACTTCTTGCTCATCTGCCGCGCGATGACGAGCTGCTGGATCTGGCTGGTGCCCTCGTAGATCCGGGCCAGCCGCACGTCGCGGTAGAAGCGCTCCACCGGATATTCGGCCATGTAGCCGGCGCCGCCGAAGATCTGCACGGCCCGGTCGGCCACGCGCCCCACCATTTCGGTGCAGTAGTACTTGGCACAGGCGGCTTCTTCGATGGCCGCGCCCTCGCGGTCGAAGACCTCGGCCGCGTCCATCGCCATGGTGCGGCCGGCGTAGTATTCTGTCTTGCTGTCGGCCAGCATCGCCTGGACCAACTGGAACTCGGCGATCGCCTTGTCGAAGGCGCGGCGTTCATGGGCATAGGCCAGGGCCTCGTCGATCAGCCGGCTCGCCGTTCCCACGGAGGTGGCCGCGATGTTGATCCGCCCTCGGTCCAGCACCTTCATGGCGGTCTTGAAGCCCCGCCCCGCAACTCCGCCGACGATGTTGGCCGCCGGCACGCGGACGCCGTCGAAGACGACGTCGCACGTTTTCGTGCCGCGCTGGCCCATCTTGCGATCCGGCTTGGCCATGGTGATGCCGGGCGTGTCGGTTGGCACGAGGAACGCGCTGATCCCGGCGGCGCCCTTCACGCCCTCCTCGGAGCGCGCCATGACCGTGAGCAGGCCCGCGCGGGGGGCGTTGGTGATGTAGCGCTTGGTGCCGTCGAGGATGTAGTCGTCGCCCTCCCGGCGTGCGGACGTGCGGATCGCGGCCGCATCGGAGCCCGCATCGGGCTCGGTCAGCGCGAAGGAGCTGATGATCTCGCCTGTGGCGAGCTTCGGCAGGTATTCGTCCTTCTGCGCCTGCGTTCCGTCGATCACGATGCCCTGACTGCCGATCCCCACGTTGGTGCCGAAGACCGAACGGAACGCAGCCGAGGTGCGCCCGACGATCTGCAGCACCTGCGCCTCCTGGGTCAGACTGAGGCCAAGGCCCCCGTATTGCGTGGGGATCGACAGGCCGAAAAGGCCCATCTCTCGCATCTCGTCGACGATCTCGGGGGGAACTTCATCCTCCAGCTCCACACGAGTTTCCGCCGGAATAAGCCGTTGAACCACGAAGCGCTCCACGCTCGCGCACACCTGCATGAAGCTGTCATTGTCGATGCCCATTGCCGTCTCCTCCCCATTGCCATCCCTGCGCACAGCATAGGTTCGCCAGGGGATGCCGCAAAGGGTTGTTTCCGGGTACCGGCCTCGGCGTGCGCAGTCCGGGCCAAAGCCGGCGCCGCGTCCAAGAGCCCCTGCGAGGCGGGGGCGCGATCTTGGGCGACCCATTCGAACGGCAAGATCCCCTTGCCGATCGAATAGAATTGTCAAGTCAGGCAGCCAACCGTTGACGGAATCGTTCCGCCGGTTCACGTTAGGTTAAGTTTCAATGAACGCTTGAACTATTTCGCAAGCAATCTTCGCCGGCGGCTCCGCATGCCGGCAGCGCAGCATCGATGGAGGGGCATATGCCGGTCAGTGTCAGCTATCCGGGCGTCTACATTCAGGAGCTCCCGTCGGGCAGCCGCACCATTGCGGGCATCCCGACATCGATTACCGCCTTCGTCGGCTACACGGCCCGCGGCCACGACAATCTGGCCACCCGCCTGCTGAGCTTCGCCGATTACGAACGACGGTTCGGGGCGGTGACGGGCGACAGCCTCGTTTCGCATCACGTCCGCCATTTCTTCGATAACGGCGGCGGGCAGGCCGTGGTCGTGCGTGTGCCGAAGCCGGATTCGGTGGCCGCCTCCATCGATCTCCGTGACGGCGTGGAGGGCGGCGCCGGGGTGAGCTTCACGCTGACCGCGCGCAGCCGCGGGGCCTGGGGCAACCGGGTCGTGGCCGAGGTGGATCACGACGGGGCCGCCGATGGCGATGCCTTCAACCTGTCGCTGCGCGATCTGGCGACGGGCGCCAGCGAACGCTTCCGCAACGTCTCGTCCAGCGCCGCCTCGCCGCGCTACGTGCAGAAGGTCGTCAACGATCCGGTCAACGGCTCGGATCTGGTACGCGTTGCCGTGCCGGGCACCGATCCCGGCGGCCGCCCGGCACAGACCGGCCTGGTCGGCGGCGATTTCACGGTCACCGACGGTGCCATTGCCCCGCCGATCGACACGACCGAAGCCATCGAGATCACGGTCACGGCTTCCCGCCCGAGCGGGATCACGGACGTCAACGTTCGCCTCGCCCAGCAGGGAGAGACGCTGCCGACGACGATGGCGGGGCTGGCGCGGCACGTGGAACGGCGGATTGCGACCGCGCTCGACGCGGCATTGCCGGGCGCCGGCGTGCGCGTGGTGCTGACGGCATCGGGCCTCGGCTTGCGTATCATCGGCGATTTCGATGCGGCGCTCTACCCCGATGCCGCGGATACGGTCCTTTCGCTGGATGGCGTCAGCCCCGGATCGCTCGCCGCGTTCAACCTTGACGGTGCCACCTCGAACGTGGCGCACTATGCCCTGGGAAGCGCCGCGACCGAGGCGGGGCAGGCGGCCGCCGATACCGGCGAAGACGGCACGCAATTGCCACGGACCGCCGATCTGATCGGCTCTGCCGAGGCCTTCACCGGCATCCATGCGCTGGAGAAGATCGACCTCTTCAACATCATGACCATCCCCGATGCCACGCGCGCCAGCGTCTCGGACAGCGACGTGCTCGACCCCGCGGTGGACCCGAACGCCATTTTCGCAGCCGCCATGAGCTATTGCGAGCGGCGGCGGGCCTTCCTGATCATCGATCCGCCGCCCGGGGTGAACGACGTCGATGCGGCGCTGGCCTGGATCTCCGGCGGGCTGACGGTGGCGGGGCCGAACGCGGCGGCCTATTTTCCGCGCGTCCGCATCCCCGACCCGTCCGACGAATACCGCCCCCGTGCCTTCGGGCCGAGCGGGGTGCTGGCCGGCCTCTATGCCCGCACCGACGGGGCGCGCGGCATCTGGAAAGCGCCAGCGGGCACCGATGCGTCGCTGCGCACCGTGACCGGACCGGTCTACAAGCTGACCGATGCGGAGAACGGGCTGCTGAACCCGCTTGGCCTGAACTGCCTGCGCTCGCTACCGGTCTACGGCAACATCTCGTGGGGCGCGCGCACCCGCTTCGGGGCGGATGTGCGGGCGTCGGAATGGAAGTACATCCCCGTCCGCCGCCTGGCGCTGAACATCGAAGAGAGCCTGTATCGCGGCATCCAGTGGGCGGTGTTCGAACCCAACGACGAACCGCTCTGGTCGCAGTTGCGTACCTCGATCGGCGATTTCATGCACGACCTCTTCACCAAGGGCGCGTTCCAGGGCCTGTCGGCGCGGGATGCGTATTTCGTGAAGTGCGACAGCTCCACCACCACCCAGTTCGATATCGACCGGGGGATCGTCAATGTCGTGGTGGGCTTCGCGCCGCTGAAACCGGCGGAGTTCGTCATTCTGTCGATCCAGCAGATCGTCAATCAAGAGTGAGCCGGAGGGGATAGATCAGATGGCAGAATTTTCCGTCAACGCCGCACGGTTCGACCCCTACAAGAACTTCAAGTTTCGGGTGAAGTGGGATGGCCGCTATGTGGCCGGGGTCTCGAAGGTCTCGGCGCTGAAGCGCACGACCGAGGTCATCAAGCATCGCGAGGGGGGAGACCCCTCCTCCAGCCGCAAGTCGCCGGGGCGCACGGAATACGAGGCGATCACGCTGGAGCGCGGCGTGACGCACGACGCCGAATTCGAACGCTGGGCGAACAAGATCTGGAACTATGGCAGTCAGCCCGGCGGCGAGGTGTCGCTCGCCGATTTTCGCAAGCCGGTGATCCTGGAGCTGTTCAACGAAGCGGGGCAGGTGGCGATCTCGTATCGCATCTTCCGCTGCTGGGTCTCGGAGTATCAGTCGCTGCCGGATCTGGATGCCAACGCCAACGCGGTCGCGATCCAGATGCTGAAGCTCGAGAACGAGGGCTGGGAGCGCGACTACGACGTCACCGAACCGCAGGAGCCGAGCTTCGTCGAACCCGTCTGACGCGGGGGACGGTCGCGCGCAGAGGTAAAGCAATGCGATCCACCAGCCTGCCTACGATCTTGCGGATCTGGGAGCATGGGATGCGTGCCCCCGAACGGCGCCGGGCCTCGGCCATGGTGGCGGCGGCGGAAGGTGCGGCACTGGCCCGGATCGAGGCGGAGCCGCTCGGCCGCCGCGATGCGCGGCTGCTGGCGCTGCGGCGCGATCTGATCGGCGATGCGGTGACGGCGCGCTGCCCCTGCGCAGCTTGTGGCGCGGAGGTGGAGGCGCGGTTCGGCATCGGCGATCTTCTGGCGGCGGACGGTCAGGCTGAGGCGGCGCCGAGCGAAATCGCGGGCGCGGGCGTGACCGTGCGGTTGCAGCGGCTGACGGCCGGGGCGCTGGCCGATCTTGCGGCGTCGCACGGGCATGCCGGGGAGGCCGTGCTGCGCCGGGCGATCGTCGACGCGAGCGTGGCAGGTTGCGAGGACGCGGCAGGGGAAGCCGTGCCGGTGCCCGAGGCGTTGATGCCGAAGATCGCCGAGGCTCTGGCCCTGCTGGATCCCCTCTCGGCCATATCCTTCGCGCTCGAGTGTCCGGATTGCCGGGCGAACTTCGAGATGGATTTCGACCCGCCGGGCTTCGTGTGGGCGGAGGTGAGTGCCCGCGCGAAGCAGACGATGGGCGAGGTCGACAGGCTGGCCCGGGCCTATGGCTGGTCGGAGGATGCGATCCTGGCACTCGCTCCCGCGCGGCGGCAGGCTTATCTCGAGATGGTGGGGCCGTGAGCAATCTGTTCGATAGGCTGGCCCGCCGGGTGCGGGAGGAAGGCGGCGGATTGCGGCCCGTGATCCCCAGCCGCTTCGATCCGGCCGAGCGCGAAGGCCCGGGCTTTCAGGAGGTCGCGCAGGAGCGGCTGGTCGAGGCGCCGGAACCTGGCCGGGTAACTGACGGTGGCGAAGGCCAGATGGAATGGCTCCGTAGTCCGGTTCGGATGGCCGGCGAAAGCCCGACTGTGCCGCCCCGCAGGCCGCCGTCGCTGGAGCCCGAGCCGCCGACCCGTTCGACGATTGTGGAACCGGCAGCGCCGCCGCCAGCCGAGGCAGCGCCGATCCGCCCGGTAAGGCGTCAATACGAGCCCCGCGCGGCCGCACCGAACGCTTCCCTGGACGTCCCACCGCCTGCTGACATCGCGGAGCCCTCCATGGCAGGCAAGCACCGCGAGCCGGCGCAGGGCAGGGCAGACGAGGGGATCACCGAGGGGTCCTCCTTCGTGATACGGAGCGTGCAGCGGGTGGGGCAGAGGGAGCCCGCGGGCACGCCGGCAGACCCGGAGCCGCCGCGATCCGAAGACCCGGCGCGGCATGTGGCTTCGGTCGCCCCCTCCGCGCCGACCCGGGCAGCCAAGGCCGTTGCATCGTTCACGGACCCGGAAACCAGGCCCCCCCCCCTGGCGACCCATGCCCCGCCGCGGCTTGCCGAGCCCGGGCCCATACCGGAGCCCCCGATCCCGCCCGCGATAGCGGAGCCAGCGCCCGCCCCCCCGTCCGTCCGCGTCAGTATCGGGCGCCTCGAGGTGCATGTTGCCCCGCCGCGCAAATCCCCACCGCACTCCGGCAGCGCCCCGGCGCCCCGGCTCACCGACCTGAACGGCTATCTCGACAAGCTGGAGCGGGGCCGGTGAGCGACGGATATGCCATCGCCGCGGTCACCGCCGTGCTGCGCCGCACGATCCTGGAGGCGCTATCGGCCGCCCGCGTCTCAGATGTTGTGGGGACGGTGCCGGTGACCTCCGTTCCCCCTGACAGGGTGCTGTCGGGCGGGGCGCCGGAGCCCTCGCAGATCAACATCTTCCTGCATCAGGTCTCGCTCAACACCGCCATGCGCAACGTGAGCCTGCCCACCCGCAGCGCTGCCGGCTCGCTGGTTTCCGGGCCCCTGTTGCCGCTGGATCTGCACTATCTCGTCACGGCCTATGGCACCGAGCCCTTTCAGCCCGAGATGCTGATGGGCCATGCGGCGCTGGCGCTGCACGAGAACGCGACGCTGACGCGCGAGGCGATCCGTCGGGCGCTGTCCCCCCAGCCGCCCGATCCGCTGGTTCCGCCGATTCTGGCCTCCTGTGGCCTCGATGGGCAGATCGAGATGATCCACGTCCTGCCGCAGCCGGTGGACGGTGAGGAGATGTCGCGTCTGTGGTCGGCGATCCAGGGACAGTACCGCCCGACGCTGGCCTATCGCGTCTCGGTGGTGCTGATCGAACCGCGGGCGGCCGGGGTTTCGGCCCCCCCGGTGCGCAGCCCGCAAGGGATGGCGGTGGCGGCCAGTTCGCTGAGGCTCGACACGGCGGGCGGTTCCTCGGGGCCTGCGGATCCGGTGACCCCGGCCACGGCTCTGGTCGCGCGCGGGCAGGGCTTCGTGCCCGGCGAGACGCATCTGGAGATCGGGGGCGTGGTGGCGACCCCGGCGCCTGAGGCGATCGGCGCCTCGCGGATCGAGGTGGACCTTTCCGGGCTCACGGATCTTCGGGCCGGGCTTCACGGTGTTCGCGCGGTGCGGACGCGGGCCGAGCCGGCCGCCCCCGTGACCCCGGTGACGGACGTCTCCAATGCCGTCGCGGTGGCCGTGCGGCCGGTGATCGCAGGCATGGCCACGGACGTTGCAGAGACAGACACGGCAGATGGCGTACCGGTGGCGAGCGGAACCCTCACGGTGACGTTCGGGCACGCGGTGGGGCGCGACCAGTCGGCGGCGGTCCTGCTGAACGTTGCGGGAGGCCCCGGAACGCGGCGTCTTCGGGCACCGGCAAACAACGGTGCAGGCGCGGCGGAAACGGTCACCGAGATCGGCTTCGCTTTCGCGCGCCTGCCCCGCGGCCCCTGGCTGGTCCGCGCCAGCATCGACGGGGCCGACAGCGTGCTGAAGGCTTCGGGCGACGTCTACGACGGGCCGGAGGTGACCGTCTGATGGGCCTCACGCTGCAGCAAACCGCTGGCAAGACGGGCGGCAACGCCGCGCTCAGCGCCGAGCTGACGCGGATCGGGCTGCTACTGGTGCGTGCCGCGGAGCCACAGGGTGCCCCCGATCTGCCGCCGCGCCGAAAGGGTCCGATCGCTGCCCTGGGCCTGCGGCTGGGGCTGACGCCGTTCGAGGCGGATACCCTGGCGCTGGCCATCGGGGTCGAGCTGAACGGCGAGATCGCCGCGCTGGCGGCGCGGGTGGCCGGGGATCCGAAGGCTGGGTTCGCCAGTTTTGCGCTGGCGCTCGCGGCACTGGAGGCGCCGGACTGGGGAGCGACCGCGCCCGACCGGCCCCTGCGCCGGCTGCGGCTGGTCGAACTGTCCACGCCTGCGCGGCTGCTGGCCTCGGAGCTGCGGGTGGACGAGCGGGTTCTGCATGCGCTCCTGGCGCCCGGTCCGCGACCGGGGCAAGGGTTGGATGCGCGGCTGGCCCCTTATTTCAGGGCGCCCGGCGACTTGCCGGCGGGATCCGAAGGCCTTCGCGCGCAGGTGGAGCCGATGGTGGCCCTGATCGCGGCGGGCGACGTCCCGGTGCTTGCCCTGACCGGCCGGCACCGCGACGACATGCGCATCGCGGCCGCGCGTGCGGTGGGCGCGCGCCCGTTGCGGCGGCTGGACCTGGCGAGCCTGCCGGCCGCGCCGGCGGAGCGCGAGAGCCTCGCGCGGCTCTGGGAACGCGAGGCGCGGCTGACCGGCTCGGCACTGCTTATCGAGACAGGGGAAAGCGCGGATGCCGCGGCACTGGCCGATCTGATCGAGGGCCAGCCGGGGCCGATCCTCGTCGCCGGCCGTCAGCAGCCTTTTCTGGCGCCGACCGTGCCGGTCTTCCACCTGCACCCGCCCGACAGACGCGAGCAGGCGGGGCTCTGGCGAAGGGCGCTCGGGCGGCGGGCGCGCAGCGCGGGCAGCGGCATCGACGGGCTGACCCAGACCTTCGACCTCTCCGAGACGGAGATCGGCGCCATCGCGGCCACGATCCCGCCCGGCCGCCCGATCCGGGCGCAAGACCTCTGGCAGACCTGCCGGCGCTCTGCCCGGCTGCGGCTTGGCAGCCTCGCCCTGCCCATCGACGCCCGCGCCGGATGGGAGGATCTGATCCTGCCACCCGACGCGATGCTGAGCCTAAAGACCCTGGTCGCCCAGGTCCGCCACCGGCACCGGGTCTATCAGGACTGGGGCTTCGGCGCGAGATCGAACCGGGGCCTCGGGATCACCGCGCTCTTCGCCGGGCCCTCCGGCACCGGCAAGACCATGGCCGCGGAAGTCCTGGCCAACGCGCTCGACCTCGATCTCTACCGGATCGACCTCTCGGCGGTGGTCTCAAAGTACATCGGCGAGACCGAGAAGAACCTCGGCACGCTGTTCGATGCCGCCGAGGGCACCGGCGCGATCCTGCTCTTCGACGAAGCCGACGCGCTTTTCGGCAAACGCTCCGAGGTGGGCGACGCCCACGACCGCTACGCCAATATCGAGGTCAGCTATCTGCTGCAGCGGATGGAGGCATATTCCGGCCTGGCGATCCTGACCACCAACATGCGCGCGGCGCTCGACGATGCCTTCGCCCGGCGCATCCGCTTCGCCGTGACATTCCCCTTCCCGAACTACGAGGCGCGGCTGCGCATCTGGCGCTGCGTCTTCCCGCCCGAGGCGGCGCTCGGCGCCCTCGCCTGGGAGAAACTCGCGCGGCTGGAGCTCACCGCGGGGCACATTCGCAACGTCGCGGTCAACGCGGCTTTCCTGGCCGCCGATGCGGCGCGGCCCATCGACATGTCGCACCTGCTGGCCAGCGCCATGATCGAATGCGCCAATATCGAGAAGCCCGTGACGCCGGGCGAAGTGGCCGGGTGGTCGGCATGAGCGGTCGCGGGTTCGAGGTGGAGATCGAGACGCTGGCGATCCACGGGGCCGGCCGTGCCTGGGCGCGGCGCGCTTCGGACAGCTTCCAGCGGGCCCTTCCCACGGCGATGGCCAGCCGGCCCCCGGAAGGCGAGGTGCACCGCGATCCGGGGCGGATCGAGATGCCGCATCGCCCGGGCCAGAGCGCCGAGGCATTCGGGCGCGACCTGGCGCGGCGCGTGGCGCGGGCGCTCGTCCGATGACCCGCAGCACGGCCACCCCCGTCGAGGCGCAACGCGATGGCGCGGCGGCGCAAGCCCAGGTCGCGCCCACCGGCGCGACCCCCGATCTGCGGATGGCGGAGGGGCCGCGGCGGGCGGCGACGGAGGCGCTGATCCGCGCGATGGCGCAGGGCCTCGGGCTGCGGCTGGAGGGCCTGACTGTTGCGGTGGATGCTGGGGCCGGCCGGGCCCTTGGCCCCCATGCCGCGCGCGGCAGGGCCGGGGCATCGCTGGTTGAACTCGATCCGGGGCTCTTCGATCCCGGCGCGGCAAGCGGGCGGGCGCTTCTGGCGCACGAACTGAGCCATGCCGCCCAGGCACGCATGGCTGGGGCGGTGACGACCGCACCACGCCGTGCGGAGGCTGAGGCTCGGGCCAACGGCGCGCGCGCCGCCCTCGGGCGCCCGCTGATCCCGGTACTGGAGCGTCTCACCGCCCCGGCCTTCGAGGCCCCGGCCACCGACCCGCGTCCCGCAGTCCTTCCGCTGGAAACCCTGGTGGCGCGAAACTACGCCCCTGAACTCGCGGCGATCGAGCGGCTGATGGCCGGGCTGATCGTGACCGATGGCGAGGTCGAGCGGGCGCTTCGCATCCTGGAGCCGCTGGCCTTCGAGACGGCCACGGCGCTGATCGCGGCGCTCGGGGCCGAGGCGCGGATGCGGCTGATCGGCGAGGTGGATCGCGATCACTATGCCCGCTATCAGACCCCCATCGTCGCAGTGATGGCGGCGCTTCAGGAGGCCGAGATCGCGCGGCTCGACGGCAGTTTTCTGGAACCGCTCCAGTTCGAAGCGCTGAGCGTGGCAGAGCTGATCGCCGTGCAGCGGGTGTTCCGCAACCTGCCGCACGAGGCGCAGGTCGACCTGTCGGAGGGGCGCGCTGGCGCCGGGCTACGGGCGCTGCGCCGGACGGTGCCAGGCGCCTACGATGCCGAGGCCGCCCGCGCGGGCGAGGCCGCCATGGAGGAGCGTCGCGCGGTTTCGGTGGTGCTGGGGGCGGAAGCGCTGCGCGCCCGGGTGCATGCCCTGAGCCTGCGCCTTCAGGGGCTGCTGGCGTCGCCCGATCGCAGCGAAGCGCAGGAGGCGCTGGACCTCATCGCCGGGCTGGACGTGACGCCGATGCCGGACCCGCGCAGCGAGCCGAAGGCCGGCCTGCCGACCCAAGCCGATGCAGACGAGACGGAAGCTCGCAGGCAGGGGCAGGGTGCGGCCCGGCCGCCCGTTGCCGAAGACCGCCCTGCGCCCCCCCAAGACGCGATTTCGATGGCCGCCCTACGGATCATCGCGGCGGATCTCGACGCGCAAGGCGCCATCGACCGGCTCATCGCACGGTTGCCCGCCGATGCCCGGCGGGAGCCCGCGCGGGGCGACGCCTTCCGCCTGCTGATCTCCGCCCGGGCGCCGCATCTGAACCTTGCCCTCGTGGAAGAGCTTCTGGATCCCGGCTGGTGGATCTTTGGCTGGGTCGACAAGCGCGAGGCGATGCTGGCCTACGACATCGTCATGGCGATGCCGCTGGCCGAGCGCGAGCGCTTCCGTGCTCTGGAGGATGGCGCCGCTTTGCGCCGGATGCTCGACGCGCTGCCGGACGAGTTCCGCCGCTCCGACGATTTCCGCCTGCCGGAAGTTGCGCGCAACGCCGAGGGCGAGCTGATCGAGGCGGAAAGGCTCTATGCGCCGGGCGGTCTGCGGGGCAGCGAGGCAGACCTGGTTGGCACCACCCTGACCATGTTCCGCGATGCCGAACCCGGCGATCCTACCGCGCCGCGCCTTGACAGGCTTCTTTCCATCGCCCGGCTGGACGTGCCTGCTGCCGGGGATGTCCGCGCGGGCCGACCGAGTGCCGTGCTGCCGACCCTCGTGCGGCACCTCGATGCCGAAGGTTTGCTGGACCCGTTCCTGCAAGGCCTCGCCCCCGAAAAGCTGACCGCCCGCGACACCTGGCCTCAGATGGCCGCGATCATGGCGGCGCGCGATCCGATGCTGGCGCGCGCCCGGATCCTGGATCTGCTCGACGACAGCGGATGGTTCCAGTCCGTCGATCCGCGCGAGGCGTTCCTGGCGTTCCAGCTGGTGCGCGCCCTGCCGCAATCGGATCGCGAGGCGCTGGAGGCGGCCCAGGGCGGCGCACCCTGGGGGCGGATGCTTGAGAATCTTTCGAACCGGACGCTCGGCGATGCCGCCGCCACCTGGTTCCGCGCCGAGCTGGACGAGACCGGCACGAACGCGATCCGTCTGCGGCTCGACGATCACGGCATCTGGGACGGCACCCACGACGACCAGCTGATCGCGGTCATCGAGATGGCCCTGGCGGCGGGCGAGGGCGATTACGTCTTCGAGACGTCCGAGCTTCTGCACCGCGCCGGGCGCCCCGCATCGCGCGCCATCGTGGCGCGCTACCTTCTCTACGATCCCGCGGCAGCGCGGACCGCGTGGGAAGAGGCCGCGCCCGATCTGCAAGTCGATCACGGCAGCGTCTGGGGCCAGCTCTTCGGGGCGCGCTGGAAGGAGCTGGACTTCAACTACAGCTACACGCGCGGTCCCGAGATCCTTGGGTCGGAATATATCGACAGCACGCTTTCCTCGATCCGGCTGACCGCCGATCTGGAGCAGCTGCAGCACGTGCGCGGCGGCCGTCTGCACCATTCCGCCGAGGTTTCCCGCAGCCCCGGAGAGCGCGCGCCGGTCACCACCGAGAACCGCGACGCCCTGCGCGGCACCACGAACGTCATCGACGTCCTGCTGGACCTCGAGACCGGGCAAGGCCTTGTCACGGCGCGCGAGCTGCGGCTCGATACGCTGCGCAACATCACCGGAGCCTCTACGCTGCGCACCGGGCCGGTCACGGTCAGTGGCTTGCGGCTCGAGATCGGCTTCGAGCGCGCCAGCCTGATCGCGCTGACCCGCCTCTCGCTCGACGCCGCGAAGATGGAGGTGGAGACCCCTGTCGTCGCCGCGGGCGATGGCGTCCAGTCCGCGCGGCGTGCCTCGGTCACGACACTGCACATGGCGGCCGGGGACTTCACCGCCGCCGCGGTGGATGACAGCGTGGCGGGCCACGTCTTCGGGATGGTCGTCTCGGCGCTCTGGCGCCTGGTCGTCAGCGGGGAGCAGCTGGTGGACGATCCGCTGGACCGGCTCGCGCTCTTCGACCGGATCGAGCTGTCGTTCGCCGATCTTACCGTCGAGGAGTTCCACACGTCCGGCGGGCAGCGCGTGGGGCAGGTCAGCGTGAGAGACGCGCGGATGGCCGCCGCGACCAACCGCGCCGCCTATTCCCGCCTGCTGATCGCCTCGCTGCGGCGCCGGATCGGGCGGACGGATGCCGGAGAGACCCGCGAGGAGCTTGAAGCGCGGCTTGAGGCGGCCGAGGCGGACCTGGCGCGGATGGAGCCGTTGGAGATGGAGTACCTGGCGCTGGTAAGGCGCCTCAACGACCGTGACGGGCGGCTCACGCCCGAACAGTCGCGCCGCCTGGCCGAGCTGCAGGAGGCCGAGGGCCGCGTCATCGGCGGGGCGATGGGCGGGATCGTGGACATCGGGCAGATCACCGTCGCGGACGTGGACGGATCGATGCAGGTCGACGACATGGTGATTGAGGATCTGCACGGGGAAGGCGAATTCCGCAGCCTGGCCGGATTCAGCGTCGAGCAGCTGACCACCGAGCAGCAGATCGAGCGGTTCGTGCGCTTCGGGCCGCAAGCGCTGCAGACCCGCCCCGAGGGTGGCGCGCCCTCCGACACGTCCTTCTCGATGGAGCTGCCGAGCGCATCCATCTCCGGCATCGTCGTCGAAGGCGATATTCCAAGCGCGGCCGACGTGAAGGCGGCACGGATGGAACTGCCGGGCATTCCCGCCTTCGATGCCGAACGGGCCCGGCTCGACGCGCTCGGCAGCCAGCTGACCGTCTTCGAGGGCATGCGAAGCGCGGGCGAGCCGGAAGCCCCGGCAGCCAGGCTGGCCCATCGCCGGCGCCTGGTGGAGTTGCGGCGCGAGCTGGCGGCGCTTTTCGGGTCCAGCATCGGACGCCTCGAAGCGCGGCAGGTCCGGCTTGGTGCGCAGCCGGCCCATGAGGGGCGGCTTGCCCCCCGCGAGGGCGAGGCGGCGGCCGGGGCGACGCGGGCCAGAGGCAACGCCCATATCGGCGATCTCGATCTCCGCGAGGTACGCTCCGGCGCGATGACCGCAAACCGCATCCACGGCGTCGGCCTGCACGGGCAGATCGGATTGCCGCAAGCCGGATCCGGCGCGCTGTCGGACCCGTCCGGACAGTTCCAGGTCGCGGTTGTGGGCGGCGACAGCCTGCTGGTCGAGCATGCCCGGCTGGGCGCCACCCCGAACCGCGCTGACCGTATCCTCGTGGAAGGCTTCGAGGGCATCGTCCGGCTCGACCGGCACGGCCTTTCGGTCGAGAATTTCCGTATCGAGAACTTCACCCTCGACTCGGCGAACTATCGCACCGCGACATCGCAGTTCTTCTCGCATGGCGCGACGCTGTTCAGGGACATCGCGCTCGACCTGCGCATCCCTTGCAAGGCGGTCAACAGCGATGGCGCCGAAGGCGGGCCGGAGGCGCGCGACCCCGCCTTCTCGCGCCTAGACAGTTCGACCCTGCTCATAGACCGCCTGCACATCGGTCGGATCGAGGCGGATCAGCTGGGCTATCGCGGGTTCGACGCCGCAGGGGCCGTGGGCATGGAGGCCATCGCCGAAGGCGGCGCCTTCGGGGACGTGACGATCTCGGATTTCTCCGTGCGCATGCCGGCCGACGAAGAGATGACGATGGCCGGGCAGATCGCGATCCAGCGGCTGGAGGCGGCGCAGGTCAGTGGCAGCTTTGCCGAGAGTTTTGCCGCCAAAGGGCAGCTCGACGCCGGCGCTCAGGGTGCGGCGCCGGCGATCACCGTCGGGCTCTTCAACAACGGCGACATGGATATCGGCCTCAACGAGATCGACCTGACCGAAGGCGCCGTGGACCTGCGCGCCGGGGACGGCAGGGGCCGGGTGATCGTTCGGCGCGCGCAGCTTTCCGCGGCATTGGAGGCGCGCGGCGACACGTGGCATGTGCGCAGCCTGCGCATGCCGCGGGTCGAGATGCCGCGGATCGCCTGGGCCTCGGGCGCCACACGGATGGAGGCGCGGGGCGCCGTGCTGACCGACCTCTATCTGCGTGTCGACTACGTGACCGAGGGCGAAGACAGAAGCCGGGTGGAGCTCGACGAGCTGCGCATTGGCAGCGTCTCGGCGCCCGAGATCGGCTATCGCGATCCGCCGACCATCCACGTCGACCTCTTCCAGCGGACGCTCGATGAAGGCGGAGCGATCCCCCTGATCCAGGGACTGCTGCTGGAGGACCTTACGATTGCCATGGGGCCCGACAGCCTGGACGTCTCCGGCGGCCGAGGGCGCATCGACAATGCCGATTTCGTCGCCAGCACGGTGCTGACCGCCACGGAGGGCACGGATGCCGACCGGCACACCGCGGTCACCGCCCTGCTCACCGATGTGGATGCCGAGGGCATCACTTTCGCCGATCTGGGGTATAGCGACGATGGCCTGCAGATGACCGGCGGCATCGACAGCTTCGACATCGAGGGCGGCGTTCAGCAGAGCCGCGACGGGGCCACCACCATGAGCACCGATCTGTCCATCACGCATGGCCGCATCGGCAGCTTCCGCTACGGCGCAGGGCTGGTCCAGATCGGGCCGGGCGACAGCGAAGGGCTGGTCATCGACGAGATCGAATTGGGCGGGCTGACCTTCGACAGCGGCAATTACAAGCTGGAACCCTCCACCTCGGGCGAGGCGACGGGCAACGCCTCCACCGTGACGGCCGAGGGGCTGGAACTGAAGATGGACCTGCACCTGCGGCAAGACCGGCCGGAGGGCGAGGCCCCGGCGCCGGGCAGCTCGCCGACCGAGCAGAGCGCGGTGGAGCGCATCGACATCCGCCGGCTGCATCTCGACCGGGTGGCCCTGCAGGGCCAGCGGCTGCTTTTGCGCGACAAGGGGGTCTATATCGATATCCCCCGAGGGCTCGACGCCAGCATCAGCAATATCGACCTGCACGGCCCGTTGCCGGGCGAGCCCTTCAGCATCCGGCTCGACACGCCGACGCCCACGCTTCTCGGCTCGGTCTCCACCGGCGCGATGCTCGCGCGGCAGATCGGCGTGCAGATGGGCGCCAACCTTCGGACCCGGCTCGATTTCGAGGCCGTGAGCGGCAGCATGGGGTTCCTGGAGGCGATCGATCCCGAGAGCGGCGAGCAGGGGCCGATCACGGTCGATCTGACCAACTGGAGCGCCACGAACATCCTGGCCTACGTCAACGAGGGCCACTCCACCCGGCTGCGCGCCGGCCGGTCGCTCAACGACGGCGGGATCGGCGGCAGCTTATTGGCCATCGAGATGGGAGAGGACGGATCGATGTCCGCCAAGCTGCGCGGGCTCTGGGCCCGCGGTTTCGAGCTGCGGGACCAGGATCTGGGCGCGGCCCTTCTGATCGGCCGGGCGAGGATGCCCGACGACGCCGAGATCACCTATGACACCGGGCCGTCGAACACCGCCAGCGACCGCAACGACACCAGCATCGTCATCGAGAACCTCGACGTGGAGGATGCCGGTTTCTACGTCGTCGATCTTGCCCACATGATCCAGCGGCTGGACGGCCCCGATATCGAGGGCGCGCTGACCGGCGAGCGGACCCGCGACCCTTCCGCGCCGCTCGATACCGATCCAGCCCTGCTCGATCAGTCCGTGCTGGCCTGGATCCGCAATCACGAGGCGCTGTTCGACAGTCTGGAGGGAAGCCTGAGCGCCGACATCCAGCTTCCGCTCGACGCGCTGGGCGTTCCGGCGACGTTCACCCTGCATCCGCAGATCGACATGCAGATCGACAACGGAAGTCTCGATTTCGATCAGATGGAGGATCAGATCGCGCGGATAGATGCGTATGGCGGAACGATCGGGGTGGCGAACCTGAAGTTCGATCCCCACACCGCAGAGCCGACGTTGGTCTTGGGGCTTGGCGGCCACGTGCCGGTGCAGCCCACGGATCCGGGAGGCATGCCCGTCGGCGATCCGCTCGAGGCCGATTTCCACTACAACATTCTCGAATGGCGGATGTCGCAGAACGAGATGCGGTCGGTGCAGCGGACCCGCCGGGTCCCGATCTCGCGACTTGCGGGGGCCGAGATGGGGAACTTCGAGAATGAGACGGGAGAGGAGGAGGTTCCCTCAGAAAGCGTGGCGAGCCAGTACCGCGGCCTCAGCATCACCCGGCTGGACCTCGATCTGAGCACCGGCAATACTGCCGCTCTGCCCCTTTCCCTCGGCGACTTCGGATCGCTGGAGCTGGCGCCCCAGGCCCTGCAGAACCTGTCGATCGGTGGCGATCTGCAGCCCCTGACTGGCGATGGCATCGTGCGCGCGATGCACGCCGATAACCTGGGCAGGGCGGGCAATTTCGGCCTGAGCCTCGAGAAGTTCGCGCTGCAGGCGTTGGACATAGATCTGCCCGCCTTCGCCAGCTACGTCGATGGGGGCATCACCGGCGAGCTGACCATCTCGAACGTGCATAACGTGTCGCTCGATTTCCAGGGTCTGGTGCCCCGCACCCTCTCGGGTCGGGTCGGCGGCGTGGCCCTGCGCAATCTCAGGATCGACCTGACAGAGTTCGTGCCGACCGGCCCCGTGACGCCGGCGGCGCCCGTCGATTTCGCCCATGTGCCGATCTTCCGCGAGGGCGAGCCGGAGACGCCGCGATGAGCGGGCGGCTGCAGAGGGCCGAGGCGCCGCGCGAGGCACCGCCGATGGCGCGGCAGGACCTGGAGGCCGTGGAGACGAAGGCCGAGGTTCGGGGCGATGCCGCCCTTGCGGGTCGTGGCCCGGGCATCGCGCCGGCCGGTACACGGGGCGGCGCGGGGTTCGCGGGGCTCGGCGCCGGGCGGCCGCTGGCGCCGGGGCTGGCGGGGCGGCTCTCGCGCGGGCTGGGCCTCGATCTTTCAGATCTTCGGGTCCATTGCGGCGGCCGGGCCGCCGAGACTGCGGCGGCGATGGGTGCCACCGCCGCAATTGCAGGCCGTGACGTGGTGATGGGCGAGGCGGCCCCGGCGCAGGGCACGCCGGCAGAAGCCCGGCTGCTGGCGCACGAGGCCGCCCATGCGGCACAACATGCGGCGCGGCCGGGGCTGCCCGGCGTTCTGCGCCAGGAGGGCGCGGAGGAGGCGGCCTCCGGCATCGGCGCGGCTCCCCCCGAGGCCGCATTCGCCTTGGGCCGCGGGCTGGGCACGGAAGATCACGCGGTGACCTTCGCCTTCGACCGGGCAGACCTTACGCCCGCCGCTTGGGCGGCCCTGCAGTCGATCGCGGCAACAGCGACCGGGCCCGTGACCGTCGATCTCTATGGATATGCCAGCACCGAAGGGTCCGGCGCCTACAACCTCAACCTCTCGGCCCACCGCGCCGTGGCCGTGCGGCAGGCGCTGGCGCCGCTGCTGCCCCCGGGGTCCGATCTGCGCGTCCACGCCCACGGCGAGATCGCGGCCTTCGACCCGCCGGATGCCAATCGCCGCGTCGGGATCGACGTGTCGGAACGCTCCGGGGACGCGACCCCCGCGCACGTGCCCGGCCTGCCGCCGCCGGCGCCCGAGGTGAGCCCCGGCGCCGCCGGGGCGGGGCTTGGCCCGGCCGACCGGCCCGCACCGCCCGCCGCAGGCCCGGCACCGACCGAGGACATTTCTGACGCGGAGGCGCCGGGGCCGATGCTTCCGCGCCGCTTCAGAATTGCATTCGATACGCCGCTGACGCTGGAGTCCGAACTGGCGCGCGACGTCTTCGGAACGACACCGCCGGCGCGGCCGGGCGGCGGGATCGACTACCTGCCCTTCGCACGCATCGCAGCGTTCCGCGGGCTGCACCTTCCCGACGTCGCAAACCGCGGCGAGCTTGAGCAGGCCTATGCTCTGCACCGCCGCCTCTACCCGTGGATCCCGGAGCGGGCAGAGGAGATGGGCTTCACGGATGCCTTCACGCAGCCGGACCGCTTCCTGCTGTCGTTGGCCGTAGGCGCGATGACCGCGCAGGCGGCGACCGAGCGGAGCTTCGATGCCTACACTGCCCGGGAGCATCCGGGCATCCTCGAGCGCATGGAGCGCGATGCGCAGATCGACCGGATGCAGCGTGGCGAGCCCGAGCCGTTCGTGATCCCGCCGATCACCCTGATCGAGCTGGAATTCGACCTCGGCCTGTTCCTGACGCGCCCCCGATGAAACTTCGAGAGGACCCGTTCGCGTGACCCAGCCACCGATTTCTCCCAAGCATCTGAAGGGCGGGCTGTTCCGGGTGGCGCGCGACAGCGGGGCCGTGCGCAGCGTCGTGCCGTTCCAATACAATCCCGAAAGCGTCAGTCGCACGCTCACCCCGCGAGGTGCCAGCGGCGATGGCGAGAGGGCCGACGCCTTGCGGCTGATCGGCCCGCCCGTCGAGACGATCAGCATCGAGATGGTCCTCGATGCGGCCGACGCGATGCAGGCGGCGACGGATGCCAAGGATCCGGCGGTGGCCAACGGTCTGGCACCCCGGCTCGCGACGCTGGAGTTGATGGTCTACCCGGCCGTCGAGGCGGTGCAGCGCACGGCCGACCTGGCCGCCCAGGGCCTGATGGAGGTGCTGCCCGAGGCGGAGCCGCTGACCCTTCTGGCCTGGAGCCGCAATCGCATCACGCCGGTCCGGATCACCGAGTTCTCGGTGTCCGAAGAGGCGTTCGACACCGGCCTGAACCCCATCCGGCTGACGATCTCGCTGGGGCTGCGGGTGATGAGCATCGACGATCTCGGCAGCGCCAGCCGGGGAGGGGGCATCTTCATGAGCTATTTCCGGCGCAAGGATGAGCTGGCCACATCTGCCGCGGCGGGGGATCTTGCCGCCTTCGGCATCTCGGCGGGGGATTTCGAATGACCGGCCCGATCCTCGACCGCGCGTTCCTGGTGCCGCAGAACGGGCGGTCGCGGTTTCCCAAGACCTCGCGCTATCATGGCATTCCCACGGCGCGGCATGCGGCGCCGGACGGCACGGAACAGCCCTATCTGTTGCGCCGTTTCCCGCCGCACCCCGCGGCGATGGAAACGATCGGCACCTACGTCGCGCAGCCCGCAGACCGGCGCGATCTGGCGGCGGAAACGGCGATAGGGCGGGTGGAGCTTTGGTGGCGGATGGCGGATGCGGCCGGCGCCCCCGACCCCGACCGTGTGGTCGACCGGCCGGGCACGCCGGTGCGGCTGGCCCTCGATCCCGGCGCGGGAGGCTGAGGCGATGGCGGGAACCCAGCTTGCCATCCGCTCCGGATTTCTCTCCACAAGCCCCGTGCCCGAGGTGGTGATCGATGCGGTGCGCGATCTGAAGGTCACGCAGAGGGCCGGCCAGCGCGGGGGCTTTCAGATGACGCTGGCGCTGGAGAAGGGGGGCGCCATCGAGCGCGAGCTATTGCCCGACGGCTTCTTCGCCCCGCCCACGCGGATGATCCTCTCGCTGATCACCGACGGGGTGCGCGAGGTTCTGATGGACGGGCACATCGCCAAGTACGACGTGCAGCAATCGAATGCGCCGGGGCAAGCGACCCTCACGATCACCGGCACCGACGCGACGCAGCTGATGGACCAGATCGACCTCACAGGCATTCCCTTCGCGGGCGTTCCCCCCATCGGGCAGGTCGCGCTGATCCTCTCGAAATACGCGATGCTCGGGATCGTGCCTCTGGTGCTGCCGACGCCGCTGATCGCCGTCGACAACCCGCTGAAGAAGTGGAAGAGCCAGAAGGGCACGGACTATGCCCATATCCGCTGGCTGGCGGGGCAGGTGGGCTATCAGTTCTCGCTGGAGCCCGGCCCCTCGGAGGGGATGCAGATCGCCTATTTCGGGCCGGATCTCGGCTCGACAGGGGGCCGGATCGCCGGCGCCGGGCAAGAGGCGCTGCCGCCGCTGACGGTGAACATGGATGCGGCCTCGAACGTCGAGAGCCTGTCGATCGGGTTCGACGGAATGTCGAAGCCGCTGGTCTACGGATTCTACCAGAACCCCGACGCCCCGGTGCCGGTGATCCCGATCCCCTTCCCCGACCAGGTGCTCAACCCGCCGCTCGGGCCGGGCTTCATCCCCTATGCCAAGAACCTGGCGCTGAACAAGCCGGGCGGCGATGCAGGCGGCGAGAACGACGACGACCGCGACGGCATGTCGAACAGCGATCTGGCATCGCTCATCATGAAGGGCATGGCGCGGGCGGCGAAGGGCGCCAATGTCATTACCGCCTCGGGATCGCTCGACGTGGCGCGCTACGGCAGGGTGCTGCGCCCCCGCCGGCTGGTCGACGTGCGCGGCGCCGGCCCGCATTCCAACGGCACGTTTTACATCCAGACGGTCGCGACCTCGATCCAGCGGGGCAAGTTCACCCAGAGCTTCACGCTATCGAAGAATGCCCATGGATCGTTCAGCGAGAAGGTCGCGGTATGACCCAGCGATATTACGGCAAGTATCGCGGCTTCGTCACCTCCAACGAGGACCCGATGCGCGAGGGACGGCTGCTGGTGCAGGTGGGCGACGTGGCCGGCGTGATACCCACGACCTGGGCGACCCCATGCTTTCCCGCGACCGGCATCCAGATGGGCGCCTACCTGCTGCCGCAGGTCGGCGCGGGCGTGTGGGTGGAGTTCGAGCAGGGCGATCCCGACAAGCCGATCTGGTCTGGCTGCTGGTACCACAACGGCGCCGAGCTTCCCGCGCTTGCGCAGGTACCGCCACCGCCGGGCGGCTCGAACTTCGTGATCCAGACAGCCGGGCAGAACACCCTGATGCTGAGCGACGTGCCGGGCCCGGCGGGCGGCATCCTTCTGAAAAGCTCCACCGGGGCGACCATCGCGATCAACGAGACGGGGATCACCATCTCGAACGGGCAGGGCGCCACCATCGCGCTGAACGGTCCGGCGGTGTCGATCAACGGGCTGGCCTTGGTGGTGCAATGATGGGCAGGGGGGATGCGACATGCCGGGCTTCGTAATGACCATCGCCAGCGGCTGGTCCTGCCCGCATGGCGGCAAGGGCTCCATCGCGCCGGGGGCGAAGGGCGTGTTCATCGCCGGGCAGCCCGCCGCCACGATGGCCGATCAGTTCGTCGTGGCCGGCTGCCCGTTCCAGGTGCCCATCGGCACGGGCACCAAGCCGCAGCCCTGCGTCAAGAGCCAGATCACCGCGCCCGCCACCCGGGTGACCGCGATGGGGCAGCCGCTGGTTCTTTCGACAAGCCCGGGCCTCTGCCAATCGGCCGAGCAGATCCCGCAAGGCGCGCATATCGTCTCGGTCGTGCAATCGAAGGTGGTTGCCACATGACCCATGTCGCCTTTCCCTTCCGCTTCGGGCCGCTCGGCCGCACCGAGAACGCCGACGACACGGCCTACATCCGCAGCCTGATCGAGCAGGTGCTCTTTACCCACCCGGGCGAGCGGGTGATGCGGCCGGGCTTCGGCGGCGGGGCCAAGGCGCTGGTCTTCGAGCCGGCGGGCGAGGCCCTGGCCCGCGCAGCCGAGATCAACATCCATGCCGGGCTGAACCAGGCGCTCTCGGACCTCGTGCAGGCAACGGGCGTGAGCGTGGAGGCCGACGAGGAGAGGCTTGCCGTCACCGTGCGCTTCGCCGTCAGGGGAGAGACCATGCCTCGTACGGAAGTCTTCGTGAGGAAACGGCCATGACCCTGATGCTGGATTGCGACGACGACGACCGGCGCCGCGCCGTGCGCATGGCCGGCACCGTCAACGGCATCGATTTCATCGAGGTCGCGGACGCGGCGCAGACCGTGCTCGAGGTGACATTCCTGCATCCGCTGCCCGGAGAGGCGGGTGGCGTGCCGGCGGCGCCGCCGCTTGGGGTGGCCAACCTGCGCCTTTCGGGCGGGGTCCGGATCCGGGCGGTGCGGATCCTCGCGGTCGACCAGCCGCGGCCCAACGTCCTGGCTCTCACGGTCGATCAGCCCGGCGATTTTTCGGTTTATACCCTGTCTGTCGTGGCCGGCGCCGGCGGCGATGCACCTCCCCCGGGCTTCGACCCCAGCCTCTCGCGCGCGACCTTCTCGTTCAAGGCGGCCTGCCCGGTGGACCTGCCCTGCGCCACGCCGCCCGCCTGCGTGCCGACGCCCGGCGCGGCCCCGGTCATCGACTATCTCGCCAAGGACTATGAGAGCTTCCGAGCGGCGATGCTGGCCCGGCTGCGGCAGCTCATGCCCGACTGGCAGGATGCCAGCCCCGCCGATCCTTATCTGGCCCTGGTCGAGACGCTGGCCTACGCGGCCGACCGGCTGAGCTACATGCAGGACGCGGCGGGCACGGAGGCCTACCTCTCCACCGCACGCAGCCGCATCTCGGTGGCCCGGCACACCCGTTTGATCGACTACCCGCTGCACGCCGGCGCCAATGCCCGCACCTTCGTGGCGTTCGAGGTGGGCGCCGCGGCAGACGGGCGCGCATTGGGGCCGGGCACGCCGATCTTCAGCCGCCAGCCGGGTGTGCCTGCGGAGGCCGATGCGGCGGCGCTGGCCAAGGCGCTGAAGGCCGGTGCCGTGGGCTTCGCGCTGATGACGGCGGTGACGCTGCACGCCCGGAACTCGAGGATCGCGTTCCACACCTGGAGCCGCCGCGACTGCTGCCTGCCAAGGGGCTCTACAGCCGTGACGCTTGCGGGCGCGCCGGTGCTGCAGCCCGGCGATTTTCTGGTGCTCGAACAGATCGCCTCGCCACAGACGGGGGCGGACGCCGATGCGGATCCGGACCTCACTCATGTGGTTCGACTGACAGACGCGACCGCCGGCACCGATCCGCTGGACGGCGCGCCGATCGTCGAGGTCGCCTGGGCCGATGCCGATGCGCTGCCCTTCGATTTGCCCCTCGCCGGCGGGGTCGGCGAGGGAGGCGCCGAAGCCGTGCTGGCCCGGGCCCGCGCCAACGTCGCCCTGGCGGATCACGGCATCTGGATGCCGGCACCGCTCGATCCCCAAACGATGCCTGCGGATGGCAGCTATCGTCCCTGCATCGCGGTGCCGGGGGTGACCCGGGCGGCGCCCTTCACCCCCGGGGGCTCGGCCACCGCCGCGCTGAAGACCGATCCCAGGGTCGCCGTTCCGGCGATCCGGCTTGTCGATGCCAGCGGCCCGTGGGTGATGCAGCAAGACCTTCTGGCCAGCGACCGTTTCGCCAACGACGCCGTGGCGGAGCTGGACGATGCCGGCTTCACCCGCCTGCGCTTCGGGGACGACGTGAACGGCCGCCACCCGGCGCCTCTTTCCCGCTTCGCTGCCAACGCACGCTTCGGCACCGGCGCGCGCGGCAATGTCGGGCGCGGGGCCCTGGCGCATGTGGTCTCAGGTTGGGGCGGCCCCCCGGTGGAGGGCATCCTCGCCGTCGACAACCCGCTGCCCGGATCGGGCGGCGCGGAGCCCGAGCGCCCGGCTCGCGCCCGCCTCTTCGCACCGCCCTCGATCCGCGAGCAGAAGCGCGCGGTCACCGCCGCCGACTGGGCCGCCTGGGCCCGGACCCACCCGCGGGTGCAGCGGGCCGCGGCCGACCTGCGCTGGACGGGCAGCTGGTATACCGTCTTCCTCACGCTCGACCTCGTGGGCGGCGGACGGATCGACGCCGAGCCGGGCCTGCGCGCGGCCCTTCTGGCGCATCTGGGCGCGGCGCGGCTAGCCGGCTACGATCTGGAGCTGCGCGATCCGATCTTCCTGCCGCTGCACCTCGTGCTGCGCGTTTGCGCCGCGCGCGACCATGCCGGCGCCGATATCCGCGCCCGCCTGATGGCGCGGTTCTCCTCGGGGATCGCAGCGGATGGGCGGCAGGGCGTGTTCCACCCCGATGCCTTCAGCTTCGGCGATCCGGTCTATCTCAGCCGGGTCGTGGCGGCGGCGATGGCGGTGGGCGGCGTCGGGTCCGTCGCGGTGGAGACGTTCCAGCGGTGGGGCGGCAGCGCCAACGGCGAGGTCGCCGCAGGCGTGCTGCGACCGGGCGCGCGGGAGATCGTGCAGTTGGAGAACGACCCGAACTTCCCGGAACGCGGAGTGTTCGAAGTCGTGGTAGAGGGCGCGTTATGAACGAGGCACGAAGCTGCGGCTGCGACGCGGCAGAGCGCACCCCGCGCGAGGTTGCCCCGGCGCCCTTCCAGGACAGCATCAGCGTGCGGATCGGAGACCATTCCAGCTTCCTCGGTACGATGACGGCGGCAATCGCCGGCACGCCGCATCTGGCGGGGCTGACCACGCGCGACCCCGGCGATCCGGCCATCGCGCTGATGGATGCCTGGGCGGTCGTACTCGACACCCTGACGTTCTATCAGGACAGGATCGTCAACGAAGGGTTCGTGGGCACCGCGACCGAGCGCCTCTCGCTGATGGAGCTGGGTCGGCAGATCGACTACCGCCTGGCACCCGGCGTCTCGGCCGAGACCTGGCTGGCCTATACGACCGACGAGATCCCCGGCAGCCCGACCGAGGTGACGATCCCGGAACGTGCCATCGTCCAGAGCATCCCCACCGAGGCAGGCGCGCTTCCGCAGACCTTCGAGACCGATGCGGCGATCCTCGCCCGCTCGGCCTTCAACGACATGCGGCTGGAACTGGCGCAGTACGTCGCGCCGCGGGATGGCGACAGGGTGATCCACCTCGATGTCGCCACGGCGCGGCTGGCGCCCGGAGACGCGCTGGTGCTGCTGGGCGACGAGCGCATCGCCTCGGCCACCAGCCGCCGCTGGCAGGTGCGCCGGGTGCTCTCGGCCGAGGCGATCCCGGAAGACCCCGTGTCGCGGCAGCCGTCGCGGATGCGGGTGACCCTGGAACATCCATTCGAGGAGGCCGTGGGCAGCTCCAACCGGATCCCGTCGCTCGGGCTGCGGCTCTTCGTGTTCCGGCGCCGCGTCAGCCTCTTCGGGCACAACGCGCAGCCTTGGGTCACATTGCCCATCTCCCTGCGGATCGGCGAGGCCCCGCCCCGGATCGAGCTTGCCGCGGAGGCGGCGAAGGCCTTCGAGATGGCAGCGCGCGTGCAGCCGGAAGCGGCGATCCTCGCAGAGGGCGACGCTTTCAGGGTGTCGGAACCGCCCGTTGCCTTCGAGGGCCGCTATGCCCAGGCGCTTCCGCAGAAATTGCTCGACGAACTGGATTTCTATCCCGCGAGCAATTTCAGCCTCATCCGCGGGCCCTTTGCCGACAGGCAGACCACATGGGCCGAGGCGACCCTGCCGCCGAGCGACCCGTTCGTCTACCTCGATCAGGTCTACGACGATATCGTCGCGGGCGCCTGGCTGGTGCTGCGCCAGGCGGTCACGGGCGGCACCGAGGAAGAGCTTTTCCGGGTGTCCGAGGTGGCGGAGGTCAGCCACAGCGATTTCAACCTCACCGCGAAGGTAACGAGGTTGCGGCTGGAGGGCACCGGGCTCGATCGGTTCTCGCCGCGCAGCGCCACCGTCTATGCCGCGTCGGAGGCCGTCGGCTGGGCACGCCGGCCGATCCGGGCACCGGCGGCGGGGCTGACCCTGCGCCTGGCGAAGCCGGTCGAGGGCCTGAAGGAAGGGCAGGTCGTGGCGATCCGGGGGGAGGCCGCCGATGGCAGCGGCCCCGTGGGGCTGATCCGTACCATCGAGGCGGTCGCAACCGTGCCCGCGCAGGGCAATCCGCAGATGCAGCAGACAGTCGCCCAGACCACCGAGATCACCTTTACCCGCGCCATCGAGCCGCCGCTTGCCGCCGACAGCGTGCGGATCAACGCCAACGTCGCGCCGGCCTCGCATGGGCAGACCCGGGTGGAGGCCATCGGATCCGGCAACGCCGCGCTGGCCTTCCAAAGGATCGACCTGCCCGGGGCGCCGCTGGCGCATGTGAGCGCCACCAACGCCACCGGGCGCCGATCGACGCTGGAGCTTCGGGTCAACGACATCCTCCTGGAGGAACGGCGCGATCTGCTCGGCGCCGGCCCACGGGACCGGGTGTTCTCCAGCCAGATCGATACCGAAGGGACCGTGACCCTCAGCTTTGGCGACGGGTTGACCGGGGCGCGGTTGCCCACGGGCGATGCCAACGTGACAGCGCAGTACCGCGTGGGCGGCGGCCTCGCGGGATTGCTGGAGGCCGAAACGCTCACCCAGCCCCTGACGCGGCCCGTCGGCCTGCGTGGCGTGACGAACCCCGCCCCCACCACCGGCGCGGAGGACCCCGAGAGCCTCGAGGCGGCGCGCGCGAACGCGCCGAGCACCGTCACGACCCTCGGGCGGATTGTGTCGCTGAAGGATTACGAGGATTTCGCCAGGACCTTCGGCGGCATCGCAAAGGCCAGCGTCACCCCGCTCTGGGACGGGCGGCGGATGGTGGCGCATCTGACGATCTCGGGGGCCGGCGGGCAGGTGCTGGGGCCGGTCGATACCGTCTACCAGAACCTCGTGACCGCCATCGATGCCGCGCGGCCGCGTAGCCAGCCGATCCGGATCGACCCTGCCGAGATCGTCGGCTTCGCGCTCGACGCGGCCCTGTGGCTGGCACCCGAATACGAGGCCGAGACCGTTCGGGAGGAGGTTCGCGCGCTGCTGCTGGCCGCCTTCACCTTCGCGGCGCGCGGTTTTGCCGAGCCCGTCGCGGCCAGCGATGTACTCACCCGCATCCAGGGGGTTCCCGGCGTCCTCGGCGCACGGCTCGATGGCTTTCACCGGCTGCCCCGGGTCGCAAGCGAGCCCGCCGCCGCGCCCCTTCTGCTGGCGCAGCCGGCGCGGTTCGAGGCCGGGGCCTTCCGGCGGGCGGAGATGCTGGTGCTCGACCCCGCGCAGCTTACGGTCAGGGAGGTCGCGCCATGACCGGCACGATGTACGAGCTTCTGCCTGCCCACATGCGCACGCTGGACGAAGAGGGCGGGCAGCCGCTCGCGGCCCTCTTCTCGCTTCTGGAACGCGAGGCCGCGCTGATCGAGGAGGATATCGCGCGGCTGTCGGAGACCTGGTTCATCGAGACCTGCCCGCCCTGGGCGATCCCTTATATCGGCGCGCTCCTCGAGGCCCGCGCGCTGCACGACCTGGGTCCGGAAAGCGGCTTTTCGGCGCGCGCCTGGGTCGGCAACACGATCCGCAACCGCAAGCGCAAGGGCACGCTGGAGGTGATCGAGGCGGTCGGGGCCGAAGCCACCGGCTTTCCCGCCCGCGCGGCAGAGATGTTCGAACGGCTTTCGGCCACCCAATGGCTGAACCACCCCCGGCCGCACCGCAATGCCAGCGCCAGCATCCGCGACGGCGATGCCATGGCGCTAACCGGAAGCGCGTTCGACCGGACGCCGCGAACGGCGGAGATGCGGCGCATCGACCGCGGCGCGGGGCGCTACAGCCTGCCGAACGTCGCCGTGCATCTGTGGCGGATGCAGCCCTATCGGATGATCGCCGCAGAGGCTGCGGCGCTCGACGATCACAGGTTCCACATCGACCCGCTGGGTCGGGAGATCCCCCTCTATTGGCCCGGCAGAACGGAGCGCGGGGTGGCGCAGCTTGCGGAGCTGGTGGACATGCCGGTGCCGCTGGCCATCCGGCCGCTCCACCGCGAACTGGAAGCGCTGCGGCAGGCCATGGCAGGGGGCATAGCGCCCCCGGAGCCGGTCTGGTTCGGCGATGCGCCGGCCTTCGCGGTCTCCCTGCAGGTGGCGCCTGGCGATCCGTTCGTCGAGGTGCCGCCCGCGCGCATCGCGATCTGCGACATCCACGACAGCGGCGGCGGCTGGCGGCGGCCGCCGGCGAGCCTCGACTACGTGACCGAGGGCGGGGCGACCGAAACACTGCCCATCACGCTGGGCGTCGACCCGTTGCGGGGCCGGATCGCCTTGCCCGAGGGGGAGGCCGCCGCCGCCCTTCGCGTGACCCACACCTATGCCGCGCCCGGCGATCTCGGCGGCGGCCCCTATGCCCGCCGGGTCACCGACACGGGCCTGCTGGGGCGGCCCGCCGGGTTCCAGGTGGGCGTCAGCAAGCGGTTGCCGCCAGACGGTGCCACCATCGTCGGCAGCCTCGCCGAGGCGGTGGGGCTTTGGAACGCCCAGCCCCCCGGCACGGCGGGGATCATCGCGATCATGGACAACGACCGCTTCGAGGAGGATCTGACCGGCCCCGACGCCATCCGCCTGGAAGGCGGCGCGGCGCTGGCGATCGTGTCGGCGGACTGGCCCGAGCAGGCGGAGGAGGAAGGTACCCTGGTGCGCCGCCCCGGCACCCTCGTGGCGACCGGCCGCCGCGCGGCACTGGTCGGACCCTTGCAAGTCATCAGCGAAACCGATCTGGGCGCCGATCTGCCCTGCGTCTTTTCGCTCGACGGGGTTCTGATCGACGGGCAGATCACCCTTTCGGGCGACCCCGGGCGCGCCTTCGGAACCGTTTCCCTCACCCATGTCGGGCAGGTCCCGCGCGTTGGCGGGCTTCGCCTTGAGGACCCGGCCATCGAGGACAGGCTGATCGTCGAGCGTTGTGTTCTGGCGGGCGTCGCGTTGGGCGAGGCGGAGGCGGATCTGGTGATCGCCGACAGCATCGTGGACGGTAGCGGCGGCGCGGCCGTGGACGCCCCGATGGGGGAGCTGCATGCAACCGCCGCCACCCTCATCGGCGCAACCTCCTGTGGAGAGCTCTTTGCCGGCGATACGCTCTTCGACGGCCCGGTCACGGCGGCGCGCAGCCAGGCGGGCTGCATGCAGTATTGCGCCTACGATCCCGGAGGCGCCCGCACCCCGCGCCGCTACCGCTGCCAGCCGGACCTCGCCCTCGCGGGCCGCCCACCGGAGGAGCACGCCGCGATCGTCGCGGGTCTGCGCCCCTCCTATGCCGCAGATTCCTTCGGCGCGCCGGGCTACGGGCGCCTCGCCGACGCCTCGCCCCAGGCGCTGCTGACGGGCGCCTCCGACGGCGGGACGATCGGCGCCTGGCATTTCCTGCGCCTGCCGTGGCGCAATGTGAACTTCACCATCGCGGCCGAGGAGTATCTCCCCTTCGGTCTGCGCAGCGGCACGATTTTCGAGACATGATCATGTGGAAGGATTGAGGACATGAAGGGCGATTTCTCGAGGCTGACCTTCGATCCGACGCACGGCTTCACGCAGGTGATGCGCCAACAGGGTCGGGTGGACGTGGATGCCGACTGGAACGAGCAGCAGGCGATCACGACGCATCTCAGCCGCACGGCACGGGCGGGTGTGATCGGCCCGGCGGGGGCCCCGACCGAGGGCGGCGGCTTCGCCATCGCGGCGGATGGCGGCACCATCGAAATCGGGGCGGGCACGTTCTATGCCGGCGGGCAGCTG
The DNA here is from genome assembly GCA_963833235.1 of uncultured Alphaproteobacteria bacterium. GTDB lineage: Bacteria > Pseudomonadota > Alphaproteobacteria > Rhodobacterales > Rhodobacteraceae > CAWHXG01. The sequence continues at coordinate 1,050,032 of CAWHXG010000001.1, forward strand.
GTGGAGCTGGCTGCGCCGACCACGCTTGCGGATCAACCCTTTCTCGCTGGCATGCCACCCTTCCACGACGCCGAAGGCGCCGCGCAGGAGGACCCGGCAGAGGGCCGCCATCTGCTGTTCCTCGAGGTCTGGGACCGCCATGTCACCGCCATGGAAGCCCCGTGGCTGCGGGAATTCGCCCTCGGGGGCCCCGATACCACGACCCGCCTCCAGACGGTCTGGCGTGTCCGCGCGCTGCAGATGCCGGAGGGCGAGGCGCCCGCTCATTGCGAAACCGAGAGCCCCGCCTGGACGGCGCTGATGACCCCGCCCAATGGTACGCTCGCGGCGCGGGCCCGCAATGCGCCGGCGGTGACCAACCTCTGCGCCATCCCGGAGAGTGCGGGCTACCAGAGCCTTGACCACCGCCTCTACCGGGTCGAGATCCACGAGGCCGGTGGGCCGGAGGCGGCGAGCTGGAAATGGTCGCGCGACAATGCCGCGTTCTCGGCCGAATGGCTGGCGCGCGATGGCGTGAACCTGACCGTCTCCAGCACCGGCTTCGACGATCAGATCGGCTTCCGCAGCGGCGGCTGGGTCGAGCTTACCTCCGACGATTTCGATCTGGCGGGCAGGCCCGGCACGCTGGCGCGCGTGGCGCGGGTGCGCGCCGACGTTCTGGAGGTGGAGGGCGGCACCGCCACGGGCTCGCTCGATCCCGCCGGTTTCGGGGCAGGACCGAAGGTGCGCGCCTGGGACGGGGCCGGCGCGGCCCCGCTTACCAGCCCCGGCTTTCTGCCGCTGGAGAACGGCGTGGAGGTGGAATTCGGCGACGGGGCCTACCGGACGGGCGACTATTGGGTGATCCCGGCGCGGTCCGGCCTTGGCGTCGAATGGCCCGCGGCCGGCGGCGTGCCGGACGCCCAGACCCGCCACGGCACGGATCGCCGGTTCGCGCGGCTGGCGCTTCTGGATTACTCGGATGGCACCTGGAGCCTCGTGGCCGATTGCCGGCCGCTCTTCCCGGCCGCCACCGCCCTGCTCGCCCTGCATGAGCTTGGCGGCGACGGGCAGGAGATCGCGCCGGACCCTGCGGCGCCGGATGCCTTGTTGCCCCTGCGCGAGCCCTTGCGCATCGGCGTGGCCCGCGGGCAGCATCCGGCCGCGGCGCAGGTCGTTCGCTTCCGGGTGGTGGCGGGCGAGGGGCGGCTGGCAGGCACCGAACAAGAGACGACGGTGCTGACGGGCGCCGACGGCACGGCCTCGATGGAGTTCCACTGCGATTCGATCACCCTCGATCAGGCGGTGGAGGCGACGCTCCTCAGCCCCGGCGGCGAAGCCCGGCACCTGACCCATCGGTTCACGGCGCGCCTTTCGCGCGGGGCGGACATTTCCTTCGATCCCGTCAACTGCCCGCCGCTGGCCGGCGACCGCACGGTCCAGGCGGCGATCGAACGGCTGTGCCAGACCGGCGCGCAGGGCTGCGCGACCTACGTGCTGGCGCCCGATGCCGATTGGCAGGCTGTCCTGCGGGCGCTGCAGCCCCAGGAGGATGCGCATATCTGCTTCCGGCGCGGCCTTTACCGCACGGACAAACGGATCGAGCTGAAATCCTTGGGTCACATCACGCTCTCCGGGATCGGCGAAGGCAGCCGGATCGTCGCCGAGGGCCCCGAATGCGCGCTGCACTTCGTCGGCTGCCGCAGCCTCGGCGTCAGCGATCTGGCCTTCTCGGCGCCCGCCGCCTCGCGCCCCGATGCGCCGATACCCGACATCAACGGGGTGCTGACCGCCACGCGCTGTGGTGTGGTGCAGGTGGAGCGGGTGAGCTTTCTCACCGGCGCCTCCGCGCGGCTCGACCGCGCCTGCCTCACGATCCGCCAGGCAGGCGACGGGCGCGCGTCGGCAATGACCGAGCAGGTGACCGTGCGGGACTGCACCTTCGCCGTGGGCGACGGGCAGACCGGCCTGCTGATCACCGACGCGGAGATCGTGCGGGTGGAAGCAAACCGGGTCACCGGCCAGGGTTCGGTCGCGATCCCGCCGGGCGACGACGATGTTGACGACGATGAAGATGACGACAAGGGCGGCGGCGTGATCGTGACCGGCCCTAAGATCTTCGAAACCCCCCGCGTGCGCGATGCCGTCGTCGGGCGGCTGGTCAACAAGATGATCGCCGCCGAAACGAAGACCCAAGGCACCGGCAAGGTGACCATCCCCGCCGGGGGCTTCACCGTGGCGCTGGAGAGCGACGTCAGCGAACGCGACTGGCGGCGCGCGGCGGCCGCGCTGCCCCCGACCAAGGAGGACCTGTCCAGCGACCGGGCCGTGCGAGACTACGTGAGCCGCGTGGCCGGTCGCATCGTCGAGGCGCCCGACACCGCTCCGAGCTTCGCCAACCTTCTGAAAGCGGCGCGCATCGGAGCCGGGGGACGCGAGATCGAGCCCGACACCGCGCGCGCCCTCATCGTCGACGAGGCCAACGTCCGCGTCGAGGCGGCAACAGCCGACACAACCGGACGCTCCGTCACGATCGCCTCGGGGCCGCATCGCGTGTCGTTCGACAGCGAGATCGCCCAGGCCGACTGGAACCGCCTGATCCGGGCCACCGGGCTGGGGGAGGTCGGCTCCAACGTCGTGCTGGAGCAGAAGGTGCGCGAACTGGCCGCGAGCCTTGTGAAGGACGCCGCGCTGCGCGAGAGGTTCGCCTTCTCCCGTGCCTATTTCGAGGCAGCCCTTGCCCGAACCGCCGCGGTCGCCGGGCAGGGCATCGTCTGCGCCGGCAGCCGCCTCACCGACGTCTCGATCACCGGCAACCATCTGGGGCGCGTCTACGAGGGCATCCGCGTGGCGGTCAGCCATGGCGCCCCCCGGGACGCGCCGCCCGACGTCGCCGGATCGGTCGAGATCGCCGGCAACCGGATCGCCCTTGCCGTGCCGCTCTCTGCGTCGCGGGGCGACCAGGGGATCTTCGTGGGCAATGCCGAGCGCATCCGGATCGTCGACAACGAAGTATTGTTCGACCGTCGGCCGAACGACCCGCGCTACGTGACGGGAATCGAGGTCTGGGGGGTGCTCGGGCCGCAGATCCACCTGCGCGAGAACACGGTGTCCCACGCCGAGATCGCCCTGCGCGTCACCCAGGAGGGCCCCTTCGACAAAGAGCGCAGCGGCATGTGGCGTGCCGTGGCCAACCTTTCGCTGAACGGCGGAGACGACCCCTTCGTGTTCCAGAGCGATCCCGAGGCGCCCAACGGCCCCGCGCCGTTGCCGTTCCTGCGGCGTGACAACATCAGCCATTCCGGCTGAGGTAGGGTCGCTGCCCTTGAACGGTTGTATCGCTGCCGCGGTCCGGTAGGTTCCGCCCCGGTGCCCGCGACACGGGCGATGGGAGGAGACGCAATATGATGAGAACAATCGGGGCGGTCTGCCTGGGCATGGCGCTTGCCGGCACGGCCACGGCGCAGGACCGCGTGACCTGCAAGTCCGCCAAGGCGGGGTCGTCGTACTACCAGATGGGCGTGGAACTGGCGGAGGCGATGAAGGCCGGCAGCGGCGGCACCGTTTCGGTGACCGTCGAGGAAAGCCAGGGATCGGTGCAGAACGTGATGGAAGCGCGGGCCCGCGGTGCCGATTACGTCTTCACCACACCGCCTTCGCTCGTCGCCGCCGCGCAGGGCGGCACCGGGCCGTTCGACGGCAAGGGAGATCCGGCCTTCGCCGAGATCCGCGCGCTCTTTCCCATCCCGTCCCTCACGATGCACTTCGTGATGGATGCCGAGACCGGCGTGACAACCCTCGGCGATCTCGGCGGGCAGACGATCCTGCTCGGCGCCGGCAGCTTCGGCGCCACCGAGGGCGAGAAGTATCTGGATCTCTTCGGCCTGACCGAAAAGGTGACGATCGCGGATGCGGAACTCTCGAATGCCGTGGCCGCCTTGCAAAACGGCCAGATCGACGGCTTCGTAACCGCTGGCAGCTACCCCGCGCCGAACGTCATCGAGGCCGCGGCGACCATGCCGGTCACCGTGCTGTCGATGACCGACGACGAGGTCGCCGAGACCGGCCGCACGCGGCTGGAGATCCCGGCCGGCACCTATACCGGGCAGGACGCGCCCATCGTGACGACGGCCCTAGACGTGGTCGCCTTCGCCACGACGAAGATGAGCGAAGAGACCGCTTACGTGCTGACCCGGACGTTCTGGGAAGAGCAGGAGCGGCTGGCCGATACCGCGCGTTGGTGGGCCGGGGTTGAGCCTGCGATGCTGCAGGGGGTCGACACCGGCATCCACCCCGGTGCGATGCGCTACTACCAGGAGATCGGCGCCGAGGTGGAGCCCGGTAGCTGAGCGACACCGGGCGCGACATGCCGCGCGGCCTTGCGCAGAACAAGCCGCGCGGCGCCGAACACGCCGTGGGGCACGCCGCCGAAGACGGCCCGGGGCAGGAAGGGGCAAGCGGCGGGGCGTCGTCGAACGCGGCCTCGCCCAGGCCGGCGGCCAGCCTGCCGCGGCCCGGCGCCGGGTGGGTGGCGCTTGGGCTTGTTTCCATCGCGTTCCATCTGGGGCTGGTCTTTCAGGGCCTCGTGCCTGCGCTCGTGGCCCGGCCACTGCACCTCGCGCTGATCCTGCCTTGGGTCTATTTAGGCGGGCGGCGGCCCTGGGGCACGGGCGTGACTGTGCTAGGCGTCGGCATCTGCCTCTGGATCGCCTGGTCCCACAGGGCATTGCGCGATCAGTATGGCTTTCTCGAAGGACCGGGGCAGATGGTCATGGCGGTCGTCCTGCTGGCGATCGTCCTTGATGCCGCGCGGCGGATGATCGGCTGGCCGCTTCCCCTCGTCGCGGCGACGACGCTGGCCTATGGGCTCTTCGGGCAGCACATCCCCGGCCAGTTCGGCCATGCGGGCGTTCCGCTCGCCAGCTTCCTCGGCACGCTGACCATCGCCGAAGGCGGCATCTGGGGCAGCCTCACGGGCGTCTCGGTCGGCGTCGTCGCCATCTTCGTGATCTTCGGGGCGGTCCTGAACGCCGGCGAGGCGGGGCAGGGCTTCATGAACGTCGCCTCGGCCGCGGCAGGCAGCCTGCGGGGCGGGGCGGCGAAGGTCTCGGTCCTGTCCTCGGCGCTCTTCGGGTCGATCTCGGGATCGGCCAGCGCCAACGTCGCCTCCACCGGGGCGGTGACCCTGCCGGCGATGACCGGCCTTGGCTACCCCCGCCGCCTGGCGGGCGCGGTGGAGGCGGTGGCCTCCTCGGGCGGGCAGATCATGCCGCCGCTGATGGGGGCCGGCGCCTTCGTGATGGTCGAGCTGACGGGCGTTCCCTACCCGGGCATCATGGCGGCGGCGCTCTTGCCGGCGCTTCTCTACTTCTTCGCGGTCTGGATCGGGATCGACGCCTATGCCTCGCGCTACGATCTGGCGGGGCTTCCGGCGGAGGCCCGGCCCGGCCGGCGCGATGTAGCGGTGACCAGCGGATTCTTCGCGTTGCCTTTCGCGATCCTGCTCTGGGCGATGTTCGGCCTGGGCGTGACCCCGCAATTCGCGGCCTGCTACGCGATCCTCGCGGCGGCCTGTCTGCTGCCGTTCGACGGCATGCGCGGATGGGCGCCCCGGCAGGGCGCGCGGCGCGTGGCCAACGCGGCCGCCACTGCGGGGCGGCAGGTCGCCATGATCGGCTCCATCATCGTCTGCGCCGGCATCGTCGTCGGCGTGCTCGGCATCACCGGGCTCGGGATCAAGCTGACGAGCGCGATCGTCTCCGGCGCGGGGGGCTCGCTCTGGCCGGCGCTGCTGCTGACGGCGCTGGCTTGCCTGCTGCTCGGCATGGAGGTGCCGACGACCGCGGCTTACGTGATCTGCGTCAGCGTCGCGGGCCCGGCGCTCATCGGGCTGGGGCTGGAGCCGCTGCGCGCGCATCTCTTCGTCTTCTGGTTCGCGCTTCTCAGCACCATCACACCGCCGGTCTGCGGCGCGGTCTTCATCGCGGCGGGAATGGTGGGCGAGAACTGGTTGCGGGTGGCGGGATCGGCCATGGCGCTTGGCCTGGGGCTCTACGTCATCCCGCTGGGCATGGTCGCCCTGCCGGCCCTGACCGATCCGCTCGGCGCGCCTCTTGCTGCTGCCATCGCGACGGCGCGGATGGGGCTGGGGCTAGCGGCGCTGTCGTTCGCCGTGATCGGGCGATCCGGCCTGGCCCGCCGGGTGGGCCTTGCCGCGTTCGGGGTGGCGGTGGTGTTCGCCCCGGTCTGAGCCGGGGAGGCGCGCCGCGTGTAGCACCCCATGCGAGGATAGAGCGGAGGTCCGAATCCGGGATGGCGCGCAACCGACGCGGGTTCGGACCTGCCGACCGCGGAGTTGGTAGCTCGTTGGGACTTCTGCCCCATCGATCAGAACACCGCGTGGTCTCGGCGCTGGTCGGTCGTCTCGCCGGTCAGCAGCTTGCGGTAGTGGTCTGCCAGTGTCTCCGATCCGAAGGAGGGTGTGGCGGCGGCGTCGTACTTTCCGGTCGCTGGGTCGAGCACCAGCATCGATTCGGTCGCGTAGTATCGCCCGATCCGCGCCAGCTCGGCCTTCGCCGCGAGCCTTGGCGCGACCCGCCCCAGCGTTCCCAGCGTTCCGGCGATGCCGTCGAGCAACGCGACAGGCACATGCCGAAACCGCGGCGTGCGCCCTGACGCCCTGAAAAGCTGCTCGCCCTGTTCGAGAGGCGTAATGGCGGGACCCGGCCCGCCGATGGGTAGGACCCTGCCCTGCCGGCTCTCATCGTCGAGGCATTCCGCGATGTAGCGGCCCAGATCGGCGTCGCTTATGGGCTTGCACGCGGTGAGCCTGCCGTCGCCGAAGACGAGGAAGGGCTTGCCGCGTCGCACCCTGTCGGCCTGCCCGGAGAGCGACTTGAAGAAGGCGGTCGGCCGCACGATGGAATAGGTCGCCCCTGACGCGATCAGCGCCTGCTCGAAGGCGAGCTTGGCGTGCTGGAACGCGAGAAGCGGCTTCTGCACGCAGATGGCCGAGAGCAGGACCATCTGGGTCACCCCGGCCTTACGCGCGGCAGACAGGGCCTCTACGTGCGCCTGATGGTCGACCGCCCAGGCATCGGCCGGCACGCCCGTGCGCGACGCCATGCAGGAGACCAGCGCATCGAAGCGCTCGCCGCGGAAGCCGTCGCGCACCAGCGATCCGGGGTCGGTCGGATCGCCATGGCGGACGGTCAGGCCCGCGGGAAGGGCCCGCCGCTTCTGGGCGGTGTCTCCCGGCCCGGAGACGGGCCGTACCAACCCGACCACCTCGTGGCCGCGTGCCAGAAGCGCGGCTGCGGTGGCGCGTCCGATGGTGCCGGTGGCGCCCAGCAGGAAGATCCGCCGCGGCCGGGGCGATCGCGACCCCGCGACGCTGCCCGTCATGCGGGACGGCCTTTGCGGGGGCCTGGCTCACGCGGTGCGCCGCCGGGAGGATTGGCCATGTCCGAGCATCCGTTCGATCATGCGGTTGGCAGGGGCCGCAGGGCGTTTCAGCCATAGTGGCAGGCGAAGCGCAACCTGTCGCGACGGCGTTACATTGGCGGCATGCTGGTCGCCGGGTTGAGTGCGTCGCCGCGAAGCCAGCCCTTCCGGGGAGGGGCATGCCGGCACCCCGTCGCCCTCCGCCGCATTGACAATCCGCACCGTCCGGCGCCGTCTGGCTGGGTGGTCGCGCTATCCTTCGACCCCGGCGAGGTGCGGCGGCATGCGCAAGGAAGTATCAGCACCGGGTTCCGGCAAGCCGAACATCCGGGCGGCCATGCCTGGCCCCGGGCCTGAACCGCGCCAGGAGGTGGGTCAGGGCCAGGGGCCCGGCCAGCGCCCCCTTCTGGGTATGCTCTGGATGGTGGTCACCGGGCTTCTCTTCATCGGCGTCACCGCCGCCGTGAAGACCATCGGACCGGCCGTGCCGGCCGCGGAGGCGGCGTTCCTGCGCTATCTGCTGGGCCTGCCCTTCATCCTGCCGATGCTCGCCGCCATCCGCGCCACGCACGTCACCCGGCGTGATATGGGCTGGATGTCGGTCCGCGGGGTCCTGCATGCCCTTGCGGTGGGGCTCTGGTTCTACGCGATGACGCGCATCCCGCTGGCCGAGGTCACGGCGATGAACTACCTCGCGCCGGTCTATGCCTCCATCGGGGCGGCGCTGTTCCTCGGCGAACGCCTGGCCTTCCGCCGGGTGCTGGCGATCTTCGCTGCACTCGCCGGAACGCTCATCATCCTGCGGCCCGGGTTCCGAACCATCGAGCCGGGGCACTTGGCGATGATGGGCGCGGGTCTGGCGTTCGGCTTCTCCTATCTCATGGCCAAGCCCCTGTCGGACAGGCTGCCGCCGCAGGTGATCGTGGGCATGCTCTCGCTTACCGTGACGATCGGCCTGGCGCCCTTCGCGCTGATGGATTGGGTCACGCCCAGCCTGCCGGTGCTCGGCGGCTTTCTCCTGGTCGCGGCGATGGCCACCGCCGGGCACTACACCATGACCCTGGCGTTCAGGGCCGGTCCGATGAGCGTGACGCAGCCGGTCACGTTCCTGCAGCTGCTCTGGTCGGTGCTGGTGGGGGCGTTGTTCTTCGCGGAACCCGCCGATCTCTGGGTCATTGCCGGCGGCGTGGTGATCCTGAGCTCCGTGCTGTTCCTCGGCTGGCGAGAGCGGCTCGCGGTGCGCCGCGAAGCCTCCGCACATGTTCGCACGCAGGTTCCGGCGCCGGGCCACCACTCCTGAGCCACCAGCAGCGGCCCGCCGGCGGGGCAGCGGGACGTCAGCCGGCCGGCATGGCTGCCAGGCGCCGCTCGCGCCGGATCACGAACAGGATCGCCACGATCGCCAGCGCCGACGTGATCAGCATCATCCAGAGCAGCGGGAACTCCCCGACCCCAGGCACCAGCATCACGCCCGCCAGCGCCGAAAGCGCGGCACCGCCGCCGATCATCATCGCCCCGCCGATCCCCGATGCGGTCCCGGCCAGGTTGGGTCGCACCGAGAGCATGCCGGCGGTGGCGTTCGGCACGACCATGCCGTTTCCAAGACCGACGAACGTGACGAACCCGAAGAACGTCGCCACGCCGCCGAAGCCCGCATAAGTTAGCCCAAGCGACGCGGCGATGCCGGCCGACGACAGGATCGTGCCCGTCAGGATCATCCAGTTGATCCCCATACGCACGGAATACGCACCCGAGATCGCATTGCCAGCGGCATAGCCCAGCGCCGGCGCGCCAAAGAAGAAGCCCAGCGTCGCGGGCGACAGTCCGAAGACCTGGCTGCCCACGAAGGGCGCCCCGCCGAGATAGGCGAAGAACGCCCCCGAGGCGAGCATGTTGCACAGCGTATAGCCCCAGAACCGCAGCGACGTGAAAAGCTCCGGCAGGGCGGACCAGTCCGTGGTGGCGCCGGCGACAGGGGCGTGGGTCTCGCCGAGATCGTTCCAAACGACCACCAGCAGGAGAAAGCAGAGGACCAGGAGCGCCATGAAGTTTGCCTGCCATCCAAAGGCCTGATCGAGAAGCCCCCCGAAGATCGGGGCGACCATCGGGACCAGCGCCATCCCCATCGTGACGTAGCCGATCTTCAAGGCGCTCTCGGCTTCGGCGTAGATGTCGCGCACGATGGCGCGTGACAGGACGAGCCCGGCCACCACGACCGCCTGGCAGAGCCGGCAAAAGAGGAAGACCTCGATGCTCGTCGCGAGGATGCAGCCGACAGTGGCCAGTGCGAATATGCCGAAGGACCCCAGCACGACGGGCCGCCGCCCGAACCTGTCGGAGATCGGCCCGATGAACAGTTGCAAGACCGCGTTGACGGCCAGGTAGAGCGAGACGGAAAGCTGAATCACCCGGTAGTCCGTGTCGAAGAACACGGTCATGCTCGGCAGCGACGGCAGGAAGATGTTCATCGCCGCGGCCGACAGCCCCGACATCATCACCAGCGTGAGGATGTGGGGCGGCGTCGTCCGGTCGAGGAACCGCGGAAGCACGTCGAGTGTCATGGCGTGCCACCTAGGCCTGGCGCCGGCGCTTGTCCATCGAGCGCGGTGCGCGGCGTCGGCCTGGCCGCAATGCCTTGCACCAGGCGGGGCTGGGCAGAACCCTCTGTTTCTTCGCCGCTTGCCGGGCTAACGTTCGGGAACGGCAAAGGGATCGGCCATGCGCGACATACTCGACGAGTTGCAGACGCGCCGCGACGCGGCAGGGACCGGCGGCGGCCAGCGCCGGATCGATGCGCAGCACGGCAAGGGCAAGCTCACCGCCCGCGAGCGGATCGAGGTGCTGCTGGACGAGGGCTCCTTCGAGGAGTTCGACATGTTCGTCCGCCATCGCTGCGCCGATTTCGGCATGGAGGACGAGCGTCCGGCCGGCGATGGCGTGGTGACCGGCTGGGGCACGGTGAACGGCCGGCAGATCTACGTCTTCAGCCAGGACTTCACCGTCTTCGGCGGCAGCCTGTCGGAAACCCACGCCAAGAAGATCGTCAAGATCATGGACATGGCGATCCAGAACGGTGCGCCGGTGATCGGGCTGAACGATTCAGGCGGGGCGCGCATCCAGGAGGGGGTGAACTCCCTGGCCGGCTATGCCGAGGTGTTCATGCGCAACATCCTCGGCTCGGGGGTGATCCCGCAGATCAGCGTCATCATGGGCCCCTGCGCCGGCGGCGCCGTCTATTCCCCCGCGATGACGGATTTCATCTTCATGGTGCGCGACACCTCCTATATGTTCGTGACCGGCCCCGACGTGGTGAAGACCGTGACCAACGAGGTCGTCACCGCCGAGGAACTGGGCGGCGCCGGCACCCACACACGCAAGTCCTCCGTCGCCGACGGGGCCTTCGAGAACGACATGGAGACCCTCGCCGAGGTTCGCCGCCTCGTGGACTTCCTGCCGCTGAACAACCGCGGCGGCGTGCCCGTCCGTCCCTTCTTCGACGATCCCGCGCGGGTGGAGCCAAGCCTCGACACGCTGGTGCCCGACAACGTCAACCAGCCCTACGACATGAAGGAGCTGATCGGGAAGGTCGCGGACGAGGGCGACTTCTTCGAGATACAGGCGGAGTTCGCGCGCAACATGATCGTCGGCTTCGTCCGGCTCGAGGGGCGAACGGTGGGCGTGGTGGCGAACCAGCCGATGGTGCTGGCCGGGTGCCTCGATATCGACAGCAGCCGCAAGGCGGCGCGCTTCGTGCGGTTCTGCGATTGTTTCGAGATCCCGATCCTCACCTTCGTCGATGTACCAGGCTTCCTGCCCGGCACCGGGCAGGAGCTGGGCGGCATCATCAAGCACGGGGCCAAGTTGCTCTTCGCCTTCGGCGAGGCGACGGTACCGAAGGTTACCGTGATCACCCGCAAGGCCTATGGCGGCGCCTACGATGTGATGAGCTCAAAGCACCTGCGGGGCGACCTGAACTATGCCTGGCCTACGGCACAGGTGGCCGTGATGGGGGCGAAGGGGGCTGTCGAGATCCTCTACCGCTCGGAATTGGGCGATGCCGAGAAGATCGCGGCGCGGACGGCCGACTACGAGGCGCGGTTCGCCAACCCCTTCGTCGCGGCGGAGCGCGGCTTCATCGACGAAGTCATCATGCCGCGCTCGACCCGCGCAAGGGTGGCGCGCGCCTTCGCCTCGCTGCGCAACAAGCAGCTGACCAATCCCTGGAAGAAGCATGACAACATTCCCCTTTGATCCGCCCTGGCCGGAGCGTGCCCGCAGCGGCACCGCAGGTGGCGCTGCCCGGCCCAACGGGAGACGGCGCGCCAGCGACGGAAACGGGCGGGAGGGCCCCGCCTCGGGCTGGAAGGCCCCGCCGGTGGCCGCCAGATGACCCTCTTCCACCACATCCCGGGCGCACCCGATCCCGTCGGTCCGTTCGCCCATGCGACCGAGGCGGATGGCTGGGTCGCACTGACCGGACAGATGCCTACCTGGCCGGGCGAACCCGAACGGCCCATCCCGGACGGTCTGGAGGCGCAGGCGCGGCGCGTGCTCGACAACCTCCTGCTGGTTCTCCAGGGGCTCCAACTCGATCTCTCCCACGTGATGCAGTGCCGATGCTACCTGACGGAATTCGCGCGGGATTTCGATGGCTTCAATGCCGTCTACGCCAGCTATTTCCCGGCGGGGCGGTGCCCGGCCCGCACCACGATCGGGGTGACCGCGCTGGCCGTCGGCGCGCTCGTCGAGGTCGACATGCTGGCGCGGCGGCCATGAGCCGGGGCGGGTGGCACCTTCGGCGCGATGGCCCCGACCTGTGGCTGGCCCGGCACTGGCCGCCGCGGTTCGATACCGCGGGGCGGGCAGAGTTTCCGCCCCTGCGCCGTGCCGTCCTGGCCCATGAGATCCGCAAGGACCTGTGGCGGATGCTGGCGCGTGTCCGGGGGTTCTCGCCCGTCATCCGTGTGACCCGTGTCGAGGGTGCCGGCCTCGCCGTGACGGCGGGCGGCGCGCTGCCGCCGCGGTCTCCGGCAGCGCCCGATCTGGCCGAGCGGATCGAGGGCATGCTCGCCGAGGCGCGGCTGCGGACCCGCTGGATCGCCCATGCACGGCCGCCCGCATGACCCTTGCATGGGCGGGTCCCTGCCGCTTCGCCGTCGTCTTCGGGTGTGGGCTGGCGGAACCCGCGTGGATCGAGTTGATTTGTCCAGTGGACCCATTCGCCAAGAGCGGGCCATCAGCGAACCGAAAAAGGACAGTTCAATGTCAAACACTCTCAAGCTTGCCGCGGCACTTGGCCTCGTGGCCATCATCGGCGCCTGCGCGCGCGCGGAACCGGAACCCGTCGTCATGGAGACCCCGATGGTCGCGCCGGAGCCGGTCAGCACCAAGTTCTGAAGTCTTGGCGCGGCGGGTGAACGGCCCGCCGTCGCCACCGTTTTCTTCGGGCGCGCGGCCATGATGAAGCATCGCGGCTTTCCGGGGCGTCTGCCGGGCACCGATTTCCAATTCACGATCCGCCGCGGCAATCCGCGCGGCGTCACTCCGCTTGTCGCCCGGCCGCGCCATCCCGACAGGCGGCCGCCCGACAAGCGCGCGGATGCCGGCTTCGTTGCCGCCCTCTGGGACCAGTTCGGAACGGAGCCCTTCGAACGCGGCAATCTCGATGCCGGGCGCCTCTCGTGGCTTCTGGGCCGGGAGGTTCTGCCTGTGGACGACCTCTTCGATCCCGAAAGCTACGAGGCGCTTCTGCGGCTCGACCCGGCTGCGGCGCGCCGCTCGTTCCCGGAAGTCTTCGCCGAGGGGCCGGGCCCGCATCGCGTCTGGGCCGATCCCGATGGCGGGGCGGGAGAGTGACCGCCGAGCAGATCGTGGTGCCGGAAGTTCTTCGTGCCGCGGGCGGGTATACCCGACTTGTGAGGTGGGAGGAGATCGCGAGGATGGGGGCGGTCGCGGCGCCGTTCGCCCGCGATCGTGTGACGAGTGCCTTGGTTCCCTCCTGGGGGCCGGGCTGGTATCACCATCCGGCGCGGCACCTCCCCCTTGGCCGCGCCGGCTCGGTCCCTTGCACGGCGCCGGTGCCGCCGCACCCCGTTTGCCCCGGAGACTGCCCATGCCCCGCCTTGCCCCCCGCCATTGCCGCGTCCTGGCCTGCATCGCCCTGGCCAGCCTCGCCTTGGCCGGATGCTCCGGGCGCACGACGCTTGAGAAGGTCGCGGTCGGCGGCGCGCTTGGCGCCGCGGGCGCGGCCGTTCTGGGCGGCAGCCTCGGGGTCGGGGCCACGCTTGGGGTCGCGGGCGGGCTGCTCTTCGGAAACTACGTGCCCGGCTGAGAGGTGCCGCGCCCCGGCCCGGGCACCGATCGCAAAGGACCCGCGATGTTCGACAAGATCCTGATCGCCAATCGGGGCGAGATCGCCTGCCGCGTCATCAAGACCGCCCGACGCATGGGGATCGAGACCGTGGCGATGTATTCGGACGCCGACGCGAACGCCCTGCATGTCGCATGGCCGACGAGGCGGTGCGGATCGGCCCGGCGCCCGCCAATCAGTCCTACATCGTGATTGACAAGGTGATGGAGGCCGATCCGGGCGACCGGCGCCCAGGCCGTGCATCCGGGCTACGGCTTCCGTCGCGAGAACGCGAAGTTCGCCGAGGCCCTAGCCCAGGAAGGCGTCGCCTTTATCGGCCCGCCCAACGGCGCCATCGAGGCGATGGGCGACAAGATCACGTCCAAGAAGCTGGCCGCCGGAGGCGGGCGTGAGCACCGTGCCTGGCTATATGGGCCTGATCGCCGATGCCGACGACGCCGTGAGGATCGCGAGGCAGGTCGGCTATCCGGTGATGCTCAAGGCCAGCGCCGGCGGCGGCGGCAAGGGCATGCGTATCGCCTGGGACGATGCGGATGCCGCGAGGGCTTCGAAGGCTCGAAGAACGAGGCGGCGGCCAGCTTCGGCGACGACCGGATGTTCATCGAGAAATTCGTGACGCAGCCGCGCCATATCGAAATTCAGGTCCTGGCCGATACCCATGGCAAGACATGTATCTGGGCGAGCGCGAATGCAGTATCCAGCGCCGCAACCAGAAGGTCATCGAAGAGGCGCCAGCCCCTTCCTCGACGCCGAGACGCGCCGCGCCATGGGCGAGCAGGCCTCGCGCTGGCGCGGCGGTGGATTATGCCAGCGCCGGCACGGTCGAGTTCATCGTCGACGGCGACGCGGAAGTTCTATTTTCCTCGAGATGAACACGCGCCTTCAGGTCGAGCATCCGGTGACCGAGCTGATCACCGGGATCGACCTGGTCGAGCAGATGATCCGCGTGGCGAATGGCGAGAAGCTGGCCTCTCGCAGAATGACGTGAGGCTGAATGGCTGGGCGATGGAGATGCCGGCTTTATGCCGAGGACCCCTATCGCAACTTCCTGCCGTCTATCGGCCGACTGACCCGCTATCGCCCGCCCGAGGAGACGAGGCTACGGCGTTGCGCCAGAGGCAGCCGTCGTGCGCAACGATACCGGCGTTTACGAGGGCGGCGAGATCAGCATGTTCTACGACCCGATGATCGCCAAGCTGTGCACGTGGGCGCCGGACGCATGGCCGCGATCGAGGGGATGCGCAACGCGCTCGATGCCTTTGAGGTGGAGGGGATCGGGCATAACCTGCCGTTCCTGTCGCCGTGATGGACCATCCAACATTCGTGCCGGCAATATGACGACGGCCTTTATCGCTGAGGAGTTCGAAGGCGGGTTTCGACGGGGCGACGCTGGCGACGCCGACTTACGCCGCGTTGCTGCCGTCCGCGGCGGCGATGCACCGGGTCGCCGAGATCCGGCGCACGCGGGTTTCGGGCCGCATGGACAACCACGAGCGCAAGGTCGGGGACGATTGGATGTCGCCTGCAGGGGCAGCCCTCCGCGCCGCGTAGATGCCCGTCGCAGCGGCGCGACAGTACGTTTCGAGGAAGGCAGCGCCGTCGGGTGAGCCAGCGACTGGACGCCGGGCCGCACCCTGGCACGTATGCTGGTCGACGCACGTTCCCCTGAGTGCTGAAGGTCGGCAAGAGTCACCGGCGGGTTTCGCCTCCGTTGTCGCGGCGCGGATCTGGAGGTGCATGTGCGCACGCCGCGCCATGCCGAGCTCGCTGCGCGGATGCCGGCGAAGGAAGCCGCCGATACCTCGCGACTGCTGCTTTGCCCGATGCCGGGCCTTTTGGTACCATGAACGTGGCGGTCGGCGACGAGGTGCCAGCAGGGTCAGACGCTCTGCACTGTGGAGGCAATGAAGATGGAAAACATCCTGCGGGCCGAGCGCAGGGCATCGTTTTGAAGGTCAATGCGGCGCCGGGCGATAGCCTCGCGGTGGACGAGTGATCATGGAGTTCGAATAGCAACCTCAACCTCGGCTTCGGCTACCTGCCAGCCGGCGCCGGACCGGGGCGTCCATGGCCTTCAGCGCGTCGCGCACGTCGCGCTCCATCGCTGTGAGGCTACAGATGACCTGCGGCGGAAACGTCGATGCCTGCTGCCGCCAGGCAATTTTATTTGACTTCAGTTTGAGCAGACGCCGCATGAAGATCTTCAGCGAGATCCCCTCGAAACCGCGCTGCGGTACGCCAAACCCAGCCAGGCCTTCCGGGTCCGGGCGATAGATGGCATCGGTCACCCTATTGGACCCAAATCATCCGCAGCGATGGGCCGATGGGGCGAGCGGGATCGGGCGGCGGGTCGCCCCGCATTCTCCGACGGCTTCCCATTGGGCGGCGGCCCCTTATTTAACCGTCCAGACCGACGTTGCCAGACAAAGGAACCTTGCGTTGAGCTGGAGCCCGTGCCCCGACCCGACCCTCGGAAATGCCGCAACGGTGGATGCCGTGGAGACCCTGATCGTGCCGCGCGCCGTGGACTTGGGCGAGATGACCGTGCGGCGCGCCCTGCCTTCGGTGAAGCGCCAGATGGTCGGCCCGTTCATCTTCTTCGATCAGATGGGCCCGGCGGAGTTCCTGACGAACGAGGGCATCGACGTGCGCCCGCATCCGCACATCAACCTCGGCACGCTGACCTACCTCTTCGAGGGCGAGATCCTGCATCGCGACAGTCTGGGCACCGAGCTGGCGATCACGCCCGGGGCGGTGAACTGGATGCGCGCGGGGCGCGGCATCGTGCATTCCGAGCGGACTTCAGAGGCGCGCAAGCGCGACGGGCAGCGGCTTTTCGGGTTGCAGACATGGGTGGCCCTGCCGCAGGACCAGGAGGAAAGCGACCCGGCATTCCTGCACCACGGCGCTGCCGAGCTGCCCGTGCTCGAGGATCAAGGGCTCCGCGCACGGCTGATCGCCGGAAGCGCCTTCGGGGCCACCTCGCCGCTACAGACGGCGTCCGAGACGCTCTACGCCGATTTGACGCTCGCGGCAGGCGCCTCGGCCCCGATCGACGCGACCCACGAGGAACGCGCGCTCTACACCATCGAGGGCGAGATCGAGGTGGGGGGCGATGTGTTCGGGGCAGGGCAGTTGCTGGTTCTGCGCCCGGGGGATGCGCATCGGATCACGGCCCGTACGGCGGCCAGGGTCATGCTCTTCGGCGGCGCGCCGATGGAGGGCCCGCGCTACATCTGGTGGAACTTCGTTTCCTCCCGGCCCGAACGGATCGAGGCCGCGAAGGAGGAATGGCGCCGCGGTCGCTTCGATACGGTCCCGGGCGACGAGGCGGATTTCATTCCCCTGCCGGAGAACGACACCAAGCCGCGTCGCGCCCAAGGCGGCGTGCACTACCCCTGATCTTTCGAAGCGAAGTGAGCATCCATGCCAGTCCATACCATTCCCGGCCTGCACCACGTGACCGCCATCAGCGGCCCACCGCAGCGCAACCTCGATTTCTATGCCGGAACCCTCGGCCAGCGCCTTGTGAAGAGAACGGTGAACTTCGACGCACCGGACACCTATCATCTGTACTACGGCAATGCGGGCGCGGAACCCGGGTCGATCCTCACATTCTTTCCCTTCGTCGATGCAGGCCCGGGACGGGCAGGGCCGGGAGCCGCAAGCGCCGTGGCTTATGCAGTGCCGGATCTGGCGCCCTGGGCGGAGCGGCTGCGCGGCCAGGCGGAGCCGGCGATGGCGGAACGTTTCGGTGGAAGAGTTCTGCTGCTGACGGACCCCGACGGGATGCTGGTGGAGCTGGTCGAAGAGGACGGCGGCGACGGTGCCTTCCATTCCGCGACGCTCTGGTTGGCCGATCTTGGCCCGACCGCGCGGCTGCTGGTGGAGCACTTCGGTTATGAGGAGGTCGGCGAGGCGGTATCGGGTGGCGAGACGCGGCTGCGCCTGCAATCGCCCGGCAAGGGCCGCGCCAGCATCCTCGATCTGGTCCGTACGGAGGCGCCTGCCGCTGCCGCCCAGGGCGCTGGATCGATCCACCACGTCGCGTTCCGCGCCGAAAGCGATGCGGTGCAGGAGGGGTGGCGCGAGCGGCTGCGCGCCGCGGGGTTCGACGTCACCCCGGTGATCGACCGGCAGTACTTTAATGCGATCTACTTCCGTGAGCCGGGCGGCGTGCTCTTCGAGATCGCGACCGATCCGCCGGGTTTTGCGGTGGACGAACCGGAGGCGGCTTTGGGGCAGGCGCTGAAGCTGCCGGCCAAATACGAAGCCGTGCGAGACCGGATCGAGGCGATCCTGCCGCCGCTGACTTTGCCTGGCTGAAGGCGGCGGATCGAGGCTGGCGGCACCGCGGGAAAGGCACCGCCCTCCTTCGTCGAAGGCGGTAAGCACTCCGCCATCGGGCTTGGCCTGCCCCGGGAACGGCGCGGCGCCGTACCGGGCCGCAGAGCGCTGCGACGATCATGGTCTCGGAGTCCTCGCGGTTGAACCTCGTTCGCGCCGTATCGGGTGCGTCGAGAAAGCCTGAAGTTCTCCACATACGACTGGCAGATGCCGGTGCCCGTGATCCCCCTGTCATCGACATTCGCCTAAGGCCTGGTGGCGATGTCCGACGCGGCAGGGGGCTTGGGCGTGGAATTCAACCGGTCGAATGAGGCACCTCGTTCTCACCGGCCAGAAGCGTTCGACACTGGATGGCAGGATCGCGCCTGCACTCTAGGCCAGTACCTGCAGCCAGACCCATACGGTGAGCAGCGACAGGGCCGTGCCCAGCAGTACGGAGGAGGCCGCGACCCTGCGGGCCCGGCCGTAGAGATCCGCGAAGATGTAGGTGTTGATCCCGGGCGCCATGGCCGCGGTGATGACTGCCGCGCGCAGCATCTCTTGGTTGAGGCCCAGGGCCGACCCTACCAGCCAGGCGATGCCGGGATGCACGATCAACGAGAGGGTCACCGCGAAGGCGATGGTGCCGATGTCGCCTTCCGGGCGGAACCGCACCAGCACGCCACCGACCCCGAAGAGCGCCACGGGAAGGGCCGCGCGGATCATCATGTCGATGGCGTCAGAGACCACGCCGGGCAACTCGATCCCCAAGAGATTGACCGCGAAGCCCAGCGCGATGCCGAGGATCAGCGCGTTGTGGAACATCGCGTTCAGGATCGTGCCCAGCATTCGGACAGGGCTCTGGCCCCGGTTGCGCGCGAGCTCCATGGACGTGATCCCAAGTGCATAGCAGAAGGGGGAATGCACCGCGATGATGGCGTAGTTCGCCGCGAGGCTGTCCGCGCCGTAAGCCCGTTCTGCAATGGGCAGGCCCAGCAACACGGAATTCGAGAAAAGCGAGATGAAGCCGATGGCGACGGCATCCTCCCAGGGCCGCCCGAAGATCACGCGCGCGCCGGCCAGCCCGATCAGGAAGCCCGCGACGGCGCCGGCATAGAAGGCGGCGAGCAGCCGCAGGTCGAAGCTCTGCGTCAGGTCGAGCCCGGCGATGGCGCGGAAGAGCAGGCACGGGATCGCGAAGCGTTGGGTGAACTTCATCAGCCCTTCGACGCCGGCATCGCTGAAGAGGCCGCGCCAGACGGCGAGATAGCCGAAACCGATGACCACAAAGACCGGCAGGATGACCTGCAGAAGGTCGCTCACGTGTCGAGAAGCTCGAAGGTCAGTGTCAGCCCGTCATGCGCGGGCGTCACGTGGTCCGGGGTCTCCGCCACGAGCGTCGCGTAATCCAGATCGACGTGCATGTTGGTCAGCACCGCCCGGCGGGGGGCGGCACGCTTGATCCAGCTTAGCGACTGGTCAAGATGCGAATGGCTGGGATGCGGCTGGCGGCGCAGGGCGTCGAGGATCCAGCAATCGAGGCCCTGCAGCATCTTCCATGTGGCCTCGGGGATGCCAGAGACGTCCGGCAGATAGGCCAGGCCCCCGATGCGGAACCCCAATGCCGCGATGTTGCCGTGATGGACGGGCAGGGGGACCAGCCGCAGCGGGCCGCCGGCCCCTTCGATGGTGATGGGCCCCTCGATGGTCTCGAGGTCGAGGATCGGGGGGTAGTCGCTGTGCGGCGGCTGCACGAAGGCATAGGCGAACCGCGCCAGCAGGTCGACCTGCGTCGCGCGATCTGCCCAGGCCGTGAGGCGGCGGCGCATGTTGAAGACGATCATGCGCAGATCGTCCAGGCCGTGGCAGTGATCGGCGTGAGGGTGGGTGAAGACGACCGCATCGAGGGCACCCGTGCCCGTGCCCAGAAGCTGCGCCCGCAGGTCGGGGGATGCGTCGATGAGCACGGTGGTCGTGCCATTCGCGCCGATCCGTTCGAGCAGGAGCGAGCAGCGGCGTCGGGCGTTGCGCGGCTCGGCCGGATCGCAGGCGCCCCACTGGCCGCCAAGCCGCGGCACCCCGCCCGACGAGCCGCAGCCGAGGATCGTGCAACGCAGGGTGGCCATCAGCCGGCGCTGCTTCCAGGGGATATGGCGACGGGGCTGTCGACAGCGTCCGGCCGCCAGGCGGCGGCCTTCGCGAAGAGCCTGTCGAAGTTGGCGCTGGTCGCGGCGGCGAAGGCCGGCAGGTCGAGGTCGAAGACCTCGGCCCCCCGGGCGGCGGTATGGGCAACGTAGGCCGGCTCGTTGCGGCTGCCGCGATGCGGGGGAGGCGCAAGATAGGGCGCATCTGTCTCGACGAGGATCCGTTCGAGCGGGGCGGCGGCGAAGATCTCGCGCAGCTCGGTGCTGCGCGGAAAGGCGGCGATACCCGACATCGAGAGGTAGAACCCCAGGTCGAGCGCCGTCTGAGCCAGCGCGGCGCCGCTGCTGAAGCAATGCATCACGCAGGCAAAGCTGCCTGCGCGGTGTTCCTCGGCAAGGAGGCGGGCCACGTCGTCGTCCGCGTCGCGGGCATGAATGATCAGCGGCAACCCCGTCTGTCGCGCCGCCTCGATGTGGATGCGCAGGCTCTCCGCCTGGGCGGCGGCGGTTTCCGCAGTGTAGTGATAGTCCAGACCGGTTTCGCCGATCCCTACGAACTTGGGGTGGGCGGCAAGCGCGCAGAGAGTTCTCCACGCTGGCCATCGGTTCCTCCGCCACGCTCATCGGGTGCGTTCCGGCGGCGTAGAACACCCCGTCATGCGCCTCTGCGATCGCGCGAACGGCGGGTGCGTTCCGCAGGCGCGTGCAGATCGTCACCATCCGCGTCACCCCGGTATCGGCCGCGGCCCGCGATCACCTCCGGCAATTGCCCTTGGAAGTCGGGGAAATCCAGGTGGCAGTGGCTGTCCACGAGGCGCGGGGGCGGGGGGGTTGTCATCTGGTCTGTCCTGGCGGGGAAAGGACGCGCGCCGCGGTGGCGTCGATGCTGAGGACCATATCGAGTAGCAGGGCGGAGGGGTCAAGGTTGATCGCCAGGCCCTGCCGCAGGCGGCCGGGGAGCTGCGAGTGCGCTTCCGCCCAGGCGCGCGCCGCGGCACGATCGGGCGACAGCCGCGCCAGCCGCACGGCTTCAGTGGGAGAGTGGGCGATGCCCTCGGCGCCCCTCACGCCGCTCAGCGCCAGGCGGGCCAGCGTCGTCTCGATCAAATGCAACCCCAGGGCACGCCGATCCTCGCCGCCGCGGGCGGCCAAAGCTTCCGCGAAGGCGATGGCGCCCGGGCGGCTCATGCCCGGCGCGCCATCCAGCAGCTTGTCGAGGTCTTGCTGCAAACCCGGGCCGTCGAGCCCGTTCAGTTGCACGGCCAGCCCCGCGCTGCCGCCTGCCAGCGCCACCAGGGCCGGGCGGGCGGTATCCTGCAGCGCAGGATCTAGCGGTGTGGCCGAGAGGACCGCGTCCAATTCATCGTCCGGCAGTGGGGCCAACGGGACGAGCCGGCAGCGCGAGCGGATCGTCGGCAACAGACCGTTGGGCCGATGGGCGACCAGCAGGAAAACGGTTCGTTCGGGTGGCTCTTCCAGCAGCTTCAGCAGCGCGTTCGCAGCGGCTTGCGTCAGGTCGTCGGCGGCATCGACGATCACGGCCCGCCAGCCTCCATCGGGGCGCGAGAGGGCGAAGAAACCCTTCAGCCCCCGTACCTCGTCGACGCCGATCGTGGCCTTCAGCCGCTTCGCCTTAGCGTCCCAGGGTCGCCGCAGGAGGAAGAGCCCAGGCTCTGCCAGGGCGGCCATACGGCGGGCAACAGGATGGCCGGGATCGGTCCTGAAGGTGGGCGATGCGCCGGGTTCCGCCGTGAGCAGGGCGCGCGCGGTGCACCACGCCAGGGTTGCCTTGCCGATGCCGCGCGGGCCGGTGATCAGGCAGGCATGGGGTATGCGGCCCTCCGCCATCGCGCTAGCGAACCGCGCCAGAGCAGCCTCATGGCCGATCACCCGTACGGCAAGTCGGGGATGCGGGGCGCCCTCGACCCGGTCGGCTTCCGGGATCTCGCTGCTCATGCCATGGCGCCGGCCAAGGCACCCTCGATGCGCGCGAAGACTTCCCGCATGTCGCCGCGGCCGTCGATCAAACGGCAGCGTTCGGGTTCGGCCTTTTCCAGGGCAAGGAAACCGGCACGCAGGCGGGTCTGAAAGGGCAGCCCGAACTCCTCGAACCGGGTTTCACCGCCGCCGCGCGATCGTGCCCGGGCCAGGGCGACCGATGGATCGATATCGATGATGAAGGTCAGGTCGGGGGCGAGAGCGATGGTCAGGCGGTGCAGCTCTTCCACCAGCGCCCCCAGATCCCCGCGCGTGGCTCCCTGGTAGACGCGCGTGCTGTCGACGAACCTGTCGGTGATGACCGTCGCGCCACGCTTCAGCGCCGGTGCGATCAACCGTTCCACGTGATCGCGGCGCGCCGCCGTAAACAGCAGCGCCTCGGTTTCCGGCGACCACCGGTCCGGCGCCCCGCCGACAAGAAGCTTCCTGATCTCCGTGGCGCCGGGCGTGCCACCGGGCTCGCGCGTAAGGATGACTTCGCCGCCCCGGGCATCCAGATACTCATGGAGCAGCTTGGCCTGGCTCGATTTTCCGGAGCCGTCGATCCCCTCGAAGCTGATGAAGCGTGGGCGCCAGACGGTTAGGGGCTCGCCCGTCAAAACAGACCCTGGGCCTGCCCCGCCACCCGGTTCAGCAGCACCAGACTGGCCGTTCGCAACCTGAACAGAACCCCGCCCCGGGCGATATCGGCTGCGGCCACAAGCGGCAGCCGCGCCTCCGGAAGCCCTTCGCGCGTCACCACCAGATGCGCGACGGTATCGCCCCGGGCGACCGGCGCTTCCAGCGGCCCGTCGAACACCACTTCCGCCGTCGCGCCCTCGCGGGATATCGCGGCCACGAGAACCTTCAGGTCCTGCGGTGCGATCAGCCCGACGGATTGCGCGTTCCCCATCCAAACGGGCGCCCGCGCCAGCTCTGCACCTTCCTCGGCAAGCGTCGCCTCGAGGTACTGCCGGAAGCCCCAGTTGACGATGCGTTCGGATTCCTGGGCACGGGCGGTTGTGCTGTCCATCCCCGTCAGAACGAAGACGAGGCGCCGATTGCCCTGCCTGGCCGAGCCGACCAGCCCGTATCCGGCCTCCTGCGTATGGCCTGTCTTCAGTCCGTCCGCCCCGATCCCGAGCTTCAGAAGCGGGTTCCGGTTGAACCGGTTCTGCGGTGCGCGGCCATCGAACTCGTATTCAGCCTCCGCGAAGTAGGGGTAGTATTCGGGATATTCGGTGATGAGCCGCTTCGCCAGCAGACCGAGATCGCGCATGCTCATGCGATGGCCCGGGTCGGGCCACCCCGACGCGTTCGAGAAGGAGGAATTGGTCATCCCGATGTCGCGGGCGCGGTCGGTCATAAGGCGGGCGAACGCCTCTTCCGAGCCGGCCAGGCCTTCGGCGACGACCACCGTCGCGTCGTTGCCCGATTGCACCACGATGCCCCGGATCAGCTCCTCCACGGTCGGGCGGTCACGCTCGTTCAGGAACATCGTCGAGCCACCCATGTTGCGGGCGCGAGTGGAGACCGGGAAGCGCGTATCGAGAGACACGTTGGGATTGTCGCGCAGGGCCTCGAACAGCATGTAGAGCGTCATCAGCTTCGACATGGAGGCCGGCGGCAGAGGCGTGTCGGCGTTCTTCTCCAGAAGCACGGTATCTGTCGAGACATCCAGCACATAGGCCGCGCCGGCCTGGGTTTCGAAGGCGGCGCGCGCTGGCTGACCGAGCGATGTGGCCAGCAGGATCGCCAGCAGCCATTGGGGCATAGAAGGCATGTGCATCGACCTTTAGATTGGTGCGGGATTAGAAGAGTGTATCGCGCGGCCCCGCCGGTGAAAAGGCGGCAAGGCGCGTCGCGGAGGGCCGGTGCGTGTGCATGGGAGGCAAGCGCCCCGCTTGAAGCCCGCCGGATCAGGGTTTACCCGGTGTTGCGGAGCCGTGGCCGAGCGGTCGAAGGCAGTAGTCTTGAAAACTACCGTGCGTGAAAGCGTACCGTGGGTTCGAATCCCACCGGCTCCGCCACCATTCAAGCTATTAGGAAGGAACGATAAACCCGCTAAGTTCATCGTGAGGTTCCGAGGCTTTGGCCGGTGGCTAGGCTAAAGAGGCGCGAGTTCCGCAGCGTCTGTCCCGCGATATCGGCCCTTGTGCCTGCGTTGGGCTTTCGCCGAAATAGTGTCCCGCGCGGCTCTGCCGCACAAATCGGATCAGAGCTTCTCCCTACACTTCAGCGCGATAGCTGGGAGGCACGAACAAGCCCTCGCCCCCGACCCACAAGATCAGGATTTGCTCAGTTCGACAACAAGGGAATCGTCCCGATTCCATGCATCACGACAAGGGGCGCCTGATGATGCTCTCGGGCCACATCGCGAGTTACGCCGCCTTGACGGACGTGATTGGATTTTCCTACCATCCGAGGGAGATAAGTACGGTGATGGGATCGCATCAGAGTAGATGGATAGAACATCATGCTCCGGTCGCCCAAAGGCGATCCCAAACCAGACGCCTCGGCTGCAAGACAGACGCAACTTTAGAGAGTGCCTCGCCGAGAGGGACGCGGGACCCTTCACTGGAGAAAGGGCCAGGCCTTGGATCATCTACGTAGACAGGTTTACCAGACCTTACGATCGAGAAGTTCATGGTATGAATGACCTCACGACGACCTCCTGGAAAGCACCCGTGGAAGGCCATCGGAAGGATGTTCCTCCCCGGCAATCCATATGAAAACCTGACTTGAGGTAGAGATGGCCAATACCGCCGAACTGCGCACCGATCTGAACGCGGCAATGGATGCGTTCGTCGATTTGATCGAAAGACAGGCGCTGGAGACCTCGCTGCCGGTCGTCGGCACCGAGTTACAGGCATTGACCGATCAGGCGACTGCGCCGGTCCGCCAGGCCATTGCCATCGTCAGGACAGTGATGGAGGCTGAGCCGCCAGACGTGACCGCCCAGGATCTGGTCGACGCCATCAATGCGGAATTTGCCCGGCTTTACGACGCTGCCAGCGGCGCTATCGCGCCCGTCGTGGCGACGGTGGATGCGGCGCGCGCCGACAAGATCTTGCTCGCTTATACCGAGGCGGGCCAGTTCGCGCCGGACCCGATCACGTTGGATGCTGATTACGAGTTGGGAGTGCTCGGCCTGCAGGCCGGTGGCTCCCTCGATCTGACCGCGGACTATGCCTATGCAGCGCAGCTGGAGATCGATCTTGCGGCCGAGACGGCGGCTTTTGCCGATAATGGGTTGGCCGATCTCGAACTCGACGTGAAAGGGGCGATCGATTTCGGTGCCTTGGCGCAGCTTGGCTTTCTCGACGTTGCCCTGACCGACAATCGCGACGCCGCCGCACCCGAGATCGACCTGTCCTTCTCCGTCGACGCGGTGGACCGGCGGGCCAACCTGTCCGGCTCCATCGTCCTCGACGCGGACCTGACGACCGGAAGCGCGAGCGGCGTGCTGCCGCGCCTGTCCGCCAATCCGTATTTCGAGACCACCTTCGCTGTCGATGTTTCTGGCGAGGTCGAGACGACCGGCACGGTCGATGTCGAGCTACGCGATGTCGGGATCGAGTACGACGCCCTGCTGGACTTCCTCGACGACTCAGTCGGGCAGGCTTTGGGATATCTGTTGCCCTATCCAATCGGCACGATTGTGAACCTACTCGACGATCCGCTCCCCGTGCTCAGCGACCTCAGCCCGGCGGGGGACGTGACCCTCCTGTCGATCATCGACGCGCTCAGCGATCCGGGCAGCGAAACCTTTGAGACCGCATTGGACGTGCTTGAGGCCTTCGCGCTTCTGGCAGAGCTCGAGACGCAGATCGAGACCTTCGTGGCGGCCGGATCGATCCCGATCGGCACCCTCGACTTTCCAACCGCCGCCGCAGAGCAACTGATCGGGTTCGGCACCGATGTCGACCTCGATAGCCTGATCGCGCTGGCGACGTCCTCCGGCGGTTCCGATCCGCTTGCCGCCCTGGGCGGGGTGGGCGCCACGATCCGCGAGCTGGGCGATCTGAAGGGCTCTGAGTTCGTTGTGCCGCTGCTCAGTGACCCGCTAGCGACCGCCAGCAAGCTGCTGCTCAACGCCATCGGCGGCGAGCCGGTGACGCTGATTGAGGCCGATCTGCCAGCGCTCGACTTGAACCTGAGATACGATCAGGACTTCCAGTTCGGCCCCTTCACCTTCTCCATCGGCGGGCAGCTTGGCCTGCTCGTCGATACCGGGTTTGGCTTCGACACCGCCGGGTTCGCGCCGGGCTCGATATCGTTCCTTGATGGGTTCTATCTGACGACGTCTGGCCCAGATGAGGCCCCGCTTTCGCTGTCGGCCACCCTGACGGCCTCGGCTGGCGTCGGGATCGTCATCGCCAGTCTCTCGATCGAGGGCGGGATCCGCGGCGATCTGGACCTGTTCTTCGTGGGCGACGAGGACGGCCGCACGCGCCTGTCCGAGTTCAGCGGCCCGAACATCTTCGACCGCCTGGAAGGCGCGATCACCGCGGGCCTCGCCATCGTGGCCGAGATCGGCGTTGGCTTCTTCTCCTACGAGAAACGTCTGGATCTGGCCGAAGTGACGCTTATCGACTTCAACGTCGACCTTGGCGGATCGGGCAGCAACTTCTTCAAGGGCCCGCCTCTTCGAAGACCTCGGTCGCGTGGAGGCCGCCACCGGGGCGCTTTTGCTGAATGTCGGCCCCGATTCGGGGCTGCGCACGTTGCCCGAGGAGCGGGATACGGACGGTCGCGACGGAAAGGCGCAGGCCGAGATCTTCCGGGTTACCGTCACCCCGACCGGTGTCGACGTGCCGGCTGGCGAGATCGCGGTGACCGCGTTCGGCGGCTATGAGCTGCTGGGTCCGGCCCTGGACGTGGGGGTCATCCGCGGCGACGGCGGCACGCAGCGCGACACGTTGATCGTGGATGCGGATGTCGCGGTCCGCGCCGAGCTGTCGGGTGGCGACGGTGACGATGTGCTGACCGGAGGCGCCAGGGGCGATCTGCTTCGGGGCGGGGAAGGGCGCGACACGCTGACCGGCAATGGCGGGGCCGACACGCTGTTGGGCGGCGCGGGCAACGACATTCTGCTGGGCGGCGCGGGCGGAGATACGCTTGACGGCGGCGCGGATACGGATCTGGCCGATTACTCCGATGCCGGCGCAGGGGTCATCATCGTTGCCGATCAGACGTCCGGCGGCACGCGGTTGACCGGCGCGGCAGCGGCGGCGGGCGACGTCCTGTTGAATATCGAAAAGATCGAGGGCTCAGCCTTCGACGATAAGATCACCGGCTTCCTGACGACCTCTAACCAGATCGACGGCGGCGCCGGAAACGACACGCTGCAGGGCGGGGACGTGACAGACCTCGTGATCGGGGGCGCCGGCGCCGACATCCTGCGCGGCGGCACCGGCGCTGTGGACGACATCGACGACCGCACGACCTACGCCTTTTCAGAGGCGGCCGTGGTCATCGACCTTGTGGCAGGCACCGGCCTGGGTGGCGATGCCGAGGGCGACGTGCTGGACGGGATCGAGCATGTGCAGCTTTCGTTCTTCGACGACAGCTTCGTTGGCGACGATGCGGCGAACGAGGTCGAGGGTTTCGACGGCAACGACCGCATCGAGGGGCGCGGCGGGGACGACACGCTGGAGGGTCAGGGCGGCGCGGACACGCTCGTGAGCACCGCCGGCGACGACGACATCGACGGCGGCGCGGACGATGATCTGCTGATCTGGAACCGAGACGCCGCGGCGGTGGCCATCACGGTGGATATCGACGAGACTGGGCGCGGCAGCTTTTCGGGAGAACGCTCGCTCGTGCGCAACGTCGAGGCGTTCGACCTGGCCACGGGAGCGGGCGACGACGAGATCGCCACAGCGGCAGGCGACGACCGCATCTCGACCGGTGCCGGCGACGACGTGGTCAATGGCCGCGGCGGCGCGGACGTGATCGAGCTTGGGGCCGGCGACGATACCGCCATCAGCGAAGACCCGGTGCCGGAGGTTGAGTACCGCGTCGATACGGTGCGAGACGCTTCGGGCAGGTTTGTTCGCTATGACGACTACATCACCATCGGTGGTGAACGGTCGCGCATCTCCAAGGTGCCGGCGGACGTCATCTCGGGCGGCGAGGGCAGCGACACCCTGATCTATTCGCGCTTGGGGATCAGTCAGGATATCAGTGTGATCGCGCGCTCGTCGGGTCTGACGACGTTCTTCCTGGTCTACGATCAGGACGACTTGGTCGATCCTCCCGAGCCACCCCCCGGTCGCACGATCCCCTCCTTCTCCTGGCGGGTCGGAGAGCTGCAGGCTAGCAAGATCGAGCGCTTCGATCTGGCCCTCGGGGCCGGCGACGATACCGCATGGCTCGACGCGGGCGACGACATCGTCCGCGGCGGTGCCGGCGACGACAACATCAACGGTGGGGCGGGGGACGACCTGCTGGAGGGCGGGACGGGAGACGACCTGCTCAACACCGGCACCTTCAACGCCGGGCCGAACGGCGACGTGGTGCGCGGCGGCGCGGGGGCCGACCGGTTGGAGCTGTTCAGCCGGGTGGCGGAGGCGTCCGGCGGCGCCGGCGACGACACGTTCTATCTCGCCTCCGGGCTTGCCGTCGACCGGGGTCGCTTCGTGGGCACGATCGACGGCGGGGCGGGGGTCAACGTGCTCGAGGCGGGCTTCGGCAACATCGCGGCGGCCGAGCTTCTGAACGTCGACCGCACCGAGCTGACAGGTGCGTTCTCGAACCGCAAGCTTTTGCTGCGGGCGGATCAGGCCGCCGATCTCGGGGCTCTGTCGTTTGCCAACGCCAACTACGGCTACAGTTTCGAGTTCGAGAGCGCCGGGGCGGCGTCGTTCGGAGACACGGTGCTGGCGGAGCGGAACCACATCGAGATCCTCGCGCACGAGGGCGGCAATCAGGTGACGTTCGGGGCGGGCTCGACCGGCCCGGCAGGCTCGCGCAACCTGGTCTTCTCCGGCGGCGCCGGCGACGACGCCATCACTGCCTTCGACGCCGCGGCACTCGTCGCGCGCGGCGGCGGCGGCGCCGACACCCTCACCGGCGCGGCAGGCGACGACGATCTGCGCGGCGACGCGGGCGACGACATCGTCCGCGGCGGTGCCGGCGACGACAACATCAACGGTGGGGCGGGGGACGACCTGCTGGAGGGCGGGACGGGAGACGACCTGCTCAACACCGGCACCTTCAACGCCGGGCCGAACGGCGACGTGGTGCGCGGCGGCGCGGGGGCCGACCGGTTGGAGCTGTTCAGCCGGGTGGCGGAGGCGTCCGGCGGCGCCGGCGACGACACGTTCTATCTCGCCTCCGGGCTTGCCGTCGACCGGGGTCGCTTCGTGGGCACGATCGACGGCGGGGCGGGGGTCAACGTGCTCGAGGCGGGCTTCGGCAACATCGCGGCGGCCGAGCTTCTGAACGTCGACCGCACCGAGCTGACAGGTGCGTTCTCGAACCGCAAGCTTTTGCTGCGGGCGGATCAGGCCGCCGATCTCGGGGCTCTGTCGTTTGCCAACGCCAACTACGGCTACAGTTTCGAGTTCGAGAGCGCCGGGGCGGCGTCGTTCGGAGACACGGTGCTGGCGGAGCGGAACCACATCGAGATCCTCGCGCACGAGGGCGGCAATCAGGTGACGTTCGGGGCGGGCTCGACCGGCCCGGCAGGCTCGCGCAACCTGGTCTTCTCCGGCGGCGCCGGCGACGACGCCATCACCGCCTTCGACGCCGCGGCACTCGTCGCGCGCGGCGGCGGCGGCGCCGACACCCTCACCGGCGCGGCAGGCGACGACGATCTGCGCGGCGACGCGGGCGATGACATCGTCCGCGGCGGTGCCGGCGACGACAACATCAACGGTGGGGCGGGGGATGACCTGCTGGAAGGCGGGGCGGGCGACGACCTGCTCAACACCGGCACCTTCAACGCCGGGCCGAACGGCGACGTGGTGCGCGGCGGCGCGGGGGCCGACCGGCTGGAGCTGTTCAGCCGGGTGGCGGAGGCGTCCGGCGGCGCCGGCGACGACACGTTCTATCTCGCCTCCGGGCTTGCCGTCGACCGGGGTCGCTTCGTGGGCACGATCGACGGCGGGGCGGGGGTCAACGTGCTCGAGGCGGGCTTCGGCAACATCGCGGCGGCCGAGCTTCTGAACGTCGACCGCACCGAGCTGACAGGTGCGTTCTCGAACCGCAAGCTCTTGCTGCGGGCGGATCAGGCCGCCGATCTCGGGGCTCTGTCGTTTGCCAACGCCAACTACGGCTACAGTTTCGAGTTCGAGAGCGCCGGGGCGGCGTCGTTCGGAGACACGGTGCTGGCGGAGCGGAACCACATCGAGATCCTCGCGCACGAGGGCGGCAATCAGGTGACGTTCGGGGCGGGCTCGACCGGCCCGGCAGGCTCGCGCAACCTGGTCTTCTCCGGCGGCGCCGGCGACGACGCCATCACTGCCTTCGACGCCGCGGCACTCGTCGCGCGCGGCGGCGGCGGCGCCGACACCCTCACCGGCGCGGCAGGCGACGACGATCTGCGCGGCGACGCGGGCGACGACATCGTCCGCGGCGGTGCCGGCGACGACAACATCAACGGTGGGGCGGGGGACGACCTGCTGGAGGGCGGGACGGGAGACGACCTGCTCAACACCGGCACCTTCAACGCCGGGCCGAACGGCGACGTGGTGCGCGGCGGCGCGGGGGCCGACCGGCTGGAGCTGTTCAGCCGGGTGGCGGAGGCGTCCGGCGGCGCCGGCGACGACACGTTCTATCTCGCCTCCGGGCTTGCCGTCGACCGGGGTCGCTTCGTGGGCACGATCGACGGCGGGGCGGGGGTCAACGTGCTCGAGGCGGGCTTCGGCAACATCGCGGCGGCCGAGCTTCTGAACGTCGACCGCACCGAGCTGACAGGTGCGTTCTCGAACCGCAAGCTTTTGCTGCGGGCGGATCAGGCCGCCGATCTCGGGGCTCTGTCGTTTGCCAACGCCAACTACGGCTACAGTTTCGAGTTCGAGAGCGCCGGGGCGGCGTCGTTCGGAGACACGGTGCTGGCGGAGCGGAACCACATCGAGATCCTCGCGCACGAGGGCGGCAATCAGGTGACGTTCGGGGCGGGCTCGACCGGCCCGGCAGGCTCGCGCAACCTGATCTTCTCCGGCGGCGCCGGCGACGACGCCATCACCGCCTTCGACGCCGCGGCACTCGTCGCGCGCGGCGGCGGCGGCGCCGACACCCTCACCGGCGCGGCGGGCGACGACGATCTGCGCGGCGACGCGGGCGATGACGTTTTATCCGGTAACGAAGGGGACGATACGCTGAGGGGCGGTGCCGGGGCAGATCTCTTCCTCTACGGGCGCGGCGACAACCGTGACCGGATCGCCGACTACCAGTCTGGCGTAGACACCCTTCGGCTCGACGGCAGCCTTGGGCTTGCCAATGTCGGTGCAGCGCTGGCGAGGGCGACCGAATTCGATGGGGACGTGTTGTTCGACTTCGGCGCCGGGGACGTTCTGACGGTCGCGAACACCACCAAACTGGCGCTGGCGGGGGGCCTTGCCGTAGGGGCGGCCGCCAATGCCGCGCCGGAGGCGGTGAACGACACAGCTTCGGTCGCCGAGGGCGGCACCGTCCTGATCGACGTTCTTGGCAACGACAGCGACCCCGACGGCGATACGCTTGCCATCGCCTCGGTCGAGCCGGCATCGAACGGGGCCGTCGCGGTCGAGGCCGGGCGGGTAAGGTATACGCCGGACGCGGATTTCAGCGGCGCGGACGAGTTCAGCTATGTCGTCGCGGATGGCACTGTAAGCAGCACCGCCACCGTGACCGTTTCCGTCGATGCGCGCCCCGACGACACCGTCGCGAACGACGATGCATACGCGGTCGACGAGGACGCCCAGCTTGTCGTGGCGGCCCAGGACGGCGTCCTCTCCAATGACGCGGACGCCGACGGACCCCTTGCGCAGGGGGTAATACTGGTCGAGGGCCCATCCAGCGGCACCTTGAGCCTGGCTGCCGACGGTGGGTTCACCTATGCGCCGGACGCGGACGTCTTCGGAACAGACACGTTCACCTACGAGACCGGGGACGGATTCGGCAAGCCCGGCCGGGCCACCGTCACGCTGCGCGTGAACCCCGTCGCTGACAGGCCGGTGGCAACGGCCGATACGGCGGTGACGGCCTTCGGGGCCACACTTGCGGTGCAGGCCGCCGGCGTGCTCGCCAACGACCTCGACCCGGACGGCGATGCGCTAAGCGCAGAGCTGGTGACGGACGTGGCGAACGGAACCCTCGTGCTGGGTTCGGACGGCTCTTACACCTATGTACCCGACGCGGGCTTCGCGGGCACCGATGCGTTCGTCTACCGCGCGCTCGACGCGACCGGGCTGACAAGCGACCCTGTGGCGGTGACGATCGCGGTTGGGGATACCCTTAACCGTAGCCCCGCGCCCCTCGACGACGCCTTCACCGTACTGGAGGATGCCGGCGCGGCGCTGGTGGGCGACCTGCTGGCTAATGACGGCGACCCCGATGGCGATGCGCTGGCGGTCACAACCCTCGTTGCCTCGGACGGCACGCTGATTGCGGTCGGGGTTGCCACCGCGCTGCCAGAAGGCGGGATGATCACGGTTTCGTCCGATGGCGGCGTTGTCTTCGACCCGGCGGGGGCTTTCGAGGCCCTGCCATCCAACCCACCGCCGGAGCCACCGGCCGGGACGGTCACCATCGCCTACTCCGTTTCCGACGGAAGTTTGGAGGCCAGCGCCGAGGCGATCATCGGGGTGCGCGGTTCCAACGACGCGCCGGTCGCTGGCGACGACGCTGGTGCTGGCTTCGAGACGGACGAGGATACGGCCTTCGTCACCGCCACGGTGCTGGCAAACGACGTGGATCCCGACGCGGGCGATCAATCAATCGTTGCGAGGTTCGATATGACCGGCACGTTGGGCACGGTGAGCGACCTCGGCAATGGCACCTTCGGCTACGATCCGGGCGACCTCTTCCAGAGCCTCGCCGCAGGCGAAGTGGCATTCGACAGCTTCGGCTACACAGTCGACGATGGGCAAGGTGCGGCCGACGTTGCCACCGTTACCATACGGATTGCCGGGGCCAACGACGCCCCCCAGGCCGTGGCCGACGCATATGCTACCACTGCCGGTCAGCGCCTTGTGGTCGCCGCGGATGCGGGGCTCTTGGCCAACGATGGCGACGTCGACGGCGATGCGCTTTCGGTGCTCGCCGGGCCCGTCGCGGGGCCGTCGAACGGGACGGTCACGCTCTCGACCGACGGCGCGTTCGCCTATCTGCCCGACGCTGGCTTCGCTGGTACCGATCTTTTCACCTACAGCATCTCGGACGGAGAGGGCGGCACCGACACTGCGACGGCCGAAATCACGGTGGCGGGCATTGCCGGGCCGGCCCTTGTCCTCGGAACCGAGGGCAACGACAGGCTTGTCGGCTCCGATGGGGCCGACCTCATCCGCTCGCTCGGCGGCCGGCGCGACCTGTTGACGGGCGGGGCGGGCGAAGACGTATTCGACTTTGCGGCCGCCACGGCCAACGGCGCGCGGGAGACCCGGATCGTCACCGATTTCGAGGCGGGCGAGGGGGTGCGAATTGGAACGGCTTCTGTTGTCGAGACCCTCGTTTCGAGTGACAGCCTCTATCTTATCCTCGACGGGGATGGGGACGTGATACGTTTGGTCGGCGTGGTCGATCCCGGCGACGTAATCTTCGGCTGAGCCCAACGCCGGCGCCGGTCCCGAACCGCAAGATCCAGCTACAGGAGACAGAGTTGACAATAAGAAATGCTCTTTTCGCCATCGCCGCCGCGATGCTTCCGGCCGCCGTCAATGGGGCCCCGATCGACCTTGCCGCCCGGGGCCTCGTCCTGGGGGACGAGGTGTTCTCATCGCAGGTGTCGGTCGACTACTTCGCCCAGTTCGACCTGTTCCAAGCCGCGACCACCGACTTTTCCGCACTGCTCGACGGCAACCCCCTGGTGACGAACACCGTCCTCGAGCTTGCCCCTCTGCTGAACGTGGAACTGAGCGCCAGCGGCACGGCGGTTGGGATCGATCCCGGGCTTGTCGAGGTCCTGGCCGGCGTCGACCTTGCCACCGGCGCCTTCGCCGGCATCGGCCCGTTCGTTCTGACGCGGGTGACCGGAAGCGCGATCGACCTGGGCGGTAACCTACTGGGCGTCGACGCAACGCTGCAAGTCTTCAGGACCGCGTTGGTCGACCAGCCCATCCCGATCCCATTGCCCGCAACGGCGCCGCTTCTCATGGTCGGACTGGCGGGTTTGGTCGCGCTCCGAAGACAGAATAGGATCAGTCAACTTGGGCCAACCTTGTCGACGTGAAGTATGACGCCCTTCGGCTAGATGAATGACGCCCTTCGGCTTGCGCGCGGCCTGAGGCAGTCGGACATCTTCCGGCATATGGTGCCTTCGGGCATCGCCGTCGATAGTTCCTTACATGCCCTCCCCTCCACATCGGCATGGTCTTCAATGCGCAGTAGGCAGGGAAATGATTTGTAGGGGGGGGCAGGGATAACTCCCTGGTAGTAGTTACTAGTCTGGAATGACTGGGAGATGCACCCCCAGACAGAGGTCTGACCACGGGCACTCCTGGTGAAAATCCGGGTGGGTCGACGGCTCGTCTTCGAACGCCCTGCAGGCACCCACCGCCGCTCTGGGCACACCAGTCAAACGAGTGCTCTGGGACGTGGCCTGACCTGACAATCCAAAATGGTCGGGCAGCGCCCGCACCTGCGCAGGGTCTCATATTGGTGGATCATGTCAATGAATTATAGGCTGTGCCATCCTGTCCGGGCGCTTCCTCGGTCGGCGGTGAGCACCGGGAGGACGGGCGGGGCATGGTAAAGGCGGGAGTTGTCCGGTTGGCGCACGTTGCCCCGGTTTGCGCGCTCTCCATCGAGCGTCGCGCCGTTGATGCCCTGATCTCCTATATCGGAACCCATTCGAACGCGCAGGTTGCGCTGATCGCGGACAGCATCTGCGAATTCGGGTTTACGGCAAGCGTGGCGCAGGCCACGCCTGCCATCGTGCTTAGCTGCGTTCGCGGACGCCGTCGACTTCGACGTCGGTCTTGCGGACGGTGTCGGTCACGACCTCTTCGCGTTCGGTCACTTCCTTGCCGACGACGACCTCCTCGGTGACGACAGTCTCCTTGCCGACGACCGCCTCTTCGGAACGGGTGGTGATCTCGAGATCCCGCTCTGCGAAGAGAGCATCAGCATCGGCGCCGGTCACGACCCGCTCGCCAACGGCTTGGCGGTAGACCGTCAGGCGTTCCTCGCGCAGGCGGATGCGCTCCTCGACCGGCACCTCCTGCACGTAGGTCCGCACATGCGCCGTGCCGCCCTCGGTGACCCGCTTGCCTAGGGTCAGACGCTCCTCCGCAACGGCGATCACCTCCTCGCCATCGGTCGCGGCAGTGCGCTCTGTCTCGGCATAGTCCGGCGACGCGCGATATTCCGTCTCGTAGGCATCGATGTCGACGGCCTCCTCGGGGTGGCGCATCGCTTCCTTCGCCTCGGCGATGTGGGCATCTTCGACTTCGGCGGAGACCACGGAGTGACCCTGTTGCACAGCCTGTCGATAGGTTGCCGCTTCGTCGGCAGGCAGATGCAGCATGTCGATCTCTTCATAACGGTCGGCTTCGCTGACCACATGGACATGGCGACCGGAGACGCCGATCTCTGCGAGGCGGGTACGGACCAGTTCGGCGGTCTGTCGGGTGGGGTAGATTGCGGTGACGGTATTGGACATGGGGATCAAGCTCGCTTGTGATGTGACTGTTCTGGGGCGTCGTAGATTTGCATGTTTGCCCGGCCTAGGCGCCGGCCGGGTCGTCGCCAACGGGGGGCATCTTCTCGATGTGAATCTCCTGCTGGCGCAGGGTCACGGTTTCCTTGTGACGCACGGTCTCGGTGCGTGGGATGATCCGCACCTCCTCGACGATGCGGTACTGAACGACCAGGACTTCCTCGACCACGGGCACGATCGTAATCCCGTCCTCGTGGCGAGCCTGCGGATACTCCGAGACGACGCGTCCCACCGGAACGCGCTCGATGTCGATGTGTTCCGAACGAAGGTCTTCGTCGATGACGGCCTCCTCGGTCCGCGTACGCAGAGACAAACGGGCCGCAATTTGCTCTTGTTCGACCCGATCCAAAACCACACGCTCACGGGCAACTGGAACACGAACGGCTTCGCTGGCAGTCTCGTCAACGCGGTTGTCTAGGCCGTCTGGTTTGCTAGGGCTGTCTGTGGTCATGGTCTGATCCCACGCTCCGGTGGTGTGAACGTCGGGCTGCCAGCGTCTTTCAGTTAGGCACGGGCCGACCCGCCGGGACCGGCGCATGGCACCAAGCTGCCTGCGGTTCATTTCGTTCCATCGTTGTCGTGCGATGGACCGAGGAACCGCAGCGTTCCGCCGAACGTTGCGACAGGTACCCAATACCGTTTCGTAACTGGAACGGATCACACGAGCCGCCTGGTCGGCTCTAAGCGCTGGAAGAAAAAAATGGCAGATGGCCCCGAAAACTTCAGGGATCCCAAGGTGACGTCAACGGACGCAAAGACCACCGGATCCGGCGGCATGGGCAAATGGATCGGCATCGCCCTAGCGGTCATCGTGGCCCTGCTGGTGTTGGGCTGGCTTCTGGGATTGTTCGCCGATGACGACGTCGATGCGGTTGAGGTCCCAGCTGAAACTGGCACGGTTGTCGAAACGAATTGACCGCGAGCTGACTGGGGAGGGAGGCCGTCTTTCGACGGCCTTTCACGTCAGATGTGTTTTGCTGCATAAATATAGTGAAGCCCAATCCGTATGTGCTGCGGACGTCGTCCGCGGCCCGGCAATCCACTTCGGCAACACGCCGGTCAATAGGCTGGTGTCTGGCACGGGGTAGTTGCAGATCGAGCGACTGTGACTGACGTGCACGACGAGGTTCCTTGGTGCTGAGATGGTCCACCCGCCGCGCTCCATCGCTTCGTGGCAGATTGCAAGGGCATCTTCCAAGTCTCGCACATCGCCAACTTCGCGGGTTGACGACACGCCGGCGGCTGTGTGGGGTTCAAGGACCTCGCCTATGGCGTCTTGATCCGCAATGTCGCCTATATGGCTTACGTCGGCCGCAGGTTCGTTCGCCAGTGGTCTCGAACCGATGACTTACGGTGCACCCTGCGCAAGACCCGGAGGATCGGCGCGCTCTAAGCCGTCGAAGGGGCGATCCGCGGCTCACCGCCGGAGGAGTTGGCCATCCGAAGGGCCGAAGCTGCCCCAGTCTTCGACAACTTCGAGGTTTGCCTCGCCAAGCAGCGACCGAGACGCGGCTTGCCTCGGCGATCCACTCGCGCTCACCTCAGCGGCGCGGCTCCGGCGGCATTTTGGCTACGAGGGGTTCGGGAACTAGAGATCATTCCTGTCGGACGTGTCGTGTGTGGAACCCCCGCGCGGCGGAAGAACTGGCGCTCCGGTTTGCTCGGCCGCCGGCAACCGTGCCGCTGATTAAGACCGCCAAGCTCGATGGTACCGACACAGGCTTGGCTCGCCGATACGCCGACCCTCATCCCGGGCGACAAGATCACGAAGGCGAACGAGTTGCGGACATGGGATCATCGCCGCTGAGCGACCACGCCGGATGGCTCGCCGCGCAGGTTGGAAATTGATGAGGCCACCAGAGGGCTTTGCGATCGGGCATCCTCTGCATGGCTATGCCGTGGTGTGATAATACGCATGGTTATTTCCCAGACTCCTCTGGAACAGGCATGGCCGGTGGACGGCCTTTGGTTCGCCATTCCCGTGTTTCGATGGTAAAGTGAATGGTCGGTCCATGCAGGGCCGAGAGGCCTGCGCCGAAGCTCCCGTCAGAGTTCATTCCGACTGATGCTGCGCAACACCCGAACGGCTATCGATCGACGAATGCTAGTAGGCGCAGGTGCAGGCCATCGGCTGACCGGGCAGGCTTGATACAAGGTATGGAGCCGGGAAGCGAAAGGCTCTCCCCGGTCCCTCAGGTTGTGCGACAAGTGCAGGATCGATCCGCCATGCCGGACCACGTCCCAGCGGCACGGGGGCAACGTCGCCGTCTCCATTCCGCCGACGTTCGGCACAATATGAGGTCCGGTCACGGCGTCCCGAAGGTCGCTCGTATGCAACATGCCGGATGGCGGCGCGACTTACTCGTCCCCTGGGCGTTGGGTATCAGCGATCGGAGATATCGGCGTCATTGTCTTTCAGCCGGCATCGCAGAAAGATCTATCCCGTTCGACGGCTCTTGATGATCTGTTCCAGCCGCTCGGTGTCCTCCTCATAGCGGACGGCGCGTTCCTCCAGGCGCATGCGGCTCTCCGGGCCGCGGGTGCGACCGGCCATCTGGCGGATCAGGGCAGCGCGGCCGCGGTGCGCGCGCAGAGCGTTGAAGAGGCTCTCGTCCAGCGCGCGGCTCTGGCTCTCGCCCAGGGTCTCCAGCGTGTAGGCATGGCCCGTGTGGCAGCGAAAACGCAGCATCGGCCCGTCCTCGATCTGCCACAGCACTCCGTTGCAGTGGGGGCAGTTGTAGGGGCTCAGCTCCCCCAGGCGATCCTCGTTGCCCATCGTCGCGCCCTCCAGTCCGGCGATCTTCAACTCAATTCCGATGTCCCACGGAACGTCTTCGTGCGCCGCGCAGGGCCGCCCGGCCAGCGCCGCGATTTCTGCGGCAAGGTTGGCGAGCGGCACCGGCTCCGCCTCGGGAACGGCGGTCATTGCCGCGTTCGGCATGTCGGGAAAGTCCGCGCTGTCGGGCGACTGTACCAGGATCTGCCCGCCGGTGCGGTGCAGGGCGCGGGCGCCGGCGGCGCCGTCGTCCATCATCCCCGAAAGGATCACGCCGACCGCGCGCGTGCCGCGATAGACGGCGGCCGAGCGGAACAGCGGGTCGACGGCAGGGCGAAAGTTGTTCTCGTGCGCGCCGCGGCGCAGGTGCACGTGGTCCTGCCCGATCATCAGATGCACATCGGGCGGGGCGAAGACCACGCGCCCGGTCCGGATCGGCATCCCGTCCTCGGCAAGATGGACCGGCATTGCGGAATTGACGCGCAGCAGGTCAACCGCGTGGCTCTCGCCGATGGACGAGAAGTGCTGGCATATGAACACCGCCGCCGGGAGGTCGGCCGGCAGGTCGGCCAGGATGCGGCGTAGCGCGGTAAAGCTGCCGGCGGAGCCGCCCATGACGATGGTGTCTATATGGTCCGTCATTGCTCGCATGCGTCCCTTTCCGTGCGCTAGGCGCGCAATATATGGGTTTGCACTCTAGGATAGACTACTTATTGCTATGCGAACAGGTCCATCGGCCCGGGCGAGGACAACGTGAAACGACTGGAAGAGGGTACGATGGACGATGACGCGACCATCCCGGTCGTCGGTATCGGCGCTTCGGCGGGCGGGCTCGAGGCGCTCAAGACGCTCGTGGCCGAGATCGCCCCCAACACAGGCGCGGCCTATGTCATCGTCCAGCACCTGTCGCCCGACCAGAAGTCCATCCTCC
This sequence comes from uncultured Alphaproteobacteria bacterium, assembly GCA_963833235.1. Classification (GTDB taxonomy): domain Bacteria; phylum Pseudomonadota; class Alphaproteobacteria; order Rhodobacterales; family Rhodobacteraceae; genus CAWHXG01. The sequence goes on from CAWHXG010000001.1 coordinate 1,089,845, forward strand.
ACGAGCTGTTGCAGGGGCGGACCAGCCTTGAGGTGGCGCAGATCGAGGATGGCGAGCGGATCCAGGCGGATCGTTTCTACGTGGTGCCGCCGGGCCGGGTGGCGGCCATCAAGGACAACCGTCTGACCTTGTCGGACCGTGACACCCGCGATGCGCAGCACCGCCCGATCGACGCCTTTTTTACTTCGATGGCCGATGCCCGTGGGCGCAACGCCTATTGCCTGGTCCTGTCGGGCACCGGCAGCGACGGGACGGACGGGCTGAAGGCGGTAAAGGCCGCCGGCGGATTCGCATTGGTACAGGAGAGCGGCGGCGCCCGGTTCCCGGGCATGCCCGACAGCGCGGTGGCGACGGGGCTGGTGGATTTCGTCCTACCGGTGGCGCGCATTGCCACGCGCCTGCACGACATGATCCGTTACCGGCGAGGTCTGGAGCAGAGCGGCGGGCCCGAGGACTTGAAGACCGCCATCGAGGCGGCGCTGCCGCGCATCGCCGAAAAACTGAAGGCGGCAGTGGGCAACGACTTCTCCTCCTACAAGCCCGGTACGCTGGTGCGGCGGGTGGAGCGGCGGATGACCGTTTTGCGCGAACGGGACGTGGACAGGTTCGTCGCCACGCTCGACGACGAGGGCGACGCCCAGACGCTGGCCCAGGACTTCCTGATCGGGGTGACCGAGTTCTTCCGCGATCCGGAGGCGTTCGAGGCGTTGCGCCGGCTGGTGGTGCGGCCCCTGCTGGAGAGCGACGGCGGCGCCATCCGGATCTGGTCGCCCGGCTGCTCCACCGGAGAGGAGACCTATTCACTTGCCATCCTGTTCCTCGAGGAGATGGAGGCCCGCGACGACCGCCGCGTCCTGCAAATCTTCGGCACCGACATCGACGCGCCCTCGTTGGCCGCGGCGCGCTACGGCCTTTATTCCCCGGCTTCCGTCGAGCAACTGGGCCCCGCGCGGCGGCAGCGTTACTTCATCACCGAGGCCGATGGCTTCCGTGCCACCGCGGCGCTGCGCGAGGCCTGCGTCTTTGCGCCCCACAACCTGCTGCAGGACCCGCCCTTCTCGCGGCTGGACCTGATCTCGTGCCGCAACCTCATGATCTATCTCTCGGCGGACCTGCAGGCGCAGATCATCCCGCGGTTTCACTATTCGCTGCGCGGCGAGGGGCACCTTTTCCTCGGCCCGTCCGAGAGCATCGCGGGCGAGGACGGGCTCTTCGACGTCGCCGACAAGACGCACCGTATCTTCCGCAAGAACGCCGCCGCGCAAACCAGCTTCTCCTCGCTGATCGACATGCCGCGCCGGCCGCGCAACATCGGCACCGACGCGCCGGCGCCGCGTTCGGCGCCAGACCTCAAGCAGGCCCTGGCGCGGGAATCGGCCGTGGAACGCGAGTTCATGCGCCACTATGCGGCGCCCTTCGCGATGCTCTCGCGGACGGGCGAAGTGCTCTACCTTTCGCAGCAGATGACCCAGTTCGTGCGCCCCTCGCAGGGCACGCCCTCGATCGCGATTGACGCCTACCTCGCGCCGGAACTGCGAGTGCCCGTGCGCACCGCACTGGCCGAAGCAAGCGAGGGTGCAAGGCCTGCGCGGATCGGCAACGTCATGGTGATGGAGGGCAGTGCCCCGCGGGTGTTCGACGTCGAGGTCGGGCCGGTCGGACCCGACTTCATCATAGTACTGACCGAGGCGCGGGCTGTCGGCGCGGGCGACCTTGGCGAGGCGGTGGGGGACCGCGAAACGGCAGATCGCAACATCCTGGAAACCGAAAACGTGCAGCTCCGCCGCCAGTTGGCCGCGACGCTGCAGGAATACGAGACCTCGGGCCAGGAGCTCAAAAGCTCCAACGAGGAGCTGATGAGCATGAACGAGGAGCTGCAATCCTCCAACGAGGAGCTCGAGACTTCCCGCGAGGAGCTGCAGTCGATCAACGAGGAGCTGGAGACGGTCAACAGCGAGCTGCAGGAGAACAACCGCCTGCTGGGCCGGTCCAACAGCGACCTCAAGAACCTCTTCGAATCGACCGACGTGGCGGCATTGTTCCTCGACCGAGAATTCTGCGTGCGGAACTTTACGCCTTCGACCTCCTCTCTGTTCGGGATCCGGGCGCGCGACATTGGGCGGCCGATCTCGGATCTGTCCTCGCGCCTCGACTACCCGGAACTGCGTGAGGACGCCGCGAAGGTGAACGAGACCCTGCGGACCGTCGAGCGGGAGGTTGCGGTGAGCGCCTCGGGCGAGACCTTCCTGCTGCGCGTCAAGCCGTACCGCACAGTGGACGACCGGCTCGACGGCTACGTGCTTTCGTTCTTCGACATCACCTCGCGCAAGTCCTACGAGGACACGCTCAAGCGCAACGAGCAGGAGATGGCGCGGCAATACGCGGAGCTGGAGAACCTGTACGACACCACGCCCGTGGGACTCTCGCTGACCGATACCGACATGCGGTGGGTCCGGGTCAACGAGACCATGGCTGCGATCAACGGGTATTCGATAGCCGAGCACATCGGCACTACCGTGCACGAGCTGCTTCCCGATCTGGAGGATACGGTGGTGCCGATCTTCCGCCGGGTGTTCGACACCGGCGAGCCGGTTCTGGGCGTCTCGATCGAGGGCGAGACCCACGCCGCCCCTGGCGAGACGCGCAGCTGGCTGGCCGACTACTACCCCGTGGTGCAGGACGGCCACGTGTTCGCCGTGGGTGCCTGCGTGCGCGAGGTTACCGACGAGGCCCGGATGGTGGCGCGCATCCGCGAGCAGAACGACAGGCAGCGCCTGCTGATGGGCGAGCTGCAGCACCGGGTCAAGAACATGCTCGCGACGATAAGCGCGATCTCCAAGTTGCTGCTCAAGGGGGTCGACGACCCGGCCGTCTATCAGGCTCGCCTGCTGGAGCGTCTAGGAGCTATCTCGCGGACGCACGACCTGCTGACGGACGTCGAATGGACGAACGCCACCTTTGCAGAGATCGTAGCCAACGAGGCGCGCCCCTACATGGTTCACGCCGATGCCGACCGGGTGAGCCTGAACGGCCCGACGCTATCGCTGAACGCCAAGGAGGCGCTGTCGATCGGGATGGCCATCCACGAGTTGATGACCAACGCCGCCAAGTACGGCGCATTGTCGGTGGAGGAGGGGCGGATCGAGATCTCCACGGCCCGCGACGCCAGCAACGGCCGGGACCTCGCCCGCATTGTCTGGCAGGAGTGCGGCGGCCCGCCCATCGAGGCTCCGCCCAGCCGCGCGGGCTTCGGCAGCGTGGTGATCGAGCGTGTCCTGAAATCTGATCTGAACGGCGAGGTCACGGTAGACTACCGACCCGAAGGCCTGCACTTCGCCGTCGAGTTCGACTTAGAGAGTGGTTGATGACGGATTGTGGAATACTCGTTCTGGACGACCAGATCCTGATCGCGATGGACGTCGAGATGACGCTCCAGGCCGCCGGCTTCGCCTCCGTTACGGTGTGCAGCTCCGTCGCGGCCGCGCAGGACGCGATCGAGACCTCCCGACCAGTGCTGGCCATCCTGGACCTGAACCTCGGCAACGGAGAGACGAGCCTCCCGGTGGCCAAGCGCCTCCGTGCCCTCGGATGCCCATTCCTGTTTCTGAGCGGCTACACTGCGGCGACAGTGACGCTTCCGGAAGAGCTTGCGGACGCGCCGCGCCTGACAAAGCCCTTTCGTGGCGAAGCCCTTGTAACCGAAGTGCGTAACATGCTCGCGGGCACTTAGGAGAAGGGGCCACACCGGTTGCCCGGTCCTGGGTCACGCTGTCGGGCTTGGGTCGAGTTCGAACTTCGGGTTCGCGTCCCAGAGCGATGGCGCGTTGGGGAGGACAGAGTCAAATCGGATGTTGCTGTTTAGAAAGGGAAAAGTGGCTTCGTCGGAGGCCTTCCGATGCTGGCCGCGGCGTGACATTGGTTGCCCGGGCAGCGGCGGCGCGCGCCGGACAATCCCCGACCATGCGGAAAGATCGACTTCCCCTCGCGCCGGTTGTCATGCAGTTCACCGTATGCCTGCTCGCCTCGGTGTCATGGGCCTTGGCATGGCTCACCGGGATCGCAATATCCGGCTCGGCACGCCCGATTTGACGAGAGCGGCAGACGGCATGGCGCGATCCACTGCGGCGCTGCGTTCTACCTCGACTTCGTTGGTTTGCAGAGGATCGAAGCATCCCGGGCGGGCATCTACTCCAGCTTCGTGGCTGCCGTCGCGATCTCCCTGGCAGCGGGTCCTCTGTCCGAATGGCCGATCCCCATCGGAGGACAGGCGCTTCCGTCCACACCGGCGCCGTTGTCGGCATCCTGCTCCTACCCTCGGAGGAACGGCCAACTGCTCGACGTACGCGGGGTGGAACAGCCCTTGCCGTCGGGGACCAAGCTCGCCCATTCGGCGAAACGTCTGAGACCTTGGCGATCCCGGTGCGTCAACACCAGGTGAAGACGGCCATGGAAGTCAGTCCGGTGCCGCTGTCGGGGACGACAATCGGGGCCGGCCACTGCGTGCGATCACGACGTCCAGCCTCCGGATCGCCCGCGGGCCAGGTACGACGAGGGCAGAGCAGCCCCAGCTATAGTCATCGACCACTTCCAAGGAAACGGAACCTGCGGCCGTCCGCCACTGCATCGCCGGCGCAGTCAGGCCTTCACCGCAGGAACGGTGGCACTAACACCGGCCGCTTTCAATGCTCCTGCTTCTGGATCGGCCGATCGCTGCTGGGGCATCGCGACCCCGGCGTCTCGGACTGACGGCTTGCCGGCCAATGGTCAGGAATGGGGTCCGAACGGTCAAGCCCGTCTGGACGCGATGCAAGAAAATGGTTCGCTAGATATCATTGCCCCCCCGGCAGAAACAATAAGATGGCAGCCTTGATCATTCATTGCGGAAAGCCTGTCTGCCGCCAATGGTGTATCTGTGCTGGTCGCCCCCTCCGGGCGCCCGACCACCGGCAGACCTGATATTCTGCATCCAGGACGGCATGAGGTAAACCAGAGCGCCGCTCAGCCTCCCTCAGAAAGAGTTCCATCGGCCTCGCCAGCGAACCCAAAAGATTCGCCGTCCTGTTCCGGTTGGTCTGCACTCCTGCAGTGATCGCAACGGCAAGATCGTAGTGAACGAGCCTGATGTCGGCGTATCTTAAGCAATTAGGTCATGTATAAAAACAATTCGCAACTTTGAGGTGAGCTGCCTTCGCTTAACGTGAGGTACATTTACCAGAAACACATATAAAACTATTGCCAAAGAGCGGAGTTAAGTGGCAGTTGTCGTGCACACAGGGCGAAAGTCCGCCGAGAGCCAGGCGCTCTCATTGCCGCTTGAACGAAAGAACCATACCCCTTCGCCTCGGCGAAGTTATTTGAACCGTATCGCAAAGATGCGCCGCATTGTTGGCCAGAAGGCAAAATTCTTCATGAAAACAGGTATATGGCTGTAGCTTACTCAAGCTGATCCATTCGAATTTTCAATGATGGGTAATTGAGACCTTTTGAGTCTCTCGACGATGCCGGCTGTTCTCTTTGCAAATTACGCAGAGGAACGACACCAATGGCTGTTTCCAACAACTTCTCCGCTAGCACCCTCGACCTCAACAATGTGGTTTCGCTATCGCAGCCGACAGCATTGGTGTGGGGTCCGGATGGCCGGCTCTACGTCACCGAACGCTACGGAGATGTGAAGGTGCTGACGGTGGCGTTCGGCGACAAGACGCCCGGCGATGGCGACGCGACGGCCAGCTTCTACGTGACCGCGTTCGAGCCCCTGACCCAGATCAAGACGATTCCCAATTATCTCGACGACGGCTCGGATGGCAGCGCCGGCAAGCGCCAGGTGACGGGCATCGACGTTACCGCGCAATATGACAGTAGCGGCAACGCCGTCATCATCGATGGCAAGCCCGCGGTGAATATCTATGTCTCCTCGTCCGACGACCGCGTCGGCGCGGGCACAGGCGGCGCCGACATCAACCTCGACACCAATTCCGGCAGGATCACCAAGCTGACTCAGACCCAGAGCGGCTGGGACACCGTCGATCTGGTGCGCGGTCTGCCCCGGTCCGAAGAGAACCACGCCACCAACGGAATGGAAGTGATCCAGACGTTCGACGATGAGGGCAAGCTCATCTCCGAGCGGATGATCGTGGCCAGCGGCGGCAACGCCAACAACGGCGCGCCCTCCAACAACTTCGCCGGCCAGCAGGAACAGCCCTATTCGGCGGCGATCCTCGAGATCGACCTCGATGCGATCGATGCGCTGACCACGCAGTTCGATGACGGTCGCGCCTTCAAGTACGACCTGCCGACCCTGAACGACCCCACCCGCGACGGTGCGGCGGAGAATGATCCGTTCGGCGGCAACGACGGGATGAACAGCGCCAAGATCACCGCCGACAGCCCGGTGCAGATCTATTCCGCGGGCTACCGCAACGCCTACGACGTGGAAGTGTCGGAGGACGGCCGCGTCTGGACCTACGACAACGGCGCCAACGGCAGCTGGGGCGGGCGCCCGGTGGGCGAGGCCGGCGACAATGGCGGCAAGAATGACAATCCGCAGGACGCGGGATACATCTCGACCAACCTCAACAACTCGGACGGCAACGGCAACGACGGCATCAACATCGTTAACTGGAGCCCGTCTAACCGCGACAACTTCCACGAAGTGACCCGAGGCGACGACCTCGGCACGGGGTCGCTCTCGATGGGCGGCAACGGCGCCGTCTCGACCTATGTCGACGGCAATGGCCTGACCCATGTCTATGGCGGCCATCCGAACCCGACCCGCGCCGAGGCCTCGCGCGCCGGGATCCTGTTCTCGCCCGACAAGGGCACCCAGAACTCCTTCCTCATGCTGTCCAACGAGGACAGCTTCGGAAACGGCGGCGACAGCGACTACGACGAGGTCTTCGCCTGGATGCTGGACGTCGAGCAGAACAATGCCGACTTCCCGAGCAATGGCATCTACGGCGCCGGTGCAGGCGATCTGACCAAGAAACTGATCGCGATGACGCCCGGCGTCTCCTACGACATCTACGTCCAGGGCGACGGCAGCGCGCTGATCGTCGAGGAGGGCGGCGCCTCACCCGGCGGAAGCTATGAGGGCACCGCGGGCCTGCCCGCCGACATCGCCGAGATCGTCGTGCAGGCGAACCCGATCGAGGGCGACTACAAGGAAGCCGGCAAGACCGACGGCGCGCTCGATACCGGGTTCGGATCGATCAACGGCCTGGCGGAATACAACTCGACCATCCTCGATGGGGCCGGCGTCAAGATGTCCGGCGCGATCCTGGCTTCACAGCTGGGCAGCGGCGGCAACATCATCGTCATGGGGCGCAACGCCGACGGCACCATGTCCAGCACCCTCGACGGCCAGGGCTTCGCCCTCGCCGCCGACCGCGCCGTCATATCGGCGACCGGCGGCCCGCTGGGCCTGTCCGTGGTCGGCGACGACTATTTCCAGCGCGGCCTGTCCCAGGCATTCCAGGGCTCGATCTGGTCGGCGGTCTATCAGGGCCCTGCGTCCGTCAAGATCGAGATCCAGCAGCCCAACAACGGCAAGGTCGCCTTGGCCGGCAGCGAGATCTCGGACCCGAACGACCAGGATCTGGACGGCGTCGACAAGTTCAACGATCCGTTCGAATTCGATGTCGACAACGGCACCGCGCTGAAGATCGACGCGCCGCTGATCCTCGACTTCTCGACGACGGAGCAGAACTTCCCGGGATCCGTGGGGGGAACCGGCTTCACCGGTGCGGCCCTCGACGGGGCGACGGCCAACCAGGACGCCTTGACCCCGGCCGAGAACCTCGGTCAGGTGCGTGACGGCCTGTTCAACCTCGGCGAGGATTTCCTGCCGGGCGGCAACGCGCCCATCGTGCAGATCAAGAACGTCGCGGAAGGCAGCGTCGTGGGTGGGGACAATTCCGCCCGCGAGGTCATGCACACGGGCATCCGGCCCGATCCCGAAGTGACGCGGATCGAGGCGGTGCTGAACGTCAAGAACTGGATCCCCGGCGCCGGCGGCGTCGAGCAGGGCCAGGTCACCGGCATGATCTACAGCGACGGCACGCAGTCCAACTTCCTGCGGATCGTCTTCGGCGGCGTCGATGCCACCGGCACGCCGAAGCTCGAAGTGGGCTATGAGCTCGGCGACAGCAACTACACGATCCTCGCGACAGTGCCGCTGGCGGCTCTGGCGGGCGTTGGCGCGCCGACCAATGTCGATCTGCGCCTCGGCATCGACATGGCAGACAATTTCGCCGTGACGGTCGGATACCGCCTCGCGGGGCAGGCCAATTTCACCGATGTCGTACTGGATGGCGGGAACGGGTTCGACCTGCCCGCCGGCGTGCTCCGCGACGTGCTGACCGGCGACCACACGATCAGCGATGGCGGCACCCCGCTCACCTCCGGGGCGGCCATTGGCATCCTCGCCGAGGACGCACCGGGCGGCAGTTCCCTGGTCGAGATCGACTATAACGGGCTCGAGATCCGCGGCTTCGGCAACGACATCGCCGCGAGTGACGCGGCGGGCGTGCAGAACGCCATCGCGACCACCGGCAAGGACACGATCCTCTACACCGGGACCGACACCGCGCTCGGGACGCTGGGCGCCGGGATCGAGGATTTCGACGGATCCGGCTCGGCCGCGAATTTCAATATCGCGGGCAACGACGCCGACAACGTCATCACCGTCGGCAGCGGCACCAACACCGTGGGCACGGGCGGCGGCGTCGATATGGTGAAGGGCACCAAAGCCACGCTGAACGGCGACACGATCACCGACCTGTCCGGTGAAGACGCCGTCATCGTCACCGACGGCACGGCCAGCGAGGCCAGCGTCACCTATGCCGCGGGTTCGGCGACCGTGAGTGTCGGCGGCACGGCGATCACCTTCACCGATCCCGACTTCACCGCGGACGGCCAGAAGACGCTCGGCTTCATCGATGGAGCATCGGGACTCGAAATCCGTCTCGTGCCCGACGAGACCGTCCTCTACCGGATCAACGCGGGCAATACCGTTGCCGCGCTGGACAATGGCCCGGCCTGGTTCGGCGACAACAACCTCAGCGGCACGCCGGTGAACGGCGTGACCATGACCGGCAACAAGGCAGCGACGTTCTCCAACACCCTCACCGATGCCGATAACGAGGTCGATTACGACAACGTCGATGCCGCAATTGTGCCGTGGCAGGTCTTCGTCGACGAGCGGGGGCAGGGTGGAACGGAATACACCTTCGCGGTCACAGCCGGCACTTCCTACAAGATCGAGTATTTCTATACCGAGAACTGGGACGGCATCTTTGCGAACGGCCCGCGGGAATTCGATGTCGCGGTCGAAGGCGCGGTGCCCGTGGCCTTCGAGAACCTCAACCCGCTTGCAGAGGCGCAGGATTTCGTCGGAACACCGGCGCCGACATCGAACGGCGCGTCCAACGCTGCAAAGCAGCCCTATCTCGGTGTCGCCCGGAAGGCGGAGTACGTCTATACCGCCACCGATGACACGCTGAACCTGAACCTGATCAACAACGTTCAAGAAGCTAAGGTCAACGCGATCCAGATCACCCAGCTCGGCGGAACCTTCGTGCCGCCGGCGGACACCACCGCGCCGGTGATCGCCGACATCACCGTATCCAACGAGCAGGGCTTCTCCGACGGTGTCCGCACGATCACCGTCGTCGTGACCGACAACCAGCCGCTCGACGAATCCGACCTGGCAGCCCTGAGCCCGGTCATCACCGGGCTGACGCCGCAATCGGTCTCGGCACCGGTCATCGCGCTGTCCAACGGCGACAAGACCGCGACCCTGACCTACGACATGCAACCGCCGGTGGGCGGCTGGCCCACGGGCGGCGCGGGCAGCGTCGGCTTCGCCGCGGGCGCCTTCGTCGACGCCGCGGACAACCAGAGCGCCGCGGCCAGCGCAGACTTCATCATCCACCCCTATCTCGACGCGCAGACCAAGGGCGCGCTGGCACTGGCGATCAATGTCGGGCCGGAAACCAACGATCCCAACAGCGGCATCAATGGCGAGAACAAGGAGACCTACGGCGGCGCGATCACCGGGGACACGATCCTCGGCATCGACCTGCAGGCCGACAATGCTTCCTACTACGCGCCCGTCACCAAGACCGGCCAGAACATCGACGGCGTGTTCACGAACAACGGGATCAACCCGGCGCTGGACGGCTCGGCGCTGCACACCTATCGCGACGCCGCCGCGGGATCCTTCACCGCGACCTATCCCATCGCCAACGGCGTCTACGTGGTGGAGCTGCACTTCGCCGAGCTTTTCTGGAACGAGGCCGGCAAGCGGGTCGGCGACTACACGATCAACGGTGAGTTGGTCGCCCAGGACTTCGACGCCTTCGCCGCCGCCGACGCCCTGACGCCCGGCGTGGCCGGCGACGGGGCCGACACGCCCGTCACCATCTCCAAGACCGTCATCGTCACCGACGGCAAGATCGTCGTCGACGTGAACGCCGATGCCGGCCAGCCCGGCTTCAACGCCATTGCCATCTACCAGGCGGTCGATCCCAACACGCCCGCCAGCGTGTCGGTGGGCGACGTGTCCGTGGCCGAGGGCGAGGACGCGGTGCTGACTTTCACCCGCAGCGGCAACGTCGAAGAGGCGGTGACCATCGAGTTCACCCTGACGCCCGGCACGGCCGACGCGGCCGACTACACCGCGCCCGTCGCGACGAGCGTGGTGATCGGCGCCGGTCAGACCGTGGCGACGATCGACGTGCCCATCGTCGACGACACCGTCACCGAAGCCTCCGAGGCCTTCACCGTCACCATCACGTCGGCGACCGCAAACTCGGGGTCCGTCCAGATTTCCGATAATTCCGGCACCGTCACCATTGCTGCCAGCGATATCGGCACCGCGGTTCCGGTGGGCGACACCATCTTCGAATTGGACTTCGAAACTGGCACCGACCCGCTGGCCGATGGCGGGTTCGACGGCGTGCTGGGCGGGTCCGGCGCGCTGGTGCCCGGTGCCGCGGCCATCGATGCAGGCACGGCCGCGCCCGACGACGGCAAGCTCGTGGTGCAGACCGCCGAAGGCGACATCAACCAGGGCGGCGTCGCCAGCAAGAACGACTTCACCAAGACGGTCGATCTGAGCGATCCGGCCCTCAACGAGATCTTCCTGAGCACCCGGATCGAGAACCCGTTCACCGCGTCCGAACTGACCGGCCAGGGCATCACCAACGGGCAGATCCCGCAATACGCGCAGGTCGGCATCGTCTTCGGCACCGGCACCCAGAACATCGCCGAACAGGTCAAGCTGGTCTTCGGCGGCGTCGCAGGGGGCACGAATCCGACCGGGGTGCAGATGTGGAGCAGGTCGGGCGGCATCGACCAGCAGGCCAACCTGGCGCAGATGCTGCCGGGCGGGCAGGGGCTGATCGACATCGCGGCGATGGAGTTGATCCTCGGCATCGACAAGGTGGCCGGAACGGTTGCCCAATATGTCACGCTGTTCGATGTGAACGGCACGGTGATCGGCGGCACGCGCCCCGTGGCGACCGATGGGTTCTTCGTCACAGCGCCCATCGCGATGCCCGCACCGGTGCTGGCCAACCTGACCTCCACCACGGAAGCAACCCATGTCGGCGTGACCTCCAACGATTACCTGACCTTCGCGAGCTTCGAGGCGACCTGGGATTACCTGCGCCTTTCCTCGCCGCAGTTCGATGACACGCCGGTGGTGACACCTGACAGCGTGGACGGCGTGGCCGTGGCCGGGAATGACTTCTCAAACGACCGCACCGACCCCACGGACATCGGTGTTCTGGCCGAGGGCACGACCGAGATCGTCGCTTCCCAGTCCGGACCCAATTCGGCCACCGGGCGCGAGCGTGACTTCATCGAGTTCACCGTCGCCGAAGGTCAGGAACTGACCGGAATCGTCGTCAAGGGCTACATCCCCAGCGAGGACGATCTGAACGGCCAGGGCTTCATCGCCATCCAGAGAGGCTCGGTCGTCGATTTCGACCAGGACAATCCGGGCGACGGCTCGGCCATCCGCAACTTGCTGGGCGGATATGTCTATGGATCCGGCGACGTGGCCGATGCGGGCGCGTTGCAGGACGGCAACATCCTTGACGAGATGGGCAGGGGCGAGGGGCAGGACCCGGGCACGTTCACCGGGTTCTCCGGCCCGCTTGCCGCCGGCACCTACACGATCTGGCTGAACCAGGGCGCGGGCACGCCCTCGACCGTGACGCTGGATCTGGTCACCGCCGCCGTCGTCGCGGCGCCGGTGGAGCTCTCCATCGCCGATGCGCCGACCATGGTGGAAGGCAGCGACGATCCGGCCAACACCACCGATCTGTCCTTCGCGCTGACCGCGAGCGACGGCTTCTCCGGCTCGCTCGATGTCACCTACGACATCGGCACCGCCTCCGAGACGCAGACTGTTCTCTTCACCGCCGGAGCCGGCACGCTGGTCATCCCCGTGGCCGATGACGACTTGGATACCAACGACACCACCGTGACGGTCACGCTGACCAGCGCCACCGACACCGGCGGCAGCCAAGCCATTGTAATCAGTTCAACGCTCGGCTCCGCCAGCGGGACGGTAACCGAGGACGACATCGTGGAAATCACTTACCAGAGGGGCGACGTCGTCTCTGCCTTCAATGCTGGCGGCCCCGAGATCACCGCGGACGGCATCACCTTCGCGGCGGCGACCGACGCGACGAATGGCGAGCCCTTCTCGAGCGGACAGGCATATACGGACGGGGATTTCGGTCAGCCCGACCAGCCGGTCTTCGACGGCACGGTCTACGAGACCGAGATGAATTCCGGCGGGGACACGGACAATCTGCTCAACTTCTCGACCGCAGAGGGGATCGATCCGACCAAGAAGTACTTCGTCGACCTGTACTTCGCCGAGCTCTTCGAGAGCCAGGCGGGAACCCGTGTCTTCAGCGTGACGGCCGAGGGCAACGCCCTGCCCGAGCTGACCAACTACAACGTCGTTGCTGCCAGCGGCGACGTGAACAACTCGATCATCGTGCAGCTGAACGATCCGATCTCTCCCGGCGCGAACGGCCGCATCGATCTGTCCTTCCTGGTCGGAACCGAACGCTCCAAGGTCAACGCCGTCGTGATCCGCGAGGCGGTCGAGGTCGATACCACCGCGGTCTCCGTGTCCGTGGCCGACGTGATCGTGTCGGAAGAGGCGGCAAGCGCCGACGTGGTGTTCACCCGCGAGGGCAACACCCAGAACGACATGATCATCACCTTCACCACCGCCGACGTCACCACCACGGCGGGCACGGATTACACCGCCCCTGCGCAGACCGTGACCATCCTGGCCGGTGAAACCACCGCCACGGTGAAGATCACCCTGAACGGCGACACCGAGATCGAGGGCGACGAGACCTTCACCGTCACCATCGACAGCGCGGTGTCGACCGGCGCCACCGTGACCCTGGCCGACAACACGGCCACCGTGACCCTGACCGACGACGATCAGCCGGACCCCGACGACATCGACGGCGACGGCATCCTAAATTCGGACGATCCGTTCGCCTATGACGGCGCCAACGGGGCCGCCAACGTGCTGGTCGCGGGCGGTGTGTTCCGTCAGGACTTCGACACCGACACCGCCGATGTGTTCAGCGCCGACGGCGGGTTCACCGGCATTTCCGTCAACCCGGCCATCGATCCCACCGGCGACAGCGAGGCGGATCCCTACGGCGACCGCACCACCGAGGCCACCAGTGTGGTCGAGGGCGGGTTCCTCAAGGTCGGCTCGTCCCCGGAAGACCGGTACGGGACCGGGACGAACACCACACAGAACTACGTCAGGGACAACTACCAGTCCGCGGCGGACGTGTCGGGGCTGGAAAGCTTCGCCGTCGAGGCCGAGGCGAAGAACCCGTTCCAGGGCGGCTCGCCCGGGCAATACGCGGCACTCGGCATCACCATCGGTGCCGGCGGCGTTGACGATTACGTCAAGCTGGTCTTCGGGGCGCAGGGCGCCAACATGCGGGTCGAACTGGCTGACGAGAATTCGTTCATCGGCGCCAATTCGTCGATCAATCTCGGGACGAACCCGGACGATCCGGCGCTTGGCGACATCGCGAGCCTGCGGTTCCGGCTGGAAGTGACGACGATCCCGGGGACACCCGCGGATCCCGATGCCGTCCCGCCCGTGGCCGCCGTCGACAAGGTCGTCAACCTGCAGGGCCTCGTGACTTTCCTCGATGCGGCAGGCGCCGAGACCGGTTCGATCATGACGCCCGTGCGTCAGGTGACCGGGTCGCTTCTGGATGCGATCGAAGGGGCGAACCCGCTGACCGGCGATGCCGGGGGCATGGCCTACGGCGTCTCGATCACCAATTTCGGAAGCGCCAACACGTTCACCGGCGAGTGGGACTACATCGAGGTCCGCGCGCTCGACAACGATCCGGCCAGCGTTTCGCTGGTGCAGGTGCTGACCGAGCTGCCCGAGGGCACGGTGGATGCCGCGCTCAAGATCGCCGACATCGTCATCACCGATGACGGGGCAGGGACCAACGATCTGGACTTGGAGGGGGTCGATGCCGGTCTCTTCGAAGATCGTCGGCACCGAGCTGTTCCTCCGGGCGGGCACCGAGCTCGACTTCGAGACGATGACCACGCTCGACGTGCGCGTGACGGTCGACGATGCCGCCATCGCCGGCGCGCCGGACGGGTCCGTCGCGGTGAACCTTGCGATCACCAACGTCAACGAGGCGCCGAGCATGGTGGTGACCCCGGTCCTCACCGCGATCGCCGAGGATGCCGACACGACGAACGCCACCGTGGTGGCCACGATCGCCATCACCGACGACGCGCTCGGGACCAACGATCTGGCGCTGATCGGTGACGATGCCGACCTGTTCGAGATCTTCGACAATGCCGGCACGAAAGAAGTGCGGCTGGTGGCCGGCACGGCGCTCGATTTCGAGACGCTGGCCAGCTTCAACGTCGCCGTCACGCTGGACGATGTGACCATCGGCCTTGATGTCAAGCAGACCGAAGCGGTCACGCTGGAGCTGACCAACGTGATCGAGCCGCGCACCATTACGGTGACGCCGCTGGCCCCCGAGATCTCGGAGAACACCGACACCACACAGGGCAGCGTCAAGGTTGCCGATATCACCCTGGGCGGCGAGGAACTCGTCCGCCACGGCCCTGACCCTGGTGGGCAACGATGAGGCCTTCTTCGAGATCGTCGACGGCCTGGCGGGCAAAGAGCTTCACCTGAAGCAAGGCGTCACGCTGGAATCCGAGACCAATCCGGTGCTCGACGTCACGGTGAACGCCGATGACGACGGGTTGGCCCCGGCCGAAGCCTCGGCGGCGCTGTCGCTGCAAGTGACCGATGTGGACACGCCCCCGGTGGTCCTGGCCGAGATCGCCGATCAGGCCGCGACCGAGGATGCGGCATTCACCTTCGCGATCCCCGCCGGCACCTTCGCCGACGATAAGGGCGAGGAGGCCCTGACCCTGACGGCGACGCTTGACGACGACACGCCGCTGCCAGGCTGGCTGGTCTTCGATGCCGCCACGGGCATCTTCTCCGGCACGCCGAGCCAGGCCGATCTCGATCTGGCGCCGACC
This sequence comes from uncultured Alphaproteobacteria bacterium, assembly GCA_963833235.1. Classification (GTDB taxonomy): domain Bacteria; phylum Pseudomonadota; class Alphaproteobacteria; order Rhodobacterales; family Rhodobacteraceae; genus CAWHXG01. The sequence goes on from CAWHXG010000001.1 coordinate 1,105,439, forward strand.
CTGTCGGTCAAGGTCACCGCGGCCGACGCCCTCGGCGCCGCCGTGTCGGACACGTTCACCCTCGACATCACCGAGGTGGACGATGCGCCGGTGGCCGGCGACGATGCCGGGGCGACGTTCAAAAACTTGCCCGTCACGTTCACCGTGGCCGATCTTCTGGCCAACGACACCGACGAGGAGGGGCAGCCCCTCACGATCACCGGTGTGTCGAACGCGCAGAACGGCACCGTGTCGCTCGATGGCGGCGTGGTGACATTCGCGCCGGCCTCGAACTTCTCGGGTCAGGCCTCGTTCGACTACACGCTCAGCGACGGAGGCCAGACCGATACCGGCACCGTCACGATTGAGGTGAGCGATGCGGCGCCGGTCACGATCACTCCGGTGGCAATCACCACCGCGGCGCTTTCGAGCTACGACAGGCAGGATGCCCAGCCGACGGCGTTCAGCGTGCAGGACAACGCGCTTAGCATCACCGGCAACAGCTGGAAGGCCCTGGCGCTGCCCGATGGCGGCACCCTGATAACCGATGGCACCAAGCTGCGGTTCACCTTCAAGACGACCGACGAGGGCGAGATCAACGCCATCGGCCTGGAGACCAACAACAACCACACCGGCAGCGCGCCGTCGCAGCTCTTCTTCGGGCTGAAGGGCAGCCAGCTCCCTGTCTGGGGCCAGATCGACCGCCAAGGTTAATCCGATTTCGGTCGATGCCGCGAACGGAACCGAGACCTACGAGATCGATCTGAGCGCCTGGGCGGGCCGGACCTATACCAGCCTCGTCTTCGTCAACGATGCCGACCAGCAGACTAGCAACGGCACCTTCTCGAACGTTTCCTTCGTCAAGCCGGTCACAGTAAATACGCCGCCCGTCGCGGTGGACGATGCCTTCGAAGTGGCAGCCGGAGCAACGCTGACGCTGGCCGCGGCCAGCTTGGCGGCGAATGATACCGACAGCGACAGCGACGCCCTGCGGGTCGATAGCGTCGGCAATGCCGTCGGCGGTACCGTGTCATTGAACAACGGCGTGGTCGTCTTCACCCCCGAAGACGGTCGCACAGAAGCGGCGACGTTCGACTACGTGGTCTCAGACGGTAAGGGCGGCACCGATATCGGCACCGTGACCGTCAGCATCGATGACGGGGTGGTCGGCGATGTCGTGACCCCGATCACCATTGGCGGGCTCACGAGCTACGCCAAGCAGGATGCCCAGCGCAACGCGTTCAGCCTTTCGGACGGCGCGCTGACCATCACCGGCAACACCTGGAAGAAGATGGCGCTGCCCGATGGGGGGTATCCGATCACCGAAAACACCGTGCTGCGGTTCACCTACAACTCGACAGCCGCGGGCGAACTGAACGGGATCGGCCTGGAAACGAACAATGTCCATATCGAGGCGGGAACCAAGCAGCTGTTCTTCGGGATCTCCGGATCGGACCTGGGGCTCTGGGCGCAGATGACCAGGCAGATCCAGCCGGTGGAGGATGGTTCTAACGTCTACGAGATCGATCTGAGCGCCTATGCCGGCGACACGTATACGCAACTGGTCTTCGTCAACGACAACGATGCCAGGCCCGGCACCAGCAACGGAACTTATGCCGAAATCGCCTTCGTGGAGGTCGGTGAAGGCGGCACCGGCGGGAACACCGCGCCGGTCGCCACCGACGACGCCTACACGATCGAGGAAGCAAGCATTCTCAACCTCGCTAAAGCTGCTCTTCTGGCCAATGACAGCGATGCCAACGGCGACCCACTGCAGCTGATCGCGGTCGATGCAGCTTCGAACGGCAGCGTGGCGATCAATGCTAGCGGGCGGGTGATCTTCACCCCCGATGCCGGGTACACCGGACCCGCCAGCTTCGAGTACACCGTGATCGACGGCAAGGGCGGCGCCGATACCGGCAAGGTCAACATCACCATCCTGAAGCCGGGGGCAGGCGAGATCGCCACGCCTGTAGACTTCTCGCTTTCGGCGATCACCTCTTACGGCCTGAATCAGGACACGCGCCCCGGCGCCGGGTTCAAGGTGGGTGATGCAGGCAATTCGCTGACGCTTTCGGGCAACGTCTGGAAAGACGCCGCCATCGCCAGCTACGCCGTCACGGCCAACACCGTCCTGCGGTTCGACCTGACTGTTAATGCCCGCGGCGAGATCCACGCCATCGGCCTCGATGTCGACGACAATTTCGAGAATGCGGGCACCGCCCTGTTCCAGCTCTTCGGGACCCAAACCCTGCCCGGTGCGAGCCAGCAGTACCGCAACTACCCGGGCATCGGCCAGACGGTGAGCTACGAGATCGATCTTTCCGACTTCGCAGGCACCAGCTTCAATCGGGTCGCCTTCGTCAACGACCATGACGCTGCGCCGCGCAATGCCAGCACGCTTTTCGACAATGTGCGGCTGGTCGAGGTGCTGCCCTCTACCGGAACGGGCGAGGCGCCCTTCATCGGCGGTAACGGCAGCATCGCGCCGCTGGACCTCTCCGAGGACGCCGCATTCGAGCTCAGCCTGCCGATCCTCGATCCGGACACAAGTTCCAGCAATCTTGAGATCAGCTTCACCGGTCTTCCGGACTTTGTGACCGCCAACGGCATGAGCCTCTCGGGCACGCCGCTAAGCACGGATGTGGGCAGCTATACCGTCGACTTCGTCGCCCGCGACCCCGAGCTCAACGAGCTGCGCGGCAGCTTCACCATCAACGTGGCCAACGTGAATGATGCGCCCGTCGCGGCCGCCGACACGCTGCCGGAGCAGTCCGGCTTCCTCGGCTCGCCCCTGGCAATCGCCCTGCCGCTGGACTTCTTCACCGATGAAGACCCCGGCGATGTGCTGAGCTACTCGCTCATCGACGCCCCGGCGGGGCTGGAGATCGATGACAAGACCGGCGAGATCACCGGCACTCCCGAAGTCTCGGGCAGCTTCGCGGTGACCGTCCGGGCAACGGACCTGGCGGGCGCGTTCGACGAAGCCGTCCTGGCGCTCGAGATCGCCAGCGGTCCGCCGCGCGAAAGCGTGCTGATCGAGGCCGAGGCCTTCACCGGCCTGGCCGCGCAAAGCGACTTCTCCATCGAGACCGCGGACGTGGCCTCGGGGAACGGGTTGATCCGCCTGCCGGTCAATGGATCTGGCGAGGTGTCCACGGACCTGTCGGCTGCCGGCGTCGCCGCGGGCTTCTATGACGTCTCGATCCGCTATCTCGACGAGAACGACGGATCTGCCCAACTGACTGTCCTGATCGACAATAAGGATGGTCTCGGCCCACAGCAGGTAGCGTTCAAGGTGTTCGACCTGACCGGTGCGACGGGGCAGGGTCCGTTCCTCGAGCCGGGCAACCTGCAGACCCTGGTCATTTCCTCGGTCGAGGTGAAGCCGGGAGCAGAGTTGATCCTGCGCGGCGTCGCCGACGGGCTGGAAGTTCTGCGGATCGACAACGTCACCTTCGACCCCGTTGACAACGCAGCGCCCGTCCTGGCGGCGACCGCCGCGGTGGACGTCGCAGAGAACGTCGCGGAGGTCACAACCGTCACGGCCACCGACCCCGAGGGCAAGGACATCGTCTATGCCATCGACGGCGGGGCGGATCGGGGCCCTCTTCACCATCGACGCCGCGACCGGCGCGCTAGCTTCATCGCCGCGCCGAACTTCGAGGCACCGGTGAACGGCGACGGCACCCCGGCGGCGGACAACGCCTACGAGGTGGTCGTGTCGGCGTCCGACGGAGCGCTGGTCAGCCGGCAGACGGTCTCGGTCATCGTGACGGATGCGAGGAGGCGCCAGTTGGCACCGATGCGGCACCCTGCGGATCAAGCAGGGCGAAGTGGCCACGCTGCCGACCCTTGCCAGCCTCTTCGCCGACGAAGACGTGGCCGGCATCGACATCCTACGCGGTGGACCAGCTGCCCGCGGGCGTCACAGTGGCCGCCGACGGCATCACGCTGGAAGGCACACCAACCACGCTGGGCGCCACCATCGTCACCGTAACGGCGACCGATGCGGCCGGCCTCACCGCCACCGCGACGCTGGACATCACGGTGACCGATCCCAACGCCTTCGATCCGGCGGATTACGCGCCGGGCGGCGACCTGGACGGCGACGGCGTACTCAACGCCGTCGACGACGGACGTCGACGGCGACGGTGTCGACAATGCCGACGATCCCTTCGCCTACGACGCCGACGACGGCATGACCGTCGCCGCGGGCCAAACGATGATCTACGACTTCGATCGTCGACGGGACGGTCTTCGAGAACGGCATGACCGGCTTCCTGCAGGGAACCACTAATGGCGGCGTGCTTCGACGAGGATACCGGCGCGACCAGCGTGTTGGGCGGCGCTGATGAGCGTCGATCCGGTTACCAGCGGAGACACCGGCGGGATCCAACAACCCGCAGGACGATGCGGTCGTGGGGGTCAAGAACGGCACCTTCACCGCCAAGACGGTGGTCGTGAACCCCTGGGCCGGCGCCGCGACCAACCCCAACAGCTTCGATCAGCTCGGCCTGGTCCTCGGCCTCGACAGCGCCGACATGATCAAGCTGGTCTTCGGCCAGAGCGGCGGGCGTGGTCGAGTTCCAGAAGCAGGAGGCCGATGCCGCCACCAAGTTCGGGGCAGCGGCGACGCCAACATCCCGCTTCCCGACCGGCGTGACGCTCGACAACTTCGACAACGGCGGAGATCACCTTCGAGGTGGTCTCGACCGATGCGAGCGCCGCCACGTCACCGGCACGATCCGCTTCCTCGACGGTGACGGCGGCGAGGTGGGCGCGCTTGGTCCCATCGCGGCACCGATCGGCGGGCGCGCTGGCGGCGGCCCTGGCCGATCCGACAGGGGGTCGCCGTCGGCTTCACCCATGTCAACGGCGGCGGCGCGCCGACCTTCGTGGCGCAGATGGACAGGCTGACGATCACCGCACCGGGCGATGACGGGCTTCGGGGGGCGGCGACGATGCGGTCGTCTATCGCATCAATGCCGGCGGCGCGCTTGTGAGCGCCATCGACGGCGGCCCGGACTGGACGGCAGATAGCAGTCGGCGCGACCAACCCGTATCCTGACCCAGACCGACAACCGGGCCGATGCGCCGCGCGGCGGGCTATGTCGGCGACCTGGTGAGCATTCCGGCGGGCCTGCCGGAGGCGACGCTCGACACGGCGCGGTCCAGCGACAACGCCGTTCAGCTACGACATCCCCATCGACCGTGCTCGGCGGCAACGAGCAACTACGAGGTGCGCCTCTACTTGGCCGAGCTCTTCGCGGGCGCACAGGGAGGCGATTTCCGGGTCTTCGACGCGACCCTCGAGGGCTTCGTGCCGATCGCCTTCGACAATATCGATCCCGGGTGCTTTCTTCGGCGCCGATAGCGGGGTCCTGACGGCGCAGGTCACGGTCATCGACGGCATGCTCAACATCGGCTTCCTCGGCGAGCTCTTCTCGGGGACGGTGGCAAGCAGAACCCGATCATCAACGCGATCGAGGTGGTCAAGCTGACCGGCGACATCGACGGGCCTCCGCCGCCGGTGGACGCCACCGATGCCATCGCCATCCTGAAAGCGGCGCAGGGCGTCGATGACAACGGCAGCTACGGCGCCGCCACCGTCGGCAGCGCCAAGCTGACGATCAAGGAGAACAGCAACGACGTTCAGACCTCGAACTTCGGCACGGACAGCTTCAAGCTGACCAATACCGGCGACAAGCAGATCGCGGCGGTCTTCGTCGACTTCCGCGACGCGCTTTACCGCGACAGCGTCGTCGACTTCGACGGCACGGCGGGCGACACCTCCAAGAAGGGCTTCGCACCCGAGGCCGGAAAAGATGCGACCGGCGCCATCACAGCAACGCCGACAGCGAGCTTTACTTCCTGCCCGGCGAGGACCCGCTGCCCAACGAAACCGGCACCGGCAACGCCTCGACCGGCGGATGGCGCGGCGTGATGATCCGCTTCGACGGGTCGGATGGCGGCTTCGAGAACGGCGAGGTCATCGGGTTCTCCGGCGACATGGATCCCAATTCCGTCGCCGGGCTCGAGAAGAACGGCAGCAACGGGATCGACCCCGGCTCCATCGGCGGCGACCGCGGCCAGTGGGACGTGGGCGGCGTGTCGGGGGCCGAGCTGATCGGTTCCTCCTTCACGGTGCTTTTCGACGACGGCACCACTGCGACGGGTTATCTTGGCACCGACGGCAGCGTCGCGGGGTCCGTGGGCACCGCGGTGCAGGGCCGCGCGGTCAAGACCGCCAGCGTCACCGTCAACGGGGCCGACAGCTCGAACATCGCCAGCTACGGCGGCACCGAGCCTGTCATCACCGTCACCGGCACGCCCGGCGACACGGTGATCGTCACCATGACCAAGGGCCTGAACCCGGTACTGAACAACAGCAACGGGATCGCCGATCTCGTGGCGGCACGGCTTGCCGACGCCCATCCGGAATTCGAGGCCAACAACGCGGCCGATTTCCAGTCGGTCACGCTGACAATCGGCGCCGGCGGCACGGCAACGGTTTCCGCAGGCGCCTTCGACTACAACGACGCCAGCGCCAACGGTCAGGATTACGGCGCCGGGTCGGCCTATACCAACGGGTTCGACACGGCACCCATCGCCGTGGCCGTGGCCGTGGTCGACAGCAACGATAACCCACTGGGCCCGGTCGACAGGGTCTACGCCAAGTCCAACGGCACCCCTGTCGAGGGCGGCGGCGGCACGGGGGCGGAAGGGTATTTCGCGGCCAACAATGCGGGCACCGCCAACGCCTACTTCAAGATCCAGATCGAGGACGAGAACGGCACCGGCGGGTCCAATCCGGGCGGCAAGTGGAACTACCTGACCGCGCCCGACAGTGCCGGGCGGCAGACCGGGCTTCCAGGGCGATGGCTATTACGTGTTCGGTTCCGAGACATCGACGGCCATCGACAACGCCAATGGCGGCAACGAGATGCTGGAATACACGGTCTTCATCGGCGCCGAACGACCTTGGAACCTGGGACTTCGAGTTCCGCGTGTCCCGCGACGGGCAGGAGGCCGGCGATCAGCAGAACGACCTCTGGCTCAACTTCAAGCATGCCGAAGAGCCCGGCGCTGGCAACATCGAGGAGTTCTTCTCGGCCATGGGCAGCAACGAGCCCGAGCAGGCCGTCGGCGGCTTCGTCAAGGTCTTCGGCGGTCCAAACAACGGCTCCTGGGGCGAAACCGGGACTGTCGACGGCGGACCTAACGACTTTCCCGCCCGGATCACCGTCTCCGAGCCCGGTCTCTACACGGTCCAGATCGACGGGCGCAGCCAGGGCTTCCACCTCGACTACTTCGAGCTCTACAAGGGGTCGGATCCCGGCAACAACGCGACGAATTCGTCCTTCATCCAGGGCGAGCCTGGCGATGGCGGCGGCGGACCCACCGGACCGGCAGCCGATCTCATCATCCCGATCGACTCCTCGTCGGACGATTGGGAACAGTTTGGCGGCGGCGACCAGCGGCGACTTCGAGATCGGCGAGAATGGCGGAGCCGCAGTGGGCGGCGCTGCGCTTCGACGACATCGACATCCCCGACGGGGCGGTCATTGAAAGCGCCTTCATCCGTTTTGAGGCCGACGGAAATTCGGGAGGTGCCGCGAACTTCACCATCGCCATCGAGGATAGCGAGAACGCCGCCACCTACAGCAACGCGAGCCTGCCGGTCGGCCGCACCTACGTGACTGATGAGTTCCAGTGGAACAATGTCCCAACGTGGCAGGATGGGCAGACCTACGATACCGGGGACATCTCGGATCTGATCGTGGATGTCGTCGGGTCGAACGGCGTCACCGACGGGGCCCTTGGCTTTTTCTTCGAGGGGGCCGGCAAGCGATCGGCGGTGTCCTTCGACGGCGACGGCGATGCGCCCGAGCTGCACATCATCTTCCAGGACGCCACGGACGGCGTCCTTGGGTAAGAGCGTCGATCCCCGGGCCCGGCGGCTGACAGCTTCGCGGACCGAAAGGGTCGCAGGCTGGAGGCCAGCGGGCCAGGGCGTTCGGGGCAGGTGTTCCGAAACCGGGGCGGATCGGGTCGAAAGACCTCGGTTCGCTCCCGTTTCCGTTTGCGTCCATGGCGGTCGAACCCGGTCGACGGAAGGGTCCGGCGATCGGCCGACGCCACCCTGATCGAGGCCGGCGGGTCCAGGTGGCGATCATTGGAGGCTTGGTGGGCGGGCCAGTCTGCCTAGTCCCCGTCGGGCGTCCCGATACCCGCCGAGGTTCCGGTCCCATAACATCGCCCGCCAAATCCCGCAGTCCCGGCAGGGCCTTTCGAGGGAGCGGGGCCCAGCAGGGTTTCAGGTCCGGAACGCTTTCGGGAAGTGACTCCGTCACGCGGGCCAACGCCAGGGAAGGGGTAGTGTGCCCGGCTGCGCTCTGGCGCCGTCTGGGGCGCAGGCGATGGTAGAGACATCGGAATGGGGCGCCAGCCCGACCGCGGATACCCGGCCAAGCGGCGCTGTTTTCCTTATGCGTGTCGGCATCGGCTTAATGAATTGGGCCCTGCGCCTGCTCCACACCTTACCCTGGATCGTGCCAGAAACTGATCCGGTCGGTGTATCCGGCGGGGGGGCTGTTGCAAAATGGCGGGATGCTCCTGATCGCGGCGCTCCTTCCGCCACCACCGGCCCTCCGGCGTCGCATCGCAGTTGGCCGGGCTTAGGCGTGGCGGTATTGGGAGCATCGCATTCGCGGGAGGGAGGATTGCGACGCGCATGTGCGGTATCGCTAGTTCAGTCCGGTGAACCATGGACTGGTAAAGCGAGCTGAGGATTGGCCGTTTTCGTCGGTTCACGGGGATGCACTGTCTGTGGGGGACGGGTAGGGCGGGGTTTCACCCCCCCCGTTTTGGTAGTGGGAATGAGGGGTGCCGTCAGGTGCGGAATGGCAGGTGGGAACCCGCCCTACGCTTGCTCATTTTCCTGAGAGAAAGGCCGCCAAGACAGGAGAGCAAGAGCCAGCCAGTAGCCGGTAACGGGATGGGGGCAACCGGCACGCCGTCGACGAACGTTGTCCACGATCCCGGTCCTATGCTCCGCACGCCAGAACTAAAGATGTCGCCACTGGGAGACGACACGAAATCGTTGCTGCCGCCCTGAAACCCGCTATCGATTCTCCAAGTATCAATTGATAGATCAGACCCGATCTCCAAATACACGGAGCTCGGAGAACTAATAACAATTCCAAAGAGAGCTTCGGAGATAATTCCGTCGAACGAAAGAAACGAAAACCTGGGATCAGAACTGAAGTTGGATACAGCAGACCCTTCTGCTGACCCGGAAAGTGATGCTGTGGATGTGCCGTCGTCCTTGATGATCGATCTGGTGATGATATCGCTCTCGCGAAACCCATTTCCTGGACCTTCAATCGGAACTGTTATCAGATCATACTCAATTCTGATGGCCGTATTCGCAACTCTATCGAACGGAAATAGCGTACTATCTATAGAAAGGCTGCCTGTGAAGTTGGAGCCTTCAAATACGGTGCCGCACGGCCCGGCGAAAGAAAGCGGCTCGCAGAAATCCTGACCCTGATAACGAAATTCTATGGTTGCCGACTGGGCGATTGTCGAATGCATCGCGAATAGCGCTGCCGAGGCCAATACAGAGAAAGCCTTCATTTCTGTTCCCTTTCGCAGATCATCTCAGTTCGTCCAACTGCGCGATCCTCTTCTCGTCAGCCGACATGAGTCAGTGAAACATCTTCATGCTGCACGTGTACAGCACTAATATTGCCCCAGGCGAACTTTTAAGCGAATTCTGGAACAAATATGTGAGCCGGCGCCGAATTAGGCATCTTGGCGCCCATCCTCGTTCGAGGGGGGTCGTGAGTTCCCGGCGTCGGTTGGCACCGCCTGATTGTGACAGTACCGCACTGTCGAGGGGCTGCCGCTGCCCGGCCGCCCCTTCTCTCGTGAAGATATGGAAGCCGGCACGCCTACCTCACGAACTTCTTGAACTTCACCCGCTTCGGCTCCAGCGAATCCACGCCCAACCGACGCTTCTTGTCTTCCTCGTAATCCTCGAACTTGCCTTCGAACCATTCGACGTGGGCGTCGCCCTCGAAGGCCAGGATGTGGGTGCAGATGCGGTCGAGGAAGAAGCGGTCGTGGCTGATGACCACGGCGCAGCCGGCGAAGTCCACCAGCGCGTCTTCGAGCGCGCGCAGGGTCTCGACGTCGAGGTCGTTGGTCGGCTCGTCGAGCAGCAGCACGTTGCCGCCCGAGCGCAGGAGCTTGGCCATGTGGACGCGGTTGCGCTCCCCGCCCGACAGCTGCCCGACCTTCTTCTGCTGGTCGCCGCCCTTGAAGTTGAAGGCGCTGCAATAGGCGCGGGAGTTCATCTGCGGCGTCGCCGAGATCGATCACCTCGCCGCCGCCCGAGATTTCCTCCCACACGGTTGCCTTGGGGTCGAGCGCGTCGCGGGACTGGTCGACATAGGCGAGGTCCACGGTGTCGCCGTAGGATGATCGCGCCGGTATCGGGCGTCTCCTGGCCGGTGAGCATGCGGAAGAGGGTGGTCTTGCCGGCGCCGTTGGGGCCGATGACGCCGACGATGCCGCCGGGGGGGAGCGAGAAGGTCAGGTCCTCGATCAGGAGCTTGTCGCCCATGGCCTTGCGCGAGGTTCTCGACTTCGATCACGCTGGCGCCGAGGCGTGCGCCGTTCGGGATGATGATCTGCGCGCGGGCCGATCTTGTCGCGCTCGGACTGGCCGGCGAGGTCGTTGTAGGCGGTGATCCGGGCCTTGGACTTGGCCTGTCGGGCCTTGGCGCCCTGGCGCATCCATTCCAGCTCGCGTTCCAGGGTCTTCTGACGGGACTTGTCCTCGCGCGCTTCCTGCGCGAGTCGCTTGGCCTTCTGTTCCAGCCAGGCGGAATAGTTGCCCTCGTAGGGGATGCCGCGGCCGCGGTCGAGCTCGAGGATCCAGCGAGGTGATATCGTCGAGGAAGTAGCGGTCGTGGGTGACGATGAGGATGGTGCCGTTATAGGCGATCAGGTGGTTCTGCAGCCAGGCGATGGTCTCGGCGTCGAGGTGGTTGGTGGGCTCGTCGAGAAGCAGCATGTCGGGCGCTTCGAGCAGCAGCTTGCAGAGCGCCACGCGGCGGGCCTCGCCGCCCGAGAGGGTGGTCACGTCGGCGTCGTCGGGCGGGCAGCGCAGCGCCTCCATCGCGATGTCGATCTGGGCGTCGAGATCCCACAGGTTCTGGGCGTCGATCTCGTCCTGAAGCTGCGCCATCTCGTCGGCGGTCTCGTCGGAATAGTTCATGGCGAGCTCGTTGTAGCGGTCCAGGATCGCCTGCTTCTCGGCGACGCCCTGCATGACGTTGTCGCGCACGGTCGAGCGCTGCGTCGAGCTGCGGCTCCTGCGGAAGGTAGCCGACCCTGGCGCCCTTGGCGGCCCATGGCCTCGCCCTGGAAGTCCTTGTCCTGTCCCGCCATGATCCGCATCAGGGTCGACTTGCCGGAGCCGTTGACGCCGACGACGCCGATCTTGACGCCGGGCAGGAAGTTCAGGCGGATGTTCTCGAAGCACTTCTTGCCGCCGGGATAGGTCTTGGAGACGCCGTCCATGTGGTAGACGTATTGGTAGGCTGGCATGGGGATATCCTCGATCCTTGGGTCGAGGCCGGTGTTACGGCAGGCAAGTCGCGGTTTCAATCGATCGGCGGCGCCTGGGGCCCTTCAGCTCGCAAGGTGGAACGTCACGGGGCAGCACGGTACGCACTGCCCCGTGATGCAGGTCAGGCCGCGCGGCGGCGGGCGACCAGGCCGAGGGCGCCGAGCCCCGCGAGCAGCAGCGGAAGCCCCGCCGGCAGCGGGATCGGCGGCACGTTGGGCTCTTCCATCATCCCGCCAGTGTCACCGGGCTCGACGGCGCCGAAGGTGATGTTGTCGAACGCGATCTGATTGATCGTGCCGCCGAAGTCGATCGACCGCGCTGTCCCTTCGAAATCGACCCCGATGGGAACGAACACGTTGAACTGGCCGTCCGGGTCGCCCTCTTCCTCCGGGGTGACCGGGAGTTCGAGCGTCGCCAGGATGTTGCCCATCGCGTCGATGCCGTCGAAGACCTGGATCGAGCCGGGATTGTTGATGGCGGAGTAGAAGAACGAGAAGCCGGTATCGAACCCGGTGGGGAAGTTCAGGGTCGCCGCGGAACCGGTCAGGAAGAACAGGACGGTGTCGGGCGTGGGTTCGTTCCCGAAGTTTCCCGAGCCGCCGGCATCCCGGTCGATGATGCTCAGGGCGTTATCGCTGAATTCGACACCGAAATCGGTCCCGGAAGCGCCGTCGGCTGCAGTCCCGCCGCCGTAGAAGGATTGCAGCGCGACCTCGTCGCCGGCGCCTTCGAAATCGAGCGTGATCACAGCCGCATTCGCCAGCGTTGGCAGACCAAAGGCGGCGCAAAGCGTGGCGATCAAATATGGATATCTCAAATATGGGTAGATCATCGTCATCCTCATCAACTAGGTTCTAGTCACGCAGCCGTGAGCGACCATTAACCTTTTGTCAAGGAATGGCCGATTACCTCCGCGCTCCATATCACCTGGGCGCGAAGGCCGAGGGCGCGCTTCCCTCCAAGGTTGCTGAGGTGCCGACTATTTGGGCAGTTCGCGATAAACGCCTTTTGGGAAGCGGTCCATATGAGCGATGGCGGTGGTGGGACTGAGGCTTTCCGAGAAAGACCGGCGCCTCCGACAGACTGACCAGGGCAATGATGATGCCTCAGACAACCATTCCGCCACCCAGCGCCTCATTATAATCGCAAAACTAGCCTAGGACCGTGCGAAGCCGAGGGCGCGCGTCAGCGGCGGCGGGGTACGAGGACCAGTGCGCCGAGCCCGGCGAGCAGAAGCGGGAGCCCGGCGGGCAGCGGAACGACTGCCGGATCCACAACGACAGCCAATTCCACGTTCAGGATGTCGAAGGCCCACGCGCTCGTGCGGTTGAAGCCATCGACATCGCAGAAGATCCCGTTGCTGCACCCGAATTCCGGGCCGGTGAAATTGCCCAATCCCTCGCTCAGGAAACCATCCGAGATCGTCGGGCCAACGGCGAAGTTGCTGAATTGCTGGATCGTGACGGTATAGGCTCCGGCTGGGAGGAATGCCTGGAAATTCACGTCGAAAGGAAAGCCGGTGACGGGATCGTCGGGTACCCCGAAATCTGCATCGTCCTGCTCTTCGATCAGCGTGCCGTCCGCCGCGAAGAGCGCCAGGATCGGGTCGAACCCGCCTGCCGCGACAATGGTGCCGTTCGCCTGGACGCCACCGGCATACGAGTAGCTGCGCAGCGTCACGTTGGAGGCCGCGCCCACGACGAACGGAAAGAACCGAACGTCATCGTCCGACTGGAAGGTTCCGGCGAACGAAAAATCCGCCGCCTGTGCAGTGCAAAGCGAGAGCCCGAAGGCCAGCGCGGCTGCAATTGTCTTTCTCATCGCGTCAATCCCTGCGTTTGTTAGGAGAAACACCCACCTTCGGCGACGTTAAACTATCGGCAGTCCTTGTGGCAAGTTGGAACCGCTTTGGTTGCAGCCCGTGTCGTTCGGCATCTGACGTGGCGGCTTTGGCATGGGGAACATCGGCCATCGGCCGCCCGGGTCATCGTCAGGCCGAGCCGGGCGATGGCGGTATTCCCGACTTTTGCGAATGGCGCATTCTCGACATGATCTGCCTCTATCGGGCCAGATCCGGTTCGATCTGCAAACAATCACTCGGGTGGAGGACATTATCGTGACCAAGATGGAGAACGACATCGAATTCGGCGACGTCGCCAATACGCCGGTCGGCGCCGCGAAGACCGGGGTGATCAACCCCTTCGCGCTGGCCGAGCAGGTGGCGGGGCGCAAGCTGGTCTGGGCCGACGACGCCGCCAATCGGCGCATTCTGGAGACGGTTCTGGAAACGCCCTACGAGGAGCTGTTCGATCCGATCCACGAGGGGCCGCTTTACATGGGCCTGGGGCTGAACGCAGAGGGCGAGCTGATCCGCAAGCGCCCGCGGATGCTCGACGTGACGCTGGACCTGCAACGCTCGGATGCCGAGCTGCCCGATCCGCAGGCGGAGAACCTCACGACACTGAAGGATCTGAGCCGCAGTTTCGACGTGAAGGACCTCAGCAACCTGCGGATCTCGAAGGTCGAGCCGCGGGCCGGATCGACGCTTTCCATGACGGTGCGGTTGCCCGATGACGCGCGGCTGGCGCAACTGGCCTCGGTCTTCTCGCCGCAGATGATCCGCGACGTGACCTGGGTGGAGGGCGACGATGAGGATGCGGCCGGCAGCGCGCCGGACTGGACGCCGTCCAATTCCGTCTGGAGCGACCGCGGCCGCTTCTTCAACGAGGCGTCGGAATTCTTCGATCCGGTGCAGGGGGCGGTGGCCAACTGCTACTTCATCGCCGCGATGTCGGCCGTGGCCTGGGCGAAGCCCTACGGGATCAGCCATATGAGCCGGGCGACCAGCGGCGTGCAGAGCGGCACGACGAACATGATCCGTTTCTACAAGCCCGACAGCAACGGCCAGGTCGACAAGGAGATCGAGGTGACCGATGCCGTGCCGGTACGGCAGGGCTCGCTGAGCTACATCTACTGCCGCTCCTCCGAAGAAGGCGAGATCTGGCCCGCCGTCTACGAGAAGGCCTTCGCCAAGCTGGAGACGGGGCACACGGGCGACAAGCCCGACATCACCAAGACCGGCTGGGGCGATCCCGTCTGGGCGACCGCGCAGCTGACCGGTGGCCGGCGGACCTACTGGTCGACCAAGTCCCACACTGCCGCGGATCTCTACGACAAGGTCCGGGCGAACTCTGCCGGGTCCCGCACGATCAGGCCGATGGTCGCATCGACCTATTCCACCGGGGCCGCGGCGCAGGACAACGTGAGCTACACCGGCACCAACCTCGTGGCGAGCCATGCCTACACGGTGCTCGGCTGGGCTTACCGGAACAACACGCGCTACATCGTCATGCGCAATCCGTGGGGGTCGTTCGAAAGCTCCACCGGGGCGCTGTCCGGGATCGTCTGGATGCGCGACGTCAGCTGGTGGCGGCCGATCGTGCTGGCGCCCAACGACGGGACCTTCGCGATCCGCGCGACGACGTTCAAGAAGTACTTCCGGACGCTTGGGGTCGTGAGCTGAGACGCCCCGCCCGGGGGTGCGGCCTTCGCCCCCCTCCCCCCACGCCATCTGCGCCGCCGCCGGAACCCTCCGGCGGCGGCGCTTTCGCGTCTGGTCAGGGGTGAGGCGCGCCGCTAAAATCGGCCGTTGAGGAGGCGCGCGCCCATGCCACAGATGATCGCACCACAGCCCGGCATCCTGAAGATCGACCTCTATCACGGGGGTGCCGCGGCCCTGCCGGGGCAGGCTGACGTCGTGAAGCTGAGTAGCAACGAGAACCCCGCGGGGCCGCCGGCCTCGGCCGTCGCGGCGATCCGGGAAGCGGCGGGCGCGCTGCACCTCTACCCCTCGACCGACCATGCCGACCTGCGCGCCGCCATCGGCCGCGTCCACGGGCTGGACCCCGACCGCATCGTCTGCGGCGCGGGATCCGACGAAGTGATCACGTTTCTCTGTCAGGCCTATGCGGGGCCCGGCGACGAGGTGCTGCACACCGAGCATGGCTTCCTGATGTATCCGATCTCGACGCTGGCGGCGGGGGCGGCCCCCGTGGCGGCGCCAGAGCGGGCGCGGGTGACGGACGTGGACGCGCTGCTGGCGGCGGTGACCGAGCGCACGAGCCTGGTGTTCGTGGCCAACCCCAACAACCCCACCGGCACGATGATCGGCATGGCCGAGCTGACCCGTCTGGCCGACGGGCTGCCCGACGACGTGATCCTGGTGCTGGACGGCGCCTATGCGGAATTCGCCGATGGCTACGACGGCGGCGCGGCGCTCGCCACCGAGCGGCCGAACGTGGTGATGACCCGGACGTTCAGCAAGCTCTACGGCCTCGGCGGGCTGCGGCTTGGCTGGGGCTACGGGCCGCGCGAGGTGATCGACGTGCTCAACCGGGTGCGCGGGCCCTTCAATCTCGGCGCTGCGCAGATCGCCGGTGGGATCGCCGCGGTGGGGGACCGGGCCTTCGCCGCCGCTTCCTTCGCCGACAACGTGCGGAACCGCACCTGGCTTGCCGCGGCACTGGCGGATCTCGGCGTGCCGTCCGATGCGAGCCACGCGAACTTCCTCCTGGCGCGCTTCGAGAGCCCGGCGGCGGCGCTGGCGTGCGATGCGGTGCTGCGCCGGCACGGGCTGCTGGTTCGGCAGGTTGCGGGCTACGGGCTGCCCGATTGCCTGCGGATCACGGTGGGCGACGCGGCGGCCTGCGCGCGGGTGGCGGCGGCCGTGGCGGCCTTCCGCGCCGAGGCGGCGTGACCCCGCTCTACGAGAGGGTCGCGCTGATCGGGCTGGGCCTGATCGCCGGATCGATGGGGCTGGCGATGCGCGGCGCGGGGTTGGCCGGCGAGATCGTGGGCACCGCGCATTCCGCCGAGACGCGTGGCATCGCCGTGGGCCTCGGCCTCTGCGACCGGGTGACGGACACTGCCGCCGAGGCGGTGGCAGGCGCCGATCTGGTGGTGCTCTGCGTGCCGGTGGGCGCGATGGGGGCGGTGGCGGCCGAGATCGGGCCGCACCTGGCGCCGGGTGCCACCGTGACCGATGTGGGTTCCGTCAAGCGCGCGGTGATCGAGGCAGTGGCGCCGCACGTGCCGGACGGCGTGCACTTCATCCCCGGGCATCCGCTGGCGGGAACGGAGCATTCCGGCCCGCGTTCGGGCTTCGCGGCCCTCTTCGCGAACCGCTGGTGCCTGCTCTTGCCGCAACCGGGGGTGCCGGAGGCGGCGGTCGCGCGGCTGCGCGACCTGTGGGAGCGGATGGGCGCGAATGTGGACGAGATGGACGTGGAGCATCACGACCTGGTTCTGGCGGTGACGAGCCACGCGCCGCACCTGATCGCCTACACGATGGTCGGGGTGGCCGACGACCTGCGCCGGGTGACCGACAGCGAGGTGATCAAGTATTCCGCCGCGGGCTTCCGGGATTTCACCCGCATCGCGGCCTCCGACCCGGTGATGTGGCGCGACGTGTTCCTCAACAACCGCGAGGCGACGCTGGAGATCCTGGGGCGGTTCACCGAGGAGCTTTTCGCGCTGCAGCGGGCGATCCGCACCGGCGACGGCGACCATCTGCACGCCTATTTCACACGGACGCGGGCGATCCGGCGCGGCATCATCGAAGCCGGGCAGGATACCGACGCGCCGGATTTCGGCCGCTCCGGGCGAACCGGATGAGGGGCCGGGCGGCGGCCCTGCTGTTTGGGCTGGCACTGGCCGCGGGCGGCACGGGCGCCGCGGCGAATTTGGAGGCGTCGCCCCGGCCCAGCCCCCGCGACAGGGGCGAGGGGATCGCCGGCCCGGCCGAGCGGCAGGCGCCGGGCGCAACGGCAGAAGCCGGCCGGCAGGACGGCGCCGAGGGTGCAGCAGGGATCCCGGCGGGCGAGGGTGGCGCCATCGTCGATCCGGCCGCAGCGCCGGCTCTCGCCGCCCGGCCCACGCCGCGCTCTTCGGATGCCGGCAGCGCTGCGCCCCAGATGCCGCAGGCGGGCGGCGCCGTGCTGCTCTCGCCGCGTCCGGAGCGGCGGCCCGAGAACCTGCGGCGGCGCGCCGCCGTGCGGGCGGCCGGCTTTCGCCCCGCGCCCCTGCCGGTGCCGAAGACCGGCGCGCGCGGCACGATCTGCGGCGACCCGCGGCTGAAGGGCGCCGCGATCCAGCCCATCCCGGCGCGGCTGCCCGGCTGCGGGCTGACCGGCGGGGTTCGGGTCACCGAGGTAAGCGGCCTTGCGCTCTCGACCCCGGCCGCCATCGATTGCCGCACGGCGACGGCGCTGGCGAACTGGGTGGACCGCGGCGTAGAGCCCGCCGTCGGCGCAAGGGGCGGCGGCGCCGTGCGGCTGCGGGTGGCCGCGCACTATGCCTGCCGCACGCGCAACAACCGCCCCGGCGCGAAGGTGTCGGAGCACGGGCGGGGCCGGGCCATCGACATCGCCGCCATCGGCCTGCGCAACGGCACCCGGATCTCGGTGCTGACCGGCTGGGGCGACCGGACCCAGGGGCCGATCCTGCGCGCCATGCACCGCGCCGCCTGCGGCCCCTTCGGCACCGTGCTCGGCCCCGAGGCGGACCGCTACCACCGCGATCACTTCCACTTCGACACCGCACGCTATCGCAGCGGCACCTACTGCCGATAGCGCCCGGATCGGGGCGGGCGGGCGCAGCGCCGTCACGCGGCTGTGAAGCGGGGCGGTGACGTGCCACGGGCTCGCAGCCGAGACGCGGCCCTTGCGCTGGCCATGACCTGCCAAGGGGGAGCCCTGACGCGCCTCGGGCACGGTCTGCACAGGACCCGGGCGCAATCCCCGACGTGCCCATGGCGCACAAGCTTTGATCCGCCTCTTGGGCATGCCAAGAGGCTGCACGCGCAGGAACGCCGGGTGCCGGCGGCTAGCGCAGCCGCAACACCGGCGCTGGACCAAGCGGGATCAGGCCGCCAAGGCTGACCCGCCCGTCGCGGAACCGCAGCGGCACGTCGAGCCCGGTGCGGCTGCCCGAGAACCCCGCCAGCGTCTCCAGCCCGCGCTCGATCAGTGGGGCGGCGGCTTCGGGCACGAGGCCGGCCTCGCGCGCCAGCACCAGGATCTCTCGCCAGTTCTCGGCCTTCACGGTGATCTCGCCCTCCGGCCGCCCGGCCGCATCCACATCGAGCGCGCCCGCCGCTCGCAGATCCAGCTCGCCCCAGCTGGCCTGCGCCAACGGCAGCGCGATCCGCACCGGCTGCGGCCGCGCCACCTCGACTGCGCGCCTGTCGAGCGGCGCGTCGACGGCGATCTGTGCATCGAGCTTCAGCAAATCCACGGCCTCCCCCACCATCCCGCTTCGGCTGGCGCGCTCGCGCAGCCGCCCCGGCAGGACCAGATCGCGCGCCTCGAAGGCCAGATCGTACGCGGCACCGACCTCCCCGGCCCGGCGAACTGCCAGCTGCCCCTCCGCCAGCCCCGCCTGCCACTCCGCATCGCTGGACAGCGCCACGCCCTGTAGCGTCACGGTCGCCCGCTCCAGCGGCAGCTCCGCGCCCGGCCCGAAAACCAGCGAGCCGCGGATATCGGCGCCGGTGACGGTAACCGTCTCGAAGGGCGAGGCGAAGCTCTGCGTTTCGGGCCAGATCGCGATGACGTGGCGCGGCCGGTAGCTGAGCGCCAGCACCTGGAAGACCGGCGCCCGCCACGACCACCCGGTTTCGGGGTCGGCCAGCTCGAGGCCCTCGATCGTGGTGTCGAAGCGGTTGGGAAAGCCGCGTGTGCGCAGGCTCTCGTATTCCGCCACCCAGCCCTCGGCCTCCCGGGCGGACAGCCAGTCGCGCACCGCCCCTTCGGTGGCCCGGGCGCCGATCAGCCAGTATCCCGACCAGCCAAGCGCGGCCAGCGCCACCACGATCACCAGCGCGCGCATCATCCCGGGAGGCCCTTTCCTGTCGGCACGGGGTTTGGTCTACAGACCGGCAACGGAAAGGACCACCCGATGCAGGACCCCCCGCCGAACCCCGGACCAGACGCGCCGCTGCCCGCTGGCGATGGCCCGCTCTGGGTCTTCGGCTACGGCTCGCTGATCTGGAACCCGGGCTTTCCGCATGTGCGGCGCGCGGTGGGCAGCGTGGCCGGCTATCACCGCTCTTTCTGCATGCGCTCGATCCACCACCGCGGCACGGAGGCCGCGCCGGGCCTGGTTCTGGCGCTGGAGCCGCGGACGGGCGCTGCCTGTTCGGGCATCGCCTTCGAGGTGGCGCCGCAGGAGGCCGCGGGCACGGTGACGGCCCTGCGGGCGCGCGAGCTGATCAGTTCGGCCTATGTGGAGGCGGAGGTTTCAGTGCAGCTGGCCGAAGGCGGGCGGGTGACCGCCCTGACCTACGTGATCGACCTCGCGCATCCTCAATATTGCGGCGGCCTGGCCCTGGAAGAGCAAGCGCGGATCATCGCCGGGGCCGTGGGCGGGCGCGGCCCGAACCGCGACTATCTGGTCAGCACGGCGGCGCATTTAAGGGAATTGGGGCTGGCCGACCCGGAACTTGACTGGCTCGTCGCCCGTGTCCATGACATGACGGCCACATGACGCGGGCCTGAAACCGGCGGCGGCACATCGCGTGTTGTCGCTTGATGCCGCGCGATTTATCCTGTCGCGCGACCGAGTGAGGGCAGAAACGCATGGCGTACCGCGACCGCGAGGTCGACCCACAATTCTCGCAGCCCGTCCGCCAGATCGTAACGATGCTGACGGTGGTGGTTGCGTTCGGCGCGGGGGCCTACGTGGCCTATCCCGCGGTGGCGCCCGTTTTCCTCGCCAATCCCTACTTGAACGGCGCCATCGGGCTCGTGTTCGTGATCGGTGTGCTGGCTTGCTTTTGGCAGGTCCTGCAGCTTATCAGCTCCGTCGGCTGGATCGAAGGCTTCGTGAAGGGCCGCCCCGGCCACGACAGGCGCCGCCCGCCGCGGCTGCTGGCCCCACTGGCGGCACTTCTGCGCGCACGGGGGGTGCGGATGCAGATCGGGGCGGCCTCCTCCCGCTCGATCCTGGAGAGCGTCGCGACCCGCATCGACGAGGCGCGCGACATCACGCGCTACATCGTCAACCTGCTGATCTATCTGGGCCTTCTGGGCACGTTCTTCGGCCTTGCCACCACCGTGCCGGCGCTGGTGGCGACCATCCAGTCGCTGGCGCCGGCGCCGGGAGAAAGCTCCACCGCGATCTTCGCGCGGCTGATCGGCGGAACTCGAGGCGCAACTTGGCGGCATGGGCACGGCCTTCGCCTCGTCGCTCCTCGGCCTCGCGGGCTCGCTGGTTGTGGGGCTTCTGGAGCTCTTCGCGGGGCACGGGCAGAACCGCTTCTACCGCGAGCTGGAGGAATGGCTCTCCACCATCACCCGGGTCGGCTTCACCGCCGGCGACATCGACGGCAGCCCCGAGCAGGCCGTGGTGATGGGCATGGCCGAGCAGATGAACGAGCAGCTCGAGGCGCTGCACGAGATGTTCACCCAGTCCGACGTGAGCCGCGCGCTGGTCGACGAGAAGCTGGGCACGCTGGCGGAATCCGTCGACCGGCTGACCCACCGGATCGAGGCCGACGTGCAGACCGGTGCCGTGCTCGAGAGGATCGCCGAGGGACAGGAGCGGCTTGCCGGCGCGCTGGAGCACTACGCCGTTCGCCCCGAGAAGGAGGCCGACGCGATGGCTTCGGAGAACCGGATGCGGCTGCGCAGCATCGACGTGCAGATGCTGCGGCTGATCGAAGAGCTGACCGCCGGGCGGCTGGAAAGCACCGGCGAGCTGCGCCGCGACCTGCACCGCCTGACCGAGGTGATCGAGCGCGCCACCGGCGGCGACAGCCAGGCGCCGCAGCCGGGCGCTGCCGCGGCGCGGCGCTAGGGCATGGCGCTCAGCCGCCGCACGGGCGCGCGCTTCCAGAACTCGATCTGGCCGGGCTTCGTCGACGCGATGACCGCCCTGCTGCTGGTGCTGATCTTCGTGCTGACCATCTTCATGGTGCTGCAATCGATCCAAACCGAGACGATCACCGGCCAGGAGACCGAGCTCGACCGCCTGAGCGCCGATCTCGCCAGCATCTCGGCCGCGCTCGGCGCGGAGCGGGTGCGGTCGGCCGATCTGGAGGATCGGCTGGCGGATCTGGGCCTGACCCTCGACGCCGCCGAGACCGAGGCGGAATTTCAGGCGCGGCTGGTCGAGGCGCTGACCACCCAGGCCGAGGCGCGGATCGCCGAGCTGGGCGCGGCCCGGACCCGGATCACCGATTTCGAGGCGCAGGTGGCGGCCCTGCTGGCCGATCGCGATGCCGCCCGCGCGCAGGTCGCCGACCTGACCGAGACGCGCGCGACGCTGGATCAGGCGCTGGCCGCCTCGCGGGCGCAGGTGGATGCGGAGCAGGAGGCCGCGCGGCTGGCGGCGGCGCGGCGCGAGGCGCTGGAGGCGCTGGTCGCCGATCTGCGGATGCGCGAGGCGGAGCAGGGCGAAGCGCTGAGCGGCGCGGAGGCGGACCTGGCCAGCGCCCGCGAGGCATTGAGCGAGGAAGAGGCGGCGCGCCTGGCCGAAGCGGCGGCCGCCGAGGCCCTGCGCGCCCGCCTTCAGGATGCAGATGCGGAGCTGACGGCGATGACGCTGGCCCTGGAGGATCAGCGGCGCCGCGCGGAAGAGACGCTGACCCTCCTGGCCGCGGCCGAAGAGGCCGAGGCCGATCTGGACGAGCGCCTGATGGCAGCCCTGCTGGAGGGGCAGGAGGCGGCGGCGGCGTTGCGGGCGTCCGAGGCTTCCGGGGAGGACGTCGCTTCCCGCCTCGCAGCCGCACTTGAGGCGCAGGCCCGCGGGGCCGAGGCCCGCGCGGCGGCTGAGGATCGCGCGGCCGATGCCCTCGCGGCTGCCGAGGCGGAAGCGGAGACGCTGCGCGATCAGCTCGCCGCCGCCCTGGCCGCGAAGGTCGCCGCCGAGAATGCCCGCGAGACTGCGCTCACCGAGGCCGAGGAACGCGCGGCGCTGCTGTCGGCGGCCCGTGCGGAGGTCGCCGATGTGGAGGCGGCGGGCGCGGCGGACAGGCGGCGGCTGGCGGCGCTCAACGCCCAGGTCGGGCGGCTGAACGATCAACTCGCGCAGCTGCAGGGGCTGCTGGATGACGCCGAGACGCGGGACGCGCAGGCCGAGGTGCGCATCACGTCACTGGGCTCGCAGTTAAACACGGCGCTGGCCCGCGTGGCCGCCGAAGAGCGCAAGCGTGCCGACCTGGAGGAGGCGGAGCGGCGCCGTCTTGAGGAGGAAGCGCAGCAGCTCGAGCGCTACCGATCGGAGTTCTTCGGCCGCCTGCGCGAGGTGATCGGCGGGCAGGACGGCGTCGAGATCGTCGGCGACCGGTTCATCTTCTCGTCCGAGGTGCTGTTCGGCATCGGCTCCGCACAGCTCTCGGCAGAGGGCCGCGCCGAGATCGCCAAGGTCGCGCGGCTCCTGCAGGAGGTCGCGGCGGTGATCCCGCCCGAGATCAACTGGGTGGTGCGGGTGGACGGACATACCGACGACCGGCCGCTTTCGGGCTTCGGGGCCTTCGCCGACAATTGGGAGCTGAGCCAGGCGCGGGCGCTTTCGGTCGTGCGCTACATGATCGACGCCTACGGCTTTCCGGCCGACAGGCTGGCGGCCACTGGCTTCGCCGAGTTCCAGCCGCTCGATCCCTCCGATACGCCCGAGGCGCGCGCGCTGAACCGGCGGATCGAGCTTAAGCTGACGGAGCGGTAGCGGACACGGGCTTGCCGGTGACAAGACCGGCCGCGTTCCCCAAGAGCACCCGGGGCGGAGGAGTGCCGTTACGAAGGTCGGGTACCCCTCGATCGCCCGAAAGTCCCGCCCGGCCCGGGCGCACCGCGACGGCCCGCTTCGTCCCGGCCGCCGGTCGAACTGGCGGGCGTTCCTCGTCCGCGGGGCCGTTCCACGGCGGCCGCCCTTGCCGTCGCCACACTGGCGCTCCCGGCGATGCGCTGCCGCAGACGTGGAAAGGCCCCGCCGTTTCAAGCGGGGCCGCTGGCTTTCCGTTACATCTCGCCGGTCAGTCGCCGGTCAGTCGGCGGTGAGCAGCGGTGGCTTGTTCTTTGAGAGCCGCGGGCTTTGCGGCGGGATCGTCTCCAGGTCGATGGCGCCGTCCTTGACGCCCACGCGCACGGTGCCGCCCTTTGCCAGCTTGCC
Organism: uncultured Alphaproteobacteria bacterium; assembly: GCA_963833235.1. GTDB lineage: Bacteria > Pseudomonadota > Alphaproteobacteria > Rhodobacterales > Rhodobacteraceae > CAWHXG01. Next base: position 1,129,230 of record CAWHXG010000001.1, read on the forward strand.
GAACAGAAGCTCTTCGGCCAGCGGCTTCTTGATGTGCTCCTGGATGACCCGGCCAAGCGGGCGCGCGCCCATCTTGTCGTCGTAACCCTTCTCGCCCAGCCATTCGGCGGCTTCGGGCGTCAGCTCGATGGTGACGTTGCGATCCATCAGCTGCGCCTCGAGCTGCAGGACGAACTTCTCGACCACCTGCAGGATCACCGATTTCGGCAGCGCGCCGAAGCTGATGACGGCATCCAGCCGGTTGCGGAACTCCGGCGTGAACGTCCGCTCGATCGCCGCCGTATCCTCACCCTCGCGACGGTCGCGGTTGAAGCCGATGGCAGCGCGCGCCATGTCGGCCGCGCCGGCATTCGAGGTCATGATCAGGATCACGTTGCGGAAATCCACCGCCCGGCCATTATGGTCGGTCAGCTTGCCGTGGTCCATCACCTGCAGCAGGATGTTGAAGACGTCAGGATGCGCCTTCTCGATCTCGTCGAGCAGCAGCACGCAATGCGGATGCTGGTCGACCCCGTCGGTCAGCATGCCGCCCTGATCGAAGCCCACGTAACCCGGCGGCGCGCCGATCAGGCGGCTGACCGCGTGCTTCTCCATGTATTCCGACATGTCGAAGCGCAGCAACTCCACGCCCAGCGTATCGGCGAGCTGCTTTGCCACCTCGGTCTTGCCGACGCCCGTGGGCCCCGCGAAGAGGTAGTTGCCGATGGGCTTCTCGGGCTCGCGCAGACCGGCGCGCGCCAGCTTGATGGCGCTTGCGAGCGCGCTGATCGCGGTGTCCTGCCCGAAGACGACGCGTTTCAGCGCCCCCTCCAGATCGCGCAGCACCTCGGCATCGTTCTTGCTGACGTTCTTCGGCGGGATGCGGGCGATCTTGGCCACCACGGCCTCGATCTCGCGGGTGCCGATGGTCTTGCGGCGCCGGCTCTCGGGGATCAGGTGCTGCGCCGCGCCGGCCTCGTCGATCACGTCGATCGCCTTGTCGGGCAGCTTGCGGTCGTTGATGTAGCGCGCAGACAGCTCTACCGCGGTGCGGATGGCGTCCGCGGTGTACTTGATGTCGTGATGGTCCTCGAAATACGGCTTGATGCCCTTGAGGATCTTCACCGTGTCCTCGACCGAGGGCTCGTTGACGTCGATCTTCTGGAAGCGCCGGCTGAGCGCGCGGTCCTTCTCGAAATGCTGGCGGAACTCCTTGTAGGTGGTCGAGCCCATGCAGCGCAGCTTGCCGCCCTGCAGCGCCGGCTTCAGCAGGTTCGACGCGTCCATCGCACCGCCAGAGGTTGCGCCGGCACCGATCACCGTATGGATCTCGTCGATGAAGAGCACCGCGTCGGGATGGTCCTCGAGCTCCGTCATGACGGCCTTCAGCCGCTCTTCGAAGTCGCCGCGGTAGCGGGTGCCGGCCAAGAGCGCGCCCATGTCGAGCGAATAGATCGTGGCCGAGGCCAGCACCTCTGGCGTCTCTCCCCGCACGATCTTGCGGGCCAGCCCCTCGGCGATGGCCGTCTTGCCCACGCCCGGGTCGCCCACCAGAAGCGGGTTGTTCTTGCGCCGGCGGCAGAGCACCTGGATGCACCGCTCCACCTCGCCCTCGCGGCCGATCAGCGGGTCGACGTCGCCCTTGCGGGATTTCGCGTTGAGATCCACGCAATATTTCGCCAGCGCTGATTCCTTCGCATCGCCCTCGCTCGTCTGGCTCTCTTCCTCGTAGTCGGTGGCGCCAGAGACGCTGCGCGCCTCGCCGAAGGAGGGGTCCTTGGCGACGCCGTGCGCGATGAAGTTCACTGCGTCGTAGCGGGTCATGTCCTGCTCCTGCAGGAAGAACGCCGCGTTGCTTTCGCGCTCGGCGAAGATCGCCACCAGCACGTTGGCGCCAGTGACCTCCGTGCGGCCTGAGGATTGCACGTGGATCGCGGCGCGCTGGATCACGCGCTGGAAGGCCGCCGTGGGCACCGCCTCCGAGCCCTGCACATCGGTTTCCAGCGTCGAGAGCTCCTCGTCGATGAAGTCCACCAGGGTCTTCTTGAGGCTCTCGAGATCGACGCCGCAGGCCTGCAGCACCTTGGCTGCGTTCGGCTCGTCGATCAGGGCCAGAAGCAGGTGCTCCAGGGTCGCGAGTTCATGGCGGCGGGTGTTCGCGAGGGCCAATGCCGCATGGATGGCCTGCTCGAGCGTATTGGAGAATGAAGGCACGCGCCGTGCTCCTTATATCGGGGTCGGACCGGGGTTTCCCCGGCTCCACCGTGGGGTGCTTAAAGTTAAAGTTTGCTTTCCAACGCCCTCCTTCAAGTCTTTTCTTCTCGCGAACTTCCCGGTCCGCCTGTGGATGCCGCTTGGGAAGGCAGCCGCGCCGGCCCTTCAGAAATCGTCCTTCATGCGCCGCAGGCGGGCGAAGACCTCGACGTCGTCCGCGCCCTCCATTTCCAGGGCGGCCTTCATCTGCGGGGTGCCGGCGCGCAGGAACGGGTTCGTCGCGCGCTCCTCCGAAAGCCGCGAGGGCACGGTGGGCTTGTTGCGCGCCCGCGCCGCCTCCACCGCCTCGGCCCGCGCCCGGAGTGCCGCATTTTCGGGCTCGACGCTGAGCGCGAAACGGGCGTTCGCGGCGGTGTATTCGTGCCCGGAGCAGACCAGCGTGTCCTCGGGCAGGGCGGCGAGGCGCCCGAGGCTTTCCCACATCTGCGCGGGCGTACCTTCGAAAAGCCGCCCGCAGCCAAGCGCCATCAGGCTGTCCGCGGTGAAGACCACGCCGCTCTCGCTCAAATGATAGGCGATATGCCCCGAGGTATGCCCCGGCACCTCGAGCACCTCGGCGGCGAACAGTCCCGCGCCGCCGTCGTCGCCGCCGCGCACCGCCGCGTCGAGCGGCGGCATCTTCCCGGCTTCGGCCGCGGGGCCGACCACCGTCAGCTGGCGGCCCTCGCGCAGCGCCGCCAGCCCCTGCGCATGGTCGGCATGGTGGTGCGTGATCAGCACCGCGGCAAGGGTCCAGCCCCGTTCCGCCAGCGCCGCCTCGATGGGGGCTGCCTCGGGCGCATCGACCAACGCGCAGACGTCGCCGCCCTCGGGCCGCACCAGATAGGCATAGTTGTCCGTCAGACACGGTATCGTCACGATTTCTGCGGCCATCTTCATTCCCTGTCGCTTGCCGGCTCGGGCGGCTAACCTCACATCAGGCTGACCCATCGGTGGGAGCGCTGCAATGCACCTCGACGTCAACGATCTGAGGACCTTCTACTACCGCACCAATCTGGGGCGGGCGGCGCAGAAGGCGATCCGCGACCAGCTTTTCACCTTCTGGCCGGAGGCCAAGGGCCAGACGGTCGCGGGCTTCGGCTTTGCGGTGCCGCTCCTGCGCCCGTTCCTGAATGAGGCGCGGCGGGTGGTGGGGCTGATGCCGGCGCCGCAGGGGGTGATGCCCTGGCCGCTCGGCATGCCCAATGTCTCGGTCCTGTGCGATGAGACGCGCTGGCCGCTGCCCACGGGCATTGTCGACAAGCTGGTGCTGATGCACGGGCTGGAGACGTCCGAGAATCCCTCGGCCGTGCTGGGCGAATGCAACCGGGTGCTGGGGCCGGGGGGCCGGGCGCTTTTCGTGGTACCGAACCGCGCCGGCATCTGGGCCCGCAGCGATCAGACCCCTTTCGGCTACGGCCGGCCCTATTCGCTGGGTCAGATCGAGGCGCAGCTCGCCCGCCACGGCTTCACGCCCGACAGGCACGTGGTGACCCTGTTCCAGCCGCCCTCGCACCGGCGGTTCTGGCTTCGTGCGGGCGGGCTGGTAGAGCGGGCAGGGCAGCGCATCTCCAGCCGCTATGCCGGGGGCGTGCTGATCGTTTCGGCCACCAAGCAGACCTTCGCGGCCCGCGGCACGCCGGTGCACGAACCGGCGCCGGCCAAGGCGCCGCTGGTCAACCCGCTGCCGCAGACGGCCCGGGTGGCCTGATCTGCCCGCGCTGGCGTCCGTGCCCGGGCGCTCCGCCTCCCGCGCGGGCAGGCAAAGGTGATCGAAGCCGGCGCGGTCGGTGTCGTCCGCGCACGGGCTTTCGCAAGGCCGGCCCCGGGGGGCGGGATCCCCCGCACCTCCCGGCGATCCGCCGCCCGATGCCAAACGGTCGCACCCCTCCCGGCGGCCAGCCTGCCAAGGTTGGCAGGCGCCCCGTCCCCGGGCGAAGGGTTGTTGCCTGCGGTTGGGCGCTTTGCTACACCCACGCTGATTTTGACGGGTTTAGGCGTGCGTGCCGGGCCTTCACCGCGCCGCGGCTCCTCCCCGGGGCCGCCCTTTCACCGGAAGGACCACCCTTGTCCGAACCAGCCTCGATCTCCTCGGGTATTGCCGGGCGCTATGCCACCGCAGTCTTCGAACTGGCGCGCGACGACAACGGGGTCGATGCGCTCACGGCCGATGTCGAGGCGCTGGAGGCGGCGATGCGCGAGAGCGGCGACCTGCGCGGCATGGTCGCCTCGCCGCTCCTCGACCGGGCCGAGCAGCGCGGCGCCATCACCGCGATCGCCGAGGCGATGGAGCTTAACGACAGGATGCGCAACACGCTGGCTCTGATGGCCGACAAGCGGCAACTCTTCGTGCTGCCGCAGCTGCTCGACCGGCTGCGCGAGATGGTCGCCCGGCATCGCGGCGAGGTCACCGCGCACGTCGCCTCCGCCAAGCCCTTGAGCGACGATCAGATCGCCCGCCTCGCCGACGTGCTGAAGAAGCAGGCCGGCAGTGACGTGAACATTAAGACAACCGTCGACGAAGGCCTGATCGGTGGCCTCGTCGTCAAGCTGGGCTCGCGGATGATCGACACCTCGATCGCCGCCAAGCTTCAGAACCTTCAGAACACCATGAAAGAGGTCGGATAAATGGGAATCCAGGCAGCCGAAATCTCGGCCATCCTCAAGGACCAGATCAAGAATTTCGGGCAGGACGCTGACGTCGCCGAGATCGGTCAGGTGCTGAGCGTGGGAGACGGCATCGCGCGGGTGCACGGGCTCGACAACGTGCAGGCCGGCGAGATGGTCGAATTCCCGGGCGGCATCCGCGGCATGGCGCTGAACCTGGAAACCGACAACGTCGGCGTCGTGATCTTCGGCTCCGACCGCGACATCAAGGAAGGCGACACGGTCAAGCGCACCGAGAGCATCGTCGACGTGCCCGCAGGCGACGGCCTGCTCGGCCGGGTCATGGACGGCCTCGGCAACCCCATCGACGGCAAGGGCGAGATCAACGCCAGCGAACGCCGCATCGCCGACGTGAAGGCGCCGGGCATCATTCCGCGGAAGTCGGTGCACGAGCCGATGGCGACGGGGCTCAAGGCCGTGGACGCCATGATTCCCATCGGCCGCGGCCAGCGCGAGCTGATCATCGGCGACCGCCAGACCGGCAAGACCGCCGTGGCGCTCGACACGATCCTTAACCAGAAAAGCTACAACGACGCCGCCGGCGACGACGAAAGCAAGAAGCTCTATTGCATCTACGTCGCCATCGGGCAGAAGCGCTCGACCGTCGCGCAGCTGGTGAAGAAGCTCGAGGAAAGCGGCGCGATCGACTACACCATCGTCGTCGCCGCCACCGCCTCCGACCCCGCGCCGATGCAGTTCCTGGCGCCCTATGCCGCCACCGCGATGGCCGAGTATTTCCGCGACAACGGCCGTCACGCGCTGATCGTCTACGACGACCTTTCCAAGCAGGCCGTGGCCTATCGCCAGATGTCGCTGCTGCTGCGCCGCCCGCCCGGCCGCGAAGCCTATCCCGGCGACGTGTTCTACCTCCACTCCCGTCTGCTGGAGCGTTCGGCGAAGCTGGGCGACGATCACGGCAACGGCTCGCTGACGGCGCTGCCGATCATCGAGACCCAGGGCGGCGACGTCTCCGCGTTCATCCCGACCAACGTGATCTCCATCACCGACGGCCAGATCTTCCTGGAGACGGAGCTGTTCTACCAGGGCGTCCGCCCGGCCGTGAACACCGGCCTCTCTGTCTCCCGCGTCGGCTCGTCGGCCCAGACCAACGCGATGAAATCGGTCGCGGGCCCCATCAAGCTGGAGCTGGCGCAGTACCGCGAGATGGCGGCCTTCGCGCAGTTCGGTTCGGACCTCGACGCGTCGACCCAGCGTCTGCTTAATCGCGGCGCGCGGCTGACCGAGCTGATGAAGCAGCCGCAATACTCGCCCCTGACCAACGCCGAGATCGTCTGCGTGATCTTCGCGGGCACCAACGGCTACCTCGACAAGCTGAAGGTCAACCAGGTCGGCCCGTTCGAGAAGGGCCTCCTGCAGCACCTGCGCAATTCCGAGCGCGAGTTGCTGGACTGGATCACCGACGAGGACCCCAAGGTGAAGGGCGACGCCGCGGACCGGATCAAGAAATCCATCGACAAGTTCGCCGAGACGTTTTCCTGAATGGTTCGGAAGGACTGATACCCCATGCCAAGCCTCAAGGACCTCAAGAACCGGATCGCGAGCGTCAAGTCGACGCGCAAGATCACGAAGGCGATGCAGATGGTCGCCGCCGCCAAGCTGCGCCGCGCGCAGGAGGCGGCGGAGGCCGCGCGCCCCTATGCCGACCGCTTCGAGGATGTGCTGGGCGGTCTGGCGGCCTCGGTCGGCGATAGCCCCTCGGCGCCACGCCTGCTCAGGGGCACGGGCGACGACAAGGTGCACCTGCTTGTGCTGATGACCGCCGAGCGGGGCCTTTGCGGCGGTTTCAACTCGTCCATCGCGCGGCTGGCGCGGGTGCACCTGCAGCGGCTGGTCGCCGACGGCAAGACCGTGAAGGTCCTGACCGTGGGCAAGAAGGGCCGCGAGATGCTGCGTCGCGACCACGGCGAGAAGCTGGTTGGCCATGTCGACCTGAGCGACGTCAAACGCGTCGGCTACGCCAATGCCCGGGACATCGCGCAGGACGTGCTGCAACGCTTCGACGCCGAGGAATTCGACGTCTGCACGATCTTCTACTCCGAGTTCGAGAACGTCGTCTCGCAGATCCCGACCGCGCAGCAGGTCATCCCGGCGAAGTTCGAGCCGAAGGACGCGGGCGAGAGCGCGGGCGCCTCGGCGGGCTACGATTACGAGCCCGGCGAAGAAGCGATCCTGGCAGAGCTTCTGCCCCGCGGCGTCGCCACCCAGATCTTCGCGGCGCTGCTCGAGAACGCGGCCAGCGAGCAGGGCGCGCGGATGTCGGCGATGGACAATGCCACGCGCAACGCCGGCGAGATGATCGACGACCTGACGATCGAGTACAACCGCACCCGCCAGGCGGTCATCACCAACGAGCTGATCGAGATCATCTCGGGGGCGGAGGCGCTTTAGCGATGGTGGGCCACCGCAATCCTTCCGACCTCGCGGTCATGACGTTCGAACTGCTCCAGCGTATCCAGGCCCAACTGGACGACATGCTGGCCGACCTTCGCGACCTCAAGGTAAGGATGTCGGCACCCGAAACCACGGGCAGGGCGTCCAGATCGCCGCTCTTAACGGCCGCATGGACCGCTTCGACGAACGCCTCGCCCGAATTGTGGGCCGCATCGAACGCCGCCTCGACCTGAAAGCTGCCTGACACATCTGCGGCGAACGCCGCGCTGACGACCAACCGGAGTACCCAAATGGCCAACCCCACTGGCAAAGTCACACAGGTGATCGGCGCCGTCGTCGACGTGCAGTTCGACGAGCATCTGCCGGCGATCCTGAACGCGCTCAACACCGAGAACAACGGCAAGCGGCTGGTCCTCGAGGTCGCGCAGCACCTCGGCGAGAACACCGTGCGCACCATCGCCATGGACGCGACGGAGGGCATGGTCCGCGGCGCGCCCGTAGAGGATACCGGAGCGCCCATCTCGATCCCGGTCGGCAACGCCACGCTGGGCCGCATCCTCAACGTCATCGGCGAGCCGGTCGACGAGAAGGGCGAGGTCAAGTCCAACGAGACCCGCTCCATCCACCAGCCCGCGCCCGAATTCGCCGACCAGGCGACCTCGTCCGAGATCCTCGTGACCGGCATCAAGGTGGTCGACCTGCTGGCCCCCTATTCCAAGGGCGGCAAGATCGGCCTCTTCGGCGGTGCCGGGGTGGGCAAGACCGTGCTGATCATGGAGTTGATCAACAACATCGCGAAGGTGCACTCGGGCTATTCCGTCTTCGCCGGCGTCGGTGAGCGGACGCGGGAGGGCAACGACCTCTACCACGAGATGATCGAATCCAACGTGATCGACCCCGAGAACCTCGAGAAGTCCCAGGTGGCGCTGGTCTACGGCCAGATGAACGAGCCCCCGGGCGCCCGCATGCGCGTGGCGCTGACCGGCCTGACCCTGGCCGAGCAGTTCCGCGACCAGTCGGGCACCGACGTGCTCTTCTTCGTCGACAACATCTTCCGCTTCACGCAGGCCGGCTCCGAGGTCTCGGCGCTTCTCGGCCGCATCCCCTCGGCCGTGGGCTATCAGCCGACGCTCGCCACCGACATGGGCGCCCTGCAAGAGCGGATCACCTCGACCAAGGCGGGCTCCATCACCTCCGTGCAGGCCATCTACGTGCCTGCCGACGACCTGACGGACCCGGCGCCGGCCACCTCCTTCGCTCACCTCGACGCCACGACCAACCTCAGCCGCGCGATCTCCGAGCTTGGGATCTACCCGGCCGTCGATCCGCTCGACAGCACCTCGCGCCTGATGGACCCGCAGATCGTGGGCGAAGAGCATTACCAGGTGGCGCGCGACGTGCAGGGCATCCTGCAGCGCTACAAGTCCCTGCAGGACATCATCGCGATCCTTGGGATGGACGAGCTCTCCGAGGAGGACAAGCTGACGGTCGCCCGCGCCCGCAAGATCCAGCGCTTCCTCAGCCAGCCTTTCGACGTCGCCAAGGTCTTCACCGGCTCCGACGGCGTTCAGGTGCCGCTTGAGAAGACCATCGCTTCGTTCAAGGCGGTCGCGGCGGGCGAGTACGATCACCTGCCGGAAGCCGCGTTCTACATGGTCGGCGACATCGACGACGTGGTCGCCAAGGCCGAACGCATGGCCGCCGACGCGGCCTGAGTTACCCCGGCCGCCCCGGCGGCCCGAAGATCCCTGGCCCCGATCTTGCCAGGACCCCCCCCCGGCCGCCCCTGCGGCCGGAGAAACCCTGACCGCGGACGCGGCTCGAGGAGGACCGGCACATGGCCGACACGATGCAGTTCGATCTGGTCTCGCCCGAGCGCAGCCTGGCCTCGCACCAGGCCAGCGCCGTGCAGTTGCCCGGCGCCGAGGGCGACCTGACTGCCATGCCGGACCACGCGCCGCTGATCACCACCCTGCGGCCCGGGATCGTCAAGGTCACCGGGCCCGACGGATCCGAGGATTATGCGGTCACCGGCGGCTTCGCCGAGATCTCCGCCGAGGCCACGACCGTTCTGGCGGAGCGTGCGTTCAAGCGCGGCCCCGACAATCGCGGCGAGGTTCAGGCCATGCTTGAGGATGCCCAGAAGGCGGCCTCCGAGGCCGAGGCGCACAACGAGGATGCGGCACGCAAGTTCGTGGACGATCTGACCCGCCTGCTGGACGACATGGTCTAGGCCGCCCGCCAGGCCCTCGCCCCGCCGGGCCGGACGTCCGAAGGCGCGGGCGGACGCTGCGCCCGTTCGGCGGGCCCCTGGTTCGGCGCGCCGGCGAGACGTGCCGCCCCAAGCCGGAGACCCCGATGACCGTCCTGCGCCTCCTCGCCAGCCTGCTGGTCCTCGCCCTTTGCGTGCAGGGCGCCGGCCCGGGCCTTGGCCAGGAAACCCCGGCCCCGCAGGCGGCTAGTGGTGCAGATGCGCCCGCCGAGGCGCCGCCCGGCACCGACCCCGCAACCGAAGAGGCCGGCGAGGAGGCTGCGCCCCCCGCCTATCCGCCGCAGCTGGACAGCGTCGACATCCCCCTGCGGGAGCTGGCCCTGCGGGTGATCCCGCTGACCGTGGCGCAGCTCCAGGCGCTGGCCGATGCCTGGCAACAGAACGTCCAGGCGCTGACCACCGAACTGGTCGACGCGCAGGTTGCCCTCCTCGGCACCGCCGAAAGCCCTGCCGCAAGCCGCCGCGACGCCACGGCCGCACCCGACGCCACCGCCCTCCAGGATCGCACAATCGCCCGCAACGCCGCCTTCGAGCGCTATACGGTCGTGGTCGACGGGCTCGAGACCAAGGGCGGCGACGAAGCGCTGGTCGCCAGCTACCGCGCCTACCGCGCCGCGATCCTCCTCGACGAAACGCGCGCCGCCACATGGCAGGATCTCGCCGGCGATGCCGTGACGTGGGCGCTCAGCCCCGAGGGCGGCCTCCGGCTGGCCGTCCAGGCGGCGGTGATCCTCGCTGCCCTTCTGGCCCTCTTCACGGTGGCGCGGGTGATCCGCGGCCTCGCGCGCCGCTGGTTCGGCCGCGTGCCGAACCTCTCCAAGCTCTTGCAGGCGTTCCTAGCGATGGTCGTCTACTGGATCGTCATCGCCATCGGCCTGATGATCGTGCTCTCGGCGCTCGGGGTGGACATCACGCCGCTCTTCGCGGTCGTCGGCGGCGCCTCGTTCATCATCGCCTTCGCCATGCAGGAGACGCTCGGCAACCTCGCCGCGGGCCTGATGATCATGATCAACCGCCCCTTCGACGAGGGCGATTACGTCAGCGTCGCCGGCACCTCTGGCACGGTGCAATCGGTCTCCATCGTCTCGACGATCGTGACGACGCCCGACAACCAGGTGATCGTCATCCCCAACGGCAAGGTCTGGGGCGACGTCATCACCAACGTCACCGCCAGCGCCACCCGCCGCGTCGACCTGACCTTCGGCATCGGCTACGGCGACAGCATGGAGGTGGCGCAGGACGTCCTGACGAAGGTCGTTATGGCGCACCGGCTGGTCCTGTCGGAACCCGCGCCGATGATCCGGGTCAACGCGCTCTCGGCCAGCTCGGTGGACATCGTGGTGCGCCCCTGGGTGCGCGCCTCGGACTACTGGACGGTCTACTGGGATCTGACCCGCCAGGCGAAGGAGGCGCTGGACGCGGCTGGCATCACCATCCCCTACCCGCAGACCGACATGCACCTGCACATGCCCCCCGGCGCCGCGGCGCTACTGGGCGGGGCCGCGGCGCAGGCGGCCCGCGAACCGGCCCCGGAAGCGGCTCCCGAACCGAAACGCGAGAACGTGGGCCTGGTGGAGGGCAGCCCGGCCGAGGGAATTCCCGAGCCGGACGATCAGGCCGAGGCCGAACGCGGCTAGGCGGGCACCCCTTGCGCGGAGGCTCCGTTGAGTCGCGCGCAGGTCAGCCTGCCGGAAGCCGCGAGGTCGGCCGTCGGACCGGCGCCGCCCGGAGCCCTGCCGCCAAGGGGCGGCCCACGCCTCAGGCGCCCGGATAGAGCCCCTCGTAGATCGGCCCCAGCGTCTCCTTCTCGAAGAGCGAGCTGACGCTGGTGCCGTTCCAGATGTTCAGGATCGCCTGCGCGAAAATCGGCGCCATTGGCACGATGCGGATGTTGGGCGCCGCCTTCACCGCCGCCGTCGGCGCGATGCTGTCGGTGATCACAAGGTTCTTCAGCTGCGATTTGCTGATCCGCTCCACCGCCGGGCCGCTCAGCACCCCGTGGCTGACATAGGCGTGGACCTCCGTCCCCCCGGCCTCCATCAGCGTGTCGGCGGCCTTGCACAGCGTGCCCGCCGTGTCGCAGATGTCGTCCACGATCAGGCAGGTCCGCCCCGTGACGTCGCCGATCACGGTCATCTCCGCCACCTCGCCCTCGCGCTCGCGCCGCTTGTCGACGATGGCGAGCGGACAACCGATCCGCTGCGCCAGCTCGCGCGCCCGCGCCACGCCGCCCACGTCGGGCGACACCACCATCAGATTGTCCCGCCGCCCCTCGAACTGGGCGTCGATGTCCAGCGCGAAGACCGGCGAGGCATAAAGGTTGTCCACCGGGATGTCGAAGAAGCCCTGGATCTGCGCGGCATGCAGGTCCATCGTCAGGATCCGCTCGATCCCCGCCTGGGTCAGCAGGTTGGCCACCAGCTTGGCGCTGATCGGCGTGCGTGCCTTGGTGCGCCGGTCCTGCCGCGCATAGCCGAAATAGGGGATCACGGCGGTGATCCGCCCGGCGCTCGACCGGCGCAGCGCATCCGAGATGATGAGCAGCTCCATCAGGTTGTCGTTGGCCGGGTTGCTCGTGGGCTGGATGATGAACATGTCCTCCCCGCGGACGTTCTCGAACACCTCCACGAAGATCTCCTGATCGTTGAACTGCTCCACCCGCGCATCAACGAGCGTCACGTTGATCCCGCGATGCATCGACATCCGGCGCGCCACCGCCTTGGCCAGCGGGCGGTTGGCGTTGCCCGAGATCAGCTTGGGTTCGACGGGTGATGGCACGGTGGGGTTCCCTTCGCGATCCTGTGGCCGGGGGCCGTTGACTTCCCCCTAGCACCGGCCCCAAGTGAAACCAACCGCAGCAAGGGGGCGCCAGGGCCATGCCGCATATCGATTACTACTTCTCCACCGCCTCGCCCTTCACCTACCTGGCTGGCGGACGGCTGGAGGAGATCGCGCAGGCGCACGGAGCCACCATCGCCTACAAGCCCCTGGCGCCGATGGATCTCTTCGCCCGCACCGGCGGCACGCCCCCGAAGGACCGGCATCCGAACCGCCAGGCCTACCGCCTGCAGGAGCTGCGGCGGGGGGCGGCCAAGGTCGGCATGCCGATCACCCTCAAGCCGGCGCACTGGCCCACCAACCCCGCCCCCAGCTCCTACGCGATCATCGCGGCGCAAGAGGCCGGCGGCGGCGATCTGGGCAAGCTGGTGCAATCGTTCCTCGCCGCCTGCTGGGCAGAAGACCGCCAGATCGCCGACGACGACGTGGTCCGCGATTGCCTCCAGAAGGCCGGGTTCGACCCCGGGCTGGCGGATAGCGGCCTGCTTCAGGGGGCCGAGACCTATACCGCCAATCTCGAAGAGGCCGTCGAGCGCGGCGCCTTCGGTGCGCCGACCTACATCGTCGGCGAGGAGATCTTCTGGGGCCACGACCGGCTGGACGATCTGGATGCGTATCTGAAAACCGCGGCTTGAGCGGCGGCGCATGCGGGCCGGCGGGGGGCAAAAGACCCCCGGCCCGCGACGCAAGCCCCTTGCCAGAAGTGTTGCGCCACGACGCCTGAGGTGCGGGACTGACGAAGTATCGGTAAACCAAGTCCCTCGCAGAATTCTGCGAGGAACTCGTCGCATCCAATCTCTGCTGTGCGGGACAAAGCGGTCATCGGTTCAGTGTCTGCGTTTGGATGCCAAATTATCAACGTGACGTGTGCACGGTCCAATGTGCAGAGATGCCTGACGCAGAAGCAGCATGCGTAAATCACGAATTTTGCACATCGGCATCTTGTGGCGGAGCCACCTTCTTCCAGAAGTGCGAACCGTCGCCTGGTAGTGGCTCGAACCCGCAGGCCGCATAGACTGCTTGAGCGGCGTGGTTGTCCGGCTCGGTGCCGACCACTATGACGTCGCAGTCGAGGGCCCGCGCGAGACCGGTGGACGCGTCGATCAGGCGACGGCCGATGCCAGAGCCTCGGACGTCCGGATCGACGTAGAGGTGATAGAGGTACATGCGTCTGAGGCCGGAGTGCATCAGCGCAGGCGGAAAGGACGCGGCGTAGCCCACGAAGGAGCCGCCCACCTCAGCCACCAGGGTCCACAGCCGAGGTGCATCCCCCAGAACATCACGTGCGAGAGCGTCAAGGCTCACGCGAGCGGTGCCGCCGTGATGCGCCGTCAACGCCGTCACCAGGCGCAGTAGGCCTGCCAGGTCCGGCTGCTCGACCCTCCTGACATGCACCTCAGGCCGGAATTCCTCGTCTGTGCTTAGAATTCGGCATCGTAGCATAGCCACAATCACCAGTGTTTGGTGCCCAATCCATGATTTCTGCAAGACGAAACGCGCAACCAGACGTTCGCATCGCCGCGAGAAATGAGCCACCGTGGGCTCGAAGCGGCCAGTGCCGCGTCCTGATCTGCAACACATTCGGTGAAGGGCCTGCCCGCGAAGCCGACGCCCAAGACACCCCGCGGGTGTGCCGACCGGGGCTGCGCTCGGGAGCCGGAGCAGCAAACCGGAGGGGCAGGAGCGCGGCGGATCCCTACAGATCCTCGACGATGAAATCCTCCCAATCCTCCTCGTCCACCTCGAATTCCGGCACCGTCCAGCCTTGTACGCTTTGGCCCGCGTCATGTACGCTTTGCGCGGTCCCCGAGATGAGCGGGTGCCAATCGGCCAGCGGCTTGCCCTCGTGGAGCAGCCGGTAGGCGCAGGTCGACGGCATCCAGTAGGCCGATCTCGCCAGGCTCGCCGGCGTCAGCACCACGCATTCCGGCACGAACTGCTTGCGGATGTCGTATTGCCCGCAGCGGCAGGTCTCGCCGTCCAGCAGCCGGCAGGCGACCCGGGTAAAGGCGATCTCGTTCGTGTCGGGGTCCTCCAGCTTGTTGAGGCAGCACTTGCCGCACCCGTCGCAAAGCGCCTCCCATTCGCGCTTGTTCATGTTCTTCAGCGGCACCCGCTCCCAGTAGCGCTCGCGCAGGCCGTCGCGCGCGATCGGGTCGTCGCTTCGTCGCGGAGAGCTGGGGCGCGGGGAACTGGGGCGCGGATTGGGGCCCGGACCCTGCCGTCGGCGCGCCATCAGAGCGCGTCCAGCGCCGCGCGGGCGCCGTCGCTGTCGCGGTCCATCTGGCGGATCAGCGCCTCGACCCCCTCATAGGCCGCTTCCGGGCGCAGGAAGGCCACCAGTGCCACCGAAAGGCGCGCCCCATAGATGTCGCCCGAGAAGTCGAAGAGGAACGTCTCGAGGTTGGGCAGGTTCTCCCCGAACATCGGCCGCACGCCCAGCGAGGCGACGCCGCGATGCCGCCCCGCATGCGGCCCGTCGCGGATGTCGACCAGCACCGCATAGACCCCAAGCCGCGGCAGGTGCAGCCCCTCCAGCCCCAGGTTGGCCGTGGGGTAACCCATTGTCCGTCCGCGCTTTTCCCCGTTCAGCACTGGGCCCTCGATCCGGTGCCAGTGGCCCAGCATCGCGGCGGCCTCCCGGGGGTGGCCCTCGGCCAAAGCGGTGCGGATCGCGGTCGAGGACACCGGCGGTCCCGCCGCGGCGCTCGCCAGCAGATCCGCCACCGTCACGCCGAAGCCAAGCGCGCGCCCGAAGGCGGCCAGCGCCGCGGCATCGCCCGCCCGGCCCTTGCCGAAACGAAAATCCGCGCCCACCACCACGTGCCGCAGCCCCAGCCCCTCGGCCAGCACCTCGCGCGCGAAACCCTCCGGCGTCAGCGCCGCAAGCGCTGCATCGAAGGGCATCTCGTAGAGCCGCGTAACCCCCAGCTTCTCCAGCCGGTGCGCCCGCGCCTCGGCGTTCATCAGCCGGAAGGGCGGCGTGTCGGGCTGGAAGACCTGTCGCGGATGCGGCTCGAAGGTCACCACGCCCAGGGGCGCGCCCTCTGCCTCGCCGACCCGTCGCGCCCGGTCCAGCACCGCCTGATGCCCCAGATGCACGCCGTCGAAATTGCCGAGCGCCGCAGAGGCGCCGCGGTCGGATGCCGCTAGATCGGTATAGGCCTTCAGCACCCGCATGGGCCGTCAGGTAGCGTCAGCCCCTGTCCGGTGCAAGCGCCCTCGCGGCCCCGCGCGCCGCCTCCATCCTGCGGCTGGGGGCCAGCACCGTCGCCTCGCCGGTGATCACCATGTTGCCGTCCACCACCGCCTCGCAGGCCAGCCCGATCCGCCGCCGTGCAAGGTTGATCTCCGACACCGCGATGCGGGCGGTCACCGTGTCGCCGATCTTCACCGGCGCCAGGAACTTCAGCGTCTGGCCCAGATACACAGCGCCATGGCCCGGCAATTGCTCGCCGATCAACGCCGAGAACAGGCTGGCCGAAAGCATCCCGTGGGCGATCCGCTCGCCGAAGACAGAGTTGCGGCCGGTCTCCTCGTCCAGGTGGATCGGGTTCCAGTCCTCGCTGACCTCGGCGAACATCTCGATATGCTGAAGCGTGATCGTCTTGCTGATCGTGCGCCGCATGCCGATCGTCATGTCCTCGATGAAAACGGTCTTGCCCTCGGCATTCATCATCTTGCTCCCACCGCCATATTCACGCATGATTATTGCGCGAGGGGGCTCTTGGCAAGCTTAGCGGAGCAGGTCGATGGCGAAGGGCGCGGCTGTCTTGTGCCGCGCGAGGAACGCGTCGATCCGCGAAGGTTCTAGCACGCCGTCCTGCATCACCTCCTCCGCCGCCAGCCCGCCTGCCACGAAAAGGCAATCCAGCCCCTCGCCCACGGCGCCGGCGATGTCCGTTCCCACGCCGTCGCCGATGGCCAGGATTCGGTCGTCGGGCACCTGCGCCAGTGCCGCCAGCCGCCGCCGCGCCAGATCGTAGATCGGCGCATGGGGCTTGCCGAAATAAAGGCTTTCGCCGCCCATCTCGGTATAGAGCCGCGCCAGCGCGCCCGCGCACCAGAGCCGCCGGCCGCCCTTGTCGACCACGATGTCGGGATTGGCGCAAAGCAGCTTCAGCCCGCGCGCCTTGGCCTCCAGCAGCACCGGGCGGTAGGCCTCCGGCGCCTCGGTCGCGTCGTCCACCAGCCCGGTGCAGACGACCCCGCCGGCCTCCTCAAGCGGCACCCGCTCCACCGGCTCCGCGGCGACGTCGGCGGGCAGATCGGTGAAAAACGGCGCGTCGCGCGCGGGGCCTAGGTGGAACACCCGCCGCCCGACGACCCCCGCCGCCATCGCCGCCTGGGCGCTGTCGCCCGAGGTCGCGATGTCGTCCCAGCAATCGCGCGGGGCGCCGAAGCCCGCCAGCTGCAGCGCCACCTGATCGCGGGGACGCGGCGAGTTGGTCAGCAGGATCACGATCCCGCCCGCCTCGCGGAACTTCCGAAGCGCCGAGATGGCCGGCGGAAAGGCCCGCACGCCATCGTGCAGACAGCCCCAGAGGTCGCAGTAGACGGCATCGTAACCCGCTGAAATATTGGCGAGATCGGCGACGATGCGGGTCATGCGCCGGCGCCCATCGGGCCGCTCACACGGTCAGGTTCGGGATGATCTGCTTCTTGCGGCTGACCACGCCCGGCAGCACCACGTGATCGCCGGGCGCCGTCGCGCCAAAGCTCTTCTCGGCCACCCGGCGCACCAGATCGTTGGGCACCAGCAGCGTCGCTTCCTCGCGCAGGATGTCCACCACGAAAAGCAGCACCTGGTCCACCCCGTCCTCCGCCGCCACCGCCGGCATGGTCGCCATCAGGCTCTTCTTGCGGCCAAGCGGCACCTCGGGAGAGGTTGTCTCAAGGACCGACACACGGAACTTGGTGCCGCCGGTCTCGAACTCCTTGCTGTCCATCCGCAGAAGCTCGGCATCCGAGAAGGCAGAAACGTCTGATTTCGCAGCGAAAAGGTCGGCCGCATGCTGCGCCAGATCCACGCCGAGGTCGCCCGCCAGCTTCTCGGCCAGCGCCCTGTCCACCGCGGTGGTCGTGGGAGACCGGAACTCCAGCGTGTCCGAGATGATGCACGACAGCATCGCGCCGCTGATCCCGCGCGGCATCCTCGCGGCATCGGCCCCCATCAGCTCGTGCAGGATCGTGGCGGTGCAGGCGACAGGGCGCAGCGTGATGTCGATCGGCGCCCGCGTCTCCAGTCCCGCGACCAGACGGTGATGGTCGATGATGCCGATGATGTCGGCCGCGCCGATACCCGCGGGCAGCTCGGCGGGGTTGTTCGTGTCGACGATCACCACCGCGTCGCCCGGCGTCACATCTTCGATGATCGGGGGCGTCGGCAGGTCCCAATGCTGCAGCATGAAGGCGGCCTCGGTGTTCGGCTCGCCCAGAAGCCGCGGCTCGGCCGGCGTGCCGCGCACCTCGCTGAGGAACCAGGCCCAGACGATGGCCGAGCCGGTGGTGTCGGTGTCTGGGGATTTGTGGCCGAATACCTGAATGGTCATGGGGGTGGGTCCGCTTCCTTGCGCAAGTCGCGTCCCCTCTAGACCCCCCGCGCCGGATTGTCATGGGACAACTCGGCGCGGCGGGCAGGCGCCTCAGCCGGGGGTTTGCTGGTGTTGCACCTGCACCCAGTCGCCGTCCCGCTGCACCCAGGTCGAGGTGCAGTAGACCTTGTGGAGCACGCCGTTGCCCGCGTCGCCCTCGGCCAGGTAGCCTGTTACGGCCACGCCCTCGGCCGGGCGTTCGAGCACCTGGTCGGTCATCTTCACCCCGGTCCAGTCGGGCGCCTCATCCAGCGCCTTACGCGCCGCGCCGCCCGAGGTGATGCCCACCGGATCGCCGAAGACCATAATCGTGTCCTTCGGCACGGTCTTGTCGTGGAAGGGGGCATGGCCTGTCCAGAATTGCTCTTCGAGGCTCCAGATATCGGTGTCGTCGCTCATCGGGGATTCCTTGCGGTTGGCTCTGGGCCATCAACGCCGCGCCCCGCGGGATGGTTCAGCCCATCCGCTCCGAGGCATAGCCGCCGGGGCTTTCGGGGAACACCACGGTGGAATTGTTGTTCAGGAACACCCGGTGGTGGATATGCGCGTGCACCGCCCGGCTGAGCACCGCGCTTTCCACATCGCGCCCGAGCGAGACGTAATCGCCGGCGCTTTGCGCATGTGTCACGCGCACGGTGTCCTGCTCGATGATCGGGCCTTCATCCAGATCGGCGGTAACGTAATGCGCCGTGGCGCCGATCAGCTTCACGCCGCGCTCGAAGGCCTGCCGGTAAGGGTTGGCCCCCTTGAACGACGGCAGGAAGGAATGGTGGATGTTGATGATCCGCCCCGACATCTGCGTGCACATCCGGTCGCTCAGCACCTGCATGTAGCGCGCCAGCACCAC
This sequence comes from uncultured Alphaproteobacteria bacterium, assembly GCA_963833235.1. GTDB lineage: Bacteria > Pseudomonadota > Alphaproteobacteria > Rhodobacterales > Rhodobacteraceae > CAWHXG01. Next base: position 1,148,092 of record CAWHXG010000001.1, read on the forward strand.
CAGTTCCGCGCCCGTCTCGTCGATCAGGTCCATCTGCCTGGCCTCGGCCTCGGCCTTGTTCTGGGGCGTGACCTTGACCCAGTGGAACGGGATGTCGTGGTTCACCACCACCTTCTGGTAGTCGAGATGGTTCGAGACGACGCCAACGATCTCGACCGGCAGCGCCCCGATGCGCCAGCGGTAGAGCAGATCGTTCAGGCAATGCCCGAAGCGCGAGACCAGGATCATCACCTTGATCCGCTTCTCGGCAGGGTGAATCGCCAGCCTCAGGTCGTATTCCGCGATGGCGGGCTCGAAGGCCGATTGCAGGTCGGCCAGCGCGGCGCCCGTCTCGGAGGTGAAGCTGACGCGCATGAAGAAGCGCCCGGTGACCGCGTCGTCGAACTGGCTGCTGTCGCGGATGTTGCAGCCTGATTGCGCGAGGGTGCCGGCCACGGCCATCACGATGCCCCGCCGCGACGGGCAGGTCACCGTCATCACGTAATCGCCCATCTGTTGCCGCCCTGTGTTGCTTCTCGATGCCGGCGTTGCCGCCCTGCCGGACCAAAGGCGATAACGCCCGGAGGAACAATCGCGTTTGCGGCGCGGTTTGATCCGAAAGCGGCCCGCCCGCCCGTTGCTGCAGCTTCGGGCGGCGCTCGGCCCGTCTGGAGGGACGATGCGCGATCTGTCTAACAATGCCGGCCTGGCTGAGCCTGCGCCGGGGCTTCTGATGACCTGTGGCGTTCTGGGCGTGCTGGGATCATTGGCGCTGATCGCCGGAAACGTCATTGGCAGCATCGTCGTGCCGGGACACGACTGGGTGGCCGACACCGTGAGCGATCTGGCCGCCGGCCGTTTCGAGATCATCCAGGACGTGGCGCTTTACGGCTTTGCCGTGGGCATCCTCGCCATCGGCATGGCCGCGGCGCATCTGCATCTGGGCAAGCGGCGCTGGACGATCGGGGTCTTCGCGCTGATGGCGCTGGCGCTGATCGTGACGGTGATCGGAGCGCGCAACGAATATGGCGACCGCGATACCGGCGGCCTCGTGATCCACATCTATCTGGTCTACATGCTGGGCGTGGTGTTTCCACTGGCGCCGTTCACCATGGCGGGCGGGCTGGAGCGTCTGCACACTGGCCTGCGGCGCCTCTCGTTCGTCTGCGCCGGCCTCTGGTGCGTGGGTGCGCCGATCTTCTTTCTGATGCCGACCGGGTATGACGGAGCATGGGAGCGCGGCCTTGGCGTGATCACGGCGGTATGGATCACCGCCACGGCCCTGGCGTTCTTCCGCTACGGCTGGCGCGAGATGCGCGAAGGCACCGTCTGACCCGGCCCGACAATCGAAAACGGCGGCCCCCCAGCAGGACCGCCGTTTCCAACACGTGAACTCGTTACGAAAGCGAGAGAGACTTACTGCTTCGGCAACATCACGCGATCGATGACGTGAATCACGCCGTTGGACTGGTCGACATCGGCGATGGTGACGGTCGCTTCGCGGCCGTTCTCGTCGGTCAGCATGATGGTGTCGCCGGAATAGGTGGCCTGCAGGGTGCAGCCGCCGAGCGTGGGCACGGGGTGCATGCCGTTGTCGTCGTCGACCATGCCCTTGATGGCCATCGACATCGCATCGGCGCCGACCACGTGGCAGGTCAGGATCTCGGTCAGCTGCGCCTTGTTCTCGGGCTTCAGCAGCTCTTCGAGCGTGCCGTCCTTGAACATGTCGAAGGCGGCATTGGTGGGCGCGAAGACGGTGAAGGGGCCGGGGCCCATCAGCGTTTCGGCAAGCCCGGCGGCCTGAACGGCGGCGACGAGTGTCGTGTGGTCGGCCGAGTTCACGGCGTTCTCGACGATGTTCTTGGAGGGGAACATCTCGGCTCCGCCGACCATCGTGTTCTGTGCGGTGGCGACGCCGGCCGTGGCGGCGAGGAGCGAAGCGGAGAGGGTGAGCGACTTGAACATTTTCTTTTCCCTGGGTTCGGTTTGCAGCAAGAGCCACGCAAGCTCCGAGCAAAAGGTTTCAAATGAGTTTAAGCGCGAGGCGGCGACAATGCCTTTGGCCTACTGACGTTTGCGCCAGACGCCGCGCGCAGGACGGGCGAGGCGCCATTGCCGCCAAGCGGACGGCGCCCTGCCGGCGCGGCGGGGCACCGGTAACCCGTGGGTTACGCAAGGCATTGTTAATAAACATGCAAATAAGCCTACGCGGCCGCACGCAGAGTGTTGCGCCAGGCGTCGACACCGATGCGGACTGCCGATCCAGGGCCGCGCGGCGCCAATGACCCGCAGCGCGCACAAGTTGCGCGCGTCGCCAAGGCGGGGAGGCGACCGGAAGGGCAGCGGAGGGGATGACGGAGGCGGGCCGGCCGCAGGGGGCGGGGCACGGCAATACGGCGAAAAACTGCCTTCGGGCGCGCGCGACCCGCATTGACAGCCGCCTCTGGCATCCTTAGGTGAGCCGCATGTTAGCACTCCCCAGACAAGAGTGCCAACGCATGAAAACCTCCAGAAAGGGAGCCTCAGACATGGCATTCAAACCGCTTCATGACCGCGTTCTGGTCCGTCGCGTCGAAGGCGACGAAAAGACCAAGGGTGGCCTGATCATCCCCGACAGCGCCAAGGAAAAGCCCGCCGAGGGCATGGTCATCGCCTGTGGCGAAGGCGCCCGCAAGGACAGCGGCGAGCTGATCGAGATGGGCGTTTCGGCCGGCGACAAGGTTCTCTTCGGCAAGTGGTCGGGCACGGAAGTGACGATCGACGGCGAAGAGCTGCTTATCATGAAGGAAAGCGACATCCTCGGGATCATCGAGGATCAGGCCGCGTCGATGGCCGCCTGAGCCATCCGCTAGACCCGCTTTCCCCCACACAAGACAGGAGTATGCCATCATGGCTGCCAAAGAAGTCCGTTTCAACACCGACGCCCGCAATCGCATGCTCAAGGGCGTCAACATCCTGGCCGACGCGGTCAAGGTGACGCTGGGCCCCAAGGGCCGCAACGTGCTGCTCGACAAGAGCTTCGGCGCGCCCCGCATCACCAAGGACGGCGTGACTGTCGCCAAGGAAATCGAGCTTGAGGACAAGTTCGAGAACATGGGCGCGCAGATGGTCAAGGAAGTGGCCAACCGCACGAACGACGAGGCCGGCGACGGCACGACGACCGCGACCGTTCTGGCCCAGGCCATCGTCAAGGAGGGCGCCAAGTCGGTTGCCGCCGGTATGAATCCGATGGACCTCAAGCGGGGCATCGATCTGGCCACCGCCAAGGTCGTGGCCGCGATCAAGGCAGCCGCACGCGACGTGACGGGCTCTGACGAGGTCGCCCAGGTCGGCACCATCTCTGCCAACGGCGAGGCCGAGATCGGCCGCCAGATCGCCGACGCGATGCAGAAGGTCGGCAACGACGGCGTCATCACCGTCGAAGAGAACAAGGGCCTGGAGACCGAGACCGAAGTGGTCGAGGGCATGCAGTTCGACCGCGGCTACCTGAGCCCCTACTTCGTGACCAATCCCGACAAGATGGTCGCCGAGCTGGAAGACGCGATGATCCTGCTGCACGAGAAGAAGCTTTCTTCGCTGCAGGCCATGGTGCCGCTGCTCGAGTTCGGTGATCCAGAGCCAGAAGCCGCTGCTGATCATCGCCGAGGACGTGGAAGGCGAGGCGCTGGCCACGCTGGTGGTCAACAAGCTGCGCGGCGGGTTGAAGATCGCGGCCGTGAAGGCCCCGGGCTTCGGCGACCGGCGCAAGGCGATGCTGCAGGACATCGCGATCCTGACCGGCGGTCAGGTGATCAGCGAAGACCTGGGCATGAAGCTTGAGAACGTGACCATCGACATGCTCGGTTCGGCCAAGCGCGTCTCGATCACGAAGGACGAGACGACGATCATCGACGGCCATGGCGAGAAGGCCGAGATCGAGGCCCGCGTCAGCCAGATCCGTCAGCAGATCGAAGAGACCACGAGCGACTACGACAAGGAGAAGCTGCAGGAGCGGGTGGCCAAGCTGGCTGGCGGCGTTGCGGTGATCCGGGTCGGCGGGATGACCGAGGTCGAGGTGAAGGAGCGCAAGGACCGCGTCGACGACGCGCTGAACGCGACCCGCGCCGCGGTTCAGGAGGGCATCGTCGTCGGTGGCGGCGTGGCTCTGGTACAGGGTGCCAAGGCGCTGGACGGCCTGAAGGGCGAGAACAGCGACCAGGACGCCGGCATCGCCATCGTTCGCAAGGCGCTTGAGGCGCCGCTGCGGCAGATCGCCGAGAATGCGGGCGTCGACGGATCCGTCGTGGCCGGCAAGGTGCGCGAATCGAACGACCTTTCGTTCGGGTTCGACGCCCAGACCGAGGAATACGGCGACATGTTCAAGTTCGGCGTGATCGACCCCGCGAAGGTCGTGCGCACCGCGCTGGAAGATGCGGCCTCGGTGGCCGGCCTCTTGATCACGACTGAGGCGATGGTTGCCGAGAAGCCCGAGCCGAAAGGCCAGGGCGGCGGCGGCGGCATGCCCGACATGGGCGGCATGGGCGGCATGATGTAAGCCAGCCCGGGCTTGCGCGCGACGGATCGGGGGGCCTTCTGGCCCCCCGTTTCGTATTGGCCGGGCGGGTCCGTTCAGGGCGGCGGCCCGGACGGCGGCGACGGGGTTTCGCGCTTGCCGGGCGGGGCCTTGCCCCCGGGCGACCTTCGGCGGTATCGCCGTGGCAGACGTGTATTCAAGAGGCCCCATTGATCGAAATCCGTACAGCGACCGCCGACGATGTGACCGACATTTCCGTTCTTCTGGTCAGCGTCTTTCGCCAGCGCAACGAGGCGCAGCTTGTGAAGGCCCTGCGGAGCGAGGGTTCCGTTGCGGCCGAGCTGGTGGCGGCCGATGCGCAGGGGCTGGTGGGCCATGTCTGCCTGTCGCGGCTGATGGCGCCGCAGAAGTGGCTGGCGCTGGCCCCCGTGAGCGTGCGCAACGAGCAGCAGGGGCAGGGCATCGGCGCCGACCTCGTGCGGCACGCGCTGGATGCGGCACGGCGGGCGCAGGCCGACGCCGTGGTCGTGGTGGGCGATCCGCGCTACTATGGCCGCTTCGGGTTCGTCTTCGACGGGCCGTCGCAACTGACCTCGCCTTATCCGCAGCAATACATGGGGCTTTATCCGATCAGCGCCGGAAGTGCCATGGCGCGGGCCGCGCTGGTCTATCCCGAGGCGTTCGACACGGTGTAAGGCGGTGGCGCCGCGCCCCGCTCAGCGCGGCGCGCCTGCGATCCGGTTCACGTGGCCCATCTTGCGGCCCGGGCGCGTCGCGCCCTTGCCATAGAGATGCAGCGCCGCACCCGGCTCTGCCCGCAGGGCATCGAGGCGGGCAATGTCTTCGCCGATGAGGTTGTCCATCGTCACGTCGGCATGGCGCCGCCCGTCGCCCAGCGGCCAGCCTGCGATGGCGCGGATGTGCTGCTCGAACTGGTCGATGAGGCAGCCGTTCTGGGTCCAGTGGCCGGAATTGTGGACCCGCGGCGCGATCTCGTTGACGATCAGGCCGCCACGCGTGACGAAGAGCTCGACCCCCAGCACGCCCACATGGCCAAGCGCGTTGAGGATGCGGCCGGTCAGTAGCACCGCATCGGTGGCGAGGCTTGCCGGGATCGCCGCGGGAACGGTGGTGCGCCGGAGGATGCCGCCCTCGTGGCGGTTCTCGCTAGGGTCGAAGCAGGCGACGGCGCCATCCGCTCCCCGCGCGCCGATCACCGATATCTCGCGCTCGAAGGGCACGACGCCTTCCAGGACCGCCGGGGCGCCGGCGAGGGCAGCGAGCGCCCGTTCCGCCGCATCGGCGCCGTCGATGCGGGCCTGGCCCTTGCCGTCGTAGCCGAAGCGGCGGGTCTTCAGGATCGCGGGCAGGCCTGTGTGCCGGATTGCCGGGCGGAGGTCGCCGGGGCCATCGACCGGGGCGAAGGGCGCCACCGCAAGCCCAAGATCCTGCAGAAAGCGCTTTTCGGTCAGTCGGTCCTGGGAGATTTCCAGGGAGCGGCGCGACGGGTGCAGCGGGCAGAACGCCTCGACCGCGTCGAGGGCGCCGGTGGGGATGTTCTCGAACTCATAGGTGACCACGTCGACCGACCGGGCGAAGGCGGCGAGCGCTTCGGCATCCTCGAACCCGGCGACGGTGGCGCGGTGGGCCACCTGTGCGCCCGGCCCGTCCGGCGCGGGGTCGTAGATGTGGGCGCGAAGGCCCAACCGGGCAGCGGCCAGCGCCAGCATCCGCCCCAGCTGCCCGCCGCCGAGGATGCCGATCGTCGCGCCCGGCGGCAGCATTGCATCGGTCATGCGGGGCCTCGGTCGTGCGCGGCCTCAGTCATGCGGGGTCTCGGGCACGTCCGCGGCCATGCTTGCGCGCCAGGCCGCCAGCCGTTCGGACAGCGCGGCATCGCCGAGGGCGAGAATCGCGGCGGCCATCAGGCCGGCATTGGCGGCGCCCGCCGCCCCGATCGCCATGGTCGCCACCGGGGTTCCCCGCGGCATCTGGACGATGGAATAGAGGCTGTCGAGCCCCGAAAGCGCGCGGCTCTGCACCGGCACGCCGATCACCGGCAGCAGCGTTTTCGAGGCGAGCATGCCGGGCAGATGCGCCGCCCCGCCCGCCCCGGCGATGATGCAGTGCAGGCCCCGCAGGGCGGCGGAGGTGCCATACTCCCACAGCCGGTCCGGCGTGCGGTGGGCCGAGACGATGCGCGCCTCGAAGGGCACGTGGAGCGCTGCGAGGATGTCTGCCGCCTCGCGCATCGTGGGCCAGTCGGAATTGCTGCCCATCACGATCCCGACGCGCGGATCCGCGCTCATGCTCCGCACCCGGCCGGACGGCCGGCGCCCCGGGTCACGCGATGATATCCGGCAGCAGCTCGTCCTCGATACGCTGGATCGCGTCCCGCAGGCCCAGCTTCTGTTTTTTCAGGCGCCGCAGGGTAAGCTGCTCCGCACGGCCGCTTTCCTCCAGCGCCTGGATGGCATGATCGAGATCGCGATGCTCGCGGCGCAGCACCTCGAGGCGCACGCGCAGCGCCTCTTCGTGAGACATTTCCATCGCCGCGTTCATGCCGTTCGCCCCGTCTGCCACCCCGCCCGCACCGAAGGCGAACTGCGCTATGCTACCGCGAAGGCGACGCCGCGCAAAGCCCCGCAGGCCCTTGTTCCCCTGGCCCCCTGTCCGCCGTCGACGACCCTTGCGCGGCATTCGGGCGGCCCCCATATTCAGGGCTGAGGGTTGCCGCAAACGGGACCTGACGCACAGTCGCTTGCCTGAAGGACGTGTCATGACAAAGCTGACCTTGGGGACGCATCCGTTCCTGCTGGGGTTCGAGCAGCTGGAACGGCTGGTGGAACGAACGGCGAAGACTGGGAACGAAGGGTATCCGCCCTATAATATCGAGCAGACGACCGATGCATCCTACCGGATCACGCTCGCCGTGGCTGGGTTTCGCGACGAGGACCTGGAGATTACGGTGGAGGATCGGCAGCTGCTGGTGCGCGGCCGTCAGGCGGAGGACGATCCGGCGCGCGTGTACCTGCACCGCGGGATCGCGGCGCGGCAGTTCCAGCGCAGCTTCGTGCTGGCCGATGCCGTCGAGGTGACCGGAGCGGCGCTGGCGGACGGATTGCTGCATATCGACCTGCGCCGGGTTGCGCCGCAATCGACGAGGCAGCGTATCGACATCAACACGGGAGAAGCATGATGGACATTGCACACGACAGCGAGATCGCCGACGAGGCGGAGCGGATCGTCTATGTCCGCCATGTGGACCCGGCGGACCTGCCCGACGAGATCCGCGCCAAGACCGGCGACATCGAGGACCTATACGCGCTGCACGCACCGAACGGCGACAGGCTGGCGCTCGTGAAGGACCGCAAGCTGGCGTATATCCTGGCGCGGCAGAACAATTTCAGTCCGGTCGCCGTGCACTAGCCACCGGCGACCCGCGATGATCGGAGGGGCGGCCCTGTTGCGGGGTCGCCCTTTCGCGTTGGGGCCGGACGTTTCCTGGGTGGTGCGGCCTACTGGCGGATCAGGGGGGCGATCGCCGGCGGGCTGCCCGGCAGGTCGCTGCGCGAGCGTCCGCTTCCCGAGGAAAGCGCCGGTTCGCCCAACCCGAGGCCGGCGGCTCCGGGTGGCGGAGACAGGCGCCCGAGGAAGCCATCGAGGGTGTCGCGCTGCCGACCTGAGAGGAGGGTGCGCAGGGGGTCCCCGGCCGTCGGCGCGGCCGTAGCGGGCGGGGGCGCCTCGCCCGCTGGATCGGCGGCACAGGGCGGCACGCATTCGTCGTCAGGCGGGCGCATGGTGGCCGAGCCGCCGGGCCGCGGCGCAAGCAGCATCGCGACGGCGAGGATCAGAAGCCAAGGCGCGGCGGCGATGACGGTTCGGCGGACGATTTGTGACAGCGAGAACATGGCGACCTTCAATGCGGAGTTCGCCCTGCCTACGCGGCCGGCCTTCAGAAATCGTTACACGATCCGGTCATGATGCCTTTAGGGCGAGCGCCGCGGCCGGGGCCCGGGCCGCGGTATCGGTGGCGCCCTGATCCGCCGCGGCCTGTTCCGCGAGGAAGCGTTCCGCCTCCAGCGCGGCCATGCAGCCCATTCCGGCGCTGGTCACCGCCTGTCGGTAGACATGGTCCGTCAGGTCGCCCGCGGCGAAGACGCCGGGAATGGCCGTGGCGGTGCTGCCCGGCTCTGTCACCACGTAACCGCCTGAATGCAACGGCAGCTTTCCGTCCACGAGGCTGGATGCCGGGGCATGGCCGATGGCAACGAAGACCCCCTTGCAGGGAATCTCGGTGATCTCGCCGGTAGCTACATGCCGGGCTCGTACAGCTTCGACCCCCGGCGGCGTGGCGGTGCCGGTGATCTCGTCGATGGCATGATCCCAGAGCACTGCGACCTTGGGGTTGCGGAACAGGCGGTCCTGCAGGATGGCCTCGGCGCGCAGGCTGTCGCGGCGATGAATCAGCGTTACCTTCGAGGCGAAATTGGTAAGAAACAGCGCTTCCTCGGCAGCGGTGTTGCCGCCGCCGACCACCACGACCTCCTGCCCGCGGTAGAAGAACCCGTCGCAGGTGGCGCAGGCGCTGACGCCGAAACCCTTGAACCTCTCTTCGGACGGCAGGCCGAGCCACTTCGCCTTGGCGCCGGTGGCGAGGATCAGCGCGTCGGCGCTCCAGACCGTGCCGCTGTCGGTAAGGGCGGTGAAGGGGCGCTGGCCAAGGTCGAGCTCGGTCACGTGGTCGCTCACGATATCGGCACCCATGGCCTTCGCGTGCGCCTCCATGCGGATCATCAGATCGGGGCCCATGACGCTTTCGTCGCCGGGCCAGTTCTCGACATCCGTGGTGATGGTCAGCTGCCCGCCGGGCTGGATGCCCTGGATCAGCACCGGGCTCAGCATCGCACGTGCCGCATAGATCGCGGCCGTGTAGCCCGCGGGGCCGGAGCCGACGATCAGAACCTTCGCATGGCGCTCGCTGGGCATCGATCCTCTCCTCTTCGGGCTCGGAACGAGGGATATAGAGGCGCTGCGCCGCCGGGGGAAGCCCCGAGGGCCGGATCGCCGCGGCCGCCTGCGCCGCCGCACATCATGGCGCGCGACCGGCGGCAAACGAAGGATTATTGCGCAAGCTGGCGCGCCCCGCTAGGATCGCCCAACGACTGGAGGCTGCCATGGCCGGCTCGAAACTGGACCCGATCGACCGCAAGATCCTGGCGGAGCTGCAAGCCGACGGGCGCATGACCAACGTGGAACTGGCGCGCCGGGTGGGGATCTCGGCGCCGCCCTGCCTGCGGCGGATGCGGACGCTGGAGGAGGCCGGCTATATCCGCGGATATCACGCGCGGGTCGATCCGCGCGAGCTGGGATTCGAGGTGCAGGTCTTCGCGATGGTTGGGCTGCAGAGCCAGGCCGAGGCCGATCTGGCCGCCTTCGAGCAGCGCTGCCGCGATTGGCCGCTGGTGCGGGAGTGCCATATGCTGAACGGCGAGGTGGATTTCATCCTGAAATGCGTGGCCCCGGATCTGAGCACCTTCCAGGCCTTCCTGACCGGAAAGCTGACGGCTGCGCCGAACGTGGCCAACGTGAAGACCTCGCTGGTGATCCGGGTGGCGAAAGACGATCCGGGCGTGCCCTTCGAGGTGCTGGAGCATCGGCTCAGCAAGTCTGCCTGAGCCTGGCGGACGGAGGGCCGAGAAACTGGGGCCGGGCCGTTTCCGAACCCGGCCCCGAACTGACTACATAGTACCCAAACACGGGATAATCCCGTGCTGTGACAGCTCTATGTCACCGGAACCGATATCAAGGATTTTCTGCTGCAATGCAGAAAAGTTTTTCGGTGCGACCGCGACCCGCCAGTTATTTGATCGCCGTTGCCAGTGGAATCGGCCCTGCCGATGCGTGGCGGCCAGCGGCCTGTGATCCGGCGCTACCTTGCGATTGCGGAGATCAGCCGGCCGTAATCGGCTTCCTTGGCATGGACGCTGCGCCGATAAGAGAAGAACTGGCCCGGGTCCGTGTAGGTGCAGTCGCCCGTCCAACGGGCCAGGCCCACGCCGGCAAGGCGGTGCAGGGCGTAGGCCGGCAGGTCGAAATGGTGCCGGTCGGCGTGGCCGGGCGCGAAGAAGCGATCGTTGGCGGGATCGGCGCGCAGGAAGGTTTCGCGGAATTCCGGCCCGACCTCGTAGGCGGGCTGGCTGATCGTGGGGCCGACGACCGCCACCGTCTCGGCCGGATTTGCGCCCAGGCCGACCATCGCGGCCAGCGTCGCCTCGAGGATGCCGTCGAGCGCCCCGCGCCATCCGGCATGGGCGGCGCCGATCACGCCGGCGCCGGCATCGGCGAAGAGGACCGGCGCGCAATCGGCCGTGAGGACGGAGAGGGCAAGGCCGCGCAGGCCGGTCACGGCGGCATCGGCATCGGCACGGGCGCCGGGGGCCGGCGGGATAGAGATGATGGCGACGCGGGCGGAATGGGTCTGTGACAGCGCGACGAGGCCCGCCTCGGGCACGTCCATCGCGCGCGCCACCCGGTCGCGGTTGATCGCCACGGCATCCGCCTGATCCGACGAGCCGGTCCCGCAGTTCAGCCCTGCGAACACCCCAGAGGAGGCGCCGCCGCGGCGGGTGAAGAACCCGTGTCGGAGCGGGGCGAGCGCAGGCGCGGTTATCGGGGCGAGCGTCATGACATCGGCGGCGGCCATCCCTTGCACGGCTAGGTCTCCCTGATGTCGAAGCCGGCGACGGGGGGAGCGCCGGCAGGGGAGAGTGCGAGCATCTTGAACAGCGTTCCCATTTCATCCGGGTGCGTCAAGCGGCGATGGGCGGCGAGCTGCGCGGCGCGGGCCGGGCCGGTCAGCCGGGCAGCCAGCGCGGTGGCCCGGGCGGCGATGCCCAGGCGCTCCAGCACCACGCCCTGGGAGGTCATTGTGGAGATGGCGAGGCCGGGTGCGGCGGCCTGTGCCGCAAGGCTGAGCGCCTCGAAATCCACATGGGCGGTAAGGTCTGCCGCACCGGGGGCAGCGAGCGGATCGGCCGGCGCATGCCCCTTCACCGCCTGGAACGTATCGCCGCGCGAGCGCCAGTCGCCGTAATCCGCGAAGATCGCCGCGCCGCCATGGCGGGCGATGCGTTCGGCGACGCGGGCGACGGCCGCGGCTGCGGGCGCGGCGGTTTCGACCACGTCGCCTTCGCCTGTGTCGGCGAGGCGGTGCGCCAGGGCGGCGAGCGGCACGGCCTCGCTCAGCCCGAAGGCCAGCGCGCCGTTCCGCAGGCCCACCTGCAGTTCGCGCCAGCCCTCGCCGGACCTGTGGAACTGGCGGATCGGCAGGGCGTCGAGGAACTCGTTGGCCAGCAGCAGAAGCGGCATCCGCGGCAGATCGCCCAGATGGTCGCACCAGACGGGCCGCGCCGTGCCGAGGCGTTCGGCCTGGGCCGCGCGCAGGGGACCGGGCAGCTCGACAAGGTGCACCCGGGCGGCGGCGTGAAAGCCCGGCACCGCCCCTGCCGCGCGCCAGGCATCGGCCATGAGCGTTCCGCGCCCGGGGCCGAGCTCGGCCAGGCAGACGGGGTCGGGCCGCCCCTGGTCGAGCCAGGATTGCGCGAGTGCCAGGCCAAGGAGTTCGCCGAACATCTGGCTGATCTCGGGCGAGGTGGTGAAATCGCCGGCCACGCCCAGCGGGTCGCCGGTGGTGTAATAGCCATGCTCGGGGTCGGCGAGGCAGGCGGCCATGTAGTCGGCAAGGCTTATCGGCCCGGTCGCGGCGATGCGCCGGATCAGGCGGCGGGCCAAGGGCGTGGGCCCGGGCCCGGCCGGATTGCCCGGTGCGGCGGGGGCTTCTGGCCCGCCTTCGACGGGGCGTGTCATGCCAGGCTCATGCGGGGCGGGGCCGCCGCGCGGAAAGCGCCAGCAGGGCGAGCCCCAGCAGGAGCATCGGCAGGGAGAGAAGCTGGCCCATTGTCAGCCCCGCCTCGCCGAGGCGCAGCACATGCCCCCACGGGTTGAGCGGTGTGACGAACTGCGCGTCGGCCTGTCGGAAATACTCCACGAAGATCCGCGCCGCGCCGTAGCCGGTGAAGAAGATCCCGGCGATCCGGCCGGGGCGTTTCAGCGCGCCGCGTGCGTAGGCCAGCCAGAGCAGGAGGGCGCCGAGGGCCAGCCCCTCCAGCCCCGCCTCGTAGAGCTGCGAGGGGTGCCGGGCGCAGGGATCCGGCCAGCCGGGGCCGCAGGCCTGCGCCGCGGGGCCGGGAAAGCTCACGCCCCAGGGCAGCTCGGTCGGGCGGCCCCAGAGCTCGCCGTTGACGAAGTTGGCGAGCCTGCCCAGCAGCAGGCCCGGCGGGGTGGCCAGCGCCATGGCATCCGCGGCGCCGAGCGGCGGGATGCCCTCGCGCCAGCAGAAGGCGGCGCCGGCGATGGCCACGCCGAGCAGCCCGCCGTGGAAGGCCATGCCGCCCTGCCAGAGCGCCAGGATCTGCCCGGGGTTCTGCAGGTAATAGCCCGGCTGGTAGAACAGCACGAAGCCCAGGCGGCCGCCAAGGAGGATGCCGAGGATGATCCAGGTGATCAGCCCCTCGGCTTGCACTTGCGTCATCGGGGGCCCCGCCGGCCCCCAGAGCCCCGGTCGTGCCAGCGTGCGCTTGCCGATCCACAGGCCGATGAGGATGCCGGCGATATAGGCCAGCGCGTACCAGCGCAGCGCGAAGGTGATGCCCGCGACGGTGATCGAGAAGAGGTCTGGCGAGATATCGGGGAAGGGGATGGCGAAGGGCATGGAGCCGATGTGCCAAGCGGGCGGGACAGGGTCAACCTTGAGGAACGCGGGCAGGGGGACCATATGGGAGGGAACCAACACCGGAGTGTGACCGATGCAGACCCAGAACAAGATATTCAACGACCTTTCGCAGCTGATGACGAACGCGATGGGCGTGGCCCAGGGCGCGCGCAACGAGGCTGAGACGGCCATGCGCGGCGCGGTCGACCGTTTCCTCGCGGAGCGCAACCTGGTGACCCGCGACGAGTTCGAGGCGGTGCGCGCGATGGCGCAGAAGGCGCGCGAGGAGAACGAGACGCTGAAGGCACGGATCGCCGCGATGGAGGCGAAGGGGCAGGGCACCGCCGACGCCTGAGGCTCTGCGGCCGGTCGCAGGCCGCTCGACGGCCGCGGGGCGGGAGGCTTTGAGGATTCCAGTCAGGCAATGTGCCGGAGTTCGTCGCGCGGCGGGGTAGGACTCCGCTTCATGGCGTGCTGCACTGGTTGGAGAGGGCCGAGGACCGGAGGATGCGGGATGAATACCGGCACCCGGCGAAGGTTTGGCCGATATTCTTCGGCACATCGGGGCCGGCGCGGCTGGGGAACCCAGCCTGCGGCGCGGTGCACCGGTGATGCTGCGAAGGGCGCGGAACGGCTTGGCGGGGTGCCCCCCCTTCCGTCGTCGGCTTTGCGCCGCCTCCGATAGGGAGGCGGCGCGCGGAGCGGTCAGTTGGGGATGGTCGCTTCGATGCCCTCTACGTAGAAGTCCATGCCCAGAAGCGCGCCGTCTTCGGCGGTCTCCCCCTCGGCCAGCCAGACGCTGCCGTCCTGCTTGTTGATCGGGCCGGTGAAGGGGTGGTAGTCGCCCGCGGCGATGCTGTCGGCCAGGGCCTGGGCCTCGGCGCGCAGCTCTTCGGGGATGGTGTCGGTCATCTCGCCCATCTCCACCATGCCTTCGGCGATCCCGTCCCAGGTGTCGGTGCTTTCCCAGGTGCCGTCCTGCACGGCCTTCACTCGCTCGATGTAGTAGGGTGCCCAGTTGTCGATGATCGAGGTGATCCGCGGCGCGGGCTTGAAGTTCGCCATGTCGGAGGCCTGGCCGAAGCTGAGGATCCCGGCCTCTTTCGCCACCGATTGCGGCGCGGTGCTGTCGGTGTGCTGCATCAGCATGTCGACCCCCTGGTCGATCAGCGCGCGGGCGGCATCGCTTTCCTTGCCCGGATCGAACCAGGAATACACCCAGACCACCCGCATCTCGACATCGGGGTTCACCTTCTTGGCGTGCAGGTAGGCGGAGTTGATGCCGCGGATGACCTCGGGGATCGGGAAGGAGGCGATGTAGCCGATGATGTTCGTCTCGGTCATGGCGCCTGCGATATGACCGATGACCGCGCGGCCCTCGTAGAACCGTGCGCCGTAGGTCGAGACGTTGGGATGGTCGCGGCGGTAGCCCGTGGCATGCTCGAACTTCACGTCGGGGAATTTCGCGGCGACGTTGTTGGTGGCGTCCATGTAGCCGAAGGATGTGGTGAAGATCAGGTCGTGCCCGCTGAGTGCCATCTGGGTCAGCACGCGCTCGGCATCAGCGCCCTCGGGCACGCTTTCCACGTAGGTGGTCTCGACGCTGTCGCCGAATTCTTCCTCGACGGCGAGGCGGCCCTCGTTGTGCTCGTAGGACCAGCCGAAGTCGCCGACCGGGCCGACGTAGATGAAGCCCACCTTGGTGGGATCGTCCTGCGCGGTCGCGGGCGCCGCCAGCGCGAAGGCGGCGAGCGCCAGGGTGAGGGGGGTGAACGTGGCTTTCAAGTCAGTCTCTCCTGTCGGTTGAATAATGTGCCGGATCTTCGCCCGGCGGGGTTGCATGGCGGCCGCGACCCCGAAGGGCGGCCTCCATCAGGTTGGGAAGCGGCGGTGCCGGTGCGGCGCCGTGCCGCGATCCGTGTGCGGGGCAGCTTGGCCAGACCCGCCTCATGACGTGGCATGGAAGATGCGGCCGAGGGCGGCGGGGGCGTCGAGCCGCGCGCGGCCGCGATCGGACGACATGATCACCAGCACCAGGATGGTGACGAGATAGGGCGACATCGACAGAAGCTCGACAGGCACGGCGACGCCGGCGGCCTGCAGGTTCAGCTGCAGCACGGTTATGCCGCCGAAGAGCCAGGCGCCCAGCACCACCCGCCCCGGCCGCCACGAGGCGAAGACGACCAGCGCCAGCGCGATCCATCCCGCGCCCGCGGTCATCCCGTCGCTCCACGAGGGCACCCGGATGAGCGAGAGGTAGGCGCCGCCGAGCCCCGCGCAGGCGCCGCCGAAGACGATGGCGCAGAGCCGGATGCGCACCACATGGTAGCCAAGGGCATGGGCGGCGTCGTGGTTCTCGCCGACGGCGCGCAGGGTCAGGCCGGCACGGCTGTGACGCAAGAAGGCCCAGACCCCGGCGACGACCAGCAGCGCGCCGTAGACGGCCGGGTCGTGCCCGAAAAGCACGCGGCCGATGACCGGCAGGTCGGTCAGGGGGCCAAGGTCGAGCCGGGCGACCGGCGGCGCATTCAGGCCCACATAGCCCTGGCCGATCAGCGCCGAGACCCCGAGCCCGAAGAGCGTGAGCGCGAGGCCGGTGGCCACCTGGTTCGAGAGCAGTACCTGGGTGAGCAGGCCGAAGACGAGCGAAAGCGCCGCCCCGCCGGCGGCCCCGGCGAGAAAGCCGAGGAGCGGGCTGCCGGTTTCGACCGCGGTGGCGAAGCCGCAGACGGCGCCGACAATCATCATCCCCTCGACCCCGAGGTTGAGCACGCCGGCCTTCTCGACCACCAGCTCGCCGATGGCCGCCAGCAGGATCGGCGTCGCGGCGATGACGAGCGCCGCCAGCAGCAGTTCGACGGACATCAGCGGGCCCTTCGGGATGGGGCGGCGAAGCGGCGGCTGTCAGTCATCACGCCACTTCCGTCGTCGCGGCGCGCTCGCGGCCGATCCTGACGCGGTAATTGGCCAGCACGTCGAAGGCGAGGAGGAAGAACAGAAGCATTCCCTGGAACGCCTGGATCGCGGCGGCCGGCAGGCCCAGCATGAACTGCGCCAGCTCGCCGCCGATATAGGTGAGCGCCATGAGCAGCCCCGCCAGCAGGATGCCCAAGGGGTGCAGCCGCCCGAGGAACGCCACGATGATCGCGGTGAAGCCGTAACCCACGTTGAAGTCGATGCTGAGCTGCCCGGCGGGGCCGGTGACCTCGAAGACGCCCGCGAGGCCGGCGAGCGCCCCGGAGATGCCGAAGCAGAACAGCACCATGCGATCCGGCCGCACCCCGGCGAAGCGTGCCGCCCGCGGCGCCGCGCCGGTGAGGCGCACGCGGTAGCCCGCGATGTGCCGGGCCATCAGGACGTAGGCCGCGATGACGGCGATGAAGGCCATGCCCACGCCCCAGTGCATCCCGGTGCCGGCGATCAGCTCGCCATTGGCGGCGGAAGGCCATTGCCGGAAGTTGCGGCTGCCGGGAAAGCCGCCGCCCTCGGGATTGCGCAGCAGCCCGAGCGCGGCAGAGGCCAGAAGCTGCTCGGCGACGTAGACCAGCAGCAGCGAGACGAGGATCTCGTTGGTGTTGAACCGTGTGCGCAGAAGCGCCGGGATCATCGCCCAGGCCCATCCGCCAAGCGCCCCGGCCAGGACCATCGCGGGGAAGACGACGATGCTGTCGAGCGGATACATCGCCAGGCCCACCGCCGCGCCGCAGAGCGCCCCGAGGATGTATTGCCCCTCCGCCCCGATGTTCCAGACCCCGGCGCGGAACCCGATGGAAAGGCCGATGGCGATGAGGATCAGCGGCCCGGCCTTGATCAGCAGTTGCGGGCGCGAGAAGGCGGCGAACTGATCGTCGAAGAGCGGGTCCCAGAAGATCGTGCGGATGGCGGTGAACGGGTTCTCGCCAAGCGCCCAGAACATCAGGCCGCCGGCGATCATGGTGGCGAGGACCGCGACGGGCGGCGTGGCCCAGATCCAGGCGCGCGAGGGCTGCGGGCGTTTTTCGAGCCGGATCACGCGGCCGGGCCTTTCCGGCACGTCGCCGCCGTGCGGGCCGCTGGCCGCCTCTGCTCACACCGGCGCATGGCTGGTTCCTTCTCCGCTCGGGAAGGCAGCCGGATCGGCGCCCGGCGGCACTGCACCGTCCGCACCGCCCAGCATCAGCCCCACCTCCTCCATGGTCAGCCCCCAGGCCCGGCGCGGCACGCCCAGCCGCCCTGCATTCAGCGCCACGAACCAGTCGGAGATCTCCAGAAGCTCGTCCAGATCCTGGCTGATGGCCACCACGGCCACCCCGCTCACCGCCAGATCGAGCAGCGCCTGGCGGATCGTCGCGGCGGCGGCGGCGTCCACGCCCCAGGTCGGCTGGTTGACGATCAGAACGGCCGGCCCCTGCAGGATCTCGCGGCCGATGACGAATTTCTGCAGGTTCCCCCCGGACAGCGCCCGGGCGGCGGTCTCTGGGCCGGGGGTGCGCACGTCGAAGGCGGCGATCACTTCCTCGGCGAAGCGCCGGGTCGCGGGCCAGCTCACGAAGCCGCGCCGCGCCAGGCGCTTGCGGGTGAGCCCGGTCAACAGCGCGTTCTCGGTCAGCGTCATGTCTGGGGCGGCGGCATGGCCCAGCCGCTCTTCCGGGGCGGCCAGAAGGCCGAGGGCTCGGCGCGCCTGCGGGCCCTCGGCGCCGATGTCGCGCCCGTGCAGGCGCAGATGGCCAGGCGGAACCGGCCGTTCGCCGGACAGCACCGCCAGCAGCTCGTCCTGCCCGTTGCCGGCCACGCCGCCGATGCCCAGCACCTCGCCGGCGCGCATCGTGAGGTCCAGGTCGCGCAGCGCGGTGCCGAAATGGCTGGCGGGCGGCAGGGTGAGCCCCGCGATCTCGAGCACCGGCTTGCCCGGCCGGGCGGGGGCCCGCGCCGGTGTGGCCAGCGTGCCGCCGACCATCAGCTCGGCCATCTCGCGGGCGGAGCTTTCCCGCGGAGCCACCTGTGCGACCACCCGGCCGCGGCGCAGGACGGTGGCGGCATCGCAGAGCGCTTTGATCTCGTCGAGCTTGTGCGAGATGTAGAGGATCGCAGTGCCCTCCGCCGAAAGCCGGCGCAGGGTCGAGAAGAGGATCGCGACCTCGCCGGGGGTCAGCACGCTCGTCGGTTCGTCCATGATCAGCAGGCGCGGTTCCTGCAGCAGGCACCGCACGATCTCCACCCGCTGGCGCTCTCCGGCGCTGAGATCGCCCACCAAGCGGCCGGGATCCAGCGGCAGCCCGTAGGCGGCGCTGACCTCGCGGATGCGGTTGGCCAGGTCGCGGCGCTTCGGCGGGCGCTCCATCCCGAGGGCGATGTTCTCGGCCACGTCGAGTGCCGCGAAGAGCGAGAAGTGCTGGAAGACCATCGCCACCCCGGCGGCCCGCGCCTCGCGCGGCTCCTTCGGGGCGTAGGGCGCACCATGCAGGACCATCCGCCCCGCATCCGGCGCGACGAGCCCGTAGATCATCTTGACCAGCGTCGACTTGCCCGCGCCGTTCTCGCCCAAGAGCGCATGGATGGCACCTGGAGCGACCGACATCGAGACGTCGTCATTCGCGATCACGCCCGGATACGCCTTGGTGAGGCCCTGCAGATCGAGGAGCGGCGCGATCACGGAAGCTGCAATTCGGATGCGGGCGCGTCCGTCACGTCCGGGGCAGGGCGCGGCGCGGGGGCCAGTAGGGCGGCGGCGACCCCGATGGCGATGGCCTGGGGATGCTTGCCGAGGCGCGGGTCGCCGATGGGGCAGGCGATGCGGGCGATTGCGGCCTCCCCATGGCCGAGCGCCCGGAGCCGTCGCGCGAACCGCGCCCGCTTGGTCGCCGATCCGATCAGCCCGGCGCTGCGGAAGCCGTGGCGAAGCAAGCCATGGCAGAGGGCAAGGTCGAGCGCATGGGAATGGGTGACGATCAGGTGATCGGCCTCCGGCGGTGCGTTGGGGATCAGGTCGGCCGGATCTGCAGCGGCGCGCAGCCTGACGCCCTCGGGCGGATCGGCCGGAAAGCGCGCCCGGTCGATATCGGCCCAGGTGATCGCCAGCCCCGGCAGGGGTGCCAGCGTCGCCGCGATGGCACGCCCCACATGCCCGGCACCCCAGATCCAGAGCGGGCGCACCGGCGGGGCGATGGCCTCCGCCAGCCAGCCGTCCGCGAAGATCGGCAGCGCGGGAGCTTCCGCCCTTGTCAGCGCCCCGGGGCATGGGGCCGCGCCTGCGATGCGGCGGCGATAGGTCGGGCCGGACAGCCCACTCAACCGGTTTGTCCCCCAGATCTCCGTCACCAGCGTCACGGCGCCACCGCAGCATTGGCCATGCGCCGGGCCGAGAGGGTGGCGTTCGGCCAGGTCGGGCCCGCCCGCTGCCAGCACCGCCAGGGCCCGCCGGGTCGCCGCCAGTTCCAGGGCGCCGCCGCCGATGGTGCCCTCCTGTCCGTGGCCCGCACCCTCCGGCCAGACCAGCATCGCCGCCCCCGGCTCGCGCGGCGCCGAGCCGCGGGTGGCCGCCACAACGACGCGCGCCACCCTTCCGCGCCCCGCGACGGCGCGCGCGATCCGGTCCGGATCGAAGCTCATGCCCCCCGCGCCCGGTCGATTGCAGCCAGGAGCCGCTCCGGCGTGGCAGGCGCGTCGAGCGCGGGGTAGTGCGGCCCGCAGGCCGACACCGCATCCGACAGCGCCAGGAACGCCGAGATGCCCAGCATCAGCGGCGGCTCCCCCACCGCCTTCGACCGGTGGATCGTGTCCGCCCGGTTCGGTTCGTCCCAAAGGGACACGTTGAAGACCGGCGGCCTGTCGGAGCAGGCTGGGATCTTGTAGGTAGCCGGGGCATGGGTCTTCAGCGCACCCTTGCCGTCCCACACCAGCTCTTCCATGGTCAGCCACCCGGCGCCCTGAACGTAGCCGCCCTCGATCTGCCCGATGTCGAGCGCAGGGTTCAGCGAGGCGCCGGCATCGTGCAGGATGTCGGTGCGCAGGATGCGGTTCTCGCCGGTGAGCGTGTCGAGCGCGACCTCGGTGCACGCGAGCCCGTAGGCGAAGTAGTAGAATGGCCGCCCCTGGCCGCGGATCCGGTCCCAGACGATGTCGGGCGTGCGGTAGAAGCCCGTGGCGCTGAGGCTGACGCGCGCCATGTAGGTCCGCTCCGCCGCCTCCGCGAAGGTGAGGCTGGCGCCCCCCGCATGGACCCGCCCGCCGGCGAAGCGCACCTCGCCCGGCGCCGCCTGCAGAACCGGCGCCACGACCCCCGCGATCCGCGCGCAGAGCGTCTCGCAGGCCGCGGCCACGGCCATGCCGTTGAGGTCCGATCCGCTGGAAGCGGCGGTGGCCGAGGTGTTGGGCACCTTGCCGGTATCCGTCGCGGTAATACGCACCTTGTCGGCTGGCAGCCCGAACCGGGCCGCAGCAACCTGCGCCACCTTCTGGAACAGGCCTTGCCCCATCTCCGTCCCGCCATGGTTCAGCGCCACCGAACCGTCCTGATACACATGCACCAACGCGCCCGCCTGGTTCAGATGCGTCAGCGTGAACGAGATGCCGAACTTCACCGGGGTCAGCGCGATCCCCTTCTTCAGCACCGGCTCGGCCGCGTTCCAGTCCGCCACCGCGGCCCGGCGACGGGCATAGTCGCAGTCCCGCGCCAGCCGGTCGGTCATCGCGCCGCCGATGAAATCGCTCACCGGCATCCCGTAGGGCGTCGTCTGCGCGTCCGGCCGATCCGCAGTCGCCGCCGCTGCCGCGCGCGCTCGCTGCGGCACCTCGCCCACCATCCCGCGAGAGGCCGCGTCGCCCCCCGCATCCGCCGGCGGCACCTCGGGCGGCACCCCCCCGGGCGCGCCGCCCCCCTTCGATGTTCCGAAAATATCCCCGCCGGAGGCATCCGCCCTATCCGCCCGCGCCTCGTCATAGTAGTTCGCACGCCGAAGCTCCAGCGGGTCGCGCCCGAGCGCATGGGCCAGATGGTCCATGACCCGCTCCATCCCCAGCATCCCCTGCGGCCCGCCGAAGCCGCGGAAGGCGGTCGCGCTCTGGGTGTTGGTGCGCAGCCGGTGCGAGACGATCCGCACGGCGGGAAGGTGATAGGCGTTGTCGGCGTGCAGCATCGCGCGGTCCGCGACCGGCAGGCTGAGGTCCTGCGCCCAGCCGCAACGCACCCAGTGCGTCACCTCCAGCCCCGCGATCCGACCTTCGGCGTCCACCCCGGCACGGTACTCGATCGCCATGTCGTGGCGCTTTCCGGTGACGATCATGTCGTCGTCGCGGTCGTAGCGCATCTTGCAGGGCCGCCCGGTGCGCGCCGCGATCACCGCGGTTGCGATGGCCAGCGCGTTGCCCTGGCTCTCCTTGCCGCCGAAGCCGCCACCCATCCGCCACACTTCGACGCGCACGCCATGCATCGGCAGGCCAAGCGCATGCGCCACCTTGTGCTGGATCTCGGTGGGGTGCTGGCTGCTGGAATGGACGACCATGTCGCCATCCTCCTGGGGCAGGGCGAGCGCGGCCTGTCCCTCGAGGTAGAAATGCTCCTGCCCGCCGATCTCGATGCGACCCGACACGCGCGTCGCGGCCGTCGCCAGCGCCGCCTCCACGTCGCCGCGCCCCCAGACCCGCGGCTCCGCCCCGTCGAAGCGCCAGTCCGGCCCCGCGGCAACGGAATCGGCGATGCTCAGCACCGGGGTCTCTACCGCATAGTCCGCGCGGACGGCCCGTGCCGCGCGGCGGGCAGCGACATGGGAGGTCGCGGCGACCAGCGCAACGGGCTGGCCGAAATAGTGGACAAACCCGTCGCTCAGAAGCGGCTCGTCATGGTTCGACGGCGAGCAGTCGGGCATCGGCGACAGGTCGTCCGGCGTCAGCACCGCGACGACGCCCGCCGTCGCCCTCGCGGCCGCCACGTCCAGCCCGGTCAGCCGGCCGCGGGCGATGCCCGACAGCGCGAAGGCCAGGTGCAGGCAGTCCGCCGGCACGGGCATGTCGTCGACGTAGCGCGCGGCGCCAGTGACGTGGAGCGCGGCGGCGTCGTGCGGCAGCGGCCGGCCAACGACGGGTGGCTC
Source organism: uncultured Alphaproteobacteria bacterium (assembly GCA_963833235.1). Taxonomy (GTDB): domain Bacteria; phylum Pseudomonadota; class Alphaproteobacteria; order Rhodobacterales; family Rhodobacteraceae; genus CAWHXG01. The sequence continues at coordinate 1,170,422 of CAWHXG010000001.1, forward strand.
CGGTCGCGTCCGGTCGGGCGCGTTCACGAGGCCACCGCCCGCAGGTCCGTCCGCACGCCTTGCCGCGCGTGCCAGGTGCGCAGCAGCATGTTGGCGGCGGCGGTCAGGCGGTAGCCGGCGCTGGCGCGCATGTCGTCCATCGGGCTGAAATCGTCGGCCATCGCCGCCATGGCCCGGCGGATCGTGGGCTCCTCCCAGGGGGCGCCGGCCAGCGCCGCTTCCACCGCTTGCGCCCGCATCGGCGTACCGGCCATGCCGCCGAAGGCGATGCGGGCGCTCGCGATCCGCCCCCCCTCGACCACGATGTTGAAGGCCCCGCAGACGGCCGAGATGTCTTGATCGAAACGCTTGCTCAACTTGTGGACGCTCAGATCGTCGGGCTGGCGGGGGACGCTCACCGCCTCCACGAACTCGCCGGGCTGCCTGTCCTGCTTGCCGTAGGCCAGGAAGAAATCCTCCAGCGGCATCTCGCGCCGCACGTCGCCCTGGCGCAGGTGCAGCGTGGCGCCGAGCGCGATCAGCGCGGGCGGGCCGTCGCCGATGGGCGAGCCGTTGGCGATGTTGCCGCCGACCGTCGCCGCGTCGCGCACCTGCACGGAGCCGTATCGGCGGATCATCGCGGCGAAGCTGGGGTGATGGTCCTGCATCACCGGCAGCAGGTCCGAGAGCGTCGCAGCGGCACCGATGCGGATCGCGTTCTCCGTCACCTCGATCCCGCGCAGGTCGGCCACGCCGTTGAGGAAGGCGACGGGGCCCAGATCGCGGAACTGCTTGGTGACCCAGAGGCCCACATCGGTGGCGCCCGCGATCAGCGTGGCCTCGGGGTGGGCCGCGTACCACTTTGCCAGAGCGTCGGCCGTGGCGGGAAAAGCCACCTGCGCGTCGCCGTCGCTCTCCAGACGATCGAGGGCATTGAGATCCTCCGCCATCCAGTCAGGCACGGGGGCGTCTGCCGCCGCCTCCGCCGCGCGCACGATGGGCGCGTAGCCGGTGCAGCGGCAAAGGTTGCCCGCCAGCCTGTCGTCGTGGTCGCGCGTGCCCATGGCGTGTGCCGCGGCCATCGAGACGACGAAGCCCGGCGTGCAGAAGCCGCATTGCGAGCCGTGACGGTCGATCATCGCGGACTGGACGGGATGCAGCGCGCCGCCCGGCCCGGCCATCCCTTCGACCGTGCGCACCGCGCAGCCGCGCACCTGCGGCAGGAAGAGGATACACGCGTTGGGCACCCGGATTGCGCCGGCGCGGTCGGTCACCATGACCGTGCAGGCGCCGCAATCGCCCTCGCGGCACGCCTCCTTGGTGCCGGTCAGCCCGCGGGCCTCGCGCAACCAGTCGAGCAGGGTGGTGGTGGGGGCGGCGCCCTCGACGCTGACGGGGGTGCCGTTGAGCACGAAACTCACCTTCATGTCGTCAACCAGCCGCGGTACCGAACCGGTCCTTCCCATGGCACGCCGCCGATGCGGCGTAGACGGCGCGCCGGACCTAACCGTGCCACCAGACCAAGCCATGGCGAGATTGGCAAGGGGGCGGCCCGCCGCGCCACCGAAGCCCGGTCGCCGCGGCGGCATCTGCCCGCGGATCGGGCAGCGGGCGCCCGTCGCACCGCGAGGCCGGCCTTTCTGGGGCCGGCCCGAACTGCCTTGCCGCGATCCGACGCCAGGGCCTAGAGAAGGTGGCAGCGCCCCCAGAACCGAAGGTCCGCCCATGCCGCTTCCCCGCTTCATCCATCTGCGCGTCCATTCGGAATACTCGCTGCTGGAGGGCGCGGTGCGGTTGCAGACGCTGCCGGGGCTGGTGGCGGGGATGGGGATGCCGGCTGTGGCGGTGACCGACAGCGCCAACATGTTCGCCGCACTGGAATTCTCGGTGGCGGCTCGGAAGGCCGGGGTGCAGCCGATCCTCGGCTGCCAGGTGCCGCTGGCCTATCTGCCGGCGGTGCAATCGGGAAAGCCGCCGCTGCCCGCGAGCCTCGTGCTGCTGGCGCAGTCGGAGGAGGGCTATCAGAACCTTCTGCACCTCAACACCGCGCTGTGGCTCGGCAAGGGCAGCGCCCGGGGCGAGGTGACCCTGGACGATCTGGCCGCCCACGGCGAGGGGCTGATCTGCCTGGGCGGAGGCCCCGACGGCCCGTTGGCCCGGCATCTGATCGCCGGCCATCCCGAACGCGCCCGGGCGCTGGCCCAGACCCTCGCCGCGATCTATCCCGGCCGCCTTTACGTGGAGCTGCAGCGCCATCCGGGCGAGGATGGCCTGCCGGAGGCGGAGGCGGCATCGGAGCCGGGGCTGATCGCGCTGGCCCACGAGATGGCCCTGCCGCTGGTCGCCACCAACGACGTGCATTTCCCCAAGGCGAAGATGTACGAGGCCCACGACGCGCTGATCTGCATCGCCGATGGCGCCTATGTAGACCAGCAGGGGCCGCGCCGCCGCCTGACCCCGCAGCATTACCTGAAGTCGCCCGAGGAGATGGCGACGCTCTTCGCCGACCTGCCCGAGGCGCTGGAGAGCACGGTCGAGATCGCCCGCCGCTGCGCCTTCGCCGCGCCGCTCCGCGCGCCCATCCTGCCCCGCTTCGCCGACAACGAGGTGGCAGAGCTGGCGCGGCAATCGCGGGAGGGGCTGGCGGCGCGGCTGGCGGTGATCCCCCATGCGGCGCCCGTGGCGGAGTACGAGGCGCGGCTCGACTTCGAGCTTGGCATCATCGAGGGCATGGGCTTTCCCGGCTACTTCCTGATCGTCGCCGACTTCATCAAGTGGGCCAAGGATCGCGGCATCCCGGTGGGCCCCGGCCGCGGCTCTGGCGCCGGCTCTCTCGTCGCCTACGCGCTGACGATCACCGACCTCGACCCCTTGCGCTACAGCCTTCTGTTCGAGCGGTTCCTCAACCCCGAGCGGGTGAGCATGCCCGACTTCGACATCGACTTCTGCATGGACCGGCGCGAGGAGGTGATCGCCTACGTCCAGGAGAAGTACGGCCGCGACCGGGTGGGTCAGATCATCACCTTCGGCGCGCTTCTCTCGAAGGCGGCGGTCCGCGACGTGGGCCGGGTGCTGCAGATGCCCTACGGCCAGGTGGACCGCATCGCCAAGATGATCCCGGTGGAGGGCGTGAAGCCGGTGAGCATCGAGAAGGCGCTGGCCGACGAGCCACGCCTGCGCGAGGAGGCGGGCCGCGAGGAGGTCGTCGCGCGGCTGCTTGATTACGGCGGGCAGGTCGAGGGCCTGCTGCGCAACGCGTCCACCCATGCCGCGGGCGTGGTGATCGGCGACCGTCCGCTGGACCAGCTGGTGCCGCTTTACCAGGACCCGCGATCCGACATGCCGGCGACCCAGTTCAACATGAAGTGGGTCGAGGCGGCGGGGCTGGTGAAGTTCGACTTCCTGGGGTTGAAGACGCTGACGGTGATCCAGAACGCGTTGGACCTGATCCGCGCGGCGGGGCGCGCCCTTCACGAGGCGCCGGACGGTACGCGGCTCTATGATCCGGCGCCGGGCACCGAAGGCAATATCGCCGCGATTCCGCTCGACGACGCGAAATCCTATGCGCTCTACGCGGCTGCGAAGACGGTCGCGGTGTTCCAAGTGGAGAGCAGCGGCATGATGGACGCGCTGCGCCGCATGAAGCCGACCTGCATCGAGGACATCATCGCGCTGGTGGCGCTCTACCGTCCCGGCCCGATGGAGAACATCCCGAAGTTCTGCGAGGTCAAGAACGGCATCTCGGCCCGCGAGCAACTGCACCCGACCGTCGACCACATCCTAGACGAGACGCAGGGCATCATCGTCTACCAGGAGCAGGTGATGCAGATCGCCCAGGAGATGGCGGGCTACAGCCTGGGCGGCGCCGATATGCTGCGCCGCGCCATGGGCAAGAAGATCCAGGCGGCGATGGATGCCGAGAAGCCGAAGTTCCAGGCAGGTGCCGCGGCCAACGGCGTGGATGCGGGCAAGGCGACCGAGGTCTGGAACCTGCTCGACAAGTTCGCCAACTACGGCTTCAACAAGTCCCACGCGGCAGCCTATGCGGTGGTCAGTTATCAGACCGCCTGGCTGAAGGCGAACCACCCGGCGGAGTTCATGGCCGGGATGATGAATTGCGACATCCACCTGACCGACAAGCTGGCCGTCTACGCCGAGGAGGTGCGGCGGGGGCTGGAGATCGAGATCGTGCCGCCCTGCGTCAACCGGTCGGACGCGGGCTTCGGCGTGACTGGCGGCAAGCTGGTCTACGGCCTCGGCGCGTTGAAGAACGTGGGGCCGGAGGCGATGCGGCTGATCGTGGCGGCGCGCGGCGGCACCCCGTTCACCACGGTCTTCGACGTCGCGCGCCGGGTCGACCTGCGCAGGGTCGGCAAGCGCCCGCTCGAGATGCTGGCCCGTGCGGGTGCCTTCGACATGCTCGATCCCAACCGCCGCCGGGTGCTGGCCGCGCTCGACGCGTTGACCGCCTGGTCGGCCGCCCTGCACGACCAGCGCGCCTCGGCGCAGGTCTCGCTTTTCGGGGAGGCGGGCGACGATCTGCCGGAGCCGCGGATGCCGCCGGTGGACGACTGGTTGCCGACCGAGCGGCTGGGCGAGGAACATGCCGCCATCGGCTTCTACCTCTCGGGGCATCCGCTGGACGATTACATGGTCACGCTCAGGCGCCGCGACGTGAAGCCGCTCGCCGACGTGATCGAGAAGGCGCGCTCGGGCCCCTTGGTGGCGCGGATGGCAGGCGCCGTCTCTGCCCGGCAGGAGCGCCGCAGCGCGCGCGGAAAGCGCTATGCCTACGTGACGCTTTCGGATCCCACCGGGCTCTACGAGGTCACGGTGTTCGAGGAGGCCCTGGAGGCGCATCGGGCGCTTCTGGAGCCCGGGCAGAACGTGGTGCTGACGGTCGAGGCGACGCTGGAGGGCGACCAGCTGAAGCTTCTCGCGCGCGGCGTGCAGCCGATCGACGACGTGGCGGCCGCGGCCGGGGCGGCGGGCCTACGGATCTTCATCGACGGTGTGGAGCAGCTGACCACGCTGGCCGGCATCCTCGACAGGGAGACGAAGGCGGCGCCGAACGGTCCACGCGGGCCCATCGAATTCCGGGTGATCGCTCCTGGCCTCGACGGCGAGCCGCTGATCCGGCTCGGCGACGTCTATGCCGTGACCCCGCGGATAAAGGGCGCGATCCGTTCCCTGCAGGGGGTGCTGACCGTGGAGGATTGCTGAGCCGCGCGCCCCTTCGGCCCGACTGCCGCGCCTCGCGCTATCCCGTTGCCATTCGCCCTACCGGCTGGACGCCGCGATCGCCTGCACCAGGTGCAGGACCGGCCGGCCACGGAACGGGAGGTGCCGGCTACAGGGAATGTCCAATTTGTTGTTCTGGTTTAACCTGCTAGGACTTGACCGGAAAGAGGCCTGTACGGAAAGACGAGCCGGCAAACAACGCGCATAGGCGCGACCGGTGATGCGAGACCCTGGGCGAATGAACGTCGAACGCACGACCCCCTTTGGCCTCAACTTCCGCACTCTTGAAGTTCTGTTCGCCAGGTCGGACGAAGGCCTTTGCCTCGGTCGCCTGCACCGCAAGGCGAGCGGCGCGATGGCCGATTTCGAGGTGCTCGAGGTCGACGCCCGGTTTTTGGAGCTTGCCGGGCTGACCGTGCCGAAGCGCAATGGCACGTCGGCCAAGACGCTCGTCTTCGAACCTCGGTGGATCAACGCTTTCGGCACGATCCTGGACGACCGGCGCCCGAAGCGGCTGCATGGGTTCGCCTGCGGCGGGGCCGGGCGCTTCGAGGTGCTTGTCCTGCCGGGAGAGGAACCGGGGCAGCTTGCCCTGATCGGCAGCGAGGCTGGCGGTGCGGCAGGTCAATCCGCGGCCGCCAAAAGGGAATCCGCGCAAGCCATCGCCCGCCTGGACGAGGTGAACCACCGAGTGATGAATTCGCTCAGCATGATCGCCTCCCTCATCGCGCTCGAGGCGCGCACGGCGGCGCCGGAGGAGGCTCGGACGATCCTGCAGCAGGTGCGGGCCCGCATTCTGGCCGTGGCGAACCTTTACAGGACGCTGACCGTGACGGGAACGTCCGTCGACGTGCGGATCGACCTCTATCTGCGGCAGGTCGTGGACGCGCTGACGTCTTCGGTCGGGCAACCGGATCGCATCGCCATCACCCTCGACGTCGTCCCCTGGAGCCTGCGCAGCGAGGAGGCGGTGCTGTTGGGGCTGATCGTGAACGAGCTCGCCACCAACGCGCTGAAGCACGCCTTCGACCCAGAGCAGCCCGGCACCATCGACATCGTCCTGGCTCCCGAAGTCGGCGGCGGCCTGATCCTGCGAATTGCCGACAGTGGACGCGGCAGAGGGCAGGCGGCCGGTGCGAGCGGCGTGGGCCGGACCCTTCTGGACTCCTTCGCCATGCAACTGGGCGGCACCGTCGAAACCATCGACGGGGCGCCCGGGCTTGAGGTGATCCTGGTGCTGCCGAAGCTGAAATCGACCGCGGACGATGCCCTGAGCGAGGCGCCCGGTATCGTAGTGGCCCCGGCTCCGAAAGCCGACGCCTCCGAACCCCTTCGCTAGCCGCTCCCCGGCCCCGCCGGGCCAATCACCAGTGTGGCGGCCGCTCTTGGCCAGGGTCGGGCGCGTCGCCGAAGAAATGCGTGCGCTCCTGCTCCATCTCGCGCGCCCTGAGCCGGGCCACCTGCGCCTCAAGGGTTGCGATGCGGCGGGAATGGTCGGCCACCACGTCCGACAGGTCGGCCGCCAGACGTTCCAGATGCGCCAGCTTTTCCTCAACCGCCCGTGCCGCCTCGGTCATTTGCAGCATCTCTCCCCTCGGTGGCCAGCGGCCAGCCGGTTGTCGCCCCCCGCGCCTTCCGATAGAGCGGCGGCGCAGCTCAGCAAGGCCGGTCGCGATGCCCCCCAAAACCCAGAAACCCCGGCGCCCCAAGGCGCAGACCCCGCGCGGCTTTCGCGACTATTTCGGGGCGGAGGTTGCCGCAAGGTGCACCATGCTGGAGGCGATCGCCCGCGTCTACGAGCTTTATGGTTTCGATGCGCTGGAAAGCTCGGCGGTGGAGACGGTGGAGGCGCTTGGCAAGTTCCTGCCTGACACCGACCGCCCGAACGCGGGCGTGTTTGCCTGGGAGGACGAGGCGGAGGGCTGGCTGGCGCTACGCTACGACCTGACGGCACCGCTCGCCCGCGTCTATGCCCAGCACCGCAACGATCTGCCCACGCCCTATCGCCGCTACGCGATGGGCCCCGTGTGGCGCAACGAGAAGCCTGGGCCGGGGCGCTTCCGGCAGTTCTATCAATGCGACGCGGACGTGGTGGGTGCGCCTTCGGTGGCGGCGGACGCAGAGATCTGCGCGATGCTCTGCGATGCGCTGGAGGCGGCGGGGATCGCGCGCGGCGACTACGTGGTGCGGGTGAATAACCGGAAGGTGCTGGATGGGGTCCTGGAGACGGTGTTCGGCGGTTCCGGTATGATGAACGATAAGCAGGCGGAACGTTTGGAACGATATGAGGACAGCCACCATCGGGATGCCCTGATGCGCACCGCCGACAAGTTCGATAGGCTGGGGGAGGAGGGTGTTCGCCGTCTGCTCACCGATGGACGGAAGGACGAGTCAGGTGCCTTCATCGAGGGGATGGGCCTTTCGGGCGGGCAAGCCCAGACCGTCATCGACTTCCTGAATGCACGCGGCAACGACCAGAACGAGACCCTCGCGAACTTGCGCGCAAACGTGGGCCAGTCCGCCATCGGCGCCGAAGGCATCGATGAACTCTCCGAGATCGCTACTCTGCTCGAGGTCCAAGGCTACGGCCCCGACCGCATCGTCATCGACCCCTCCGTCGTCCGGGGCCTCGGCTACTACACCGGCCCGGTCTTCGAGGCGGAACTGACCTTCGAGATCACCGGCGAAGACGGCAATCCCCGGCAATTCGGCTCGGTCGCCGGCGGTGGGCGGTACGACGATCTGGTCAAGCGCTTCACCGGGCAAGCGGTGCCGGCCACGGGCGTCAGCATCGGGGTCGACAGGCTCCTGGCGGCGCTGGCGGCCAGGGGTGCCGTGGCAGCGGAGGGGCAGGGGCCGGTCGTCGTGACGGTGATGGACCGCGCGCGGATGGCGGCCGCTCAAGGGATGGCGACCGAGCTTCGTGCCGCCGGCATCCGCGCCGAGGCCTATCTGGGCAACCCCAAGAACTTCGGCAATCAGTTGAAATACGCCGACCGGCGCGATGCCCCCGCGGCGATCATCGAGGGCAGCGACGAGGCGGCGCGCGGCGTGGTGCAGATCAAGGACCTGATCCTCGGCAAGCGGATCGCCGAGAGCGCCAGCGTCGAGGAATGGAAGGCACAGCCGGCGCAGATCGAGGTGCCGCGCGCCGATCTGGTGGCCGAGGTCCGGGCGCTTCTGGATCGCCGGGCCTGAGATGCCGCACCGCCTGCCACCGAGCCCCGCAGCCGCCCGGTTGGCTGCGTCCGCCATGCGCGACGGGTTCGTGGCCCTTGGCGCGCAGCCGGTGGAGGCGGCGATCCTGCTGCCGGCCGAGACGTTGCTCGACCTCTACGGCGAGGACATCCGCGCCCGCGCCTACGTGACCGCCGACCCGCTGCGCGGCGAACGGATGCTGCGGCCCGACTTCACCGTTCCGGTGGTGTTGCAGCATATGGCGAACGGGGCGGACCCGGCCCGCTATACCTATGCCGGCGAGGTTTTCCGCAAGCAGGAGACGGACCCCGAACGGCCCAGCGAATACCTGCAGGTGGGGTTCGAGCTGTTCGACGGCGCCGACCCGGCGCGCGCCGATGCCGAAGTGTTCGCCGCCATCGCCGACATGCTGGCGCCCCTGCCGCTGCGCGCGGCCATCGGCGATATCGGCATCCTGACAGCGGCGGTCGCGGGCCTCGCGATCTCCGCCGACAGGCGCGCCGCGCTGATGCGCCATGTCTGGCGACCCCGGCGGTTCCGCACGCTGATGGAGCGTTTCGCGGGCCGCAAGGGCGGCGTTCCGGCCGGGCGCCGGGCGCTGCTGGCACGCGCCGCCCGGGGCGAGGACGTGCTGGCCGGCGCCGGGCCGCGGATCGGGCTGCGCACCGGCCGGGAAGTGCGCGACCGCCTGGCCCGGCTTGCCGCCGATGCCGAGGAGACGCCGATGGCGGAGGGGCAGCTTGCCCTCGTCGACCAGATCACCGATCTGCGCGACAAGGCGCCGGTGGCCCTGGAACGCCTGCGCGATCTGGCGGTGGATCTACCCTCCATCGCCGGCGCTGTCGCCCGGCTCGCCGCGCGGCTCGAGGCAATGGAGGCGCGCGGGGTCGATACCGGCGCGCTCGATTTCGAGGGCAGCTACGGCCGCACGACCCTGGAATACTATGACGGCTTCGTCTTCGGGTTCTATGCCGAGGGCCGGCCGGACCTGCCGCCCGTGTCCACCGGCGGCCGCTACGACGCGCTGACCCGCGTGCTGGGCGGCGGCCGCTCCATTCCCGCGGTGGGCGGGATGATCCGCCCGGCGACCGCCTTGCAGCTTGGCTGGTGGAGGGCGGCGAGATGACCCTCAGGCTCGGCGTGCCGTCGAAGGGGCGGCTGATGGAGAAGACGTTCGACTGGTTCGGCGCCCACGGGATCGGCCTTGCCCTGGCTGGAGGGCAGCGGGAATATGCCGGCGCGGTGCGCGGCATCGCGGGAGTGGAGCTGGTGCTGCTCGCCGCCGGCGACATCCCGCGCGAGCTGGCGGCGGGGCGGCTTCATCTGGGCGTGACGGGCTCTGACCTCATGCGCGACAAGCTGGCCATCTGGGACGATCAGGTGGTGGAGGTCGAGCAGATGGGCTTCGGTCACGCGGATCTGGTGATCGCGGTGCCGCGTTTCTGGGTGGATGTCGAGTTCGGTCTCCGATCTCGATGCCGCGGCGGCGGCGTTCCGGGCGGAGCATGGCCACCGCCTGCGGATCGCCACCAAGTATCACCGGCTGATCCGCGAGTTCCTCAAGCGCGAGGGCGTGGCCGATTACCGGCTTGTCGACAGCCAGGGCGCCACCGAGGGCGCGGTGAAGAACGGCAGCGCGGAGGCGATCGCCGACATCACCTCCACCGGAGAGACGCTGCGGGCGAACCACCTCAAGCCACTGGCCGACGGCGTGGTGCATCGTAGCCAGGCGACGCTCTTCAAGTCGCGGCAGGCGGATTGGCGGCACGGCGCGCGAGAGACCCTGGCGATCCTGTTGGAGCGGCTCGACCTGACGCGGGCCTGAGGACGGCGGGCGACGCAGTCTTGGTCCAGATCGCGCCTGGCGGCCGGGGCGGTGGATTCCCCGGTTCAGCCAACGCGGGCGTGACCGGGGTGCGATGCCCGTGGGGGCGCAACCTGACGGACGACCCCGAGAAAGACGTCGCTTCCTAGAGCACTCCCATCTCGGCCAGCGCCCGGTTCAGCTCCGGCGGCAGGGTCGGCTCGGCCGCGCGGCCTTTCCGCAGGTCCCTTGGTGCGTCTTCGGACGCCAGATACCGCCAGCCCTGGAACGGCCGCCGGACCTGCCCCTCCGTCCGCACCACGTCCGGGTCGAGCACCAGGCCGCAACGGCGGATGCCGTCCTCGCGCACCACCTCGTCGAGCCTGAGAACCCGCTGCCGGGCCAGCACGGTGCCCTTGAACACCCAATAGATCGACCCGCCGGCCAGAAGCTCTGCCGCGCGCTTCGGCCACATGCGGGTGACGTGGCGCGGCTGCCCGTCGGGGCCCTGAGCGCGAGGCAGCGTCTGCCAGGCGATCAGATCCTCGACCTGCTCGGCGCCGACGCAGATCTTGACCAGATTTATGCGATTCATCGGATGACACCCCCAAGGCTGGGGTGTAGCATAGATGCCTGTCGCCCGGCGGCAAGCCTGCCCGAAAGTGATATTTCCCCCCTCGTTCACCGTCCGGAGCCCTGCCGATGACCCGTTTCGCCGCCCCCATCGCCGAGCAGATCTGGGACATGAAATACCGGCTGAAGAGCGCAGACGGCACCCCGATCGACGAGACCGTGGAGGCGACCTGGCGGCGGATCGCGCAGAGCCTTGCCTCGGTCGAGGCCGCGCCCGACGAATGGGAGCCAAGGTTCTACGCGGCACTCGAGGATTTCCGATTCCTGCCCGCGGGCAGGATCATCGCAGGCGCCGGCACGGGCCGTTCGGTGACGCTGTTCAACTGCTTCGTGATGGGCACGATCCCCGACAGCATGAGCGGCATCTTCGAAGCCCTGCGCGAGGCCGCACTGACCATGCAGCAGGGCGGCGGCATCGGCTACGACTTCTCCACCATCCGCCCCCGCGGTGCCGCGGTGAAGGGCGTGGCGGCCGACGCCTCGGGCCCGCTCAGCTTCATGGACGTGTGGGACGCCATGTGTCGCACGATCATGTCGGCCGGTAGCCGCCGGGGCGCGATGATGGCCACAATGCGCTGCGACCACCCCGACATCGAGGAGTTCGTCGCTGCGAAGGCCGATGCCGCCCGCCTGCGCAACTTCAACGTCAGCGTGCTGATCACCGACCCTTTCATGGCCGCCGTGAAGGCCGACGCACCGTGGAAGCTGTCCTTCGGCGGGCAGGTGCACCGGACGATCCAGGCCCGCGCGCTCTGGGATGCGATCATGCAGGCGACCTACGACTATGCCGAGCCGGGCGTCATCTTCATCGACCGCATCAACGCCGCCAACAATCTGCATTACGCCGAGGAGATCTCCGCCACGAACCCCTGCGGGGAGCAGCCGCTGCCGCCCTACGGGGCCTGCCTTCTCGGCTCGATCAACCTCTCGCGGCTGGTGCCGGAGCCGTTCGCGGAGGATGCTGCGCTGGACGAGGCGGCCCTGGACGATCTGGTGCGCACCGCCGTGCGGATGATGGACAACGTCGTGGATGCCAGCCGCTTTCCCCTTCCGCAGCAGGCGGCCGAGGCGGCGGCGAAGCGGCGCATCGGGCTGGGCGTCACCGGGCTGGCCGATGCGCTGCTGATGGTCGGCGCGCGCTATGGCTCCGAAGCGGCGGCGGCGCTGACGGAGCGCTGGCTGCGGGCGGTGGCGCGGGCGGCCTATCTGGCGTCGTCCGATCTCGCCGCCGAGAAGGGCGCTTTCCCGCTCTTCGACGCCGGGCCGTTCCTTGCCGGGCAGACCATGCAGGCGATGGACGACGACGTGCGCGCAGCCATTGCCGAGAAGGGCATCCGCAACGCTCTCCTCACCTCGATCGCGCCAACCGGGACGATCAGCCTCTATGCCGGCAACGTCAGCAGCGGGATCGAGCCGGTCTTCGCCTATGCCTACACCCGCAAGGTGCTGCAGAAGGACGGGACGCGGACGGAGGAGGAGGTGGTGGACTACGCGGTGCAGCTCTGGCGCGAGACCCACGGCGAGGCGCCCCTGCCGGACCATTTCGTCAACGCTCAGACGCTGGCGCCGATGGACCATGTGCGCATGCAGGCGGCGGCGCAGAAATGGGTCGATTCCTCGATCTCGAAAACCATCAACTGCCCCGAAGACATCGACTTCGCCGCCTTCAAGGACGTCTACATGGCGGCCTGGGACCAGGGCTGCAAAGGCTGCACGACCTACCGCCCGAACGCGGTGACCGGGAGCGTGCTGAGCGTGGCAGAACCGTCCCCGGCGCCGGTCAAGGTGGAACCCCCGGTGGCCGAGCCTTCCGGCGCGGACGTGATCTACATGACCGAGCCGCTGGACAGGCCGCAGGCGCTGGAGGGGCTGACCTACAAGCTGAAATGGCCCGGCTCGGAACATGCCATCTACATCACTCTCAACGACATCGTCGCCGACGGTCGGCGCCGGCCCTTCGAGGTTTTCATCAACTCCAAGAACATGGAGCATTTCGCCTGGACGGTGGCGTTGACGCGGATGATCTCGGCGGTGTTCCGGCGCGGCGGCGACGTGAGCTTTGTGGTCGAAGAACTCAAGGCCGTGTTCGATCCGCGCGGGGGCGCCTGGATGGGCGGCAAGTACGTGCCCTCGATCCTCGCGGCCATCGGCGGCGTGATCGAGCGGCACCTGATCGCCATCGGGTTCATCGCGGGCGAGGGGCTGGGCCTGAAGGCCGATCCGCAAGCCGATGTGACCGCGCTCGGCGGCGCTGCACCGCGCGGCCCCGCCTGCGAGCATTGCGGAGCCGCGGCCGTGCGCAAGGTCGAGGGCTGCCTGACCTGCGCGGACTGCGGCTACTCCAAATGCGGGTGATGGAGCTGCTCGGACCGATGTAGTGGGTATCCTCGCAGGCCTCCCGCCCCCGCCCGGGGCGTGACGTCCCGCTTCCGGCTAATGCCATGGCACGGATAGGATCTCTGCGGGGTCTAGGGCGAACCGCGGCCGGGATGTGGATTTCGGCGGTCTTGCGGTTCAGGTCTCGTGCCACGATGCTGGCCGACGGCCGCGAGGAGGTCCATCCTCGCCTCGATCCGGCATCAAGCGCGGTATTCTGGGCGGCCTGAGCCTGTCGGCGCAATGCATCGTGGGTGAAGCTTGCGATGGCGAGGCGACGGCATGATGCCGCCAAAGCCGGGGCGGCCGGAAGCGTCAGGGGCGACCCTCACGACCTAGCCCCACCATCCCGATCAATGGCAGTATCGATCGTCCCCTGGCCCTGCGGTCGCGATGAGGCCGCCATGTCTCGATAGAGCCAACCCATCCTGTCCACTAACCAAAGCTTCGGCAGCATCGTCAGCGACAGTCCGAGCAACATCATCGCAAGGTCGAGCTGCCAGAGGCCGGCCACCAGCGGCGGCAGCCCGACCAGCGAGGCGAATGCCAGCCCTCGCGCCCAAGCGGCATGGTGATCCGGAACCGGGCATGCCCTTCGGTTCAGCCAGAGCCGCTCGCCCATCACCCCGCGCGAGGCCCAGTTGTCTGTGTTTGCGGGCGGCGGGAAGACCCGCGGGTTGAGCCAGATCCACAGCAGCGCCGCGGCGATGGGAATGAGGCTCCAGGCCCCGATCCAGGTGCGGCTCCAGATCGCGGCGACCAGAAGCGGCAGGCAGGCGATGCGGGAATAGACGCTCCAGGGGTTGGCGTGCCGCGCCCAGACCTGCGGCGACATCCCCATGACCTTGCCGGAGAGTGCCGCGATCCGCTCCATTCTTGCCTCCCGCTCTTGGCACGCACGCCCGACATGCGCATATAGAGCTGAATTCCTGACTTCTGGAGAGCGATCCCATGCTCCAATTCGGCTCGACCCCGGCGGCGCCGCCGGCCGACGACCTAATCAAGGACGCGACCGAGGCGACCTTTATGGCCGACGTCATCAGCGCCAGCCAGGAGGTGCCGATCATCGTCGACTTCTGGGCGCCGTGGTGCGGCCCGTGCAAGACGCTGACCCCGGCGCTGGAAGCCGCGGTTCGTGAGGCAGGCGGCAAGGTGAAGCTGGTGAAGGTCGATGTAGACCAGGCCCAGCAGATCGCCGCGCAGCTGCGCATCCAGTCGATCCCCACGGTCTACGCATTCTGGCAGGGCCAGCCCGTCGACGCGTTTCAAGGCGCGCTTCCGGCCTCGGAGCTGAAGGCCTTCATCGACAAGGTTGCGGCGCTCGGCGGCGACGGCGGACTGGCCGAGGCGCTGGAAGCGGCCGAGGAGATGCTGGCGCAGGGTGCTGCGGTGGACGCGGCACAGATCTTCGCGGCGATCCTCGGCGAGGACCCTGGCAGCGCGGCGGCCCATGGCGGCTTGGCGCGCGCGCATCTCGCCATGGGCGAGATCGATCAGGCCGAGGCGCTGGTGAACAACGCCGGCCCCGACATTGCGAAGAGCGTCGAGGTGGAAGCTGCGCGCGCACAGATCGATCTGGCGCGGCAGGCGATGAATGCCGGCCCGGCCGACGATCTGCGCGCGCGGGTCGAGGCGGCGCCTGACGATCACCAGGCCCGGTTCGACTATGCCGCCGCCTTGCACGCCCAGGGCGACGTGCAGGGCGCAGTGGACGAGTTGCTGGACCTCTTCCGCCGCGACCGCGAGTGGAACGACGGGGCGGCGCGCGCCCAACTCTTCAAGATCTTCGACGCGCTGCCGGGCAAGGACCCCATTGCGCTGGCCGGCCGGCGAAAACTGTCTTCGATGATATTTGCCTGAGCGGGCGGGTGGACTAATTGAACTTCATGATGTCAGCCGCCGACCTGCCGGAAACAATTCCGGTCTTTCCTCTCCCGGGCGCGCTGTTGCTGCCCCGAACGCGGCTGCCGCTGCATATCTTCGAGCCGCGCTATCTTGCGATGCTCGACGACACGCTGAAGACCCCGCATCGCCTGATCGGCATGATCCAGCCGCGCGACGTTCCGGGCCAGTCCGCCGGAAAAACGGGTGGAAACTGCCAGAGGCGTCTGCACGCGATCGGCTGTGCCGGGCGCCTGACCGGTTTCTCCGAAACGGAAGATGGGCGGTACATGATCACCCTTTCCGGAATGTCGCGGTTCCGGGTCCAGCGTGAAGTCAGCGGCTTTACCCCCTACGTTCGCGCCGACGTGGACTGGGCCGGGTTCGACCGTGACCTGGGCACCACGGAGCGCGACAAGGCGTTCGACCGCGAGGAATTTCTCGCCTTGCTTGGCCGGTACTTCGAGAGCCGCAACCTCTCGACCGATTGGGAAAGCCTGAAGGAGGCCGAGAACGAACTGTTGA
Source organism: uncultured Alphaproteobacteria bacterium (assembly GCA_963833235.1). Classification (GTDB taxonomy): domain Bacteria; phylum Pseudomonadota; class Alphaproteobacteria; order Rhodobacterales; family Rhodobacteraceae; genus CAWHXG01. The sequence continues at coordinate 1,186,059 of CAWHXG010000001.1, forward strand.
TCAACTCGCTCTCGATGCTCTGCCCCTTCGATCCCGAGGACAAGCAGGCCCTGCTCGAGGCGCCCTCGCTCAGCACCCGCCGCGAGACGCTGGTGACCCTGATTGAATTCTCGCTGCGGGGCGGGACCGGCGAGGAGATGATGCAGTGAGCGACGATCCTGATGCATCCGCCTCGAAAGGGTTCGACCGTCGCATGCTGGAGGCGCTGGTCTGCCCGGTGAGCCAGTCGAGGCTAGATTACGATGCCGAGGCGCAGGAGCTGATCTCGAAGCAGGCTAACCTGGCCTACCCGATCCGTGATGGAATTCCCGTGATGCTGGAAGACGAGGCGCGGGTGCTGGACTGAGCCCTGCGGGCCTGCTCAGATCGGCTTGCCGCGCAGCAGCGCGGGCAGATCGCCAGTAAGCCCAGCGGCCTCGCGCATGAAGGCCCGGCGCAGCATCGGGGTGTTGCCCACAAGGCTCAGCCCCAGGCCACGACCGGCCCGCAGCAGCGGATTGTCGTTCGAGAACAGCCTATTGAATCCGTCCGTCGCGAATGACAGAAGCGCCGTGTCGAACCGGCGCCAGCTGGCATAGCGGGCCAGCACGTCAGCGCTGCCCGGGTCCTCTCCGCGCCGCCGCGCCTCGACCAGCACCTCCGCCAGGGCCGCGACGTCGCGCAGTCCGGCATTCAGGCCTTGCCCCGCAATTGGGTGGACCGCGCGGGCGGCATCGCCCACGAGCGCCACGCGTTCGGCGGTGAACGACCGGGCGAGCGAGCGGGCGAGCGGGTAGGTGTAGCGCGCGCCTTCCAGACGGATTGCGCCCAGAAAGTCGCCGAAGCGCGGGCGCAGAACATCCATGTAGGCCGCATCGTCCAGCGCCTGGACAGCGGCGGCCTGCGCCGCGTTCTCCGTCCAGACGACCGAGGCGCGGTTGCCCGGGAGCGGCAGGATCGCCAGCGGCCCGGCGGGCATGAAGAACTGGTGCGCGATGCCGTGATGCGGGCGGTCGTGGGCCACGGCGCAGACCAGCGCGGTCTGGCTGTAGGGGGTGATCCGGCGGGTGATGCCGGCCCGTGTGGCCACGCCGCCCGCCCGCCCGTCAGCACCCACCAGTACCGGCGTGCCAAGCTCGGTTCCGTCTACGAGGGTGGCGAAAATGCGGCCCGCCCCGAGCCGATGCGACCGCACGGTCTGCCCCTGAAGGAGGGTCACGCCGCTCTGCCGGGCGAGGGCCTCCAGAAGCGTGCGGCGAAGGTGCCGGTCTTCGACCATGTGGCCCATAGGCCCCTCTTCCAGCTCGGCATGATCGAATGCCATGACGTGCCGCGAGGGGCCCTCGCCCACCCGCCCGTCGCAGACGCGGATGCCGAGGATCGGCTGCGCCGCCTCTTCCAGCGCTTCCCATAGGCCGAGCGCACCAAGCATCCGCACAGAGGCATGGGCCAGGGCATAGCTGCGCCCATCGAAATCGGGGGCGGCCGGGATGTCGGGCGTGGCCGCATCAATCACGGTCACGGGCTGCCCGGCCTGCGCGAGAGCCAGCGCCAGCGTTGCACCGTTGAGGCTGCCGCCCACGATCAGGACGTCGCCTGCGTGGGCGGAGGAGGTGGCGTGGGTCATGCCGGGCAATATGGCCGGACGCCCGGGATTGTCCATCCGCCCGGTCACGTCTAGCGTGCGCCCCGCAACGTCGGAAAGGGTCGAAATGCTGAAGGAATGGCAGCGCCAGAGTGCCGCGGACCTGGGCCGGGGCATCGCCGCAGGGCGGATCGACCCTGTGGAGCTGACCGAGGCCTTCCTAGAAGCCGCCTCCGCCTCGGATCTGACGCCGCGCATCTACGCCCGCCTGACCGAGGGCCGCGCCAGGGCGGAGGCGGAGGCCGCCTTGAAGCGGGCCCGTGCGGATACACCGCTGGGGCCGCTCGATGGTGTGCCAGTGTCGTGGAAGGATCTTTTCGACACGGCTGGCGTGGCGACGGAGGCGGGATCGCGCCTGCTGGAGGGCCGGGTGCCCGAGGCGGATGCGGAGGTTCTGGCGCGCGGGACGGCGGCGGGTCTCACCTGCCTCGGCAAGACCCATATGTCGGAGCTGGCCTTCGCCGGTCTGGGCTACAATCCGATGGCGGGCTCGCCGCCCTGCGTAAACGATGCGGGCGCGGTGTCTGGCGGGTCGTCTTCGGGGGCCGCGGCCTCGGTCGCCTTTGGGCTGGCTGCCGCGGCCGTCGGCTCCGACACGGGTGGATCGGTGCGGATCCCGGCCGCCTGGAACGATCTCGTGGGGCTGAAGCCGGCCCACAATGCGCTGCCGCTGACGGGCGTGGTACCGCTGGCGACCCGGTTCGACACGATCGGCCCGCTGACCCGCAGCGTCGAGGATGCCGCGCTGATGTTTGCCGCGCTCGGCGGTGGCGCGGCACCCGATCTCGGCGGGGCCAGCCTTTCGGGCGCCCGGCTGGGGGTGCTGGAGACCGTGGCGCTAGACGATCTGGAGGAGGCGCCGGGGCTGGCACACGAGGCGGCGCTGGCGCGTTTCGCCGCCGCCGGGGCGCAGTTGGTGCCGGTGCAGGTGCCTGCCCTTGTCGATGCGATGGCGCTGTCGGCGGTTCTCTATACGGCGGAGGCCTATGCGATCTGGGGCGAGGCCATCGAGCGCGATCCCAACGCCATGTTCTTCCAGGTGCGCGAACGCTTCCGCGCCGGCGCGGCCTTTTCGGCGGTGGAGTACATCCGTGCATGGCGGGCGCTGGAGGGGTACCGGGCGGAGTGGGCCGCGGCGACGGAGGGGGTCGACGCGGTGATCGTGCCAACCGCCGCGATCCTGCCGCCGCAGATGGCGCGGGTGGCTGAGGACCATGCGTATTACGTGGAGCGCAACCTGATGACGCTGCGCAACACACGGATCGGCAACCTGATGGGCCTCTGCGCGCTGACCCTGCCCACCGGCACGCCCTCCTGCGGGATCAGCCTGATGGGCGCCCCGGGGGAGGAAACGGCGCTGTTGCGCTTGGGTGCCGGTGCGGAGGCGGTCTTGGCCTGAGCGCCCCACGGCGCTGGACCGGCGGGGCGCAAGCGGATACCTTTTGACGCAAAGGGGCGGCGAACGACCCCCGGCGATTTGAGGCACGATGCAGCACCCCGCGCGGTTCACCGACCTGCCGGCATACGCCTTCCCGCGTCTGCAGGCCCTGCTCGACGGGATACCGCCGGGCGGGGTTCCGCTGCCGATGTCGCTGGGCGAGCCGAAGCATCCGTTTCCCGAATGGGTACCGGGGATCATCGCCGAGGCCGCCGCCGAGTTCTCGCGCTATCCGCCCAACGAGGGCGCGCCCGAGCTGCTGGAGGCGATCGCCGCATGGGTACAGCGGCGGTATGGTGTATCCCTCGACCCCGCGCGCCAGATCATGGCGCTGAACGGCACGCGCGAGGGTCTTTACAATGCCGCGATGGCGCTTTGCCCTGAAACGAAGGGCGGGCGCCCGCCGGCGGTGCTGATCCCGAACCCGTTCTATCCCGTCTATGCGGTCGCCGCACTTTCCGTAGGGGCCGAGCCGGTGCCCGTTGCAGCGACGGAGGAGACGGGATTCCTGCCCGATTTCGCCAGCCTTCCTGCCGAAGTGCTGGACCGGACGACGATGGCATACCTTTGCTCGCCCTCCAATCCGCAGGGTGCCGTGGCGAGCGCCGCCTACTGGGCGGAACTTCTGGCGCTCGCGGATCGGCACGATTTCCGAATTCTCGCCGACGAATGCTACAGTGAGATCTGGCGTCATGCGCCGCCCCATGGCGGGCTGCAAGCCGTGGCGGCAGCGGGCGCCGATCCGGAGCGGGTGGTGGTGTTCCATTCGCTCTCGAAGCGCTCCAACCTGCCGGGCATGCGTTCGGGCTTCGTGGCCGGCGGGCCGGAGGCCATCGCCGCCATGCGCAAGCTGCGGGCCTATGCCGGCACGCCGCTGCCCCTGCCGCTGCAGCGCGCGGCTCAGGCGCTATGGGCCGACGAGGCGCATGTTGTGGCCAACCGCGCACTCTACGTGGCGAAGTTCGCCGAGGCCGATACGATCCTGGGCGACATGCCGGGATACCGCTCGCCCGAGGCGGGATTCTTCCTGTGGCTGCCGGTGCCGGATGGCGAGGCCGCGACGGTCGACTTATGGCGTCGCACCGGGGTGAAGGTTCTGCCGGGCGGATATCTGGGCCGCGAGGGGCCTTCGGGCAATCCGGGCCGCGGCTATATTCGGGCGGCGCTGGTGGCCCCGCAGGACGATGTCGTCCGCGGGCTGTCGGCGATCCGCACCCACCTTTACCAGTGAGGTTTTTCTGATGGCCTTCCAGACCCGGCACCGTGACCCCCTGTTCGACGCCGAGACCCAGGCGGCGCTGGAGCGGCGGGCGCAGGAGGTAATGGGCGCGGGCCTTCTGGCCGCCGGGGCGGTGCTGGTGCTGGCGCTCGGCTCCTACACGCCGACTGATCCCAGCTTTCTCGGCACGTCGAGCGAGCCGCCGGCCAACCTGCTGGGCCATGTTGGCGCGCATCTGGCAGCGCCCCTCTACGTCATTCTCGGCGCAGGCTCCTGGGCGCTGGCGGTCGTGGCCCTGGCGTGGGGCCTGCGCTTCGTGCTGCACCGGGGCAGCGAGCGGGCGCTGACCCGGCTGATCTTCATGCCGCTGGCCGTGGCGCTGGCGGCGGTCTACGCCGCGACGCTGGTGCCGGGGCCGGGCTGGACGCATTCCTTCGGCCTCGGCGGACTTTTTGGCGACACGGCCCTCGGGGTTCTGGTGGGCGTGCTGCCGGTCGCTCCGGGCCTTGGGCTGAAGCTCGCCGCCGTAGGGCTCGCGGCGGGGTTGCTGGCGCTCGGCCTCTACGCGCTTGGCGCGACGCGCGCCGAGCTTGCCGGCGCGGGGCGGTTCCTGTGGTACGGGTTGCTGATGGCGCTGCACCAGACCCTGCAGGCGCTCGGCCGGTTCGGCGGCGGCGCGAGCGCGCGGGTGGCAGAGGGCCGGGCGCGACGCCGCGCGGCACGCGAGGCCCGGGCCGAGGATGTGCCCGTACCGCACGAGGCAGCCCCGGCGCCCGGACTCTTCAACGCATCGTTGCCCGCCGCGGTACGGAGCCGGCCGAGGCGTGGGACGGCGCGTTGATCGAGGACGACGAAGAGGAGGACGACGAGATCGACGCGGGCCGCGACGACCGGGTGCGCGCCCGCATCGCCGATGCGATCCGCTCGCGGGTGCGGCAGGACGGGACGCGCGCCGCCGAGCGCGCCCGCGACCGCCGCGAACCCGTGCTCGGCCGCCCGCGCGAAACGCCTGCGGACGCCGACGCGGCGCCCGAGGACGACGACGACGCGGTGATACTGGGCGCCTCGCCCTTCACGGCCTCCCGCCTCGGCGGCGGCCTCACCGAGGTCGACGTGGACGGCGATCTGGACGACGAAGCCGAGATGCCCCCAATGGCTCCGATCCCTACCGCCGCCATCCCTCGCTACCCCGAGACGCGGCCGAAGGTGGAGCAGGCGGCCCCCCGCCCGGCGCCCTCCGCGCGGGCCCGGGCCGAGGCGCAGCCCGATCTGCCGCTGGAGGAGCGGGAGGACGGGTACGAGCATCCGCCCCTGGCGCTGCTTATGGACCCGGCGACGGTGGAGAAGACCTATCTCAGCGAAGAGGCGCTGGAGCAGAACGCCCGGATGCTGGAGAACGTGCTGGACGATTACGGCGTCAAGGGCGAGATCGTCAGCGTCCGCCCCGGACCCGTGGTGACCATGTACGAGCTGGAACCGGCGCCGGGCCTCAAGGCCAGCCGGGTGATCGGCCTTTCCGACGACATCGCGCGATCCATGTCGGCACTCAGCGCCCGGGTCTCGACCGTGCCGGGGCGCAGCGTGATCGGGATCGAGCTGCCGAACGAGCGCCGGGAGATGGTGCTGCTGCGCGAGATCCTCGCCGCCCGCGACTTCGGCGACAGCAAGCTGAGGCTGCCGCTGGCGCTTGGAAAAGACATCGGCGGCGGCGCGGTAGTGGCCAACCTCGCCAAGATGCCCCACCTGCTGATCGCCGGGACCACCGGTTCGGGCAAGTCGGTGGCGATCAACACGATGATCCTGAGCCTGCTCTACAAGCTGACACCCGACGAATGCCGGCTGATCATGATCGACCCCAAGATGCTGGAGCTCAGCGTCTACGACGGCATCCCGCATCTGCTGAGCCCGGTGGTGACCGACCCCAAGAAGGCGGTCGTGGCGCTGAAATGGGTCGTGGGCGAGATGGAGGAGCGATATCGCAAAATGTCCCGCATGGGCGTGCGCAACATCGAGGGCTTCAACGGCCGGGTGGCCGACGCGCTCGGCAGGGGCGAGATGTTCAGCCGCACCGTGCAGACGGGCTTCGACGACGAGACCGGCGATCCGGTATTCGAGACCGAGGAGACGGTGCCGGAGTTCTTGCCTTACATCGTCGTGATCGTCGACGAGATGGCCGATCTGATGATGGTCGCCGGCAAGGAGATCGAGGCCTGCATCCAGCGGCTGGCGCAGATGGCCCGCGCCAGCGGCATCCACCTCATCATGGCGACGCAGCGGCCCTCCGTCGACGTGATCACCGGCACGATCAAGGCGAACTTTCCCACCCGCATAAGCTTCCAGGTGACCTCCAAGATCGACAGCCGCACCATCCTCGGCGAGCAGGGGGCGGAGCAGCTGCTTGGCATGGGCGACATGCTCTACATGGCCGGCGGCGGCCGGATCGGGCGGATCCACGGGCCGTTCGTCAGCGACGAGGAGGTGGAGGAGGTCGTCAACCACCTCAAGGCCTTCGGGCCGCCGGCCTATGTGGGCAACGTCGTGGATGGCCCGGAAGACGGGGCGGCCGACGACATCGACCTGGTTCTGGGCCTCGGGGGCAACACCACCGGCGAGGACGTGCTCTACGATCAGGCGGTGCAGGTGGTGATCCACGACCGCAAATGCTCGACCTCCTACATCCAGCGCAAGCTCGCCATTGGTTACAACAAGGCCGCCCGGCTGGTGGAACAGATGGAAGATGCGGGGCTGGTCTCCTCCGCCAACCACGTGGGCAAGCGCGAGGTTCTGGTGCCCGAGCAATGAGCGCGTCGCCGTTTCGTGAAGTCCGGGGGGATGCGGGGCGGGGCGAGGACGCCTATTCTCGCATCATGAAACGCATGTTTGCCGCGGCGCTTGCCGCCTGCCTTGTCACCGCCCCGGCTGCCGCCGACCGCTTGTCGCTCAAGGAGGTCTCGACCTACCTCAATACACTGACCAATGCCCGCGCCGACTTCGTGCAGGTCAACGGCGACGGCAGCCGCTCTTCTGGAACCCTCACGCTGAAACGCCCGGGGCGGGCGCGCTTCGAATACGATCCGCCCAACGAGGCGGCGCTCGTGCTGGCCAGCGGCGGGCAGGTGGCGGTATTCGATGACCGCGCCAGCGGACGGCCGGAGCAGTACGCCCTTCGCCAGACGCCCCTGAACATCCTGCTGGCGCGCAACGTTGACCTCACGCGTACCCGCATGGTCACGGGCCATGGCGAGCAGGGCGACCGCACCATCGTGCAGGCGCAGGACCCGGACCACCCGGAATACGGAACAATCTGGATGTACTTCAATCAGAACCCGGTGCGGCTTTCGGAATGGCTGATCACCTCGGATACCGGCGAGAAGACCCGGATCATCCTGGAGCCCTTTACCAATCCAGGCAACCTGCCGCCAAGCCTCTTCGACGTGTCGCGCGAGATCGGGAGGCGCTAGCCGCGGACCACGCGGCAACTGCGAAGCTGGCTGTCATATCGGGCGGCCCGGCTCGATACCCTGTTCGCCACGCCCAGAAGCCAAGGCTTGCGGTTGTAGCTGCCGCGCGCAAAGCCCGCGTGCCCTTCGTGGTAGGCAAGGTACTGGTTGCGCGCGTCCGTCTTCGGGATGCCGTTGCGTCGCGTGCTGAGGTCCATGTACCAGCCCATGAAATCGGTCGCGTCGCGGATGTTGTTCCGGCGCGCGCGATTGCGCCCGGCGGAAGCGCGATACTCGTCCCAGGTGCCGTCGAGCGCCTGCGCATAGCCATAGGCCGAGGATTGCCGGCCAAGGGGGATCACCCCGAGCGCATATTGATGCGGCGTCCGCGCATCCGGCTGGAATTTGCTTTCCTGGTAAATCGTAGCCATCTGCACGGCGACGGGGATGCCCCGACGCCGTTCGGTGCGCTTCATGGCGCGCAGATAGAAGGGGCGCTGAGCTACGATGCTGCAGGCATTCTCGAGGTCGCGCGGCGGCGCGCCATCGCCGCCACAGGCGGACAGCAGGATAACAAGCATCAGCGCGCATGTTCGGCTGCTCATTCTGCCTCGCGCGGTTCGTTTTATTTTATCCTAGACCAATCGCGGCCCGGGCGAAACGGAAATTCCCGTGATCGAGGTCAACGGCAGTCCAGGCGCGTCCGAGGCCCCGGAAATCGGGGCGTTCGCAACGTGGTCGGGTTTTCCCCGCATGGACATCGCGGCGGCAAATGCGCTAAGGCGGCCCCTTAACGGAGTGAGGTCAATGCTGAAGACACAGGCCAAGTTCAAGCTCGGGCAAGTGGTCCGCCATCGCAAGCATCCGTTTCGCGGGGTTGTCTTCGACGTGGACGCGGAATTCGCCAACACCGACGATTGGTACGACGCGATCCCCGAAGAGGCGCGCCCCTCCAAGGACCAGCCATTCTACCACCTGCTGGCCGAGAACGAGCAGAGCTACTATGTCGCCTACGTTTCCGAGCAGAACCTGCTGGCGGACAACAGCGGAGAGCCGGTGGATCACCCGGACCTGACCGACATGTTCGGCGAGTTCAGCGATGGGTTCTATCCCTTGCAGGCTCAGTTGAACTGAGCCGTCAGTAGCCGAGCGCGCAGCCGTCCTTGCGGGGGTCGGAGGCGCCCTCGAGCACGCCGGTATCCCAGTTCATCCGGATCGCCTGCGCGCCGCCGATCGGAGTACGTGGAATTTCCACCCGGTGCCCCATCTCGGCCAGTTCGGCCCGGACGGTTGCGTCATATCCTCGCTCTACCTTCAGCACCCCGGCATCCCAGAAGATGCGAGGGGCATCCAGCGCCGCCTGCGGGTGCAGGCCGTAGTCCCGGAGGTTGGTCAGCACCCGAGCATGCCCCGCCGGCTGATAGGCGCCACCCATGACGCCGAAGGGCATGGTGATGCGGCCGCCTTCGGCCAGCATCGCGGGAATGATCGTGTGCATGGGCCGCTTGCCGCCGCCGGCCTCGTTGGGATGGCCGGCGGCAAGCGTGAAGCCGGCGCCGCGGTTGTGCAGCAAGATGCCGAATTCGGGCGAGGCGATGCCGCTGCCGAACGTGTCGTAGATCGAGTAGATCAACGAGACCATCATTCGGTCGCGATCGACCACGGTGATGTAGATGGTTTCCTTGTGGACGTTTTCGGCGAGCGCCACGGGATCGGCCATGGCCCGGGCGGGATCGATGAGCGCGGCCAGGCCGCGGGCGGTCTTCAGCGCCAGCATGTGATCGAGCCGGGTCGTGTGGTCGGCATCCGCAAGAAAGCGGTTGCGGGCATCGTAGGCGAGCTTCGTCGCCTCGGCCTCTATGTGCGCGCGAGCCGCGCCGAACGGCGGCAAGGCGGGCAGATCGAACTCCGCCAGTATGTTGGCCATCAGGATAGCCGTGGCACCGTGGCCGTTGGGCGGATGTTCCAGAAGGTCGATGCCCTTGTAGGTGCCGCTGATCGGGCTGCCCCAATCCGCCTGCGTGGAGGCGAAGTCGGCCTCGGTATGGGTGCCTCCGGCGGAAATGAGGGCGCCCAGCATATCTGCCGCGACCTCTCCGCCATAAAATGCTTCTGCCCCTTTTCGCGCGATCCGGCGAAGAACCTCGGCCTGCCCGGGCGCGGCGAAGACCGCGCCGGCGGGCAGTGGGCGCCCGTTCTTGAGAAAATGCCGGCGCGCCGCCTCTCCGAGGTTTCCGGCGCCCTCGACCCAGTCGAAGGCGACCCGGGGAGCCACGGGAATGCCCGCCTCCGCCGCCTCGATGGCGGGGGCGAGGACCGCGTCGAGCCCGAGGCGGCCATGGGCGGCAGAGAGGCGGCAGAAGGCATCGACCGCGCCCGGGATGGTCACCGCCGCCGCCGCGTGGGCGGGCATGGCGACATGTCCTTCGGACCGCAGCTTCGCCGGGTCCAGGCCCTGCGGCGCGCGCCCCGAACCGTTCAGTGCGAGGACCGGGGCCTCGCCCGCCGGCTTTACGAGCGCAAAGCAATCCCCGCCGAGGCCGGCCATCTGCGGTTCTGCGATGCCGAGAAGGATCGCTCCGGCGATAGCAGCGTCAGCCGCATTCCCGCCGCTGCGCAGGATATCGATCGCGGCACGGGCGGCCATGGGATGCGACGTGGCGCACATGCCGTTCATCGCAAAGACGGCCGAGCGGCCGGGCAGGTGAAAGTCGCGCATCGAACCTCGTGGTGTCGTGGGACCCGTTCGTCCTATGCCAAGCGGCTGCGGCCGGAAAGGCGCGATCAGCGCGTGCGGCGCGAATGTTGTTCCGCTCCCTTAGGCGCGTTTCCGTCCCTGCGGTCCAGATGGTCCGGCAATGGCCCGAGGTGAGGCGATCAGGCGGCGTCCAGCGCGATCGAAAAGCTCAGCCGGTTCCAGCCGTCGTTGCGCCGATATTCCAGATCTCTCACGAGCTGCCGGATGAGGAACCATCCGAACCCGCCCTCCGGCATTTCCGCAAGATCGACATCGACATCGACTGCTGCGCCTTTCGGCATCAATCCATCGGGCATTGGCCCGCCATTGTCGCATACGGCGAGATCGAGCCTGCCCTCCCGCAGGGCATAGGCCACCGCGATCCGCCCACCCTCTGACCGGCAGGCATGCTCCACCGAATTGTTCATGACCTCGCCCAGGACGATCAGCACCGTTCCACGAGTATCGTCCTGCACCTTCGCCTGACGCAGCATCTGCTCGAGCCGCGCGAGCCCGTGGCGAACGCCCTCCGGGCTAGCCTGGATCCAGGTTGTGAACACCGGCGCCTCGGGGCACGTCCGATCCGCGTTCAGAACTCCCGGATCGAGGATGGGAGGCGCTTCAGGCGACATCGGCCGCGCGGCCGAGGGCGGCATCGCGGTCGCCATGGATCGCGAAGACCGTATCCATTCGCGTCAGATGGAAAACCTTAAGCACGTTCGGTCGCAGGTTCGCCAGGTCGAGCTTCTGGTGTTTGCCGAGCTGCTTCATGGCCGCAACGATGGCGCCAAGGCCGCTGCTGTCGATAAAATCGACCGCGCCGAGATCGAGAACGACCCGCCCACAGGAAGTGTCCGTAAGGCTGCGCATGGCGTCCTTGAACTGGATCGCCGCCGCGGCATCGATCCGCGGTTCGTTTGCCGTGATGACGAGGGTGTCGTCCACCGTCTCCGAGGCGAGGTCCATAATGCCGCTCCGCATAGGTTGCTTTGACATTGCTATCGCTGGAGTCTTACGAATTGGTATCCACTTTGGCAGGAACGGGGCCGCCACATGACGGATGTGATGATCTGCGGGGCGCAGCGAACCCCGATGGGCGGCCTGCAGGGGGCTCTTGCCGGTTCGGCCGCGCCGGCGCTTGGCGGCGTTGCGATCGGCGCCGCGCTGGCCGAAGCCGGCGCGCGGACCGATGCGGTAGAGGGTGTTGTCATGGGCTGCGTTCTGCCCGCGGGCCTTGGGCAGGCACCGGCCCGGCAGGCCGGGTTCGCGGCGGGGCTGGGCGAGGGCGTGCCGGCGCTGACCATCAACAAGATGTGCGGCTCGGGGATGGCCGCCGCGATGCAGGCGGCCGACGCGATCGCCGCAGGCCATGCGGGCCTGATGATCGCCGGCGGGATGGAGAGCATGACGAACGCGCCCTACCTGCTGCCCAAGATGCGCGGCGGCGCGCGGCTGGGCCATGGGCGGGTGATGGACAGCATGTTCCTCGACGGGCTGGAGGATGCCTACGAGCCCGGGCGGCTGATGGGCACCTATGCCGAGGATTGCGCCGAGGCGTATCAGTTCACCCGCGAAGACCAGGATGCCTATGCGCTGACCTCGCTGGAACGGGCGGTTGCGGCGCAGCGTGATGGCGGCTTCGCGGCGGAGATCGCGGAGGTCGCGGTGCCGGGCCGCAAGGGCGCGACCGTGGTCGCGGAAGACGAGCAGCCGGGGCAGGCGCGTCCCGAGAAGATCCCGCAGCTGAAGGCGGCCTTCCGGGAGGGCGGAACGGTGACGGCCGCCAACGCCTCCTCGATCTCGGACGGAGCGGCGGCGCTGGTGCTCGCGAGCCCGGTGGCCGCCGAGGCGCAGGGGCTGCGGGTGCGGGCGCGGCTGGTCGGGCAGTCCAGCCATGCGCAGGCCCCGGGGCTCTTCACCACCGCCCCCGTCCCCGCAGCGCGCAAGCTGCTCGACAAGCTCGGCTGGTCGGCCGCCGATGTCGACCTGTGGGAGATCAACGAGGCTTTCGCCGTGGTACCGATGGCCTTCATGCGGGAACTCGGCCTGCCGCACGACGTGGTCAACGTCAACGGTGGCGCCTGCGCGCTCGGCCATCCAATCGGGGCATCGGGCGCCCGCATCGTGGTGACACTGCTGCACGCGCTGGAAGCCCGCGGCCTGCGGCGGGGCGTGGCGGCGATCTGCATCGGCGGGGGCGAGGCGACCGCAGTGGCGGTGGAACTGTCGTGAGCCTCGACTATCCCGCCCTGACCGCCCGCGTCATGGCCCTGACGGAGGGCGAGGCGGACGACGTGGCGCTGATGACGACGCTGGCCTGCGAGCTGCACCATTCCGACGAACGGTTCGACTGGACGGGCTTCTACCGGGTCACCGGGCCTGAAATGTTGAAGATCGGGCCCTACCAAGGCGGGCATGGTTGCCTGACGATCCCGTTCGGGCGCGGCGTTTGTGGCGCGGCGGCGCGGGAGCGGAAAATACAGCTGGTGCCTGACGTGAAGGACTTTCCGGGCCATATCGCCTGCGCGGCGACCACCCGATCCGAGATTGTGCTGCCGGTGATCCGACGCGGCACGCTGATCGCGGTGCTCGACATCGACAGCGACCGGCCAGCGGCCTTCGATGCAGCCGATGCCGAGGGACTGGCGGCCCTGCTGGCCGGAGTGTTCGACCCTGAGTGAACTTCCCCGCGCAGACACCGGCCCAGACACCGGCCCAGACACTGGCCCAGACACTGGCCCAGACACTGGCCCAACCGGAGGCGCCGACCTCGGCCCCGGCGCCTACGATCCCCCCGACACGCCGCTCGACGTCCTGCACGACGATCACCAGCTTCTCGCAGTCGCGAAGCCGGCGGGGCTGCTTTCGGTGCCGGGCAAGGGGCCGGGGCTGACCGATTGCCTGCTGACCCGGGTTCAGGCGGTCTGGCCCCAGGCGCTGCTGGTCCACCGGCTCGACAGGGACACATCGGGCGTCATCGTCTTCGCGCTGACCCCCCATGCGCAGCGCCATCTGGGGCTGCAGTTCGAGAAGCGGCATACGAAGAAGACCTATGTGGCCCGGGTCTGGGGGGCGGTCGCGGAGCGGACGGGGCGGGTGGACCTGCCCATCGCGGCGGACTGGCCGAACCGCCCGCGCCAGCGGGTGGACCACGAGACCGGGCGCGCCGCACAGACCGACTGGCGCGTGCTGCGGCGGGGCGAGACCGAAACGCGGATGCGGCTGATGCCGGTGACGGGGCGGAGCCACCAGCTGCGGGTGCACATGCTGGCGATCGGCCATCCGATCCTGGGCGACCCGTTCTACGCGACTGGCCCGGCCAGAGAGGCCCCGCGGCTGATGCTGCATGCGCAGGAACTGCGCGTGCGCCATCCCGATGGCGGCCGGGGCATGGCGTTCAAGGCAGCCGTGCCGTTCTGAGACCACGGGCAACGCCGATGCTGGGGCATCTCCCCACATCCCATGGCCTCGCACGTCAGGGGTAAGCCCGTCATCCACAAGCCCGGTGGCGGAGAGAACGATGGGAGATCCTCGGGTCGAGCCGGAGGATGAAGGCCCTTTACCGGCGGAGCCGACGAAGCGATACCTGTTCTACAGCGTCCCGCCCGGCTCAAGGGCGAAGATCTTGCCCGGATTGAGGATGTTCAGCGGGTCCACCCCACGTTTCACCGCCCGCATCATCTCCAAGGCTCCCGGGCCAAGCTCACGCTCCAGATACTGCGCCTTGCCCTGGCCGATCCCATGCTCGCCGGTGCACGTCCCGTCGCAGGAGATGGCCAGATCGTTCAGCCAGCCCACATAGGCTTTCGCGCGCGCCATCTCGGTCGCGCTCGCCCGGTCGACGAGCAGCAGCACGTGGAAGTTGCCGTCGCCCACATGCCCCAGCACCGGCGCCATGAAGCCCATCTCCGCGGCCTTGCGCTGTGCCTGCCGCACGCAATCCGCCAGCGCCGAGACAGGCACGCAGACGTCGGTGCTCAGCCCCTCCGCCTCGGGGCGCAGCGCGAGCCCCGCCCAGTAGAAGTCGTGCCGCGCCTGCCAGAGCCGGGTGCGTGCCTCCGGGGTGGTCGCCTCCTGAAAAGCGCCGCCGCCATTGCCCCCCGCCAGCTCGCGGAAGGTGGCGACCTGCTCGGCCACCCCGGCTTCGGTGCCGTGGAACTCCAGCAGCAGAAGCGGCGCCTCCGGCAGCGACATCCTGGAATAGACGTTGATCGCCGCAACGGACTGCGCGTCGAGCAGCTCCATCCGCGCCATGGGCAGGCCCACCTGGATCGCCGCGATGGCCGTGTCGCAGGCGGCGCCCACATCTGCAAAGGTGCAGGAGGCCGCCATGACGTGCTCTGGGATGCCGTGCAGGCGCAGCGTCAGCTCCGTGATGATCCCCAGCGTGCCTTCCGCGCCCACGATCAGCCGCGTCAGGTCGTAGCCAGCCGAGGTCTTGCGCGCCCGCTGTGCGGTGGTGACCACCTCGCCCGAAGGCAGCACCGCCTTCAGCGCCAGCACTGCGTCCTTCATCGTGCCGTAGCGCACCGCATTGGTACCCGAGGCCCGGGTCGCCGCCATCCCGCCGATAGACGCGTCGGCGCCCGGATCGACCGGAAAGAACAGCCCCGTGGCGCGCAGCTCGGTGTTCAGCCCCTTCCGGGTGATCCCGGGTTCGATCACGCAATCCATGTCTTCGGGATGGATCGCCAAGACCTGGTTCATCTTGCTGAAATCGAGGCAGATCCCGCCCATGGGCGCATTCACCTGACCCTCCAGCGAGGTGCCGGTGCCGAACGGCACGATGGGCACGCGATGCTCGGCGCAGATCCGCACGATCTGCTGCACCTCCTGCGTGCTCTCGGGCAAGATCACCGCGTCGGGCGCCTGGCAGGGGATCCACGTGGTCGTGTGGCCATGCTGATCGCGCAGGGTTTGCCCCACTTCCACCCGCCTCCCGAACCGCTCCGTAAGGGTGGCGATGGCGGCCGCGATGCCGGTGGCGTTCCGGCCGGGTCTGGGCATCTCGTTCATGGGGCACCTCCGTGGCGGGCAAGGTATCAGGGGTGGCGGGGGCCGGAAAGCGGTGGCATGGCCCGGCGCGCCCGGCCTAGATTGGCCCCGAAGGGGAGGGCGCCATGGCCGAAGATACTCCGAACCGCAAGCAGCGACGCGCCGCCGAAGCCGAGGGCGCGATGACCGATGCGCGTTTCCTGAAGCTGGCAGACAGGTTCATCGACGTCGCCAACCGCCAGAACCGCGAGGTGCCGGCGACCGACCTGCACATGGCGTTCCTCTATGCCTCGGCGCGCTACTCGGCGCATGTAGGCAAGAACGTGGTGGGCGTGGACGCCCACGAACCCTTCGTAGAAAAGATGACCAAGGCCTATGCGGAGATGCTGCGCAACCACCTGGCCGATCCCGGGCTCTAGCCTAGGCGCGGCCGAGCGACAGCCTGTGCCGGAGCGAGAGTTGCGGCGGATCGAGCGGTGGGGTGTTAGGCACGTCGCCCGGCAGATCCTCGGGCGGCCCGGGCGGGATCTCCGGCGGCACATCAGCGGGCGGCGGATCGGGGGGCAGGTCCGGCTCCGGGGCCGGCTCCTCGATCGGCGGGCCTCCCGGAGGCAGCCCGCCTGGCGGATCGCCGGGAGTGTCGCCGGGAGGTCGTGCGCCTTCGGCCTCGGCGCTGAGGGCCTTCGCATAGCCACGCCCCGCCACCCAGGCCGACTTCAGGGCCGGCATGAGCAGCTCCTTGCGGCCGTAATCTTCGCCATAATCCACCATGCCGTCGAGGTTGGCATAGAGCGGGTCGGACCGCCAGAGGGCTGCCATCGCGCGCTGGCGCAGCAACACTGGCACGCCCTTCTTCAGGAAGGTCGAAAGATCGCTGTGCCGGTCGAGCGCGTCGAGGTCCACCGCCTCTGCCGCGGCGCGGTTGGCCGCCAGCTCCGCGGCGTCCGGCTCGGCGGCGGCGTCCGGTTCCGGCGCAGGCTCCACCGCACGCTTGCGGCGCGACCAGCGGCTGAGGAACGCGCCCTCCTCCCCGCCGGTCACTGGCGCGTCAATGGTGTGAACACCGCCGCCTTCCCGAACTTCTGTTCCTCCACGTCCATCCGCACCCGCTTTCGCTTGTGAAACGGCTCCTCCACGTGATGCGCCTCGACGAAGGCCTGCACGAAGGCCGCCACGGGCTCCGGCATCGCGACCTTCTCGATCAGCGTATCGTCGGTGTCGCCGTAATCCTGTGCCTCGAAGGGTGATGCGGTGACGAGGTGCGGCTGCCAGGGCCACGCGCCCTCGGATTGCCTGAGCGTGACGTAGAGCACCGGCCGCGCCTGCATCAGCCCCTCGCGGTAGGCGGGCGTGTCCTTGCGATGAAGCGAAAGGGTCCGGCTGCCGGCGTGGTAGCGCGTGAAACCCGGGCCTTCGGCCAGAACCGTCCACGGCGCGATGCCCCCGGCCGGGGCGAGATATGCGGCGACCGGCTGCCAGACGGGGCTGCCCCAGGGATGCCGCGACGGGCGCCGCTCCACGACGATGCCGAGCGGCAGGAAGGCTTCGCGCTGCTGTGCGGGTGAGCTCATTCCGCCAGTGTGGGCCGACCGGGCGCGCGAGGCAAGTTCGGGTTGTGGGGGGCGGGGCGCCAAACTAGGCTGCCGCGACCCCGCGCAGATGGCCGGGGAGCTTTCGGGGAGGCAACGGCATGGCAGGCGAAGCGACGCGGCCGACCTGCCTGATCTGCGACTGCGGCGGCACGATGCCCGCCCCGGCCCTCTCCGAGGGCTCGGGCGTACCGGCCGCGCGCCTGCACACCCAACTTTGCCGCGATCAGCTTTCGGCCTTCGAGAAGGCGCTGGCGCAGGGCGAGCCGCTGCTGGTGGCCTGCACACAGGAAGCGCCGCTCTTCCACGAGGTCGCGACGGAGGCCGGGGCGGGCGACAGGGTGGGTTTCTTCAACATCCGCGAGGCGGCCGGCTGGGCCGTGGAGGCCGATGCCGCGGCGCCGAAGATCGCGGCCCTGCGCGCCGCGGCGGCGGTGGAGGTCGCTCCTGCGCGTTTGAAAGCCATCGAGTCCGATGGGCTGGCGCTGGTCTACGGCACCGGCCAGGCGGCGGTGGACGCCGCGCGCCTGCTCTCGGCACGCCTGTCGGTGACCCTGCTGATGCCCGAGGCCGGCGATGCGGCGATGCCGCCCGGCGGCGACATCCCCGTCTATCGCGGGCGGGTGGCGACGATGACGGGCGCGTTCGGGGCCTTCGCGCTGACCATCGACGACTACGCGCCGCTTCTGCCCCAAAGTCGTGCGGCCTTCGCGTTCGAGGCTGCGCGCGACGGTGCGGCGACTTCCTGCGCGGTCGTGGTCGACCTCACCGGCGGACCCCCCCTCGTGCCCGGGCACCTGCACCGCGACGGCTACCTGCGCGCCGATCCCGGCAACCCCGCGGAAGTCCTGAGGGCGATCCTCGCCGCCGGCGAACTGGTCGGCACGTTCGAAAAGCCGATCTACGTCGATTACGATGCGGCGACCTGCGCGCATTCCCGCTCGCGGATCACCGGATGTTCCCGCTGCCTCGATGCCTGCCCGGCCGGTGCCGTCGCGGAGCTTGGGGACGGGGTGGCCATCGATGCCGGGATCTGCGGCGGCTGCGGATCGTGCGCCTCAGTGTGTCCGACAGGCTCGATCAGCTACCTCTACCCCGACCGCGCCGGCTTCGCCGCGAAGGTGCAGGCGATGGCGCATGGCTATGCGTCGGCGGGCGGCACCGCGCCGGTGCTGCTTCTGCACGATGCAGGCCATGGAACGCCGCTTATCGCCGCCATGGCGCGGTTCGGGCGCGGGCTGCCGGCGCGTGTGGTCCCGCTGGAGTTGCACGCCGCCACGCTGCCGGGGCACGTGGAGCTGCTGGGCGCACTGGCGGCGGGGTTCGCCGGCGTCGCGGTGCTGGCCGATCCGCGCCTGGCCGAGGAGCTTCCGCCGCTGCGCACCCAGATGGCGTTGGCGGAAGGCATCGCCGAAGGCCTGTGCCTCGGTGCAGGGCGCCTGACCCTGCTGGCCGAGGCGGATCCCGATGCGGTCGAGGCCGCCTTGCACGGGGCGGTGCGGCATGGCCCGCTGCCTGCCCGCCGCTTCGCCGCCACCGGCGGCAAGCGCGACGTCGCCCGCACGGTTCTCTCGGTCCTGCGCCCCGAGGGTGGGCCGGACATCTTGCCGGTTCCGCCCGGCGCCCCCTATGGTCGCATCGCCATCGACACAGAGGCCTGCACGCTCTGCATGGCCTGCGTCTCTGCCTGCCCCACGGGCGCGATGCTCGACACACCCGGCGAGCCGACCCTGCGCTTCACCGAGGCGGCCTGCGTGCAATGCGGCCTCTGCGTCGGCACCTGCCCGGAGAACGCGCTGGCGCCCGAGCCGCGGCTGAACCTTGCGCCCGCGGCGATGCAGCCGGTGACGCTGCACCACGAAGAGCCGTTCGAATGCATCGAATGCGGCAAACCCTTTGCCACCCGCGCCACCATCGCCCGGATCAAGGATCAGCTGGCCGGAAAGCACGCGATGTTTGCGTCACCCGAGCGCGCGCGGCTGATCGAGATGTGCGAGGATTGCCGCGTCACGACCCAAGCGGCCGGCGGAGACGACCCCTTCGCAACGGGCGCGAGGGCGAGGACCCGCACGACCGACGATTACCTCAAGGCACGCGACGCGGGGCTGAGCGCCGAGGACTTCCTGATCGAGGATTGAGCGGCGGCGCGGGGCCTCCGAGCAAGGCCGGGGCGGCTACCGAGGCGGGATCCCTCCGCCTCAGTTCGAATTCTGCGCTAGGCACAGATCCTCCGCCCGGGTGCGGAAGGCGGCATATTGCGCCTCGTCGATCACGCCCTCGTCCCGCATCTGGTCGACGTCGCCGACACGGTCCGCAAGGCAGGCCTCGAGTGCCGGGTTCGTCTCGGCGGCCGCTGCGGCCTGCTCCCTGGCAGGCTCGCCGCCGGGATCGCGGCCCTCCACCAGCGCGGTGACCTCATCCGACCAGCTGATCCAGAAGAGCGCGATCAGCGCCGCCGCGATGACCAGCGCGATCAGCCGCGCCCAGATCGGCGTGCCGGGGCTGCGGTGCCGCGTGCCGCGGGCATAGGTCTGCGCCATGTCGTTTCCCTCCCTCAGTCGCGCCGCAACGGCAGGTTCGTCAGCAGGTTCTGCGGCTTGAAGGCAAGCCGACCGCCCGCGTTCACGGCGCTTCCCAGATATACCGGCTTGCCCGCCACGCTGTCCATCATCACGGCGGGGTCCTCGAACTCCAGGCGCCACAGCGCCAGGATGCGGGCCAGAACCGCCGCCTCGGGCTCCTCTCCGGCATAGAGCGCGTTCAGGATCGCGGTCGCCTGCGCATCGAGGCCCACATGCCAGGCCCAGGCCGCATCGCGGATGGCGCTCATCGCGGTGATACGCACGGAAACCCCATGAAAATGCGCGATCCAGAGGGCCATCACGCGGGCCAGCGCATCCTGTGGCGGTTGCGTGAAGCGGAAGTCGACCGCGGTGTCGAACCTGTCGGAGCGGGCCCACCAGACATGCGCGGTCTCCTCCGTCAGCACCTCGATCTCCGCCTCGCGGGGCCGGGCGAGGGGGATCGCCGGCCGGGCTTCGGCGCGCATCTCGACCACCTCGGCATCCGCCAGCATCACCTGATCCTCGCCGATCGTCGCGATCTGCTCGCGAAAGAACAGCTCGGCCATGCGCAGCACCATCGGGTCGGCCTCGTCCGCCAGAAGGCCGCGCAGGATCAGGTGCACCATCTGATCCACGAAGACCGGCGGGATCGTCACCGCGCCGCCGCGGAACAGCGCAGCATAGGCGGCCTCGATCGTGCCGTGGGCGGCCAGATGATCGCGGAACTGCAGCGCGATGCGCCAGTTCGCGGCCGCGTCGGCATCGGCGATGGCGGCGATCTCCGCCTGCTCCACGGGCGCGAGCGGCGCCTCCATCAGGCGCTCGAAGAGCGTGTGTTCGGCGGCACAGCTCTCTTCCACGGGGTGCAGCTCGGGCCGGGTGTAGTAGGCGCGCAGATAGTCTGGGGTGACCGTCAGCCAGCCGCGCGCGTCGCGACCGACCAGCGCGTAGCCGGCGGATTTCCAGAAATCGCGGGGCATGTCAGGCCGGCACCACCTGCCAGACCGAACCCGTGGCGCAAGAGCCCGGGCGGTCGATGACCCGGAAGGCCTCGCGGATCTGCCCGGCCTCGTCCAGCTCTCGCGCCACGGTCAGCACCGCGCCGGGGGCCAGGGGGGCGGCCAGATCCTCGGCGAAGGCAAGCTCGGCCTCGGCGGCCGGCAGCGCGGCGTCCCGCCCGGGCGCGCCGTAACGTGCCACAAGATGGTCGGCGAGCGCCAGCGCCAGCCCGGCCCGCACATCCGGCGCGATGGTCGCCACGGTCACGAAGGTGGTCCGCCCGAAGCCGGCCAGCGACAGGAAGCCATGGGCAAAGGCCTGGCGCCGCTTGCCCACCAGCATCTCGCCCGTGTCTTCGGCGAAGGCGAAGCCGCCGGGGATCGCCCATTCCCTCTCGGGCGCGGCGAGGTCGTAGACCGCCGTGTCGCTGGCATCGAAGCGGATCGACGAGAGGAACTTCATGCCGCCAGCCCCACCGCGTCGAACACCGCAAGGCCGCCGCTTTCCAGCATCGCGTTGCCGTGCAGATCGAGGCCAAGCAGCCGTCCGGGCCGGTCGAGCGGCACGCGCGCGTCCCGCCGCCCCCACCAAGCGTCCTGCACCGGGGCGAACCCGTCTTCCTCCCACCGGTAGAGCCAGGCCACCAGATGCCGCGCCGTGGCATCCAGCAGGGCCAGGGCCGTGACATCGCCGCAGCCTTCGTCGCGGAACGTCGTGCGGTCGGGCGTGTGCCCGGGGTCGCCCGCCTCCGTCGGCGTCATCGTCGCGGCGAGGCCAACTACCAGCCGCGCCGGCGGCTCCTTCGCTTCGGGCGTCATCCAGAGCCGACCGCTCGCGGCGACGGCGCCGTTAAGGCGGATCAGGTTGGGCCAGGTATAGGTGATGGGGGTCTCCGCCGGGATAAGCACGGCGGCGGCATCGCCGAAGGCCACCATCGCAAGGGCGAGCATCTCGGCGCAGCGCGCCCGCGGCACCGCGGGCTCCAGCACCAGCGCCAGGCGCATCTCCGCCGGATCCGGCGCCCACAGGAGATCTCCGGCCTCCAGATCGTCGGCCCGCGCCGCCGCCACCGCAAAAGGATCCTCAGCCGCCCCCAGCCTGTGTCCGCTCAGCAGCGGCGGCAGGACCGGTTCGGCGGCCACCTTCATTCGGGCGGGTCGGTCAGATCGATCCGGCCGGTCACCTCATGGTGCAGATCGGTGCCGTCGGCGGTCAGCACCACCTTCACGTCCAGATGGCCTGCGCCGCCATCCATCTCGCGCACGGTCCGCTCGATCTCCTGCTGCGAGGTCACGCCGACCTGCTTGAGGAACTTGCGCATCGACATGTTGAAGGTGTCGCTCATCGTGTCTCCTCCGTGGCCGTCAGGGGCTCGCCCTCCAGCCGCACGCTGTCGCCGGACTGGAAATGCGCGGCGCTGGTATCGTTGACGGTCGAGCGGACGCCCCAGGCCAGCACCGCGATGGCGACCATGGCGACGAGCCCCAGTAGTATGGATTTCAAGGCGTTGGTCCCTCCCCCGTCGCGCCCGGCTACTCTATCGGGGCGGTGGCGCTTTTCAAGAAGGCGATCAGGTCGTCGCGGCGCTTCACGCTCTTCAGGCGCTGGATGGGCATCTTGGTTCCCGGCACCATCACGTCCGGCCCGTCGTCGAAGAGTTGTGCCACAGTCGCTTCCGTCCAGGTGACTTCGAGGTTTCTGAGGGCGGGGGAGTAGGGATAACCGGGCAACGTTCCGGCGCGACGGCCGAAGAGCGCGTGCAGCGTTGGGCCCGCGCGGTTTCCGTCGTCCGGGGTGAGCGTATGGCAGACGGAGCATTTGCGCAGGAATTCCAGCTCGCCCGGGCCGGCGGCGTCGCGCAGCTGGAAGCGCCGGGGCAACTCGGCGCGGATCGGGCCGAAGTCGCGGGGGGCGATCCGCCAGAGGCCGGCGAAGTCGTCGAGCCCGGCATGATAGAGCGACGTGGTGCCCGGCACGAAATCGAGGTCCCAGACGGGTCCGAAGGTGACCGGGCCGGTCTCGACCGGGTCCAGCCCCTCGGCGGTGACGACCCCGATCGTGCCCGCCCCGTCGCCGTAGGCAAGGAGCACGCCGTCCTGCGAGGCCTTGAGCGCCAGGATCGGGCGTTCGGACTTCGCGATCTGGGTGAGCGCGCCGCTCGCCACGTCGACCAGGGCCACGGTTCCGTCGAGCGCGCCGAAGGCGAGGCGCCCCGGCCCCGCCAGCGCCAGCGCGTTGATGCCCCAGCCATGGCGGTGGATCGGGCGGCGGAGCGCCCCCGTGGCGGCCTCCCATTCCAGGATCGCGCCGTCATGGGCGGCCGTCCAGAGAACGCTTCCATCTGCCGAGAAGGCGGCGGCGTTGACGTTGCCGCGATGGCCTTCCAGGATCACCGGCGGAGCGTTTTCGGTTGTTAGATCATGGAGATGGGCGATGCCGTCCCACCGGGCGACGGCGGCGCGGGTGCCGTCGGGCGAGACCGCGATGTCGGGTGCCTTGACAGGTTCCGCCCGGCGGGCCTCGGCCAGCGTACCGGACGTAAGGTCCCAGAGCAGCAGCGCGCCGTCGTCGGCGACGGACGCGGCGCGGGTGCCGCCGGGCAGGAACGCTACATCGTTGACCGCGCCGTCGTGGCCGGTCATGCGGTGCAGGATCACCGCGTCTGCGGCGGAGATGTCCCACAGGATGAGGGAGTAGTCGAAGGACCCGGTGAGCGCCCTGTCGCCGGTGGCCGAGACCGCGACTGCCTGAATCGGGCCGCCATGGCCACGCAGTGTTTGGGGCAGATCCGATTGCGCGGCAGCCGGGGCCGTGGCCCCCGCGGTCAGGGCTGCCAGCCAGGCGAGCAGCTTGAAAGGCAAGACTATTCCGCCGGATAACCGCGCTTCGGCCTGCCGGCAAGAAGGTGCCGCTGCCGGGGCGGCCCGCGCTTCTCGGCGACCCAGAGCGCATGGTGCTCCTCGGCCCAGTTCACGTCGACCTCGCCGGTGGTCATGGCATCCAGCGCCCCCTCCATCCCGACCGAGCCGATGTAGATATGGGCGATGATCACGACGATCATGCCGCCGGCGACGGCGGTGTGCCAAATGGACTGGTACTGCTGTTCCTGCATGGGGGTCAGGTCGGTGGGCAGGGCGAGGCCGAGGAGGTTCAGCTTCTCGGCCGTGTCGGCCATCATGGTGGTGGTGAAGGGGTTCAGCAAAGCCCAGCCGCTGAGCGTGATGGAGACGCCGCCGAGGACCACGACCCAGAAGATAAGCTTTTGACCTGCATTGAATTTCTTCGCCGGGGGATGCCCGCCGCCGAAGAGGCCGCCGCCCCGGAGAAGCCACATGGCGTCGCGGGGGTGGGGGATGTTGTTGGCGACCCAGAGAAGGAAGACCAGCACCACGGCGACGGCGAAGGCGAAGCCGACGTAGTTGTGCATCATCTTGCCCCAGAGCGTCATGGTGGCGAAGGCTTCGGGCCCGAGTGCGGGGAGTATTACCTTGCGACCAAACAACAAATTCAGGCCGGTAAGCGCCAGGACGATGAAGCTGGACGCCAGCAGCCAGTGGGCGGCGCGGTCTATGAGGGCGAAGCGCTGGAGGGTGCGGCCGGAGCGGCCGGACTCGATCCGGACGCGGCCGCGGATTGCGTAGAAGATTGATAACAGGACCAAGAATCGCGGTGATGGCCCAGGCGACGTACATCGCGAGGGGGCCGTCGCGGAACTGCTGCCAGTCATGCCCGCCGGACTGGATGAGGACGCCGCTTTGCGGATCCGGCGCGCTGGTGGTGAAGTTGCCCGACTGCCGCACGGCGCGCCAGAGATCGGCATCGGCGGAGGAAGAAGCCGTGGTATTTCCGGGGGTTGCGCCTTCGACCGGGCCGCTGCCCGGCTCTGCCGCCATTTGCGCGAGGCTGGCGAGCGGCAAGAGGAGGGCGAGGAGAAGGGCGCCCAGGAGGGCCGGAAGACGGGTCATGACGGAGGCTCCTGCTGGGGCAAAAACGGTGAAAACGAAGTGTCGGCGTTCGGTCGGCTTTGGGTCGGCTTTGTGTCGGACCCCTGCGGGCGGTTCTGGAGGGTGTCGTTAAGGATCGGCGGTCCGCCGGAGGCTGCGAAAACCCGGCGAACCGCCGCTTGCCTGCCGCGCCAGCCCGCCCTGTGGACGGCGGCCGGCGGCACCCGATCTTCGGTCGGAGCGCGAGCGGGCCAGTGCACGGGCTGAGCCTTCCGCGACGTGCCGACGGATCGGGAGTTGCGGTCGCAGCCCGGCCGAAAGGCGGCGGCGGGCCGCGCGTGATCTTCCGTCAGAGCGCAGTCGGGCATTCGCATGACAAGGGCACATTGACGGGCACACGGGCGGGCGCGCGGCGGACGGGTGACGGCGTTGCCGGAGCGGCGAACCGGCAACCCGGCGAAACGGGCGCGCCCGCGCCCGCCGGCCGGACAAGACCGCCCTGCCGCCCGAACTCCTCACCCGTCCTGCTGGTCCTGATAGGCGGTGCCCCAGCCCCAGGCGCCGGAGCCGAAGCCGCGGGAGACGACGCGCTCGCGGTAGATCTGGCTGACCACGTCGCCATCGCCGGCGAGCAGCGCCTTGGTGGAGCACATCTCGGCGCAGAGCGGCAGCTTGCCCTCGGCGATCCGGTTGCGGCCGTACTTGACGAACTCGACGTTCGACATGTCTTCCTCCGGCCCGCCGGCGCAGAAGGTGCATTTGTCCATCTTGCCGCGCGAGCCGAAATTCGCCGCCTGCGGGAATTGCGGCGCGCCGAACGGACAGGCGTAGAAGCAGTAGCCGCAGCCGATGCACAGGTCCTTGGAATGCAGCACGACCCCGTCTTCGGTGTCGTAGAAGCAATCCACCGGGCAGACCGCCTTGCAGGGCGCGTCAGAGCAATGCATGCACGCGACGCTGATCGAGCGCTCGCCGGGCTTGCCGTCGTTGATGGTGACCACGCGGCGGCGGTTCACGCCCCACGGCACCTCGTGCTCGTTCTTGCAGGCGGTGACGCAGGCGTTGCATTCGATGCACCGCTCGGCGTCGCAGAGAAACTTCATGCGTGCCATCTAGATAACCTCCCTCACGCCCGCTCGATCTTGCAAAGCGTGGCTTTCGTTTCCTGCATCTGGGTGACGCTGTCATAGCCATAGGTCTGGGCGGTGTTGGTCGATTCCCCCAGGACGTAGGGGTCGGCGCCCGCCGGATACTTGTCGCGCAGGTCCTCGCCCTCGAAATGCCCGCCGAAGTGGAAGGGCATGAAGGCGACGCCGCGGCCGACCCGTTCGGTGGTCATGGCCATGACCTTGACCCGCCCGCCTTCCGGCCCCTCGACCCAGACCTGTTCGCCGTCGCGCACGCCCAGATCGTTGGCGTCGCCCGGATTGATCTCGACGAACATGTCCTGCTGCAGCTCGGCGAGCCACGGGTTGGAGCGCGTCTCGTCGCCGCCGCCCTCGTATTCGACCAGCCGTCCGGAGGTGAGGACGATGGGATAGTCCTTGCTGAAATCCTGTTGCTGGATCGAGGCATAGGCGGTGGGCAGGCGGTAGAACTTGCGGTCCTCGTAGGTGGCGTACTTGTCCAGCAGGTCGCGCCGCGCGGTGTAGAGCGGCTCGCGGTGGAGCGGCACCGGGTCGGGGAAGGTCCAGACCACGGCCCGGGCCTTGGCGTTGCCGAAGGGCGCACAGCCATGGGCGATGGCGACCCGCTGGATGCCGCCGGAGAGGTCGGTCTTCCAGTTCACGGTCCCGGCCTTCTCGTCGTAATCGGACGGGAAGGGCGACATGCCAGCCTCGCCCACCTCCTCGCCGGGCGGCAGGAAGCCGTCCATGCCCGCGACGTAGCCGATGCTGCGCTTCTCGGCCTCCGTCAGGTCCTTGTCCCAGCCCAGCGACTTCAGCATGGCGACGGTGAATTCGGGATAGCCGTCCTCGATCTCGGAGCCGACGGGATAGGAGCCTTCGGCCAAGAGATTCTCGCCGTTGCGTTCCACCCCGAAGCGGGCCCGGAAGGGCAGGCCACCCTCGGCCACCGGCAGCGAGATGTCATAGAGGTTGGGCGTGCCGGGATGGTTCATCTCGGGCGTGCCCCAGCAGGGCCAGGGCATGCCGTAATACTGACCGTCGAGCGGGCCGCCGACGGCCTGCAGGGTGGTCTTGTCGAACATGTGCTGGTTTTCCATGTGGGCGCGCATCCGCTCCGGCGTCTGGCCGGTATAGCCGATGGTCCACATGCCGCGGTTGAACTCCCGCGTGATGCCCTCGATCAGCGGCTCTTCGCCGTTGACCTCGATGTTGCGGAAGAGGCGGTCGGCGAAGCCGAGCTTGGTGGCCAGCTTGTGCAGGATGATGTGGTCCGGCAGGCTTTCGAACAGCGGCTCCACCACCTTCTCGCGCCATTGCAGCGAGCGGTTGGAGGCGGTGACCGAGCCGTAGGTCTCGAACTGGGTCGAGGCGGGCAGCAGGTACACGCCATCCGTCCGGTCGTGCATCACGGCGGTGACGGTGGGGTAGGGGTCGATGACCACGAGCGTGTCGAGCTGCGACATCGCGGCCTTCATGTCCTTCATGCGGGTCTGGCTGTTGGGGGCGTGGCCCCAGAAGACCATGGCGCGGATCTTGGTGTCCTGGTCAATGTTCTCGACGTCTTCCAGCACGCCGTCGAACCAGCGCGAGACGGGGATGCCGGTTTCGTTCATCAGCGGAACGTCTTCGCCGGCCTCGTTCCTGGTGGTGGCGAAGCGGGCCTTGAGCCAGTCCAGATCCTCGCCCCAGACGCGGGCCCAGTGCGCCCAGGCGCCGGGGGCCAGGCCGTAATAGCCGGGCAGCGTGTGGGAGAGAACGCCGAGGTCGGTGGCGCCCTGCACGTTGTCATGGCCGCGGAAGATGTTGGTGCCGCCGCCGGCGGTGCCCATGTTGCCGAGCGCCAGTTGCAGGATGCAGTAGGCGCGGGTGTTGTTGTTGCCGTTGGTGTGCTGGGTGCCGCCCATGCACCAGACGACGGTGCCGGGCTTGTTCTGGCTGAGCGTGCGGGCGACGCGGCGGAGCTGCGAGCCGGGGACGCCGGTGACCAGCTCGGTCTCTTCGGGCGTCCAGTTCGCGACCTCTTCGCGGATCTGGTCCATGCCCCAGACCCGCTGGCGGATGAATTCGGCGTCTTCCCAGCCGTTCTCGAAGATGTGCCAGAGGATCCCCCAGACCAGCGCCACGTCGGTGCCGGGGCGCATGCGCACGTATTCGTCGGCATGGGCGGCGGTGCGGGTGAAGCGCGGGTCGCAGACGATCAGGGGCGCGTTGTTCTCTTCCTTGGCCTTGAGGATGTGGAGGAGCGAGACGGGATGCGCCTCGGCCGGGTTGCCGCCGATGATGAACATCGCGCGGGACTTGTGCATGTCGTTGTAGCTGTTGGTCATGGCGCCGTAGCCCCATGTGTTGGCGACGCCCGAGACGGTGGTGGAATGGCAGATGCGCGCCTGGTGGTCGACGTTGTTGGAGCCCCAGTAGGCGGCGAACTTGCGGAAGAGGTAGGCCTGCTCGTTGTTGTGCTTGGCCGAGCCGAGCCAGTAGACGGCGTCGGGGCCGGATTCCTCGCGGATGGCGAGGAACTTGTCGCCGAGCTCGTCGATGGCGGCGTCCCAGCTGAGGCGCTCCCATTTGCCGGCGACGAGCTTCATGGGGTATTTCAGGCGGCGCTCGCCGTGGGCGTGCTCGCGGACGGCGGCGCCCTTGGCGCAGTGGGCGCCGATGTTGAACGGGCTGTCCATGGCCGGCTCCTGGCCGACCCAGACGCCGTTGGAGACCTCGGCCAGCACCGAGCAGCCGACGGAGCAGTGGGTGCAGACGGACTTGACCACCGTGACGTCGCCGGGGCTGGCGACGGTTCCGGCGGCGCGGGCGGTGCGGGGCAGGCCGAGCGCGCCGGCGCCGGCAAGCCCGCCCACGGCGAGGCCGGAGCGCTTGAGGAAGCCGCGGCGGTCGAGCGTGGCGCCGGCGGCGCGGCCATGGGCGGCGGACAGGCGGGGGGCGTGGCGGCCCCGGCGGTCTTCTTGCGCAGCATCTCGTGACTCTCCCCGTGCTCTGGCCGGCCCGGCCGCACGCGGCGCGGCGGCGGGCCCTTGTTAGGTTCTAGAAGCGCGCGGCGGCGTAGACGGCGCGCACGTGATCGGTTTCGCGGTAGCCGGAGCCAGCGGGCTCGACCGGCGCGGCGTCCGCCGCCTCGCCGGTGACGAGGGCCGCGCCGGTGGCGACGGTGCCGAGGCCCGCGAGGCGCAGGAAGGCGCGGCGGTCGGGGGCGGCTTTCGGGCTGGTGGCGTCTGGCATGGCGGGGTCCTTTCGGGGCGTTTCGGTCAGTCCATCGCGAAGGCGGCGGAACTCGATGCGGGTCAGAAGCTCGCCGATCCGCCCGACGGGGCGGTAGAAGTCGGCCGCCTTGGCCTTCTGCAGGTCGGTGAAGAAATGCGCGGCCCAGGGCGCGACGTGCGCGTCGAAAAAGCCCTGCTGCGCGGCGAGGCTGGCAGGCGTGCCGTAGGCGCCGCCGATCAGGCCCGACATGACTTCCATCAGCGTGGCGATGTGATCCTCGGGCTCCTTCACCGCGCTGCTGCGGGCGATGCCGAGCGCCGCGAGGCTTTCGCGCAGGCGGGCCAGCGGCTTTTCGTTGAGAAAGCCGGTGAGGTAGTAGGAGCCGAACGGCACGAGCTCTCCCCGGCCGATGCCGATGAAGAGCGCGTCGTATTCGGCGGAGACCGTGGCGGGCGCGGTGTGGCCGGCAGCCTGCGCCAGATCGGCGAAGGCGCGGCCCAGGTCCGAATCGTCGCCCTGCAGCCCGGCGATGCCGGCGAGGTCCTCGACGCCGGGCGCGGCAGCGAGATGACGGGCCAGAAACGCGTAAAGATCCGCGCGCAGGCGGTCTTCTTCGGCGATCGCGTATTGCGCGACGGATGCGTTCACCAGGCCTCCCCTCCGGATTGCGCTATGCTGAGGATACAAAAGCATGCGGGGCCGCGTGATGTCAAACACGCGGGCATGAAAGCTGCCGGGCATGCGGACGCGAACGCTGGCCGAAGCGCGGGCGTGGGGGCCGGTGGACACGCGGCCGCACCAGCCGCCCGTCACGGCAGCCCGAAGCGCGGCCGCCGAAACGGACGTCAGGCCGGATGTTCGACCCGCAGCCGTTCGCGGATCGCTGTGGCGATGGCGGTGTAGGTCTGCGCATGGGGGCCATCGGGGTCGCTTACAACGATGGGGGTGCCGCCGTCGGAGGTGCGGCGGATATCCATGTGCAGCGGCACCTCGCCCAGGAACGGCACGCCGAGGCGGGTGGCCTCGGCCCGCGCGCCGCCATGGCCGAAGATGTCGGAGCGATCGCCGCAGGAGGGGCAGAGGAAATAGCTCATGTTCTCGACGATGCCAAGGATCGGCACCTCGACCTTGCGGAACATGTTGAGCCCCTTGCGCGCGTCGATCAGCGCGATGTCCTGCGGGGTGGAGACGATGACGGCGCCGGCGAGCGGCACGTTCTGGCTGAGCGTCAGCTGCGCGTCGCCGGTGCCCGGCGGCATGTCGACGACCATCACGTCGAGCGGCGCCCAGTCGACGTCGCGCAGCATCTGGGTGAGCGCGGAGATGACCATGGGGCCGCGCCAGATCATCGGCGCGTCCTCGTCCACCAGGAACCCCATGGACATGACCTTGAGCCCGTAGGCGCGGGGCGGCTGCATCCGGCCCTCGATAGCGTTCGGGCGTTCGGCGACGCCCAGGAGCCGCGGCATCGAGGGGCCGTAGATGTCGGCGTCGAGGATGCCGACCTTGAGACCGAGGGCGGAGAGCGCCAATGCGATGTTGACGGAGGTGGTGGACTTGCCGACGCCGCCCTTGCCGGAGGCGACGGCGATGATGGCGCCGACGCCGGGCACCTCGGACTTCGGCTTCAGCCCGCCCTTGGGCGGGGCGGTACGTTCGGAGGCGGGCTTGAGGCGCGGCGGCTCGGGCGGCCTGGGCGCGGCCGACTGCGCCCCGGGGGCACGTTCGGCGGTGAGCACGGCGGTCACGGCCTCGACGCCCGGCGCGTCGCGCACCGCCTTCTCGGACGCGGAGCGGAGCGGTTCGAGTTGCGCGGCGCGGTCGCCGGGGACGCGGATGGCGAAGGTGACCTTGGCGCCGGCGATGTGCAGCCCCTCGATGAGCCCGAGGGAAACGAGATCGCCGGTGAGGTCCGGCCCGCGGACCTTGGAGAGCTGCGCCAGCACGGCCTCTTTCGTGACGTCGGTCATGGCGCGGGCTCCTTTGGGTGGACTGAGGGGCATAAGTGGCCCGGCGGGGGCGCGACCTCAAGGGCCGGTGCGCGGCGGACGGGGCGGGGGGAGGTTTCGAGACCCTGGTGCGGGCATGCCGCCAGGGCCGCAGCGCGGGCGTTCCTCTGGATTGGTGTGCGGCGGTTCCGCCGGATTGCCGTGCGGGCGTTCCGCCAGGCCCGCGCCTTGCCGATCAGGACGGCCGCAGCACGCTGCCCTCGAGGGTGAAGGCGACGCCGGCGGGATCGTAGGCCACCGTCGACGTGCCGCCGAAATAGCTGCCGACGACCCGTTCGAGGAGGTTCGAGCCGAAGCCCTTCGCGGCCGGCGGGCATACCGGCGGGCCGCCCGTTTCCACCCAGCGGAACTTCAGCCCGCCGTCCTTCAGCGTCCAGGAAATGGCGACCTGGCCCGCCTCGTTCGACAGCGCCCCGTGCTTGAGGGCGTTGGTGGCCAGCTCGTGCAGCGCCAGCGACAGGCCGAGCCCCTGCTGGGAGCCGAGCTCCACCGCCGGCCCCTCGGCCGTCATCCGGCCGGCGCCGCCCCAATGCGGCTTCAGCGCCCCGCGGACCACGTCGCGGATGTCGGCCTGATCGTGCTCGACCTTCGTCAGCACGTCCTGCGCCTCGCCGAGCGCCTTCATCCGTGCCGCGACCGCCTTCCGCGCGGTGGCCATGTCGTTCGACCGGCCGAGGGTCTGGCTGACGATCACCTGCGCGATCGTCAGCATGTTCTTCATGCGGTGCGCCATCTCGGCCACCAGCAGGTCGCGGGCGGCCTCGGCGCGGGCGCGGTCGATGGCGGTTTGGGTCCGGTCGACGATGGCGCCGACGAAGTCGATCTCGGCCTGCGACCAGCTGCGCGCCCCGGCCTCGCCGACCGCGAAGAACGAGCGAAGCCGCCCCTCGCGGACCTGCGGCAGGGCGATGAGCGACCTGAGGCCGAGCGCCGCGGCCGCCTCGGCCTCCGCGCGCCGGCCGTCCTGCTGCGCATCCTCGATCACCAGCGCCGTGCCAGCCTCGAGCGCCGGCAGGAACGCCGCGAGGCCGGAGGCGCCGCCGCCCGCATCCGCCATGCCGGCGCCGTCCGCGCGCCACGCCGCCCGGATCTCCAGGGCGCGGCCGGCGCCGGAGACGGCAACGTCCACGGCGCGCCCGGCCTGAAGGGTGGTGCCGATGACCGTGGCCGCGAGGCCGGCCACGTCACCCGGGTCGGCGCGGTCGCGCAGCGCGTCGATGAACCCCAGGCGCGCCTGCTGCATCGCGGCGAAGTGCTGCTGCTCGGTGGCGTCGACGACGATCCCCGAAAGCCGCGCGGGGCGCGCCTCGTCGTCGCGGTGCAGGGTGGCCTGCAGCTGGACCCAGCGGTGGCGCGGCGCCGCGAGCCGCACGCGGTAGGCGGCATCCAGATCGGCGCCGTCGCGCACCGTGCGCTCCAGCGCCGCGCGGAAGGCCGGCGCGTCTTCGGGGTGGATGTTGCCGTAGAAGGCCTCCACCGGGATCTCGCGCGGCGCGGGGTCGCCTGCCAGATCGTGCATCTCGATGCAGGTGGCATCGGCGATGATCACCTCGGCCTGCAGGTCCAGCTCGAACACCCCGACCCTGCCGGAACGGCGCATGGCGAGCGCCGCGCGGCTTTCCAGAAGCGCGATCCGGCGGTCTGTCTCGTGCTCGTAGGTGCGGTCGCGGAAGATCTTGACGAAGCCCGCCGCGTGATCGTCAGCCGTGCCCCCGTCGGCGGACAGGAGTGGCATCATCAGGCCGCTGGCCCAGAAGCGGCGCCCGTCCTTGCGGATATGCCAGCGCTCGTCGGAACAGCGGCCCTCTGCCCGGGAGACGCGCATCTCGGTCTCGAGGCGGTCGCGGGTGACATCCTCGGGGGTGAAGAAGGCATCCGCCGACCGGCCGACGATCCCGGCCTCGGTCCAGCCAAGGATGCGTTCGGCGCCCTCGTTCCAGCTGGTGACGCGCCCCGCGGCATCGAGGGTGACGATCGCGTGATCGACGATGCTGCGCAGGATCAGGTCGTTGAGGTCGGACGGGTCGATGGAGTCCTGCACCACGGTGATCCTGTTCTGGCGGTGGGCGCCGAGCAGCCGGCGGCGCCGGAGGGGTCTGCGCCCCGGCGTGGCCGGCTCGATCTGGCGGTTCGGGCGGACTATCCACCCTGCGGGCCGGGATGTCGATCCTGACGCAGGATGAAACGGGGCAGGGCGGCGTGGCGAAGGGCGGGCAGGCTCAGCCGAAGGGATCGCGCAGCCGGTATTCCGAGGCGAGCGCCGAGAGATCCCGGCACAGGGCCGGATCGAGCGCCAGCCCGCCGGCCTCGGCGGCGGCGATCCGCGCCGACTTGCCATCGCCCGGCAGGCGCACGGGGCCGTGGCCTTGAAGCGGGGTGGCGGCGCGCATCTCGGCGAAGACCTGCGCGGCCGCCTGGGCGAACTCCGCGGGGTTCCCGAAGGCGGCGATGTCGATGGCGGCCACGAACTGCCCGGTGTTGGTTTCGCTGGTGGTATCGGCGGTGAAGTCCGCAACCTCCGAGCCGAAGGCGGCGCCGTTGAGAACCCCGGCGAGCAGCCCGATGGCGACCGAAAGGCCGAAGCCCTTGGCGCCGCCGATGGCCAGCGGAAACCCTTCGGTGCGCCGCGCGGGGTCGGTCAGCGGCTTGCCGTCGCGGCCGATCATCCAGCCCTCGGGCATCGCCTCGCCCCGCTGCGCCAGCACCTTGATCTTGCCCATGGCCGCCACGGTCGTCGCCATGTCGAGCACGAACGCGTCCGCGCCGCCGCTGGGGGCCGAGACGGCGATGGGATTGGTGCCGAGCAGGATGTCGGAGCTGCCGAAGGGCGGCACGTGGTTGGCGCTGCCCACGGCGGCGGCCAGCCCGATCATGCCCCGCGCCGCCTGCGGCCGCACGTAGATCGAGAGCGGCCCGGCATGATTGCTGCGGCGCAGGCCGACCCAGCCGATGCCGGACGCGCTTGCCTTCTGCATCGCCAGATCGCAGGCGGCCTGCATGCCCAGATGGCCAAGGCCGTTGTCGCCGTCGAGGAGGGCCGTCGCCGCCGTCTCGCGCAGCACGCCGACCCGGGCGGTCGGATTGCACCCGCCCCCCTTCAGCCGGGCCATGTACTGGCGCAGGCGGAAGACGCCGTGCGTGTCGTGGCCGAGCATGTCGGCCTCGACCATGAGCGCGGCGACGGCGGCCGCGTCCTGCCCCGGCACGCCCAGCGACCCGAAGGCCTCCGCGACGAAGGCGCGCAGGCGAGGGGGCGCGATCCGGACCGGCTCAGCCGGCATCGGGGCCGACCCGTTCCTTGTGCCAGAACACCACCCTGCGCTGCGTCCAGCTGACGGCGGAATAGAGCGCCAGTCCGACGAGGCTGAGATAGAGGATCAGCGAGAACACCCGCGGCGTGTTGAGCTGCGAGGCGGCGACGCGGATCAGCTCGCCGAAGCCCTTGCCGCCGCCGAGGAACTCGCCGGTGATGGCGCCGGCCATCACGCCCACCGCGCCGATCTTGAGGCCGGTGAAGATCTGCGGCAGGCCCTCGGGCAGCTTCATCTTGATCAGGGTCTGCAGCCGGGTGGCGCCCATCGTCTTGAAGAGCATGCGCGAGTTCTCGTCGGCCGCATGCAGCCCCGCGGCGGTGCCGACCACGATGGGAAAGGTCGCGATGAAGGCGGCGAGCGCGACCTTGCTTTCGATCCCGAAGCCCAGCCAGGCGACGAAGAGCGGCGCGAAGGCGACCTTCGGCATGGTGTCGATGGCCACGAGATAGGGCATGATCGCGCGCTCGCCGAAGGCCGTTTCGCCGACGATCACGCCGAGGGTGAAGCCGATGAAGATGGCGAGCGCGAAGCCGTAGAACACCTCCTTGAGGGTGATCCAGAGCGCGGCCAGCATGTAGCCGCCCGAAGCGAGGTTGCGGCCGACGAAGATCAGGTCCTCGAAGGTTTCCCCGGGCGTCGGCAGGATGATCGGCGAGACGAGGCCGAGCCGGTCACCAACTGCCAGAGGCCGATGAAGACGAGGAAGACGAAGGCCATCGAGACCGCGCGCGGCACCTTGTCGAGGAACGAGGTCCCTCCTCCCAGACGGTGTCGCTCGGCTCGGGGACCTCGGCTCCGCGGGCGTGGACGTGTCGCTCACAGGAAGGCTCCCTTGTCGAGCAGGGAACGGATGTGATCGACGATGTCGCCGAATTTCGGGGTGGTCATCATGTCGAGCGTGCGCGGGCGCGGCAGGTCGATCGTCGACCGTCTCGGCCAGTCGGCCCGGGCCGCGGCTTCATGACGTAGATGTCGTCCGAGAGGATCACGGCCTCGGGGATCGAATGGGTGACGAGGAAGGCGGTGGCGTCGCGCTCGCGGCAGATCCGCTGCAGCTCCATGTTCATGAAGTCGCGCGACAGCTCGTCGAGCGCGCTGAACGGCTCGTCGAGCAGCAGGACGGCCGGCTCGGTGATGAGCATCCGGCAGATCGAGGCGCGCTGCGCCATGCCGCCGGACAGCTCGTTGGGGTAGACATCCTCGAAGCCCTTGAGGCCGACGAGCTCCAGCAGCGTCGCGCGCCTGGTCGCGGGCCTTCGGCGCGGCGGCGCTGCCATCGCGGATCTCGATCGGCAGCACGATGTTCTCGACCGTCGTGCGCCAGGGGAAGAGCGTCGCCTGCTGGAACATCATCCCGATGTCGCGGCGCGGTCCGGTGACCGGGGCTGCCCTGCAGCACCACCCGCCCCGTGGAAGGCGGGATGAGGCCGGCCATGATCTTGAGCAGGGTGGACTTGCCGCAACCGCTCGACCCGATCACCGCCGAGAAGGCGCCCTTGCGCAGCGTCAGCGAGACGCCTTGCAGTGCGGTGACCTTGTTGCGGGCATAGGTCTTGCCGACGTTGCGCAGCTCGTAGACCGGGGCCGCCTCGGGCAGAGGCGCCGCCGGCGCGTCCGTTGGGGCGGCCCCGGCCAAGGTCATCCGTCGATCGCCGCGTTCCAGCCTTCGATGAACTCGTTGGTGAAGGCGGCCGAGAGATCCTCGAGGGGTTCCGCGATCTCGCCGCCGGCCACGAGGCTGTCCTGCCATTCCTCCCAGACTTCGGGCGGCATGTAGCCAAGGCCCTCGCTCATGTCGACGGGGATGGTCTTGGAGCGCACGGCATCGAAGAGGGACGACTGGAAGTCCTTGTCCTCGCCTTCCTGCGGGTTGCCATCGGCCAGATGCGCCAGCACCGCCTCGCGGTTGGCGTCGTCGAGCGCGAAGGCATGGCCCCGGGCGAAGGCGCGGCCGAACTTCTCGACCAGCTCGCGGTCCTCGCGGATGGTCTCGCCCATCGTCGCGATGCCGTTGCCGAAGAAGCGGGCGTATTCCGGCGGGGTGATGTCGCGCACCGCCACGCCGCGCAGGTTCAGGATCGCCGCGTCGGCTGTGGAGGCGGAATAGGCCGCGATGGCATCGCTGCCGAAGGCCGCGGTGGCCGGGCCGCCATCGCCCACCGTCAGGAAGGTGAAATCCTCGCCGGCGACCATGCCGGCGCCCGACATCACGTTGCGGGCGAAGCCCACCTCGGCGCCGTCGGCGGTGCCTGTGCCGATCACCTCGCCGCGCCAGGTCCGCGGGTTCCTGGAACGCCGACTCGTCCTTGACGACGATGCCGAAGTTGCTGCGCGCGGCGACGTTGTAGATGAAGACGGCATCCACGTCCCGCGAGCGGGCGGCGATGACGGGGCCGGGACCCGGGCGGCCGAATTCGGCCTGGCCCGCGGAGAGCGC
Organism: uncultured Alphaproteobacteria bacterium; assembly: GCA_963833235.1. Classification (GTDB taxonomy): domain Bacteria; phylum Pseudomonadota; class Alphaproteobacteria; order Rhodobacterales; family Rhodobacteraceae; genus CAWHXG01. The sequence continues at coordinate 1,222,714 of CAWHXG010000001.1, forward strand.
CTGAAGCACCGCGCCGGAGCCGTTGATCGCCTCGACCCGCACCTCGAGGCCTTCCTCGGCGAAGTAGCCCTCGCCGATGGCCACGAAGACCGGGAAGGAGTTGATGGCGGACGGGCTGGGCTGCACGAAGGTGATCTGGCGCAGGTCCTGGGCGTGGGCAGGCGCCGCAACGAGCCCGGCCAGCGGCAGGGCGGCGACGACGAGCGCGGCTGAGAATACTCTTCTAGTCGGCATGGTTTCCTCCATTTTCTGTCAGCTGTTCTTGGTGGTCCGGTGGCTCCCGTGCTGCGCGGGGCCCCGTTTCAGATGGCGCGGACCGGGTTTTCGAGCCGGCCGATCCCGGCGACCTCGCAGGCGACCGTATCCCCGTCCTCGAGGTAGTTCGGCGGGTCCATGGCGTAACCGACGCCCGAGGGCGTGCCGGTGGCCAGGATGTCGCCCGGTTCCAGCGTCATGCCTTCCGAGAGCGAGGCGATGAGCGTGGGGATGTCGAAGATCATCGAGGCGGTGGTGTCCTCCTGGCGCAGCTCGCCGTTGACCCAGGAGCGCAGGGCGAGGGCCTGCGGATCGCCGAGCGCGTCCGCGGTGACGATCCAGGGGCCGATGGGGCAGGAACCGTCCAGGCCCTTGCCCTTGAAATACTGGCCGCCATGGCGCCGCTGCAGGTCGCGCGCGGTGATGTCGTTGAGCACGGTATAGCCGAAGACGTGGCTGAGGGCGCGATCCTTCGGGATGTCGCGGCCGGCCTTGCCGATGACCACGGCCAGCTCGACCTCGTAGTCGATGGCGGTGGAGACATGCGGGAAAAGCGGGATCTCGGCGCCCGGGCCGATGACGGCGGTGAGCGGCTTGGTGAAGAAGACCGGGTGTTCGCTGATGCCGATGCTGGTGTTCTGGGCCTTCTCGCCCTCGGCGATGTGGGCGGCATAGTTGCGCCCGACGCAGAAGACGTTCTTGCGCGGCGCGGGCAACGGCGCGAGGAAGGCCAGCCCGGCGGCCGGATGGATCGCGACATCGAGCTCGCCGGCCATCGCGCTGGCCTGCAGGGCGCGCAGCGCGTCCAGCGCGCCCGGCCCGGCTTCGATCAGCGCCTGAAGGCCGGTTTCGGCGAGCGGAAGGTCGGTATTGTCGCCCGCCGCGGCAGTGGCGGCGGCGATATCGAGGATCCTGTCATCCTCCATCACCAATACGGCAGTCGGCACGCCGCCGACCATGATCGTCGCAAGCCGCATCTTTCGGTCTCCCCCCATTGGTGCGGCCGCGTCGGCATGGCCGCCCCGCCGCTGATCCGCCTTGCCGCCTGCGCCCGGAGCCTGCCATTCTGGGCCCTGTCAGCGGCGCGGCGGGGCGCCCGCGATCCTTTTCCTGCCCCGATTGAGGCACCAGTGCGCGCCATGACGCAATTGACCAATGTTCGGATTGGGTAGGTGACCGGCCCGAAACCGCCGGGATCGCGGCCGCCCGGCCGGCACTTGCCTGGCCCGTCATCGCCCGGGATGGCCGAGCGCATCCGCGCCTTCATCCAGCAGCGGGGCTATGGCCTGAACGACAGGCTGCCCCCCGAGCGCGATCTGGCGCTGGCGATGGGGGTCTCGCGGGGCGAGTTGCGGCGCGGACTGGCGGACCTGGAGGCGGAGGGCGTGATCTGGCGCCATGTGGGGCGGGGCACCTTCGTGGGCGCCCGCCCGGTGCTGAACCTGGCCGACGTGACCTATCTGCGGGATCTTGTGACGCCGGTGCAGGTGGTCTCGGTGCGGATGATCATCGAGCCTGAGATGGCGCGGCTGGCGGCCGCAGATGCGGCGCTGGCCGATATCGACCGGATCCGCGATCGCGCCGCGCGGTGCCGCGCGGCGGCCGACTGGCGCGGCTACGAGGCGTGGGACAACAAGCTGCATCACGAGATCGCGCGGGCCACCCGCAACAAGCTGCTGATCTACCTGTTCGAGACGCTCAACGTCGTGCGGCATTCGATGGTCTGGGGGCAACGGCGACTGACGTCGGGCCCGAAGGCGGACTACCAGAGCTTCCGCGAGCACGACACCATCGTGGCCGCCATCGCCGGGCACGACGCGGACGGCGCGGCGCGCGCCATGCGGCGGCATCTGGAAAGCGTCTATTCCCGGGTTCTGCCGGCCTTGGCCGCCCTGGAAGCCGAAGGTCAGACGACGCGCAGGGTGAAGTCGCCGACCCCGGCCACGTGAGCCTCCAGCACGTCGCCGGCCGTGACAGGGCCGACGCCCGAGGGCGTGCCGGTCATGATGAGATCGCCGGCGGCCAGCTCGAAATACTCCGAGAGGTAAGAGATCATCTCGGGCACTTTCCAGATCATCTGGTTGAGGTCGCCCGACTGGCGCACCTCGCCGTTCACCGAAAGCTGCACCAGCCCTTCGGAGGGATGCCCCAGATCGGTGGCGGGGTGCAGCGGGCCCATGGGGGCGGAGCGCTCGAACGCCTTGCCGATCTCCCACGGCCGGCCCATCTTCTTGGCCTCGCCCTGCAGGTCGCGGCGGGTCATGTCGAGGCCCACGCCGTAGCCCCAGACGTGGTCCAGCGCCGAGCCGAGCGGGATGTTCGTGCCGCCGGATTTCAGCGCGACGATCATCTCGATCTCGTGGTGCACGTCGGCGGTTTTCGCCGGGTAGGGAAACTCGCCCGATGCGTCGACGTTGTCGGGGTTCTTCTGGAAGAAGAAGGGCGGTTCGCGATCCGGGTCGTGGCCCATCTCGATGGCATGGGCGGCATAGTTGCGCCCGATGCAGTAGATCCGGCGGACCGGAAAGAGCGCCACCGACCCCGCGATCGGGACTGTGGCGCAGGCTGCGGGGGGAATGGCGTAATCCGGCATGGCGGCAGACCTTTTCGGCTTGGGGGCGCCGCCCCGCATGGCAGCTTCGCGGGGGCGAGGCAACGAAGCCAATTCCGCCATTGGTGTCGTCAGAGACCCCTGGCCCACCGGCCTCCCCGGCTCGGCTGCGGCGAGAGGGCCGGGCTTTCGGTGTCGGCCGGGCGACGCTAGATCGGAAGTCGAAGCGGCGGGAGGTCGGATGGTGTTCGTCGATGCCTGGGCCAAGCTTGACCGATCCAGCGGCGCGACGCTGACGGTCGGCGATCATGGCACGGATGTCGCCGCGGTGATGGAAGCGCTTCTCGATGCGGGATGGGGCCGGCGGCTGGCAGACCTGAGCGGTGGCGGGCTGTCCGATGGAGACCGGTCCGCCCTGATCGCGACGGCCTTCCTTCACGACGTGGACAAGACGAATGCCGGGTTCTGGCGACGGCAATTCGCGGGCGCACCGCCGGTCGGGCACCTGACGCCGCTGTTGGCCTGCAGTCCCGGGCTACACAAGACGCTCGCGGCGCTTCCCGGCCCGATCGGGCAACCCGACCTCTGCGCGGCCCTGCTGGCGCATCACGGGCGGCCGGCCCCGAAGTGCGAACCGCGCGAGGAGGAGCTGTGGGTGTCCGCGGCACGCTACGACCCGCTGGCGCAGCTATCTGCGCTGATTGCCGCCTTCCGCGCCGCCTGGCCCGGCGGTCTGGACGGTGCGCCGCCCAAGCTGCCACCGGCGGCGGTGTCGGTCTTCGCCGGGCTGCTGACGCTGGCCGACTGGATCGGGTCGGACCCGGCGCGCTTTCCCCTCGGCGGCGTGACGGGTGCCGCACGGCGGGCCCGCTCCCGCGAGTCGGCGCAGCGGGTTGTCGCAGGGCTGGGCCTTGGCGCGGACGAGGCTTTGCGCGAACGGGCGGGGCAGGCCACATTCAGAAACACCTTCGGGTTCGAACCCCGGACGATGCAGACGGAAGCGGCAACGGCCGACGCGCCCCTGACGGTGCTGGAGGCCGAGACCGGGTCGGGCAAGACGGAGGCGGCGATCTGGCGGTTCGTGCGCCTGTTCGCGGCCGGCGCAGTCGATGGCGCCTACTTCGCCCTGCCCACCCGGTCAAGTGCCGTGCAGATGGAGGCGCGGCTGACACGGGCGATGGACGCGGTGTTCGGGGCGGGGACCGTGCCGGTCACGCTGGCCGTGCCCGGATACCTGCGGGTCGGCGGGGTGGAGGGGCGTCGCATCGGTCCGTGGGACGTGCTTTGGCCCGACGCGCCGCATGAGGCGCTGCGTGACGCGAGGTGGGCGGGGGGAGGCGCCCAAGCAGTTCCTCGCAGCCCGTGTCGCCGTCGGCACGGTGGATCAGGTGCTGATGTCCGGCCTGAAGGTGCGGCATGCGCACCTGCGCGCGGCCTGTCTGTCGCGGTCGCTGCTGGTGGTGGACGAGGTTCATGCGAGCGACGACTACATGTCGGAGATCCTGTGTCGCGTGCTGGCCAACCATCTGGGGGCCGGGGGCCATGCGATGCTGCTGTCGGCAACGCTCGGTAACGCGGCGCGGGCGCGGCTTACGGGGCGCAAGGCCGCGGAGAAGGCCGCGGCCGTGGCGGTGCCCTATCCGGCGGTCCATACGCGCGTCGCGACGGTCGGGGCGGAGGGCGGGCAGGCCAAGCGGGTCTGCGTCGCGTTGGCGGGATCCCTCGACGATGCGGAGGCGATCGCGACATGGGCGGCCGCGGCAGCGGGAGCGGGCGCGCGGGTGCTGGTGCTGCGCAACACGGTGCGCGGCGCTCTGGCGATGCCGGCGGCGTTGGAGGCGTTGGCCGATCAGGCGCTGCTCTGGCAGGTGGCAGATCGACCCGGTTTGCACTATGGAAGGTTCGCGGCAGAGGATCGGCGGATCCTCGACTGCCGGATCGAGACGGCGTTCGGCAGGGCGAAGATCGCTGCATGCCAAAACGTTGTCCCGAGCCGGGCATTCACCGCCAGGGCTCCCTTTCACGTTCGGTGAAGGGGCCATGCCAGCTTCGCCGGGCATGGCTCGATACTTCCTCCCCGCCGGCATCAGAAGGGGAAAGCACGACAGTTTAGCCCGCGGGTTGCGGCTCCCTTCGCCAATCGGTCAGCAGGGCCGTGGCGGCACCCAGACCGAGGCAGGTCGGGTGCACCGTGTCGGCGATGGGATCGAGATCGACGAGGGCCTTGACCGCGAGCCCGGCAGCGACGGCGGCCAGCAGACAGCCGCCATGGCGCTGCCGGGCGAGCAGCGCGCCCAGCAGGCCGAAGCCGCCCGCCAACATGCCGTCGCGGACGCGGTTCATGCTGGCGAAGACCGGTGGGATCTGCAAGGCGCCGGCAGTCGGCGAAACGACCCTAACGCGAATGGCGGGGGTGCCGGGCGCGATGCAGGCGGCGTCCAGCCCGATCCCCTCATCGGCGATCCCCGCCCGGACCCATGCCGGGAACATGCGCTCGTTCGCGCAATGGTCGTCGTAGGTGACGATCCTTACAGCAGCCCTTCGAAGACCGCCGGAGGCGAGGCGAATGACGTCGTTGAGCATCTGGACGGCCGCGAAGCCACCGGGGCGGGCGAAGGAGCGGGGCGTCCGGACCGGGTCGAACTTTCGCTTGAACGCCTCCAGCCCCTTGGAATGATAGAACCGTCCGTCGTGGTCGTGGATCAGGCCGCCGATGCGGTTCCAGCGGGTCGCGAAGCGGCGGTTGGCCATGCCGGGTAGCGGCGCCGCGCCGAGGTTGTACCACCGAAAGCTCTGTGCCGCGCCACGGGCCATTGAGCTGACCGATGAGCGCGTCCATCGTCACCTTCATGGCGTCGGTGTCGCAGCGCGCCAAAGCCGAGCGACAGTTCGTGCCGCTTCACTCCCTGCCAGATGTTGGCGAAGGCGGCGATGCGGCCGGTGTCGCGGTGGCGCAGGACCGCGTGGTCGAAGTTGGCGAGGTACGTCTCAACGACGGCGCCGAGGGCAAAGCCCTACGCCTGCCCGGCCTTGCGCTCCATCCAGGCGTCGGAGACGGCGCACAGGGCGGGCATCAGCGCCGGCAGTCCGGCGGCGGGGACGACCTCGAAGTCGTAGCCGTCGCGCGCGGCGCGGGTAACGGCGTGGCGCAGGCCCCTGGCCTGGGGCCTTCAAGGCGAAGCTCCGCAACGGCACGCGCGCCAGCTCGCCGATCTTCATCGTCGAAAGCCAGAGGTCGAGATAGGTGGGCAGCTCGCGCGCCGTGCCCCAGGGCCGCAGGGCGGAGCAGGGGAGGTGGCGGTGGCAGATGTCGCAGCTGCCCATCGCGGTGTGCGGGACCCGGCTTAACGGAGGCCCCTGGGCGGACGCGCCCCGATCGCGGCGACAGGGGGCGGGTGCGGCGCCCGTTTCGGTCGTCGAGGACCTGCGCAGGGATCTCGTACGGCTGGGGCCGTTTTAGACGCCATCCTGCGGATCGCCCGCATCGACGCGGCGCGGGGCGAGCGTCTGCGGGACCGCTTCCCTGCATGCGCTAGTGCGGGAGCCGGGCGAGACCTGGCAGGTCGTGGCCAAGGAGACGGGGCAGTCCCTTGCGGTGGGTGCGGGGCCTGTCGACCTGACGGTGCGGGGCGACGTGGGCCTGCTGTGGCGGATGCTGGCGAACCCTTTAGCAGAACGCGGTCACGCACGAACCGCCGGGCAACGGCATCGTGCTGCGCGCCAGGATGGATGCGGCGCCGGTGCCGGAGGTGACATTGCAAAAAGCGCATCTTGCCCGGGTGCCAGCTTACCCGCGACATCGTGCATGAAGTCGTCGTCTATACCGTAATCGGTCAGCTTGCCGGAAAGCGCGCCGGCGCCTGCGCCGACGGCGACGCCAAGCAGCGGGTTGAAGAACAAGAGCCCCGCCAGATTGCGCCGCCTGCGGCACCCACGGCCCACTTGTTCACCATCTGGCTGAGCTTGACGGTGCCTACGGTGTCGGTGGTGGCAACGACGGCGTCGGTCACATCGACAAGGCATTCCTCGGCCATGCCGAACAGCTCGGCGCGCCCGGCCTCGGCCTTCTCGGGGGGAGTCGTATCCGATCATGAGGAGTTCGTTCATGCAGTCTCTCTTCTTCGGAGTGGGGGCCGGTCAGGTCATCGACCAGCCGTGGCTGATGCCACAACGTCGGCCACCTGCTCTTCTGTGGTGACGTCCATCGGGACCCCCATCGCCTGGCCGTGGCCCTGCGCCGTCAGCGCCTCCGCCGTTGCGCGGGACGCGTCGAACGCGAGGTCGGCGACCACGGCCCGGGCGTCGTCGGATACGAAGCGGGTGGCGGTCTCCTTGCCGATGCCGCTGGCGGCGCCGGTGATCAGGCAGACCTTTCCTTCCAGGCTCATCATTTCAGAACGTCTTCATCGGGCGCGGAGCGTAAAGACCGCATCTCGCGCAGGTTGTTGATGTGGGTGGAGTGCCGGATCCCGGCGAGCCTGGCATGGCCGATCAAGTGGGCCCAGGCCGGGTGACTGTAGCCCATCGTGCCCGTGGCGATGCGCACCGAGCCCATGTCGAGCGTGCCCCTCGGAGCCTCGGCCTCGACGCGCAGCGCGGGTGCGGCCAGCTTCTTCGGGAAATCCCAGATTTCGCGCCCGCCGGCGATGGGGGCGCCGTCGTCGAGATACATCGCGTGGGTGTAGCCGCCCGCCGCGCCGTCCAGCGTGACGGGGATGACCTGGCCAGATTCTGTGTAGTTACCGATGCCGGTCGAATCCGGCTTGCGGATGAACTCGAACTTCACCACCAGCTCTCTCGACGTCCACCGCGCCCACGCTGATGCGCGGACCATGAGCGTTGAGAAATCGAAGTCGACCAGCCGCGCCAGCGTGGCCCGCAGGAGCGTGGTATCGTAGAGGCTCTCGGGCGGATGGGGGGCTGAGGGCGAGAACGCGCAGGGCGCGCGGGGCCGGAAGAAGCCGGGTACGCCGCGCATGGTGCCTGCGCCCGCGACCATCTCGCCATGTTTACCGCGCCTTCGCGCCGGCGATCCTGGGCGCCCACGGCATGTCGCGGGCGGCTCCGTTCAAGAAGTCGTGCAACCGGGCGAGGCGGTTCCCGGCTGGCTTCCCGGAGACGATCGCGGCGTTGATCGCGCCGATCGAGATGCCCGCCACCCAGTCGGGGATCCGCCCGCTTTCCGCCAGCCCCTGGTAGGCGCCAAGCGCGCCCCCACCTTGCAGGGCGAGAACGGTTTTCCCTTGGCTCGGTATCACTGCCTCCTAACCGGGCCGTCCATGGACTTGTCCTTGATCCTGCCGAATGAGATGCGTGTCGGATCCCATAGGCGCCTTGAGGGAAGCTTACTTCCTTGTGAGGCGAAGCCAGCGGCCTCGCCCGGCCCGCACTCTGGCGTTCGGACGCTCGCGATCCGCTTGCGCCGCCAGGCCTCATGGGCCCCGGCGATGCTGAATGGCGCATGCCACCCGAGCTCGCCCGGAGCCACGCTGCCCGTCCGCCGCAGCCGCTGCCACTGCTTCATCGCACACGACGGCGCGATGCTCGGCACTGCCGCTGCCTCCCAGGACCCTGGCGGTCTCGCCCGCCGCATGCCGGCCCATCGACCGCTCCCGCAGGTCCATCGAACGCGCTTTGCCCAGCCGATCTTTCCCGGGAATATACTCCGGGGGACGTGGATCAGAACCGAAGTCGTCCGGAACTCCCGTTCAGGCCCAGTTCCTGGCGGGCGGCGAGGCTGGCCAATCGGGGGCGCGCTGGCTAGGAGGGTCGGGATTGCCCCGCAGGGGGCCGCGGACGACGACGCTTTTGGACCGCAGGGCAGTTGCCGTTCTGCGGGGAGGGTGCGCAACGCCCGGTTGCCATCGTGGCGCCATCGGTTCAAGCAGCCGTGGCGACGGAGGGCGGAACGGGCCTTGCCCGGTCTTCCAAACCGGGCGGGCTTCCTTCCGCAGCACGGCTTGGCCCAGACGAAGAGTGAGGTGCCCCCCCGGTGGCAAACGATACGATGACCGGCCTGCGCGCCGAATGGTTCGGCAATGTCCGCCCCGACCTTCTGGCCGGGCTTGTGGTGGCGCTCGCGCTGATCCCCGAGGCGATCGCGTTCAGCATCATCGCGGGCGTGGACCCCAAGATCGGGCTCTATGCCAGTTTCTCCATCGCCGTCATCACCGCCATCGCCGGCGGGCGGCCGGGCATGATCTCGGCCGCGACCGCCGCGACCGCGGTGCTGATGGTGACGCTGGTGCGCGACCACGGGCTGCAATACCTGCTGGCCGCCACCGTGCTGGCCGGCCTCTTCCAGATCGCCGCCGGGATGCTGAAGCTGGGGCGGGTCATGCGCTTCGTCTCGCGCAGCGTGATGACCGGCTTCGTCAACGCGCTGGCGATCCTGATCTTCATGGCGCAGATCCCCGAGCTGACCGGCGTGGGATGGGAAACCTATGCCATGGTCGCGGCGGGCCTCTGCATCATCTACGGGTTCCCGCGGATCACCACGGCCATCCCCTCGCCGCTCGTCACCATCGTGGTGCTGACGGGGCTGGCCTGGTGGCTGGGGATCGACGTGCGGACGGTGGGCGACATGGGCGCCCTGCCCGACACGTTGCCGGTGTTCCTGATCCCCGACATCCCGCTGAACCTGGAGACGCTGCAGATCATCGTGCCGGTGGCGCTGGCGGTGGCGGCGGTGGGGCTGCTCGAGAGCCTGATGACCGCGCAGATCGTCGACGACCTGACGGATACCAAGAGCGACAAGAACCGCGAATGCATCGGGCAGGGCCTGGCCAACACCGCGACGGGGTTCGTCGGCGGGATGGCGGGCTGCGCGATGATCGGGCAATCGATGATCAACGTGAAGTCGGGCGGTCGCGGGCGGCTGAGTTGCTTTGCCGCCGGCGTGTTCCTGCTGATCCTGATCGTGGGGCTGGGGGATCTGGTGGCGCAGATCCCGATGCCGGCGCTCGTGGCGATCATGATCATGGTGAGTGTCGGCACGTTCTCGTGGTCGTCGCTGCGGGCGCTGCGCGAGCATCCGACCTCGTCGAGCGTCGTGATGCTGGCGACCGTGGCGGTGACGGTGGGCACGCACAACCTGGCGCTTGGCGTGCTGACGGGCGTGCTGCTCTCGGGCATCTTCTTCGCGGGCAAGATCGCGCAGCTTTTCCGCGTGCGCTCGGTGCTGTCGGAAGACGGGCTGCACCGGACCTACCGGGTCGAGGGCCAGCTTTTCTTCGCCAGCGCCGACGATTTCGCCGCGGCGTTCGATTTCAACGAATCGCTCGAGCGGGTGACGATCGACGTGAGCCGCGCGCATATCTGGGATGTGTCTTCGGTTGCCGCGCTCGATATGGCGGTGCTGAAGTTCCGCCGGGACGGCGCGGATGTTGATATCGTCGGGCTGAACGAAGCCAGCGAGACCATCGTCGACAAGCTGGCCGAGCACGACAAGCCGGGCGCGATGGACCGGCTGATGGAGCATTAGGCCGTGGCTGGGGCGGGTCCCGCGCCAAAGGGGCCAAGGGAGAGACATCATGGGCAAGCTGATCGCGCTGGTCGACGGATCCGTCTACTCGCAGAGCGTCTGCGACCACGCGGCCTGGGCGGCGGGCCGGCTGGGCGCGGGCGTGACGGTGGCGCATGTGCTGGGGCATCGGCAGGGCGCCAAGAGCAACCTTAGCGGCAACATCGGCCTCGGCGCCCGCACTGCCCTGCTCGAGGAGTTGGCTGAGTCGGATGCGGCGCGGGCGAAGCTGGCGCAGCGCCGCGGCCGCGCGATCCTGGAGGACGCCAAGGCGCGCATCGAGGCAGACGGGGTCGCGGAGGTAGAGACCCGCCTGCGCAACGGCGATCTGGTGGAGGCGCTGAGCGAGATGGAGCAGGGCGCCGACCTGATCGTTGTCGGCAAGCGCGGCGAGGCGGCGGATTTCGCCAAGCTGCATCTCGGCTCTAACCTGGAGCGTGCGGTACGGGCGGCGAAGAAGCCCGTGCTCGTGTGCTCACGCGCCTTCAAGCCCATAGGTTCGGTGATGATCGCCTTCGATGGCGGCGCGAGCGCGATGAAATCGGTGCAGCACGTGGCCGAAAGCCCGCTCTTCCACGGCGTCACCCGCAAGCTCCTGACCGTGGGGCCGAAGTCGCAAGACGCGACCCGCGCCATCGAGGGGGCCGCCGCGATCCTGCGTCGTGGCGGGCACGACGCCAAGGTCGAGATCGCCGACGGCCAGCCCGACGAGGTGATCGGTGCACGGGTCGACAGCGGCGCGGCGGACTTGCTGGTGATGGGCGCCTATGGCCACAGCCGGATGCGCAGCCTTATCATCGGGTCCACGACCACAGCGATGATGCGCGCCTGCAAGATCCCGCTGCTGCTGTTCCGCTGAGGCGCGGGATGCCGTTGGCCGCCGCGAGCGGAGGCGCGGGCGCGCGCCACGGCCCCGGCCGGATGCCAAACTGATGGCCGCTCTGGTCGAATACCTTGCCGACGGCAATCCCGAGATCGACGCGATGATGGCGGCGGTGGCGGCCCTGGCGCCGGGCGGTATGGCGCGGCGGGCCTTCGTGCCGGCTTCGCTGCGGCCCTTCCCCGAAAGCGCCGCCCTGGCCGACCGCGCGGTGGACACGGCACGCCATCCCTCGGCGCTGAAGGCGGGCCAGGCGGCGAAGCGCGCGCTCTACTGGGCGCAGTACAACTGGGCACGGCGGCATTTCGCGGAGAACCCCGGGCGGATCGCGATGGCCTGGAACGGCATCACCTCGTCGCGTCTGGCCTGGTTGCAGGGCGCGCGCGATGCCGGCGCCGGCACGCTCTACATGGAGCGCAGCCCGCTGCCGGGGCGGGTGACCCTGGATGCGAGGGGCGTCAACTGGCTGAACTCCGTGCCCCGCAGCCGCGCCGCGTTCGAAGCCTGGGCGGCGGAGGACCCGGCCCGCCGCGGCGATGGCTGGCGGCGGCTGAAGGCGGCGTTGATCGCGCGGCCCTCGGCCCGCGCCGATGTGGGGCAGGGGCAGGGAAACCTCCCCGGCCGCTTCGTCTTCTGCCCGCTGCAGGTGCCGGGAGACACCCAGATCCGGCAGTTCGCCGGCTGGATCGGCAGCGTCGAGCGGCAGATCGCGGCGATGTGCAGTGCCGCGATGGCCCTGCCGGACGGCTGGCACCTGCGCATCAAGGAGCATCCCTCGGCCCGCGTGACGCTCGCGGCGGAGCTGCGCGCCGCGATGGCGCAGACCGGCGCAGGCACGGCCGGAAAGGTGATCGTCGACAACGCGACCGACACGTTTGCGCAGGTCGCGGCGTCGGACGCGGTGCTGACCATCAATTCCTCGGTCGGTTTGCAGGCCTTCTTCTTCGACAGGCCGGTGATGGTGATGGGGCAGGCCTATTTCGATCAGCCGGGGCTGACCACGCGGATCGGGTCCGAGCCGCAGCTGCGCGAAGCGTTCGCCTGCCCCGAGGCCTTTGGGTTCGACCCGGCCTTGCGCGCGATCTTCATGAACTGGCTGGACCGGGAGTACTATCCCGCGGTCGAGATGCAGCCCGACAAAAGCGCTCGGGTCGATCCGCGGATCGCTGCCGCCCGGATCGCCGAGGTGGCCGGACCCTCCGACTGAGCTTCGCGCCTCGCCCCCACCTGCGCATCCCGCCTCCGCATCTGCCGGGCCGCCCCGTCCCATGCGCCCCCCGTCTTTGCCTCTCAAATATCCGGACTTAGGTAGCAAACGCACCAAGCCTTTTGGTGCCCGTGTGAGCTCGGTGATACTAATCGTCGTAGCGCCATGTTTGGCTCCCGGCCATGTTTCTTCGCCGCAATTCCAAAAAGTTCTGCCCCTCGTAAACGAAGAGCGAGCCAGAGAACTTGTACTGTTGCGTGCAGACCTCACCCCCGAACACATCGGTCGCGACGGCGAAGATGTAAGAATTGAAGATTTGGGGGGATTTACTGCTGGACCCCTCCAACTCGCCCGAATGGAGAAAAACCTCTTGGCTCTCACCTGGCGAGAGCCCATCAATGAGGACGGTGTAAATCCTATCATCAGACCAATTCATAGGAACGTCAGAGTAAACCGTGACATCGAATGCGGGGGATTGGCCAACGTTTTTCACGCTCAACCGTATTTCCCAAGATACACCAGATCCCGATGCAGTCAGCGCAGCGCGTACGTTTTGGAAGGAAAGGTAGGCGCGCACTTGGGCTTCGCCCGTCATCCTAGTGATCCTAACAGACTCCCTGGCGGCGAAATTGGCTTGGAGCGTCAATCCGAGGGTGGCGAAGAGCAAGACGGTGCCAACAGCAACGAGTACTGTGGAGTAGAGCGCATAGTCCCGCAAATCTTGCGTGGCCAAGTTCATAGCCTGTGTGGCAGCGTTCATACCTTTTTGGGCGGCAAGGTCCTCTATCTCCCGTTGGCGGGCCTCTTCTTGACGAGCTTGTCTGGCGTCACTCTCGGCTTCGTTCTCGGCAAGAGCGAAATCACCCGAGAACACCCCGCCGCCTCTTGGGGCGCCGTTGGCGCTGGTCTGATCGCCGGTTCCGCCTGCCTCTTCTTGGGCCTCCCCTGAGCTGAGGGTGACAATCAGTCCAATCGCAAGTGCGTAGAGCCAACAGCGGTAGTGCATTGCAATAAGAACGCCGCAGAGAACTTGCCCCTTGAGAGCTTGTTTCGGACGTTCGCCTCCTTCTCGATGATTCCAATTTCCCCCAGCATTTCCACAAGTTTAGCGTAAGTCACCCCTCTGCGCTTCAACTCAGCCTTGAGCAGGTTTGCTGCTTTGGCCTCCCAGTCTGTCCTGTACGTCATGTATCACCCATAATAAAAAATGTACTGTAATCAGTATTTATGCCCTTGTGATCGATACGTCAACGTACTATATGCGATGCATAGGCATCGGAGACCAGACAATGGCACAGCACTTCCTTCTTTCGGCAGCGTCTCGCACCACTTGCCTTCGTGCGATCTACAAGGCTGGCGAAGATGCGGCCTACGAGACGTTCTGCCAAATGCGCTGGCCTGAGACGGACGGCGAAGCCGTCTGCCCCGTTGCAGCCATGATGAGACTACAAGATCACCACGCGCCGCAAGTTCAAGTGCAAGGACTGCCACCACCAGTTTCGCGTCACATCCGGCACGATCTTTGCCTCGCGCAAGATGGACTTCGTGGACCTACTGGCCGCGATCTGCATCCTCGTGAACGCGTCCAAGGGCGTCTCCATGGTGCAGCTTTCCCGCGATCTGGACTGCCAGTACAAGACGGCCTTCGTGCTGGCCCACAAGCTGCGTGAGGCGATGGCGCAGGAAGTGCAGACGGGCGAAGTTCTGGACGGTCATGTTGAGATGGATGGCGCATACTTCGGCGGGCAATTCGCCCCGCCAACGCAAGGCAGACCGTATCGACCGTCGCAAGCGCCACCAGACAGGCAGCCGCCGCGTCGTCGTCGCCTTGCGTGAGCGTGATGGCCGCACGCTGCCGTTCGTTGCCATGCGGCGAAGCCGAAGGCGTGGCACTGGCAAATGAGAACGTCAGCCGCATGGCGACATGTCAGCCGACGAAGCCAGCCACTGGGACACGCTGCACGCCGGCTGGAACGTGGACCGCGTAAACCACTCTGAAATTTACAGCGACCACGGCAAGCACACGAACATGGTGGAAAGCTTCTTCTCGCGCCTGCGCCGCATGGTGGAAGGCCAGCACCATGACGTCAGCGCCCAGTACCTGCACCAGTACGCGAACCACGCCGCATGGCTGGAAGATAATCGCCGCACCGACAACGGTACACTGGCCGCAATGGTTGTATCGAACGCGATGGGTCGCGCCGTGTCAGCCGGGCTGGAAAGGGTATTGGCAGCGGGCTGCTTGAGAAAAGCAGTGGACTTACCACACCAAGAGAGCTACGTGTTGTCCGTAGTCTTAGGGGAATTTTCACATGCACTGTGTGATAGAGAACTCGTGCGTTTGCTTCTGACGCTAAGAGCGCTGGTCTCTCGGAAGATGAGATTACATCAATCAAGTTGATGGTTTCGCGAAATCCATCGCTTGGCGAGGCTATTCCGGGGACGGGGGGCGCTAGAAAATCCCGCTTCGGGGCAGGCGGAAAGGGTAAGCGTGGAGGCTGCCGTGTGATATTTTTCTTCGCGGGCGATGATGTGCCTGTGTTTCTTTTGAGTGTTTTCCAGAAGGGAGAACGCGTCGATCTGAGTCAGGCCGAAAGAAACCAACTCAGGCAAACCTTAAAGAAAACGGCCGAGGCTTACCGCGTAAAAATGGCGGAGACAGTCTCGCAGCTGTCGGAGAAAGTCGGATGAGCAAATCAGGGAAGCGTCTTCTAGCAGCGGCCGACGAAGCCCTGCTGATTGCAGCGGGGGCAACGGAGCCCAAAAGCAAGTATATCCCAGCCGATGTAGATGTTCGGAAAATTCGCGCGTCAATCGGAGCAACGCAGGATCAGTTCGCTGCCGAGTTTGGCTTTACAACATCTCAAATTCGAGACTGGGAACAAGCAAGGAACCGGCCAATAGGGGTGGTTCGTATGTACCTCATGATGATTGCGCATGATCCTGATGGAGTGCGACGGATGCTTGCGAGTGTCTCAACCGCTGCGCATGTCGACGCAGCCTTAGCTGGCTAGCGTCATGACAACTAGGAACGTGTGGCGGCTGACCATATCAGGCTAGCCGCCACAACTGTCCTGTAAGTAAAACTAGCCCGCGCCGGACCACTCCTTTGGCCTCAAGCCTCAACAGCGCCTGATACACTCGGTTGTTCGCTGAGTGCACCGTGATCCCTGGGCGAAGGCACAAGATCACCTCACCCAGCTGAGAGGCGGTCATGGGGCCATCGGCAAGCGCGGCCACGATCACCCGCCCCGCCTGGGACCGCTTCAGCTGCTGCACTTGACGAACGCGAGGAACCGGCACATCCCGCAGGATCAGCAGCGCCTCAGCCATGTGAGCCTGCGCGCCGCCTTGTCGTCTTAGCGCCAGCAGCGCGTTGTTGATGGTTCTGTCCTGCATGGCGCAAGCCTAGCAAAACAAGGGCGTCAGGGATTCCCTTTTGTTGGTGCGTTTGCTGCCTAAGGCCGCAAATATCCCCGCCGGAGGCATCCTTCGCCGCGCAGCGGCACGCAGGGCCCGACCCGCGCCAACCGGTACCTTCCCCTCGCCATCCGCCTCGGCTACACCCCACCCGACATCGAATGAGGAACAGACAATTGGGCTATGACGTCGTCGTCGTCGGAGCCACGGGCAACGTGGGCCACGAGATGCTGAACATCCTGGCGGAGCGGCAGTTTCCGGTGGACCGGATCGCCGTGCTGGCCTCGCGCTCCTCGATGGGCACCGAAGTCAGCTTCGGCGATAGAACCCTGAAGACCCAGGATCTTGCACAATTCGATTTCTCGGGCTGGGATATCGCGCTCTTCGCCATCGGATCGGAGGCGACGAAGATCTACGCCCCCCGCGCCGCCAAGGCCGGTTGTGTCGTGATCGACAATTCCTCGCTCTACCGCTACGAGCACAACGTGCCCCTGATCGTGCCCGAGGTGAACCCGGAGGCCATCGAGGGCGTGCGGCACCGCAACATCATCGCCAATCCCAACTGCTCCACCGCGCAGCTGGTGGTGGCGCTGAAGCCGCTGCACGACCGGGCGCGGATCAAGCGGGTGGTGGTCTCGACCTACCAATCCGTCTCCGGCGCCGGCAAGCAGGGCATCGACGAGCTGTGGGACCAGACCAAGGGCATGTACGTGCCCGGGCAGGAAGTCGCGGCCTCCACCTTCCAGCGGCAGATCGCGTTCAACGTCATCCCCCAGATCGACGTCTTCCTCGACGACGGATCGACCAAGGAGGAATGGAAGATGACCGCCGAGACAAAGAAGATCCTCGACAAGTCGATCAAGGTCACGGCGACCTGCGTGCGGGTCCCGGTCTTCGTCGGGCATTCCGAGGCGGTGAACGTGGAGTTCCACGACTTCCTCGACGAGGACGAGGCGCGCGACATCCTGCGCCAGGCGCCGGGCGTCATGGTCGTCGACAAGCGCGAGGCGGGCGGCTACGTGACGCCGATCGAATGTGTCGGCGACTACGCGACCTTCGTCAGCCGGATCCGGCAGGACAGCACCATCGAGAACGGTCTGAACTTCTGGTGCGTCAGCGACAACCTGCGCAAGGGCGCGGCGCTGAATGCGGTGCAGATCGCCGAGACGCTGGGCAACCGGGTTCTGCAGAAGGCCTAAGCGCCGCGGGCGGCGCGTCAGAAACGTTCTGCCCGCAGCACCTGGGTGTCGGTGACACTGACCACGCCGATATGCCGTTCCACCACGGCGAAGGCGGCCTTGAGCAGCGGGTCGAGCCGGTCCGGGCGGATGAGGCAGATCACGGCCACCATGCCCCCAGCCCGGCTCACCTGCCCCTCGCGGCTCCACAGCCCCGAGCGCCCGGAGCCGCCGAGCACCGGGAGGACCGTGAAGCCGGTCACGCCCGCGGCAACCAGCGCCCGGGTCAGCCGCCGCTCCATCGGCGCCTCGATGATGATCTCCACGCGCTTTGCGGCATGCATCTCCATCGCGGTCAGCCTCCCGATACCGCCAGCGCGATCCCGACATAGATCGGGATGCCCAGCGTCAGGTTGAAGGGAAAGGTCACCCCCAGCGACATCGTGAGGTAGATCGCGGGGTTCGCCTCGGGCAGGGCCACGCGCATGGCGGCGGGCACCGCGATGTAGGAGGCCGAGGCCGACAGCGTCATCAGCAGCGCCACGCCGCCGGGCGAGAGCCCGATCAGCAGCCCCGCCGCCAGCCCGAGGGCCGCGCCGATCAGCGGCATGGCCAGCCCGAAGGCCAGAAGGCCCGCCGTCAGCGCGCCGCGGCTGTCGCGCAGGCCACGCCCCGCCACCAGCCCCATATCCAGCAGGAAGAGGCAGAGCACCCCCTTGAAGGGCGCCACGATGAAGCTGGAGATCTCGGCCAGGCCGCGCTCGCCCGTCGCCGCGCCGATGGCGAAGGACCCGACGAGCAGCACGATGGAGCCGTTGAGCAGCACCTCGCGCAGCAGGCCCTCGTCGTCGCCGCTCCCGCCCGTGCCTTCGCCGTGCCGCGAGATGATCCAGAGCGCCGAGAGGATCGCCGGCGCCTCCATCACCGCGGCGACGGCGACCATGTAGCCCTCCGACGGGATGCCGCGGCCGGCCAGGATCGAGGTCGCCGCGACGAAGGTGACCACCGAGATGGACCCGTAATGCGCCGCCACCGCCGCCGCATCGACGACCGAGAGCCTGGTGATCGCCCGCAGCATCGCGAAGGCCAGCACCGGCAGCCCCGCCGAGAGCACCAGCCCCGCCAGAAGCGAGAGCACAAGCGTGAGGTCCACCCCGTTCGCCGCCACCGCGGCGCCGCCCTTGAAACCGATGGCGAAGAGCAGGTAGATCGAAAGCGCCTTGGCGGCCGCTTCCGGCACGCTGAGATCGGAGCGCGCAAAAGCCGCCGCGACGCCGAGCGCGAAGCTGAGGATGATGGGCGAGACAAGATTGTCGGCCGCCAGCGCCAGAAATCCGCTTTCCATCGGCCGCCCTCACCCCAGCAGCACAGGCGCCCGGAGCGGACAGCCGGCGCATGACACCTCAGAGCGCGTGGAAGTCGCCCGTCTCGGGATCGTAATCCATCAGTTCGCCGGAGGCGATATCGATCCAGCAGCCGTGCAGCGCCAGGCTGCCCTCTTCCACCGCCTGGGCGACGAAGGGAAAGCCCAAGAGATTGGCGAGCGACACCGCGACCGTCTGCTTCTCGAGCGCGCGGCGCACTTCAGCGGGGCTGCCCGCATCCTTCACCCGCTCAAAACCGGGGCGCAGGATGTCCATCCAACGGCCCACGAAGCTGGTCTCGGCCTCGAGCTCGGGGGCCGCACCCGTGCACATCGCGTAGCAGCTTTCGACCCCGCCGCAGAGCGAATGGCCGACGACGATGAGGTTGGTGATGCGCAGGCCGGTAATGGCGTATTCCACCGCGGCCGACGTGCCGTGATGGTCGCCGTCGGGCTCGAAGGGCGGCACGAGGTTGGCGATGTTTCGGTGCACGAAGAACTCGCCCGGCCCCGCGCCGAAGAGGTCGGTCACCTGCACGCGGCTGTCGCAGCACGAGATCAGCATGCAGCGCGGGCGCTGCCCCTCTTCGGCGAGACGGCGATACCACACCCGGTTCTCGGCATGATCGGTGGCCCGCCAGCCCCGGTAGCGCTGGTAGAGATAGCCCGGCATCGGGCGCACCTGGGCCAGCTTCGCCTGGGTCGGGCCCTGCGGGGCCTCTTTCGAGGAAATCGCATCCATGCCCCGCTCCTAACCGCGGTTTCAGACGAATTCGAGGGATTTAGCCGGCCGGCCTCAACTTAATCTTCGCGAGCATCGCGGCAGAGTGACCGTCGATCAGGGGTGATTGACTTGGAAGGGGTGGAGCATGAAAGCGCGTAGATTGGCGATCCGCGAGACGATCGCGGTGGATGCGGAACGGCTGGCGGAACTGGTGCTCGACATGGGCGAACAGGCGGCGGAGGCGTATCTGTGCGACGCGATGGAGGATATCGCGGTGCGGCTTGCAAAGGTCGACCGGCTGCGACGCGGCGACGACTTCGACGGGGTCGCGGCGGTGGCAGCGGGCCTGGTGCCGGTGGCGGATGCGGTCGGGATGTCGGGCCTCGCGCGGGTCGCGGGCGACGTGGCCGCCTGCGCGGGCAGCCGGGATATGCCGGCGCTTGACGCGACGATGGGGCGGCTGGGCCGGGTGGGCCAGCATTCGCTTTCGGCAATCTGGGATCCATGCGGGATGCCGGCCTGAGCGGCGCGCCGCGGCCGGCCGCCGCGGCGGTGCGCGCTTGCGGGCGACGATCGGGCGGCTAGGGTGCGCGGGCGGCGCGATGCGCCATGCCCGCAAAGCCGCGAAGGAATACCCATGCCCCGACTGCTCGCTGCCGACGATCCCGATGCCGCCGCGGCGCGGGATCTGCATCTGGTGACGCCCGAGGGGCTCGATGCCTGGGCTGGCAGTCTACCTGAGGCGCAGCGCGGATGGGTCGCGGCGGCCGGGTTCGGCGCCGGGGCCGAGGCTCTGTGCCTGCTGCCGGGGGCGGATGGCGACTGTGCCGGCGCGGCCCTGGGGCTTGGCGACGCTGCGGCCCGGGCGCGCGGGCGGTTCGCCCTGGCGCGGGCGGCAACGGGCCTGCCCGGCGGCACCTGGCGGCTGGTCGCGCCCCTGCCGCCGCAAGAGGCCGCGGAGGCGGCGCTTGGCTGGCTACTGGGGCAGTACCGCTTTACCCGCTATGCCGGGGCCCCTGGCGGCCGCGGTTCTGCACGGCTCGTGGTGCCCGAGGGGGTCGATACCCAGCGGGTGCACGCCATCGCGGAGGGCGAGTGTCTGACCCGCGACCTCATCAACACGCCGGCCAGCGATATGGGCCCCGCCGATCTCGAGGCTGCCGCGCGGTCCCTCGCCGAAGCGTTCGGTGCCGAGATCGCGGTGACGACGGGCGCGGCCCTGCTGGAGGCGGGCTTTCCGATGATCCATGCGGTGGGCCGCGCCGCAGCCGGGGCGGACCCGGCCCGCGCGCCGCGCCTGATCGATTTGCGCCACGGCGAACGCGGCCCGGCGCTGACGCTGGTGGGCAAGGGGGTGTGCTTCGACACCGGCGGGCTGAACATCAAGCCCGGCAGCTCCATGGGCCTGATGAAGAAGGACATGGGTGGCGCCGCGACGGTGTTGGGGCTGGCCCGGATGATCCTGGCGCTGAAGCTGCCGGTGCGGCTGCGCGTGCTGATCCCGGCTGTCGAGAACGCCATCGCGGGCGACGCCTTCCGGCCCGGCGACATCCTGACCTCGCGCAAGGGGCTGACGGTGGAGGTGAACAACACCGATGCGGAGGGGCGTCTGGTGCTGGCCGATGCCCTGGCGCTGGCCGACGAGGCGCCGCCCGATCTGCTGGTCTGCATGGCGACCCTGACGGGGGCGGCCCGCGTGGCGGTCGGCCCCGATCTGGCGCCGTTCTATTCCGATGACGACGCGCTGGCCGCTTCCCTTGCGCAGGGCGGGCAGGCGGCGCGCGACCCGGTGTGGCGGATGCCGCTGCATGCGCCTTACGAGGCGATGATCGAGCCCGGGATCGCCGATCTCGACAATGCGCCCTCGGGCGGGTTCGCCGGCTCGATCACGGCGGCGCTGTTCCTGCGGCGCTTCGTGGCAGACACGCCGCGCTTCGTGCATTTCGACATCTACGGCTGGCAACCGAGCGCCGCGCCCGGTCGGCCGAAAGGCGGCGCCGGGCAGGGCGCGCGGGCGCTGCTGGAGGCATTGCCCGGCATTCTGGGCCTTGAGGAGGAGACCTCTTGAGCGGGCGGATGCCACCGCCGGCTTGACGCCGCGCGCGGCGGCAGGCATCGCTGGCCCCCTGCTAGCGAAAGGCCAGACCCGTATGAGCGACGCCTCAGATCCCTCCGGCGCTGCCGGCGCAGCCTCCCCCCGCGATCCGGCTTCGGGCGGCCTGCGCGTCGCCGTTCCGATCGCCGACATCCTCGATCGCCCCAATGGGCGCCGGGAGCGCCAGCTGTTGATGGGCGAGCCGGTGGCCGTGCTGGAGCAACTGGGCGGCCACGTGCATGTGCGCGCCGCGCGGGATGGCTATCTCGGCTTCGTCCACCGTGCCGATCTGGGCGATCCGCTGCCCGCGACGCACCGCGTGACGGCCCTGGCTACCCACATCTATGCCCGCGCCGATCTGAAGGCGCCGGACCGGGCCACGCTTTCGTTCGGCAGCCTGCTCACGGTGAGCGGCACCGAAGAGGGATTCGCGCGCCTGGCCACGGGCGGCTTCGTGCCGGCGGGGCATCTCGCGCCTCTTGCGCGGCGCTTCAGCGACCCGGCGGGCGTGGCGGAGATGTTCCTGGGCACGCCCTATCTTTGGGGCGGCAACAGCCGGATCGGGCTGGATTGCTCCGGCCTGGTGCAGGCGGCTTGCGTCGCCTGCGGGCTGCCGTGCCCCGGCGATGCCGACGAGCAGGCGGCGAAGGTGGGCGCGGCCCCGCCGGAAGACGGCACGCTGGGGCGCGGCGACGCGGTGTTCTGGAAGGGCCATTGCGCGGTGATGGTCGACGAGACGCGGATGATCCACGCCAACGCCCATCACATGGCGGTGGCCTACGAGCTTCTGGAGGACGCGGTCGCGCGGATCGCGGCGCAGGGCGAGGGCGGGGTCACGGCGGTGCGGCGGCTAACCGGTCCCGTCTGAGGCTCGGGCCGGCCTAGCCGACGCTGCGGATCAGCTTGCGCTCCAGCACCCGCAGCACCGCCTTTAGATCGCTGCCGCGCTTCAGCACATGGCCGCCCATCGCCACGACCGCATACTGGCCCTGCCGGTTGCGCAGGCGCGGGGTCTTCTCGATCCGGTAGAGCGGGTTTTCGGCGGTGCGCCGGAACACGCTGAACACAGCCTGGTCGCGCAGATGCGAGATGCCGTAGTCGCGCCACTCCCCAGCCGCGACCATGCGACCGTAGAGGCCCAGGATCAGGTTGAGCTCGGTGCGGTGGAACGCGACCTGTTCGGGAACGGGGCCGTCGGGCAGGCGGGGCGGCGGGTTTTGCAGCATCATTGGCGTAGCTTGTGACCCGGCGCGGCGCAAATCAAGGGGGTGCGGACCTGGCCACGGTAAACGCGGCGGCAACCCCTGCGGCAGGACCGCCGCGGCAGTTCCGCGATGAAACCTCGGGAGGGTCGTCAAGGTGCCCTGGTGGCAGGGCAAACAGGGTTCAGAAACGAGGAAACAAGGCAACAGACCCGGTGCCGTTCAGTAGGCCCCCACCGCGATACGGCACCGGGCCGACCTTGTTCTCTGCGTCATTCCCCCACAAGATCCGACCTTCGCGCTTTCTAGGCCGCGCCGTTCCGCCGGTGCCCGGCGGTGGTTAACGGCGCGCTCAGGGCTGTGTCGCGGTCGGCGCACGGATGCCCCGAACAATCCTTGCGGGCGTCCTCAGGCTGCCATGGAGCGGTGGCAAACAGGGTTCAGCAACGAGGAAACAAGGCAACAGACCCGGTGCCGTTCAGTAGGCCCCCACCGCGATACGGCACCGGGCCGACCGTCACTTGAAGCTTCCCTGACAGAACCAGCCGCCCGACATCTCGCCCCCGTGGGCGTAGTAGAGCCATAGCCGTTCTCCATCGCCGGTGACCACGTGCCAGTAGTCTCGCACGCCGCTGCGCCAGGCGGGATCGTCCAGCCACCATTCGGGCGCGATGCGTTCGGGGCCGGTGGCGGCGACGCAGGCACGCGCGCGCCGGCGCCAGCGGAAGGCCGCCGGCGGGCCGGGGCGGGCGCCGCCTGGGCTGGGGGCGGCGGGCACCGTCACCGGTTCGGGGCGCCAGATCACCGCGGGGCGCGGCACGGGCGATGCGGGCCAGTCTGGGGCGGGCGCCGACCACGCGGCCGCCAGCACCTGCGCCGATTTCTCGGGGATATGGCTGTCGGCCGGGTGCAGGCGGGTGATCGCCTCCATCCCCACCCGCGCGCCGAGGCGGCCGATCAGATCGTCCATCGCGGTGGATCCCGCCGTGCGGCTGGTGACGTCGGCGGTCACCTCCAGCTGGCCCTTGTGCTGGCGGGCATGGACGGGCTCGGTCACGTACGCCTCGATCCTGAGCGCGTCGATGCCGGGGCCGGCATCGATCTGGTCGAGCTTCAGCAGCAGCAGCGGACGGATGCGGGCGGGATCGAAGCTGGGGCGGGCCAGCCCCACCTCGATGCTGCGGAACTCGTGATCGCAGCGGAAGGCCTGCAGGCGCACCCGCCGGGCGCCGCGGCCGGCGCGTTCGAGCCGGGCAGAAAGGCGCGGCAGCAGCAGGTCGATCGCGGCGGTCACGTCGTCCGTCAGGCCGATCGGGTCGGGCAGGCCGAGGCGCAGGGCAAAGCGGGTTTCGGCGGCGGCAGGGGAGACCGGCTCGGGCTCCAGCCCCAGGGCCTGGTCGAGCCGCTGCACCACGGCGCGGCCGAAGCGGCGGGCGATGGCGGCGCGCGGCTGGCCGGCCAGATCCTCGACCCGGCGCAGGCCGAGGCGATGCAGCGCGGCCACGTCCTCGGCATTCAGGCGCAGGGCGGCCATGGGCAGGGGGGCGATCGCCGCGCGGGTCCGCCCGGGCGGGGCGATGCGCGCGGCGTCGGCCGCGGCCCCGGCCTGGTGGATCGACGGCGCCGCCCCGCCGCGTTCCCAGTTGCGCCGCTTGACCGCGCGGGAGCGGGTGGCGCGGGCCTCCTGATCGATGGCGTCGCCGCTGCGCTGCGCGGCGGTGCCGCCCGCCCCGCCATTCGCCCCGCCATTCCTCCCGCCGAAGCGCGAGAGCGCCCAGGCGGCGCCCAGCGTATCGGCAATGCCGGCCTGCAGGCTGAGGCCCAGATCGGCGCAATCCTGCTCGACCTGGGCCAGCAGCGGTACCTCGCCCCCGAAGAGATGGGCGCAGCCCGTCAGGTCGACGACCAGCGCCGCCGGCGGCTCTTCGGCCACCCAGGGAGAGAATTGCCCGGCCCAGCGGCGCAGGGCGCGCAGGGTCGCGGCCTCGCCGCGCGGATCGGCGGCGCGGGTGATGAGCGCGGGGCACATCGCGCGGGCATCGCGCAGGGGCTGCCCGGCGCGCAGGCCGGCGGCCTCGGCGGCCAGCGACAGGCTGCACAGGGTCTGCAGGTTGGCGGTTTCGCGGACCACGGCGACGGGCACGTCGAGCAGGCCGCGATCGGCGCGCAGGACGCGTTCGGCTCCCAGGCGGGGGAACCACAGGGCAAGGATACGTCGGTTGGTCATTATTGTGGCAGCAATAATGTTCCTGATGTGTTCTCACGTGGTAGCCACGACACGGGTGGGAGTCGAGTCCTGCATGGGGTGGCGCGCGCCATGCCGCACGGCGGGATGGCCTTGCGGCCGGGCCGCGCCCGAAGCGCCCCGCCCGCCCACCCGCGCTTCGGGCGCGGCCCGGCGGACGCGTCGCGGCCTCAGCCGCAGAAGACGCGGCCGATCGTCTCGTCGGGGGTGGTGGTGAAGGTCAGGCGGTTGGAATTGAAATCCCGCGGCACGAAATCGTCGGGCCCCAGGATGCGCACCGGAAAGCCCGGGTTGATCCCGTAGGCCAGATCGATGGGCTGCCCGACGAGGTCGGAATAGAGCGCGGCGTTGCAGCTGAAGGCCGCCGGCAGCGCGGTGCCCTCGGCCTCCCGCTCGGCGATCGGCGTGCAGGCGGCGGCGGCCAGCAGCAGGGCCGGCAGGGCGAGCGGGCGCAGGAGATTTTGCATGTCGATCCTTCCGGGCGGCGCGATCGTGGCACCCTGCCGCCGCTGGCGCCGATCCGCAAGCCGGCAGGCGGCCCGAAGCTTTGCGGCGTTGAAAAGCTGTGGCCTTTCGAACAGGGTTGGCGCGAGACCCGGCATAGGGTCACCAGAGGGAAGAGATATCATGCGCACCCGTGCCGCCGTTGCGATGCAAGCAGGCCAGCCGCTGCAGGTCATGGAGGTCGAGCTCGACGGGCCCAAGGCCGGCGAGGTCCTGGTCGAGATCAAGGCGACGGGCCTGTGCCACACCGATGCCTTCACCCTGTCCGGCGACGATCCCGAGGGGCTGTTTCCGGCGATCCTGGGGCACGAGGGCGCGGGCGTGGTACTGGAGGTGGGGCCGGGGGTGACGGGCCTTGCGCCCGGCGATCACGTGATCCCGCTCTACACGCCCGAATGCCGGCAATGCGACTATTGCCTGAACCCCAAGACCAATCTGTGCCAGGCGATCCGGAGCACCCAGGGGCGCGGCGTGATGCCCGACGGGACGAGCCGCTTCAGCCTGCCCGATGGCACGCCGATCCTTCATTACATGGGCTGTTCGACCTTCGCGAACCACACCGTGCTGCCGGAGATCGCGCTGGCGAAGGTGCGGCCCGACGCGCCGTTCGACAAGATCTGCTATATCGGCTGCGGGGTGACCACCGGGATCGGCGCGGTGATCAACACCGCCAAGGTGGAGCCGGGATCGAGCGCGATCGTGTTCGGGCTGGGCGGGATCGGGCTGAACGTTATCCAGGGGCTGCGGCTGGCGGGCGCCTCGCAGATCGTGGGGGTCGATCTGAACCCCGCGAAGGTGACCATGGGCGAGCGCTTCGGGATGACCGATTTCGTCAATCCCTCGCAGGTCGATGGCGAACTGGTGGCTTTTCTGGTGGAGCTGACCGGCGGTGGCGCCGACTATACCTTTGATGCCACTGGCAATGTCGGCGTGATGCGCACGGCGCTGGAGGCGGCGCACAAGGGCTGGGGCGAGAGCGTGATCATCGGGGTGGCGCCGGCGGGCGCGGAGATCGCGACGCGGCCCTTCCAGCTGGTCACCGGCCGGGTCTGGCGCGGCACGGCCTTCGGCGGGGCGCGGGGACGCACGGACGTGCCGAAGATCGTGGATTGGTACATGCAGGGCAAGATCGAGATCGACCCGATGATCACCCACACGCTGAGCCTCGACGACATCAACGAGGGGTTCGACCTGATGCACGAGGGCAAGTCGATCCGCGCGGTGGTGCAGTATTGAGTGAGGATCTGGCAAGCTGCGGTTGTAAAAGGGTTTCCCGATGCGTCGCTGCCCTTGCCCGCAATGGTAAACGAACGGTTAACGGTTCGGCCGGCAACGGAGGCGGACGAAGAGGCGATCTGGCGCCTTCTGAAGCCGGTATTCCGCGCCGGCGAGACCTATGCGATCCCGCGCGACATCTGTCGCGACGCGGCGCTGGCCTACTGGTTCGGCGGGCATTCCGTGTTCGTGACAGGCGCACCGATAGCAGGAACTTCCTTCGTTTGTGCTAACGCCCGCGGCGGCGGCGGCCATGTGGCCAACGCGGCCTTCGTGACCGACCCGGCCGCGCGGGGGCGGGGCATCGCCTCGGCCTTGCTGGACCATGCGGTGGACTTCGCGCGGCGCGAGGGATACCGGGCGATGCAGTTCAACTTCGTCGTCGCCACGAACACCGGTGCGATCCGGCTGTGGGAGCGGGCGGGTTTCGCCATCGTCGGGCGCCTGCCGGGGGCCTTCCGGCATCCCGAGCATGGTTTCACCGACGCTCTGGTGATGATGAAATCCCTTGAGGAGCCAACGTGATATGACCGAGATCCGCCAATCCTTGCGCGCCGAGCCCCGTCCGCCGCTGCTGGCCGTGCTGATCGACGCGGACAACGTGCCCGCCAGCTATGCGGAGCCGATCTTCGAGGAGATCGCGAGCTTCGGGGAGGCGTCTATCCGTCGGATTTACGGGGATTTCGCGCGGGACGGGCTGCGGGGGTGGTCGAAGAAGCTGGCGAACCTGGCGATCGTGCCGATCCAGGCGCCCAGCAACACCCGCGGCAAGAACAGCAGCGACATCGCCCTGGTGATCGACGCGATGGACATCCTGCATACGGGTCGGTTCGACGGGTTCGTGCTGGTCAGCTCCGACAGCGACTTCACGCGGCTGGCCAGCCGCATCCGCGAACAGGGGATCGACATCTACGGGATGGGCGAGCAGAAGACGCCGGAGGCTTTCCGGATGGCGTGCAAGCGGTTCATCTACGTGGAGAACCTGGCCAGCGAAGCCATTGAAACCGAAGCGGTTCTTGACCCGGACATCCCCAAGGCGACGCCGGGGCGCAAGCTGCAGCCGATGGATGCGCGACTGATGATATTGCGGGCGTTCGACGCGATCGACCAGGACGACGAATGGTATTCGCTGGGGCAACTGGGGCAGCACCTGACCACCGCGAACCCCGACTTCGACCCGCGGAACTACGGCAAGAAGAAGCTGAGCGACCTGATCGCGGAGCTGAAGATGTTCGAGATGCGCAAGGGCGCGGGCAACCAGTTCGAGGCGCGGCGGCTGGATTGAACGCCGATTTCGAAGTGTCGGCCTTCGGTCGGCTTTCGGTCGGCAAAGTGTCGGACCCCTGCGCGCGGTCGCGGGGCGGTTCGCGCAACGGCCGGGCACCGGGTCGGCCGCCTTGCCGGGACGTTTTCCGGGGCCTCGACGATTGCGGGTGCCGCCGGGGGCCGGGGTTTTTCGCGGCCTTGGCTGCCGCCGTTCCACGGACTGCTCGGATGGGGCTTATCGGATGCGGCCGATCGGATGGGGCGGCTTTCGCGGGGGGGGGGGCCGCTCAGGCGGTTGGCGCCCCGTAGCGGGCCATGAACATGTCCACCGCGCTGGCGACGACGCGATCCACGTCTTCCGGCGTGGGGCGTTCGATCATGTTGAACATCAGCTGCGGGAAAAGCTCGGCCTTGCACAGCTCGGTGAACTGTTCGGCCGCGAGGCGGCAATCGGGGATGTGGAGCTCGCCGCGGGCGACCGCCCCTTGCAGGTAGTCCACCACCCGGTCGCGCGCGACCTCGGGGCCGGAGCGGTAGAAGGTGCGCCCGAGTTCCGGGAAGCGGTCGCTTTCGGCCACGCAGATGCGGAAGACGCGCTGGCCGAAGGGCGACAGGAAGAAAACCGTCAGCCGCCGGGCGATATCGGTGAGCGTTTCGCGGGGGCTGGCGCCGTCGCGGGCGCGGACCATGGCGGCTTCGGATTGCCGCACGCATTCGGAGGTGGCGACCTCGAGGAAGAGGACGCGCTTGTCGGAGAAGTAGCTATAGAGCGTGGCCTTGGAGACGCCGCCCGCCTTGGCGATGGCATCGACGCTGGCGCCCTCGTAGCCCTCGCGCATGAAGACCTCGCGCGCGCCTTTAAGGACCTGATCGTATTTCCGCCCCTTGCGGGGGGCGGGCGTGGCGCCGCCGCAGACCTGGGCGGGTTGGGCGACGTCGCTGGTTTCCACTGGCTTGTCGATGTGATCCGCCCCTTCGGCATGGCCGCCTATTTATAGACCGCCCGGTTCAGAACGGGCAAGCGAAGATGGCGTGGTTCGCCGGAGGTGCCCCAACGTGACATCGGGGCGCAGGTCACTTTCCTTCGGTCTCCCGGGCGATCAGGCGGAGAATTTCCTTGCGGCTGAGTTCATCGCACTCCGACGCTTCGAGCTGGAGGCAGACCGAGGCGAGGAGCGTGTCGCTGGCATGGTGGCGGACGGGATCGAAGCTGGTCGCGGCGACGGCGATGCCGCTTAGCAAGGCGAGAAGGGCGGTTGCGCAGATTGTGGTGCGGGCCATCTGGGTCGTCTCCTTTGCTAGACTGAACAGTTCAGTTCTAGCATTAAGATAGGAGCTGACGCGGCGACCGCAAGCTGAATTGTACGGAGCGGTTCAGTTTTGCGTGAGCGCCGGATCTGGCGACGGGTCCCGCCGCTCCCTCGCGGGCTCAGTCGTCGTCATCGTCGTTCTGCTCGTCGATGATCTCCTGCGCCTCGTTGACGGACACGCCCGTGCACTGGGCGCCGTCAAGCCCGGCGGCGGCCTCTTGCTGGGTGCAGCCATCGGGGCCGGCACGATTGGCGGGCACGCCGCAGGCGGCGAGGGCCAGGAGCGCGGCCAGGGCGGCGGCGGATCCTTGGGCGGGTGAGCAGGGCATCGGCGGCTCCGTTCGGGGGGATCGCGGAGACAACCGGGGGCCCATGGCCACGGTTCCCCCTGGGGCCAGTGGCCCTGCCGGCCGGCCTGTGCTACCGCGCCTCTCGATGCTGCCCGTGTTCCTTCAGACCCTGCCGTTCTTCCTGTTGATCGCGCTGGGCTACGGCGCGGGGCGCACTGGCTTTTTCAGCCCCGCGGCGACGGCGGCGCTGACCCGGTTCGTGTTCTATTTCGCGCTGTCGGCGATGCTGTTCCGGTTCGCGGCGGAGCTGAGCTTTGCGCAGGTCTTCGACCGCAGCTTCATCGCCGCGTATCTGAGCGCCACGGTGGCGGTGTACCTTCTGGCGACGCTGGTGGCGATGCTGCGACGGGTGCCGATGGCGCAGGCCGCGGTGGAGGCGCAATGCGCGGTGATCGGCAACGTGGGGTTCCTCGGCGTGCCGATGCTGGTGCTCTTGATGGGGCCGGCGGCGATCGGGCCGGTGATGGTGGTGCTGGCGGTGGACCTGATCGTCTTTTCCAGCCTCATCGTGATCCTGATCACCGGCAGCCGCGAGCGGCTTTCGTGGTCGATCCTGCGGACGGTGCTGGGCGGGCTGGTGGCGAACCCGATGATCGTCTCGATCTCGCTGGGGCTTCTGTGGTCGGCCAGCGGGCTGGTCTTGCCGGTGCCGGCGGCGTCGTTCCTGACCACGCTGGGCGCGGCCGCCACGCCCGGCGCGCTCTTCGCCATCGGCGCCTCGCTGGCCGGCAAGTCGGCGGAGCGGATGAGCGTGGCCCTGTGGCTGTCCGCCTGCAAGCTGGGGCTGCATCCGGCGGCGGTGGCGGTGGCGGCGATCTGGCTCTTTCCGGTGGCGCCTTATCCCGCGGCGGTGATGATCGCCGCGGCGGCGCTGCCGGTGGCGGGCAACGTCTATATCCTTGCGCAGCATTACGGGGTGGCGCCGCAGCGTGTCTCGACCGCGATCCTCGTGTCCACCGTGCTGAGCGTGGCCAGCCTGCCGGCCTTCATCGCCTGGATGGACGGGCGGCCGGAGCTTGCCGTGGTCGCTGCGGGCGGGTAGCCCTTGCCGGGGGCGAGGGAGGACGCGATGCGCACGATATCCGAGAACCGGTGCTTCGGCGGGGTGCAGGGGGTGTATGCCCACCATTCCGACGCCTGCGGCTGCGAGATGACATTCGGGCTCTACCTGCCGCCGCTGGCCGCTTCGCATCCTGTGCCGGTGCTGTGGTTCCTGTCGGGGCTGACCTGCACGCATGAGAACGCGATGGTGAAATCCGGCGTGCAGGCCCATGCGGCACGGTCGGGGATGGCGGTGTGCTTTCCCGACACCTCGCCGCGGGGCGAGGGCGTGGCCGACGACGACGCGATGGACCTGGGGCAGGGGGCCGGCTTTTACGTGGATGCGACGCAGGCCCCCTGGGCGCCGCATTTCCGGATGTGGAGCTACGTGACCTCGGAGCTGCCGGCGCTGGTGGCCGGGCGGTTCGCCGTGGCGCCCGAGCGGCAGGCGATCACCGGGCATTCGATGGGCGGGCACGGGGCGCTGACCGTCGGGATGGCGCATCCGGGCCGCTATTCCAGCGTGTCGGCCTTCGCGCCGATGGCGCAGACCTCGGCCAGCGACTGGGGGCGGCGGCAGCTTCAGGCCTATCTTGGCGCGGACGAGGGGCCCTGGGCGCGCCACGACGCGACGCTGGCGATGACGCGCGAGGGGTTCGAGGGGCCGGTTCTGGTGGATCAGGGCAGCGACGACCAGTTCCTGGAGAAGCTCCGGCCCGAAGCGCTGGCCGAGGCGATGGCGGCGCGGCGGCAGGAGGGCGCCTTCCGGCTGCAGAAGGGCTATGACCACAGCTATTTCTTCGTGGCGAGCTTCATCGCCGACCACGTGGCCTTCCATGCCGAGGCGCTGGAGCGGCGGTGAGCGGCAGCCGGCCCCCTGCGACGGCGCGCCGCTGCACGCTTCGCCGAGGAAGAGCCGGCGATCGTCGGCCCGATGGGAGGCAGATGACCGTCTCGCCGGAAGCGGGCGTGTGCATGTCGCGCCGGAGGCGGGCGTGTGCATGTCGCGCCGGGGTAGAGCGCGGGATCGTCTTGCCGGAGGGAAGCCGATGACCGCCTCGCCGGAGGGCAGTGCGTGATCGTCTCACCGGAGGGGCGCCAGTGATATACGTGGATGCCGATGCCTGCCCGGTGAAGGCCGAGGTGGAGGCGGTGGCGAGCCGCCTGCGCGAGGCCGTGGCGTTGGTCTGCAACGGCGGGCTGCGGCCCTCGGCCAACCCGCTGATCGAGGTGGTCTTCGTGGCCGACGGGCCTGACGTGGCCGATATGTGGATCGCCGAGCGGGCCGGGCGCGGCGACGTGGTGGTGACCGCCGACGTGCCGCTGGCGGATCGCTGCGTGAAGGCCGGCGCGCGGGTGATCGGCCATGACGGCACGGCGTTCACCGAAGGGAATACGGCGATGAAGCTGGCGACGCGCGACCTGATGACGGACCTGCGGGCGGCCGACCCGTTCCGCCAGGGCGGCGGGCGGCCCTTCGCCAAGGCCGACAGGTCGCGCTTTCGGATGGCGCTGGACCGGGCGGTGACCCAGGCGCGGGGAGACGCGGCATGAGCGGCGTTCCGATGGTGCCGGCGGAGGCCGCGGAGCTGCTGCACTGGCCCGATATCGCGGCGGCCATCGCGGCGGGCCATGCGCTGCCCCGGGCCAGCATCGGCGATACCTTCCTGCGGCGCGGCGCCGAGACGCTGCTCAGCCGCTCGGCCTTCGTGGACGGGCTGGGCGCGCTGGTGAAGACGGCGATGGTGTATCCCGGCAACGGCGCGTTCGGGCTGCCCTCGGTGAACGGCGCGGCCTGCCTTTTCTCGGACCGGGACGGGACGCCGGAGGCGATGGTGGACTTTCACCTGCTGACCCGCTGGAAGACCGCCGGGGACAGCCTGCTCGCGGCGATGCGGCTGGCGCCGCCGGAGGTGGGGCGGGTCGTGGTCCTCGGCGCCGGGACGGTGGCCGACAGCCTGATCGAGGCCTATCGCAGCGTCTGGCCCGAGGCGGATTATGCCGTGTGGAACCGCACGGGCGCGCGGGCGGCGGCGCTGGCGGAGGCGCGTGGCGCCACCGTTGTGCAGGACCTGCCCGAAGCCGTGGGCCTGGCCGACATCGTGGCCTGCGCGACGATGAGCGCGGCGCCGGTGCTGCAGGGCGACTGGCTGCGGCCCGGCACCCATGTGGACCTGATCGGCGCCTACCGGGCCGACATGCGCGAGGCGGACGACGCGGTGCTGCGGCGGGCGCGGATCTTCGTGGACAGCCGGGAGACGACGCTGGAGCATATCGGCGAGCTGAAGATTCCGCTGGCCGACGGGGTGATCGGCCCCGAGGACGTGCTGGCGGATTTCTACGAGCTGGACGGGTTCGAGCGGGCGCCGGATGACATTACCGTCTTCAAGAACGGCGGCGGCGCGCATCTTGATCTGATGGTCGCCCGGGCGATCCTGGCGGCCTGGCAGCTGCGGCCCCCGGGCTGAGGCCGATCCGTGCGCGCGGATCGCCTTGTTGTGCGCAGAATGTTACAGGCCCTGGCCCTTGTTTCACAGGGGGATTGCCGGGAATCGGGCGGGCGCGCACCGTCCCTTCCATGGATCAGACCCGCTTGCCTCCTGCGCCCCGCCCTTGCCCCGCCCGCCATCGCCGCCCGGCCCGGTCGTTCGGGGGGGCGGCACGTGCGGGAGCGGCGGCCTTGCTTGCCTTCGGACTGATGCTGGCCGCCCCGGCCGCGGCCCGCGACCTGGACATCGACATCACCACCGAAGAGGGGCAGGTGAAGACCGCGCTTTCGGCGCTGGGCTTCGCGGTGGTGCCGCAGGCCTTCAATTCGCTGCTTTTCTACGAGGTGGGTCAGGACAACGATCTGGTGTTCTCCAACGGCCAGCTTGGCGGCGGGTTCAACCCCATCGCGGGCTCGCGGCTTTTCGTGGAGGGGATCGTCTCGTTCCAGCGCTATGCGCCGGAATATGCCATCGACGGGGCGGAGGACGACGACGTCGACGTGCGCTGGAGAAGCTTCGCGGGGACGGCCGGCGTGGGCTATGACTTTCCCGTCGCGCCGAACCTGGTGTTCCGCCCCATCGCCAACGTCGCCGCCGGGCGGATCACCAGCAACGCCGACGTCGATTTCGAGGATGGCGAGACGCGGGACTTCATCGCCGGCGACGGGGTGACGGCGGGCGGCTTCGGCGGCTCGCTGGCGCTGGTCTACAAGACCCGGACGCCCGCCGAGGATGTGGACCTGCGGGCGCGGTACTCGCGGATGCTGCTGCAGCCGCTGGGCGACCGGTCGGACGTGGACGTGGATGCGGACGTGGAGACGCTGGCCTTCCTTGGCCGGGTACGGCGCCCGATCCCGGGGCTGAAGCTTGGGGGCCGGCAGGTGCGGCAGGTCTTCGAGGCGACCTATGCGGCCTATCTGGGCGATCAGGGCGACGTTCTGGAGATCCCGTGGCTGGTGCGGATCGGCACCGGCTTCGAGCTGGACCTGAACACGACCGAGCGGTTCCGGCCGCGGCGGGTGCGGATGATGCTGCGCTACGTGAGGGGCGAGAGCTCTGGCGGGCTGTCGCTGGGGGCCGGGCTGGTCTTCTGAGGCTCTGACGGTTCCGGCGCTGTGCTGCGTGGCCAGGCGCGCGCCGCGCCCGAACCGCCCCACCCACCCGCCCGCGGTTCGGGCGCGGCGCGCGCGGGCGGGTGGCGCGGGCGCGGGTGGCGTGGGCCGTGCCGGTATGAGCCCCCGTGTCGGGCATGGCATACGCCGGCACCGAGCCGACGGGTCCGGCTGCGCCGTGCGGGGGCGGCGGGGTTCAGGCGGCGCGGGGGGCGATCTGGCTCGGCGCCTCGCGCACCGGCAGGTGCAGGATCGCCGACAGCGCGCCCACCCCGACGCCGACCCACCAGACGGCGGTGTAGCCGCCGGTGATGTCGTAGAGCCGCCCGCCGAGCCAGACGCCCAGGAAGCTGCCCAGCTGGTGGCTGAAGAAGACGATGCCGTAGAGCGTGCCCATGTAGCGCAGCCCCCAGATATGCGCGACGAGGCCGGAGGTGAGCGGCACGGTGGCCAGCCAGAGCGAGCCCATGGCGGCGGAGAAGACAAGCACGGTGGCCGGCGTCATGGGGGTCAGGATGAACCAGGCGGCGACGACGGTGCGCCCGGTATATATGCCCGCCAGCAGGTACTTGCGCGGGAAGTAGCGGCCGGCCCAGCCCGCCGCCAGCGTGCCCGCGATGTTGGCCACCCCGATGACCGAGATCGCGACCGCGCCGAGGGCGGAGGTGGTGGTGATGCCGAGCCCGTACAGCAGCCCGCCGGGCGCGATGGGGCCGCAGATCTCGGTCACGAAGGCCGGGAAATGCGCGGTGATGAAGCCCAGCTGGTAGCCGCAGGAGAAGAAGCCGAGGAAGATCAGCGTGAACGACGGGTCGCGTGCGGCGCGGACGAGGATGCCGCCCAGCGAGTCTTCCAGCGTGCCGCGGGGCACGGGCGCGGGCGCGCGCATGAAGGGCAGGGCCGCGAGGCTGAGGAGGATCGCCGCGGCGAAGACCACGAAGACCGATTGCCATGGCATCACGGCCAGCAGCGCCTCGGCCACGGGCGGGCCGACGATCTGCCCGGCGGAGCCCGCGGCGGTGGCGATGGCCAGCGCCATGGAGCGGTGCGCGTCGCTGGCCGCGCGGCCGACGACCGCGAGGATCACGCCGAAGCCGGTGCCGGCGATGCCGAAGCCCACGAGGACCTCGAGCATCTGGTGGGCTTCGGGCGTGACCGCGAAGGACGACAGGACGAGCCCCGCCGCGTAGAGGATCGCGCCGAGGATGATGGCGCGCCTGTCGCCCAGGCGCTCGGCGAAGGCGCCGAAGAAGGGCTGCCCGATGCCCCAGGCGAGGTTCTGGATGGCGATGGCCAGGGAAAATTCGGTGCGCAGCCAGCCGAACTCCGCGGCGATGGGCAGCTGGAACACCCCGAAGGCGGAGCGGATGCCGAAGCTGACCAGCATGATCACGCAGCCCGCGACCAGGACCGAGGTGAAGAGGCCCGGAGTTGGGCTGGCGGATGCGGTGCTGGGGCTCATGGACGGCAGGATGGGCCGGGTTCCGCGGGGCGTCAAACCACATCGCGTGATGGGTCGGATCAGGTCGTCCGATGCGTGGCGTCGGGGCGCGGGGCGGTGGCGGGGCGGTGGCCCGGGTGCGGCGGGGCGGTGTTCAAGGCCGGCGTGGCACGCTAGATCGGGGCATGATGCACCTGGCTGATATCTACGACGCCCGCGTGGCCGACGGCAGCCTGCGCGCCGACCCCGCGCAGTCCGCAGTGCTGCCCGAATTCCAGCGCATCGCGACGGCGCTGACCGAGGCGCCGCCGAAGCGCGGGCTCTTCGGGCGGCGGGCGGCGCCCGAGCCGGTGCGCGGGCTTTACCTTTGGGGCGGGGTCGGCACCGGCAAGTCGATGCTGATGGACCTGTTCGCGGCGCACGCGCCCGCGCCGACGCGGCGGGTGCATTTCCATGCCTTCATGCAGGAGGTGCACGACGGCATGAACGCCGCCCGCAAGCGCGGGGTGGACGATGCCATCGCCCCGGTGGCGGAGGCCATCGCGGCCGAGCTGCGCTGCCTTGCCTTCGACGAGATGCAGATCACCGACATCGCCGATGCGATGATCGTCGGGCGGCTCTTCCAGCGGCTCTTCGCGGCCGGGGTGGCGGTTGTGACCACGTCGAACCGGCCGCCGGACGACCTTTACAAGGACGGGCTGAACCGGGCGGTGTTCCTGCCCTTCATCGCGCTCATCAAGGCGCACATGACCGTCTGGAAGATCGAGGCGACGGACGATTACCGGCAGGGGCGGCTGGCCGACGTGCAGACCTATTTCTGCCCGGCGGATGCCGAGGCGCGTGCCGCGATCGACGCGATCTGGGCCGGGCTGACCGGCGCCGAGGGGGAGCCAGAGGCCCGGACGGAGGCGCGGCTGGCGGGCCTCGACCGCGGCGTGGCGCTGGAGCGGGATGCCGGGCTGGTGCTGCGGATCAAGGGCCGCGAGGTGATGCTGCCGCGGTTCCGCAACGGCGTGGCGCGCGTGTCGTTCTGGGAT
This sequence comes from uncultured Alphaproteobacteria bacterium, assembly GCA_963833235.1. Taxonomy (GTDB): domain Bacteria; phylum Pseudomonadota; class Alphaproteobacteria; order Rhodobacterales; family Rhodobacteraceae; genus CAWHXG01. The sequence goes on from CAWHXG010000001.1 coordinate 1,259,181, forward strand.
CTGTGCGGCGCGGCCCTGGGCCCGGCGGATTACCTGGCGGTGGCGCAGGCGGTGCGGGTGCTGATCCTTGAGGGCGTGCCGCAGATGGACCAGTCGAACTTCAACGCGGCGCGGCGCTTCGTGACGCTGGTCGATGCGCTCTACGAGGCGGGCGTGCGGCTGGTGATCAGCGCGGCGGAAGAGCCGGAGCGGCTGTATCTGGAGGGCGCCGGCAGCTTCGAGTTCGAGCGCACGGCGAGCCGGCTGCGCGAGATGCAGGGGAGCGGCTGGTGCGGCTAGGGCCCAGGTTTTCGCGGTCAGCCGCGGCGGGCGCGGACCGGGCCGAGCAGGTGCCGGGGCGCCCAGCAGCAGCGGCGCGCCGGCCGGCAGCGGGATGGCCGGCATCGGCGGCGCCGGCGGTGCCGAGGAGATCGTGTGGCGAGGATTGTGCCAACGGAACCGTGAAGCCAGCCCGGGGGTCCAGGCCTGCGCCCCGGCTTTTCGGCATGGCGGGCGGGGCGGGTCGGCGGCCGTTCAGGCGTCGCGCAGGACGGACCCGGCAAGATAGAGCGATCCGCAGACGAGGATGCGCGCCCGGGGGGCTTCGGCAGCTATGGCGGCGATTGCGGCGGCGACGTCTTGGGCCGTGGCTGCCGCGATCCCTTCGGTCGCGGCGGCGGCGGCGGTCTCCGATGCCGGCAGGGTTGCCTGGGCCTCGGGGATGTCGACCGCGTGCAGGCGGGCGAGATGTGGGGCGAGCGGGCGCAGGTAGCCGCCCACGTCCTTGGTGTTGAGCATGCCGCAGACGGCATGGGTCGGTCGCGGCGGCATCGCGGCGAGCGTCGCGGCGATGGCCTGGCCCGCGGCCGGATTGTGCCCGCCGTCCAGCCAGATCTCGGCCTCCGGCGCCAGCGCGTTCCAGGCCGTGCCGGTCAGCCGCTGCATCCGGGCGGGCCAGTGCGCCTGCGTCATGGCGGCTTCCAGCACCGGCTCCTCCGCCACGCCCAGATGCCGCAGGGCGGCGATGGCAGCACCCGCATTGACGATCTGGTGCGGGCCGCGCAGGCGGGGCAGCGGCAGGTCGGCGAGGCCGGTCTCGTCCTGGAAGATCAGGCGCCCGGCCTCCTCCCAGACGTGCCAGTGCTGGCCGTGTGCGAGGAGCGGTGCGCCTAGGCGGGCGGCGCGGGCCTCGATCACCTCGAGCGCCGCGTCCTGCTGGGGGCCGACGATGCAGGGCACGCCGCGCTTCAGGATGCCGGCCTTCTCGCCCGCGATCTCGGCCACGGTATCGCCCAGGTATTGCTGGTGATCCAGGTCGACCGGGGTGATCACCGTCAGGCGCGGCGCGTCGACCACGTTGGTGGCGTCGAGCCGCCCGCCCAGCCCCACCTCGAGCAGGGTCCAGTCGGCCGGCGTTCGGGCGAAGGCCAGCAAGGCGGCGGCGGTGGTGATCTCGAAATAGGTGATCGGGTCGGGGCCGTTCGCGGCGAGGCATTCGTCCAGCAGGGCGGCCAGCACCGGCTCGGCGATCGGGCCGTCCGGCAGGCGGATGCGCTCGTGGAAGCGCACCAGATGCGGGGAGGTATAGGCGTGGCAGCGGCCGCCCGCCGCCTCCAGCCCGGCGCGGATCATCGCCTGGGTCGATCCCTTGCCGTTGGTGCCCGCCACGTGGATCACCGGCGGCAGGCGGCGTTCGGGATGGTCGAGGGCGGCGAGCAGGCGGAGCAGGCGGCCGAGGCTGAGGTCGATGATCTTGGGGTGCAGCGCCATCATCCGCGCCAGCAGCGCATCGGTGCCGGCCGGACCTTCCGAAGGTTCGGGGACTTGCGCGAGGGGCCGGAGGGCGGCGTGGCCCTCTTCCGCCGGCGCGGTGGCGGCGCCGCCTCGGGTCATGCCCCGGTGCCCCGCCGGCCCGCCGCCTTCGCCTTTGCCGACAGCGCCATGCCCGCGGGTTTGCCGGGCCCGAGGGCCGGGGCGGGCGGCGGATCCGGCGCGGGGTCGTCGGCCGGGCTGGTCATCACGCCCGGCGGCGGCAGCTCTCCGGCGATGGCCGGTGACAGGCCCATCAGCATCCGCGAGATGGAGATCAGCTCGCCGCGCAGGTCCGCCCGCGCGGTGACGCGGTCGAGCATCCCGTGCTCCAGCAGGTACTCGGCGCGCTGGAATCCCTCGGGCAGCTTCTCGCGGATGGTCTGCTCGATCACGCGGGGGCCGGCGAAGCAGATCAGCGCGCCGGGCTCGGCGATCTGCACGTCGCCCAGCATCGCGTAGCTGGCGGTGACGCCGCCGGTGGTGGGATGGGTCAGCACCACGATGTAGGGCAGGCGGGCCTCGTTCATCATCTGCACGGCGACGGTGGTGCGCGGCATCTGCATGAGCGACAGGATGCCCTCCTGCATCCGCGCGCCCCCGGCGGCGGCGAAGAGGATCAGCGGGCAGCCGCGATCCACCGCGCGGGTGGCGGCGGCGACGATGGCATTGCCCACGTGGATGCCCATGGAGCCGGCCATGAAGGCGAAATCCTGCGCAGCGGCGACCACCGGCGTGCGCCCGATCTCGCCCTCGGCCACCAGCATCGCCTCGGCCTCGCCGGTGGCGCGCTGGGCGGCGCGCAGCCGCTCGGGGTAGCGTTTCTGGTCGCGGAACCCCAGCGGATCGGCGACCGCGGCGGGCACCTCGATCAGCCGGAAGACGCCGGCGTCGAAGAGCGCGGTGAAGCGGTCGCGCGGGGCGATTGCCATGTGGAAGCCGCAATTGGTGCAGACGTTGAGGCTGTTGGCGAGCTCGCGGTGGAACAGCATCGTTCCGCACTCGTCGCATTTCGTCCACAGGTTCTCGGGCATCTCGCGGCGCGAGAAGAGCGAGTTGATCTTCGGGCGGACGTAGTTGGAGATCCAGTTCATCGGGGGCCTTCGGCTGGTTGGGGCCGGGATAAGCGGCCCGCGCGGCTATTGCAATCGACGCGGCAGGAGCCGGCGCAGGAGCAGCCAGATCGCCACCAGCGGCAACGCGTCGAGGAGCGCCAGCCCCGGCGACACGGCGACCTCGGCGATGTCGTAGGGCGTGACCCAGCGGGCGAGGCCGGTGATGGTGCCGGAGGTGGCCAGCACCGTGACCGCCAGCATGTTGTTGGCGAAGTGGACCCCCCAGGCGGCCCCGATGCCGCCGGTACGGGCGGTGAGATCGGCGGCGATGAGCCCGAAGAGCGTCGCCGCGGCAACGGCATAGGGGGCCGCGGCGCCCATGCGCGCGGGGTCGAGATGCAGCGCGCCGAAGAGAAGCGCGGGCAGGCCGAGCCAGATCGCGCGAGCCCAGGGTGCCGGGCCGAGGCGGGCGGCCAGCTGCCGCTGCAGGTAGCCGCGGAAAAGCAGCTCTTCGGCAAGGGTCTGCACGCCGAGGGCGAGGCAGGCCAGCGGCAGCAGCGCCAGCCAGAGCCCGGCCGGCAGGTTGCGCTGCGGCGGCGCGGCCCCGAACAACGCGATGAGCAGGGCGGGCAGGCCGAGGACCGCGACGGTGACGAGCGCGGCGATCGCGAAGTCATGGGCCAGATACGCCCGCGGCCCGGCGAGGCCCGGCCCGGTACGGCGATGCAGCAGCCGGTGGACGGCGTATGTGGCGAGGGCCAGCGGCACGAAGGTGGCCATCAGGATGAGCACCGTGCGCGGCGTCGAAGCGACGGAGAGCGAGGCCATCAGGTTGCCGAGCGCCGCGCGCCCAGCAAGCAGCGCGTAGCCGGCGAAGCCGAGCGTGTTCAGCCCGATGTAGAGCCCTGAGATCAGCCCCACGCCCAGAAGGATCCGCCAGAGCTGCGGCGGCGCGGCGGGGCCGGGCGGACGGGGGTTTACCATATCCACATTGGGCCTTTGGTTAAAATCCTTGGCATTGCGTATCCCGTCTTCACGCCTTGGTGGCGATTTTGACCTAACCCGAACCCGCCGGATTTCGCACCCCACGCGGCCTGGCAAACGGAGACAGATTTTATGCGCCGTACATTCATAGCCTTCGCGCTTGCCGCCATGACCGCCCTGCCCGCGGCCGCCGCCACCGTCACCTCCGGTCCCGCGACCTTCGAGAGCAAACTGGGCGAGGTCCGCTACAAGGGTCTGGAGCGCGGCAACACCAACATCTACCTCGGCGAAGACGGGCTGGGCTCGACCGGCGTGCGCTCGGAGGCCGCGGTGCGCTATGCCGAAGGGGCGAACGACTTCACCTTCACTTTCGACGCGGCCCTCGGCAAGCTTCAGACGATGATCGGCGGCAAGACCCTGAGCTACGATCTGGGAAGCAGCTTCGCCTCGGCCAACCAGCTCGAGATCAACATCCGCAACAATGCCAGGAAGAGCGGCGGCAACATCGCGCTGACGAACTTCGTGGTCAATGGAGAGAGCGTGGCCGACAGCTTCTTCGCCACGCCGAACCCCGAGAACAAGCTTTTCACGGTCGGCGACTTCGGCGTGAAGAACCTGCTGACGATCACCGGCACGCTGCTGAGCATCGGCCTGGCCAACGGCTTCGACGGCGAGAACGCCAAGATCAACATCAAGGCGGGCGTCGCACCCGTGGCCGCCGTGCCGCTGCCAGCCGCGTTGCCGCTGCTGGGCGCGGGCCTCGCCGCCCTCGCCTTTGCCGGGCGCCGCCGCCGCAAGGCCGCCTGAGCCTGAGCCTGAGCCGGATCCGGATCCGGCGGCCGGTCCTCCCCCGGTCGCTGGAGGCGAGAGGCGGAGGGGCGTGCGACGCACGCTGCCTCCGCCGACTTGCCGCAGGACGGGGCCGCCTTCGGGTGGCCTCTTTCTTGTGGGGGCAGTGCGAATGGGCCGCACGGGTCGGCACCTTCGCGGTTACCCCCTTCGGCAATGGGCGCCGCCGCACCGGCTTGACCCTCTGGTGCGGGCTTTGCCGCAGCCGCTTTCGCGAACGGGCGCCGCCTTGCCGGCCCGACGGCGTGGCCCGCACCCGGCCATGGCCCCTTTGGCGCGGGGGGCGCCGCCATGCCGCTTCACGAGCAGGCGGCCGGGGGGCACACGGCGCGGGTGCTTGCGCGGCCCGGGCGGCTTGCCTATGCCGGGCGGGCCTGAAACGCGGAGGACCCCATGCTCAAGCGCCAGTTCGACAAGTCCCGCCTGCCCAGCCGGCATGTGACCGAAGGGCCGAGCCGGGCCCCCCACCGCTCCTACTACTACGCGATGGGCCTGACGGAGGCCGAGATCGCGCAGCCCTTCATCGGCGTCGCCACCTGCTGGAACGAAGCCGCACCCTGCAACATCGCGCTCAGCCGGCAGGCGCAGGCGGTGAAGCTGGGCGTGAAATCCGCCGGGGGCACGCCGCGCGAGTTCACCACCATCACCGTGACCGACGGGATCGCCATGGGCCACGAGGGCATGCGGTCGAGCCTCGCCAGCCGCGAGGCCATCGCCGATACGGTCGAGCTGACCATGCGCGGCCATTGCTACGACGCCATCGTGGGGCTGGCCGGCTGCGACAAGTCCCTGCCCGGCATGATGATGGCGATGATCCGGCTCAACGTGCCGTCGGTCTTCATCTATGGCGGCTCGATCCTGCCCGGGCGGCTGGATGGCCGCGACGTGACCGTGCAGGACGTGTTCGAGGCTGTGGGCCAGAACCAGGCCGGCAACATGACCGAAGAGGCGCTGGCGGTGCTGGAGCGCGTCGCCTGCCCCTCCGCCGGCGCCTGCGGCGGCCAGTTCACCGCCAACACCATGGCCTGCGTCAGCGAGGCTATCGGGCTGGCGCTGCCCAACTCCGCCGGCGCGCCCGCCCCCTACGAGAGCCGCGACCAGTATTCCGTGGCCAGCGGCGAGGCGGTGATGGAGCTGATCGAGAAGGGCATCCGCGCGCGGGACATCGTGACGCTGGAGAGCCTGCAGAACGCCGCGCGCGTCGTCGCCTGCACCGGCGGCAGCACCAATGCCGGGCTGCACCTGCCGGCGATGGCCCATGAGGCGGGGATCTCCTTCGACCTCGAGGACGTGTGCGAGATCTTCCGCGACACGCCCTATTTCGTCGATCTGAAGCCCGGCGGCGCCTACGTGGCCAAGGACCTCTACGAGGCGGGCGGCGTGCCGGTGGTGATGAACGAGCTGCGCCGCGCCGGGCTGATCCACGAGGATTGCCTGACGGTGACCGGCCGCAGCATCGGCGAGGAGCTGGACATGGTCGAGCGTAAGGCCGACGGCCGGGTGATCCACCCGGTCGACGCCCCGCTCAGCAAGACCGGCGGGGTCGTGGGGCTGAAGGGCAACCTTGCACCCGAGGGCGCCATCGTGAAGGTCGCGGGGATGACCCCGGCCGAGCAGGTGTTCACCGGGCCGGCCCGCGTCTTCGAATGCGAAGAGGACGCGTTCGAGGCCGTGAAGGCGCGCGACTACCAGCCCGGCTGCGTCATCGTGATCCGCAACGAGGGCCCGGCCGGCGGCCCCGGCATGCGCGAGATGCTGGCCACCACGGCGGCGATCAGCGGGCAGGGCATGGGCAAGAAGGTGGCGCTGATCACCGATGGCCGCTTTTCCGGTGCGACGCGGGGCTTCTGCGTGGGCCATGTGGGGCCTGAAGCGGCCCTTGGCGGGCCGATCGCGCTGCTGCGCGACGGCGACGTGATCACGCTCGATGCGGTGGAGGGGGTTCTCTCGGTCGATCTCGACGAGGCAACGCTGGCAGCCCGCCGGGCCGAATGGGCCGGCCCGCGCGAGACGCTCTATGCCTCGGGCGCGCTGTGGAAATACGCGCAGCTCGTGGGCTCTACCCGGCTGGGGGCGGTGACCCATCCCGGGGCCGTGGCGGAGAAGCACGTCTACGCCGATCTGTAACGCGGCGTTGCGGGTGACAGGGTGGCGGCGGACGGCCATCCCTGCGGGAAACCGCAGGGAGCCCGCCGCATGAGCCACTACCCGCATCTTCTGGCGCCCCTGGATCTGGGTCATGTGACCTTGCCCAACCGGGTGCTCATGGGCTCGATGCATACCGGGCTGGAGGAGACGGGCGACTGGAACCGCGTGGCGGAGTTCTACGCCGCCCGGGCGCGCGGCGGCGTGGGCCTGATGGTGACGGGCGGCATGGCGCCGAACCGCGAGGGCGCGGTGATGCCCGGGGCGGCCGGCATGTACGGGCCGGCGGACGTGGCGAACCACCGGACCGTCACCGAGCGGGTGCATGAGGCTGGCGGGCGCATCGCCATGCAGATCCTGCATGCCGGGCGCTATGCCTACGGGCCGGGTTGCGTGGCGCCCTCGGCCATCAAGTCGCCGATCTCGCCCTACAAGCCGGCGGCGCTCGACGGGGCCGGGATCGAGAAGCAGATCGCCGACATCGCGGCGGCGGCCGCCCGCGCCCGCGAGGCGGGGTATGACGGGGTCGAGGTGATGGGCTCCGAAGGCTACTTCCTGAACCAGTTCCTCGTGACCCATACCAACCGGCGGGACGACGGCTGGGGCGGCTCGTGGGAGGCGCGCAAGCGGCTGCCGGTGGAGGTCGTTGCCCGCGTCCGCGCGGCGGTGGGCGCGGATTTCATCCTGATCTACCGGTTGTCGATGATCGACCTCATCCCGGAGGGGCAGACCTGGACGCAGGTCGTCGATCTCGCCCGCAGCGTCGAGGCGGCGGGCGCCAGCATCCTCAACACCGGCATCGGCTGGCACGAGGCGCGGGTGCCGACCATCGCCACCAGCGTGCCGCGCCGTGCCTTCACCTGGGTGACGAAGAAGCTGATGGGCGAGGTTGGCGTGCCGCTGATCACCTCGAACCGGATCAACATGCCCGACGTGGCCGAGGCGGTGCTGGCCGAAGGCTGCGCCGATATGGTGTCGATGGCGCGGCCCTTTCTGGCGGACGCGGATTTCGTGGCCAAGGCGGCGATGGGGCAGGCGGACCTGATCGCGCCCTGCATCGCCTGCAATCAGGCCTGCCTCGACCATACCTTCGCGGGCAAGATCTCGAGCTGTCTGGTGAACCCGCGCGCCTGCCACGAGACCGAGATCAAAGTGGAGCCCGCGACCGTACCGCTTCGGATCGCGGTCGTCGGGGCCGGGCCGGCGGGCCTTTCGGCGGCGATCACCGCGGCCGGGCGCGGCCATCGCGTGACGCTTTTCGACGAGGCGACGCGGCTGGGCGGACAGTTGAACCTTGCGCGGCAGGTGCCCGGCAAGGAGGAGTTCCACGGGCTCGTCGCCTGGTACGAGACGATGGTGGCGGCGAACGGCGTAACCCTGCGGCTGGGGCAGGCAGCGACCTACGCCGACCTGCGCGACTTCGACGAGATCATCGTGGCGACCGGCGTGCGCCCCCGCGATCCGGGCATCCCTGCGGACGCGGTCGGCCAGCGGGTGGCCGGCTACGTGGACGTGCTGGAAGGGCGGGTGGTGCCCGGCCGCCGGGTGGCGGTGATCGGGGCGGGCGGCATCGGCTTCGACGTGGCGACCTACCTGGTCGAGGCCGGCGACAGTCCGACCGAGGACCTGCCGCAATGGCTGCGCGAATGGGGCGTGACCGACCCTGCGCTGGCCCCGGGCGGCCTGGCTCCCGGCGGCCCGGCCCCGGCGGCGCCGCACCGCGAGGTCACCCTGCTGCAGCGCAAGGCCGAACGACCGGGCAAGCGGCTGGGTAAGACCACGGGGTGGATCCACCGGGCCGGCCTGTCGATGAAGGGGGTGCGCATGCTCGCCGGCGTCACCTACGATCGGATCGACGCGGAGGGGCTGCACGTGCTGCGCGACGGCGAACCTGAGGTGATCGCCGCCGACACGATCGTGCTTTGCGCCGGCCAGGAGCCGGAGCGGAGCCTGGCGGATGCAGTTCTGGCGGAGGGCGGGCGGTGTCACGTGATCGGCGGCGCCGACGAGGCCGCGGAGCTGGACGCCAAGTGTGCGATTGCCCAAGGGGTGAGGCTGGCAGCGCGCCTATAGGCCGGTTGCCGCCCATACCCTAGCGTTACGACTGCCCGTCCAATCGCATTTTTCTGGCGATCTGCGGTACCCAATGCAACTCTGCGCTGCGGAGTTCCGTTAACCTTTTATACAATACTTTGAAGAAATGCGGCCATTTTTCCTTGGCTGAGCCCAGTTGCGCGAACTACTAACAGTAACCCGTCTCAGAAAATTCTAAAATATGCCCCAAAATAGCCCAGATCGCCTGTGAATTTATTTGAAATAGAAACAATTAAGGTCTGGTGACACAATGGATCGTTTAACGGAACTCGAGGCCTTCACGGCTGTCGTGGATCGCGGTGGATTCACCGGCGCGGCCAAGTCGCTCGGCCTGTCCAAATCGGCCGTATCGAAGCACGTTTCGTCGCTGGAGGCGCGGCTCGGTGTGCAACTGCTGACGCGAACCACCCGGCGGGTCAACCCGACGGAGGTCGGACTGCTCTATTATGGGCGGGCGCGCAACGTGCTGACCATCGCGAACGAGGCCGATGCGCTCGTTTCGCAGCTTCAGGAAGCGCCGGCCGGCAATCTGCGCCTTTCGGTCACCACGGATCTGGGCGCCGGCTGGATGACCACCGCGGTCATGGACTTCCTCAAGGACTATCCCGAGATGAGCGTCGAGGTCGAGATCGGCGACGGCCCGGTCGATGTGGGTGAGGACGCCTTCGACGTGGTGCTGCGCATGGGCGAGAGTCCGGATCCGGCATTGCGCGTGGCCCAGCTTGCCGACGTTCCGCATTACATCGTCGCCGCGCCCTCCTATCTGTCGGGGCGCGACGCGCCGGAGCGGATCGAGGATCTGGCAGATCATCATCTGCTGCGGCAGGGGCACGACGACAGGCACGCGGTGTGGCAACTTCTGACCGAGACGGGCGAGGTGCGCCCGGTACGGGCGCGCGGACGGATGACGCTCAACGATGCCGGCGCCCTGGCGCGCACGGCGATCCAGGGCGGCGGCATCGCCTTCCTGCCCAGCTACCTGGTGGGGCCGGCCCTGCGCGACGGGCGGCTGGTGCAGGTGCTGCCCGGGCTGATGCAGCAGCACCGCACCCTCTATCTGGGCTCCGCGAAGACGGAATTCGCGCAACCACGGGTTCAGGCGCTTCTGACCTTCCTGATGGAGCGATGCGCGCACCTGGACGGCTCGACAATGGAACCGACAGAGGACGATCGGCCGGCTCATCTGTCCTGCGCGTGATATTCGGGGTTCGGTCGCATGCCGGTGGCCGCGGCGACCCGGTTCGTCATGTTGAAGAAGGCCGCGACCGAGGCGACATCCCAGATCTCGCGGTCGGTGAACCCGGCGGCGCGCAGGGCGGCCCTGTCGGCCGCTTCGATCCGGTCGGGCGCCTCGGTAAGGGCGACGGCGAAATCCAGCATCGCGCGGGTCCGGCCGGATAGCTCGGCCGCGCGGTAGTTGGTGACGAGGGCCTCACCGAGCGCCGGGTCGCCGGACAGCGCGCGGACCGCGGCGCCATGGGCGACGAGGCAGTAGTGGCAGCGGTTCACGGCCGAGACGACGACGGCGATCATCTCGCGATCGAGCTTGCTCAGGCCGCTCTCGCCCAGCATCAGATCGTTGTAGAGCGCGGCGAAGGCATCGAGCTTGCCGATGTCGAAGGCATAGGCGCGCAGCACGTTCGGGATGAGGCCGAGCTTTTCCTGGCAGATCGCGAAGTAGCGGGCCGTCGCGGGCGGCAGCGGGTCGACCGGGGGCAGGTCCAGCGCGGTCGGGGCATCTTCGGTCATGCGGGATCCTTCCTGACGCGATAGTGATAGCCGCCCGCCGGCGCCAGCCCAAGAGCATCGTAGAAGGCCAGCGCGCCGGCATTCGCCTGCGTGACCGCGACAGCGAGGGTGGCGGCGCCCGCGCCTTGGCCCCACAGGGCCGCGATCGCCATGATCCGCGCCGCCACGCCATGCCGGCGGAGGGTGGCGCGCACCTCCACCGCGTGGACCATCACCGTGCCCTCATGGATTGCGGCGAAGGCAGCGCCTGCCGCGCGGTCTGACTGGCGGGCGAGGATGGCCGTGCGGGGGGCGGGGGCGCGGCCCATCACGGCGCGCCTGTCAGGACCAATGCCGCCTTCCGCCCAGATCTCTTCCATGATCGCGAGCGGCGGCCAGAGGGCGAAGGCCGTGAGCCGCGGCAGGGCGATGCCGGCGAAGGCCCCGACCGGGGCTGCGAGCAGCAGGGTCGGGTCGGCGATGGCATAGCCGCGTGCGGCAAGCGGCGCGTCGAGCCCGGGCCGGTCGGCTGGAATGCGGAACCGGGGCGTCTGCCCCCAGGCCCGCATCCGGGCTTCCGCCGCATCGACATGGCGGGGCAGGTCCGGCCCCGCCGCCGCTTCGAGCGTCGCGGCCTGCACCCGGCTGCCGCCCCCCGGCGAGCGCCGCAGCAGCAGCGGCCCCAGACGTTCCGCATGATCCGCCGGCCAGGTCGCCGAAAGAGCGACCTGAAGTGCTGCGGTCATGCGGCGTCGGGGCTGGCGAGCGGGGCGAGCCGGGCGAGGGCCGCGTCAAGCCGGGCCGGGTCGGTGCCGCGCAGCACGACGCTGGTGCCGAACGCGCCATTCTGCTGGAACGGGTAGGAGCCGAGCGACAGATCGGGAAAATCCCGCGCCACGGCTCCAAGCGGCGCTGCGATGTCGCCCTCGCCCCGGTTCAGGCGCAGCGATCGGCTGAGGAGCGGCGCGCCGCCGGTGAGGCTTGGCAGGAGGCTTTCGACCATCGCCTGGAAGATCGCCGGCACCCCCGCCATGACGTGCACGTTGCCCAAGGTGAAGCCGGGCGCGGCCGAGACCGGGTTGGCGATCAGCACCGCCCCTTGCGGGATGCGCGCCATGCGTCGCCGCGCTTCGTTCAACTGCGTGCCCGCCCTCTCGTAATGAGCTTGCAATAGCGCCAGCGCATCTTCGCGCACGTCGATTGGGGCGCCCATCGCCTCGGCCACCGCATCGGCGGTGATGTCGTCGTGGGTGGGCCCGATACCGCCCGAGGTCACAACGATCTCGAACTCGGCCGAAAGCGCCCGGACGGCGGCGACGATGGCGCCGTGATCGTCCGACACCACCCGCACCTCGGCCAGCGCGATGCCGTGGCCGGTGAACGCCCCCGCCAGATGGTGCATGTTGGCGTCGCGGGTCCGGCCCGAGAGGATCTCGTCGCCGATGACCAGCATGGCGGCGCGGGGGCGGCTGGCTTGCTGGGTCACGGCGCGGCGGCTCCTTGAGCAGGGTCATCCGGATTGCCCGGCTGTGCCTCGCGGTATAGGCGGGCGGCCATGCGCTTTCAAACCCCACTGGTGCCCGCGCAGCTGGTGCGCCGCTACAAGCGCTTTCTGGCGGATGCGATCCTGGAGGATGGGCGGAAGGTGACCGCGCACTGCCCCAATCCGGGTGCGATGCTGGGCCTCGACGCCGCGGGCGCGCGCATCTGGCTTGAGCCGAACGACGACCCCAAGCGCAAACTGGCCTTCGGCTGGCGGGTGGTGGAGTTGCCGGGCGGGCACTTCGCCGGGATCGACACCGGCGTGCCCAATCGGGTGGTGGGCGAGGCGCTTCGGGCCCGGGCCATTCCGCCACTGGCCGCCTACGGCACGGTCCGCCCGGAGGTGCGCTATGGCCAGCGCAGCCGGGTGGATTTCCTGCTGAAGGAGCCGGGCCTGCCGGACGCCTACGTGGAGGTGAAGAACGTCCACCTGCGCCGCCATGGCAACTGGGCGGAGTTCCCCGATTGCGTGACCGCCCGCGGCGCGCGGCACCTGGCGGAGCTTTCCGCCATGGTGGAGGCCGGGCATCGGGCGGTGATGCTGTATCTGATCCAACGCACCGATTGCGCCCGGCTGGCGATGGCGGCGGATCTGGACCCGGGCTATGCGAGGGTCTTCGCCGCCGCCCGGGCAGCGGGAGTGGAGATGCTGGCCCATGCCGCGATGGTTTCGCCGGAGGGCGTCTGGCTGGGGCCGCCGTTGCCCGTTCACGACGGGCCTGGGGCCTAATTCCACCCCCGCGACGGTGCGGGCACTGGCGATATGCCGCCGAACGCATTAGATCGATGACCGGGTTCGCAGAAAGGGGGCGGATTTGGACGATCGCAGCCGCACGCGCCTGACACGGGACGGCATCAAGATTCACGAGCCGGGCGATTTCGCCGGGATGCGGGCGGCCGGGCGACTGGCGGCGGACATCCTCGATGCCGTGGCGCCCATGGTGCTGCCCGGGGTCACGACCGAAGCGCTCGATGCGGCCGTGACGAAGATGGTCGAGGCCGCTGGTGCGACGTCGGCCACGATCGGCTACAAGGGCTATCGCCATGCCACCTGCATTAGCGTGAACCATGTGGTCTGCCATGGCATCCCCGGGCCGAAGGTGCTGAAGGACGGCGACATCCTGAACATCGACGTGACCGTGATCCTGGGTGGTTGGTACGGCGACACCAGCCGGATGTACGTGGCCGGCACGCTGAACCGGAAGGCAGAACGGCTGATCGAGGTGACCCACGACGCGCTGATGGCGGGGATCGACCGGGTCCGACCCGGCGCCACCTTCGGCGATATCGGCCACGCCATCCAGACCTTCGCGGAGGCGCACAAGATGTCGGTGGTGCGGGATTTCTGCGGCCACGGTCTGGGCCGGGTCTTCCACGCGCCGCCCAACGTGCTGCACTACGGCCGCCCCGGCACCGGCCCGGTGCTGGAAGAAGGGATGTTCTTCACCATCGAACCCATGGTCAATCTGGGCCGCGCCGAAACGAAGGTGCTGGCCGACGACTGGACGGCGGTGACCCGCGACAAGTCGCTTTCGGCGCAGTTCGAGCACTCCATCGGCGTGACGGCGAAGGGGGCCGAGATCTTCACCCTGTCGCCGGCCGGCCGGTTTCACCCGACCTGGGCGTAAGGCCGCCCGCCAAAGGAGCCGAGCCCATGTTCCATTCCCGTTGCCTTGCCGCCCTCGCGGCGCTGACCCTCGCGCTGCCCGCTACGGCGCAGGAGGTGACCCTGCGCCTCCAGCACTTCGTGGCGCCGGGATCGGCGAACCCGTCCTATTTCATGGAGCCCTGGGCCCGGAAGATCGAGGCAGGAGCCAGGGCCGCATCAAGGTCGAGCTCTATCCGTTCATGCAGCTGGGCGGAAAGGCGACCGCGCAATACGACCTGATCCGGGACGGCGCGATCGACGGCGGCTGGGTGATCCCCGGCTACCAGCCCGGCCGCTTTCCGGAGGCCGAGGCGCTGGAGCTGCCCTTCATGACGACGAAGTCGGCGGAGGAGGCGAGCCGCGCGGCCTGGGACTTCACCGAGCAGCACCTGATGGACGATTTCGCCGACGTGCACGTGATTGCCGCGCACATGCATGGGCGTGGCCTTGTGCACAAGAAGGGCCCGGCGCTGTCGAGGCGTGGCGGACCTGCAGGGGCTGAAGCTGCGCGGGCCGTCGCGGCCGGCCACGTTGCTTCTGCGCAAGCTTGGCGCGGTGCCGGTGGGCATGGCCGTGCCGGCCTTCCCCGAGGCGCTGGCCAAAGGCGTTCTGGATGGCGGCGTCATCACGTGGGAGCAGGCGCCGTCGCTGAAGCTCGACGAGTTGACCGACAGCCACACGGACGTTGCGGGCGACTACTCGCTCTACAACCTCTATTTCATCTGGGCGATGAACAAGGCGCGATACGAGGCTCTGCCGGATGACCTGAAGGCCGTGATCGACGCCAATTCCGGCGCCTTCGCCTCGGCCTGGGCGGGGCGCGCGCACGATACCGGCGATGCGGAGGGGCGGGCGGCGATGATGGCCGCCGGCAACGAGGTGGCGACCCTCAGCGATGAAGCGACCGCCGAGATCGTGGCCCTCGGCCGCGAGGTCACGGCGGAGTGGATCGCCGAGGTCACGGCGCGGGGCCTTGACGGTGCCGGTTTGGTGGCCGATGCCGAGGCCGACGTGGCCGCCCATGCAGGCACGAGCCCGGTCGCCTACTGAGGCGGCTCGCGATCCTCGCGCCGCGCGCTCCAGGCCTCCCAGAGATGCAAAAGCAGCGGCCGGCCGCCGATCTGCATCTGCGTGTCGCCGATAAGCGCCGGCCCGGGCGGCGCGGGCGGCGGAGGGCAGGTTCGCGCGGCGGGCCGGGGCTTTTCCCCGGCTCCGAACGCCCAGCCGGGCGATGTGAACGTGCTGCCGGTCATGAGGCGGCCTCCAGCATTGTGATGTGGGTGTCACCATAGCGCCGCCGGTCGACAAGTCCAAACCCGGGCGGCGGGGCCTGCCCGCCGCTCTCCTCCCAGACGATCAGCGCGCCGGGGGCGATCCAGCCACCGTTTGCGGCGGCGGCCAGCGCCGGCCCGCCCAGAGCCTTCCCATAAGGCGGATCGAGGAAGATCAGGTCGCAAGCGTTGCCCGGCGGGGCGGGGGGCAGGCGCCGTGCGTCGCTGCGCAGGATCGTCGCGCGTCCGGCCATGCCGGCCAGGGCGAGGTTCCGGCGCAGCAAGTCCAGGGCGATACGCCCGTCGTCGACGAAGGTCGCCGCGATGGCCCCACGCGAGAGCGCCTCGATACCGAGCGCCCCGGTGCCGGCGAAGAGGTCGAGCACCCGCGCCTCCCGCACCCGGTCGCCCTGGCGCCCCGCGGTGAGGATGCTGAAGAGGCTCTCGCGTACCCGGTCGGATGTGGGGCGCAGATGCGCGGCCGCGTCGCCGGCGGCGACCGGTGTCAGCCGCAGGCCGCGGCAGGTGCCCCCGACGATCCGCACCGGGCCCTCAGCGCAGCAGGGACTTGACGTCGCCCGCCTCGGCCACCGCGCTTTTCGCAGGCGATCGCCCGGCCTCGATCAGCCGTTTGCCGACCATGTAGGCGCGCGGATCGTTCATCGCGTCGACGGCGAGCAAGGTATCGCCGCGGTAGTACCAGAGCGAGCGGCCGCACCATTCCGCGGCCTCGGGCGGGGCGCCCCGTTCCACCACGGCGTCGTGGCCGACGTTCAGGCCGGCGATCTGCAGCTTCACCCCGTACTGGTCCGACCAGAACCAGGGGCGGGGCACGTAAGGTTCCGCGGCGCCCAGGATATTGTCGGCCACCGCCTCGGCATGGTCGATGGCATGGGGCACGCTCTCGAGGCGCCGGCGGGCCGTGCCGAGCCCGGTGGGGCAGGGGAACGAGGCGCAATCCCCGGCGGCCCAGACGCCGGTGGCCGAGGTGCGGCCGAACGCGTCGACGGCGACCCCGTCGTCGATGGTGAGCCCCGCCGCCTCGGCGAGCCGCGTCTCGGGGCGGATTCCGACGCCGACGATGACGAAATCGACGTCGAGGCGCGTGCCGCAGGTCAGGACCGCGCCGGTCACGTGCCCGGCCTCGTCCCCCAGCAACGTCTCGAGGCCGGTGCCTTCGCGCAGGTCGACGCCGTGGGCGCGGTGCAGGTCGCGGAACCAGCCGGCCGTCTCGGGGGCGGCGACACGGGCGAGGAGGCGCGGGGCGGCTTCCACCAGGGTCACCGAGAGGCCCCGACCGGCGGCGACTGCCGCAGCCTCGAGCCCGATATAGCCGCCGCCCACGATGAGCGCGCGCGGCCGCCTTGCGTGAGATGCGGGCCGATCGCATCGGCATCGGCCAGATCGCGCATGGTATGGACCCCGGCGAGATCGCCCCCAATGGCGGCGGGCAGGCGCCGTGGCGCGGAGCCGGTGGCGAGGACCGCAGCGTCGAAGCCAAGCGCCTTGCCGGCGACCGTCAGGGTCCGCCCCGCTGGATCGAGCTTGGTGACGGGTGCGCCCAGCCGCAGGGCGATCCCCTGCTCGTCGTACCAGGCCCGGGGCCGCAGATAGAGCCGATCGCGCCCGATCTCGCCCAGAAGATAGGCCTTCGAAAGGGGCGGGCGCTGGTAAGGCGGCTCCGGCTCCGCGCCGATCAGGGTGAGCTCGCCCCCGTAGCCTCGGCCGCGCAATCGCGCCACGAGCGACGCGCCGGCCTGCCCGGCCCCTACCACGACGATCTGCTTCATCTGCCCCCGCTGCTGCTGGTTCGCCGCCTCGGATCACCGTATAAGGCCGGGCCGCGAATGGCCATGAGGAGGGTGCGAGATGACGATCGCCGTGGGAGACGAATTGCCGAAAGCGATGCTGCTACGGATCGGCGACGACGGGCCGGAAGGGGTGGGCCTGCGCGACTGGACGGCGGGGCGCCGGGTGGTGATTTTTGCGGTACCGGGCGCCTTCACGCCCACCTGCCATTCCGCGCACATGCCGAGCTTCGTGCGCACGCGCGAGGATTTCACCGCGAAGGGGGTCGAGGCGGTGGCCTGCGTGGCGGTGAACGACCCGTTCGTGCTGCGCCATTGGAGCGAGGCGACGGGGGCCGCGGAAGCGCGGATCGAGGTGCTGGCGGATGCCGATGGCGCGTTCACCGAAGCGCTGGGGCTCGGCTTCGACGCGCCGAAAGCGGGACTTGTCGGACGGTCCAAGCGCTATGCGATGCTGGTGGAGGATAACATCGTCAGGGTGCTGAACGTCGAGGCTGGCGGCGGCGAATGCGTGGTCTCGGGCGGCGAGGCGCTGCTGGCGGCGATCTAACGGAATGGGGGGGGAGGGGGGCTGTCTGCCCCCCTCTTGCGCGGGGCGCAATTCACCCCCCGAGGATACTTGGGGAATATCGAAGAGGTGCCGCGATCAGAGGCGGTTCAGTTCGGTGGCCAGGGCGACGTCGCGCCCGGTCAAACCGTCGCGATCATGGGTGGTGAGGGTCACGGTGACGCAGCCGTAGCAGTTGGACCAGTCGGGATGGTGGTTTAGCCGCTCCGCGGCGAGGGCGGCGCGGGTCATCCAGCCGAAGGCGGTGGAGAAATCGGCAAAGCGCCATGTTCGGGTTATCGCCCGCCCATCGGGCGCGAGGCTCCAGCCGGCGGCCAGAAGAGGCTCCAGGGCGCCATCGCCGGTCGAAGGACCCGCTTCGGGCATCTACGCGATCCTCAGGGGTCGACGGCGGCGTCGGTGCGGCGGAACGGACCGTAGGCGGTGAGCACCTCGATCTCCTCGCTGACGGCCGCGGCCTCGGCCTCCAGATAGTCGGCGACGGCGCTGGAGAAGCCCGGATCGGCGATCCAGTGCAGGGAATGGGTGGTGACGGGCAGGTAGCCCCGGGCGAGCTTGTGGGCGCCCTGGGCCCCGGCCTCCACCCGGGCGAGGCCGTGGGCGATCGCGTGGTCGAGCGCGCGGTAGTAGCAGAGCTCGAAATGCAGGCATGGATGATCTTCCACGGCGCCCCAGTAGCGGCCGTAGAGGGCATCACGGCCGATGAAGTTGAGCGCGCCGGCGATGGGCCGTTCGCCATCGAGCGCAAGGATCAGCAGCATGTCGTCGCGCAGGGTCTCCTGGGCGATGTCGAAGAAACGGCGGGTCAGGTAGGGCGTGCCCCATTTGCGCGCGCCGGTGTCCTGGTAGAAGCGCCAGAAGGCGTCCCAGTGCCCTGGGCGGATGGCGTCGCCGGTCAGGGCCTCGATCCGGCCGCCGAAGGCCGCGGCGGTCTGGCGTTCCTTACGGATGTTCTTGCGCTTGCGGGAGGAGAGGCCGGCGAGGAAATCTTCGAAGCTGGCATAGCCGGCATTGTTCCAGTGGAATTGCTGGCTGGCGCGGCGCAGAAGACCCGCGGCGGCGCCGAACTGCGCCTCGACTTCGGTGCAGAAGGTGATGTGGAGCGAGGAGATGCCATTGCCCTCGGCCAAGCGAACGGCGCCCTGCAGGAGCGCGGTGCGCGCGGTGTCCTCATGGCCGGGCCGGGCCAGCAGGCGCCGGCCGGTCGCGGGAGTGAATGGCACGGCGGCCTGGAGCTTGGGATAGTAACGGCCACCGGCCCGCTCCAGCGCATGGGCCCAGTTGTGATCGAAGATGTATTCGCCTTGGCTGTGTGACTTGGCATAGAGCGGGGCGACCCCGATGACGGTGCCCTCATGCCGGGCCGTGAGGTGATGCGGCTCCCAACCAGTACCGGCCCCGACGGATCCGCTGCGTTCCAGCGCGCTGAGGAACCGGTGGGTCGTGAACGGATCGACGGGGCGGCTGCCATCCGCGGCTTCGGGGCAGGCGCAGGCATCCCAATCGGCAGGGTCGATGGCGTCAAGGCCGCCGATCGTGGCGATCTCGACATTCCGTTCGGCCGGGGCGCAGGGTGCGGATGTCATTGGCTGCACATGGCATCCCTGCGCCGAGCGTCAAGCCATCGCGGCTTGGGCCGGTGCAGTCTGGGCCGAATTGGGCACCGGGCGGATGCGCGGGGCTAGCGCAGGGCGAATATGGCTTCGATCTCCACCGCGACGCCAAGGGGAAGGGCAGCGACGCCGACGGCTGATCGCGCATGGCGGCCTGGCTCGCCGAGGATCTCCACGAGCAGGTCCGACGCGCCGTTTATCACCTTTGGCTGGTCGGTGAAATCCGGCGAGGAATTGACGAAGCCGGTCAGCTTGACCACGCGGTCGAGCTTCGCGAAATCGCCGTCGCAGGCGGCCTTGAGCTGGGCGAGCAGGGCCAAGGCACAGGTGCGCGCGGCGGCGACGCCATCGGCGATCTCGAGGCCAGCGCCGAGCCGGCCGGTCAGCAGCCCGCTTTCGTCGCGGGAGATCTGGCCGGAGACGTGCAGGAACGGGCCGACCCGGACATAGGGCACGTAGTTTGCGGCCGGGGCGGGGCTTTCCGGCAAGGTGAGGCCAAGCGCCTCCAGGCGGTCTTCGACGGGTCCGGGCATGGCAGCTTTCCTCGCGTTTGTCGGTCGCTGACAAGCGTAGACCCGGCGAGCGCAGCGCGAAACCCCGGAACGCCGGGGTCAGCCCTCCCGGAAGGCCTTGGTGAAATAGTCGCTGAGGGGTTTGACCAGATAGGCAAGCGGGGTGCGGTCGCTCGTACGCAGGAACGCCTCCACCGGCATCCCCGGAAGCAGGATCGTATCAGGCGGCAGCTTCTCCATCTCGCCATCCATCAGCACGATCTCGGCGCGGTAGAAGCTGGTTCCGCGGGCGTCGTCGGAAAAGGCATCGGCCGAGATCTTGGTGACCCGCCCCTGCAGCTCCGGGGTGATGCGGGCATCGAGGGCGGAGAAGCGCAGGGTGACCTCCTGACCGGGATAGACCTGATCCACATGGATCGGTTCCACGCGGCTCGCGATCAGCAGGGGCCGATCCTGCGGGATGATGTAGAGAACCGGATCGGCGGCGCGGATCACCGAGCGCGGGGCGAACACCTCCATGCCGTAGACGATGCCGCCCACCGGAGCGCGCACGTCGAGCCTGTCGATCTGCTCCTTCAGGGAGCGGCGCTGCTCGGCCAGCTCGTATTCCTGGTAGCGCAGATCCCGCAGCCGGGTGATGGCATCCTCGCGGCGCTGGTCGGTGAGCTTGAGGATCTCGATGTCGATCTCGGTCATGCGGCCTTCGCTTTCGGCGCGATTGGCCACGAGTTCGCCAAGCGTGCCGCTGAGCCGGGCTTCCTCGCGCTGCAGGGCGAGAACGCGCGACTTCTGCGCAAGGCCGCTGGCCATCAGCTGCTGCTGGTCGGCCAGTTCTTCCTGCAGCAGATCGAGCTGGGCGGCGAGCGCATCCTGCTGGGCGGTTATGCCCTCGATCTGGTTGCCGATCTGGCTGCGGCGCTTGCCGAGCTGCTCGACCTCGCGGGCGATGGATTCGACCCGTGCCTCGAAGAGGCGCTGCTGCCCGGCCACCAGCTCGGCGATGTCGGGCCGGCTTGCGGCCATATCCAGCAGTTCCGGGTCGAAGTCGAGAGAATTGGCCCCGTCGCGCTCGGCCTCCAGACGCCCGCGCCGGCCGATCAGCTCGTAGAGCTGCCCCTCGACAATGGCGAGTTCGGACGAAAGCATCGAGCCGTCCAGCCGGATCAGGGTCTCGTCGGCGGCGACGGTATCGCCTTCCTGCACGAGGATATCCGAGACGACGCCGCCATCCAGATGCTGCACGACCTGCCGGTTCTGATCGACCTCGATCTGGCCGCTGGCGATGATGGCGCCGGCGATATGCGTGAAGACGGCCCAGCCGCCGAAGCCGCCAACCAGCAGGGTGAGCGTGACGATACCCAGAAGGATTGCCTTGCGCGGCGACCATGTGGGGGAGGGCGCACCCGCGGGCGGCTCGATCCGTGGCATCGCCGCGGCAGGCGGGCCGCCGGCAGGCGCCGAAGCCGCAGCCGCAGCCGGGCGCGCCGGCCCTTCGGAAGCAGAGGCGTCGGCTGCGGACATGCGGGAATTCGCCGGCGCGGGCAGGGGCACGGGGCGGCTCACGAGACACCTCCCGGGGCACTGGCAGCTCGGATTTCGCCGGCGTTCCGGGTGACCTTGTTCAGCACCTCGTCGCGCGGGCCGAAGGCCTTGGTCTGGCCCCCGTCGAGTACGAGCAGAAGGTCGCATTCCTGGATCGCGGCAGGCCTGTGGGCCATGATGAGCACCCCTTTGCCCTCGGCCTTCATGCCGCGGATCGCCGCGTTCAGGGCTTCGGAGCCGTCATTGTCGAGGTTGGAATTCGGCTCGTCCAGCACCAGCAGTACAGGATCGCCGAACAACGCCCGGGCCAGGCCGACGCGCTGCACCTGGCCGCCCGAAAGTCGCCCGCCGAGCGCGGTGACCCGCGTGTTGTAGCCTTCTGGCAGCCGCAGGATCATCTCGTGCGCTGCGGCCTTCTGCGCTGCGGCCACGATATCTGCGTCGTTGGCATTGGCGTTGAGGCGAGCGATGTTCTCGGCGATCGTGCCGTCGAACAGGGTGACCTGCTGCGGCAGGTAGCCGATATGCCGACCCAGCGTATCGGGATCGTATTGCTCGATTGCGGCGCCATCGAGGCGGATCTTGCCGCCCGCGCAGCGCCACACGCCGGTGAGCGCCTTGGCAAGTGTCGATTTCCCCGCGCCGCTCTGCCCGATCACGCCGATGGCCTGCCCGGGGTTGAGCCTGAACGTGACCATCCGCAGCGAGGCATGCTGCTCTCCGGGCGGCAGTACGGTGGCCTGTGCGACGTCGAGGATGGCGCGCGGGCGGGGCAGGGCGGTGAGCGGCTTGGGCTCGGGTACCTCGCCCAGCAGGCCTGCCAGGCTCTCCCAGGCTTTCCTGGCCGCCTGGACCAGTGCCCACTGGCCCACGGCCAGCTCGATGGGGGCGAGCGCGCGGCCCAGCAGGATCGAGCCGGCGATCATCGCGCCCGCCGTCAGCTCTTGCTGCAGCACAAGATAGGCGCCGAGGCCCAGCATGGCCGATTGCAGGAACAGCCGGAAGGTCTTGGTGGCGGCGGTATAGGTGCCCTGAGCGTCGCTTGCCTCGACCGAAAGGCCCAGCGAGCGGCCGCGCACCGATTGCCAGCGGTCGAAGGCCGCGCCGCGCATGCCAAGGCTCTGGATCATGTCCGCCTCGCCGCGGAGCCGCTCCGAGATGCGATCTGCCTCCGCGGTTGCGGCGTTCGAGGCAAGAACCGGGCGCCGCGTGCTGCGCTGGTTCATCCAGGTGATGCCCACCAGGATCGCCCCGCCAAGGAACGCCAGGTAGCCGAGCCAAGGGTGGAAGATGAAGATGCCGGCAAGAAAGAGCGGCGTGAACGGCAGATCGAAGAACGCGGTCAGCACCGGGGAAGAGAGGAACTTCTGCACCGTCTCGAGGTCGCGGACGCCGCCGGCGGTGGCGCCCTGCTGCCGCGCCGCAGCTTCGAGCGCGGCCGTGAAGACCCGGCGGTCGAGCCGCGCCTGGAAGCGCGCGCCGATCCGCGCCAGCACCCTGCCCCGGGCATAATCGAGCAGGCCCATCATCAGATACAGGAAGGCCAGGAGCGCGGTGAGCGCCAGCAGCGTCTCTTCGGAGCGGCTGCCGAGCACGCGGTCGTAGACCTGCAGCATATAGATCGGCCCTGTCAGCATCAGCAGGTTCACGAAGACGCTGAAGAGACCCACGAACCAGAACAGCTGCCGGCTCTCGGCCCGCGCGGTGCGCAGTTCCTCGCGACCGATCGCCTCTGCATTCTGCATGTTCCGTCCTTCCGGCCATGGGCTGCCGATGTCCACCGCTTTCGAGATCGCGGACTTGTGCAGGCGCCTGCAATGGTGGCAAGTCGCGATCAGCCATACTATGTGGACTGAAGTGCGAACAAGAGGTTGAAGCTATCGTGACCAAGCAGTCCTTTTTCGCCTCAGGTCGCAGCCTTGCCATGGCCTTGGGCCTCGCTGTCCTGCTCGGGGGCTGTGCCACCAGCGGGCCGCCGGGATCGTCGGTGAGCGACCCCTACGAGCAGACAAATCGCAACGTGCACGCTTTTAACAAGGGCGTGGACCGCGCGGTTCTGAGGCCGGTCAGCCAGGGATACGGCCGGGCCGTGCCCTCGCCGGTGCGGTCGGGCGTCAGCAATTTCGCCAACAATCTCAGCGTGCCGGGGCAGGTCGTGAACTCGATCCTGCAGGGGCGCATCGAAGACAGCGTGCATTCCACGTTCCGCTTCCTGGTGAACACCACCGTCGGCGTGGCCGGCATCTTCGATCCCGCGACCAGCTTCCAGCTAGAAGAGCGCGACGCGGATTTCGGACAGACGCTGGCGGTCTGGGGGGTCGGCTCGGGCGCGTATCTTTCGGTGCCGCTCTATGGGCCTTCGACCCAGCGCGACCTGACGGGCGACGTGGTTGACCTGTTCACAAATCCGGTGGGCCAGCTTCTGACCGCGCAGCAGCGCCTCTATCGCACTGGAACGCAGGTGGGCGACTTCGTGAACGAACGATACGTCTTCACTGAAACGTATGATTTCGGTCTTGTACGACAGCGCCGACAGCTACGCGCTGACCCGCCAGGCCTATCTGGACAACCGGCGCTTCGAAGTCGGCCAGGATGCCGACGCCGAGATAATTGACCCGTTCGAGGAAATCTTCGATGAATAAGAGCCCCCCTGTTACGCGCCGTACCCTGATCGCCGCCGCCGTGGCGCTTCCGCTGACCGGGCTCACGGCCCGCGCCTCCGTCGCCTCGGCGGAATTGCTGGTCACGCAGGCGGTCAACGAGATCACCCGCGTGGTGAATTCGGGGCAATCCGAGGCGCAGCTCTTCCGTGCGTTCGAGCAGATCTTCGAGCGCTATGCGGATGTGGCAACGATCGCGCGCTATTCCCTCGGCGTCGCGGCGCGATCTGCCAGTGCCGAGGAGTTGCGGGCCTACCAGGATGCCTATGCCGGCTACGTGGCACGCAAGTACGGCAAGCGGTTCAGGGAGTTCATCGGCGGCAGCATCACGGTGAAGGGCTCGCGGCAATCGGGCAAGTTCGTGGTGGTCGACGCCACCGCCAACCTGCGCGGGGAGTTGCCCTTCGCGATGGAGTTCCACGTTTCCGACAATTCGGGGCGTGACAAGTTCTTCAACGTCATCATCGAGGGGGTGAACATGCTCACCTCGGAGCGGACGGAGATCGGCGCCCTCCTGGATCAGCAGGGCGGCAGCATCTCGCGGCTTACGCAGGCTTTGAACGCCGCCAGCTGAGGCGCGGCAGCTCCGTCGCTCGGCCAGGTCATGGCCCGCGTCGGGGGTCGGCCTGCGGATAGACCGGGTCGCGCGGCTGCCCTGAATGGACGGCTCACGCGAAGCCCCTGTCCGCCCAGGTCAGATCAGTTTCGCCCGAATATCGTGCCCAAAACGTCGTTCAGCACCTTTTCGGCGGCGTCCAGCGGATTGATCCCCGCAGGGGCGCGTGTGTCGACGCTGCCACGCGGGGCCGAGCTGGCGACCTGTCCGTCGAATTGCGGTGCGGCGCCGCCACCGCTGGGCGGGCGCATGGGTAGCGGCGTTGCCGGGGCGTCGCCGTGGATCCGCACCATCGCCTCGTGCCAGATCTCGGCGGGCAGCCCGCCGCCTGTCACGCCGGTCAGCGGCGTGTTGTCGTCGTAGCCCATCCACACGCCGGCGACGTAATCGCCGGTGAACCCGATAAACCAGGCGTCCCGGGCCGCCGAGGTGGTGCCGGTCTTCCCCGCGGCCGGCCTCTCCTCCAGCCGCGCCCGCGTGCCGGTGCCGCGCTCCACGACTTGCGACATCATCCAGACGAGCGTCTGCGCGGCCTCTTCCGAGATCACCCGCTCGCCGATGCCGCCCTCCTGGTCGATCAGCGGCGTCTCCTCGCCCAGCAGGCGCAGCTCCACAAGGCCGTAGGGGGTCACCGACGAGCCGCCGTTGAGGATGCCGGCATAGGCGGCGGTGGTCTCCAGCAGCGTCGCCTCGGAGGTGCCGAGCGCCACGGCGGGGCCGGCGTCGATATCGCTGGCAATGCCGAAATCCGAGGCGATCCGCGCCACGTTCTCGCGGCCTACCGCTTCGGAGACCTTCACCGCCGGGATGTTGAGCGACTGCGCCAGCGCATCGGTCAACGTCACGCGGCCCCTGAAGTCGCGCGTGTAGTTCTGCGGCGACCAGTTGCCCGAGCCCGGGACGCGCAGGGTCAGCGGCGCATCCTCCACCTGGTCGCTCGGCCCGTATCCCAGCTCCAGCGCGGTGGCGTAGACGAATGGCTTGAAGGCCGAGCCGGTCTGCCGCAGCGCCTGCGTCGCGCGGTTGAACCCGCCGCCTGCGATTCCGCCGCGACCGCCCACCATCGCCCGGACGGCGCCGTCGGGGCTCATCACGACGATCGCGGCCTGGGCCTTGGAGCCGGCGCGCACCTTGGTCTCGAAGATATGCGCCAGCGCGCCCTCTGCCGCGCGCTGCAGCTTGGCATCGAAGGTCGAGCGGATGATCACGTCTTCGGTCGTCTCGCTGGCAAGGTAGGTGGGCGCGCTCTCCATCATCCAGTCGGCGAAGTAGCCGCCAGCCCGGGCCCGCGCGGCATCGGACAGCTCGGCGGGATTGGCCATGGCGCGCTCCGCCTCGGCCGCCGTCAGATAGCCCTGGCCCTCCATCAGCCGCACGATCACCGCCGCCCTGTCCTGCGAGCGCTCGAGGTCGGAGGTGGGGCGTACCGTGTGGGTGCCACAAGCAGCCCCGCCAGCATCGACGCCTCCGCGGGGTCGACCTCGTTCGCCGACTTGCCGAAATAGCGCTGGCTGGCCGCCTCGAAGCCGCGGGTGCCGGCACCCAGATAGGCGCGGTTCATGTAGATCGTCAGGATCTCGTCCTTGGTGTAGCGGGCTTCCATCGCCAGCGCATAGATCGCCTCGCGCGCCTTGCGGGTCAGCGATCCCTGCCGGCATTCGGCCTCGTATTGCGCCTCCGTCTGGCCGCCATTGGGGTCGTAAGGCACGCCGATGCAAAGCAGTTTGGCGGTTTGCTGGGTGATGGTCGATCCGCCATGCCCGCTGAGCGGCCCGCGCCCCTCGCCGAGGTTGATGCGCACTGCGCCGAGGACCCCGAGCGGATCGACCCCGGGATGCAGGTAGAAGCGGCGGTCTTCCGTGGCGACGATGGCGTTCTTCAGATGCGGCGAGACGGTGGCCGCCGTGATGACCCCGCCAAACTGGTCGCCGCGCCAGGCGAAGACATCCCCGTAGCGGTCGAGGATGGTGACCGAGCCGCGGGTGCGCCCATCTACCAGGTCGGCTGCGGGCGGCAGGGTGGCGTAGACCGAGGCGACGATGCCGGCAAGGACGAGCCCGGCGATCAGCCCCAGACGCCAGCCAAGCGCCCAGATCAGCCGCAGAACGAACCGGAAGGGGGCCAGAAGCAGGCCGACGATCCCGCCGCCGGAACCGCCGCGCCTCCGGGCGGGCTTGGCGCTTTGCCGGCCCTTTGTGTGTCCTGCTTTGGCGGGGGCCTTCGTCGCCCCGCGCCCGGCGCGGGCGCCGGCGGAACTTGCCCGCGCCTCGGCCCTCAGGGGCCTGCGCCCCGTGGTCTTGCCTGCCATCGCCGCCCTCTTTCCGGGGTTGCTTTCGTGTCTGAACGTAACCGGATTGCCACCCGGTGTTTAGCCTCCACGAGCTCCCGCGAAGTTAACGTGCTGCACAATTATTGAGCGGCACACCCGATCTGTGCAGAAATTGTGCATCCGCATCGTGCGATCGCCCTGGAACCGGGCGGCGGCTGCTTGCGGATGGGGGCCTCCCCACCGCTACTGACGGCCATCGACCGGAGCAGGGGCGACCTTGCCAAGAGAAGGGACAAGACGTGAAATTGATCATTGCAACAATCAAGCCGTTCAAGCTGGAGGAGGTGCGCGAGGCGCTGACCGCCATCGGCGTGCGCGGCATGATGGTCACCGAGATCAAGGGCTTCGGCTCACAGTCGGGGCACACGGAAATTTACCGCGGCGCCGAATACGCCGTGAATTTCGTGCCGAAGGTCAAGCTGGAGATCGTGGTCGCCAGCGCCATGGCCGATCAGGTGGTGGAGACGATCCAGGCGACGGCCAAGACCGACAAGATCGGCGACGGCAAGATTTTCGTGCTCGACGTGGCGCAAGCGGTGCGCGTGCGGACGGGCGAGGTGAACGACGACGCGCTGTGAGTGTGCATGAGTTGCAAGGGGACAATTCGAACATGAAACTGACCAAGTCATTCTTTATCGCCGCAGCGCTGAGCGCGATGCCGGCGCTGGCCATGGCCCAGGATGCCGCGCCCGCGCCCGCCATCGTGCCGACCGACAGCGTGTTCATCTTCAACTCGCTGCTCTTTCTGGTCGGCGGCTTCCTGGTGTTCTGGATGGCTGCGGGCTTTGCGATGCTCGAGGCCGGGCTGGTCCGGTCCAAGAACGTGACCATGCAGCTGACCAAGAACGTTGCGCTCTATTCGTTGGCGTCGATCTTCTATTACCTGATCGGCTACAACTTGATGTACCCCTTGGGCGACTGGGCGATCGACGGGCGTCTTCTCGGCGCTGTTCCCGGCTCCCGCCGTGCTCGAGGCGGTGGGCGTCACCGCCGAGGCGGCCGACGATTACTCGCTATGCCTCCACGGGCTCGGACTTCTTCTTCCAGTTGATGTTCTGCGCCGCGACGGCCTCCATCGTCTCGGGTACCCTTGCGGAGCGGATCAAGCTCTGGCCCTTCCTCGTCTTCACCATCATTCTGACCGCCATCATCTATCCGGTCCAGGCTTCCTGGAAATGGGGCGGCGGCTTCCTCGACGAGATGGGCTTCCTCGACTTTGCCGGCTCCACTGTGGTTCACTCCGTCGGCGGCTGGGCGGCCTTGACCGGGGCGATCATTCTCGGACCGCGCATCGGCAAGTATCGCGACGGCGGGATCCATCCGATGCCGGGCTCCAACCTGGCGCTGGCCACACTCGGCACGTTCATCCTGTGGATGGGGTGGTACGGGTTCAACGGCGGCTCTCAGCTGGCGATGGGCTCCATCGGGGATGTCGCCGATGTCAGCCGGATCTTCGCCAACACCAATGCGGCGGCGGCCGGCGGCGCCGTCCTGGCACTGATCCTCTCGCAGGTGCTCTACAAGAAGCCTGACCTCACCATGGTGCTGAACGGCGCGCTGGCCGGTCTGGTCTCGATCACCGCAGAGCCGCTGACCCCCACGCTGGGCCAAGCGACCCTGATCGGCATGGTCGGCGGCGCCATCGTGGTCTTCGCGGTGCCGATGCTCGACAAGCTGAAGATCGACGACGTGGTGGGCGCCATCCCGGTGCACCTCTTCGCCGGCATCTGGGGCACGATCATCGTGGTCTGGACGAACCCCGACGCCAACCTTTTCACGCAGCTCTATTCGATCGTCATCGTCGGCGCCTTCGTGGTGGTCGCCTCGGCCATCGTCTGGGTGATCCTGAAAGGGATCATGGGCCTGCGGGTCAGCGAGGAAGACGAGATCATGGGGCTCGACGTGGCGGAGATGGGCATGGAGGCCTATCCGGAATTCCACCGGGGCTGATCCCTGTCGACCAAAGCCAATGCGCGACCCGGTCCGAAAGGCCCGGGTCGCTGCCGTTTCGGGGCGGGGAAACCCCGACTTCGCCCATCGCGCGGTTCGTGGCAGCCTCAGGTGGCTCCGACGCTCCTGCCCAACGCTCACCCTCCAACACACCTCGACCAAGAAACTGCGGGATAGGGACAGGTAGGCGACGCCGCATTTGCCCTGTCGGTGATGGTGCGGGCCTGCGGGCTGTTGGCCAAACTCCCGCAAGCTGAAGACGGTCCCGAGGCCGATGGGCGCAAACAGCGGCGGAACCCGGCATCACGCCCGCCTCCGAAGCGACCTTCGCAGCGCGACATCTATCGCGGCACCTCCTATACGCATAGGTCACGGCGTGGCTCGAACTGGAAGCGGGTCGGCTTGCGGGCGCTCGATGCCCTCCCCCTTGCGGCGAACGTCCGGATCGGCATTCACCTCGATCCTCCCGGCGCGCCCCATCGCAGCGGTAGCCGGGGCTTCGCGCAAGCGCCGGGCCTACCATCCTTGCCCACAGGGTTCCCTCGGTCGTCGGACGCCCCGGCTCAGAGCCCCTCCCGCGCCAGCGCCTCGGCCACGCGCGGCAGGGTGGCCGGGGTGAGCCCGGCGATGTTCATCCGCCCGTCCTCCACCAGGTAGACCGCGTGGTCCTCCCGCAGCCGGGCCACCTGGGCGGGGCTGGCGACGAGGCGGGCGAAGAGCCCCCGGCCCTCGGCCAGCCAGTCGTAGCTTGCGTCGCCCTGAGCCGCGTTCAGGGCCTCGGCCAGGCCCGCCCGCATCTCGTTGATGCGCGTCCGCATGCGGGCCAGCTCCCCGCGCCACGTCTCGCGCAAACCCGGGTCCTCCAGGATGGTGGTCACGACCCGCGCGCCGTGGTCGGGCGGGAAGGCGAAGGCGAGCCGGTTCAGCCGGTCGAGCGCCGCCTGCGTCTTCTGGCGGACGTCGGGGCTCCCGGTCACGGCGAGCACCAGCCCGACCCTCTCGCGGTAGAGGCCGAACGTCTTGGAACAGCTCGCTCCGACCAGCACCTCCGGCAGCGCGGCCACCAGCCCGCGCAGCCCTTCCGCGTCGGCGTCAAGCCCGTCGCCGAAGCCCTGATAGGCCATGTCCACCAGTGGCACCGCGCCGGTCCGCGCGCAAAGGTCGGCCACCTCGGCCCAGAGCGCCGGGGTCAGATCCCCGCCGGTGGGGTTGTGGCAGCAGCCGTGCAGCATCAGGATGTCGCCCGCCGCCATCCCGGCCAGATCCGCAAACATCGCGGCGCCGTCCACCCGGCCGGCATCGGCATCCCAGTAGGTGTAGCTTCGCGCCTGCAGGCCGACCGCGGCCAGGATCGCCGGATGGTTCGGCCAGGTGGGCGCCGGCAGCCACACGCGGGCCTCGGGGCGGGCCATCCGCACCAGATCCAGCGCCTGGCGTATCGCGCCGGTGCCGCCCGGGGTCGCGAGGCAGGCGATCCGCTCCCATGGCGCGTCCGGGCCCAGCAGCAACGTGCCGAGCGCGCGGTGGAACTCCGGCGTTCCCGCCAGGCCGGTATAGCCCTTGGTCTCCTCGTCCTCCCAGATCCGCCGTTCCGCTTCTCGCACGGCCGCGAGCACAGGCGTTCGCCCGTCTTCCGTGCGGTACATGCCGACGCCCAGATCGACCTTGTCGGCGCGCGGATCGGCCCGGTGCAGGGCCATGAGCCTGATGATCTGGTCTGGCGCGGCGGGCGAGAGGCCGCCAAGCAGGCCCAGGCTCACGGGGCCGGCGCCGGCCCGGTTCCGGGCAGGGCGCCCCCCGGCGGCAGGGTGGCCAGGGTCGCCCCGTCGGTCAGCCGCCGTTCCTCGCGCCGCACCGGCACGAACCCCGCCTGCTGGTAGAGCCGCAGCGCGCGCGGATGGTCCAGCGAGCAGGTGTTGACGCTCATCCCCGTCACGCCCTCATGATCCCAGCCGGCCTGCACCGCGCTGTCCAGCAGGAAGCGGCCCAGCCCCTGGCCCACGGCCTCCGGCACCAGTCCCAGATAGTTGATGTCGCAGATGCCGCCGTCTTGCCGTTCCAGCACGAAGAAGCCCTGCGGCCAGTTGCGCTGCAGCAGCGTGTAGAGGCTGCGGCCGGGCTGCGCCATCCAGGCGTTCGTCTCCTCGCGCGAAAGGGCGTGCATGTCGGTCCAAAGATGCGCGTCGCCGACCGCGTCGTAGAGGGTACGGAAGTACCAGCCCGGCGGGTCGACCGCACGCAGCAGCATCGCAGGCGGGCCCAGCGGCGCGGTGGGCCGGCGCATCGCGGGGCGCCGGCGCATCTCGAGCCATGTCACGATGAAGCTGGCCTCGCCCGCCTCCACGCCAGTCGCCGGGTCGGGCGCCGCGCCCCGCCGCCCGCCGTTCCCGGGCCCGTTCATCCGGTTTCGACCGGCAGATCGCCGAAGGTGCCCCATTCCGACCACGAGCCGTCGTAGAGCGCGTGGTCGGTCTTGCCCAGCCGGTCGAGCGCCAGGCTCAGGATCGCCGCCGTCACGCCCGAGCCGCAGGTGGTGATGACCGGCTTGCGCAGGTCGACGCCCGCGCCCTCGAACGCCGCGCGCAGATCCGGCTTGCTCTTCATGGTGCCGTCGGCATTCAGCAACAGCTTGTAATGCACGTTGCGCGATCCCGGGATGTGCCCGGCGCGCAGCCCCGGCCGCGGCTCGGGCGCGTCGCCGCGAAACCGTTCTGGCGGGCGGGCATCGAGGATCTCGTGGCTGCCCAGCTTGCTGGCCGCGGCGACCTGCGTGACGTCGCGCACCAGCTGGGCCCGGCGCTGCACCGTCAGGTGCCTGTCACGGACGAGCGGCGGCAGGTCCTCCACAGGGCGCCCCTCGGCCTGCCACTTCGGGAAGCCGCCATCGAGCACCGCCACGTCTTCCTTGCCCATCAGGCGGAAGAGCCACCAGACCCGCGCCGCCGAAAAGAGGCCGGTGCCGTCGTAGACCACCACCTGATGGCCATCGCCCACGCCCATCGCCCGCAGGCGCGAGATGAACTTCTCCGGCGGCGGCGCCATGTGCGGCAGCTTCGAGCGATGATCGGAGATGTCGTCGATACCGAAGAACCGCGCGCCGGGGATATGGCCCGCGTCGTATTCGGCGCGCGCGTCGCGCCCGGCATCGGGAAGGTGGAAGGAGGCATCGAGGACGCGCAGGTCTGGGTCGCTCAGATGCCGCCCGAGCCAGTCGGTCGAGACAAGCGTCGTGGGGTCGCTTTCCGGCATGGCGGCCTCGTGCGGCTGGGGCATCCAGCGATTGCTAGCCGGAAAGGGCGGGGGGCTGCAAGCGCCGGGGCGGGGCCCTCAGCCGTTCTGCCGCATGAGCCGGGCCTTCTGCCGTTGCCAGTCGCGCTTTGCCGAAGTTTCGCGCTTGTCATGGGCCTTCTTGCCCTTGGCGATGCCGATCTTCAGCTTCGCGATGCCCTTGTGATTGAAGTACATCACCAGCGGGATCAGGGTCATCCCCTCCCGCGCCGTGGCCTGCCACAGCTTCGCCAGCTCGCGGGTCTTCACCAGCAGCTTGCGCGGCCGCCGGTCCTCGTGGCCGAACATTGCCTGCCGATAGGGCGCGATGTAGCCGTTGATCAGCCACAGCTCGCCCTTCTCCACGCTGGCATAGCTGTCGGCGATGTTCGAGCCGCCGGTGCGCAGGGACTTCACCTCTGACCCGGTCAGCATGATCCCGCATTCGATGTCGTCCTCGACGGCATAGTCGTAGCGCGCCCGCCGGTTCTCGGCGACGACCTTGTAGTTGCGTTCCTCGGCGGTCTTGGTGGCCATCGCGCTCACCTAGGGGCTCGGCTGCCGCCTGTCCAGCCGGGGCAGGCGGGGTGGATCAGGCGGCGACCATCTTGGCGCCCAGCCCCGCATGGTCCAACGCCGCGTCGATCAGGCCCTTGGCCCGGGCGCTCAGCGGGACCAGCGGTAGCCGCACCTCCGGCGCGCAGCGGCCGAGCCGCGACAGGGCGTATTTCACCCCCACCAGCCCCGGCTCAACGAAGATCGCGTCGTGCAGCGGCATCAGCCGGTCCTGCAGGCGCAGGGCGGCCGCATAATCTCCCCGCAGGGTCGCCGTCTGGAACTCGGCACAAAGGCCCGGCGCCACGTTCGCCGTCACGCTGATGCAGCCCACGCCGCCGTGGGCGTTGAACCCGAGCGCCGAGGCATCCTCCCCCGAGATCTGCACGAACTCCGCCCCGCAGGCGGCACGCTGGCGGCTGACGCGGGCGACGTCGCCTGTGGCATCCTTGACCCCCACGATCCGCGGCAGCCGGGCCAGCACGCCCATCGTCTCGGGCGTCATGTCCACCACCGACCGGCTGGGAATGTTGTAGATGAATATCGGCAGCTCGGCCGCGTCGTGCATCGCGGTGAAATGCGCCATCAGGCCCTCCTGCGTGGGCTTGTTGTAATACGGCGTCACGACCAGCGCGGCATCGGCGCCGACCGATTGCGCATGGCGGATGAGGCGAATGCCCTCTTGCGTGGCGTTGCTGCCGGCGCCGGCCACCACCGGCACCCGGCCGGCGGCGGCCTTCACCACCGCCTCGATCACCGCCTCGTGCTCGGCATGGCTCAGCGTCGGGCTCTCGCCGGTCGTGCCAACGGGCACCAGTGCGCCGCTGCCTTCGGCCACATGCCAGTCGACCAGCGCGTGAAGTGCCTCGTAATCCACCGCTCCGTCCCGAAAAGGGGTCACGAGAGCGGGACAGGAGCCCTGGATCATGGCGGTTTCCTCGGCGGAACGGATACGGTTCTCGAAAGCCGGCGGCAGGGCTGCGGCGAAGTGGCAGGACCGTAGACGGATCGCGGCCGGTTGCCAACTTGTGAGTTGCCGCTGCGGCGCCGCAGGTTAGGCTTCGCCATGATGAGAATGCCCGGATTTCCCCCCGTATTGTCGAGCATGCTGCTCGCCGCGGTGCTGCTGTCGACCTGGGCGGCACCGCCGGCGCTTGCGCAATCCCCGATGGTGGGGGTGATGAAGGCCGTGCGGGCCGATGAATGGGGAACGGCACGCGCCCGCGCCGCGCGGATCGGCCCGGCGGCGGAAGCTGTGGTGGCGTGGCGCTGGCTGCGCGCGGGGCAGGGGGCGTTGCCGGACTACGCCGCCTTTCTCGCCGCCAACGGCGACTGGCCGGGACTCGAGCTGGTACGCGACCGCGGCGCATCGGCCATCCGCGCCGATGCCGCGCCGGCCGACGTGATCGCCTATTTCGCCGGCCATCCGCCGCAAACCCCCGAAGGCGCGATCCGCCTGGCCGCCGCGCTCGACCGAAGCGGCGCGGCCCAGGAGGCGGCGGCCGTGGCGGTACGGGCCTGGCGCACGATGACCCTCACGCAGCTGGAGGAGAGCACGCTGCTGGCAAGCTACGGCCGGGCGCTGGCCGCCCATCATTCGGACCGGCTGGAGGATCTGCTCTGGCGCGGCCGGCTGGGAGAAGCGGATCGCATGCGCAACAGGGTGCCGCCCGGCATGCGCGCGCTTCTGGATGCGACCGTCGCGCTGCGCCGCGATGCGCCGGGCGTCGATGCTCTGATCGCACAGGTGCCCGAGGATCTCGCCGGCGCGCCGGTCCTTGCCCATGCCCGGGTCGAATGGCGCGCCCGGCGCGATCGGACCGACGGCGTCTTGGCGCTGATGCTGGAGCGATCCGCCAGTGCCGCGATGCTGGGCCGGCCCCAGGCCTGGGCCCGGCGCCGGCAGGTCATGGCGCGCAACCTGATGCGCGAGGGGCGCGCCCGCGAGGCCTATCTCATGGCCGCGCAGCACCATCTGTCGGAGGGATCCGCCTTCGCCGATCTGGAATGGCTGGCGGGCTACATCGCCTTGCGGCAGCTCGACGCCGCCCCCGCCGCGCTCGATCACTTCCGCCGGTTCCGGCAAGCGGTGGCCAGCCCCATCAGCCTCGGCCGCGCCGGCTATTGGGAGGGCCGCGCCCATGAAGCGATGGGCCAGCGGGCCGCGGCCTCGGCGGCCTATGCCTTCGGGGCGGAGTTCCAGACATCGTTCTACGGGCAGCTCGCCGCCGAGAGGGCCGGCCTGCCGATGGACCCCGCGATGGCGGGCACGGAAGCCTTTGCGCCTGGCGACGGCCCGCGCTTCGAGCAAAGCAGCGTCTACCAGGCGGGCCGCCTGCTGCTGGATGCCGGCGAGCCCACGCTGGCCGCCCAGTTCCTTTCGCATCTGGCGACAAGCCTGTCGCGATCCGAGGCGGGGCGGATGGCTGCGGCCATCGAACGGCTGGAAGGCTCGAACTACGTGCGACTGAAGATCGCCAAGGCGGTGGCGGCGCGCGGCGAGACGATCCATGCCGCCTACTTTCCGCTCATGAGCATCCCGGTGGACGGGCGGCCGGGCGTGGCGCCGGAGCTGGCGCTGGCCATCGCCCGTCGCGAGAGCGAGTTCAACGCCGCCGCCGTCAGCCCGGCTGGCGCGCGCGGCCTGATGCAGGTGATGCCCGGCACCGCCAGCGACATGGCGCGCGCCACGGGCCTGCCCTTCTCGGCCACGCGCCTGACGAGCGATCCGGGCTACAACGCCCGCCTCGGCACCGCCTATCTCAGCCGCCTGCGCGGCGAATTCGGCGAGGCCACGATCCTGCTCGCCGCCGCCTACAATGCCGGGCCGGGCCGCCCGCGCCGTTGGGTGACCGAGTTCGGCGATCCCCGCGAGGCCGGGGTGGACGCGGTCGACTGGATCGAGCGCATCCCCTTCACCGAAACCCGCAACTACGTGATGCGGGTGACCGAGGCGCTGGCCCCCTACCGGGCGCGCCTGTCCGGGCAGGCCGTGCCGATCGGGCTGGCCGCGACGATCGAGGCGCGCTGAAGGCTTTTTGGCCCGGCCGGCAGCGGGCCGCATGAGCCCGCCCCGCGGCTCAATCCGCCATTCGTCCAGCCCGCTGGCGCGCCCCTTGGCCCGGCCCGCCCGGCAGCGGGCCGCATGACCGCCCCGCTCGCCGGTCCGCCATCCGTTCGACCCGGCGGTGCGCCGCTGAAACGCCTCGTTATCCGCCCCGCACCCCTGCGCGAGCGGCGGCGCGTTGCTGTCCTGCGACGCGCTCTCGCCAAAGCGTGAACAGCCCCGCCGCCAGCACGATCCCCGCGCCGATCACGATGTTCGCCCGCATCGTCTCGCCGAAAAGCGCAATGCCGATGCACGACGAGAAGACCAACTGCAGAAAGGCGAAGGGCTGCACCGCGCCCGCCTCGGCCACCTCGTAGCATCGGATCAGCAGCCAGTGCCCGAGAACCCCGCTGACGCAGAGCGCGGCCATCCAAGCCCAATCGGGCGGGCGCATCGGCTCCCACGCCCAGACGCCGACGCACGTCATGAAGACCGCGCCCATCGTGCCGGTCCAGAAAAGGCTCGTGGCGCTTCGGTCCTCGCGGGCGACGTAGCGGGTGAGCAGACCGTAAAGCGCGAACATCAGCGCGCCGACAAGGGGCAGCAGCGCGGCAGGGCGGAACACGGTGAGGCCCGGCTGCAGCACCACCAGGATGCCGGCGAAGCCCACCGCGATCGCCGTCCAGCGCTGCCAGCCCACGCGTTCGCCCAGAACCGGCCCGCTCAGCGCCGCGATCAAGAGCGGATAGCAGATGAACACCGCATGGCTGGCCACCAGCCCCAGGGCGACGAACGACGTGACCATGATGCAGATCTGCGCCGCAAGCAGCACGCCGCGGCCCGCCTGCAAGAGCGGTTGGCGAGTTGCTGCCCGGCGCGTATGCCGCCCGTCTGCCGCGCCGCGAGGGCGATCACGAAGGCGGCGAAGAACCAGTAGCGGACCATCACCACCATCAGCACGTTGTATTCCCCGGCAAGGTGCCGCGAGAATCCGTCCTGGACCGAGAACACAAGCGTCGTCGCGATCATCAGCGCGATGCCGAGGCGGGTGTTCTGGGCCGGGCGGGGCGGGGCGGTGGCCGCGCCGGGCGCGGTCACGTAAGCCGGCCGAGGGTCATGTGCCGCTTGTGGCCGAAGCCCGGCACGCGGGTCACCGCGAACCCGGCCGCCGCCAGGCCGCGGCGCACGTCGCCGGCGGCGGTGTAGGTGGCCACGGTGCCGCCGGGCGCCGTGCGGTCGGCGACGGCGCGCAGCAGGGCCGGCTCCCACAATTCGGGGTTCCGCGCCGGGGCGAAGCCGTCGAGAAACCAGGCATCGGCCTGCCCCGACCAGTCCGGCACGGTCGCCCGCGCATCCCCCGGCACGACCTCGGCCAGAAGGTCGGGCGCCGCGATGCGCCGCTGCCCCCGGGCGCAAGCCTGCAGCACCGGATCGGCGACCGCGCGGGCCTCGGGAAAGGCGGACAGGGCCGTTTCCATCTCGGCCGCGCCCAGCGGATAGGCCTCGAAGCTGGTGAAGCGCAGCGGCCCGGGGATGCCGGCGGCACGCCATGCGATGAGCGCCGCCATGAGGTTCAGCCCCGTGCCAAAGCCGAGCTCGGCGATGCGGAAGCCCGGGCGGAACCGCTCCGGCAGGTCGTTGCCGGCGAGGAAGACGTGCCGCGCCTCCTCAAGGCCGTTCTGCAGGGAATAGTAGGGGTCGCCGAAGCGGCGCGAGACGGGCACGCCCTGACCGTTCCAGTCTAGATCGGAGGGCCGATATGTGGTCATGGCATGGCTCGGGCGATCCGGCTGGAACGAAGGGGAGGTTGACCTGCAGACCATGCGCCCTTCGGAGGCCCACATTCAAGCGGCACCGCACCCGTGAGGCCCGATGTCACCGTGCTCGGAGCCGGCGTCTTCGGGCTTGCCACCGCCTATGCTCGCGCCCGGCGCGGGGCGCGGGTCTGCGTGCACGACCCTGCGGGGGTCGGGGCGGGGGCCTCCGGCGGCCCCGTGGGGGCGCTGGCGCCGCACGTGCCCGAGGCGTGGAACGCAAAGAAGGCGTTCCAGCTCGAGGCCCTCTTGATGGCGGCGGATTGGTGGGGGGCGGTCTGCGCGCCGGCGGCTGCGCGGCGGGCTACGGGCGCACCGGGCGGCTGCAACCGCTGGAGGACGCGGCGGCGATCGCCCGGGCCGAGGCACGCGCCGCCGGTGCCGCCGATCTCTGGCAGGGTCGGGCGATCTGGGAGGTCCGGCCGGCCAAGGCCTGGGGCGCCTGGGCGCCGGCCAGCCCCACGGGCCAGGTGGTCTTCGACAGCCTCAGCGCCCGGCTGCACCCAAGCCAGGCCTGCGCGGCGCTGGCCGCCGCGATCACCGGCCTCGGCGGGCAGGTGACCGAGGCGCCCGGCCCCGATGCGCCGCCGCCGGGCGGTGCGCTGGTGCTGGCCACCGGCCACGCGGGCCTCGCCGCGCTTTCGGCCGAACTGGGCGCGCCGGTGGGCTGCGGGATCAAGGGGCAGGCGGCGCTACTGGCGCATGACGCGCGGGCCGCGCCTCAGGTCTTCGCCGACGGGGTTCACGTCATCCCCCATGCCGACGGCACCGTTGCCGTTGGCTCCACCTCGGAGCGTGACTTCTCCGACGGCACTGCCACCGACGCCGCCCTCGACGCCGTCCTCGCCAGCGCCCGCGCCGCCTGCCCGGCACTGGCGGGCGCCCGCGTGATCCGCCGCTGGGCCGGCATCCGCCCGCGCGCCCGCAGCCGCGCGCCGATGCTGGGGCCGCATCCCGAACGGCCCGGCACCTACATCGCCAACGGCGGCTTCAAGATCGGCTTCGGGATGGCACCTCTGGCGGCCGAGGCGATGGCGGCCCTCATCCTCGACGGAGAGGATGCCATCCCCGGCGGCTTCCGCGTCGAGGACAACCTGTGACCGCCCCAAGCCTCACCGGCCTCGACCACCGGGTGCTGACCGACGCCGACATCGACGCCAGCGTGGCTTTCGACCGCGTGGAGGACAGTCCGTGACCGCCCCAAGCCTCACCGGGCTCGACCATCTGGTCCTGACCGTCGCCGACATCGACGCCAGCGTGGCCTTCTACGCAGGCGCCCTGGGCATGACCCCTGTCACCTTCGCGCCGGCCGGCGGGTCGCCGCGCCACGCCCTGGCCTTCGGCACCCAGAAGATCAACCTGCACGCCGCCGCCGCGCCCTTCGCCCCGATGGCCCGGTGCCCCGTACCCGGTTCCGCCGACCTCTGCCTCCTGACCGATACGCCGCTGAGGAGCTGGATCGCCCATCTGGCCGCCTGCGGCGTCGCGATCGAAGAGGGCCCAGTGCCCCGCAGCGGCGCCACCGGGCCGATCCTGTCGATCTACCTGCGCGATCCGGACGGGAACCTGATCGAGATCGCCATGCCCGCTGAAGAACTCCACGCCCATCTGCGCCTTGATCCCGTCGCGGAACGGATGCTTGACCAGCTCCATCTCCGTCACCAGATCGGCCGCCTCGATCAGCGGCTCCTTGGCGTTGCGCCCGGTCAGGACGACATGGGTCATCTCGGGCTTCTCGGACTTCAGGAAGGCCACGACCTCCTCCACGTCCAGGTAGTCGTAGCGCAGCACGATGTTGATCTCGTCCAGCAGCACCATGCGGTTGGCCGGGTCGCGGATCAGCTCCTTGGCCTTCGTCCCAGGCCGCCCGCGCCGCCGCGATGTCGCGCTGCGGTCCTGCGTTTCCCAGGTGAAGCCTTCGCCCATGCGCGTGGAACGCGCATCGATCGGCGAAGCGGTCGAGGATCAGTCGTGCTCGCCGGTCTAGATGCCGCCCTTGATGAACTGCACACACCGCGCAGGGCATCCCATGGCCGAGGCGCGGAAGACCATGCCGAAGGCGGCGGTGGTCTTGCCCTTGCCCTTGCCGGTGTGGACGATGATCAGCCCCTTCTCGATGGTCTTCGTGGCCATGATCTTGTCGCGCGCGACCTTCTTCTTGCGCATCTTCTCGGCGTGGCGGGCGTCGGTCGTCGCGTTGTCGGTCATGTCGTGGCTCCTCCTCGGGTCGGGCGGCGCTCCTGCAGGCGCTGCGCGGGCGCTGTTCGATCGCGGCGTCCAGAGCCCGCGCTCGATGGCCTCGCAGCAGCCGCTCGGCGATCTCGCGCAGGGCCGGCGGATTGGCTTCCGCGATGAAGTCGCGCACAGCCTCGTCCTCCAGATAGGCCGCCTCGACCGGATCGAAATGATGGTCCGCGCACGGCGCCGGTGGTCGCTGCGAAGGCGAAGAGGTAGTCGACCGTCGCCGCCATCTCGAACGCGCCCTTGTAGCCGTGGCGCATGCACGCCGTCGATCCATTTCGGGTTGACCACGCGGGCGCGCACCACGCGCGCCGATCTCTTCGTCGAGCGTGCGGATCGACCGGACGTTCGGGGCGGGAATGGTCGTTGTGCCAGATCGGCCTCGCGCGGCCCTGCAGCGCCTCCACCGCCGCCGCCAGCGCCGCCCTCGAACTGATAGTAATCGTCGCTGTCGAGGATGTCGTGCTCGCGGTTGTCCTGGTTCTGCACGACCGCATCGACCCCGCGCAGCCGGTCGGCGAAGGCGTCGCGTCGCGCGGCGCCCTCGGCGCCCTGCCGTAGGCATAGCCGCCCCAGTCGAGATAGGCGGCGCCGAGGTCGGCCCTTTCGTCCCAGAGCCGCTCGTCGATCAGCGCCTGCAGGCCCGCCCCGTAGGCGCCGGGCTTCGAGCCGAAGACGGCGCCCGCCCGCCGGCGCGCGACGCGGGCGCGGATGGGGTTCTGGTCCTCCGGCTCGTCGAGCGCCATCACCGCCCGCGCCGCCGCGTCGAACAGGCGATCAGCTGCGGAAAGGCGTCGCGGAAGAAGCCCGAGATGCGCAAGGTCACGTCGACCCGCGGCCGCCCAAGCGCGCCGGCGCGGGATGACAGCGAAACCGGTCACCCGCCGGTTGGCCGCGTCCCAGGTCGGCTTCACCGCCCATCAGCGCCAGCGCACTGCGCGATGTCGTCGCCGCCGGTGCGCATGTTGGCGGTGCCCCAGGCCGTCAGCAGCATCGCCCGCGGCCAGTCGCCCTCCTCGCTGGAGATGCTGCGTCGATCAGAAGGCTCGCCGATTTCCACCCAAGCGCCCAGGCGGCGGGGGTGGGCACGGCGCGGGTGTCGACGCTGTAGAAGTTGCGTCCGGTCGGCAGCACGTCCGCGCCGCCCCCGCGTGGGCGCGCCCGACGGGCCAGGGGCGACGAACTGCCCTGCCAGGGCGGTGAGAAGCCCCGTCCCCTCCGCCGGGCCGCAGCCGGCGATGGCCGGGACGAGGCCGTCGCGCAGCTGCGCCAGCACCGCCGCGCTCGCCGGCGCCCGGCGCCTCCGCCTCGCCGTCGAGCAGACGCGGCCGAGACAGCTCCAGCCGCTCCACGCTGTCGCCGGCGCTGCGCCAGGCATCGTCGGTCAGCCCCGCCAGCGCCGCCGGCCGCGCGCCCTTCCAGGGGGACGCCGCCGTCGCAGTCCAGCGGATCGAAGTCCATCCGAAATCCGCGGCCAGCGCCCGCAGCAGCGAGGCGTCGCCGCCCGCGCCCGCGCCGCGCGGCACCCGCGCCAGCGCCAGCGCCAGGTCCCGTGCCAGCCGCCCCTCCGGCGCGACCCCGAACACGTGCAGCCCGTCGCGGATCTGCGCCTCCTTCAGCTCGCAGAGATAGGCGTCGAGCCGCCCCAGATCGGCGCCCTCGTCGGCGCCCGTCATGCCCGCGTCCTCGCCCGAGCCCGGTGGCCGCCGTCAGGCTCAGGATCTCGCGCCGCAGATGCGCCGTGCGCCGCGGATCGACGGCGGCGGCCTCGTAGTACTCGTCCACCAGCGCCTCGAGGTCGCGCAGCGGCCCGTAGCTCTCTGCCCGGGTCAGCGGCGGCGTCAGATGGTCGACGATGACTGCCTGCGCCCGACGCTTCGCCTGCGTGCCCTCGCCGGGATCGTTGACGATGAAGGGATAGACATGCGGCA
Source organism: uncultured Alphaproteobacteria bacterium (assembly GCA_963833235.1). Classification (GTDB taxonomy): domain Bacteria; phylum Pseudomonadota; class Alphaproteobacteria; order Rhodobacterales; family Rhodobacteraceae; genus CAWHXG01. Next base: position 1,300,740 of record CAWHXG010000001.1, read on the forward strand.
TCGGGCCCAGCACCGCCTCCGGCAAGCAGTCCTCGGACAGCGCCAGCGCCTTGCCCGGCAGCCATTCCAGGTTCCCGTGCTTGCCCATGTGGACGATCGCCTGCGCGCCCTGCGTCCCGCCGCAGCCAGAGGTAGAAGGCGAGATAATTGTGCGGCGGCACAAGGTCGGGCGAATGATACGTCGCCTCTGGATCGATGTTGTAGCCCCGCGCCGGCTGCAGGCCGACCGTCACGTTGCCGAAGCGCAGCACGCTCAGCGCGAAGCCGTCCGGCCCGGCGAAGGGGTCGTCCTCGGGCGCGCCCCACTGGCCCTCGACCCGCTCCCGCACCGCCAGCGGCAAGGCGTCGTAGCCGTCGCGGTAGGCCGCCATCGAAAGCCGCACGCCGCCGGTGCGCGCCGCCCGGTCAGGCAGCCAGTTGGTCGGCCCCGCCATCACCTGCGCCATCAGGGCGGCGCCATCCTCCGGCGCGCCCGTCACGCCGTATCCGGCGGCCTTCAGCAGCCGCAGCACATGCACCGTGGCGGCGGGCGTATCGAGGCCCACGCCGTTGGCCAGCCGCCCGTCCTTGTTGGGATAGTTCGCCAGCACCAGCGCCACCTGCCGCGCGGCCGTTGGCGTCCGTCGCAGTCGCGCCCAGGCGGCGGCGAGATCGGCGACGAAGGCGATCCTGTCGCCCCGCGCGCGGTAGCTCGCGATCGGGCATTCGGTCGCGTCGTCGTACCACGCCTGATCCTTGAAGCTGACCGCCCGGGTCAGCAGCCGCCCGTCGACCTCCGGCAGCGCCACGTTCATCGCGATGTCGCGCCCCGAAAGGCCCGTCAGCCCCTCTTCCCACGCGGCCTCCGTGCCGCCGGAAAGGACCACCTGCAGCACCGGCGCGCCGTTCGCCGCGTCCCCCGCCAGCGGGTTCTCCGGCGCCCGCGCGCCCGCATCGGGCGTGCCGACGGAGAAGGCGGTGCAGTTCAGGATCACGTCGGGCGGCATCTCGGCAAACAGAGCCTCCAGCGTCGCGACCGAGATGGGGTCCTTCAGCGAGGCGACGAACACGGGAAGCGGGTTCATCCCCGCGCGCGCCAGTTGCTTCACCAACCGGTTGATCGGCTGCAGCCCCGCGCCCTGCACCAGCGCCCGGTAGAAGACCAGCGGCACCACCGGCGCGCCGTCCGTCCAGGCGGACCGCGCGGCCTGCGGCCCGGCATGCGTGCCGGCCCCCGGCCAGTAGACGCCGGCGCGCAGCAGCGGCCGCGGCCCCGGCGGCGCCTCGGCGCCATCCAGCATGTGCCGGGCATGGGCGAGGAAGTTCGCCGCGTTCTCCGGCCCGCCCTCGACCAGATAGGCCCAGAGCCGCTGCCAGTCGGCCTCGCCCACGCTCGACAGCGCCAGAAGCTCCGGGTCCGGCCTGTCGTCGCCGGGCAGCGCCACGAAGGGCACGCCCGCCGCCGCCAGATGCGCCGAATACTGCTCCACCCCGTAGCGCCAGTAGCCGGTGCCGCCCAGCACCCGCGCCACGACCATGCGCGAGCGCGCGGCGCAGTTGGCGACGTGCAGGTCCACCGACATCGGATGCCGCAGATGCGCCAGGCTCGCCAGCCGCAGCCCCGGCGGGTCGGCCATGGCACCCCGCGCCTCGGCCAGCATCGCCAGCTCGGTATCGGCCGCCGAAAGCACCACCAGATCCGCCGGGCTCTGCGCCAGGTCGACCGGATCGTCAGACGCCTCGACGCTTCCGGCTGTGGCCGCCAGAAGGTGCATCAGGCCTGCCGCAGGTCCACGAAGACGCCCCCTGCCGCCAAACGGCGGTCAAACCTGTTGCGGTCCTCACGACGCCGGATGTCGCAAGGCGTCCGCCCGGTCACGCCGCCAGCGCCGCCGTGATCGCCGCACGGTCCAGCCCCGCCTGGCCGATCACCACCAGCCGCGTCTCGCGCGCCTCGCCGGCGGCGATGGGCCTGTCGAAATAGGTATCCACCCGCGGCCCCACCGCCTGCAGCGCCAGCCGCATCGGCTTTCCGGCCACCGCGCCGAAGCCCTTCAGCCGCAGGATGTCGTGGGCGCAGATGGTCTTGGCGACCTGCGCCGCGAAGGCCGCGGGATCGGCGATCTCGCCGCGGCAGACGACGAAGCTCTCGAACGCGTCGTGGCCATGCTCGTGCGCGTGGTGGTGGTCGCCGCCCTCGTCCCCGCCCTCGGCGTCGTCATGATGGTGATGGTGCACCTCCGCCCGGGCTTCCGTGTCTCCCTCCGCGCCGACGCCGAGGCCCAGCAGCACGTCCACCGGCAGCGCGCCCATGGAGGTCGCCACCACCTGCACGCCGCCGCGCGCCGCGCCGCGCAGCCGGGCCGTCTGATCCGCCGCATCGCCGGCCTCCATCAGATCGGCCTTGTTCACCACGATCATGTCGGCGCAGGCGATCTGGTCCTCGAACAGCTCCGACAGGGGCGTCTCGTGGTCCAGCGTGTCGTCCGCCGCCCGTTGGGCATCCACCGCCGCGACGGAATGGGCGAAGCGCCCCGCCGCCACGGCCGGCCCGTCCACCACCGTCACGACACCGTCCACCGTCACCCGCGTCGCCACGCCCGGCCAGTTGAAGGCCCGGACCAGCGGTTGCGGCAGCGCCAGGCCGCTGGTTTCGATCACGATATGCTCCGGAGGATCGGCGCGGTCCAGCAGCATCTCCAGCGTCGGAATGAAGTCCTCCGCCACGGTGCAGCAGATGCAGCCGTTGGACAGCTCCACCACGTCCTCGTCACGGCAGGCCTCGACCCCGCAGCCCTTCAGGATCTCGCCGTCGACGCCGAGGTCGCCGAACTCGTTGATGATCAGCGCGATCCGCCGGCCGCCCGCATGGGTCAGCATGTGACGGATCAGCGTGGTCTTGCCGGCGCCGAGGAAGCCGGTGACGATGGTGGCGGGGATCTTGGCGGGCATGCCGGGCGCTCCTCTTCGCTCAGACGCCGAAGACAAGGCCGAGCATCGGCCCCTCGACGGCTTCGAGCACCAGGAACAGGCCCACGCCCGCGACGGCGGCGCCGGCTAGCCGCGCCGGCATCGCACCGCGCACGCCCGCACCGAGCCCCTCGCGGACGATCCATCCGGCCGCCAGCGCGATGGCGTATTGCACGGCGGCCAGCCCGATCAGGTAGCCCGCCAGCACGCCCGCGCCGGCGCCGCCGTCGGCCCCCGTCAGGGCCGTGCCGAAGGCCGAACCGTGGAACAGCCCGAAGCCCGCGAAGAGCGCCAGCAGCCCCGGCAGCGCCACCGCGCGGCCCGAGAGCACCACGGCCCCGAGCGCCAGCAGCGACACCGCGATCGCCGCCTCGGCCAGCGGCAGCGCCACGCCCGCCGCCATCAACGCGCAACCCGCCAGCATCGCGCCCAGATAGGCCAGCGGCGCCGTCAGCCGGGCGGCCGTGAACGCCGCCGCGATGCCGACCAGGGCCACGAAGAACAGATGGTCGAAGCCCAGCACCGGGTGTCCGACGCCCGAGGCCAGCCCCTGGGCGAACGTGTCCATCGGCAGCCCGCCCAGCGGATGGTGCGCCAGCGCCGGCGCGGCGGCCAGCAGGCCGGCGGATGCCGCGGCGATCCCCGCCAAAGTCTTCGTCCGTTCCATCGTCGTCCCCTTCAGATGCCGCGCCCTGGGGCGCCTCCGGTGCGGATCGCGCGCAACGCGACCCATGAAGCGATGCGGCGGCCTTCGGCCACGCGCCTTCTGTCTTGCCGGGATGTGACGGAACGACCCGCCCGAACGCAGCCGGGCGCGCACATGCCGATCACGGAACACCCCGTCCGTCGTCTGGGCCACGCCCGGATAAGCCGGGCGCGTGCAGGGCTGGTCTCCTGGCTCGCGGGTCGATGCGCGGCGCCGCCTTCCCGGTTTCCCAGTGGCCATTGGCGTCGCGCTCACCGCTTACAGTCGCGGGGGCGGCTGCGGCATCGGACCCCGGATTGGGTCGTCCTGCACCGCATTCCCATTTCATCTTCGTCGGGCGGGGCCCGTGGTCGAAGATACCTTGCCCGCCCGTTCTGCGCCTGCCGTCCGCGACGGGTCAAGCGCAATCGGCGCGGCCCTGGCTGACACTGCCGAAGGGGCCGGGTCCGGCCCCAACATCTGGCGCGCCTCAACTGTGCCTCCCCAAGATGCAGCGCCGCTACATTGACACGCAGGGCCATCTGCCCGACACTCGACCCTGACATTCCTCCGGGGCACCGCCGGCCGCATGCAGTTCACCCGCCTCCGCCTCAACGGCTTCAAGAGCTTCGTCGACCCGACGGAGGTCGCGATCGCGCCCGGGCTCACCGGCGTGGTCGGCCCGAATGGCTGCGGCAAGTCCAATCTCCTCGAGGCGCTGCGTTGGGTCATGGGCGAGACGCGGCCCTCGGCCATGCGCGGCGGGGGCATGGAGGATGTGATCTTCGCCGGGGCGGCCACCCGCGGGGCGCGCGGCTTCGCCGAGGTGGGGCTCACCGTCGACCCCGGCGACAGGGCGCCGCCGCCGGCCTTCGCTGCCGCGGATGGCGGCGCGGCCGGCCTCATCGAGGTGACCCGCCGGATCACCCGCGATGCCGGCTCGGCCTACAAGGCCAACGGTCGCGACTGCCGGGCGCGCGACGTGCAGATGCTCTTTGCCGACGCGGCAACCGGAGCCACCTCTCCGGCGCTGGTGCGGCAGGGCCAGATCGCAGAGCTGATCAACGCCCGCCCGCGCGCCCGCCGCCGCATCCTCGAAGACGCCGCCGGCATCTCGGGCCTCTACCAGCGCCGCCACGAGGCAGAACTGAAGCTGAACGGGACGGAGGCGAACCTCTCGCGGGTGGACGACGTGCTGGAAGCGCTGGCCGCCCAGCTCGCCAGCCTCGCGCGCCAGGCCGCGGCGGCCGCGCGCTACCGCGAGATCGGGGTGCGGCTGCGGCGGGCCGAAGGGCTTTTGCTGTTGCGCGGCTGGCACGATGCCGATGCCGCCAGCGCCGCCGCCCAGGCGGCCGCGCGCAGGGCACTCGCAGCCGCCGCCCGGTCCGAGGCCGAAGCCGCCCGCGCCGCCGCCGCCCGGGCCGAGGCCGACGCCGCCATGCCCTCCGTGCGCGAGGCCGCGACCGTCGCCATGGCCATCCTGCACCGCCAGAAGGCCGCCGCCGCCGCATTGAGCGAGCGCGAGGCCCGCGCCAAGGCCGAGATCGCGGCCCTCGCCCAGCAGGCCGCGCAACTGCGCGAGGATGCCGCCCGCGAGGCCACCCTAACCGGCGATGCCGGCGAGACGCTTCGAAAGCTCGCCGAGGAGGCCGGGCGCCTGAACGCCGCAGCCGAAGGGCACGAGGGCAAGCTGGCCGAAGCTGGCGAGGCCGCGACCGGGGCCGCCACCGCGCTGGCCGAGCACGAAGCGGCGCTCGTCACCCTGACCGAGGACCTCGCCCGCCTCTCCGCCCGCCATCAGGCGGCCGCCCGCAGCCGTGACGAGGCGCAGCAGGCGCTGGCCCGGTCGGAGGCCGCCGAAGCCCAGGCCCGCGCCGCCCTGCAGGATCAGCAGAAGGCGCTCGCCCACGGGCAGGCCGCGTGCGAAGAGGCGACCCGCGCCGCCGGAACCGCGGAGGCCGAAAGCCGTGCCGCCGAGGCCGCCCTCTCGCAGGCGGAGGCGGATCGCGCCGCCGCCCAGGCCGCCGAGGGCGAGGCCCGCGCCGCCGCCGGTGCCGCCACGGGCGCCCGCGCCACGCTGGCCGCCGAAGTCGCCGCCCTCGGCCGGCTCGTTGCCGAGGCGAAGGGAGGCGACGGCCAGGCCCTCGATGCGGTGCAGGCGGCGCCGGGGTATGAGCGGGCGCTCGGCGCTGCGTTGGGCGACGATCTGGCGGCGCCGCTGCGCGACGCGGGCAGCCCCGGCTCGGGCTGGCACACGCTCGATGCGGCGGCAGCGCCATCGCCGCTTCCGGCAGGCGCAACGCCGTTGTCGGCCCATGTCACCGTTCCCGCCGCCCTGGCCCGCCGGGTCGCCGCCATCGGGCTCGTGCCTGCCGGGCAGGGCGAGGCCGCGCAAGCCGCCCTCTCTCCCGGCCAGCGCCTCGTTTCGGTCGAGGGCGACCTCTGGCGGTGGGACGGGTTGCGGACCCTGGCGGCCGGGGCGCCCTCCGCCGCCGCACTCGCGCTGGAACGCCGCAACCGGCTGACCCGCCTGCGCACCGCCCTGGACGAAGCCGAGCAGATGGCGGAGCACGCCACCGCAGCCCTCGCTGCCGCAGCCGAAGCCCTCGCCCGGGCCACCGCGGCCGACAAGGCTGCCCGCGAGGCCCGCCGCGACGCCGATGCCGCCAGCGCCGAGGCCGCGCGCCGCCTCTCGCGGGCGGAGGCGGAGCGGACCCTGGCCGAAAGCCGCACCGAGACCCACCGCGATGCCGCCGCCGCCCATGCCCAGGCGGCTGCCGAGGCGCGCGCGCGGCTGACCGAGGCGACCCGGGCCGCAAGGGGCCTGGAGGATCTGCAGGCTGCCCGCGCCGGGCTCGGCACGGCCCGGCAGGCGGTGGAAGGGGCGCGCATCGCCATGATGGCCCGCCGCGCCGCGCTCGACGATCTGCGCCGCGACGGCGCGGCGCGGCGCGGCCGGCTGGCCCGCATCGACCGCGAGGCCGCCACCTGGACCGCTCGCCGCGACGACGCCGACCGCCGCATCCAGGCGGTGACGGACAGGCGCGCCAAGGCCGACGCCGCATTGCAGGCCGCGCAGGCCCAGCCCGCCGCCATCGCCGCCGAACGTTCGGCGCTGTCCGAGGCCCTCGCCCAGGCCGCGACCCGGCAGGCCGGCGCCACTGACACGCTGCACCGGGCCGAGGCCGCGCTCGCCGCTGCCATCGCGGCGGAGCGCGAGGCCGAACGCGCGGCATCGTCGGCCCGCGAGGGCCGCGCCGCCGCCGAGGCCCGTGCGGAGGCCGCGGCCGAAGGCGCCGCCGCCGCCGTCCGGCGCATCGCCGAAGCGCTCTCAAGCGATCCCGCGGAGCTGATGGAGGATCTGGGCGTCACCGCCTCCGACCTCGCCGATGCCGCGACGCTGGAGGCCGATGCCGCGCGCCTGCGCCGCTCCCGCGATGCGCTCGGGGCGGTCAACCTGCGCGCCGAGGAAGACGCCGCCGCCCTGCGGACCGAGCACGAGACGCTCGCCGCCGAAAAGGCCGATCTCACCGCCGCCATCGACAAGCTGCGACACGGCATCGCCAGCCTCAACCGCGAGGGCCGCGCCCGCCTGCTCACCGCCTTCGAGCAGGTCGACGCGAATTTCGGCATGCTCTTCACCCATCTTTTCGGCGGCGGCGAGGCCCGGCTGACCCTGATCGGATCCGACGATCCGCTGGAGGCCGGGCTCGAGATCCTCTGCCAGCCTCCGGGCAAGAAGCTCAGCACCCTGTCGCTGCTGTCGGGCGGCGAGCAGACGCTTACGGCGATGGCCCTGATCTTCGCGGTATTCCTGGCCAACCCCGCGCCGATCTGCGTGCTGGACGAGGTCGACGCCCCGCTCGACGACGCCAACGTCACGCGCTTCTGCGATCTGCTCGACGAGATGGCCCGCCGCACCGCCACGCGCTTCATGGTCATCACGCATCACGCCGTCACCATGGCGCGGATGGACAGGCTCTACGGGGTCACCATGGCCGAGCAAGGGGTCAGCCAGCTTGTCTCCGTCGATCTGCGCCGGGCCGAGGCGCTGGTGGCCTGAACCCCGCAACCCCCGGGACTTGCGCGCAATTCTACTGAAATCCGCGGCATCGAACGCTCGCATTTCCGCGCCGCCGATGGTACCAAGCGGCACGCCGTGGGGGCGGAAAGGTGCGTCATGCAACTATATATCCCTCTCGCGATCCTTCTGGGTCCGAACCAGATAGCCACCCGTCGGCCAAGCCGGATTCTATCGGTCCTGTCGTCCTTCGCGCGGCTGCCAAGCTGGGCTCCGGCGCTGTCCTCCATCCTGCCGCCGATCCTCTCGCTCGCGCCCGCGGCGCTGCTCGCCTGCCTGCTCGCACTTCCGGCCAAGGCCTCGTTCCTCGGCGGCGCGCCCGCCGATGGCATCGTCCTGGGCCAGTCCCCGTCGGATGGCGCCTATACCGGCAGGGGGCTTGCCTTGACCGTCACCGACATGGCGCTGAAGTTCACCGATAGCAGCGTCGCCACCTATGAACGGTCGGGGCGCTACACCTACGTGCCGCCCGGCGGCGGCGCCTCGCTGAAAGGCCGCTGGTTCCAGAACGGCGACAACAGCATCTGCATCGAGTTCAGAAATGGCCACGTGCGATGCGACACCTATGTCCGCAGCGGCCTGCACACGGTGCTCATCACCTCCGCCGGCCAGCGTTTCGTCGTGCGCCTGCGCACGCCCCTCTAGCGGCCGGCGCCTGCGCACGCCCCTCTAGCGGCCAGCGCCTGCGCACGCCCCTCTAGCGGCTGGCGCCTGCGCACGCCCCTCTAGCGGCCAGCGCCTGCGCACGCTCTTCCAACGGCCGGCGCCTGCGCACGCCCCTCTCGCCGGTCACAGCAGGCTCAGCGCCAGCAGCACCGCCAGCATCGCCCCCCAGGCCCGCCACAGCACGGCGATCGCAGCGTCGATCGCCGGCGGCCCCGGGGCGCGGTCGCCCTCCGGGTTGACCCAGGCGAAGGGTTCGACCCGCCCGCCATAGCCGCGCGGCCCCGCCAGGGCCGTGCCCAGCACCCGCGCCATCGCCGCCTCCGGCCAGCCCGCATTGGGCGAACGGTGGCCGGACGCGTCGCGCGCGATTGCGGCCCAGCCCCAATCGCCGCCGCGCCACCAATCCTTGGGGGGCACATGCACCACCACGATCAGACAGGCCGTCATTCGCGCCGGCACCCAGTTCATGGCGTCGTCGAGTCGCGCCGCGGCCCAGCCGAACGCCTCGAAGCGCGGGGTCCGGTGGCCGATCATGCTGTCGGCGGTGTTGATCGCCTTGTAGGCCAGAAGCCCCGGCAACCCGCCGAGCAGGAACCAGAAGGCCGGCGCCACCACGCCGTCGCTGAGGTTCTCGGCGGCGCTCTCGATGGCGGCGCGGGCCACTGCGGGGCCGTCCATCGCCGCGGTGTCGCGCCCCACGATCCGCGCCACCGCCAGCCGCCCGTCGCCGACCGAAAGCCGCAAGGCCGCCGCCACTGCCGCGACATGGGCGACAAGGCTCCGCTGCGCCAGCAGGATCGCCGCCAGCGCCACCTCGATCGCCGCCGCGCCGGGCAGCCGGCCAAGCGCCCAACCCAACAGCAGCGCCCCCGCGACCAGCAGCGCCACGGCAACGGCGCCACGCAGCCGCAGGCCGCGCCCGCGGTTCAGCCGTCGCTCAACCAGTTCCACGGCCCGCCCGAGCAGGATCACCGGATGCGGCAGCCGCGCCCACAAAAGCTTCGGCTCGCCGAACGCGGCATCGAGCAGCAGGGCCACGAGCAGCAGCGGCGCGGCCCCGGTCATGGCCCGGCCGCCCCGTCCGCGCCGCCGGCCAGCGCCGCCGCCAGCCGCCGCCAGTCCGCCGTCGCGCCGGGCAGACCCAGCCGCAGCCGCTCGGGCGCCCCGGCGAAACCACGCGTCCAGATTCGGTGAGCCGCAAGCCGCGCTTGCCAGGCGCCCGCATCCCCCACGTCGTAGAGCCGGAACAGCCCCGTGCCGCCGAGAAGGCGAGCGCCCGCGCCGACCATCAGCGCATCCAGCCGGGCGGCATCTGCCCGCAGCCGCGTCCTTGTGGCTTCGGCCCAGCCACCATCGCCAAGTGCCGCGGCGCCGATCGCCAGCGCCGGCCCGGAAACGGGCCAGGGCCCCAGCGCCCGGGCCAGCCCCGCCACCAGCGCCGGATCGCCGATGGTAAAGCCCAGCCGCAGCCCGGCCAGCCCCCAGAACTTGCCGAAGCTCTTCAGGATCACCGTGCCGGGCCGCGTGGCAAGCGCCATCAGGCTGCCGCCGCCGGCATCCGCAAAGCTCTCGTCGATCACGGTCAGGGCCGCGCCGGGCAGGGCGTCCAGCGCCGCCCGCGTCCAGATCCGGCCATCGGGGTTGTTGGGATGCACGATCACCCGCGCGCTGGCGGCGCCGGCCCCCGCATCGCCGGGTTCCCCAACGCGCCAGCCCGCCGCCGCGAAGGCGATCCCGTGTTCGCTGTAGGTCGGGCCCGGGATCGTCGCCGCGCCGGCCGGGCGCAGATGCGGGATCCGGGCGATCAGCGCCGAGGCGCCCGGCGCCGCAAGCACCGCCGCCCCGGGGGGCACGCGCCATGCGCCGCGCGCGGCTGCCTCCAGCGCGTGCACCGCGCCGCGGTCGGGCAGCGCCGTCCACGCAGCGCCGCCCAGATCGGGGACGACATAGGGCACGGGGTTGATCCCGGTCGACAGGTCCAGCCAGTCCGCCCGCGCACCGCCATATCGCGCCGCCGCGGCATCCAGCCCGCCGCCGTGGTGCTGGGTCTCTGGCGTGGTCCCGTCCGCCGCCATGGCTCAGTCCGGTCCCGGTTCGGGCAGCGGCAGATGCCGGCTCACGAAATGGCCCTTCACGCCGTCCGGCCATTGCCTGTAGGGCACCTGGCCAAGCGGGCTTTCGGCATGCAGCGCGGCGTAGGCGACAACGGCCGCCGCATCCTCCGGACACGGGGCGAAGCCGCCCAGCGAATAGGCGATCTTGCCCGGCGCCTGCAGGGTCACGTTGCAGGCCCGGCTGCACCCCATCAGGCAGGCATGGCGCCGAACCCCGACATCGGGCGCCGCCGCCGCCGCCGCCTCGATCAGCGCCGCCAGCCGCGCGCCATCCTTCGGCGCATCGGCCCGGCTGAATTCCGCCGATGTAATATCGTCACGCTGGCACGTCTCGCAAACTGTTATAATCGTCGTCAAAAGCAGAAAACTCCCCGGTATCTCGTTTTTGGCGGGAACCGGCACGGCCCCCGGCAGTTAACGAAGCTTAAGTCTCTCTCCGCCGCCGCCTCCGCTATCGGCAAGTCTCCTTGGTCGTCCGCCCTTTCCAGACGCTGACCGTCCCACGATCTGCCAGCGCCAACCTGCCCAGCGGCGCCCTGCGCCGTCCTCGGAACCCTCGGAGACCCGATGGACGTTCTCATCGTCGAATCCAACCCGCATCTTGGGAATATCTGGCGGCGCCATCTGGAGCGTCTGGGCCACATCGTCCACCTCACGGTCAACCAGCATCAGGCGATCCATATACTGCAGACGAGGCCGATCTCGATCATCGTGCTCAACGTCGTGCTCGCCGAGGGCAGCGCGCTGGCCGTCGCCGATTTCGCCAGCTACCGCTATCCCACAATGAAGGTCCTGTGCGTCACGTCGTCGTCGTTCTTCTCCGACGGTTCGATCTTCGGCCATATCGGCAATGCCTGCGCGCTGCTCCCCAGCACCTCCCCCGCCGGCGATATCGCGGCCCTGCTGGAATACCACGCCACCGGCTGAAAGCCGGCTCCGGCGCCTCCGCTCACCCCCGCCCGTGCGGCGCGTCCCAGTCGAGGATGGGATTGATCGGGATGATCCGGTGCGGATTGATCGTCTCGTGACTGTAATGGTAGTGCCGCACGTAATGCGCGGGCACGACCGTCGCGGCCACGCCCGGCCACTGGTAGAGCTCCCGCGCATAGGCCCAGAGGGCGGGATAGTCGACCAGCCGCCGGCGGTTGCACTTGAAGTGCAGATGATAGACCGGGTCGAAGCGCAGCAGGCTGGGCAGCAGCCGCCAGTCCGCCTCGGTCACCCGGTCTCCCGCCAGATAGCGCTGGCCCTTCAGCCGCGCCTCCAGCCAGTCCAGCGTCTCGAAGACCTCGCCCACCGCGGTGTCGTAGGCGCCCTGCGTTGTCGCGAAGCCGGCCCGGTAGACCCCGTTGTTCACGCCGGGATAGACATGCGCGTTGACCATCTCGATCTCGTCGCGCAGCTCCTCCGGCCAGAAATCCCGATCGTCGCCGGTGATGCCGTCGAAGGCGGAATTGAACATCCGGATGATCTCGGCGCTCTCGTTGCTCACGATGGTCCCGGTGGCGGTGTCCCACAGGATCGGCACGGTCACCCGCGTCGTCGCCTGCGGGTCGGCATCGGTATAGACCTCGCGCAGGAAGGCGCGGCCCGTCAGCCTGTCGCCGGTCGCGCCGGGAAAGCCCGCGTCGAAGGTCCAGCCGTCGTCCAGCATGTCGGGATGCACGACGGAGATGCCGATATGGTCCTCCAGGCCCTTCAGGGCGCGGAAGATCAGCGTCCGGTGCGCCCAGGGGCAGGCCAGCGAGACATAAAGGTGATAGCGCCCGCTCTCCGCCTTGAAGCCGCCCGCGCCCGAGGGCCCCGCCGCGCCATCCGCCGTCACCCAGTTGCGAAAGCTCGAGGCCGTGCGCTCGAACGCGCCGCCGCTTTCCTTGGTGTCGTACCACCCCGCGTGCCACGTGCCGTCCACCAGCTGTCCCATCCGTATCCTCCATCCGTTCCAGCGGGACTATAGGGCGCGTCCCGCCCGCGGGCAGCCGCATCTCGGCGCGCCGGCGATCATCGGGCGTGCAATGCCGCACCTCCGGGGAAAGCGTTTGCGCCCGGCCGGGCCATGCGCCAGAACGATCCCACGACGACGCCCCGCATCCTCGGGGCCTGACAGGTGGCGGCACGCGCCCGACCCAATCCGGGGGGCGGCGGGGCCGCATCGTCCGCTGCAGGCGGCATGCCAGGCCCCGGTCCCTCTCGAAGGAGCCCTGCCCATGACCCGCCTCATCGCCCTCGCCCTGATCCTGCCCGGCGCGGCCTTCGCGCATCCCGGCCACGTCGCCGAGACGGTCGGCCATGCCCATTGGCTGGCCGTCGCCGCCGTGTCGCTGGCCGCCCTCGTCACCGCCGTCGCCGGCGGCGTCGCCCTCCGCAGCCGCCGCCGCAAGGGCGCCGCCGCCAAGCCGACCAGGGTCTGACAGCCATGTCGGGGGCGGCCGCGCAGAAGACCGGCGTGATGATCTGCGGCCACGGCTCGCGCAGCCAGTCGGCCGTGGACGAGTTCGCCACCCTCGCGCAGAAGCTGCCCGCCCACCTGCCGCCCGACTGGCTGACCGACTACGGCTACCTCGAGTTCGCCAACCCGGTCATCCGCGACGGGCTCGACCGCCTGCGCGCGGCCGGCTGCACCCGCATCCTCGCCGTGCCAGGCATGCTCTTCGCCGCGATGCACGCCAAGAACGACATCCCGACCGTGCTGAACACCTACGCCGCCACCCACGGGATCGAGGTCAGCTACGGCCGCGAGCTGGGGGTGGACCCCAAGATGATCGCCGCCGCCGCCGCCCGGATCGAGGCGGCCGTGGGCCCCGGCCCCCACCACGACACCTGCCTGGTGGTCATCGGCCGCGGCGCGTCGGACCCCGACGCAAACGGCAACGTCGCCAAGATCGCGCGGATGCTGCACGAGGGCCTCGGCTTCGGCTGGGTCGAGGTGGGGTATTCCGGGGTCACCTTCCCGCTGGTCGAGCCCTGCCTCACCCATGCCGCGCGCCTCGGCTACAAGCGCATCGTGGTCTTCCCCTACTTCCTCTTCTCCGGCATCCTGATCGACCGCATCTACGGCTTCACCGACCGCGTTGCGGCGGCGCATCCGCAGATCGAATTCGTCAAGGCCGGGTATCTCGGCGACCACCCGAAGGTGCTCGAGACCTTCGCCGAGCGCATCGTTGAGCAGACCGGCGCCAACCCGCCGCCCAACTGCGGCGCCTGCGCCTATCGCAGCCAGATCCTCGCCATGGAGGGCGGCACGCCCGTCACCATCCCCGTCGCGGCGCGCGCGGGCCACCCCGCGTTCTCGGACGTGCCCCCGCCCACCTGCGTGCTCTGCAAGTACCGCACCCAGGTCCTGGGCTTCGAGGCCGAGGTGGGCGCGGTGCAGGAAAGCCACCACCACCACGTGGAGGGGCAGGGGGCGAGCGCGCCGGGCTCCAACGTCGCCGACTGCGCGCTGTGCGAGACGTTCTGCACCGGCGAATGCCGGCTGGTCGCGCAGGAGGCCGAAGCCGCCGCGCACGCCCATGCGCATGATCATCACCACGATCATGCCCATGGCCATCCGCACGCGCACGGCCATGCCCATGCCCACACCCACAGCCACAGCTACAGCCTCGACCACGCGCACGACCACGCCCACAGCCACGCCCCTTACCCCCATGCCGACCATCCGCTCGGCCCGCGAAGCGCCCGGCGGCGCGGCTGACGCCGGTGCGCCCCTACCTCAAGGACCCCGCCGCGATCTATGCCGCCAGCTTCGCGACCGTCCGGGCCGAGGCGCGGCTGGAGCGGTTCGAGCCCGCCCTGCAGGCGCTGGCCATCCGCCTCATCCATGCCTGCGGGATGATCGACGTGGCCGACAGGCTCGCCGCCTCGCCCGGTGCCGCCGAGGCCGGGCGGCTGGCGCTCGCCACCGGGGCGCCGATCCTCTGCGACTGCGCGATGGTCGCCGCCGGGATCGTCGGCCGCAGCCTTCCGGCCGACAATGCGGTGACCGTCACGCTGAACGATCCCGGCGTGCCCGCACGGGCGCAGGCGCTCGGCACCACCCGCTCGGCGGCGGCGGTCGACCTCTGGGCGCCCCACATCTCGGGCGCTGTCGTCGCCATCGGCAACGCGCCCACGGCGCTCTTCCACCTGCTCGAGCGGCTCGACGAGGGCTGGCCGCCGCCCGCGCTCATCCTCGGCTTTCCCGTCGGCTTCGTCGGCGCGGCGGAATCGAAGGCCGAGCTGGCCGAGCGCCCCCGCGGCGCCGCCTTCGTCACCCTGCGCGGCCGCCGTGGCGGATCGGCCATGGCCAGCGCCGCGGTCAACGCGCTCGCCGCCGGGCTGCCGGGCGAGGCATGAGCCCCCGCCGCGCCCTGTCCGCCGCGCCGCCGGCCGCCACAAGGCGCCCCGTTGCTCGGCACCCTGCCACCGGGCGCCCCGCCACCTGGTGCCCCGCCATCCGGCACCCTGCCACCTTGCGCCCCGCCAACTGGCACCCTGCTACCCGGCACCCCGCCATCCGGCACCCTGCCACCTTGCGCCCCGCCGCCTGGCACCCTGCCGCCCGGCACCCCGGCGCCGGGTCCGGGCGCGCTCCGTCGCGGTGCCGGATCCGGGTGGCCCGCGTGCGGCAACGGTCTGGAAAGGGGTCGGCCCTTAGGTCCGGGGGGTCGTCGGCCCAGCCCTTGCCTCAGGCGCTCCGCTGCCATGCGGGGCAGGCCACCTGCTCCTCCAGACCCCGGGATACGCCCATGACACCCCCCTGGCTCCATATCGTCGGCCTCGGCGCAAGCGGGATGGACAGCCTCGCGCCCGCCACCCGCGCGCTGGTCGAGGCCGCCGAGATCCTCGTGGGCGCGCCCCGCCACCACGCGCTCACGGCCGAGGTCTCGGGCGCCGAGCGGCTCGACTGGCCGGTGCCCTTCGACGCGCTGATCGAGTCCTTGCGTGCCCATCGCGGCCGCCGCCTCGTGGTCCTCGCCACCGGCGACCCCTTGTGGTTCTCCGTCGGCGCCCGGATCGGCCGCGAGATCCCGCCCGGCGAGATCGTCTATCACCCCCAGCTCTCGGCCTTCCAGCTCGCCGCCGCGCGGCTCGGCTGGTCGCTGGCGGATGCCGAGGCGCTCACCGCCCATGGCCGCCCGCCCGAGCAGATCCTGCCCTTCCTCGCCCCCGGCGCCCGGCTGCTGGTGCTCACGGCCGATGGCGAGACGCCGGCGCAGCTGGCGCGGCTGCTGGTCGATCGCGGCTACGGGCAAAGCCAGCTGACCGTCCTGTCCGACCTCGGCGCGGCGGACGAGGCGATCGCCACCGCCCCGGCAACCGGCTGGGTCCGCCGCTCCGCGCCCGCGCTCAACACCGTCGCCATCGAATGCCATGCGGATGCCGGCGCGCAGATGCAGCCGCGCGTGCCGGGCCTGCCCGACGAGGTGTTCGAGCACGACGGCCAGATGACCAAGCGCGAGGTCCGCGCCGTCACGCTCTCGCGTCTGATGCCGCATCGCGGGGCGGTCCTGTGGGATATCGGCGCGGGCTGCGGCTCCGTCGGGATCGAATGGATGCGCGCCGCCCGCGATGCCATAGCCATCGGGATCGAGCCCGATGCCGGACGGCGCAGTCTTGCGGCCGTCAATGCGCTGGCGCTCGGCGTCCCGAAGCTCGAGCTGCGCGCCGGCACCGCCCCCAAGGCGCTCGAAGGGCTGCCGGTGCCCGATGCCGTCTTCATCGGCGGCGGCCTGACCTCCGAGGTGGCGCATGCCGCGCTGTCGGCGCTCGCCCCCCTCGGCCGGCTGGTGGCCAACGCCGTGACCGTGCAGTCCGAAACGTTGCTGGCACAGCTCCATGCCCGCCACGGCGGCAGCCTCGTGCGCCTCTCGGTCGCCCGCGCCTGCCCCATCGGCGGCGCCGGCCTCATGGCATGGGACCCCGCGATGCCCGTCACCCAGTGGAGCCTGGTCAAGCGATGAGGGCCCCGCCGCCGATCCATCCCCCGGCGCGCATCGCCCCGCCGGTCCAGCGGCTTACCGACGCCGTCCCCGGTCGCAGTTCCGTGTCACGGCCCGCGGGTGCGCCGGGCCGCCCGGCCCAAGCCTCCGCGTGACCCCTCCCGGCACCCTCTGGGGCATCGGCACCGGCCCCGGCGATCCGGAGCTTCTGACCCGCAAGGCCGCGCGCCTCATCGCCGCCGCTCCCTGCATCGCCTACCCGGCGCTGCCGGGCACCGGCAGCTTCGCCCGCGCCATCGTCGAAACCCTCATCGCCCCCGGCACCCGCGAGATCGCCATCGAGCTGCCCATGACCCGCGCCCGCGCCCCCGCCCAGGCCGCCTACGATGCCGGCGCCGCGCGCCTCGCCGAGGTGCTGCAGGCCGGCTCCGACGTGGCGCTTCTGTGCGAGGGCGACCCGCTCTTCTACGGCTCGTTCATGTATCTCCAGGGCCGCCTCGCCGGCCGCTTCCCCGTCCAGGTCGTGCCCGGCGTCACCTCGCTCACCGCCTGCGCCGCCGCCGCCGCCCTGCCGCTGGCGGCGCGCAACGGGGTGGTCACCATCCTGCCCGGCCCGCTGCCCGATGCCGCCCTCGCGCCGCGCATCGCGGCCGCCGACACCGTCGTGCTCATGAAGGTCGGCCGCCACCTGCCGCGCCTGCGCGCCCTGCTCGGCGCCCTCGGCCTCGCCGCCCGCGCCACCTACGTTGAGCGCGCGAGCCTGCCCCAGGCGCAGGTCCTGCCGCTGGCCGAGGCGCCCGATCCCGCGCCCTACTTCTCCACCATCCTCGTCGTGAAGGCCGCCGATCCATGGCTGAGCTGAGCCCGATCGTCCTGTGCATCAACCGCTCCGGCCAGCCGGCCGCCCGGGCCATCGCCACGGCCCTCGGCGCGCCGCTCCACGGCCGCGCCGGGCGCACCGACACGCCCGACGTCGCGTTCGACGACGCGCTCGCCCACATCTCGCTCCACTTCGCCGCCGGCCATCCGGTCATCGGCATCTGCGCCGCCGGCATCCTCATCCGCGCCGTCGCACCGCTGCTCTCCGACAAGCGCGCGGAGCCGCCGCTGCTGGCGGTCTCCGACGACGGCGCCACCATCGTCCCGCTGCTGGGCGGCCACCGCGGCGCCAACCGGTTGGCCGCGCGCATCGCCGCCGCCACCGGCGCCCGCGCCGCCATCACCACCGCCGGAGAAACCGCGCTCGGCCTGGCGCTCGACGCGCCGCCGCCGGGCCACCGCCTCGCCAACCCCGAAGACGCTAAGGCCGCCATGGCCGCCATCCTCGCCGCCGGCGGCACCGTCCGCCCCGGCGCGCAGGCGCTCTTCGCGCTGCCCACCGCGCCGGACGCACAAATCTCCATCACCGTCACCGAAGGCCCCGCCGCCCCCGGCCCCGACCACCTGGTCTACCACCCGCAGCGCCACGCGCTCGGCCTCGGTTGCGCCCGGGGCGCCGACCCGCAGGATCTGGCCGCCCTGGCCGAGGCGACCCTGGCAGAGGCCGGCATCGCCCCTGGCGCCATCGCCGCCATCGGCACGCTCGACCTCAAGGCCGACGAGCCCGCCATCCTCGTCCTCGCCCGCCGCTGGGGCCTGCCGATCCGCCACTTCGCCGCCGCGGAGCTCGACGCGCTGACCCCCCGCCTCGCCACGCCTTCCGACGTCGTCTTCGCCGAGGTCGGCACCCACGGGGTCGCCGAGGCCGCGGCCCTGGCGCTCGCCGGCCCCGGCGGCACCCTCGCCGTCACCAAACGCAAGTCCGCCACCGCAACCTGCGCGCTCGCCGTCGCACCCGCACCGCTCGCCGCGCTGCACGGCCGCCCCCGCGGCCGCGTCTCCCTGATCGGCATCGGCCCCGGCCAGGCCGCATGGCGCACGCCAGAGGCCAGCCGCCTGATCGCGCAGGCCGACGAGCTGGTGGGCTACGGCCTCTACATCGACCTGCTCGGCCCGCTCGCCCACGGCAAGCCCCGCCGCGACTTCCCGCTTGGCGGCGAGGAGGCGCGCTGCCGCCACGCGCTGGAAGAGGCCGCAAGCGGCCGCGACATCGCGCTGATCTGCTCCGGCGATGCCGGGATCTACGCCATGGGCGCGCTGGTCTGGGAGCTGATCGACAGGGGCACGGGCACGGGCGGCGTCAGCGACGCGGCGCGGCGCGTCGAGGTGGTCAGCAGCCCCGGCGTCTCGGCGCTGCAGGCCGCCGCCGCCCGTGCCGGCGCGCCGCTCGGTCACGATTTCTGCGCCATCTCGCTCAGCGACCTGCTGACCCCGCGCCAGGATATCCTCAAGCGCATCCACGCCGCCGCCGCGGGCGATTTCGTGATCGCCTTCTACAATCCCGTCTCGCGCACCCGCCGCACGCTTCTGGCCGAGGCGCGCGACATCCTGCTGGCCCACCGCCCGGCCGCCACGCCCGTGCTGCTTGCCGCCTCGCTCGGCCGGCCGGAAGAATTACTGCGGTTCCGGCGGCTCGATGCCCTTTCGGTGGATGAGGTCGACATGCTGACGACCGTTCTGGTCGGGTCCTCGCACTCGAAGCTCGTCCAGACGGGGGAGGGGCCGCGCATGTACACCCCGCGCGGCTATGCCGCCAGGATCGGGCCGGTCACGGCCTGACGGGGCAGGGCGGCTCGGCGTCCTGCCGGGCCGCGCCGTGCGGCACCTTGCGCACGCGCTCCGCCGGTTTGCCCAACGCCAGCCGCTCTGCCGCGCGGTCCAGCCGCTTGGCCAGCCGGGTCAGCTCGACCACCTCGGACGCGCGGCCGACCTTGGCCCAGTCGCTGGCCGCCTCCTGCGCGATCTCCGCGGCCTGCTTCAGCGTATGCGCGATGCGCAGCGCTTCTTCCTCGTTGCGGCAGGGAGGCCGGTGATCCGCCAGATGCACGATCACGTCATCCGGATCCGTGTGTAGCTCGCTCATCCCGTCCCCGATCCCCCTCGAAGCGCGCTGCCTACGACACCCTGTGCGTTTCGGGCACTACGCAGGTACGTGATGCGCTCACGCGGCTTGAACCAGCCCGCTGCCGATCCCGCGAAGGGCGGCGCTGGTCCGGTCCGATACGTTCAGCTTGCTGTAGATCTTGCGGATATGGGCATCCACCGTGTGCCCCGAGATGCCGAGGATCTGCGCGATGATCGAGTTGCTCTTGCCCCGCGCGACCCAGTTCAGCACTTCCTTCTCGCGGTCGCTCAGCGACAGCGGCGGATGCGCCTGCCGCTCGAGGACGCAGAAGCGCAGATGCGCCGCCTGCGCGATGCACTGCAGCTCGAATATCTCGTCGGCGTCGAGGTTGATCCGCGCCTTGCCGAAGCCAAGGCCCACATAGGCGTTTTGCAGCCCCGGCCCGAAGACGCAGAAGGCCAGGCCGTCGCCCATCTTGGCCTTGGCCATCGCGGTCAGGTAGCGCTCCGTGCTCTCGGTCCTGGCTGACAGCGTGCGGATGTCGTGCCAGAAGAACGGCTCCGCCAGCCTCGACGCCAGCTCCGGGATCGGATCGATCTTCACGAGGTCCTCGGCGATGTACCGGTCCACCCAATCCTCGGGATACCCGTCCGTCTCGATGTCCATCGCCGATCCGTCCGGCCGCCGGGGATGATAGCTCGCCATCGTCACGCCGCGGGCATGCAGGTGGTCCAGGGTCACCCCCCAAAGCCCGCAGTGCGTCTCTGCCTCGCGGATGCTCTCGAGGATGTCGCTCATGTCGGTCATGACAGTGACGGCGCCTTATTCTTCCAGGAAAATCGCACTTGGAGACGAAAGGGACGCTATTGTGTCGTTAACAGTTATAGTTATCTTCCCTTTGGGCAAGCATTTTGTGAATCTGTCGGACGAAGGGCGCTATCGCCCGTCGGGCCGAGGGGTTTCGGAGGCGCTAACTGGGCGCCCGCAGGGGTCCGACAAAAAGCCGACCGAAAGCCGACCCAACGCCGACACCTCCAGAAGGGCGAAAAACGCGGTGTAGTGCCCGGCTCAGTGCCCGTCGCCGGACCCCGCGAAAGCGGCTTTCTGGGCATCCGTGGCTTCCGTCTGGTGCTGCGTTTTCCATTCGGAATAAGGCATTCCATAGACGATCTCGCGCGCGGCCTCCTTGTCGATCTCGAGCCCCCGGGCGTCAGCTTCCTCGCGATACCAGTTACTTAGACAATTCCGGCAGAAGCCAGCGAGGTTCATCAGATCGATGTTCTGCACCTCGGGATGCGCCCGCAGGTAGTCGCGCAGCCGCCGAAAGGCCGCGGCTTCCAGCTCCGTCCGGGTCGCGTCGTCCATATTTTGCGTGCTCATGGAACTATCTCCAATATCTGGTATTCTGCTGCGGAAAGGGCGCGGCTCAACGGCCCGGCCAGCCGCTCCGCCCACTCGGTCTCAAGGGCCGAAGTAGAAACCAGATCCTGCCGTATTTCCAACAAGACGTTCTGCCGCCCCGGCCCCGTTGCATGGCGATCGATGGCATCGCCGGGCAGGTAGCCGTCATAAGGCTGGTTCATCCCGAGGCTCAAAGGCGTGCCGCTAATCGTCTGGATCCATTCGAGAAAACCGACGTCCGCCCGCAACTCCGCCGCCAGCGCCAGCGCCAGCCGCGCATCCGCCGCGTAAAGAAGCCCCAGCTGCCACGGCCGCGGCGGCCGCCCCCGCAATTGCGGCGTGAAACTGTGCACCGCCAGCAGCGCCGTGCCCGCCCGCGCCCCCGCCAGCCGCGCCAGGGCTCGGTGATAGGGCCGGTGATACGCTTCCAGCCGCCGCTCGATCTCCGCTGCGTCGGCATGGCGGTTGGCCGGAATGATCGTCGCGTCATAGAGCCGCATCAGCAAAGTCGGGTCGGCCTCGCCGCGGTTGGCATCGATCACCAGCCGCGAGACGTGATTGAGAATTACCGGGGAATCCAGCGCCTTGGCCAGGCCGGTCGCCACGCCGGCCGCGCCGATGTCGTGGCTGATATGGCGGGCCATGTCCTGGGCGGGAAGCCCGATGTCGCCGCCGCCCACCGACGGCGGCACCAGGCGGCCGGCATGGTCGCAGGTCACCACCCAGGCGCCCGGACGGCCCTCGCCCTCGATCTGCACAAATTCGGTCATTCCCGCGTCACATATCGCCTTCAGGTGGGTCGGGCACGTCTTACGGGGCCGACGGGGAAAGCACCAGTTGTGCGGGTGTGGGAATTCCGGCATGACCGCCGCCGAGACGTTGCCGCTAACGGCGGGCCCCGGCCCGTGCTCCGGTATCACGAGGGAGGGCCGCATGAAGCGCAGCCGCAATATAAAGATCGTCGCCACGCTCGGGCCCGCCTCGAACGATTACGAGACGATCCGTGCCCTCTACGAGGCCGGGGCGGACGTGTTCCGCCTGAACATGAGCCATGGCGACCATTCCGAGATCGCCCGCCGCCACGAGATCATCCGCAAAATCGAGCGCGATACCGGCCACCCCATCGCCATCCTCGCCGACCTGCAGGGGCCGAAGCTGCGCTGCGGGGTGTTCGACGGCGACAGCGCCACGATCGCGGAGGGGCAGACCTTCCGCTTCGATCTCGACGAGGCGCCGGGCGACGCGACCCGGGTGCAGCTTCCCCATCCGGAGATCTTCCAGGCGCTGACCCCAGGTTCGTCGCTTCTGGTCAACGACGGCAAGCTGCGCCTCAACGTCGACAGGTGCGGGCCCGACTTCGCCGAATGCACCGTGATCGCCGGCGGCGAGATCAGCAACCGCAAGGGCGTGAACGTGCCAGACGTCGTGCTGCCGCTGGCCGCCCTGAGCGAGAAGGACCGCCGCGACCTGGAGTTTGTCTGCCAGCTGGGCGTGGACTGGCTGGCGTTGAGCTTCGTGCAGCGCGCCGAGGACGTGCTGGAGGCGCGGGTGCTGTCAGAAGGCCGCGCGGCGATCCTTTCGAAGATCGAGAAGCCCGCGGCCGTCACCGCCTTTGATGAGATCCTCGAGGTATCGGACGGGATCATGGTGGCGCGCGGCGATCTTGGCGTGGAACTTCCCGTGCAGAACGTGCCGCCGATCCAGAAGCGGCTGATCCGCCTGTGCCGCCGCGCGGCCAAGCCCGTGATCGTGGCCACGCAGATGCTGGAGAGCATGATCGACAGCCCGATGCCGACCCGCGCTGAAGTGTCCGATGTGGCCACCGCGATCTACGAGGGGGCGGACGCGATCATGCTTTCGGCGGAATCGGCGGCGGGCAGCTACCCGATCGAGGCCGTGACCACGATGGATAACGTGGCCATGGAGGTGGAGCACGACCCGACCTACCGCGAGATCATCGAGGCGAGCCA
This sequence comes from uncultured Alphaproteobacteria bacterium, assembly GCA_963833235.1. Classification (GTDB taxonomy): domain Bacteria; phylum Pseudomonadota; class Alphaproteobacteria; order Rhodobacterales; family Rhodobacteraceae; genus CAWHXG01. Next base: position 1,323,471 of record CAWHXG010000001.1, read on the forward strand.
GACGGTTCGCCATGCCAGCATCGCCGACGGCATCGTCTCGGCGGCGCGGGCGCTGGCGGCCACGGGCGGCGTCAAGGCGATCTGCTGCTTCACCCATTCCGGGACGACGGCGCTTCTGGTGGCCCGGGAACGCCCGCGGGTGCCGATCCTCGCGCTGACGCCATTCGTCGGAACGGCGCGGCGGCTGTGCCTGACCTGGGGCACCACCGTCGCCGTCACGGCCTCGGTCAGCCAATTCAAGATGGCCGTGGTGAGCGCCGCGCGAGAGGCGCGCAAGCTGGGCATGGCTACGAAGGAGGACCTCATCGTGGTCACGGCGGGCGTGCCCTTCAACCAGTCGGGCACCACCAACATCCTGCGGGTCGCGCCCTGCGAGGAACGGCTGATCTTCTCGACCGATCCCGAATAGCCGGCTTGCACGGGGCCGCGGGCTTTCGTATAGACCGCGCTTCGACACGATCCCCCGCGCGGCCGGCTCAAGCGGCATGCCGAGTGCGCGCGTTCACCGACCCCAGACGAGGACCCGGAAATGCCCAAGATGAAGACCAAGTCGAGCGCCAAGAAGCGCTTCAAGATGACGGCCACCGGCCGCGTGATGGCCGCGCAGGCCGGCAAGCGGCATGGCATGATCAAACGGACCAAGAAGTTCATCCGCGATGCACGCGGCATGACGGAACTGTCGGCGCCCGACGCCAAGATCGTCAAGGGCTACATGCCCTACGACCGCTGAAGGAGGCCTGAGAGATGTCACGCGTAAAGAGCGGTACCGTCACCCATGCCCGCCACAAGAAGGTCATCAAGGCCGCCAAGGGCTATTACGGCCGGCGGTCGAACGCCTTCCGCACCGCCACCCAGGCTGTCGACAAGGCCAACCAGTACGCCACCCGCGACCGCAAGAACCGCAAGCGCAGCTTCCGCGCGCTGTGGATTCAGCGGATCAATGCGGCGGTGCGGCTGCACGACGACGGGCTGACCTACAGCCGCTTCATCAACGGGCTGTCGCTGGCCGGGATCGAGGTGGACCGCAAGGTGCTGGCCGATCTGGCGGTGAACGAGCCCGAGGCGTTCGGCGGTATCGTCGAGAAGGCACGCGCGGCGCTGCCGGCCTGACCACCTGCTGGATTGAAAGCGCCTGACGGCGCTTGCCGCGTCTGGCTCGGCCTTTTGAGGCCGAGCGGCTGGCGCCCATGGTTGCGGCGGTCCCTTCGGGGGCCGTTTCGCGTCTGGCAGTGGTGAATTTCGCGTTATGGCGAGGGCCCGGCGGTGAAGGGCCGCAGCGGAGCATGGATCGATGACATCCGACCTCAAGGCCGGGCCGGTCGTTTGCGCGTGCCGTGATACCGGACGTTACCTCGGCCCGCCGGCGGGAGCCTCGCTTGCAATCGACTGGGGCCTTGGATAGCCAGCAGGCCGGAGCGGCGGGGACTTTCATGGACGATCTGCGGAGCAAGTATCTGACAGCCATCGCAGCGGCGGACGGCGAGGCCGCGCTGGAAGACCTACGGCTCGCGGCCCTGGGCAAGAAGGGCGAGGTTGCTCTGGCCATGCGCGGGCTTGGGAAGATGAGCCCCGAGGAACGGCAGGAGGCCGGGCCGCGGCTGAATGCCCTGAAGGCCGAGATCGGCGCGGCGCTGGCAGGCCGGGCGGCGTCGCTTGCGGACGCGGCGCTGGAAGCGCGGCTGGCGGGCGAATGGCTTGACGTGACGCTGCCCGCCCGGCCACGGCGGCAGGGCAGCATCCACCCCGTCAGCCAGGTGACGGAAGAGGTGACCGCGATCTTCGCCGACATGGGATTTTCGGTGGCCGAAGGCCCGCAGATCGAGAGCGACTGGTACAACTTCGACGCGCTGAACATTCCACCGCACCATCCCGCGCGGCAGGAGCACGACACGTTCTACATGGCGCGCGGCGCGGGCGACGACCGGCCGCCGCACGTTTTGCGCACCCACACCTCGCCGGTGCAGATCCGCAGCCTGGAGGCGCAGGGCGCGCCGATCCGGGTGATCGCGCCGGGCCGGGTGTTCCGCAGCGACTACGACCAGACGCACACACCGATGTTCCACCAGGTGGAGGGGCTGGCGATCGACCGGGACCTCTCCATGGCGAACCTGAAATGGGTGCTGGAGGAGTTCTGCCGGGCGTTCTTCGAGGTGGAAGCGGTGGAGCTGCGCTTCCGCGCCAGCCATTTCCCGTTCACCGAACCTTCGGCCGAGGTCGACCTGCGCTGCTCGTGGCGCGACGGGCGGCTGATCGTCGGCGAGGGCGACGACTGGATGGAGATCCTGGGCAGCGGCATGGTGCACCCCAAGGTGCTGCAGGCGGCGGGGGTGGACCCGGATGCGTGGCAGGGCTTCGCCTTCGGAATGGGGATCGACCGGATCGCGATGCTGAAATACGGGATCCCGGATCTGCGGGCGTTCTTCGAGAGCGACCTGCGATGGCTGCGGCACTACGGCTTTTCGGCGCTGGATCGGCCGGGGCTGGTGGCGGGGCTCAGCGGGTGAGGAAGGATAATCTTGAACTTGCATTTTTGCGAGAAATCGTAGCTCGCGACCGCGTCTCCGAACGCCCTCATATACGGTGCACGGTATCCCGCGCTGGCGGAATGACCCATATCCCCGGATCTAGTCGGGTCGAGCTATTGAACCCAAACAAAGAGAACTCCCATATCTATCGATTGTTAATTGATAGAAACTTCGTAGTAATCGGCAGCCACACCACAGGTATGACTGATTACGGCGTACACCTTAGTCCCGAGGGCCATCGCAGATTAGAACACCTTGAGCGAAACTCGGGGTTCAATCCGTTCCTCCGCTGGCTTGGTTCGGTGGGTGATGCTGCATCCAAATCTATTTTGCTACCAGTAGGGGCCGCCGTGATGACCGTAATTGTCTTGGAATTGTTCGGGTTTAGACAGTGAAATTCACCCTCTCCTGGCTCCACGCCCACCTCGACACCACCGCGCCCCTGTCCGAGATCACCGAGGCGCTTACCGATCTTGGGCTCGAGGTCGAGGGCGTCTCCGATCCGACCGACGCGCTGCGGGGGTTCTGGCTCGGTACGGTCACGGCTGCCGAGCAGCACCCTGATGCGGATCGGCTTCGCGTCTGCACCGTCGAGACGGGGCAGGGGCCGAGCCAGATCATCTGCGGCGCGCCCAATGCGCGGGCCGGGATCACCGTCGTCGTGGCCTCCCCCGGCACCTACGTGCCCGGCATCGACACGACGATCCAGGTCGGCAAGATCCGGGGCGTCGAGAGCCACGGCATGATGTGTTCGGCGCGCGAGCTTGGCCTCGGCGAGGAGCATGACGGGATCATGGAGTTGCCCTCGGGCGAGCCCGGCGAGAGCTTCACGGATTGGCTGGCGCAGAACGACCCCGAAAAGGTCGATCCGGTGATCGAGATCGCCATCACCCCGAACCGGCCCGATGCGCTAGGCGTTCACGGCATCGCGCGGGACCTCGCCGCGCGGGGGCTGGGCACGCTGATCGAGCGCGAGGCAGCGCCTGTCGCGGGCAGCTTTCCTTGCCCCGTCGCCGTGAGCATCGACACCGATACCCTTGAGGCCGCGCCTGTCTTCTACGGCCGTTTGATCCGAGGCGTCACCAACGGGCCTTCGCCCGACTGGTTGCAGGCCCGCCTGCGGGCCATCGGCCTGCGCCCCATCAGCTTTCTCGTCGATGTCACCAACTTCTACACCTACGACGCCAACCGCCCGCTGCACGTGTTCGATGCCGGCAAGCTCACGGGCGGCCTGCGCGTCCACCGCGCCGAAGGCGGCGAGACGATGATGGGGCTGGACGACAAGGTCTATACGTTCGAGCCGGGCATGACGCTGATCTCCGACGAGGCCGGCGTGCAGAGCATCGCGGGCGTCATGGGCGGGCTGGCCACCGGGGTGACCGGGGCCACGCGCGACGTGTTCGTGGAAGCCGCCTATTTCGACCCGATCCGCACGGCGATGACCGGACGCGCGCTGAAGATCAATTCCGACGCGCGCTACCGCTTCGAACGCGGGATCGACCCGGCCTGGACCCCCATCGGCCTCGATCGTGCCACGCGGATGATCCTCGACCTTGCCGGCGGAGAGGCCTCGGAGGTCGTCGTTGCCGGATCCATCCCCGACACGTCCCGCGCCTATCGGCTTGATACGAACCGGATCGAAAGCCTCGTTGGCATGGAGATACCGGCCGAGACGCAGCGCCGGACCTTGACGGCTCTGGGTTTCCGCATCGAGGGCGACCGGGCGCATGTCCCCCCCTGGCGCCCCGACGTTCTGGGCGAGGCCGATCTGGTGGAGGAGGTGGCGCGCATCGCCTCGCTGACCCGACTTGAGGGGCGGCCGATGGCGCGCCCCGCCGGCGTTGCCCGTCCGATCCTCACCCCGGCGCAGCGGCGCGAGGGCCAGGTGCGCCGAGCGCTCGCCGCGGCGGGATACAACGAATGCGTCAGCTACAGCTTCATCGATGCCGAAGCGGCGGCGCACTTCGACGGGGCGGACGAGGCGCGCCGGCTGGAGAACCCGATCTCGTCCGAGATGACCCACATGCGGTCCTCGCTGCTGCCGGGCCTGCTGCGGGCGGCGTCGCGCAACCAGGCGCGGGGCTTCGCCGATCTGGCCCTGTTCGAGGTGGGGCAGGCCTTCACCGGCGGTGAGCCGGGCGAGCAGCAGTCGCTGGCGACGGGGCTGCTGATCGGGCATCACGCGCCGCGCAGTCCTCATTCGCCGCGCCGCGGGGTGGATGTGTTCGACGCCAAGGCCGATCTGGACGTCGCGCTTGCGGTCGCCGGCGCACCGGCGCGCGTGAGCCATTTCCGCGACGCGCCCGGCTGGTACCATCCGGGCCGGTCAGCGCGTGTCGGGCTGGGGCCGAAGAAGACAATCGCCGTCTTTGGCGAGCTGCACCCGCGGATCCTTGCCAAGATGGGGGTGAAGGGGCCGGCGATGGCGTTCACCCTCTTCCTTGATGGCATTCCCCTGCCGCGTGCCAGCAACCGCGCCCGCCCCGCCCTGGAACTGAGCGATTTGCAGGCGGTCGACCGGGATTTCGCCTTCGTCGTGGACCGGCAGGTCGAGGCGGCGCGGCTCGTCGCGGCGGCACATGGGGCCGACAAGGCCCTCATCGCCTCGGTCGACGTGTTCGATGAGTTCGCCGGGCACAAGGCCGAGGCGCAGATGGGCGCGGGGCAGAAATCGGTCGCCCTGACGGTACGGTTGCAGCCACGCGACGCGACCCTGACCGACGCCCGGATCGACGCTGTGAGCGCCGCGATCGTGGCAAAGGTGGAGCAGGCGACCGGCGGCACGCTGCGGCGCTAGGCCGAGCACCAGGTGCTCGGTTCGGCCTTCTTCCGTTGCCCGGAAGATCGCGGCCGGCCCCCGGACGGTTAAAATCGAAGACACATCGCCGGGCCTCGACGGCCCCCGAATTAAGCATTACCCAAGGTTATCCGCGCAGAAGGTTGAGCATCGCGAACCTGGGGAACCTGCCGCATGCTTCGATCTTCAAAGCCTTTGCCGGGCGGCGCTGCGCCCCTCGGCGCTGCGGTGCTGCTGGGAACGCTCGGCATCAGCATGCTCGCCCTGGCGCTTCCGCTGGTGCTTTTGCAGGTGTTCGACAGGGTGATCCCGAACCAGTCGCAGACGACGCTGGACGTCCTGTTCGCCGGACTTCTCACGGTCCTCGTATTGGATTTCGTGTTCAAGGTTTGCCGGATCGTGATCCTCGGGTTTGAGGGCGAACAATACGAATTGCGCCTCACGCGGGAGGTGATTGCCCGCATCCTCAACGCCGATCCCAACGCCTTCGAGAAGGGCCGCGCCGGCACGCATATCGACCGGCAGGACGCCATTGGAACGCTTCGCGACTTCTTCGGCGGGCAGGCCCGGCTTTTGCATATCGATCTGCCATTCACACTGGTGTTCGTGGGCCTCATCTATCTGATCGGGGGGTGGCTGGCCCTCGTGCCCATCGGCTGCATGGTGGCGCTGCTTGTCTTCCGGGCTGTGCTGAAGCGGCTTCAGGCACCTGTGTTGAGCCAGCGGCGCATTTTGAACGAACGGCGGTATTCGTTCCTGATCGAGTTCCTGTCGCAGATCGTCACCGTGAAATCGCTAGGAATGGAGGAATCCATGCGGCGGCGCTATGAGCTGCTTCAGGATCAGTCCGTTCAGGCAAACCGCGAGCTGACGACCGTCACGCAGTTCAGCCAGAGCTTCGGAGCCGTCTTCAGCCAGGCCGCGGTGGCCGCGATGGGCCTCTTTGGTGCCTATCTGACGATCCGGGGCCATATCGGGATTGCCGAACTGGCCGCCTGCATGCTGCTCAACGGCAGGACCGTACAACCGATGCTGAAGCTTCTGGGCGTGTGGGTCCAGGTCGAGGCGGTGGACGAAAGCCGCAGGCAGCTGGGCGATCTCTTCGAGATCCCGCAGCGCCGGCGCCCCCGCAACGCCAGTCCTCTCGGTGGCGATATCGAGTTCCGGAATTTTTCTGTCTCCGTGCGCGGATCGAGGCTTTTCCAGACGCTCGACCTGAAGCTTCCGGCCGGTGGTTGCCTTGGGGTTACGGGTGTCGACGGGTCCGGGAAGACGATGCTCCTGCGCTGCCTGATGGGCGAGCACGCGCCAGATACGGGGCGCGCCCTGTTGAGCGGACGGCCCGCCGCGCAGTGGGCCGAGGCCAGGGGCCATGGCGGGCTGGTCTATGTCGATAGCAAGCCTGTCATCTTCGAGGGCACGATCCTGCAGAACCTTTCCCTTTTCGGGAACGTGGATGCCGTGGACCGCGCGGTGAAGGTGGCACGCGCCATCGGCCTGGAAGACGATATCCACACCCTGCCGCTCGGCTACGACACGCCGCTGCGCCATCGCGGCGGAATGACCAAGGGCTGGCTGCAGCGGATCTGCCTCGCCCGCGCCATGGCGCTCGAGCCCCGCATCCTGCTGCTGAATGAGCCCAACACGGCACTCGATCACAAGGGGGACACAGCGATCCTGCAGGCGCTGCGCGAGCTGAAGGGCGAGGCAACAATCGTCATCGCCAGCCCTCGGCCCAGCTGGCTTGCGATCGCCGACGAGACCATCGAGTTGCGCAAGCCGGAGGATGCCATCGCCCAGTGGGATGCCGATCTCGAGGTGGAGCGTCTGCCACCGCTGCTTCTCGGCAACCAGAGGCTCTCGGCATGAGCGTTGCAGCGCCTTCCGTCGCTCTGTCCCATCTGACGGCCTTGGTCCAGGCGACCGGTTGGCCGGGCGATACGGCCCGCCTATGCGAGGCCACGCCACACCTCCAGGCCAACCTGACGGCCCGCGACATGACGCGGTCGCTGGAGAACCTTGGCCTTTCGGTCCAATCTATCGAAGGCGTGCGGTTGCGCGCAATCGCGGCCTCGGACTGCCCGTGCCTGTTCGTGCCCGATGCCGGCACGCCCCTCGTTATCCTCGACGTCCGCGAGACCGAGATCCTGATCGCGGGCGAGGTCGGACAGCCCGCCTGGGTGTCCGCCGGGTCCGGCAGGGGCTGCCTCATCAGCGTCGACCGAACTGCAGTCGCCGCCCGACCCGACGAAAGCCTGCGGGACATCGTGCGATCTTTCCGCGGCACCTTCGCGCTTCTGGTCGGCATCTCGTTCTTCACGGGCCTTCTGGGCTTCGCCGCTCCCGTTCTGATCATGGTGGTCTATGACCGGCTGATCCCCACGGCGTCTGTCGAATTCCTCTGGGCGCTCGTGATCGGCATGGCCGGCGTGCTGGCCACCGATATCGCCCTGCGCACGATACGGGGTCGGTCGCTTGCGTGGATGGGCGCCCAGATCGAGCGGCGGATGGGGCTCGCGCTCTTCCGCAAGCTCGCCGTCCTTCCTGTGGACAAGGTCCAGGCGACGGCAGTCGAGCAGCAGATCGCCCGCCTGAAGCAGTTCGAGGGCCTGCGCGGGATCTTCACGGGCCCGCTGCTGACCACGCTCCTGGATCTGCCGTTCATCCTGATGTTCTTTACCGCGATCTGCTTCCTCGATCTCGAGATCGGTCTCCTGATCCTCGGGCTTGCCGCGACCTTCGGCGTCGCGGCGCTCGTTACCGTTCCGAGCCAGACCCGTCTGAACGCCCGGTCGGCCCAGGAGCGCGAGGTGCTTTCGGCACTGATGCTCGAGGCGTCCACCCAGCAGCGTTCGATCCAGCGGTTCGGCCTTGGCAAAATCTGGACGGAGCGGTGCGAAGCGGCTTTGGTGCGCACGGCCACCGCCGCCCGCGCGGCGCGACAGGTCTCGCATATGGGGCAAATCTTCGGTCAGTCGCTCATGATCGCGGCCGGCATCGGCTGCGTCTATTTGGGAACGACCAGCGCCCTTTCGGGCGAGGTGAGCTTCGGCGCCCTGATCGCGCTCATCTCCCTCACCTGGAAGGTGCTGGCGCCGGTGCAGATGCTCTATTCGAGCGCCTATCAGGTCGCCGGCCATCTGCGCAGCGGGCGCCAGGTCGAAACCTTCCTCAGCCTCCCGGAAGAGCGCCGCCGCGGCCCGTCTCGCAGCCCCTACCGCCGGTTCCGTGGCACCCTGCGCCTGGAGGGCGTCACCCATCGATACTCCGCGATCACCGACCCCGCGCTTGCCGGGGCGAGTGTCGAGATCGCGGCCGGGGAACTGGTGGTCGTGTGCGGCCGCAACGGTGCCGGAAAGTCGACGTTCCTGAAATTGCTTGGCGGTTTGCACCCCCCGACGAACGGTTCCATCCTGATCGACGGAATCGATTATCGCCAGATCGCGCTCGATGAATTGAGGGACTCGATCAACTACGTCGCGCAGACGGCCGAGTTCTTCCATGGCTCCGTCCTGCAGAACTTCCAGCTCGCCTCTCCTACCGCAACCGAAGAGGATGTCAGAGCGACCCTCGAGGAGGCAGGGCTCGGCCCCGAGGTCGCCCTGCTGCCCGAGGGTCTGCAGACGCGCCTTAGCGAGGAAGTGCGGCGCACCCTTCCGACCGGTACCATGCAGGCCATGTCGGTCGCCCGCGGTCTGATGCGCAACCGGGCGCTTTACCTCCTCGACGAGCCCGCATCCGGCATCGGGATGGATCACGAAGATGCTCTGTGCCAACGGCTCGAGCTGCTGCGCGGCCACCGCACCGTCGTGATGGTCTCCGACCGGCCGAGCCACTTCTCCCTGGCCGATCGGCTGATCCTCCTCGACCGCGGGCGGGTGGTGATCAACGACACCGGACCCGAAGCCCTGCGAAAGGTCCGCGCGCTCTACTCCTCCATGCGGAAGGTCTGACACATGCCGAATTCCCTCAACAAGGGCGGCCTTTTCGCCCGCAAGCGCGCCCGAGAAGTGGCGCACGCGCCCCGGACTGCCAAATCCCTGGTGCTTGTCCTCGCGGTCTTTCTTGTGGGTGCCATATTCTGGGCGGCGCGCACCGAGATCCGCGAACTTGCCCGCGCCGAGGGCGAGATCGTCCCGAAGGGGCGGCTCACCCATGTCGAGCATTTCGATGGCGGGATCCTTCAAGAGGTTCTCGCCACGCCCGGCGACCGCGTCAGCGCGGGCGCAATGCTTGCCCGGCTCATCTCGCCGGACCTGGGGCGGACGGAGCAGGAACTGCGGCAGGAGCTTTCCCTGCTGTCCAAGCATCAGGAACTTCTGAACGCTCTGATCGTCGACGAGAGCGGCGCGCCTGTTCCGGGTACCTATGCCGCGACCCGCCGTGACCTCCATCTTGGGCGGATCGCCATGCTGCGCGACCGCGCCGATGGGCGCGCCGCCGCCCTTGCGATTGCCGATAGCGCCCGCGATGTGGCGAAGGTGCGCCTCGCCCTTGCCCAGGCCGAGCTTGGGCGGCTTCAGCAACTCTACGACAAGGGCTACCTGCCGCGAACCCGGATCAGCGCCCAGGACGATCTGCTTCAGACGATCCGCAGCGATCTTCTCGGGGCGGAGACCGCCCTGGCCCGCGCGCTCAGCGACGAGGTCGATGCGAACGCAGCCGTTGCCGAAGCCCGGCTTGCCTTCCAGCAGGAACTGCACGAGGAGCTTTTCCGGGTCGAGCAGGATGTCTCGAGGGTCGGCCTGCAACTCTCGGAGCTGGACGCGCAGCGAGACCGGCTCAGCGTCAGAACCCCGGTTGCCGGGATCGTTCAGACCGTGGCGACGACGACCCCGGGCGAGGTCATCGAGCCGGGCGAACGCCTGTTCGAGATCCTGCCGACGACAGTGGAACTCGTGGCGGATATCCGCGTGACCCCGGAAGACATCGGCCATATCTTTGTCGGCAATCCGGTGAAGCTCAAGCCGTCCTCGTTCGACGCGCGCCGCTATGGTCAATTGGCAGGCCAAATTTCCCGCATCTCGCCGACGTCGACCCTGGATCCACAAGGGGTCCCCTTCTTCAACGTCGAGGTTCGTCTCGACAGCACGGTCCTCGACCAGGGGGGCTTGCGCGGTGAGGTTGGCGCCGGGATGGTGGTAATGGCCGAGATGGAGACCTCCCGTCGCACTGTGTTGCAATATCTCCTCAAGCCGATCGACCAGTCCCTCTCGATGGCGATGACGGAACGCTAGTTGCGAAACGCCCGCGGACGCATCGACCATGATATCGGATACCGCCGCACATTCAGTGTCCGTGAGGCCTCGATGTCCGGAACCGGCGCAAAGCAGACCGCGAGATGAACGATTTCCTGGCCGATACGGGATATCGACAGAGCACCCGTGAGGCCGGGCTTTGCAAGCGCATCAAAAAGAATGCCGGCGAAGGTTCTGCTATGGCAGCGAAGGTTCAGCCTTGGGCGACGGGGAAGACAATGCACCGTCGACCGCTCCCTCGGGCACCGCGTTAGAGGCGTAATTGCGGGGGATTGCCGCTGATTTCTGCAGATCCGCTTGGTCCCCGTGGGTGATGAGGCCGTTATTCAGAGGGCAGGCCGCCTCCGTAGGGTATGGTGTGCCGGCGCAACGGGCCCCTGTGCCCGGTGGGGCACCCGTCGATGCCGTTCGGACGGAACCGGCACCCGCCCTACCGGCGATCACCATCGGCGCCGAGCAGGGCCGCATGGTCGACACCCAATGGGTGGGCGGTTTCGTGGGCCAGCGGAGTGGCAACCGGCGAAGCATTCCATCCTGTTGGGATGAGGCGTGGCGGGACAGGCGCGCACCACCTGCTCGAGAACCTCGGCCATCGGCGGGATCACCTTGCAGCGTGACAAGATGCGCGTCCTTGGCGGCGCCGCTGGTTGCGCTTGGCGTCAGGGATCGACCCAGGGACCCTCAACGGGACCGCGGCAGCAGTAGCGATCGATTTCCCCGCCGAACGCCGCGCCGAAAAGCAGCCACACATGGCCGATGAAAGCGAAACGCATCGCGCCTTACCCAATCGAACGGCTGGACGGATCGGACGACGACGGGGACTACCCTCATCAAGGTTCAAGCCATTCGAGCCTGGGGTGTCGAAACACCTGGATGCATAGCGCAGACCAGAGCGCTTCCCCCTCGAGGCCCCGCCTCGGCCGCGGCCGCGCACGACCGGCCCAAGGTGGCTCAGCCGGCAATGCCGCACCGGCGGGGGAGGGAACCCATCGGGCGGTGTCGCATTGGGCGGGCACTGGCTGCGCCCGAGGCGGCCTTCCTTTCGTCAGACATCCAAGGGCTGGAGAACTCATGACCCAGAACCGAACGCCGCCGTCCCCCGGCCTGTCGCGGCGCAGCTTCCTCGGGTCGTCGGGGGCAGTCGGCGCGGCACTCGGGATCTATACCGGCGATGCTGCGGCGCAGGCGGCAGGGCCCATCGCCTCCGCCGAGGACCACCCGCAAATCACGCTCACTGTGAACGGCCAGCGAAGAACGCTGGCAGTAGAGCCGCGAACGACGCTCGTGGAAGCGTTGCGCGACACGCTTGGCCTCACCGGAACCAAGATCGGCTGCAATCAGGGACAGTGCGGAGCCTGCACGGTGTTGGTGGACGGCCGCAGGGTAAATTCCTGTCTGACGCTTGCGTTGACCATCGACGGAGCCGAGATCGTCACCATCGAGGGGCTCGCGCAGCGGGATGGCACGTTGCACCCGATGCAGCAGGCCTTCGCGGGGCACGACGCGTTCCAGTGCGGCTACTGCACGCCGGGCCAGATCCTTGCCGCCATTGCCTGCATCGACGAGGGGCACGCCTCCGACGCCACGGAGATACGTGAATACATGAGCGGCAATCTCTGCCGCTGCGGGGCCTATCCCAACATCGTCGCGGCGGTGGAAGCCGTCCGCGATGGGCAGGAGGGCTGAGCGATGCGAAATTTTGCCTATCACCGCCCCGATAGCCTCGCGGACGCGATCGAGGCGGCGCGCGCCGACGGCGCCGACATTCTGGCCGGCGGCACGACGGTGGTCGACCTCATGAAGATCGGCGTCCGCACCCCCGCGACCTTGGTCGATATCACTGGGCTGTTCGGACTGGAGGGCTATGAGTTGGGCGCCGACCGCCTGCGGTTTGGCGCGCTGGCCCGCATGTCGGACGTCGGGGACGACGCAGAACTGACGGCCGCTGCGCCCGTGCTCACGGAATCGCTCTGGAAGGCCGCGAGCCCGCAGTTGCGCCATGCCGCGCGGCTGGGCGGCAACATCTTGCAGCGCACGCGGTGCGCATATTTTCGCGATACGGCCTATGCCCAGTGTAACAAGCGCACCCCCGGATCGGGATGCGCGGCGCTGGATGGCGGGCAGACCAACATGCACGCCATCCTCGGCGGATCCGAAGCCTGCGTGGCCATGTATCCGGGCGACTGGGCGCAGGCACTGATCGCCTTCGACGCCGAGGTGACCACCCAGGGCCCCGGTCGCAGCCGCACCATCGCGTTCGCCGATCTGCACGTTCCGCCGGGTGACACGCCGCAGGTCGAGACGATCCTCGAACCCGGCGAGATCGTGACCGGCATCGTCGTTCCGGTTATCCCCGCACTGAAGGCGAGCCACTACCTGAAGGCGCGCGACCGCGAAAGCTATGCCTTCGCCAGCGCCTCGGCTGCCGTGGGTGTCGAGCTGGACGGAGATGCGGTGCGCGACGTGCGGATCGGGCTGGGCGGCGTCGCGGCCGTGCCCTGGCGTGCGAGAGAGGCGGAAGAGAGCCTCAGGGGCGGCCCGCTGACGGAAGACACGGCGCGCGAGGCCGGCCGCATCGCCTTTGCCGGGGCGCAGTCCCTCGAAGGCTCCGCCTACAAGATCAGGCTCGGCGCCGACGTTGTGGCCGGCGCACTCATGACAGCGAAATCCCGCGCCAACGGAGGCGGATGATGGCTCAGACGATCAACACGGCGGTCACCCGCACCGACGCTCCGCGCAAGGTCACCGGCACCGCGACCTACGCGGCCGATGTGATGCCGGCGGGCATGCTGCACGCTGCCCTCGCCACCTCCTCCATCGCCCTGGGTCGCTTGACGGGCATCGAGACCGCCCGCGCCGAGGCCGAGCCGGGGGTTGTCGCCATCTACACCCATGAAACATTGCCGGACTACAAGACGGTCAAGGGATTCTATGCCGGCGGCCCCGGCTCGGCCAGCTTCTGGCCGATGGAGGGGCCCGAGATCAGGTATGCCGGCCAACCGATCGCCTATGTGGTGGCCGAAACCGCTGCCGCCGCCCGGCGCGGCGCGCAGTTGATCGAGGCCAGTTACGCGCCCGCCGAGGGCGATGCCCACATGGATCCCGCATCAAGCTATCCGGTGGACGGCCCCGAAGGCCCGATGGTCACCACCAAGGGCGATGTGGAGCAGGGGCTGGCAGACGCGGCGCAGACCGTCGAGGCCGAATACAGGACCCCGTTCCAGCACCACAACCCGATGGAAATGTTCGCGGCCACCGCCGAATGGCGCGGCGATCGGCTGACCGTATGGATGCCGTCGCAATCGGTGCGCACGCTGCGAGGCGGCATTGCCGCAGCATATGGGCTGCCGGAAACCTCGGTCCGCGTCATCTCGCCCTTCGTGGGCGGGGCGTTCGGCTCCAAGGCCGGGATCACCCCCTATGCGATGCTGACCATCGCCGCCGCCAAGGCTGCCGGCGCCCCCGTACGGCTGATCGTGACGCGACCCCAGATGTACACGGTCGCGACCTTCCGCCCCGAAAGCCTGCAGAAGTTCCGCCTTGGGGCCGCGGCCGACGGCACGCTGACCGCGTTCGAGCATGTCGAGATCGCGCAGACCTCGCAGTTCGACGATGTGGTGAACCCCGGCACCCACATCACCCGCGCGATGTATGCCTGCCCAAACATCCGTACCGAACAGCGGCTGGCCCGGTCCGACACGAATTCCGGCGGCTTCATGCGCGCCCCGAATGAGATGCAGACGTTCTTCGGCCTCGAGCAGGCGATGGACGAGCTGGCCCTCAAGCTCGGCATGGACCCCGTCGAGTTGCGACGGGTGAACGATGCCAGGCGTCATCCCATCGAGGATGTGCCGTTCTCCTCGCGGTCGCTCATGGAATGCTACGACGCGGTGTCCCAGAGCTTCGGGTGGGCGGGTCGCAGCGTGGAACCGGGCAGCATGATGGATGGCGACTGGCTCGTGGGCTACGGCTGCGCCACGGCCACCTACCCCACCAACATCCTCGCCTCCAATGCTCGGGTTCGGATGCAAGGCAGCGGCAGCGCCTATATCGAGCTGGCGGCGCACGATGTGGGTACCGGCAGCTACACGATCTTCGCGCAGATCGCCGCCGCGCGGCTCGGCCTGCCGGTGGGTGCGTGCGACGTGGTGATGGGCGAGGCGGATCTTCCCGTGGCGCCCCTTTCCGGCGGTTCGACCACGGCGGCCTCGGCGGGGTCGGCCGTTCACGATGCCTGCATGCGGATCGGACGGGCGGTGGCCGAGCAGGTCGCAGGCCAGTCGAAGGGGCCTCTTTCGGGGCTCGATCCGGCGCAGATCACGCTCGACGACGGCGTGCTGCGCGGCCCTGGCGGGGAAAGCCAGCCGCTAATCGAAGCGCTGGCCGCGACGCCCGAGGGCGAGATCGAGGCGGTGGGCGAGTTCCGGCACCCCGCGCTGACCGAGAAGCTGATCCGCGCGACCTTCGCCGGCGGCTACGGCACGGCCGGGCCGGTCACCCCCGAATTCGCAATGTTCGCCTTCGGGGCTGAGATGGCGGAGGTGCGCGTGCATCGCTGGACCCACGAGATCCGCGTTCCCCGCCTCCATGGCGCCTTTGCCGCGGGGACTTGGCTGAACCGCAAGACGGCGCACTCGCAACTCATGGGCGGCATGGTCTGGGGCATTGGATCGGCGCTTCACGAGGTGACCGAGGTCGACAAGCCGCGGGCGCGCTTCCTCAACGCCAACATCGCGGAATACCTCATTCCGGTGAACGCCGACATCCGCGAGATCAACGTGCAGATGCTCGAGGAGCAGGACGATTACGTCAACCCGCTCGGCGTGAAGGGCATCGGCGAGCTGGGCATCGTGGGTACCGCGGCCGCGATCGCCAACGCGGTGCATCACGCCACGGGCAAGCGGTTGCGCAGCCTGCCGATCCGGATGTCGGATCTGGTCTGACTGCGGTCGCGCCCGCGGCCGGCGTTCTACTCTTGCGGCTGCACCGGACTTGATCCACCTGGTCAGCGTTGGCCGTGCTGCACGTGACTTCCGCGGCGCGCATTGCACCGGCGCGACATGCCCCAAAAGATAGGAAATCGCCATGCGGGTCTTCTTCACCGGCGGCTCCGGCAAGGCAGGGCGCCATGTGGTGCCCTACCTCATCGAGCGCGGCCACCTTGTGCTCAACGCCGATCTCGTTCCGTTGGAGCGGGAGGGCGTGCACAATCTGACGGTGGACGTGACCGAGTCCGGGCAGGTCTTCAACGCGATGACGGCCTACACCGATCTGGCGGAGCTGGAGCCCGATGGCCCGCCCAAACGTTTCGACGCCGTCGTGCACTTCGCCGCCATCCCGCGCATCCTGCTCCGCCCCGATAACGAGACGTTCCGCATCAACACCATGGGCACCTACGCTGTGATCGAGGCGGCGGTGAAGCTGGGCATCCCCAAGATCGTCATCGCCTCTTCCGAGACCACCTACGGCATCTGCTTCGCCGCCGGTCGAGCCGATCCGCATTACCTGCCGGTCGACGAGGACTATGACGTCGACCCAATGGACAGCTACGCGCTGTCGAAGGTCTGCAACGAACACACCGCGCGGGCCTTCCAGCGCCGCTCGGGCGCCGACATCTATGCCCTGCGGATCGGAAACGTGATCGAGCCGCACGAATATTCTGGCTTCGCGCGGTTCCGCGACGAGCCCGAGCTGCGGCGCCGCAACCTGTTCAACTACGTCGACGCGCGCGACCTCGGCCAGATCGTGGATCTGTGCCTTTCGAAGGACGGTCTGGGCTTCCAGGTCTTCAACGCTGCCAACAGCTTCAACGTGCCCGACATCCCGGCCCCCGAGCTTGCACGGCGGTTCTTCCCCGATACCCCGATCAAGGGAGAGCTGGGAGACGACGATCCGCTCTACTCCAACCGTAAGGCCCGCGATGTCCTGGGCTTTCGCGACGTGCATGACTGGCGCGAGCAACCCGGCGTGTCAGGCGCCCCTTGAAATAAAGTCGTCCCCGCAGTCTTGTAGGCTACATTGGCTTTGGGAGGAGCGCGATGGAATTCACGGACAGCAAGTCGATCGCCGCCGCGCCGGAAGACGTTTGGGCCGCGCTGGTCGATCCCGACGTGCTGCGCGCCTGCCTTCCGGGCTGTACCGCGCTGACCGGGTCGCCGGAAGAGGGGTACGAGGCGACCGTCGTGCAAAAGGTCGGGCCGGTGAAGGCCACCTTCGTCGGGGCGGTCACCCTGAGCGATATGGACGAGCCGCGCTTTGCCCGCATCGAAGGGCAGGGCAAGGGTGGGCCCGCGGGCTTCGCCAAGGGGGCGGCCGACGTGACCCTGGCGCCTTCGCCCGAAGGCACGCTTCTGAGTTACGTCGTCACAGCGAAGGTTGGCGGCAAGCTCGCACAACTCGGCAGCCGGGTGATCGACGGTTTCGCCCGGCAGATGGGCGATGCCTTCTTTTCAGAATTCAAACGTCAGGTGGAGGGGCCGGATCCGACGCCCGACCTGCCGGACGATGCAATCGGGGCGCCGGCCGAGGCCGAGCGGCCAGGCTGGCTGCGCCGCCAATTCGCGGGCCGCAAAGAGCCGCAGACACAAGGGAGGACGTGATGACGAAAGTCGGGATGACGGTGAACGGCCGCGCCGTGAAGGGTGAGGTCGAGGGCCGCACGCTGCTGGTGGAGTTCCTGCGCGAGACGCTTCACATGACGGGCACGCATGTGGGCTGCGACACCACCCAATGCGGCGCCTGCACCGTGCACGTGAACGGAATGGACGTGAAATCCTGCGCGATGTTCGCCTGGGAGGCGGAGGGCGCGGAGGTCACCACCATCGAGGGGATGGCCAACGCCGATGGCAGCCTCAGCGTGATGCAGGCGGCGTTCCAGGAGCATCACGGGCTGCAATGCGGCTTCTGCACGCCCGGCATGATCATGTCGGCGACCATGCTGCTGAAAGAGAACCCGAGCCCCAGCGAGGCCGAGATCAGGGCCTACCTGCAAGGCAACATCTGCCGTTGCACGGGCTACCACAACATCGTCAAGGCGATCCAGGCGGCGGCGGGCCAGAAGGTCGACGGCCCCGCGCAGCGGGTCGCGGCGGAATAGAGCAAACCGGAATTCGGCGCGCGGTGCAGCGCACCCGCCGACAACAGGGAGACAGACATGCCGAAAGACAGTGCCATCGGCGCCAGCACCAAGCGGCGCGAGGACGTGCGCTTCGTCACCGGGCGCGGCAAATATACCGACGACATCACCGTGTTCGGACAGACCTATGCGGCCTTCGCCAGGTCGGACGTGGCGCATGGGCGGATCGTGAGCATCGACGTGGCCGCGGCCGAGGCGATGCCGGGCGTGCTTGCCGTTTTCACCGGTGAGGATTTTACCGCGGTCGGTGGCAACCCCGCCGGCTGGCTCATCAACAGCCGCGACGGCTCCCCGATGAAAGAGCCCAAGCGCCCTGTGCTCGCCCACGGCAAGGTCCGCCATGTGGGCGACGCCTATGCCGCGGTGATCGCCGAGACACTGGAAGAGGCGCATGCCGCGGTCGAGGCGCTGGCCGCCGAGATCGAGGAACTGCCCGCCATCGTCGACATGGCCGAGGCCGTCGCCGACAGCGGCAACCTTGTGCATGACGAGATCGAGACGAACGTCTGCTTCGACTGGGGCTGGGTCGAGGATAACCGCGAGGTCGTGGCGAAGGCCATCGAGGGCGCGCCCCACGTCACGACGCTGGAGCTGGTGAACAACCGGCTGGTCCCCAACGCGATGGAGCCGCGCTGCTCCCTGGGCGAATACGACCCCGGCACGGGCGATTACAAGCTGACCACGACCAGCCAGAACCCGCACCTGACCCGCTTGCTGGTCTCGGCCTTCGTGATGAACATCCCCGAGAACAAGCTGACGGTGGTGGCGCCCGACGTGGGCGGCGGCTTTGGCTCGAAGATCTACCACTACGGCGAGGAAGCGCTGGTACTTGCTGCCTCCAAGCGTCTGGGCCGCCCGGTGAAATGGACGGCGACCCGCTCCGAGGCGTTCCTGACCGATGCCCACGGCCGCGACCACGTGACCACCATCGAGCTGGCCACCGAAGCGGACGGCACGTTCATCGCGGTGCGCACCAACACCCTGGCGAATGTCGGCGCCTACCTGTCGAACTTCTCTACGGCGACGCCCACCTTCCTGCACGGCACGCTCATGGCGGGAAACTACACCGTCCCGAACGTCTACGTGAACCTGAAGGCGGTCTTCACCAACACGCCCCCCGTAGATGCCTATCGCGGCGCGGGCCGGCCGGAGGCGACCTACTCCCTGGAGCGGGTGATCGACAAGGCGGCCCGCGAGCTCGGGATCGACCCCGTCGAGATCCGCCGCCGCAACTTCATCCAGCCCGACCAGTTCCCCTACACGACGCCCGTCGCTCTGGAATACGACACCGGCAACTACGACGCCACGATGAACAAGGCACTGGAGTTGGCCAATTCGGCTGGCTTCGAGGCCCGGCGGGAAGAAGCAGCGAGCCGCGGCAAGCTGCGCGGACTCGGCATCAATTCCTACATCGAGGCCTGCGGGATCGCGCCCTCGGCGCTGGTCGGCCAGCTCGGCGCGCGCGTCGGGCTCTACGATAGCGCGACGGTGCGGGTGAACGCGCTTGGCACGGTGCAGGCGATGGTCGGCGCCCACAGCCACGGGCAGGGCCACGAGACGACCTTCGCCCAGGTCGTGGCCGACATGATCGGGATCGAGGAGAGCATGGTTGAGATCGTCCATGGCGACACGTCCAAGATCCCCTTCGGCATGGGCACCTACGGCTCGCGCAGCCTCGCCGTCTGCGGCTCGGCGCTTTACCGCGCGACCGAAAAGGTGATCACCAAGGCCAAGAAGGTCGCGGCGCATCTCATGGAGGCGCCCGACAGCGAGGTGACGTTCGAGGATGGCATCTTCGGCCTGCCGGGCACCAACAAGTCCATCGCCTGGGGCGACGTGACCATGGCCGCCTACGTGCCGCACAACTATCCGCTGCAGTCGATGGAGCCGGGGCTGGAGGAGACTGCGTTCTACGACCCGGCGAACTTCACCTATCCGTCGGGCGCCTATGTCTGCGAGGTCGAGGTCGACCCCGAGACCGGCAAGGTCGAGATCTGCAGCTTCGTCGCCGCCGACGATTTCGGCAACGTCGTCAATCCGATGATCGTGGAGGGGCAGGTGCATGGCGGGCTCGCGCAGGGCATCGGCCAGGCGCTGCTCGAGAACGCGGCCTACGATGCCGACGGTCAGCTCCTCAGCGCCAGCTACATGGATTACACCATGCCGCGGGCCGACGACTTCCCCATGTTCCAGGTGGACCATTCCTGCGTTACGCCCTGTACCCACAACCCGCTCGGGGTGAAGGGCTGCGGGGAGGCTGGGGCCATCGGCTCGCCACCCACGGTGGTGAACGCGGTGGTCGATGCCTGCCAGCGGGCCGGGATGACGCACGTCACCCATGTCGACATGCCGTTGACGCCTTCGCGTGTCTGGGCGGCGATGCAAGGCGGGACCGCCAACATGGGCGCCGCGCAGCCGGCGGCGGGCGCCGGCAACGTCGCAGACCGCGCCTTCGGCGGCGCGGCCGATCAGCTCTGAAGGGAGGACGGATATGTACGAATTCGAACACGCCAGACCCACGACCATCGCAGACGCCGTCACCGCTCTCGGGCGAGAGGAGGCGACCGCGCTTTCGGGCGGGCAGACGCTCGTCCCGACCCTGAAGATGCGGCTGGCGGCGCCCTCGGTGCTGGTCAGCCTCGCCGGGATCGCCGAAATGAAGGGGGTGCGCCACGAGGGCGGCACGCTCACCATCGGCGGCGGCACTCCTCACGGTGTCGTCGCGGCCGAAGCTAAGAAGGTCTTTCCGGGCCTCGCGGGGTTGGCCAGCAAGATCGGCGATCCTTCGGTTCGCAAGCGGGGCACGATCGGCGGCAGCCTCGCCAACAACGATCCCTCGGCCTGCTATCCGTCGGCGGCGCTGGCCTGCGGGGCGACCATCGTGACCGACCGGCGTGAGATCGCGGCGGAGGAGTTCTTCGTGGGGATGTTCACCACCGCACTGGAGGAGGGCGAGATCGTCACCTCCGTGCGGTTCCCGGTGCCGGATGCGTCGAACTATCAGAAGTTCGAACAGCCCGCCTCCCGATTTCCGCTCGTCGGCGTCTTCGTCGCGCGCTTCGTAGAGGAAGCGCGGGTGGGCGTGACCGGTGCGTCCGAAGGCGGGGTCTTCCGCTGGATCGAGGCCGAAGCCGCGCTTCAGGATCGGTTCGAGGCGGACGCCTTGAAGGACATGGCCCCCCTGGCGGATGGCATGATCAGCGACCTTCACGGCAATGCCGCCTACCGCGCCCACATCACCGGGGTGATGACCCGGCGGGCCGTCGCTGCAGCGGGCTAGCCTCGCGTGCCTGCGGGCGAGATGATCGGCGTCGCGGCCAAAGCGCCGGTTCGTCCTGCGCCCCTGCTGATGCCGCAGGACCCGTTCGCCACCTTGGCCGAAGGCCCGGAAGGCGGCGTCTTGGCGCTGATCGTCGGGGTCGAGGGGCCGTCCTACCGCCCCCTCGGCGCCGGCATGGCCTTCTTCTCCGACGGCGCCCGGGTCGGCACGCTCTCGTCCGGCTGCATCGAGGCGGATCTGGCGATCCACGCGGCCGCCGTGCGCGAGAGCGGGCGGTCGATGCAGGTGCGTTATGGCACCGGATCGCCCTTCGGCGACATCGCGCTGCCCTGCGGTGGCGGCCTCGACATCGCGCTGTTGCCCCGGCCGGACCGCGCCGTCCTGCGCCGGCTCATGGCCGAACGCGCCGCGCGGCGGCCTTCTGCCCTGTCAGTCGATCCGGGCACCGGCGCGATGGCTGCAGCGGGGCCGGGCCGCACCGGCCTTGCGAAGGGCCGCTTCACCGTGCACTTCCCGCCCGAATTGCGGTTCCTCGTCTTCGGCAAGGGCCCCGAGGCCGCGACCTTCACCACGCTGGTGGCGCAGGCGGGCTATCCCAACCTGCTCCTCTCTCCCGATCCCGAAACGCGGGCCATCGGCGCGGCCGCGGGATGCGCCACGCGGCCGATGGTGCGCGCGGCGATGCCGGAGGGTCTGGCCCCCGACGCATGGACGGCCATCGTGCTTTTCTTCCACGACCACGAATGGGAGCCGCCGATCCTCGCCGCCGCGCTGCAGACCGACGCGTTCTACATCGGGGCGCAGGGCAGCCAGCGGGCGCGGGCGGCGCGCGACATGGATCTGGCCGAAGCCGGGGTCGCGACAGCGGCGCTCTCTCGGCTGCGCGGCCCTATCGGCCTGATCCCCTCGGCCCGCGATCCGCGGACGCTGGCGATCTCGGTGCTGGCCGAAGTGCTGGATGTGGCGCGGGAAGCCGCGGCGTGATTACGGCTGGGGTCGTCCTCGCGGCCGGCCGGTCGACCCGGTTCGGCGCGCAAGACAAGCTGCTGGCCGATCTGGGCGGGCGCCCGCTGGTGGCCCATGCCGCGGCTGCGATGGCGGCGGTGCCGCTGGATCTGCGTATCGCCGTGGTACGGACCGATGCGGCGGCCGCGCAGTTTCAGGGCTGGCGGATCGCCCGTGCGGCAGGGCAGCACTCCGACAGCCTGCGCGCCGGCGTCGCTGCTGCGCGGGAAGCGGGTGCGGCGCGGCTGCTGATCGCACTGGGCGACATGCCCTGGGTGACGCCCGGCTTACTGGTGCGCCTGCTCGCGGCCTGCGAGGACGCCCGCCCCGCGTTTGCCCGGCAGGGGGGGCATCTGACGCCGCCGGCCTGCTTTCCCGAAATCCTTTTCGATGCGCTATCAGGGATCTCGGGTGACCGGGGGGCCGGTGGGCTGCGCCTTCAGTCCGAGCGGGTGATCGCCCTCGATGCCCCTTCGGAGTCGATGCGCGACGTGGATACCTTCGCCGATCTGCGCATTGACGGCACGCCCCTCGCCGCCGCCTTCGGCGCTGTGGAGCCTTGAAGGATCCGGGCGCCTCGCTCCGGCGGCCTTCAAGTAATTTTCGACGAATGCGTTGCTGCCGATAGCCAATTTAAACCGATCGTTCGCAAACTTCGAATGGCAAGAGGCCTACGACGATCTCCACGACGCCATCGCCTTCATTCGGGCCAAAAATCCTGCCGTGGAGATCGTGCTCGCCCTGTCGCCCGTGGCGCTGAAAGAGAGATATCAAAAGCGGCACGTTTTTCTCTCGTCGGCCTGGTCGAAGGGCGTCCTCCGCGTGTTGCGGAAAGGGCCACCAAAGCCTTCATGGATTGCGTCTATGTCCCGTCCTTCGGGATCACCACAAGCCCGTATGTCCGAGGCCGCTACTTTGCCAAGGATCGTCGGGACGTCACTGAAAAGGGCGTCGCGTACCTCATGCAGCTATACATAAGCCACTTCACCGATGCGGGCACCGAGGCTCCGGTTCCAACCACGGCCAGCCAGTCGGCGGCGCGGGCGTCGAGCCCAATCGCAGGATACAGGAATAGATTAAGGTTCTCTGCGATCAGGCTGTGATCGACAATCGTTGGCCGTGGTCGGCGGGTCCAAGGGGGGATGCGAAAGCTCCGAAGCCGCAGACAAAAGGTGCCGCTCGTATGCCACGGAAAAAGGCGCCGACCCGGATCGCAGCCCTTAGCCGGGGCCGCTACCACACGACCGGATGGCTCTCTCCAGTTCTCACATTGACCAGGCCCTGCGGCGCCGCCTCGCTAGGAGCCACGAGGTTCCAGTGCCAGGGCGAGCAGGTGAGCGTGGCGAAAGCGAGCCGTTCGGGAAAGCCCGGCCCCCAGCGGGGGTGGTAGCTGGGCTCGAACATCCAGTCGATGGCCGCCCCGGCGTCATGGAGGGTCGCCATATCCGCTGCCAGGGCGGCGGCGGGGCGTGCCGTCATCAAGCCAGCGATCTCGTAGGCGACGGTCGCGGTCACGCGGCCCTCGTGAACCAGCGCCCAGCCGCCGCCCATGGCGACGCAGGCACTCACCGCCTGTGCCATCGCCGCATCCTCAGAGCCGACGCACCAGATATTATGCTTGTCGTGACCCATCGAGCAACAAAGCGCCGTGCCGGGGTCGCGCGGGCCACAGCCCTTCCAGAACATCGCCGAGACGGCTCCCTTGCCCGAATACCTGTCCACGATGGCAAACTTCGTGACGGCGCGGTCCGGGTCCCGCTGAACGGCCCCGTCGGCAACGGGCAGCTCGAGGGTCAAGAATTGCTCCGTCCAATGGAACGGGCGCAGCAGGGCAGCGAGCATGGTCTCGCGCCCGGGCGCGGCGGATATCGAAGTCGGAGGCTGCCACGTCGCGCCCGACGTTCATCGTGTTGCGCGCCCAGCCCGGCCAGTCGATCTTCGGCACCTCCAGCAAATAGTGGCCCGCGCGCGCCGCTGGCCACCGTCCGCCCAGACCTCCGCGATTGAGAACCGGGCGACATCGTCAAGCAGCACGATGTCGGCGAAGCGCCCCGGTGCCAGCGAGCCGACCCATTGGGTCAGTCGCATGTGGCGCGCGGGGTTGATCGTGACGAGCTGCACCGCGGTCTCGGGCGACAGCCCGGCGTCGATGGCCATGCGGACGTTACGGTCGGTCGCGCCGCGCTCCAGCACCTCGGTGGCGGGGCGGTCGTCCGTGGCCAGCGCGACCTGGCTCCAGTCGGTCAGGCCGCGCTCCAGCAGGCCGGCGACGATCGCGGCCCCGGTATGGATGCGGATCTGGAGGAAGAGGCCGTGCCGCAGCTTCGCCAACGCCTCCTCGGCCGTCCAGGCCTCGTGGTCCGAGGCGATGCCGGCGGCTGCGAAGGCGTTGATGCCGGGCAGGTCGCGGATGCCGGCGGCATGGCCCTCCACCACCCCGCGGTGCGCCCAGGTCGCCTCGATCATCGACCAGAGGCGGACATGGGCGGGGTTGGCGGGATCGGCCAAGGCAGGCCAGTCCATCACCTCGTCGAGCCCGGCCACCGCGCAGGCTTTGCCGCATGAACCGCGACTGGTCGGCCCCGTCCAGATGGGCGCCATGCTCCCACGCGGTCGGCGGCGACGGCGGAGCCCGGCAACGGAAAGATCTTCAGCGGCGAGCCCGCCTTGCGCGCGGCGAGCCAGAACTCCAGCGTGCGCCCGGGCAGCACGTTGGAGAGCTCGTGGCTCGCCTCGCAGGTCCATGTATTGCCATGGGGAATGACCAGCGCGGCCTCGTACTCCGGCGTCAGATGACTGGATTCGATATGCTTGTGCACCTCGCCCAACCCGGGCACGGCGGCCACGCCGGACCGGTCGACCGTTTCGCGGGCAGTGCCGCCCCAGCTGCCATGCGGACCGACATAGGCCACCCGCCCCTCCAGCACGGCGACCTCCACATCGTCCCGCCAAAGCCCGGAATGGGTGTCGAGCAGCCGCCCGACGCGCATCAGAAGGTCCGCATCGCGGCGCTCAAGAGCGACACCGATCAGCCGCCGCCGCAGGGCGCTTTCGCGGGAGGGTGCGAACTCCTCGGTCATGCGGGGCGTCCGGCGGCAGGATCGGGGTCGCGATGGCGGCTTCGACCGGCAGGCCGCCGGTGGTGCCGGCCCAGTCGGTCCCCTGCAGCATCGCAGCCCCGATGGCCACGGGAAGCACGCCTACCAGAGCGAGCAACGACAGCGCCGCCCCGATGGAGGCCCCCGAATACAGCACGTCGTCGATCAGCACGACGCGCCCCGACAGGCGCGGCCGCATCCGGGGATCGAAGTAGAGCCGCTTGCCCGTGCCCGGTGTTGTGATGGAGCGCAGCGGCACCGAAAGCGCCTCGTCGTACCAGAACTTCCGGGACACCCCGAGGGGTAGGTACCGCGCATGGCCGAGCTGCCGCGCCACCCCTTCGGCCACCGGCAGCCCAAGGGTGGGCACCCCTACGATGAGATCCGGGGCATGCGGCTTTAGCCGATCCGCCAGCGCCTCGCAGAGCGCATCGATCACGGTGAAGCTCGCCTGATTGACGATAAGCGAGGCGATCCTGCGCCCGTCCGCCAGGTACCGGATCGGCAGCAGGATCGTGCGGGTGCCCAGTGTGGCCGCAAAGGTGGCGCTGCCCGGCTGCGGGCCGGGCGTCAAATCGGCGTGCAGGGATTGCCAGACCTCGCCGCTCATCGGCCCGGCCCTTGGCACGGGGCACGGCCGCCCCTACGCTTTGCCGCGAGCCACGGGGAAGGCGCACGATGGATGCTCATACACTGGCCGGGCTGACGACCCTGCGGCGCGATCTGCACGCGCATCCCGAGCTTGGCTTCGAGGAAGAGCGGACGGCCGGAATCGTCGCCAAGCGGCTGCAAGCGGCTGGCTTCGCGGTCACCACCGGCCTCGGCGGCACCGGCGTTGTGGGCAGCCTCAGCAAGGGCGCGGGCGGTCCCTCGATCCTGCTGAGGGCCGATATGGATGCGCTTGCCATGACCGAGGAGACGGACCTGCCGCATGCCTCGCGCCGGCCCGGGCGGATGCATGCCTGCGGCCATGACGGGCACACCGCGATGCTGCTGGGTGCGGCGCAGGAGCTGGCGACGATGGCGTTCTCCGGCACCGTCCATCTGGTGTTCCAGCCGGCCGAGGAAGGACGCGGCGGGGCGGCGGCGATGGTGAAGGACGGCCTGCTGCAGCGTTTCCCCATCGATGCGGCCTTCGGGCTGCACAACATGCCGGGCCTCGATCTGGGTATCGTCGCGGCGGTGGAGGGGGCGCAGCTGGCGTCGTCCGACCATTGGCGGGTCACGTTCAGGGGGCGGGGAAGCCACGGGGCCAAGCCGCATCAGGGGCGCGACGCGGTTACCGCGGCGGGGGCCTTCCTGATGCAGGTCCATGCGGTCGTCGCGCGCGAGGTCGATCCGCTGGAGCCGGCCGTGGTTTCGGCCTGCGCCGTGGAGGCCGGCGATTTCGAGGCGTTGAACGTGATCCCCGAGGCCGTTCGGATCGGCGGGACGGCGCGGGCCTATTCCGCCGCGGTCCGCGATCAGCTGGAGGCCGCGATCGGGCGCCATGCGGCTGGCGTCGCGCAGGGCTTCGGGGTGGCGGCGGACTACTCTTTCACCCGCCGCATTCCGCCGGTGGTGAATGCCGCAGCCCCGACGGCGCTGGCGCAGCGAGCGGTTCGGGCGGCCCTGGGAGACGGAGCACTGCGGACCGCCTTTCCGCCCTCGACCGCCGGAGACGACTTCGCCGAGTTCGGCGGGCGGGTGCCGGGTTGCTACGTCTGGCTCGGCATGGGGCCGCCGTGCGAGAACGGCCAGCATCACGGTGTGGGGTACGACTTCAACGATGCCTGCATTCCCCATGGTGTCGCCTACTGGTCGGCCCTGGTGGCCGAGGCGCTGCGATGACGCGCGGCGAAGCGATGGCGGCGGGCGCAGCCACCTAGGCCGCCAACCCGCGGCGCAGCTCGGCCCGCAGCGCCTCGGCGTCCAGCCCCATGGCGACCTTCAGCCGGTGCGGGCCGGGATCGAGCGCGCCGGTGGCGGTGTCGACCTTCAGGGCGTGCTCTTCGATCCTGAAGAGCTCCGGGCGCTGGAAGAGCAGCGGCACGCAGGGGTCGTGCAGCGGCCGGCTTTCGGCGCCCTCGGTCGCCGCGAAGTAGGCCCGGATCAGCGCTGCGGCCGCCTTCGCCGCCGGGGCGGGCACGGCGTCGAGCGAGGCGACATAGGCGGCATCGGCGCGCAGCCGCCGGGTCGCGTCCAGCGGGATCAGCGTCAGGTCGAGCCCGGCGGCGAAGACCTGCGCCGCGGCTTCGGGATCGTGGGCAATGTTGAACTCCGCGCGCGGGCCCACGTTGCCGGGCTCGGCCACGGCACCGCCCATGGCGATCACCGGGCCGAGGCGCGCCGCGATGCCGGGCGCGGCGGCGATCAGGGAGGCGAGATTGGTCAGGGGGCCGAGGCAAAAGAGCGTAATGGCCCCGGCAGGGGCCGCGCCGATGAGGCGGGCCATGGCATCGCGCGCGCTCTCGCCTTCCGCCAAACGCCACGGTTCGGGAAAGGCCACGCCGCCAAGCCCGTCATCCCCGTGGATCCCCGTCGTAGGACGAGCCTCTCCCCTCAGGGGAAATGCAGCCCCCGGATGAACCGGCAGGTCGGCCTCCGCGAGGGCCAGGATGCGCCCCGCGTTGCGGGTCGTCGCCGGCAGCCCGATGTTCCCGGCTAAGGTGGTGATGGCGGCCACGTCAAACCCCGCCCGCAGCGCGTAGAGCAGGGCGATGGCATCGTCGATGCCGGGATCGGTGTCGACGATTATCGGCATGTGGCGAGCGCTTCCAGGATGCGCACCCCGACGTCGCGCAAGGTGGACCGGCACGGGTCGGTGGCCCGCAGGTTCGGCGGAACGGGCGGCGGCACCTCGCAATGCCGGTCGAAGAG
Source organism: uncultured Alphaproteobacteria bacterium (assembly GCA_963833235.1). GTDB lineage: Bacteria > Pseudomonadota > Alphaproteobacteria > Rhodobacterales > Rhodobacteraceae > CAWHXG01. The sequence goes on from CAWHXG010000001.1 coordinate 1,351,428, forward strand.
CACATGCGGCTTGGGCAGATGGCTCACCACCACCCGATGCGCTTCGGCCGGCGCGATCCGGGTCTGGGCGCCGAGCGCGCGCAGTGTCGCTGCCGGCGCTTCTGCGCGGGCGACGTTGCCAGCAGGGGCCGGATCGGTCGAGACGGAAGGAATGCGGATGAACTCGAAGAGCCGCTCCAGCCGGCTCTCGATTGTGGCGTCGATATGGTCGAGGGTAGGCTGTGTCATGCGATCTGCCTGTCGATCTCTGCGATCCGGGTTCCGAAACGCTGCGCGACCCTTTGCGCATCGGCAAGCACCTTGCCGCCATCGAGCGTGGCCACGACGCGATCCTGCATCAGCCAGCGCCCGGCGACCATGGTGCCGGTGACGTCGCTTGGCAGGGCGGCGAAGACCAGCATCGAGAAGACATCGTAGATCGGATGGAGACGCGGATCGGCAAGCGACAGGCGGATCAGGTCGGCCTGCTTGCCGACTTCCAGCGAGCCGATGCTATCGGACATGCCGAGGGCCGCCGCAGCCTCGATGGTCGCCATGCGCACGACCTCCCGGCAGGGCAGGGCGCCCCGCGTGCCCGCGGCGATCTTCTGGAACATCGCAGCCGGCGCCATCTGCGCGAAGAGGTCCAGCGTGTTCCCCGACATCGGGCCATCGCTGGCCAGCCCCACCGGGATGCCCCGCGCCCGCATTGCGGCCACGGGGGCGATGCCGCGGCCCGCCTTGCCGTTGGACCGCGCGTTATGCGCCACGCCCACACCGCGTTCGGCCAGCAGATCCATGTCGGCCTCGGTTGGATACATCAGATGCGCGGCGATGAGGGTCGGGGTCAGAAGCCCGGCCCTGTCGGCAAGCGCGACCGTCGTGCAGCCATGCTCCCGCGCGGCCCACGCGACCTCGTCCCGGGTCTCGGCGAGATGCATCTGCACGGGAAGCCCGGTCCGGGCCGCCCAGTCCGCAACCCGTGCCATCACGGCGGGGCCGGTGGAATAGGGCGCGTGGGGGGCGGCCGAGGCGGTGATGCGGGGGTGCCCGGCGAACCGATCCGCCAGCGCGTCGAGGCGGGCGAAGCCCTCGTCCATCGTCGCGTGATCGGGTGCGGCGAAATCCGCCAGCGTTTGCCCCACGATCCCGCGCAGGCCCGAGGCGTCCAGCACATCGCCGATCCGATCCTCGTAGTAGTACATGTCGGCGATGGTCGTGACCCCGCCGCGGATGGATTCCAGCGCGCCGAGCGCTGCGCCGATCCCGGTGACCACGGCATCCACCAGCGCCCGTTCAAGCGGCAGGATGTAGCGAAAGAGCCGGTCGTCCACGTCTTCGCCCAATCCCCGGAAGAGGGTCATAGGCAGGTGGCAATGGGAGTTGACCATGCCGGGCATGATCAGGTCTCCGCCCATATCCTGGGCGGGGGCTGCGGCCGCTGGCGGGTCGCCGCTGCCCAGCCCGGCGATCCGGTCTTCGTCGATGGCGATCCACCCCCGCGCGATCTCGGTCATGGCTGCATCCATCGGCAGGATGCGGGCGTTCGACAGCAGGATCACGCGGATTCCATCGGCAGCAGGCAGCATTGTTCGGGCTGCGGCACGAGGGTCGCGGCGGTTCCGGCCTGCCGCGGCTCACCAAGGGGGCCGTTCGCCTTCAGCGGTCCGGCCGGGGTCTCGCACTGGTACTGATAGGCGCGCCCGAGATAGGTGCGCAGGCCCAGCGTCGCCGGCAGGCCCGGCGCGCTGCCGGCAGGAGACACGCGCAGCCCCTCCGCGCGGGCGGCCAGCAGGAACTCCCGCGCCGGAACGGTGAAGGCGGCTTTCGGTAGTTCGATCACATGGCCGCCCGCCATCGCGGCCCGCACCGCGTCTCCGGCTTCTGCCACCGCGCGCATCGGGATCATGTTCTCGAACCCCACGAAATCCGCGGCGAACCGGTTCGCGGGCCGGGAGTAGAGCACCTCGGGCGTATCCAGCTGCATGATCCGCCCGACATTCATCAGCGCCACGCGATCGGAGATGCTGAACGCCTCCTCCTGGTCGTGGGTCACGTAAAGCGCGGTGGTGCCGTTCGCCTGCTGCAGCCGCCGGATCTCTACCCGCATGTCGACGCGCAGCTTCGCATCGAGGTTGCTGAGGGGCTCGTCGAACATCAGCAGCCGCGGCTCGATCACCAGCGCCCGGGCCAGCGCCACCCTCTGGCGTTGCCCGCCGGACAGGTTCGCCGGAAACCGCTCTGCGAAGCCGGAGAGCCCTACGAGCTCGATCATCCGGTCCGCCGCCCGCGCCCGCGCCGCCCGCCCTTCGCCGCGCTGCTTCAGCCCGAAGGCCACGTTGTCGCGTACGGTAAGATGCGGAAAAAGCGCGTAGGTCTGGAAGACCAGCCCGATGTCGCGCTTGTGGGCCGGAAGCCGGGTCAGGTCGGTCTCGCCCAGTCGGATGGTGCCGGCGGTCGGTTCCAGGAACCCCGCGACGAGCCGCAGCGTGGTGGTCTTCCCGCAGCCTGAGGCGCCCAGGAGGGAGACCAGCTCACCTTCGGCCACGTGCAACGAAAGGTCCTCCAGGACCCTGGTCACGCCGTAATGGGCCGTGACGTCCGACAGGGTGAGCGAAACGGTCATTTTGTCAGGAACGTCAGGCCAAGCGTTCGCTCCACCACCGCCATCACCGCCACGGTGACGAACATCAGCAGCACCGAGACGGAGGCGATGGTGGGGTCGAAGAACTGCTCCATATGCGCCAAGAGCTGGATCGGCAGGGTCGAGACCCCGGGGCCGGTGAGGAAGATCGAAATGGATACATCGTTGAGCGAGGTGATGAATGCCAGGATGAAGCCCGCGATGATGCCAGCCTTCACGTTCGGCAGCACCACGGTAAAGAACGCCTTCCAGCGGGGGCAGCCGAGCGACACGGCCGCCTCCTCCACCGAGAAATCGAAGGCGTTGAGCGAGGCGCCGACGACGCGCACGCAATAGGGCAGCACCAGCAGCGCGTGCCCCAGGAGCAGCGCCAGCATGATCGGCGCATCCGCCCCCACGGCGACCGATTTCATCAGCGAGAAGCCCAGCACGATCTCCGGCACCAGGATCGGCAGCACGAAGACGTTGCCGAGGAACCGCGGCAGCTCGATCCGATAGCGCGCCATCGCGTAGGCCGCCGGGATCCCGATGGCCATCGAAAGCGCCGTGCCGCCGACGGCGAGCTGGAACGAGGTGACCATGGTGCGCCGGAATGCCGAGATCTCGAACACGTTCTCGAACCAGCGGAGCGTCAGCCCCTGCGGCGGAAAGGTGAGGAACGACGTGTCCGACAGCGCCGCGCCGACGATTATCACGAGCGGTCCGATCAGGAACAGGAAGGTCAGCACCGCAAAGGCCACCAGCGCGGGATGCGTGCCGCCCCGGCGCATCAGCCGGCCACCGGATTCATCCGCCGCGCAAGCCGCGACATGGCGATCACCGTGGCCAGGGTGACCACCACCATGATCGCCGCGATGGTTGAGGCGCCGACCCAGTCGAAGGTGACCATGGCCCGCTGATAGAGGAATGTACCCATCATCATCTGCCGCTCGCCACCCAGAAGCTGCGGCGTGGCGTAGCTTGTGAACGACCCGGTGAAGACCAGAACGGCGCCCACGATCAGCCCCGGCACCGCCATCGGCAGCACGACCTGCCGAAACGCCGCCGCCGGCGTGGCGCCGAGGGATGCGGCGGCATCGGTGAGGTCCTCGGGAATGCCCTCTAGTACGCCTACGAGGGTCAGGATCATAAGCGGCACGAAGAGGTAGACCATCGCCACGATCACGGAGCCTTGGGTGTAGAGCAACGAGAGCGGTTCTGCGATGGCACCGATGGCGATCAGGGTGTCGTTCAGGATGCCGTTGCGCCCCAGGATCACCAGCCATGCGAAGGAGCGTACGACGACGCCGGTGAGCAGCGGAAAGACGGCGGCGATGATCAGGATGCTCTTCATCCGCCCCGGCGCGCGGGCCACCACCCAAGCCGTCGGGAAACCGATGGCGACCGAGACCAGCGTGGTGATCAGCGCCACCTCCATCGTGCGCCATAGCACCGTCATCCGGAACCGCGACTCGAAGAAGGCTGCATAGGTCGCGAACGTCCCGGCTTCCTCACCGAAAGTCGTGGCGAAAGTGGCGAGCACCGGCAGGCCCAGGAACACCGCGACGAGAAGGGTCGCGGGGGCCGCCAGCAGCCAGGCGCGCAGTCTGGAGGACACGTGCGGAGCCTGTCAGATCGCCAGCTCGGGCCTGGGACCCGGCCTGGCCATGATCCGAACCGCTTCGCTCACATGCCGAAAACTTCGTTCCACCGGTCGATCCAGTCGGTCTTGGCCGCGTTCAGGGCGGCATAGTCGATCCGGTTCAGCCCGGCGATGGCCTCGGCGCCATAGGTCCAGCCGGCGGCGATCTCGGGCGGCAGCTCGATATCGGTGCGCACCGGAGCGTCCACGCCCTCCATCGCGTTGTCCATCTGGATCTCGCGGCTCAGCACGAAATCGATGAATTGGTAGGCCAGATCGACGTTCTCGGCGCCGGTGGGGATGTTGATCATGTTCAGCGTGGCGATTCGCCGTCTTCCAGATCCGCCCATTCGATCGTCGGCACCGCCTCGCGCAGCGAGGCCAGCGTGAAGTCCTGCGCCAGCGCCACCGAGGCCTCGCCGGTAGAGAGCAGGTTCACCATCTCCGAGCCGGTGTTGTAGTTCTTCACCACGTTCGGCTCCAGCGCCGCGACCTCCTCGAAGGCGGCGTCCGTCTCCTCGTACGCATCGACCCCGCCATACTCGGCGGCGCGCAGCACCACCATCGGCCCGGCGGTGGTGGTGATGCCGGGCAGCGTGATCCGGCCCTCCAGGTCGTCGCGCCACAGATCGTCCCACTGCGTCAGCGGCTCGACCTTGTCGCTGTCGTAGACGATGCCGACGCGGCCGATCGTGTAGGCCGGGCCGTAGCCGCCTTGCGGGTCTTGCGCCAGCTCGTAGAGCCCTTCGATATTCTCCAACCGCGACCGGTCGATTTCCTGGAAGAGCCCCGCCTCGATGCCGATCTGGCTGAAGCTGTCGGTCAGGTAGATCACGTCGACCCCGTCGCCGCCGCGGGCCTGCAGCTTGCCCAGACGGTCAGCGTTGTTGCCTGTCTCGAAGACCACCTCGCAGCCGCACATCTCCTGAAACGGCGCGACGATGTTCTCCTGCAGCTTGTCGCCATTGTAGCCCCACCAGGAGATCGTGAACGTCTGGGCCGAGGCCGCGCCGCCGAACGCGGCGAGGGTCGAGGCGAGGGCAAATCCGGTCGCAAGCGATTTCATGGCAAGGCCTTTCCGATGTCCGTTCCGTATGGCGGCGTGCGCCACATCTCGCAGCGCGCCGTTCACCGTCAGTAGACAGAGACCGCAGTGAAAAAGAAAGCGCCGCGCGAGGCTCTGCCGGGGGCCATCGCTGGAAGATGGCGAATCGTTGTGCAGATGGCGCCGACTTGCGGCAGGTTTGCGGAGGTTTTGGCCATCCCGGCCCGTATCGGGCCTGCCGACTAATCCAGCAGCGGCAACGGCGCCGCAGCGCGAAAGGAAGGTCGAAGCGGCGGACATGACCATCGGACACCGTAGGTTCGACCACCAGCCTTTGTGAAAGGGGCCGTGCGGCCAGTCCCGCCGCAGCCGATCAGACGCGGGCGAGCTGCCCGAAGATCGCGTCCTTGTGGTCCTGCAGATAGATGCGCAGCCAGGGGGTGAAGCGTGCGGGGCGCCGGGCTACCTCGGCCCCCAGATCGTAGAGCCCGACCCATTCCACCTGCATGACCTCGTCGGGATTGGGGCGCACCGCCAGGTCGCGCGGGGCAGGGGCCAGGAACATCTCGACCACCTCGTGCTCGATCAGCCCGCCGCCCACATCGGCGCGGTATTCCACAACGTCGCGCGGCGCGGGGTAAAGGCCTGTGATCCCCAGCTCCTCCCGCAGCCGGCGCATGGCGCAGTCCGCCGCCGTCTCGCCCCAGGCGGGATGCGTACAGCAGGTGTTCGCCCAGAGGCCCGGCGTGTGGTACTTCCCCATCGCCCGCCGCTGGATCAGCACCTTTTCGCCATCCATCACGAAGACCGAAACCGCCTTGTGGCGCAGGCCCCGGCGATGCACCTCCATCTTGTCGACAGGCATGAGCGTGCCGTTCACCCAGGCCGGGATCGTGTCTGGCGAGGGTTCGGGCGTCAGATCGAGCATCGAATCACGTGTTGGTTGCCGGTACCAGCCCGGTCAGGTGCGCGAGGTTCTTGAACCCGATCTTGATATGCGCCCAGGGGCGCGCCTTCACGAGTTCCTTGTTCATATAAGCCTCGAACGTCAGCTTTTGCACGTCGACATCGTGACACAGGGAGACGAAGCGCTCGCGCCGGTCGTCGGACTTGTAATAGGCGTCCTGCATGGCGCGGAGCACCTTGAAGACGGTCTTGTGCTCTTTCATGAAGAGCTTGCGCGCCAGCTTCAGGTCGGCCACGCGTCCGGTCTTCAGGCAGGCCGCCGCCGCGGTGGCAGCCGCCCGGCCCCCGGCCATGGCATAGAAGATCCCCTCGCCCGAGGAGGGTGCAACCACGCCAGCGGCATCGCCCGCCAGCACCACGTCGCGCCCGTTGTCCCAGCGGTCGAGCGGGTGGAGCGGGATCGGCGCGCCCTCGCGGCGGATCGTGACGCAATCGGTCAGGCCGGAAGCCGCGCGCAGATCGGCGGTCGCCTTCTTCAGGTCCACCCCGTCCAGCCCGGTGCCCATGCCGACGGAGGCCTGGGCACCGTGGGGGAACACCCAGCCGTAGAAATCGGGGCTGACCGCGCCGTCGTAGATCACGTCGCAGCGCCTGGCGTCGTAGCCCGCGCCATCGGCCGGCGCCTCGATGATCTCGTGGTAGGCGATGACGTAGGGGATCTTGTCGCCGCCGGGCACCTCGGCCTTGGCGACGTTCGACCGCGCGCCATCCGCGCCGACGATCAGCCTGGTGGAGATCCGCACGGATTCCCGGCTGGCCTTGTCGCGGTAGACGATGTGGGTGCCCGCCTCGTCGCGCTCGATCCGCTGAAAGGTGCCGGTCAGGCGGGTGACCCCCGCCTCCGCCGCCCGGACGCGCAGGAACTCGTCGAAATGCTCGCGGTCGACCATGCCCACGTAGCCGTTCTCGATGGGGATATCGACCTGGCGGTGGGTGGGCGAGATCATCCGCGCGGTATTGATCTTGGCCACGATCTGGCTTTCGGGGATGTGAAAGTCCTTGATCAGCCGTGGGGGGACGGCGCCGCCGCACGGCTTGATCCGCCCGGCGCGGTCCAGCATGGCGACCCGCGCGCCGCTGCGGGCCAGATCCTCGGCCGCGGTCGCGCCCGAGGGGCCCCCGCCGACAACGACGACATCGTATTGCATGCTCATTCTCCGGGGATGAGGGCGCCGGCGGGCATCGCCGGGCGGGGGGAGGGGTCGGTCAGCCGCAGCGCCAGCACCGCGGCCACGAGGAACACCGCGCCTTCGGCGGCGAAGACGCTGCCATAAGCGGCGGCGTCGGAAGTCATCAGCCAACGCATCACGTCTGCGGCGGCGGTGCCGAGGAACGAGCCGAAGCCGAAGGCGATGGCCTGCGCGGTGCCGAAGAGGCCCATCCGCGCACCCTCCCGCCCGTCGCCGCCTTCGCGGGCGAGCCCCATCATCGCGCCGATGGCGGCGACGGCGAAGCTGCCGTTGGCAAGGCCGAGCACGAAGACGTTGCCGGCCAGCGGCCATGTGGCGGCGTGCAGCCCGCCGAAGGCGAGGCCGACAAGGGCCACCCCCGACAGGACGCAGCCGCCCACGATCCAGACCCGGATCGGAACGGTGATCCAGCGCGCGAGCGCCGTGCCGGTGATCAGCACGATCAGCATCCCCGTGAGCGCGCCGGCATGATGCATGCCGCCGAGCTTGGTGCTTTCGCCCACGGTCATGCCGAAGACGTGGCCGGCGAAGGGCTCCAGGATCAGGTCCTGCAGGTTGTAGGCCAGCATCGAGGCGAAGACGAAGACGGTGAAGGTGCGCACTCGGGGGTCCGCCCAGAGCCCGCGGGCCACGCCGGCGAAATCGGTGTCGCGCGAGGGCGCGGGGCGGGCGATGGCGCCGCGTTCCTGGCCCCAGACGCCGATCAGCGTCAGCATCATCGCCACGCCGCAGACGCCCAGCGTCACCGCGACGAGCCGCGCCGGCGTGTATGGATCGAGCAGAATGCCAGCGGTGATGCCGGTCGCGGCGAGGCCGAAGATCATCAGGATCCACACGGCGCTGCCCGCCGCCGCCTGCCGCCCCTCGCCGACGCGAGAGGCCAGCAGGGCCAGCAGGTTGGTGCCCGCCGCCCCGATGCCGAGGCCGATCAGCAGGAAGGCCGGGATTGAAGCGGCGATGCCCAACGGCACCGAGGCGCCCATCAGGCCGACGGAAAGCGACGCACCCGTGGCCCCCGCCGCCAGCAACGCAACGCCGCCGATGATCCAGGGCGTGCGCCGGCCGCCGCGGTCGGCGCCGTGGCCGAAGCGCGGGCGCAGGAACTGCGTGCCGTAGTAAAGCGAGACCAGGAGCCCGGGCAGGATCGCCGGCAGAGCCAGCTCCACCGTCATCACCCGGTTCATGGTGGCCGTGGTCAGCACCACGATCGAGCCGAGCGCCATCTGCACCAGCCCCAGCCGCAGGATCCCCGGCCAGCCCAGCTCGCCGCCATTCCGCCGCATCAGACGCCTCCCAACCCGCGCAGCGCAAAGGCCGCGACCAGCATGCCCAGCACGTAAAGCATCACGCCCGTGCCATTGTACCAGGGCGCCTTGCCGCGCGGATCGCTCAGCAGCACCCGCATCGCGAACGTCTGCGCCAAGAGCCCGGCGAAGATTGCGAAGGCGAACCCGGGCCGCCCCCACTGGAACAGCAGGATCACGACCGCGAGCTGCGGCACCGCCATGACCCAGCAGGCCAGCCGTGCGGCGCGTTCGGGGCCAAGCGTGACGGGCAGGGAATTCACGCCCATCTGCCTGTCGCCTTCCAGCGCCTTGAAGTCGTTGAGCGTCATGATGCCGTGCGCGCCGAGCGCATAGAGCGCGGCCACGACTACGACTTCCCACCGGGGCGCACCCGCAGCGAGCACTGCCGCACCGGTGAACCAGGGGAGCCCTTCGTAGCAAAGGCCCACTAGCCCCGGCCCCCACCAGCCCGAGCGTTTCAGCCGGATCGGTTCGACCGAGTAGGCCCAGGCGCAGATCACCGCCACCACGGTCGCGCCGAAGCCCCACGGGCCAAGAACGAGGCCCATGAGAAGCGACAGGACCGTCATGGCGAGCGCGATCCAAAGTCCCCAGCGGCCGGGGATGCGGCCCGAAGGAATCGGGCGGCCGGGTTCGTTGATGGCGTCTACATGCCGGTCGCACCAGTCGTTCGCCGCCTGGCTCATGCCGCAGACGATGGGGCCGGCCAGCAGCATGCCGAAAGCGACCTGCAACCAGGAGGCGCCGGGCGCCATGCCGACGGAAACCGCACCGCACATGTAGGCCCACATCGGCGGGAACCACGTGATCGGCTTGATCAGCTCCAGCGCGGCGGCGGGATGCGGATAACGGGGCGACTGTAAGTCAGACATGACACTCATGGTGTCAACTAAACAGGACAGTCAGGAGTCGGGCAAGAAAAATCCACATGCCTGTGACGGAATGCGCGCAGCGCCGTCGGGCCGGTGGGGGCTGTCTTTGACCAAGCCGGGGGCAGGCGACGCGCTTGCCGGCCGTCAGCTTTCGGCGTCGCGGCTCAGCAGATCGTATTTGCGAAGTTTGACATAAAGGCTCTGGCGGCTCAGCCCCAGCATCTCGGCCGCGGCCACGCGATTGTTCCGCGTCAGCTCCACTGCCGTCTCGATGCACATCTTCTCGACCACGTCCGTCGTTTCGGCCACGATGTCGCGAAGGGTGGCAGAACCGACCTGCTCCATCACCGAGCGGACCTTGTCGTCGCCCAGCGTGGGGCCGGAGGTGCGCGCCGCTTCCATGCGCCCCGTGTCGCGGATGACCATGACGAACGCTGCCTGCGGCCGATCCTTCAGATGCGTCACCGAGATCTCGACCGGCACGACCGTGCCGTATTCCGTGGTCAGCTTCGTCGCGTAGAGCCGCATCTGGCCGCTGCGCGACGCGTTGTCGAGCAGCACCCGCAGGTCGACGCTGCCGCGCGCCAGGAAATCGGCGAAGGACTTGCCCCGCACCGCGGCGGCATGGGCGATGTCGGCCAGATCGAGGAAGCTCTCGTTGCTGCTTTCCACGACGCCCGCGGCATCCACGATCACGATCGCGTCCACCCCGTCCTGGTAGAAAGAGGTCATCATGTCGCCCAGATCGCCACCGGCGCCGGCGCGCTCGTCGGCCGGATCGAGCCGGCACAGGATCAGCCGCTCGCCGGCGGCCCGGAAAAGGGTCGGCGTCAGCATCACGCGGGACTTGCCGCCGTTGAGCTGCACGTCGAGCGCGGGCGCTTCCTCGTTCACGGCGATGTTCGAGAGTGTTTCCATGAATTCGCCGCGGCGGCGGCCGTCAAACTCCTGCGCGAAGGCGGCGCCGATCAGGTCCGTCCTGTTGCGGCCGAGCAGTGCCGCCGCGGCCCGGTTCACATCCGTCAGGCGGCCCGTCGCGACCGAAACGAAGACGTACGCCCCCTGGGTCGCATCCATGAGAACGCGAAACCGCGTGTCGTATTCGCGCTGCGCTTCGTAGTCTTTCTCAAGGGCAAGCTGCGCCTTGACCAGTTGCTGCTGCATCTCGGCGATGGGCCGAAGGTCGCGTCCCAGCATCAGCAGCGCGCCGTCCGCCCCGATCCGGTGGAAGGTGTACCGAATGGGGAATTCCCAGGTCGCTCGGTCCGAATGATTAAGCTCCAGCGAGCCGGAGGGCTCTTCGCCGCGCGCGAACCGCTCCAGCTGCGTCTCGATCTTGGGCAGGGAATCCGCCGTCACGTGGTCGCGCAGGTTGGCGCCTTCCCAATGCTCCAGCCGCCCATGATACCGGTGCCCGGGATTGGTCAGAACCGACAGGATCCGTGCCTCGGGCGAGATCACCAGCGCAATGTCCGAGGCGGCCGCGATGATGTCTCCCAAGAGATCGGGAGCGATCAGGGGGATCGAGCCTGTATTCCAGTACTTGGCACCTCGGGACGTCACGGGATGGAACTCCAGATGGAACGGCCCGGCCAGGCCGTCATGATCCCGCCGGACGGGCGGGAGCGCTGCGAGGAACGGCCAGATCGCAAAGCTGCAGTGCGGTATCGACGTCGGAGGCAACGTGATCTGCGCCGGTCAGTTGGTGAATGCTCGGACCGAGGAGCAGAATGCTGCCGCCAATACAGATGGGGGGAGCCTTCGGATCCGACAACCGCAACTTCGAAATGAGGTTACGAACGGATTCGATCCGCTCGCTCGCAGCGGCAGAGATCAGGATCGCATCGAAGCTGCGTTCCTGCATGAAACGAAGGATTTCCGGGTCGGAACGGCCGAGAACGAGGCGAACGGCCACACCCTTCCGGCGCAGTTGGTTCGCGGTCACCACGGCACCCAGCGTGTGATACTCCGTCTCCCGCACGACAAGAGCCACCTCGGGCCGGTCGACGCCGGATGTGTGCGGCAGATCGGCCGCCAGGTCGCGCAACATCGACTGCAGGCGCGCGGTGCCGATCGTCACCGCCGCAAAGCTCACGGCATCGGATTCCCAGCCTTCCCCAAGCAGCCGGGCCGCTGCGGGAATGAAGTGATCCACGATGTCCTGATCCGGGATGCCGGCCCGGCGCATCGCCGCCACCTCGGCAAGCCCGGCTGCGGGTGTGTCGTCGCGCACGGCATCGGCGAGGCGGGCCACACGCTCCTCGGTGGGAACGGCGACAGGGGCAATATCGGGGCGAGCGCCCTGCTCGTGGGTACTGGCGAACGCGTTGCGACGGCCCTGCATGGGGACGACCGTAGGGGAAGCGTCGTCCGACCACGTATCCGCATTGCGCGACATGGCGGCACCCGAAGTTGCGCTGTCCGACATGCTCACCCTCCCCATCGTGTTGCTGCCCGACGGCATCGATCCCGTTTCCAGATTCGGCGGCTCGGCTTCGCTGAGGCGAGTGTGTGCCCCATGCAGGGTGTTGTCAAAGAAAATTGACAGTCTGCCGCCGGTGGGTAGGTGGCGGTGCGGCAATTACCGCCGGTTTCACCGCTTTAACGGAGGGAAGCACGCCTGTCAGGCCGTCATGACACTGGTTCGGCCTTCGATCCGCCGAGTGTCAACTTCAATGTGTAAGTTTCAGTTGACAGGCCCGGCCGTCGGATCGCAAAGTCCGGGCAAGCCATCGAGGGAAGTCGCCCGCACATGCCGCACCGCCAGACAGCCATGCCGACCCAGGGTCTTTATACCCCGGAAGAGCGGGCGCGCCGCGACGCCACCGTCTGGACCACAGTCCAGGGCGTGCTCGCGCCGATTCAGTTCCTGGCCTGCGCCATCTCCATCGTCCTCGTCGTCCGCTACCTCGTGGCGGATGCCGGATACGGTGCCGCGACCGTCTCGATATTGGTGAAGACCCTGCTGCTGGCGGTCATCATGGTGACCGGGGCGATCTGGGAGAAGGTCGTCTTCGGCCAGTATCTCTTCGCGCCCGCCTTCTTCTGGGAGGATGCGGTCAGCTTCGTCGTCATCGCGCTGCACACCGCGTATGTCTGGGCGCTGCTGACCGGGGCACTGCCGCCGGCGGGCCAGATGTGGCTCGCGCTGGCTGCCTATGCCACCTACATCTTGAATGCGGCCCAGTTCATCCTGAAGCTGCGGCGCGCCCGGCTCGATACGGCATCGGTCCCCGCCGGGGTGCCGGCATGACCGCCGCGCGGGACATTCCCGCCAGCGATGCGGCCACCCTGCCGGCGCGTGGCTGCCGCGACGTCCCGATCCTGAAGGAGCGGGGCCAGCGCGAGGTCTTCTGCGGCCTGACCGGCATCATCTGGCTGCACCGCAAGATGCAGGATGCGTTCTTCCTGGTGGTCGGCAGCCGCACCTGCGCGCACCTGCTGCAATCGGCCGCCGGCGTGATGATCTTCGCAGAGCCGCGCTTCGGCACCGCCATCCTTGAAGAGAAAGATCTGGCCGGCATGGCCGACGCGCATGACGAGCTGGATCGCGAGGTCGACCGCCTGCTGTCGCGGCGCCCCGACATTCGCCAGCTCTTCCTCGTCGGTTCCTGCCCCTCGGAGGTCATCAAGCTCGATCTGGGGCGTGCGGCCGAGCGGCTCACCCGTCTGCACGGCCCGCACGTGAGGGTGCTGAACTATTCCGGCTCGGGGATCGAGACGACCTTCACCGAAGGCGAGGATGCGTGCCTGGAGGCGATGGTGCCCGGCCTGCCGGAGACGTGCGATCCCGAGGGCCCGCGCGAGCTGCTGGTCGTCGGCGCCCTGCCGGACGTGGTCGAAGACCAGATGCAGCGGCTTCTGGCCGAGCTTGGCATCGGCCCCGTGCGTCTACTCCCCGCCCCCCGCGCCGCCGGCGACGTGCCCGTGGGCCCCAACACCGTCTTCGCCCTCACCCAGCCGTTCCTCAACGAGACCGCCGGCGCCCTTTCCCGCCGCGGCGCCACGCATGTTCCGGCTCCCTTTCCCTTCGGCGAGGCTGGCACCACCGCCTGGCTCCGCGCCGTGGCCGATGCGTTCGATGTGCCGGGCGACCGGTTCGAGGCGGTCACCGCCGCGCCCCGCGCCCGCGCCCGCAAGGCCATCGCCGCCGCCGCCGAAACGCTTTCAGGCCGCCGCGTCTTCTTCTTCCCCGACAGCCAGCTCGAGATTCCGTTGGCCCGCTTCCTCACCCGCGAATGCGGCATGGAGGCGGTGGAGATCGGCGCGCCCTACATCAACAAGGCCATCGTCGGCCCAGACCTCGATCTCATCCCCAAAGGCCCTGTCCTCTCCGAGGGCCAGGACGTCGACCTGCAGCTCGACCGCGCCCGCGCCGCACGCCCTGACCTTAGCGTCTGCGGCCTCGGCCTCGCCAATCCGCTGGAGGCCGAGGGCCTGGCCACGAAATGGGCCATCGAGCTCGTCTTCACCCCGATCCATTTCTACGAGCAGGCCGGCGATCTCGCCGCCCTCTTCGCCCGCCCGCTCCGTCGCCGGGCGCTCCTGAACCGCGAGCAGGCGGCATGAGCCCGTCTTTGTCTCATAAGTATCCTCGGGGGGGCCGCGCCGCAGGCGTGGCGGGGGCAGACAGCCCCCGGGCCCGGCCGGCCGCGGGAGCGACGTCATGAAGCTCACCGTCTGGACCTATGAGGGCCCGCCCCATGTCGGCGCCATGCGCGTCGCCACCGGCATGACCGGCCTCCACTACGTGCTGCACGCGCCCCAGGGCGACACCTACGCCGATCTGCTCTTCACCATGATCGAGCGCCGCGGCAAGCGGCCCCCGGTGACCTACACCACCTTCCAGGCCCGCGACCTCGGCACCGACACCGCCTCGCTCTTCAAGAGCGCCTGCCAGGACGCCTACGACCGCTTCAAGCCCCAGGCGCTGATCGTCGGCGCCTCGTGCACCGCCGAGCTGATCCAGGACGATCCCGGCGGCCTGGCCGAGACGATGGGCCTCCCCGTCCCCGTCATCGCGCTGGAGCTGCCCTCCTATTCCCGCAAGGAGAATTTCGGCGCCGACGAGACATTCTTCCAGATCGTCCGCCACCTCGCCGTCCCGGTGGAGCGCAGCGCACGCCCCTCGGTCAACATCCTCGGCCCCACCGGCCTTGGCTTCCGCCACCGCGACGACGTGGAGGAACTGACCGGTCTGCTCCACGAGATGGGGCTCGACGTGAACGCGACCGCCCCCATGGGCGCCAGCCCCGCCGACATCGCCCGCCTCGGCGCCGCCCACGCCAACGTCCTGCTCTACCCCGAGACGGGCGAGGCCGCCGCCCGGTGGCTGGAGCGCGAGCACGGCCAGCCCTTCACCAGGACCGTGCCCATCGGCACCCATGCCACCCGCGACTTCATCGCCGAGATCCGCGAGCTGACCGGCGCCACCGGCACGCCCGACGAGACGCGCCTGCGCCAGCCCTGGTGGTCGGCTTCCGTCGACAGCACCTACCTGACCGGCAAGCGCGTCTTCGTCTTCGGCGACGCCACCCATGTCCGCGCCGCCGCGCGCATCGCCCGCGACGAGATGGGTTTCGAAGTGGTCGGCATGGGCTGCTACAACCGCGAATTCGCCCGCCCGATGCGTGCGTTCGCGAAGGAATACGGCCTCGAGGCGCTGATCACGGACGATTATCTCGAGGTCGAGGCCGCCATCGAGGCGCTGGCCCCCGAGATGATCCTCGGCACCCAGATGGAGCGCCATATCGGCAAGCGCCTGGGCATCCCCTGCGCGGTCATCTCGGCGCCCGTCCACGTGCAGGATTTCCCCGCGCGCTATTCCCCGCAAGTCGGGTTCGAGGGCGCCAACGTCATCTTCGATACCTGGATCCATCCGTTGGTCATGGGGCTCGAGGAGCACCTGCTGCACATGTTCCGCGAGGACTTCGAGTTCAACGACGCCGCCGGCCCCTCGCATCATGGCGGTCACGCGCCTCAGGCCCTTCCCGCCGACAGCGGGGCGGACGCCGCGCAGGCGGCGGCGGCCGACGGGGGGTCGCCCCCCCCCGAGGCCGCTCCTCCCGAACTGCCCACCGTCAACGCCGATGGCAGCGTCACCTGGGCCCCTGCCGCCGAGGCCGAGCTGCGCAAGATCCCCTTCTTCGTGCGCGGAAAGGCACGCCGCAACACCGAAAGATACGCCGCGCAGCAGGGCGTCAGCGAGATCAGCGTCGATACCCTCTACGAAGCGAAGGCCCACTATGCGCGATAGCATCGACTTCCCCGGCTACCGCGTCGTGATCGTTACGCTCGACGCGCATTCAGCTGGTCCTGCCGCCCGCGTCATCGACCGTCTGCGCGGCGACTTCCCGGGCCTGACCATCTCCATCCATGCCGCGGCCGAATGGTCCGAGGACCCGCAGAAGCTGGAGGACGCCAAGGCCTCCATCCGTACCGGCGACATCATCGTGGCGAACCTTTTGTTCCTCGGCGAGCATGTCGACGCGATCCGCCCCGTCCTCGCGGAGCGGCGGGCGGGCTGCGACGCGATGATCGGCGTTATCGCCGACAGCGAGATCGTCAACCTCACCCGCATGGGCACGCTCGACATGGCCAAGCCCGCCTCGGGTGCCATGGCGATCCTGAAGAAGCTGAAGCCCAAGACCAAGCGCTCGAACTCCGCCCAGGCCTCGATGAAGATCCTGCGCCGCCTGCCGCAGATCCTCAAGTTCCTGCCCGGCGGCGCCCAGGACCTGCGCGCCTACTTCCTGACGATGCAGTACTGGCTCGGCGGCTCCGACGACAACGTTGAGCAGATGATCCGCTTCCTCGTCGCGCGCTATTCCGGAGACCGCCTGTGGCAGAAGGTCGAGGCGAAGGCCCCGGTCGATTACCCCGACGTCGGCCTCTACCACCCGGCGCTTCCCGGCCACCACATCACCACCGACGCCGCCGACCTGCCGGCCCGGGCCGCGCCTGTCGCGACGATCGGCCTGTTGATGCTTCGCAGCTACGTCCTGGCCTCCGATACCGCGCATTACGATGCGGTCATTGCGGCCTTCGAGGCGCGCGGTCTGCGCGTCATTCCCGCCTTCGCCGGCGGGCTCGACGGGCGGCCGGCCATCGATACCTACTTCAGGGGCGCCAAGGGTCCGAAGATCGACGCCATGGTCTCGCTCACCGGGTTCAGCCTGGTCGGCGGCCCCGCCTACAACGACAGCGATGCCGCCGTGGTCGCGCTGACCGGGCTCGACGTGCCTTACATCGCCGCCCACCCGATCGAGTTCCAGACGCTCGGCCAATGGGGCGCCAGCGCCGGCGGCCTCGGCCCGGTCGAGACGACCATGCTGATCGCGCTGCCCGAGATCGACGGCGCGACCAACCCCACGGTCTTCGCCGGGCGCCACGGGGACGACGGCTGCAACGGCTGCAAGCGCGCCTGCAAGTGCACGTCCCTCACCCGCGAGATGGCGCCCTGCCCGGAACGGATCGAGGCGCTGGCCGGCAAGACCGAACGCCTCGCCCGCCTGCGCCGCAGCGCGGTCGCCGACCGCAAGGTCGCCATAATCCTCTTCGGTTTCCCGCCGAACGCCGGGGCCGCCGGCACCGCCGCCTATCTCAGCGTCTTCGAGAGCCTGCTGAACACGATGCGCCGCATGCAGGCCGAGGGCTACGCGATCGACGTGCCCGCCGACGTGGAGGCCCTGCGCGAGGCCGTCCTCGGCGGGACCGCCAAGCGCTTCGGTCAGGACGCCAACGTGGCCGCCCGGGTCGGCGCCGACGCCATCGTCGCCGGCACCCCCTGGCTCGCCGAGATCGAGGCCGCGTGGGGTCCGGCCCCCGGCAAGGTCCAGTCCGACGGCGCGGGCGTCTTCGTCCTCGGCCAGCAATTCGGCAACGTCTTCGTTGGCCTGCAACCCGCCTTCGGCTACGAGGGCGACCCGATGCGACTGCTCTTCGAGCGGGGTTTCGCGCCGACGCACGCATTCAGCGCCTTCTACCTCTGGCTGAAGAACACCCTGAAGGCCGACGTCCTGCTGCATTTCGGCATGCACGGCGCGCTGGAATTCATGCCGGGCCGCCAGACGGGGCAGGGCGCCACCGACTGGCCCGACAGGCTGATCGGCGACATGCCGAACGTCTATCTCTATGCCTCCAACAACCCGTCGGAGGCCTCGCTGGCCAAGCGCCGGTCGAACGCGGTTACCGTCACCCACGTCACGGCGCCGCTTGCCGTCTCCGGACTCTACAAGGGCCTGAGCGAGCTGAAGGACAGCGTCGCGCGGCTGCGGGCGCTGCCGCCCGAGGCCGGCGAACGCGACGATCTGCTCTCGCTGATCGCGGTACAGGCGGAGGCGGTCGATCTTGACGGCTCGATCCCCGAGACCCTCTGGCTGAAGCTGCTGGAGACCGAGGACGCGCTGATCCCCGACGGCCTGCACGTGATGGGCCGCGTGCCCACCGACCACGAGGTCGAGACCCAGCTGTCGCTGATGACGACCACCGACGCCGAGACGCGCAAGCGCATCGCCGGCCACCTGCGCGGCGATGCCGAGCTGACCGGCCTGATGCGGGCGCTTGGCGGCCGCTTCATCGCGCCGGTGCCGGGGGGCGATCTGATCCGCTCGCCCGAGGTTCTGCCGGCGGGCCGCAACATCCACGCGTTCGACCCGTTCCGGATGCCCACCGCCTTTGCGATGCAAGACGGCGCGCGCCAGGCGCGGAAGTTGCTGGATACGCACCCCAGCCTGCCGCGCTCCGTCGCGCTGGTGCTCTGGGGGTCGGACAACATCAAGTCCGACGGGGGGCCGATCGCGCAGGCGCTGGCGCTGCTGGGCGCGCGCCCGCGGTTCGACGGCTACGGCCGCCTGAGCGGCGCCGAACTTGTCACGCTGGCGGAGCTTGGACGCCCGCGCATCGACGTGGTCATGACGCTCAGCGGCATCTTCCGCGATCTGCTGCCGCTGCAGACCCGGATGCTGGCCGAAGCCGCATGGCTCGCCGCCAGCGCCGACGAGCCGGCCGAGATGAACTTCGTGCGCGCCCACAGCCTGGCCCATGCCGCCAAGATGGGCTGCGACCTGGAAACCGCGGCCCTGCGGGTCTTCTCCAATGCCGAAGGCGCCTACGGTTCCAACGTCAACCACCTCATCGACAGCGGCGCCTGGGACGAGGAGGACGAACTGGCCGACGCCTACCAGGCCCGCAAGTCCTTCGCCTACGGCGTCACCGGCAAGAGCCGGGCCAGCGGCGCCCTGCTGCAGGAAACCCTGAAAGACGTCGACATCGCCTACCAGAACCTCGAATCGGTCGAGCTGGGCGTGACGACGGTCGATCACTACTTCGACACGCTCGGCGGCATCAGCCGCGCGGTGAAGCGCGCGCGGGGCGGCACGGAGGCCACCGTCTACATTGGCGACCAGACCCGCGGTTCCGCACAGGTGCGCACGCTGCAGGATCAGATCGCGCTCGAGACCCGCTCCCGCAGCCTCAACCCGAAATTCTACGAGGGCATGCTGAAGCACGGCTCCGAAGGCGTTCGCCAGATCGAGACGCAGGTGACCAACACCCTCGGCTGGTCGGCGACCACGGGGCAGGTAGAGCCCTGGGTCTACCAGAAGCTCAGCGAGACCTTCGTGCTCGACGAGGCGATGCGCCGGCGTCTGGCGGCGCTCAACCCGCAGGCCTCCGCCCGCATGGCCAACCGCCTGCTGGAGGCCGGGGACCGCAACTACTGGGCGCCGGATGCGGCGACGCTGGCGGCGCTTCAGGATGCCGCCGACGAACTGGAAGACACGCTGGAAGGCGTGGGGATCGCGGCCGAATGACCGCGGCGACAGCACATCGCGGCAAGCCCGCCGCCGGAATGAAAGGAGCCTGCTCATGAGCCCGCTCGACAGCACGACCCGCACGCCCACAGGCGAAGACCAGACGACGACGCGCGCGCGTGACAGCCGGCAGCCGCCCGCCAAGCGCGCCTATCCCTCGCCCCCGATCCTCAAGGGGCAGGACGGCGAAGGCAGCGTGCAGGTGCATCAGGACGCCTCGACCAAGATCGAGGGCGCCAAGGTGTTCGCCGTCTACGGCAAGGGCGGCATCGGCAAGTCGACCACCTCCTCCAACATGTCGGTGGCCTTCTCGAAGCTGGGCCACCGCGTGCTGCAGATCGGCTGCGACCCCAAGCATGACAGCACCTTCACCCTGACGGGCCGCCTCGTGCCCACGGTCATCGACATCCTGGCCGAGGTCGATTTCCACTCCGAGGAACTGCGCCCCGAGGACTTCGTGTTCGACGGCTACAACGGCGTGAAGTGCGTCGAGGCCGGCGGCCCGCCCGCGGGCACCGGCTGCGGCGGCTACGTCGTGGGCCAGACGGTCAAGCTGCTCAAGCAGCACCACTTGCTGGAAGACACCGACGTGGTGATCTTCGACGTGCTCGGCGACGTGGTCTGCGGCGGCTTCGCGGCGCCGCTCCAGCACGCCGACCGCGCCGTGGTGGTCACCGCCAACGACTTCGACAGCATCTATGCGATGAACCGGATCATCGCCGCGGTGCAGGCCAAATCGAAGAACTACAACGTTCGCCTCGCCGGCTGCATCGCCAACCGCAGCAAGGACACCGACGAGGTGGACCGCTACTGCGAGACCGTCGGCTTCAAGCGGATCGGCCACATGCCGGATCTGGATGCCATCCGCCGCTCGCGCCTGAAGAAGAAGACCCTCTTCGAGATGCCCGACGACGAGGACATCGTCGCCTGCCAGAAGGAATACATCAAGCTGGCGGAAACGCTCTGGAACGGGACCGAACCCCTTGCCCCCGCCTCGCTGCCCGACCGAGAGATCTTCGAACTGCTCGGCTTCGACTGATGGCGACCTGGGACACCACGCGCGGCCGGGTCGAGACCTATTTCGACCAGACAGCCACCGCTACCTGGGAGGCGCTGACCTCGACCGCGCCGGTCAGCCGGGTGCGGCGGACGGTCCGCGCGGGCCGCGATGCGATGCGGGCCGAGATGCTGGGCCGGCTGCCCGCCGACCTCACCGGCCAGCGCGTGCTCGATGCCGGCTGCGGCGCGGGGCAGATGGTGAACGAGCTGGCCGCCCGTGGCGCCACGGTCGTGGGCGTCGACATCTCGCCGAGCCTGCTCAAGATCGCGGCCGAGAGGCTGCCGGCGCCTCGCAAGGGCCAGGTAATGTTCCAGGCCGGCGACATGACCGATCCTGCCCTCGGCCGGTTCGACCATGTCATCGCGATGGACAGCCTGCTCTACTACACCGCGGCCGATATCGGCCGGGTCGTGGCGGGGCTGTCCGAGCGGACGCGCGGCTCGGTGGTCTTCACCGTCGCACCCCGCACCGCTTTCCTGATGGCGTTCTTCTGGGCCGGCAAGGCCTTCCCCCGGTCGGATCGCTCGCCGGTGATGATCCCGCACGCGGCGCCTGCTCTCGCCCGCGCCATCGACGCGGCCGGCGGAACGGGCACGCTGCGCACGGCTCGCCGCATCGCCAGCGGATTCTACATCTCGCAATGCCTGGAGTACCGCCGGTGATCCTCGCCAAATCCCACGTCAAGCAGCTCACCGGAGCGTTCCTGCCCTTCGCCGATGCGGCATCCAAGGGCCTCCCGCTCGGGCAGCTCCTGCGCCTGTCGCTGTTCCAGGTCTCGGTCGGCATGGCCACCGTGATGCTTCTGGGCACGCTGAACCGGGTGATGATCGTCGAGCTCTCCGTTCCGGCGATGGTCGTCGCGCTCATGGTGGCGATGCCCGTCCTCTCTGCCCCGTTCCGGGCGCTCCTGGGCTTTCGCTCCGACACCCACCGCTCCGCCATCGGGTGGAAGCGGATCCCCTATCTCTGGTTCGGCTCGCTCTGGCAGATGGGGGGCCTTGCGATCATGCCCTTCGCGCTGATCGTCCTCGGCGGCGATCAGGTTCTCGGCCCTGACTGGGCCGGTGAGGTGCTGGCCGCGCTCGCCTTCCTTATGACCGGCCTCGGCCTGCACATGACCCAGACGGCCGGCCTCGCCCTCGCCTCCGACCGCGCCGACGACGAGACGCGGCCGCGGGTGGTGGCGCTGCTCTACGTGATGTTCCTGCTCGGCATGGCGGTCTCGGCCATCGTCGTGGGCTGGCTCCTGCGGGACTTCTCCGACATCCGGCTGATCCGGGTGGTGCAGGGCACCGCCGTGGTCACGCTGCTGCTCAATCTCGTCGCCCTCTGGAAGCAGGAGAAGGTGCGCCCGATGTCGAAGGAAGAGCGCGAAAAGCCGCGCCCCGCCTTCCGCGACGCCTGGGCCGACTATGCCCGCGGCGGCGTCGCCGGGCGGCTGCTACTGGTGGTCGTGGTCGGCACGATGGGCTTCACCATGCAGGACGTGCTGCTGGAGCCCTATGGCGGCGAGGTCCTGGGCCTCTCCGTCTCGGCGACCACGATGCTCACGGCCGTCTGGGCCGGCGGTGCGCTGCTGGGCTTCGGCCTCGCCGCGCGCTGGCTGGCGCGGGGCCTCAACCCTTACCGCATGGCGGCCCGCGGCATCCTGATCGGCGTCGCCGCCTTCTGCGCCGTCATCTTCTCGGCGCCGATGGGCTCGCAGCCGCTCTTCTTCGCCGGCGCCACGCTGATCGGCCTCGGCGGCGGGCTCTTCTCGGTCGCCACCCTGATGGCCGCGATGACGATGCCGGCCCATGGCATCGCCGGCCGGGGCCTGGCCCTGGGCGCCTGGGGGGCCGCGCAGGCCACCGCTGCGGGCATCTCCATAGCGCTCGGCGGCACCATCCGCGACGTCGTCAACCAGGCCGCACTTTCGGGCACCTTCGGCGAGGCGCTGAACACCGCCTCCGCCGGCTACAGCGTCGTCTACCACATCGAGATCGGGATGCTCTTCTTCACCCTGATCGCCCTCGGCCCGCTGGTGCGGGTCGGGCGCAGCCTCGACACGAACCAATCCCAGCAGATGAGCGGCAAGATCGGTCTTGCCGACTTCCCAACCTGAACCACGAAAGGGGACTACCATGGTCGGTGTAAACTTCTTCGGAAACTTCGATCTCGCCAGCCTCGCGATCTGGTCGTTCTGGGCCTTTTTCGCGGTCCTGATCTACTACCTCCAGACCGAGAACATGCGCGAGGGCTACCCGCTGGAGACGGACGAGGGCGAGAAATCCCCCAACCAGGGTCCGTTCCCGGTGCCGAAGCCCAAGACCTGGACCCTGCCGCATGGCCGCGGCGAGCGTTCGGTGCCCGATTTCGAGCCCGAGGGCCGCGAGCTGGCGCTGAAGAAGATGGGCACCACCCAAGGCATGCCCTTCGAGCCCACCGGCAACCCGATGATCGACGGAGTTGGCCCGGCCTCCTGGGCCCCGCGCCGCGACCTGCCCGAGCTCGACGGCAAGGGCCACCCCAAGATCGTGCCGATGGCCAGCCACGAGCAGTTCAAGGTCTCGGCCGGACGCGACCCCCGCGGCCTGCCGGTGATCGCCGGCGACGGCGAGACCGTGGGCGAGATCAGCGACATGTGGATCGACGAGCCCGAGCAGCTGGTCCGCTACCTCGAATTCACCCTGGAAGGCGGCGGCGGCAAGCGGCTCGTTCCGATCCAGCTCGCCAAGATCAAGATGCGCGGGGTCGAGATCAACTCGATCTATTCCGAGCAGTTCGCCGACGTGCCGACCCACAAGTCGGGCAGCCAGGTGACCATGCTCGAGGAAGAGAAGATCACGGCCTACTACGCCGGCGGCAAGCTCTATGCCGACCGCGCCCGCCTCGAGCCGCAGCTCTGACCCGAAGGAACCGAACACATGGCCCATGAAGATTTCGCTTTCGAGGGGATGCGCGGCCTGCCCGAGAAGCCCCCCGCCGGAGAAACCGTGCTCTGGCAGGGGCGGCCCTCGACCTACGCGCTCCTGCGCGACGCGCTCTGCCTGCGCCTGATCGTGGGGTACTTCACCGCCCTGGTGATCTGGCGAGTGGCGGCCAGCGTCGCGATGATGGGCTTCTGGCCGGCGCTCGCCACGGCGGTGCCGCTGGTGGTGATGGGGGCCGCGGCGGTGGCGATCCTCTACGTATTCGCCTATGCGCAGGCGCGCGCCACTGTCTACACCATCACCACCCACCGGGTCGCCTTGCGCATCGGGGCCGCCTTGCCGGTCACGTTCAACATTCCCTTCACCCAGCTTGGGAACGCGAACCTCGATCTGCGCGCCGACGGGACGGGCACCATCGCCATGCAGCTCAGCGGCGACGACAAGATCAGCTATCTGATCGCCTGGCCCCATGTGCGCCCCTGGCGCATCGCGGAGACGGAGCCGTCGCTGCGTTGCGTCCCCGATGCCGAACGCATCGCCCGGATCCTCGCCGATGCCGCCGAGGCCCGCCTGACCCGCCCCGCCATTGCTCGCATGCCGCTGCAGGCGCACGCCGTCGCCGCCGAATAGCCCGGCCGCCAGACAAGGGAGACCGCAGATGCCCGACTATCTCGCCACGCAGAAGACGATTATGGTCCAGCGCGACCGCGATCTGATCCCCAAGGGCCTGTTCTACGCCATGATCGGCCTTGTCGTCGCGGCGCTGCTGATCGTCAGCTACGCCCGGCTGACGGACCAGCCGCTGACCGGCGTGCCCCATGCCGCCGCGATCACCGACAGCCGCCTGATGGTGCTGGATGGCGACAAGCGCACCGGCTCCGTCGTGGTGCGCAACCCGGACGGCTCGGTCCTGCTGCCGGCCGATGCCGCGCTGGCCGGCTTCGTCTCGGTCATCTGGCGCGGGATGGACCGCAACCGGATGCTTCAACGCGTCACTGGAAACCCGCCCGTCGATCTGGTCCAGTATGCCAATGGCCGTCTGTCCATCGTGGACCCGGCCACCGGATGGAGCGCCGAGCTCGCCAGTTTCGGAGGACTGAACAAGGCCGCCTTCGCCAGGTTGCTCGACGACTGAAACGCGGCCCGTCGCCCAGGGCTCCGATCCTCGCCAGATCGAAGCCGGGCGGCAGACGAGGGCCAGAACCCAGAGGGAACCGACATGGGACTATTCACCAAGGACCGCGAGACCGCGCCCTGCACGGTCGAGATCAGCCACCGCTTCGACAGCCTGCACGCGCATGTGCGCTTCGACAACGGCGCCATCGTCCATCCGGGCGACGAGGTGCTGGTGCACGGGGGCGAGATCATGGCCCCCTTCGGCGAAGTCGTCAGCGAGGAACGCACCGCCACGATCTTCCGCGCCAGCGCGGTGGAGCGTCTCTGGACCCGCCTGACCGGCGATTTCGAGGTCATGGAGCTCTGCGAATTCTCCTTCTCCGACGAGGTGCTGTCGTGAACGTCCAGAACATGAAGCATTCCGCCGACGCCGTCACCGCCGACGAGGCCATCGCCCGCCAGGACGCGATGACCGAGGCGATGACCTCCGAGAAGGCTACTGAAGTCGCGATGCAGAACACCCTGCTGACCCCGCGCTTCTACACCACCGACTTCGACGAGATGGACGCGATCGACGTCTCTCCGGTCCGCGAGGAGTGGGACGCTCTGATCGCCCGGATGAAATCCGACCCCAACAAAGGCCATTTCAAGAAAAACGAGGACTGGGACCACGTGGATTGGGAGGGGATGGACCCGAAGCTGCGCGCCGAGTTCATCGACTTCCTGATCTCGTCCTGCACCGCCGAGTTCTCCGGGTGCGTCCTCTACAAGGAGATGAAGCGCCGCGGGTCCAACGAGGACATCACCGGCCTCTTCCAGCTCATGGCCCGCGACGAGGCCCGCCATGCCGGCTTCATCAACGATGCGCTGCGTGAGGCGGGGATCGCGGTGAACCTCGGCTTTCTGACGCAGAAGAAGAAGTACACCTACTTCCGGCCGAAGTTCATCTACTACGCCACCTATCTGCAGCGAGAAGATCGGCTACGCCCGCTACATCACCATCTACCGGCATCTCGAGAAGCACCCCGAGAAGCGGTTCCACCCGATCTTCAAGTGGTTCAAGGAATGGTGCAACGACGAATTCAGCCATGGCGAGGCCTTCGCGCTGCTGCTCAAGACCGACCCCAAGCTGACCTCGGGCGGCAACGTCTGGTGGATCAAGTTCTTCCTCACGGCGGTCTACGGCACCATGTACGTGCGCGACCACCAGCGGCCGGAATTCCACAAGGCGCTCGGCGTCGACGTCGACTGGTACGCGGCAGGAGGTCTTCGCCAAGACTTCCGCGATCACCACCCAGATCTTCCCGATCACGCTCGACATCGACCACCCGCGCTGGATGCCCAACCTCAGGCGGCTGGAGCGCGCCAACCGCGACATCGCCGCGGCCAAGGCCCGTGGCGGCCTCGGCGGATGGCTCGGCAAGCTCTCGGGCAGCGCCCGGGCCGGCCTCGCCTTCGTCTCGCTCTACACGATCCCGTCCATCCGCCACGACGCGCCCGAAAGCCCCCGGATGGAGCCGGCCTACTGATGCCCGCCCGGCACGCAACCTGCCCATCCGCGACCCGGTCCGGCATATTGCGTGCCGGCGCCGGGCGCCTGGCTTGGGGCCCCCTTCGATATTCCGCAAATATCCCCGCCGGAGGCATCGACCTCGGCCCCGCCCGCGACGGCCGGGCAGGATGACGGCCGTCTGGCCCCTGCTCGGCGCGCTCTTCGCCTGGTGGTTCTTCACCGGGGCGATCCTCTGCCGGGTGCGGCTGGCCGATCGCGCCGGCCCGGCGGCGCACCGCCGCTCTGTGGTCCTGTCGCTGCCTCTTCTTGGTCTCGGCATCGTGGGCCTGGTGTTCAGCACCCACATGGCCAGCGCGGCGGGCGTCTATCTCGGCTTTCTCTCGGCTCTCGTGGTCTGGGGCTGGATCGAGCTGGCCTTCCTTTCCGGCCAGATCACCGGCCCCAACGACAAGCCCTGCCCGCAGGGCGCCCGCGGTGCGGAGCGGTTCCTGCGTGCCTGGGGCACGCTGGCGCATCACGAGGTGCTGCTGGTCGTCGCTCTCGGCCTCATCGCGCTCGCCACGATCGGCCAGCCCAACTGGGTCGCGCTCGCCACCTTCGCCACGCTCTTCGCCGCGCGCATCTCCGCCAAGCTCAACCTCTTCTTCGGGGTGCCGCGCATCAACACGCATTTCCTCCCCTCGACGCTGGCGCATCTGCCCAGCTACTTCCGCCACCGCCGCATGAACGCCGTCTTCCCGGTGTCTGTGGTGCTACTTGCCATTGCCACCGCGGTCTGGGCGAACCTGCTGATGACCGCGCAGGCCCCCTGGCTCGCCTCGGGCCACGCGCTTCTGGCGGCGATCACCGCCCTGGCGCTTCTGGAGCACCTCTTCATGGTGCTGCCGCTGCCGGACGACAAACTCTGGCGCTGGATGCTTCCCGCGCCGAAACCCGCCCACGAGACCCCCTGATATTGCCTGCGACAGACGAAGGACGCCCCCGATGGATTTCGACGCCCTCTTCCAGACCCAGATCGACGCCCTGAAGGCCGAAGGCAATTACCGCGTCTTCGCCGAACTGGAACGCCGCCGCGGCGCCTTCCCGACCGCCGGCCATCACGACGGATCGGGCGAGGTCGGCGAGGTCACCGTCTGGTGCTCCAACGACTACCTTGGCATGGGCCAGCATCCCACCGTGGTCGAGGCGATGAACGAGGCGGTCGACGCCTGCGGCACCGGCGCCGGCGGCACGCGCAACATCTCGGGCACCAACCACCATCACCTGCTGCTCGAGGCCGAGCTGGCCGATCTGCACGGCAAGGACGCGGCGCTGCTCTTCACCTCGGGCTACGTGTCGAATTGGGCGGCGCTCGGTACGCTGGGGTCGCGGCTGAAGGATTGCGTCATCCTAGTCGGACAGCCTGAACCATGCCAGCATGATCGAGGGCATTCGCCACTCCCGTGCCGAGAAGGTCATCTGGAAGCACAACGACGCAGAAGATCTCGACCGCAAGCTGGCCGCCATCGACCCGTCGCGGCCGCGCATCGTCGCCTTCGAGAGCGTCTATTCGATGGACGGCGACATCTGCCCCATGCGCGAGATCGTCGAGGTCGCCGAGAAGCACGGCGCGATGACCTATCTGGACGAAGTGCACGCCGTCGGCCTCTACGGCCCGCGCGGCGGCGGCGTCTCCGAACAGGAAGGGCTGATGGACCGCATCACCCTGATCGAGGGCACGCTCGGCAAGGCCTTCGGCGTGATGGGCGGCTACATCACCGGCTCGGCCGCGCTGCTGCGACTTCATCCGCTCGTTCTCGTCGGGCTTCATCTTCACCACGGCCCTGCCGCCCGCGGTCGCCGCAGCGGCGCAGGCCTCCATCGCGCATCTCAAGGTCAGCCGAGGTCGAGCGCGCCGCGCAGCGCCGGCAGGTGGCGCGCCTGCGCGCCCGGCTCGATGCGGCGGGCATCCCGCATCTGCACAATCCCAGCCATATCATCCCGGTGATGGTCAAGGATCCCGGTGAAGTGCCGCCAGATCAGCGACTGGCTGATGGAGCAGTTCGGCATCTACGTGCAGCCGATCAACTACCCCACGGTGCCGAAGGGCACCGAGCGTCTGCGCTTCACCCCCGGACCGCTGCACAGCGATGCCGAGATCGACAGGCTGGTGGCGGCGCTCAAGACGCTCTGGGACCAGTGCGCGCTCTCCCGGCAGGTGGCATAAAGCCGTGACTTGACGGAACTGTCTCTGGCGTCCGGCCGTTTACGCCCTAGGATCAGAGACATCGTTTTACGACTCTAAGGGAGTACCCAATGAAGACGACGCTTGCCTTTGCCGCGATCGCGGCGCTGACCGCGCTTCCGAGTTTTGCCCAGGACGTGGCCGAGGGCGAAAGCGCTTTCCGCCAGTGCCAGACCTGCCATGTCGTTGTGAACGAGGCCGGTGAAACGCTTGCCGGCCGCAACGCACAGACCGGCCCGAACCTCTACAACGTCGCGGGCCGCACGGCCGGTTCGCAGGAGGAGTTCGACAAGTATTCCGACAGCATGGTCGAGGCGGGCGAAGCCGGCCTCGCTTGGAACGAGGAGGATTTCGTGGCCTACGTGCAGGATCCCACCGGCTACCTGCGCGAGTATCTCGATGACAACCGCGCGCGCGGTGCGATGTCCTACAAGGTCCGCAAGGAAGAAGACGCGGCGAACCTCTGGGCGTACCTGGTCAGCCTCGGCACGTCCGAAGCCACCGCGGCCACCAATTAGGTCCGCACGGCCAGATCATTCGGTCACGGCATTCACGGCGGCGTCTTCGGGCGCCGCTGTTTTCATGTATCGGGCGCGGCGCCGCCTCTTGCCATATGTGCCAAGATCAGCGCCGCCACCGCTTGTGGCGCCTCTTCGTGGGCGAGGTGCCCGAGGCCCGGCAGTTGCTCGACCCTGGCATGCGGGAGCGCCTTCGCGGCGCGGGCGGAGGCGGCTGGCGGCACGGCGCGGTCCCGCTCCCCGGCAAGCAGCAGCACATCGGCCTCGATCTCCGGCAGGGCCGCGGCAAGCGGCGCCAGATCCCACTGGGCCATCATGTTCAGTGCCCCGTCCACATGCGCCCGGTCCGAGATCACCGCCCGGTAAAGGGCCAGGCCCTCGGCATCGATCGTACTGCCCGTGGAGCGAATGAGCGCCGCGACCGATCCCTGGCTCGCAATCCCCGAAGCGAAAAGCGCCGCCGTCAGTGGGTTCGCCGAAAGCATCCGCGCCATGAGCGGAAAGGCCCATTGGGCCGGGCCGGGGAAGGGTTCGAGTGCCGCGTTGATCCCCACGATCGCCCGCGGCGCCGGCTCTAGGACCCGGCTCAGCTGAAGCGCCAGCGCTGCCCCGGCGGAATGCCCCACCAGCGCATCGGGCCGCCAGCCTTCGGCCCGGCAGAGCGCGGCAATATCCTCGGCCGTATGAACAAGGCCCGAGCGGCTGCGGGTGCCCATCGCCGTGAAGCCCTGCCCCGGAAGGTCGAGTCCCACGACCCGCACCTGCCCCGCCAGACGCGGCATCACCTCGCGCCAGCTATGGGTCGCGCCGCCAGCGCCGTGCAGCAGCAGCACCAGCGGCGCCTCCGCCGGTCCCTCTGGGCCCATCTCCTGCACGTGCCAGCGATGAGGCCGGCAGTCGACGAACCGCGAGGCCTGGCGGTTCGGCCAGATCAGCGCCTGCGCACCCCACTTCACGCGAGCTCGGCCTTCAGCGCGCCGCCGATTGTGGCCGAGATCGCCGTGGCATCGGCGCGGGGCAGCGGCAGATAGGGCGCGCCCAGCGTCGCCGCCAGCGATTGCAGCGCCGGATGCGGGCGGCGCGACATGTCGATCACCAGCGCCGCCATTCCCGCCGCCCTGCAGCCACGCGCCACCGCCTCTGCATCCGCCGCCGCCGCTACCCTGTCGCCCCGACCGTCGAGCGCCACGTTGGCGCGCCCGTCGGTGAGCAGGCAGATCGTCGGGGTCATGCCGCGCGCTCGGGCCTGCCGCCCCAGCTCCATCGCCGCGCGCAGGCCTGCCGCCAGAGGCGTGCCCCCGCCGCCGGGCAGGCCGCCCAGCCGCCGCTTGGTCTGCACCAGCGAGCGGGTCGGAGGCAGCAGCACCTCCGCCGCGGTGCCGCGGAACGCGATCAGCGCCACGTGGTCGCGCCGCGCATAGGCCTCCGAGAGCAGCAGTTCCACCGCGCCCTTCGCCTCCCCAAGCCGTGACATCGCGGCGGAACCCGAGGCGTCGACCGTGAATATCAGCAGCCGGTCCGAAAGATCCTGGTAGCGCTTTACGTGGATGTCGCCGGGCCGGATATGCAGCCCCGCCCGGTCCATCCGCGCCGCCGCCCGACGCATCGGCTGCCAAGGCGCCGCCGTCCGCAGGGTCGCGACCAGATCGATCCTTGCCTGCCCGTCGAGCCGCCCGGGCCGAGAGGGCAGGGGTCGCCCGCGCCGGTTTCCGCGCTGCGCCGCCCCGCTGCCGCCACCGCTTGCGGGCGCAGTGCGCCGCGCCTGCTCCGCCGCCAGCCGCTCCAGCAGATCGGACGGCAGCAGCGCCTTCGCCGCCTCCAGCAGGATGTCTTCCGGCAGGCGCATGGTCTCGGGGTCCAGCTCGCCGGGATCGCTCTCGCCAGGATCGTCGGGGGGCGGGTCGCCTTCGGGCTGCTCCTGCTCGGGCGGCTCGGGCTCCTGCGGCGCCTCCGCCTCCGGCATCACGGTCGCCCGCGGCGCCAGAACCAGCTCGACGGCCAGCTTGACGTCGGCCTCGGCAACCGCGCGGCGCCCGCACAGGGCCGCCGCCGCCTTGGCCGCGGCCAGGGCCAGAAGCGGGCCGCGCAGCCCGGCGATGCCCAGCCGCGCCGCCAGCCGCACCAGCGCGTCCACCGCCTCTGGCGGCGCCACCACCTTCGGCAGCCGCCTGCGCGCGGCCGCCAGGGCCGCCTCGTCCACTGCGATCCGTCCCGTCTCGCGAATGCCAACGGCGTCGAGATCGACCTTGAAGGCCAGCCGATCGGCCAGCGCCTGAGGCAGCCCCTCTTCCGGCTCCGCGCCCTCGTCCAGCGCAATCAGCGCGTGGCCAGGCCCTTCGTCCAGCGCCAGGGCCAGCCGGGCCGCCAGCCCCGCCCCGCAGCGTTCCGCCATGGTGAGAACCAGCGCGGCGGGGCTCTCCAGCAGGCCGGCGCCTCGCACCAGCGTTCCTTCGGTCAGCGTCGCCGCCAGATCGATCCCGCCGTAAAGCGCCTCGTCGCCGATCCCCGGGTGAAGCTTGCGCAACGGAAGTGGCAGGGCATCGAGGCCCTCGCAGAACCGCGCGCGCACCGGCCCGCTGCGCGCCCGCAGCCACAGCCCGCCAAGCCCGCTAGGGTCCACGCGCAGCAGCCGCAGCGCCGCCTCGGCACGGGCCCAGACCTCTGCCGTCACGGCGCGCCCAATGCCTCGCTGCCGCCCAGAACTTCGGCCACCACCCGATCCACCCGCGTGCCGGATCCGGCCTCGTCCAGCGGATCGCGCCGCAGCCGGTGCCGCAGCGCCGGCGCCGCGATGGCCCGCAGATGCGCCCGCGTGATCGCCGCGTCGCCGCTATAGGCCGCCCAGGCCCGCGCCGCCCGCAGCAAGGTCAGTTCGCCCCGCAGCCCGTCAGAGCCGAGCGCCACGCACAGCTCTGCCGCATCGCGCAGAACCGTCTCGTCGCGCGTGATGCCGGCCAGGCGTGCCCGTCCGTCGAGGATGCGCGCCCGCAGCGCGCCCTCGGCCTGCGCCCACTCGGCGGCGAAGCCGGCCCGATCGGCCTCATAGCCTTCGCGCCGCCGGATCACCTCGATCCTCTGCTCGATATCCGTGGGGCTGGCCACGTCGACCGATAGGCCGAACCTGTCCAGAAGCTGCGGCCGAAGTTCCCCCTCCTCGGGGTTGCCCGAGCCGACCAGCACGAACCGCGCCGCATGGCGGATGCTCAGCCCTTCGCGCTCCACCACGTTCTCGCCCGACTGCGCGACGTCGAGCAGCAGATCGACGATGTGATCCTCCAGAAGGTTCACCTCGTCGATATACAGATAGCCGCGGTTGGCCCGTGCCAGCAGACCGGGTTGGAAAGCCTTCTCGCCCCGGGTCAGCGCCCGCTCGATATCGAGCGCGCCCACCACGCGATCTTCCGTGGCGCCCAGCGGCAGGTCGATCACCGGTGTCGGGCGTTCCACGATGGCGGTATCGGCGATCTCCGCCCAGTCGGGGCAATCCTCGATCCGCTCGGAATTCACCGGGCAGCCGGCCACCGCCCGGATGGGGGGCAACAGCGCCGCCAGCGCCCGCACGGCCGTCGACTTGCCGGTGCCCCTGTCGCCGAACACCAGCACGCCGCCGATGCCCGGGTCGATGGCAGTCAGGATCATCGCCGTCTTCATCTCGTCTTGTCCGACAATGGCGGTGAAGGGAAACGGGCCGGGGCGCGCCTCTGCCCCCGGCTTCGGCGCTGCGTTCCGCTTGCTGGCTGTCTTCACGGTCGGCTCGGCGTTCATGCGGCGGTCACTTCCGTTGGGGTCCGGGGCCGGGCGGCCAGTCCACCGAGGGGGCCGGCGCCGCCCCAGCGACCGCTCTCGCCCGTCACGGCGAACCTCGCATAAAGCTCCTCGCGGAACCAGTCGCCGGCGCGCACCGCGGCGATGGCGCGCGCATGGGGTCCGTCGGCGCGTGCGAAGCCGGCCATCGAGGCGGCGTCGGGC
The DNA here is from genome assembly GCA_963833235.1 of uncultured Alphaproteobacteria bacterium. Taxonomy (GTDB): domain Bacteria; phylum Pseudomonadota; class Alphaproteobacteria; order Rhodobacterales; family Rhodobacteraceae; genus CAWHXG01. Next base: position 1,384,176 of record CAWHXG010000001.1, read on the forward strand.
CAGACGGAGAAGGTCACCTGATGCAACCAGGGCACCTCGCCGATGCCGATCTTGAAGGCGACGTTTGGGTCGGCACCGATGGCCTTGCTGATATCCGGAACACGCCCCCAGAAGCGAGGCAGGGCGCGGGGCCGCAGGGTCGCGCGTGTCAGCACGGCGAGCGGGCCGATGCCCCCGGCGCCGGGATCGGCCGCGAAGGGCGTGCCGCCGGCCCATCGCCCGCGCACACTCACGGGCGCGAGGAACAGGTGCCAGTCCTCCGCCGCCCGCGCCCGGTAGCGCTGCCATGCCGGCGCGTCGGCAACGGCGGCGCGCGCCGTCTCGGCATCCGGCCATACCGCGAGGATCGCGTAGACGGCGGTGTTGGGGATCGGGGTGAATCCCTCCCCGGTGCCGCTGCCGCACAGCTTCCAGAAGCCGATCCCGGGGGTGCGCGCCATCGCCCGGCGCCCGAGGCCCATCATCGCGAAGGCCCAGGCCCGGGCGCCGGGCCCGTCGAAGCGGAAAAGGCTGAGGCTGACGGTCTGAATTGTGGCGCCTCCGGCTGAGTGTCCAGCGAACCTTACACATTCGCCTGGAAAGGTGAAGGGATTTTCCCTTGCCACTGCAGGCATCCTTCTGCAAGTGTAACGTGAATTGGACAGTGAAAGGGCGCTCGCCGCATGACCCGCCACGACCCCGCCCTCGACCGCCTGGCCACCGCTCCCGCCGGAGCGTTAGGCCCGAACGATGCCATCGTCATCGGCGCCGGCCTTGGCGGATTGGCCGCCGCCATGCGGCTCGGCGCCAAGGGCTACCGCGTCACCGTCGTCGACCGGCTCGACCGGGCCGGTGGCCGCGGCTCCTCGATCACCGAGAACGGCCACCGATTCGATCTCGGCCCCACCATCGTCACCGTCCCGCAGGTGCTGCGCGGCCTCTGGGCCGATTGCGGCCGCGACTTCGACGCCGACGTGGACCTGCGCGCGCTGCAGCCCTTCTACGAGATCCGCTGGCCCGACGGCTCGACCTTCAGTGCCAGCAGCGACCCCGCCGCGATGGAGGCCGAGGTGGCCCGCCTCAGCCCCTCCGATCTCCCCGGCTACCGCAGGTTCCTGAAGGACAGCGAGCGCCGCTTCGTGGTGGGGTTCGAGGGCATGGTCGCCAAGCCCATGCACCGCCTGTGGGAGACGATCCGCGTGTTGCCGGAATTCGCCCGCCTGCGCGCCGACAAGTCGATCCTCGGCCTCGCCAAGTCCCGCGTCCGCGATCCGCGCCTGCGCATGGCGCTGTCGTTCCACCCGCTTTTCATCGGCGGCGACCCGATGCACGTCACCTCGATGTACGCCCTCGTCAGCCATCTGGAGACGACCTTCGGGGTGCACTACGCAATCGGCGGGGTGCAGGCGATCGCCGATGCCATGGTGAAGGTGATCGAGGACCAGGGCGGGCAGGTGCGCCTCAACGCCCAGGTGGATCGGATCGAGGCCGCCGGCGGCCGGGCCTCCGGCGTCACGCTGGAAGACGGCACCGCGCTCGCGGCACCCCTTGTCGTCAGCAACGCCGATGCCGGGCATACCTACAGCCACCTCCTGCGCGACACCCCGCGCCGCCGTTGGACGGATCGCCGGCTCGACCGCTCGCGCTGGTCCATGGGCCTCTTCGTCTGGTACTTCGGCACCAAGGGCACCGCCGGGCGCTGGCCCGACGTGGGCCACCACACCATCGCCAACGGCCCGCGCTACGAGGGGCTGCTGCGCGACGTCTTCATCAACGGCCGGCTCAGCGACGACATGAGCCTCTACCTCCACCGGCCCAGCGTCACGGACCCGGGCGTGGCGCCCGAGGGCGACGACACGTTCTATGCCCTCTCGCCGGTCCCGCATCTGGGCCACGACACCCCGGTCGACTGGCAGGCCCAGGCGGAGCCCTACCGCCGCCTCGTGGCGGCCGAGCTGGAGAAGATGATCCCGGGCTTCGAATCGCATCTCTCCGCCAGCCGCGTCTTCACGCCCGAGGATTTCCGCGACCGCTACCTGTCGCCCCATGGCAGCGGCTTCTCGATCGAACCGCGGATCCTGCAAAGCGCCTGGTTCCGCCCGCACAACGTCAGCGAGGAGCTGCCGGGCCTCTACCTCGTGGGCGCCGGCACGCATCCGGGCGCCGGCCTGCCCGGCGTGATCTCCTCGGCCGAGGTGCTGGGCAAGCTGGTGCCCGCAGCGCCCGCGGCCGCAGCGCCGGCGCCGTTGCGGATGGCCGCCGAATGATCGCGCCCGCGGACATGGCCGCCTGCCGCGAGGCGATCCGCCACGGCTCGCTCAGCTTCCATGCCGCCTCGCGCCTGCTGCCGGCCCGCGTGCGCGACCCGGCACTGGCGCTCTACGCCTTCTGCCGGCTGGCCGACGACGCGGTGGACGATGCCGCGACCCATCCGCAAGCCAAGGTCGCCGCCGTCCTGCGCCTGCGCGACCGGCTGGACCGGGTCTATGCCGGACGCCCCCGCAACGCCCCGGCCGACAGGGCCTTCGCCGCCGTCGTCGCCGATCACGACATGCCGCGCGCGCTGCCCGACGCCCTGCTTGAGGGTCTGGCCTGGGACGCGATGGGGCGGCGCTATGCCTCGCTCTCGGATCTCACCGGCTATTCGGCGCGCGTCGCCTCGGCCGTGGGCGCCATGATGTGCGTGCTGATGGGGGTGCGCGATGCCCATGCCCTGGCCCGCGCCTGCGATCTGGGCGTTGCCATGCAGCTGACCAACATCGCCCGCGACGTGGGCGAGGATGCGGCGCACGGGCGGCTCTACCTGCCGACGGACTGGTTCGCCGAAGCCGGGCTGGACCCGCAGGCGTTTCTCGCCGCCCCGGCGCCCACGCAGGACATCCGCGCCATGACGGCGCGCCTGCTGGCCGAGGCGGACCGTCTTTATGCCCGGTGCGAACCCGGCATCGGCCGGCTGCCCCATGCCTGCCGCCCCGGGATCTTCGCCGCGCGGCACATCTATGCGGGCATCGGCGGCGCCGTCCGCCGCAGCGGCTGCGATGCCGTCACCCGCCGCGGACGCACCACGAAGGCGCAGAAGATGGGCTGGCTGGGCCTCTCGATCCTGCGCACGGGCTTCAGCACGGTCAGCCCCGGCTCGGCGATCCTCTTCGCCCCGGCGCTGCCCGAGGTCGCCTTCCTCGTCGATGCCGCGGCCCGCCGGCCGGTTCGCCGCAGCGCGTGGGGCGAGGGCCGCACCGGGGCGCTGATCGAGGTCTTCGCCCAGCTCGAGGCCCGCGACCGCTCCAGCCGCGCCGCCATTGCCGCGACGCCTGTGCAATTCGCCGCGGAATAGGCTAGGCTTGCCGCGCCGCGCGTCCGGATCTCTGGAACCCGCGGCCGCGGCCATCCGTTCGGTGGCGTGCCCCATGGCAAAGGAGCCGCCGCGATGGACTGGCCCGTCTTCCTCGTCTTTCTCGCCGCGTGTTTCGCGGCCGGCTCCACCGGCGCGGTCTTCGGACCCGACGAGTGGTATCGCCGCCTCGACAAGCCCGTCTGGAACCCGCCGAACTGGATGTTCCCGGTGGCCTGGTCGGTCATCTACGTGATCATCGCCTATGCCGCATCGCGCGTGGCGCCGCTGCCGGGCAGCGCCCTGGCGATGGGCTTCTGGGCGTTCCAGATGGCGGCCAACGCGCTCTGGTCGCCGATCTTCTTCGGCAAGAAGGATCTGCGCGCGGCGATGATCGCGCTCTCGGCACTCTGGGTCGCTGTGCTGGGCACGTTATTGACGTTCTGGCCGCTCGATACCGTCGCGGGTCTGCTGATCTTGCCATATTTCATCTGGGTCAGCTATGCCGGGGCGCTGAACTTCACGCTGATGCGGCGCAATCCGCCGGGTGCTGCGCCGCAGCCGGCCGAGTGAGGAGGGCGTGCCTTCTCGGGCTCTGCCTCGTATCGGCCGTGCCCGCAGCGGCGCAGATGAATTGCTTCGAGCAGGAACTGGCCGCCGCCGGCCCGTGCGACGGCCTGCAGGTGGCGCCATTGGGAGTGGAGATCGGGCTGAACCGGCTGGAATTGCTGGAAGTCGACCGCTTCGCCGTCGCCCTCGAGCACGATCTTCTGACCATCGAGCTGATTGGCCGGCTGGGCTGCGAGGCGCCGGCCTCCGCGACCCTGCAGGGCGGGGTGCGGGCGCGGATCACGGCGAGCGCCACGATGGATGCCTATGATTGCCAGTTGGCCGAGCTGAAGGTGGGCCTCGATGCGTTCAAGGGGCGCTACGGCGTGCTCGTCGCGCGGTTCCGGGGACGCATCGCCGAGGATCTGGCCCGCAAGGCCGCGCTGGCGCTGATCGCGGAATGCGAGGCGATGGGGCAATAGGGCAGGGCACAGGTCCGGGGGTGGCCCGGTGCCCAGACCGGGCAGCGCCCGCAACGCCCCACCCGCCCACCCGCGTCGCGGGCGCTGCCCTCGGCGGCAGCGCGGCGCCAGGCCGTCGGCGTCAGGCGGGCTGCCCCGTCGCCGCCGTATCGTGCCATCGCCAGCCCCGCCGTCGCGGCACCCGCACGGCCAGCATCGGCTTCAGCACCGGCGAGCGGAACCTGTTCAGGTCCAGCGCCTCGTGCACCCCCACCAGCGGCTGCCCGCCATGTGTCGTCTCGACCACCGAGCGGCTGTAGAACGGCGCATCCAGCATCGCCTTGACCTGACGCGCCCGGCTGCCGGCATCGCCGCGGGTCTCGCGCCGCACCGCCCAGAGCGAGCGGTTCATCGGCACCTTAGGCGGCGCCGCGACCATCCGCGCCCCGCCCGATGCGTCGAACACCGCCGCCGCCGCCAGCGCGCTGCCGTCCCGCCTGTCGGCATCGTAGAAGGTCAGCGCGCCCTCATCGGTGGGATACCGCCCCCAGGTCCAGTAGCTGAAATCCTCCTCCAGGCTCCGCGTGCCGAAATTCGCATCGAAATACCCGTGCCCCTCGAAGTGCCAGCCCTTGCGGTCCAGCTCCACCTCGATCCGGCTCACCGGCGCGAAGGGCCGCCACACATGCGCGCCATCGGGCGTCAGCGGCAGCTCCACCCCCGTCAGTGCCTGCGGGATCACCGTGATCCGCCCGCGCACCCGGCTGACCACCGGCAGGGCCGAGACCTCGTCGATCTCGATCACCAGCCGGTCGCCCTGCCAGCGCATCGCACTCGGCCCCACCTGCAGGGCGTCGGCGCTCTGCCGGAGGGCGGCCGCCCCCCTGTCGGTCATCGTGAAGCGCCCGCCGGGGCCGTAGGTGGCGACGTTGATGCAGCAATGGTCCGCCGGGTTGCGCCGCCCCGACCAGCGGTACCAGGGCGAGAAGACCGACCCTATGAACCCGATGACCGAGACGGCGCGGCCGCCATCGTCGCTGATCCCGTCGACATACCACCAGGCGTAGCCGTTCGGCGGAACCTCCAGGTCGAAGTTGGGCCGTTCAAGATCGCCTCGGCCGCGTGCCGCCCGGAAAGCGCTGCCATCGGGATGCCCGCCCCCGGATGCACCCCGCCCCCAGCGAGGTAGAGCCCCGGCACCCGGCTGCGCGCCCGCGGCTTGCGCAGGCTTGCCGTCATCCCGTGCGGGCTCGGCCCGTAAAGCGCACCGGCCGAGCCCGGGAAGAGCGCCGCGAACCCCGCGGGGGTCGTCAGCGCCGCATCCGGCGGTTCCGGGGCGAAGGTCAGGCCATGGCCGGCCAGCGTGCTGAACACCAGGTTGCGGCATCTTGCGGTTTCCTCGTCGGTCGGGGGCTCCGTCGCGCCGGGGCACAGCGGGGCCGCATTCAGGATGATCTCGAATCGCTCCGGGCCGCCGGCGGGTGCCGCCCCCGCGCCGCGATCCTGGGCACAGACGTAAAGCGTGGGGTCGGCCGGCATCCGCCCGGCCGCAAGGTCGGCGAACTCCGCCCGTGGGTCGCGCCCGAAGAAGACGTTGTGATGGGCAAGCTGCGGGCCGCCCGCCGGCAGGGTCGCGGCGAAGCTCCACACATGCGCCGAAAGGCTGCGCGGCGTCACGGCCGCCCCGGGAACGGCCTCGCGCAAGGCCCCCCCCAGAAGGCCCTGCCGCAACGCGGCGGGGTCGCCGTTGAACACCACCCGGTCCGCCGCCAGCCGCCGCCCGTCCTCCAGGCGCACGCCGATCGCGGCGCCGTCCCAGGTGAGGATCTCGGCCACCGGCGTGCCGAAGAGCAGCCGTGCGCCGCTTGCCCGCGCCAGTTCGGCCAGCGCCGCGGCCAGGCGGTGCATCCCGCCCTCGACACGCCAGACGCCCGCCGCCTCCGCCTGCCAGACCAGCGCCAGAAGCGCCGGCGACTGGTAGGGCGAGCCGCCCACATAGGTCGCGTAGCGCCCGAAAAGCTGCCGCAGCCGCGGATCGGTAAAGGCGCGCGCCAGAAGCCGTGCCAGCGTCAGCCCCGGCGCCATCGCCAATGCCAGGCGCGGCTGGCGCAGCACGGTCAGCGCAAGCTCCCGCAGGCTGGGCGCGGCGCTCTGCATCATCGGCGCGTCGAAGGCCGCGAAGAGCCGGGCGGCGCGGGCGCTGAAGGCGCGGAACTCCGCCTCCGCCCTGGTGCCGGCAAAGGCGCAAAGGGCCGCGGCGCTTTCCTCGGGATCGGCATGCAGATCGAGCCGGCTGCCATCGGCCCAGAAATGCCGCGCCAGCACCGTTTCGCGCACCAGCGCCACGTGATCCTCCAGTCGCGCGCCGGCGGCCGCGAAGAGATCGTCGAACACCCCGCGCATGGTCATCACCGTCGGCCCGGCATCCACCGGCCCGGCGCTGCTGGGCAAGGCGCGCATCTTGCCGCCCGGGCCCTCGGCCGCCTCTACAAGCGTCACCTGCCGCCCTGCCGCCGCCAGACGCACCGCCGCGGCGAGCCCGCCGATGCCGGCCCCGATCACGATCACCTTCCCCGCGCCATCCATCATGGGCCGCTCCCGACCTGCATCCCCGACCTAAATCGTTGACATCGATGATGAGACTGTCCAATCTTATTTACAACACCGGATGTCCACTCCGCCTTACACCTAACGCACGGAGCCGTCGATGCCCCTGAAATCCCGGATCGAGACCGCGCTTTGCACCGCAATCGCCAACGGCCAGCGGCAACCGGCTCCGGCGCGTCTTGCCGCGGCGCTGGATTACGCCGTTCATCCCGGCGGCGCGCGCATCCGGCCCACGATCCTGCTGTCGGTCGCGCTGGCCTGCGGCGACGCGCGTCCAGCCCTCTCCACCGCCGCCGCCACATCGCTCGAGCTGATGCATTGCGCCAGCCTAGTGCACGACGATCTGCCCTGCTTCGACGATGCCGACACGCGGCGCGGAAAGCCCTCCGTGCACCGGGCGTTCTCCGAACCCCTGGCCGTGCTGACCGGCGACAGCCTGATCATCATGGCCTTCGACACGCTGGTCCGCGCGGCCCATGTGGACCCGATGCGGGGGATCGAGCTGGTCGGGATCCTGTCGCGGCTGTCCGGCATGCCGGGCGGCATCTGCGCGGGGCAGGGCTGGGAGAGCGAGGACAAGATCGACCTCGCCGCCTACCACCGCGCGAAGACCGGCGCGCTCTTCGTCGCGGCGACCTCCATGGGGGCCCTGGCGGCCGGCCATGCGCCGGAGCCGTGGGAAGAGCTGGGCGCCCGGATCGGCGAGGCGTTCCAGATCGCCGACGATCTGCGCGACGCGCTGAGCGACGAGGAAACGCTGGGCAAGCCCGCGCAGCAGGATGCGGCCCACGGGCGGCCCAATGCGGTGGCGACGCTTGGCGTCCACGGCGCTATCGACCGGCTGAAGGACACCCTCGCCGGGGCCATCGCCTCTATCCCCTCTTGCCCGGGCGAGGCGGCACTGGCCCAGATGGTGCAGAAGCAGGCAGAGCGGCTCACCCCGGTCACGCCCAAGATCGGCGTCCGCAGCGGCGGCGCGGCGGTGCGGACCTCCTGAGATGCGCGACTACGCCGGGGAAGATACGTCTCTTACCCCCGAAAGTCCTCCCGGCACCGGCCGTGGGGGCTGGCGGAACTTCAGCGTCCGCCGCTGGCGGAACTTAGGTGCCCGCCATTGGCACGACGTCGGCGTCCGCCGCTGGCATGCCCCTAGCGTCCGCCGCTGGCACGACATGAGCGTCCGCCGCTGGCATGACATGAGCGTCCGCCGTTGGCACGACATGAGCGTCCGCCGTTGGCGGAACCGCCTCGTCGCGTCGCCCGGCTTCCAAAGCTGGGCCAGCCGGATGCCCGGAGCCGCCCGCATCGCCCGTGGCGAGGGCGAGGCGCTGATGGATCTGGTGTCAGGTTTCGTTTACAGTCAGGTCCTCCTTGCCGTCGTCGAGCTCGACCTTCCCGGCCGGCTGGAGGCCGCCCCCCTGTCAGCCGATGAGCTGGCCCTCGGCACCGGCATCGCGCCGCAGCGGATGGCGGCGCTCTGCCAGGCCGCGGCGGCGCTGCGCCTGCTCGACCGGCTGAAGGACGGCCGCTTCGCCCTGGCGCAGCGCGGCGCCGCGCTCTCCGGGGTGCCGGGGCTGACGGCGATGATCCGCCATCACGGCGCGCTCTACCGCGACCTCGCCGATCCCGTGGCGCTTCTGCGCGGCCCCGAGCAAACCGAACTCGCGGCCTTCTGGCCCTATGTCTTCGGTGCCGCCGGAGCCGGGGATCCGCAGGTCGCCGCGACCTATTCCACCCTCATGGCCGACAGTCAGGCGCTTGTCGCCGAAGAGACACTGCGCGCCGTCTCGTTTCGTGGCACGGCCCATCTTCTGGATGTCGGTGGTGGCAACGGCGCCTTTCTTTGCAGCGCATTGCGCGCCAATCCGGGCCTGCGCGCCACGTTGCTCGACCTGCCCGCGGTGATGCCGCAAGCCGAGGCGCACCTTGCCGCCGAGGGTCTGCGGGGCCGCGTCACCCTGGCGCCCGGCAGCTTCCGGGATGCCGCGCTGCCCATGGGCGCCGATGCAATCTCCTTGATTCGGGTGCTCTACGATCATGCCGACGACACGGTCGACGGGCTGCTGGCGCGCGCCCACACGGCCCTGCCCTCGGGCGGCCGAATCGTCGTGTCGGAGCCGATGTCGGGCGGCGCCCGGCCCCGCCGCGCCACGGATGCCTATTTCGCCTTCTACTGCATGGCCATGCAGACGGGCCGCGTGCGCAGCGCCGCCGAGATCGGCGACAGCCTCGCCCGCGCGGGCTTCACGTCCATCCGCAACGTGCCCACCGCCCGGCCCTTCCTCACCTCCGTCGTCACCGCCCGCCGGGGAAACTGACACCTTATCATCGCGTGACTGTCTAAACAGATTGACAGACGCGGGTGTCAGGGTAAGATTACACATGACAGGGCGCGGACCGGCAGACTCGCCGCCGCCCCGCCAGACCCAAGGGAGCGACAGCATGCACACCGACGCCGTCATCCTCAGCGGGCCCAAGGCCCTGACCCTGGGCTCGGTGCCCCTCACCGATCCCGGCCCCGAGGATCTGGTGGTCGAGATCCGCCATTCCGGCATCTCCACCGGCACCGAAAAGCTTTTCTGGTCCGGCACGATGCCGCCGTTCCCCGGCATGGGCTACCCGCTGGTGCCCGGCTACGAGAGCGCCGGCGAGGTTGTCGAGGCCGGGTCCGCCACGGGGTTCCGCACCGGCGAGTACGTGTTCGTGCCTGGCGCCGATTGCTACGGCGAGATCCGCGGCCTCTTCGGCGGTGCCGCCGCCCGGGTCGTCACATCGGCCGCCCGGGTCACCCGCATCGACGCTGGCCACGGGCCCCAGGCGGCGCTTCTGGCGCTTGCCGCCACCGCCCGCCACGCCATCGCCGGGCTCGACCGCGCGGTGCCCGACCTCATCGTCGGCCACGGGGTTGTCGGCCGCCTGCTGGCCCGCCTCACGCTCGCCGCGGGCGCGCCCGCCCCTACCGTCTGGGACACTAACGCAGACCGGCGCGCCGGCGCCGAAGGCTATTCCGTGCTCGACCCCGAGGCCGACCCCCGCCGCGACTACCGCGCCATCTACGACGCCTCCGGCAACGCCGACATCCTCAACCTGCTGATCCCGCGCCTCGCCAAGGGCGGCGAGATCGTGCTGGCCGGCTTCTACACCGCCAACCTCAACTTCGCCTTCCCGCCGGCCTTCATGAAGGAGGCGCGCATCCGCATCGCCGCCGAATGGACCCGCGACGACCTGGCCGCCACCCGCGCCCTGGTCGAATCCGGCGCGCTGAACATGGGCGGCCTCATCACCCACAGCCGCCCGGCCGCAAACGCGACGGCGGCCTACGCGCAGGCCTTCGAAGACCCGGCCTGCCTGAAAATGATCCTCGACTGGAGTGCCACCGCATGAGCCTCGACACCCCGATCCTGCGCCCCACCGGCGGCGACGTGCCGAACCTGCGCGACTACGACGCCGCGCTGAAGGAAGAGGCCGCGGCGCCGACCCTCGAAGTGCCCCAGTCCGCCCCCACCAAGAAGACCCAGATCATCGCGATCTACGGCAAGGGCGGCATCGGCAAGTCGTTCACGCTGGCCAATCTCAGCCACATGATGGCCGAGCAGGGCAAGCGCGTGCTGCTGATCGGCTGCGACCCGAAATCCGACACCACGTCGCTGCTCTTCGGCGGCAAGGCCTGCCCGACGATCATCGAGACGTCCTCCAGGAAGAAGCTCGCCGGGGAAGAGGTCGCCATCGGCGACGTCTGCTTCAAGCGCGGCGGCGTCTTCGCGATGGAGCTGGGCGGCCCGGAAGTGGGCCGCGGCTGCGGCGGGCGCGGCATCATCCACGGCTTCGAGCTGCTCGAGAAGCTCGGCTTCCACGACTGGGATTTCGACTACGTCCTGCTCGACTTCCTCGGCGACGTGGTCTGCGGCGGCTTCGGCCTGCCGATCGCGCGGGACATGGCGCAGAAGGTGATCCTCGTCGCCTCCAACGACCTGCAATCGCTCTACGTCGCCAACAACGTCTGCTCGGCGGTCCAGTATTTCCGCAAGATGGGCGGCAACGTCGGCGTCGCGGGGCTGGTCATCAACAAGGACGACGGCACCGGCGAGGCCGCGGCCTTCGCGAAAGCGGTGAACATCCCGGTGCTGGCCTCGATCCCGCAGGACGACGACCTGCGCAAGAAATCCGCCAACTACCAGATCGTCGGCACCGCCGCCTGCCAGTGGGGCGAGCTTTTCGCCGAACTGGGCGACGCGGTGGCCGTGGCGCCTCCGGGCCACCCCGAGCCGCTGAACCAGGACGGGCTGCTGGGCCTCTTCTCGGCCGACCAGACCGGCGGCAACTTTGTGCTGGAGCCCGCGACGGACCTCGACATGCGCGGCAAGAACGCAGCGCCGAAGGCCAGCCTCGAAGTGGTCTACGACGATGTGTGAGCAGTGCCGCTACGAGAAGATCGACGTGGTACGCGAGATCGTGCGCGACGCCAGGACCGATCAGATCGAGCGCCTGCTGCGCGCGGTGCTGATGCGCCGCGGCGCCTCGGGCGAAGAGGGCCGGGCATGATGGACCTGCACGACGCCATCCTCGACGCGGCCGACCAGGTCGAGACCGACACCGCGCTGTCCGGCGGCTGCCATGCCCCGGGAGACCAGATGGCCGCCCGCGCCCGCGCCGCCGGGATGGGCGACATCCTGGAACAATATGCCGCCGACTACCCGCAGGGCCCGCACGACAAGCCGCAATCCATGTGCCCGGCCTTCGGGTCGCTCCGGGTCGGCCTGCGGATGAGCCGGGTCGCCACCCTGCTTTCGGGCTCGGCCTGCTGCGTGTACGGGCTGACCTTCGTAAGCCATTTCTACGGCGCCCGCCGCTCTGTCGGCTACGTGCCGTTCAATTCCGAGAGCCTGGTGACCGGCAAGCTCTTCGAGGACATCCGCGATGCGGTCCACGAGATGGCGGACCCCGCCAAGCTCGACGCCATCGTGGTGACGAACCTCTGCGTGCCCACCGCCTCCGGCGTGCCGCTGCGGCTGCTGCCCAAGGAGATCGACGGCGTGCGGATCGTGGGCATCGACGTGCCGGGCTTCGGCGTGCCGACCCATGCCGAGGCGAAGGACATCCTGGCCGGTGCGATGCTGAACTATGCGCGCGCCGAGATCGAGGCGGGGCCGGTCGCACGCCCCGCAAAGGGCAAGTCCGACCGCCCGAGCGTGGCGCTGCTGGGCGAGATGTTCCCGGCCGACCCGATGATCATCGGCGGGCTTCTGGCGCCGCTGGGCCTGGCCGCGGGGCCGGTCGTGCCGGCCCGCGAATGGCGCGAGCTCTACGGTGCGCTCGACTGCGGCGTCTGCGCCGCGATCCACCCGTTCTACACCGCCTCCGTGCGGGAGTTTCAGGCCGCCGGCCGCCCCGTGGTGGGCTCCGCGCCCGTCGGCCGCGACGGCACCGCCGCCTGGCTGGCGGCGATCGGCGACGCCTACGGCCTTCCGGCCGGGGCGGTAGGCGCCGCCCAGAACGCGGCGCTGCCGGGGATCGAGGCGGCGCTGGCCGGCGCCCGGATCGACGGGACGATCACGCTCTCGGGCTACGAGGGCTCGGAGCTGCTGGTGGCCCGCCTGCTGATCGAGAGCGGCGCGCACGTGCCCTACGTGGGCACCGCCTGCCCGAAGACCCCCTGGTCCGCCGCCGATGCGGAGTGGCTGCGGGCGAAGGGCGTGACGGTCAAGTATCGCGCGAGCCTGGAAGACGACCTGTCCGCGATGGAGGCGGTGAAGCCCGACCTCGCCATCGGCACGACCCCGGTGGTGCAGAAGGCGAAGGAGGCCGGGGTGCCCTCGCTCTACTACACCAACCTCATCTCCGCCCGCCCGCTGATGGGTGCGGCCGGTGCCGGATCGCTGGCGCAGGTGGTGATGGCGGCGATGGGCAACCGCGACCGCATGGCCGGCATGCGCGCCTTCTTCGAGGGCGTGGGCCGGGGCGACACGGCGGGCGTCTGGGAAGGCGCGCCGAACCTGCGCCCCGACTTCCGCGCCGCGCACCAGAAGAAGATCGACAAGCAGGCCCGCGCGGCCAAAGCGGCGGAGATGATCTGATGGCGCGCGGTTTCCGAATGGAACGCGCTGCGCGCGTATCGGCTCACTTGTTTTTCGAGGGGGGCTGTCTGCCCCCCGCGATCCTGCGGATCGCCCCCCCCGAGGATATTTTCGGAACGTCGAAGCGTTGCGGAGTTGCTGATTGCGCGCGCGCAGGGGTCCGACGGTTTGCCGACGGAGTGCCGACAGAGTGCCGACGCTCCGTTTCGGGGGGGCACGCCCCATGCTGATCCAGGATCACGACCGGGCCGGCGGGTACTGGGGGGCGGTCTATGCCTTCTGCGCGGTGAAGGGTTTGCAGGTGGTGATCGACGGCCCGGTGGGCTGCGAGAACCTGCCGGTGACGAGCGTCCTGCACTATACCGACGGGCTGCCGCCGCATGAACTGCCCATCGTGGTCACGGGGCTGGGCGAGGACGAGCTGGGTCGCGACGGCACCGAGGGCGCGATGAAGCAGGCCTGGTCGACGCTGGACCCGGCGCTGCCGGCGGTGGTGGTCACCGGCTCCATCGCCGAGATGATCGGCGGCGGCGTGACCCCGCAAGGCACGAACATTCAACGGTTTCTGCCGCGCACCATCGACGAGGACCAGTGGCAGGCCGCCGACCGGGCGATGACCTGGATCTTCACCGAGTTCGGGATGACCAAGGGCCGGATGCCCAAGGAAGTGAAGCGCGCCGAGGGATCCGCGCCGCGGGTCAACATCCTGGGGCCCATGTACGGCACGTTCAACATGCCCTCGGACCTCGCCGAGATCCGGCGGCTGGTGGAGGGCATCGGCGCCGAAGTCAACATGGTGATGCCGCTCGGCGCGCACCTCGCCGAGATGCGCAACCTGGTGAACGCCGACGCCAACGTCTGCATGTACCGCGAGTTCGGGCGGGGCCTCTGCGAGGTTCTGGGCAAGCCCTACCTGCAGGCCCCCATCGGCATCGACAGCACGACCCGGTTCCTGCGGTCGCTGGGCGAGATGCTGGGGCTGGATCCCGAGCCCTTCATCGAGCGCGAAAAGCATTCGACGATCAAGCCGGTCTGGGACCTCTGGCGCTCGGTCACCCAGGATTTCTTCGCCACCGCCAGCTTCGGGATCGTTGCCAACGAGACCTACACCCGCGGCATCCGGCACTACCTGGAGGACGAGCTGGGCCTGCCCTGCGCGCTGGCCACCTCCCGCGTCGCCGGCAAGAAGACCGACAACGACGCGGTGCGGGCGACGCTGCACGCCAAGCGGCCGCTGGTCGTGATGGGGTCGATCAACGAGAAGATGTACCTGGCCGAGATGGGGGCGGGGCACGGGCCGCGGCCCACGTTCATCCCCGCTAGCTTCCCGGGCGCCGCCATCCGCCGCGCCACCGGAACGCCCTTCATGGGCTATGCCGGCGCCACTTACCTTCTGCAGGAAGTCTGCAACGGGCTCTTCGATGCACTCTTCCACATCCTGCCGCTCGGCACCCAGATGGATGCCGCCGCCGCCACGCCGACGCCCCTGCGCCGCGATCTGCCCTGGGCGGCCGATGCGCTGGCGCTGCTCGACCGGATCGTCGCCGAACACCCTGTTCTCACGCGGATCTCTGCGGCCAAGGGCCTGCGCGACGCCGCCGAGCGCGCGACGCTCGCCGCCGGCGCCGAGAGCGTCGAGATCGACACGCTGCGCGCCATGGCGCCGGCAGACATCCTCGATCGGGCGGAGCCATGAGCCGCCCCTTCCTATCAATCACAGCCAAGGCGCCCCTCGGGCCCCGGACCAACAGGAGAGACAGATGACCGATCAGACCAACAACGGGCCCGTCTTCGCCGCTCAGGGGATCTCCGGCCGGGTCGACCGCCAGGCGCGCAGCCACAAGCCGCCCCGGACGGAGTTCTACATCTACTTCGCCATCATCTTCGCGGCGACCGTGCCGCTGGCGCTGCTGTCCTGGGGGCTGCAATCGCTGCGCTCGGGCCGGATCGCCCGGCGCGGGCCGGTGGCGCGGGCCTGGAGCCAGGCGCGCATCATCACGCCCATGATCTTCTCGGCCTGAGCCGCGGTGCGATGCCCGTGCCCACTTTCGCCGACCTTCCCATCTGCCGGTGTCGCAAGGCCCGGCCGATACCCCCGACGGGCCGCATTGCCCGACGGGTTCGCCCCGCCGCAGGGGACCTGCGGCGTCAGTCCTTACGTTCCGGAGGAAAGTTAAATGGCTGAAAATACCGGTCTGTCGTTCACAGGCCTTACCGATGAGCAGGCGCAGGAACTGCACTCCGTCTACATGAGCGGATTGTGGCTCTTCACCGCCGTCGCCCTCGTCGCCCACTTGGCGGTGCTGATCTGGCGCCCCTGGTTCTGAAGGAGAACTGACCCATGCAAAAGTTCTACAAGATCTGGCTGGTCTTCGACCCTCGCCGCGTTTTCGTGGCCCAGGGCGTGTTCCTCTTCCTGCTGGCGGCGATGATCCATCTCGTTCTGCTCAGCACCGAGAGCTACAACTGGTTCGACATCGCCGCGGCCAAGTACGACCGCGAAGCCATGGCGGCCGAATAGCCCATCCGACCCCGTTCCGGGCGGCCGGCTGACCGCCCGCCCGGAGCAAACCGTCATCACCGACGACCCCCGCCCCCGGGGGCCGCCCAACACGAGGGTTGAAGTATGGCACTGCTCAGCTTCGAACGAAAATACCGCGTGCCGGGGGGCACGCTCATCGGCGGCGATCTGTTCGATTTCTGGGTCGGGCCGTTCTACGTTGGCTTCTTCGGGGTCACGACCGTCTTCTTCGCCGCGCTCGGCACCATCCTGATCTTCTGGGGGGCGTCCGTTCAGGGCGAGTTCAATCCCTGGCTGATCTCGATCGAGCCACCCGGCCTGCAGTACGGCCTCGGCATGGCGCCGCTGGCCGACGGCGGGCTTTGGCAGATCATCACGATCTGCGCCCATGGCGCCTTCATCAGCTGGCTGCTGCGGGAGGTCGAGATCTGCCGCAAGCTGGGCATGGGCTACCACGTGCCCTTCGCCTTCGGCGTTGCGATCTTCGCCTATACGACGCTGGTCGTCATCCGCCCGATCCTGATGGGCGCCTGGGGCCATGCCTTCCCGTATGGCATTTTCAGCCACCTCGATTGGGTCAGCAACGTCGGCTACGCCTACGGCAACTTCCACTACAACCCGGCGCATATGATCGCGATCACCTTCTTCTTCACCACGACCCTGGCCCTGGCGCTTCACGGCGCGCTCGTGCTCAGCGCGGTGAACCCCAAGAAGGGAACCGAGATGAAGACGCCGGATCACGAAGACACGTTCTTCCGCGATTACATCGGCTATTCGGTCGGCACGCTGGGCATCCACCGCCTCGGTCTGCTGCTGGCCCTGAATGCGGGCTTCTGGAGCGCGGTCTGCATCGTCATCTCCGGCACCATCTGGTTCGATCAATGGATCTACTGGTGGGACTGGTACATCAACCTGCCGTGGTGGTCCGGCATCGAGGGAGGCGTCAATGGCTAACTACGTCGGAATATTCACCCCCGAGAACCAGAACATGATCACTCAGGTCCAGGTCCAGGGCGTGCCCGAGATGGGCATGGCCGAGGACATCGACCTCGGCGAGCGGGTCGGCCAGCCCGGATACTCCACCCTCATCGGGTGGATGGGCAACGCCCAGCTGGGGCCGATCTACCTCGGCGCCTTCGGGGTGATCTCGCTCGCCACGGGCCTGCTCTGGTTCTTCATCGTGGGCATCAGCTACTGGGATCAGGCGGGCTACAACCCGGCGGTCTTCGCCCGCGACCTCTTCTACTTCTCGCTGGAGCCGCCACCCGCCGAATACGGCCTGCGCATCCCGCCGCTGGGCGAGGGCCTGGGCTGGTTCATCGCCTCGTTCTTCCTCCTCATCTCGGTGATGACCTGGTGGGCGCGGTGCTGGGTGCTGGCCGAGCAGATGAAGATGGGCAAGCACGTCTTCTGGGCCTTCGGCAGCGCGATCTGGCTGTTCCTGGTCCTTGGCCTCATCCGCCCGATCCTCATGGGGTCGTGGTCCGAGGCGGTGCCCTACGGCATCTTCAGCCACCTCGACTGGACGAACCTCTTCTCGCTCACCTACGGCAACCTCTTCTACAACCCGTTCCACGCGCTCTCGATCGTGTTCCTCTACGGGTCGGCCCTGCTCTTCGCGATGCACGGGGCGACGATCCTGGCCGTCTCCCGCTTCGGCGGCGACCGAGAGATCGAGCAGATCGTGGATCGGGGCACGGCCTCCGAACGCGCCGCGCTGTTCTGGAGGTGGACCATGGGCTTCAACGCGACGATGGAGGGCATCCATCGCTGGGCCTGGTGGTTCGCCGTCCTGACGACGCTGACGGGCGGCATCGGCATCCTGATCACGGGAACGGTCGTGGACGACTGGTATTCCTGGGCGCAGGACCACAACTACGCGCCGCTGGACCGGTAAGGGAGGGCATGACCAATGGCTGACGACAAAGCGACGGAGCCGTACGAACTGGGCACGTCCGATTTCTTCCGCCGACAGATGGAGATCGGCGGATTGATGGGGAAGGGGGCCCTCTACGGCGCTGCCATCTTCATCAGCATCGGGGTCTTCTTCTGGCTGCTGATCCTTCTCAGCCGGGCGCTTCCGCCCGAAAGCAAGGAAGCGGCAGACCCGACGCCCTGGTCGGCGATGGCGCCGGCCGACCCGACCGACCTGCGGAACGCCTGAGGTCCGGGCGGCCCGCGTCTGGCGCGCGCCGCCCGCCTCGCACACCTGTCGGGCCCCTCCCATGGGGTCTGGCTTCGGGGCCCTGGCCTCGGTTCCCTTCCTGGTGGCCCCAGGAACCCGGTGCCGCGGAGGGTTTCCTTCGCGGCGCCTCGGGTTTCCGGCGCCTCGCCACGACAACGGACCGAACGCGGTCAGGGGGAGAGACGACATGGATGGCAGCAACGTCGACGAGGTGCAGGGCACCAAGGCGCCGACCCCCCTGCTGGATGCGGTCGCCGGGCCGGCCGACCTCAGGCACCTGAGCGACGACGACCTGAAGCGCCTGGCCGACGAGGTTCGCGCCGAGGTGATCGACGCGGTCAGTACCACCGGCGGGCATCTGGGCTCGTCGCTCGGCGTGGTCGAGCTGACCGTGGCGATCCACGCGGTCTTCGATACGCCGCGCGACAAGCTGATCTTCGACGTGGGCCACCAATGCTACCCGCACAAGGTACTCACCGGCCGGCGCGACAGGATCCGGACCCTGCGGCAGGAAGGCGGCCTCAGCGGCTTTACCAAACGGGCGGAATCCGAATACGACCCGTTCGGCGCGGCGCATTCCTCCACCTCCATCTCGGCCGCGCTCGGCTTCACGGTGGGGCGCGACATGGGCCAGCCCACGGGCGACGCCATCGCCGTGATCGGCGACGGGGCGATCAGCGCCGGGATGGCCTACGAGGCGCTGAACAATGCCGGCCACGAAGGCCGGCGCATGTTCGTGATCCTCAACGACAACGAGATGTCCATCGCCCCGCCGACCGGCGCGATGTCCTCTTGATCTGTCGGGGCTCTATGCGAACACGCCGCTGCCGCCGCTGAAGGACCTCGCCGCGGGGTTCGAGGCCAGCCTGCCGGGCCCGCTTCGGGACGGCGCGCGGCGCGCCCGGCAGCTGGTGACCGGCATGCCGGGCGGCGGCACGGTTTTCGAGGAACTGGGCTTCAGCTATGTCGGCCCCATCGACGGCCACGACATGGGGCAGCTACTGGCCGTTCTGCGCGCCACCCGCGGCCGGGCGACCGGGCCAATCCTGATCCATGCCTGCACCGTAAAGGGCAAGGGCTATGCCCCGGCCGAGACCAGCGCCGACCGCGGCCACGGCGTGTCGAAGTTCGACGTGGGCACCGGAGCGCAGGCCAAGGGCAAGCCCGGCGCACCCTCCTATACCTCCGTCTTCGGGAACGCCCTGACGGACCTGGCCGCCGCCGATCCCCGCATCGTGGCGGTCACGGCGGCCATGCCGGGCGGCACCGGGCTCGACAAGATGGCAGCGCGGTTTCCGGCGCGGGTCTTCGACGTCGGCATGGCCGAGCAGCACGGCGTGACCTTCGCGGCGGGCCTCGCGGCCTCCGGCCTGCGACCCTTCTGCGCGATCTACTCGACCTTCCTGCAGCGCGCCTACGACCAGGTCGTGCACGACGTCAGCCTGCAGAACCTGCCCGTGCGCTTCGCCATCGACCGCGCCGGGCTTGTGGGGGCCGACGGGCCGACCCATGCCGGCGCCTACGATGTGGCGTATCTCGCGAACCTGCCGAATTTCGTGGTGATGGCGGCGGCCGACGAGGCGGAGCTGATGCACATGACCGCCACCGCCGCGGCCCACGATGCAGGCCCCATCGCCTTCCGCTATCCGCGCGGCGCAGGCACCGGCGTGGCGCTGCCGGCGGCGGGCGAAGTGCTGGAGATCGGGCGCGGGCGCGTGGTGCGCGAGGGCGGGCAGGCCGCGCTCCTGAGCTTCGGGGCGCCGCTGGCCGATTGTCTTGCGGCGGCGGAGGCGCTCGAGGCGCGGGGGCTTGGGGTGACCGTGGCCGATGCCCGTTTCGCCAAGCCGCTCGACACCGACCTGATCGACAGGCTGGTGGCCGAGCATGGCGTCCTGATCACGGTCGAACATGGCGTGCAGGGTGGTTTCGGCGCGCGGGTCCTGCACCATCTCGCCGCCAGCGGCCGGCTTGACCGGGGGCTGGCCGTGCGCACGTTGACGCTGCCGGATCGCCCCATCGACCAGGCCAGCCCCGACGCGATGTACCGCATGGCGGGTCTCGATGCCGGGGCGATCGCGGATGCGGTTCTGGCGGCCTCCGGGGTGGACCGGCTCGGCGCGAAGGCGCGCGCCTGAAGCCGAAGGGTCAGGCGGGGGCCGTTGCCTCCGCCGCCTCGATCAGCTTCAGGGCATCCCGGGCATTCTCGACGTAGCTGAAGAGGTTCAGATCGTCAGCCCCGATGGTGCCGGCTGCCACCAGCGCCTCCCAGTTTACGATACCGCGCCAGAAGGCTTCACCGAAAAGCAGGATCGGCACGGGCGCCATCCGCCGCGTCTGGATCAGCGTCAGCGCCTCGAACAGTTCGTCGAGCGTGCCGAACCCGCCGGGAAAGACCGTGATCGCCCGCGCCCGCATGAGGAAGTGCATCTTGCGAATGGCGAAATAGTGGAAGTTGAAGCTCAGCTCCGGCGTGACGTAGGGATTGGGCGCCTGCTCGTGCGGCAGGACGATGCCAAGACCGATAGAGACGCCGCCGGCCTCCTGCGCGCCGCGGTTGCCCGCCTCCATCACGCCGGGGCCGCCGCCGGTCACGATCACATGGTCGCGGTTGCCCGTGGCGATGCTTTTCAGCGTGACCAGCCGCGCGAATTCCCGGGCCTCCTCGTAGAAACGGGTCAGCTTCGCCGCGCCAGGGGTGCGCGCCTGAACGGACCGCTCCGGCGACACGATCCGGGCGCCGCCGAACATGACCACCGTGCTGTCGATCCCCGCGGCATCAAGCGCGGTCTGCGCCTTGAGAAGCTCTAGTTGCAGCCGGACGGGGCGCAGGTCGTCGCGCGACAGGAAGTCCTCGTCGGCGAAGGCCAACCGGTGGGTCGGCGAGCGGGTCTGAGGTGTATCGGGTATGGTCCGGGCGCGTTGCAGATCCCCGCGCGCATCCGGCAGCGGATGGGCCTTCTGGTCCGTCATGACGGGACCATCGCAGCGGGGTGTGGCGACATTGCGTCAGGCATTTGACCCGACTATAGCCCGGTGGCGACCGAGACCAGCACAAACAATAGCAAGGACGCCCCCATGCCCGATCCCGCCGCGAACGCCGAGATTGAGACCGCGATCGAGGCCGCATGGGAAGCGCGCGACAGCATCACGCCGGCGACCGGCGGCGAGACCCGGGATGCCGTGGAACAGACGCTGGCCGCGCTGGACGAGGGCCGCCTGCGGGTCGCCGAGCGCGGCGATGACGGCACGTGGCACGTGAACCAGTGGGCCAAGAAGGCCGTGCTTCTGGGTTTCCGGCTGAAGGACATGGCGCACCAGCCGGGCGGGCCGCAAGGCGGTGGCTGGTGGGACAAGGTCGACAGCAAGTTCGAGGGATGGGGCGAGAACCGTTGGCGCGAGGCGGGCTTTCGCGCGGTTCCCAACTGCGTGGTTCGGCGCTCGGCCTATATCGCGCCCGGCGTGGTCCTGATGCCGTGCTTCGTCAATCTCGGTGCGTATGTCGATCGCGGCACGATGGTAGATACGTGGGCCACCGTGGGGTCCTGCGCGCAGATCGGCAAGAACGTCCATCTTTCGGGCGGAGTCGGCATCGGCGGCGTGCTGGAGCCCATGCAGGCGGGCCCCACGATCATCGAGGACGGCTGCTTCATCGGCGCCCGTTCGGAAGTGGTCGAGGGCGTCATCGTGCGGGAGGGGTCGGTTCTGGGCATGGGGGTTTTCCTCGGGCAAAGCACCAAGATCGTCGACCGCGAAACCGGCAATGTAAGCTATGGCGAGGTTCCCGCCGGGTCGGTCGTGGTCGCGGGCTCGATGCCCTCTGCCGGCGGCGTGCATCTTTATTGCGCGGTCATCGTCAAGCGGGTCGACGCCAAGACACGTTCGAAGACCTCGATCAACGATCTCCTCCGCGATTGACGGGAACCGATCCGCGGGGCCTGTGTTGGATGGGCAACGCAACTGGAATTGGAGTGGGCACTATGGAAGGCTTGGGCTGGATCGCCGCCATCATCGTTGGCGGCCTTGCGGGGTGGATCGCAGAGAAGGTTATGAATACAAATCATGGCCTGCTGATGAACATCATCCTCGGCATCGTCGGCGCGATCGTACTGAATTTCATCCTTGTTGTGATCTTCGGCGCCACACTGGGCGGCTGGATCGGCCAGCTGATTGTCGGTATCGTCGGTGCCTGCCTGTTGATCTGGGCGTACCGGATGATCAAGGGCCGCACGGCCTGACAATACGCCGCTCGGGCCTTGTGCCGGAGCCCCGAACGTTACATGGCTGCCCCGCAAAAAATGCGGGGCAGCCAATTTTCATGCCGAAGGAAGGATCTCGGGTGGAGGTCTACACCCTGCTGGTAGAGGTCGGGCGCAGGTCGGGAGACGGCTTGCCGAAAGACGCCACTGGCGCGGCGCTGATGTGCTTTGCCGCTGGCGTCGACGAGGCCGAGGCGGTGCGGGAGACCGTGGCGATCCTCAAGCAGGCAGAGATGGCGCCGCTCGACGTGTCGGGCTACGGCACGCTGGAGGAGCGGCTGGCCGAGGGTCATGACATCTCTCCCGATGAGCGGCAGCTGATGGCGCGCGCGCTGGCCGACAACGCGGTGATCGTGGCGCAGATGACCCCGTTCTACGACAAGCCGGATCCCTGATCGGCGGCTTGTTCGAAGCGTCCGGCGGCGCTAGGTCTGGCCTCCGAACAGGAGCCGCCCCTAATGCCGGACAATCCCCCACCACGCCCGGACGCCACGCAGATCGACCCGGTCGATCTCACCGCACGGCTCATCCGCTGCCGCAGCGTGACCCCGGAAGAGGGCGGCGCGCTGACATTGCTCGACGATATTCTGAGCGCGGCCGGGTTCGCCTGCACGCGGGTTGATCGCAACGGCGTCGCGAACCTCTTCGCCCGTTGGGGTCCGCGCGGCCATCCTCGCACCTTCGGCTTCAACGGCCATACCGACGTCGTTCCGGTCGGCGACGCGGCGGCCTGGAGCTGCGACCCCTTCGGCGCCGAGACGCGCGAGGGGTATCTCATGGGCCGCGGTGCGACCGACATGAAATCGGGCGTCGCCGCCTTCGTGACAGCCGCGATCCGCATGGCAGCAGAGACCCCGGACGGTGCGCTGATCGTGACCGTGACGGGTGATGAGGAAGGGCCGAGCACGGACGGAACGCTTGCAATCCTCGACTGGATGAAAGCCCAGGACGAGGCGATGACGGCCTGCATCGTCGGCGAGCCGGGATGCGTGGAACGCTTCGGCGACACCGTGAAGATTGGGCGGCGCGGCTCGGCGACGTTTCACCTGAAGGCGACGGGCGTGCAGGGCCATGCCGCCTATCCCCACCGTGCGCGCAATCCCGTGCCCGCGTTGGCCCGCCTGGTAGACAGGCTCTCTTCGCAGCCGCTGGACGCAGGCACGGCGCATTTCGATCCCTCGACGCTCGCCGCAGTGACGTTCGACACCGGCAACCCCGCGCAGAACGTCATTCCGGCGTCGGCGCGGGCAATCGTGAACGTCCGCTTCAACGATCGCTGGACGGGGGAGGCCCTGCTGGCGCGCCTGCAGGAGGCCGCCGATGCCGTGACCGCCGAGACCGGCATCGGCTTCGACCTGCAGATGGATGTCTCCGGGGATTGCTTCCTGACGCCTCCGGGGGCGCTCTCGGCTCTCGTCGCAGAGGCGGTGAAAGCCGAGACCGGGCTGCTGCCGGCCCTCTCCACCTCCGGCGGCACCTCGGATGCCCGCTTCATCAAGGATCATTGCCCGGTTGTGGAATTCGGGCTTCTGGGCCGCACCATGCACGAGGTCGACGAACGGGTGGAGGCGGCGCAGATCCCCGCGCTGGCCTCCGTCTACACCCGCATACTCCGCAGTTATTTCGCGTGACGCTGGAGATCGCCGTCACCGACGACTTCGCCGCGTGCCTCGCGCTGCGGATGCAGGTGTTCGTGGTCGAGCAGAAGGTGCCCGCCGAGATCGAGCGTGACGAACACGATGCGGCCGCCATCCACCTGTTGGCGCGGCGGGAGGGCCGGCCCGTGGGCACGGCGCGGATCGTCGTGGCCGGCAATATCGCGAAGATCGGCCGCGTATGTCTCCTGGCGTCCGAGCGCGGCCGCGGAGCCGGGGCGGCGCTGATGCAGGCGTGCCTGACGTACGCGGCGGCGCTGCCCGGCATCCGCGCCGCGAAGCTGGGCGCGCAGGTGCCCGTGATCGGCTTCTACGAACGCCTGGGCTTTTGTGCCTACGGCCCGGTCTACCTCGACGCCGGCATCCCGCATCGCGACATGACCCGCTTGCTCTGACCGTGCCCTTTCCCGGTGACGCGCCCGGGTGCACGTGCTACCTGCCGCTGCATGACCGAGATCCCGACCAAGGCCCAGATCCTCGCCTGGATCGCGGAGCATCCCACCCAGACCTCGAAGCGCGACATCGCCCGTGCCTTCGGCATCAAGGGGGCGGCGCGGATCGATCTGAAGTCGGTCCTGAAGGACCTGGAGCGCGAGGGGCACCTGGAAAAGCGACGGCGGACCTATCGCGATCCGGACCGCCTGTCACCGGTGACCGTGCTGGAGATGCTGGAGCCTTCGGGCGATGGCGATCTCTTCGCCAAGCCGCTGGAATGGCACGGCGACGGGCCGGACCCGGTGATCCTGTTCCTCCCGCGGGCCGCGGACCCCGCCATGGGCGCGGGCGACAGGATCCTGGCGCGCGTGGCGCATGTGGGCGCCGAGGATCACGCCTACGAAGCACGGCTGATCCGGCGCATCGGCACCAATCCGCGGCGCCTCCTCGGCGTGTTCCGCGAGGGGGCCGAGGGCGGGCGGATTGTGCCCATCGACAAGAAGGCCGACCGCGAATGGCGGGTTGCCCCCGGGGCCACGCACGGCGCGAAGGACGGCGAGCTTGTGGAGGCCGAGGGCACCGGCCCGCGCAGCCAGCTCGGTCTGCCATCGGCGCGCATCGTGACGCGGCTGGGCGATCCTTCCGCGCCGCGCGCCGTCTCGCTGATCGCGATCCACCAGCACGGCATCCCCGACGACTTCTCGGATGAGGCGATTGCCGAGGCTGACGCCCAGAAGCCCGCGCCCCTTGGAAAGCGCACCGATCTTCGCGATCTGCCGCTCGTCACCATCGACCCGGCGGATGCCCGCGACCACGACGACGCCGTCCATGCGGCCCCGGACGATGATCCCGCCAACCCCGGCGGCCACGTCGTCTGGGTCGCCATTGCCGATGTCGCCCAATACGTGCGGCCGGGCAGCGCGCTGGACCGCGAGGCGCGAACGCGGGGCAACTCGACCTATTTCCCGGACCGGGTGGTGCCGATGCTGCCGGATCGGCTTTCCGGCGATCTGTGCTCGTTGCACGAGGGCGTGGCGCGGCCGTGCCTCGCGCTACGCATGGTGCTGGATGCCGAGGGCCGCAAGGTCGGCCACCGGTTCGAGCGGGCGATGATGCGCTCGGCTGCCTCGCTGACCTACGACGAGGTGCAGGACGCGGTGGACGGGCGCCCGACGGAGCGCGCCGCGGCGCTGATGGCCGGGGTGATCGCCCCGCTCTACGCCGCCCACGGGGCCGCAGCGCAGGCACGCGAGGCCCGCCAGCCGCTTGACCTTGACCTGCCGGAACGGCGCATCGAGTTGGGAGAAGACGGGCGCGTGAGCTCCGTGGCTTTCCGGGAGCGGCGGCAGGCGCATCGGCTGATCGAGGATTTCATGGTCCTCGCCAATGTCTGCGCGGCCGAGACGCTGGCCGCGAAGCGCCAGCCGCTCGTCTACCGCGTCCATGAAGAGCCGCCGCCGGAGAAGCTCGATGCGCTGCGCGAGGTGGCGCAGGCCAGCGGGTTGACCCTGGCGAAGGGGCAGGTTCTGCAGACGCGGCACCTCAACCGCCTGCTGCACCAAGCCGAAGGCACCGATGCGGCGGAGCTGATCAACCTCAGCACCCTGCGGTCGATGACCCAGGCCTACTACTCCCCGCAGAATTTTGGGCATTTCGGCCTGGCGCTACGGCAATATGCGCACTTCACCTCGCCCATCCGTCGCTACGCCGATCTGATCGTGCACCGGGCGCTGATCGCCGCCCATGGCTGGGAGGCGGCGGGCCCGACGCCGGAGGCGGAGTGGATGGAGCAGACCGCGAAGCACATCAGCGACACCGAACGCCGTTCGATGGTGGCCGAGCGCGACACCACCGACCGGTACCTCGCGGCCTATCTGTCGGAGCGGGTGGGCAGCGAGATCGCGGGCCGCATCTCGGGCGTCACGAGGTTCGGCCTTTTCGTGAAGCTCGACGGCACCGGCGCGGACGGTCTGGTGCCGATCCGCACGCTGGGGAATGAGTATTTCCACCACGATGCGGTGGCGCAGACGCTGATGGGCTCTGACAGCGGGCGGGTGCTGGGGCTGGGGCAGCGCGTTCTCGTGCGTCTGGCCGAGGCCGTGCCGGTGACGGGCGGCATCGCGCTCGATCTGCTCGAGGTGGAGGGCGATGCCCTGCCCCGCGGCCCGACCGCGGCGCGCCGCGGGGGCGGCAAGCCCTTCGGCCGGCGGGCCGCGAAGGCCAAGACGGGTGCCTCGAAGGCCAAGCGCAAGGTGGCGCGCACGCGCCGCTGACCGCTCGCAGCCCCTGCAGCATCGCCATGCTTTGCCCGCCCTTCGTCTTGCAGTAGAATGGCGACAAAGCAAGAAGCGGTCAGGCCCCTATACAGGAGGGCTCCATGCGAGCAGCAAGCCCCGGCGCCTCGTGCGTCACCATCGTCGTCGCCCTTCTTGTGGCGTTACCGGTCGCGGCGCAGGCGCCGAAGCCACAGCCCCGCCCGGCAATCGCTGCAGCCGCCCAACAGCCGGCCGCCGCACCCGCCGCACCCGCCATGGCGCGGGTGGCCTCTTCGCCGCGTCCGGCGCTTCGTCCGGCCCTCGCCGCCCGGGCCGCTTCGGGAGAGCCACGGGTCGAGGTGGTCGCCTCCGATGCCGGCTTCGACGCCTGGATCCTCGAGTTCGCGCCGCGGGCGCGGCGCCAGGGCGTCTTGGTCGACGTGCTAAACGGCGCCCTTTCCGGCCTTCGCCTCGACCGTGACCTCATCGCGCTCGACCGCAATCAGGCGGAGTTCAGCAAGTCGCTCTGGGATTATCTCGACGGGGCGGTCAGCGCCTCGCGGATCGCCAACGGGCGCGCGGCCCTTCGCCGATACGCCACCGTGCTCGACGGGATCGAGGCGCGCTACGGCGTCGACAAGGAGGTCGTCGTGGCGGTCTGGGGGCTGGAAAGCTCCTATGGGGCGATCCGCGGCAACACCCCGGTGATCCGGGCGCTGGCCACGCTGGCCTATGACGGCCGCCGGGGCGATTTCTTTGAGGAGCAGCTGATCGCGGCGCTGCGGATCATCCAGGAGGGCGACATCACGCCGGGCCGCATGACCGGCTCCTGGGCCGGGGCGATGGGGCATACCCAGTTCATGCCCACTTCGTATCTCGACTACGCCGTGGACTTTCGCGGCGACGGCAAGCGCGACATCTGGTCCGACGATCCGACGGACGCGCTGGCCTCCACGGCGGCCTATCTCGCCGAGTTCGGCTGGCAGAGGAACAGGCCATGGGGGGTCGAGGTGCGGTTGCCGCAGGGCTTCGATTACGCGCTGACGGGCGGCCGCGCCCGCGCGGTCGCGGACTGGACCCGTGCCGGCGTGCGGGGGCTGGACGGTCAGCCGGTGCAGAACCATGGCGCGGCCGAGATCCTGCTGCCGGCCGGCGCGAGGGGCCCGGCCTTCATGATCTTCAAGAACTTCCGGGTGATCGAACGCTACAACGCGGCCGACAGCTACGTGATCGCCGTGGGCCATCTGAGCGACAGGCTGAAGGGACGCCCGGCCTTCCGGCAGGCGTGGCCGCGCGGCGACCAGGCGCTCAAGTTCTCCGAGCGTCAGGAGATCCAGCGGCGGCTCACCTCGCGCGGCTTCGACACCGACGGCGTGGACGGCCGGATCGGCCCCAACACCATCGAAGCGATCCGGCGGTTCCAGGCATCGGTCGGGATGGTTCCGGACGGATACGCCTCGGCGGAACTGCTGCGACGGTTGCGCTGACGTCGGTGCCGCATCGGCCGTCTTCGGCGGCAGGCACGTCCGGGATGGCCGCCATGGGCGAAGCGGACGGATGAGATCGAGGCGGGCGACCTGGAGAGCGACGCCGTTCCAGCACTCGGTCCGATCCTCGTCACGGCTTCGGGCGATACCGGCGTTCCGATGGTCCTGGCGACCTGAGTGCGGCTCGTCGTCTCCTTGATCGTGGGCGATCTGCCCTCCGACCGCCCGGTTGCGGGGGTGGGCCTCGGGCGATGGGCGGCGAGGCGCCCCTACCGCGATGTCCCCGCCGGCCCGGCCGGCCCTGCGGGCTCGCGCCCCCAGACATCGGTGCGCATCAGCCCCGCCACGGCACGCAGCGACCGGTCGCCCGGGCCGGCCGCGGCCGCCTCCGGCAGGGCGGGCACCTGCGGCGTGTCGCCAACCTCCCAGCCCGGCGTCAGGCGCGCGCGGATCAGCGCAAGCGGGTGGCTGCGCAACGTCAGGCGGATGGCCACGTAATCTTCCACCACCTCCTCGCCTTCGCTCATCGCGGGCAGGTGCGCCGCCGGTTCGTTCAGCGCTTCGCCATCCAGATCGCCCGCGAAGAGCGGCAACGGCGCCTCGCCGGTGATCGACCGCGCCTCCCAGAGCGCGTCCCGGCGCGCAAGGCCCAGCGTGGCGAACGCATCCGCCTCGGCCAGAAGGTGCAAGAGCCGCGGCGGCGTGCCGGCCCGGCGCCACACGTCGTGGACGCCCCGGTAGCCGTTGCCGCGCGCCGCGGCGATCCATCCCGCCTCTTCCTCGCGCATCGCCTTGATCATCCGGAATCCGAGGCGCAGCGCCAGGCCGCCGCGGCCGTCGGGCTCCATCGTGCACTCCCAGTAGCTGGCGTTGATGCAGACGGGGCGCACCTCGACTCCGTGCGCGCGGGCATCGCGGACGATCTGCGCCGGCGCGTAGAAGCCCATCGGCTGGGAGTTCAGCAATGCGGCTGCGAAGATGCCCGGATGGTGGAACTTCAACCACGACGAGGCATAGACCAGCAGCGCAAAGCTGGCCGCATGGCTTTCGGGAAAGCCATAGCTGCCGAACCCCTCGATCTGGCCGAAGCACCGCTCCGCGAATTCCAGCGGATAGCCGTTCTTCAGCATGCCGGTGATGAACCGCCCCTTCAGCGGCGTCACCTTGTCGACCTTCTTGAAGGTTGCCAGCGCCCGGCGCAGCCGGTCCGCCTCGTCGGGCGTGAAGCCCGCGCCGGTGATCGCGATCTGCATTGCCTGTTCCTGGAAGAGCGGCACGCCCAGCGTCTTGCCCAGCACCTTGCCAAGCGCGTCGGAGGGGAACTCCACGATCTCCTCGCCGTTGCGGCGCTTGAGGTAGGGGTGGACCATGTCGCCCTGGATGGGGCCCGGCCGCACGATGGCGACCTCGATCACAAGATCGTAGAAGCAGCGCGGGCGCATCCGCGGCAGGAAGTTCATCTGCGCCCGGCTCTCCACCTGGAAGACGCCAAGGCTGTCGGCCGCGCACAGCATGTCGTAGACGGCCGGGTCCTCGGGCGGAAGGGTGGCCAGCGAATAGTCCGTCCGGTGGTGCCGGCGGATCAGGTCGAACGCCCGGCGCACGCACGAGAGCATGCCGAGCGCCAGGATATCGACCTTCAGGATGCCGAGCGTGTCGATGTCGTCCTTGTCCCAGCAGATGACCGTCCGGTCCTCCATCGTCGCGTTCTCGATGGGCACCAGCTCGTCCAGCCGGCCTTCGGTGATCACGAAGCCGCCCACATGCTGGCTGAGATGGCGGGGAAAGCCCTGGATCTCGAAGACCAGCGCAAGGGTCTGCCGCAGGCGCGGGTCGGTCGGGTCGAGCCCGATCTCGCGCATCCGCCGATCCTCCAGCCCGTTGGTCGAGAAGAAGCCCCAGAGCTGGGAGGAGAGCGCGGCGATCGTGTCCTCGCTGAGGCCCATGGCGCGGCCCACCTCGCGCAGCGCCCGCTTGCCGCGATAGTGGATCACCGTGGCACACAGGCCCGCGCGGTGGCGGCCGTAGCGTTCGTAGATGTGCTGGATCACCTCTTCGCGGCGGTCGTGTTCGAAATCCACGTCGATGTCGGGGGGCTCGTCGCGGGCCTCGCTGACGAAGCGTTCGAAGACCATCGTGCCGATCTCGGGGCTGACGGAGGTGACGCCGAGCGCGTAGCAGACGACCGAGTTGGCCGCCGATCCGCGCCCCTGGCAGAGGATGCCGCGGGAGCGCGCGAAGGCGACGATGTCGTGCACCGTGAGGAAGTAGGGGTCGTAGCCGAGCTTGCCGATCAGGGCCAGTTCGTGGTGCATCTGGCTGCGGACATGCGCAGGCGCGCCGCCGGGATAGCGCCAGGTCAGGCCCTCCTCGGCCAGCCGGGCCAGGCGCTCGGGCGCGGTTTCGGAGCCTACGACCTCGGTGGGGTAGTCATAGCGCAGCTCGTCGAGCGCGAAGGTGCAGCGGCGGGCGATGCGCGCGGCCTCGTCAACCGCCGCAGCATGGGGGCCGAGGATGCGGCGCAGTTCCGCCTCGCTGCGCAGGCGCCGTTCGGCATTGGCCATGGCTGCCCGTCCCAGGTTGTCGATGCGCGTGCCGGTGCGGATGGCGGTCAGCACGTCGGTCAGCCGCCGCCGCCGGCCTTCGTGCATCAGCGGCCCGGCCGAGGCCGCCAGTGGCACGCCGAGCGCGCCGGCCAGCGCCGCGCAGGCATCGAGGTGCGCGGCGTCCTGCCCGTCGTAGCGGGGCGCCGCCAGAAGCGTGGTCCGTTCGCCGAAGCGCCGGATCAGCCGCCGGGCGCGGGCCAGCCAGGCGGCACTGGCGCCGCAGGGCAGGACGCCTGCCGCCGGTGCTGTCCCCGCGGTCGACCCCACCGGTTCGGGCGGGTGCAGCAGCAGCTCCATCCCCTCGCCGTAGTCCAGCAGATCCTCCAGCGTCAGGTGGCATGCGCCCTTGTCGGCCCGCAGCCGGCCCACTGAGATCAGCCGCGCAAGCCGCCCCCAGCCGGTGCGATCCCGTGGCAGGGCGGTGATCGTCATCCCGCATTCCAAGACCAGCCGCGCTGCCGGGATCAGCCGCGGCGCGGTGGTCAGCACCGCGGCGGGGCGGTGCGGATGGCCGGGCGGCAGCGGCGGCCCGATGGAGCCGTCGCGCGCGATGGCCGCGGCGCGGGCGGCCACGTCGCGGGCGATGTCGCGGGCCTCGGCAAAGCCGCGGACGATCCCGGCGACGGAATTCTCATCGGCGATGGCGATGGCCGACAGGCCCAGCGACGCCGCACGCGCCACGTATTCCTCGGGGTGCGATCCGCCGGTGAGGAACGTGAAGTTGCTGGTGGCGTCGAGTTCGGCGAACATGCGCGGGTATTGCTTTCGGGCAGGTGAGGGGGAGTCGCGCCTTGAGTATAGTTCATGCTTTGTTCCAAGGGAGTCCCGATTGGCGGATCGGGCCATGGCTTGTCGCGGCGCTGCTCGCGGCCTGCAGCGCGCCGGAGGTTGCGCCCCTGCCGGATGATCTGGTGCTTGTCCGCCCCTATCGCGGGCCGGTCGACGCGTGTGCCCTGGCCGGGGAAAGCGCGCTCACGGCAGAGTATCTCGACGACGCCGTCGATCTCGTCGCCTGCCCCACGGGCGGGCCGGACGGCGCGAGCCTCGTCGAACGGTCCGCCGCCCGGCCGGTTGGTACGGCGGGAACCTATACGCTCTATTCCGTCCCGCAGCGCTAGGGCTTGGCGAGCCTGTCGCCGAACGCCTGGAAGACCGCGCGATACGTTTCCTGCTTGAACGGCACGATCCGCGAAAGCACATCGGCGGGCGTCATCCAGCGCCAGCGGGAGAATTCGGGCTCTGCGGTGGCGATGTCGATGGCGTCGTCGGCGCCGTCGAACCGCAGCAGGAACCAGAGCTGGGTCTGCCCGCGGAACCGACCGCCCCAGAGCTTCGGCACGAGGTCGTGCGGCAGCTCGTAGGGGATCCACTCGGAGGTTTCCGCCTCGACAGTGACGAGATCGGCGGTCACGCCGGTCTCCTCCATCAGCTCGCGGAGGGCAGCCGCGCGGGGATCCTCGCCACGGTCGATCCCGCCCTGGGGCATTTGCCAGGCGGGGCCGGGGTTGTCGATCCGCTGCGCGGCGAAGACCAGCCCCCGCGGGTTTGCCAGCACGATGCCGACACAGGGTCGATAGGGCAGGGCGGCGATCTGCTCGGGCGTCATGGGGATGGTCCGGTCGGAAAGGGGGCAGCCCGGCAGGGCGGGCCACCCCCATATTTCAAGGCATCATTCCCCGGGGCGGAAGGCCGAGAGACCTTTCAGGATGTCGATGGCGTAAGCCAGCTGGTAATCCTCGACCCTGAGCGCCGCGGCCTCTTCGGCGCGGGTGCGGTTGTCTTCGATCTGCTGGACCTCGTCGTCGGTCAGGCTGTCGTTCTCGAGGCTGCCGCGCAGATCGCGCTCGGTGCGCAGGCGCGGCACCACGGTGGTGGTCTCTTCCTCCTCCTCGGCGTCGGGCGCGTTGGGATCGGTCCGCGGCTGCTCCACGATGATGTCGGGCGAAACGCCGATGGCCTGGATCGAGCGGCCCGAGGGCGTGTAGTACCGCGCGGTGGTCAGCCGCATCGCGCCGTCGCCGCGCAGCGGCATGACCGTCTGGACGGAGCCCTTGCCGAAGCTCGTGGTGCCCACGACGATGGCGCGGCGGTGGTCCTGCAGGGCGCCGGCGACGATCTCGGAGGCGCTGGCGGAGCCGCCGTTGATCAGCACCACGATGGGCTTGCCCTCGGTCAGGTCGCCCTCGGTGGCATTGTAGCGCTCGCTGTCCTGCAGGTCGCGGCCACGCTGCGAGACGATCTCGCCGGCATCGAGGAACGCGTCGCTCACGCGGATCGCCTGGGTCAGCAAGCCCCCGGGATTGTTGCGCAAATCCAGCACGAAACCGTTGACGTTGTCCATCCCGCCGAGGTTCTCGACCGCTTCCTGCAGGCCGCTCTCGAGGTTGGGATAGGTCTGGTCGTTGAAGGTGGTGACCCGCAGCACGACCGTGTCGCCCTGCTCGCGGACGCGGACGGCGGTGAGCTTGATGGTGTCGCGGGTGATCGTGACGTCGAAGGGTTCGTCGATGTCTTCGCGGACGACGGTGATGACGATGTCGGAGCCGACGGGGCCGCGCATCATGTCGACCGCCTCGTCGAGGGTCAGGCCCAGCACGCCCTCGCCGTCGACATGGGTGATGAAGTCGCCGGATTCGATGCCGGCCTCGTCGGCGGGGGTGCCGTCGATGGGCGAGACGACCTTGACGAAGCCGTCCTCGAGCGTGACTTCGATGCCGAGGCCGCCGAATTCGCCGCGGGTCTGGACGCGCATGTCGTTGGCGTCGTCGGGCGACAGATAGCTGGAATGCGGATCGAGCGACGTCAGCATGCCGTCGATGGCGGCTTCGATCAGCTCGGATTCGTCAACCTCTTCAACGTATTGCGCGCGGATACGCTCGAAGATGTCGCCGAAGAGGTCGAGCTGTTCGTAGACCGAGGCGGAGCCGCCGTTCTCCTGCGCCAGGAGCGGGCCGGCCAGCTGGGAGGTGACCAGCGCGCCTGCCAGGATGCCGCCCGCGGCGGCCGTTGCGAAGGATTTCAGTGCCATTCACGTCCTTTCCGACCGCCTGTGCCGCAGGGACGCGGCGCCGGTCACATGCCAGTTCGAGGGACCATATAAGGCGCTTCGGCCGGGGGCCAGCGGCACCGGCAGGGCGGCGGGGCGCAACTTGCCGTGTGCGCGGCGCGAGGCGGATGGGGCGGATTCCGAGTGTCGGCGCGGCGTCGGCTTTCGGTCGGCTTTCTGTCGGACCCCTGCGCGCGGTCTGCCGCGGTATGCGCAACAGGGCGGGGGGGGGGGGGGGAGGCGGTGTCCGGCGCGGACCGGCCCGCTCATGACCTTCGCTTCCGGCCGAGCCATTTTGCCGGGTCTCCGGGCCCCGCATTCGAACCGCACCACGAGATAGCCGAGCTCCCGACCGCCCTCGATGGGGCTTGCGCGTGGCGTCATCGCAACCTCGCCCCGCCCGACCGGCGAACCTTCCCGCTGCCGCCCGGGAGGCTCGTCGCGGCGGGGCGGTTTCCCTTGATCCTGCACGTGCCCCGCGCGGTGACCGGAGCACCCGGCTAGACGACGGTGATGCGGCCCTCGTTCGGAGCGAGGGTGACCGGCTCCACCTTCCGCCCGGCCCGTGTCGAGAGAAGCGGGATACCGGCGTCCGGGATGCGAGTGGGCCGGTCGGAGAAGTTCAGCGCCACCCGGAGCGTGCGGCCACCGGCAGTTCGCTCGAAGACGTAGGCGTCGTCCGTCACCGTCACCGTCCGGTAGGCGCCGGTGGTGAGGGCCGGTTCGGCGCGGCGGAGCTTCAGAAGCGCGCGGTAGAGGGTGAGCATCGAGGCGGGATCGTCCGATTGCTCGGCGACGCTCCGGCCCGGCGCCATGTCGATGGGCAGCCAGGGCGTGCCGGTGGTGAAGCCCGCGCCGGGGCCCTGCGACCAGGCGAGGGGGGTGCGCACCGGGTCGCGGCCGAGGCCCTGGCCGGGGACGTTGCGCTCCCACGGGTCGACCACGCGGTCGGGCGGGATCGGCACGTTCTGCATCCCCAGCTCCTCGCCCTGGTAGATCGTAGGGGTGCCGCGCAGCGTCAGCAGCAGCATCGCCGCCAGCCGCGCCTGGGCTGGGCCGACCCGGCTGGCGATGCGCGGGCGGTCGTGGTTGCCAAGCACCCAGTTGGGCCAGGCGCCCGGCGGCAGCGCGGCCTCGTAGCGCTCTACCAGATCGGCGATGACCCGGGGCTGCCATTCCGCCCCGATGAGCTGGAAGTTGAAGGGCAGCTGGAAGCCGCCCAGATCGGGGCCGTAATAGGCGAGCACCTGATCGAGCCGCCCGTAGGCCTCGCCGATGAGCAGCCGCTCGGGCGCGTAGCTGCGGGCGATGGCGCGCATCTCGGCGGCGATGGCGAAGGTTTCCGGCTGGTGCTGGGTATACTGGCCAAGATGGCTGCGGGCGGGGCCCATGGCGGGCGCCCAATCGGGGTTCGGCGGGTTGTCGCGGAACTGGTCGTCGGGCGTCAGGTGTTCGACGGCATCGATGCGG
The DNA here is from genome assembly GCA_963833235.1 of uncultured Alphaproteobacteria bacterium. GTDB lineage: Bacteria > Pseudomonadota > Alphaproteobacteria > Rhodobacterales > Rhodobacteraceae > CAWHXG01. The sequence goes on from CAWHXG010000001.1 coordinate 1,419,093, forward strand.
AAGCCGTCGACGCCCCGGTCGAACCAGAAGCGCATGGCGTCGTAGAGGGCCGCGCGCACCGCCGGGTTGCGCCAGTTCAGGGCCGGCTGCCGGGGGAGGTACATGTTGAGGTAGTACTGGCCAGTCGGCGCGTCCCACGTCCAGGCGGGGCCGCTGAACTCGCTGATCCAGTTGTTGGGCGGGCCGCCATCCGGGCCGGGATCGCGCCAGACGTACCAGTCGCGCCGGGCGGCATCGCGGGCGGCGCGGGCCTCGACGAACCAGGGGTGCAGATCGGAGGTGTGACTGGGGACGAAGTCCATCAGCAGCCTGAGGCCGCCGGCATGGGCGGCGGCGAGCAGGCGGTCGAAGTCGGCGAGGGTGCCGAAGGTCGGGTCGATGCCGCAATAGTCGGTGATGTCGTAGCCGAAATCTGCCATGGGCGAGGGATAGACGGGCGAGACCCAGAGCGCGTCGACCCCGAGGGCGGCGAGGTGGGGCAGCCGGCGCTCGATGCCGGCGAGGTCGCCGACGCCGTCGCCGTCGCTGTCCATGAAGGAGCGCGGATAGACCTGGTAGACAGTGCCGGATTGCCACCATTCGGCGGCGGGATGGGGCGTGTCGGTCATGGCATCTCGATCAGGGTCTGGCCGGTCATCTCGGGCGGTTGTTCCAGGCCCATAAGCTGCAGCAGGGTCGGGGCGAGGTCGGCGAGGCGGCCGCCGCTGCGCAGGTGCGCGCCCTCCGGGCCGCCTGCGAGGATGACGGGGACGGGGTTGAGCGTGTGGGCGGTGTGGGGGGCGCCGGTGACGGGGTCGGTCATGGTTTCGCAATTGCCATGGTCGGCGGTGAGGATCATGGCGCCGCCGGCCTCATGCAGCGCGGCGACGACACGGCCGAGGCCCGCGTCGACCGCCTCGCAGGCGGCGATGGCGGCCTTGAGGTCGCCGGTATGGCCGACCATGTCGGGGTTGGCGTAGTTGGCGACGATCAGGTCGTAGCCGGCACGGATGGCCTCGACGAGGCGGTCGGTCACCTCGGCGCAGGACATCTCGGGCTGCAGGTCGTAGGTGGCGACCTTGGGGGATTGCGGCATGGCGCGGTCCTCGCCCGGCTCCGGCGCCTCCTTGCCGCCGTTGAGGAAGAAGGTGACGTGCGGGTACTTCTCGGTCTCCGCGAGGCGGAACTGTCGCAGGCCGTGGGCGGCGACCCAGGCGCCGAGCGTGTTCCCGAGGTCGCGCGGCGGGAACATGGCGGGCATCCATTGCGCGTGATCGGTGGAGTATTCGACCATGCCGAGGAGCGCGGCCCAGGCGGGGCGGCCGGAGACGTCGAAGGCCGCGAAGCCGGGCTGGGCGAGGCTGCGGAGGATCTCGCGGGCGCGGTCGGCGCGGAAGTTGAGGCAGAAGACGCCGTCGCCGTCCGCCGCGCCGGGGTACGCGCCGATGATCGTGGCGGGCACGAACTCGTCGGTCTGGCCGGCGGCCCAGGCCCGGGCGACGGCGGTGGCGGCGTCGGGGGCGGTGGCGGCGCCCTGGCCGCGGACGATCGCGTCGTAGGCCGTCTGCACGCGTTCCCAGCGGTTGTCGCGGTCCATGGCCCAGTAGCGGCCGGTGACGGTGGCGATGCGGGCGCCCTGCGGCAGGCCGGAGTCCAAGGCGGCGAGGTAGGCGTCGGCGGATTTCGGCGGCACGTCGCGGCCATCGGTGAGGGCGTGGAGCGCGACGGGCACGCCGGCGGCGGTCAGCGCCCGGGCGGCGGCGAGGATGTGGGTGAGGTGGCCATGCACCCCGCCATCCGAGGCGACGCCGATGAGATGCGCGGTGCCGCCGGTTTCCCGGAGTTTGGCGGCGAAGGCGGCGAGGGCGGGATTGGCGGCGAAGCTGCCGTCCTCGACGGCGAGGTCGATCTGGCCGAGATCCATGGCGACGACCCGGCCCGCGCCGATATTGGTATGCCCGACCTCGGAATTGCCCATCTGGCCCGAGGGCAGCCCCACATCGGGGCCGTGGGTGATGAGTGTGGCGTTCGGGCAGCCCTGCATCAGCCCGTCGAAGACAGGCGTTCGGGCGAGGGCGGGGGCGTTGGCCTCGCGCTGGGCGCGCAGGCCCCATCCGTCGAGGATGCACAGGACGACGGGCCTGGGGACGGCGGGCATGGCGGTGGCTCCTCTTGGCGTCTGCGGTCGGATCGCGGCCGGATCGCGGCCGGTCTAGCATCGCGCCCGAACGGGGGACAGGGAAAGGCCGCCCCCCCGCACCGCCCCGCCCACCCGCCCGCGGTGCGGGGGGGCTGCCCGCTGCGGGCAGCCGGGGCCGCGGAGGGCCGGGAACGGGCGCCCGGGGCGCGCGATGCGCGAGGGCGGATCGGGGCAGACCTGGCCTGGGCGCAGGATGCGGCGCGCCCGGATGCTCGGTCGTGCCCGAGCGCGGGAGGGCGGCCGAAGCCCCCCGTCAGGCCCGATGGTAGGGCGCGCCGGCGAGGATGGAGGCGCCGCGATAGAGCTGTTCGGCCAGCATGGCGCGGGCCAGCATGTGCGGCCAGACCATCGCCCCGAACGAGATCACCATGTCGCAGCCCGCGCGAAGCCCCGGATCGAGCCCGTCCGCGCCGCCGATCAGGAATGCCAGATCGGCGGTGCCCTCATCGCGCCAGATGCCGAGGCGGGCCGCGAAATCGACGGAGGTCATGGTGCTGCCGCGTTCGTCGAGCGCCACGCGCAGGGCGCCTTCGGGGCAGGCCCTGTCGAGCTTCTCGGCCTCGCCCGCCATGCCGCCGCCAAGCCTGTCCTCGACCTCGGCCATGCGCGCGGGGCCGAGCGAAAGGCCCCGGCCCAGCCGGTCGAAGCGTTCCAGGTAATCGTCCACCAGCTCGCGTTCCGGCGCGCGGCGAAGCCGGCCGACGGCGCAGATCGTCACCCGCAAGGCTCAGGCCGGTCCGGGGGTCCGGTGCGTGCTGCCGGGCTGCCACATCTTCTCGAGCTGGTAGAACTCGCGGACCTCCGGACGGAAGACGTGGATCACCGCGTCGCCGGCATCGATCAGCACCCAATCGCCCTGGTCCTTGCCCTCGATCCGGGCGGAGATGCCGCAATCGGCCTTCAGCCGCTCGATGAGCTTCTCGGAGATCGAGGCGACCTGCCGCGACGACCGGCCCGAGGCGATGACCATGTGGTCGGCGATCTCGGAACGGCCGCGCAGGTCGATCGAGACCACGTCTTCGGCCTTGTCGTCATCGAGCGAAACGAGGATTCGGGCCAGAAGATCGTCGGCGCCGAGGCTGTCCGACCGGTCGATCCGGCTGCGGTCGCGCCCCTCGGATCCCAGCCCTGGCTGGCCGATCGGAGCGGCGTGTGCGGCCTTGAACGTGGCCGCCGGGACGTTTTGAGACAGGACGGAGCCCTCCCATAAAGCGCGCCTGGATGCCGGCGCCTGCCCTGTGAACATAGCAGTTTCGGGGCGGCTTTCAAAGGGTCGCGGCCCCCGGCGACGCCGCGCCGTGCGGTAAGGGGGCGGGCGGTCTTCGGCGGAGTTCTGCCCGTGGCGGGCGGGGGAGGGAACAATTGCGATATTGGCGCGTCGTTCCAGTGTTGCATAAAATTGAATGGAGCCCTCTATGACCCGATCCAAGACCCTTGCCCCCTTCGCCGCCCTGACCGCCGGCCTTCTGGTCCTGGCAGGCTGCGAAGGTGGCCCGATGATGATGAATTCGGGTACTCCGAGCGATGCGAGCGTGGAAGGTTCCGCCACCGTCGACGCCACGCCGAGCGGCATCAACGAAGATGCGAATCCCGATGAGGGCAACACCGCCGGCGAGTAGGCGACAGCGGCCGTTCGGCCCGCCTTGCGGCCGCCGGCACCACCCCGAGGCCCGCGCCCGCCTGGAGACAGGCGGGTCGCGGGCCTTTCGTGTTTTCGCGGACAGGCTTGATGCGCGGAGCCGGGCGGACTAAAGCCCGTGGCGTGATCCGGTTCTTCGACATGCGCGACCGCGACCGCCTTCCCTGGCGGTTTCATGCGCCCGCGCTGGCGCGGCGACGGCGCGGCTGATCCTGCGGCGCAGGTTTCCCGCGCCGTTCGACGAGACCCCGACACGCAGCCGCCCGCGGAGGACGCCATGACCGGCAAGACGCTTTACGACAAGATCTGGGATGCCCATCTCGTGCACGAGGCCGAGGACGGGACCAGCCTTCTGTATATCGACCGGCATCTGGTGCACGAGGTGACCAGCCCGCAGGCCTTCGAGGGGCTGCGGATGGCCGGGCGGCCGGTGCGCGCGCCGGAGCGGACGATTGCCGTGCCGGACCACAACGTGCCCACGACCGAAGGCCGCGAAGCCGGGATCGAGAACGAGGACAGCCGCATCCAGGTGGAGGCGCTGGACCGCAACGCCCGCGATTTCGGCATCCACTACTACCCCGTCAGCGACATCCGCCAGGGGATCGTGCACATCGTTGGGCCGGAGCAGGGCTGGACCCTGCCGGGGATGACGGTGGTCTGCGGCGACAGCCACACCGCGACCCACGGCGCCTTCGGGGCGCTGGCGCACGGGATCGGCACCAGCGAGGTCGAGCACGTGCTGGCCACGCAGACGCTGATCCAGGCGAAATCGAAGAACATGAAGGTCGAGGTGACCGGCCGGCTGGCGCCGGGCGTGACCGCCAAGGACATCACGCTGAGCGTCATCGGGCGGACCGGCACGGCGGGCGGCACCGGCCACGTGATCGAGTACTGCGGCGAGGCGATCCGCGCGCTGTCGATGGAAGGCCGCATGACCGTGTGCAACATGGCCATCGAGGGCGGCGCGCGGGCCGGGCTGATCGCCCCCGACGAGACGACCTTCGCCTACGTGATGGGCCGCCCGCACGCGCCGAAGGGTGCGCAATGGGAGGCCGCGCTCAGCTGGTGGAAGACGCTGCAGAGCGACGACGACGCCCATTGGGACAAGGTGGTGACCCTGCGCGGCGAGGATATCGCCCCCGTCGTGACCTGGGGCACCTCGCCCGAGGACGTGCTGCCGATCACCGGCGTGGTGCCCGATCCGGCCAGCTTCGCCGGCGGCAAGGCCGAGGCGGCGCGGCGCTCGCTGGATTACATGGGCCTGACGCCGGGACAGAAGCTGAGCGAGATCGCCATCGACACGGTCTTCATCGGGTCGTGCACGAACGGGCGGATCGAGGATCTGCGCGCCGCGGCCGAGGTGCTGAAGGGCCGCCGGATCAAGGAGGGGATGCGGGCGATGGTGGTGCCCGGCTCCGGCCTCGTGCGGCATCAGGCCGAGGAGGAGGGGCTGGCGGACATCTTCAAGGCGGCGGGCTTCGAATGGCGGCTGGCGGGGTGCTCCATGTGCCTGGCGATGAACCCCGACCAGCTAAGCCCCGGCGAGCGCTGCGCGGCCACCTCGAACCGCAACTTCGAGGGGCGGCAGGGGCGCGGCGGTCGCACCCACCTGCTGAGCCCGGCGATGGCGGCCGCGGCTTCGGTGACCGGGCGGCTGACGGACGTGCGGGACCCGTTCTGAGCTTCAGCGCGATCTTGCCCGAAGCGAGAGGGAGGCAACGGCGACCCGGACGGAGTGGCTGATCTTCGGCGCTGCATCTCTGGCGAGCTCGGGCAACGCGGTGGCGGCCTCGGTCGCGGTGACGTTGGTGACGGGCGTGCTGTGCCCGATCGTGGGCGTGGCGCAGGCCGTGGTGGGTGCCGGCGGGGCCGAGACGGGGGCCAAGGTGTTCTCGATGCGGCTTGGGGGGGCTGATCGGGCTGTCGTTCCCGATCGCTCGGCGACCGTGGCACTGGCGCTCTGGACGCGGGCGCATCCGGGCGCATCGCCGCCGCGCTAGGCTGCCGTTCGGGCCGGCGCCTGGCGCGGGATCGCCGGACGCCGCCGGACCATGGCGGCGTTGGCGGCGATCAGCGCGATGCCGGAGAGCTCGAACAGCCAGTTCAGCCTGATCCCCCCCGGCGCTAGGTCGATCAACGCGTCCACGTGGTGGAAGCCCACGGCGCGGATCGCCACGAAGGCGAGCAGCAGGGCGATGCCCGCGAGCGCCACGCCGATCCGCGCCAGGGCGCGGCGCATGCGCCAGAGCAGGATCGCGAAGGCCGCGGCCGCCAACGCGAGGATGCCGAGGATCACGGCCGCCTGCACCGCGCGGCGCCTGTCGTACCAGCCCTCCAGGCTTGCGATGCAACGGCCGAACGCGGTGAGGGCGGATTGCAGATCGAGCTGCTTGTTGACCGTCAGCGCCGCCAGAAGCACGCAGAGCCCCAGCCAGAACCGCCGGTCGTCGCGGCGGCGCAGGGCGGCGCGCAGGCACAGAAGGGCAGCCAACGCATAGGCTGCCACCGTCGCCCAGCCCAGCAGCGTCGGATCGCCGATCGCGGGGTGCCACCGGCCAGAGATGCAGGTGGCGAGGAGGGCGGGGTCGATGCGTGTCATGCCACGGGGTCCGATTGGGGGGCGGTATCGGCGCCGATGGTGCCGCGCGGGGGCTTGCGATCGCATTAAGCGACGACGGCGTGCCATTGCTCGCATCCGCCGCTTGCCCTAGTCCTGCGGTCGACCCCGCCGCCCCGGCCGCGAAAGGACCCAAGATGGACAAGTTCGATACCCTCAGCGGCATCGCCGCGCCGCTGCCGATGGTCAACGTCGATACCGACATGATCATTCCCAAGCAGTTCCTCAAGACGATCGCGCGCACCGGCCTCGGCAAGAACCTCTTCGACGAGATGCGCTTCGACGACGACCGGGCAGAGCGGCCGGATTTCGTGCTGAACCGGCCCGCCTACCGCAACGCCGAGATCCTGGTGGCCGGCGAGAACTTCGGCTGCGGGTCGAGCCGCGAGCATGCGCCCTGGGCACTTCTGGATTTCGGCATCCGCTGCGTGATCGCGCCCAGCTTCGCCGACATCTTCTACAACAACTGCTTCAAGAACGGCATCCTGCCCATCGTGCTGCCGCAGGAGGATGTGGACAAGCTGATGGACGATGCCGCGCGCGGGGCGAACGCGCGCGTCACGATCGATCTGGAGACGCAGACGATCACCGGCCCCGATGGCGGCTCGATTGCGTTCGACGTGGATCCGCACCGCAAGCACTGCCTGCTGAACGGCCTCGACGATATCGGGCTGACGCTGGAGAAGGCCGCCGCGATCGACGCCTTCGAGGCGGGCACCGGCGCGGCGCGGCCCTGGGTCTGAGGTCGGGGTAAGCCTTCCTTAACCCCGCGCGGGCCAGATCGGCGCGTGCTGCGCCTGACCCTGCTTCTCGTTTGCCTCGTCCTGCCCGCCTCGGCGGAACGGCTGCGGGTGGCCACCTGGAACGTCGAGATGGATCGACGGGGGCCGGGCCTGCTGCTGCGCGACATCCTGAAGGGTGAGGACGCGCAGGTGGCCGCCGTGATCGCCGGCATCGCCGCGCTGGATGCCGACGTGCTGCTGCTGACCCGTTTCGACTGGGATCACGGGCAGGCGGCGCTGGAGGCCTTCGCGGCGCGTCTGGCCGAGGCCGGAGCACCCTATCCGCACCGATTCACGCTGCGACCGAATGCCGGAGTGGCCACCGGGCTCGATCTGGATGGCGACGGGCGGACGGGCCAGGGCCGCGACCGGCAAGGCTATGGCCGCTACATGGGGCAGAACGGCATGGCCGTGCTCTCGCGGCTGCCGATCGATGCGGCGGCGGCGGTGGACCTCTCCGGCTTGCTCTGGCGCGATCTGCCGGGCGCGCGCCTGCCGCGCCGGGCGGATGGCGGGGTTTTCCCGTCCGAGGCGGCGATGGCGGTGCAGCGGCTTTCCAGCACCGGGCACTGGGACGTGCCGGTGATCCTGTCCGGCGGCGGGCGGCTGCACCTGCTGGCCTTCCATGCCACGCCGCCGGTCTTCGACGGCCCCGAGGACCGCAACGGCCTGCGCGGGCAGGACGAGCTGCGGCTCTGGACGGCTTATCTCGACGGGGCGCTGGCCTGGCCGCCGCCCGAAGGGCCGTTCGTGGTGCTGGGCAACAGCAATATCGATCCGGCGGGGGGCGACGGCCGGCGCGACGCCATGGCCGCGTTCCTGGCCGATCCGCGGCTGCGCGATCCGCGCCCCGAAAGCCCCGGCGCCGCGGCGGGAGGCTTTCGGGCGCCCGCGCTGGCCCGCTTCGACACCGCCGCCTGGGATGCCGCCGGCGAACCTGGCAACCTGCGCGTCGATTACGTTCTGCCCTCGGCGGACCTGACGATCCTGGATGCTGGCGTCATGTGGCCCGCACCGGGCGCGGAGGCCGACGCGCTTCTGGGCGTCGATGGCCGCACCGCGTCTCGGCATCGCCCTGTCTGGGTGGATCTGCTTGCGTCGCCCGAGCCCGAGCCCGAGCCCGCGCCGCCGCCGGCCGACTAGGCCCGCGCCCCTCGGGGCGCGCGGACGCAAGGGGCTCGATGCCCCGCGCGGCCGGGGCGCGTGTGAGGGGAGGGTGCGCCGTCGCTTGACCCAGCCGCCTGGTCAAACTACTCCCGCCCGGTCCCCGATCCAAGGAGCCATCGCCCATGCCGACGCCCACATTGCTGATCCTGCCCGGCGACGGCATCGGCCCCGAGGTCATGGCCGAGGTGCGGCGCGTCATCGACTGGTTCGGCGCCAGGCGGGGCCTCGCCTTCGACGTTGAGGAGGACCTGGTGGGCGGCTGCGCCTACGACGCCCACGGCGCGCCGCTCAGTGACGCCACCATGGCCCGCGCTCAAGGCGCCGACGCGGTTCTCCTGGGCGCGGTTGGCGGGCCGCAATACGACAGCCTCGACTTCTCGCTGAAGCCCGAGCGCGGCCTCTTGCGCCTGCGTAAGGAGATGGACCTTTTCGCCAATCTGCGCCCGGCCCAGTGCTTCGACGCGCTGGCCGATTTCAGCAGCCTCAAGCGCGAGATCGTGGCCGGGCTCGACATCATGATCGTCCGCGAGCTGACCTCCGGCGTCTATTTCGGCGAGCCGCGCGGCATCTTCACCGAGGGCAACGAGCGGGTCGGCATCAACACGCAGCGCTATACCGAAAGCGAGATCGAGCGGGTGGCGCGGTCGGCGTTCGAGCTGGCACGGCGCCGTTCCTCGAAGGTCTGCTCGATGGAGAAGGCGAACGTGATGGAGTCGGGCGTACTGTGGCGCGAGGTCGTGCAGAAGGTCCGCGACGACGACTACCCCGACATCGATCTTAGCCACATGTACGCCGATGCCGGCGCCATGCAGCTGGTGCGCGCGCCACGGCAGTTCGACGTGATCGTGACCGACAACCTCTTCGGCGACATCCTCTCCGATGCCGCGGCGATGCTCACCGGCAGCCTCGGCATGTTGCCCTCGGCCAGCCTCGGCGCGCCCATGGCCAACGGCCGGCCGAAGGCGCTCTACGAGCCGGTGCACGGCAGCGCGCCCGACATCGCGGGGCAGGGCATCGCCAACCCGATTGCCTGCATCCTCAGCTTCGCCATGTGCCTGCGCTATTCGTTCGATGCGGGGGGCGAGGCCGACAGGCTGGAGGCGGCGGTGGAGGCGGTGCTGGCCGACGGGCTGCGGACCGCCGATCTGATGACCCCCGATGGCGGCGCGCCGGTGGGCACCGCGGCGATGGGCGACGCGATCCTCGACAAGCTGGAGGCGAGCCTGCCCGCCTGAGCCTGGCATCCGATCTCGGCCGCGCCGGCGGGCCGCGCGCATCTTTACATTGCGCCGCGCAAGGCGGATGGAAGGCGCATTCCCGAACGACAGGTCCGCTCATGCGCCGCCTTTCCCCGAACGTCCTTGGCGCCCTCGTGGCGCTGACCGCCTTCGCGGCGTTCTCCGTGCACGACGTCATCGTCAAGGCGTTGGGCGCCTCGTATTCGCCCGTGCAGATCGTGTTCTTCAGCGCGCTGCTGGGATTTCCCTTCCTGACCATCATGATGATCCGCGATGCGGAGCCGGGCACGCTGCGCCCCCGGCACCCCCGGTGGGTCGCCCTGCGCACGGTGCTGACGACGCTTGGCGCGGTCGCCACGTTCTACACCTTCACGGTGCTGCCGCTGACGCAGGCCTATGCGATCCTCTTCGCGGCGCCGCTGCTGATCACGCTGCTGTCGATCCCGATGCTGGGCGAGAAGGTGGGGCCGCGCCGGTTCGCCGCCGTCGCGGTAGGGCTTTGCGGGGTGATCTGGGTGCTGCAGCCCGGCGTCACGCAGCTGACGCTCGGCCATGCGGCCGGGGTGACGGCGGCGGTCTGCATGGCGACGGGGGCCATCATCATGCGCCGGATCGGCCGCGAGGAACGCAGTGCGGTGATGATGCTTTACCCGATGCTGAGCAACATCGTGGTGATGGGCTGCGCGCTGCCCTTCGTCTATCAGCCGATGCCGATCCTGCACCTTGCGGGGCTGGCCGCCATCGCGGCGATCGCGTTCGTCTCGTCCTCGGGGCTGATCGCGGCCTATCGGCAGGCCGAGGCGGTGGTGGTGGCGCCAATGCAGTATTCCCAGATCGTCTGGGCGGCGATCTTCGGGCTCTTGTTCTTCGGCGAGGCGCCGGGGTTCGACACGATCCTCGGCGCCGCGGTCATCATCGCAAGCGGTATCTACATCGTGCTGCGCGAGAATTCCGAGGAGACCTCGGGGATCCGGCCGGTGACCCAGGCGCGGCCCCGCCCCGATGCCGGCGGGCAATTGCGGATGTCGAGCCTGATGCGCAGCAGTCAGATGGCGAACCGCCCCCGCCACGCGCCATAGCGATCCGCCGCGCGGGGCTTGCATTTCCCCGCGCCGGGGCCTACGCCGCGTCCATTCGGTCGGGCTGTAGCGCAGCCTGGTAGCGCACCTGCTTCGGGAGCAGGGGGTCGGAGGTTCGAATCCTCTCAGCCCGACCAGATGATCCCCCCGCCTCGCCGCCGCCGGCCTCGTCAACGAGGGCCGCGCTCAGCGCCGGCGCGGGCGCAGCACCAGCGGCATCAGCACGATCAGGGTGAGGATGCGCGCCAGGTGATGCAGCGCGATGTAGGCCGGGTCGTAGTCGAGCGCGAGGCCGATGGCGGCCATGGCCTCCACCCCGCCGGGCGCGAAGGCCACCCAGACCTGCCCCGCGGGCAGATGCGTGACGCTCGCGGCGAGGAGCGCGAAGGCGCCCGAGATCGCCGCCGCCAGCCCCACCACGGCAAGCGAAGCGCCGGCCAGCCGCAGCATCGCGCGCACCGAGATGCCGGAAAAGCGCGCGCCCATGGTGGTGCCGGTGACGGCGAAGGCGGCGAAGAGCACCCAGCCGGGGGGGCGGCCTTCCGTCAGGGACGTGGCGTGGGCCAGGCCGCTCAGCGCGAGGCCCGCGATCAGGTAGGCGGCCGGCCAGTGCATCCGGGTGCCGAGCCAGCCGAAGGCCAGCGTCGCGGCCAGCACCGCGATCATCCCGATAGCGCCCATGGTGGCGGCGGGCGGCGGCGGCGGTGCCGGCGTGGCCAGGGCGAAGATGGCCATGGGCAGCAGCGTGGCCAGCAGCAGCAGGCGCAGGCTTTGCAGGATCAGCACGGTGGTGGCCTCGCCGCGCCCGTCGGCGGCCATGGCCAGCGCGTAGGACATCGTGCCGGGCGCGCTGGAGAGGATGGCGGTATCGCGGTCCTGCCCGTAGGCGCGCTGCAGGAGCCACGCACCGCCCACAAGGGTGGCCGCGACCGAGGCGATCAGCAGGGCCAGGCTCGCGGCCCAGTCGCCAAGGCGGCCCATGGTGGAGGGGTCGACGCCGGCGCCGAGCGAGATGCCGATTGTGGCGAAGGCGAGGTTGCGCAGGCGGACGTCCATGTCGAGCGTCAGTCCGGCCCAGGCGGCGGCGGAGACCGCGAGGCCGCTGCCGATCAGCGGCGCCGCCGGCAGGCCTATCGCCGCACCGGCCGCCGCGCCGGCCGCTCCTATGGCAAGCGCCAGGGCAAGCGGGCGGTCGAGCCGCAGGCGGCCCGGCCTCATCTGGCGGGGCCGCCGCGGCTCAGGCGGCCAGCGCCTTGCGCGCCCGGCGGCCGAGCCAGATCGGCAGGACCACGACCAGAACGGCGAGGCCGTAGAGGATCAGCGCCTTGTAGCTGGTGACGAGGATCGACCAGTCGCCGCCCGAGATCGACAGCGCCCGACGCAGGTTGTTCTCGAAGAGCCCGCCAAGCACGAAGCCGAGGATCACCGGGGCCAGCGCGAAGTCGAGCTTGCGCAGGATCCACCCGAACACGCCCAGCCCGATGATCAGGTAGAGGTCGAACGGGTTGCCGACGATGGAGTAGATCCCGACGAAGGCGAGAATGGCGATCAGCGGCGTGAGGTAGTGCTGCGGGATGGTGAGCATCCGCGCGAAGAGCCCGACCATCGGCAGGTTGATGACCAGAAGCGCCAGGTTGCCGATATACATCGAGGCGATGAGGCCCCACGCGATCTCGGGGCGCTGCTGGAACATCAGCGGCCCGGGCTGGATGTTGAACATCAAAAGCGCGCCGAGAAGGATCGCGGTTGTGCCGGAGCCGGGGATGCCGAGGGTCAGCATCGGCACCATGGCGCCGCCCGCCGCCGCGTTGTTGGCGGATTCGGGGGCGGCCAGCCCGCGAATGTCGCCGTTGCCGAACTCGCCTGCGTCGCTACCCGCCATCCGCTTTTCGGCCCCGTAGGCGACGGCCGAGGCGACCGAGGCGCCGGTGCCGGGCAGGATGCCGATGAAGAAACCGATGAACGACGAGCGCAGGATGGTCCATTTCACCGCTGCGATATCGGCGAATTTCACGAACGTCTTGTCGACGGGCAGGGTCTTGAGCGCGCCGCGGACCTGCTGCTCGACGAGGTGCAGCAGCTCGGCCATGCCGAAGAGGCCGATGACGACGATCAGGAAGTCGATGCCGGCGAGGATGTCGGGGATGCCGAAGGTGAAGCGGGGCACACCGGTATTGGCGTCGATCCCGATGGTGGCCAGCATCAGGCCGATCAGCGCGCCCATCAGCGTCTTGACCGGCGAGGAGCCGACCAGCGAGGCGAGCGAGGCGAAGGCGAAGACCATCAGCGCCACGTAGTCCGACGGCGAGAACTTGACCGCGATGTCGGCCAGAAGCGGCCCGAAGAGCGACATCAGCACCACCGCGAAGGTGCCGCCGATGAAGGAGGCGACGGCCGAGAGCGACAGCGCCCGCCCGGCCTCGCCGCGCCGCGCCATCGGGTGGCCATCGAGCGTGGTCATCACCGCGCTCGCGTCGCCCGGCACGTTGAGCAGGATCGACGAGATGCGGCCGCCGTATTCGGCGCCGTAGTAGATGCCCGCCAGCAGGATCAGCGCGCTTTCGGGCGGCAGGCCGAGGCCGTAGGCGATGGGCAGCAGGATCGCCACGCCGTTGATCGGGCCGATGCCGGGCAGGGCGCCCATCGAGCGTGCCGAAAAAGCAGCCCATCAGCACCAGCATCAGGTTGAAGGGCATCAGCGCCACCGAAAAGCCGGTTCCGAGGCCAGAGAGGACTTCAGACATCTGGGGTGGGTCCTTTCGACAGCTTCGGCAGCGGGCCTTCGGGAACGTTGAGGTCGAGCACCCAGGCGCAGAGCACGTATCCCGCGATGCCGGCGGTCAGCCCGAAGGCCGCGGCGCCCTTCCACGGGGCGCCGAGCATGAGGGCGACGAGGGCGCCGAAGATGCATGTGGAGATGACGAAGCCGAACGGCTCGTAGAGCGCGGCATAGGCGAAGAGCATCGCCACCATGGCGGCAAGGCGCAGCCAGGTCGCGCGGCCGGCGCCGAAGCCTTCGATGCCAGGCTTCACGAAGATCGCGATCAGGCAGGCCGCGGCGATGACGGAGAGGACCTGCGGCCAGCTTTCGGGACCGAGCGGGTCGTACTGGAACGGCGCCTGGATGATGGTGAAGGCGATCCAGCCGTAGGCCAGGGTCACGACCAGCAGCACGGCCGCGAAGATGCGATCGGCCATGGATGGTGTCCTCCTCGGGGGCGGTCGCCCGGCGGCGCGGACGCCGCCGGGAGGGTTCAGGCTACGGTCAGTTGATCAGCCCGGCCTCGCGCGCGATCTCGCGCAGCTCGCCGATGAGGGTCTTCACCCGCGTGTCCAGTCGCCTCGCCCGAGATGTTCAGCGGCAGCAGCCCGCGATCCTTCTGGATCTGGGCGAACTCTTCGGTGGCGTAGGCGGCATCGAACGCGTCCACCCAGGTCTGGTAGTCCTCGTCGGAGACGTCCTTGCCCATGTAGAAGCCGCGCAGGATCGTCCATTCGACGTCGTAGCCCTGCTCGATGGCGGTCGGGAACTCTGCGAACGGCTCCGGCAGACGTTCCTCGGACATGACCGCGAGGATGCGCATCGTGCCGGCCTCGAGATGCGGGGTCATCTCGCCCACGTCGCCCATGTAGACCTCGATCGACCCGCCGAGCAGGCCAGCGATCGCGTCGCCGCCGCCGTCGAAGGCGACGTAGCGCATGGCGCGGGGTTCGGCGCCGATCGATTTCAAGAGCAGCGCCGCCTTCATCCAGTCCTGCGAGCCGACCGAGCCGCCCGGCGCCGACGACGACGCTGGCCGGGTCTTCCTTGAACTTCTCCATCAGCTCGTCGAGCGTCTCGAATTCGCTGTCCTCGGCTACGACGACCGCGCCGAAGTCGGCGCCGGCGGTGGCGAGGAAGCGCACGTCGTCCTCCGTCCAGTCGCCGTACTTGCCGGTGGCGATGTTCAGCAGCGAACCGGACGAGAAGGCGACGATGGCGTTGCCGTCATCGGTGCGGGTGGTGTTGAAGAGGTTGAAGGCCACGGCGCCGATGCCGCCTGGCATGAAGGTGACCTGGACCGGCCGGTCGAACTGGTCTTCGAGGCCGTTCTGGGCGATGCGGCAGGTCAGGTCGAAGCCGCCGCCAGGCTGGGCGGGGGCGATGCATTCGGGGCTGTCGACCTCGGCCAGCGCCGGCGCGGCAAGGCCGACGGTCAGGGCTGCGAGCAGCGTCATTCTGTAAGTCATGGTTCCTCCCGGGACACTCGTTTCTTATCGGGCGACGCATCCGCGAGCGCGGCGCTGCCCCCCGGGCCCGAGCATGCCGCCTTTGGTATCGTCGCGGCAAGCCCGCATTTATTCCATCAACTCTGGGGGTGCAGGGCGGAACCGCCGGGGCGGCCCGCGGTTCGGAAGAGGTATCGAGGCGGGGCCACGCACCCCGCCCCTCCGACGGTACCTCCCCCCCGAAGACGTAACAGGACGATCATCATGACACTCCAGACCGAACCCCGCGGCGCCGGTCGCGCCATCGAAGCCGCAGCGAACGCCAGCAGCCAGCGCGCGCAGAAGACCGAAGCGGCAGAGGCGGCCGCGCCGATCCGGCCCGAACCCGATGCCTTCGCGCAAGCGGCGGCGGAGGCCGTGGCGCAGGGCGCTGCGGCATTCGAGGCCACCGGGTCCTCCGGCTTCGCGGAGGATGCGTCTGCCAAGGATGCGCCGGACTTCCCGATGCAGGACGAGACCGAGAACGCGACGCCGGTCTGACCCGTTCGGCCCGCCCCGCCGGCAGTTCCTCCGGCGGGTCGGGCACCGCTCAGGCCGCGGCGGCGTTCGCCTTTGCCGGGGCGCGGCATGCCAGGTATGCGACGACCACCGGCGGCGGCTCCGGCGTGGCGGGCTCTGCTCAGGCCGCGGCGGCAATCGCCTTTGCCGGGGCGCGGCGCGCCCGGTAGGCGGCGACGACCGGCGGCGGGCACTGTTCGGACGGGGTGACGAAGAGCGGGCCGTTGCTTTCCCGCGAGCTCCACACCACCAGCAGCGGGGCCACCGCCAGGGGCAGCGCCACGGGGCAGAGCCATGGCACGAGCTGCGGCGCCAGCCACGCGGCAAGGACGAGAAGCAGCGCGCCGGTCACGGACATCCACCAGCAGGCGGCCCAGGCCTCCTCGGGTTCCACCTCGCCGTCATCGCGGTTCGAGGCCGGCCAGCCGCCATCCCGCCCGGCAAGGATCTGCGCGACGGAGCGCGCCTGGAACATCATCAGGATCGGCGCCAGCACGCTGGTCAGCACGATCTCGGCCAGCACGCCGGCGAAGGCCTTCGCGGCGCCGCCGAAGCCGCGCGCCCGACCCGTGACCCCCGCCTGCACCGCGATCATGAGCTTCGGCAGCAGCAGCAGGCCGAAAACCCCGATCAGCAGGCCCACGGCCGCGGCGGTGCGCTCGCCGGGAAAGATCGGCACCGAGAATTCCGGCACGGGAAAGTAATCGGGCGGCGGGGCGATGGCGGCGTCGAGCACGCTGGTGGCGATGAACAGACCCCACAGGATCGGCGCGATATAGGCCATGATGCCCTGCGCGAACACGAAGCGGCTCCACCCCATGAGGCCGGGCGCGCCGAGCAGCCGCGCATGCTGCAGGTTGCCCTGGCACCAGCGCCGGTCGCGCTTGGCGAAGGCGATCAGGCCTTCGGGGCCTTCCTCGAAGGATCCGCCCATATCGGTATCGACCCTTACGTGCCAGCCTGCACGGGCGAGCAGGGCCGCCTCGACGTAATCGTGGCTGAGGATGTGTCCGCCGAAGGGGGGCGGGCCATCGAGCTCGGGCAGGCCGCAGCTTTCCGCGAAGGCGGTGACGCGGACGATGGCGTTGTGGCCCCAGAACGGGCCCGTCCTGCCCTGCAGGCGGGCGAGGCCGCGTGCGAAGACGGGCGCGTAGAAGGCCGCGGAGAACTGCATCGCGCGGCCGAAGCGCGAGCGGGCGTTGACGATGGTCGGCAGGCTCTGGAGCAGGCCGAGCTTCGGGTCCGCCGCGATGCGCCGCACCATGGTCTCGATGGTGCGGGCGTCCATCAGGCTGTCGGCATCGAGGATCAGCGCGAACTCGTAGGCCCCGCCCGACTTGCGCACGAAATCCTCGATGTTGCCGGACTTGCGCCCGGTATTGCGCTGGCGATGGCGGTAGAAGAGGCGGCCCTGGCCGCCGGTCACTGCGAGTAGCCCGGGAAGGGCGGCGCGTTCGTTCGCTTGGATCGCCATGTCGGTCGTGTCGGACAGGATCGCGATGTCGAAATGCGGGCGCAGGCCGGCGGAGGTCAGCTCGTCGTCCATGGCAGCGATGCGGGCAAAGATCGCCTCCGGGTCCTCGTTGTAGACCGGGACGAGGATCGCGGTGCGGCCCACCTGCGACAGATCGTGCGGCACGGCGGCCGGGCGGGGCCGCCACGGCAGCAGGCCGATCAGTGCCTGCGCAGCGCCCCAGGCGATCCAGGCGGTGGCGAACGCGACCAACGCCGCGCGGGGCGGGTCGAGCGCGCCGATCCCGTTCCAACCACTATAGTTCAGGAAGAGCGCCGCCGCCACGCCGCCCGCAACGAGGGACAGCGAGATCGCAAGGACCCGCCAGAAAAGGGTGGCTGCCGGCCCCTGCGCCACCGATCAGCGCCCCGGATGGCCGGACCGAACCGGGCTAACGCGGATGGGGGCCAGCATGTGCGCCGTGCCGCGCAGCATCGCCGCGCCGGGGAACGCCCACCGCTCCCGCGGCGCTTCGAGGACCTGTCGGGGCATCGCGAGCGGCGCGCGGGGCAGCGCCATGATGGCCTCGATCTCCAGAGGATCGGCCAACGGCTCGATCGTCAGATGCATGCTCATGTCGGTATCCATTGGTAGGCCCACAGTTCCGTGAGCGTTTGGTCATAGCCCGAGACCCAGCCGACGAGTTCGACCGCTTTGCGCCCCTCCAGCTCGATATCGAAGGTCATTCGCCACAATCCGGTTCCCTCGATCAGGGCCAGCGTGGGTTCGCTTGCCTTCGCGCCCTGAACGCGAAGCTCGGGGGTCAATTCGGCATCTCCATCGAGTTCCGCAAGCCGCCCGCCGGTGAAATCCACCACGAACTTGCGAAGGCGCTCGTCGGGGTCGACCGCGTTGCCGCCGGGGCCGCTGGCGGTGCGCACCACATGGGCCAAGGGGTTTTCGGCCTCGGGCGACAGGGCGCCCCAGTGCAGGTTGTAGCGGTATTCCAGCGCGGTGCCGGCCTCGGGCTTGGCATCAGGTACCCAGAAGGCGACGATGTTGTCGTTCGTCTCCTCGTCGGTCGGGATCTCTACAAGGCGGACATGGCCGGGGCCCCATTCGCCGATGGGCTGAACCTCGATCGAGGGGCGCTTTTCATAGCGGGCCTCGGCATCCTGGTATTCGTCGAACTCCCGGTCGCGCTGGTAGAGACCGTAGGCGGCCAGCGAGGTCTCGCGGAAGTAGGAGCCGGCAAGGCTGGGCGGGTTCGCCAGCGCCCGCCAGGTCGCGGACCCGCTCTGCCGCCGGATGCCCAGCCCGTCGCTGTCGTGCACCTGCGGGCGGAAATCGGCGAAGCGGTCGTGCGAGGTCTCGTCGAAGAAGAACATCGAGGTCAGCGGCGCGATCCCCAGCTCCTCCACGGCGCGGCGGAAGTAGAGCCGCGCCGTGACCTCCATGGTCGTGCGCGGCCCCGGCGTGATCACGAAGCGGTAGGCCCCCGTGGCGCTGGGGCTGTCAAGCGCGGCGTTGATCACCACCGTCTGCACGCCTGGCGCCGGCCGCTCCAGGTAGAAGGCCGAAAAGCGGGGGAATTCCTCTTGCTGCGAGGTCGCGGTATCCAGAGCCAGGCCACGGGCCGAGGCGCCATAGAAATTGCCCTGGCCGAGCGCCCGGAAGTAGCTGGCGCCGAGAAAGGCCACGATCTCGTCGAACCGGTCCGGCAGGTTCAGCGGCGCCAGAAGTCGGAAGCCCGCGATGCCCGCCAGGGGTGTATCGGGTTCGATCCGCTCGGCTCCCTCGATGTGGTATTCGAAATCGGAGGTGGTGAAGACCATCGGTTGCGCGGTCCCGCCGCTCACGTCGAACGTCGCGACGGGATTGGGGAACAGCCACCCGCTGTGGAAGGCCTGCAGCCGCACCATATCGCGCTGGTCCGCCCAGCGGGAGGCATCCTGACGATACACGATCTTGCGATAGTCGTCGTAGTCGAGCTCGGGCAACAACGGCGGCGGCGCAGGCGGCTCGGGATCGGGCGCCTCGGCACGGCGGCGCATCGCCTCGGTCAGCAGATCGAAACTGAAGACATCGCCTTCAGGGATCGGTGCGTTGAGATCGCTCATCGCCAGCGCCGGCCGCGGTACCAGCGCAAGCGCCGCCGTGGCGATCGCGGTGCTGCCCCACGCCGCGGCCAGGCCAGACATCGCCCTGCGGCGTGTCACGTTGCCGTTCGTCCAAATCATAATCTACAATCCTATCGCCGCGATCCGGTGCCACGGCCTTCATGCAATCAACCGCCAGCGACCATACGGTTCCTGCCCTCCTAGTGCGTCGTCGGGTAAATAGGCAGTCACTTGCGCATCACTGCGCGAAAAATAGCCGTGAGGGACATTTCTAGCTTCGGCTACGGGCATCTTTCGTCTGCCGCGGGAAATGCGCCGGCGGAACCGGGGCTGCGGGGCCCGCGTTTGCCGCCGAAGCCCGACGCCGATTCATCCCTGCGGTAACGGTCCGGGACACGGCGATCAAGGATCAGCGGCATGGCGAAGTTCAACGTAGGCGACAATGTGAAGTGGAACTGGGGCAGCGGCGAAGGCACCGGCAAGATCACCGAGCGGTTCACCGAGAAGGTGACGCGAAAGATCTCGGGCAGCGAAGTGACCCGCAACGCGACCGACGACGAGCCCGCCTTCATGATCGAACAGGAGGATGGCGACCGGGTGCTGAAATCCGGCTCCGAGCTGGAACAGGCGTGAGGTAAGCGGCGGCGGGGTTTCGGACACTGGACGCGGCTGGCCCGCTCGCGTGATAACGGGGTATTCGCCGGCCGGAAGGTACGGCTTGGAAACGAAGGGCGGAACCCGCAGTGGTTCCGCATCCGATGGCAGGGAGTAACGACGACATGGAACTTGGCGGTATTGGCGGACTGATCATCCTGGCGCTCGATGTATGGGCGCTGATCTCGATCTGGGGGTCGGCGGAGTCCACCGGCAAGAAGGTACTCTGGAGTGCCCTCGTCCTGATCCTTCCGGTCCTCGGCTTCATCATCTGGTTCTTCGCCGGACCGCGGGCCTCGAAGGTCGGGCACTGATCCATGCCAAGCCCCGACCGGGACGTTTCGCAAAAATACTGGCGGGCGTTCCGGGGGCTGTGGCGGCTCTTTACCGAGCGTGACCTTGGTTTGATCGCGGCCGGGGTCGCGTTCTTCTTCCTGCTCTCGGTCTTTCCGATCTTCGCGGCCTTCGTGTCGATCTGGGGGTTCTTCGCCGATCCCGCGGCGGTGACCGAGCAAGTGCAGGCGCTCGAAGGCCTGGTGCCGGAAAGCGCCATCGAGGTGTTGGCCCGCCTCGGCCAGGGCGTGACGTTCGCCTCGCAGGACACGTTGGGCTGGGCCACAATCGTCTCGGTCATCGCGGCCTCGATCCCGGCGCGTGCCGGGGCGGGCGCGTTGATGGGCGGGCTCAACATGGTCTACCGCGAGCGGGCGCGGCGCGGCATCTGGCAGTTCCTGACCGGCATCGGCATGACGGTGGGCGTGATGGTCGCGCTTTTCATTGCGCTTTGCCTCGTGATCGGCGTGCCGGTTCTGCTGAACTTCCTGCCGCTGGGCGACTGGGCCACCGTGGCCGTCCGCTTCGCGAAATGGTGCGTGATGGCGGCGGTGATCCTGGTCGGTCTCGGTCTCGTCTACCGGATCGGGCCGAACCGGCGCGCGGCGCAGACCCCGTGGCTCTCGCCCGGTGCGATCTTCGCGGCGGTGCTCTGGCTTGGCCTGTCTTTCCTGTTCTCGCTCTATCTGGATAATTTCGGCCGCTTCAACGAAGCGTACGGCTCCATCGGCGCGATCATCGGGCTGATGCTGTGGCTCTATGTCAGCGCTGTGGCAGTGCTGGCCGGCGCGGGGCTGAACGCCGAGCTGGAACTGCGCACCCAGTTCGACACGACCATCGGGCCGGACCGCCCCATCGGACAGCGCGGCGCCTACGTCGCCGACACCTTCATCGACCCCAAGCACGAGTAGCGTGCGGTTCACGCTCCTACGCGTCGGACGGATGGAGGCATCTCGGACGGCACCTGCCCGAAGGGACGTGCGCTCCGCCCGAACGATTGCAGTCTCCGGCGTCACCGGCGCGGGGGGGCATTCGCGACCGCCGCCGGTGAGGCACGACCGCTGATCGCCGTCGGTTTCCCTGCACCCGCCATGGCATCCTGCCGGCGGACCGGAACCGTGGGTCGATCCGCGCCATTGGATTCGACAGACGGGGCCGCAACAGGAGTATGGCATGACGAAACTTCCCGAAGGCGCTTGGGTGCTGGTCGCCGATGGCGAGAAGGCCCTGATCCTCGAGAACCACGGCGATGAAGAGCATCCGAACCTGCAGGTGCGCCGCAAGGAAGAGCAGGACAATCCACCGACCCGCGAGCAGGCCGCCAACAAGCGCGGCCGGATGAGCGACGGGGCAGGCGGCCCGATCTCGGCCTACGATGACACCGACTGGCACGAGATCGCCAAGGAGCGCTTCGCCCACGATCTGGCGGACCTTCTCTACGCGCGCGGCCATGCGCAGAAATATGAACACCTGGTGCTCGTGGCCGGGCCGAACATCCTGGGCGAGCTGCGCAAGACCATCCACAAGGAGGTCGCCGGCAAGGTCATCGGCGAGATCCCCAAGACGCTGACGGGCCATCCGCTGAACGAGATCGAGGCGGCCGTCATCGAGGCGCTGGCCGAGGCCGAGTGATCAGACCTTGAAGGGCGAGACCGGCTTTGCGGCAGGGCGGGCCATGTGCTCCGCCACGCCCGGGCGGGTCAGAGATCGGCGTGCAACAGGTCGGCGTTGCGCCGATTGGCGCGGAACGCCATGTCGAAGACATCGCCCAGGATCGGCACGCCCCCCACGACGAAATCCAGCCCGGTGTTGACCGCCATCTTCGAGATCGTCCGCTTCTTGGCGCCAAGCTGCCAGCCCTGATAGACGAGGTAGGCCGAAGGGCCGAGGGTCACCACGTCGCCGAAGCCCGGAATGAGGCCCAGGATACCGTCCCAACCTATGCGCACGCCGATGCCCGGCACGCGGAAGCGGCTGTCCATCAGGTTGGCGATCCGGTCGACCTTGGCCAGGCCGGCGACGATGCGCGCGGTCTCTTGATCGGCCGGGCCGGCGGGCTTGCGGCCCGTCGTGCCCTCAGTCACGGGCGATGATGTAGATGGCATGCACGATCCCGGGGATGTAGCCGAGCAGGGTCAGCACGATGTTGATCCAGAAATGCTTGCCCAGCCCCTCCTGCAGGAACACGCCGAGCGGCGGCAAGAGAATGGCGATGATGATGCGGATGAGATCCATGGAGGGCTCCGTTGCGACTCAGGGGCACAACCGGCGTCGCGGCGGCCCGGTTCCCGCCAGGCGGGGCGATGGCGCGTCCGTGCATTGACGCGGGCGCGGGCCGGGGCCACGTTCGGGCATTCCAGAGGCCACGGCGGAGCGACGGATGACGGACCGGCCCATCGGCGCGCCCCCTGCCGCGCACCTGTCCGAGTATGGCGATCCGCGCGTCCCGCGCGAGCATGGCGATCCGCGCGTCCCGCGCGAGTTTGGACATCCGCGCGTCCCGCGCGAGCAGGCCGACCCGCGCGGCCTGCGCGAGGCCCGCGAGCTCGAGGCGCATCTGCGCTGGCTCGACAGCTTCACGCCCGCGGCGCTCGGCGTGCTGGCGCTGGCGTCTGGCATCTACACCTATCTCGGCGTCACCTCGCTGCTCGATGGCACCGGCGCGCTCACTTTCCTGGCGGCGCTGGCCTATTCCATCGCCGTCAGCGTCGGCATCTTCGTCTTCTGGTCGTACCTTCTGCGCCTGCTTCCGGCGATGCGGGCGCCGCGCAGCGTTCTGGGGCTGATCGCGGCGGGGGCCATCGGCTCGGCCGCGATCATCGCCATGTCGAGCTGGCTGAACGCGGCGGCGCTGGCCGGGTCGGCGGCGGTGGAACAGCATCTGGCGCGCACGGTGCAGGACTACCAGACCTCGCTGGAGCGCGCCCACGAGATCGCCGTTTCGGCACAGGGGTTGGGCCGGGACGTGGCGCGCACGCGGCAGGTGTTCGAAGATCTGAGCGAGCAGGAGCGGGTCGGCGACCTCAGCGGCACGGCAGGGCGCGGCGCGGTCTTCCGGCTGCTCACCCAGAAGCAGGACGAGCTGGCGGGGCTGGAGGCGCAGATCGCCCAGATCGACATGCCCATCGCCGCGGCCTTCGAGGAGGGCAACGCGATCCTGGGGCGGATGCGGGCGCTGCTGGTGGAACAGGGCTCGGTCGAGAGCCGGTCGGTGACCTTCTCGGAGGAATTGGTGCGGCTGGCGGGGATCATCACCACCCTGCGGCAGCTGCAGGTGGCGCCGCTTGTTGCGCGCGCGGCGGACGATCTGGCCGCCTCGGTGGTCCTGCCCGAGCTTGACGGGCGCAACGAGGCGGTGCGCGCCGGTCAGGAAAGCACCATCGGGCAGGTGCTCGCGGTGCTCGACGCGCGCTCCGCCTCGCTGCGGGGCGCGGCCGAAGAGGTGCTGGCCCTGCCGCCGCCGAGCGAGACGACCTACACGCCGATCTCCTCGGCCGACGCGGTGATCCGCTATGCCGGCAATTTCGCGCCCTCCTGGGCCGGCGCCATCGCCATCGACCTGCTGCCCGGCGTGCTGGTCTTCGTGCTGGCGGTCACTCAGGCGGCGATCCGGCGCGGCCGCGATGGCGGCGGGCTTGAGGATGCGATGACCCTGGCCGACCTGCGCGCGGCGATGCGGGCGCTGGAGGATATCGAAGGCTCGATCAATCGCACCGACCGGGAGTTTCAGGCCCGGGCGGGCGACCCGGCCGCGGCCTATCCCGCAGCGCCCCATCCAGGCGATCCGCCGCATCCCGGGGAGGCTGCCCGCGCGGCGGGCACGCCCGCGCCGCCGAGCCCGGATGCCGGTACGGGCGCGCACCCGGCGGATCCTGTCCGCCCGCTGCGAAACGTGGATGCGGCGGAATGACCGAAGCTGCCCCCCTGCCGCGACGGCGCGGCCCGCGGATGACCGTGCGGGGGCTGATCGTCGCCTGCCTCATCGCCCAGATCGGGGTGGCCGCGGCCCTCGTCGCCCGGCAGATCGACCAGATGCGCACCTTCGGCTGGGCGCCGGAGGTGACCAGCGCGCCGGAACGTCCCATTGCCCCCGGCGACCAGGTGCGCCCCTACCGGCCCACCACGATGCCGCGCCGCCCCGATACCGCCGTGCCCGGCGCCGCCCCGCCCATCGACTGGCCGAAGCGGATGCCCAAGCGCCTCGTGGTGACCGAAGCCGACCTGCCGGAGTTCGGCGAGGTCGTGAAACTCACCGGCCCGCTGGACGCGGGCGCGGCACTTCGGGTGGCCGCGCATCTCGATGGGCTGGCGGAGCCCCCGGCGCACGTGGCGCTGCACAGCCCCGGCGGCCTGGTGCACGAGGCGCTGGCCATCGGCCGCGACCTGCGCGCCCGCGGGATCGACACGCTGATGCCCGCCGGGTCCGCCTGCCTTTCCGCCTGCCCCTACATCCTGGCGGCGGGCACCGTGCGCCGGGTCTCGCCCGAGGCCTGGGTGGGCCTGCACCAATCCTACTACGACGCTAGCGCGATCATGCCGGTCTTCGTTGCGGTCGAAAGCATCCAGTACGGCGAGGCCGAGGCGATGCGCTATCTTGAGGAGATGGGCGTGGATCCCATGGTCAAGCTGCCGGCGATGGAAACCCCGCCCGATGCGATCTACATGCTGACGCCCGAAGAGCTGCTGGAGTATCGCATGGCGACGGAGCTGATCGACTGAGACCCGCCTCGATCCTCGTGGCGGCACGGCCCCGGCGCCTGCCGGGAGGCGCCCCGGCCTGCGCCGCCGCCGGCGCGGCGCTGCGCACAGGGAACGCGGCGGGCGTGCGCTTCGCCTGGCCCCGGCGCTTGCCGGGCGGCACCGCAAGCTGCGCCGCGCCACGCCGCCTGGCCGCGGCCAGCGCCCGCGCCGCGCGGCTCCGGCCGTGAACGGCGCGGGGCAGGCTGCGACGGCGCTGAGCGCCCGGCCCGGTGTCGTTCTGGCCTCGCTGGTGCAGCAGAGTCCGATCCTGCTGTGCATCGTCGCCCCGCCGCTGCTCTGCGCGCTGCTGGAAGGGGCCTGGCCGCTGGCATGGAGCCTCGCGCCGCAATGCGGCCTGCTGGTGATCGGCTCGCTGCTGGCCCGCCGGTTCGGGAGGTCGATCAAGGATCTGCGCACGATCGAGGCGATCTCGGGGCTCGCGGCGATCTTTGTGCTGGCCTGCGCGCTTTCGGTGCCGAGCTTCATCGCCCTCGGGATGGACCCGGTCTCGGCGACGTTCGAGGCGGTGTCGGGCATAACATCCACGGGTCTCTCGGTGGCCGCGGGCTTCGAGGAGTGGCCGATCAGCGCGCATCTCTACCGCGGCTGGCTGCAATGGTGCGGCGGCTTCGCCATCGCCTATGCCGGGGTCGCGGTTCTGCTGGGCCCGGGCGGCGCGGCCCGCACCGTGGGCGAGACCACCCTGCAGGCGCGCGACAGCGGCACCAGCGGGCGCATCCAGGCGCGCGACCTCCTGACCGCCTACGTGGGGCTGACGGTGATCGCGATCGCGGGGTGCCTCTTTCTCATCCCCGTCTGGTGGGAGGCGCTCGCCGTGGCCCTCGCCGCCGCTTCCACCGGCGGTTTCGCACCGCGCGGCGACAGCCTGGCCAGCTACAGCGAGGCCGCGCAGGTCTTCACCATCGCGATCTGCGTGATCAGCGCGGTCTCGTTCCTCTACTGGGTGCGGCTCCTGCGCGGCGTCTCGCGCGAGGACGCGGCCGGGGGCCACTCCACGACCACGCTGACGCTGATCTTCGGGGGAGCCGCGCTTTACGGCGCCCTTGCCCTCTTCGTCGGCAGGGTCGATGCCGAGAGCCCCGACGTCGCCTGGCTCCTGCTGCCCGACGTGCTCAATTTCATCAGCGGCATCACGACGGCGGGCTTCGCGGCGGGGCCCATCGCCGCGGCCCCGCCGCTGGTTCTGGTGTTGGTGATCTTCATGATCATCGGCGGCGACGTGGGCTCCAGCGCCGGGGGGCTCAAGGTGAGCCGGATCGTGGTGCTCTTCAAGATGATCGGCCTCGCGATCCTGCGGGTCCGGGTGCCGCCGCAGGCGGTGACCCATCTGCGCGATCACGGCGTCCGTCTCTCGCCCAACAGGATCATTGCCCTCGGCAGCCTGCTGATGCTCTATCTCGGCAGCCTCGGGATCTTCTGGCTGGTCTTCCTGATGTCGGGGGCGGCCCCGCTGCCGGCGTTGTTCGAGGTCGCCTCGGCCCTCTCGACGGTGGGTCTGTCGAGCGGCCTGACCGGCGCCGACATGACCGATACGCTGAAGATCACCCTGATCCTCGCGATGCTGCTGGGGCGGCTGGAGTTCCTGGCGCTGATCGTGTTGATCCTGCCCCGTACCTGGTTCTGAAAAGGAATGCCCCATGCGTCTCGTCGTCGTCGGCGGCTCGCGGTTCGGCCGCGCCACCATCCACCGGCTGCTGGAGGCCGGGCACCAGGTGGTGCTGGTCGACCGCAGCCGCGAGCAGCTCGAACTGCTGTCTGACGTTCTGGATTGCGGCCTGATCGAGGGCGACGGAACGCTGCCCACCGTGCTGCGCGACGCCTTCGGGGACGGGGCGGATGCGTTGATGCTGCTGACCAACCACGACGACGTGAACATCCTCGGCGCCCTGGTCGGCCGCTCCGTCGGCTTCCCTAGGGTCATCCTGCAGATCGTCCGGGCAGAGCTGCTGGACGTGACCGACGAGCTGGGGCTGAGCGAGGTCATCACCCCGCACGAGACGGTCGCGCAATCCATCGTCTCGGCCCTGGAGGATGAAAGCGACGTGGTCTCGCAGCTGCGCCTGCACAAGGATCTGCGGATCGTCACCTACACCGTGCCGCGCCGCATGAACGAGACCGCCATCGGCGAGCTTGGCCTGCCGCCGCAGAGCCGCGCCATCGCCCGTATCCGCGGCGAGGACGAAGAGCTGGTGGAACGGCAGACCGTTCTGCACGAGGGCGACAACCTGATGATCGCCGCCAGCCGCCCCGCCATCGCCAAGCTGGAAGACATGTTCTCCGCCGATTGAGGCGGGCCGGCTATTCCGCCGCCGCGTCTTCGCCCGGCGCGGCCCCGCCCGGCGCCGCGTCGCCCGGCGTCGTATCTGCGGGCCCGGCCCCGCCGGCGGCCAGCGCCCGGCCCAGTCCGTCGGGGTCCTTGAACGTCAGCGTCCGGTAGGGGAACGGGATCTCGATGCCGGCATCGTCGAGCGCGTGCTTCACGGCGGCGACCACCTGATCGCGGGAGGCCCGGATATCGACCGGGCGCGAGCCCGTCCACCACGTGACCTCGAAGTCGATGGACGACGAATTGAAGGCCTGCGCGAAGATCTGCACGTCGCGCACGTCGTCGCGGACGCTGTCCACGTGGTGCACCGCTTCGGCGATGACCGCGCGGCTCTCGTCGACGTTCTCGCCGTAGGCCACGCCGACGATGATCGTGGTGCGGCGCAGCTCGCGGTCCGTCCGCACGATGACCGGGTTCGAGAACAGCATGGCGTTGGGCATCACCACCAGCTGCCCGTCGGTCTGGCGGATGCGGGTGTCGCGGATGGTGATGGCCTCGATCTGCCCCTCCACCTCCTCGCACTCCACATAGTCGCCGAGGGCGAAGGGCTCGCGGATCAGGATCAGGATGCCGGCGAGGAAGTTCTCGAACGTGTCCTTGAAGGCAAAGCCGATGGCCACCGAGCCGAGGCCCAGCGTTGTCAGCGCCCGGCCCGGCGTGATCGAGGGAAACACCACCGTCAGCGCGATCAATGCGCCGATCAGCCACAGCGCCGTGGAGGCCAGCATCAGCAACACGTTGATAAGGTTCTGGCGCATCCGCATCCGCCGGAAGGTGCGCGAGAAAACGAAGCGCACGATCGTCACGACGATCCAGGTGCACAGGATCACGACGAGCGCGATGCCAAGCCGCGGCGCCGCCTCGACCAGCGCTATGGCATAGCCGTTCAGCTGCTCGATCAGCGTCGGCAGGATCTCTTCCTCAGGGATGATGTCGTCCATTCTTTCGTCCTGATGGAGGGGGCGGGCGGCCCGCTTCAGCCGGCGGGAAGGCCGGCGCGGAAGCCTTCGATCAGCTCGGCCAGGCGGGGGGCGGCATCGATGCAGGGCAGGTGGCCGGACCCGTCCAGCACCTGCAGCGTCGCGCCGGGGATCAGCTCCGCCAGGGCCTCCACCTCCGCCACGCTGACGGAGCCGTCGTGCCCGCCGGCGATCGCCAGGGTCGGCAGGCCCAGCACCGCGGAGGTTCCGGTGAAGTCCGTGTCGCGGATCGCGGAGGCAAGGCCCATGTAGCCCAGCGGCGGGCAGCGGGTAAGCATCGTGCGCCAGCCCGCCAGGGCCTCGGCATTGGCGGCCCGCCACTCGGCGGCGAACCAGCGCTCCATCGTGGCATCGGCGATGGCCTCGATGCCGCCGGCCTCGATCTCGGCGATGCGGCCGTTCCATGTCTCGTCGTCGCCGATCACGGCGGCGGTGTTGCACAGGATCAGTCCGCCCAGCAGATCCGGCCGCGCCGCCGCCACGCCCTGCGCCACAAGGCCCCCCGCCGACGCGCCGCACAGGATCGCGCCGCGCAACTGCGCCGCCTCGATCACCGCGATGGCATCGGCGACCTGCCGGGTCATGCTCTGGTCGGTTCCCAGGGCCGACAACCCGTGCCCGCGCAGGTCGTAGCGCAGCCGCGGCACCTCTGGCAGCGCGTCCATCACGTCGTCCCAGATCCGCATGTCCATGCCGAGCGCGTGGATCAGGACCACCGGCCGCCCCGACCCCGCCTTGTTCTCGACGTGAAGATGCCCGTCGTCGATCTGGTGAAACCGCATGTCGTTCCTGACTCCCGCGCCGCCTGGCCAGCCGGAACCGTGCCATGGGCGCGCCAGAGGCGAAAGGGCCATTCCAGGGCGTCAACGCTGGCTTGCGCGCCGCGCAGCACCCTTCAAAAGGGGGTCGCAGGCCGCGCGGGTTGCCGATACGCTGCGCAAGATCGCGGTTTCCCGGGCAGGGGCCGGCGAAAGTGTGCAGGCGGGGCCGAAGACCGCGCCGCGAGCCGATGCAGGGGAGGCCATGCCGTGAAAGACCAGCCCGATCTCGACCCCGTAGAGAGCCAGGAATGGCAGGAGGCCATCGCCGACGTCATCGACCGCGACGGGCCGGACCGCGCTCACTGGCTGCTCGACAAGGCCGTCCAGCAGGCCCGTGCCGCCGGCGCCATGCTGCCGTTTTCCGCCACGACGCCCTACCAGAACACAATTCCCGCCGACGACCAGCCGGAGTTTCCGGGCGACCTCGAGATGGAATGGCGCATCCGCACCATCAACCGCTGGAACGCCATGGCCACGGTCGTTCGCCGCAACAAGGAAAGCAGCGAATACGGCGGCCACATCGCCAGCTTCGCCTCCTCCGCGGCGCTCTACGACGTCGGGCTGAACCATTTTTGGCGGGCGCGCTCGGCCGTGCATGGCGGCGATCTGGTCTTCTTCCAGGGCCACGTGATCCCCGGCATCTACGCGCGCAGCTTCATGGAAGGGCGCATCAGCGAGGCGGAGCTGACCAATTTCCGCTCCGAGGTGTCGGGCGAGGGGCTCAGCTCCTACCCGCATCCCTGGCTGATGCCGGATTACTGGCAGTTCCCGACCGTCTCGATGGGCCTCGGCCCGCTGATGGCGATCTACCAGGCCCGGTTCATGAAATACATGCACAACCGCGGGCTGATCGACGCCGCCGACCGCAAGGTCTGGTGCTTCCTCGGCGACGGCGAGATGGACGAGCCCGAGAGCCTCGGCGCCATCAGCCTTGCCGCGCGCGAGAAGCTCGACAACCTGATCTTCGTCGTCAACTGCAACCTGCAGCGGCTCGACGGCCCGGTTCGCGGCAACTCCAAGATCGTGCAGGAGCTGGAAGGCGCCTTCCGCGGCGCCGGCTGGGAGGTCGTTAAGCTGCTCTGGGGCCGGGGCTGGGACGCGCTGCTGGAGAAGGACGTGAGCGGCCGGCTGCGGCAGTTGATGGACGAGACGGTGGACGGCGACTACCAGACGTTCAAGTCCAAGGACGGCGCCTATATCCGCGAGCATTTCTTCGGCAAGTATCCCGAGACGGCGGCGCTCGTCGAGGACATGTCGGACGCCGAGATCTGGGATCTGCGCCGCGGTGGCCACGACGTCCAGAAGGTCTTTACCGCCTTCAAGCACGCCACCGAGGTGAAGGGCCAGCCGACCTGCCTGCTCGTCAAGACGGTCAAGGGCTACGGCATGGGCACCGCCGGCGAAGGCCAGAACACCACCCACCAGCAAAAGAAGATGGCCGAGGATCAGCTGCGCGTCATGCGCGACCGCTTCCGCATCCCGGTCTCGGACGAGGACCTCGCCAAGGCGCCGTTCGTGCAGCTCAACAACGCGCAGAAAGCTTATCTGGGCGACCGTCGCAAGGCACTGGGCGGCGAGTTCCCCAAGCGGCACTGGCGCGACGCGCCGAAGCTCGAGATCCCGGGCCTCGACAAGTTCGAGAAAGAGCTGAAGGGCACCGGCGACCGCGAGATCAGCACCACGATGGCCTTCGTGCGCATCCTCACCACACTGCTGCGCGACAAGAAGATCGGCAAGTTCGTGGTCCCCATCGTGCCAGACAGAGTCCCGCACCTTCGGGATGGAGGGGCTGTTCCGCTCCGTCGGCATCTACAACCCTCTGGGCCAGGTCTATGTGCCCCAGGACCGGGACCAGATGTCGTACTACAAGGAAAGTGCGGACGGTCAGGTGCTTCAGGAAGGCATCAACGAGGCCGGCGCCATGGCCGACTGGATCGCCGCGGCCACCAGCTATTCCGTTCACGGCGTGCCGATGATCCCGTTCTATATCTACTACTCGATGTTCGGCTTCCAGCGGATCGGCGACCTGGCCTGGGCGGCGGGCGACAGCCGGGCGCGCGGCTTCATGCTGGGCGGCACGGCGGGGCGCACCACGCTGAACGGCGAGGGCCTGCAGCACGAGGATGGGCACAGCCACATCCTGGCCGGCACGATCCCCAACTGCATCAGCTATGACCCGACCTTCCAGCACGAGGTGACGGTGATCGTGCAGCACGGGCTGCAGCGCATGTTCGTCGATCAGGACGACGTCTATTTCTACATCACCCTGATGAACGAGAACTACGGCCATCCCGACATGCCGATGGGCGTCGAGGAGGACATCATCAAGGGCCTCTATCGTCTGCGCGAGGTGCCGAAGCCCGGCAAGAAGCACGTCACGCTGATGGGGTCGGGCACGATCCTGGTGCAGGCGATCAACGCCGCCGACATGCTTCAGGAGGATTTCGGCGTGACGGCCGAGATCTGGTCGGCCACCAGCTTCAACGAGCTCGCCCGCGGCGGTCAGGACGCCGAGCGGCACAATCGGCTCAACCCCATGGCCGAGCAACGCAAGCCCTTCGTCACCGAGCAGCTCGAACGCGCCAAGGGCCCGGTGATCGCCGCGACCGACTACATGAAGGCCTTCGCCGAGCAGATCCGCGCCTTCGTGCCGGGTGGTGATTACACCGTGCTCGGCACGGACGGCTACGGCCGGTCCGACAGCCGGGTCAACCTGCGCCGGTTCTTCGAGGTCGACGCCAACCACATCGCCGCCGCGGCGATGGTCGCGCTCTACCGCCGGGGCGACGTGACCGAGGCGGTGCTGAAGAAGGCGCTGACAAAATACGAGATCGACGGCGGCAAGCCCAACCCGCGGCTGGTCTGAGCTAGGTGGAGTGAACCGTGCATCTCCCGCCCCGGCCCGGGTGGGAGGAAGCGCGGACGGAGGAGACAGAAGAATGCCCACTGAAGTCAAGGTTCCCGACATCGGCGATTTCACCGATGTGCCGGTCGTCACCATCCTCGTCGGCGTGGGAGACAGCGTGTCTGCCGAAGACCCGCTGATCGAGCTGGAAAGCGACAAGGCGACGATGGAGGTGCCCAGCCCGTCCTCCGGGACGGTCAAGGAGATCATGATCGCCGAGGGCGACACCGTGAGCGAAGGCACGGTGATCATGATCTTCGACGAGGCGGGCGACGGCGAGGGGTCCGACGCCGGCTCGGGCGACGAGGAAACGGGCAGCGGCAAGGAACCGACGCCCGAACAGACCGAGGCGCCCGCAAATACGCCGAAATCCTCCGGCAGCAACGGTGGACAGCCGCCGGCGCCGCAGCCCTATGCCGGGGCCGCCGACGCCCAGAAGCCCGCCCATGGCGGCGGCGGCGCCGTCACCGATGCCGGCTTCGGCCGCACCCATGCCTCGCCCTCCGTCCGCGCCTTCGCCCGCAGCCTCGACATCGACCTCACCAAGGTCAACGGCACCGGCCGCAAGGGCCGCATCCTGCGCGAGGACGTGAGCAAGTTCTTCAAGTCCTCGGCGGCGCCGGCAGCCACAGGCGCTCCCGCCCAGGGCGGCATGGGCATCCCGCCGATCCCCAAGGTCGACTTTTCGAAATTCGGGAAGATCGAAGACGTCGAGATGAGCCGGATCAAGAAGCTCTCCGGCCCCGCGCTGCACCGCTCGTGGCTGAACATCCCGCACGTCACCCACCAGGAAGAAGCCGACATCACCGAGCTCGACAAGTACCGCAAGGAGATGGACAGCAAGGCCAAGGACGACGGCTACCGCGTCACCCTGCTGAGCTTCGTCATCAAGGCCAGCGTCTCGGCGCTGAAGGAGCACTGGGAGTTCAATTCATCGCTCCACCCCGATGGCGACAAGCTGATCCGCAAGCACTACTACAACATCGGCTTCGCCGCCGACACGCCCCACGGCCTCGTCGTTCCGGTCATCAAGGATGCCGACCGCAAGGGCATCGTCGAGGTCTCCAAGGAGCTGGGCGATCTCTAGCGCCCGCGCCCGCGAGGGCGAGCTGAAGGGCGGCGACATGTAGGGCGCGACCTTCACCATCTCGTCGCTCGGCGGCATCGGCGGCACGTCGTTCACCCCCATCGTCAACGCGCCCGAGGTGGCGATCCTCGGCCTCACCCGCTCGAAGATGGCGCCGGTCTGGAACGGCTCGGAGTTCGAGCCGCGCAACATGCTGCCGCTGTCGCTCAGCTACGATCACCGCGCCGTCGACGGGGCGCTGGCCGCCCGCTTCGCCTCGACCCTGAAATACCTGCTCGGCGACGTGCGCCGTCTGATGTGGTGAGGGGACGCGCATGGACGTGAAGGTTCCCGATATCGGCGATTTCACGGACGTGCCGGTCGTCACCGTGCTCGTCTCCGTCGGCGACAAGGTCGAAGGCCGAAGACCCGCTGATCGAGCTGGAAAGCGACAAGGCGACGATGGAGGTGCCGTCGCCCGCCGCCGGCAAGATCACCGAGATCAGCGTCAAGGAAGGCGACACCGTCTCCGAGGGCACCGTGATCATGGTGATGGAAGGCGCGGACGACGGCGCCCCGGCGCTCCGAAGGACGGAGAGGCCTCCGGCACCCGGCCAAGCCCGACGCCCGAGAAGAAGGCCGCCGGCCAGCCTCGCAGCGACGGCGGCAAGGGCGACGTCCACGCCGAGCTCGTCGTGCTCGGCTCCGGCCCCGGCGGCTACACGGCGGCGTTCCGCGCCGCGGATCTCGGCCTGAACGTCGTGCTGATCGAACGGTATCCCATCGCTGGGCGGCGTCTGCCTCAACGTCGGCTGCATCCCGTCCAAGGCGTTGTTGCACGTCGCCAAGGTCATCACCGAGGCCGACGAGATGGGCGGCCACGGCGTCAAGTTCGCCAAGCCGAAGATCGACCTCGACGGGCTGCGCGGCTGGAAGAACGACGTGGTCGAGCAGCTGACCGGCGGCCTCGCCGGGCTCGCCAAGGCCCGCAAGGTCAAGACGATCCAGGGCTACGGCCGCTTCACCGGCCCGAACATGATCGCGGTCGAAGACCGACGGCGGACGCACGCACGTCAGCTTCGACCAATGCATCATCGCGGCGGGGTCCGAGCCGGTGCAACCTGCCCTTCGTGCCGCATGACGACCCCCGCGTGATCGACAGCACCGGCGCGCTGGAGCTGGCCGACATCCCCAAGCGGCTGCTGGTCCTCGGCGGCGGCATCATCGGGCTGGAGATGGCCTGCGTCTACGACGCGCTCGGCAGCGAAGGTCACGGTCGTCGAGCTGATGGACCAGATCATCCCGGGCGCCGACAAGGACATCGTCAAACCGCTGCACGAAGCGCATCGAGGGGCGGTACGAGAACATCCTGCTCAAGACCAAGGTGACCGCCGTCGAGGCGCAGAAGACCGGCCTGAAGGTCACCTTCGAGGATGCCGACGGCGAGACCAGCACCGACACGTTCGACCGCGTCCTGGTCGCCGTCGGGCGCAGGCCGAACGGCAAGCTGATCGACGCCGAGACGGCCGGCGTCGCGGTGGACGACCGCGGCTTCATCGCGGTGGACGACCGGCAGCGCACCAACGTGCCGCCATATCTTCGCCATCGGCGACGTGGTCGGCCAGCCGATGCTGGCGCACAAGGCGGTGCACGAGGGCAAGGTCGCGGCAGAGGTCGCGGCGGGCCACAACGCGTCTTCGACGCGCCGTGATCCCGTCGGTCGCCTATACCGACCCCGAGGTCGCCTGGGCCGGCGTGACCGAGACCGAGGCGAAGGCGAAGGGGATCAAGATCGGCAAGGGCGTGCTTCCCCTGGGCCGCGTCGGGCCGGCGCCTGTCGAACGGCCGGCAGCGAGGGCGTCACCAAGCTGCTCTTCGACCCCGAGGACGACCGGGTGATCGGCGCCGCCATCGTCGGCACCAATGCCGGCGACCTGATCGCGGAAGTCGCGCTCGCCATCGAGATGGGCGCCGACGCGGTCGATCTCGGCCACACGATCCACCCGCATCCGACCCTGTCAGCGAGACGGTGAACTTCGCCGCCGAGATGTTCGAGGGCACGATCACCGACCTGATGCCGCCGAAGAAGAAGAAGGCCCACGCCTGAAGCCGCGCGCTTCCTGCAAGCGTCGAGACCCCGCCCCCTGCCGGGCGGGGTTCACCCCGGCATCTGGCCCGGCGTCCCGATCCCTCGCGGGAGGACCTTCCGCAGGGCGGGTTCACCTCGCCATCCGACGGCAGCGGTTGGGCTCACCGCCTGTCAAGCCGGGAAGGGGCTTAGCCAAATCCCGGGAGAGGAACGCGCGCAGCCGCCTCCAGGACCGGGGAACGGGGCGGCGATCCTCGCGCATCCATCCGGCGCGGCGGGGGGCGAACCCTGCCCTTCCACGGGCCGGGCCCCATCCGCCCTGTGATACTCAGATTGTCACTTGAGAGCACACACGACCCGTGGCAAAGCGGGGAATGTCGATATTCCCCACCTGGCAAGACTGCGCCAACCGCCTGGTCGCCGTCGCGGCGGGGCGCGCGCCGGCGGATATGGTCGTGCGCGGTGGCCGTCTGGGTGAACGTGCACACGCGCGAGGTGCTCGACGGCTGGCAGGTCGCCATCGCCGACGGGCGGTTCGCCTATGGCGGCCCGGATGCCAGCCACTGCATCGGCCGGACACGCGAGGTCATCGAGGCCGAGGGCCGCTACCTCGTCCCCGGCCTCTGCGACGCCCACATGCATGTCGAAAGCGGCATGCTGACCGTCGACCGAATTCGTCCGCGCCGTCGTCCCCCACGGCACCACGACGCATGTTCGTCGACCCCCACGAGATCGCCAACGTCTGGGCCTCGACGGCGTGCGCCTGATGCATGACGAGGCGCTCGCGCAGCCCGTCAACGTCTTCGTGCAGATGCCCTCCTGCGCGCCCTCCGCGCCGGGGCTGGAGACGACCGGCGCGGAGACTCGGCGCCCGAGGACGTCGCCGAGGCGATGACCTGGCCCGAACATCGTCGGCCTGGGCGAGATGATGAACTTCCCCGGCGTCGTGGCGCGGCGACCCCAAGATGCTGGGCGAGATCGCCGCGACCCAGGCCGCCGGCAAGACCGTCGGCGGCCATTACGCCTCGCCCCGACCTTGGCCCGGCTTTCCACGCCTATGCCGCCGGCGGCCCGGCCGACGATCACGAGGGCACGTCGCGAGGCGGATGCCATCGCCCGCGTCCGCCAGGGGATGCGCGCGATGCTGCGTCTCGGCTCCGCCTGGTACGACGTGGAGGCGCAGATCACCGCCGTGACCGAGAAGGGGCTCGATCCGCGCAACTTCATCCTCTGCACCGACGATTGCCATTCCGGCACGCTGGTCAACGACGGCCACATGGACCGCGTCGTGCGCCACGCCATCGACATGCGGCCTCGACCCGCTGATCGCGCTCCAGATGGCCACGATCAACACCGCCACCCATTTCGGGCATGGAGCGCGAACTCGGCTCCATCGCGCCGGGCCGCCGCGCCGACTGTGATCCTGACCTCGCGATCTGCGCGACGCTGCCCATCGAGACCGTGATCGCGCGCGGCGAGGTCGTGGCGCGAGGAGGGCGAGATGCTGGCGCCGACATGCCCGCATTTCGACATGGCCCGAGGACAGCGCGCGCCACGCGTGCACATGGGCCGGACCCTGGCCGCCGCCGATTTCGACATCGACGGCGCCCGAGGGAGCCGACGAGCGTCCGCGCCCGCGTCATCGGCGTGGTCGAGAACCAGGCGCCGACCAAGGCGCTGCGAGGCCGATCTTGCCGTCGCGGACGGCGTCGTCGCGACGGACCGCGGCGCAGGACGTCTGCCAGATCGCCCTGGTCGAACGCCACCGCGGCACCGGCGGCGTCGTCAACGCCTTCGTCTCGGGCTTCGGCTATCGACGGCGACATGGCCATCGCCTCCACCGTCGCCCATGACAGCCACCACATGATCGTCGTCGGCACCTCGCAAGGCCGACATGGCGCTGGCCGCCAACCGGCTGGGCGAGGTCGGCGGCGGCGTCACCGTCTGGCGCGACGGCGCGCGAGATCGCGCTGGTCGAGCTGCCCATCGCCGGCCTGATGTCGGACGCGCCGGCGGCCGAGGTCGCGGCGGCCGCCGACGCCATGGTCGCCGCGATGCGCGCCTGCGGCTGCACGCTCAACAACGCCTATCATGCAGCATTCGCTGCTGGCGCTGGTGGTGATCCCCGAGCTGCGCATCTCCGATCTGGGGCTGGTCGACGTCACCCGATTCGAGAGCCCGTCACCGACCTGATCGAGGACTGCCTCATGAAGCATCGCACGCCCACTCGCTCGACTGCCGATGACTCACCCCGAACGGCATCGCCGCCCGCGAGCTTCGACCGATGCCGACGCGGCGGTGGACCGATCTTGCAGACCGCTCTACGACGCAGGCGACCGTGTTCCTGCGCAACGGCTTCGCCAAGACGCCTGGCGGCGAAGGCCGCCCGATGGGCCGCTACCGCGCCTTCTACCCCGAGGTGCGCATCACGACGACCAGTTTCGCCCAGGTCGACAGCCGCCTGAGCTTCGGCCATGTGGCCGAGCCCGGCACCTATTCCACCACGATCACCCGCCCGGACCTCTTCCGCAACTACCTGACGCCAGCAGATCGGCCTGCTGATGAAGAACCACGGCGTGCCCGTCTGCGTCGGCCCCTCCGACACGCCGATCCCGCTCCATTTCGCGCTGCCGGAGGGCGCTCATGTCGAGGGCTCGCATCGAGGCGCGCTGCGATTTCCCGCTGCGCGATGTGTTCGACGTGCCCGATCTCAGCACCACCAACGACGACATCGTCAACGGCGTGGACGAGCTCACGCACCCGACGGCTCGCGGCCGCTGGCGCCCTTCACCGCGCAGCGGGTCGATTATTCGCTGGCGCGGCTGTCGCATTACACCGCGACCGAGCCCGAGCATTTCCAGAACCACGTGCTGTTCACCAACTACCAGTTCTACGTGGACGAGTTCGTCGCCTTCGGCCGCCGGGCGCTGGCCGATCCGGCCACCGGCTACACGTCGCCTCGTCGAGCCCGGGCAATGCCGAGATCACCAGCCCCGACGGCGCCAGCTGGCGCATCGCCGCCAAGCTGCCGCAGATGCCGACCTATCACCTGAAGCGCGAGGAGCAGGCGGGCATCACGCTGGTCAACATCGGCGTCGGCCCGTCCAACGCCAAGACGGCGACCGACCATATCGCGGTCCTGCGCCCCCATGCCTGGCTGATGGTCGGCCATTGCGCCGGCCTGCGGAACTCGCCAGCGGCTGGGCGATTACGTTCTGGCCCATGCCTATCTGCGCGAGGATCACGTGCTGGACGACGATCTGCCGATCTGGGTGCCGATCCCGCCGCTGGCGGAGATCCAGGTGGCGCTGGAGGATGCGGTGGAGACGGTCACCGAGCTTGAGGGCTACGAGCTGAAGCGGATCATGCGCACCGGCACCGTCGCGACCATCGACAACCGCAACTGGGAGTTGCGCGACCAGTCCGGCCCGGTGCAGCGGCTCAGCCAGTCGCGCGCCGTGGCGCTCGACATGGAAAGCGCCACGATCGCGGCCAACGGCTTTCGCTTCCGCGTGCCCTACGGCACGCTTCTGTGCGTCTCGCGACAAGCCGCTGCACGGCGAGCTGAAGCTGCCCGGCATGGCGACCGATTTCTACAAGCGCGCAGGTCGCGCGGCATCTCGCAGATCGGCATCCGGGCGATGGAGACTGCTGCGCCAGATGCCGCTCGACCGGATCCATTCCCGCAAGCTGCGCAGCTTCGAGGAAACGGCGTTTCTCTAGGCGCCCTTCCAAAGGCGCCGGTCGCTGAGACACAGCGGGCGGGCGATCCGGCGGACGCATTCCGACGCGGTCCGGCCCCCTGCAGAAGCTTTAATAGCCGTCTCGGCGGCCGGTCTTTGCACGCAATCAACTCAGTTTCAACCTCAGGTCATTCTCTCCTGTGAACGAAATTCACCTGGGGCGTCACGTCCTCGGCTACCCCGTTGCGGGGATATCTGTGAATATCCGAGGATTTTCACCGTCGATCCGTTGGTTTTGCCCATAAACCAATGCCATACCCATTGTTAACGCGAATCCCTTGCCCTTACATGGGCGGGCATTGAACCAAGCGGCAGGACGAGGAGGCCCACATGAACAAACCGATGACGAAGACGCAGCTTGTGGCGGCATTGGCGGAGGAGATGTCGACCGACAAGAAGGCGGCGGGCGAGGCGCTGGACGCGCTGACCGATCTCATCACCAAGGAAGTCGCCGGCGGCGGCGCGGTGACCCTGCCCGGCATCGGCAAGTTCTACTGCCGCGAGCGCCCGGAACGGATGGTGCGGAACCCGGCCACGGGCGAGCAGATCAAGAAGGACGCCGACAAGCAGGTCAAGGTGACGATCGCGAAGGCCCTCAAGGACAGCGTGAACGGCTGATCCCGACATGGGCGCGTCGGATGGCACGTCGCGCCCTACCTCAGTCGCCGCGCGCCCCCACGGGGGGATGGCCCGCGTGCCCGGCCCGCAGGATCGCGCCCATCCATGACAGGGCGTTCCACCAGTTCCACCTTCGACTGGCGCGCCCTGTCGCTGGGGATCGCCTTCGCACTCATGTGGTCTTCGGCGTTCACTGCCGCGCGGATCATCGTGGCCGAGGCGCCGCCACTCTCCCTCCTCGCCGTGCGGTTCGCCTTGGGCGGCTTGCTGGCCATCGCGGTCGCACGGGCCCTCGGGCAGAGCTGGCGGCTCAGCCGCGCGCAGTGGCGGGCGACGCTGATCTTCGGCCTGTGCCAGAACGCGCTTTATCTCGGCCTTTATTTCGTGGCGATGCAGCGGGTCGAGGCGTCGTTGGCGGCCATCGTCGCCGCCTCCATGCCGCTGCTCGTGGCACTCATGGGTCGGGTCTTCCTGGCGCAGCGGCTCAGCCCGCTGGCCTGGGCGGGGCTGGCCGCCGGCCTGGGCGGCGTCGTCCTGATCATGAGCGCCCGGCTGCAGGGCGGGGCGGACCCCTTCGGTCTGACGCTATGCCTCATCGGCGTCCTTGCCCTTACCGTCGCCACGCTGTTCCTGCGCGGCACCGCGTCTGGCGGCAACGTCCTGATGATCGTGGGCCTGCAGATGGTTGCTGGCAGCGCGGCGCTGGCCCCGGTGGCATTCTGGCGTGAAGGGGCGGCCCTGGCGGCCCTTCCGCTCACCCCGCATCTGTTGGCCGCGTTCGCCTACATCACGCTGATCTCGGGGCTGGCGGCGACGGTCGTGTGGTTCCTTTTGGTCAACCGCATCGGCGCTGTGCCGGCGGCGACCTTCCATTTCCTCAACCCCGTCTTCGGCGTCGCGATCGCGGCACTGCTCCTCGGCGAGGCGGTGGGGCCAGTCGATGCCATCGGAGTGCTGATCATCACGGGCGGCATCCTGGCGGTGCAGCGGGCGCGCCTGGGGGCTATGGCCGCACCCCCCGCACCGGGCGGGTGACGGCGCGGCAGGGCCGGAACACAAGGCATCCCGCCGGGCTTCGTTTCAATTAACAGCATCGTGGAGGTGATGACATGCAGACCGAAACAAGCTCCAATCCGCTCGTCTCGTCGAGCGACGTCGATGGCACGGATGTTTACGGCACCGGCGGCGACAAGGTCGGCCATATCGACCACCTGATGATCGACAAGCAATCGGGCAAGGTGGCCTATGCCGTCATGCAGTTCGGCGGCTTCATGGGGATGGGCGGCGACAACCACCCGGTGCCGTGGGGCAAGCTGACCTACGACACGTCGAAGGACGGCTTCGTGACCGACATCACGAAGGAGCAGCTTGAAGGCGCGCCGTCGCGCAACGATGACTGGGACCGTGACCGGGCCTGGGAAGAGAAGGCGCACACGTACTACGGGACGCCAGGCTACTGGATCTGATCGGCCGTACCACTTGAGATGCCGCGAAGGGGCGCCCGGTCGGGCGCCCCTTCAGCCGATCCGCCCGCGCGGGCCGGGGCCGACCTGGCCGCGGTGCAGAAGCACGTGGTCCAGCAGTACACAGGCCATCATCGCCTCGCCCACGGGCACCGCGCGGATGCCCACGCAGGGGTCGTGGCGGCCTTTCGTCACGATCTCCGTTTCAGTTCCAGCGGTCGTGATCGTCCGGCGGGGCGTGAGGATCGACGAGGTCGGCTTCACCGCGAACCGCATAACCACATCCTGCCCGGTCGAGATGCCGCCCAGAATGCCGCCGGCATGGTTGCTGGAGTAAAGCGGTCCGTCATGGCCCATGGTGATCTCGTCGGCATTGGCGCTACCGGTCAGGGCAGCGGCCCCCATGCCGTCGCCAATCTCCACCCCCTTCACCGCGTTGATCGACATCGCCGCCGCCGCCAGATCGGTGTCGAGCTTGCCGTAGACCGGTGCGCCGAGGCCGGCCGGCAGACCGCTCGCCCGAAGCTCGATCACGGCGCCGACGCTGTCGCCCGACTTGCGCAGATCGTCGAGGTAGCCCGCCCAAAGCTCGGCTGCCGCCGCGTCCGGGGTCCAGAACGGGTTTTGCTCGATCTCGTCCATGTCGAACCGCGCCGGGTCTGCCGCGTGGACGCCCATGCGTACCATGTAGCCGCGAATCTGTACGGTTGGTACGATCTCGGCCAGCGCCGCGCGCGCCACGCCGCCCGCCGCCACCCGCGCCGCCGTCTCCCGCGCCGAAGATCTGCCGCCGCCGCGATAGTCGCGTAACCCGTACTTCTGGAAATAGGTGATGTCGGCGTGCCCGGGGCGGAATTTTTCCGCGATGTCGCCGTAATCCTTCGAGCGCTGATCGGTGTTGCGGATCATCAGCTGGATCGGCGTGCCGGTGCTGACGCCCTCGAAGACACCCGACAGGATCTCGACCTCGTCGGCCTCACGCCGCTGGGTGGTGTACTTGTTCTGCCCCGGCTTGCGGCGATCCAGCCAGCGCTGAAGGTCCGCCGCCGCGATGGGGATGCCGGGGGGGCACCCGTCGATGGTGGCGCCAAGGGCCGGCCCATGGCTTTCGCCCCATGTGGTGACCCGGAAGAGGCGGCCGAACGTGTTGACGGACATCGATAACCCTTTTTGCAGGCGGTCTAGCGGCCACGGCGCGGCCTCACAAGGTGCGCAGGCAAGGGTTGCTTTGCGCAGCATCCGGGTCGTGTGGTCGCGGCCGCGGCGGTAGGCCTCGGGCAGCCAACCTGAGGAGCCTACGCCGATGATATTTCAGGTCCACGCCCTTTGCCCCCAGCCATTCGCGAAACTGTTCGCCTTGGCCGATGCCGCACTCGCCCGCCGCAACGCTCGCCGCTGCGTGGCAGATGTGTCGCCCGGTTACCCCTGCCGGGTCAGCTTGGTCGATGCCGAACCCGGCGAGATGCTGATCCTCGTTCACCACGTGCATCTTGCAGAAGACACTCCGTACCGTGCCAGTCATGCGATCTACATCCGGGAGGGCGCCCTGCAGGCGAACCTGCCGCCCGCGACCCTGCCGAGGCACTTCGAGATGCGAACCCTATCCGTCAGGGCCTTCGCCGCCGATCATATGATGCGCGACGCCGATCTGGCGGATGCCTCCAGGTTGCCTACGATGATCGAAACCTACCTGGCCGATCCGGCCACCGCCTAGCTCCACCTGCATTTTGCCAAGCTTGGCTGCTATGCGGCCAGGGTGACGCGGACATGAAGAGACGCGCCCCGATGTGGAGCGCGTCTTCAGGCCGTGCCGTAGTGCAAGATCACTCCGCGGGCGTCGCCTCGGACTTGTCCTTGCGCTTGACCGGCGCCCAGATGCGCTTGTTGGTCAGGTAGAGCAGCACGCCGAGCACGCCCAGGAACACCACGCCGGTGAAGCCGGCCTGCTTGCGGGCCATCATCTTCGGCTCGGCCGTCCACATCAGGAAGGCTGCGACGTCCTGCGCGATCTCGTCCATCTCGGTCGAAGCGCCGTCGGCATAATCCACGTCGTCGCCATAGAGCGGCGGCGCCATGGCGATCCAGCCGCCCGGAAAGGCGGTGTTCTCGTAGAGGATCGCGCCGGCTTCTTCCTTGTCTTCGCCGGTGTAGCTGGTGAGCAGGGTGGCGATGTATTCCGGCCCCCCCATTCCGTTGAAGAGCTGGCTGAGGCCGGTGCCATAGGGCCCGTGGAAGCCCGCGCGCGCCTTGGCCATCAGGCTGAGGTCGGGCGCGTTCTCGAGCTGCGACATCGGGAAGTGATCGGTTTCCGTCGCGGTGCGCCAATCGCGGATCTCGGGGTCATAGACCTCCCAGTATTCCGCGTAGGCACGGACCTGATCGGCGGGCAGGTGTGGTCCGCCCTCGTCGCCCAGGGTCCGCAGTGGCACGAACTTGAGGCCATGGCAGGCCGAACAGATCTCGGTGTAGACCTGCAGGCCACGCTGCAACTGGTTCTCGTCGTAACTGCCGAATGGTCCTTCGAACGAGAAGTCATAGTCTTCGATGTGTCCGCCCTCGCCGGCGGCGAAGGCCGCCCCGCCCGAAAGGGTAAGGGCGCAGAGGCCAGCAATGGCGCGCGATTTGAGGGTCACGGGTGAATCCTTTGTCATAAGCACGCTCACTCCGCCGGGGTCGCGATGGTGCCCGCGCCCTGCGCCGTCTCCGTCGGCCCGTAGTGCGCCTTGAAGTCGTCCTCGATGGTGGCGGGTTGCGGAATGGGCTTCTCGAACACCCCGAGGAGCGGCAGGATCACCAGGAAGTAGCCGAACCAGTACGTCGCACCGACGAGAGCGATGTAGGGATAGATCCCCTCTGCCGGCATGGCGCCGGCCCACATCAGCACCACGAAGTCGACCACGAGCGCCGCGAAGTACCACTTGAACATCGGGCGGTAGCGGCCGGAGCGTACCGAGGAGGTATCGAGCCACGGCGCCAGCGCCATCACGATGATCGCGCCGAACATGGCCAGCACGCCGAAGAACTTGGCGTCGATGAGCCCGAATGAGACCACGCTGGCCAGCTGGACCACCCAGACCTCGCTGTCGAAGGCCCGCAGGATCGCGTAGAAGGGCAGCAGGTACCATTCCGGCACGATATGCGCGGGCGTCGCGAGGGGGTTCGCCTCGATGTAGTTGTCGGGGTGGCCGAGGAAGTTGGGCATGAAGCCCACGACCGCGAAGAAGGCCACGAGGATCACGGCGAGCGCGAAGAGGTCCTTGATCACGAAGTAGGGCCAGAACGGCAG
Organism: uncultured Alphaproteobacteria bacterium; assembly: GCA_963833235.1. Lineage (GTDB taxonomy): Bacteria > Pseudomonadota > Alphaproteobacteria > Rhodobacterales > Rhodobacteraceae > CAWHXG01. The sequence continues at coordinate 1,463,179 of CAWHXG010000001.1, forward strand.
GGTGTCCTTCTCGGCGTCGGCCTTCGACGTGCGGCGCACCTCGACCCCGGTGGGGTTGTTGTTCCCCGTCGTGTGGAAGGCCCAGATGTGTACGATCACGAGGCCCGCCATGATGAACGGCATCAGGTAGTGGAGCGAGAAGAACCGCGTCAGCGTGGCGTTATCCACGGCGGGGCCGCCGAGCAGCCAGGTCTGGATCGGTTCGCCGATGAACGGGATTGCGCCGAAGAGGCCGGTGATCACCGTGGCGCCCCAGAACGACATCTGGCCCCACGGCAGGACGTAGCCCATGAATACGGTCGCCATCATCAGGATGTAGATGAGCATGCCGATGATCCACGTGACCTCGCGCGGGGCCTTGTACGACCCGTAGTAGAGGTTGCGGAAGATGTGGAAGTAGACCGCGAGGAAGAACAGCGACGCACCGTTGGCATGGATGTAGCGCAGCATATGCCCGCCATTTACGTTGCGCATGATGTGCTCGACCGAGGCGAAAGCCATGTCGGCCTGTGGCGTGTAGTGCATCACCAGAACGATCCCGGTGATGATCTGCAGCGCCAGGCAGAAGGTCAGCACGATGCCCCAGATCCACATCCAGTTAAGGTTCTTGGGCGTGGGGATGAGCAGCGTGTCGTAGAGCAGGCCGAGAACCGGCAGCCGCTTGTGCAGCCATTTCTCACCGCCGGTCGACGGCTCGTAGTGGTCGTGGGGAATTCCGGACATGGGCTGTCTCCCTTAGCCGAGCTTGATGGTCGTCTCGTCGGTGAACTCGGCCACCGGGACGAGAAGGTTCTTCGGCGCCGGGCCTTTGCGGATCCGGCCGGCGGTGTCGTAGTGCGAGCCGTGGCAGGGGCAGAACCACCCGCCGAAATCGCCGGCGCCATCGCCGATGGGAATGCAGCCCAGATGGGTGCAGACCCCGATCATCACCAGCCATTCACCGCTTTCGTCGAGCGCGCGGTTGGCATCCGTAGCCGGCTGCGGGCCGTTCAGGTTCGCGTTTTCGGCGCCCCCGTCGATCAGTTGGCTCAACTCCACGTCGCGGGCCGCGGCGATCTCGTCTTCCGTACGGCGGCGCACGAAGACCGGCTTGCCCTGCCACTTGACCGTCAGTTGGGTTCCCACCTCCAGATCGGCCACGTCGACGAAGATCGACGACAGCGCCTGAACGTCTGCGGAGGGGTTCATCTGGTTGACCAGCGGCCAGACCGCGGCGCCGACCGTGACGGTCGCGGCCCCCGCGGTGGCGTAATAAAGAAAATCGCGACGGGTGCCGTCGTCGTCTTCTGCCTGGGACATGGCGGTGCGTCCTTCTCGGTAGCGGTTGCCGGGCGAGCCGGCCGTGGGATGGTATGCCGCGCGGGCGGTGGCCCGATCCGGCGCTGCGAAATCTGGTCCGGCTTGCAGGGCGTCGGACGGATCGGCACCCGTATCGCGGTGGCGCCATAAGACATTGTTGCGATAACTAGGTCGCCGCGCGGGTTGCGTCCAGCATACAATCGCCGCGCCCGAGCGCGAAACGCCGCATCCTGCCCGGGCCTTCGCGGCAAGTGGCGGCTCACGTGCCCGCGAGCGCGCGGAAAGCGCCCTTCCAGCCATTGTCGCCCGCGACGGGCGATGCAATATGTTTGTCAGGCGATCGACGCGAATGGTTGACGATCTGTTTACCGTGGGGTGCCACGGTATCCTGGCCAGCGTCGGGCGCTTCGTTCTCTAGTTTTCTTGAGGTTCTTCATGCCGAAGTCCATCCTGCCGAACGTCGCCTGGCTTTTCGCGCTGATCCTCGGCGCCGGCCTGGCCGCCCGCCCGGCGGCAGCGGAGTTCGAGGTGAGCGTCTATTCCGGCTGGCAGACGGCGCCGCACAGCGTGGTCAAAGGCGACGACCCGGGTGGCGTGGGCGATTTCGATTTCACCGCCGGGTGGGAGGGCCGCTCCAACGAGGCGCCGCCCTATTACGGTTTCCGCGGCACGTGGTGGCAGTCGGAGACGCTGGGCTACGCTTTGGAGTTCAACCACGCCAAGGTCTATGCCGACAGTGAGACGCTGGAGGACGAAGGGTTCGACAGGCTCGAATTCACCGACGGGCTCAACCTGATCACCGCCAACGTCTTCCGCCGCTTTCCGTCCGCCGAACGCCGGTGGACGCCTTATGTCGGCGCAGGGGTGGGCGTTTCGGTGCCGCATGTCGATGTCCTTACCGATGGCGGCAAGACCTTCGAATATCAATTGACGGGCCCCGCGGCGCAGGTCGTTGCGGGCATCAGCTATCCGGTATCCGACAGCTGGTCGGTCTTCGGGGAGTACAAGGGTAGCTATTCGCGCAACAATGCCGAGCTGGACAACGGCGGGGAGCTGGAGACCAACATCGTCACCAACGCCCTGAACGTGGGCGTCAGCTTCAACTTCTGATCGCCTGCCTCAGGCGGGCCGGCCGGCCAGCGTGACGCCGTCGTGTCCGCTAATTTCAACGCGCAGAAGCGTCGCCTCCGGCGGTGCATCGCGCACGTCCACCTCCGCGAAATGCGGCGTCCGGCCGGTGGTGGCGCTTTCCATCAGAACGCCATGAACCCGGCCAACCTGCGCCGCGAGATGACGCGTGACCGCGGCCTGCCCCGCCTCGCGCAATCCAGCGGCACGCGCCTTGATGCGGCCTCCCTCCACCTGCGGCATGCGGGCGGCGGGGGTGCCAGGCCGCGGCGAGTAGGGGAAGACGTGCAGCCAGGTCAGGCCGCATTCCTCTATCAGGGCGAGGCTCTCGGCGAACTCCGCCTCGGTCTCGGTCGGGAAGCCGGCGATGATGTCGGCGCCGAAGGTGATCTCCGGGCGCAGACGGCGGGCTTCGGCGCAGAAGGCGATGGCATCGGCCCGCAGGTGGCGCCGCTTCATGCGTTTCAGGATCAGATCGGCCCCGGCTTGCAAACTCAGGTGCAGATGCGGCATCAGCCGCTCTTCCTCGGCGATGGCGGCCATCAGCGCGGGGTCGGCCTCGATGCTGTCGATCGAGCTGATCCGCAGGCGCGGGAGTTCCGGAACGCTCCGCAGGATCCGCCGTACCAGGTCGCCGAAGCGCGGTTGCCCGGCCAGATCGGCGCCCCAGCTTGTAAGATCCACGCCCGTCAGCACCACCTCGCGGTAGCCGCCCGCGACCAGCCGGGCGATCTGCGCGACCACGGTGGCCGCCGGGACCGAACGCGAATTGCCCCGCCCGAAGGGGATGATGCAGAAGGTGCAGCGGTGGTCGCAGCCGTTCTGCACCTGCACATAGGCCCGCGCCCGCGTGCCGAACCCGTCGATGAGGTGCCCCGCCGTCTCGCGCACCGCCATGATGTCGGCGACCTGCACGGGCGGCACGTCCAGCTGCCCGGCCAGGTCCGCCCAGACCTTCGGCTGCATCTTCTCGGCATTCCCGACGACGGCATCGACCTCGGCCATCGCCGAGAAGCCGGCCGGATCGATCTGTGCCGCGCAGCCCGTGACCACGATGCGCGCGGTGGGGTGAGCGCGGCGCAGGCGGCGGATATCCTGCCGAGCCTTGCGCACGGCCTGGGCGGTGACCGCGCAAGTGTTGACGATCACCGCGTCGGTCAGCCCCGCGCCGGCGGCCAGCGCCTTCATCGCCTCGGTCTCGAAGGCATTGAGCCGACAGCCATGGGTGGAGAAAACCGGAGTTGCGCTCATGCGACCGCCGCCAGAAAGGCGGCATCCAGCCGGCCCGCGAAGACCGGCGCGACGGGGCCGGTCAGCCACACACCGTCGTCACGCCAGTCCACGCCGAGGGTGCCGCCATCGGCCACCAGATCGATGCGTCTGGGCGTCAGGCCCCGGCGATGGGCCGCTACGGCCGCGGCGCAGGCGCCGGAGCCGCAGGCAAGGGTGATGCCCGTGCCCCGCTCCCACACTCGCATGCGCAGCCGCCCCCGGGCAGGAGGCTGATGAACTCGACGTTCGTGCCCTGCGGGAAGAGCGGGTCGTGCTCGACGGCCGCGCCGATCGCGGCGACCGCGGCCGCTTCGGCGTCTGCCACCACGAAGACGGCGTGGGGATTGCCCATGCCGACGGCGGAGGGCTGCCCGTCCAGCGGCAGAGCCGCCACGTCGACCTCGCGCGACAGGGGTATCGCAGCCCAGTCGAAGACAGGCGCGCCCATGTTCACCCAGATCTCCCCGCCCTCGGCCCGCCGCGCCGCCAGGTCGCCGCGTGCCGTGCGGATCGCCAGGCGGTCGCCTCCAAGCCGCTCCATCATCAGGGAGGCCGCGCAGCGCGTGGCGTTTCCGCAGGCACCCGCGACGCTGCCATCGGCGTTCCAGAACTCCAGGTGAAGGGTGCCGTCCCCGCCCAGCCGCATCACCGCCAGTTGATCGAAGCCGACCCCGCGATGCCGGTCGCCGATGGCCCGGGCCAGGGCCGCGCCGATCGGCGGCACGCCCGCCCCCGCCTCGATCAGGACGAAGTCGTTTCCGGCGCCATGCATCTTTAGGAAGGGCAGGGTGGGGTCGCTGTGCGGCATGGGCGGGCTGATAGCTGCATGGCGCCGCCGTGGCCAGTGGGCACGAGGCCGGTGCGACACGGGCGGCGTTCGGGCTTGACCAGGCTGGGCGGGCTTTGTAAGCGGTCGCCTCGTGCACGCGGTGTTCTGGGGTGGCCTGCCGCCCCGAAGCGGCGCACGGCCACGTCATGGTGAGAGCCGGTAGCTCAGTTGGTAGAGCAACTGACTTTTAATCAGTAGGTCCAGGGTTCGAGCCCCTGCCGGCTCACCACGCCTCCGCCACCGCGAGACGCAATGGAGCCGACCCGGGCGGGGAGGCTTGGCATCCCCTTTCCGGTTCTACGAATTCAGCAGGTCCGCCCCGTCGCTTTCGACATGAACGGTCATCGGCTGCTCCAGCGTCTCGACCTCGTTCGAAAGGTCATGCTCGGCCTCCGACACCTCGGCCTCCGCGGGCGGTTCGGCGGCCTGCGCCCGCTTCGCCGCCTCCACCGTGCCCGGTGAGCCCTCCAGGCCGATGACCGGCACGCCTTGGGGGAAGATGACCTCGCGCGCCTCGTCGGGCATGGAGATCCCGGCCTCGGTCAGAACCGTCTTCACCTGGCGCAGCAGCATGGATCGCAGTTTCAGCGGCGAATAGGCCTTCCCGTCGAACCAGTAGTAGCCCTTCATGTTCACCGTGGAGGCGCCCAGCGTCTCGACCAGCGCCATCGGTTCCGGCGTGGTGCAGACGGCGGGGTGCCGCTGCAGCACCCCGAGGATCAGCCGCTGGGTCTCGGTCACGCTCGCGTCGTAGCCGATGCCGATTGAGAGGTCGCCGCGCTGGTTCGACGCGGCGGTGAGGTTGTGGATGATGCTCTTGAAGACCACCGCGTTGGGGATCTGGATGTGGTTGCCCTCTTCCGAGACCAGCACCGTGCTGCGGGTGTTCATGCTCTGCACGAAGCCGCGACGGTCGGACACTTCGATGAGGTCGCCGCGGCTGAACGGCTGGCGGATGCTGAGCAGCAGGCTTGCCAGGAAGTTCTCGGCGATATCCCGGAAGGCGAAGCCGATGACAATGCCCAGAACGCCGGCGCCGCCGATCAGCGAAAGCGCCAGCTGCGTGAGCCCTGCGACCTGCAGGACCACATAGACCCCCAGCAGGAAGACGGGGATCGCGACCGCGCGGGCGATGATGTCGCGCAGGAACGGGGTGCGCACCCGGCGCGAGAGCAGCCGGCTTGCCAGCCGCGCGGACAGCGACGCCGCGACCCATGCCAGCGGCAGGATGACCAGCGCCAGCAGGATGAGCGGCAGGGCGGCCAGCGTTCGGTCGGCCAGTCTGCGCAGCTCGTTCATCGCGGGCCTGAGGGTCCAGGCGACCTCGGTCTTCACGGCCAGACGGTTGACCACGGCCACCACGCCATCGGTGCGCAGCGAGAGGCTGTGCGCCCACTCGCGATGCGCCTCCGTTTGGGTGGTTCCATCAAGAAAGACGACCCCGTTGCGCACGTCCACCCGGGGATCGGCGAACCATCCGGTCGCTGCAAGGATATCGTGTATGCGCCGCCCGATCTGGTCGTCCCCGGCCTGCGGCTCGATCTCGACCCCCGGTTCGGTGGCGGTGGACGGCACGCCGGGCCCGGTATCGGTCTGCTCTGCCCCTTGTGCCTGCGCCGGCGCGTGTGCGGGACACGCGGCAAGGGCAGCGGCGAACAGGATGGCATGGAGCCGTCCGGCAATGATTGCATCGACCGCGCGCCTCAAACTCATTGTCGCGTCGTCACGCATAGTCGTCTCCCAATCCGGGCCGTTCCGCCAATTCCGACAGACCTTGGCGGCGGTCCACGGTGGATCGCCGAACGGTCCGTACGTTCACGCGCAGGCGACCATGGCCCGCGTCCTGGCCGTCCGTCCAGTGGCATCCGGGGGAAACCGAACCGTGGCCCATAGGGCCATGTCGCTGCCTGCCCACCAGGGGAGCACTCATTCAGGAGCGCGATCCCGTGACCTGTAGGCCTAACAACACGCGGAGCGAGGCGGCCTCACGGGCAACGCCGAACTCTCCGGCCAGCGCGACGCGCCAAACGCGCCTTTCCCGCCATCTTGCCCGCGCGCCCCTAAAAGCCCACCGCGCCGCCATCCTTGCGGTGATCGGAGCCGGCGGCGTAGCCCTCCCCATGGCGCTGGATCAGTTGAGCGCCGCCAAAGCCGAATGCGTTGTCGGGGGGCTCCAGAGTTACCTGGTGGCCCATCGCCGTCAGCGCCTCGACGGTCGTCGCGGGCATTGCGGTCTCGATGGCCACGCCGCGGCTGGAGGTGAAGCGCCAGCGCGGCGCGTCGCTGGCCGCCTGGGGGGATTGGCCGTGCAGGATCGTGCGCACCACCATCTGCACATGGCCCTGGGCCTGCATCGGCCCGCCCATCACGCCGAAGCTCATCTCGGGCTTGCCGTCGCGCATGACGAAGCCGGGGATGATCGTGTGGAACGGGCGCTTGCGGGGGCCGACCGCGTTCGCGTGGCCTTCGGCGGTCACGAAGCCCGCGCCACGGTTCTGCAGATGGATGCCGGTGCCGGGCACCACCACGCCGGCGCCGAAGCCCATGTAGTTCGACTGGATCAACGACACCATCCGCCCTGCCGCGTCCGCCGCCGTAACGTAGACGGTGCCGCCACGCTTGGGCGCGCCATGGCTGGCCTCGGCGGCGCGCTGCGGGTCGATGGCGCGGGCCCGGTCGCGCAGATAGTCGGGCTGGAGCAGCGCATCGGCGGAAATATCCATATGGGCGGGATCGGCCACGAAGGCATCGGCATCCGCCAGCGCCAGCTTCATCGCCTCGATCTGCAGATGCATGGCCTGCGGGCTGTCGGGACCGTGGGCCGCCAGATCGGTATGCTCCAGCATCCCCAGGGCCATGAGCGCGGCGATGCCCTGGCCGTTGGGCGGGATCTCGTGCAGCTCGATCCCGGCGAAGGCCTGGCTCAGCGTTCCGCACCAGTCGGCGCGATGCTCGGCGAGGTCCGCCTCGGTCAGGGCGGCGCCGTGGCGGGCGGCGTCTGCGGCGATCTCGCGGGCGAGGGCCCCGCGATAGAACGCCTCGCCGCCGGTCTCCGCGATCGCGGCGAGCGACGCGGCCAGCGCGGGATTGCGGAAGGTCTCGCCTGCCGCCGGTGCCCGCCCGGCGGGCAGGAAACACGCGGCGAAGCCCGGTTGGGCCGAGAGGGATTGCCCGCCCTTCGCCCAGAGCTGCGCGATGGTGGGCGAAACGGCGAAGCCATCCCGCGCGTAGGCGATGGCGGGGGTGAACAGATCGGCGAAGGGCAGCGCGCCGAAGCGTTCCGAAAGCGCCACCCAGGCGGAGACCGCGCCGGGAACCGTCACGCTCTCCCAGCCGAACCGGGGCATGGCCGCGGCGCCGGCGAAGCGGGAGGCGTTCCAGCCGGCGGGCGAACGGCCGGAGGCATTGAGGCCGTGCAGTGCGGCGCCGTCCCAAAGGATCGCGAAGGCATCGGCGCCCAGGCCGTTGCCGGTGGGTTCCACCACCGTCAGGGTGATCGCCGCAGCAAGGGCCGCATCCACGGCATTGCCGCCCGCGAGGAGCATCCGCAGCCCCGCCTGCGCGGCCAGCGGCTGCGAGGTGGCGACGACGTTGCGCGCCAGAATGGGCACGCGGCGTACGGCATAGGGAGTGTCGAAATTCATGGATCCGTCCCGCTCTTCCGGTTGGGCGCCCTGGCCCCGGGCGCTCGCGCTTTTGAGGCCCGCGAGGCGCTGGCCCCTCGCTTATGGAGCCGAGGCCCCCGCCACGCCATCCTTGGATCGCCCGCATCGGCCAAAAGGGGAGTTGCCCGGACGGTTGATGCAGATCGCCGGGGGCGGCGCGGGCGCCATCCGGCCCGGTCTCGATGGTGTGGATCGCCCGGGCCGCCGGTCCGGAACCGGTCCTCGTCTCGTTCCAGTGGACCATGGGTAGTAGCGGCACGTCCAAGGTATCCGTGATCCGGGCCGTGGTTTGCCCGCACAGCCTGCATATGGACGCCAGGGGTGCAGAACGGAATGGTCCCGCCTTCGCAGCGTCTGGCATCGCTTGCAAGGGAGACGGCGATATGAGGCGCGACCGGGATCGGCACGGCCCATAGCCGCTGTTTCACCGGGTCGGCCCTATCTGGGTAGCCGCCCTCCGCGCGCTCTACGCGGCGCTGGACAGGCGCTGGAATCCGGGGCGCCGCACGGGATCAGGAAGCTCCGCCAGACCCGCCAAATTGGGGTCAACTCGCGATAAATGGCTATATGAAACGTTTCATATTGACAAACGAGTGCTTTTCGGTCCCCGTTCGGCCGTGGTTGCGAACGTACCGGGAGGGTGCCGACCGCGTGCCACGGGGAAACAGGGAGGCTCCCATGAAGCTCATCAAACTCGCGGCCATCGCCGCGACCGGCCTGGTCCTGTCGACCGGCCTGGCCACCGCGCAGGACAAGCCTGTCGTCGGCCTGGTCATGAAGTCGCTGGCCAACGAATTCTTCCAGAACATGCTCGAAGGTGCCGAGGCGCACGAAGCCGAGCGTGGCGACTACGAACTGCGCGCCGTCGGCATGCAGAACGAGACCGATTTCGAATCCCAGATCAACGCGGTCGAGACGTTCATCACCCAGGGCGTGGATGCCATAGTCATCGCGCCCGCCGACAGCAAGGCGATGGTGCGCCCGCTGAAGCGCGCGATGGAGGCCGGTATCGTAGTGGTCAACTTCGACGTGTCGCTGGACGAAGAGGCGAAGGCGCAGCAGGGCGTCGATCTGGCCTTCGTGGGGCCCGACAACCGCGGCGGCGCCAAGATGGCCGGCGATGCGCTGGCCGAGAAGCTGGGCGAGGGCGCCAAGGTGGTGATCATCGAAGGGAACCCCGGCGCCGACAACGCCACCCAGCGGCGCTTGGGCTTCGAGGACACGGTCGCCGAGCACAAGCTTGACCTGCTCGACAGCCGCACGGCGCATTGGGAGACCGAGGAAGCCAACCAGGTGTTCTCGGCGATGTTGACGGCCAATCCCGACCTGCAGGGCGTCATGGCGGCGAACGACAGCATGGCCATCGGCGTGGTCAAGGCACTGGAAGCGGCGGGGCGCGACGACATCATGGTCGTGGGCTTCGATGCCATCCCGGCCGTGGGCCCGATGATCGAGGATGGGCGCATGCTCGCCTCCGTCGATCAGTTCGGTCAGAAGATGGCGGCGAACGCCATCGACATGGCGCTTGAGGTCGTCGCCGGCGGCGCGCCGCTGCAAGGTTGGGTGAAGACCCCGATCGAGCTGGTCACCGCCGAGTGATCGCGCAAAGGGCGCCCGGACCCGCGAAGGCCCGGGCGCCCGGCCAGACTGAAAGGCCACCGATGCCGCTTCTCGACGTTCAGGACCTGCGCAAGTCCTTCGGCGGCGTTCATGCGCTCGACGGGGTCAGCTTCTCGCTCGACGAGGGCGAGGTGCATGCGCTGGTCGGCGAGAACGGCGCCGGCAAATCGACGCTGATCAAGGTGCTCTCCGGGGTTCACGCGTTCGATGCGGGCCACATGACGCTTGGCGGCGCGCCCTATGCGCCCGCCAACCCCCATGCCGCGAAGGTCGCCGGCATCCAGGTGGTGCATCAGGAGTTCAACCTGCTGCCCGATCTCAGCGTGGCCGAGAACATCTCGATTGAGGCGCTGCCACGCACCCGCCTGGGGCTTCTGGATCGCGGCAGGATGAACGCCCGCGCCCGCACCGCGCTCGATGCCATCGGCCTGCGCGACGTGGATGTGGGGGCGCCGGTGCGCGCCCTTGGCATTGCCCACCGCCAGCTGATCGAGATTGCGCGCGCCCTGCAGAGCGAGAGCCGCATCCTGATCCTCGACGAGCCGACGGCCACCCTGACGGAGCGCGAGACGGCGCGGCTCTTCGACATCGTGGCCGGCATCAAGGCGAAGGGCGTGACGGTCGTGTTCGTCTCGCATCACCTCGACGAGGTGTTCGCCATCTGCAACCGGGTCACAGTGTTCCGCAACGGCCAGACCATCGTGACCGAGACGGTCGCCAAGACCACGCCGGAACGGATCGTGCGGCACATGGTCGGTCGCGATCTGGGCGAGGACGCGTCGCCGGGCGCACCCCACGCAGATGGGCCCGTCGTTCTGTCCATCCGCGATCTGCGGACGCAGGCCAACCCAAGGCCGCAAGGGGTGAGCTTCGATCTGCACGAGGGCGAGATTCTGGGCATCGCGGGGCTGGTGGGGGCCGGCCGCTCCGAGGTGCTGCGCGCGATCTTCGGCGCCGATCCGAAGCGGGGCGGGACCTTGCATCGCAGCGGCGAGCCGCTTGAGATCGCCGGCCCTGCGGACGCGATTGCCGCCGGCATCGGCTTCGTCACCGAGGACCGCAAGGACGAGGGGCTGATCCTCGCCATGCCCATCGCCGCCAATGCCACCCTTGCCGATCTCGGCGCCGTCTCCAGCCGGGGCCTGTTGCACTTCGCGCGCGAACGGGCGGTGGCGGCGGAGGGCGGAAAGCGCCTGCACCTCAAGTACGGCAGGCTCTCGGACCCTGCACACAGCCTCTCCGGCGGCAACCAGCAGAAGGTGGTTCTGGCCAAGTGGCTGGCGCGCAACCCCGCGATCCTGCTGCTCGACGAGCCGACCCGCGGCGTCGATGTGGGCGCCAAGGCCGAGATCTACGCGATCCTGAAGGATCTGGCGAAACAGGGCGTCTCGATGATCGTCGTGTCCTCGGAACTGCCGGAACTCATCACCTTGACCGACCGGCTTCTGGTCATGGCGGGCCACCGGATCGAGGGCAAGCTGGCCCGCGCCGACTACAGCCAGGAACGCATCCTGAAACTCGCCTACGGGCAGGAGGATCGCCCCGCAACGGCGGACGATCAGACAAGGAAGACCGCATGACCACGGCCGCCGATGCCACCGCGCGCAAGCCCGCTTTCTCGTTCCGCGACCTCGTCAACAGCGCCGGGATCGGCCTGGCGCTGCTCCTGCTGATCGCGTTCTTCTCGCTGACGACCGAGTTCTTCCTCAGTGCCAACAACATCACCAACATCCTGACGCAGATCACCATCAACCTGATCCTCGGCGTCGGCATGACCTTCGTCATCCTGATCGGCGGCATCGACCTGTCCGTGGGCTCGGTCATGGCCTTCGCCGCTGTGGTCGCCGGCAAGGCGATCACGCTGCCCGGCATGGGCGCGACCGAACTGATCGTGCTGGCGGTTCTGGCGGCGGTGCTGGCCGGCACGCTCTGCGGCATTTTGAACGGCGTGGTCAGCGCATACTGGTCGCTGCCGTCCTTCATTATCACCCTGGGGATGCTGAACATCGCGCGGGGTGCGGCGCTGCAGGTGTCGGATGCGCAGACGATCTATTCCTTTCCCTTCGCCTTCGAGGAGTTCGGCTCGGCCCAGCTCTGGGGGGTCCCGGTGGTGTTCCTCGTGGCCCTGGCCCTGGTGCTGATCGCCTGGTTCGTGCTGAACCGCACGGTCTTCGGGCGGCTAATCTACGGGATCGGCAACAACGAAGAGGCGGTGCGCCTCGCCGGGCACCCGGTGTTCTGGCTCAAGGTCGCGGCCTTCACCATCTGCGGGCTGACGGCCGGGATCGCGGCGATCATCTACATGGCGCGGCTCAACATCGCGTCCCCCATCGCCGGGATCGGCTTCGAGCTCAATGCCATCGCCGCCGTCATCATCGGCGGCACCAGCCTCAGCGGCGGCCGCGGCTCGGTGATCGGCACGCTGCTGGGCGCCTTCATCATCGGAGTGCTGGCGAACGGGCTGATCCTGATCGGGCTGAGCGACTTCATGCGCCAGATGATCACTGGCGTGGTCATCGTGGTCGCCGTGATCCTCGACCATTATCGCGCGAAATACGCCGCATCATGAAACGGGGCACGCTGCTGAACCGGCATCTCAGCCGCCTCGTGGCCAGCCTCGGACATCTCGACGAGGTTGTCGTCGCCGATGCCGGGCTGCCGGCGCCGCGCGGGGTGCGGGTGATCGACCTTGCGGTGTCTCCGGGCGTGCCGGGCTTCTTCGAGGTGCTGGCGGCGTTGCGGTCAGAACTAGCGATCGAGGCCGCGTTCGCCGCCAAGGAGGCGGAGGAAACGTTCGCCATGCGGGTCAGGGCGGAGCTGGAGGATTGGGGCGCTGAGGTTGGGCGGCCCATCGCGCTGAGCCACATGGCCCATGAGGCGTTCAAGGACCGCACGGCCGGTGCCCGAGCGATAGTTCGCACCGGCGAATGCACGCCCTACGCCAATCTCATCCTCGTCAGCGGCGTGACCTTTTGAGCCGCCGCGCGGCCGCCTGAGCTGCTCGCCATGGTCACCATCCGAGACGTGGCGCGCGAGGCGGGCGTTTCCGTCGGGACGGTGTCCAAGGTGCTTTCCCACGAACCGACGGTGGGCGTGGCGCTGCGCGAGCGGGTGGCCCGGGCCGTCGCGACGCTGGGCTACCGCCCCAACCTCGCCGCGCGCGCCCTGCGAACCCGTGCGATCAACATCATCGGCCTCGTCGTGCCAGACATCACCAACCCCTTCTTCGCGCAGCTCGCCAAGGGGATCGAGGCAGAGGCCGCCCGCCGAAGCCATACGGTGCTGCTGACCAATTCCCACGACGATGCCGCCACCGAAGCACGCCAGATCGCCGCCCTGCTGGAACAGTCGCCGCGGGGATTGATCGTCGTCGCCGCGACGGAGCGGGGCGCGCGCGCGATCTCCACGCGGGTGCCGGTTCTGGCGCTCGACCGCCGCCTTCCCGGGCGGCCGGTGGTGGCGACCGATCACGCGGCGGGCTCGGCCTTGATCGCGGCGCATCTGCTGGCCTTGGGGCATCGCCGGATCGCCTATCTCTCGGGTCCGCAGACTACCGAGGTCGGGCGGGCGCGGCTTGCGGGGTTCCTCGCGCATGTCGAGGCCCGGGCGCCCGCCGGGGCCGAGGTGACGGTGCACGATGGGCTGTTCGACTACGACAGCGGCGAACGCATCGCCCGCGCCCTTCTGGCGGGCCCGGTGCAGCACCGCCCCACGGCCATCGCGGCGGCCAGCGACCAGATGGCCATAGGGGTCCTGCGCGCGGCACGGGACCTTGGCGTCGCCGTGCCGGGGGAGCTTTCCGTCGCCGGCTTCGACGACATCACCCTCGCCGCGCTCGTGGTGCCGCGATTGACGACCGTGGCCCAGCCGGTGGAGGCGCTGGCCCGCGCGGCGGTCTCGCGGCTGCTGGACGGGCCAGAGACGGGGCCAGAGACGGGGCCAGAGACGGGGCCAGAGACGAGGCCAGGGTCGGGGTCGGGGGATGGTGCGGGCGACCTTTTCATCGAAGGGGCGCTGGTGATCCGCAACTCGACCGGCCCTGCCGCCTGACGCTCGGCGGGGCCGGCCCCACGCGAGTGCCGGGAGCCGAGCCGTTTGGCTTCAGGGGGGCCGTCATGCGTTCGGGTCCAGAAGTATCGGGCAGGGCGCCTTCGAGCCTGTACGGAGAAGGACACCGGGCAGAGGGGGTGAGCCTATTTGCGGCCCCCATCGCGCTGCGAAGCCTCTCTCGCTCCGGTTCACCCTCTAGGCGTCATCAGGAAATTCACCGTCGATCATCACGCGCGTTACTGTCAGCCCTTCATCGAGGAAGGTCAGGCTGGCGCGATACCCCGGAGCGATGCGGCCCAGACATTCGCCCAGACCCATGGCCCTTGCCGGATTGCGGCTCGCCATCGCAAGCGCGGCCTCCGGCGCCACCTCGGCCAGCCGCACCATGTTCCGCACCGCCTCGTCCATCGCCAGATGCGCGCCGGCCAGCGTTCCGTCCGGGCCGGTCAGGCGCCCCCCCTCCAGCCGGATCCGAACGCCCCCGAGCGTGAAATGCGTCCGGGTTCCGGCAAGCGTGCACATCGCGTCCGTCACCAGGCACAACCGCTCCGGCATCATCATTGCGGCAAGGCGCAGGTTCAGCCGGTCCACGTGGTGCCCGTCGGCGATGATGCCGGCGCAGAGCCTCGCATCGGTCAGCACACGGCCGACGATCCCCGGCGCCCGCCCCGCGAGCGGCGGCATCGCGTTCCAGAGATGCGTCGCCCCGGACAGGCCGAGATCGGCGGCAGCGGCGATCTCGTCGGCGGTCGCAAGGCTGTGGCCGGCGAAGACGGTGACCCCGGCGTCCACAAGCTGCCGGACGAGCGCAGGCTCCTGACACTCCGGCGCCAGGGTCACCAGGGTACCGGGGCCGGCCCCCGCGATGATGTCCGCGTCCGTCTGGGTCAACGGGCGGATGTGGCGCTGCGGATGGATGCCGGGGCGCTCGGGCGACAGGAATGGCCCTTCCAGATGCACCCCGAGAATTCCCGTCACGCCCTGCGCGCGTGCCTCCGCCACGGCCGCGATGGCGGCGCGGTAATCCTCGCCCGGCGCGGTGATGAAGGTCGGCAGCAGGTGCGCCGTGCCGCCCCGGCGGGCGCCTTGCGCCATGCGGACCACGCTTTGCCAGGTGGGCGCATCGTTGAACTGCACATCCGCCGCCCCATTGATCTGCAGGTCGATGAAGCCCGGCGCCACGATCTCGGCCGTCACCGTGCCGGGCGGCAGGCGCGCGGGCGCCGGCGCGACGCCGGCGATCCGCCCCGCCTCGATTGCGATCAGCCGGTCCTTCGCCGGGGGAGCGCCGTCGCCGTCGTGAAGCAGGCCGGCGCGCACATGGGTCACCCCGGTCAAAGTGCGGCCTCGCGCCCGCCCGGGTGGATGCGCTGGTAGTACTCGGTCAGTTCGAGGTCGCCCGCGGCCGCAGGGTCGAGCACGATCGTGGCATGGGGGTGCATCTGCAGCGCCGTGGCCGGGCAATCGGCGCCGAGCGGCCCCTCGATGGCCCGCGCGACCGCCGCAGCCTTGGCTGCGCCGATGGCCACCAGCACGCAATGGCGCGCCTCCAGCAGGTTCTGGATCCCCATGGTGATGGCATGCGCCGGAGCCGCCTCGCCCGGGCCGAAGAAGCGCGCGTTCGCGGCAAGCGTCGCGGCGGCCAGGGTCTTGATCCGGGTGCGCGAGGCGAGGCTGGAGGTCGGCTCGTTGAACCCCACATGCCCGTTCGCGCCGATCCCGAGCAGTTGCAGGTCGATGCCGCCCGCGTCGCGGATGGCGGCATCATAGCGAAGGGCCTCGGCGGCCGGGTCCGGCACGTCGCCGCGCGGCAGGTGGGTTCGCGCGGTATCCATCCCTGCGGGCCCGAAGAGCAGCCGCTGCATCGTCGCGCGGTAGCTTTGCGGGTGCTCCGACGCCAGCCCGACATATTCATCGAGGTTGAAGGTCGTGACCTGCGACAGATCGAGGGTTCCGGCCCGACACGCGGCCACCAACGCCGCATAGACCGGCTCCATCGTGCCGCCGGTGGCAAGGCCCAGAACCGCTAGCGGGCGCGCGTGCACGGCCTCGGCCACCAGATCGGCCGCGCGCTGCGCTGCTGCAGCGGCATCGGGGCAAAGCAGAACCCGCATCAGAGCCGCCGCCCGTCCGCGTCGAAAAGGAATGCGGCGGCGCCCGGCACGGAAAACCGCACGGTTTCGCCTATGCGCGGCAGCGGCCCACGCGGCAGTTGCGCAACGATCGCAGCCTCCCGCCCGGCCTCCGAATAGAGGAACGCGCTGCCGCCGAGGTTCTCGACCACCTCCGCCGTAAGGCCGACCTGCGCCGCGCCGCTTCCTGGCGCACCATGTTCTGGCCCCGCTGGCGCCAGGTCTTCGGGGCGGATCCCGAAGGTCACGTGCGGGTCCGAAGGCTCGGCGCCCTCGCGTAGCCGTACGTGCAGGCTGGAGATCCCGAGACGCGGCACGTCGATCCTCAGCGTCCCTTCCTCGCCCCGCCCGGTGATGCGGCCGGGCAGCAGGTTCATCCGCGGGCTGCCGATGAACCCGGCGACGAACAGGGTGTCCGGGTCCGCATAGAGCGCCGCAGGGGTGCCGACCTGCTCGATCCGTCCCTCGCGCAGGATCACGATCCTGTCCGCCAGCGTCATCGCCTCGGTCTGGTCATGGGTGACGTAGATCATCGTCGCCCCGAGCGCGCCGTGCAGCCGGGCGATCTCAAGCCGCATCTGCACGCGCAGCTCCGCATCGAGGTTGCTCAGCGGCTCGTCGAAGAGGAACACCTCCGGGTCGCGGACAATCGCGCGGCCGATGGCAACGCGCTGGCGCTGTCCGCCCGAAAGGGCCCGGGGCTTGCGGCCCAGAAGCTCTTCGATCTGCAGGATGCGCGCGGTGCGGCGTACTATCTCCCGGCGTTCGGCCTTCGGCACCCGCGCCATCTCAAGCCCGAATTCCATGTTCTCTGCGACGGTCATGTGGGGGTAGAGCGCATAGGTCTGGAACACCATCGCCACGCCGCGGGCGCTCGGCTCCGCCCCGGTCACGTCGCGCCCCGCGATGGTCAGCCGCCCGGCGCTCGGCACCTCCAACCCCGCGATCAGCCGCAGGAGCGTGGACTTGCCGCAGCCCGAAGGCCCCACGAACACCACGAACTCGCCCCGCTCGATGGCAAGATCCAGCGGCGGGATCACCTCCGTCCCGCCGAAGCTCTTGGCGATGCCGCGCAGGTCGACGGCGCTCATTTCACCGCGCCCTCCGTGAGGCCCGCCACGAACCAGCGCCCGACGAAGGCGAAGAGGATCACCACCGGCAGGATCGACAGGCTCGCGCCGGCCAGCAGCAGGCCCCAGTCGATCTGGTACTGGCCGATGATGCCCGAGAAGCCCACCGGCACGGTGCGCCTGTCGTCCGACAGGATCATCACCGACGCGAAGACGTATTCCGTCCAGGCGGTGACGAAGGCGAAGATGCCGACGCTGGCGATACCCGGCGCGATGAGCGGGATCATGATGCGGCGCAGGATGGTGAAGGGCGGCCCGCCATCCAGCCGCGCGGCCTCCTCGATCTCCGGCGGGATCGAGGAGAAGAACGAGCGCAGCATCCAGATCGCGAAGGGCAGGGCGAAGGCGACGTTGACGATGACAAGCGCGGCGAGGCTGTCGATCAGGCCCAGCCGTACGAAGATCCCGAAGAGCGGGATCAGCACCACGATGGAAGGAAACGCGTAGGCCAGCAGGACCCCGCGATAGATCGCCTCGCGCCCGCGGAACGCCATGCGGAAGAAGGCGTAGCCCGCCGGAATCGCGAGGGTGAGGGTGATGACGGTCGAGAGGGTGGCCACGATCAGGCTGTTGGCCATGTAGGTCGGGTAGTCCGACGCGGCGAGCAGCTTGACGTAGTGCTGCAACGTGAAGCTCTGGGGGATCATCGTGGGCGTGCGAGCGATGATCTCGGCCGGGGCCTTGATCGAACCGCTCACGACCCACCAGAAGGGCAGGGCGATCAGCGCCGCCAGAAGTGCCAGCGCCGCGACCAGCAGCGCGTTCCAGCCGGCGCCGCGCCTCATCGCGCCGTGTCCGGGCGCGCCAGCCAACGGGTCGCGACCACGGCGAAGCCCATCAGCAGGATCGTGGCGAGAACAGCGATCGCCGCCGCCTCGCTCATCCGGTAGCTCTTGAAGGCGGTCTCGTAGATCAGGATCGGCAGGGTGCGGCTGCCCCCCGCCGGGCCGCCGGCGGTCAGCAGCCAGATGATGTCGAACACGTTGAACGAAAGCAGCGTGCCGATCACCAGCAGAACGCCAAGCGTCGGCGCGAGCAGCGGCCAGGTGATGCGGGTGAAGCGGCTCCAGGCGCCGGCCCCGTCGATCCGCGCTGCCTCGTAGAGATCCGTCGGGATGCGGGTGAGCCCGGCCAGCATCATCAGGGCAATGAACGGGAACCACCGCCAGGAATTGATGAAGACGAGCGTGGCGAAGGCCGTCCAGGGCGTGGCGAAGAACCCCACCGGCGCCGCGATCACCCCCGACTGCATCAGGAGCGGATTGACGATGCCGCCCGAGGCCGAGAAAAGCCAGCGCCAGATCATCACCACCACGACCGTGGGCACGATCCAGGTGAGGATGATCCAGGTCCGCGCGATCCGCATGCCCGGGAAGCTCTGGTTGAGTACCAGCGCCGCCATCAGCGCCAGCGCCGTCTGCAGGACCGCGTTGGCCAACACCCAGGCAAGGCTCAGCCCGGCCGCCGCCCAGAACGCCGCGTCGCCCAGCACCTCGGCGTAGTTGGCCAGCCCGACGAAATCGCCTGAGGAGCCGACCGCGCGGACGCCATGAAACGAGAGCGATACCGCCGCGGCCAGGGGCCATGCCAGCGTCGCCATTAGAAACGAGAGCGCCGGCGCGACGAAGAGCCACGCCATCAGGCGCCGGTCGATCATCGCCGCGCCCGCCCGCTCAGTCCGTCAGGTCCTGCATGCGCGCTTCGCCGGCGGCCACGGCCTCGGCCGGTTCCATCCCGCCCACGGCGACCATCTGCAGGGTCTCCGCCAGCACGTTCTGCGCCGAGATGGCGGCGATGGCGGGGAACACCCGGCCGGAGGTGAAGCCGAAGAGCATGCCGTTCGTGGAATTGTCGATCACCGTCTCGATCTGGCTCTGGTACTTGGCGACCATCGGGTCCGACCAGAAGCTCTCGGCCTCGGCCCCATCGGCGGTGACGGGCATGAAGAGGCCCGGCTCCATGTTCAGGAACCGCCCGTAATTCTCGGGCTCCAGCAGCCAGGCCACGAAGGTCTTCGAGGCCTCCATCTTCTCGGCCTCGTCGCTCAGCAGCATCACCGCGTTGGCATAGGCGATGGTCGCATGGTCTCCGCCGTCCTGCGAGGGGATCGCGGCGACGCCCAGATCGGCCGCGTCGCCTTCCGCTTGGGTGTCGTAGGTGGAGATGACCGAGAATTGCAGGATCATCCCGCAGGCGCCGGAGGCGAAGCAGGCCTCGGCCTCGCCCCACGTCCACGAGGTCGCGTCGGGAGGCGAGAATTGCAGCATGTCATTGTAGAAGGCATAGGCTTCGGCGGTCTGCGGATTGTCGAAGCGCAGCGTGCCGCCTTCGTCGTAGATCTCTTCGGCACCTCCGTTCGCCATCACCGAATAGACCGTCTGGTCGGTATAGAGCTGCTTGTTCGCCGGCAGGCCCATGCCGTAGGTGCCGCCCGCGGTCAGCGCCTCGGCCGCCGCGCGCCACTCTTCCCAACTTGCGGGCACGTCGATCCCGGCCGCCTCCAGTACCGAGGGGCGATACCAGAGGTTCATCGTCATGTTGTAAAGCGGCACCGCCCAGACGCCGTCGTCGTAGCTGTAGGCCTCGACGGTGCTGTCGATGAAGTCGTGGGTCTCGTCGAGCTCGGCCACGAAATCGGCCACCGAGGTCAGCGCGCCCATGTCCTTCAGGATCGGCGCGAAGTCGGGGATCGCAAAGAGCATGTCGGGCCCCGCGCCGGCGGCCAGCGCGGCGGGGGCCTTGGCATAGATCTCGCCCCAGTTCTGCGGCTCCTGGCTTACCTCGATGTCGGGGTGGCTTTCGTTGAAGGCGTCGAGCAGTTCCTGGACGCGGGCCACCCGGTGCGGCGGCTGCTCCATATGCCAAAGGATCAACTCGACCTGCGCCAGCAGGGGCAGCGGCGCTAGCGCGACAGCGCTCAGCCCGGCCAGGCCCAGGATCAGGGGGCGATGTACGTTCGACATGTCGGTCCTCGCTTTCTTCTGGTTGGGGGGCCGCCGGCCCCGGCTTTCTACAGATGCGGATTGCGCGGGCGGTAGCGGTCGACAAGCGCACCATTCAGCTCGGCGGCGCCGGGCATGTTGGCGCTTCGGTAGACGGGCGCCTGTCCGCCCTTGGCCAGCCGCGCGGCGACATCGACGAAGATGGCGTTGAGGATGGCGGCGCCGATCACGGTAGAGGCGGGGCCGGCCCGCAGATCGGTGCCCGGAAGGGGCGCGATGGCGTCGCCGGGCGGGATGCCGTTGTCAAGCACGATGTCGGCAAGTTCGGCCAGCCTGGTGCCGCCGCTGGCCGCCTGCTGCGAATAGGCCAGGGACGTCAGCGCGATCACCCGGGCGCCCCGCTCCCGCCCGAAACGGGCCGCCTCCAGTGGCGCCGCGTTGACGCCCGAATTCGAGATCACGATCAGCACGTCTCCCGCGCCCACGGGATAGCGCGCGAGCAGCGCCGCCGCGAGGCCCGGCGTGCGCTCCAGCGCCGAACCCGACACCGCCCCCTCGTGCAGCATCAGGGCCGATGCCAGGATCGGCACCGTCGCCGCCAGGCCCCCGGCGCGGTACAGCACCTCTTCGGCCAGCATGTGCGAATGCCCCGTGCCGAACACGTAGACAAGCCCGTCGGCGCGGATCGCCGCCGCCATGGCTTCCGCCGCCGCCTCCATCTGCGGCCCGATCCGGCCGGGGATCTCCGCGAGCATCGCGGTCAGGGTCGCCAGATAGCCGGCGCCCGCCCCGGTCATGCCGCGCCGTCCTTCAGCACCAGATCGACCTTCATCGTGAAGGCATCGCCGCGATAGACGGAACGGACGTATTCGAAGGCGACGCCGTGCTGATCCCGGGTCAGGCGGGTCAGCCGCAGCACCGGATCGCCCGGTGCGAGATCGAGCTGCAGGGCCAGCTCCCGCCCGGCCGCCGCCGCCTCCATCGTTTGCTCGGCGGCGGTGGGATGCAGGCCGTGGCGGTCGCGCAGCAGGGCATAGGCCGACTGCGTCGCGAAGTCCGCCTGCTGGTAGAAGTCCGGCGCCCGTGCGGCCACGATCTCGGTCGTCTCCACCGCCACATGGGCGCCATCGACCAGCCGCACCCGCGTCAGCCGGTGCACCGGCGTGCCGGCCATCAGGCCAAGGGCGGTCGCCGTCTCGCGCTCGGCCGGGCAGGTGCCGGCCTGGATGACGATGGAGGTCACCCGCCGCCCCTGCCGTTCCATCGCCTGGGTGAACCCGGTCAGCGAGGCGAGCTCCTGCCGGATCGCTCCGGCCCGCACGAAGGTGCCGTGGCCGATCCGCGTCTCCAGCAACCCCCGGCCGGTGAGATGCTGCAAGGCTTGCCTTGCGGTCATCCGGCTGATCCGCCGGGTCGCCGCCAGCGTGCGTTCCGAAGGCAGCCGCGCGCCGACCTGCAGCAGGCCGGAGCGAATGTCGCGCTCGATCTCGTCGGCGATGCGCCGATAGCGGGCCGCGGGCGGGGTGGTGGTCCGGTCCATACGCAGATTGGTACAGACCAATCGGCGGCAGGCAAGAGGTTTTGTGCCCCTCAGGGTGCCTCGCGCAGAAGCCGGTCGCGGTAGGCCCGATACCGCGCCCGGACCGGCCCCCAATCTTCTCCGGTCGGGGCATGTCTGCGCCCGCCCGGGGATTGCAGTATCCGGCTTGCGGTTCGCGCATCCGGGTAATGCCCGATCGCGACACCGGCCAGCATCGCGGCCCCGCGCGCGCCGAATTCCGACCCCTCGGGCACGCGCACCTCGCGGCCGAGCGCGTTCGCGATCATTCCGCACCAGCCTGCGCTGTTGCTGCCGCCGCCGGTCAGCGTGACCGTGGCGTCGGGCGCGAGGCCGAGGGCGTCGGCCAGATCGGCGATGGCCAGGGCCACCCCCTCCTGCACGGCGCGCAGCAGCTCCGCCCGCCCATGGCCGCCATGCAGGCCGCAGAACTGCGCCCGTGCCCGCGCCGAAGCGACCGGCGCGATGATGCCGCTCTCGCTGAGATAGGGCAGATAGGTCACCCCGTTCGCCCCCACGGGCACGGCGGCGACCATCCGGTCGAGACGCTGGAACCCGTCCGGCGCCCTGGCCAGATCGGGGGCCAGCAGCGCCATCGCCCAATCGAGGTTGAGCGTGCCCGCGACGTTGACCATCGCCCGGAACCAGTGCCGGTCGGGCATCGAGAAAAGCAGCCCCAGATCCGGCGGATCGAAGACCGGCGCGTCGCTGACCCGCCCCAGCATGCAGGTGGTGCCCAGAACCGCGGTCGCCATGCCCGGCGCCAGCCCTCCGGCGCCCAGTACGCTCGCCACCACGTCGCCGGCACCCACGGCGACGGGCAGGCCGGGCGGCAGGCCGATCTGGGCCGCGATATCGGGCAGCAGCCCGCCGGCGATCTCGGTCGAACCGCGCGTGGCCGGGAAGAGCGGCGCCAGATCGCCCAGCCCGAAGAGGTCGCGCATCGCAGCACTCGGCCCCTGCGCGCGGGCATCGCCGGGGGCCACGGCCGCCTCGGACCGGTCGATGGCCACCGTGCCGGTCAGCCGGGCGCGCAGGAAATCCTTGTAGGAGACGACATGCGCCGCCCGGGCCAGGATCTCGGGCTCTTCCTCGCGCAGCCAGGCCAGAAGCGGCAGCGTGCAGCCCTGCTGCAGGACGGACCCGGAACTGGCGAAGATGGTGGAGCGAAGATCCGGCTGCCGGGCGATCATCCGCTCCAGCAGGGGCTGGCTGCGGCTGTCTTCCCAGTTGATGCCCGGCCGCAGTGGCGAGAGCGCCCCGTCGAGCAGCCATGCACCGACCATCGCGCCGGTGATCCCGATGGCGCCGAAATCGCCCGGTCCCCGTTCGCTGCCCGCCACGGCCTCGCGCAGCACATCGCGGGTGGCGGTCCAGCAGGCCTCCGGGTCCGCCTCGACCCAGCCGGGACGAGGGCGGGCGAGGGGGGTGCGCCGGCTCGCGACCGCAAGTTCCCTCCCCTCCGGATCGAAGCAGACAGCCTTGACGAGGGAAGATCCCGCGTCGATCCCGATGAGGTGTCCGGTCATGGGGCGGGTCCTGGCTGGGCGTTCGTATCGAGAGGCGGAGAGTGGTGCAGCATCGCCCCGTGATCGCAAGGGTCACCCTGTCGCGGATTAGGCGTTCCAGGTGCCTGGGGCCTGGTGTCCAGGGGCCGTGCGGGCCGCCCGCGGGACCATTCCCAGCCCGCGGATGGCGCGTCGTCTCGACCTGCGGACGTCACGGGCGCCGAACGCCCGGCCCCGCTCAGTCGGCGTAGATTTGCGGATAGAGGTTCCGCATCGCCGCCTCGTCGAACTCCGCCTTGAACTGGTGGCGATCCTTGATGGCCTGCGCCCGGCCGGCGGCGGGCCGCGCGTCGATCTCGGCCATGGCGCGGGCGATGTTGGGATAGGCGTCCATCGCCTGCGGATCGTCGAGCATGAAGGGAATGCGGTTGGCCCAGCCCCAGAGGGCCATATCGACGATCCCGTATGCCTCGCCCATCATCCAGCGGTCCCGGCCCAGCCGATCCTCGATCACCTGCCAATGTCGCCGCGCCTCATAGGCATAGCGTTTCTTCGGGTAGGGATCGTCGCACGGCGCGAAATTGTGGAAATGCACCGCCTGACCGGAATAGGGGCCGATGCCCGAGGCGATGAACATCAGCCAAGAAAAAAGCTGCCCACGATCTAACGGCGTATCGGGCGGCAGGAACTGGCCCGTCTTCTCGGCAAGATAGAGCAGGATGGCGTTGCTGTCGAAGACCACGGCGTCGCCGTCGATCAGCACGGGCACCTTGCCGTTGGGGTTGAGCGCGCGGAAGCCGTCCTGATGCTGGTCGCCCAGCCGGGTATCGACGGGCACTGCCTCGTAATCCAGCCCGGCCTCTTCGAGGAAAAGCGCCACCTTCATCGGGTTCGGCGCCATGTTGTAGAAGAACTTCAGCATTCCGGTCTGGTCCTTTCCGGCGCCGTCCGGCGCGGCTTGGGGGTCGCGGCAGGGTCGTGGCCGTGCGGCGGCGCGCGAGCATAGGATGTGCCCGTTCGCCCCCCGCCGCCGGTTGTTGCCGCTGTCTGGCGGCGGCGCTATGTGGCCAAAGTGAGCGGCCTGGCGAGACGGACGTTCGGGCGATTGCCCAAGGCTGTCAATCCCGGGAAGAATATGGCGATGCGGATCGGTCTTGTCGTCAATCCCGTGGCTGGCCTCGGCGGCGCCGTCGGTCTGAAGGGCACCGATGGCCCGGGGGTCGTGGCCGAGGCGTTGCTGCGGGGGGCTGTGGCCCAGGCCGGGCCGCGGGCGCGGCGGGCGCTGGCACTGCTGGCGGCACGGGTTCCCGGGGCGCCGATCACCCTGGCGCCCGGCCCGCTCGGGGCCGAGTGGGCCGAGGGCCTCGATCTGAACGCGCGCCTTCTCGATATCGACCGGACGGGAACGCCGCGCGACACACGGGCCGCCGCCGCCGGGATGGCCAGGCTCGATCTGTGCGTTTTCGCGGGCGGCGACGGCACTGCCCGCGACGTCGCCGCCGCCCTGCCGCCCGGGATGGCGCTGCTGGGCATCCCCTGCGGGGTAAAAATGCATTCCGGCGTCTTCGCCATCACCCCCGAAGCGGCAGGCGCGCTGCTGGCCGACCTCATCGAACGGCCCGCCCGGGTCGCCTGGAACAACGCGGCCGAGATCATGGATATCGACGAGGCCGCCCTGCGCGCCGGGCGCATCTCTCCCCGGCTCTACGGGTTGGCGCGGGCGCCGCAATTGCGCGGGCGGATGCAAGCGGCGAAGGGCGGCCCCGCGCAGGATGCAGCCGAGGCCCTGCAGGGCGCCGCCGCGGACGTCGCGCGCGAGATGCAGCCCGGCACGCTTTACGTGATCGGGCCGGGAACGAGCGCCTGCACCGTGATGCGCGCCGCAGGGCACGTGCCTACGCTGCTGGGAACGGATGCGGTGCTGGATGGATCAGTCGTGGCCCGCGATGCAGGATCGGTAGAGCTTTACGATCTGGCACGGGGTCGCCCCGTGCGCCTCGTTCTGGGGGTGACCGGCCAGCAGGGCTTCCTGCTGGGGCGTGGCAACCAGCAGATCGGCACCGCCCTGATCGCGGCGGCGGGGCGCGCCGGGCTGATCGTACTGGCGACGCCCGGCAAGCTGGCGGCACTGGCAGAACCGGTACTTCGGGTCGATACCGGGGATCCCGCCCTCGATGCCGCGCTGGCCGGCTTCGTCCGCGTTCGCACCGGCGCCGGGCGCGTGACGATGATGCGCATCTCTGCGAGTTGATCGCGCCCGTGCGATATGCGAACTTTTGTGCAGACTTCACGGAACGTCCGGATTCGAACCCAAGGACCCGACCCATGGCAACCCAGACGAAGAGCCATCCCTGGATGGCCAATTCTGCCCCCGGGGTGATCGACGAGATGCTGGCCGAGATCGGCGTCGAATCCGTCGAGGCGCTGTTCGAGCAGATCCCAGCAGATCACTTCCGCAGCACCCCGCTTGAGCTGCCGCCCGCGCTGACCTCGGAGATCGAGCTGCGGCGCGACCTTCTGGCCAAGCTCGGCCGCAACTCTCGATTGCGAGGCCAATCTAAGCTTCCTCGGCGCCGGCGTCTGGCAGCACCACGTGCCCGCCGTCGTCGACGAGATCGTCGGGCGCACCGAATTCACCACCAATGTCTGGGGCAGCTACCAGTCCGACCACGGGCGCAACCAGGCCTGGTTCGAGTTCTCCGTCGCAGCTCGGCGCAGTTGCTCGAACCTCGATGTGGTGCAGCTGCCGGTCTACTCGTGGGGCTGCGCGACCGGGCATGCGATCCGCATGGCCGGCGCGGCTGACCGGCCGGCCCAAGGTGCTGGTGCCGCAGCTCTCCGACCCCGAGCGGCTGAGCGGTGATCCGCACCTATTGCCAGCCCCGGAGATGGCGAGCCACATCGACGTGGTGGTGGTGGCCGCCGACCCGACGACCGGCCGGCTCGACCTGGACGATCTCACGGCCAAGCTCGGCTACGGACGTGGCGGCGGTCTACTTCGAGAACCCGGCGCTATCTGGGCACGATCGAGGCCGAGCGCCGCCGAGATCGCGCGGCGGCCCGCGCGGCAGGGGCCGAGACCATCGTGGGCGTCGATCCGATCTGAGCCTGGGCGTGATGACGGCACCGGGCGACTATGGCGCGGACATCGTGACCGGCCCGGTGCAGCCGCTCGGCGTTCACATGCAATGCGGTGGCGGCGTCGGCGGCTTCATCGCCTCGCGCGACGAGGAGCGTTACGTGCGCGAGTACAACGGCTTTCTCGTCTCCATCGCGGAGACGCGCGGAGCCGGGGCAGAGGGGCTTCGGCCTCGCCTGCCCGCATCAGAACTCCTACGGATCGCGCGAGCACGGCAAGGACTGGACCGGCAATTCCACCTATCTCTGGGCCATCGCCGGCGCCGTCTACATGAGCCTTCTGGGGCCGGAGGGCTTCCGCGAGGTGGGCGATCTGATCGTGGCGCGCGCGCGGTATGCCGCGCGGCATGCTGGGCGAGGTGCCCGGCGTGTCGCGTCGTCTGGCCGGACGGCTACGTTCAAGGAGTTCGTGGTCAACTTCGACGGCACCGGTCGCACGGTGGCCGAGATCAACGACGCGCTGCGCGCACGCGGCATCTTCGGCGGCTGGACCTTTCGGGCGAGGGCCTCGGCCTCGGCCAGTCGCGCGCTCTACTGCGTCACCGAAATCCACACCGCCGCCGACATCCGCCGCCTCGCCGCGACGCTGAAGGAGGTGCTCTCGATGACCGGCTGCGTCAATTTCCACGCCGCGCGCTGGGAACGAGCCGGTGGTGATGGAGATGGGCCGCCCCGGCACCCGCGGGCAGATCTTTCCCGCCGCCCGAGCCGGAGGCGCGCGAGGCCGTCGGGCGATGCCGCGCTCCCGGCATCGATGCGCCGGCGCGACCGCCCGAGCTGCCCGAGATCACCGAGTTCGAGGCGCAGCGCCACTACCTGCACCTCAGCCAGATGACGCTGGGCATGATGGGCGTCAGCCTCTTCGGCACCTGCACCATGAAGTACAATTCCAAGACCGCCGAGTACGCCACACAGCGCCCGAGCTGGCCGAGGTGCATCCCTACCAGCACCCCGACACCCTGCAGGGCGTGCTGGAGATCATCCACGAGTTCGACGGCATCCTGCGCAGCCTCTCGGGTATGGACCAGTTCGTGTTCCAAGCCGGCGGTGGGGCGGATGCCGCCTACACGATGGCGCCATCGCGCGCGCCTATTGGGCCGATCGCGGCGATGCTGGGCAAGCGGACGAGATGGTCACCTCCGTCCAGGCGCACCCCTGCAACCCGGCCACGGCGGCCGCGGCGGGCTTCAAGGTGGTCAACCTGCCGCTGGAGGAGAACGGCTACCCCTCGCTCGACGCGCTCAAGGCCGCGGTGAGCGCACGCACGGCGCTGCTCATGATCAACAATCCGGACGACATGGGCATCTACAATCCCGACATCAAGGAGTGGGTGCGGGTGGCGAAGGAGGCGGGCGGCGCTCTGCTTCTACGACCACGCCAACTTCAACGGCGTGATGGGCAAGCTCTCGGCGCGCGAGCTCGGGTTCGACGCCTGCATGTTCATGCTGCACAAGACCTTCGGCGCGCCCAAAGGCGGGCGGCGGACCGGCCGTCGGCGCCTATGGCTGCACGGCGGAGCTTGCGCCCTATCTGCCCGCGCCGATCGTGGTCGAAAGAGGGCGATCGCTACCGTCTCGACCACGACCGGCCCGAAGTCCTGCGGCAAGATCCGCGAGTTCTGGGGCAACGTGCCGCAGGTGGTGAAGGCCTACGCCTGGGCGCGCGCGATGGGGGCAGACGGGATTCGCAGCTCGCCTCCGACATCTCGGTGCGTGGCCAACAACTACATGGACGCGCGACTGGCCGAGATCGAGGCGCTCGAGATGTCGAACCCCGGCGTGGCGCGCACCGGATGGAGATGACCCGCTGGTCGCTCGGCCCGCTCGCCGAGGAGACGGGCGTCGGCACGGCGCACTTCGCCAACCGCATGGCCGACTACGGCATCGACCCGTGGTGGATGAGCCACGAGCCGTGGATCGTGCCCGAGCCCTTCACGCCGGAGGCAGGGGAGCTGTGGTCGAAGGACGATATCGACACTGGATCGCACGTGGTGGCCATCATCGCGAGGAGGCGCGCGAGGACCCCGAGCTGGTCAAGACCGCGCCGCACAACCAGCCGGTGGCACAGGTGAAGGGCGAGGTCTTCGAGGATCCCGACGACCTGGGCGATGACCTGGCGCGCCTGGAAGCGCAAGGCCGGCGGCCCACCCTCCTCGGATCGCGATGCGGCCTGACCGGGCATGCTAGCGATGCAGGGCGGAGATGCCGTCCAGAGGCATCGCGGGCGGCCGGCCCAGCACCAGATCGGCGGTGACCCGCGCGGTCATCGGTCCGGCGCTGAAACCGACCCAGGGAAAGAGGGCGAGGAAGAAGCCGGGGTGGCCCGGCGCCTCGCCGATGATCGGACGCCAGTCTGCGGTGCCGTTGACCCAGGCGGTCCAGCTGCGCAGCGCGCGCGCCCCGGCAACGGCGGGCACGACGCCGGCGGCCATGGCCATGTTGCCGCCGAGGCTGCCCGGGTCGGTCACAAGGCCCCCGCCCCGGCGCCCGGCAGGCCAGCCGCCGCCGATGATGCAGGCGCCACTCGCGGTCTGCTTCAGCGACAGCTTGCCGGCCGCGGAATAGATCAGATGCGGGATCGAGCGGGGCGACCGGCTCTGTCACGGTGACCTGCAGCGGGAACCCGTCGATGCGATCTCGACGCCGACCATCGCGGCGATCCGGGCGGCCGCGGCGCCCGCGGCGTTGACCACGCGGCCAGCTCGCCAGGTGCCGTTCGCGCCGGCCGACCGAGTAGCCGCCGTGCCCGGCCTCGATCCCGGTGACGGCGATGATCGCGCAGGATCACGCGCGCCGGCCGCTCGCCGCCGCCGCGGCGATGGCCGGCGTCGCGCGCAGCGGGTTCGCCTTGCCCTCGCTCGCGCAGAAGCCCGCACCGATGGCGTTCGGCGCGAGAGTAGGGCGCGATCCGGCGCAGCGCGTCGCGGTCGAGAATCTCGGTTTCGACGCCCGGCCGATGCCTCGATCCGCGCCTTGGCCTCGATGGCGCGCATCTGATCGGCGCGTCGTGGCCACGACCAAGCCCGCCACGCGAGCGCCACGTCGAGGTCCTCGCCAAGCTCGCCCGGCAGGTCCTCGCCACATGCGCCAGGGACGCGGCCAGGAACCGCAGGACCGGCAGCGTAGGCCCGCGCCCAGCCCTCGCCGTAGGCGCACGAATTCGGGGTACTGGATCTGCAGATGCAGCGAGCCGGCGTTCGCGCCGGAGGCCTCGGCCCCCAGCTCGCCTGCCTCCAGCAGCGATCACATCCGCCCCGTCGCGCGCCAGATACCAGGCGGTCATCAGGCCCACGATCCCGCCGCCGATCACCACCACATCCGCGTCGGCGCGCGTCATGCCCCCGCTCCCGCCCATCGCATCAGCAAAGGATCCTGGACATGAGCCACACCTTCACCGGCAGCCATACCGTCACCGTCACGCCCTTCACGCCCGGACGGCGCCGAGATCGATTACGAGGCCTGGGCGCGGCTTTCTCGACTGGCAGATCGCCAGCGGCGTGCCCGGGGTCATCATCCTCGGCACCACGGGCGAGTTCCTGACCATCTCCGACGCCGAGCGGCAGCGCCTTCGTCAAGGCGACCGTCGCGCATGTGCGCGGGCCGGATCAGCGTCATGGTCGGCACGATGAACGCCTATACGCCCAATGCGGTGCGCTATTCGCGCGAGGCGGAGGAGTTCGGCGCCGACGGGCTGATGATGATCCCGCCCTACTACTACACCCCGACCGAGGACGAGATATTCGCGTACTACCGGGCGATCTGCGAGGCCTGCGACCTGCCGATCATGCTCTACAACAACCCCTTCACCTCGAACGTCGACATGCCGGCCGCACTGGTCGGGCGTCTGGCCAAGGCCTTTCCGCAGATCCGCTACATCAAGGAAGCCTCGCAGCGGATCGAGCGCATCTACGACATCATCCTCGAGAGCGACGGGTTGATGAACGTATGGGCGGGCCAGCGGGTGCTGGAAAGCTACAAGATGGGGGCCGTGGGCTACGTGAACCCCTACGGCAACTACATCCCCCGGGCCTCCGTCAAGTTCGTGGAATGGGCCGAACAGGGACGGTGGGACGACGTGCAGGCGGTGCAGACGGTCATCGGCAGGTTCGACGCGATCATTACGGCGGGCCATCCGCTCTACGGGCACCAATGCTATTCCAAGGCGCTGGCGGCGGCGGCCGGGTATCCCGTGGGCGACGTCCGCGCGCCGATCACGACCTTCGAGAGCCTTGGCGAGGAAGGGCGCCGACGGGTGGCGCAGATGGTGCCGCTTATGCAGGAGCTCGACGCGATCGTCGAGGCAATCGACGGGTCGCGCGCCGCGGCGGAGTAGGCGGCGCGCGGCGGCACGGCTGTCTGCAGGCGGGGTTGTCACTGGGTCCACCGCGGCACGGGCGGCCACGCGCCAAGGGGTGGCGCCGGGGGCCTCACCGGATGTAGGCCGCGCCGTTTACGTCGATCGTGGCGCCCGTGAGGTGGCGGGCCCGACCGCCCGCGAGGTAGACGGCCATGTCGGCAATCTCCTCCGGCGGGATCCATTCGCCCATGGGCAGGGTCGCGGTCACCGCCGCCTCTCCGCCGACCCGCGCCGCGTTGTCTTCCGACATGGCGTGCGCACGACGCCCGGCGCGATGACGTAGGCCAGGATCCCGTCGACGGCGTGGTTGCGCGCCACCGTCTTGGTCGCCGCGGCGATGGCGGCCTTGGAGGCCGCATAGGCGATGGCGCCGGGGCTGGAGGTGCCGCGGGTCGACACCCAGCTGCCGATGCCCACAACCACGCCGGGCCGCCCGGCGTCCAGCCACGCGCGCACGGCGTGGCGCAACAGCCGCGCGGGGGCCAGCACGTTGACGGCCAGCGTCTCGGCCCAGACGGCATCCCAATCCTCGATGGGGTCGTGAACTCCGCCGTTCGGGCGCATGATGGCGGCGTTGTTGACCAGCACGTCGAGGGGGGCGCCGAAGGCGTCCATGGTGGCCGACCATAGCGCGTCCACCGCGCCCGCTTCGGCGAAATCGGCCTGCAGGAGGGTGGCTCCTCCCGCCCCCGCGAGGGCCGCCTCGGCGCCTTCCTTGTCGCGGCCGTACTGAGCGACCACGTGCGCCCCCGCTTCGACCATCGCGCGGGCAGTCGCCGCGCCGATCCCCTTGGAGGCGCCGGTCACGAGCACTCGGCGGCCGTCGAGCGTGCCCATCCGCCTAGTCGCGCTTCACGAAGGGTGTTGCCCGGAGGGCGGGGTTGCAGCGGGCGTATGGGGCGGGCAGGGCGATCTCGGCCTTCAGCGCCACGGCTGCCTTCCACGTCCAGCGTGGATCCCACAGCATGCCGCGGGCCAACGCGACCATGTCGGCCTGTCCGGTGGCCACGATGGTTTCGGCCTGGAGAGGCTCGGTGATCTGGCCCACCGCCATGATCGGAATGCCGGCGCGCTCGCGGATCGCGGCGGCGAAGTGCACCTGATAGCCGGGGCCGGTCACGATCTGCTGGCGTTGGTCCAGCCCGCCGCTGCTCACGTCGATCATCTCGCAGCCGGCCTCGCGGAGCGCCGCGCAGAAGGCGACGGACTGCTCGAGATCCCATCCGCCCTCGATCCAGTCGGACGCGGAGAGGCGCACCATCACCGGCTTCTCGGCGGGGAACGCGGCACGCACCGCCTCGAACACCTCCAGCGGAAACCGCATACGGTTCTCGAGGCTGCCGCCATAGCCATCCGTCCGCCGGTTGGTGATCGGTGAAAGGAACTGGTGCAGCAGGTAGCCATGCGCGGCGTGCAGCTGAACGGTATCGAAGCCCGCACGGTCGGCCCGCCGCGCGGCCTGCACGAATGCCTCTGTCACGCGGGCGAGATCGCCCTGGTCCATAGGCGTCGGCGCGGGCCAATCCTGCAGATAGGCCACGTCCGACGCGCTTTGCGGCTCCCACGCCTCGGGTCCTTCGACCCGTCCGCCGCCCTCCCAGGGGGCGACGGTGCTGCCCTTGCGGCCGGCGTGGCCGAGCTGCATCCCGATGCGCGAATTGCCGACTGACTTGGCGAAGGCGACGATGCCCGCCCAGGCGGCTTCGGTGGCGTCGTCGTAAAGTCCGGTGCAGCCGGGGGTGATGCGCCCGTCGGGCTCCACGCCAGTCGCCTCGGTGAAGATCAACCCGGGGCCCGACATCGCGAACTGCCCCAGATGAGCCAGATGCCAGTCGCCCGGCACCCCGCCCGTCGCCGAATACTGGCACATCGGCGCCACGACCACGCGGTTGGGGATATCGAGGCCGCCGACGCGGATCGGAGAAAACAGGGTGCTCACAAATCGGGACCTTCCACATTCCGTTTGAACCGCCGGAGGTGTGCGGTATACTAACGTTTGTTCGCGATATGAACATGACCGCCCGAACCTGACAAGGCGAAAGGACGATCCATGAGTGCCTTCCCCGTAGCCGCCAGCACCTTCCCGTTTCTGTACTCCCATGGCGGGCTTGACGCCCTGCGGCATCTGCAGGGGATGGGGTACGACCGGTTCGAGCTGATGATCTTTCCGCCCCATTGCTGGCCGCGTGAGATCGGGGCCAACGACCGGCGCGACTATGCCGATTTCCTCTCGGGTGAGGGGCTGGCGATCTCCTCGTTCTGCTATCCGCTGCTGGATAACAACCCCAACGGGGTCGACCGGCTGATGCGGGAATACACGCTCGACCGATACCGCGAGGCGATCGATTTCGCGGCGGAGCTTTCCTGCCCCTACGTGGTGGCGATCCCCGGCCCGGTGAACAGCCTGATCAATCCGCCCGTCCAGTGGATGCTCGACTGGTTCGTGGAGGGCATGCAGGCGCTCGTCGCCCATGCGAAGGGCACGGGAGTGGAGCTGCTGATCGAGAATGTGCCCTTCACCTATCTGCCGAGCGCCGAGGACATGGCGCGCACCGCCGCCCTGATCGGCCCCGAGGTGGGCGTGAACTTCGACATCTGCAACAGCGCCTTCATCAAGGAGGATCCCGCGGAAGCGATCCGGATGCTGGGTCCGCTGGTGAAGAACGTGCACCTCTCCGACACCGGCTTCGAGGAGTTCAAGCATGCCCGCCTTGGCACCGGCATCGTCGATCCCGGCCCTTCGATGGCGGCGTTGCAGGAGATCGGGTACGAAGGCATGACCGTGCTCGAGATCATCACCGATGCGCTGGCCCCCGGCGCCGATCCCGAGGGAGACATCCGGGCAAGCCACGCCATTCTGGCCGATCACGGCTGGGCGCCGCCGGGCGCGGCGGGTTAGGCCCGGGCAGGTCAGGCCAGCCCGGCCTCGATGGGCAGGATCGCGCCCGTCATCCCGCCCGACGCGTCGGACGCCAGGAAGTGCGCTGCATTCGCCACGTCGGCCTCCGTCGCGATCCGGCCAAGCGCCGTTTCCGCCGCGAGTGCCGCCATCGCCACTTCCGGTGCTGGCCCGCCCTCGGCATGGCGGCGGGCGACCCGGCCCGTCAGCGCTTCGGTCGCGATGGGGCCGGGGGCGAGCGCGTTCACCCGGATGCCCTGCCGCCCCAGATCCAGCGCCGCGGCGCGGGTCAGGCCCACGACCGCGTGCTTAGAGGTGGTGTAGAGCACCTGGTCGGGATGCGCCCGCAGCCCGTTGATCGAGGCCATCACCACGACCGACGCCGCGCGCGACTGGGCGAGGGCCGGGGCGAAGGCCTGCAGCGTCGCCGCGACGCCCCAGACGTTAACCGCCATCACACGCTGCCATTCCATCGCGTCCAGTGCCGCGATGCCCCTCCATGGCGGCACGACCCCGGCATTGGCCACGACGATATCGACCGTTCCCAGTCGCCCCGCCAGGGCGGAAAGCCGCTCTGGCGCGTCCGGCGCGGCGAGATCGAGCGGCACAGCGGTATGGTCCGCGGGGGCGCGGGCCATCGCCTCGGGTAGATCGACGATCGCGACCGTGGCGCCCGAGGCCGCCAGCCGCACCGCGATTGCTCGGCCAAGCCCGCCTGCGCCGCCCGTGACCACCGCCTGCCGCCCGGCCAGATCCTGTGCGAATGGCATGTTGCGTGCCCTCCAGTCCGGGGCTACCAGAACGGGCGCCCTCCGATTGCGCACCTTTGTGCGCCATGCGAACCGGGGCAAGCGAAAGGACCAGCCGTGTCGCAGGACGATGCCCTACAGGTCGTGATCCTTGGCGCCGGCGCCATCGGGCAAGCCTTCGCCGCCGTCTTCGCGGATGCCGGAGCGAGGGTCACGCTGGCCGAACCCGATCCCGAGCGGCGCGCCGACGTGCCGGCCGGGATCGCGCTGCAGCGCGAGGCCATCGAGCTGGCCGGTCTCTGGCGCGGCGGCGGGGGCCGCGTGACGCCGGTTGCGGATGCCGGCGGGGCGCTTGGCGGGGCCGATCTGGTTGTGGAATGCGGGCCGGAAGACCTGGACGTGAAGCAGGCGATCTTTGCCACGTTGCTGGCGGGCTGCGGGCCTGGCGCGGTCATCGGCACTGCCTCTTCGGCCATCACGATGTCGCGGATACTACCCGAGGCTTCAGACCAGGCGCGTTGCCTTGTGATGCATCCGGTCAACCCCCCTTCCGTCCTGCGGCTGATCGAGCTCGTGCCGGCTCCGGGCACCTCGCCCGAGGCCGTCGCTCGCGCCACCGCGATCCTCGAGGCGTCGGGCTTTCGGGCCGTGCGGCTTTCGCGAGAGGTCGAGGGGTTCGTGGTGAACCGCCTGCAGGGGGCGGTGCTGCGCGAGGCCTACCGCCTGGTCGGCGAGGGTGTCACCGACGTGGCCGGGATCGAGGCGGCCGTGACGCAGGGCCTCGGCCCCCGCTGGGCCCTTTCCGGGCCGTTCGAGACTGCGCAGCTCAATACGCCCGGCGGCATCCCCGCCCATGCGGCCAGGATGGGGCCGGCCTATGCAAGGATGGGCGCCGAGCGCGGCGAGGTCGTGGATTGGTCCGCGGCGCTGGTGGAGCAGGTCGCAGAGGCCCGGCAGGCGGCGCTGCCAGACGCGGCGCGCGCCGCCCGCGTCGCCTGGCGGGCCAGGGCCGTGGCGCGCCTCGTGGCCTTGCGCGATCGGCTGGCCGCCGATGGCTGATGCTTGCTTCAGCTTTGACGGCGCGCCGGTTCCGGCCCGGCCGGGGCAGAGCCTCGCCGCCGCGCTCACGGCAGCCGGACACAGGG
Source organism: uncultured Alphaproteobacteria bacterium (assembly GCA_963833235.1). Taxonomy (GTDB): domain Bacteria; phylum Pseudomonadota; class Alphaproteobacteria; order Rhodobacterales; family Rhodobacteraceae; genus CAWHXG01. The sequence goes on from CAWHXG010000001.1 coordinate 1,498,599, forward strand.
CCTTCCGCGAGACGGCGCAGGGCGCGCGCCGCGGGATCTTCTGCGGAATGGGAGTGTGTCAGGATTGCCTCGTCACCGTCGACGGCCAGCCCAATCGCCGGGCCTGCATGACCGCGGCGGAGGCCGGCCTACTCGTGAAGACCCAGGTGGCCCTGCCGCGCCTCGATCTGCAGGCGCCGCCGCCCGCCTCCCCGCCGGCGCGGATCGAGGCGCCCGACGTCCTGATCGTGGGTGGCGGGGCGGGCGGGCTTTCGGCGGCCATCGCCGCGCGTGCGGCGGGTGCCTCCGTGCTGGTCCTCGACGAGCGCAAGGTGGGCGGCGGGCAGTATTTCAAGCAGGCTGCCGCCGCCGATCCGCTGGATGCGCAGCAGCGCCAGGGGCGCGCCCTTCTGGAGGAAGCGCAGGCGTCCGGGGCCGAGATCCTCGGCGGGGTCGAGATCTGGGGCGCGTTCGACGGGCCGCTCTTTCTCGCGGAATGGCGGGGGGGTGCTCTGGTCGTTCGCCCGCGTGCCGCCATCATAGCGACCGGCGCCTACGAGCGCCCGGTGATCGTCCCCGGCTGGACCTTGCCCGGCGTGATGACCACGGGCGCCGCGCAGACGCTCTGGCGCAGCTACAGGACGCTGCCGGGGCGGCGTGTCGCCGTCTGCGGCTCCGGCCCGCTGAACCTCCAGGTCGCGCTGGAACTGGCGCGCGGCGGCGCCGAGGTCGCCCTGGTGGCCGAGGCTGCGCCGGCCCCCTGGGCCCAACCTCGGGCCGCGATGGCGCTGGCCGCCGCGGGGCCGCGGCTCGCGGGTGCGGGCTTCGGCCTCCTGCGCGGGTTGCGGGGCGCCGGCGTGCCCATGCGTTTCACGACGCGGCTCACGGGTGTCGAGGCTAGGGACGGAGCCTTGCGGGCGACGTTCCGTAGCCGTGCCGGAGATGAGACCACGGCCGATGTCGACGCGCTGTGCATGAACGGCGGGTTCGAGCCGCAGAACGAGATCCTCCGCCTCCTCGGGGCCGAGATGCGTTACGATCCGGCTTTCGGCCATCTGCGCTGCACCCGCGACGCCGGCATGGCCACGACCTTGCCGGGGCTCTACGCGGTGGGAGATTGCGCGGGGCTCGGCGGGGCGCCGGCGGCGATGGTCGAAGGCCGGATCGCCGGGCGCGCGGCGGCGGCCTTCGTCCGCGGCAGGCCCGCCGGCGCGGATCCGCACGAGGCCCGCGCCTTGCAGCGCCACCGCAGATTCCAGGCATGCCTTTGGAGGCTCTATGAGCCATTCCCCGGCACGCCGCACGACCAGCCGGACGACACGCTGCTCTGCCGCTGCGAGGAGATCACGCTGGGACAGATGCGGGCCGGGCTGGATGACCGCACCGGGCATGTGGGCACCCTCAAGCGCGCCACGCGGGTCGGCATGGGGCGCTGCCAGGGCCGCTATTGCGGTCCGGTCGCGGCACGGATGGTCGCGGCGCGGACCGGGCGGGCGATCGAGGATCTCAGCCATTTCGCCCCGCGCGTGCCGATCAAGCCGGTGAGCATCGCCGCGATCCTGGCGGCGCAGGAGGCGCTGGATGGCACCCCCTGACATCCTGGTGGTGGGCGGCGGGATCGTCGGCACCGTCGCCGCGATCCTGCTGGCGGCGGAGGGCGCGCGGGTGACGCTGGTCGATGCCGGCGAGCATGCCGGAACGACCGCCAATGCCGGCAGCCTGCACGTGCAGATGCAGAGCCGGTTCATGCGCCTCTATCCCGATCAGGTGGCGGGGCTGGAGGCCTCGCTGCCGCTTTACCGCGCGGCGGCCGAGGATTGGGTGACCCTCGATGCCGCTTTCGGGCCGTTCGAACTGGTGCGCCGGGGCGGCCTGATGCTGGCCGAGGGGCCGGACCAGCTGCGGTTTCTCGAAGCCAAGGCGGCGCGCGAGGCAGCGCTGGGCCTGAGCGTCGAGATGCTCGACCGCGCGGCGCTCGACAGGATCGCCCCTTGGCTGGGGGCGCAGATCGTGGGCGCCGAGCTTTGCCACGACGAGGGCAAGCTCAATCCTCTCGTCGCGAACATCCGCCTGGGGGAGGAGGCCGCCAGGCTCGGCGTCGTCCGTGTCGTCGACAGGATCACCGGCCTTTCGGAGGACGGGCAGGGCGTGCTCGCGGCAGGGTGCCTCGGCCGCTACCGCGCCGACCAGGCCGTGATCGCCGCGGCATGGGGCTCGGGCGAACTGGTGGCTGGCTTCGGCCTTGTCCTGCCATCGCGGGCGGAGCCGTTGCACATGAACATCACCGAGGCCGGCGCACCGGAGATCGGCCATCTGGTGCAACACGCCGAACGCTCGATCACATTGAAACAGCTTGCGGGGGGGCAGGTCGTGATCGGCGGGGGCTGGCCGGCCGAGGACCGCGGGCGCGCCCGGGCGCCCGGCGTTCTGGCACGCTCGCTGCTCGGCAACGTCGCTCTGGCCGCGCGGCTGGTGCCGGCCATCGGGCGGCTGCGCGTGCTGCGAAGCTGGGCGGGGATGAATACCGTGATCGACGGGCGGTCGGTCGTCGGGCGGGTGCCCGGGGCGGCGCGGGTGATCCTGGCGGTGCCGGGCGACGCCGGCTACACGCTTGGGCCGCTCGTGGCGCGGATGGCGGCCGCCGTCGTGCTGGGACAGGATGCGCCGGAGGACGTGGTGCCGTTCTCGCCGGCGCGGTTCGCCGCCTGAAACCGGGGCGAGGACCAGGCCAGATGATCCGGTCGTACACCGGCCATGCTATCGGCGGAGCGATGTGGTGATCTTGTCCACCGTCTCGCGCAGCCGCGGCAGGATCTGCTCCACCATGCCCTGCGGGGTCATCCGCACGGTCGGCACGCCGACATTCACCGCCCCCACGATTTCGCCCGAGCCCATCCGCACGGGCAGGGCGATGGACATCAGCCCTATCTCCATTTCCTGGTCGACCAGCGACCAGCCGGTGCGCTTCACCTCCTGCAGCACGGCGCGCAGGGCCGCAGGATCCGTCACGGTTCGATCCGTCAGGCGTGCCAGGGTGAGCCCGCGCAACGTATCGTCCCACAGCGCTTCGGGCCGCGCCGCCAGCAGCACCCGCCCGGTCGCCGTGCAATGGGCCGGAAAGCGTGCCCCGACCGTGATGCCGACACTGATCACCCGGTGATACTGGGTGCCGCTGACGTAGACGACGTGATCCTTGTCGAGTACGGCGGCAGACACGGATTCGCGTAGTTCATCCGATAGATGGTCGATGAAGGGCCGCGCGATGTCCCAGACGCCCTTGGAAGATAGAACGAGATAGCCCAGCTCAAGCACCTGCGGCGTGAGATCGAACAGCTTGCCATCGGCAACGGCATAGCCTTCGTGCACCAGCGTCAGCAGGATGCGCCGCGCCCCGGCCCGGGTGTTGCCGGTTTCGGTCGCTACCTCCGAAAGGGTCATCTTGCGGCGCGTTCGGTTGAACGCCCGCAGAACCTCCAGGCCACGCGCCAGCGAGCTGACGTAATCGCGCGGGTTCAGCGCCCCACCTACGGCTTCGTCGGACCAGTCGGGCGCGGCCGTCATCGGGCCGGTTCGCACCGTTGCGCGGGAATGCGTCGGAGCGCTGTTTCCAGGCTCCTGGGTTGCATCGTCGTCGGTCATCGGGTCGCGTCCGGGGCTGTCGGTTGCACCAAGGCCGGTTCCCTAGCATGGGATCGGCCGGTGGCGCAGACCTTTTGAAATTTTCCTTGCGCGGCCGGTGCCAGCCGGTGTCTAGTTGAACAAGAGTGCGCTATGCGAACAATGCACGGCGAAGGGCGCGATCCGCAAGAGGCCGCGCCGAGCTTTCTCAGGGGAGAACAGTCATGACGACGTCCAGATACCTCACCGGCGGATTGACGCGGCGCGGGGCGCTGCAGGGGCTTGCGGCCACTTCGGCGCTGTCGGCGATGCCCTTCCGCGCGATGGCTCAGGAGACGACGCTTCGCTGGTGGTCGCCCCAGGCGGCGCCCGCTCAGGTCGAGGCCTACCAGTTCCAGATCGCCGCCTTCGAGGCGGCCAACCCCGGCATCAAGGTGGTTTTCGAGACCACATCCGACGAAGGGTACGCCCCGCAGCTGGCGGCCGCGTTCTCTTCGGGCGAGGTGCCCGATATCGTCACGCATCTGCCATCCTTCGCCGCGCAATCCTACTATGCCAATGGCCTGATCGAGCCGTTCGGCGACGTGATCGAGGCGATCGGCGAGGACGACTACTACCCCGGCGCCAACGCCGTTTTCCGTGCGGCGGACGGCAACTACGTCGGCACCGGGATCGGCAACTCGGCCGCCAACATGCTGTGGCTGCGCCGCGATCTGATGGAAGCCGCCGGCATCGACGCGGCCCCCCGGACATGGGACGAGCTTCGCGCGGGTTGTCAGGCGATGCAGGGCGGCGGCATCTATGGCGCGCCCTTGCCTTACGGCCAGAATTCCATGACCTCGCTGATCTTCGTGGGCTTCATCCACCAGGCCGGCGGCCAGGTCTTCACCCCCGACCTGCAGGTCGACATCGACAACGAGGGCACTCGCGCAGCGCTGGAATTCTACGCGTCCATGCGCGAGCTCTGCCCGCCGGGCGCCACCAACTACAGCTGGGGCGAAAGCCTGACCGCGTTCGTCAGCGGGGCCACCGCCACCGGCATCTACACCGGCCGCGTCCTCGCCAACGTCAACGAACAGAACCCACCCATCGCGGATGCGGTTACCTGCGTGCCCTATCCCACCATGTCCGAGGATATCGAGCACTGGACCTTCAACGACTTTCCCAGCGTCTTCATCCCGGCGCAGTCGCAGCAGAAGCAGGCCGCCAAGGCGTTCGCCGCGTTCCTCTTCGAGCCGGAAGGCTACATCAAGCAGCTGCACGCGGCCCCCGGCCACGTCCTGCCGGTGCTGCAGTCGATCAGCAGCAACCCGATGTACCTCGATAACCCGATCATCGAGAAGTACAGCGAAGAGGTCGATATCATGGCTGCGGCGGCGGCGGGCGGCTTCAACCTCGGCTACGAATCCTCAGAGCACCAATCCAACGAGAAGGCCGGCGAAGTGGTGAACTCGGGCGTGATCGCGGAGCTGGTGCAGCGCGTGGTGCTGAACGGGGACGATGTGGATACCGTTCTGGGCGAGACGACCGCGCGCATCGAAGAGATCATGGCAAACTGAGGAAAGTGACCGGACGCATAGGACCCTGCGTCCGGTCCGCCTGCCGATGTCGATGACCCGCCCCCGCCAGACCGTCCTGGAACGTCAGTATGCCCTTCTGGGGCTGATGCTGATCGCGCCGACCGTTCTGGTGTTCTGCACGGTCATCGTCTACCCGCTGGTCTCGGCCATCTACCTTTCCCTCTTCAGCATCTTCACCCCGACCCTTCAGGGCGAATGGGTGGGGCTGGGGAACTACCGGGTGCTTCTGGCGAAGGGCGAGTTCTGGTCTTCGCTGCGCAACAACCTGATCTGGACGATGGGCACCCTGTCCCTGCAGATCCTCCTCGGCGTCGGCATGGCGCTTGTCCTGCACCAGAACATCTGGTTCCGCAGCGCGGCGCGGGCGCTGATCCTCTTTCCCTACTTCATCTCCACCGTCGTGGCGGTGCTGGTCTGGAAATGGCTTTTCAACGATTTGTACGGCATCCTGAACCACCTGATGATGGCCGCCGGGCTGATCGACATGCCGCTGGACTATCTCGGCACGATGCCCAACGCGATGATCTCCGTGATCCTCGTGGGCGCGTGGAAATACTTTCCCTTCGTCGTCATCGCGGTTCTGGCCCGCCTGCAGACGATCCCCGACCAGCTCTACGAGGCGGCCCGGATCGACGGCGCCGGGCCCATCGCCCGGTTCTGGGACATCACGCTGCCGCAATTGCGCGACGTGCTGGTGGTGATCGTGATGCTGCGGGCGATCTGGGACTTCAAGGAATTCGACCTGATCTTCCTGCTCACCGGCGGCGGCCCCGTCACCTCTACCCAGACCCTGCCGCTGCTGGTCTACAAGGAGGCGTTCGCGCTGAACCAGATGGGCATGGCCTCGGCCTATGCGGTGGTGATGATGGCGATCATGCTGGTCTTCATGATCGTCTACATCCGCCGCACGAAAGAGGCGGGATCGTGATCGTGCGCCGCATCCTCTTCAACCTGATGGCCTGGGGCATCGTGCTGGCCGTGGCCTTTCCGCTCTTCTGGATGCTGGTTACTTCGGTGAAGCCGCAATTCGAACTGTTCCGCCGCCCGCCCACCATGCTGCCGGAAACCTGGACGTTCGAGCACTACTGGCGGCTGCTGAGCGCCACGAACTTCCTCGTCTATTTCCGCAACTCGGTAATATTGTCGGTGGCCACCACGGCCGTCGTCGTTGCCATCGCGACGTTGGGCGCCTACAGCCTCGTGCGCTTCCGCTATGCGGGCCGCGAGAGCCTCGCGTTCCTCGTACTCTTCACGTACCTGCTGCCGTCGGTCGTGCTGATCCTGCCACTTTACCTGCTGCTGGTGCAGATGGGGCTGGCCAACACGCTGCTGTCGCTGGTGATCGCCTACACCACCTTCGCGTTGCCTTACGCGCTCTGGCTGCTCCGGTCCTTCATGGCTGGCATTCCGGAGGATCTGGAAAGCGCGGCGCTGGTCGACGGTGCCTCGCGCATGGGCGCCTTCCGCGACGTGATCCTGCCGCAGCTTCTGCCCGGCATCATCTCGACCGCGCTCTTCACCTTCATCCTCAGCTGGAACGAATACCTCTACGCGCTGGTCCTCGTGAACTCCGACAGCGCGCGGCCGCTGACCACCGGCGTGATGAACATGCTGATCTCGTCGTTCAATATCGAATGGTCGCTGCTGATGGCGGCGAGCGTGATGATGAGCGTGCCGCTGATCGTGGTCTTCGCGTTCCTGCAAAGCTATCTGACGCGCGGCTTCGGCGCCGGCGCGGTGAAAGGATAGGCGATGGCCGACGTCGTGTTGACCGACATCCGCAAGGCCTTCGGCAGCTTCACCGCCGTCGAAGGGCTGAACCTTTCCATCGAGCGGGGGGAGTTCGTGTCGCTTCTCGGCCCGTCGGGCTGCGGCAAGACCACCACGCTGCGGATGCTGGCGGGTCTGGAATTTCCAACCTCCGGAGAGATCCGGATCGGCGACCGGGTGGTCAACGACCGCGCGCCGGGCGAGCGCGACATCGCGATGGTCTTCCAGTCCTACGCGCTCTACCCGCACATGACAGTCGCCCAGAACATCGCCTATCCCCTGAAGAAGCGCGGTGTGGCCAAGGCCGAGCGGCAGGCGATGGTCGCGCGCACCGCCGAGATGCTGCAACTGACCCCGCTTCTCGGCCGTCGCCCGCGGGAGCTGTCCGGCGGCCAGCAACAGCGGGTCGCGCTTGGCCGGGCGCTGGTGCGCGACCCGCTGGTCTTCCTGCTCGACGAACCGCTCTCGAACCTCGACGCGAAGCTGCGCGGCTACATGCGGGCCGAGCTGGTGGAGCTGCATGCCCGCCTCGGCCGCACGATGGTCTACGTGACCCACGACCAGCTGGAGGCGATGACCATGTCCGACAGGATCGCGGTCATGGAGGGCGGGCGGCTGCAGCAATTCGCCCCGCCGCAGCAGGTCTACCGGGCGCCCGCTAACCGCTTCGTCGCGGGCTTCATCGGCACGCCGGGGATGACGCTGATCGACGGAACGCTGAGGCGCGCGGGCGAGGGGGCCTGGCTCTTCGAGGCGCCGGGCGTGTCGCAGCCCCTGCCGCGGCTCGGCCCGGAGGCGGCGCCGGGGCCGGCTTGCCTCGGCGTTCGCCCGGAGGACGTGACCCTTGGCGAGGGGCCCATAGAGGGCGTGGTGCAGATGGTCGAGCAGACGGGCCATGAGAACATCGTCGCCATCGGCATCGCCGGCGACATCCGGGTGACCGGCCGGGTCGAGGCGGAGCGGACCTGGGCGACCGGCGCCCCGATCCGATGCGGCTTCGATCCGGCCCGCGCGCATGTCTTCGCCGCCGGGGCGCACGGCGTGCGGCTGAACCTGCCGCCGCCTGCCACGGGCGCGGCGCCGCAGTTACCGTCCGAGGCCGCAGTACCGCGGCAGATGCCGAGGGAGGCCATTTCTTGAACCGTTCGTCCGTTTCCTGGTCCGGGCCGATGCCCGCGCTGACCACGCCCTTCCACCCCGACCACTCGATTGACGAGGAAGGTTTCGCGGCCAACATCGCGCGGCTCTTCGATGCGGGGGCCACAGGCATGGTCGCGGTCGGCTGCACCGGCGAATTCTGGGCCCTCGGGCTCGAGGAACGCGCGCGCCTGACGGCCCTCACCGTGGCGGCCTGCAAGGGGCGTGGCCCCGCCATCGTGGGAACCGGCAGCATCCGCGAGGGCGAGGTGATCGACCAGATCGCCGTGGCCGCCGATGCCGGGGCGGACGCGGCGCTGGTGATGCCGCCCTATTTCGCCCATCTGACCGAGGCCGAGCTGATCGCGCATTTCGAGGCCATCGACGCGGCCAGCCGACTGCCGCTGGTCGTCTACAACATTCCCGGCAATGCCTGGAACGCGATCACCCCGCATGTGGCGGACCGGCTCGCCGACCTCGACCACGTCGTAGCGATCAAGGAGAGCAGCGGTGACTGGAACAACTTCCTTGCCACGCTGAACCTGGTACGCGACCGTATCCGGGTGTTCTGCGGCCCCTCCTCAATGTTCGGGGTGCCGGCGGTGCTGGCCGGGGCGGACGGGCTGATCGACTGCTTTCCGAACGTCTGGGCGCCGGGCTGCCTTGATCTCTGGCACGCGACGAAGACCGGGCGGATGGACGAGGCCTGGGCCCTGCAGCGCACCGGGATCGCCCTGACCGGGCTCTTCACCAGCGGCGGACGAAGCCTCTATCCCGCCACCAAGGCCGCGATGGACTATCTGGGGCTTCCGGGCGGAGGCGCGCCGCGCCCGCCGCTGCGCCCGCTGACCGGTCAGCCGCTGAGCGAATTGACCCGCGGCCTCGATACCCTGATCGGGCGCGCGGCGAAGGTCGCCTGACGTCCGCTTTTCCGCCTGCCGTCGCAACACCTGAAGGAGGCCCGTCATGGACCTAGGACTGAACGGCCGTCGGGCCATAGTGACCGCGGCCAGCCGCGGCCTGGGCCTCGCCACAGCACGGTCTTTGGCGCGAGAAGGCGTGGCGATCACCATGAACGCCCGGTCCGCGGAACCGCTGGAAGCCGCGGCGCAGGACATCCGCGACGAGTTCGGCGTCGAGGTCAACGCGGTTGCCGCTGACTTCAACGACCGCGACGGCCGCACCGCGATCCTGCAGGCCGCGGGCGACGTCGATATCCTTGTCAACAATCCCGGTGTGCGGCAGGTGCCGACCCCCTACGACAAGATCGGCGCTGACGACTGGCGCTATTGGCTGGAGGTGCATTTCCTGTCGTCCGTAGAGATGATCCAGGCGGTCGCCCCGGGCATGACCGCCCGCCGTTTCGGGCGGATCGTCAACATGTCGGTCAGCTTCATCAAGTTTCCCCAGGTCGGCTTCGCCCATTCCCACGCCGCGCGCCTGGCGCTTTCTGGCGCGACGGCGGCGATGGTGCGCGAGCTGATCCCACACAACGTCACGATCAACACGGTCTGCCCGGGGCTCTTCGATACCGATGCGCTGCATACCAACCTGCACGGCCATGCGGAGCGGGGGAACACGACCTACGAGGCCATCGTGGAGGACCGCAAGAAGGGGTGCCCCGCCGGCCGCTTCGCCGACCCCTCCGAATGCGGCGATCTGATCGCCTATCTGTGTTCGGCGCAGGCGGGCTTCATGTCGGGCCAGAACATCGTCAACGATGGCGGCGTGCATCAGGGCCTTTTCTGATGGAGAAGGTCGCGATGGTCTCTGGCGGCGGGCGGGGCCTTGGCGCCGCCATCGCGACCAGGCTTCTGGAGGACGGCTGGCGGCTGTCCCTGGGCGTGCGCGACCTGACACAGGCCAAGGCGTTCGGATCGCCGGACAGGGTGCTTGCCGCGTCGTTCGATGCGACCAATCCTCCGACCGCATCCGCCTGGGTCGATGAAACGGTGGCGCGGTTCGGGCGGATCGACGCGCTGGTGAACAATGCCGGCATCCTGCGGATGGTGGATTTCGAGCAGGGCAGCGAAGACGATCTGGACGCGCTCTGGGCGGTCAACGTCAAGGCGCCCTTCCGGCTGACCCGCGCGGCCTTGCCGCACCTGCGCAAGACCGGGGCGGGGAGGGTCATCAACATCGCCTCGACCGACGCCAAGCGCTACCGGCAGGGCACGTCCGTCGGCTATGGGATGACCAAGCACGCGCTTCTGGCGATGACCCAGGCGGTGCGGTTCGCCGGCTGGGAGGACGGTGTGCGGGCCACGGCGCTCTGCCCCGGCGCCATCGATACCGAGCTGATCGCCGATCTGCCGGGCGTGACGCCCAAGGCCGACCGTCTGACGCCGGGAACTGTGGCGGGCATGGTCGCCTATATCCTCTCGTTGCCCAACCAGGCGAGCGTGCCGGAATTCATTGCCAACACCCGTCTGGAAAGCGTGGTGTGACCGGGCCATCCGAACCCTGGAAGATGGCGGAGGAGGATTGGCGCCGCACGGTCGGCCGCGTCCGCGCCGGCCGAGCGCTGAAGCCCGCGATATGGCCCGGCGGGGCCGCCTGCGCCTTCGCGCTCAGCTTCGACTGCGACCACGAGACGTTCGAGCTTGGCCAGGGCGGCACCGCCGTGGGGCGGCTCGCCTGGGGCGAGTTCGGGCGGCGCACCGGGGTGCCGCGCATCCTGTCCGTGCTGTCTCGCCACGATGTGCGCGCGAGTTTTTTCATGCCGGCGGTGGCGGCGCTGATCGATCCCGCGGCGCTTCGCCCGATCACCGAAGCCGGGCACGAGATCGGCGTCCATGGCTGGATCCACGAGAACAATTCCCGGCTCGACCGCGCGGTCGAGCGGGAGCTGATGGCGCGCGCGCGCGACACACTGCAGAATCTGACAGGCACCCGCCCCGTCGGGCACCGCTCCGCGAATTGGGACCTGAGCGATGATACGATTTCGCTGGTCGCGGAGCTGGGCTTTGCCTACGACAGCTCGCTGATGGCCGATGACAGCTGCTATGAGCTGCTTTCGGACGGGAAGCCGACGGGCGTGGTCGAGATCCCGGTCGATTGGGTACGCGACGACGCGGTCTATCTGCTCTTCAACCGCAATCCGCCGACCCGCCCCTGGACGCCGCCCGAGGCCGTGTTCGATATCTTCCGCCGGGAATTCGACGCCGCCTTCGACGAGGGCGGGCTTTGCCAGCTGACGTTCCATCCCTTCGTGATCGGCTACCGCTCCCGCATCTGGATCATGGAGCGGCTGATAGAACATGCGAGATCGCGCGGGCCGGTGTGGTTTCCGACCCATGCGGAGCTGGCGGAATGGGTCCTGGCCAACTCGGCGTGACCTCGCAGCCACCACGCGTGCCAACAGCGCTGCGGCACAGGCATGGGCGCGTTTGTGCGCAGGGCAAACGAGAATTCGCTTTGCGCACGTATGACGATCCCCTAGGCTTTTCGCATACTCGGTCGCCTGACGCACAGATCGATCCGAAGGAAAGGCCGCGCGTGAAACGCTTCGTCAGGGCGATAGATGCCGTGAACTCCGCCGTGACGACGCTGGTGGGCGCGTTGCTGGCGATCATGGCAGCGGCGGTGATGGTTCAGGTTCTCGTACGCTTCGTGCTGACGGCTGCGGGCGTGAACATCTCGGCGCCATGGACCGAAGAGCTCGCGCGCTACGTGCTGATCTGGATGGTGTTCCTCGGTGCCGCCGTCGGCGTCCGCCATGCCCGCATGATCGCGCTGGAATTCGGCGTCCGCTCGCTCCCTCCGGGCGCCGGCATCCCGCTGCGCTATGCCGTCACTATCTTCGGGATCGCGTTCTTCGGGCTGCTCTTCTGGGTGGGCCTCGACTTCGTCGAGCTGGGCCGGACGGAAACGAGCCCCGTGCTCGGCATCACGCGGGACTGGGTCTATTGGGCGATGCCGGTGGGCATGGCGTTGATGATCGTCAACTCGCTCGCCCTCATCGCCGAGACGCTGGCGGAACGGCGCGACATCCGCTTCGCAGCCGATCACGCCCCCCAGGACGGCCTGTCTTGATCCTTCTCGTTCTCGTTCTGCTGGGGCTCTTCGTTGCCAGCGTGCCCATCGCGATGGCCCTCGGGATGGCGGCGATCCCGACCCTGCTGGCCAAGGGCATCCCCTTCATCGCCATCCCGCAGGTTGTCTTCGAGGCGCTCGACAGCTTCGCCCTGATGGCGCTGCCGCTCTACGTGCTGGCGGGCAAGCTCATGCAGCATGGCGGCATCGCCGAACGGATGGTTGCCTTCGCAAAGTCACTCGTCAGCTGGATGCGTGGCGGGCTTTCGGCGGCCGTGGTGATGACCTCCATGCTCTTCGCCACCATCTCCGGCTCCTCTGCCGCCACGGCCGCGGCGGTGGGCTCGATGCTCATTCCCGAAATGGAAAAGCAGCGCTATCCCCGGCCCTACAGCGCCGCGACCGTCGCCGCCTCGGGCGAGCTCGGCGTAATCATCCCGCCCTCGGTCGCGATGGTCATCTACGGGGTCATCACCGGCATCTCGATCACCGATCTCTTCATCGCCGGTTTTCTGCCCGGGCTGATGATCGGCGCCTCATTAATGACCACCGCGATCCTGATGGCCTGGATCATGGGCTACGGCGATCGCCAGCCCTTTCATGCCGGCCCCTGGCTGCGCGAGGTGGGGCAGACCTTCTGGCGCGCCTCGCTCTCGCTGTTTCTGCCGGTCATCATCCTTGGCGGTATCTTCGGCGGCATCTTCACCGCCACCGAGGCCGCAGTCGTCGCCGTTTTCTACGCGCTGTTCCTGGGGGTGATCGTCTACCGACAGCTGGCGCTGCGCGATCTCCCGCGCATCTTCGCCAACGCGGCCGTCACCTCGTCGGTGGTCATGATCATTGTCGCCTTCGCCGCGATGTTCGCCTTCGCCCTGCACCTTCTGCGCGCGCCGCAGCAGATCGGGATGCTGCTGACCACGATGACGGAGAACCCGATCTACTTCCTGCTGCTGGTCAACGTATTCTTGCTGATCGTCGGCATGTTCATGGAAACGTTCGCGGCCATCGTCATCCTCGGCCCGATCCTCTCGCCGATCGCGGTAAGCTACGGGATCGACCCGGTGCACTTCGGCCTGATCATGATCGTCAACCTCGCGGTCGGCATGGTCACGCCGCCGGTCGGGGTCAACCTGTTCATCGCCTGCGGGATCGCGCGCATCAGCATGGAGCAGCTGATGCGTCCGCTCGCGGTGTTCCTGATGGTCCTCATCGCCAACCTGATGATCATCACCTACGTGCCGGGCCTCTCGCTGGTCCTGCTCCGCTAACCAACAGTAAAAGACAGGGAGACGACAGACATGACGATCCGACAGACGGCCTTCGGGCTTGGCCTTGCGGCATTCGCCGCGACCGGGGCGCAAGCGCAGACCCATACGATGACGCTGGCGCATGTGCTGAGCGACCAGAGTCCCTATCAGGTGACGCTGAACGAGTTCAAGTCGCTGATCGAAGAGCGCAGCGGCGGCGACATCGCCGTGGAGGTCCAATGCTGCGGACAGGCTGGGAACGAGACGCGTGCCATCCAGTCCATGCGCACCGGCATCCTGACGGGCGGCTTCGTGGGTGGCTCGACGCTGGAAACGGTGGTGCCGGCCTACCGGGTTCTCTCGCTGCCCTATCTCTTCGAGGACAAGGCGCAGGCCTACGAGATCCTGCAAAGCGACATGGGCCGCGAGATGCTCGACCTGCTGGGCGAGTACGGAATGCACGGCCTCGGCTTCGGCTCGATCTACGAACGCTCGGTGGCCTCGAAGGCGCCCGCGCGGGTGGCGACTGTCGAGGATATGGAGGGCCTGAAGATCCGAGTTCTGCCGACGCCTGGGTTCGTGGAGGCTTACAAGGCGATGGGCACACAGCCGACGCCGATGTCCTATGGCGAGCTGTTCATGGCGATCCAGAACAATGTGGTGGACGCGCTCGAGATCTCGCCCGATGCGCTGGTGGCGGACGGGTTCTACGAGACGGTGAACACCTACACGATGACCAAGGCGCACCAGTCCACGACCGTCTTCGTGGTTTCGAAATCCTGGTGGGACGGGCTCCCGGCGGACGTGCAGGAGATGATCCAGACGGCGGCCACGGATGCCATCGCTGTGGGGATCGAAGCCCATGACGGGCTTGCCGATGCCGGGATGGAAACCGCGAAAGAGGCCGGCGTCGAGATCCTCGAGCCGGATCTCGCGCCCTTCATGGAGGCGGCGCGCCAGAGCTGGGACGTGATCCTGACCGATCAGCCGGAAGCGACCGAGTTCAAGGAACGGTTCGAGGCGGCGATGTCGAACTGAGCGGCCCGGCTGTTACTATCGGGGGCGGTCCTTTCGGGGGCCGCCCCTTCTCATCGCGCTATTCGATGACGATCAGGTCCTGCCAGCCGTCCGTCAGCTTCTCGCCGCCATCCGGGCGGACCACAACGCAATCCTCGACCCTGGCGCTGAACGTTCCGTCCTGGAAGATTGAAGGCTCGACGGTGAAGATCATGCCTTCCTCCACCACGGTTTCGTCGCCGGCGGTGAGGAAGGGCGGCTCATGCACGTCCCAGCCGATGGCGTGACCCAGCCGGTGCCGGAATTTGTCGCCATATCCCGCATCGGCGATCACGTCTCGCGCGACCCTGTCGACCTCGGCGCAGGTGATCGCCCCGGCCTTCAGCGCGGCGATGCCGGCGGCCTGGCTCTTCATGATCAGCCCGTGCACCTTGATCTGCTCGTCGCTCGGCGCGCCGAAGCTGACCGTGCGGCCGAAATCGTAGCACATTCCATCGTGCACCGCGCCAAAATCGAAAAGCACCGACACCGGCGCGGTCAGCACCCGAGGCCAGCTTTCCAGCCGCCGGCCGAAGAGCATCGGATGGTTCGGCCCGGTATTGTAGAGCGAGGTGACGAAGGAGGGGCCAAGCGACCCCTGGCGCTTCATCTGGTAATCGACCTCGGCCACCACATCTAGCTCGGTCATTCCAATCTTTAGCGCCTTGATCACCTCGGAAAAAGCGGCCTCGGTCTTGCGGCCCGCCTCGCGCAGCGTCTCGATCTCGTCGGCATCCTTGATCACCCGCAGCTCGCGCAGGATCTCGGTGGCCGAAGCGAAGCGCGCGCCGGGGACCAGGCCCTGCAGCTTCATCAAGAATTCCGCCTCGGCATCGTCGCTGGTGGCTATGGTGGCGCCGTCTCCCACGCCGAGCTCCTTCAGGATGCCGGTGACCATCTGGGCGGGGTCGTCCCAGTCGCCCAATACCCGCACGTCCATCCCGTCGGTGCCGCCCTTGGCGCCGAACTCCGCGGTCATGCGCGGGATTGTCAGAATCGGCTCATGGCCGGGCGAGATCCAGGCGCCTTCCAGCCACATGCCGGGATGCAGGTTGCGGCCATAGTTCGGGATGTCGCGATGGATGCCGGTGAGGTAATCCAGATCGGTGCCGATGGGCACGAAGACCAGATCGGCTCGCCCCTCAATCAGGGTGCGGAAGCGGGCCATCCGGTCGCTGTAGCTGGCCATGGGGAAGTCTCCTTGCTCAGGTGCGGTCGTTGAGGTGGCAGGCGCTGCGGCGGCCGGGCGCGATATTGCGCAAAGCCGGCGGCTCCACCCGGCATCGCTCATAGGCCATCGGGCAGCGCGGATGGAAATGGCAGCCGGGCGGCGGATCGAGCGGGGATGGGATGTCGCCCTCCACCGGCGCGTAGGCCATCCGCCGGCGATCGAGCCGCGGCACGCCATCGATCAGCGCGCGGGTATAGGGGTGGTTCGGATCGGCGAAGACGGCATCGCCTGGCCCCTCCTCGACCACCCGGCCGAGATACATCACGATCACCCGGTCGGAGACATGGCGCACCACGCCCAGGTCGTGGCTGATGAAGAGGTAGGTCAGCCCCAGCTCCTCGCGCAGGTCCATGAAGAGGTTGACGATCTGCGCCTGGATCGAGACGTCGAGTGCCGAGACCGCCTCGTCGCAGACCAGAAGCTCGGGCTTCACGGCCAGCGCGCGGGCGATCCCGATCCGCTGCCGCTGGCCGCCCGAGAACTGATGCGCGAAACGGTCGGCATAGCCGGGATCGATACCGCAGCGGTCCATCAGCGCCGCGACGTAGGCCTGCAACCCATCGGCCGAGACGATGCGGTGCACGCGCGGCGCCTCGCCGATCAGCTCCGCGACGCGGGTACGGGGGTTCAGCGAGGAGAACGGGTCCTGAAAGATCATCTGGCGATCCAGGCCCTCGGCGGGCGCCAGCGGCTTTCCGTCCTGCAGGATGCGGCCGCTTGTGGGCGCGGTCAGGCCCGCCACCATGCGGCCGAGCGTGGACTTTCCGCAGCCGCTTTCGCCGACGACGCCCAGAACCTCGCCGCGGGCGATGGTGAAGCTCACGTCGTCCACCGCACGGACGGAGCCGGGCGCCTTCGCCAGCCCGACCGCGGCGAGGGCGCGGGCGACAAGGCCGGGGCGCCCGCCGAACACCTTCGTAAGGCCCTCGGCCGAGATGAGCGGGGCGGCGCTCATGCCGCGCCCAGGGGATGGAAGCACCGCACACGGCGGCCCGGGGCAATCGTGCGCGGCTCCGGCCGGGCGGCGCAGGCGGCGCCGCGGCGGCTGCAGCGGGGGCCGAAAGCGCAGCCCTCGGGCAGCTCGGTGAGCGCCGGCATCCGCCCGGGGATCTGCGGCAACCGGGTGCCACGCGATTTCGCCGCCGGCACGCTGTCGATCAGGCCGCGTGTGTAGGGGTGCGCCGGGACGTCGAGGATCGCGTCCACCGGCCCTTCCTCGACGATCCGTCCGGCATACATCACCGCAATCCTGTCGGCGATGCCGGCGACCACGGCCAGATCGTGGGTGATCCAGATCAGCGCCGTGCCCCTTTCGCGGCAAAGGCGCTGGACCACCGAGAGGATCTGCCCCTGGATGGTCACGTCAAGCGCGGTCGTGGGCTCATCTGCGATGATAAGGTCGGGCCCGTGCAGCAGTGCTATGGCGATGGCGACGCGCTGGCGCATGCCGCCGGAAAGCTGGTGCGGATAGGCGCGGATCCGATCCGCCGCCGCGGCGATCCCGACCTCTTCCAGCGCGGCGATGCAGCGGGCGCGGGCCGCGCGGGCGCCGATGCGGCCATGGGCGCGCAGGGCGTCGGTCATCTGCGTGCCGATCCGCAGGACCGGGTTCAAGGTCATCATCGGGTCCTGGAAGATCATCGCGATCCGACGCCCGCGGATCCGGCGCATGGCCTCTGCCGGCAGGGTCAGCAGATCGGTGTCTCCCAGCCGCACCTCGCCGCCCATCACGCGCCCGGGCTCAGAGAGCAGCCCGGTGATCGAGTATCCTGTGATCGACTTGCCCGAGCCGCTTTCGCCCACCAGCGCAAGGATCTCGCCGGCCGCCACCTGAAGGTCCACCCCGTCGAGCGCACGCAGCTCCGTTCGGCCGATCAAGAACGAGGTCCGCAAGCCCCGGATCGTCAGCACCGGCGCCATGCTCAGCCCTTCAGATGCGGGTTGAGGACGTCGCGCATCCGGTCGCCGAGGACGTTGACGCTGACGATGAGCACGAGCAGCACCACCCCGGGCAGGACGGAGATCCACCACCGGCCGCTTTGCAGGTAGTCGAAACCGTTGGCGATCAGCAGGCCCAGCGAGGGGCGGGTCGGCGGCAGGCCGAGGCCGAGGAAGCTGAGCGTCGCCTCGAGCGAGATCGCCTGCGCCATCTGGATCGTGGCCACCACCAGGATCGTCGGCAAGCAATTCGGCAGGACGTGGCGGAAGAGGATGCGCAGGGCCGGCAGCCGCAGGCCGCGGGCGGCTTCCACGTAGTCGCGGCTGGCCTCCACGAGGGCGACGCCCCGGACCGTGCGTGCGAAATACGCCCATTGCACCACGATCAGCGAGAAGATGATCTTGTCGACCCCGCGACCGAGGATCACAAGCAGGATCAGGGCGACAAGGATGGTGGGAAAGCTTAGCTGCAGGTCGACGATCCGCATCAGCAACGCGTCCAGCCAGCCGCCTCGGAACGCCGCGATCAGGCCCACCGCCGTGCCGATGACCAGCGCGACAAACCCCGAGGCGATCCCCACGAGCAGCGAGATGCGCAGCCCGTAGAGCATCGCCGACAGCATGTCGCGCCCCTGGCCGTCGGTACCGAGCCAGTGGGTCATGCCGGTGAAGGCGACCTCGCCGGGCGGCAGCAGGTTGTCGAGGATGCTCACGGAGGCGAGGTCGTAGGGGTCCTGCGGGGCGATGAGCGGCGCGAAGATCGCCGCCAGCGCCATCGCCACGAAGACGGCAAGCGCGATTGCTGCCGAGGGAACGGCCAGGAAAGCGCGCAAGAAGCGGGCGAAGCGAGAGGGGTCGGCCACGGGCTCCATCAGGCTCACGCGCCTCCGCCCCCCACGCGGACCCGCGGATCGAGGAGCGAATAGAGGATGTCGACCGCGAGGTTGAGGCACACGAACATGACGGTGACGAAGATCAGGTATGCCACGATCAGCGGTCGGTCCAGCACCGCGATGGCATCGATCAGCATCTTGCCCACACCGGGCCAGCTGAAGATGCTTTCGGTGACCACCGCGAAGGCGATGACCCCGCCAAATTCCATGCCCAGCACGGTGACGATGGGGATCATGATGTTCTTCAGCACATGCACCCCGATCACGCGCCGCTCGCGGATGCCGTTGGCGCGGGCGAACTTGATGTAGTCGGCATGCAGCACCTCGCGCAGGCCGGCGCGGGTCAGCCGGATCACCATCGCCATCATGACGAGCGAAAGGGTGAAGGCCGGCATCAGCAGGTGGCGCAGTCCGTCGAGGGTGAGAAAGCTCACCTCGACGCCGCCGAGGCTCACCAGATCCCCCCGGCCGATGGAGGGCAGCCACCCGAGGCGGACCGAGAAGAGCAGGATCAGGATCAGACCGATCCAGAAGACCGGGACGCTGAAACTGAGCATGGAGAAACCCATGAACGCCTTCGAGAGCCAGCTGTCGGGCCGCAGCCCGGCATAGAGCCCCATCGGCAGGCCGAGCCCGAGCGCCAGCACGAGCGCCGCGAGGGCCAGCTCCAGCGTGGCGGGAAACCGCTCCCAGATCAGGCTCATGGCGGGAACGCCGTGGGTGAACGAGCGGCCGAGATCGCCCTGCAGGAGGTTCTGGAGGAAGACGAGGTATTGCTGCCAGATCGGCAGATCGAGCCCGAGATCGGCGATGATCCGGTTCAGGCAGGCCTGGGTGCATTCCGACGAAGCGAAGATGTAGACGGGGTTGCCGACGACGTTGACCCCGAAGAACACCAGCATCGTCATGACCAGCAGGACCGTGATGGCCTGCAGGAGGCGCCGCACGATGAATTCCAGCATGGCGCCTCCTTTCGTTCAGCCTGGTGTCGTCACTCCACCCGGCTGATCTCGGTCGCGAGCGTGCGTTCGTTGGTGCGGGGATTGTGCTTCAGCGAGGATTTCATCGCCCATTTGTTGACCTGGAAGTGCAGCGGGATCAGCGCGTAATCCTCCATCGCCATCCGTGTCGCCGCCTGCAGAAGCTCCAACCGGTCGTCGCGGTCGATTGTCTGCTTCGCCAAGATCGATTTCGCGTCGATGGCAGTGTTGGAATAGCGTCCGAAATTACCGTTTCCGCCGCCTGTCGCGGCATTGTAGGTCTCAAGGATGCCCGACACGGTATAGGTGGCCTCGCCCGCTACGGTACCCCATCCGGTCAGCGACATGCTGAACTTGGGGGAATCGAAGCCGGGGAACGTATCGTCGTTGCCGCGGATGAGATCCGAGAAAAAGATGTTGCGCGGCATGGTATCGACGTCGGTGGTGATGCCGATGCGGGTCCAGAACTGCGCGACCGTCTCCAGGATGCGGGCGTCGTTGACGTAGCGGTCGTTGGGCCCGTGGATCGTCATCTGGAAACCATCGCCATAGCCGGCCTCCTCCAGAAGCGCCGTCGCCTGATCCGGGTCGTAGGGGTCGGCCTCGATGTCGTCGACGTAGCCGAAGAAGCCCGGCGGCACGATGTTGCCGGTGGGCAGGGAAGCGCCGCCCATGATCCGGTCACGGATCGCCTCGCGGTCGATGGCCAGGCTCAGCGCCTTGCGCACGCGCCAGTCGCGCAGGGGGTTCGGCATCATGATCTCGCCGTCATTGTCGCGAACATAGGTTTCGCGGTGGCGGTAGGCGGGCATCATGTAGATCAGCCTGTCGGAGGCGATGGTGCTGACGGTGAAGTCGGGGTTGGTTTCCAGCTGCGGCACGTCGACCGTGGGCGGATAGTCGATGATGTCGACATCGCCGTTCAGCAGCGCGGCGAGGCGCGCGGAGTCCTGGCCCACCGGGCGGAACACCACCTGATCCCAGCCGGGATCGCCTTTCCACCAATCGGGGTTCTTCACCACGCTGATGCGGTTGCCGGGGCTGAACTCCTCGAACATGAACGGCCCGGTTCCGATGGCCGCCTCGCCGCTGGAGAAATCCACCGAGGCGGTTTTGCCCTCGGCCGCGTGCTGCGCGACGATGGGGACCATTGCGAGATCTTCGGGAACGGTAGGGTAGGGCCCATCGGTGGTGATCCGCACGGTGTAGTCGTCGATCTTCTCCCAGCTCTTGCCACCCTTCGCGAGCGTGAAGGCAGGGCTGGCCGGCGCGCCTTCGATGCCGGCGGCGAGGCGGTCGAACGAGAACAGCACGTCATCGGCATCGAAGGTTTCACCGTCGTGCCAGGTCACGCCTTCGCGCAGCGTGAACTCCCATGTCGTGTCGTCGATGGGCTCCCATCCGGTCGCAAGGCCTGGCGCCGGCTGCGAGGCGCTGTCGAGGTCCACCAGATGCTCGAAGATGTGCTCCTGCACCTGCAGGTCGGAAGACAGCTGCGTCCAGTGCGGATCGAGCGAAGCCGCCTCGGATCGCACGCCGATCGTCAGCACGTCCTGCGCCGCCAGTGGCCCGACGGCCAGTACAGCGGTCGCAGCCAGGGTAAGGCCAAGTCTGGTCATGGTCGTCCCTCATTTTCGGTTGGGCGCGCACCGGCGATGCCGGCTGGAGCCGCCGGTTCGCAGTGCGCACAAATGTTCACACTTTGACGGTAGACGCCGAAACGATCGCGTGTCCAACGGTTTTTGCGCCGGAGTGCCCGGGATCGCGGCGACTGCACCGAGTTGCCCAAAGCGTCAGGCGTCCGACAATTCTACAAGCAGCTCTGCCGTGGTCGTTTGCCGGCAATAGCCACGGATCGCCGCCAGCGACGCGGCCTGTCTCTCCGTGCCGAAAGTCGCGCAGGCATCGGTCACAAGCGTCACGAGGTAGCCCAGATCGCAGGCATCGCGCACGGCGCTTTCCACGCACTGGTCGGTGAGCACTCCCGAGATCACGAGCTGCCGCACACCGAGATTGCGGAGCAGGTAGTCGATATGGGTGGATACGAAGACGCTCGACGACGTCTTCGGCAGCACGATCTCGTCGCCTCCCGGCGCGATGGCCTCCAGCACGCGCCCGTCCCACGATCCCTTCGGCACATTGAAGCCGGTGATCTTGTAGTCGAGGCTCCGGTCGCGGCCATCCTTCGTGAGGCTCTCGATGGTGGTGTAGAGCACTTCGATCCCCGCGGCGCGGAAGCTCGCCTGCAGGGCCTGCATGTTGGGAAGCACCTGAGCCTCCAGATGTGCCAGGAACGGATCGCGCCGCTCCGCCAGCGCCTCGGGCGGCAATTCGGCCCATTCCGCGCCGTCCGCATGGCACGAGAAGTTCTGTACGTCGATGAAGAGCAGGGCGGCGCGGGCGGGTACCAGCGGCAGATCGCGGGTCGTCGTCGTCAGGAAAGGGTCTAGCATGGGCCGGCCTTGCGCGCTGGTGCGGGGCGACCGCGTTGCATTCCCGGCCAAGTCTTTACACGATGCACGCGGACGGCAAGGGGGCGCGGATTTGGACGCACGATTGACGATGGCCTGCACCAGCGACTTCTCCGGGTTGGTCCGGGGCAAGGGCTTCGCCCGCGCCGATCTGGACCGGAAGGTCGCCGGGGGCATCGGCTGGACGCCCACCAACGTGCAGATCACCTGTTTCGATACCATCGCCGAAAGCCCTTACGGTGCTCTCGGCGATCTGGT
Source organism: uncultured Alphaproteobacteria bacterium (assembly GCA_963833235.1). Classification (GTDB taxonomy): domain Bacteria; phylum Pseudomonadota; class Alphaproteobacteria; order Rhodobacterales; family Rhodobacteraceae; genus CAWHXG01. The sequence continues at coordinate 1,520,792 of CAWHXG010000001.1, forward strand.
GCTGCGGCCCGACCCCTCCACCCTTGTCGAGGCCGCGCTGCCCGACGGCACCGCGATGTCGTTCCTTCTGGGCGACATCGCGGATGCCGATGGCGCGCCATGGGCCTGCTGCACTCGCAGCCTTCTTGCCAGCGCGGTGGACCGTCTGCGCGCTGCCACCGGCCTGACCCTGCGCGCGAGCTTCGAGCACGAGTTCATGATGCCCTACGGTCGCGGCTCGCGGGCCTTCACGCTGGCGGGGTTCCTGGAGCGGCAGCCCTTCGGCGAGGCGCTCTTTTCCGCGCTCGCGGCCGCAGGGATCGCGCCAGACAGTTTCCTGCGCGAATACGGGCCCGATCAGATGGAGATCACCCTGCCGCCGGCCGAAGCCCGGCGGGCGGCCGACGAGGCCGTGATCGTGCGCGAGGCGACCCGGGCCGTGGCGCGGGCGATGGGCCTGCCGGCTACCTTCACGCCGCTTCTGTCGCCCGAGATGGTGGGCAACGGGGTGCACGTGCATCTCAGCCTCTGGGACGCCGAAGGCCGGCCCATGACCCACGATCCGGACGGTCAGGACGGTCTGTCCGGCCCCGCCTCGGCCTTCGTCGCGGGGATCCTTGCGCATCTGAACGCAGTGTCGGCCTTCACCGCGCCAAGCGCCATCTCCTTCGCCCGCCTCACCCCGCACAAATGGAGCGCGGCCTTCAACAATCTTGGGCGACAGGACAGGGAAGCCGCCCTGCGCATCTGCCCGGTGACGGCCCGAAACCCGAAGGATCGCGCCCGGCAGTTCCACGTGGAGTTCCGCGCCGCCGATGCCGCGGCCAGCCCGCATCTGGCCCTGGCGGCGTTGATCCACGCGGGACTGCTGGGGATCGAAGCCGGGCTGACCGCGGCACCCGCCACGACCGAGGACCTCAGTCTGCTGTCTCCCGCCGATCTCGCGGCGCGCGGGTTTGCCCCGTTGCCAGACGGCCTCGAGGCGGCGCTTGCGGCGCTGGCGGAAGACGCCTTGTTCCGGGCCACGTGGCCGGGCGACATGGTGGATATCTACATCGCCCACAAAACCGGCGAGCTCGCCCATGTGGCGGGTCTTGCCGCCGACGAACGCCACGCCGCCTACGCCGCGACCTACTGAAGCGCAAAAGCACCCTTGCGGGAATGCGCTCTGCGAATGATTGTTCGCCATATGAACTTCAGGGAGTGACAGCGATGACCTTTCAGACACGCCTTGCCGCCCAGGCCGCGCGCAATCCGCTCAACCGCCCGATGCAGCATTCCGCCAATCGCCGGCGCGTGTTGCAGGGCCTGGCCGCCGGCGTCGCCGCCGCCGCCCTGCCGGGCCGGCTTGCCGCCCAGACGGACCGGCCGCTCTCGCTGCTGACATGGGACGCCTATGCGGACCCGCAAGCTGATGGATCTCTGGCGCGAAACCCATGGCGGCGACATCCGCGCGCAGATCCACATCTCCGACCCGACTCGGTGAACCGCCTGCGCGCTGGCGAGACCGTCGGTGTGGGACTTCATCAACGTCAACAACCCCTGGGCGCGCAACGTGATGTGGCCCGACGGCCTGATCCGCGATCTGCCGCGCGAACGGTTCGACCCGCTCTACGCCGCAGATGAAGCCGAAAAGTTCGCAGCTGCCCTACAAATGGGCGATGAGCGAGGATCGGCGAGCATCTGCTCGGCGTAGTCCAGCGCTACGAGACCTTCGATTTCGTGGTGAACCCGACGTGATCTCGCCCGCCATCGCCAAGGACGAGGGCTGGGACCTCTTCAACAATCCCGATTTCTCAGGCCGCTACGGCATCCTCGCCTACGAGGACTGGAACGTCATGGACATCTGCATGGGCGCTGGCGTCCACCCCTTCACGCGAGAAGACCGAGGAAGACGTCGCGAAGCTTCGAGGAGACCGCGATCGCTGGATCGAGCAGCGCCGCCCTGATCACGACCGACTTCGTGCAGCTCAACCTCGCGATCCTGAACGGCGAGATCGACCTCTACTTCACCGGCGGCACCTACACCACCGCCGCGGCCCGCGCTCGAGGGCGTGTCGAACACTCTACGCCATCACCCCCAATTCCGGGCCGGCGGACGGCAAGGGCGGGATCAACTGGATCGAGCTCAATTCGGCGGTCAACAACCCGAACTTGCAACCCGCGCGACCTTCGATTTCCTGGAGTTCATCACGACGCCCGACGCCGCCGAGATCGTCGCGCGCGGCAACGGCAACCTGCAGCCGGTGAGCCAGATGGCGCAGGCCCGAGGTGCTGTCGCGCTTCACCGCCGACGAGCTGGACGCCATCCAGTGGGACGAGTTGCGACGAGCGCATCGCCAACGCCGTGGAGTTCGACATCGTGCCCGACTACGACCGGCTCTACGACATCTACTCCGCCGCGATGCGCGAGCGCGGCTGAGCGGCGGCGCACGATGGACAGCGCCTGCGCACAGCCGAACGGCCATCCTGTCGCTCGACGGGCTGACCACGCCCTTCGGCGACGACGGCGGCGGTGGACGACATCTCGCTGCGAGATCGAGGACGGCGAGTTCTTCACCATCGTCGGGCCCGTCCGGCTCCGGCAAGTCGACGCTGCTGCGCATGCTGGCGGGCCTTGAGCCGGTCGAGCGGCCGGCTGCCCTGCGCGGGCGCGACATCACCGGGCTGCCGGCCAACCGGCGCCCGACGGCGCTGGTGTTCCAGTCGTTGGCGTTCTTCGACCACGGTCCGTCGGGCGAGAACATCGAGTTCGCGATGAAGATGAAGGGAGTGGCGCCGGAGGCGCAGAAAGGCCCGGGCGCTGCGAGCTGCTCGACCTCGTGCGGCTGCCGCGCGGGCTTCTACCAGCGCCCGGTCACGCGCTGCTCGGGCGGAGAGCGGCAGCGCGTGGCGCTGGCCCGCGCGCTGGCCTCGGATCCCGAGATCCTGTTCTTCGACGAGCCGCTGTCGGCCATCGACTACCGCCTGCGCAAGACGCTGGAGGTCGAGCTGAAGGAGCTGCACCAACGCACCGGGCGCACCTTCGTCTACATCACCCACAGCCTGGAAGAGGCGATGGTGATGACGGACCGGATCGCGCATCATGCGCGACGGCCGGATCGTGCAGATCGGCAAGCCCGCCCGAGATCTACGGCGCCCCGGCGCGATCGCTTCGTGGCCGAATTCATGGGCGAGGTGAACATCCTCGACGCTGGCCCGCGATGGCGCTGGAACCCGTCTTCGCCGATCCGGCCAGCGCGCACCGGATGCCGGCGGCGCCCATGCCGTGGTGCGGCCGGAGGCCCTGCGCCCGGGCGGCGGGCCGCTGACGGCACGTTCTGACCGTGACCCAGACGACTACATGCTGGGCTCGCGCATGCAGCTACCACCTGGCGGGCCGCCGGCGGTACGATGCTCATCGCCGAGGTGCCCGCGCAGCGGCCGCCTATTCGCCTGGCGCGTCCGTTCCTTCGGTTTCGACACCAGACGCGCCTGGGTCGACGCATGAGGCGTGGTACGCCGGCGCGCTGGTTCGCACTCCCGGTGATCGCGCTGCTGCGTCTGCCTGGCTTCCTGCTGCCCATCTGCATCGTCGCCTGGTACAGCCTGATGCCCGGCGCGGACTTTCGACGCTGACTGGCGACCTGACCCTCGCCAATTACCGCGCGGCGTTTACCGAAGGCTATGCGAGGCCGCTGACTGTGGTCACTGATCGGCGCCTCGCTGACCACCTGGCATTAGGCACTCATCGCCTGGCCCACCGCGATGGTCCTGCATCGCTCACGCCGGCCGGTGGGCGGGGGTCGTCACCGCCCTGATCGCGCTACCGATCTTCATCTCCGAAAGCGTGCGGCTCTTCGGGATGTCGCTCTTCCTGATGCCGCGCGGCGGGATCCTCGCGGGCAGTCGCTCAGACGCGGCGTTCGGCCTGCACATCGGCTCGATCCTGAACACTAGCTGGGCGGCGCTTCTGGGCCTCGTCTACATCCATCTTCCCGTTCATGCTCTTTCCGCTTCTGCTCGGCGTCGGCGCTGGTCGCGCAGGATCGGATCGAAGCGGCGCGCGACCTCGGCGCCGGCGCCCTGGGCCGTCTGCCGCGAGGTCGAGCTGCCGCTGGCGGCGCCGGGCCTCGTGATCGGCGCGCTGCTGACCTTCGTCCTGCACCCTCGGCGCCAATGCCGAGGCAGCCATCCTCGGCGGGCGGGCGGTGACGGTGATCACGGCTGCCATCGAGCAGCGCTTCAACTACGCGCAGGACTGGCCGCATGGGCGCCGCGCTGACCGTGGTCAGTGATCGTCGTGACGGCGGCCATCGTCCTGCCGGGACTCGGCGCGGCTCGATCTGGCCCGGCTGATCCGGCGATGACCGGGCTGCCGCGCGGGCCCGTGCACACGATCTGGATCGTGGCGATCGTGGCGCTCCTCTACGTGCCGATCGTGTCGGTCGTCCTCGCCTCGCTGGCCAATACCCGCTACATGCGGTTTCCCCACAAGGTCTGGACGCTCGACGCTTACGCGCGAGGCGCTGGCGATCGTTCGAGACGTGGCAGTTGCACGTGACCTCGCTCAACATCGCGCTCAGCGTCGCGGTGCTCGCCGTGATCCTCGGCACCTGCGGAGCTGTCGCCTTCGCCCGCTACGACTGGCGCGGGCGGAGCGCTGTTCCAGCGCGCGCTGGTCCTGCCGATCTTCTTCCCGCAGCCGGTGCTGGGCCTGGCCCTGCTGCTCTCGTTCACCGCGCTCGGCATCGCGCCCAGCTGGACGACGGCGGTCTTCGCGCATCTGGTGTGGATCGTGCCGATCGTCACGCTGGTCATCTCGATCCGGCTCTTCGGCTACGACCGCGGCGCAGGAAGAGGCGGCCCGCGATCTCGGAGCGAACCGCTGGCAGGTGTTCGCGCGAGGTCACGCTGCCGGTGCTCTGGCCCGGCATCGTCTCGGGCGGGCTCTTCGCGTTCTTGCTGTCGTGGTCGAACCTGCCGCTGTCGATCTACACCACCGGGTCCGACACGACGCTGCCGGTCTGGCTTTTCTCGCGGATCGCCACGAACTACTCGCCGGTGGTTCCGTCAGTCGCGGTGATCGGCACGGTGGCGTCGGCGCTCGTCGTTGGTGTGCTTCTCATGGCGCGAACCCTCGTTTCTGCCAGACGTTGACCCCTGGGCATTTGACGGGCGGGGATGGCATGCTAAGCCGTCGCCGTTCTTCAGGTCGCAGCCATGGCCCGCCCGATCCGCATTCACCTGCTAGGCGAGCCGCGTGTGTTCCGCGGCACGGACGAGGTGCGCCTGCCGGCATCGCGCAAGACCCGCGCGCTGCTGGCGTACCTGCTGGTGACGGGCCGCCCACATCGCCGCGAGCGCCTGTGCGAGCTTTTCTGGGACGTTCCCGACGATCCGCGAGGCTCCCTTCGGTGGGCCCTGAGCAAGCTGCGCAACGTTCTGGATCATCCCGGCCCGCCGCGGCTGATCGCCGACAGGGAGCGGGTGGCGATCGAGGCCGGCGATCTGGACTGCGATCTTCTGGTCCTCCAGGCCCTCGCGGCGAACCCGGCGACGCCGCTGGGTGATCTGGCCCGGGCCGCCGCGGATCTGGCGGAGGTTGCCTTCGACGGGCTCGACCTTCCGGCGCTCGACACCTACCAGGCCTGGCTGACGGGCGAGCGGGCGGAGGTCGAGGCTCTGAGGCTCATCGTCTATCGCCGGCTGGTCGGGCATCCGGAGGCGAAGGACGGCGCCATTCAGCGATGGGCCCGCACCTGGCTGACGCTGGACCCGACCTCGGCCGAAGCCGGCTCCGCGCTGGCCCGGGCCCTGCAACGCTCGGGCCGGTCCGCCGAGGCCGCGACCCTGCAGACGAAGTTCGACCGCAGGCGAAGCGAGGCCGGCATGCCGCGCCACGACCTGCTGGCCGGCGACGGCACCGTGCCGCCGCTTGCGCCGGCCGAGGCGCCGGCCGCCAAGCGCCTTCTGCGTCACCAGTCCATCGGCTTCTGCACCGCGCCCGATGGGGTGCGCATCGCCTATGCGACGGTCGGCACCGGCCCGCCGCTGGTCAAGACGGCGAACTGGCTGAACCATCTGGAGCTGGATTGGGAAAGCCCGATCTGGACGGACACGTTCCAGGCGCTGGCCGCGCGCCGCACCTTCATCCGCTACGACGAACGCGGCAACGGGCTTTCGGACTGGAACGTCCCCGAGATCAGCTTCGAGGCCTTCGTGCGCGATCTCGAGGCCGTGGTCGATGCGCGCGGGTTGGGCCGGTTTCCGCTCCTCGGCATGTCGCAGGGCTGCGCCGTGTCGGTCGATTACGCGGTGCGGCATCCCGAGCGGGTCAGCGCGCTCATATTTATCGGCGGCTATGCGGCCGGCTGGCGGATCGGCGCCAGCGCCGATGAGCGCGAGCGGCGCGAGGCGGTGCTGACGCTCACGCGGCTGGGATGGGGCACGAACAACGCGGCGTACCGGCATATCTTCAGCCAGACCTTCATGCCCGACGCCGCGCCCGACGCGCTGGCGTGGTTCGACGATTTCCAGCGCCGCACCACCTCGCCCGAGAACGCCGTGCGGTTTCAGGACGCGTTCGGAAACATCGACGTGCGGCATCTTCTGGGGCAGGTCCGCGCGCCGACGCTGGTGCTGCATGCCCGCGACGACCAGCGGATTTCCCTTGCGCAGGGGCGGGAACTGGCCGCGGGCATTCCCGATGCCCGGCTGGTGACGCTCGACAGCCGCAGTCACATCATTCTGGGGCACGAGCCCGCATGGCGGGTCTGCATGGACGAGATCGAGCGGTTCCTGGCCGAGCACGGGGTCTAGCGCCGGGGGGCCGGACATGTGCAAAGTCCAAACGATGCACCGGGCAAGCCATGCCGGCCGAAGCCCTGTCGAACCCCGCGCAAGGCTCGGCTATAGCAGGGACAGTCAACCCGGAACGCCATGATGCCAGACCCGCGCTACCACATCCCCAAGGGCGGCCACCCGCCCCAGACCGATCTGCTGACGGGTCGGGCGATCTTCACCGCGGCCTATGCCGTGCTGCCCGCCGGAACGATGCGCGACATCGTCGCCAGCCGGCTGCCGTTCTGGAACGAAACGCGCGCATGGGTGCTCGCGCGGCCGCTTTCGGGCTTCGCCGAGACGTTCTCGCATTACCTGATGGAGGTCGCGCCAGGCGGCGGCAGCGACAGCCCCGAACCCGATGACGGGGCACAGGGCGTGCTCTTCGTCGTGGGAGGAGCGGTGGTTTTGCAAATTGGAAAGCGAGAGCACGCGATGGGGCCGGGGGGCTATGCCTACCTGCCGCCCGGTGCAAAGTGGCGCCTGACCAACGAAGGCGCCGTACCGGCCAGCTTTCACTGGATCCGCAAGGCCTACGTTCCGGTGGCGGGCCTTGCGTCGCCGCCCGCCCTCGTCACCACAGAGGCCGAAACCGCCCCGCACTCAATGCCCGGTACCGAAGGCGCCTGGACGACGACGCGGTTCGTCGACCCCGCCGACATGGCGCACGACATGGCCGTGACGATCGTCACGCTCGCCCCTGGCGCGGTCATCCCGTTCCTCGAGACCCACGTGATGGAGCACGGGCTGTTCGTGCTGCAGGGCAAGGCCGTCTATCGGCTGAACGGCGATTGGGTGGAGGTGGAGGCGGGCGATTTCATGTGGCTGCGCGCCTTCTGCCCGCAGGCCTGCTATGCCGGCGGGCCGGGGCCGTTCCGCTATCTGCTCTACAAGGACGTGAACCGCCACGCCGCCCTGCCGCGGGGCTTCGGACCGCCCCGATGATCCTTTGGCCGGCCGCGCCGCGGTCCGCCGGGCTCAGGGCGCGGCGACGACTGTGATCGGCGGGTCCAGGGCGACCTCCTCCAGGTTGTCCCCCGGCCCGATGCGGTCCACCACCGCGAAAAGCCCCGGCGCGTGCAGCGGGGTCAGCACACCGTGCCACGTCCCGCGCCGCAGGTTGATGCCCTGGCCGGGTGCTGCAATGAAGGCCAGCGGCGCCCCGGGCCGGCCCCCGGCATCGGGCGCGACGACGACCAGCCAGGGATGCGCGTGCATCGGCACGAAGGCCTGCGATCCTTCCGGATGCCGCTCCAGCAGGTCGAGCGCATGGGGCAAGCGGCGCGGCTGCGCCTCGAAGACGCTGATCCCCGCGCGGCCATCCCCGAAATCGAGCATCGCGCGATCGTGGAAACGCCGGCAGGCCCCGCTGTTGATCAGCTTCACCGGCTTGCCCGTGGCCTCCAGAACCTCGCCGAAGGGGGCAAAGGCGGCGGCCGTCAGCGGGGCGGCGATGATCTGGGTCATCGGGTTGCCGTGGCGGGGTGCGCCGGCGCCTGGTGGCAAGGCCGGGGGCCGGCCTGCCGCGCACACAGATATGGGGCCAATCGCTTCATCGCATCCAATCTCAGACGCCGGAGATGGGGGGGCCAGCGTCCCCTTCCTGTCCCGGGCGGGGGACGGGCGCAAGGCGGCAGACCCTTTGATCTCACCCTCAAAGTCTGCCGGGGCGCGGCACAGCCGGCGGTGGCCATTGCCGAGAGACGCGGGTAATCATCGCTTGGGCCCTCCCGGGGCGCCCGCGAACGAAAAGGGCCCGCATCATGGCGCAGAAAGCCCCATTTCCCCGTGCCACGGCAGGCAACGGCGTCCCAGAAGGCATCTTATCGACCGGCCCGGGCCGGCGCAGCGGCCGATGACGGCCCCCATCGCGCTGGTCGGGATCGGCAAGATCGCCGCCGATCAGCACGTGCCCGCAATCGCCGACAGCCCCGACTGGCACCTGGACGCCACGGTCAGCCGGCACGGCACGGTCGACGGCATTCCGGCCTATTCCGAACTGGCGGCGATGCTGGAGGCGCATCCCCAGATCGGCACCGTCTCGCTATGCCTGCCGCCCCAGCCCCGCTTCGCCTATGCGAAGGCGGCCATCGAGGCCGGCCGCCACGTGATGCTCGAGAAGCCGCCGGGCCAGAGCATCGGCGAGGTGCAGGCCCTCGCGGCCCTCGCCCGCGCGCGTGGCGTGACGCTGTATGCCACCTGGCACAGCCGGATGGCGCCTGGGGTCGCGCCCGCCGCCGAATGGCTGGCGCAACGCAGCGTCGCTTCCGGCCGGGTGACGTGGAAGGAAGACGTGCGCCGCTGGCATCCCGGGCAGGCCTGGATCTTCGAGCCGGGCGGCATGGGGGTCCTCGATCCCGGGATCAACGCCCTTTCGATCCTTACCGCGATCCTGCCGACGCCAGCCCATGTGATCGGGGCCGAGCTGGACGTACCCTCGAACTGCCAGACCCCGATCGCGGCCCGGCTTTCCCTGTCGCAGTCCATATCCGTGGATCTGGACTGGCGGCAGACCGGCCCGCAAACCTGGGACATCGCGGTGGAGACCCCTGACGGGACGCTCTGCCTGCACGATGGCGGCGCGCGGCTGGTCATCGATGGCGTGCCCGTCGAGACCCCGGACCACGGCGAGTACCCCGGTCTCTATCGGCGCATGGCGAAGCTGGTGGCGGCCGGCACGCCCGAGGTGGATCTCGCCCCGATGATCCTGGTAGCCGATGCCCTTCCGCTCGGCCGCCGCATCGCTGTCGACCCGTTCGAATTCTAATATTTTTGAGGAGACCGACATGACCGATGCCCCTCACTGGATCGCCGGAGAGACCGAGGGCGGGGGCGGCGGGATCGCCAAGGGCACGCCCGCCCTGGTGGACCGCGCCGCAGGGGCCGCCGAAGCGGCCTTCGTTGCGTTTGCCGCCACGCCGCGGGCCGATCGCGCCGCCCTTCTGCGGGCCATCGCGGACGGTCTGGAGGCGCAGGGCGCTGCCCTGACCGAAGTCGGGGTTGCCGAGACGGGGCTGCCCGCAGGGCGGCTCGATGGCGAGCGGGGGCGCACCTGCGGGCAGCTGCGCCTCTTCGCGGATCACATCGAGGCGGGCGACTATCTCGACCGCCGTCACGACACCGCGCTGCCAGACCGGCAACCGCTGCCGCGGCCCGACCTGCGGCTCGTGCAGCGGCCGGTCGGGCCGGTGGCGGTGTTCGGGGCGTCGAACTTTCCGCTCGCCTTCTCGGTCGCGGGCGGAGACACCGCCTCGGCCCTGGCGGCCGGCTGCCCGGTGGTGGTGAAGGGGCATCCGGCGCACCCGAGCCTGAGCGCACTGGTCGCCGGGACACTCGCGAAAGCCGTGGCCGACGCGGGATTGCCCGGCGGCGTCTTCTCGATGATCCAGGATGGCGGGGTCGAGGTGGTGGGCAAGGCGCTGGTCGAGCACCCGCTGATCGCCGCCGTGGGCTTCACCGGCAGCCTGCGGGGGGGCCGGGCGCTGTTCGATCTCTGCGCGGCGCGGCCGGTTCCGATCCCGTTCTACGGAGAGCTGGGGTCGATCAACCCGATGTTCCTGCTGCCGGGCGCTCTGGCGGCGCGGGGGGCGGAGATCGGCACGGGCTGGGCCGGATCGCTGGCGATGGGGGCCGGGCAGTTCTGTACGAACCCGGGCGTCGCCGTGGCGATCGAGGGCGAGGGCCTTCGGGCGATGGCGGACGCCGCGGCCGGGGCGCTTGCTGGCACCGCCCCGCAGACGATGCTGACCGAGGGGATCGCGCAGGCCTACCGGGAGGGCACGCAAGGGCTGAGCGATACGGCGGCCTTGGAGAAACGGGTCGGGACCCCGGCGGAGGGGCGCAACGCCGCGCCATTCCTCTTCGAGACGAGCGCCGAGGCGTGGCTGGCGGACCCGTCCATGTCCCACGAGGTGTTCGGGCCGTCCGGCATTCTGGTCACCGCGCGCGATGCCGATCAGATGATGGAGGTGGCGCGCCGCCTCGACGGGCAGCTGACCGTGACGTTGCATCTGGAGAAGGCGGATCACGGCCTGGCGCAGGGCCTGGTGCCGGTGCTGGAGCGCAAGGCGGGGCGCCTGCTGGTCAACGGCTTTCCCACCGGGGTGGAGGTGGCGGAGGCGATGGTCCATGGCGGGCCCTATCCGGCGTCGACAAACTTCGGCGCGACGAGCGTGGGCACCCTGGCGATCCGGCGCTGGCTGCGGCCGGTCTGCTACCAGAACATGCCGGAGGGCCTGCTGCCCGCCGATCTGGGCTGAGCCTTTGCCCGTTTGGCGGCTTTGCCCGGCCGACGGGCAAACGCGCAGCGCCCGCGTCGCCCCACCCGCCCGCCCATGCGGCGCGGGCGCTGCGCGTGGGTAACTGCCGGCGGCTCGGCGCCGCCGGCGGTGTTCGGGGGCTGCCTGCCCCCCTTGGCGCGGTGCGCCAATTCCCCCCGGGGATATTTCTGAAGGCAAAGACGAGTGAGGGGCCGATGGGCGGCGCGGGCCGCATGCGGTTGAGCCGCGTGAGTGGCGTCAGTCGGTCGCGCGCACCCAATGCCCCGGGGCGACCTCGCGCAGGGGGCGGTGCGGGCGTTGCCAGCCGATGGGCCGCACCGGGCTCTTGATTTCTTCGGTCAGCAGCGCGCCCTTGGGGCGCTTGCGGGTGGGATCGGGCAGGGGGGCCGCGGCGATCAGTTTGCGGGTATAGGAGTGCTGCGGATCGCCCAGCACTGCACGGCGCGGCCCGATCTCGACGATCTCGCCCAGCAGCATCACGGCGATCCGGTGCGCGACCCGCTCCACCACGGCGATGTCGTGGCTGATGAAGAGGTAGGCGAGGCCGAGACGTTCCTGAAGGTCGAGCAGCAGGTTGATGACCTGCGCCTGGATCGAGACGTCGAGCGCCGAGACGCTTTCGTCGGCCACGATCAGGCGGGGCTCCAGCGCCAGGCAGCGCGCGATGCACAGACGCTGGCGCTGGCCACCGGAGAATTCGTGCGGAAACCGCAGGGCATGCTCGGGCGGCAGGCCCACCAGATCGAGAAGGCGGAAGACTTCCCTGTCTGCCTCCGCCCGGCCTTTCAGCCCATGCACCATGATCGGCTCGCGGATCGCGGCGCCGACCGTCTTGCGCGGGTTGAGCGAGCCGTAGGGATCCTGGAAAATCATCTGCAGGCGGCACCGGGCGGCGCGCAGGGCAGCGGCGTCTGCACGGCGCAGATCATTTCCCTCGAAGCGGATGACGCCCTCAGCGGGCTCGATGAGGCGCAGGATCGATCGGCCAGTGGTGGACTTCCCGCACCCGGACTCGCCCACCAGGGCGAGCGTCTCTCCGGCGCGGAGGGTGAACGAGACATCCTCGACCGCGTGGACCTGGCCCCGCAGGCGACCCAGCAGCCCGCCGCGCACGGAGAAGCGCGTGCTGAGGCCCTCGACCTCCAGCACCACATCCCCGCGCCCGTCGTGCGGGGCCGGCGCCTCGGGCGGCGCCGCCGCCCCGCCCTCGGCCGGCAAGGGCACGAATCGCTGCGGCAGGTCGCTGCCCGACAGCGTGCCGAGGATGGGAACGGCGGCCAGCAGGCGGCGGGTATAGGGATGCTCGGGCGCCGCGAAGAGCTCGCCGACCGGGCGTTCCTCCACCTTCTCGCCCTTCAGCATGACGACCACGCGGTCCGCCACCTCGGCCACCACGCCCATGTCGTGGGTGATGAACATGACCGACATGCCGACCTCGTCCTGCAATTCGCGGATCAGCTGCAGGATCTGCGCCTGGATGGTGACGTCGAGCGCGGTCGTGGGCTCGTCGGCGATCAGCAGGCGCGGGCGGCAGGCGAGCGCGATGGCGATCATCACCCGCTGGCGCATGCCGCCCGAGAAGGTGTGCGGAAATTCCCCCATCCGGCGTTCCGCGTCGGGGATGCGGACGAGGTCGAAGAGGCGGCGGGTCTCGGCCTGGGCCGCGGCGGCGTCCATGTCGCGGTGGCGTTGCAGGACCTCGGACACCTGGAAGCCCACGGTGAGGACCGGGTTGAGGCTGGTCATCGGCTCCTGAAAGATCATCCCGATGGCGCCGCCGCGGATGTCGCGCATGGCGGCCTCGGGAAGCGTCGTGAGCTCCTGCCCATCGAGCTTGATGGAGCCGTCCACGCGGCCCGTGGCGGTTGCGACCAGCCGCATGATCGACAGAGCGGTCACGGACTTGCCGGAGCCGGATTCCCCGACCACGGCGACCGTCTGGCGGGGGGCGATGTCGAAGCTGAGATCCTTGACGACCGGTACCGGCTTGCCGTCCACCCGGAACGATGTCGTCAGATTGCGGACCTGCAGCACCGGGGCATCGGGGCTGCGGGCGGGATCGGGCCGCCCGACGGGGTGCGGCGCGTTCATTCCTCGCGCCTCCCCGAGGACGGGGCGCCGCGCCGCGCCGGCGCGGTCATCACGCGCCCCTCCGGGGCGGTCATTCCTCCCCCCGCAGGCGGGGGTCGATGGCGTCGCGCAGGCCGTCGCCGAGCAGGTTCAGGGCGAAGACGACGATGAGGATTGCCAGCGAAGGAAAGAGGGCGAGGTAGAAGTTGTCGAGGATGTTCTCGAACCCCTCGCGGATCATGCCGCCCCAGGTGGCCGTGGGGGGGGCGACGCCGAGGCCGATGAACGCCAGCGACGCTTCCACCCGGATCGCCGTGGCCATCCAGAGCGAGCCCATCACCAGCACCTCGGGCAGGATGTTGGGCAGGATATGCCCGCCCATCAGCCGGATATGCCCGTAGCCAAGCGCGCGGCCGGCCTCGATGAACTCGCGTTCCTTGACCACGATGGTCGGCGCGCGGGCGATGCGCGCGAAGGGTGGAATGGCCGTGAGCGCGATGGCGATGATGATGTTGGCGATGCTGGGGCCAAGCATCGCCACGACGATCAGCCCGAGGATGAGGGACGGAAAGGCCAGCAGCACGTCCATGATCTGCATCACGATGATGTCGGTCTTGCCGCCGAAGTAACCGGCGACGAGGCCGATGGTGGTGCCGATCAGCAGCGCAGCGGTGATCGACACCAGCCCGATCATCAGCGAGATGCGCGCGCCGTAGAGGATGCGGCTGAAGATGTCGCGGCCATAGGCATCGGTGCCCATCCAGAACTCCGCCGAGGGGCCCTTGAGCCGCTGCAGGATGTTCTGGTCCAGAGGGTCGTGGGGGGCGATGAGTGGCGCGAGGAGCGCCGCGATGGCCACGACCCCGAAGAGCCCGAGGCCCACCCACGAGGTCTTGTTGGTGTTGAACGCCTTCAGGAGACCCTGGCCCAATGCGCGCAGCGTCTGCGCGGAATAGGAAGGTGCGGGGTCGGCCACCGGGGTCGGGCTGTCGGTCATGTGTACTTGATCCGCGGATCGATGAGGCCGTAGGTGAGGTCGGTCAGCAGGTTCACCAGCACCACCAGCAGGGTGTAGATCACCATCATCCCTTGCAGCATCGTGTAGTCCCGCTGGTTCAGCGCACCTACGATGAGGCGGCCCAGGCCGGGGCGGTTGAACACGATCTCGGTCAACACCGAGTTGCCGATGAGGATGCCGAGGTAGAGGCCGACGACCGTGACCACAGGGATCATCGTGTTGCGCAGGCAATGGCGCCAGACGATGGCGGCGAAGCTCAGCCCCTTGGCCTTCGCGGTGCGCACGTAATCCTGGCCCAGCACCTCGAGCATGGCAGAGCGCGAGACGCGGGTGATGTAGGCGGCCATGATGAGACCGAGGTTGATGGCCGGCAGGGCGAGATCGTTCAGCCGCGCGCCCAGGGTCTGCCCCTGGCCGGAGGACATGACCGGGAACCAGCGCAGCTGGATCGCGAAGGCGAAAAGCAGCAGCACGGCCGAGACGAAGGCGGGGAACGACAGCCCCAGCAGTGAGGTGAGCCGGATCACGTAGTCGGGCACCGAGTTGCGGGTGAGCGCCGACCAGACGCCCAGCGGGATGCCAAGAGCCGCGCCGAGAACCAGGGCCGCGAACGTCAGCTCCAGCGTGGCAGGAAGCACCTTCATGATCTCGCTGATGACCGGCCGCCCGGAGACCATCGAGACGCCCCAGTCGCCCACGAAGACCCCGCTCATAAACTCGAAATACTGCGCGATCAGGGGCTTGTCGAGGCCGAGGCGGGTGCGCAGGGCCTCGATCGCGGCCTGGCTCGCCTGGTCGCCCAGGATCACCATAGCCGGATCGCCCGGCAGGATGCGGACGATGAAGAAGACGATGGTCAGCACGGCCAGAAGCGTTACGACCGCGAAGCCGAGCCGCTTGAGGACGAAGCCGCCCATCGCCTAGCAGCGCCCCGGGGCGCCTTGCGGCCCCCCGGATCGATTTTGCATGGCCCGGATCACTTGTTCAACGTCGTGGTTTCGGTGATCGCCGGGCTGAGGTTCAGCGCTCCCTCCAGCTCATAGCCGAGATCGAGCGCGCTGTTCCAGGCCCAGAGCTGCGCGTTCTGGTAGATCGGCACGGCGCACACCTCTTCGCCGATCTTCCGCTGCGCCGTGGCCCACAGCGCCTTCTGCTCTTCAGGGTCAGGCTCCGTTCTTGCAGCCGTGATCTCAGCATCGGCTACGGCGCAATGGCTGAAATTGGTCACCGCCGTTGGCGTTCCGACGATGGAATCCGAGTGGAAGAACTGCGTCAGGTAGGTATCGGCGATTGGGAAGCGCGCGGCGGAATAGTGCACTACGCCGCTCAGGTCCTGCCGGATCTGCTCGTGGAACGTCGCATGCTCGACTAGCTCAATCTCCATGTCGATCCCGGCCTCGCGCAGCAGCGCCTGCAACGCCTCCATCGTGCTAAGCATACCCGGCAGCGTCGTGTGGATCGCCTTGATCGAGATCCCGTCGGGATGCCCGGCTTCGGCCAGCAAGGACTTGGCCTTCTCGACGTCGAACTCGTAGATCGGCACGTCGCCGGTATAGCCTAGATACCCTTCCGGCACGACCGACACGGAGGGCAGGGTCACGTCGGGCCCCTTGAACTGCACCATCGTCTCGCGGTCGATGGCGTGCGCGATGGCCTGGCGCACGCGAATGTCGTCGAGCGGCGGCATTGTCATGTTCAGCGAGATCATCGACATCTCGCCGGGCAGCATCACGGCGACCTCGGTATCGGGCAGCTGGCTTATCCGGTCCACCCAGGTCTGGTCCTGCCGGCCGTAGATCAGGTCGATCTCGCCGTTCTGGAAGGCCAGGTCGCGCGAGGCGTCGGACGGAATGTAGCGATAATAGATCTCGTCGATCGCCGGCGCGCCTCGGAAGTAGTCGGGATGGGCGACGAGCTTGACGTATTGCTGCGGCTGGTACTCGGCGAAGGCGAAGGGCCCGGTGCCGATGGGCGTGCGCTCGTACTGGTCGCCCAGGGCCTCCATCGCGTCTTTGCACACGATGTTGCCGCCATGATAGGGCACGAGGGTCCCCAGAAGGCTCGGAACCGTTTCCTTAAGGGTGATGGTGACCTCGAAGGGTCCGGTGGCCTCGACGCTCTCGAAGGCGGAATAGTCGCCGGCGAAGCTCGACGTCTCGGAGTTGGCGGCCCGCTCCAGCGAGAACACCACGTCCTCCGCGTCGATCATTCCGTATTCGCCGTGGCAGTCCACGTCTTCGCGCAGCTTGAACGTCCAGGTGAGGCCGTCATCGGAGGCTGTCCAGCTCTCCGCGATGTCGGGCTCGATGAACTCGGGGCTCGCCTTGCCGGGCTGGATGCGGACCAGACCGTTGTACATCCAGTGCAGCAGGCCCTTGTCTGGCGTCGTGGTGGCGACGTGCGGGTCGAGCTTGCCGGCATCGGCGCTGGCCATGCCGACGTTCAGAACCGTCTGCGCCCCCGCGGCGGTGCCGAGCGTGGCCCCGGCGATCAGGGCGGTCGTGGCCAATTCTCTGAGGTGTCTCATATACTACTCCTGTTGAATGTCGGATATCCGGCGTTCTCGCGCCGGTTCGGTCACAGCGTATCCTCCAGCCGGCAATTGACCAGCATTTCCGCGATTGCGGCGGTATTGGGCAACGCGATGGCCAGCGCCGCCATCTCGGCAAGGTCGCTCGGGTCGATCATCTGGTCGCGCGCGACCTTGGTGACGTCGGCTGTCAGATCGGTCGCCACGAAGCCGGGGCAGAGCAGCGTCGCGCGCACGCCCTCCTCCCAGCCGATGCGGCGGGTGGCGTGGGTCAGGGCGGTGATCGCGAACTTGGTCATCGCGTAGGCGACGTTGTCGTTGCGCACGCGCTTGCCAGAGAGCGACCCGACATTGACGATCCGGCCCTGCCCGGAGGCCTTCAGGTGCGGCAGCGCCGCGCGGGTCAGGAACAGCGGGCCCTTGACGTTGACCGCAAGGAGCGCATCGAGGTCGGCCTCGTCCCCCGCCTCGATGGAGAAGGTGTTTGAGGTGCCGGCGTTGTTTACCAGCCCGTCGATGCGCCCGAACCGCGCCATCGTGGCCTCGACCCAGGCGGTGTCAGTCGCCCGGTCGGCAGCGTCGTAGCGATGCGTCATTACTCGGTCGCCGGCTAGGTCGGCCAGCTTGCCGGGGTCCCGCGCGCCGGCGCTGATGGTGTAGCCCTTCGCGTGGAGCGATTGCGCGATGGCCCGCCCGATGCCCCTGTTGGCGCCTGAGACGAGGATCACGCGGCCGTCCGGGTCGATCATGCGGCATCCATCCCTTGTATGGCTTCGATCCTGCGCGAAAAGCGCTCGATCGCAAAGGGCGCGAGGTTCAGATCGCTGGAAAAGCGCCCCTTCGTCACCATTTGTCCGACGATCTGCCCGATCAGCGGCACGAGGGCGAACCCGTGGGCGGAAAAGCCGAAGGCGTGGACCAGCCCTGGCATTGCGGGGCTGGGCCCAAGGATCGGCAGGCCGTCGGGCAGCATCCCCTCAATGCCCGCCCAGCTGCGCACCAGCCGGGCCTCGGAAAGCTGGGGGAAAAGCCGCACCGCATTGGCGAGGTTCTGCGAAAGGTTGGCCGGCAGGATGCGTGCCAGCTGGCCGGCCGGCAAATCGCCCACCACGCCTTCGAAGCCGCCGCCGATCACAACCGCGCCCGCCTTTGTCTGTTTGAGCGAAAGCTTGCGCCCCTCGCTGCCCACCACCGGGGTCACGAAATGCGGCAGGGGCGCGGTGACCGCCATCTGCAGGCCCGCGGCGCGGACGGGAGCCGGATCGCCGGCGAGGGCGGCCAGCGTTCCGCCCCAGGCTCCGGCGGCATTGACGACATGGCGCGCGGTGAGGGCGACCTCGCGGCTGCCATGGCGTGCGGCGACGTGCAGCGCGCCGTTCATCCGTGCCAGCCCCACCACCCTGTGGCCGGGCCGCAGCTCCACGCCGCTGCGGGCAGCGGCGGCGAGGTAGGCGCGGCCGGTGGCCAATGGGTCGGCGAAGCCGTCGTCGTCCACCACCAGGGCGCCGCGGCAATGGCGGGCGATGGAGGGGATGCGTCCGAAGAGGTCAGCCGCGCCGATGATCCGCTCGTGGCGGTAGCCTGCGTTCGCCGTCCGGGCGGCCCTGGCCTCCAGCGCGGCCATTGCCGCATCGTCTTCCGCCACTCGCACCTGCCCGCTGGCCCGGAAGCCGCACTCCGCGCCCAGCCGTGCCGCCAGCCCCGCCCAGAGCGGCAGCGCGGCGCGGGCAAGTGCAATCTCGGCAGGGTTCCTGTTGAGGCTGCGGACGCCGCCGGCGCTGGCCGAGGAGGCGTGACGCAGTGGTGCCTCCGCCTCCAGCACCGCCACGCTCAGGCCCGCCCCGCGCGCTTCCACCGCGATGGCCAGGCCCATCAGACCGCCGCCGACCACGACAAGGTCGCGGTCGGAGCTCATGCGGCGTCGTCTATGTCGGGGCCGAGGCCCAGATAATCCGCGATGAGGACCGGCTTCAGCGGCGCGCGGATGCGCAGCGCGCCGACTTCCTGCGCCGGCGCGCCGGTTCGCTCGGCCACCAGCCGGGTCAGCACGTTGCCGCACATCCGGCCCTGGCAGGGGCCCATGCCGCAGCGGGTGAAGGCCTTGACCCGGTTCGGCCCGGTGGCGCCACCGTCGATGGCGGCGTCGACCTCGGCCAGCGTCACTGCCTCGCACCGGCAGACGATGGTGTCAGCGGTGGCATGGGCGCGCACGGGCAGCGGCGGATAGAGGCGGTCGACGAAGCGGCGCGCGGCGAGGCGGCGGGGCCAGCCGGAATTGGCGATGGAGCTGCCTCGGAGTATCCGGACCACGTCGCGCCCGGCGGCGGCGCCCCGCAAGCTGGCGATCCCCGCGCCGCCGATCCCCGCCCCGTCGCCGGCGACCCAGACCGCTTGTCGCGAGGTGCGCCCGTTCGCGTCGGTCACCGGGGCGAAGGAAGCCTGATCCTCCCGCCAGGCATGATCCAGCCCCAGAAGACGGCTCGCCTGGGTGTTCGGGATCACGCCGTCGTGGATGGCGAGGAGCCGGCAGGGCAGGCGATGCGGCGTTCCTCCGGCCATGAAGCTGACCTCGGCGAGCGCATCGCCACCTTGGGCCGTCAGTTCCGTGATCCGCCGGTGCCAGGGCATGCCAAATCCACGGGCCTGCCGCAGAAGCCGGGTGCCTTCGCTTAGAAGCACGGGATCGGCCAGAAGCCCCCCCGGCAGCGCCGGCGCCGCTGCGGCGAGGCGCCCGGGCGGACCGAGATCCAGCACCGCGTCGATCCGCCCGCCGGCCTGCATCACCTGAACCAGCGTCAGCAGCAGAAGCGGCCCCTGGCCCGCCAGAACCACGCCGCCCCGCGGCACCTGGCCGGACTGTTTCAGCACCGATTGCAGCGCGCCGATGCCCATCACGCCCGGCAGCGTCGCGCCGGCAAAGAGCACCGGCCGCTCCATAGCCCCTGTGGCGAGGACCAGCGCGCGCGCCTGCGTCTCGTGCATCGCCCGGCCCGCCCCGGCCGGCCCGGGGCCGGAGAGCCAGCCGATCCGCACCGGAGCCGCGCCGCCTTCGTGCAGGTCCGCCTCCAGCAGTACCGCGCCCGCCCGATGTTCCACCCCGGCCATCTCCAGCGCGGTCAGGGCCTGCAATGCCTCGGGCGCCGCACCGGCGAGGCGCCCGGCGTTGCGCCACACCTGCCCGCCGCCGGCCGCCTGCTCGTCGATCACCAGAACGGAAAGGCCGGCCCCCGCCATCTCCCGCGTGGCGGCGAGCCCAGCGGGGCCGGCGCCCACCACCACGACGTCCGGCTCCCGGCTCATCGCGCCGTCTCCACGATCAGCCCGGCGCGGACGGGTTCCAGGCAGGCCTGCGAGCCCGGGCGCCCGTCGATCGTGCAGAGGCATCCGAAGCACACGCCCATCAGGCAGAAGGGCGCCACCGGCGCGCCGGTCTTCGGGCTGGCGCCGAAGCTGGCGTGGCCGGCACGGAGGAGGGCGGTTGCCACGGTCTCTCCTGCCACGGTCGCCAGCGGCGTGCCGTCGACGATGATCTCCGGACCGGGTTCGGGCACCGCGGCGGCTGGGTGCCAGAGCGCTTCGGTCATGCCGCGGCCCCGAACCGGTCGGCCGAGAAGGCGGCGTAGCTCTCGTTCAGCCGGCCATCCAGCACGGCGCTCGCCACCTCGCCCGCATGGGCGGCGGCGAGCGTCACGCCGGAATGGCACGTCACGAGGCTGGCGCCGGGATGCGCGGCGGAGGTCTGGTAGATCGGCATGCCGTCGGGCGACATGACCCGCAAGGCGCCCCAGACCCGCGCCACCCTCACCCGTGCAAGGGCCGGGAAGAGGCGCACCGCGCGGGTGAGGATGGCGCGGGCGACCTCGGGCGTCGTGCCGGTGTCGAAGTCCACATCCTCCTTGCTGTCGCCGATAAGCACGGTGCCATCGCTGGTCTGGCGGATCGAATGGCTGGCGAGACGAAGGAGCGGCGCGGTGCGCTCCGTCGCCACGATCTGTCCGCGCTGCGGGCGCAGGGGGGCGTGAATGCCGAGCGTCGCGGCAAGCTCGACGCTGCCCAGCCCGGCGGCCAGCACCACCCTGTCGGAATGGTGGCGGCCGGTTTCGGTGATCAGGTCGAAGCCGCCCTGCGTGGCGTGGGCCTCGCAAACCTTGCCGCGAAGAACGGTCACGCGGGGATGCCGCGCCAGCGCGGCGTGCAGGGCAGTGAGGGTGGCCAGCGGGTCCACATGGCCGTCGTTGGGGTTCCAGGTTCCGCCCGCCGCCTCGGGGCCGAGCCCTGGAACGAGCCGGCGCAGGGCGGCGCGATCAAGAATCTCGGTGCCGTTGTCGGTGGGGTCCGGGCGGTTGTGCATGCGGTGCACGGCTCCGACCATCTCGGCCATCTCTTCTTCGCCCAGGGCGATCCGCACGCCGCCGCATTGGGTATGGCCGAGCCGTGCATGCCCGCGCCAGTCGGCCGCCTCGGCGACCTCGCCGGCGAAGTCCCCCCAGGCATCGGCGGACCGGCGGCTGAGGCCCGCATAGGCCGGGGCGTCTGCCCCTTTGCCCTGAACCCAGACGAGCCCAAAGTTCCCAGCGGAGGCGTGGAACCTGTCGTCGCCGGCGTCCAACAGGGTCACGCGCGCGCCGCGCCGGGCGAGGCCGAAGGCCAGCGACGCCCCGACCAGCCCGGCCCCGACGACGGCGATGTCGGCGCCCGGGGTCATGCTGCGATTCCCGCCTTCAGCCGTGCGGGCGAGTAGGGCGCAGGGTCGACCATCGGCGTGGCGCCAGTGGCGATCTGGGCCGCGAGCTTGCCCGCCGCGGGGCCAAGGCCGAAGCCGTGGCCGCTGAGCCCGGTTGCCAGCGTCAGCCCCGGCAGCCCGGCGATCCCGCCGATCAGGGGGGTCTCGTCGGGGGTCACGTCGATCATGCCGGCCCAGCTTTGAACTGCCCGCGCACCAAGGAGCTGCGGGAAGAGCGCGCCCGCGCCGCGCAGCACGTCCGCCAGCAGCGCGTGGTCGGCTGCGGGGTCCAGCACCCGCATGCGCTCGAACGGGCTTGTCTCGTCCATGGCCCAGCGATGCCGCCCCAGCGGGCCGAAGAACGAGGTGCCGGCGCGCAGTTTGAGGATGCGCCAATTGCCCTTCACCGTGGGCCAGAAGGCGCCGAGATGCCGGAAGGCGGCCGGTACGATATCGAACCCCGCAGCACCCGATCGAGCAACGGTCACCCCGCCGTCGCGGCGACGCCGGATCGAGGCCTGGGTGGCGCCGAACGCACCCTCGGGCAGGCCGGCCACCGGCCCGGTGCGCAGGGCGGACGAACGGATGGCGAGCTGCGCCAGCGATCCGCCTTCGTTCTCGATGAGCGTACGCGACCAGGCGCCGCCGGCAAGGATCACCGCATCCGCCCGCAGTCGTCCGGCCTCGGTCTCCACGCCAGCGACCCGCCCGCCCTCCCGCACGAAGCCCCGCACCGCGCAGCCCTCCAGGATCGGCACGCCTCGTGCCCGCAGCAGCCGCACCAGGGCCGGTAGCGCCACGCGCGGCTCCGCCTGGGCATCGCTTGGCGTATGCAGCGCGCCTGCGAACCGCCCGCTCGACTGGCCCACGAGCGCATCGGTCTGTTGCGAAGACAGCAACCGTGTGTCGAGCTGGTAGGGCCGCGCGCGGTCGAGCCAGTCGGCCCGCTGCGCCAGCTCCACCTCCGTCTGCGCAAGGTAGGTCACGCCGTGGACGCGAAAGCCGATATCTTCATCGGCCTCCTCGGCGATACCGCGCCAGAGGTCCATCGCCTCGATCATCAGCGGCAGTTCGTGGATCAGGCGCCCCTGCTTGCGGATCCACCCCCAGTTACGGGTGGATTGCTCGGCCCCCGAGCGGCCCTTCTCCAGCACCACGCATGGGGTTCCGGCTTCAGACAGGGCCAAGGCCGCACCGAGGCCCGCGATCCCGCCGCCGATGATCGCGACGCCGGTAGAGGCCGGCAGGGAGGGGTGAGGTGCGGGCGGCATGCTGTTCATCGCGAAAGGCTAGCGCGTGCCTCGGGGCTTGGGAAGGCGGCGCGGGCTTGTCCACCGGCTGGTCTGGGGTATCGTGCCCGGATGGCGGGCGCAGGGGAGGTCTCGATGGGAGGGAACGCGGACGGCACGGGCATCTTCGCGACTGGCCTCGACCGGAACGCGGCCAACTTCGCCCCCCTGACCCCCCTGAGCTTCCTGGCGCAGGCCGCGGCGATCCATCCCGGGGAACCGGCGGTGGTGCATCTGGGGGTGAGGCGGAACTGGGGGGAGACCTATGCCAGATGCCGCCGCCTTGCCGGGGCCCTGGCGGCCCGCGGCATCGGCCGGGGCGATACCGTGGCGGTGCTTGCGGCCAACATCCCCGAGATGTTCGAGGCCCATTTCGGCGTGCCCATGGCCGGTGCGGTGCTGAACACGATCAACACCCGGCTGGATGCGGCGACGGTGGCCTACATCCTCGGCCATGGCGAGGCGAAGGCCCTGCTGGTCGACGCGGAATTCGCCGGGCTCGGGGCCAAGGCCGCAGCCCTTTCCGGGCGCGACCTGCTGCTGGTGGACATCGAGGCACCGGAGCTGCCGGATGCCGGGCGCATCGGCGCGCTGACCTACGAGGCGCTGCTTGCCGAGGGCGATCCGGCCTTCGACTGGAAGCTGCCGGCCGACGAATGGGACGCGATCAGCCTCAACTACACGTCGGGCACCACGGGGCACCCGAAGGGGGTCGTCTACCATCACCGCGGCGCGGCGCTGAACGCCTGGTCCAACATCCTGACCTGGGACATGCCGCGCCATGCCCGCTACCTCTGGACGCTGCCGATGTTCCACTGCAACGGCTGGTGCTTTCCCTGGACGCTGGCGGCGAATGCCGGCACGGCGGTGTGCCTGCGCGCGGTCCGCTCCGAGGCGGTGTTCGATCTGATCCGCGCCGAGAAGGTCACCCATTTCTGCGGCGCGCCGGTGGTGCTGAACACGCTGGCCCATGCGCCCGACGACCAAAAGGCCGGCATAGACCATACGGTCCGGGTGATGACCGCCGGTGCCCCGCCGCCAGCCGCCGTCATCGGGCGGATCGAAGCGACCCGAGCCTTTTCCAGCGGTACAAGCTCTTTGCTAAAGTTGGCAGACCGCCTCCTGCGTCAGGGCGTACTGGCAACGAAGGGGCTTTGTACTTTAGCTCGCAGATAAAATCTTGCTTCTATGAAGTCTAAATCGCTGCTCACTGATCACCAGCCCCGGCTTAAGGCTCCCGGAGTACTCCGGGGTATTTCGGATTTGAAGTTTAAACCCAAACTTACCGGTTACCGAAATCATATCCCACCCGTAGCAACTCGACCAGTTCCGTGCTGATTTCGTCGGGGCCGCTGATGCGAATCTGGTGACGGTACTTGTTGCCCATGCTAGGGGCCGATTTATGGAGGGCCAGAGCAACCAGTGGACCATCAGTGTAAAAGGAGATATCGAGTAATTTGCTCATGGGTCGGACGATGAGCCAGGCGCGTTTATTGGTAAAAACGATTGGCTTTTTTGGCTGCGCTTACGTCATTGGGTTGCCAGTCCAGGACCGCTACGAGCAGGTCATCGAACGCGAGAAGGAGGTCGTCGGGTTTACCCGCGAAAATGTCATCGACGGTGTTGTCACTACAGGTATGTGACTGATTGGTGGAATGAAACGGACGCGGCAGCGGGGGCAATTCCACATGATCTAATGTTCGGTTGTACCTCTGCGCCGAGGAGTTCCATATCCCGAACGAGCATTCGTTGCCGATTGAAGGTGATGATATTGCGGGCGCGGAGGTCATTCATTACGGCATTGACGGTTTGGCGGCTGGTGGCGGTCAGGTCGGCGACTTCCTTGTGGGTGAGCATGTTTTTAACTTCTCTTTCCAGGCCCTACGTCACGGCCTTTACCTTGCCGAGTTGTAGAGAAATTCGAGGATACGGGTTTTACTCGTTTTGAAAACCAGGTTTTCCAGGCGTGGCTTCCAGTTGGAGAGTACGTTTACCGATCATGCGCATGAAGAACATCTGCAGGTCGTTACGTTCCCTCAGCAGGTCATTCAGGTCAGACCTTTCCAGGATACAGACATTGGTGTTGTCCATTACGTAGGCAAAATCACGGCGATTTTCCTGGCCCATTACGGCCATCTCGCCAAACACTTCGCCGGGGCCGAGAATGGCTTTGGTAATCTCTTTTCCATCTTCTGAGTAGGTGCCGATCTTGATGCGCCCCTCGTTGATCAAGTAGATATTTTGGGCGGGTTCATCGGGTAGGTAAACGTAAGTGTTGACGGCAAAATTAAAGTGGGACTTATCTTCCAGCAAAGATGTCTTTTTTGGGCAAAAGATGTGCTGAAGATCAATGTTTTCAAGAAACCAGAACGATGAGTTAGCCATAGTGAATTAGTGTGGTTGTTCTAAACTACGCCCGAAGGGTGTTTTTAGTTGTGGAGAAATTCCGGGAAAGTATCAGAAATTATGTTCTACACTTTGTCGGGAGAAATACTTACCTTGACTCATGTTTTTATACCGCTTTACGTTTACGTTGACTGCCTTTTTGATCACTTTCTGCCTGTCCGGTGCCACTATTGTGAGGAAAACCGGGCCCTGGAGGCCGAAGTAGACCGTGTCATTGCAGTTGCCGATGCCGAAGTAGAAGCCCGACTGGCCTTGCTCGATCAATCCATTGTCGATTATCGCCTTGACCGCTCCGTGCGCTACATCATTCGTATGTACGTAGAAAACTGGCGAAACGGTTCGGAGCGAACGCTGGGACGGATGACCAAATATTTCCCTCATTTCAGCCAGCAACTGGCCGCTAACGGAATGCCCGATGTGCTCAAAAACCTCAGTATTACCGAAAGTGCCTTGCGTCCTTTTGCTTTTTCCCACGCCGGTGCCGCCGGATTTTGGCAACTCATGCCGGGAACGGCCCGTGAACTGGGCCTGCAGGTAGACTCCATCGTAGACGAGCGGTTAGATTTGAGGATGGGAACCGCAGCAGGCCTGCGCTATCTCCAGATTCAATACGAGCGTTACGGCGACTGGGCCCTGGCAATGGCCGCTTACAACAGCGGTCCCGGCCGGGTAAACCGTGCTAAACGCCGCAGCGGAAGCAATAACTACTGGAAACTGCGCAAGTACCTACCCCGGGAAACCAGTACTTACGTCCCCGGCTTCATCGCCGCTACCTACCTGGCTACTTTTTTCAGGGACCACGACCTTACTCCTCAATCCGTTGATCTGGACCTGCAACTCACCACCACAACGATTGTTTACCGCGAACTTAGCTTACACCGGGTAGCCATGATCACCGGCCTGCCGGCCAGAAGTAGTGATTGAACTTAATCCTGCTTACCTGGCCGGTTATTTACCGGCGCGCCAGTCTGGCCGTCCGCTGTGCTTGCCGCGCCGCGTGATGCCCGCCATGCGCACTTACCTGGATGAATGGCATACGACTGATGAAGAACCACCGTTAAATTGGCTGTCGCCCCACCTCGGTCAGGGAGAAATAAACAGTGAGCAATACTACCGGGAATATTCTACGGTTCCGAGCAGCCTGGATACCTCCTACCGCCAACTGGCCGAGGTGCTCAGCGTAGCACCCGATCACCTCTTGCTTTGGAATACGTTTGGACCAACGGACAGCCTGACCGCCGACCAGTACTGGACCTACTACCAAATTGAGGAGTCACCGCGTTTTCGGAGAATTAAGCCGCGAGGCTCAGCCGGAAGTTGCTCAGTTACGATTGCCCGGATTGGAAAAACTCGACCTCGGGAAAATCATCGTCAGACAGTTTCCCGAGCGCAGTGTACAGCCCCTAGCGGCAACGCCGAAAAAAGGGGGATAAAAAAACTTTCCGCTGACATTTGGGCGTGGATTGTTCGTTAGCGAAGCGGAATAAATAAGTATCTTTCGGCGGACCTGCCATCCTATACATTTCGATCAACTTCACAAAAACCATATTTATCCATGTACTTTAATTCTCAGGGTGACGAAGAGGCAACCTACGATGCCATTGTAGTCGGTACCGGCATCAGCGGAGGCTGGGCGGCCAAAGAGTTAACCGAAAAAGGACTTAGAACCCTGGTCCTGGAAAAAGGGCGATGGTTAAACACGGCGATTATCCCACCGCTAGCCTCGATGACTGGGACCTTCCGCACCAGAACAAGGTTCCGCAGTCAGAAATTGAAGAACACTACGAAAAACAAAGTCGTACTGGATATACTGTCCGTCAGGAGAGCAAGCACTGGTTCGTAAAAGATAGTGAATACCCCTACGGCGAAGACCGCCGCTTCGACTGGATGCGTGGCTACCACGTCGGCGGGCGTTCCATCATGTGGGGACGTCAAAGTTACCGCCTTAGCGACATTGACTTTACCGCGAATGCCAAAGACGGTATCGCTACCGACTGGCCCGTGCGCTACGATGAGCTGTCGAAATGGTACGATTACGTAGAAACGTTCGCCGGTATCAGCGGTGAAAACCTGGGACTGGAACAACTGCCCGACGGTAAGTTCCTTCCCATGATGCCACTCAATTGTGCCGAAGATCACTTCCGCAAAGGTGTTTTTAAAAACATGGACGGTCGCGTGATCACCGCCGGCCGGGCAGCTCACCTGACTTCTTACGACTCCAAAATTCATAAAGGAACGCGGGGTAAGTGTCAATATCGCAACCGCTGTATTCGGGGTTGTCCTTTTGGTGGTTACTTCAGCAGCAACTCGGCCACTTTACCGGTTGCCGAAGAAACGGGGAACATGACCCTGCGCCCCAATAGTACGGTGTACAGCCTGATCTACGACAAAGAGAACAAGAAAGCGAAAGGCGTCCGCGTCCGTGATACCGAGACCGGCGAAGACATGGAGTTCTACGCCAAAGTGATTTTCCTGTGCGCTTCTACGGTGGCCTCTACGTCCATCGTGATGAATACCGAGCACGAAGAAGAAGTTACCCTGGACCGTAGCGGTCAATTGGGGCGTAACCTGATGGATCACCACTTCCGGATGGGTGCTTCCGGTACCCTGGATGAGTACGGCGACAGATACTACAAAGGCCGCAAACCGAACGGTGTTTACATCCCCCGCTTCCAAAACTTGCCCGGTAAAAAAGACAGCAAGCGTGATTACCTGCGCGGATTCGGTTACCAGGGCGGTGCCAGCCGGACCGACTGGATGCGCTCGGTACGCGAACTGGACGTGACCATCGGTGCCGACCTGAAGAAAAAAATGCTCATTCCCGGTCCCTGGCAAATGGGTATCATGGCTTTTGCCGAGATGCTGCCAGACGAGTCCAATACCATGTACCTCAACCGTGACCTGCTGGACAAAGACGGTCTGCCCACGGTCACTTTCGATACCGCCTGGGGCAGCAACGAAGATGCCATGGTCAATGACATGATGAACGATGCCGCCGAAATGCTAAATGCCGCCGGTTTCAAGGGCGTAGATACCTTCAACGACCGCAGTTTTCCCGGTCTCGGAATCCACGAAATGGGTACGGCCCGGATGGGAAGCAGCGAAAAAAACAGCGTATTGGATAAGCACAACCGCCTCTGGTCAGCTCCCAATGTTTACGTGACGGATGGTTCGTTTATGACCTCTTCCGCCTGTGTGAATCCGTCGCTTACGTACATGGCTTTTACCGCCCGCGCCGCCGAACACGCCGTAAGTGAGTTGAAGAAGCAGAATATGTAAAATCGGTTTTTAGAAACTGACTTCCGGGTGTTGAATCACCCAAATCACGGGTCTTGAGTTATTCAGTTTTGAGTGGGGCTTTTGTTAGTTCTGTTTTGGGTTGGATGCTCAAGACCCGTTTTTTTTGCTACCTTGAAGTCTCCACCTTTTTTCCGGCCACTTTTAGCAATAAAGCGCCTACCACTCCAGAAATTAAGGAGCCGACAAGGATGCCCACTTTCGCCAAAGTCTACGTAAACCAAACTCTCGGTAAAAGCCAGGTTGGCGATGAAAATGGACATCGTAAACCCAACGCCCGCCAAGATGGCAACGCCGATGATTTGCAAGTGATTGATGCCGTCGGGCAACTCCGCTAAGTTTAATTTTACGGCTAAGAAAGAGAACAAAGAGACGCCCACGAACTTGCCGACAA
>CAWHXG010000002.1:0-383459 GCA_963833235.1 uncultured Alphaproteobacteria bacterium
GGCATCGTGTTGCTGCCAAGCACCATGGCGCTGCTGCCCGCCATCGTGTTCGTGGCGCTGAACGTGGTCGAGGGGCAGTTCGCCACCCCTGCCCTCCTCGGCCGGCACATCCGGATCAATCCGCTGGGGTTGTTCCTGACGCTGGTTCTGATGCTCTGGCTCTGGGGGCCGGTGGGCGGGATCGTCGCCATCCCGCTGCTGATCTGGGGGCTCGTGCTGACGCGCGGCGCGCTCGGTCAGACCATCTCTTCGGGGATACCGGGCAGGCCGATCCCCACCTCTGCGCCCGGCTCGGGATCGTAGGGCAGCAGGAAGCCCTGCCGTTCTTCCGGTGGCAG
The DNA here is from genome assembly GCA_963833235.1 of uncultured Alphaproteobacteria bacterium. GTDB lineage: Bacteria > Pseudomonadota > Alphaproteobacteria > Rhodobacterales > Rhodobacteraceae > CAWHXG01. The sequence continues at coordinate 339 of CAWHXG010000002.1, forward strand.
CCCCATGTTGCGATGCGCCAGGCGGCGCCAGGCGGCCACCGCCGTCGCGGGATCGTGCAGCGCGGGGTCGGACGCCCCGGCGAGCCAGTGATCGAAGCAGCGCGCGCGCAGGTGATCGACGTCTTGGGGGTCGTCGAGGCGCAGGCCGGCCTCGGTATCCCATCGCAGGCTTCGCCCGTTGAGATTGGCCGAGGAGACGATCGCGCTGCGGGACCCGAAGATCGAGACCTTCGCGTGCACGTAGATGATCGGCGCCTCGCACAGGACGGCGCGCGCCTTCTCTCGCCGCCGCCGGCGCCGGCGCCGCGTCTGCCCCGGCGACGCCACGAAGAGCCGTGCGCCGAAGGCCCGGCGGACGATCCGCAGGCACCGCGATTGCAGGTGCTCGCCGAAACGGATCGGCAGGCCCGTATCGTCGAAGAACGCCGCCTCTTCGGGGGCCGCGGGCAGCACCATGAGAAGCTGCAGATCGGGGTCGCGTTCGGCCGCGCCGGCCAGCCGCCGGGCCATGTCGAGGTCCCGCAGGAACTGCGTCTCCATGTAGAGCAGGCCGTGCGCGGCATCGATATCCGCCTTCAGGGCCGCCGCGATCTCTGAAAGTGCGGGGTGCGGCGACATCGACGCCAGGGGCGAGCTGCGCTGCACCGACAGGGTGCGCAGCAGTGGCCCCGGTGGCCCCGGCGGGGTCTTGCCCTCGGTCTGGTCGCAGAACTCGGCCAGATGCGCGCGGGCATCGACGGCCACGGGGCCGCGAGCCAGAAGCTGCACATCGTGCCACGTGGCGTCCGCCGGGCGCTCGTGCCCCAGATCGTCGTACCGGCGATCGTCAAGGTCGAGGCCGCCGACATAGGTGCGGTCGTCGTCGAAGACCGCCAGTTTCTGATGGTGGGTGACCGGGAAGAGCCGCGGCAGGCAGAACCGCCGCGGCGCCACGCGATCGCCCTTGTCGACCAGATAGGGGGCGAGGCCGGGCAGGTCTTCAAGGACCTCGGCGCGCCGGTCGGCCGGCATCCCGTTGAGCCACTTCGCCTGCTCGGCAATCTTCGCCTGCGCCATTGGATAGAGCAGCAGACGCGGCAAGACCCCGATCTGGGCCGGATGGCGATGGGCCCGCACCTGCAGCCGTCCGGCTCCGGGCGGCGCCGCATCGGCCAGGCGTCGCAAGATACGCACAGACCGCCAGGTGCCCCAGTGCAGGCGGGTGCCCACCAGTGGATCGAAGTCCGACAGCACCAGCGTGATGTCGACGCCCCGTTCCAAAGTCGCGGCGATCAGATCCTCCCAGGTCTCGCCCACCGCCTGGCCCTCGGGGGAATGCAGGTGGGTGGTGGGGTCGAAGATGCGGAAGCCGCAGGAAATCGTCCGCTCCGCCGTCAGGAAGCAATGCTCCAGAACCGGATAGGCCTCGCCTGCGGTGAGAAGCGGCGCCACGGTCCGCTCGGTGGAGCGAACGATGGCGGCCGGGTCGGTGGGTCGGGCGGTGCTGGGCCGCGGGGCGGGCGTGCCGGGGTCGGTGGGCGTGTCCAACGCGCCGACATGGGGCGGGAGCGGCGTGGGTTCTGCTGGCACTGCGGCATCGGCCGGGCCCTCGGCCCCGTCCCGCGGGAGAGGCGGTGTATCTGGGGAGCTCACGCCGAGGCCCGGGCGGGGCGGGCGGCGGCGTCGGTGGCGCGGCTCGGCAGCGGGAATGCCCGCCCGCCTGGTGAATTCGTGGCCTCTGGCTCGTCTGGCGCGAGAAATTCCTGGGCATCGATGCAGATGCTCAGGCGATACATGTCGTCGGTCTGGGTGATCATGGGTGCTGCGCCGACCTGCTGCGCGAAGGCGGCAATCAGCCGCGTGCCAAGGCCGTCCGTCCCGCTTTCCGGCGCGTCGCCGATCTGCGGCCCGCGCGAATTCTCGACCACCAGTTCGATCCGCCGCTCTGCATGGTTGATGAGGCGGACGTTCAGCCACCCCCGCGCGCCCGGCGGCGCGCCCATGTACTTGATCGCGTTCGTGACCGCCTCCGTCGCCAGAAGCGCGATGGGAACGGCCTGATCGGGATAAAGGGTCACCTTGTCGAGCGAACGCTCGACCTCGAAGCCGCGCGGCACCGGCGTGCCGACGGCAAGCAACTGGTTCACGACGTCGCGGATCAGGTTATCCGCCCGGACGCGGGTGAGATTGTTCGCCTGATAGAGATTGCGATGGATCGCGGCCAGTCCCAGCACCCTGTCCTGCAGGCGCCGCAGCACCAGCTTTGTCTCCGCTTGCGTCACCTTGCGCAGCTGCATGTTCATGATCGAGGAGATCAATTGCAGGTTGTTCTTGACCCGGTGATGGACCTCTTTCAGCAGCACGTTGCGCTCGTGCAGCGCGTTCTCCAGTTCCGCTTCGTCGCGCAGCACCACCTCCGACATCCGCAAGAGGGTACGCTGCATCTCGGCCAGTTCCAGCGGTAGGTCCGCCCCCTCCGGCCGGTCGGGCAGGATCCGGTGAAGAGCGAAAGCCCGCATCTCGGATTGCAGCTTGCGCACGTGCCGGATCACCTGCCGGTGCAGCGCGAGGTAGGCCACGATCAGGCTTGTGATCCACATTGCGAAAGGAAAGATCGCGCCCGACCACTTCGTCGGCCAGATCGACGTGCCCGGTCCGGAAGCTTGCCACAGGCCAAGGGCATAGACCGAGTTCGTGATGATGGGCACAACGGCATAGGTCCGCTGGCGCCCGCGGCCGTCGCGCGCCGTGAAGGCGCCGCGTGCCGTGGTCGTGAGGTCGGCCAGCGGAAAGTCGCGGGGAAGCTGCGCCACCAGTTCCTCGGGGCCATGCTGCGAGGTGAGCACCTGGCCCATCGTGTTGAAGGTCATCAGATCTATCGCACGATCCGACGACGGTTCGGATCTGGTGTCGGCCAGGGCCGAGTGCGGCAGCGAGACGACGATCATGCCCATGAATTCGCCCTCGTCGAAGACCGGTTGGCTGACGACGATGACGGAGGTGCGGCTCACCGCGCCCTCGGCTTCGACGCTCACGCTGGGACGTTGAGCTGCCATTAGCGCGACGCTTTCGGGATCGTCCGAGAAGTCGAAGGAATTGAGGCTCGACGAACAGATCATCGTGTTGTCGGGGCGGACGAAGCCCGCGAAGGAATACTGGCGTGACGTATCGAGGAACCCGGTGAAGAAGTCCTGGCAGCGGCCGGGATCATCGCCGATTAGACCGACAGACGCGGTAAGCGCCCGCGCGGAACCAAGCGCCCCCTCGATCAGGCGCCGCTCGTTCGAGGCCGCCTGCGCGGTGAGCAATTGCAGCGACAGGCGTGACTGCCGTTCCGCCGCGCGGCTGACCTCGACCGTCTGGAAGACCGAGATCATGCCGAGCGGCAGAAGGGCGATCGACAGGAAGAAGACCAGCCGGATGTCGAGGCGCCGTGTCCAGTCCGGAACGCCCTTGCTCAGCGGCATCAGACCGCCCTTGCACCGTTGGCGCTTATGACCGCCATGGTCGCACGATCGGTGAGCTCCAGCTCGTCGGCATCGTCGAGCTGCAACAACTCCGCCAGGCGGGCCCGGCCGCGGTTCGCCCGGCTCTTGATCGTGCCGATGGCGCAGCCACACATGGTTGCAGCCTCTTCGTAAGAAAAGCCTTCGGCGCCCACCAGCACCAGTGCCTCGCGCTGCTCATCGGCCAGCTTGGCGAAGGCGCGCTTGAAATCCGCCATCTGCAGATGACCGTCGTGGGCGGGCTTCTCGGCGAGGCCCGCGGCGAAGGACCCATCCGCGTCCGCGACCTCTCGCTTGGCCTTGCGGCGGCCGGAGTAGAACGTGTTGCGCAGAATGGTGAAAAGCCAGGCCCGCATGTTGGTGCCCGGCTCGAACTTCTCGATGTTCGTCCAGGCCTTCACGAGCGTATCCTGCACGAGATCGTCGGCCGAGGCGGAGTTGCGCGACAGGCTCAACGCGAAGGCGCGCATGGCCGGCAGGTGCGCAACGACCTCTTCGCGGGGATCGGCATGGTTCATGAACGCGTATCCGATTGCTTGAGCTTCTCGAGAAGGACCTTGAAGCGATCGGGCAACTCATCCTCCACGGACTCGTGATACAGACGTTTGAGGTTTTCGTCGATCTGCCGCGTCAGCTCGCCGCTGGTGGACGTGGCGTGAGGGGCGCTTTGCGTCTTGTTGTCCGAGGATCGGGTCATATGCTGTACGTTCACTCCGCATGCTCCCAATATCGGGACAATTCGCCTTGGAACACAACAAGGCCTCTCCGAGTTAAGTTCCACTAACTGTCTTAAAAGGTCGCTACCCATATGACGAATACCTCGCACTCCGATCTGGCCGCGGCAATCGGCGACGCCCTTCCCTTCTTGCGGCGCTACGCCCGCGCGCTGACGGGCAGTCAGGGCTCGGGAGATGCCTTTGCCGCCGCGACCCTCGAGGCCATCCTCGAAGACAACAGCGTCGTCGAGGGGGCCTCCTCGGTAAAGGTTGCGCTCTTCAAAACGTTCCATTCGATCTGGTCGAGTTCCGGGTCTCCCGTGGAGGAAGGCGAGGTCGGGCTGCATGCAAAGGCGCAGCGCTACCTGCGCAGCCTCACCGCCAACAGCCGGGAGGCGCTGATCCTCACCACCATCGAGGAATTTTCGGAGGCCGATGTGGCGGAGATCATGGATCTGCCCCGCGACGAGACGGAAGAGCTGGTGCGCATCGCGCGGCGGGAGATGGAGGACCGGATCTCCGGCAAGGTCCTGATCATCGAGGACGAGGCGATCATCGCGATGGACATCGAGGGGATCGTGGCCGAGATGGGCCATGCCATCACCGGTGTCGCGCGAACCCACGCGCAGGCGCTTGAGCTGGCGAAGCGCGAGGCGCCGGATCTGATCCTGGCGGACATCCACCTGGCCGATTCCTCTTCTGGGATCGAGGCCGTGGCGGAGATATTGACTGTCACCGGGGACCGCCCGGTCATCTTCATTACAGCTTTCCCCGAGCGCCTGCTGACGGGCGAGCGGCCCGAGCCAACCTTCCTGATCGCCAAACCCTACAACGAAGAGCAGGTGCGTTCCGCGGTCAGCCAGGCGATGTTCTTCGCCTCGACGGAGACGCTGAACGCCTGAACCTTTCAGCGGGCGTTGTGAAGGATGTCTTCCAGCGCCTCGGCCCGAAGCTTCACCGGATTGCCCGCCATGGAGGAAGATGCCATCGCGTCGCGCGCGACGGCGGGCGCGTCCAGACCTTCCGGAGCAAGGGCTGTGAGACGCGGCAGCCCGGCGGCCTCGGCCCAGCGTTCCAGCTTGTCGAAGGGATCGCCTGAGCCGGGAAGGCCTGCGTCGATCCATGCCGCGACCTGTTCGAACCGCTCCAGGGACGGGTCGTTCGGGCGCAGCGTTGCACGGTTCGCCCGCAGGACATGCGGCAGAAGCGTGCCGCAGATTGCGCCATGGGCGGCGCCGGTGACCCCGCCCAGAACGCCGGCCAGCCCATGTACGGCACCCAGCCCCGCGTTCGAGAGCGCCAGACCACCGCTCAGCGAGACATGGGACATTGCATCCCGGGCATCCGTATCCTCCGCCTCCATCAGCCGCGCCAGGGCGGCGAGGCCAAGCGGGATGGCCGCGCGGCAGAGCGCATCGGTCAGCGGATTGGCGCGGGTCGAGAGATAGGGCTCGATCACCTGGACGATCGCATCGAGGCCGCTGGCAAGGGTGACGCCACGGGGGCAGCCGTCGGTCAGCGCGGGATCGACCAGCGCCAGATCCGGCATCATGCCCTCGGCCCGCAGGCTCACCTTGCGGCGATGCTCCGGCACCGCGATGACCGCGTTCTTGGTCGCCTCGGCACCGGTGCCGGCGGTGGTGGGGAGGGCGGCGAAGGGCAGCGGCGCCGCGCCGAGCGGCAACCCCTTGCCGACCACCTCGAGGTAGTCGAGAGGCGCGCCATCCACCGGCACGAGCGCGGCGATGGCCTTGCCCATGTCGATCACCGAGCCGCCGCCAAGGGCCACCACCGCCTGCGCCGCGACCGCCCGGGCCGTGGAGACGGCGCGGTCGAGCCGGGGCAGATCGGGCTCGCCCGGGCAGGACACCGGCGTGATGTCGGCCCCGCCGGCGCGCAGCGCGTCGGCCAGCCAGTCGGCGCGCGCGGCATCCGCGCCGTGCACCAGAACGATGCTGCGCCAACCACTTTTCAGAAGGATCTCCGCCGCGTCCCCGGCCACGCCCCGGCCGAAGCGCAGATCGCGGGGCGAGATGAACCGGTAGCTCGGAAGGGGCCGCAAGGTCGCGGCCTTCATACCGCCATCGTCGCGGCGACGGCCTTCTGCCACCGGGCATAGCGGTCGTCGCGGTCGTCGGCACCCATCGCGGGCTCGAAGCGGCGGTCGAGCTTCCAGGAGGCCGCAAAGCCCTCCTGATCGGGATAGATCCCGGCCTGCATGCCTGCCAGCCACGCAGCACCCAACGCGGTCGTCTCGCGCACCTCGGGCCGGTCGACGGACGCGCCGATGATGTCGGAGAGGAACTGCATCGTCCAGTCCGAGGCCGACATGCCGCCATCGACCCGCAGGACCTGCGCCACCTCGTCTTCCGGCCAGTCGGCCCGCATCGCCTCAAGCAGGTCGCGGGTCTGGTAACCTACGCTCTCCAGCGCCGCGCGGGCGAACTCCGCCGGCCCTGAATTGCGCGTCAGCCCGTAGATCGCGCCGCGGCATTCCGCGTTCCAGTAGGGCGCACCGAGCCCGATGAAGGCGGGCACCAGCACGACCGATTCTGCGACGGATCGGCGCGTTCGGCCAGCGGCTGCGTCTCCTTCGCCTCGCGGATGATCTTTAGCCCGTCGCGCAGCCATTGCACCACCGCGCCGGCGATGAAGATCGAGCCTTCCAGCGCATAGGTCGGGTTCCCGTCGAACTGGTAGGCGATGGTCGTGAGCAGTCGGTTCTGCGACTGGCGACCGGCGTTCGCCCCGGTGTTGAGCAGGGCGAAGCAGCCGGTGCCGTAGGTGGATTTCAGCATGCCGGGCTGGAAGCAGGCCTGCCCCAGGGTCGCCGCCTGCTGGTCGCCCGCGACGCCGAGGATCGGGATCTCGCGGCCGAAGAGGTCGGCGCGGGCCATGCCGAAATCGTGCCGGCGCAATCGCGCACCTCGGGCAGCATGGAAAGCGGGATGCCGAAGAGCTCCGCGATCGTGGTGGCACCACCGGCCCTTGCGGATGTCGTAGAGCATCGTGCGGCAGGCGTTGGTTGCGTCGGTCACGTGCGCCCGGCCGCCCGTGAGCTTCCAGATCAGGTAGCTGTCGACCGTGCCGAAGAGCAGGTCGCCCGCCTCCGCGCGCTCGCGGGCGCCCTCGACGTTGTCGAGCAGCCATTTCAGCTTGGTGCCCGAGAAATAGGGGTCGAGCAGCAGGCCGGTGCGGTCGGTCACCATCGCCTCGTGACCGGCCTCGCGCAGCTCGGCGCAGATCTCGGCCGTCCGCCGGTCCTGCCAGACGATGGCGTTGTGGATGGGCTTGCCGGTCTTGACGGTCCCAGACCACGACGGTCTCGCGCTGGTTGGTGATGCCGATGGCGGCGATCCATCGGCTGCCGGTATGCCGGCACGCTCGATCACCTCGCGGCAGGTACCGGCCGTGGTCGACCAGAGGTCGGCGGGGTCATGCTCGACCCAGCCGGAGGCCGGATAGTGCTGCGGAAACTCTTCCTGCGCCGTCGCGGCGATCTTCATCTCTTCGTCGAAGAGGATCGCGCGGCTGGATGTGGTGCCCTGGTCGATGGCGAGGATGTAGCTGCTCATGGCCCCGGTTCCTTCCTGTTCGTCGACGGCTTGCGATACCGCACGTTTGGTCTTGTCACGAAGGCGCCGGGGCCCCCGATAGGAAGGCCCCGGCCCGTGTTCAGGCGTCGATCAGCCGGCGGTCTGCCAGGACTTGATCAGCTCGTCGTAGCTGATGGTCTCGGGCTCCTCGTCCTCGTCGTCGAGCTTGGCGACAGGCGAGCCTTCCTGGTCGTACCAGTATTGCGGGTCCTGCTGCTCGTTCATGAGCGGGCCGATATCGCCCTGCACGCCGGCCCGCTCGAGCCGCTCCATCACGCTTTCCTGCGCCTCGCACAGCGCGTCGAGCGCTTCCTGCGGGGTCTTGGCGCCCGACATCGCGTCGCCGATGTTCTGCCACCAGAGCTGCGCCAGCTTGGGATAGTCCGGCACGTTGGTGCCGGTGGGCGACCAGGCCGTCCGCGCCGGCGAGCGGTAGAATTCGACCAGACCGCCAAGCTTGTCGGCCCGCTCGGTGAAGTGGTCGGATGTGATGGTCGACTTGCGGATGAAGGTCAGACCCACGTCGGATTTCTTCACGTCCACCGTCTTGGAGGTGACGAACTGCGCATAGAGCCAGGCCGCCTGGGCGCGGTCCACCGGGGTGGATTGCATCAGCGTCCAGCTCCCCACGTCCTGATAGCCGACCTTCTTGCCGTCCTTCCAGTAGACGCCGTGCGGCGAAGGCGCCATGCGCCACTTCGGCGTGCCGTCCTCGTTCATCACCGGCAGGCCGGGCTTCACGGTGTCGGCGGTGAAGGCGGTGTACCAGAACATCTGCTGGGCGACGTTGCCCTGCGCCGGGATCGGGCCGGCCTCGCCGAAGGTCATGCCCATGGCGGCGGGGGGCGAGTACTTGTTGAGCCACTCGATCGCCTTGGTCACCGCATAGACGGCGGCGGCATCGTTGGTCGCACCGCCGCGCGCGACGCAGGAGCCGACGGGCTGAGAGTTCTCGTTGACGCGGATGCCCCATTCGTCGACCGGCAGGCCGTTCGGCTCGCCGACATCGCCCATGCCGGCCATCGACATCCACGCGTCGGTGTAGCGCCAGCCGAGGCTCGGGTCCTTCTTGCCGTAGTCCATGTTGCCAAAGACCTCGCCCTCGACGCCCAGGCGCGACAGGTCGCGGCCGGTGAAGAACTCCGCGATGTCCTCGTAGGCCGACCAGTTGACCGGAACGCCCAGCTCGTAGCCGTACTCCTCCTTGAAGTCGGCCTTGTTCTGCTCGTCGTTGAACCAGTCGTAGCGGAACCAGTAGAGGTTCGCGAACTGCTGGTCGGGCAGCTGGTAGAGCTTGCCGTCGGGCGCGGTGGTGAACTGCAGACCGATGAAATCGTCGAGGTCGAGCGTGGGCGACGTCACGTCGGCGCCCTCGCCCGCCATCCAGTCGGTCAGGTTGCGCACCTGCTGATAGCGCCAGTGGGTGCCGATCAGGTCGCTGTCGTTGACGTAGGCGTCATAGATGTTCTCGCCCGACTGCATCTGCGTCTGCAGCTTCTCGACGACGTCGCCTTCGCCGATCAGGTCGTGGGTGACCTTGATGCCGGTGATCGCGGTGAAGGCCGGGGCCAGCACGCTCGACTCGTAGCTATGGGTGGTGATCGTCTCGGAGACGACGTTGATGCTCCATGCCCTGGAAGGGCTCGGCGGCATCGATGAACCACTGCATCTCGGCTTCCTGCTCGGCCCGGGTCAGGGTCGAGACGTCGCCGATCTCGCTGTCGAGGAAGTCGGTCGCGGCGTCCATGTCGGCCATGGCCGGCCAGGCGGAAGCGCAGAGCGCCAGCGCGGTTGTGGTTGTCAGTATGCGGTTCATGTGAACCCTCCCTTGGTGGACTTGTCGTTGGGAAGCGGGGCCTACGGCCACGCTCCGGCGGTCATCCTCGCATCAGACGAAGCGGAATACGAGGAGTGCGAAGGCCGCGCAGACGATCAGCGCGATCCACTGGGCCATGTCGGTGATCCCGAGCCAGGCGAGGTTGATGAAGGCGGAGCCGAGGAGCGTGATGAACAGCCGGTCGCCCCGCGTCGTCTCGATCCCCAGGATCCCGCGCCGCTCGACCTCCGGATAGCGGATCGCGAGGAAGGTGAACACCAGCAGCGTCGCCGCGATGATGAGGAAGAAGGCCGCCGTGGGCCACGTCCAGGCCATCCAGTCAAGCATGGGCGACCTCCGGTTCGAGGTGGTATCTGAACGGGTCACCGGCTCCGCCTCGGCCATGACGGAAAACCCTTTTTTCCTTCACGAGCGCTCTACACTGTTGGTTAACGCTCTGCTGACGAGGTTTCCCGAGCTCTTCGGCAATTTGCAGTTCGGTCATCCCGGACTTGTTGCGGATCGCTGCCTCGACGTCGTCGATGATACTCATCACACCCTCCCCAGGGCAAAGCCCTTGGCGATGTAGTTGCGCACGAAGTAGATCACCAGCGCGCCCGGCACGATCGTCAGCACGCCCGCCGCGGCGAGCACGCCCCAGTCGACGCCGCTGGCGCCCACGGTGCGGGTCATGGTGGCGGCGATGGGCTTGGCGTCGACGCTCGTCAGCGTGCGGCTGAGCAGCAGCTCCACCCAACAGAACATGAAGCAGAAGAACGCGGCCACGCCTATGCCGCTGGCGATCAGCGGCATGAAGATCTTCACGAAGAAGCGCGGGAAGCTGTAGCCGTCGATATAGGCGGTCTCGTCGATCTCCTTCGGCACGCCGCGCATGAACCCTTCGAGGATCCAGACCGCCAGCGGCACGTTGAACAGGCAATGCGCCAGCGCCACGGCGATGTGCGTGTCGAAAAGGCCGACGGACGAGTAAAGCTGGAAGAACGGCAGCGCGAAGACCGCCGGCGGCGCCATGCGGTTGGTCAGCAGCCAGAAGAACAGGTGCTTGTCGCCCATGAAGCTGTAGCGGCTGAAGGCATAGGCCGCCGGCAGCGCCACGGCGAGGGAGATGACCGTGTTCATCACCACGTAGATCAGGCAGTTGACGTAGCCCATGTACCAGCTCGGGTCGGTCAGGATCGTCGCGTAGTTCGCGAAGGTCAGGTCGCGCGGATAGAGCGAGAAGCTGCCGAGGATCTCGGTATTCGTCTTCAGGCTCATGTTCAGCAGCCAGTAGATCGGCAGCATCAGGAAGAGCAGGTAGAGAAACATCACCAGGGCCGAGCCGCTGGGCGCGTAACGCTCAGCGCGCTCGGCCGGCTGCGCGCGGCCTCTTCCGCCACCTGCCGCCCGGGTGCCAGGTTTTCGGGAATGTCGGTGGTGGTCTGCGCCGCCATCACCGGCCCTCCTTCTTGTCGAGGTTGGTCATGACGGTATAGAACACCCACGAGACCAGCAGGATCACCAGGAAATACATCAGGCTGAAGGCCGCCGCGGGGCCAAGGTCGAACTGGCCAAGCGCCATCTTCACCAGGTCGATGCTGAGGAAGGTGGTCGCGTTGCCGGGGCCGCCGCCGGTGACCACGAACGGCTCTGTATAGATCATGAAGCTGTCCATGAAGCGCAGCAGGATCGCGATCAGCAGCACGCCCATCATCTTCGGCAGCTCGATGTAGCGGAAGACCTTCCAGCGGCTCGCCTGGTCGATCCGCGCCGCCTGATAATAGGCCTGCGGGATGGATTGCAGCCCGGCATAGGCCAGGAGCGCCACCAGCGACGTCCAGTGCCAGACGTCCATGACGACGACCGTGATCCAGGCGTCGAGCGAGTTCTGAGTGTAGTTGTAGTCGATGCCGAGGGCGTCGAGGGTGTAGCCCAGCAGCCCGATGTCGACCCGCCCGAAGATCTGCCAGATCGTGCCGACCACGTTCCACGGGATCAGAAGCGGCAGCGACATCAGGACGAGGCAGAACGAGGCCCAGAACCCCTTCTTCGGCATGTTCAGCGCCACGAAGACCCCCAGCGGAACCTCGATGGCCAGGATGATGAAGGTGAACAACACCTGACGTCCGAGCGCCGCGTGCACCCGTTCGGAGGTCGCGATCTCCTCGAACCATTCGAGCCCGGCCCAGAAGAAGACGTTGTTGCCGAACGTGTCCTGCACGGAATAGTTGACCACCGTCATCAGCGGGATCACGGCCGAGAACGCGACGAGCACAAGCACCGGCAGGACGAGGAACCAGGCCTTCTGGTTGACGGTCTTGTGCATCAGGCGGCCCTTCCCATGGCGGGTTGCGGCGGCACGCGCCAATCGTCGACGTAGACGCTGATCTTCGAGGGGTCGAGCAGGATGCGCTCGGCGCCCTCCGGCACGGCGTCGCCCTCTCCGGCGATCAGGTTCACGTCGGCGCCCTGATACTCGACCCGCACGATCCGGTGCCGTCCCACATCCTCGACCCGGCGCACCCGCACCGGCAGCCCCTCCGGCCCGGCGGTGAGCCGCACGAATTCCGGTCGGATGCCGATCTGCACTCTCCCCGAAAGTGCGGGATAGGCACCGCCCAGCGGCACCGCCTGCCCCCCCACATGCGCCACCGCCCCTTCGACCCGCGCATCGAAGAGGTTCATGCCCGGCGAGCCGATGAAATAGCCGACGAACGTGTGCTCGGGCGTCTCGAACAGCTCCTGTGGCGTGCCCATCTGCACCACGCGGCCGTCATGCATCACCACCACCTTGTCGGCGAAGGTCAGCGCCTCGGTCTGGTCGTGGGTGACGTAGATCATCGTGTGGCCGAAATCATGGTGCAATTGCTTCAGCTGGGTGCGCAGCTCCCACTTCATGTGCGGGTCGATCACCGTCAGCGGCTCGTCGAAGAGGATCGCGTTGACGTCCTCGCGCACCATGCCGCGGCCAAGGCTGATCTTCTGCTTGGCGTCCGCCGTCAGCCCCTGCGCGCGGCGGTCGAGCGTCGCCTCCATGCCGATCATCGCCGCGATCTCCTGCACCCGTCCCTTGATGTAGGCCGCATCGGCGCCGCGGTTGTCCAGCGGGAAAGCCAGGTTCTCGCGTACGGTCATCGTGTCGTAGACGACCGGAAACTGGAATACCTGCGCGATGTTGCGCTCCGCGGTCGGCGCATGCGTCACGTCGGTGTCGCCGAACAGGATGCGCCCCTGGCTGGGCTGGACCAGCCCCGAGATGATGTTGAGCAGGGTGGATTTTCCGCAGCCCGAGGCGCCGAGCAGCGCATAGGCCTCGCCGTCCTCCCAGACGTGGTTGAGCTCCTTCAGGGCGTAATCGTCTTCGCCCTTCGGTCGCGGCAGATAGGAATGCGCCAGGTTCGACAGGGTGATCCGGGCCATGGCGGGTCCTCCTCAGGCGGCGGCGGCATAGGCGGCGGGCGCGATCAGCCCGCCATCCTCGGCGAAGGTGTAGACATGCGCGGGGCTCAGATGGACCTCGATCGACTTGCCGATCGGCAGGTTGCGCACGCCGTGCACCAGCCCCACCCAGCGTTCGCCGTGGTGATCCAGATGCACGAACGTCTCGGAGCCGGTGATCTCGGTCACCGCCAGCTTGCAGGTGAAGGTCAGCGCGTCCTCGGCGGCGCCCTCCAGCTGCAGGTGGTTGGGTCGGAAGCCGGCGGTGTAATGGCCCGGCGCAAGCGCGCGCAGCGATCCCGTGGCCGCCACGCTCTGCCCGTCGCCGAAGTGCAGGACGTCGCCGCGCTTCTCGACCTTCAGGAAGTTCATCGGCGGGTCGCTGAAGACCCGCGCGGTGGTCGCATCCGCGGGCTGGCGATAGACCTGCGGGGTCAGCCCGAACTGGGTCACCCGACCCTCCCAGAGGGTGGCGGTGTTGCCGCCCAGCAGCAGCGCCTCTTCCGGTTCGGTCGTGGCATAGACGAAGATGCTGCCCGCCTCCTCGAAAATGCGCGGTATCTCGAGCCGCAGTTCCTCGCGCAGCTTGTAGTCGAGATTGGCCAGCGGCTCGTCGAGCAGCACCAGCCCCGCATCCTTGACCAGCGCCCGCGCCAGGGCGCAGCGCTGCTGCTGGCCGCCCGAAAGCTCCAGCGGCCTGCGCGACAGCATCGATTCCAGCTTCATCAGCCGCGCGGTCTTCTGCACCGCCGCGTCGATCTCGTCGCGCGACTTGCCCAGCAGCTTCATCGGCGAGGCGATGTTGTCGTAGACGCTCATCGAGGGGTAGTTGATGAACTGCTGGTAGACCATCGCCACCTTGCGGTCCTGCACGCGCTGCCCGGTCACGTCGGTGCCCTGCCAGATGACCCGGCCCCTCGTGGGCGCGTCGAGGCCCGCCATCAGCCGCATCAGGCTTGTCTTGCCAGCCGAGGTCGGCCCGAGCAGAACGTTCATCGTTCCCTTCTCAAGCGTCAGGTCGGTCGGGTGGATATGCGTCTGGCCGTTCACCACCTTGGTGATGCCCTGCAACTCCAGTGTCATCGCTTCCCCCCGTGGCCCGATTTTCCGGTGCCGTCTTCGCTGTCGCCTGCCCGGCACCCTATTCCGCCGCGGCACTTCCCTGATGCGCCCCGCGCCGCTGCGCCATCCAGGCGTCGAGCGCTGTGATCTCGTCCAGCGTCATGCGCAGGCCCAGCTTCGAGCGGCGCCAGACCACATCCTCGGCGCTGCGGGCGTATTCCCGGGCCATGAGCCAATCCACCTCGCGCTCCGTCAGGGTGCCGCCGAAGTTGCGCCCCATGTCCTCCGGCGTCTTTGCGTCGCCAGTCACCTCCGCGGCCTCGGTCCCGTAGGCCCGCACCAGCCGCCTCGCCCAGTAAACGCTGAGGAACGGATGCGCAGCCTTCAGCGTCGCGATCAGCTTCGGCACGCCGTCCACCGGGAAGTCGCCGCCCGGCAGCGGCACGCCGGCCGTCCACTTCTCGGGCGTGCCGGGGAAGAACGGCAGGATCTTGTCCATCGCGCCCTCGGCGAGCTGGCGATAGGTGGTGATCTTGCCACCGAAGACGCTGAGCAACGGCGCGCCGTTGCTGTCGACCGACAACACGTAGTCCCGCGTCGCCGCCGTCGCCGACTTCGCCCCGTCGTTGTAGAGCGGCCGCACGCCGGAATAGGTCCAGACGACGTCGTCCGGCGTGATCGCCGTCTTGAAGTATTTCGAGGCGAACGCACACAGGTAGTCGCGCTCCTGCGGCGTGCAAAGCGCCTCTTTCGGGTCGCCCTTGTGGTCCTGATCCGTGGTGCCGATCAGGGTGAAGTCGGTCTCGTAGGGGATCGCGAAGATGATCCGCCCGTCCTCGCCCTGGAAGAAGTAGCAGCGGTCGTGGTCGTAGAGCTTCTTGGTCACGATGTGGCTGCCGCGCACCAGCCGGACGCCTTCGGAGCTGTTCACCCGGATCGTGTTGCGCACCACGTCCTCGACCCACGGGCCGCCGGCATTCACCAGCATCCTGGCGCGGATCGTGCGGGGCGCGCCGGTCTCCTGGTCCTCGACCTTCACGTCCCAGCCCTCGGCGCTGCGATCGGCCGAGACGACCTTGGTCCGCGTCAGGATCTCCGCCCCCCGCTCCTCGGCATCCCGTGCGTTCAGCGCCACCAGCCGCGCATCCTCGACCCAGCAATCGGAATACTCGTAGGCCTTCTTGAACTTGTCGACCAATGGCCCGCCGGCGGGGTCGGTGGTAAGGTCGAGCGTCCGGGTCGCCGGCAAGATCTTTCGACCGCCGAGATTGTCGTACATCAGCAGGCCAAGCCGGATCAGCCAGGCGGGGCGCCGCCCCTTCATCCAGGGCATCACCCGGTTCATGATCCGCGAGGTGGGCGTCTCGCTGTCGAACCGCATGTCGGGATGGAAGGGCAGCACGAAACGCATCGGCCAGCTGATATGCGGCATCGCCCGCAGCAGGGTCTCGCGCTCCACCAGGGCCTTGCGCACAAGATCCACCTCGAAGAACTCAAGATAGCGCAGCCCGCCATGGAAAAGCTTCGTGGAGGCCGAGGAGGTGGCGGAGGCCAGATCGCCCATCTCGGCGAGGGTCACGCTCAGGCCCCGGCCCGCCGCATCCCGCGCGATGCCGCACCCGTTGATCCCGCCTCCGATGACGAAAAGATCCACGCGATCTGACTGGGTTTCGGATACGCTCACGGAACCTCCCTGCATTCTTGCTCATAAAGATGGGCCGTTGGATGCAGTGTCAAACGCTTTTCTTCGTTTTCGTTCGCTTTGACGCCGCTCGGCGGGCGCGGCGCCCGTCAGATACCCCATGACAAAAAAAACCCCCTACGAAGGGTTCGCTGATCTTCGCTTTCCATCGCGGCGGTTGATCGGCGACCGGCATTCCCCTAACCTTTCGTCACGCAGCAGAAAGGCCGTGGCGACGCATGGCGGCAAATTTCCGGCAAGGCGAGATCCTCGACATCGCCCGATCCGAGGGCAAGGTGACGGTCGAGGCGTTGGCCCAACGCTTTGCCGTGACGCTGCAGACGATCCGCCGTGACCTGGCCGATCTGGCCGAGGCCGGCAAGCTGCAGCGGGTGCATGGCGGCGCTGTCGTGCCCTCGGGCGTGACCAACATCGCCTACCGCGAGCGGCGGCGCCTGAACGAGGGCGCCAAGGCCGCCATCGCCCGCCTCTGCGCCACCCACATTCCCGACAATTCCGCCGTCTTCCTCAACATCGGCACCACGACCGAGGCAGTGGCGCGCGAATTGCTGGGCCATGCCAACCTGACAGTGGTGACCAACAACATGAATGTCGCGAACATCCTGGCGGAAAGCCCCTCGTGCGAGGTGGTGGTGACCGGCGGCGTGCTGCGGCAGGCCGATGGCGGGCTGGTGGGCGATCTGGCGGTGCGGATGGTCGAACGGTTCAAGCTCGACCTCGCGGTCGTCGGCACGTCGGCGCTCGACGACGAGGGCGAGCTGCTCGATTTCGATCTGGCCGAGGTGGAGGTGACGCGCGCGATCATACGGAACTCCCGGCGCAGCTTCCTCGTGGCCGACCGCTCCAAGCTGTCGCGCGGGGCGCCCGTGCGGGTCGCCTCGCTGGCCGATCTCGATGCTGTCTTCACCGACGGGCTGCCGGAGGGCCTGCGACGCCAGTGCCGCGAATGGGGCACGGCGGTGCTTGAGGCGCCCATGCATCCAGCGGACCAGGACCGCGCGCGCCCTTCCGCAAGCCGAACGGCGCGGTTCGGCTGAATCCGCTTGCCCGAGCGGATTCTTCGCATAACGTCCGCGACAACTTGAGCACATGCCCCCAGCGGCATTTCACCCGAGGACCTTCCCATGCGCCACCGAATTGCTGCGGCCGCCGCAGCATGCCTCATCCCGCTGATTGCCCCCGCAACTGGCCACGCGGCGACGCTGACCTTTACCGTCGAGACCATTGCCTTCGACGGCCGCCGGATCTTCGCCGATCAGATGAAGACCGACAAGGTGTCGGAGACCGGTCAGGCACTGGCCGACTTTCAGGATATCTCGTTCCTCAGCGGCAACGGTCAGTCGCATAACCATGTGACCGCAAGCGCTACGCTTGGGATCGACGCCGCGGCAGGAGCGTTCAGGTTCGGCAGCGCGACCACGGCGAACCCTTCTTTCGAGGCCTTCCCGCTGGTCTTTGCCAACGCGAACGTGGACTTCCAGCTCGACGAGGTGCTGACGGCCTCCGGCAGCGGCCGGGCGATGATCAGCGTCGACGTCGATGGCACGGTCGAACAGGCCGGCGACCCCAGGAGCCGGTCAAACCTAGTGTCCAACACCCTCACCACGCGCAACGCCGACGCGAACGTCACCGGCTCCAGCACCTTCTCGGTCGCCGACGGGTCGTTCCCGGCCGGGACGGACCTGATCACCGTGGACGAGACGCTGTCGATCCAGCTCGACGTCGTCGACGGCGAGGCGATCGCGCTGCGCTACTCCGGCCGGTCCCGGGCCGGCGCCTCGGCGGACTTCCGGTTCGGCCTGCGCTCGGAGAGCACGATCGACTTCCTCAACACCGCGACCTTCCGGATCGACACGACGCCCGGCTTGACGCTGACCCCAAGCGACCCCGTGTTCCTGTCGGGCCTGCTGACGGACGGCACCGGAGATGGCGATGGCAATAGCGATGGCGGCGTCGCGCCCGTGCCGCTGCCGGCAGCGCTGCCGCTGCTGGCTGCCGGGCTTGCGCTGATGGGCGGGCTTTCGCGGCGGCGGTCCCGCCGCCCCGCCTGACCGGCCCGCCCACCCGCGACCGCCGCGCATCCGGGCGCGCGGCACTGGCTACCGCCTTGGTAAAATAACCTTACCAAATGCGCACAGCTCGCGTTATGGTGCCGCAAGGGCTGGAACCATCACATGGCCCGCGACACGGATCAGGGAGGATTCCACGTGAAAACGAAGATCACCAACGCAATGCCGAACCGGCGCCTCGCGCTGCGCACCATGGCCGGCGCCGGCGCCGCCGCGCTTGCCGCGCCGCACATTGCGGGCGCCCAGGCCAACGGCACCGAATGGAAGGTGCAGACCAGCCATACCGGCGGCATCGGCCTGGCGACCTTCAAGGAATGGTGCGCCTCCGTCGAGGAGAAGACCGACGGCCAGCTGACCTTCACCGCCTTCGGCGCCAACGACGTGGTCGGCGACTTCCAGCTGTACGACGCGGTGAAGAACGGCGTTTTGGACGCTGTGAACCCCTTCACCATCTACGCCCAGGGCATCATCCCCGCGGCGACCTTCCTCACCTCCTACCCGCTCGGCATGCGGCAGCCGGGGGAATGGGACGTGTTCTACTACGCGCTCGGCGGGCTCGAGATCGCGCGCGAGCTTTACGCCGCGCAGGGCATGCACTTCGTCGGCCCCATTCATCACGGCCCCAACATCATCCACTCCAAGGTGCCGATCCGCAGCATCGACGATTTCCGCGGCCTGAAGATGCGGATGCCGGGCGGCATGGTTGCCGAGGTGTTTAGCCAGATCGGCGCGGAGACAACCGTTCTGCCGGGGTCCGAGATTTTCCCTGCGCTTGAGAAGGGCACCATCGACGCGGCGGATTACGTCGGCCCCGCGGTGAACTACGCGCTCGGATTCAGCCAGGTGACCAAGTACATCTCCATGGGCCCCCCGGGCTTCATGTCGCTTTACCAGCCGGTCGACCTGATGGACCTCACCGTCGGCCAGGCCGCGTGGGAGAACCTCAGCCCGGAGATGAAACGGTTCGTCGAGATGGAGACGCACGTCTATTCCGACATGCACCATGCCGCGATCCAGAAGGCCGATCAGGAGGCCTGGGGCAAGTTCGAGGCCGACGGCACCGAGATCATCCGCCTCACGCAAGACGACGTGGAGCTGATGACCGAAGTCGCGATCCCGATCTGGTTCGACTACGCCAACCGCGACCCGAACGCGGCGCGGGTCTTCCAGATCCAGCTCGACTACATGCAGTCGGGCTCGCTCGGCTACGTCGACCCGGCGCTGACCGAAGGCATGACCCTGGACATCTGACCGACAGGGGGCGTCCGCACGCGCGCGCCCCCTGCCGCCCCCCCCATCTGCCCCGGCGCACGGCGTCGGGGCCCTTCGACGCGCGCCGGTTCCGCCGCCGCCGTGCCCACCCGCCCGCGCAAAGGTCCGGATCATGCCCAGCCTGAACTTCACCTTGCCGCACTGGCTCTACTGGGTCGGCCTCATCGCGTTCCCGCTCATTGCAATGGTCATGTCCCGCCGCGCGCGGGCGGAACGGCACGAATACTCCACGGCCCTCGGCTATATGATCCTCGCGACCGGCGGCATCCTTGGCATGCACCGCTTCTACCTGAAAAATCTGGTGGGCCTGATCTACATCCCCGTCTTCCTCTTCATCCTCTACGCCAACGGGCAGGAAGGGGTGGCGCGGCAGGATCTTTCGACCGTCGCCAACCAGGTGCGGGTTGCAGAGCGCACGCTGGAGCGCGAGGTGCCGCGGCTCGAGGCTGACGCCGCGGCGATCGACGACGTGCGCGCCGAGGTCGCGGAGACCGAGGAGGGCTCCTTTGCGCGGCGCAGCATCGAGCGGCGGGTCGAACGGCTGGAGGCCGGCATCGTCAGCAGCCGCGAGCGCATCGCGGAGAGCGAGGCGGCCATCGCCGAAACTGACGCCCGCGCGCAGCCTGCGCCATCGAACGGCTCGCACGGTGGGACACCTGGGGCGGCTATGCCTTCTGGCTCATCGCTGCTCTTCATGCTGGTCGATGCCGTGCTGCTGCCAGGCCTCGTGCGCCGCGCCAACGCGCGGCTTCCCGAGGAGGACGAGGTGACCGAGGCCGAGCTGGCCCTGCGCGCCGCCGAGGCGGAGGAAGGCCCCAAATCCGATGCCGACCACGCGGAGAACTGGGTCGACCGCCTGTCGCTCTTCGCCGGGGAATTCGTCGCATACTGGGCGGTGATCGCGGTCTTCGTCTACTATTACGAAGTGATCGCGCGCTACGTCTTCAACAGCCCCACCAACTGGGCGCACGAAAGCATGTATCTGATGTTCGGCATGCAGTACCTGATCGCCGGCAGCTACGCGATGCTGACCGAGAGCCACGTGCGGGTCGACATCTTCTACGCGCCGCTTTCGAAGAAGCCGCAAGGCCTGGGTCGATCTGTTGACCTCGGTCTTCTTCTTCATCTTCGCGGGCACGTTCTGGTCACTTCCTGGATCTTCGCGATGGACGCGATGGCCGTGCCCATCGGGCAATGCGGTGTCTCTGATTGGGCACGTGGCCAGAATACGGGCTTGGCAGATCGTCTCGCGACTTCGGCCCGGACCAGTGGACCGATCCGAACATCCGCTGGGGCGAGATCAGCTTCAACGAGTGGGAAGTGCCGCTCTGGCCGATGAAATGGGTAATGGTGCTCGGCGGTCGTGCTGCTGGTGCTGCAGGGAATTTCGAAGGTGTCCAAGGACATCCGCGCCATCGCGCGGGGGAACTGAGCGATGGGTCTTGATATCGGCATCGAGCTTCTGACGCGCATCATGTTCGGCAGCCTGCTGGCGCTGCTGATGGCCGGGCTGCCGCTGGCTTTCGTCACCGGCGGCCTGGCCTGCGTGTTCCTCTTCGTCCTGGGCGACTAGCGCGCGCTCAATATCGTGCCCAGCCGCGTCTTCCCGCTGATGACCAATTATCAGCTTTCGGCGATCCCGCTCTTCATCTTCATGGCGGCGATGCTGGAACGCGCCGGCATCATCAACGACATGTTCGACGTAATCTACAAGATCCTCGGCGGCGTGAAGGGCGGGCTGGCGGCGGCCACGATCATCGCCTCCACCGTGCTGGCCGCCATGGTCGGGGTCATCGGCGCGGCGGTGGTGACCATGGGCATCATCGCCCTGCCGGCCATGCTGAAGCGCGGCTACGACCCCAAGATCGCCATGGGATCGATCATGGCGGGCGGCACGCTCGGCATCCTCATCCCGCCCTCGATCCTCGCCATCATCTACGCCGTCGTCGCCGAGCAATCGGTGGGCGAGCTTTTCATCGGCGCCGTCATCCCGGGGCTGATGCTCTCGGGCTTCTACATCCTCTACGTGGTGGTGCTCAGCACCATTATCCCAGGCTGGGGCCGCCCATTCCGGTCGACGAGCGGGTGAGCACCCGCGAAAAGTTCCAGCTGCTCGGCAAGATGTCGGCGCCGCTGGTGCTGATCGCCGTGGTCCTGGGAATCATCTTCTCCGGCGTCGCCACCCCGGTTGAGGCCGCCGGCATCGGCACATTCGGCGCCTTCATCGTCGCCGCGATCCACCGCAAGCTCGATTGGCCGACGATCCGCGAGGCGTGCCTGACGACGCTCAAGGCCTCCGCCATGGTCATCTGGATCATGTTCGGCGCCACGATCTTCGTGGGGCTCTACGTGCTCGAGGGCGGCCAGCAATTCGTGCAGGAAAGCATCGCCGCCACCGGCCTCGGCCCCTGGGGCGTGCTGATCCTGATGCAGGTGCTGCTGGTCGTGCTCGGCATGTTCCTCGACTGGGTAGGTATCCTGCTGCTCTGCGTGCCGATCTTCGTGCCGATCATCAAGGCGCTCGGGGCGCAGGCTTTCGGGCTCGACGACCCCAACGACCTGGTCCTGTGGTTCGGGGTCCTCTACCTCGTGAACATGCAGATGTCGTTCCTGTCGCCACCCTTCGGCTACGCGCTCTTCTATCTGCGCGGCGTGGCGCCGGACTACATTCCGATGACCGACATCTTCAAATCCGCCCTGCCCTTCCTGGTCGCTGCAGATCGTGGGGCTGACCATCTGCATGGTTTTCCCCGCGGTGGTCACCTGGCTGCCACGGCTCGTCTACGGCTGAGGCGAAGGCATCCGGCCGGCCTTACCGCCCCGGGGAGGGGCAGCCGCCCTTGCCCGGCGCTGAAAACGGCCGTCCGAAGTCGCGTGATATCGCGCCGAATGCTCGCTTTGGTCGCACCCATGACGCGGCGACAGACCCGTTGGGCCATTGACGATCGCCTTTCGTTAACCCTGACTCGTCCGCACCGATAATCGCGAACGAACGTTCGCCGCGACCCAGAGAGGATCATCCATGCGCAACCTCACCCTCCGTTCCGCCCTGCTGGCCAGCACGCTGCTGGCCTTCGGCGCCGGAGCCGCGACCGCCCAGACCTATGTCCGCGGCAACGACGGCGATCCCGAGACGCTGGACCAGCACAAGACCTCGACTGTCGTCGAGGCGAACCTGCTGCGCGACCTCTACGAGGGGCTGGTGATCTACGATTCCAAGGCGCAGGTCGATGCCCGGCGTCGCGACCGAGCTGGGAAGACAGTCGAGGATGGCACTGTCTACACGTTCACTCTGCGCGACGATGCGCACGTGGTCCAACGGCGATCCGGTGGTGGCGGGCGACTTCGTCTACTCGCTGCGCCGCATCATGGACCCGGCGACCGGCGCGAAATACGCCAACATCCTCTACCCGATCAAGAATGCCGAGGCGATCAACAAGGGTGAGATGGAGCCGGCGAGCTCGGCGTGAAGGCGATCGACGACCAGACGCTCGAGATCACGCTGGAGCCGCCGACGCCGTACTTCCTCGAGCTTCTGACGCACCAGACCGGCCTGCCGGTGCATCCCGCCTCGGTCGAGGAGTTCGGCGCCGACTTCGTGCAGCCCGAGAACATGGTGACCAACGGCGCCTACACGCTGGAGAGCTTCACGCTCGAACGACAAGATCGTGCTGGAGAAGAACCCCGAGTTCCACGCCGCGGACGAAGTGACGCATCGAGACGGTGGAGTACCTGCCGTTCGAGGACCGCGCCACCTGCGTGCGCCGCTTCGAGGCCGGCGAGATCCATTCCTGCTCGGACCTGCCGGCCGAGCAGATCGACCACCTGCAGCGAGGACTCGGCGATGCGGTGCGCATCGCGCCCTATCTCGGCACCTACTATTACGCCGTCAACACCGCGCGAGAGCCGCTTCGACGACCCGAATGTCCGCCAGGCGCTCTCGATGGTGATCGACCGCGAATTCCTGGCCGACGAGATCTGGGCGGGCACGATGCTGCCCGGCCTACAGCCTCGTGCCGCCGGGCATCGGCAACTATGTGGACGACGCGCCGACGCTTCGACTATGCCGACATGTCCATGCTCGACCGCGAGGATATGGCCATCGCGCTGATGGAGGAGGCCGGCTACGGCCCCGACAATCCGCTGCAGCGTCGAGATCTCCTACAACACCTCCGAGAACCACCAGAACGACCGCCACCGCCATCGCCGACATGTGGTCGGTCCGCTCGGGGTCGAGGTCGACGTACAACGTGCGCGACCTCTCGGCCCACTACGCCATGCTGCGCGACGAGAAGGATCTCACGACGTGGCGCGCGCCGGCTGGATCGGCGACTATTCCGATCCGCAGAACTTCCTGTTCCTCGAATCGAGTCCGACAATCCGGGCTTCAACTACGGCAACTACAACAACCCGGACTACGACGCCCTGATGGACGAGGCGGCGGCCGAAACCGATCTCGCCGAGCGCGCCGAAATCCTCGCCGAAGCGGAGCGGATGTTCCTGCGCGACGTGCCGCAGATCCCGCTGCTCTACTATTCCTCGCACGGCCTGGTGTCGCCGACAGCCTGCAGGGCTGGGAGGACAACATCCAGAACGTCCACCCGACCCGCTTCCTGAGCATCGACGGCTAGAGCTCGGCATCGCGCGGTCCGGCGCACCCGCGCCGGCGCCCCTCCAGCGGGCGTTGCCATCCGATGCTGTCCTACGCCTGCGGCGCCTGCTGGGCGCTATCCCCACCCTCTTCTTCATCATCACCGGCGCGTTCTTCCTGATGCGCGTGGCCCCCGGCGGCCCGTTCGATCAGGAGCGCACGCTGGAGGCGACGGTGATGGCGAACCTCAACGCGGCCTTCGGCCTCGACGAGCCGCTGTGGCAGCAGTACCTCATCTATCTCGGCAACCTTGTCGCGCGGCGATATGGGGCCGAGCTTCATCTACCGCGACTTCACGGTGCACGAGCTTCTCGGCGGCGGGCCTGCCGGTCTCGATGACAGCTCGGCGGCTGGCGCTGGCCCTGGCGCTGGTCGTGGGCGGGGTGCTGGGCGTGTCGCGGCGCTGCGACCAGAACTCGGCGGTCGACTACGCCGTGATCGCCGTGGCGACCTTCGGCATCACCGTGCCCAACTTCGTGGTGGCGCCCGGTGCTGCTCGCTGATCTTCGGCGGTGTGGCTCGACGTGCTGCCGGCGGGCGGCTGGAACGGCTGGCAACCCGGCCACATGGTGCTGCCGGTGATCGCGCTGGCCCTGCCGCAGGTCGCGGTGGTCGCGCGCCTGATCCGCGGCTCGATGATCGAGGCGCTGCGCTCCGATCATGTGCGCACCGCCCGCGCCTACGGCCTGCCCGACGCGGATGATCGTGATCACCCACGCGCTGCGCGCGGCCTGCCTGCCGGCGGTCAGCTATCTCGGTCCGGCGGCGGCGGCGCTCCTCACCGGCTCGATCGTGGTGGAGCAGATCTTCGGCATGCCCGGCATCGGCCGCTACTTCGTCGCAGGGCGCGCTCAACCGCGACTACACGCTGGTGATGGGCACGGTGGTGGTGGTCGCCGTCTTCGTGGTGATCTTCAACCTGATCGTCGATCTCCTCTACGCGGTGCTCGACCCGCGCGTGCGCTATGACTGAGGGGCCGCCCATGACCACGATCCCCGATCCCGCCGCCCTCCCCGCCACGGGCGGCGCCAGCCGCTCGCTGTGGCAGACCGCCTGCTGCGGCTCCGGCGCAACAAGGCGGCGCATGGCGCTCCATCGTCGTCCTCGTGCTCTATGATCCTCGCCGGCATCTTCGGCCCGGCGCTTCGCGCCGCATCGACTACGACCGGGTCTATCCCGACTATCGTGAAGGTCCCCGCCAGCCTCGAGGCCTATCCGCGCGCCGACGACGTGGTGCCCGGCGGCCGAAAGCGCGCTGCGCCGCGCGCGGCTCGAGGCCATCGAAGCGTCGAGCTCGACGGCGAGATCCTGCGCCTCACCGTCACGTCCGCAGCGGCGAGATCGACCCGCGCGTCACGCGCTATCTCGACCGCTCCGACCTCTTCTCCGACGCCCGCATCGTCGAGACGTCGGCGGATGGCACGCGAGCGCCGTGATGCAGGCCGACGTGGCGCGCTACTACTTCTCTTCGGCACCGACGCCAACGGCCGCGACCTGTTGCAGCCGCATCCTGATCTCCCTGCGCGTCTCGCTGATGATCGGCGCGCTGGCCACGGGCGTCGCGCTGGTCGATCGGCGTGCTCTACGGCGCGACGGCGGGCTTCGTCGGCGGCGCGGTCGACAACGTCATGATGCGCATCGTCGACGTCCTCTATTCGCTGCCGTTCATCTTCTTCGTGATCCTGCTGGTGGTGTTCTTCGGGCGCAACGTGGTGCTGATGTTCATCGCCGTGGGGCTGGTGGAATGGCTCGACATGGCGCGCATCGTGCGCGGGCAGACGCTGTCAGCCTGCGCCGCCGCGAATTCGTCCAGGCGGCCGAGGCGCTCGGGCGTTCGCGCCGGCGCGCATCCTGCGGCGGCACATCATCCCCAACACGCTGGGCCCGGTGATCGTCTACATGACGCTGCTGATCCCCAAGGTGATCCTGCTGGAGAGCTTCCTGAGCTTCCTCGGCCTCGGGCGTGCAGGAGCCGCTGACCTCCCTCGGCGTGCTGATCTCGGAGGGCGCGCAAGAACATGCAGGGCGCGCCGTACATGCTGATCTACCCCTCCCTCGCGCTCACCGTCCTGCTCTTCGCGCTCAACTTCCTCGGCGACGGCCTGCGCGATGCGCTCGACCCGAAGGACCGCTGAATGCCGGGGTCAGCCACGCCCGAGGATCGCCAGCGTCGCCTCGTCCTGCCTGCCGCCATACCAGCGGGCCAGGGCCTCGCGGAAGGGCGCGGGGTCGCCGGCCGCCTGGGCGAACAGCGTCATCGAGGACCGGAACTTGACCGCGTCGATCCCGCCGAAAAGCGCCTCCGCACTGGCTGCGGGCGACCGCATGGCCAGCCGGGTCGCTTCCTGCAGGCGCGGCCCCAGCAGGTCATGCGCCAGATAGGCCCGGGCCTCCTTCGGCGAGGGTATCGCATAACGCTGCGCCATCTCGCTCCGGCCCAGCCCGGCGATCTGCGGAAACACGAACCACATCCAGTGGCTGCGTTTCCGCCCCGCCGAAAGCTCGGCCGTCACCGCCCGCCAGACCGGGTCCTGCGCCTCGACGAACCGTTGCAGATCCATGCTATCCCCCGACGGAGTTCCCGGCGATGACAGATGCCCCCGTCTTCGAAGTCAAGGACATGAAGGTAACCTTCGACACCCCCGACGGCCCGGTCGAGGCGGTGCGCGGCGTCAGCCTGCAGATCCGCCGCGGCGAGACGGTCGCCATCGTCGGCGAGAGCGGCTCCGGCAAGAGCCAGCTCATGATGGCCTCCATGGGCCTGCTCGCCGCCAACGGCCGCGCCCACCGGCTCCGTCCGCTACGGCGACACCGAGCTTCTGGGCCTCTCCAAGCGCCGGCTCGACCGTATCCGCGGCAAGCAGGTCGACCATGATCTTCCAGGAGCCGATGACCTCGCTCGATCCGCTCTACACGATCGAGCGCCAGATCGCCGAGCCGCTGATGGTCCATGGCGGCCTCTCCCGCAAAGCCGCCCGCGCCCGCGCGCTGGAGCTGCTCGAACTCGTCCGCATCCCCGACGCCGAGGACCGCCTCGGCGCCTACCCGCACGAGATGTCGGGCGGCCAGCGCCAGCGGGTGATGATCGCCATGGCGCTGTCCGGCGACCCGGACCTGCTGATCGCCGACGAGCCCACCACGGCGCTCGACGTCACCATCCAGGCCGAGATCCTCGCCCTGCTCTCCGACCTGCAGAAGCGCCTCGGCATGGCGATCCTCTTCATCACCCACGACCTCGGCATCGTCCGGGCCTTCGCGGACCGCGTCTACGTCATGCGCCACGGCCGCGTGGTCGAGGAAGGGCCCACCGCCCGCATCTTCGACGCCCCGGCCGAGGCCTATACCCGCATGCTGCTCGATGCCGAGCCGGAAGGCCGCAAGGCGCCGGTGCCCGAAGGCGCGCCGATGCTGCTGGAAGCCTCCGGCGTCAGCGTCACCTTCGGCGGCAAGGGCGGGTTCCTCAAGCGCAATGTCCGCGAGCTGCGCGCCGTCCGCGACGTCGGCCTGGCGCTCCGCCGCGGGCAGACCATCGGCGTGGTGGGCGAAAGCGGCTCCGGCAAGTCGACCCTCGGCCGCGCTCTCCTGCAATTGCTGCCCTCGACGGGCCGCGTGGTCTTCGCCGGCACGGATATATCCGGCTTCGACCGCACCGCGATGCGCCCCTACCGCAAGTCCCTGCAGATGGTCTTCCAGGACCCTTACGGCTCGCTCAGCCCCCGCATGACCGTGGGCGAGATCGTCACCGAGGGCCTGCTGGTCCACGCCCCCGAGATCGGCGGGAAGGAGCGCGACGCCCGCGCCGTCCAGGCCCTGAAGGAGGTGGACCTCGACCCCGCCGTCCGCAACCGCTTCCCCCACGAGTTCAGCGGCGGCCAGCGCCAGCGCATCGCCATCGCCCGCGCGTTGGTGCTGAAGCCGACGCTGATCGTGCTAGACGAGCCCACCACCGCGCTCGACCGCTCCGTGCAGAAACAGGTGATCGACCTGCTGCGCGACCTGCAGGAGAAGAACGGCCTGGCCTACGTGTTCATCAGCCACGACCTGGCAGTGGTGCAGGCGCTGGCCGACCATGTGATCGTGATGAAGTCGGGCGAGGTGGTGGAAGCCGGCCCCACCGCCCAGATCTTCGACGCGCCGCGGACGGAGTACACGAAGCGGTTGATGCTCGCGGCGTTTCATCTGGAGGGGGTGCTGCAGGATCATGCGGCGGGGCGGGAGGTTGGGTTGGGGGTTTGAGGGAGAGTCATACTTGCTCGTTGTTCCGTCGATATAGCATTGTCTGCATAGCATCCTTTATATCTTGGTCGGTCACACTACTGGCCAGAAGATCTTTGGCCCCTTCAGAAAGGTCCAAAAATGGACCTTCCCTGAAACTTTCGAAATTTTTCGATCCATCCGATGGAAAAAGAGAAGCTTCGCCGCTGGCAATCGCATGCATAGTCTCTTCAGGTGTGTGTTCTGAGAAAGTAAAACGACCTAACACGTCAGAAAACGCAATAAGCTGACTCCAACCGCAGATCTTTGCATTTCTTTCCTTCCAATCAAACGATTGTGAAGGCGGCTGAGCAAGCACGGTTAGGTTATCATGCCTTCTGTCAAAATAGGTTGTAAATTTCGGCTCCTCGGTCAGGTGCATGCGGGTTGCAATTAGATCTCCGAACAACTCTCTTGACTGAAGTACACTAACTTCTTCAGGTACTCTGTTGAGCTTCTCTTTCAACATCCATATCCCGGAACCCTGATCGGCAAGCGATGCAATCATGCATGTTTCCTTTATGCGAATATAAATGGTTCGCGTGAGCCAGTGATCCTTAAAGTCATAGCTGCCGTGTCGCGAATAATCTGGGACCTTCTTTATAATTAACGAACCGCAGACAGGGCCAACGTATGTTACGTTGAACAGCCTTGCCCTCACAACGCAGAATAAATGATGAAAAAGCCATAGCGCATAGCCTTCCCCAATCAAATCATCCGGCAGTCTATGATCAAGATTCTCACGAAATTCACAGTCTTTAAGGTGGATCTTGAGGAAAATCAGTGAAAGCCATATAGAAAGATCAAGTTTTCGCCCTTCATCTGCGATGAAACTTACCAAGGAATCGTAGCCACCGAGAAATGCCTCGGATATACTCTTCTCTAGTGTACGCCCCAAAAAAGAATTACAGTTTTCGCAGCATCTAATCTTATAGCGGCTGTATGGAATTTCTTGCCCGCTTGGAAGCACTATCGACTTATCATGTATACCTGCACACCTCAGCACCCAGTCCGGGACAATATGCTCTTTGGTAAGACGATCTTCTCCGCTAAACCTTCCGCACAAGAAGCAGTTGCGGCCGAAAGCGACATTATCTATAAAATCATTCGTATTGATGTAGAGAAAATCTCCATTTGGCATCAGCAGGCTGTTATCTCCTGTGAAATAGGAACCTCCCTCCTCAAACTTCCTGCCAGGACAACTATCTGGATCACGCAAGTCATCAGGCGCATATGGCCTACTTACTTGAGGCCATGAAGGTAAGGTAAGTCTGAAGTAGCTTGCGTTCATGCCTATCGCCATCATCACTCAGAGCATTTAGTAGAAATTAGAGAATCTAATCTACTTACTCACAGATCGTGCAAAAAAATGATAAAATCAAGATTTTATTGAAAGATTGGGTGAGATACTCAGAAAAAAGTTCACATTGAATTTATTATCTGCCCCCTACCCCACAACCTCCATATCCACCGAATGCCCCGCCTTCGCGCGCCCCGCCGTACGCGTCGTTCCGCGCAGCGGCGACACGTCCGCGTAGTCGCGCCCGTAGGCCACCACCACGTGATCCGCCCCCGCGAACACCGCGTTGGTGGGGTCGTATTCCACCCATCCTGCCTCCACCCCGCACCAGGCACGCACCCAGGCATGCATCGCGTCGGCCCCCACCAGCCGGGCGCGGCCGGGGGGCGGGCGGGTCCGCAGGAAGCCGCTCACGTAGCCCGCAGGCACGCCGATGCCGCGCAGCCCCGCGATCATGATGTGGGTGAAGTCCTGGCAGACGCCGCGCCGCGCCGCGAAGGCCTCCGCCAGCGGCGTTCCGGCATCGGTGGCCTTCGCGTCGAACGTCATGTCGCGGTGCAGCGCGAGGCCAAGCGCCTCCACCGCCGCCACCGCCGTGCCGGTGCCGGCGGCGGCGGCGCGCGCATGTTCCGTCACGCCCGGGTCCGGCCGCACCCGCGGCGAGGCGCCCGCCATGTGCAGGGGGCTCTCGGGCCCCAGGTCGCGAAGGGCGTCCAGTTCCTCGAGCAGGCGCGGCAGCGGCGGCGAGATGTCCAGCTCCGCCAGGGCCTCGGCCACCTCCACCCGCGCCGTCATCTCGACCCGCAGCGCCTTCGCCGCCCGGTCCAGCCCCGCCTCGATCACCCGGTTGCCGAAGAAATCCCTGATCTCGCGCCGGTCCGCCGGCGCCGGCGCCAGCTGCACCGCGCAATCCAGCACCTTCTGCCGCGCGCCCAGATCCCGCGGCGACACCCGCACGATCTGCGGGCCCAAGAGCGTCGGCGCCCCGTAGGCATAGTCCAGCACCAGCCGGATGTCATAGCGCAAGGCCAGCCCCCCCCACGGTCGTTCCCGCACGGACGGCAGGCCCGGAACGCCACCCGTCACGGCCGGCCCCGCTGCGCCCGGCACCGGCCGAAGGCCAAGCCGCACGCGCCGCTACCGCCGATCCCGCATTGCTGGCAGGCCCCGATCGCCGCCAGGCCGGGCCGGGGCCCCACACGTCCCCGCCCAAGGCCCCGGCCGAACGCGCCACGCTCCTCACCGCAGATACCGCGCCGTCAGCAGGTCCGACACGCGCCCCAGGTCGCCGCCCAGCCGCACCAGCGCCGCCGCGTCCAGCTCCGCCGCGCGGCTCAGCTCCAGGTCCGTCTGCACCCGCATCACCGCGCGCAAGACGTCCGAGAGCGTGCCGCGCACCTCCGCCCCCGGCAGCCGCCCCACCAGCACCCGCATCCGGTTCAGCTGGTACAGCACCGCCCGCGGGTTGCGGCCGTCCAGCGCCAGAAGGTCCACCACCGTCTCCCGCGTCGTGGTCAGCGCGTAGCGGCGGCGATGGGTGATGCCGCTGTCGGCGTATTCCACCGCAAGGTCGAGCGCGCCAACCGGCGCCCCGGGCCGCGCGTATTCCGCCAGCACGCCCGCGGTGCCCGCCGCCCGCTCCAGCGCCCGCCCCAGGCTGAGGAACCGCCAGCCGGTGAAGCGGTACATGTTGTCCTGCACCAGGCCCGAGAAGCCCGTCACCTGCCGCAGAAGCCCGCCGAGCGCGCGCGCCGTCTCGTCCGGCCCCGCCTCGCGCGCCGCCAGTGCCGCGGCGCCCTGCTGCAGGTCGGTCAGCGCCACCCAGCCATCGAGGCTGAAGCGGTCGCGCACCTGCGCGGCGCTGCGCACGGCCGCGGCGATGGTGCCCGCCAGCCCCTCCGGCATGGCGGGCGCCACCGCGATCCCGCCGCGCCGCAGCGTCGCCTCCACCGCGCGCAGAAGCGGCGCGTCCGGGTCCGCCGCCTCGCTCAGGCGCCGGTGATAGGCGCGCAGCAGCCGCATCTGCCCCTCGGCGCGCTCCACGTACCGGCCCAGCCAATAGAGGTTGTCGGCCGCGCGGCTCGGCAGCACGCCCAGCTCGGAACGCGGCGCGGCGGGGCGAACCGTCTCCACAAGGCTCGGCGCGCGGCCGGGGCTGGCGGGGTCGTCCATCACCCACACATCCGCCACCGACCCGCCCTGCTGCAGCGAAATCGCGGTGCTGTCAGCGCTCGCGCCGATCCGCGCGTAGCCCCCCGGCATCAGCTGCCAGCCGGCTTGCGTGCGCGCCGCGAAGAGCCGCAGCGCCATGGGCCGCGGCACCAGCCGGTCGCCCTCCAGCGCCGGGGTGGTCGAGAGGCGCACCGCCTCCTGCCCCACCAGCGAAGGCCCCTCGCGCTCTATCCACTCGGCCACGCTGGCGCCCGCCCGCCGCCGGAACTGGCCGCCCAGAACCGTCGCCTCGTCGATGTCGAAGGGCAGCCGCGTCGCCAGCGCCGAGCCGATCATCATCCGCCCCATCGCGGCAGTCACGTGGGCGCGCTCCTCGGCCTGCCCGCACCACCAGGTGGCGATGTTGGGCAGGGCCAGCGGCGCGCCCCGCAGCGCCCGCGCGATGGCGGGGACGAAGGCCAGCATCGCGCGCGTCTCCAGAACGCCCGAGCCGAGCGCGTTGACAAGGCTCACCCCCTGCCGCCGCACGGCGCCCATCAGCCCCGGCGTGCCCAAGCGTGACGTTCTCGTCCAGCTCCAGCGGGTCGGCAAAGCCCGCGTCCAGGCGCCGCCACAGAACGCCAAGCGGCTGCAACCCGTCGACCGTGCGCACCAGCACCCGGCCCTGGCGCACCACCAGATCCTCGCCTTCCAGCAGGATGAAGCCCAAATAGCGCGCGATGTAGGCATGCTCGAAATAGGCGTCGTTCAAGAGCCCCGGGGTCAGCACGCCGACGCGGCCGCGCGGCCCGCCCGTCTCGCTGCCCTCGTCGCCGGCATCGCCTCCCGCATCGGCGCCACCACCGCCAAGGCGCTCCAGCGTCTCGCGGAAGCCGGCAAAGAAGCCGCCCAGCCGGTGGACCTGCGTGTCGGCGAAGAATTCCGGCATCGCGCGGCTCAGCGCCACCCGGTTCTCCACCGCAAAGCCCGCGCCGGACGGCGCCTGGGTCCGGTCGCCCAGCACCCACCAGTCGCCGTCCGGCCCGCGGCCCACCTCGAACGCCAGGAAATGCAGGAAATGCCCGCTCGCGGGGCGCACACCCACCATGGGCCGCAGCCATTCGGGCATCGACGCCACCAGGCTCGCGGGCAGGTGCCCCTCGGCCACCAGCCGCCCCGGCCCGTAGAGGTCGGCCACGATCTCCTCCAGAAGCTCGGCCCGCTCGGTCAGGCCGGCCGACAGGGTGCGCCAGTCCTCGTGGCCCAGGATCACCGGCACCGGGCTCAACGGCCACTCGCGCTCGCCCGGCGCGTCCTCGTCGTAGGCGCGGAAGAACACGCCGGCATCGCGCAGGTATTGCTGGGCCCGCTGGATGCGCGCCCGCCGCCCATCGGGGCCGTAGCCCTCGAACGCAGAGAGGAACGGCGCCCAGACCGGGCGGATCGCGCCGCCGGCGCCGATAAGCTCGTCTGCCGTGCCGGGCTCGGGGCGGTAATCGGCCAGCAGACCCGTCGGGTCCGGCGCCGCGGCCTCCCGCCCGCGCCCCCGGTCCCCGCTTTCGCGTTTCGCCACCCGCGTCAGACCCCCGGCGGCCGGCGCAGGTCGAGCGTGCAGGGCGCCTCGCCGTGCACCCGCTCCTGCGGCGGCGCATAGGCGCCGGGGCTGTGGCCGTGCGGCTCGAACCGCGCCAGCCGCCGCGCTTCCGCCTCGTTGCCGTTCACCGGGAAGGTCTCGTAGTTCCGCCCGCCGGGATGCACCACGTGATAGGTGCAGCCCGCCACCGCCCGGCCGGACCACCGGTCGAAGATGTCGAGCCGCAGCGGCGCGTGCACGGGCACGTTCGGGTGCAGCGCCATTGCCGCCTGCCACGCCTTGTAGCGCACGCCGCCGACGCTTTCGCCGTTGCGCCCCGCCGCCTGCATCGGCACCGCGCGCCCGTTGCAGGCCACGGTGTAGCGCTCCGGCGCCGCCGTGGTCAGCTTCACCTGAACCCGTTCGGTCGAGCTGTCGGTGTAGCGCACCGTGCCGCCGATGGCGCCGGTCTCGCCCATCACGTGCCAGGGCTCCAGCGCCTGGCGCAGCTCCAGATGCACGCCGCCCTCGCCGTCGTCATGCTCCACCTCGCCGCAGAACGGAAACCGGAACTCCGCCTGCGCCTCGAACCACTCCTGCCGGAGGGGCAGACCATGGGCGGACAAATCAGACAGCACGCCGCGGAAATCCTCCCACACGAAATGCGGCAGCATGAAGCGGTCGTGCAGCGCCGTGCCCCAGCGCACCGGGTCGCCGGTCAGCGGGCTGTCCCACATCCGCGCCACGATGGCCCGGACGAGAAGTTGCTGCGCCAGGTTCATCCGGGCGTTCGGCGGCATCTCGAAGCCGCGGAACTCCACCAGACCCAGCCGGCCGGTCGGCCCGTCGGGGGAGTAGAGCTTGTCGATGCAGATCTCCGCGCGGTGGGTGTTGCCGGTCACGTCGGTCAGCAGGTTCCGCAAGAGCCGGTCCACGACCCAGGGCAGCGGCGGCGCGGGGCCCGTGGCATCGCCACTGGGGGCGCTGATCTGCGCCAGCGCGATCTCCAGCTCATACAGCGTGTCGCGGCGGCCCTCGTCCACCCGCGGCGCCTGGCTCGTCGGCCCGATGAAGAGCCCCGAGAACAGGTAGCTCAGGCTCGGATGCCGCTGCCAGTGCAGGATCAGCGAGCGCAGAAGGTCCGGCCGCCGCAGGAACGGGCTGTCCAGCACCGTGTCGCCGCCCACCACCACGTGGTTGCCGCCGCCGGTGCCGGTATGGCGGCCGTCGATCATGAACTTGTCGGCGCCCAGCCGGGTCTGCCGCGCCTCCTCGTAGATCGCCTCGGTCGTGGCCACGCACTCCTCCCAGCTTGCCGCCGGATGCACGTTGACCTCCAGCACGCCGGGGTCCGGCGCCACCCGCACCACCTGCAGGCGCGGGTCCTGGGGCGGCGGATAGCCTTCTATATGCACCGGCCGGCCCAGCGCCTCGGCGGCGCTCTCCGCGGCGGCCACCAGATCGAGGTAATCCTCCAGCGCCTCCACCGGCGGCAGGAACACGGTCAGCCGCCCGTGCCGCGGCTCGACGCTGATCGCCGTGCGCACCGCGCCGCCGATCTCGCCGATCTCGCCGCCCGTCTCGGCATCGGGGCGCGCGGCCCCCCCTGCTCGCGCCGGTCCTGCCGGACGCTGCCGGGGATGAAGCTCGCCAGCGGCTGCACCTCGCCGCCCTGCTGCGCCGCTTGCGCCACAGCCTCCGCCGCGGCCTCGGCCAGCGACCCGGGCGCCCCGCCCGGCAGCAGCCCCCGCGGCACGGTGGGATCGACCGGGTTGGTGTAGGGGTAATCCGCCGCCGGCACATGCGGCAGCGCCCCCAGCGGCAGCCGGTAGCCCACCGGGCTGTCGCCGGGCACCAGAAAGATCCGCCCCCGCCGCGTCGTCCACCGCTCCGTCCGCCAGCGCCGGTCGCCCGAACGGCCCTGCCACGCCTGCACCGGCAGCACGTAGCCCACCGGCGCCGTCAGCCCGCGGGCAAAGACGTTCGCCATCCGGCTGCGCGCCTCGGCATCCTCCAGCTCGCTGTTCTCGGGCGTCACGTTGTCGGGCAGGTTCGCCTCGCGCAGCAGCCACTCGCCGGGATCCTCATAGGCCGGCAGCACCGTGTCGCCGCCCAGCCCCAGCGCGTCGGCCATCCCCGCCAGCAGCGCCTCGGCCGCCTCCGGCCCCGGCGGCACCGCCTCGGGTTCCGCGCCCTCCACCGCGATCAGCGCCGCGTCGCGCCAGATCGGCACGCCGTCCTTGCGCCAGTACAGGCTGAACGTCCACCGCGGCAGCGTCTCGCCCGGATACCACTTGCCCTGCCCGTAATGCAGGAACCCGCCGGGCGCGAAGCGGTCCCGCAGCCGCCGGATCAGCTTGTCCGCCAGCCCCCGCTTCGTCGGCCCCACCGCGTCGGTGTTCCACTCTCCCGCCTCGAAGTCGTCAATGCTCACGAAGGTCGGCTCGCCCCCCATGGTCAGCCGCACGTCGCCGGCCTCCAGCCGCGCGTCCACCTCTTCCCCAAGCGCGTTCAGCGCCTCCCAGCTCTCGTCGCTGAAGGGCCGGGTGATGCGCGGATGCTCGGCCACCCGCGTCACCTCCATCGCGAAGTCGAAGGTCACCTCCGCGGCACTCGCCAGCCCGGTGATGGGCGCCGCGTTGCGGTAATGCGGGGTCGCGGCCAGCGGCACGTGGCTCTCGCCGGTCAGCAGGCCGCTGGTGGGGTCGAGCCCGATCCACCCCGCGCCCGGCAGGTACACCTCCGCCCAGGCATGCAGGTCGGTGAAATCCACCGCCGTCCCCGCCGGGCCGTCCAGCGCCGTCAGGTCGGGCCGCAGCTGGATCAGGTAGCCCGAGACGAACCGCGCCGCGAGCCCCAGATGCCGCAGCACCTGCACCAAAAGCCACGACGTGTCGCGGCACGACCCGCGCCCGGTCTCCAGCGTCTCCTCCGGCGTCTGCACCCCCGGCTCCATCCGGATGACATAGCCGACCTCGCCGGCCAGCCGCGCGTTCAGCCCCACCACCATGTCGACCGTGGTCTGCCGGCCGCGGTCCAGCGTGGCCAGGAACGCCGCCAGACGCGGCCCCGCCGGCTCCGGCTCCCGGTAGATCACCAGATCGGGCGCGACGTCGGCCGGGTAGTCGAACGGCCATGCGCTCGCGCTGTCCTCCACGAAGAAGTCGAACGGGTTCCACACGCTCATGTCCGCCACCAGATCGACCTCGATCTTCAGCTCCCGCACCGGCTCGGGAAACACGAACCGCGCCAGCCAGTTGCCGTAAGGGTCCTGCTGGTGGTTGACGAAATGGGTCGCGGGGGTCACCCGCAGCGAATGGCTCAGGATATGCGTCCGCGAATGCGGCGCCGGGCGCAGCCGGATCACCTGCGGCCCAAGCGTCACCGGCCGGTCGTAGAGGTAATGGGTCCTGTGATGGATCGCGGCCTTGATCGACATCGGCGCCCCTTTGCGGCTTGGCGGATACAGGGGCGGACGGTTTCATGTTTCGGCAAGGGTGGCTAGGTGCCCCGCGCCGCCCGGCCGGCCGGCCGAAGGCGCGCCCGGGGCGCCCGGCGGCCGGCCCGCCCCGGCCCCCGCGATCGGTGCCGCAGAGCTCCGGCAAGGGGTACACTGGGCCACGCGGGGACGCAGGAAACGCCGCCCCGATGCGCGTCCGGGTCCCGGGCCCGATCGCGGCTGCGGCACCCAGGCGGCGATCACCCGGGTTGCACCGGCGCACCTGTCGACGATATCGTCCGGATCGTCGGCGAAGCGTACGAAGCCGCACTTCATCTGGCGAACCTTGCAACTCCTGAATATGTATTAATAAGGTCGATGTGTTTCACTTCGGAGCCGCGCAATGACTGCACCCCCGGAAACCGCCCGGTCCCAGACGGCACCCGAACAGGATGTCGCGACGGACCCGCTGTCGCCGGCCGAGGCGGATCACCAAATCGCAAACAGCCTCAGCCTCGTGGCCGTGATGCTCCGGCACCAAAGCAAGACGGTCGCCGATGCCGAAGGGGCCCGCATCGCCATGGCCAGCGCCAGCCTGCGGGTTCAGGCCATCGCCCGCATGCACCGTCTGCTCACTGAGGCCCGTCCGGGCAAACTGGTGGATTTCGAATCCTTCCTGCGGCCGGTCTGCGACACCGTGGCCGAAAGCCTCGATTGCAGGATCACCCTCGCGTCGGACCCGGCCGCGATGTCCGAGGTCGAGGTCGCGAAGCTCGGCATCGTCATCAACGAACTGGCCACCAACGCCGTCAAGCATGCCCGGTCCTCCGAAAAGCCGCCGCAGATCGCCATCGAGGCCCGGCGCCTCGGCACGCGGCATCTGCGCCTGACGTTGCAGGACGACGGTTTCGGGCTGCCCGAAGACTTCGACATCGAGCGCACGCGCGGGCTGGGCATGAAGATCGTGACCACCACGATCTCAGAGCTTGGCGGCTCCGTTCACGTGGCCCCCGGCGATGGCGCCGTCTTCGTGATCGACCTGCCGCTGACCACCGGAGGATAGAGCCGCTCGTACTCGTCTTCGGGCACCCCGTAGCAATGGCGGGCCTCATGCTCCAGCCCCTCGCGGTCGAGGACCGTGATCCGCCCGCGCCCGGCGCGGATCAGCCCCTTGCCCTCAAGCTGGTGGGTGCCCACCGTCACGCCCGCGCGCCGCACGCCCAGCATGACGGAAAGGAACTCGTGGGTCAGCACCATCGTGTCGCCTTCGATCCGGTCGTGGCACATCAAAAGCCAGCGGGCCAGCCGCTCCTCCAGCCTGGCGCGCCCGTTCGACAGCGCGGTATGGGTCGCCTGGATGAAAAGCGCCTGAAGAAAGCGCAGCAGGTGCTGGCGCATGCTGGCGCTTTCGTCCAGCAGCTCCGACAGCCGCTCCGTCGCGATGGCCCGCCCGTGGCCGCCGATCTGCATGAAGGTCTCGTGGGGCGACTGGGTGCCGCCCGTCAGGACCGGCGTGCCAGACATGCCATCGAAGCCGAAAAGCCCGGCCTCGATCCGGTGTCCTTCCCGCCCCACCGCGATCATCGAGCCAAGCCCGGTCTCGGGAAAGTAGACGCGGGTGATCTTCTCTCCCGGCATTTCCAGGACCATCCCCATCGCCATCTCCACCGGTTCCAGATGCACGTCGAGGCGCGCGCGGTCGTCCGCAGACAGGCTCTGAAGCAGGTGGTTCCGGCCGACGGGATAGGGCAGACGCTTCTCCATGGAAGGCTCCTTGCTCGGGGCAAGAGCACTTCGCGGGGCGTCTCTCAAACGGTCGCGCCCATAATATGAAGCGGCCGTTAACGCACAATGCGCCGGGATGGCGCAAATGGCCAGACATCTTTGGTCTTTTGTGCGTATTCGCACATTTGGCGCCACGCCCCGAGGGCAGGCGACGCCAGGCGACCCGGCATGCCCCGGCCCTTGACCAGCGCTTTCCTCGGTCCGGGACCGATCATAAAGGCGATGGAGGACCGCTCCGCCGGGCGAAGCCCCTGTTCGGGTGCATCTGCAACTGTCCGCCCCCCCGCGAAAGTGGGTCCTGCGACCCGCCCGCGCGGCAGATCGAGCGGTGAAGATCGGTCACCCGGTGCGGTCGGGCTGGGGCGGAGGGATCGTCCGCGCGGTGATCCCGGCGTCCAGACGGCTCATGGCCTGATGCTGCGTGAGCCAGACCTCGCCCGTGAGATGGTCGAGGATGTCGCTGCGCCGCAGCCTGTCCATCACCGGGCCCTTCACCTCCGACAGATGCAGCCGGATGCCGGCGTCCTTCAGGCGATGGACGGCAAGCTCCAGCGATTCCAGCGCGGAGGCGTCGATCGCGTTGATGGCCGAGCATTGCAGCACCACGTCGGTCACCTCCGGCCGGGTCGCGACATGGTCCTGCAACACGCCCTCGAAGGCGCGCGCGTTGGCGAAGGTCAGCGACTTCGTCGACGCGCAGGGACAGCACGTGCGGGCTGCGTCACGACCTCGTGGCGCTCCACGTTGCGGTAGTGCTCGGTGCCCGGCACCAGCCCGACGACGGCGACATGTGCGGACGCGAGGTGCGTAAGAGATGCGCGATCGACGTCGCGACGCCCGCGACGACCCCGGCTTCGACCCCGGCAGTCAACGTCACGACGATCGTCGTCGCCATCGCCGCGAAGTCGAAGCGTGGAATAGGCCCAGGTTCGGCGAAGGATCGGCGAGGTCGACGAGGCTCAGCACCGCGACGATGATGGTCGCGGCCAGCGTCGCGACGGGCAGGAAGTAAAGAAGCGGTGTCAGCAACAGCGAGACGAGCGGCGAGGCCGAGCGGCGGTGAACGCGCCCGCCGCAGGCGTTACGCGCGCCCGCGTCGAAGTTGACGACGGAGCGCGAGAAGCCACCCGTGACCGGAAAGCCGCCGCGGAAGGCCGCCCCGATGTTGGCGGCCCCGAGGCCGATCAGCTCCTGGTCGGGGTCGATGCGCTGCCGCTTCTTGGCGGCAAGCGTCTGCGCGACGGAGACGGATTCGACGAAACCGATGACCGAGATCAGCAGCGCCGAGGCAACGAAGGCCACTCCACAGCGTCCAGCGAAAACGACGGCAGGGTGAGGCGCGGCAGGCCTGTGGCACGCGCCCACGACCGCGACGCCCCGACCCGGCGAGGTCGAGAACGGCCAGACGACGACGTGGTCGCGACGATCGGCCAGGACAGGGCCCGATCCTGACGCGACGAGTCCGGCAGCGCCCCGACGAGCGCCGAGGCGCAGAAGAAGCGGCTTCAACCCGCGTCCGCGACCCAGAAGAGGAACGCCAGCGTGGACGCGCCAAGCACAAGGGTCGGCCAGTGCGTCTCATCCGCGTGCCGGGCAAGCGAGGTCGACGATCTCGACCAGCGTCTGGCCTTGCGCGTCGACTCCCAGGATATGCTTCAGCTGGCTTGCGGCGATGAGGATGCCGGACGCGGTGATGAACCCGGCGATGACCGGATGCGACAGGAAATTGGCGAGGAACCCAGGCGGAGCAGCCCCATGGCCAGCAGCACGATGCCGGACAGGAATGCCAGCGTGAGTGCGGCGGTGGCCGGGCCGATGCCGCGGTGTCGGTGATCCTTGCGACCGCCGCCGCTGTCATCAGCGAGACGACCGCCACCGGGCCGACCGCCAGGCTGCGGCTCGTGCCGAAGATGGCGTAGAGGACGATCGGCACGATGGACGCGTAGATGCCCGATGTCAGGCGGCAGCCCGGCCAGCAGCGCGTAGGCCAGCGACTGCGGGATCAGCATGATCGTGACGATGATCGCCGCCGTCGCGTCGCGGTGAATGTCGAACGGTCGTAGTCCCGTCCCCAGTCGAGGATCGGGAAGAAGGACGCGGTTTGCGGGGCGGCACCGTCGGCGCCCGGTCAGAACCGGTTGACCGGGATCTTCAAGTAGTGATGGCCGTCATCCTCGGCCGGTGGCAGCCCTCCGCCCCGCAGGTTCACCTGCAGCGCGCGCCAGCATGCGGTCCGGCAGCGGCAGGGTCGCGTCGCGCGTCTCGCGGCAGTTCGATGAAGTCCTCGCGGTTCGGTGCCCTTGCACGTGGATGTTGTGGGCCAGATGCCGGGCGACGGTCGCTTCCCATCTGGTCGGGGCGTTCGTCGGCCCGCCGTAGTCGTGGCCGACGAAGAGGCGCGTGCTCCCCGGCAAGGCGAGGATGCGCTGGATCGAGCCCCACAGATCGGTCGCCGAGCCGCCGGGGAAGTCCGCAGCGCGACGTGCCGGCGTCGGGCTGCATCAGCGTGTCGTGCACCAAGGCGCTCGTCCCCCACGACGTAGCTGACCGAGCCCAGCGTGTGGCCCGGCGACAGCATCACGCGCACGGCCAGGGAGCCGATCTGAAACCGTCGCCATCCTCAACAACCGCGCAAAGTGCCTTGCCACATCGAAAGCGTCGGGCAGGTTGTAGAAGCCGCGCCAAAGCTCCGCGATCTGCCGTGTTCGCGCGCCGATGCCGTTCGGCACGCCGATGCGTTCGCAGCCGGGCCGAGGCCATCAGGTGGTCGGCGTGGGGATGCGTGTCGAGCACCAGGACCGTTCAGGCCCTCCGCGCCTCCAGCAGCCCCAGCATCCGCTCGACGCCTCCGCGTCCGTCGCGCCGCTTCGGGTCGAAATCCAGCACCGTGTCGACGATCGCGCGCCTGGTCCGCGGGCAGGCGACGACATATTGGACCGACCCGGTCGCGGCCTCGTAGACGCCCCACACGTCCGGCGCCCGGGGCCGGTCGAGGGGGAGTGACGGATCAACGGGTGGTCGACGGTCGCTCATGGTGGCTCCCTCGTCTCAGACGACGACCGCATCGGCGTGCCCGCATCGCCCTGACGGGCCGCCAGCCAGAGGCCGACGAGCATCGCGGGCACGAAGGTCAACGTGCCCGGCGCCAGCCAGCGGCAGCGCCGTCCAGGCCGGGCCGGGGCAGAAGCCGCCGATGCCCCATCCGATGCCGAATAGCGCAGCGCCGGTCAGCAGCGGCCGGTCGATGGCGGTGCGGGCGGCATGTCGAAGCGCTCCGACAGGACGGGTGCGCGCGCCGCCAGGCAACCCGGTAACCGACGAAGGCCGTGAGCGCTCGCACCACCCATCACGAAGGCCAGAGACGGGTCCCAGTTTCCGAGCACGTCGAGGAAGTTCAGGACCTTGGCCGGGTCGGACATGCCGGACACGACCAGCCCGACGCCAAAGATGAGGCCGCACAGAAATCCGAGAACGGGGCGCATCGCTCACCCTCCCTAGACATGGCGGAGCAGGAGGACGGTGACACCGGCAAAGCCCATGAACGTGGCCACAGCTGCCAGTGACCGCGTCGAAAGGCGCGCAAGGCCGCAGACCCCGTGGCCGGAGGTGCAGCCCGACCCTAGGGTCGTCCCGCGCCCACCAGCAGGCCGCCGCCGCCATGCCGATGAGATTCGTCCGAGACCGTCTGCTCCACACGACCGCCGCGTCAAGCCTGACGACCAGCGGTGCGGCGATCAGCCCCGCGAGGAAGGCGAGCCGCCAGCCTTATCCCCTGGTCGCGTTCCGACCGGTCGCCGGACGGGCACAAGCGCTCATCGCACCGGTCGAGATGCCGGCGATGCCGGCGATGCGCCCGAACAGCACCATGACCATGACTGCCGACAGGCCGATGAGGACGCCGCCGGCCAGCGACGCCCATGGCGTGAACTCGGTCGGGACCACGGGTTGCATCGCGTCTCCTGTTCGGTCTTCGGTGGCGCCGCCTTGCTACGGTGACGAACCGCCGGTATATATCAGCCTTATCTACATTAGGCAGTCCTTATACAAGGGGGTCGGGAAGCGAATGGACGAGGATGTCGTCGCGCCATCCGAACTGGCCGACCGGGCAGAGAACGTCGCCCGGCGCCTGTCGCTGCTCGCGAACCCCAGCCGACTGTTGATCCTGTGCCGGCTGGCGGAGGGGGAGGCGTCCGTCGGCACGCTCCTGACCGTCGTGGGCCTCAGCCAGTCGGCGCTGTCGCAGCATCTCGCAAAGCTGCGGGGGGGTCGGGTGGTCGCCACCCGCAGGGACGCGCAGACCATCTACTACCGTATCGACGATGCGCAGACCGAAGCCATCATGAGCGCGCTCTACGAGGTCTTCTGCCGCCCTGGCGAAAGTGAGCCGCGTCCTGCGGATGAAGGCCCGCGGGACGTCCCCCGAGGATCGCCTCCGGCCCGCCTCGGTCGGCCGGTCTCCTCGAATGGCCAGACGCGCGTCCGGACGCCCGTGAGGCGCCCGGCGACATGACGGAATGCGTCGCGACGCCGTCGCTCGGTCGTGCCGCAGCGGCGGTCGGGTCGAACTGGAGGCGGCCCTGTCCTGCGCGTGAAGCGGACGCCCGCCAACCGGCCGCCGGTTCCGCAAGTCGGGTGCGCGGCTGCTGCGGGCCGCGGCGGTCGCCCCTCCCCCCCGCCCGCACCCCTCGCCCGGGCGTTGCGGATCGCGCGCGCGACCGTGCGCAGGGGTCCGACACAAAGCCGACCGAAAGCCGACGCCGCGCCGACACTTCGGATCACGCCATTCCGGTCAGGTCGTCTTGGCGTCTGCGGCCCGCTTCACCTCGTCCATCGCTTCCGTCATCTGGCCCTTCATCGCCGAGAAGGCCTCCTCGTTGGCGTCCCGCGCGCTGTCCGCAAGCTTGCGCATCAGGCCCAGGGCCTTCTCGACGGCGACCCCGTAAGCCTCTGATTTCTTTGTGATCGCCTCGGGGCCGGCGGCTTCGTCGACCCAGGCGGCATGGTCGCGCGCAGCTGCCGTCAGCTGGTGGAAGACCTCCATCTGCTTCTCCATCAGGTCCTTGTAGGCCGAGGCCGCCGCCTTGTTGGCATCCACCATCGCCTCGAACGCCTTGCGGTTCTGCTCGAAAACCCCATTGAAGTCGGGCCCTTGCGGCTTCGGCTGGAAAGCCGCCATCATTCGTGCCGGGTCGAAGGCCCGGGCCACTTCCTCGGGGTCGAACATCTTGAACATGTCGCTGTAATCGAAGGGATTTCTGGTCGCCATACCGGTGCCTCCACTGCTGGTCTGCCCCTGTCTAGCAGCCCCCGCCGCACCCGTCACCCGCAGCCGTGACTTGCCACACGGACGCCCCCGGTCCACACCCGAAGCCTTCGGAATCTCACAGGTTTTCGCCCGATGCGCCCTACCCTTACACCGCCCCTGACCCGCGACCTGGTGCTCGTCGGCGGCGGCCATGCCCATGCGCTGATCCTGCGGCAATGGGGCATGGCGCCGGTCCCCGGCGTCCGCCTGACCCTGATCGACCCCGAACCCGCAGCCGCCTATTCCGGCATGCTCCCCGGCTACGTCGCCGGCCACTACACCCGGCAGGAGCTCGAGATCGACCTGGTGCGCCTGGCACGCTTCGCCGGGGCCGCGCTGATCCTCCAGCCGGCCATCGGCCTCGACCCGGACAACCGATTGATCCACCTGCCAGATCGCCCCCCGATGGCCTGGGACCTGCTCTCTCTCGACATCGGCGTCACCTCCGCCATGCCGGCCCTTCCGGGATTCACCGGGCACGGTGTCGCGGCGAAACCGCTGGGCCCTTTCGCCAGCCGCTGGGCGGCCTTCGTGGAAGAGGTCGCGGCCGGCCGCGCGCCCCCCCATTGCGCCATCCTCGGCGCCGGCGTCGCGGGGGTGGAGCTGTCGATGGCGATCGCCTTCCGCCTGCGAGGCGTCAGCCCCGCCGAACCGAAGGTCACCCTGATCGAACGCGGCCGCGCCCTTGCCGGCAGCTCCTCCCGCGCCGTCGCGCAGTTGCGCAAGCATCTGGAACGGCAGGGGATCTCGCTGCTGGAGGAGACCGAGGCCACCGCCATCGGCGCCG
Source organism: uncultured Alphaproteobacteria bacterium (assembly GCA_963833235.1). Classification (GTDB taxonomy): domain Bacteria; phylum Pseudomonadota; class Alphaproteobacteria; order Rhodobacterales; family Rhodobacteraceae; genus CAWHXG01. Next base: position 44,741 of record CAWHXG010000002.1, read on the forward strand.
AGGCGGTCACGCTCGCCGATGCACCCGACGTACCCAGCCGCTTTACGGTGGGCACAGCCGGCGCGCATCCCCATGGCTGGCTGGCCAAGACCGGGCTGCACCTGACCGACGGGTTCTTGACGGTCGATGCCAGCCTGCGCTCCGTCTCTCACCCCGCCGTCTACGCGGCCGGTGATTGCGCGCATCTCTCCCACGCGCCGCGGCCGAAGGCAGGGGTCTACGCCGTGCGCGCCGCCGAGGTGCTCGGCCGCAACCTGCGCGCCGACCTGACGGGCACCTCCCGCGAAAGCTACCACCCGCAGCAGAGCTACCTGAAGCTCATCTCGCTTGGCGCGAAAAGCGCCCTGGCCGGGCGCGGGGCGCTCGCCCTCGCCGGGCCGCCCATGTGGCGCTGGAAGGACCGGATCGACCGGAACTTCATGAACAAGCTCAACGATCTGCCGTCCATGCCAGCACCCCTCGTGCCGAGGGGCGCGGCGCAGGGGGTGGCGACGGCGATGGCGGGCCGGCCGCTCTGCGGCGGCTGCGGCGCGAAGCTCGGGGCCGCGGCGCTGGCCGGCGGGCTGGCGGGGCTTCCCCCCGCCCGGAGGAACGATGTCGAAAGCCGCCCCGGTGACGATGCGGCCATCCTGCGCGCCGGCGAGGGCCGCCAGGTGATCACCACCGATCACCTGCGCGCCTTCGTGGCGGACCCGTGGGCGATGGCCAGGCTCACCGCGATCCATGCCATGGGCGATGTCTGGGCGATGGGGGCCGCGCCTCAGGCCGCGTTGGCGACGGTGATCCTGCCGCCGATGGCGCCCGAGCTTCAGGCGCGCACCCTGAAGCAGATCACGCAAGGCGCGGCCGAGGTGTTTCGCGGCGCGGGCGCCGATCTTGTGGGGGGGCACAGCACGCAAGGTCCGGAGATGGTGATCGGGTTCACGGTGACCGGACTGGCCAAGACGCCGGTGACGCTGGCGGGCGCCCGGCCCGGGGACGCGCTGATCCTCACCAAGGCGCTCGGCACCGGCGTCCTGCTGGCGGCCGAGATGGCCGGGCGGGCGCAGGGGCGGTGGATCGCCGATCTGCTGGACGCGATGGCCCGCCCGATGACGCGGGATGCCGAGATCCTGGGGCCGGTGGCACACGCGATGACGGACGTCACGGGCTTCGGCCTCGCGGGCCACGCGCTGGCGATGGCCGCGGCCTCCGGCGTGGCGCTCTGCCTCGATTTCAAGGCGCTGCCCTGGCTCGACGGCGCGCTTGAATGCGCCGGACGCGGGGTCGCCTCCTCGATCCAGGCGGCGAACGCGGATCACGCCGGCCCGCGGATGCGGGGCTTCGCACCCGGGCCAGAGGCCGCGCTGCTCCACGATCCGCAGACCTGCGGCGGCCTGCTGGCGGCGGTGCCGGCGGAGATGGCCGATGGCCTGATTGCTCAGCTCAGGGAAGCGGGCGCCCCAGCCGCCCGGATCGGAGAGGTCCGCAGTGGTGCGCCGGGGCTCAGCCCGCCCTGACCGCGGGCGCCGCCCTTTGGGCATCGGCCGCGCGCAGGGCGTCGGCGAGCCTGTCCGCCCCGACCTCCAGAACCTCCGGCGACAGATCGTCCAGCGCCACCTCGCCCACGATCCCGCCCGCCTGCCGGGCCTGGGATTTCGCATAGCGCGGGTCGTAGTGACGCTGCATCAGATCGGCGGCGAGCGGCGCCAGCGCCCCGTCACGCGCCATGCCCTGCCATGCCTCGACCTGCGCCGCCCCGTGGATCGGCCGCAGCCGCCCGATCCGCTCGGCGACCGCCGCCGGATCCGCCGCGATATCGGCATAGGCCCGCACGGCGAAGGCCGCGCGGGCGCCGAGCGGCGCGGTCACCTCCACGCGCGGGGCGGCGCGCATGGCCTTCCACACCTCGGGCGGCAGGTTCCGCTCGCCGATCCTGCTGCTCTCGGCCTCGACGACAACGGGGCGGCCGGGGTCGAGCGCCGCCAGCGCCAGCGCCAGCCGGGCCTCGAACGCCTTCTGCCCCGGCTGCGCCTCGGCCACCGCCCCGAAGACGGAACCGCGATGCGCGGCAAGTCCCTCCAGATCGATCACCTGCATCCCGCGCGCCCGCAGCAGCGGCAGCAGGGCGGTCTTCGCCGTGCAGGTCATGCCGGAGAGGACCAGAAGCCGGTGCGGCAGGGGCAGATCGTAGAGATCGCGCACCACCAGCCGCCGCCAGGCGCGGTAGCCGCCTTCCAGCGCCTCGGCGCGCCAGCCGATCTCGCGCAGCATCAGCGTGAAGGTGCCCGAGCGCTGTCCGCCCCGCCAGCAATAGACCAGCGGCCGCCAGCCTCCGTCGCGATCCGCCAGTGGACCGTCCAGATGCGCCGCGATGTTGCGGGCGACCATAGCTGCACCCATCCGCCGCGCCCCGAAGCGGCTGACGCGCACGTACATCGTGCCGACCTCCGCGCGTTCGGCATCGCTCAGAACCGGCAGGCTCAGGGCGCCAGGCAGGTGGTCTTCGGCGTATTCCGCCGGAGACCGCGCATCGATGATGTCGTCGAACCCCGCGGCGGCCAGATCGGACAGCCGCGCGAGCGTGACGCTCATCGCGCGCGTCTCACAGGAAGCGCGCCAGCACCCAGGCCACCGCGGCCAGCTGCACGAAGTTGAGCGCGACCGAGACGCCGTGAAGCGCCTTGAACCGGCCGCGGGCGCCGGTGTCGCTAGCAACGTTGATCCGGGGCATCAGGATCTGCCGCGCGACGATCCCGATCAGCGCCGTGGCGGTCATCAGCCCCGCGGCCAGCGGGTCCAGCCGGGTCAGCGGCACCGAGGCCGCGATGGCCGCGACGATCACGAAAAGGTAGTAACGCGGAAAGGCCGCCCGCAGGACCTTCCCCGCCGTGGTCGCCGGCAGCTGCGAGAACACCAGCGGCGCCAGCCCGAACGAATAGAGGACCATTCCCCCGAAGAGTAGCGCGGTCAGGAAAAGCGCGGCAAGCGTCATGGCGCGGGATCTCCCTTGGGCTTCAGCGCCGTTCCCATATAGATCACCAGCGTTCCCGGCAATCGCCCGAAGGTGAGGTCGCCGCGGCGGTTCAGCCCGCGCGGGCCGAGCCCGGTGAAATCGCCGGGGCTCAGGCCGGCGCCACCCAAGGCAGTGCGCAGCTCTGCAGGCGTGATGAACTTGGCGGGGTCGTGGGTGCCCTTCGGCAGCACGCCCAGCACGTCCTCTGCCATGGTGATCGCCGCGAGCCGCGCGATGGGGTTGCGGTTGATCGTGTCGAAAAGGAAGAGGCCCCCGGGTTCCAGCACGCGCGCGACCTCGGCCAGCACCTTCGCCAGATCCTGCACGTGTTCCAGAACGTCGACGCAGACGACCGCATCGAAGGAAGCGGCCTCGTAGGGCAGCGCTTCGCCCACCCCGGTGTCGTAGGCGATGGCGCGGCCGGCGCCTTCGGCGTGCTGGCGGGCGGCCGCGATCGCCTCGGCCGCGGGGTCGATCCCGGTCACCCTTGCGCCGCGATCGTCGAGCGCTTCCGCCATGAAGCCGCCGGCGCAGCCCAGATCGAGAACGCGCTTGCCCGCCCAGTCGATCTTGCCGTCGAACCAGCCAAGCCGCCCCGGCACCATGTTGCGCAAGGTCCGCACCCAACGCACCTCGTCCGACCACCACTTGCCGGCCTGCGCATCGTAGATGCTCAGATCGTTGCGGGCGGCGCGGGAGGCTTGGGCATCGTCAGGCATCGGGCGCCTCCTTGCGGCGGGGCCCCCAGGGGAGCCAGTAGGGCACGCGGGCGCTGTAAGCCTCGAATCGGGCGCCGTAAATCGAGGTGAAGCGCCGCTCCTTCAGTCGCGGGGCGAGCGCGCAATAGGCCGTCCACGCCACGGCGAGGGCAAGCTGGTCGGGCGTCCAGGTCGGCACCGTCCAGAGGGTCAGCGCGAAGGCCAGATAGATCGGCTGGCGGATCAGCCGGAAAAGGCCGCCCGTCGGCATGTCGGGAAAGCGCGGCGCCCGCCCGGCGAAGAGCGCGACCCAGCCGGTTGCGCCCGCCTGAAGCTGCCAGCCGGCATCGAGGATCGCCTTGCCGAGCAGCAGCCAGGCCGAGGCATAGAGCGCGCTCATCGCCCAGAGCGCCGTGCCCTCCGCCCGCCACCAGACGATGCCGCTCGGCGTCCAGAACGCGAAGAGCAGCATCAGCTGGACGGAGGCGATCATGGCGTAGGTCGTCGTCGCGAGGGTCTTGCCGTGCGGTGCCGGGCCGAGGCGTGCAAGCCAGCCCCGCCCGCGCCCGGTGAGAAAGACGGAATGCGCCGCGGGGAATTGCAGCAGCAGCGCCAGGTTCGCCAGCACGGCCCAGGGCCACGGGACCGCGCCGAAGCCGCGCGACAGGCCGAAATACATCGCCGCGATCATCCCGCCGACGCCGAGCGCAAAAAGCCCATGGCAGGCGGAGCCATACACGAGGGCCAGCGCCCTGCGCTGCGGGGCGTTCGGCTTGGGGGTTTTCGGGGCGGGGGCGCTTTTGGTCATGTGCCGAACTTAGCCCGGCAGACCGACACGTCAGCCCCATCCGGCACGGCCTCAGGCAAATGCGGCGCGGGCGGCCATTCCGCTCAGATAGGCGGACTGCGCGTCAGGCCCGAGGCACCAGTCTCCGGCGATGACCAGCTCGTCGTCCGGTATGCTCAGGCAGGGGCGGCCGAGCGGCGCCGCCGCGCGGGCGAAGCGCCAGCGATGTGCCGCAAGCGAGACCGGCGGCGGCAGATCTTCGCCGGCAAGCGCCCGGAGGGACGCCAGAAGGCCTGCCGCGATGTCGGGCTGGCCATCTTCCAGCCTCTCCCGGCTAAAGGCGTCGCTGGCCTGGACCACCCAGGTCTGCGCCTCGCCCCGGCCGGGCTTCGCCCCGTCCCTCAGGACCCATCCCAGATCGGCGCTGGCCTCGCGAAGCCGGTCGGGCAGCGGCAGCGGTGCGTCGAAGGCCGCCATCATCGTCCAGTTCGGCATGAAGGCCACGGCCTGCAGTTCCCCGGCCGCCGGGTGTTCGCCAAGCAGGCGGGCGGCCTGCGGGGCCGGGATCGCGAGCGCCAGACGGGCGGCGACGGCGATCGGGGCGCCTTCGGCATCGCCCAGATGCCAGCGCCCCCCGCGGCGCGCGGCATGGGCCACGGTGCAGCCCCGGTGTATCGCCAGCCCCTCGGCCAAGGGCTTCACCAGCCCGCTTATCCCGGGCAGACCCACATGCGGCGCTACTGCCCCAGGCTCGGCGCCCTCATGCCAGGGGGTGGCGGCCCCCGCCTCCGTAAGCCGCCCGAGCAAGGCGGCGAACCCTGCATCGCTGCCCTGCACGCAGGGCGCGCCGTGATCGAAGCGCAGGGACCCCTCGCCACGGCGGGTCGCCAGCCGCCCGCCAAGGCCGCGGCTCTTGTCGAGCACCGCCACGTCGCGCCCGGCCGCGGCCAGCCCCGCGGCCAGCGTCAGCCCCGCAAGGCCGGCCCCCACGACAACGGTTTCCGCCTCGATCAGCAAGGGAATGCCCGGCCGCGGCTCACAGCATCGACGGCACGACCATGTCCGGCGGGCGATGCCCGTCGGCGAAGGTCTTTATGTTCAGGATCACCTTCTCGCCCATCTCCACGCGCCCTTCCTCGGTGGCCGAGCTCATGTGCGGCAGCAGCACCACGTTGCGCATGTCGCGCAGGGCGGGGTTGATCTCCGCCCCCCGCTCGAAGACGTCGAGCCCCGCCCCGGCCAGCTCGCCCGCGCGCAGCATCCGGGTCAGGGCGTTCTCGTCCACCACCTCGCCGCGGGCGGTGTTGACCAGCACGGCCGACGGCTTCATCAGCTTCAGCCGCCTGGCGTTCATCAGGTGGAACGTGTTGGGCGTCGACGGGCAGTTCACCGATAGGATGTCCATCCGCGCGACCATCTGGTCGAGGCTCTCCCAGTAGGTCGCGCCCAGTTCCGTCTCCGTCTCCACCGGCACGCGGCGACGGTTGTGATAGTGCACCTGCATCCCGAAGGCCTTGGCCCGCCGCGCCACCGCCTGCCCGATCCGCCCCATCCCGAGGATGCCCAGCCGCCGCCCGCCGACGCGGCCGCCCAGAAGCGCCGTCGGCGCCCAGCCCGTCCACGTGCCGGCCTGCATCAGCGCCAGCCCTTCCGGGATCCGCCGGGTGACGCTGAGGATCAGCGCCATCGTCATGTCGGCGGTATCCTCGGTCACCACGCCCGGCGTGTTCGACACCAGGATCCCGCGCGACCGGGCAGAGGCGACATCGATATGATCCACACCCGAGCCGTAGCTGGCGATCAGCTTCAGTTGCGGGCCGGCCTGCGCGAGCATCCCGGCGTCGATCTGGTCGGTGACGGTGGGCACCAGCACGTCGGCATGGCGCAGCGCCTCGGTCAGCGCGGCGCGCGACATCGGTCGGTCGTCGTCGCGCAGCGTCACGTCGAACAACTCCGACAGCCGCGCCTCGACAATGGCCGGCAATTGTCGCGTCACGACCACACTCAACCCCCGCGCCGGCATCGCCCTACCCCGTCCGTCTTTCCAAGGCCTCGCTCGGGTGGCAAGGTGGCGCATCGGTCGGGCGTGCACAAGCGGTGCCGCTTGTCCGGGCCGACATTGTGGCAAGCATCGGGACGGCGCGCAGGACCACCGCAACAGACGGGGGCGGCTCGCGGCAGGACAGGCAGGCGGCATGGAACATGCGCGACGCAGACGTGGCGGAGTGGCGGGCCTTGGCCTTGCGGCGGCGCTGATGCTCTGGGCCTCAGGACTTACGGCGCAGGAGGTGGGGCCGGTCACCGGCCTTCCCCTGCCGCGCCTGGTCTCGATGAAGGCGGCGGAAGCCAATATCCGCCGCGGCCCCTCACTCACCCATCGCATCGACTGGGTCTTTCGCCATACCGGCATGCCGCTGATCGTCACTGGCGAGTTCGGCCATTGGCGGCGGGTGCGCGACCGCGACGGGCTGGGCGGCTGGGTGCACTACGCGCTGCTTTCCGGCAGCCGCACCGTGATCGTGGACGACGAGATGGCCGACCTGCGCGCCAAGCCCGCCCCCGACGCGCCCCTGCGCGCGCGGGTGGAACGCGGCGCAATCGCCCGGCTCGGCGATTGCGCCGCCGGATGGTGCCGCGTCTCGCTGCAGGGGTACCGCGGGTGGATGCGCGAGGCGGGCCTCTGGGGCGTCGCCCTCGACCGGCTCGACCAGGCGGGCCCCGCCGAGGTCGCCGGGGCCACGGCCGACTGACCGCTCAGGCGGCCAGCCCCCGCCCCTTCAGCAGCGGCTCCACCCCAGGCATGCGGCCCCGGAACGCGAGGTACGCGGCCTCCGCCTCCTGCGATCCGCCGGCCGAGAGGATATGCTCCTCCAGCCGCGCGGCCACCCCGGCGTCGAAGGCGTCGCCCGCCTCGCCGAAGGCCGCGAAGGCATCCGCATCCATCACCTCCGACCACATGTAGCTGTAGTACCCTGCGGAATAACCGTCGCCGGTGTAGATATGCGCGAAATGCGGCGTGGCGTGGCGCATGGCGATGGCATGGGGCAGCCCGATCTCGGCCAGAACCTCTGCTTGCCGCGCCATCGCATCCTGCGGTGCCGCGCCCTCGTGAAAGGCCAGATCGACCAGCGCCGAGGCCAGATACTCGACCGTCGCAAAGCCCTGGTCGTAGGTCTGCGCCGCCAGCAGCCGGTTCAGCAGCGCCTCCGGCATCGGCTCCCCCGTCTGCGCGTGCGTGGCGAATTCCGAAAGCACCTCGGGCACTTCGAGCCAGTGCTCGTAAAGCTGGCTTGGCAATTCCACGAAGTCGCGTGCGACCGAGGTGCCCGAAACCGTGCGGTAGGTCACGTCGCTGAGGATGTGGTGCAGCGCGTGGCCGAACTCGTGGAAGAGCGTCCGCGCGTCGTCATAGGACAGTAGCGCCGGCTGCCCCGCCGCCGGCTTGGCGAAGTTGCAGACGTTGATGACGATGGCGCGCGTGTCGCAGCCCAGCTTCTCCTGACCGCGCAGGGTGCTGCACCAGGCACCGGAGCGCTTCGAGGACCGCGCGAAGAAGTCGCCAATGAAGACCGCCATGTGGCGCCCGTCGCGGGTCACGTCCCAGGCGCGGGCATCGGGGTGGTTGAGGGGCGCGTCGATGGGCGCGAAATCCAGCCCGAAGAGCCGGTGCGCGCAGGCGAACGCCGCCTCGATCATCCGCTCCAGCTGCAGGTAGGGCTTCAGCTCCGCCTCATCCAGATCATGCTCCGCCAGCCGCCGCTTCTCGGCGTAATAACGCCAGTCCCACGGCTCCAGCGGGCCGTTGACCCCATCCTCACGGGCCATCTGGGTCAGCACCTCGGCATCGGCCTCGGCCGCCGCGCGGGCCGGGGTCCAGACAGACGTCAGCAGCGTCCGCACGGCGTCGGGGGTGCCCGCCATCTCGGGTTCGAGCTTGTAGTGGGCGAAGCTCTCGTAGCCCAGAAGGCCGGCGCGTTCGGCCCGCAGCGCGAGGATCTCCGCGGCGATGTCGCGGTTGTCAGTCGCGCCGCCATTGGCGCCCCGCGCCGTCCAGGCACGCCATGCGGCTTCCCGCAGGTCGCGGCGCGGTGAGAACTGGAGGAACGGCACGATCAGCGAGCGCGACAGGGTCATCGCCGGCCCATCCAGCCCGCGTTCCGCCCCGGCCGCGCGGGCCGCATCGGTGACGAAGTCGGGCAGCCCCTCCAGATCGTTTTCCGTCAGGGCCATGTGCCATTCGCGCTCGTCGGCCAGCAGGTTCTGGCCGAACCGGGTGCCGAGCACCGCCAGCCGTTCCTTCACCGCCTTCATCCGCGCGCCGTCGCCATCGGACAGCTGCGCGCCGGCCCGCACGAAGGATCGCCGCACCAGCATCAGAACGCGCGCCTGCTCCGCCGTCAGGCCGAGGGTGTCGCGCCGCAGCCAGAGCGCCTCGATCCGCGCGAAGAGCGCCGGGTTCATGGTGATCTCGGAACCGTAGGCCGAGAGCTTCGGCGACAGATCCCGCATCAGGGCCTCGCGCGCGGGGTTGCTGTCGGTTCCGGCGAGATTGAAGAAGACGGCCAGCACCCTGTCGAGCAGGTCGTCGGCGCGCTCCAGCGCTTCGATCGTGTTGGCGAATGTGGGCGGGGCCGGCTGCGCGGCGATCTCCGCGATGGCGGCGCGTCCGGCGGCGAGCCCGGCCTCGAACGCCGCCTCGAACTGGCCATCCTCGATCGCGGCGAAGGGCGGCAGCGCGTAGGGTCCGGACCAGTCCTGCAGCAGGGGGTTCGCTTGGCTCATGAAAGATGGTCCTTCGGTGGCGCCGCGGCTCAGGCCGGGGCGAATGTCTGCGTCTCTGCAGGTGCGGGTGCCGCGCAGACGGGGCAGCCGGGGCGGCGGGCGGCCTGCAGGCGGCGACTTTCCCCGTAGAGCCCGTCGAACACCAGAAGCGTACCGGCAAGCCCCTCGCCGGCACCGGCAAGATGCTTCACCGCCTCCAGCGCCATCATCGACCCCACGACACCCGGCAGCGGGCCGATCACCCCGGCCTCGGCGCAGGAGGGTGCGAGCCCCGGCGCGGGCGCCTGCGGAAAGACGCAGGCGTAGCACGGCCCCCCGGCGGCGGGGTGGTAGAGGCTCACCTGCCCCTCCCACTGCGCGATGGCCCCGGCGATCAGCGGAATGCCGGCGGCAGTGCAGGCCCGGTTCACCAGATCGCGCGTCTCGAAGGTGTCGGAGCCGTCAAGCACCAGATTGTAATCCGCCACCAGAGTGCCGGCGATCTCGGCCGTCAGGCGCCGATGATAGGGCCGCACCGCAATATGGGGGTTGAGTGCCTTCATCGCCCGCTCGGCGGAAAAGACCTTGGGCATCCCGATCGCGGCGTCGGTGTGGATCACCTGCCGCTGCAGGTTGGCGTTCTCGACGGTATCGTCGTCGATCACCCCGATCGTACCCACCCCGGCCGCCGCGAGATACTGCAGGACAGGCGCCCCAAGGCCACCCGCCCCGATGACCAGCACCGAGGCCCGCTTCAGCCGCACCTGCCCCGCGCCGCCGACCTCGCGCAGCACGATGTGGCGGGCGTAGCGGTCCAACTCCGTACCGGTCAGGGGGCCGGCGGGGTTCTTTGGATGGTCCGGCTGCCGGTTCTCGGGGAGCACCCGGCCCCGCACGGCGCGCAGCACCCGCCAGTAGCCCAAGGCCACCGCCGCAAGCGCGCCGATCACCAGCCAGTTGCCCAGATCGCCGCCCAGCATCACGCGCAGCGGCGAGCCATGGGGCAGCACGACCAGCGCCGCGAGGACGCCAAGGTAGAGCAGGCCGATGGTGATCCATCTGGCTTGCGGCGGCGTACCCATCCGGCGGCCGAGCAGCCATAGCCCCAGGCCGAGCGCGATCACCACCAGCATCAGGCGGCCCCGGTGGAGCCGAAGCCCCCCGCCCCCCGGGCAGTCTCGTCGAGCGAGGCGGCCAGCGTGAAGAGCGCCCGGGCCACCGGCGCGACGACGATCTGCGCGATGCGGCTGCCATGGGAGATCGTGTAGGGCAGATCGCCCGCATTGATAAGGATCACGCCCAGGGGCCCGCGATAATCCGCATCGATGGTCCCGGGGGCGTTCGCCAGCATGAGCCCGTGCTTCAGGGCCAGGCCCGAGCGGGGGCGGATCTGCGCTTCGAACCCGTCCGGCAGCGCGATGCTGAGGCCGGTGGGCACCAGCGCCCGGGCCCGTGGCGCAAGGGCGAGCCCGCCGGCGCGCTGGCCTTCCGGCAGGTTGGCCCTGAGGTCGGCCCCTGCCGCGCCCTCAGTCTGGTAGCAGGGCAAAGGCACGCTGCGGTCGGCACCTTCGGCGTAGGTCACGTGCACCTCCGGCGGGGCAGGGAATGCCGAAGGCGGGAGACCGGAGCCCAGCCCGGGGCCTGTCACGCCAACGCTCCGGCGATACGGTCCGCCAGCCGTTCGGCGACGACGCGCTTGGGCAGGCTCGGCCAGCTCTCCGCGCCCGCCTCGGTGATCAGGGTAACGGTGTTGTTCGCACCCCCCATGATCCCGGTCTCCGGCGACACGTCGTTCGCCAGAATCCAGTCGCAGCCCTTTCGGGCGCGCTTGGCGGTGGCCCGGGCGACCACGTCATCCGTCTCGGCGGCGAACCCGATCACCAGGCGCGGGCGGTCGGCATTCAGGCGAGAGACGGTGGCCAGGATATCGGGGTTCTCGGCCAGCTCGATGGGCCGGGGCGCCGCACCCGCCACCTTCTTAAGCTTGCCGCGGCTCGGTTGGGCCACGTGCCAATCGGCCACGGCGGCGGCGAACACAGCCGCATCCGCCGGTAGGCGCCCGGTGACGGCCTTCAGCATCTCGGCCGCCGTCTCGACCCGCGCCACCTCAACGCCCTCGGGCGGCGGCACGGCGGCGGGCCCGGTCACGAAACTTACCCGCGCCCCGAGCGCCGCGCAGGCCGCCGCGATCGCCGTTCCCTGCGCGCCCGAGGACCGGTTGGCGATGTAGCGGACCGGATCGATCGGCTCGTGGGTCGGGCCGGAGGTCACCAGCACGTGCCGCCCCGCCAGCGCACCGGCGCGGAGCGCGGTGGCGACGGCGGCCACGATCTGCGGAACCTCGGCCATCCGGCCCGGCCCGTACTCGCCGCACGCCATGGCGCCTTCGTTCGGCCCGACCACGGCAATCCCATCGCCCCGCAGCGTGGCCAGGTTGCGTCGCGTCGCGGGATGCTCCCACATCCGAACGTTCATGGAGGGCGCCATCAGCACCGGCGTATCGGTAGCCAGAAGCAACGTCGCCGCCAGATCGCCCGCCGATCCCGCCGCCATCCGCGCCATCAGATCGGCCGTCGCCGGCGCCACCAGCACCAGATCGGCGGAACGGCTTAACTGGATACGCCCCATCTCGGCCTCGTCCGTGAGGTCGAAGAGATCGCGGTACACCTTCGCTCCGGCGAGCGCCGAGAGCGACAGCGGCGTCACGAACTGCGCGCCGCCGTCCGTCAGCACCGGCGTCACCGATGCCCCGGCCTCGCGCAGTCGCCGCACAAGATCCAGCGACTTGTAGGCCGCGATCCCGCCGCCGACGATCAGCAGAATGCGTTTACCGGTGAGCATGGGCCGACTTCTCCGGGGCACGATCCCCTGCCGCAGGACTTAGGCCCCGAACCCCGCCAACTCAATGCCCGCGGCGCCGGCCCGGGCCGCGCGCCGGCTCACATGAGGAATTCGTGGACCTCGCGCGATTGCCCTTCGAGGCTCTTGCGCATCTTGCCGAAGGCTGCTGCCTCCAGCTGGCGCACCCGCTCCTTCGACAGGCCCAGCTCGTTGCCGAGGCTCTCGAGCGTCCTGGGCGCCTCGCGAAGCTTGCGCTCGCACACGATGAAGCGCTCGCGCTCGTTCAGCGCCTGCATCGAGGAAACCAGCCAGCCGCGCAGGGTGTCGATGTCCTGATCGTGGGCCACGGTCTCGGCGGCCTGCTCGCTGTCGTCCACCAGCGCCTCGATCCATTCCCGGCCCTCGTCCTCGGCCGATTGTGTCGCGTTCAACGAATAGTCCGAACCGGCCAGGCGCCCCTCCATCATCTCCACGTCGTGCAGCGGCACGCCGACCTCGGTAGAGATCATCTGCCGCAGCTGATGGTTGTCAAGCTTCTCGCCCCGCGAAGACGCCTCCCGCTCCAGCCGGGCCTGCACCCGCCGCATGTTGAAGAACAACGACTTCTGGCTGCTGGTCGAACCCGTGCGCACCATCGACCAGTTGCGCATGACGTAATCCTGGATCGAGGCCTTGATCCACCACACGGCGTAGGTGGAAAAGCGCACGCCGCGATCGGGGTCGAACTTGTCGGCCGCCTTCATCAGGCCGAGGCCCGCCTCCTGAATCAAATCGTTCATCGGGGCGCCGTAGCGCTTGAACTTCGCAGCCATGCTGATCGCAAGGCGCATGTAGGCGGTGATCAGCCGGTGCAGGGCCTCTTCGTCCCGCTCGTCGCGCCAGGCATAGGCCAGCCGCAATTCGGTCTCGGCATCCAGCAGCTCCGCCTGCATGGCGCGCCGCGACAAGGTCTGGTCAGAGGATCCGTCATAGGCCATCGGTCGCACCCCTATCGGCTGGCGCCCATGGTCTGAGCGCTTGGTATGTTCTATTGAGTACTACGCCGCGAAAGCAGTTTCGGATCACCCGCGATGAACAAAATCCTAATCCCGCGGCTGGCGCTCGTTCTGGGCGGCGCCGCCTCGGGAAAGTCGGCGTTCGCGGAATCGCTGGTTGCGGCCAGCGGGCGGCCACGGGTCTACATCGCCACGGCGCAGGCCTGGGACGACGAGATGAGTCAGAAAATAAAAGTCCACAGGGCGCGGCGCGGGGAGGAGTGGACGACCAGCGAGGCACCCCTCGATCTGCCGGCTGCCCTAGCGGCCGCGCCCGCGGAAAGCTGCGTGCTGGTGGATTGTGCGACACTTTGGCTCAGCAATCTTATGCTGGCCGAGGAGGATCTGCATGCGGCGGAGGCGCGCCTTTGCGGGGCGCTTACATCGCTCGCCGCGCCCGTCGTGATCGTCAGCAACGAGGTGGGTCAGGGAATTGTGCCCGACAACGCGCTCGCCAGGGCCTTCCGCAACGCGCAGGGCGGGCTGAACCGCCGGCTCGCCGCCCGGGCGGATTTGGTCGTTGCCGTGATGGCGGGTCTGCCGCTGGCGCTGAAAGGCACCCTGCCGGATCTGGCGCCGTGACCGAAGGGCTGACGATCTGGTGGGTGCGGCACGGGCCAACCCATCGCAAGACCATGGTCGGCTGGACGGACGCGCCTGCCGATCTTTCGGACACCCCCGCGCTTGCCCGCCTTTCGGCGTACCTGCCCGAAGACGCTCCCATCGTCTCGTCTGATCTGTCGCGGGCGAGCGCTACTGCCGATGCAATCGGACGGGGCCGCCCCCGCCTGCCGCATCGACCGGCCCTGCGCGAGATGAACTTCGGCGGCTGGGAAGATCGCGCCCTCGCCGAGATCGAGGCCGAAACGCCGGGCCGCCTCGCCGCCTTCTACGAGCGCCCGGGCGAGGTGCGCCCGCCTTGCGGCGAAAGCTGGACGGATCTGGCCGCGCGGGTGGATGCCGACGTGGCGCAGCTGGTGGCCACGCGGCAGGGCGCGCTGATCGCGGTCGCGCATTTCGGGGTGATCCTCTCGCAGCTCGAACGCGCCTTGCGCCGCCCCGCTCCGGACATCTTCGCCCAGCCCGTCGCCAACCTCTCCATCACCCGGATCGACTACCGGGCTGGCACCGCGAGCGCGGGCGAGATCAACCACCTCGCCTGAAGGCCCGGCGCTGCATCACGGCGGCTGATGGCGCCGCGCACAAACCGGCATTGGGCGAGCCCCGCGCACCGGGGTATGACTGCGCCATGACCCATGAGCTCGCTCTCGCAGACCGCGCCTATTCCAGCTGGTCGCTCCGCGCCTGGCTGCTGGTTGACCACTTCGATCTGCCGGTCGAATGCCGCTTCGCGCATCTTCGCACCGCCGATTTCACCACCATGATGGAGGGCTTCGCCCCGGCCCGCACGGTGCCGGCGCTGCGCCTTCCCGAAGGGCCGGTGATCGCCGAAAGCCTCGCCATCGCCGAGGAGCTGGCGGCGCGCTTCCCCGCGGCGGGCCTCTGGCCCAGCGATCCGAAGGCGCGCGCGGTCGCCCGGGCCCTCGCGGCCGAGATGCACGCGGGCTTCGGTGCGCTGCGTGCCCACTGCCCGATGAACCTGCGCCGCGCCTACCGCGACGTGCCGCTGCCGGAGGCGGTGCAGGCCGACCTCGTCCGCATCTCCACGATCTGGTCCTGGGCCCGGCAAGAGCGGGGCGGCAGCGGCCCATGGCTCTGCGGCGCCTACAGCGTGGCCGATGCCTTCTTCGCGCCCGTCGCCGCGCGGATCGCCGGCCATGCGCTCCACATGCCCCCGGCGGACGCGGCGTATGTGGGCGCGCTGCTCGGCGAGGCCTCCTTTCGCCGCTGGTTCGACGCGGCGCAGGGCGACGGCCCGGATCAGACGGCCTACGACAAGCCGTGGCCGCAGGTGCCCTGGCCCGTTAACCATCCCTAAACCTTGAGGCTCGACAGATAGGGCTGCGGAACGACGGGCGAGGGACCGGCATGGTGGCGCGCGCCTTCACGGTGGCGTTCGAGGGGCTGGAAGCCCGGATGGTGGAGGTGCAATGCGCCATCACTCCCGGCCTTCCGGCCTTCACGATCGTCGGTCTGCCCGACAAGGCGGTCACCGAGGCGCGCGAACGGGTGCGCGCGGCGCTGACGGCGATGGCCATCGCCCTGCCTTCCAAGCGGGTGACGATCAACCTCTCGCCCGCGAACCTCCCCAAGGAAGGCTCGCATTTCGACCTGCCCATCGCCCTGGCGCTGCTGGCGGCCCTGGGCGTGCTGCCGCCCGAGGACATCGAGGATACCGTATCGCTGGGCGAGATGTCGCTCGACGGCACGCTCGTTGCGGTGGCGGGCGCCCTGCCCGCGGCCGTGGCCGCCGCCGCGGAGGGTCGCGCGTTGCTCTGCCCCGCGGGCTGCGGGGCGGAGGCGGCCTGGGTGGCGGATGCACGGGTGATGGCGGCGGCCTCGCTGGCGGAGTTCGTGCGTCACTTCACCGGCCAGGCGCTGCTGCCCGATGCCCAGCCGGGCCTTGTGGCCGAGGCAGCGGCCGCCGCCGGCGATCTGCGCGACGTCAAGGGCCAGGAACGCGCCAAGCGGGCGCTCGAGATCGCCGCCGCCGGGCGTCACCACCTGCTGATGGTGGGCGCGCCGGGATCCGGCAAGTCGATGATGGCAGCGCGGCTGCCGGGCCTGCTGCCGCCACTGACCGCCGCGGAGGCGCTGGAGACCTCGATGGTGCATTCGATGGCGGGCCTCCTGCAGGAAGGCGGCATCTCGCGGCAGCGGCCCTTCCGCCGCCCGCACCACACCGCCTCGGTGCCCTCGGTGGTGGGCGGCGGCCGGGGCGCGAAGCCGGGCGAGATCAGCCTGGCGCACAACGGCGTTCTCTTCCTCGACGAGCTACCGGAATTTCCGCGGGCCGTGCTGGAAACCCTGCGCCAGCCGATCGAGACCGGCGACGTGGTCGTCAGCCGCGCCAACGCCCATGTCCGCTACCCTGCGCGGTTCCTGCTGATCGCCGCTGCCAACCCCTGCCGCTGCGGCTACATGGCAGATCCCGCCCGCGCCTGCGCCCGGGTGCCCGCCTGCGGAGAGGATTATCTCGGCCGTGTCTCCGGCCCGCTGCTGGACCGCTTCGACATCCGGATCGACGTGCCGCCGGTGGGCTACGCCGATCTCGACCTGCCCGCCTCGGGGGAGACCAGCGCCGCCGTGGCCGCCCGCGTTGCCGCGGCCCGCGAGGTGCAGGCGGCCCGGTTCGGCGACACGGGGCTGAGGGTGAACGCGGATGCCGAGGGCGAGGTGCTGGAGCGGGTGGCCCGCCCCGATGCCGCAGGGCGCGAGATGCTGACCCGCGCCGCAGAGCGGTTCGGCCTGACCGCGCGCGGCTTCCACCGGGTGCTGCGGGTCGCGCGCACCATCGCCGATCTCGACGGAGCCGATGGCGTCGGGCGGCCCCATGTGGCAGAGGCGCTTGGCTTTCGGATGGGCAGCGGCCAGGGCTGAGCGCTCAGAGCGCCGCGTGCCGCGCCTCGACCGCCTCCCAGATCATCGCGGCGACGTTGATGTCGTCGAACCGCTCCAGCTCCTGGATGCCGGTGGGCGAGGTGACGTTGATCTCCGTGAGGTAGTCGCCGATCACGTCGATGCCGACGAAGACCTGCCCGGTCTCGCGCAGGCCCGGCCCGATGGCGGCGCAGATCTCTCGATCCCGGTCCGTCAGCGCGACCTTCTCGGCCCGGCCGCCCACATGCATGTTGGACCGTGTCTCGCCGGCGGCGGGCACCCGGTTGATGGCGCCGACAGGTTCGCCGTCGACCAGGATCACGCGCTTGTCGCCACGGGCGACGTCCGCGATGAACCGCTGGGCGATCAGGGGCTCGCGGCTGAACCCGGTGAAGAGTTCGTGCAGCGCAGCGAGGTTCCTGTCTGAGGCGCCGAGGCGGAACACGCCGGCGCCGCCGTTGCCGTAGAGAGGCTTCAGGATGATGTCGCCGTGCTCGTCCTTGAACGCGCGAAGGCTCTCGAGGTCGCGCGCGATCATCGTCGGCGGGATGAGGTCGGGGTAGTCCAGCACCAGCAGCTTTTCAGGTGAGTTCCGCACCCAGAACGGATCGTTGACCACCAGCGTCTTCGGCCCCGCCCGCTGCAGCAGATGCGTCGTGGTGATGTAGAACATGTCGAACGGCGGGTCCTGCCGCAGCCAGACCGCGTCGAAGGAGGAAAGTACCCGGTCCTCAAGCGCGCCGAATGCAACGTGGTCGCCCTGCTTGCGCCGCACCGTGAAGGGCCTGCCGCGCGCAGAGACCTCGCCTGCCTCATAGCGCAAAGCCTCGGGCGGGTAGTAGAACAGCGTGTGCCCGCGCGCCTGGGCTTCCTCGGCCAGGCGAAAGGTGCTGTCGGCCTCGATGTTGACCGACGCAATCGGATCCATCTGAAACGCGATCTTCATGGGTGCCCCCCGGCCAGGTCGGGTCCGCCGCAGCGCGCCCGTTCAAGCCGCCACATGCCGCAAAGCCACCCCCGCCGCAACCGCGGGCGAAAGCGGCTACATGAACGCGTTCCTCAGGATCTCGACCCGGCCGGCCCCGTCCACCAGCGCCACGTCGAACCGGCATTCCGTGTCGAGCCCGGCAGGGCACCCGCTCAGGTAGGCGCCCGCCGCCTGCTGCAATCGCGCCTGCTGCGCCGCACCGATGCGGCGGGCCGCGTGGGCGAAGTCGCGGCCCTTCTTCACCTCGACGAAGACCAGCGCCGCGCCATCCTCCAGCACCAGGTCGATCTCGCCGCCGTCGCCGCGCCATCGCATCTCGCGCAGCCGGGCGCCGCCACGGGCATAGTGCCGCGCCACGATCGCCTCGGCCGCCAGACCGGCATGAAAGGACACCGCCCCGCTCATTGCGGCCCGTCCGGGCCTGCCGCCAGTTCGAGCGCCCGGCGGTAGACCTCCCGGCGGGGAACGCCGAACGCCTCGGCGACGGAGGCGCTGGCATCGCGCACGCTCTCGCCGCGCAGCGCCAGGCGGATCGCCGCGTCGAGCGCCGGGCCATCGACCACGTCGCGCGACGGCGGCGCGACCACCAGGACGCATTCCCCCTTCGGAGGCGGACCGGCAAGCTCGGCCGCCAGCAGTCCGGCGGGCGCGCGCCGCACCTCCTCGAACTTTTTCGTCAGCTCACGGCACATCGCCACCTCCCGCTCCTCTCCAAATACCTCCACCAGATCTTCCAACATTTCGTGAAGGCGCCTGGGGGATTCGTACATGACCAGCGTCGCCGCGATCCCCTCGACCTCCCGCAGCCACTGCTGCCGCGCGCTTCGCTTCGGTGGCGCGAAGCCGAGGAAGAGGAAACGATCCGTCGGCAGGCCCGCGGCGCACAGTGCCGCCAGAACCGCCGAGGCGCCCGGAACGGGGATGACCCGCCCGCCGCCCTCGCGCACCGCCTGGACAAGCCCGAACCCGGGATCGGCGATCATCGGCGTCCCGGCTTCGGAGCCATAGGCCAGCGAGGCGCCGCCCAGGATCGCCTCGGCCACCCGCCGGCACATCGCCTCCTTGCTATGATCGTGGTAGCTCCAGAGCGGCCGCTGCCCCAGTGGAATTCCGTGCATCCCCATGAGCTTGCGCAGACTGCGCGTGTCCTCGGCCACCAGGATGTCGGCGGAGGCCAGAACGTCGAGGGCCCGCAGGGTGATGTCGCGCGCCGCACCGATCGGGGTCGCGACGAGATAGAGGGCCGGCGCCAGCGCGCTCGTGTGGTGATTCACGGGTGGACCTCTCGGATCGGCTGCATAGACTGGGGCTAGATCAGTGCGCGGCCTGCGACAAGCGAGGCCGGGACAACGGATTGTAAACGCTGCTCATGCCAACGGCGTGGCCAGATCGACCTGCGAGGCGCATCATCATGAGGTTTCCCATCGTTTCAGGCCGCCGGCGCTGGCTCTCCGGTGTGCTCCTGGGCCTCGCTGGCCTCGCGCTGGCGGCCTGCGATCCCGCCGCACCGGGCGGCGGCGCCAGCCGCACTACCACCGGTGCGGTCCGCGTGGCGCTGCTGGTTCCCGCCGGGGCGGCCGACCCCAACATCGCCTTCATCGGCCAAAGCCTCACGAATGCCGCGCGCATGGCCGTGGCCGGGCTGGAGGGCGCGCAGATCGACCTGCAAGTCTACGATACGGCCGGTTCGGCGGCCCAGGCGGCGCAGGTAGCCACCCAGGCCGCGAACGAAGGTGCCGAGGTCATCCTCGGGCCGCTCTTCGCGCAATCGGCCAATGCCGCGGGGCTCGCGGTCGCGGGCCGCGGGCTGAGCGTTCTGAGCTTCTCCAACAACCCCGCCGTGGCGGGCGGCAACGTCTTCATCCTCGGCCCCACATTCGACAACACGGCCAACCGCCTGGTGGGCTACGCCAGGGGCCAGGGGCTGAACCGGTTCATGGTCGTCAGCGGCGAGGGGGCTGCGGGCGATGTCGGCCGCAGCGCGATCGCGGGGGCGGTCCAGCGCCAGGGCGGGCAACTGGTGGCGAACGCCACCTTCCCGCTGTCGCAGCAGGGTATCCAGGCCGTGGCCCCCGGCATCGCGGCCCAGGCGGAGCAGACCGGCGCGCAGGTCGCCTTTCTCACCTCGCCACCCAACGAGGCGCTGCCGTTCCTCGTTCAGTTCCTGCCGGAGGCCGGGCTCACCCGCGACAGCATCCAGTACATGGGCCTCACGCGGTGGGACGTTCCTGCCTCGGCGATCGCGCTGCCGGGCCTGCAGGGCGGGGTCTTCGCGCTGCCCGATCCAGCCGCGGCCAGCCGCTTCGCCGGGCGCTACGCCGCAGCCTTCGGGGCATCGCCGCACGCGACGGCCAGCCTCGCCTTCGACGGGATCGCCGCGATCGGGGCGCTCGCGGCCGCGGGGCAGGCGCCGACCGCCGGAAATTTGACCCGCGCGGGCGGCTTCTCCGGCGGAACGGGGGTTTTCCGGCTTCTCACGAACGGGTCCAACGAGCGTGCGCTCGCCGTCGCCCGGATCAACGACAACCGGGTGACCATCGTCAGCGCCGCACCGGGGCGTCTTGGCGGCGCCGGGTTCTGACCCGAACGGAATGAGCAAGGCGCGCCCAACCCCGCCGGAGGGCGACGACGCGGGGATTCTCGCCCCGACAAGCGCGCGCTCCGCTTCGACCCTACGGACGGCGGACCTCGCGTTGGCCGCGGGAAGGGCCGGGTCCGGGCATCCGACGGGGCCGGAACGCCCCGAAGGGAACCCTGGGCCGAGCCCTTCCGTGCCGGGCCCCCTGCCCCGCACGGCCGGCCCCGCGCCCAGGCCGGCCCGGGCCACGCTCGCGCCCCAGCCAGAGCTGATCCTGCCACGGGCAGAGATCCTAGATGCTGCCGAAATCGCAGCCAAGATCGACGCGCTCGCCCTCGCGGCGGACAGCCCGATGGTACTCCGCCGCGGCATCGTCTCGTGTCTGCAGGGGCACCGGGCCGCCGCAGCGGCGCGCCTCGATGCCGCCATCCTCGAACGCCCCTGGGAGTTTGGCGCGGCCGTCCATGCCTATGCCTGCCTGACCGACGGGATTGTCCGCACCGTGCACGCCGCCACCGTCCGCCATCTGCACCGCCCGCAATCGGCCGGCGACGCGACGAGCCTCGCGCTTCTCGCCGTCGGCGGCTACGGCCGGGCCGAGATGTCGCCGCATTCCGATGTCGACCTGCTGTTCCTCACCCCGTGGAAGATCAATGCCTGGGCCGAAAGCGTCATCGAGTCGATGCTCTACATCCTGTGGGATCTGCGCTTCAAGGTCGGCCATGCCAGCCGCACGATCGACGAGGCGCTGCGCCTGTCGCGGGAAGACCTGACGATCCGCACCTCGCTTCTGGAACACCGGCATCTTGCCGGCCACAGCCCGCTCACCGAGGAGCTGCACGGTCGCCTCCGGGCCGAGCTTTTCCATGGAACGGAATCCGAATTCATCGAGGGCAAGCTGGCCGAACGCAGCGCGCGGCACCGCAAGCAGGGCGGCCAGCGCTACGTCACCGAGCCCAACGTCAAGGAGGGCAAGGGCGGCCTGCGCGACCTGCAATCGCTGTTCTGGATCGGCAAGTACGTCCACGGGGTCGACCGCGCGGCCGAGCTGGTGCCGCTCGGCGTCTTCACGCAGGACGAATACGACCAGTTCCACAGCGCCGAAAATTTCCTCTGGGCCGTGCGCAACCAGCTGCATCTGATCTCGGGGCGGGCGATGGAGCAGCTGACCTTCGATCTGCAGGTCGATGTCGCCGAGCGTCTGGGCTACGCCGATCGCGGCGGACGCCGGGCAGTCGAGCATTTCATGCAGGACTATTTCCGCACCGCCACCAAGGTCGGCGAGCTGACGCGCATCTTCCTCGCGGCGATGGAGGCGACCCACGTGAAACGGGCGCCGTCGCTTATCGGCCTCTTCAAGCGCCGCAAGAAGCTGCGACCCGGCTTCAAGCGGGTACAGAACCGGCTGACCTACGAGGATCCGCAAACCTTCCTCTCCGAGAAACTGAACCTGCTGCGGATCTTCGACGAGGCCCTGCGCACCGGCTACCTGATCCACCCCGACGCGATGCGGCTGATCGCGGCCAACCTGCACCTGATCGACGATGCGCTGCGCCGCGACAAGGAAGCCGTGCGCATCTTCCAGGCCCTCCTTCTGAAGCGGGGCAATCCCGAACGCGCGCTGCGGCGGATGAACGAGCTGGGCGTGCTGGCCGCCTTCGTGCCGGAATTCCAGCCCGTCGTCGCGATGATGCAGTTCAACATGTATCATCACTTCACGGTCGACGAGCATACCATCCAGTGCATCTCGACCCTTGCCGGCATCGAACGCGGGGAGATGGCAGAAAGCCTGCCCGTCGCCTCCCGCCTGATGGCGGAGGGAGGCGTTAACCGCCGGGTCCTCTACCTGGCGCTGTTCCTGCACGACATCGGCAAGGGCCGGGCGGAGGACCATTCCGTCCTCGGCGCGCGGATCGCCCGCACGGTCGCGCCGCGGCTCGGCCTGAAGCCCGACGAATGCGCGACGGTGGAATGGCTGGTGCGATACCACCTGCTGATGTCCGACATGGCGCAAAAGCGCGACCTGTCCGACCCGCGCACCATTCGCGACTTCGCCAAGGCGGTGAAGACCCAGAAGCGGCTGGATCTGCTGGCGCTGCTGACCACGTGCGACATCATCGGCGTCGGGCCGGGGGTCTGGAACAACTGGAAGGCGCAGTTGCTGCGCAACCTCTACCGGCAGACCTCCACGGCCCTGTCCACCGGCCTCGAGGAACTGAACCGCGAGGCCCGCGAGGGAGAGGCGCGCAGCGCCCTGCGCACCGCGCTGGCGGATTGGCCTTCGAACGACGTCGCGGCGGAACTGGCCCGCCATTACGGCCCATACTGGCAAGGGCTCCAGACAGAGACGCAGGCCGCCTTCGCCCGACTGCTGCAGGGGATCGGCGGCAGCGAGATCCGGCTGGAGCTGACGGCCGACGAGGCGCGCGACGCGACCCTTATCTGCTTCGCCATGGCCGACCATCCCGGCATCTTCGCGCGGCTCGCCGGCGCGCTGGCGCTGGTCGGCGCCAACGTCGTGGACGCGCGCAGCTACACCACGAAGGACGGGTTCGTGACAGCCGCCTTCTGGGTCCAGGATGCCGACGGCGCGCCCTACGATCCCGCCAGGCACGACCGCGTGAAGGCAACCATCGGCAAGATCCTAGGCGGCGAGGTGCTGGCCCGCGACGCCATGGCCAGCCGCGACCGGATCAAGAAGCGCGAGCGCGCCTTCCGCCACCCGACCTCGATCGCGTTCGACAACGAGGGGTCCGAGATCTTCACGATCGTCGAGGTCGACACCCGCGACCGGCCCGGCCTGCTGCACGATCTTTCCCGCACCTTTGCGGAGGCGAATCTCTACATCTCGTCGGCGCAGATCGCGACCTACGGGGCGCAGGCCGTCGATACTTTCTACGTCAAGGACCTTTTCGGGCTGAAGGTGACCGGGCGCGACAAGCTGGCCGGGCTGGAGCGCAAGCTGACGGACGCGATCACCAGGGGCGCCGACAGGGCCGCATCGGAGTGAGCGGAGGGCGGCCGGAAGATCGGCACGTGCCGCGCCCCGTCGCCATGCTCACGGGCTTTCTCACGGTGGGCGGCTGGACCATGGGCAGCCGCATCCTGGGCTTCGTCCGCGACAGCATGATCGTGGCGCTCTTGGGCACCGGCCCCGCCTATCAGGCCTACATCGTGGCCTTCACCCTGCCCAACATGTTCCGCCGCCTCTTCGCCGAAGGGGCCTTCAACATCTCGTTCGTGCCGCTCTTCGCGAAGCGCCTTGAAGAGGGCGACGACCCGCAAGGCTTCGCGCAGGAGGCCTTCGCGGGGCTGGCGGGCATCCTGATCGTGCTGACGCTGATCGCGCAGATCGCCATGCCTGCCTTCGTCTTCGCGATGGCCAGCGGCTTCGCCGGCCTGCCGCAGTTCGACCTGGCCGTCGATTTCGGGCGCATCGCCTTCCCCTACATCATCTTCATCTCGCTGGCGGCGCTGCTCTCGGGCGTGCTGAACGCCACGGGGCGGTTCGCGGCAGCAGCGGCGGCGCCCACCATCCTGAACGTCGTCTTCATCGCCTTCATGCTGTGGGCGGCGACCACCGGCGGCAACGTCGCCCGGGCCGTGATCTGGGCGATCCCGGTCACCGGCGCGCTGCAGTTCGGGCTCGTCTGGTGGGCGGCGGCGCGCGCCGGGTTCCGGCTGGTGCCCCGCCTGCCCCGCCTCACCCCGCGCCTGCGCCAGCTGGCCATCGTCGCGGCACCGGCAGCCCTGGCCTCGGGCGTGGTGCAGGTCAACCTTCTGGTCGGGCGGCAGGTCTCCAGCTACTTCGACCGGGCGATGGACTGGATGTACACGGCCGACCGGCTCTATCAGCTGCCGCTCGGCGTGGTCGGCATCGCGGTGGGCATCGTGCTGCTGCCGGAGCTGGCGCGCCGGCTGGCGGCGGGTGACGGGCCTGGCGGGCAGGACGCGCTCAGCCGCGCCGGCGAGATCGCGCTTGCCCTGACCATCCCGGCTGCCGTGGCGCTGGTGGTGATCCCGCTGCCACTGGTCACGGTGCTGTTCGAACGGGGGCTCTTCACCGCCGCCGACAGCCGCGGGACGGCGCTGGCCGTGGCGATCTACGGCGCCGGGCTGCCGGCCTTCGTGCTGCAGAAGGTGCTCCAGCCCCTCTACTTCGCGCGGTCCGATACCAGAACCCCGTTCCGCATCGCGCTCTGGTCGATGGCGGTCAACGCGCTCTGCGCCATCGGGCTGGCGCCCGTCATCGGGTGGCCGGCGGCGGCGCTCGGCACCACCCTCGCGGCCTGGGCAATGATCGTGCTTCTCTGGGTGCGGGCCCGCGGCATGGGGGAGGTCGCCCGGTTCGACGCGCGGTTCCGCCGCCGCGTGCCCCGGCAGGTCGCCGCGGCGCTGATCATGGGGGCGGTGCTATGGGCCGGGGCCTGGGCGCTGGCACCGGCGCTCGCCACCCCGCTCGTGCGGATCGCGGCCCTGGCCGGCCTTATCGCCGCGGGTGGCGTCACCTACTTCGCCGCGGCGCATCTGCTTGGTGCCATGCGGCTGGCCGACCTGAGGCGCGCGTTGCGCCGCACCCCGAAGCCACCCGCCGCCCTCTAGCGGCGCCCGCGCAGACGCTCCCGCATCTTCGCCCAGCCGCCCGGCACGAACGCAAAGCCAAGGCCGAACCCCGCGCCGAACCCGGCCAGATCCGCCAGCCAGTCGTTCCCCAGTCCGAAGATCGCGCCGAAGAACAGCTGGATCCCCAGCAGCACCCCGATCAGGCGAAACGCCATCAGCTGGTTCTCTCCCATGGCGCCCGCGCGCAGCCACAGAAGAAACGTGTAGGTGCCGATCAGCCCGTAGACCCCGGGATACCCGCCCACGAGCGGATAGGGATCGTCAAGCACCAGCCCGTAGGCCAGCGCCCCGACGACGGAGGCGGCGAAGAAGACCGTCAGCACCGCGACATTGCCGAAGACCTCGCCCACCAGCTTGCCGATCGCCAGTACGAACACCGCCACGAAAAGCGCGTGGGTGAAACCCATGTGCAGCAGCGGATAGGTGACGAAGCGCAGCAGCAGGTCCGGCGGCGCGGCGCGGTTGACCACCATCCAGTCGAGCGCCTCGCCGTAGAAGCCGTAATCCTGGATGGCGCCGGTCCGCCAGCCGATCCCGGCGGCGCCGCCCAGCACCCCGCGTTCCGCCAGGCTGAACATCGTCTCCACCCCGATGACGATCACCGCGAGGCCCAGAACGGCAGGCGGCAGCGGGTTGACGGGCCCCTGCGGGCCGCCCCGGCGTGGGTCTGGTTTCTGCATCGCGCCTCTCCGGTCTGCCGGCGCCATTGACGCCCCGTGGCCCGCCGGGATAAGCGAGCCCCGCGCGATTGACCAGCCAAGCGCCCCTGCAAGGACCCCCGGCATGACCGAGACCAGCGACGCCACCGCCGCACCGGCCGGCGCGACCCAGTTCACGCCGCGGGTCTTCTCGGGCATCCAGCCCACGAACCACCTGCAGCTGGGCAATTACCTCGGAGCGGTGAAGCGCTTCGTCGAGATGCAGAACAGCGGGATCCAGACGCTCTACTGCATCGTCGACCTGCATGCGATCACCACCTGGCAGGACCCGGCGGACCTCGCGCACGCAACGCGCGAGCTGGCGGCGGGCTACATCGCCGCCGGCCTCGATCCGGCGCGCTCCATCCTCTTCAACCAGAGTCAGGTTGGCGAGCATGCGCAGCTGGCCTGGGTGTTCTCCTGCGTGGCGCGCATGGGCTGGCTCGGCCGCATGACGCAGTTCAAGGACAAGGCCGGCAAGAACCGGGAGGCGGCGTCGGTCGGCCTCTTCACCTACCCGGCGCTGATGGCGGCCGACATCCTGCTCTACCACACCACCCATGTGCCGGTGGGCGAGGACCAGAAGCAGCATCTTGAGCTGACGCGCGACATCGCCGCGAAGTTCAACGCCGATTTCGGCAGGGACTTCTTCCCGATGACCGAACCGGTGATCGAGGGCGTGGCCACGCGGGTGATGTCCCTGCGCGACGGCAGCAAGAAGATGTCGAAGTCGGACCCGTCCGACATGAGCCGTATCAACCTGACCGACGATGCCGACACGATCGCCCAG
Organism: uncultured Alphaproteobacteria bacterium; assembly: GCA_963833235.1. Lineage (GTDB taxonomy): Bacteria > Pseudomonadota > Alphaproteobacteria > Rhodobacterales > Rhodobacteraceae > CAWHXG01. The sequence goes on from CAWHXG010000002.1 coordinate 71,035, forward strand.
AAGTTCCGCAAGGCGCGGACCGATCCGGCGCCGCTGCCTCGCGAGGCAGAGGGACTGAAGGACCGGCCCGAGGCGCGCAACCTGGTGAACATCTACGCGGCCCTCTCCGAGCAGAGTTTCGAGGCAGCGCTGGCCGAGGTGGGCGGCCTCGACTTCGCCACGTTCAAGCCCAGGCTCGCCGAGCTGGCCGTAAGCGTGCTTGCGCCCATATCCGCGGATATGAAACGGCTTATGGCCGATCCAGGCGGGATCGACCAAATCCTCGCCGACGGTGCCGACCGCGCGCGCGAGATCGCCGTCCCGATCCTCGACGAGACGTTGCGCATCACCGGGATGGTTCGCGGCAAGCGGCAAAGCTGACCCGTCGCGTCGTCGCAGGAACATCAGCGTGCCAGCCCCCATATCCGCGGATATGACGCGGGGCTCACCCGTCGCGCCGTCGCGGGAGCATCATCGTGCTCACCCCCATATCCGCGGATATGAAACTGGACTGACCCGTCGCGCCGCCCCGGGAACATCGGTATGCTCTCCCCCATATCCGCGGATATGACGCGGAGCCGACCCGTCGCGCCGCAGCTGGAACATTGAGGGCGGCTCGCCGTTTGTCGCGGAACGACCCGGAGCATTGTGCTCGCGCGGCCGAAGATCGGGATCCGCGCCCATGTTCGAGTTCATCACAGGTCTCATCGCCGCCATCGGTAGTTTCGGCGTGGCGATCCTGATGTTCCTGGAGAACGTCTTTCCGCCCATCCCCTCCGAGCTCATCATGCCGCTCGCGGGCTTCGAGGCCGCGAAGGGAACGCTCAGCCTCTGGGGGGTACTTGTCGGCGGGATCGCCGGGTCGCTTGCCGGCGCCGCGCTCTGGTACTGGATCGGGGCGCAACTGGGCGCCGAACGACTGCGGGACTTCTCGCGCCGGCATGGCCGCTGGCTCACGCTTGGGCCAGAGGACATCGACCGCGCGGCGGGGTGGTTCGACCGCCACGGCGCCATGGCCGTCCTTGTCGGGCGCCTTATCCCGACCGTTCGCACGTTCGTCTCGGTGCCTGCGGGCGTGGCCGGCATGCCCTTCGGGCGCTTTTTGCTATACTCGCTGGCCGGTACCGCAATCTGGACGACACTTCTGGCGCTCGCCGGGTACTGGCTTCGGTCGCGCTATGGCCTCGTTGCCGGGTGGCTCGACCCGGTGACCACGGTGATCGTGATCGGCCTGATCGGCGGCTATCTCTACCGGGTGGTCACCTTCCGCACCAAGCCGCAGCAGGGCGTCTAGCACGCACACCGGGCAGGCTCATGCCGCTGGCAGGATGCGCCCCAGATTTCGCCCCGCCACCAGATGCACGTGCATGTGCGGCACCTCCTGCACGCCGGCACGGCCGCCGTTCGAGATGAGGCGAAAGCCCTCGCCGCCCTTGCCGGGCTGCACGCCGATCTCGGCGCAGAGACGCCCCACGACGCGGGTGAAATCCACGATCTCCGCCTCCGAGGCCTCCAGCGCAAATTCGTCGTAGCTTGCATAGGCGCCCTTGGGGATGATCAGGATATGCTCCGGTGCCTGGGGGCGGACGTCGCGGAATGCCAGGGTGTGCTCGGTCTCGGCGACCGTGTCGCTGGGGATCTCGCCGCGCAGGATCTTCGCGAAGATGTTCTGATCGTCGTAGGGATAGGCCATGTCGGGTCCTCTCGGGGGCGCTAGGTGCGATCTCGGCCCGCCGGGCGCGGGCTGTCAAGGCGGGTTCAGGCAAGGCCCGCGGCGGCGAACACCTCCGGCAGCGGCGTCTCGGGCCGGGCGCCCACGTGGCCGATCACCTCTGCCGCCGCCGCCACGCCCATGCGCGCGCAGATCTCCAGCGGCAGATCGCGGCCGTAGCCGAAGAGGAAGCCGGCCGCGAACTGGTCTCCCGCGCCGGTCGCGTCCACCGGGACCACACGGCGGACCGGCGCTTCGGATCGCGATCCGTCCGGGGCGACTACGATCACCGGTTCGCCGGACCGGGTGCAGACCGCGACGCATCCATGCCCCGCCGCCCGGCCTGCCGCCTCTACCGGATCGCCGCCATAGAGCGCCGACCATTCCTCGGCATTGCCGATGACGAAGTCCATCTCGGTCTCCACGAGGGCCCGGAAGTCCTGCAGATGCCGCTCCACGCAGAACGGATCGCTCAGCGCGATGCCGGCGCGGCCGCCCCCCGCCCGGCACGCCGCCGCCGCCGCGTGGAAGGCCTCCTTGCCGACATCGCGATCGAAGAGGTACCCCTCGAGGAAAAGCAGCGCCGCGTTGCCCACGGCCTCGCGCGGCACGTCCTTCGGCGAGATCTCGGCCGAGATGCCGAGATAGGTGTTCATCGAGCGTTCCCCGTCGGGCGAGACGAAGATCATGCTGCGCGAGGTCGGCAGCCCTGCCCCGGCGATCGGCGGGTTCAGGAAGGCCGTGCCGCCAGCCTCCATCGCGGCGGCGTAGAAGCGGCCCAGCCCGTCGTCCCTGACCCGGCCGATGAAGCCGGTGACGACGCCCAACTGCCCAAGGCCCGCCAGCGTGTTGGCGACGGAGCCGCCGGCCGCCTGCACCCGCCCCTCCATCGCGCCATAAAGCACTTCCGCCCGCTCGCGTTCCACGAGCTGCATGATGCCCTTCGAGATGCCCATGTTGTCCAGAAAGCTGTCGTCTGCCTGGGTCAGCACGTCGACGATGGCGTTGCCGATGCCGACAACCTGGTAACTTTTGCTCATTCGCTGGGTCCTTCGGGTCCGGTCTCGGGTCCTGTGGCGCCGGCGGGCTTGTCCGGCCATCCACACAGATCGGCGATCAGACAGGCCCGGCAGGCGGGCTTGCGCGCCTTGCAGGTATAGCGTCCGTGCAGGATGAGCCAGTGGTGCGCATGGCCCTGATACTCTGCCGGCACCTGATCCTCGATGGCCCGCTCCACGGCCACGACGTCGCGACCGGGTGCTATGCCGGTGCGGTTGGAGACGCGGAAAATATGCGTGTCGACCGCCTGCGCGGGGTGGCCCCACCACATGTTCAGCACCACGTTCGCGGTCTTGCGACCCACCCCGGGCAGCGCCTGCAGTGCGGCGCGCGAGGACGGAACGATGCCGCCATGCTCCTCGACAAGGATGCGGCTCAGCTTCATCACATTGCGGGCCTTGTTGCGATAGAGCCCGATGGAGCGGATGTGCTCGGTCAGCCCCTCCTCGCCCAGAGCCAGCATCGCCTCTGGCGTATCGACCCTGGCAAAGAGCGGCCCGGTGGCCCTGTTCACCCCGGCATCGGTGGCCTGCGCCGAAAGGGCCACGGCGACCAGCAGGGTGAACGCGTTCAGATGATCGAGCTCGCCCTTCGGCTCGGGATCGGCGGCGGCGAAGCGGGCGAAGGCGACGCGGATGGTGGCATAGGGAAGCTGGGCGGCCGCGGGTTCGGCCTTTGCGGATTTCGGCGTGGGCCGGCTGCGGGACGCCGCCGGTTGCGCAGCTTCCGGGTCGCGGGGGGATGGCTGGGGCGCTACACTCTTTTGCATGTCAGACGTCACACCCACCCTCATAGCTCTGCCCGGCGCCGCCGCTGCGGAGGCCCCGCCGGACCCCTCGGGCGCCTACCATTACGGCGTCGTCGCCCGTGCCATCGCCGCCATCGATACGGCGCACGGGCGAACGGGCGGCATGCCCCTGCCGCTGGACCGGCTTTCTGCCGAACTTGGCATGTCGCCCGCGCATTTCCAGCGGCTCTTCTCCCAATGGGCCGGCGTCTCGCCGAAGCGGTATCAGCAATACCTGACGCTCGACCATGCCAAAAGCCTGCTGGCGGAGCGCGCGACCACCCTGGAGGCGGCACATGGGGCGGGCCTTTCGGGCACCGGGCGGCTGCACGACCTTTTCCTGCGGTGGGAGGCGATGCGCCCCGGCGACTACGCCAGACGGGGGCGAGGCCTGACCATCCGTCACGGCACTGCGCAGACGCCCTTCGGCCCGGCCATCGCGATGGCCACCGAGCATGGTCTCTGCGCCATGGCCTTCGCCGCCGATCACGGCGCGGAAGCGGCGCTGGCCGACCTCAGGGCCCGGTGGCCGGCCGCGGATTACCGAGCCGACGACGACGCCATCGCACCGCTCGTGGCGCAGGCCTTCGCCAAGGGCCCGACCCGCCTGCACCTGATGGGCGCCCCCTTCCAGATCAAGGTCTGGGAGGCCCTGCTGCACATCCCCGAAGGCCGCGTCTGCACCTATACCGATCTCGCCGCCGCCATCGGCGCCCCGCGCGCCACCCGCGCGGTCGGCACCGCGGTCGGACGCAACCCGGTCTCGTGGCTGATCCCCTGCCACAGGGCGCTGCGCAAGTCCGGCGGGCTGGGCGGCTACCACTGGGGGCTGACCGTGAAGCGCGCGATGCTGGGCTGGGAGGCGGCGCGCGCCGATGCCGCAGCAAATGACGCAGAGAGTGACGCAACGAGAGCGGTCGCACAGACGCCAATGCCGTAAAGATCATTTTCAAGGCAGGCGGAAAACGGCATACTGCGGCAAACGACAACAATGAGGCCGAGTCATGAACGTCACGACCCCCACCATTGCCCTGACCCTGTGCACCGCGCTACTGGCGGGCTGCGCTACGGGGCCGAACCTGGGCACCGTCACCTCGCCCGAGAACCGCAACCGGACCACCGGCGCCGTCGTCGGCGGCCTGGCCGGGGCCGTGGCGGGCAACCAGCTGGGCGACAGCCGACGCACCACCGCGGCGTCCGCGGCCGCGGGCGCGGTCGTCGGCGGCCTCATCGGCGCGCAACTGGACCGTCAGGCTGCAGAGCTGCGCCGCGATCTGGACGACAGCATCACCGTCACCAACACCGGCGACCGGCTGCTGGTGAACTTCCCGCAGGATATCCTTTTCGCTACCGACAGCGCCAGCGTCGCTCCCAGCCAGCGCAACGAGCTTCGGGCGCTGGCAAGCAACCTGCAGAGCTATCCCGACACGCGCGTGCAGGTGATCGGCCATACCGACAACACAGGCAGCGCGAACTACAACTTCGATCTGTCCGCCCGCCGGGCGGGTGCCGTCACCTCGGTGCTGGTGGGCAGCGGCGTTTCAGGCAACCGGGTCACGGCCACGGGGCGCGGCGAGGATGCGCCGGTGGCGTCCAACCTCACGCCCGAGGGGCGCGCGCAGAACCGCCGGGTCGAGGTGGTGATCAGACCCATAACCTGATCGCCCCGCGGCCGGCCATGGGGCGCCCCGCGCTGGTGCGGGGGGCGCCGTGTCATGGCGGGGGAGTTCGGCGAGGGCTGAACCTACGGCGGCAGGTACCGCCTGCGCTCGGCCTTGCCCGGTCTGCCCCCCCACCGTAACCTGTGGCGAACCGGCGGGGTGGCTACGTGACCTTTCGCAGAATCGTTCCCGAGAAACTATCGCGCTCCGTGGTGCGGCAGGTCGAGGATCTGATCCTGCGCGGGATCCTGCGCCCCGGCGAACGCCTGCCATCCGAGCGCGATCTTGCAGAGCGGCTTGGCGTGTCGCGCCCTTCCCTGCGCGAGGCGGTCTTCGACCTGCAGCGGCGCGGGCTGCTGGAAAGCCGGGCCGGCGCCGGCGTCTTCGTGGCCGAGGTGCTTGGCTCCGCCTTCTCGCCGGCGCTGGTGGCGCTTTTCGCCGCCCACGACAGCGCGGTCGACGATTACATCGCCTTCCGCCGGGACCTCGAGGGGCTGGCCGCGGAACGCGCCGCGCAGACCGGTTCAGATACCGATCTTGCGGTCGTCGATACGGTGTTCGCCCGTATGGAAGAGGCGCACGGCAAGCGCGACGCGGTCGACGAGGCAAGGCTGGATGCCGAGTTCCATCTCTCGATCATCGAGGCCAGCCATAACGTTATCATGCTGCACATGATGCGCTCGATGTTCGATCTGCTGCGGCAGGGAGTGTTCTACAACCGGCAGGTCATGTTCCAGCAGCGCCTGACGCGCGAGGCGTTGCTGCAGCAACATCGCGACATCAACGCCGCCTTGCAGGCCCGCAACGCCGGCGAGGCCCGGGCGGCGGTGGAGGCGCATCTGGATTACGTGCGCGGCTGCCTGGGCGATCAGCGGCGGGCGACCCGGAACGAGGCGGTGGCCCGGCAGCGGCTGGATCACGAAAGCCTGCGCCGCGGGCCCTGATCACGCCGAAAGCGACGTCGCCGGCCGCCTGGCGTCGAGACCGGCCCATGCCGGCTGGTCCGGGATGTGCAGGCGCAGGCTTTCGCCGAGGGCGATCCGCCCGGGGCGCTGCACCCATGCGGTGACCCCGCGCCGCCCTTCGGCCGCGGCCTTGAACCTGCCGCCTATGCCCGATTGCCCGAGGGCCGCGTCGATGACCGGGGCCGGCAGATGGCAAGGGCGGTTCTCCATGTCGATCACGAGGGTCACGCAGTCCTTGCCCTGCAGCCGCGCGCCGGGTGGCACGTGGCTGAAGTCGAGAATGCCGCTCAAGGCAAGGCTGGCGCCGATCCAGGCCGGTTCCAACCGCGGGAGGCCCATCGCGGCGGCGATCGCGGCGAGATCCTCGGTGGAGACGATGGAAAGCTGGCGGACGTTGCGGATCTCGGTGCCCTTGGGGTGCTGGGCCACGGTTCGGCTGCAGGCGGGCATCGTCTCGCCGCCATGGTCGTCACCTGCGATGCCGGCATAGGTCAGCACCAGTGCCTCGGCCGCCTGCGGGGCCAGGGCTTCTCGGCGGCTGGGCAGGCATCCCAGCCAATCGATCGTGGCATGGAATTCGGTGGGGAGCAGTGAGGGCATCGGCATTCTCCGCAGCGGTGGCCGGCATGTTGCCCGCACCGCGCCGGGGGTCAAGCGGGTGGCGCCGACCGTTGCAACACGAGAAAGAGCCGCTGAAATGGGAACAGCACCGTTCCGTCGGAGGCGGCGGGATACGCCTCGGCCATGGCGGCATCGTAGACCGCGAGGAAGCGCTGTGCCTCGCCGCCGTTCAGGCGAGAGAGGATCGGCCGGGCGACGGTACTTTCGGTGAACCGTCGCACGGGGTGACCGATGCCATCGGGGGTGGGCGGCAGGATCTGATGGTAGGTGGTGCGCCAAAGGTCGAGGCGGCCCAATGGCGGCAGCAGGCGGGCATAGGCATCGGGGGCCAGGACCTCCGGCGCCCAGCCGCGCCAGTCGAACCTGTCGGGGAAAAGCTTCGCCGCGAGGCTGCGCAGGGCGGCATGGGACGGGGCGGCCTGCTGATCGGGTACCTGCATCGCCAGCACTCCGCCGTCGGGCAGGTATCCTGCAAGCCTTGGCAACAGAGCAGTGTGGTTGGGAACCCAGTTCAGCGCGGCGTTGGTAAAGATCAGGGCCGGGGGGGAAGCGGGACGCCACGAGGCGATATCGGCGGCTAGGACGGTATCATAGCTTGTGGTTCGGGCCGCCGCCTCGAGCATCGCGGGCGAGCTGTCGATCCCGATGCGCCGTCGGTCCGGGAATCGCGCCGCGAGGACAGGCCCCGCCGCGCCCGCGCCGCACCCCAGATCGACCACCGCGCCCGGTGGCAAATCCGCCGGCACCTGGGCCAGCAGATCCACGGCCGGGCGCAAGCGAAAGCCCCGGAACCGTCCATAGGCTCCGGGGCTCCAATCCTTTTCCGCCGTCATGCGGGCCTGCGCGTCAGGCGGTTGGTTCGGGTTCCAGCCCGGCCTCTGGCTTCGGGCGCGGCTTGGTCTTCGGAATTGCCGTGACAGACGGCATGTTGCCCGATGGCGTATCGTCGCTGTCGTCCCCGCGGTTCAGGGGCTCGCCGGCGACGATCTTGCCGATCTCGGACCCGGTCAGGGTCTCGTATTCCAGAAGGCCCTGGGCGAGACGATGCAAATCGTCGCTCTTCTCGGTCAGGATGCGCTTGGCGGTCTCATAGCCCTCGTCGACGATCCGCCGCACCTCGGCGTCGATCTTCTTCAGCGTCTCTGGCGAAGAGGTCGACCCGCCAGAATAGCTGCCGAGATACGATTGCTGCTCGTTGGCGTAATCGATGTGGCCGAGTTCGTCGGAGAACCCGAATTGCTGCACCATGGCGCGCGCAATCTTGCTCACCTGCTGGATGTCGCTCGCCGCGCCGCTGGTCACGTTCTCCTTGCCGAAGATCAGCTCCTCGGCGACCTTGCCGCCCATCGCCATGGCGATCTTCGAGGTGTACTTGGTAAAGGTCACGCTCAGCTGATCCCGCTCCGGCAGGCTGAGCACGAGGCCAAGCGCCCGGCCCCGCGGGATGATCGTGGCCTTGTGGATCGGGTCGTGCTGCGGAACGTTCAGGCCGACGATCGCATGGCCGGCCTCGTGATAGGCGGTCAGCTTCTTCTCTTCCTCGGACATGACCATGGACCGCCGTTCGGCGCCCATCATCACCTTGTCCTTGGCGTTCTCGAAATCCTCCATCACCACGAAGCGTCGCCCGAAGCGCGCCGCCATCAAGGCGCTCTCGTTCACGAGGTTCGCCAGGTCGGCGCCCGAGAAGCCGGGCGTGCCGCGGGCGATGATCCGCAGGTCGACGTCGGGGCCCAGCGGCACCTTGCGGGCATGGACGCCGAGGATCTTCTCGCGGCCCTTGATGTCGGGGTTCGGGACCTGCACCTGCCGGTCGAAGCGACCAGGGCGCAGGAGTGCCGGGTCCAGCACGTCGGGGCGGTTGGTGGCCGCGACGATGATGATGCCTTCGTTGGCCTCGAACCCGTCCATCTCGACCAGAAGCTGGTTCAGCGTCTGCTCGCGCTCGTCGTTGCCGCCGCCGTAGCCCACGCCACGCGAGCGGCCCACCGCGTCGATCTCGTCGATGAAGACGATGCAAGGCGCGTTCTTCTTGGCCTGCTCGAACATGTCGCGCACGCGGCTGGCGCCGACGCCCACGAACATTTCCACGAAATCCGAACCGGAGATGGTGAAGAACGGCACGCCAGCCTCGCCGGCGATGGCCCGGGCAAGCAGCGTCTTACCGGTGCCCGGCGGGCCGACAAGCAGCGCGCCCTTGGGGATCTTGCCGCCGAGGCGGCTGAACTTCTGTGGATTGCGCAGGAACTCGACGATCTCTTCCAGCTCGTCCTTGGCCTCGTCAATGCCGGCCACGTCGTCGAACGTCACCCGGCCATGCTTCTCCGTCAGTAGCTTGGCGCGGCTCTTGCCGAAGCCCATCGCCCCGCCGCGCCCGCCGCCCTGCATCCGGTTCATGAAGTAGATCCAGACGCCGATCAGCAGCAGGAACGGCAGGAAGGTCATCAGAAGCGTCGTGAAGCCCGACTGCTCCTGCGGCCGCGCATTCACGGTCACGTCGTTCTGGATCAAACGCTCGGTCACCTCGGTGCCCTGGGGGATGATGGTCACGTAGTCCTGGCCGTCGTTGCCGCGGAACATCACCTTCTCGCCGTCGACCGTGGCGCTGTTGACCTCGCCGCGTTCGACCGCCGAGACGAACTCCGAATAGCTGATCGAGCGGGAGGACATGGTCGACTGGCCGCCGCTGAACAGGTTGAAAAGCGCGAGGATCAGCAGGAACAGCACGACCCAGAAGGCGATGTTTCTGGCGTTACCCAAGTGGGACACTCCTTTGGGAGGGCGACGGGCCGCGCAACCATGGCGCGAAACCGGCCGCCAACGGGCGAATTGAACGGTTGCATGGCAAGATAGTCATGCGGGCGCGCAGTTCAATCGGATAAGAGGCTCGCGGTGAACGCGGCGGCATCGAGATGAGCGGTGGCGCGCCATGCGCCGGGCGGATCGAGCAGCGGCGCGGCCAAGAGCTGCGAGCCGGTCCAGACGGCCGGAGAGGCCAGTACGGCCGCGTGCGGCAGCCCGGCTTTCCGCCAATCGGGGCGCAGGGCAAGCCCGGCAGGCCCGAGGCATGCGGTACGGGCGCCCGGCATATCGGGGCCCGTCACCTGCCAGCGGCCATCCCACGGGCCGGGAGCCGGCGCAGTGCAGCCGGCCACGGCGGCCGGCTCCCGCATCACGCGAATGTGCGGATCGGGGCGGCGGAACGGGCGGATGAGGCAGCCATGCAGGGTGGCGCCGCGCCCCTCGGCCAGCGCCGCCTCGATACGGCGCAGCGCCTTTAGGCGAGGGCGGTAGACCTGCCCGCCCACGGCACAGAGCGCCTGCGCCAGAAGTCGCCAGCGGGTCTCGCTCGGCAGTGTCGCAAGGGCATCGGCGGCCAGCAGCACGTCGCCGCGGTCGACCCTCGCGATCCGTGCGGCCGCTTCGACCGCGGCGGCCCGTAGCACGTGACGCGCCGCCGCCATCCGTTCGGCGGTCTCGGCAAGGGTCTCGGCATCAAGGCCGAGCGTTGCCGTCTCGGCCAGAAGGTGCCGCGCCCGAACCCGGTGGAACCTGCTGTCCGCGTTGCCGGGATCGTCGGCCCAGGTCACCCCTGCCTCTCTCAGAACGGCGCGGAGCGCGGCGCGATCCACCTGCAGGAGCGGGCGCAGCCAGGTGATCCCGCCGGCCGCCCGAAGCGGCGCCATCCCGGCCAGCCCGTCCACGCCAGAGCCACGGGCGAGGCGCAGCAGCACCGTTTCGGCCTGATCGTCGCGCGTATGGCCGAGGGCGACGTAATCCAGCCCCGCCGCGACGGCCCAGGCGCCAAGCAGGTCCTGGCGGGCCCGGCGCGCGGCCGCCTGCAGGTTGCCGGTGCCGGGGGAAGCCTCCCAGACGAGCGTGCTGTGCGGAATGCCGAGCGCCGCGCAGGTGCGGGCGGCCAGGGCGATCTCGTCCGTCGCCTCCGCGCGAAGCCGGTGATCGACGCTGGCGGCCCTGAGCGCCACGCCGCGCGGCCGCGCCCATGCCGCCGCGAGCACGGCCAGCGCCTGGGAATCGCCGCCGCCGGAAAGGGCCAACCCCATCGCCCTCGGCGAAACCGGCACCGTCGCATCGAGGGCGCGCGACAGCGCCTCCGCGGCGCTTTCGGACGGCGTCAGGAGCAGGTCAGCCCCGCCAGCCGGTCCTGCGCACGGGGCACCGCATTCGTACCCGGAAACCGCGTGCCGACTTGCCCAAGCGCGATGCACGCCTCAGCCACCTGCCCCAGATCGGCGAGCGTACCGCCTAGGCCCGTCAACGCATCGGCCGCCAGCCCGGCATCCGATGTCTCGGCCAGCGTGTAGCTTTCCAGAAACGCCCGCCCCGCCGCCTGCAGGTTGCCAAGATCGCGCAGCGCCCGGCCCAGGCGGTACTGGGCTTGCGCGGTCAACGGGCTCCGGGGGTAGGTCTGCACGAACGCCGTCAGCGCGGCCTCGGCATCCGCCGGCGTGCCCTCTTCGGAAAGCGTCACGGCGGCGGTGAAATCGGCTTGCTCGCCCATCGCCAACTGCGGAACCTGCGCATCTCCGGTCTCGGGCGTCGGTTGCGCCGGCAGGCCGACTTCGCCGCCCAGCCGGGGCGTGTCGCCCAGCTGCCCCACATCGCCGCCCTCCAGCTCGACCAGCCGGAACTCCAGATCGGCGATGCGGTTCGTGCCGTCCTCCACCACCCGCCCGATGCGGAATTCCAGTTCTTCGGCCTTGGCGGTCACGCGGCGCAGCTCGGCCTCCACGGCATCGAGCCGCTCCAGCGTACCGCCGCCGACCGAAGGCAGTGCCGCGGCACCGGTGGTGGAAAGCTCGCGCCGCAGCCGCTGCATCTCGACGTTCAGCACCGTCAGCTCCTGGCGGATATCGGCCAGCGTCGCCGCCCTGTCCTGCGCCGCCGCCGGCCCCGCCAGCAGCGCCAGCGCGAGGAGGAGCGCCCGCATCACACCCCCGCCCCCGTCGCCAGAACGGTCACGGCGCGGCGGTTCTTGGCATAGCACGCCTCGACGCTGCAGATCTCCAGCGGGCGTTCCTTGCCGTAGGTGACCGTGCGCAGCCGGGCCTGGGCGACGCCCTGGGCCACGAGGAATTCCTGCACCGCGCTGGCGCGGCGGGCGCCGAGGGCGAGGTTGTATTCCCGCGTGCCCTGCTCGTCGGCATGGCCCTCGATCACCGCACGGTACTCGCCGTTGGTCAGCAGCCAGCGGGCCTGTTCGGCCAGCGTCGCGCGGGCGGCGGCGTTCAGCGTGCTCTCGTCCACCGCAAAGAGGATACGGTCGCCCACGGCGTTGCGGAAGTATTCCGGCGAGGTGGGGCTGCCGAAGCCCTGGCCGGCGACGCTGCCGTCGGCGCCGGCTCCAGCACTTCCGGCAAAGCGGTCGCCGCAGGCAGAAAGCGCCATGGCGGCGAAAAGAGAGGGAGGCGGTGAGGCGGGGGAAGGTCATGATGTGGGTCCTGAGGGAAGTGGCGCGACCCTAGCAGGTGCGCCGTTTCGGGGAAACCGGGGCCGCGCGGGGCGCCTCATGGCAGAAGCGGCGACCAGGCGGGGTCGGAGGCCGGCCCGGGCGTGGGCACCTGCCGAAGGTTCCGGCCAGTGATGTCGACGGAATAGAGCCCGGTCGCGCCCGCGGCGCCCGCCGTCTCGCGGCTGAACATGACCACCCGGCCGTTCGGCGCCCAGGTCGGCCCCTCGTCGAGGAACGAGGCGGTCAGCAGCCGCTCTTCGCTGCCGTCGGTGCGCATGACGCCGATGTGGAAGCGGCCCTGGTTCTGCTTGGTGAAGGCGACCAGATCGCCGCGCGGCGACCAGACGGGCGTGCCATAGCGCCCCGGGCCGAAGCTGATGCGGGTGGCCTCGCCGCCGCCCGCCGGCATCACGTAAAGCTGCGGCGAGCCAGAGCGGTCGCTTTCGAAGACGATGCGCGCGCCGTCGGGGCTGTAGCTCGGCGCGGTCTCGATGGAGGGCGCCTCGGTCAGCCGCCGCCGGTTCGAGCCGTCGAGGCCCATGGTGTAGAGATCGGTGTTGCCGCCCGCCGCGACCGAGAAAAGCACCCCCTGTCCGTCCGGCGAGAAGCGCGGCGAAAAGGTCATGTCGCCGCCCGGATCGCCGAGCGCGCGGGCCTGAAGGCTCGCCGTGTCGAGCAGCGTGATGCTGGGGAAGCCGCTGGCATAGCTGGTATAGAGCACCCGGCCGCCATCGCGCGAGATGCGCGGCGCCAGCACGAGGGAGGAGCTGTCGGTGAGGTAGCCGAGGTTCGCGCCGTCGTAATCCATGATCGCCAGGCGCTTGGCACGCGCATCCTTCGGGCCGGTCTCGGAGACGAAGACCACGCGGCTGTCGAAATAGGCGCCCTCGCCGGTGATCCGGGAATAGACCGCATCGGCCACCTTGTGGGCCATGCGCCGCCAGGTCGCGTCCGTGCCGCCGAATTGCAGGCCGTCGCCCAGCGGCGCCTCGGCGAAGACATCGTAGAGCCGGAACTTGACGCTGAGCCGCCCGCCCTCGGCCGAGACGGCACCGGCCACGAGGCCTTGCGCATTGATCGCCTTCCAGTCCGCGAACTGCACGGGGCTGTCGAAGCTGGTCACCGGCGAGATGAAGGCCTGCGACGAGATTGCCCGGAAAAGCCCGCTGCCGGTCAGGTCGTCGATCACCACCTGGGTCAGGCGCGCCGCCAGATCGGCGCTGGCCCCGCCCTCCGCGATGAAGGGGGCGACCGCGATGGGCAACGGCTCGATCACGCCGTCGGTGATCTCGATCCGCAGGGGGCCGTTCTGGGCCGCCGCGGGCACCGTGGGGGCGAAGGCCGCGAGCAGGGCCACGAGGATCGGCAGGATCGTGCGGGTCATGGGCGAGGCTCCTTGCGGGGGCATGGCGGGGCGGCGGGGGTCATCGCAGGCGCATGCCGTCGGGATTGAAGGTCATCTCGATCTCGCGCCACTGGTCGTATTTGTCGGGGGGCAGCGGATAGCCGGCCTCGCCGGAGCAGCGCAGGATCGCCCGGCGGGCGGTCTCAAAGGCCTGCTGCGCCGCCGCCTCGCCGCCGTTCTCGAACGAGACGAGGCGCAGCGATCCGGCATCGGGGCGCCCGTCGGGCGACATGGTCAGGCCCACGGTGACGGTGACGCGGGCGGCATCGGTGCTGAGCGACCCGAAGTTCCAGCAGCGGCTGACAGCCACGCGCAGGCCCTCGCGCTCGCCCTGGTTGAGGGGCGGGCCGGCGGGGGCGCTTGGCGCCACCGGCGCGAGCGTGGGCGCGGGTATGGACTCGGCCGCCATCGCCTCGGCCAAAGCGGCGTTGACCGCCTCGGCCTCGCGCGGCGCCTCCGGGGGCGCGGGCGTTTCGGCCAGCTCCGCGGGGGCCGGCTCGGGCGCGGGGGCTGGCACAGGGTCCGGCACGGGGGCCGGAACTGGGTCCGGTGGAGGGCGCCGCTCGGCGAGCCCCTCGGGGCGCCGGGGCGGGCGCGGCGGCGGGGCGCCGGGCGCCTCGGGGCTCAGGGCGGTCTCGGTCGCCTCGGTGACGATCTGGGGTGCCGCGGCCTCGGGGGCCTTGGCCTCCTGCGGGGCCAGCGGCTCGGGCGTGGCGGCGGCGGCGGCATCTGGCACCACGGCCTCGCGGCGGACCGGCGCTTCGGCGGCCTCGGGCGGCGGCGGCGGCGCGGGAACGGGCGCCACGCGATCCACCGGCGGCGGCGGGGCGCCGGGCGGCAGCGGCACGTCGGGGCGCGGGGCGGCCTCCGCGGCCGGCTCTGGCACCGGAGGCGCGGGGCGCGCGGGGCTGGGCGCCGGCGGGGGCGGCAAAGCGGCGATCGCCTCCCCCCCGGGCGGTGGGGCCGCCGGCACCGGGCGCTCGGCGAACGTCGCCGCATCGATCAGCGACACCGTCATCGCCTCGGGCATCGCCGGCGGCCGTGTGCCGGCGAAGGGAAGGCCGAGGATCGCCAGAAGGATGAGCGCCGCGTGGCCACCGGCGGAAAGGGCAAGACCGGTATCCATGCCACCTACCCCGCCGCCACTGCCGGCCGCGCGCTGCCATGGCCACGAGGCTTGCGGCGGACCGCCATCATTGCGCGTCCGTCCCGTCCAGCAGCGGCCCGCCGGGATCGGTCACCAGGCCGATGGAATTGAACCCGCCGGCGTTCAGCGCGCCCATCACCTGCATCACGCTGGCATAGGGAATGGCCCCGTCGGCGCGCAGGAACAGGCTGTCGTCGGCGCGCTCTGCCGCGATTGCACGCAGCTTCGGGATAAGGGTGGCCGGGTCGATCTCGGTCTCCTGCAGCAGCACGCGGCCATCGGCGGCGAGCGTCACGGTCAGCGGCTCCTCCTCGGCCGTCGGCAGCGGGGTCGCTGCGGTCTCGGGCAGCTCGACCGGCACGCCGACGGTCAGGAGCGGTGCGGCGACCATGAAGATGATCAGCAGCACCAGCATCACGTCGACGAAGGGCGTGACGTTGATCTCGGACATCGGTGCGGTGGCCGAGGCCCGCCGCCGCCGCCCGCGCCGCCTGGCATCGCCGCCGCCGCCGCTGCCGCCGCCGCCGGTGGGCACCGACATGGCCATCTCAGGCGTCCAGCTCGCGCGAAAGCAGGGTCGCGAACTCGTCGGCGAACACCTCGTAGCCGCCGATGATCCGCGCGCTGTCGCCCGAGAGCTTGTTGTAGAAGATCACCGCCGGGATCGCCGCCAGAAGACCGAGGCCGGTGGCCAGCAGCGCCTCGGCGATGCCCGGCGCCACGACCACGAGGCTGGTATTCTGCTCAAGCGCGATCTGCTCGAAGCTGTGCTTGATACCCCAGACCGTGCCGAAGAGCCCCACGAAGGGGGCCGTGGCGCCGACCGTGGCGAGGAACCCCAGGCCCCCCGTCAGGCCTTGCGCCTCGCGGGCGATGGCCACGTCCATCGAGCGGTCGATGCGGGCCGGGGTGCCGGGGATCAGCCGCCCGTCGTTGCGGTGCGAGCGCTGCCATTCGCGCATGCCGGCCACGAAGATACGCTCCGGAGCGGCGCGGGGGTCGTCGCCAATCTCGGAATAGAGCCCGTCGAGCGGCTCGCCCGACCAGAACGCCGCATCGAACTTGTCGGCGGCGCGGCGGGCGGACCGGTAGGCGATGTGCTTTCGGATGATGATCGACCAGGCCCAGACCGAGGCCACCAGCAGCATCAGCATCACGATCTGCACGGTGAGCGTGGCGCGCAAGAACAGCGCCCAGAGGGAGAAGTCGATCGGTTCCATGGGGTTGCCCGGTCTGTCTAAAGGTTGCCTGATGCTCTGCCGCCCGGGTCGGCCTTTCCGGCCGCCTCGTTGGCTGGAAGCATACATCAAGCCCGCAGGCTTTGCCATGACATCCGCGTTATGTTTGCCGGGGCGGCGGGGCTGCCCGACCGAGGGCCGGCGGCAGCCGCGTGGGGCGACCGCGCCCATCGAGGCAGACGATGACGACATCGGCGGAAAACAACAGCTTGTCGCCTCGCCGGACGGTCTGGTGCAGGGTCAGCCGGGCGCCGGTGGCGCTGGCGATCCCGGTTTCCACGACCAGCCGGTCGTCGAGGCCGGCGGGGGCGAGGAACTCTGCGTCGAGCCGTCGGACGGCGAAGGCCAGGCCGCCCTCCGCCAGCATCGCGCGCTGGTCGAGCCCCAGATCCGCCACCATCGCCGAGCGCCCGCGCTCGATGAACTTCAGGTAGTTCGCGTGATAGACGAGGCCGCTCAGGTCGGTGTCCTCGTAGTGGACACGGACGTCGAAACGGTGCGGGATCAACGGCTTGCCCTCAAGACGCCACCTCCCGCGACAGCCTTGCGTGGAGCCGCAAGGCGTGGGCGGGGTCGGTGGCGGCGCAGGGCAGGACGGGGTCGTAGGCGGCGCGGATCAGGGCGCCGATCTCGGGGCGCAGGAGCGTGGTGCCGCCGGCGCGGGCCAGCGGCGAGACCTTCGTGAAGGCGGTATCGGACCAGAGCAGGATCGCCTGGGCCATCTGGTTGAGCGCCAGCACCTCGGCCGGCACCGCCGCCAGCTGGTCGTCCATGCGCACGAAGACGAAGCAGGCGCGGATCCCGCCCGCTGGATCGAAGCGGAAGATGCGGTACTGGTTCGCCCCCGCGGCTTCGAGCCGAGCGACCAAGGGCTTGATATCGGGCACTATTCTGTCGAGGTCGGGCACCTGCGGCAGCTCCGCCCAGTCGCGGAAGAAGAACACCATGAGATTGGCGCCGAGCTCTGCGTCGACCCCGCCGAGGCCGATCCCGGAGAGCTCCGCCACCGCCTCCGCCGCGCCGCGGACGACCGCGAGCGTGGCATCCTCGACCCCGAAGACGACCGGCGCCAGCGCCCGGTTCCAGCGCGCGAACAGGTAGCTGCCATCGGCGCGGGTGAAGTGGGCGGCAACGTCTTCTGGGGTCATTTTCGGCGTTTTTCGAGTGTCGGCATCGTGTCGGCTTTCTGTCGGCTTTGTGTCGGACCCCTGCGGGCGGCCGGATCACGGATGTTTAACGCCTCGGGACGGGCAGCGCACCCTCGGACTTCCCCCCTTGCGCCGAAGCGACATGCCCAGAGCGGGCGGCCTGCAAGCGCCCTCCCCCCGTCCGGCGGCGCAGGCGCGCAGGCGGCTGACGCAGGTGGGCCTTGCGCCCGGCGGAACCCGGCGCGCGAGCGGCCCTTGCGACCCGCGGCTCACCCGCGCGCCGATCTGCCGGCGAGGGGGCGGACCCCGATGGCGCCCAAGCCGCCTGGTTGACCGCGCCGCAGGCCCCGGCCGCGCACCCGATCAATCTTCGAAGAGCGTGGGCTGGGCGGGCGGCACCGGCGCTGGCGCAGGCACCGGCAGGCCCAGATGCGTCCAGGCCCGGTGGGCCAGCATCCGGCCGCGCGGGGTGCGCTGGATCAGGCCCTGCTGCAGCAGGAACGGCTCGATCACCTCCTCCACCGCGTCGCGGCTTTCGGAGAGCGCCGCGGCGATCGTCTCGATCCCCACGGGGCCGCCGCCGTAGTTCTCGGCCAGAAGGCTCAGGTAGCGGCGGTCGGCGCTGTCGAGACCGAGGATGTCGACGCCGAGGCGGGTGAGCGCCCGGTCGGCCAGCGCCCGGGTGATGGTGCCGTCGCCCTCGACCAGCGCGAAATCCACCACCCGGCGCAGAAGCCGCCCGGCGATGCGCGGGGTGCCACGGGCGCGCGCGGCGATCTCGGCCAGGCCTTCGTCTTCGGCGGGGATGCCCATGAGCCGCGCGCCGCGGGCGACGATGCGGTGCAGGTCGGCGACGGAGTAGAACTCCAGCCGGATGGGGATGCCGAAGCGGTCGCGCAGCGGCGTGGTGAGGAGGCCCAGCCGGGTCGTGGCGCCGACGAGCGTGAAGGGCTGCAGCTCGATCCGCACGGTGCGCGCGGCGGGGCCCTCGCCGATCACGAGATCCAGCTCGAAGTCTTCGAGGGCGGGGTAAAGGATTTCCTCGACCACCGGGTTCATGCGGTGGATCTCGTCGATGAAGAGCACGTCACGCGCATCGAGGTTGGTGAGGATCGCGGCGAGGTCGCCGGCGCGGGCCAGCACCGGGCCGGAGGTCATGCGGAAGTTGACGCCGAGCTCGCGGGCGACGATCTGCGCCAGCGTCGTCTTGCCGAGGCCGGGAGGGCCGTGGAAGAGGGTATGGTCCATCGCCCGGCCGCGGGCTGCGGCGGAGCGGATGAAGACGGAGAGGTTGGCGCGCGCCTCGGGCTGGCCGACGAAATCGGCGAGGGTCTGCGGGCGCAGGG
Source organism: uncultured Alphaproteobacteria bacterium (assembly GCA_963833235.1). GTDB lineage: Bacteria > Pseudomonadota > Alphaproteobacteria > Rhodobacterales > Rhodobacteraceae > CAWHXG01. The sequence continues at coordinate 89,575 of CAWHXG010000002.1, forward strand.
CCGGGCCTTCGTCGCCGGGCTGCGGCTCGGGGCGGAGGGTCGGGTCGGGTGGCGGCGCCTCGGTCATGGGGTCACCCCTTCGGCGCCAGCAGGCGCAGGGCGGCGCGGATAAGGGCGGGGGTTTCGGCGTGCGGGTCGGCGTCGGCGGCGCGGGTCACGGCTTGCGCGGCGTCGGTCGGGGCGTAGCCGAGGTTCGCGAGGGCCGAGAGCGCGTCGGCCACGGGGGCCGGTCCTGCGGGTGGAGGGGCGGCCCGGGGGGGCGCGACGGTGACGGTCGGGTCCGGAGGCTCTGCCGCCTCGGTGGGCGCGGGCTCCGGCCCGCCGGCCATGGCGAGGATCGCGGGCGCCTTGTCGCGCAGCTCGTTGACCACGCGCTGCGCGGTCTTGGGGCCGACCCCGCGGGCGGTGGCGACCGAGGCCCAGTCGCCCAAGGCGATGGCGCGGCCGGTGGCGTCGGGGCCGAGGCTGCCGAGGATCGCCAGCGCCGCCTTGGCGCCGATGCCCTGGACGCCGATCAGCAGGCGGTACCATTCGCGTTCGACCCGGGTCGCGAAGCCGAAGAGCTGCAGCAGGTCCTCGCGGACCATCAGGTCGGTGTGCAGCGTCACCGGCGCGCCTTCGGCCGGCAGGGCGGCGAGCGTGCGGTCGGAGCAGTGCACCATGTAGCCGACCCCGCCGACGTCGATCAGCGCGTGGTCGGCGGCGCGTTCGGCCATGCGCCCGGTGAGCCGCCCGATCACGGGCGCCGCCCGGCCATGGCGACGGGCCCCTGCCGCCCGGCCGCGCGGCGCGGGCGTGCGGGGCACCCGGCCCTGCGCCCGGTCGAACCACAGATCGCGGGGCATCTTTTGGGCCATGTCGGGCGCCAGGCCATCCGCCCGGCCCCGCGCCTGGCGATGCGCGCCGCCCTGCGCCGCGGCTGGCGCCCGCTCATGCGCCAGCTCGGACGCCCGGTCATGCGCCCGTTCATGCGCCCGTTCATGCGCCTGCCCGCCGCAGGGCGGCCTGCAGCTTGCCGGCGGATTGCAGGTGGTGGGCGTGGCAGAGCGCGACGGCCAGCGCGTCGCCCGCATCGGGGCCGTCGAGCGCGACGCCGGGGAAGTGCAGCCCGACCATGTGGGCGATCTGGCCCTTGGCGGCGTGGCCGACGCCGACCACCGCCTTCTTCACCGCGTTGGGGGCGTATTCGCCGATGGGCAGCCCCGCCTCGGCCGGCACCAGGAGCGCGATGCCGCGGGCCTGGCCGAGCTTCAGGGTGCCCGCCCCGTCGCGGTTGACGAAGGTCTGCTCTACCGCGGCATGGGTGGGGGCGAGGCGGGCGAGGACGGCCGTGAGCTGGCGGTGCAGGCTGAGCAGACGCTCCGCCAGCTCGCCCGGGCCGGAGCGGCAGGTGCCGTTGGCGACGTGGGAGATGCGCGCCGCCGACACGTCGATCACGCCCCAGCCGAGGGCGCGCAACCCAGGGTCGATGCCGAGAATACGCATGGGCCTCCGCCTGCTAGCCCGGGCTTTTGCCGGGCCTTTCCAGCGGTCTAGCACGAAGGGGGAACATCTGGCCAGACGGGAAAGCGCGATGCGCCTGCTGCACCGCGGCATCGACGGGCGCGGCGGGAATGATGGCAAAACCGTAACGGTTTCGTTACAATGCGTTACGAGGCAAAGCTGCCATGCCGCGGGTGCACATCCGCTATGCAGGAACGTGTGTTGCGGCGCCCCGTGGGGGGGCATAGGTGCCGGCGTGCAAGAGCAACCCACACATCATCGGAGTATCCCCCAGTGGCCCATTTGGACACCACCCGCCCCATCGCCTATGCCCGTCCGGGCAGCGGCGTCCTCGCCCGTCTGATCGGCACGCTCGTCGACTGGAACGAGACGCGCATGACCCGCGACGCGCTGAGCAAGCTGTCGGACCGCGAGCTGGACGACATCGGCCTGACCCGCGGCGACATCGATGCCGTGGCGAGCGGCACATTCCGCGCCTGATGGGCGCGACCGCGGCACGTCCGCCGAAGACCAAACGGCCGCCAGCGCAAGCTCGGGCGGCCGTTTTCGTGTTCGGCGGGTGGGGTACGGCATGGGCCGGGGCGTGGTGCCGGGGGACGCGCGGTGCGGATCGGGGCGGCCGGGGCCAGCGGCTGGCGGATCAGGCGGCGAGGATCGGCGCGGGCGGGATCAGGGTTTTGCGAGGGTGAGGGTCGTCCAGCCGTCGAGGTCCTCGCGGAAGGCCAGGGCGAAGCCGGCGGCGAGGTAGGCGTCGAGCACCTCGGCCGACTGGCGGGTGAGCAGGCCCGAAAGGACGGCTCGGCCCCCGGGGGCGGCGGCGGCGGCCATGTCGGGGGCGAGCGCGATCAGCGGCGCCTTGAGGATGTTCGCGAGGATGAGGTCGAACGGGCCTTTGAGCCGGGGATGGTCGAAGCCGGTGGCGACGGCGCAGGCGATGCGGGCGGTCAGGCCGTTGGCGGCGAGGTTCGCGGCGGCGACCTCGACCGCGACCTCGTCGATGTCGGTGGCGAGGATGGTGGGGCACTCCGGCCAGGCATGGGCGGCCGCCATGGCCAGCACCGCGGTGCCGCAGCCGATGTCGGCGATGGCGCGGGGGGCGGGGATGGCGTCGGCTCCGGCGGGCCCGGCGGGGTCTGCCGGGGCGGGGGCGTGATGTGCCGGGGTGCCGCCAGCGAGGGCCTCGCGCTCGGTGACGCGTGCTGCGATGCGGCCGGCGCGGGCGCCCTCGCCCGTGCCCGCCGGGCGGTTGTCGCCTGCGACGTCAGCCGGGCGGTCGCCTTTGGTGTCGCCCGCAAGGCGGTCGCCTTCCCTCAAGCCCGCAAGGCGGTCGCCTTCATCAACGCCCGCCAGGCGGTCGCCTTCAGCAACGCCCGCAAGGCGGTCGCCCTCGTCTACGCCCGCCAGGCGGTCGCCCTCGTCTACGCCCGCAAGGCGGTCGCCCTCATCTACGCCCGCAAGGCGGTCGCCCTCATCTACGCCCGCCAGGCGGTCGATGGCCCGGAGGCATCCCTGGGTGGTGCCGTGATGGCCGGTGCCGAAGGCCATGGAGGCTTCGATCAGCAGGGCGATCCGGCCGGGCGGCACCTTGTCGGCATCGTGGCTGCCGTAGACGAAGAAGCGCCCGGCCTCGACGGGTGTCAGATCGCGGCGGACCTTGGCGACCCAGTCGGTCTCGGGCAGCTCGGAGACGGTGAAGGGCTTCGCGCCGTGGGCGGCGGAGAGCAGCGCCAACGCCACGCCATCGGGCGCGGCGGTGAAGTAGCCGCCGACCTCCCACAGGCCGGAGCCGTCCTCGATTTCGAAGACGCCGATGCCGGTGGGCTCGGGGGCAAGCCGTTCCAGGCCAGCGGCAAGCGCGTTGGCGGCGGCCTCGCCCGGCAGGGTGGTCAGGGCGGTCCATGTGGGCATGGGGGATGATCCTTGCAGGGCGCGCGACCGGGCCGCGACGGCGGGCGCGGCTTTGCCGGGGCTATAGCGCCCGCGCCGGGACGCCCGCAACCCGCTCTCCAGGGCCCACATCGGCGCGCACCACCGCGCCGGCGGCGACGATGGCGCCATCGCCGATTGTCACGCCCGGCAGCACGATCGCGCCGCCGCCGATCCAGACGTCGCGGCCGAGCGTCACCGGCAGCGCGCGCTCGATCCCGGCGCGGCGTCTCTCCGGATCGCGGTGATGGTCGGCGCAATAGAGATGCACGCCGGGGCCGACCATGCTGCCCGCGCCGATCCGCACTTCGGCGCTGTCGAGCACCACGCAGCCGGCATTGAGGTAGACCCCGGCGCCCAGATGGAGGTTGACCCCGTAGGAGCAGTGGAACGGCGCCTCGATGAAGGCCGTGGGATCGAGCGATCCAAGAATGGCCGCCAGCGCCGGAGCGCAGGCGCCGCGGGCATCGGGCGGCAGGGTGGCGTGGGCATGACAGGCCACGCGCGCGGCCTGGCGCATCCGCTCCAGCGCCGGATCGAGGCAGTCGTACCAGCCGCCGCCCGCCATCGCCGCGCGCGGATCGCCCGCCATGACGGGATCAGGCCGGGACGCCGACCCCGATCGGGCAGCTCACCCCGGTGCCGCCGATGCCGCAATAGCCGCCGGGGTTCTTGGCGAGGTATTGCTGGTGATACTCCTCGGCGAAGTAGAAGGCGGGGGCCGGGAGGATCTCGGTCGTGATGGCGCCGCGCCCGGCGCGGCAGAGCGCATCGGCATAGGCCTCGCGCGCGGCCTCGGCGGCGGCCTTCTGGGCCTCGGTCGTGGTGTAGATGCCGGAGCGGTACTGGGTGCCCACGTCGTTGCCCTGGCGCATGCCCTGGGTGGGGTCGTGGCCTTCCCAGAAGGTCTTCAGCAGCGCCTCATAGCTCGTTTCGGACGGGTCGAAGACCACGCGGACCACCTCGTTGTGGCCGGTGCGGCCGCTGCACACCTCCTTGTAGGTGGGGTTCGCAGTGGGGCCGCCGGCATAGCCGACCATGGTCGAGAAGACGCCCGGCAGCTTCCAGAACATCCGCTCGACGCCCCAGAAGCAGCCCATGCCAAAGATCGCGGCCTCCATCCCCTCGGGGATATCCGCAGTCAGCGGGCGGCCGGTGACGAAATGGGTGTCGGCGGTCGGGATGGGCTGGTCGCGCCCCGGCAGGGCCTCTTCGGCCGATGGCAGGGCGGCGTTCTTGCGCAGGAACGAGAACATGGCGAGCGGCTCCTTGAGTTAAACTGGAACTAACATAGGCGGGCGGCGCGACGGCACCAGTGGCGCCATGCCGCAGTGCGGCATGGCAGTGGGGGGCCAGACCCGGCCCGGCTGGCGCGGTTCTGCCCATTGGGCATCGGCGGCAGGCAGGCGGGCATCGGCGGCAGGCGGGAGGGCAGCGTCCGCGCCGCAGGGGCGGGTGGGTGGGGCGGCGTGGGCGCTGCCCGGGGGTTCCGCAGGCGCCGGCATGGAACGGGCGCGCGATTGCCTACCAGGGTGAACCGGCCTTCAAGCGCCACGGTGCCGGATCGGCGGGGTGCATTGTATCGAAAGCGCCGCCGCGCTCGGTGGCCTTCGCGCGGGCGCCGCTGCGTGCCGCGCGCCGACCCCTCCCGGCGATGCGCGGCCTGTCCGCATGCCCGGGCACCCGCAGGACACGCCCCTGCCCCGGCGCTCCGGGATCGCTGCCTTACAGAAAGCTCTGCGGGTCGATGTCGATGCTCAGGCGCAGGTTGGCGGGCGGGCGGAAGCGGGCGGACCATTCGCGCAGGGCCGCCTGCAGGGGCGCGCCCTTGGCCGCCTTCACCAGCAGCCGCACCCGGTGCCGCCCGCGCACCCGGGCGATGGGCGCCGGGGCCGGGCCATAGACCTCCGCGCCGATGGCGTGCAGCGGCTCGGCATGGCGCGCCATGGCGTTGCCCAGATCGAACACCGCCTGCAGGTCGGGCGAGCTCAGCACCACGCCGGCCATCCGGCCGAAGGGCGGCACCCCGAAGGCCCGGCGCTCTTCCGCCTCGGCCCGCCAGAACGCCTCCTCCTCGCCCGAGAGGATGGCGCGGATCACCGGATGCTCGGGCTGGAAGGTCTGCAGAAGCGCCCGCCCCGGCCTGTCGGCCCGCCCCGCCCGCCCCGCCACCTGCCGCATCAGCTGGAACGTTCGCTCGGCGGCGCGCAGATCGGAGCCCTGCAGGCCAAGATCGGCGTCGATCACCCCCACCAGCGTCAGGCCGGGGAAGTTGTGCCCCTTGGCGACGAGCTGCGTGCCGATGACGATGTCGGCCGCCCCTTGCGCGATCGCCTCGATCTGCGCCTTGAGCTGCCGCGCGGAGCCGAAGAGATCGGAGGACAGAAGCGCGATGCGGGCCTGCGGGAAGGCCGCTGCCGCCTCTTCGGCGACCCGTTCGACGCCGGGGCCGACGGGCGCCAGGCGATCCTCGGCCTGGCAGTTCGGGCAGGCCTTGGGGATCGGCGCCGTCTCGCCGCATTGGTGGCAGACGAGGCGCTTCTGGAACCGGTGCTCGACCATGCGCGCGTCGCATTGGCGGCAGCCGATCTGGTGCCCGCAGGCGCGGCAGAGCGTCACGGGCGCATAGCCGCGGCGGTTGAGGAAGAGCAGCGCCTGTTCGCCCTCGCCGAGGGCCGCGGCGACGGCCGTCTTCAGCGTGGGGGAAAGCCATGTGCCCGGCGGCAGTGCCTCGGCGCGCATGTCGATGGCGGCCATGGCGGGCATCCGCGCGGTGCCGAAGCGGGCCGGCAGGTCGAGCCGCGCGTATTTGCCCGCCTCGGCGTTGACCCAGGTTTCCAGCGAAGGCGTGGCGGTGGCCAGCACCACCTGGGCCGCGTTGCCCGAGGCGCGCAGCACGGCCATGTCGCGGGCGTTGTAGAGCACGCCGTCCTCCTGCTTGTAGGCGGTGTCGTGCTCTTCGTCGACGACGACGAGGCCGAGATCGGCGAATGGCAGAAAGAGCGCCGAGCGGGCGCCGACGACCAACTGCGCATGGCCGCCGGCGACCATGTGCCAGCAGCGGCGGCGTTCGGTCGAGGTGACGCCGGAATGCCATTCGGCGGGGCGTGCGCCGAAGCGTTCCTCGACCCGCGCGAGGAAGGCGGCGGTGAGCGCGATCTCGGGCAGGAGCACCAGCGCCTGGCGCCCGGCGGCAAGGGTCGCGGCGACGGCTTCGAGGTAGACCTCGGTCTTGCCGGAACCGGTGACGCCTTTCAGAAGCGTCGTGCCGTAGGCGCCGCCCGTAGCGCGGAGCGCCTGCGCCGCCGCCTGCTGGTCCGGCGAAAGGGCGCGCCCCGGGCGGGCGGGGTCGAGGGGCGGATAGGGCGCGTCGCGCGGCGCGTCCTCTGCCACCACCACGCCCTGCGCCACGAGGCCCTTGACCACCGAAGAGGTGACGCCGGCCGCCTCGCACAGCTCCGCCCCGGTGACGGGCAGGCCGGCGAAGTCCTTCAGCGCCGCGAGCACCCGGCCGCGCGCGGCGGTGGCGCGGTCGGGCTCCCCTGCCCCGCGGCGATAGACCCGGCGGCGGCCCGGCGGATCGCCGAGGCCCGGGGCGCGCGTGGCCAGCCGCAGCATCGCGGGCAAGGGCGTGAGCGTGTAGTCGGCGGCGCGGATCAGGAACTCCCGCATCGCGGGCGTCATCGGCGGCACGTCGAGCACCGGCCCGAGGGCGCGCAGGCGGGCCGCGTCGAATTCGCCGGCGCCCTCGCCCCAGACCACGCCCAGCACCTTCCGCGGCCCGAGCGGCGCCAGCACCAGGTCGCCCGGCGCGCAGCCGCCTTCGGGGGCCAGGTAATCGAGGATCCGGTCGAGCGGCTGGGTGGTCAGCACGCCGACGCGGGCGCCGGGCGCGAAGCGGCCGTCAGCCCCCGGCCCCCCTGCCGGGGGGGGCGATGCCGGGGCGCCAAATTCCGGGCGGGGCGATGCGGGGGTGGACTTGCCGCCCGCGCCGGGCCCCGGGCCGAAAAGGTCATCGCCCATCGGCACCCCCCCGCGACCGGAGTGTCCCGGCCCGGCCCATGCCGCCTTCCGGGCCGCCGCGCCTTGCGCTAGAAGGCGGCCAACCGATGCCAACTGCCAGGAGCGCCCCCATGAAGTTCTTCGTCGACACCGCCGACCTCGACGCCATCGCCGAACTGCACGATCTGGGCATGGTCGACGGGGTCACCACCAACCCGTCGCTGATCCTGAAATCCGGCAAGGACATCCTCGAGGTCACCAAGGCCATCTGCGATCTGGTGCCCGGCCCCGTCAGCGCCGAGGTCGTGGCCCTGAAGGCCGACGACATGATCGAGGAGGGGCGCAAGCTGGCGAAGATCGCCGACAACATCACCGTCAAGGTGCCGCTGACCTGGGACGGGCTGAAAGCCTGCAAGGTGCTGTCGGGCGAGGGAAAGATGGTCAACGTCACGCTGTGCTTCTCGGCCAATCAGGCGCTTCTGGCCGCCAAGGCCGGCGCCACGTTCATCTCGCCTTTTATCGGACGGCTGGACGACATCAACGTCGACGGGATGGAACTGATCGCCGACATCCGCGAGATCTACGACAATTACGACTTCCAGACGCAGATCCTCGCCGCCTCGATCCGCAGCGCCAACCACGTGAGCGAGGCCGCCAAGATCGGCGCCGACGTGGTGACGGCACCGCCGGGGGTGATCAAGTCGCTGGTCGACCATCCGCTGACCGACAAGGGACTGGCGGCGTTCATGGCCGATTGGGAAAAGACGGGACAGAAGATTCTGTGATGTGCTAGCCTGTGGAAAAACAACCAGAGGCAGCATCATGAGCAATTCCCTGACCGCCGGCAGTCCCGGCGACATCGCCGCGGGCGCGCCCGACCCGCAGAGCGAGACCGAACATTTCGTGGCCCGGCTGGAGGCGCAGGAAGCCCTGCGTGGCTTGATCGCGGCCGACCCCGACCTGGTGCTGGAAGACCGCGAGATCCTGAGCACCCTGGTCTCGGCGGAAGAGGCCGGACAGGGCCGCAACGTGGTGGACCTGCGCGGGGTGGCGATGACCCGGCTGACCGGGCAGCTCGACCGGCTGGAGGAGACGCACCGGACGGTGCTGTCCGCCGCGTTCGACACTGTGTCCACCACGCAACAGGCGCACCGGGCGATCCTGGCGCTGCTGGAGCCGCGCGACCTGGGCACCTTCGTGGCGGCGCTCGACGGGCCGGTGGCCGACATCCTGCGGGTGGCGACGATCCGGATCGCGGTCGAGGCGCCGGCGGAGGCGACCGGGCAGGCCGCCGCGCGCCCCGACGGGCTGATCGCGGTGCCGCACGGGTTCGTCGACGCCATGCTGCGCCGCGGCCAGAACCAGACGCCGCAGGAGGTGCTGGTGCGCGGGGTCGGCGCCGCCGCGCCGGCGCTCTACGGAAGCCGGACCGGCGAGGTCCGCTCCGAGGCGCTGCTGCGGCTGGCGCTTGGGGACGGCGCGGCCCCGGCGCTGCTGGCGATCGGCGCCGCGGAGGCTGAGCATTTCGCCGAAGGCCAGGCGACCGACCTGCTGGAGCTTTTCGGCGGCGTGGTGGAGCGGCTGCTGCGCGGCTGGCTGTAGGGGCGCCTGCGGTGCCGGCCCGCGCGGCGGCGCCCGGCAAGGCGCCGCGGCGCGCCCGCCGGCCGGTGCAGGGCGACCTGCCGGGGGCGCTGGCCGATCTGGTCGGCGGCTGGCTGGTCTCGATGTCGGCGCTGGAGGATGCCGCGCCGAGCACGATCGAGGCCTACCGCACGGATGCTGCCGGGTTCTTCAGTTTCATGGTGGCGCATCGCGGCAGCGCGGCACCCGCCGATCTGCGCGCCATCGAGATCGGCGACATGCGCGCCTGGATGGCCTCGGAACGCGCAACCGGCCTTGGCGCGCGGTCGCTGGCGCGGCGGCTCTCTGCGGTCAAGACCTTCTGGCGCTGGTGGGCGGAGCGCGCGGGCTTCGACCCCACCGTGGTGCTTTCGACCCGCTCGCCGCGCTTTCGCCGCAAGCTGCCGCGCCCGCTGGACGAGCCGGGCGCGGCCGCGATGCTTGCGGGCGTCGGCACCCAAGGGGGGCGGGCCTGGTGCGCGGCGCGCGACGCGGCGGTGGTGACGCTGCTCTATGCCGGCGGCCTGCGCATCTCGGAGGCGCTGGCGCTGCGCGGCCGCGACGCGCCGCTGCCCGAGATGCTGCGGATCCGCGGCAAGGGCGGCAAGGAGCGGCTGGTGCCGGTGCTGCCGATGGCGCGGGAGGCCGTAACGCGGTACCTGGCGCTTTGCCCGCACGAGATGGCGCCGGAGGGGCCGCTTTTCCGCGGCGTCCGCGGCGGGGCGCTGCACGCCGGCATCGTCCAGGGCGCGATGCGCACGGCGCGCGCCCAGCTGGGTTTGCCGGCCACCGCCACGCCGCACGCGCTGCGCCATTCCTTCGCGACGCATCTGCTGAACCGCGGCGGCGACCTGCGCAGCATCCAGGAATTGCTTGGCCACGCCTCGCTGTCGACCACCGAGGCCTATACCTCGATCGACGCCGCCCGCCTGATGGACGTCTATGTCAGGGCGCATCCGCGGGCCTGAGGGCCGGCGCGGCCCAGCCTGATCGGGCCGCGCGCGGCGGCGGGGTCGACCGGCGCGCCGCGGTGGGTCACCGCGATCCGCCCCTCCTGCGCGAGCTGCCCCGCGATGCGCCGGACGTCGGGCATCAGCGGACGCCACACGGTGGCCAGCGCCCGCGCGACCTCCGACGGGCAGATCGTGGCGCCCGGCTTGCGGGCCGCGACCGCCGCCAGGATCGCGCCGGCGATCGCGGCGTCGCGGTCGTCGGGATCGGTCAGGTCGTCAAGTTGACGTGTGGGAATCGGCCGGGATGTGTTAACCATCGTGGCAGTCAAACCGGGATCGGGGAGGTCCGCCATGACCCGCAGCATATTATTCGCATCCGCCCTCGCCGCTGCCCTGCCGGGCGTCGCGATGGCGGCGACCTATCAGGTCGATTTCAGCGTCCTCGGCGGGCTCGGCGTGATCGGCACGTTCGAGGCGCCGCTTGGCGGCGGCCCCGTGAGCAACCTGACGGTGACGCTGCAGGGCGTGACCTTTGACACGCAGACAAGCGGCGGGGCCTTCGACTACGACCCCGCGCAGGGCGATTTCGTCAACTACACCGGGTTTCCGGGCTTCACCAATTCGGTGGCCGCGGCCGCCTGCGGCGCAGGCGCCTGCTTTCTGGAGCTCTACCCGCTGCCCGGCGACCCCGAACCCGGCGACTACCTTGCCATCGACGCGGACCTGAACAACATCGACGACGGGACCAAATACGCGATCCTGCCCCTTCTGCCGGTTCCGTTGCCGCCTGCCGTCGCCGGACTGGCCGCGGGCCTCGGCGCCTTGCTGATGCTGCGCCGCCGCAGGACCTAGCCCGACGACAGCACGGCGTCGCAGCGGGCGCAAGTGGCCGGGTGGGCGTGGGTGCCGACATCCGGAAGGATCTTCCAGCAGCGCTGGCATTTCTCTCCTTCCGCCCGCGCGAAGACCACCGCGACGCCCGGCACGTCGGGCATCGTGAAGGCATCGGCCGGTGCGGGATCGGTCGTCAGGGCGATGGCGGATGTGATGCAGAGCGTGGCGAAGGTGTCGCGGTCGGTGACGACCTCCGCCAGCTCGGGCGACAGGTGCACGACCGGGGCGGCCTCGAGGCTCGAACCGATGGTCTTGGCGCGGCGCTCCACCTCCAGCGCGCCGGTGACCACGCGGCGCACGGCGCGCACCGTCTCGGCGCGCCCGGCCAGCGCCTGGTCGAGCCAGCCGGCGGGGGTGCCGGGCATGTCCTGCAGGTGGACGGAGCTTTCCGGCCCCGGGCGCCGCTCCAGCCAGACCTCCTCCATGGTGAAGACGAGGATGGGGGCGAGCCAGGTGGTGAGCCGTTCGAAGAGCGCCTCCAGCACGAAGAGCGCCGCGCGCCGCTCGGGGCTGTCGGGCGCGTCGCAGTAGAGCGCGTCCTTGCGGATGTCGAAGTAGAAGGCCGAGAGATCGAGGGTGGCGAAGGCGAAGATCGCCTGGAACACGCCCTGGAAGTCGTATGCGGCATAGCCCTTGCGGACGATCCCGTCGAGTTCCGCCATCTTGTGCAGGATCAGCCGCTCCAGCTCGGGCATGTCGGCGAGCGCCGGCGGGTCGCCTGCGGCGCCCGCGCTGCCGAGGCTGCCCAGCAGGAACCGCAGGGTGTTGCGCAGGCGGCGGTAGCCGTCGGCCGTGCCCTTGAGGATCTCGGGGCCGATCCGGTGATCGTGGGTGTAGTCGGTCTGCGCCACCCAGAGGCGCAGGATGTCGGCGCCGTACTGGCGCACCACCTCGTCGGGCACGATGGTGTTGCCCAGCGACTTCGACATCTTCATGCCCTTCTCGTCGAGCGTGAAGGCATGGGTGACCACGGCGCGGTAGGGCGCGCGGCCGATGGTGCCGCAGGCCTGCAGCATCGAGGAGTGGAACCAGCCGCGATGCTGGTCGGTGCCTTCCAGGTAGACATCGGCGATGCCGTCGTCGGTGCCGTCGTCGCGGTCGCGCAGGACGAAGGCATGGGTCGATCCGCTGTCGAACCAGACGTCGAGGATGTCGGTCACCTGCCCGTAGGCGTCCGGGTCGTGAAGGCCGCCGAGGAAGCGCGCCTTGGCGCCCTCGGCGTACCAGGCATCGGCGCCTTCGGCCTCGAACGCCTCAACGATGCGGGCGTTGACCGCCGGGTCGCGGAGCAGGAAGTCGGGGTCGGTCAGGGTCGCGCCGACCTTGGTGAAGCAGGTCAGCGGCACGCCCCAGGCGCGCTGGCGGATGAGCACCCAGTCCGGGCGCTGCGAGATCATCGCGTGCAGCCGGTTGCGCCCGGCCTTCGGGGTCCAGCTGACGAGCTCGTCGATGGAGGTGAGGGCGCGCTCGCGGATCGTGCGTCCGTAATCGTCCTGACCGTCGCCCACGGGCGCGTCGATCGCGGCGAACCATTGCGGCGTGTTGCGGAAGATGAGCGGCGCCTTGGAGCGCCAGGAATGGGGATAGGAGTGCTTGATCTTGCCGCGCGCCAGCAGGCCGCCGGCCTCCACCAGCTTGTCGATGACCGCCTTGTTGGCGTCGCCTTCCTTGCCGTTCGGCTTGAGGATGCGGGCGCCGCCGAAGAAGGGCAGATCCTCGCGGAAGCTGCCATCCTCCATGACGTTGTAGGTGATGACCTCGCCGAGCATCCCCAGGTCACGGTAGAGCTCGAACTCCTCCATGCCGTGGGAGGGCGCGCAATGGACGAAGCCGGTGCCTTCCTCGTCGGTCACGAAGGGCGCGGCGCGGAAGTCGCGGGGGGCGTCCCATTCGCCCTGACCGCCCTCGGCGCCGGCGAGGGGGTGCGCGAGGGTGATCCCCGCGAGCTGCGCCTGCGTGACGTTACGCATGCGGCGCCACTGGCCTTCGCTCAGGCGGGCCTTCTCGAAAGTCGGGCCGGCGAGATTGTCGGCCAGGACGAACCTGTCCCCGGGCGCGACCCAGCTTTCCTCGGGCGCGTCCGTGACCTCGTAGAGGCCGTAATCGTATCCGGCGCCGTAGACGACCGCCTTGTTGGAGGGGATGGTCCAGGGCGTCGTCGTCCAGATGACCACATGGGCGCCGACCATATCGTCTCGGACCGCGTCGGCGGCCGCCATGGCGGCGGCCTGCGTGTCGTCCGTCGCCTCCTCGTCCGACAGCACCAGGTCGGGCAGATCGAAGGCGGTGACGGTGAACTTCACCCAGATGGTGAAGCTGTCCTTCTCGTGGTACTCGACCTCCGCCTCGGCCAGCGCCGTCTGCTCAACGGGCGACCACATCACCGGCTTGGAGCCCTGGTAGAGGGTGCCGTTCATCACGAAGGTCTGGAACTCCTCGGCGATCACGCGTTCGGCATGGAAATCCATCGTCAGGTAGGGGTCGTCCCAGTTGCCGGTGACGCCGAGGCGCTTGAACTCCTCGCGCTGCACGTCGACCCAGCCGGCGGCGAACTCGCGGCATTCCCGGCGGAATTCCAGGACCGGCACGGCGTCCTTGTCGCGGCCCTTCGCGCGGTACTTCTCCTCGATCTTCCATTCGATGGGCAGGCCGTGGCAATCCCAGCCGGGGATGTAGCGCGCGTCGCGGCCCATCATCTGCTGACTGCGCACGGTCATGTCCTTGAGGATCTTGTTGAGCGCGTGGCCGATATGCAGATGACCGTTGGCATAGGGCGGGCCATCGTGCAGCGTGAAGGGCGCGCGGGCGCCGGGGCTGGCGGCGGCGCTGGCGCGCAGGCGGTCGTAGATGCCGAGCTTCTGCCAGCGGTCCAGCCATTCGGGCTCGCGCTTGGGCAGGCCGGCGCGCATCGGGAACTCGGTCCGGGGCAGGTTCAGGGTGGATTTGTAGTCGGGCATCTCGGACGGCATGGCGGACGATCCTCGGGGAATTCGCGCGATGGCCGCGCGTCGGACGAAAAAAGGACGGGAGGGGTCGGTGGTGGAACGGCACCTGGGGCCGGCGGCTCCGCGATCAGAGCGCCGGGCCGATAATTCGCCGCGGGGGAGGATCGTGCCGTGTCATGGGCCGAGGTATAGCCCCGTCGCGCGGGGGCCGTAAAGCGGTGCTCAGCCGGGCTCGCAGCGCGCGGCGTAAAGGTCGATCCGCTCTTCGGCCATGACGTCGAGCGTCTGGCGGCCGGGTTCGCCCGCCGGCATCGCAAGCTCGCGCGCAAGGTCGGCCAGCGGGGCCGCGGCGGCACATCCGGTCTCGTTGAGCAGCTCGTAGTAAAGCCAGCTCGACGCGATCTTGAGGTGCATGGCATAGACCTGCCCCTGCCGCGGTAGTTCGGCCGCTGCCGCCAGCGCCTGCTTCATGTGCGCCCGCATGGCGCCCAGATCCCGGGCCGGTCCGTCTGCGCCAGCGATGCGCCCCTTGAAGAGCGCGAGGTCCGCCTTGTCGACCCCGGTGACGGCGGATGCCTCGAGGCCGGTGGCGATCGCCATCGCCAGGTCGGTTCGGCCATCGAGCAGCAACTCGTCGGCCACGATCTGCGCTTCGCTCGGAAGCAGCGCATCCGGCTGGCTCTGCCAGAGACCGAGCGCGTCCGCCACGAGGCGTTCCTTTAGTCCCCGGTTCGCCTCGATATAGGCCTGCGCGCCCTCCACCGGGTCCTCGGCGTTCAAGCGATAGATCTGGGCATTCATGGCCTGCAGCTCCCGCAGGCTGTCGCGTGCGGCGGTCGCGGCGATGGCCCTCTCCCGGTCGGGCCGGGTCCACACCTTGTCGTAGAATTCCAGGCCGCCATAGATCATCGCCGCCGGCAGGCCGAGCACCTTCAGCGCCTCCTGCCAATCCTTGAAGACCCCCAGGAACTTCTTCGGAGGCGCCTCGAGGCGGGCGATCCTTCGGTCGAGTTCGGCGAGGGAGGGCGCCGCGGCCCCGACCGGGGCCACATGCGGATCAGGCATGGCGAACGTCCTTCGGGGAATGGCGGTCGGCGGTCGGCGGTCGGCGGTCGGCGGTCGGCGGTCGGCGGTCGGCGGTCGGCGGTCGGCGGTCGGCGGTCGGCGGTCGGCGGTCGGCGGTCGGCGGTCGGCGGTCGGCGGTCGGCGGTCGGCGGTCGGCGGTCGGCGGTCGGCGGTACGGTGGAAAACAGGCGGCGGCCTGTCAAGCTGCCGCTTCAGTCCCTGACATGCTCCCAGACCTTCGAGATCACCACCGATCCCTCGCCGACGGCCGAGGCGACGCGCTTGGTCGACCCCGCGCGGACGTCGCCCACGGCGAAGATGCCGGGGGCGGAGGTATCGAAGGGCGAGCCCTTGCCGCAGGCCTGACCGGTCAGCACGAAGCCCTTCTCGTCGAGGTCCACGAGGCCCGAGAGCCAGCCGGTGTTGGGCGCCGCACCCGCCATCACGAAGAGGCCGCCGGTGTTCAGTCGCCAGTCCTCGCCCGAGCTCTTGTCGCGGACGGTGATGGCGCCGAGGTGATCGGCGCCGTGCAGCCCGGCGATCTCGGTGCGGTGGTGGATGGTGATGTCCGGCGCGGCGGCCAGGCGCGAGCTGAGATAGTCCGACATCGAGGCGGCCAGCGTATCGCCGCGCACCAGAAGGTGAACGTGCCTGGCGGTGCGCGACAGGAACATCGCCGCCTGCCCCGCCGAGTTGCCGCCGCCGATCACCGCGACCTCCATGTCGCGACAGAACCGCGCCTCGATCTCGGTGGCGGCGTAGAAGATGCCGGCGCCTTCGAACTCTTCCAGCCGGTCGAGCGGCAGGCGGCGGTACTGGACCCCGGTGGCCACCACGATGGCGCGGGTGCACACCTCCTGTCCGCCGTCGAGGGTGACGCAGAAGCCATCGCCCCTTCGTGTCAGCTGGGTGGCGCGGCGCGGCATGGCGAAGCGGGTGCCGAACTTGAGCGCCTGCACCTCGCCGCGCCAGCAGAGGTCTGCCCCCGAGATGCCGGTGGGAAAGCCCATGTAGTTCTCGATCCGGCTGGAGGTGCCTGCCTGCCCGCCGATGGTCAGGTCCTCGACCACCAGCGCACGCAGCCCTTCCGCCCCGGCATAGACGCCCGCGGCGATCCCCGCCGGGCCGCCGCCGACGACGACCACGTCGAAGGCCGCCGCCTCGCCAAGGCTGAAATCCAGCCCGAAGAAGCGCGCGACGCCGCGGGGGGTGGGATCTTCCAGCACGGTGCTCTCGCCGAGGATCGCCGCGGGTGCGCCGGGCTCCAGCCCGCAGATCTGCGCGATGCGGTGCGCATCTTCGCTGCCGGGGTCGAACTGGCGGAAGGGGATGCGGTTGCGTCCGGCGAAGGCGGCGATCTCGCGGATGCCGCGGTCGCCGTCGAGGCCCAGAAGGGTCAGGCCGCCCTTGTTGCTCTCCAGCAGGCGGCGGCGGCGCGCGGCCATGACGGTGACGATGATGTCGGACATCTCGGGCACCGCGGCCATGAGGGAGAGCATCTTGTCGCGCTCCACGCAGAGGGTGCGCACGGCCCCGATGGCGCGGCTGGCCAGAAGGTTGTTGCCGCCGGTGAGAAAGCTGATCTCGCCGACGAACTGGGTGGGGCCGAGCGTGGCGCCGCCGTAGCGGGTGCCGGTCGAGGGGTCGACCGCCTCGGCCTCGCCCTCCAGCATGTAGTGGAAGGTTTCCGAGGGCTCGCCGAAGCGGGTGATCCATTCGCCCGGGGCGAAGGTCTGTTCGGTGGCGATGCGGCGGATGGCGCGCACATGCGCATCCTCCAGCGGCGTGCGGGCCATGGTGGTGAGATCGGCGGCAAGGGTTTCCATCGCGGGGGCTCCTCGGGCTTGCGCGGGTGCGGGCGGACGGGCCGGACACAGAGCCGATGCGGACGGGGTTGGCGGCCGGCCTGGCCGGCGGGAGACTTGCCGGGCGGGCCGGCGGGGGGCTTGCCGGACGAGCCGGCGGGGGGCTTGCCGGACGGGCCGGCGGGGGGCTTGCCGGACGGGCCGGCGGGGGGCTTGCCGGACGGGCCGGCGGGGGGCTTGCCGGACGGGCCGGCGGGGGCTACCGGGCGGGCCGGCGGGATCGTCGCCGCCCGGGCGCTTCAGGCGCGGTCGGTCTTCGCCTCGGCCTCGGCGCGCGCGAAGAGGCCGGCGAGCGCCCGGCCGAGCAGCTTGCTGACCGACGGGCGGCGGCGCGACAGGAAGGGCAGCGGCCGGCAGACCTCCATCGCGGCGACGCCGACGCGGGCAGTGAGCGCGCCGTTGACGATGCCCTCGCCGAAGCGGCGCGAGAGCTTGGAGAGAACCGAACCGCCGGCGACCGAGCCGATGAGGTCGTCGCCCACCGCGACCATGCCGGTGGCGACGATGTGGGTCAGCACCGCGCGGGCGAGCCGCCAGGTGCCGAGCGCGCCGGAGCGGCCGCCATAGATCTCGCCGATGCGCCGGATCATCCGCAGGTTCGACGTGAGCGCCGCGATGATGTCGGCGAAGGCGATGGGCACCAGCGCGGTGACGGTGGCGACCTGACGGGCGGCGTTCTCGACCTCGCGGACGGCCTGCGCGTCGAGCGGGGCGAGCAGCTCGGCCTCGGCCAGCGCGAGCGCGGCATCGGCATCGAAGGCGTCGGCGAGGCCCGCCTTGAGGTTGTCGCGCGACCAGCGCAGCTCCAGCCTGCCCGAGTAGAACTCCGCCAGTTTCTCGGCGATGGCGCGGGCGGCCTTGAGGTCTCGCGCGGCGATGGCGTCGGCCGCCTGGTGCTGCAGCGTGTCGAGCCGCGCCAGCCGGGTGAAGGCCGCGACCTCGCGCAGGATGATGGCGAGGCAGACCAGACCGAAGGCGATCAGCAGCACCCCGGCGATGGCGCCCAGCACCGGGTTGGCCGCCAGCAGGTTGGCGACGAAGGCCCAGAGCGCGAGGGTGGCGAAGAAGAAGGTCGTGCTGACGAGCAGGCCCCAGAACCAGCGGGTCAGCGGGCGCGCGGGCCGGGCGGCGAGCACTGCCAGCCGCTGCATGGCCGCGGCATCCTGCCCCGATCCCGCGGCATCGGGCACCGGCGGCGCGGCGGCGGGATCGAAGGCCGGATCGTAGCCGGCGCGGTCGCCCTCGGGGTCGGCCTCGAAGACGTGCGGGGCCGGGCGGCCGGTGGCCGGGCCCGCGGAGGCTTCGTGCCGTGGCTGGCGCGCCGGCTCGTCCTCGATCTCGAAGAGCACGGGGCCGCGGGGTTCGGTCATCATGGGGCGGACTTTCCGAATGGGGCCTGGCGCCGCGCGGCCGCCCGGCAAGCTTGCAGGCCGGCGGTCACAGCCTGTCACCGATCAGGAACTGGGCGGCGCGGTCCAGGCGAATATGGGGCGGGCCGTCGCCCGCGCGCAAGGTCATGGGCGCGGGGGCGAAGCGCATCACCTCGTAATCGGCATCGAGCCACTTCTCGGCACCGTCGCGCGCGGGCGTCATGAGCTGCGCGGGATCCTCGGGCAGCGCGCCGGGATAGAACGCCGCCTGCCGCCCGGTGTCGAGCAGCCGGCCGCGCACCACGTTGAGGTCGCGGCCCTGGTGGTGGCGGGTTTCCTCCACCGTGGCGCGCAGGGCGGCGATCGACATCGCCTCGGTCTTGGCGCCGGCGAAATCGGCGCGGCGGCGGGCTTCGCGGACCAGCGCTTCCATGATCGCGGTCAGGCGGGCATGCTGGGTGTGGTGCAGATGGTCGGCCTTGGTGGCGCAGAAGAGGATCTTGCCCACCCGCTTGCCACCGAGCAGCGAGGCGAGAAAGCCGCTGGTGCCCGGGCGGAAGGCGGTGAGCACCTCGGTCATGGTGCGGCGCAGATCCTCCACGGCGCGGGGGCCGGCATGGATGGCGCCGAGGACGTCGACCAGCACCACCTGCCGGTCGATGCGGGCGAAGTGGTCGCGGAAGAAGGGGCGCACGACGTTGGCCTTGTAGCTGTCGTAGCGGCGGACCATCTCGCGCCCGAGGCTGCCGCGCCCGGCGCTGCCGGTGTCGCGGAGCGGCGCGAAGGTGAGGACGGGCGAGCCGGCCAGATCGCCCGGCAGCAGGAACCGGCCCGGGGTGCAGTCGGAATAGCCGGCCTTGCGAGCGGTCTGCAGGTAGGTCGTGAAGCTTTCCGCCAGCGTCTGGGCGGTGGATTCCGTGAGGCTGGCCGAGGGCTCCGCCACGGCGGCGAGGTCGAGGTAGGGCTGCGCGCCGGGGCGGCCCTGCATCCGGTCGAGGCTGCCGGTGGCCCAGTCGTCGTAGTCGCGGTCCATCAGCGCGAGGTCGAGCAGCCATTCGCCGGGATAGTCGACGATGTCGAGATGCAGGGTCTGCGGACCCTGCAGGCCGCCGAGCAGCCCACCGGGGCGCAGCCGCAGCGACAGGCGCAGTTCGCTGACCGCGCGGGTGCTGTCGGGCCAGCTGGGGCTGGTGGAGGTCAGCGCGGCGAGGTGGGTCTCGTAGTCGAAGCGCGGCAGCGTGTCGTCGGGCTGGGGCTGCAGGAAGGCCGAGAGGATCCGGCCCTCGGCGGCGGCCACCAGTTGCGGCATCCGCCCGCGTTCAAGCAGGTTGGCCACGAAGGAGGTGATGAAGACGGTCTTGCCCGCCCGGCTGAGCCCGGTGACGCCGATGCGGATCGTCGGCTCGAAGAAGGTCTCCGACACCGCCGCGCCGGCATTCTCGACGCGGCGCGTCACCGCGTCAGTCAGTCTTCCCAGAACCACGTCGCACCCCTCGTCCGCCCTTACCGGCGCCTCGGCCGGATCCCGGGCCAGAGCCGAAGCCCCTGCGCGCCCGGCGTCGCGGGACACACATAGCCATGCCGGGGAGGCGCCGCCAGCCCTGCCGCAGCGGCGACGCGTTGGGGGCGCTGCCCCCGGTCGCGGGGCGGTAGGGCCCCGCGACCTCCCCCGGGATATTTTTGGAATATCGAAGGAGTGGGGGTACGGCGCGGCTGCGAGGGCGCTCTTCTTTGGGGGGGCAGGCGGGCCTGCGCGGGGGCGGGGCTGCAACGGCGGCCAGCGGCGGCCAGGGGCGGCCAGGCTGGGAGCGGGAGCCCGCGGGGGCACGGCCACGATCGCGACGGGCTGGCGGGAGGGGCGGCTTTCTGGCACATCGGGCACGAAGGAGCGCGCGATGCCGGGCGAGGTGCATGTTCTGAACGGGCCGAACCTGAACCTGCTGGGGGTTCGGCAGCCGGAGGTCTACGGCGCCGCGACGCTGGCGGATGTGGAGGCGGCGTGCCGGGCGCTCGCGGGCGAGCTGGGCTTGGGCGTTCGGTTCGCGCAGAGCAACCACGAGGGGGTGCTGGTGGACCTGATCCAGGCGGCGCGCGGCGCGGCGGCGGGGATCGTGATCAACCCCGGCGCCTACAGCCATACCTCGATCGCCATCCTCGATGCGCTGACGGCCTTCGACGGGCCGGTTCTGGAGGTGCATGTCTCGAACATCCACAGGCGGGAGGCGTTCCGGCACCACTCGTTCGTGTCGCTGCGCGCCGACGGCGTGATCGCGGGGTTCGGGGTGGAGGGCTACGCGCTGGCCCTGCGGCGGATGGCGACGCTGCTGGCCGGCTAGCCAAGGGGCGGGGTTCTAGGCGCGATGGGCGCCGGACCAGATCAGGGCGGCGGCATCGAGGATGGTGTAGACCGGGCGGCGGGCGGCCTGCGCGATGCGGGCGGCGCAGGGCGGCAGGTTGGCGCATTCCAGCAGGATCGCGGCAATTTCCGAGCGGCCGGCGACGAGGGCGGCGGCGCGGTCCGCCGCGGCTTCGGCGATCGCGGCGGCATCGAGGCGATCCACCGGCGCGCCGTGCAGGATCGGGCCGGCGAAGGCGGGGCAGTCTTCCATCCCGGCGATGGCGGCCTCGGCGGGCGCGATCCCGGCGGCGGCCAGCGCGGCCGGGCCGAGGGCGGGGCGCGACGCGGTGAGAATGCCGACCGCCGCGCCGGGGGCGTGCATGGTGCGGAGGAGCGGCCAGAGCGACAGGGCGGAGAGCATCACCGGCAGGCCGGCCGCCGCGGCGAGGCGCGCCTGGCTGGTCACCAGGAACCCGCAGGTGGAGACGAGGCCCACGGCACCTGCCGCGCGAAGTTCGCGGGCCGCGCCGAGCAGCGCCGCCTCCATCCCGGACAGCGGCGGTGCGTCGCGGACGACCTGGGCCACCCCGGCCGGCACCCGGACGATGCGGACCGGGAGGGGATAGCTTGCCGGGTTGCCCGCATCGCCCAGCGGCCGGGGGAACGCGGTGTCGAGCATCAGCACCCCCAGGAACGGCGGCGCGGGCGGCTCAGACGTTAAAGGTGACGCCCTGGGCGAGGGGCAGCTCGCGCGAGTAGTTCACCGTGGCCGTCTGCCGGCGCATGTAGCCCTTCCAGGCGTCGGAGCCGCTTTCGCGCCCGCCGCCGGTCTCCTTCTCGCCGCCGAAGGCGCCGCCGATCTCGGCGCCGGACGGGCCGATATTGACGTTGGCGATGCCGCAGTCGGAGCCGGAGGCGGCCAGGAAGGCTTCGGCCTCGCGCAGGTCGGTGGTGAAGATCGAGGAGGAGAGGCCCTGCGGGACGTCGTTCTGCAGGGCGATGGCCTCGGCGAGGTCGCCGTAGCCGAGGACGTAGAGGATGGGGGCGAAGGTTTCGGTTCGGACCAGATCGGATTGCCCCGGCATCACGGCAAGTGCGGGCGTCACGTAGGCGCCGCCCTCCGGCACGCCCTCGGTCACCGGGGCACCGCCATGGACCGTGCCGCCCTCGGCGCGGGCGGCGTCGAGCGCGGCGGCCATGGCATCGCGCGCGGCGGCGTCGATCAGCGGTCCGACGAGGGTGCCGGCCACGAGCGGGGAGCCGACGGGCAGATCGGCGTAGACCCGGGCCAGGCGGGCGACCAGATCGTCGCGCAGGCTCTCGTGGACGATCAGGCGCCGCAGGGAAGTGCAACGCTGGCCCGCGGTTCCGACGGCGGAGAAGACGATGGCGCGCACGGCCATGTCGAGATCGGCCGAGGGTGCCACGATCATCGCGTTGTTGCCGCCCAGCTCGAGGATGGCGCGGCCGAAGCGCTGCGCCACCACCGGCGCCACCGCGCGGCCCATCCGGGTGGAGCCGGTGGCGGAGACCACGGGGATGTGCGGCGATGCCGCCAGCGCCTCGCCCAGATCGGCGCCGCCGATAACGACCTGCAGCAGGCCCTTGGGCGCGTCCTCTCCGAACCGGGCGAGGGCACGGCCGAAGATGGCCTCGCAGGCGAGCGCCGTAAGCGGGGTCTTCTCGGACGGCTTCCAGATCACCGGGTCGCCGCAGACGAGCGCCAGGGCCGCGTTCCAGGACCAGACGGCGACGGGGAAGTTGAAGGCCGAGACCACCGCGACCGGGCCGATCGGATGCCAGCTTTCCATCATCCGGTGGCCGGGGCGTTCCGAGGCGATGGTGAGCCCGTGGAGCTGCCGGGAGAGGCCGACGGCGAAATCGCAGATGTCGATCATCTCCTGCACCTCGCCCAGACCCTCGGCGCGGATCTTGCCGGCCTCGAGCGAAACGAGGAGGCCCAGATCCTCCTTGGCGGCGCGCAGCTCCTCGCCCAAAAGCCGCACGAGCTCGCCGCGGCGCGGGGCCGGCACGGCCGACCAGGCGGCGAAGGCGGTGCGGGCGGCGTCGATGATGCCCTCCATCGCGGCGGGCTCGGTCGGATGCAGCGCGACCATCTGCTGGCCGTCGATGGGAGAGGCGACCTTTAGCGACCCGCCCGACAGGCTGGGGCCATCGAGGCCGAGGGCGGTGAGGACGGACAGATCGGGCATGGAGGCTCCTGACGAGTGCGGATCGGGCGGGGGCGGATCGGGCGGGGGCGGATCGGGCGGGGGCGGATCGGGCGTGTGCGGATCGGGCGGGGGCGGATCGGGCGTATGCGCCCCTGCTACTGCAACGGCGGGCGGCGGGAAAGTCGCCGCCGGATCGGGCACCCGGCGCCCGCGCGGCGCCCAGGACCCCTGCCCTTGCGGAAAATCCGTGGCCTTGCGCCGCGCCGCCATGTTTAGTGGCGGCGAACGGGCATCGCGCGCAACGCGCAAAGCCAGTCAGCCAAGAAGAAACCGACCGGGAGAGACCGATGACGATCAGAACGCTTTCGACGGGGGCCGCGGCCATGGGCGCGCTTGCTCTGGGCACGCTTACCCTGAGCACGGCGGCACAGGCCGAGAAGTGGGACATGGCGCTGGCCTATTCGGCGACCAACTATCATTCGGAGATCGCGGCCGAGTTCGCCGCGGAGGTGACCGAGAGCACCGACGGCGCGCTGGAGATCGTCACGCATCCGGGCGGATCGCTCTTCGGCGGCGCGGAGATCTTCGGGGCGGTGCGGCGCGGGCTGACGCCCATCGGCGAGCGGCTTATCTCGGCGCTTGGCAACGACGATGCGTTCTACGAGATCGACAGCCTGCCCTTCCTGGCGACGAGCTTTGCGGACAGCCGGAAGCTCTACGAGGCCTTGAAGCCGACGCTGGTCGAGAAGCTCGACGAGGCGGGGCTGCACTTTCTCTATTCCTGCCCGTGGCCGCCGCAGGGGCTCTATACCACAAAGGCCGCCGACAGCCTCGACGCGATCAAGGGCATGAAGTTCCGCGCCTACAACGCCACGACCTCGGCGATCGCCGAGCAACTGGGGATGCTGCCGACGAAGATCGAGGCGGCGGAGCTGAGCCAGGCTTTCGCGACGGGCGTGGCTGAATCGATGATTTCCTCGGGATCGACCGGCTACGACCAGAAACTATGGGAGCATGTGGATCACTATTACGACGTGAAGGCCTGGCTGCCGCGCAACATGGTGATCGTGAACCAGCGCGCCTGGGACGGGCTGGACGACGCGACGCGCGGCATCGTCGAGGACGCGGCGGCGACCGCCGAGACGTCCTGCTGGACCACCGCCGAGGAGCTGGACGGCTGGTACATCGAGCAGTTCACCGAGAACGGCATGGAGGTGGGCACGCTCGACGCCGAGATGCAGGCTGCCTTCGAGGACGTCGGCGAGACCATCAAGGCCGAATGGCTGGAGCGCGCCGGCGACGAAGGTCAAGCGGTTCTCGACGCCTACGCCCAGTAGCGGCACTGGCCGGCGGAAGGCCGGGCGCCCGCGCCCGTGCCCTCCCCGGTCCGAACTGGACATCACATGAAGTCTTTGAGATCGGCCCTCGATGGCCTTTATCTGGCAGGTGCCTGGGTTGCGGGGGGCCTTCTGGTGCTGCTGTGCGGCCTCGTGCTGTTCAGCGTCGCCGCGCGGCTCTTCGGCTTCTTCGCGGGCGGGGCGACGGATGTCGCCGGATACGTGATGGCCACGGCGACGTTCCTGGCGCTGGCCTATACCTTCCGCACCGAAGGGCACATCCGCGTGGCGCTGCTGATCCAGGGCCTGCACGGCCCACGCCGGCGCGCGATGGAATTGTTCTGCCATGCGCTGATGGCGGCGGTGACGCTGTTCCTGGCGTTTTTCATGGCACGTCTGGTGTGGTTCAGCTGGGAGTTCGGGGAGCGCAGCGAGGGGGCCGACGCGATCCTGATGTGGATCCCGCAGCTTCCCGTGGCGATCGGCTCGGCGCTGCTGGCGCTGGCGGTGCTGCATACCCTGGCCGAGGTCATCTGGGATTACGATGCCGTCGACCCCGAGCGCGCCGGCCGTGGCGAGGCGCCCGAGGTATGACCGAAGCGCTGTCCATCGCGATCTTCCTGTCCACCCTCTTCATCCTGCTGGGATGCGGCGTCTGGGTGGGCGCCGCCCTTCTGAGCACGGCCATCGTGGGCATGTGGCTCTTCACCTCCGCGCCCATCGGCGACAGCATGGCGGTGACGATCTGGGGGGAGCAATCGTCGTGGACGCTGACGGCCCTGCCGCTCTTCATCTGGATGGGCGAGATCCTCTTTCGCACCAAGCTGAGCGAGACGCTGTTCCGCGGGCTGGCGCCCTTCCTGCGCGGCCTGCCGGGGGGCCTGCTGCATGTCAACGTCGGCGCCTCGGCCGTCTTCGCGGCGATCTCGGGGTCTTCGGCGGCGACGGTGGCGACCGTCGGCAAGATGTCGATCCCGGAACTGCGGGCGCGGGATTACCCCGAGAGCATGATCATCGGCACGCTTTCCGGTGCCGGCACGCTGGGCCTGCTGATCCCGCCGTCGATCTCGATGATCATCTTCGGGGTCACGGTGAACGAGAGCATCAGCAAGCTCTTCATGGCGGCGATGATCCCGGGGCTGTGCCTGGCGCTGCTCTTCATGGCCTACATCGCCGTTTGGGCGCGGCTGAACCGCGCGACGTTCCACCCCGCGAGCGGCGAGGACGACACCGTGTCGAAGCTGCGGCGGCTGGGCGATCTGGTGCCGGTGCTGGCGCTGATCGGCGCGGTGATCGGCTCGATCTATAGCGGCATCGCGACCGCGACCGAGGCCGCGGCTCTCGGCGTGCTGGGCTCGATCCTTTTGTCGCTGGCGCAGGGCAGCTTCACCCTGCCCGACTTTCGCGACAGTATCCTTGGCGCCGTGCGCACCACGGCGATGATCATGCTGATCCTCATGGGCGCGGGGTTTCTTTCGCTGGCCATGGGCTTCACCGGCATCCCGCGGGCGCTGGCCACGACGATCGGCGCGTGGGAGCTTTCGCCATTCGCGCTGATCGCGATCCTGACGATCTTCTACATCATCCTCGGCTGCTTCCTCGACGGGCTCAGCTCCATCGTGCTGACCATGGCGGTGATCGAGCCGATGATCCGGGCGGCGGGCTTCGACATGCTGTGGTTCGGGGTCTACCTAATGATCGTGGTCGAGATGGCGCAGATCACCCCGCCCATCGGCTTCAACCTCTTCGTGCTGCAGGGCATGACCGGGCGCGACATGGCGTTCATCAGCAAGGCGTCGTTCCCGATGTTCCTGGTGATGTGCGTCTTCATCCTGATCCTGGTGGCGTTTCCGGGGCTGGCGACGTGGCTGCCTTCGGTCCTTGGGAAATAGGCGCGCCGCAATCTGCCATAGCCAAGCCGGCGCCCGTGCGACAAACTGCGCCGAATTCGGCATTCGACCGGACCCAACAAGGAGGACCACATGAACGGATTTCTGAAGGCCGCGCTGGCGGCGCTACTGATCGCGCCGGCGGCCGGCACGGCGCAGGAGGGCGGCGCCTACATCCTGGCGACCGCCTCGACCGGAGGCACCTACTATCCCGTTGGCGTCGCCATCTCGACGCTGGTGAAGGTGAAGCTTGAGAACGACTTCGGCATCGGCCTTTCGGCGGTGTCGAGCGCGGGCTCTGGCGAGAACGTGCGGCTGCTGCGCGACGACGAAGCGCAGTTCGCCATCCTGCAGGGCCTCTACGGCTATTTCGCCGCCAACGGTACCGGGCCGCTGGAGAGCGACGGCAAGCAGGAGAACGTGATGGCGGTCACGGCGCTTTGGCCCAACGTCGAGCATTTCGTGGTGGCCTCCGACAAGGCGAACACCGGCACGATGGCGGATTTCATCGCGCTGAAGGGCGAGAGCATGGCGCTTGGCGCGCGCAATTCGGGCTCCATCGGCTCGACGGGCGAGATCATGACCGGCCTCGGGGTGGACATCTACGAGGATTACAGCCTGGTCGAGGGCGGCTACGGCCCCGCGGCCGACGCGCTGCAGAACGGCCAGGTCGAAGGCATCTCGACCCCCGCCGGCGTGCCGGTGAGCGCGCTCAGCCAGCTTTTCGCGGCGGCGGGCGACGGCGTGACGCTGCTGACCTTCACGCCCGAAGAGGCGACCGAGGGCGATGGCGGCCGCAACCTGTGGGTGCCCTACGACATCCCCGCCGGGACCTATCCCGGGCAGGACTACGATGTGACCACCATCGCGCAGCCCAACTTCCTGGCGGTCAGCGCCGACATCCCCGAAGAGCATGTCTACATGATCACCAAGGCGATCTACGAGAACCTGCCCTTCCTGCAGGCGATCCATCCGGCCACCTCCGAGATGTCGCTGGAAACGGCGCTTGGCGGCCTGCCGATGCGGCTGCATCCCGGTGCGGCGCGCTATTACGAGGAAGCCGGGGTTGAGATCCCCGAGCGCCTGATGCCGCAGTGATGCACTGGTAGTGATGCACTGAACGACGGCGGCCGCGCGGGCAAAGGGCCGCGCGGCCGCCGCATCGGGGAGGACGAGCGATGACCGACGACGGCGAGGGCCACGGCCGCCTGCGCGAGCCGCGCGGGATCGCGCTGCAGGCGCTGATGCTGTGGGGCGTGATCCTGTCCGTCCTGCACCTCGTCAACGCGATCCAGCCGTTCCTCTCGGATTTCAACCGCAACGTGATGCACTTCGTGGGCTTCGCGGTGCTGGCGGCGCTCTACTACCCCGCCTCCCAATCTGCATGGGCCCGCAGCCGCGGCGCCGTGGCCTTCGATGCGGTCATCGCGGTGCTGGCGGTGCTGTCGTCCGGCTGGTTCATCTTGAATTACGAACGGCTCTTCGGCGAGACCCAGCCCTTCGGCCTCATCGACTGGACGGCCGCGATCCTGCTGGTGGTGATCGCGATGGAGCTGACCCGCCGGGTCGCGGGCCCTGTCGTGCCGATCCTGATCGCCATCGCGCTGACCTACGTGACCACCTGGGGGGCCTGGATCGGCGGCATGTTCTCGTTTCCCGGCTTCCGGTGGGAGACGGCGCTTTGGCGGTCGATCTACAACGACGACGGGATGTTCGGGAACATCGCGCAGATCTCCTCGACGACCGTGTTCCTGTTCATCATCTTCGGCGCGTTCCTGGTGCGCTCGGGCGCCGGCGAGTTCGTGATCGCGCTGAGCCGGGCGGTGGCGGGGCGCATGGTCGGCGGGCCGGGTCTGGTAGCCGTCATGTCTTCGGCGCTGACCGGCACGATCTCGGGGTCCGCCGTCGCCAACACCGCTTCGACCGGGGTGATCACCATCCCGCTGATGAAGAAGGCCGGCTACAAGCCCGCCTTCGCCGGCGGGGTGGAGGCCGCGGCCTCCACCGGCGGGCAGCTGATGCCGCCCATCATGGGGGCGGGCGCCTTCGTGATGGCAAGCTACACCCGCATTCCCTACGAGACGATCGTGCTCTACGCGATCCTGCCCGCGATCCTCTATTTCGCGTCGGTCGCGTTCTTCGTGCGGATCGAGGCGCGGCGGCTGAACCTCGCACCGCTGGCCGCCGACGGCGAGACGCTGGGCTCGGCCCTGCGCAAGGGCGGCGCGCCCTTCATCCTGCCCATCGGAATGCTGATCGCCATGCTGGTGGCGGGGTACACGCCGAACTACGCCGCCGTCTTCGCCATCGTCGCCGTGATCGTATCAAGCTGGGCCTCGGCCAACCCGATGGGCCCCATCGCCATCTACGAGGCGCTGGCCGAGGGGGCGAAGGGCATGATCATGACGGCGATCCTGCTGGTCTCGGTGGGGCTGATCGTCAACGTCATCACCACGACCGGGATCGGCAACACGTTCTCGCTGCAGATCGCCACCTGGGCGGGCGGCAACGTGATCATCGCCATCGTGCTGATCGCGCTGGCGAGCCTCGTCCTTGGCCTCGGGCTGCCGGTGACGGCGGCCTACATCGTGCTGGCGACCCTTTCGGCCCCGGCCCTCGCAGGAATGCTTGCCGACCGCGAAGTGATCGGCATCCTGACGGACGGCACCCTGCCCGAGACGGCGCGCGCGCTATTCATGCTGGCGGACCCTGCGATCATTCCGCGGCTGGCAGCGCCCATGCCCCACGCCGAGGCCGTGAGCATCGTTCAGGCGCTGCCGCTGGAGGTCGCCTCGCCGTTGCGCGACATGGTCGTGACCCCGGCGGCGGCGATGACCGCGCTTCTTTCGGCGCACATGATCATCTTCTGGCTGAGCCAGGACAGCAACGTGACCCCGCCCGTGGCACTGGTCGCCTTCACGGCGGCGGCCATCGCCAAGGCGCCGCCGATGCGCACGGGGTTCGAAAGCTGGAAGCTGGCCAAGGGCCTCTACATCGTGCCGGTGCTCTTCGCCTACACGCCGCTGCTGTCCGGAAACTGGGGCGAGATGTTCACTGTCTTCGGCTTCAGCATCATCGGCATCTACGCATTGGCCGCCGCGTTGCAGGGCTGTCTGGAGCATCCCATCGGCTGGCCGCAGCGGGCGGTTCTGGCGGTGGCGGCGATCGTGCTGATCTGGCCGGGGCATCTGCTTTTCAACCTTGCCGGCGCGGTCGTGGTCCTTGGCCTCGCGGCGCTGAGCGTCTCGCGCGGGCGGGCGCTGCGCGGGGCCCCGGCCTGAGCAGCCGACCGCCCTTGCGACACCCCAAGCACCCCGGGTCCGGCCCGGCGAAGAGGCCGCGATGCCCGCGATAGACCTCGTGATCTTCGACTGCGACGGCGTGCTGGTGGACAGCGAGGCGCTCAGCGGCGGCGTGCTGATCGCGGCGCTGGCGAAGCTGGGCATCGACGTGGATTTCGACCACTTCTGCACCGCCTATGTCGGCCGCAGCTTTCCCACGGTGGCCGCCGAGATCCGCCAGCGCTTCGACGTGGCGCTGCCGGCGGATTTCGAGGCCGCGTATCGCGCCGATCTGCTGCGCGCCTTCGAGGCGGGCCTGACCCGGACGGAGGGCATCGGCCCCGTCCTCGCGGGCCTCGACCTGCCGGTCTGCGTCGCCACAAGCTCCAGCCCGCAGCGGGTGCAGCGCTCGCTTGCCCTGACCGGGCTGGATACGGCCTTCGGTGCTTCGGTCTTCACCGCGTCGGAGGTGCCGCGGGGCAAGCCCGCGCCGGATCTCTTCCTGCACGCGGCCGCCCGCATGGGGGTGCCGCCCGCGCGCTGCCTCGTGATCGAGGACAGCCTGCCCGGCATCGAGGCCGCCGAGGCCGCCGGCATGGCCGTGCTGCGCTATACCGGCGGCGCGCATCTGAGGGGCCGCGCCCTGAAGCACGGCGGCGCGATCAAGGTCTTTGACACATGGGCCCGCTTCCCCCACCTGTTGGCGGCCATGCAACGCGAGGGCGGCGGAAGATGAAATACGGACGCCCCCGGGCAGAAGCGATACGTCTGGACGAGGCGGCGCGGGCCGGCTGGCTTTACTACGTCGCGGGCAACACCCAGGACGAGATCGCCCGCAAGCTGGGCGTGTCGCGGCAATCGGCGCAGCGGCTGGTCTCGCTTGCCGTGAGCGAAGGACTGGTGAAGGTGCGGCTGGATCATCCGATCGCCCGCTGCATGTCGCTGGCCGAAGCCTTGCGCGCTGCCTATCCGCTCCGCCTGTGCGAGGTCGTGCCCTCGGACCCCGAGGCGCCCGACCTTCTGGCGGGCGTCGCTATCGCTGCGGCCGCCGAGATCGAGCGCGTGCTGAAATCGCCGGAACCGCGCATCGTCGCCCTTGGCACCGGGCGCGCGCTGAAGGCGACGGTCGAGCAGATGCCGATGATGCACTGCCCCCAGCACCAGATCGTCTCGCTTCTGGGCAACATCATGACTGACGGTTCGGCCACGCCCTACGACGCCGTGACCCGGATGGCCGACCGGGTGAACGCGCCCTACTACCCCTACCCGCTACCCGTCGTGGCCCATGACGGCAGCGAGCTGGCGGCGTTGCAGCGGCAGGAACCGGCGCGCAACACCCTGGCGCTGTGCGCGGCGGCGGACCTTACGATGGTGGGGATCGGGCAGATGGACGACACCGCCCCGCTGATGATCGACGGTGTGCTTTCGGCGCAGGACCTGCACGACCTGCGCGCGGCCGGGGCCGTCGGCGAGATCACGGGCTGGGTCTATGACCGCGAGGGCGAGCTGGTGAAGGGCCCGTTCACCAGCCGGGTCGCCAGCGCCCCCCTGCCCCGTGGTGTCGATCGCCCGGTGGTGGCCGTGGTGGCGGTGAAGGCGAAGCTGCCGGCCATCCGTGCGGCGCTGCGCGGGCAACTCGTCAACGGCCTCGTCACCACCGAGGCGTTGGCCGAACAGCTGATCGACATGGCGGACTAATTACTACCTTCATTGCAGGGACTTGAGGGGTCGGTCTGTCCTTCCAGATTGAGCCTGCTTGACAGAACCGGGAATTCGAGTGAATATTTGCCCGTTGCGTAAGCAAGTGCCCGTTGTGGGCATAGGGAGGACTCAATGACCACGAATTTCCGCGCCCTTTTGGGCGCCACAGCGCTGTGCGCGGCCGCCGGCGTCGCCGGGGCCCAGAACACCACGCTGACCATCGCGACAGTGAACAACGGCGACATGATCCGCATGCAGGGTCTGACCGACGACTTCACGTCGAAGAACCCCGGGATCGCGCTGGAATGGGTGACCCTGGAAGAGAACGCGCTTCGCACCCGCGTCACGACCGACATCGCGACTGGCGGCGGAGCCTACGACGTGATGACCATCGGCACCTACGAAGTGCCGATCTGGGCGGAGCAGGGTTGGCTGGTCTCGCTGAACGACCTGCCCGAAGAATGGGACAAGGACGACATCCTGCCCGCCATCGCAGCCGGACTTAGCGTCGATGGCGAACTTTACGCTGCGCCCTTCTACGGCGAAAGCTCCATGGTGATGTACCGCACCGACCTGATGGAAGCGGCCGGCATGGAAATGCCCGAGGAGCCGACCTGGGAGTTCATCCGCGAAGCCGCCGCCGCGATGCATGACCCCGATAACGAGGTCTACGGCATCTGCGCGCGCGGCAAGGCTGGCTGGGGCGAGAACACGGCGTTCATCACGGCGATGGCGAACTCGTTCGGCGCCCGTTGGTTCGATGAGAATTGGCAGCCGCAATTCGATGGCGAGGCCTGGGGTCGGACGCTGAACTTTTACGTCGACATGATGATGGAAAGCGGTCCTCCGGGCGTGTCGAACAACGGCTTCAACGAGAACCTGGCGCTTTTCCAGCAGGGCAAGTGCGGCATGTGGATCGACGCCACCGTGGCGGCCTCCTTCGTGACCGGGGCCGACAGCACGGTCGCCGACAGCGTCGGCTTCGCGCTGGCGCCCGATACCGGCCTCAGCAAGCGTGGCAACTGGCTCTGGGCGTGGTCGCTGGCGATCCCGGCGGGCACAGATGCCGAGGACGCGGCGAAGAAGTTCGTCGCCTGGGCCACCTCGAAGGAATACACCGCCCTCGTCGCCGAGAACGAAGGTTGGGCCAACGTTCCTCCGGGCACGCGCACCTCGCTCTACGAGAACCCCGAATACCAGGACGTGCCCTTCGCGGACATGACCCTGCGCAGCATCCAGAGCGCCAATCCGCAGGAACCCACGGTTGACCCGGTTCCCTATACCGGCGTTCAGTTCGTCGCGATCCCGGAGTTCCAGGGCATCGGCACGGCCGTCGGCCAGCAGTTCTCGGCCGCACTCGCCGGGCAGATGACCGCCGACGAGGCTCTGGCGAGCGCGCAGTCGATGGTCACGCGGGAGATGACCCGGGCCGGCTACATCGAGTAGGCGCCCCCCTGGGGCCGCCCTTCGGGGCGGCCCCGCACCGGGCTTTCGCTGACAATCCGCGCAAGCCAGGCGAAGCGACGATAAAAGCCGCGACGTGGCCGAGGGCGGCGTCGGGGCGACGAACACAAGTCTTGGGAGGGACGCGGATGTCGACACAGCACGCAAGATCTGCGGCGCGCACCATGCTGGCGCCTTCGGTGATTCTTCTGCTGGGGTGGATGCTCGATCCCGCTGATCCTGACCGTCTATTTTTCGTTCCTGCGCTACAACCTGCTGATGCCAGGCACGAACGACTGGGCCGGCTGGTCGAACTACTACTACTTCCTCAGCGACCCCGCCTTTTTTGCCGGCGCTCATCAACACGCTGCTTCTCGTGGGCGGGGTGCTGGTAATCACCATCGGCGGCGGCGTGGCGTTGGCGCTGCTGCTCGACCAGCCGATGTGGGGCCAGGGGATCGTGCGGGTCCTGGTGATCGCGCCGTTCTTCGTGATGCCGACGGTCGCGCGCTGGTCTGGAAGAACATGTTCATGAACCCCGTCTGGGGGCTCTTCGCGGAGCTGGCGAAGGGGATCGGGCTGCAGCCTTTCGACTTTCTCGCCAGGCGCCGCTTCTGTCGATCATCGGCATCGTGGCATGGCAATGGCTGCCTTTCGCCACGCTGATTCTGCTGACGGCCGTGCAGTCGCTGAATTCCGAGCAGATGGAAGCGGCGGAGATGGATGGCGCCATCCCCCTGGTCGCGCTTCATCTACATCGTGTTGCCGCATCTGGGTCGCGCGATCACCGTGGTGATTTTGATCCAGACAATCTTTCTGCTGTCGATCTTTGCGGAGATCCTGGTGACCACGAATGGCGGGCCGGGCACGGCATCGACCAATCTCACCTATCTGGTCTACGCGCCGCTCGCTTCTGCAGTTCGACGTGGGCGCCGGTTCGGCCGGCGGCGTGGTGGCGATCATCCTGGCCAACATCGTGGCGATCTTCCTGATGCGGATGATCGGGAAGAACCTCGATGCATAGCGCCCCGGGCCTCAGCGGGCCGAAGGGCGCCGGCTGGGCGATCATCGCGGGCGCGCCCCGGAGGTCTTCTCGGTCACGACGATTCAATGGCTCGCCGGTTGCGCTGCCACGTTCACCAATCCTCACGACGGAGGGGCATCTAACATGGCGCGTGCCGTCACAACCCGCCACAAGGCGACCGTCACGATCTTCGCCTGGCTTATCGCGCTGCTCATCTTCTTCCCGATCTTCTGGACGATCCTGACCAGCTTCAAGACCGAGGCGGAGGCGATCTCGTCTCCCCCGTCGCTCTTCAACTTCCAGTGGACGCTCGAGAACTATGCCGTCGTGCAGGAACGATCCGGCTACTTCCGGTTCTTCTGGAACTCCGTGGTCATCTCGGTCGGCTCCACCGTGATCGGCCTGCTGATCGCGGTGCCGGCGGCCTGGTCGATGGCCTTCGTGCCAAGCAAGCAGACCAAGAACATCCTGATGTGGATGCTTTCCACCAAGATGCTGCCGCCCGTGGGCGTCCTGATCCCGATCTACCTGATCTTCCGGGATGTCGGCCTGCTCGACACCCGCACGGGTCTGGTGATCGTGCTGACGCTGATCAACCTGCCGATCATCGTCTGGATGCTCTATACCTACTTCAAGGAGATCCCGGTCGACATCCTCGAGGCGGCGCGCATGGACGGCGCCGGCCTGCGCTCCGAGATCATCTATGTGCTCACCCCCATGGCCGTGCCTGGCATCGCCTCGACCATGCTGCTCAACATCATCCTCGCCTGGAACGAAGCTTTCTGGACGCTGAACCTCACGGCCGCCAAGGCGGCGCCGCTGACCGCGTTCATCGCCAGCTATTCCAGCCCCGAGGGCCTCTTCTACGCAAAGCTCAGCGCGGCCAGCACGATGGCGATCGCGCCGATCCTCATCAT
Source organism: uncultured Alphaproteobacteria bacterium (assembly GCA_963833235.1). GTDB lineage: Bacteria > Pseudomonadota > Alphaproteobacteria > Rhodobacterales > Rhodobacteraceae > CAWHXG01. The sequence continues at coordinate 123,822 of CAWHXG010000002.1, forward strand.
GGGCTGGTTCAGCCAGAAGCAACTGGTGCGCGGCCTGACCTTCGGCGCGGTGAAATAAGGAAACATCATGGGACGCATCACGCTTGAGAAAGTCACCAAGAGCTTTGGCGACGTCACGGTCATCCCGCCGCTGGATCTGGCCATCGAAGAGGGCGAGTTCGTGGTTTTCGTCGGTCCGTCGGGCTGCGGCAAGTCCACGCTTCTGCGCCTGATCGCGGGGCTGGAGGACGTCAGCTCCGGCGAGATCCGCATCGACGGGCGCGACGCGACCGAGACGCCGCCGGCCAAGCGGGGGCTTGCGATGGTGTTCCAGTCCTACGCGCTCTATCCGCACATGAGCGTGCGCAAGAACATCGCCTTCCCGCTGAAGATGGCGGGGCTCGACCAATCCGCCATCGACGCAAAGGTGAACAACGCCGCCAAGATCCTGAACCTCGACAGCTACATCGACAGGCGTCCGGGCCAGCTTTCGGGCGGGCAGCGCCAGCGGGTGGCCATCGGGCGCGCCATCGTGCGCGAGCCTGCGGCGTTCCTCTTCGACGAGCCGCTGTCGAACCTCGACGCGGCGCTGCGCGTGGGCATGCGGCTGGAGATCTCCGAGCTGCATACGCGTCTGAAAACCACGATGATCTACGTCACCCACGATCAGGTCGAGGCGATGACCATGGCCGACAAGATCGTGGTCCTGCAGGCCGGCAATATCGAGCAGGTCGGCAGCCCGCTCGATCTCTACCGGGCGCCGCGCAACGTCTTCGTCGCGGGCTTCATCGGATCGCCGAAGATGAACCTGATCGAAGGCAACGCTGCCAGCCAGCATGGAGCGGCGACCATCGGCATCCGGCCCGAGCACATCGATACTTCGGCGACCGAGGGGGTCTGGAAGGGCACCGTCGGGGTGAGCGAGCATCTGGGATCGGACACGTTCTTCCGCGTCCACGACACCGGCCTCGGCGACGTCATCACCGTGCGCGCCGGCGGCGAGGTCAACCTGCATCATGGCGACGCGATCTATCTGACGCCGCAGGAAGACAAGCTGCACCGGTTCAACGCCCAGGGCCTGCGGGTCGGATGAGGGTCGTGCCTGCCGGCGCGCCGGCGGGGCTGCGCTGATGGCGACCCCGCTGAACCAGGCCACCCTGGCCGATCTGCCCGCCGATATCGGCCGCCCGGGCTATGACCGCGCCTCCCTTTCGCCCGGCATCCTGCATGTGGGGGTCGGCAATTTCCATCGCGCCCACATGGCCGTCTATCTCGACGATCTCTTTGCCAAGGGCGGCGATGCCGACTGGGCCATCGTCGGCGCGGGCGTCCGCCCCGGCGACGGCGCCATGCGCGACCGGCTGCAGGGGCAGGACTGGCTCACCACGGTGGTGGAGCTGGATCCCGAGGGCCTGCAGGCACGCGTGACCGGCGCGATGATCGACTTCGTGCCGGTGGACGCCGGCAAGCTGGCCGCCGCCATGGCGGACCCCGCGATCCGGATCGTGTCGCTCACCGTCACCGAGGGCGGTTATTTCGTCGATGCGCTGACCGACCGGTTCGACGCGGCGCACCCTGACATCGCCTTTGACGCCGCCAACCCGCAGGCGCCGCGCACCGTCTTCGGCATCATCCTCGCCGCCCTGCGCCAGCGCCGGGCCGCGGGCACGCCGCCCTTCACCATCATGTCGTGCGACAACCTGCCCGAGAACGGCCACGTGAACCGCCGGGCCGTGGAGGGGCTGGCCCGATTGGCCGACCCCGACTTCGCCGATTGGGTGGCCGACAATGTCGCCTTCCCCGGATCGATGGTCGATTGCATCACGCCAGCCACGTCGCCCCGCGAGCTCGCGCTGGTGACGGACACGTTCGGCATAATCGATGCAGCGCCGGTCGTGTGCGAGCCTTTCCGCCAGTGGGTGCTGGAAGATCACTTCCCAGCCGGGCGTCCGGCGTTGGAGGATGTGGGCGTAACCTTCGTGCCCGACGTTGCCCCCTTCGAGTTGATGAAGCTGCGGATGCTCAATGGCGGGCATGCGGCCATCGCCTATCCATCGGCGCTTCTGGGGCATCACTTCGTGCACGACGCCATGGCGGACACGCTCATCGCGGCCTGGGTGCAGGCGCTGATCGGCCGCGAGGTGATCCCGACGCTGCCGCCCATTCCGGGTGTCAGCTATCCCGAGTATCTCAGGTTGATCGTCGGGCGCTTCTCGAACCCGAAGATCGGCGACACGATCCCCCGGCTCTGCTACGACGGCTCGAACCGGCAGCCGAAGTTCATCCTGCCCACCCTGCGGCAAGCCCTTGCCGACGGAGGGCCGATGAAGGGCCTGGCGCTGGAGGTCGCGCTCTGGTGCCGCTACTGCGCCGGAACCGACGAGGCGGGGGCCGACATCCCGCCGAACGATGACAACGCCACGGACCTGAAGGCGCGCGCCCTCAAGGCCCGAGACGATGTGCAGGCGTTCATCGGCAACGCCACGGTCTTCGGCGATCTGGGCAAGAGCGGTGAGTTCGCCGCGGCCTTCGATACGGCGCTATCGGCATTGTATGCCGATGGGGTGCGGGCGGTCCTCACCCGGTACATCGAAGCCGCTTGAACCACGCGCGCACGGGCGACGACCGCGCTTGGGGCGGCGTCAGAGCGTCAGCACGATCCCCAGAACCACGATCACCGCAACCGCCCCGACCATGAGGGTCACGGGCAGCCCGGCGCGCGTGGGCGAAGGGTCACCCGGCCGGCCCGACGAGACGGGGCGCCCTTCAGCCCGCGAGTTCTTCGCGTTGGGGCGCGGCATCTCTTGCTCCATCGCCAGCTCGACCTCTTCGCGTGTGGCAGGGTTGCCGCCCGCCTCGGCATCGGTGCCGAGCGGCGTGCTGGCGGGATCCGGGAAGCCGATCTTGTCACCGGCGGCGCCGCGGTCGATCTCGGTACGCAGCCTGTCTGTCGTGGCGGCGGTATCGGTGGGGGCGGAGATCTCGCGCTGATCGGCGGGGCGGGGCGTTTCGGGCATCTCGGTCTCTCTCGGGGCTGTTCTTTGGGCTCAGATAGGCCATCTCGAGGCGTTCGCCATGGAAGCGGCGGGCCCCGGGTGCGATCCGGCCCCTCCCGGTCAGCCTTCGGGATGCCAGCACGCCACGCGGTGCCCGGCTTCGACCTCGCTCAGCGGCGGCGCCTCGCGGGCGCATCGGGCGGTGGCAAGCGGGCAGCGCGCGCGGTAGCGGCAGCCTTGCGGCCCGCCCGGAAGCTGCGGCACCTCGACCCTGGCCGACCGGGCCCTGCGGGCGCGCTGCAGGGCGGGATCGGCCACGGGCACGGCCGCGAGCAGCGCCCGCGTGTAGGGGTGGCGGGGGGCCTTGTAGATCGCCTCGCATCCCGCGATCTCCATCAGCCGCCCGCCATAGAGGATCGCGACCCGGTGCGAGATATGCCGCACGATGGAAAGATCGTGGGCGATGAAAAGGTAGCTGAGCCCGAACCGCCGCTGCAGGTCCTGCATGAGATTGATCACCTGCGCGCGCACCGAGACGTCGAGCGCGGAGACCGGCTCGTCCGCCACGATCAGCGAGGGCCGCAGCGCCAGGGCACGGGCGATCCCGATCCGCTGCCGCTGCCCGCCGCTGAAGGCATGGGGGAAGCGGGCATGGGTGTCCCCAGGGAGGCCGACCAGATCGAGAAGCTCGATGACGCGGGCGCGAGCCTCCCTGGCGGAGTGCACCCGGCCGTGGACGATGAGCGGCTCGGCGACGATGTCGAGCACGCGCATGCGGGGGTTGAGGCTGGCGTAAGGGTCCTGCAGCACCAGCTGCATGTCGGCGCGAAGCTGCCGCAGCGCCTCGCCGCCCGTTTGGGTAATGTCCTTCCCGTTCAGCGCGATGCGCCCGGTGCTGATTGGGACCCGCCGCAGGATCGCCCGGCCTGCCGTGGTCTTGCCGGAGCCGCTTTCGCCGACGAGGCCCAGCGTTTCACCGGGGGCGATGGCGAAGCTCAGGTCCTCGAGCGCCGTGAAGTCTGCGCCGCCGCCCCAGAAGCCGCCGCCCCCGCCGTAGCGCACGCCGAGGCCCTCGACCTCGAGCGTCGGGACATCGGCGGTCATGCGGCGCCCGCGGCATAGTCCGCGGTCTCGCCCGCGCGCCAGCAGGCGGCACGGCCCGTCGTCGTCTCGATCACGGGCGGCGGGCGATGGCAGGACGCGGCGCCAAGGGGGCAGCGCGGCAGGAACGGGCAGCCGGGCAGCGGCGCGCCCAGGTCGGGCGGGGCGCCGGGGATCGACAGAAGCGGCCCCTGCCCGCCGCCCGCCTCCGGCGTGGAGCGCAGGAGCCCTTGGGTGTAGGGATGCGCCGGCGCCGAGAAGAGCGCGTCGACCTCCCCCGTCTCCACCACGCGCCCGGCATACATTACCGCGACCCGGTGACAGAGCCCGGCCACCACCCCCAGATCGTGGGTGATCAGCAGGATGGCGAGGCCGAGGCGCGCTTGCAGCTCGCCCAGAAGATCGAGGATCTGCGCCTGCACGGTCACGTCCAGCGCCGTGGTGGGCTCGTCGGCGATCAGAAGCGACGGCTCGCACGAGATGGCCATGGCGATCATCACGCGCTGGCGCATGCCGCCGGAGAACTCGTGCGGGTGCTGATCGAGGCGGCGCGCCGGATCGGGGATGCCGACGGCGGCCAGAAGCTCGCCCGCCCGGGTCCGCGCGGCGGCGCCGGAGAGCGACAGGTGGTGCCGGAGCACCTCGGCCAATTGGGCGCCGACGGTCATCAGCGGATTGAGCGAGGTCATCGGGTCCTGGAAGATCATGGCGATCTCGCGGCCCCTGATCCGGCGGGCGGCCCGGGCCCCCTCATCCTCCAGAAGCGAGGCGCCTTTCCACCGGACATCGCCGGCCTCGATGTAGCCCGGGCGGTCGATGAGCCCCATGATGGCCTGCGCGGTGACGCTCTTGCCGGAGCCGGATTTGCCGACCAGCCCCAGCGTCTCACCCCGCGCGATGGCGAGGCTGACCGCCGACACGGCCGCGACCGGACCGGCTCGGGTCTCGAACCGCACGGCCAGCCCGTCGACCTCCAGCAGGGGCGCGGTGGCGCTCACTCGGCCGGCTTCGCGGCGGGCGCGGCCGTCGCGCGGCGCCGCGGACGCGGCAGGGTCTGGGCGAACCGCTTCTCGCGCTCGCGCGGATCCAGGGTGACCCGCAGCCAGCCCGCGAAGAGGTTGATCGACAGGACCGTGAGGACGATGGCGAGCCCGGGGAAGGTGACGAGCCACCAGGCGACGAAGATATAGTCCCGCCCGCCCGCCACATCGAGGCCCCAGCTGGTCGCCGGAGGCTGCACGCCGAGGCCGAGAAACGAGACCGCCGCCTCGGCCAGCACGACGTTGGTGAACTCCAGGATGCCGACCGTGAGCAGCGGCGAGACCAGATTGGGCAGGATGTGCCGGAAGATCACACGCCCCGGCCGGCAGCCGATCACCTCTGCCGCCTCGACGTAAGGCGTCTGACGGGCGGAGAGGACGAACCCGCGCACGAGCCTGGCATAGACCATCCAATTGGTGATCGAGAGCACCACGATCAGCGTGATCGTGCCGGGCCCGACCACGCTGACGATCAGCAGGATCAGCAGGATGCCGGGAAACGAGACCTGGATGTCGACCAGCCGCATCAGCAGGCTGTCCGTCCTGCCGCCGCGATAGCCCGCCGCCAGCCCCACGACCACCCCGATGCAGCCCGAGACCAGCACCACCATCGCCGCGATCACCAGGGTGATCCGCGCGCCCCAGATCACCCGGCTCAGCACGTCGCGGCCCAGCTGATCCGTGCCCAGGACGTGGCTCCAGTCGCCGCGCGCGGTCCAGGCCGGGGGTCGCAGCCGCGCGAGAATGTCCTGCGCCGCAGGGTCGTAGGGCGCGATCAGTGGGGCGATGATTGCCATGAGGACGATCAGGAGGATGACGCCAAGGCCGAATAGCCCGCCGGCATCGCGGGCCAATTCCCGCGCGAGGGGTGCAAGGCGTGCGGCGCCGCCCATCGTCACTGCAGGTCGATGCGCGGGTCGATGGCCTTGAAGGCGACGTTGAGCGCGATGTTGATGACGACGATCATGACCGCGACCGTGAAGACGATGGCCTGCATCAGGAACAGGTCGCCTCGCTGGATCGCCTGGATCGCAGTCAGCCCGAGGCCCGGCCAGGCGAAGACGGCCTCCACCACGACCGTGTAGCCCGCAAGCGCCTGCACGAATTCCCAACCGAACATGGTGAGGGTGGGGATTGCCACGTTCCGCAGGGCATGGACGCCGTAGATGCGACGCCAGTCCATCCCCTTGGCCCGTGCGGTCTTCACATACTGCGCATTCAGCTCGTCGATCATGGAGGAGCGGATGAGCAGGGTCAGCCGCGCCAAAGGGGCCAGCGCGAGCGTGATTGCCGGCAAGACCAAGTGCGCCGGCGTTCCCATGCCGGAGGTGGGAAGCAACTTCATGTTGACCGCGAAGACGACGATAAGCAGCAGCCCCACCCAGAATTGCGGCATCGAAAGCCCAAGGAGGCCGAAGCCGGTGATCAGCCTGTCGGTCAGCCCGCCGGGCCGCGCCGCCGCGGCCATCCCGAGCGGCACGGCGAGCACGATCGCGGTTCCCAGCCCCGCCGCCATGAGGATGAGGGTGTTGGGCAGGCGTTCGAAGACCACCTCGATGGCCGGGCGCCGCTGCCAGAGGCTCTCGCCGAAATCGAGGCGGACGAGATCGCCGACAAAGCCCACGAACTGTTCCGGCAGCGACCGGTCGAGCCCGATGGCCTGCGAGAACGCCGCGCGTTGCTCTTCCGAGGCCGAGAGCGGCAGCATCAGGCCGACGGGGTCGCCGAAGATGCGCGTGACCACGAAGACCGTGAGGGTCACGCCGAGCACCACCAGCAAACCCTGCCAGCACCGTTCAAGGATGTAGCGCGCCATGCCCTTCCGTTCAGCCGCTGGCCGCGCCGCGCCGGCTCATTCGGATACGGACATCTCCTTGATAAGCAGCTTGGCGTCGGTGCGCGGCTGCCATTCCATCCGCTCGGACATCCCGTAGATGTCCTGCAGGTTCAGCAGCGGCACGGTGTAGTTCAGGTCGTGGCCCTTCTGGAACACTTCCGCGTAAAGCGCCTCGCGAGCGGCGACATCCGTGGTGACCCGCGCCTCGTTGATCATCGCGGCCATCTCCTCGTCGGAATTGGAGGCAGCAGCGCCTTCCATCGAATAGATGAAGGAAGATTCCCTGTCGGCGTCCAGAAGCTCGTTGGAATTTGCGATGAAGATCGCGTCGGGGCGCGGGCCGGAGCCCATCAGGCTGTCGAGATACTGTGAGAACTCCTCGATCTGGATGTCGGTCTGCAGGCCGGCCTCGGCCCAGTACGCGGCGACCGTCTCGACCTGCTCGCGGTCCTTCAGCCAGCGGCCGGCGGTGCCCTTGACCTGGATGGTCTTTCCAGCGGCGCCGGCCTCTTCGATCAGCGCCTTCGCGCGCTCGGGGTCGTAGGCGTAGGGCTCGATCGCGTCGTTGAAGCCGAAGGCGCGGGGGTTGATGTGATGGCCCTTCGCAACGCTGGCGTAACCCAGGAACAGACCTTCGGAGATCGCCTCGCGGTCGATGGCGAGGTTGAGCGCCTCTCGGACCTTCGGATCGGAGGTCAGCTCGTTGTCGACGCCGAGCACGAAGACGGAGGTCTCCAGCCCTTCGACGGCGGCGAACTTCGGCACCGACGCGGTGAATTCGGGCAGCAGGTTGGTGATCACGTCGAGCTCGCCCGCCATGAGGCCCGAGAGCCGCGTGCCCGGCTCGCCGATGAACCGATACGTCACTTCGTCGACCTCCGGCGCCCCGTCCCAGTAATCCTCGTTGGCGCTGAGGGTGATGGAATTGCCGCGGTCCCAGCCCTCGAAGACGTAGGGCCCGGTGCCGACAGGAGCGGCTTCGATGTCGCCCTCCGCCGCGTAGACCGGCGGGATCATCTTCATCCAGTACATGCGCGAGGGGAGGATCGGATCCGGCCCCGAGGTGAGGATGCGCACGGTCAGATCGTCGACCTTCTCCGCGCCTGTGATGGTGCCGAGATACCCCATCTGCTCGGATGCGTTCGCCGGATCGATGATGCGCTCGACGCTGGCCACGACGGCATCGGCATCGAAGGGCTCGCCGTTGTGGAAGGTGATGCCCTCGCGCAGGGTGAACTCCCAGGTGGTCTCGTCGATCTGCGTCGGTGCCTCGGCGGCAAGGCCGGGGCCAAGCTCGCCCGTGGGGCTCCGCACCATCAGCGTCTCGTAGATATTGTCGTTGACCTGACGCTCGCCTCCGTCGTCGCGAAGCTGCGGATCAAGCGTGGACGGTTCGGAGCCGATGGCGACGGTGATGGCCTGCGCCAGCGCCTGCGAGAAGATCAGGGGCGTCGCCGCCAGGAATACGCCGGCCGCAACGGCCCGTGTCGTCATCCGCATCGTTCGATCCTTTGCAATGGCATCAATATGGGCGCAGATGCGCCTGCCTGACCCAGGTGGCGCATCGCTGTGGACAAGCTAGTCATCCCACCCATGCGCTTGTCAACGCAGCACGGGATTCCATGTGCAATCTCAACAGGCGAATGCCGGGGATTGCGGCACCGGACCGGTGGCGACGCCGCCTTGAGGCGGAATCTGGCTGGTTCGCCCAACTCGTCAGGGAGTCGCTACAGACCGGGCGGCGCGCCCGAGGTCACGGGTCGATGCGACCGACCGGCCTCTGAGCAAGCCAGTGTATCGCGGCAATCACCCGCCGCACGCTACGCGGAAGCGGCAGGCTGCCGTATCCGGCATGGCGGGGAAAGCTGGCGCGCTGGGGAGGATTCGAACCCCCGACCCCTTGATTCGTAGTCAAGTACTCTATCCAACTGAGCTACCAGCGCGTGAGGCTGGGGTTTAAGCGGTGCACCCCAGCGGCGCAAGGCGGAAATCAGGCCGGCCGGTCCAGCGCCAGGTTGATCCCCTTGGGAAGCGATACGGTGAACAGCGTGCCGGCCTCGCCGCTTTGCGTCATCTCAAGACGCCCGCCATGGCCGCGCACCAGTTCGGCGGCGATGGCCAGGCCAAGGCCGGTGCCGCCCTTGCGCGCCCCACCGTGGAACGCCGTGAACAGATGGTCGCGCGCCCGCTTCGGCAATCCCGGCCCGGTATCGGCGACCGTCAGCCGCCAGTCGCCGTCGTCTTCGGTCGCGCCGATTGTCACCGTTCCGGGCACGCCCGCGGCCACGATCGCCTGACGTGCGTTGCGGGCGAGGTTGGCCAGAACCCGCACCAGCTGGTCGGGATCGCAGCGGATCGACATCGCGCGCGGCACGTCGCTGCGGAAGCTCACCTGCTCGGCGCTGGAAGCCAGCCGCTCGTTCTCCAGAACCTCGGCGACCAAAGGCGCGAGCGGCGCGAGCCGGAGGGCCGGGGGCGGCTCCTCGGCCCGCCCGAAGGCCAGGGTGGTCTCGCACAGCGTCACGGCGCGGCTGATCGATTGCACCAGCTTCGGCGCCGCGCGCTGTACCCGCGGATCCTCGATGCTCTCCATCCGGTCGGCCACGATCTGGACCGTGGTGAGGATGTTCCGCAGGTCGTGCGCCACCCGGGCCACCGCCCCGCCCAACTGGGCCAGCCGTTCCTTCTGCCGCAGCGAATTGGTCAGATGCGTCTGCATCGCGCGCAGCGCCTCCTCGGCGGCGCGCAGCTCGCGCACCGATGCGGTGGGGGTGATGATGCGCCGGCTATCCTCCGGTGCGTCGGCATAGCTCTTCATGTGGTCCACCACGTCCTTGATGGGCAGCACGAGCACCCGGCGAACAGCCAGAAACAGCAGGCCCGCCGTCATCACGGAGATCACCGCCGAAAGGACCAGGATCCGCGCACCGTAATCCAGCATCGCCATACGCAAGGGATAGGCATCCATCGTGACCTCGATCAGGAGCCCCGCATCCTGCGTCGGGTTACCGATGACGCGGATCACCTCCTCACGGGTGTCGACCAGCCGCGACAGGGCATCGCGGATGAGCGCGAAGGCCGACGGATCGCGCAGATCGTAGGTGGCGGCGATGGGTGCCGGGATCGTGGAGGAAAGCATCAGCTGGCGCATGGCGTCGCGGCGCAGCACGACGTTGTAGACACCGGCGTTGACCAGCAATTCCGCCTCGATCTCGGGATCGAGCATGTCGTCGGCCAGCAGCGCGAGCGAGGCGATCTGCGCACGCTCGAGCCGCGCCAGCAGGTAATCCTCGCGGAACCGGGCGACGGAGGGCACGAAGATCAGTACCTCGGCCAGCATCACGAAGATGATGGTGAGGACCAGGAAGCGACCGGAAAGGGAATTCAGCATCCGTATTCCCGCGACCTCCTAGGGAAGATAGGCCTGCACGAGCCCCACAACACGTTTCACGAACGGGTTATCAAATAGTTTCGGCGAGAAATAGGCGCCGGCGGCGCGCTTGCTGATCTCGCCCAGCGTCGGATAGGGCGCGACCATGTTGGCGACCGCGCTCATCCTCATGCCGTTGGCGATCACGAGCGCCCAAAGGCCTATCAGCTCGCCCGCCTGCGCCCCCGCGATGGACGCGCCCACGGGCTTGCCGCCGACCACCATGACCTTGATCAGGCCGGCGGTCTTGCCGTCCGTCCGGGCGCGGTCGATCTCGTCATAGGGAAAGCGCACGACGGTCAGGCGGGCCCCGTGCCGCTTGCGTGCCTGTGCCTCCGTCAGGCCCACTTGCGCCAGTTCGGGATCGGTGTAGGTGACCCAGGGCAGGTGATCCTGCCGGGCCGTCGAGGGCAGCCCGAACAGGATCGACCGGATGACCACGCCGGCATGATAGCCCGCCACATGGGTGAATTGCAGCCGGCCGGCGGCATCGCCTATGGCGTAGACCCGCCGGTTCGAGCTGCGCAGGTCGTCGCCAACGGTCACGCCGCCCCGGCCGTGTTTCACCCCGGCGGCATCCAAACCCAGATCCTCGACGTTCGCCGCCCGCCCCACGGCCACGAGCAGATGCGAGCCGGTGACCTTGCGGCCGTCGGCCGTCTCGACCGACACCTTCCCGTCTGCTGCGCTGACCCGGGCGGCCTGCTGCCCCTCGACCAGGCGTAGGCCCTCCTCCTTCAGGCGGTCCACCACCACGGCGGCCATCTCTGGATCGTCCTTCCCGAAGGCCGTACCGCCCTCGATCACGGTCACCTCGCAGCCCAGTCGCAGATGCGCCTGTGCCATCTCCATCCCGATGGGGCCACCTCCGATGACGATCAGGTGCTCGGGCCGCTCGCGCAGATCGAAGATCGTCTCGTTGGTATGGTGGGGCACACCCTCTAGCCCCGGGATCGGCGGCACGAAGGGCCGCGATCCGCTGGCGACGACGAAGCGGCGCGCGGTGATCCGGGCGTCGCCCGCCTCCACCTCGGTCTCGGAAACGAAGCGTGCATATTTCCGGATCACGCGGACCCCGAGACCTTCGAAGCGTTCCTGGCTGTCGACGGGCGCGATGGCCTCGATCACCCGCCGCACGCGATCCTTGGCGGCGGCGTAGTCGATCTGCGGCGCCACCGGCGCTATCCCGAAGGCCGCGCCGTCGGTCATGCCGTGGGCGTGCCTGGCCGCGGCGATCAGCGCTTTGGAGGGCACGCAGCCGAAGTTCAGGCAATCCCCGCCCATCTTGTGCCCTTCGATCAGCACCACGTTCGCCCCCATCTGCGCCGCACCGGCCGCAAGCGAGAGGCCGGCGGACCCGGCCCCGATGATGCAGATGTCGCATTCGATCTGGTCCATGGATCAGAGGCCTTTCTTGCCGCGCACGGCCTTGAGGAGGATCGGCAGCAACGCCAGCGCGCAGAGCCCCAGGATCGGCAGCAGGACCCGCGGCTCGAAGATGATGCCGAGGTTCGGCGTCTCGCCGCGCGCGAAGACCTCGCCCAGCCCCGCCCCGACCGAGGTGTAGACGATTGCGCCGGGGATGATGCCGAGGAAGGTGGTGAGCACGAAGCGCACCAGCGGCACGCTGACCAGCGCCGGTACGATGTTCGCAACGAAGAAGGGCACGGCGGGCACCAGGCGGATGAGGAACAGCATTTCCCACTGGTTGCTGTCGATCCCGTCCTTGATGCGGCGAACGAGCCCGTCGGAGGCATCCATCCGGGCCGCAAGCTTCTCGCCCAGGCCCCAACGCGCTGCGGCAAAGATGGCCGTGGCACCGATTGTCGCGGCCGTGACGTTGTAGAGGGCGCCGGGAAAGGTGCCGAAGAGAAACCCGCCCGTGAGCGTGGCGATGGTGGCGCCTGGCAAGCTGAAGGCGACGATGGCGATGTAGAGCGCCATGAAACCCAGCAGCGTCAGCAGATAATTCCCATCCCGGAAGGCAATTAGGGCCTCGCGGTTGCGCGCCAACGTCTCGAAACTGAGTGTGTCGCGCAGGGTGAATGCCCCGACCGCCGCGACGAGGGCGACGGCGATCAGAGGCAGGCGCTTCGTCCAGGCGGCCTTCTCGGCCTTCGGGATATCGGTCATGCGGGGCCTTCCTGCACGGGAACGCGCCGGCCTTGAGATACGGCGCCGGTCGACGTGGCCAACATGCGCCGGGCGGATGCGGCCCGACAGGCCCCTCACGGCCCGTTGATGCCGGTTGTGCAGGACGTGACGCAGATCGACGACAGGGAGGCGATTGTTACAATGCCGCGGGCCGCCGGGGCGACGGGTGTTGCAATCCTACTAAGAAACGCCGCTCCCGGCGCCGGGATTGATTGACTTCGAGGATCAGCCCGCCTAGACGGCGGACTTCTTATGAAGTCGGCCCCTTCCGCCGCGCCGATGGGCGTGCGCCACCTCCGGGCCCGGAACGATGGAGCCCCTCGATGAAACGCACTTTCCAGCCAAGCAATCTCGTGCGCAAGCGCCGCCACGGTTTCCGGTCGCGCATGGCCACGAAGGCCGGTCGAAAGATCCTGAATGCCCGCCGCGCCCGTGGCCGCAAGTCGCTCAGCGCCTGAGCCGGCCCGGCCGGCCGCTACGGGCGGCGCACGCGCCTTCGTGGTTCTCACAGAACGGCGGGATTTCCTGGCAGCTGCCCGGGCACGGCGTCAAGCATTGCCCGGGTTCGTCGTTCAGGCCCGGCGTCGGGGCGAGGACCTGGGCGGCCCCCGCGTCGGCTTTACCTGCAGCAAGAAGGTCGGCAATGCCGTTGCCCGCAATCGCGCCAAGCGGCGGCTGCGGGAAGTGGCGCGCGCCGTCTTGCGCGAGGAAGGGCGGGCCGGCTGGGATTACGTGCTGATCGGCCGGGCGACTGAGACGGCGCAGCGCCCCCTGCCCCGCATGATCGCCGAGTTGCGGGCCGTACTGCCACGCCTGCACGGCGACAGGGCACGATGAGTCCCCGCGGCATGGGCGCTCGCCCTTCCGGTCAGGGCCTACCGGCTGCTCTTTTCTCCCTGGGTCGGCCATTCCTGCCGTTTCGATCCCACCTGTTCCGCCTATGCCCTTCAGGCGCTTGAGGCGCATGGCGCCCGGCGGGGCGGCTGGCTGGCGCTGCGCCGGGTCCTGCGGTGCAACCCCTGGGGCGGCATGGGGATCGATGATGTGCCGCCGCTTGCCGATACATCGCGACGCCGGTAGGGCTGCCGCCATGGCCGAGCAGCCCGACCCTTCCGAAGAGATCCACGCGCTGTTCTACGGCGCCCCCGCCACCACGGAGTTCCGCAAGTTGCGCAAGCGGCTGGTCCGCCAGGTGCGCGAGGCCATCGAGACGTTCGGCATGGTTCGCCCGGGCGACCGATGGCTCGTCTGCCTCTCGGGCGGCAAGGACAGCTATACCCTTCTGGCCATCCTTCACGAACTGCAATGGCGCGGACTTCTGCCTGTCGACCTGCTGGCCGCCAATCTCGATCAGGGCCAGCCCGGCTTTCCGGCCACGGTCTTGCCGGCCTTCCTTCAGAGGATGGGGGTTCCGCACCGGATCGAGTACCGCGATACTTATTCCATCGTGATCGACAAAATCCCCCAGGGCCGTACGTTCTGCGCCCTGTGTTCCCGGCTGCGGCGCGGGCATCTCTACCGGATCGCCCGCGAGGAAGGATGCAGCGCGGTGGTTCTCGGGCATCACCGCGACGACATGCTCGAGACGTTCATGATGAATCTCTTTCACGGCGGGCGCCTGGCGACGATGCCGGCGAGCCTTCTCAACGACGAGGGTGATCTTTTCGTGCATCGCCCGCTGGCTTTCGTGGCCGAAGCAGATTGCGAAAGGTTCGCCCGCGCGATGGCGTATCCGATCATCCCCTGCGATCTCTGCGGCACCCAGGATGGGCTTCAGCGCCAGCAGATAAAGGCGATGCTGGATGAATGGGAGCGGCGCACGCCCGGTCGGCGTCAGAAGATGGCGGGCGCGCTCGGCAACGTCAGACCGTCTCATCTGCTGGATACCGGGCTCTTCGGCTTCGCCGAGCTTGCGCGGAAGCCCCCGGCCTGACCTTTAGCATTTTAATGAAAGGGGTCGTGTCGGGAGGGCTGCGTTAAGGCGGCGCTCATGCCCTCTGCCCTAGGGTCCATCCTGTCGAGAACTGGCCCCGGGAAACGCGCGATGGGTAGTAGATTGCAGAATGCCCTGGCCGGGCTGACCCGCCGCGCCCGCGGCGGCAGGCTTGCCACGGGACTTCTGGTTCTGCTGCCGGGGATCGGTTACGGGGTCTACCAGATATGGGGAGAGATCGGCCTTGCCGTCGTGGCGGTTGGGGCGCCGATCGGCTACATCCTCGTCGGCCTCTTTCCGAAGGAAGTAGGGTCGACGACCCGACCCTTGCGGGGCGGGCCACTGCCGCGTAGCCTCATGGAGGCGAAGCTGGACGCGATGCTCCGGCAGAGCGCCGGCACGGGCCGATCCACGGCCTGCCTCGTGCTGGAGGTCGACAGCTTCGCACGGGTGGAAGCGCAGCTAGGCCGGCGGGGTGCAGACCTCGTGACGTCGCGCCTCAGCGCGCGGCTCGCCGATTGCCTTCGGGACGATGACCTTGTGGGCCGGTTCGACGGGGCACGCTATGCGGTGGCGGTGGCCCCGGCGCACCGGGTCGATCTGGAATCGATGTTACAGCTCTCCGCCCGGCTGCAGGACGCCGTGAGTACGCCACTGGCGCTCGATGGCAGCACCCTGCATCTGACGGCCTCGATCGGGTTCTGCCGCCCCGATGCCGTTCCCCTCGTCGATGGCCCAGTCCTCGTCGATGCGGCGGAGGCAGCGCTTGACGAAGCCGTTCCGCACGGTCCTGGCGGGATCCGCGCCTATTCGGTCGAGATGCATCGCCACCGCGCCCGGCATCGCACCCTGATCACCGAACTGGAGCGCGGCGTGGAGGAGGGGCAGGTTTGCCCCTGGTTTCAGCCGCAGGTCTGCACCGATACCGGGCTTGTCATGGGGTTCGAGGCGCTGGCGCGCTGGATCCATCCCGCGCGCGGCCAGATCCTGCCGGGCGAATTCCTCGACGCCGCGGAGGCCGCCGGCCTTATGGAGCGGATCGGCGAGGTGGTGCTGGAGCAGTCGCTCTCCGCCATCACGGCCTGGGATCGCGCCGGATTCCTGGTTCCCGGGGTCGGCGTGAACTTCTCGGAGGGCCAGCTAAGCGCGCCGGCTCTGGCCGACAAGATAGCTTGGCATCTTGACCGGCACGGACTGGAGCCGCGAAGGCTTTGCGTGGAAATTCTTGAGAACGTGATCGCGCGGGATCCCGAGGATGTCGTCACCAAGAACATCACGGCGCTCTCGCGGATGGGTTGCAAGATCGATCTGGACGATTTCGGAACTGGGCACGCCTCGATCAGCAGCTTGCGCCGTTTCGCCGTGGACAGGATCAAGATCGACAGGTCCTTTGTGACCCGCGTCGATTCCGATCCTGAACAGCGCCAGATGATCGCCGCGATCCTGGTGATGGCAGAGCGCCTTTCGTTGAGTACCGTCGCGGAAGGCGTAGAGACCGCAGCCGAGCATGCATTGCTGGCGCAGCTCGGATGCACCTGCGTCCAGGGCTTCGGCATCGGCCGGCCCATGCCGATGGAAGACACGTTCGCCTGGCTGCGTACGCAAAGCGAGAAGATTTCCGATCTGCCCAGCGTGACCGCCCGGCGCGGTTGACAGCGACGCTTTCGGGAAGGCGCCCGTGGCAAGTCTGCTGCCCTCGGGCAAGGCGATGCCGGGCCGTCTTGCGCCCTTCCGGCAACGCCCGTCAGGTCCGCCACTTGCCCGTCGAACGGCCGGCTATCCGCGGCAGCGCGTGCCTGGCAGCGTCGTCGCGCCCTTCCCGAAACCGCTTGACCTTTAACCCTTGCCCTAGTTGAACCGGCCGGGAATTCGCTCTCCCCCCGCGAGGTATCCCGTTCCGATGGACGACCAGAACAAGAATCTCATCTTGGCCACGGCGCTGAGCTTTCTCGTCATTCTGGTCTGGTTCCTGCTCTTCCCGCCCGAAGAGCCGGCGATGCCCGAGGCACCGCCCGTTGCCACCGCACCTGCCGATGGGCCGGCCATCGCCGCGGCCCCCCCGCCTGGTACGGCCGGCGCGCCGGAGAACGCCGACGCGCCAGCCCAGGCCGCGGCGCCCGAGGCCAACGCCCCGCGGATCCCCATCGAGAGCCCGCAACTCTCCGGCACGATCTCGTTGACCGGCGGGCGGATCGACGATCTCTCCCTCAAAAGCTACCGCGAGACCCTCGACCCCGAAAGCGACACCGTCCGCCTGCTGTCGCCGGTGGGGGGCACCAATGCCTACTACGCGCTTTACGGGTGGGCGCCTGCGGGCGATCTCGATTTCGCGGATGTACCCGGCGCGAACACCGAATGGCAGGCCGAGGGCGATGCCAGTCTGTCGGTGAACAATCCCGTGACCCTCACGTGGGAGAACGGCGCCGGCCTGGTCTTCCGCCGCACCATCTCCATCGACGACGATTTCCTCTTCACCATCACACAAAGCGTCGAGAATACCGGAAGCGCCCCCGTCCGTCTGGCGCCCTACGGCATCGTCGCCCGCCACGGGCAGCCAGACACGGTGAACTTCTTCATTCTGCACGAAGGCGTCGTGCGGATGTCTGACAGCGAGCTCGAAGAGATCGACTACAACGACATGCCCGATCTGGACTTCGTCGAACGCGAGGGCGCCCCGGCCGAGGTACTGGACGTCTCGCAGAACGGCTGGATCGGCTTCACCGACAAGTACTGGATGACCGCCCTCATCCCGGCCCCGGGCCAGGCCTTCGCCTCCGTCGCGAAATACGTGGCCTCCGCCGACATCTACCAGACAGAGACCCGCCTGCCGACCGTCACGGTCGAGCCCGGCACCACGCAGGAGGCCACGACCTACCTCTTCGCGGGCGCCAAGGAATGGGAGGCGATCAACGGCTATCAGCGCGACAACGGCATCCAACGGTTCGTCGACAGCATCGATTGGGGCTGGTTCTTCTTCCTGACCAAGCCGATCTTCTGGCTGCTGCACCAGATCAACCTTCTGATCGGCAACATGGGCTGGTCGATCATCGTCCTGACGCTGATCATCAAGGCCGTGCTCTTCCCGCTGGCCTACAAGTCCTATGCGTCCATGGCGAAAATGAAGGAACTCCAACCGCAGATGGAGAAGCTGAAGGAGAAGGCCGGTGACGACCGCCAGAAGCTTCAGAAGGAAATGATGGAGCTCTACAAGCGCGAAAAGGTCAACCCGGCCGCGGGCTGCCTGCCAATCCTGATGCAGATCCCGATCTTCTTCTCGCTCTACAAGGTGATCTTCGTCACGATCGAACTGCGCCACGCACCCTGGCTCGGCCCGTTCCAGGACCTCTCGGCCCCCGACCCAACCTCGCTGTGGAATATCTGGGGGCTTTTGCCCTACGGACCGCCCGCGCCAGACACCATCCTGGCGCTGATCTTCATCGGCATCCTGCCGCTGTTCCTGGGCATCTCCATGTGGCTGCAGCAAAAGCTGAACCCGTCGCCCACCGATGCGACGCAAGCGATGATCTTCGCGTGGATGCCTTGGGTCTTCATGTTCATGCTGGGCACCTTCGCCAGCGGCCTCGTGCTCTACTGGATCGCCAACAATACCATCACCTTCACCCAGCAATACCTCATCATGCGCAGCCACGGCTACAAGCCGGACCTGCTGGGCAACATTCGATCCGGGTTCCAGCGCGGCAAGACGGACGCGAAGTGACGGGACCGGTCGGCTGAGCGATCACCTCGCCTTTCCCGTGGCGCCGCCCCCCGATGCGGCAGAGGCCGAGGCCGGCCGACTGCTCTTCGCCGGGCCGACGGACTTCCTGAAAGGGGTCGTCGCCATCGACGGGCTGCCGCCGCCTGACCGGGTAGAGGTCTGCCTTGCCGGTCGCTCGAACGTCGGGAAATCGACGCTGATCAATGCCCTCACCGGCCGCAAGGGGCTGGCCCGCGCGTCGAACACGCCCGGACGGACGCAGGAGATTAACTTCTTCACCGCGGAAGATATCTACCTCGTCGATCTTCCGGGCTACGGATACGCGAACGCGCCGCGCCCCGTGGTAGAGGCCTGGCAACGACTGCTGAAGGCCTATCTTGCCGGCCGGGCCAATCTGCGGCGCGCCTTCGTGCTGATCGACGCCCGGCATGGCCTGAAGGCCGTGGACGCCGAGATCATGAGCCGTCTCGACGTGGCCGCCGTTCCCTTCCAGGTCGTGCTGACGAAGTCCGACAAGATCGGCGCCGGCGTGCTGGACAAGACGCTCGGTCAGGTCCGCGCCGGGCTGAAGGCACATCCCGCCGCCTATCCTCAGCTGATCGTCACATCCTCGGAAACGGGCGACGGCATCGCAACCCTGCGCGCCGCCATTGCCGACCTGCGCGGTTAGGCAACGCCAAAGCCGGCCGCCGGCAAACCCTCTGACGCCTCAGACGTGCTGCCCGGCATTCACCTCGATCTCGGTGCCGGTGACGTAGCTCGACGCGCCGGAGCACAGGAAGTGGATCACGTCGGCTACCTCCGAAGGCTGACCAAGGCGCCGCAGCGGCAGCGTCTCCACGATCTTGTCGGTTCCGGGGCTCAGGATGGAGGTCTCCACCTCCCCCGGTGCGATCGCGTTCACCCGCACCCCGAACGGCCCGAAATCGTGCGCCATCTCGCGGGTCAACGCCCGCAGGGCAGCCTTCGATGTGGCATAGGCGGCACCGGCGAAGGGATGCACCCGGCTGCCGGCGATGGACGTGACGTTGACCACGGAACCGCCGGCCGCCGCCAGCTCGTCGCGCAGCCCTCGCGCCAGCACCATGGGCGCGAAGAAGTTGACGCGGAACACCTTTCCCCAGACCCGCAGGTCGGTGTCGATGGTGTTCAGCCGCCCGCCATCGTGCGCCTTGGGAGAGACGCCGGCGTTATTCACCAGCGCATCCAGACGCCCGTCGAGCTTGGCGCGGATCGTCTCGATCCCCGCGACGGTCGCCGCCGGATCGGCCAGATCAATCTCCACGTGGTTCTCCTCGCCTCCGGGCCAGGGACAGCGCGCATCGAACGCCTGGCGCGAACATGTGAGCACCCGCCAGCCTTCCGCCGAGAACTTCTTCACCGTGGCATGGCCTATCCCCCGGCTCGCCCCCGTCAAGACCAGCGTCCTGCGCGTATCGGTATCCTGCATGGGGTCATCCTTATGCCAAGCCGGCAATCTAGCACCGCTCCTACCGGCCCGAAACCCGCTCTTGGCTTGGCTCCGGCGCAACGCTACTCAGGGCGCCACTGCATCCGCCCGAAGGCCGAGAATGAGACCGCAGACCGCCCAGAACCGCGACTGGATCGCGACCGCCCGGACCCTTTCGCAGGCCCTGCCCTATCTGCAGCGCTACGAGGGCGCGACTGTCGTGATCAAGCTGGGCGGCCATGCCATGGGCAGCGACGAGACGCTGGCCGGCTTCGCCCGCGACATCGCGCTGATGAGTCAGGTCGGCGTGCGCCCGGTGATCGTCCATGGCGGCGGGCCGATGATCGACGCGATGCTGAAGCGGCTGGATATCCCCTCCAGCTTCGTCGACGGCAAGCGGGTGACCGACGCCGCGACTATCGAGGTGGTCGAGATGGTGCTGTCCGGCCTCATCAACAAGCGCATCGTCGCGGCGATCAACGCACAGGGCGGGCGCGCCGTGGGGCTATCCGGCAAGGACGCGAACCTGATGATCTGCCGCCCGACGGATGAGCGGCTGGGCCTCGTCGGCACGCCCGACAGGATGAACCCCGAAGTGGTGCGCACGCTCTTCGAGGCCGGGATCATCCCGGTCATCGCCCCGTTGGGGGCCTCTCCCGAGGGCGGCACCATGAACGTGAACGGCGATACCGCGGCGGGCGCCATCGCCGGCGCGCTGCGGGCCCGGCGCCTGCTGCTGCTCACCGACGTGCCGGGCGTCAAGGATGCCGACGGGACCGTGCTGACGGAGCTGACCGCGGCGCAGATCCGCGCACTTACGGCCTCCGGCGTGATCGCCGGCGGGATGATCCCGAAGACCGAAACGGCGCTGGCGGCGCTTGCCCAAGGCGTGCGCGCCGTCGTGATTTTGGATGGGCGGGCGCCCAATGCCTGTCTGTTGGAGCTGTTCACCGATCACGGTGCCGGCTCCATCATCCGGTCGGCCTGAAGGGATGCCGCGCCTGATCCTGATGCGCCACGCCAAATCCGACTGGGGCGCGCAAGGCCAGCCTGACATCGACCGCCCCCTGAACCCGCGGGGCCGGGAGGCCGCCACTGCTCTGGGGCGCTGGCTGAGCATCAAGGACTACGTTCCCGCGAACATACTCTGCTCGCCGGCGACGCGGACAAGGCAGACATGGCAGCGAGCAGCAGAAGCGCTGCAAGGGGCCCCGGCGCCGACCATTGTCAGGGCGCTCTACCTGGCGGAGACAGACACGATCCTCGGGGCGCTACGAGCCGCGACGGGCGAAACCGTGCTGCTGCTCGCCCACAATCCCGGCATCGCCGACGCCGCGATGGCGCTTGCTGGCAGACCGCCCCGCCACTCGCGCTTCGCAGACTACCCTACCGGCGCGACCCTCGTTCTGGATTTCCCAGGCCCCTGGCCGCAGACCAGGCCAGGCACCGGCCTCGTCGCGGATTTCGTGGTGCCGGCCGATCTGCCGGGGCCGGAGTACGCCTGAGCCGCTCAATGCCCGAGGATCTGGCTGAGGAACAGCTTGGTCCGGTCGCTCTTGGGGTTGTTGAAGAACGGTTCCGGCTCGTTCTGCTCCACGATCTGGCCCTGGTCCATGAAGATCACGCGATTGGCGACCTGCCGGGCAAAGCCCATCTCGTGGGTTACGCAGATCATCGTCATGCCCTCCTTGGCGAGCTCGATCATCGTGTCGAGCACCTCCTTGATCATCTCAGGGTCGAGGGCGCTGGTCGGCTCGTCGAACAGCATGATCCGAGGGCGCATGCAGAGCGAACGCGCGATGGCGACCCGCTGCTGCTGACCGCCAGAGAGCTGGCCGGGATACTTGTTCGCCTGTTCGGGAATCTTGACCTTGGCGAGGAAGTGCATCGCGGTTTCCTCGGCCTCCTTCTTGGGCGTCTTGCGCACCCAGATCGGCGCCAGCGTGCAGTTCTCCAGAATCGTCAGGTGCGGGAATAGGTTGAAGTGCTGGAAGCACATCCCGACCTCGGAACGGATCCTGTCGATGTTCTTCAAATCCGAAGACAGAACCGTCCCGTCGACGGTGATGGTGCCCTTCTGATGCTCCTCAAGGGCATTGATGCAACGGATCAGGGTGGACTTGCCCGAGCCCGACGGCCCACAGATGACGATCCGCTCACCGCGATAGACCGTGAGGTCGATGTCCCGCAGAACGTGGAAGGTTCCGAACCACTTGTTCATGTTGACGATCTCGATCGCCACCTCGTCCGACACCTTCATGTTCTGAGGCGGCGGGGCGTCTGCCGAGGGGGCGGGCATGGCTGTATCGGTCATGTGGGTGGTCCCCTATCGGTGATCGGTGGCAAGCTGGCGCTCCAGCCACTGTGAATATTGCGAGATGCCGTAGCAGAAGATGAAGAAGAGCACGGCGGCGAAACCCAGAAGCTCCCAGTAGACGCCGAACCATTCGGTCGTCGACAGGATCGGCCCGCCGATCATGCCGAGCACGTCGAACATGGAGATGATCGAGACCAGCGTGGTGTCCTTGAAGAGGCCGATGGCGATGTTGACGATCGACGGGATCGAGATCTTCAGCGCCTGCGGCAGGATGATCAGCCGCATCGATTGCCAGTAGTCGAGGCCCAGAACTCTCGGCGCCCTCGTACTGGCCCTTGGGCAAGGCGGCCAGCCCGCCGCGGATCGCCTCGGCGATGTAGGCTGCGGCGAAGAGCGTGATCATGATGATGACCCGCAGAAGCAGGTCGAAGTTCGCGTCGGGCGGCAGGAAGTAGGCCAGCATCACCGATGCCACGAACAGCAGCGTGATCAGCGGCACACCGCGGATGAACTCGATGAAGACGATGCAGATCCCCTTGATGATCGGCAGGTTCGATTGGCGGCCAAGCGCCAGCGCGATGCCCAGCGGCAGCGACAGCGAGATGCAGACGGTGCCGAGGATGAAGTTGACCATGAAGCCGCCGATCTGACGGCTTTCCACCGGATCGAGGCGAAGAGGCACAACGTTCGCCAGAAGCATCGAGACCGGGGCGACCAGCACGATCCACACCACCAGCATGGCGACGAGTCCGGCCACGAGGCCCCCGAAGAAGGACCGGGATTCGAGCGCGCGGTAGGTGAAGAAGCCGACAGCGACCCCGGCCAACGCCATCACCGGCACCCAGAGCGTACCGCCCCAGATCAGCCAATAGGCGAAGAACGGAAAGAGCCCGGTAAAGATCAGCAGCTTGCGGGGCAGCTGGAAGAAGAGGATCGGCGCCAGGGCCGCGAACAGCGCCACGAAGGCAAGCACGGCGCGGCCGTAATGCTCGGCGGGGTAATTGCCGAAGACCAGCTGCGGCCAGCGTTCGACGATCACGGCAAAGCATCCGCCCCGGGCGCCTTCAAGCTGCTCGCGGCAATCGCGTATGGAGGTGGCATCCCAAACCCCGTTGGCGATCCAGGGCACCACCTGCCAGAGCAGCCATAGTATGGCGTAGAGCGTCACCAGGGTCATGACCGTGTTGATCGGACCCGCGAAGAGGTTGTGCCTGAGCCACGAGATCGCGCCAGTCTCGGAGGCTGGCGGCGGCGATGGTTCAAGGGCGGTGTGCCGCACGAAGGGCTGGATGGATTCAGCATGGGTGTCGCTCATCGCTGGCACTCCCTTCCGGCGAATGACTTGCCGACCTCGACGGGCCCCATGGGGTTTTGCGCGCGTCCGGGGCCCATCTCAGCGCTCCTTCAGCTTCACGGAGTTATTGTAGACGTTCATGATCAGCGCGATGGACAGCGAGATCGCGAGATAGAAGAGCATCAACAGAAGCACCGCCTCGAAACTTCGGCCCGTCTGGTTCAGCGTGATGCCCCCCAGCGTGCCGGTGATATCCATGTAGCCGACGGCGGCCGCGAGGGAGGAGTTCTTGGTCAGGTTCAGGTACTGAGAGATCAACGGCGGGATGATGACCCGCAGCGCCTGCGGCAGCACCACGAGGTTCATCACCCGGTTGGGGCGGAGCCCAAGCGAGGATGCCGCCTCCGTCTGCCCCCTGCTGACCGCAAGGATGCCAGCGCGAACGTTCTCGGCGATGAAGGCCCCGGTATAAAGCGAAAGCGCGAGCCAAAGGGCTATGAGCGAGCCAAGGATCTGCGTGCCGCCCTGAAAGTTGAAGCCGGCGAGTTCGGGGTAGGACACGCCGATGGGCATGCCCATCACCAGAAACGCAAGGATTGCCGGAACGAAGAAGAGCCCGAGCGAGATCGGCAGGACCGGCAGGGTTCGGCCTTGGGTGTAGAGCAGGTGCACCGAATAGCGGCGGATGGCGAAGATGGCGGCGATGGAGAGCAGGAACACCGCGACCACGACCCACGATCCCGCCTCCCAGATCGGAGCGGGAACGTAGACACCGCGGTTGGTGAAGGCGAAAGCCCCGAAGAGCATCGATGCGGCAGGGTCGTCGCCCCGGAACGCGTTCGGCGCCGGCAGCGAATTCGACATCACCGAGAAGATGATGAGGATCCAGATCAGCACGGGTACGTTGCGGAAGACCTCGACGTAGGCCGACATTACCCGGCTCACGAGCCAGTTCCGCGACAGGCGCAGAACGCCGACGATGACGCCCAGGACCGTGGCCGTGATGCAGCCGAGGAAAGCCACGAGGAGCGTGTTGAGCACGCCAACGAACGCCGCCCGCAGGTGGGTGTCCTGGCTGTTGTAGGCGATCAGGCGCTGGTTGATGTCGTAGCCGGCGGGGTCGCCGAGGAAGCTGTAGGAGATGTTCTGCCCGAGCGCCTCGAGGTTGCGCACGGCATTCGATCCCAGCCAGTAGAAGAATCCGATGACCAGGATCAGCGCGATGAACTGGAACGTGTAGCCGCGATACCGCGTGTCGTTCAGCAGCATCGACAGGCGGAATTGCTGCTGTGGGGGGGCTGCGGCAGTGCTCATGCGGCGGTGCTCACGTTCTGAAATTTCTCGGGGCGGCCACAATTCGCCTGCTCTCTGCCGCGGCAATGGCCGCGGGAAGCGAGACGCGGCGGAATGGCGGCGCTTCGATCTGAACGGCTCTCCGAGCCGGATCGGCAGACGCGACCGGGGGCGCGCCAATCACAGGCACGCCCCCAATCATGAGACTTAGCGGAACGGCGGCGCGTACAGAAGCCCGCCATCGGTCCATTGCGCG
This sequence comes from uncultured Alphaproteobacteria bacterium, assembly GCA_963833235.1. Classification (GTDB taxonomy): domain Bacteria; phylum Pseudomonadota; class Alphaproteobacteria; order Rhodobacterales; family Rhodobacteraceae; genus CAWHXG01. Next base: position 148,620 of record CAWHXG010000002.1, read on the forward strand.
TTCAGGCCGCGCGCCAGGCCGATGGGCGTGTTCTCACCGATAAAGCGCTCGAAGATCTCGCCGTAGTTGCCGGTGGCCTTGATGATCTGCACCACGAAGTCCGAAGGGACGCCCAGCATCTCGCCAAGGTTGCCTTCGGTGCCGAGCATCCGGTTGATCTCCGGGTTGTCGGTTCCAGCCGCCAGCTCCTCGACGTTGGCGGAGGTGATGCCAAGCTCTTCGGCGGCGATCAGCGCGTTGAGGGACCAGCGCACAACATCGGCCCATTCGTCGTCGCCATGGCGCGAAAGCGGGCCAAGCGGTTCCTTGCTGATGATCTCCGGCAGGATGACGTGATCGCCGGGCGCCTCGAAGGCGGCGCGCGTCGCGGCCAGGCCGGACGCGTCGGTGGTGTAGACGTCGCAGGCGCCGGCCAGATATTGCTGCTGTGCTTCTGAGGCGGTGCTGATCGGCACGGGCTGATAGTCGATGTTGTTGGCGCGGAAGTAGTCCGCGAGGTTCAGCTCGGTCGTGGTGCCCTTCTGGATGCAGATCGTGGCGCCGTTCAGGTCCTTGGCGGACGAGACGTTGAGCGCCGTCGGCACCATGAAGCCCTGCCCGTCGTAGTAGTTCACACCGGCGAAGGTCAGCTTGAGGTCCACGTCACGCGAGAAGGTCCACGTGGTGTTGCGCGACAGCATGTCGATGTCGCCGGAGTTCAGCACCTCGAACCGGACCTGGTTGGTCACGGGCGTGTACTCGACCGCGTTCGCGTCGCCGAAGATCGCCGCGGCGACCGCCTGGCAGATCGCCACGTCGAAGCCTTGCCACTGGCCCTGTGCATCCTGCGATGCGAACCCGACCAGGCCGGTACTGATCCCGCAGGCCAAGCTGCCGCGTTCTTTCACCGCGTCCAGCGTCTGGGCGCCGGCGGCGCTTCCCAGAAGGCCGGCGGCGGCGACGGCGCCGAGAAATACCGAAGTCTTCATATCTACCTCTTCCTGATTGGCCACCGCCGCGCAGCGCGGGGTGGATGCCATCCGGGTTGGCCCCGGACAGCGATTGCGTCGGGCACGCCGCCGCGCGTAGTGCACGGGCGCCGTATCCATCGGCCACGAACGTGGGCAATTTCACGCCGGCCCGTCAAGGTGGCGGAGGGCCGATCACGCAAGGTAAGTGAAATGGACAGCCTGTTTCGCGATCAAATGGTCGTTTTTCCGGCGCGCCGGGCTGCGCGCCTCCGCCGATCACCCTTCGCGCGCATCCGTGAGGAAGGCGCAGGCCTGAAGAAAGGCGGCGCGTTTGGCGGCCAGATCGCGCGCCGCCTGCTCGTCATCGCCCCAGATCCTCGCCTGCCAGACCTCGTCGACGACGGAGGCCTCCCACAAGTCTTCGGGCGCGCGGTGTCGCTTGGCCGCGGCCAGCCCCAGAACAAGCGAACCGGTCAGCGCGACGCAGTCATGAAGCGCCGACATCTGCCACGGGTCGCTGGCCGGCAGCGCCGCGCGCAGGGCGGCAACGCTCCCAGGCGACTGCGCCACGGGCATCACCCCCGTGGTGACCCCGAGGGGCGCGTCGAGGGCCGCCGCCGCCCAGCCGAGCAGCGGGTCCCAGGCCTGCGCCTGCAGCGCCACCAGCCCCTCCGGCCCCGTCGCGCGATAGCACAGCAGGTCGTTCTCCCCGTAAGCGGCGACGATCTCGACCACCTGCGGCAGCGCCGGCGCCACCTTGTCGATCGCGGAATTGGCAGTGCGGGTAGCCGGCATGGTGCGCGGATCGACCCGTTCGCCCTGCGCCCGCCATTCCGCCGCGATCCGTTCCGCCAGCGCCGCATTGGGCAGGATCAGCTCCGCCCGACCCGGCGTTCGGACGGGGCGCCCATCGAGGCGGATCGCGAACCCGCCATCCACCGGCACCAGCGTCGCATCGGCCCAGAAGCGCTTTGGCAGATCGGCCATGGCTCAGCCCTCGAACGGATCGGCCGGCACGTCGCCGGCATGCCAGTCGAAGGCAGCCCAGGTCCGTGCCATGTGCTCCGGCAACGGCGCGGTCACGGTCAGCCGCGCGCCCGTGACGGGATGCGTCAGCGAGAGGGAGCGCGCGTGCAGATGCAGCTTGCGGCTGATCTCGCCGCCCAGCTGCGCGCCCCAGCCCTCGCCCTCGTTCACCTGCCCCGATCCGCCGTACTTGCCGTCGCCGATCACCGGATGCCCGATCTCGGCCATGTGCGCGCGCAGCTGATGCGTGCGCCCGGTCACCGGCTGCAGGGCCATCCACGCGGTGCGTCGCGCCAGAGCCGAAAGTACGGCGTAATCCGTCTGCGCACGCTTGGCATCCGGCGTGCCGGCCACCGCATCGGGCATCACGCAGCGCATCTTCTCGCCCTCCCCGCCGCGACCATGGCCGGGCGCCTTAACCAGCCCGTAGCGGATCGTGCCCATCTTCGGATGCGGCACGCCGCCGACCGCGGCCCAGTAGATCTTGCGCGTCTCCCGGCTGCGGAACGCGCCCGTGAGGGCGCTCGCGACCGCCTGGGTGCGGGCCAGCAGAAGCACGCCCGACGTGTCCTTGTCGAGCCGGTGGACCAGCCGCGGCGCCTGCGACAGTTCGAAGGTCAGCGCCCTGGCCAGGCCATCCACGTGCCGCTCGCCCTGCCCGCTGCCGCCCTGGCTCGGCAGGCCCGGTGGCTTGTTCAGCGCGATCAGGTGATCGTCGCGGTAAAGCACAGCGGCCCGGATCATCTGGGCATCTGCCTCGCTGGGGCCGGCCTTCGGCCGCGCCTCCCGCGGGATGGCGGGGGCCAGCGGCGGGATCCGCACCACCTGCCCCGGCGCCACGCGGCTCGAGGCGCGCACCCGCCCGCCATCCACCCGGATCTCGCCCTTGCGGCAGAGCTTTTCGATCCGCCCCTGCGCCACGTCGGGGAAATGCCGCCTGAACCAGCGATCCAGCCGCTGCTCGGCTTCGTCATGGCCCACCGTGAGGGTTTGGACCCCGCTCACGCCATGGCCCATCGGGTCAGCCCCAGCCCTGCCGCCAGCGCCGCGAGCGACAGCCCGACAGAGGCCGCGACATAGAGGAGCGCCGTGCCCGGCACCCCACGCTCCCACAGCGCGACGGCATCGAGCGAGAAGGCCGAGAACGTGGTGAAACCGCCCAACAGGCCGGTCATCAGGAAGGGTGCCAGCCGCAGGCCCCCGCGTTCGGCCAGAACCACCACAAGCACCCCCATCAGCAGCGAACCGAGGATGTTGACGATCAGCGTGCCGGCGGGAAATCCGGTCCCGAAGAGGCGAGTGGCGCCAAGGCCCACGAGATGCCGCGCCGAAGCCCCGAGCGCGCCGCCAAGCGCCACCTGTCCGAAGGTCATGATCATGGGCGCTGTCTTTCGCGGGCGGGGCGGGGTGTCAACTCTCGCCGCGCTGCCGCTCCGCGCGGGCGCGCGCGAACCAGGCGAGCCGCTTGCCCAGATCGCGCTCGAAGCCGCGTTCGACCGGGGCGTAGAGCGCCGGGCGGTCCATCCCGTCGGGGAAATAGGTCTGGCCGGAAAACGCGCCGTCCGCATCGTGGTCGTAGGCATATCCCGCGCCGTAACCCTGATCCTTCATCATCGCGGTCGGGGCGTTCAGGATGTGCTTCGGCGGTGGGGCCGATCCGGTGCGCCTAGCTAGCGCCCGCGCGGCCTTGTAGGCGCCGTAGGCGGCGTTGGATTTGGGCGCCAGCGCGAGGTAGATCACCGCCTGGGCCAGCGCCAGCTCGCCCTCCGGGGAGCCGAGGCGCTCGTAGGTTTGCCATGCAAAGAGGCATTGGGCCTGCGCTTGCGGGTCCGCCAGGCCGATATCCTCCACCGCCATCCGGGTGATGCGCCGAGCCAGGTAGCGCGGGTCCTCGCCGCCCTCCAGCATCCGTGCGAACCAGTAGAGCGCCGCGTCCGGGTCCGAGCCGCGGACAGATTTGTGCAGCGCCGAAATGAGGTTGTAATGCGCGTCGCCGGACTTGTCGTACTGCGCCGCGCGGCGGGCGAGGCGGGCGGTCAGAACCGGCACGTCGTGGGGGCCGTCGTCGGGCCAGCCAAGGACCAGCTCGGCGAGGTTCAGCAGCGCGCGCCCGTCGCCGTCGGCCATCCCGATCAGGGCGGCACGGGCGGTCGCGGTCAGGGGCAGCGCCCGCCCGGCAAGACGCTCCGCCCCTGCCAGCAGCATCTCGAGCGCGGCCGCATCGAGGCGGACGAGCACCACCACCTGCGCTCGGCTGAGCAGCGCGGCGTTGAGCTCGAACGAGGGGTTCTCGGTGGTGGCGCCCACCAGGACGAGCGTGCCGTCTTCCATGTGCGGGAGGAAGCCGTCCTGCTGGGCCTTGTTGAAACGGTGGATCTCGTCGACGAAAAGCAGCGTGCCCTGCCCGGCCCGGCGCCGCTGGCGGGCGGTCTCGAACACCTTCTTGAGCTCCGCCACCCCGGTATGGATGGCGCTGATCTGGATGAAATGAAGGTCGGTCTCGCGGGCCAGAAGCCGCGCGATGGTGGTCTTGCCGACGCCGGGTGGCCCCCAAAGGATCATTGAAGTCAATCGCTTGGTGGCCCTCAGCGCACCCAGCGGGCCGTCGGGGCCAAGCAGCGCCTCCTGCCCGATCACATCGTCGAGGCTGGCGGGTCTCAGGCGGTCGGCGAGCGGGCGGGTGCCGGCAGGATCTGGACTATCGGCTGTGGCTTGGGGGGCGCCGGGGGCGTCGAAGAGATCGGCCATGGGGGCAGTCTAGGGGCCGGGACCGGCGGGGGGAACGGCAAAAGGCCGGCGGGAGGATCCCCTCCGCGCCGACCCAAGTGACTGATCGCAAAGGCGGATCAGTCGGCCATCGCCTCTTCTTCGGCGGCGGTGCGCTCGCGGTCGGCGAGGCCCTTGGCGGCCGGGTCGCGGTCCACCAGCTCGACGATGGCCATCGGCGCCATGTCGCCATAGCGGAATCCGGCTTTCAGAACACGGACATAGCCGCCCTGACGCTCGGCGTAGCGGGGGCCGAGGACCTCGAAGAGCTTGGCGACGTGCGCATCCTGCTTCAGCCGCGCGGCGGCCTGGCGGCGGGCATGAAGATCGCCGCGTTTTCCGAGGGTTATCAGCTTCTCGACCACGCGCCGCAGCTCCTTGGCCTTGGGCAGGGTGGTCTTGATCTGTTCGTGTTCGATGAGGCTGCCGGACATGTTGGCCCAAAGGGCCTTCCGGTGCTCGTGGGTGCGGTTCAGGCGGCGGTATCCGCGGGCGTGGCGCATTGTAATTACTCCGTTATTTTGCTTTGTCCGGTCCCTCGTGCGTTGCGGGGGACGCTCCTTGTTGGGGCGGAATTGCCCGGTCTGATAAGTGTCGGCGTTCGGTCGGCTTTCGGTCGGCTTAGTGTCGGACCCCTGCGGGCGGGTTCTTCACGTCTCGATGAGGATTGGCGGAATGGCCCCCGCCCTGCGGAGGACCGGCCCGGTGTCCGGCCGGCTTAGAGGGCAGGGGCTAATTCGCCGTTCCTCAGAACTGGTCTTCGAACTTCTTGGCAAGGTCCTCGATGTTGTCGGGCGGCCAGTCTTCCACGTCCATGCCCAGATGCAGGCCCATGCCGGACAGCACCTCCTTGATCTCGTTGAGCGACTTGCGGCCGAAGTTCGGCGTGCGCAGCATCTCGGCCTCGGTCTTCTGGATCAGGTCGCCGATATAGACGATGTTGTCGTTCTTGAGGCAGTTGGCCGAGCGCACCGAAAGCTCCAGCTCGTCGACCTTCTTGAGCAGCAGCGGGTTGAACTCCAGACCGTCCTCGTCCACGTCGCCGCGCGGCTGGTCGGGCTCCTCGAAGTTGACGAAGATCTGCAACTGGTCCTGCAGGATCCGCGCGGCATAGGCCACCGCGTCGTCGGGCGTGACCGAGCCGTCGGTTTCCAGCTTCAGGGTCAGCTTGTCGTAATCCAGCACCTGGCCCTCGCGGGTGGGCTGCACGTCGTAGCTGACCTTCTTCACCGGCGAATAGATCGCGTCGATCGGGATCAAGCCGATCGGCGCATCCTCGGGGCGGTTCTTCTCGGCGGCGACGTAGCCCTTGCCGGTGTCGACCGTCAGCTCGATGAAAAGGTCCGCGCCGTCGTCGAGATGGCAGATCACGTGATCCTTGTTCAGCACCTCGATGCCGTTGGACTGGCTGATCTCGGCCGCGGTGACCACGCCCGGACCCTTGGCGGAGACGGTGAGCCGCTTCGGCCCCTCGACCTCCATCCGCAGGGCGACGCCCTTGAGGTTGAGCACGATGTCGGTCACGTCCTCGCGGACGCCGGCGACGCTGGAAAACTCGTGCAGCACGTTGTCGATCTGGACGCTGGTGATGGCCGCACCCTGCAGCGACGACATCAGCACCCGGCGCAGAGCGTTGCCCATGGTAAGCCCGAACCCGCGCTCCAGCGGTTCGGCGACGACGGTGGCCTGGCGGCCCGGCACGTTGCCGGGGCGCACGACGAGTTGCGTCGGCTTGATGAGTTCCTGCCAATTCTTCTGGATCATGCGGTCGCCTCCATACTTGTTCCCGGCGCATGACATGCCGGAAACGCCCGAGGTTGAACGAGTGCGACCCGGCGGAGCGCAATGCGCCCGGCCGGGTCGGTAAGATCGGCGCGGCGCCTAGACCCGGCGGCGCTTCGGCGGGCGGCAGCCGTTATGGGCCATCGGCGTCACGTCGCGGATCGACGTGATGTTGAAGCCGACCGCGGCCAGGGCGCGCAGCGCGCTCTCGCGGCCCGAACCGGGGCCCTGCACCTCGACCTCGATGGTCTTGACGCCGTGCTCCTGCGCCTTTTTGCCGGCATCCTCCGCCGCCATCTGGGCGGCATAGGGCGTCGATTTCCGCGAGCCCTTGAACCCGCAGGTTCCGGCCGAAGACCAGGCGATGGCGTTGCCCTGCACGTCGGAGATAAGGATCTTGGTGTTGTTGAACGACGAATTCACATGCGCCACACCGGCGGCGATGTTCTTGGAAACCTTGCGTTTCGCGGGGCGTCTCTCGCGTGCCATATCTGCAGCCCTCCCTTATTTCTTCTTGCCGGCAATGGCCTTTGCGGGGCCTTTGCGGGTGCGGGCATTGGTATGGGTGCGCTGGCCGCGGACGGGCAGGTTGCGCCGGTGACGCAGGCCGCGGTAGCAGCCGAGGTCCATCAGGCGCTTGACGTTCATCTGGTTCTCGCGGCGCAGGTCGCCCTCGACCATGACGTTCGCGTCGATGTGCTCGCGGATGGCCAGCACTTCGGCATCGCTCAGCTCATTGACGCGGCGCGACGCGTCGATGCCGGTGGCCTCGCAGATGGAGCCCGCGACCGAGGGGCCGATGCCGTGGATATAGGTGAGCGCGATGGGAACGCGCTTGTGGGTCGGAATGTTGACGCCGGCGATACGTGCCAAGGGCGATGTCCTTTCGTTGCGGTTCCGTGGTGCCAGAACCTTTTTTCACAACGGCTGCTCCGGGCCTGCGCAAGGCGTGATGCACGAGGGGCGGCGGGCCGCTTTCGAGGGCCTCAGCCGAGGAACGGCAACCGGCGACCGGACCCCTGCGGGGCCGACCTGCCAGACCAATTCTTCCGGTGAGGTGATGGCAAATATGAGGATATGATGACCGCGTCAAGCGCAGGATGAACGGCAGGGGCCCCTGGGGCCCCCGCCGCCGTTCGAATGACCCGCCACCTATTGGGGGATGGCGCCGAAACGCCTTCCCTGCGGGGCTGTGCGGCCTATCGCCGGGAGGGCGCGCGCCGCGGCTTGGCGCCGCCCTTGCCCGCGGGGCCGGGCCGCTTGCGGCCGCGCAGTTGCGACTTCTCGATCAGGCCCTCGTATTGATGCGCCAGAAGATGCGACTGCACCTGCTGGATCGTGTCCATCGTGACCGAGACGACGATCAGCACCGAGGTGCCGCCGAAGTAGAACGGGATCGCAAGCTGGCTGCGCAGGATCTCGGGCAGCAGGCACACCAGCGCGAGGTAGCCCGAACCGAGCACCAGGATGCGGGTGACCACGTAGTCGAGGTATTCCTCGGTGCGCTTGCCGGGGCGGATGCCGGGCACGAAGCCGTTCTGGTTCTTGAGATTGTCGGCGACCTCGTCGGTCTTGAAGGAGACGTTCTGGGTGTAGAAGTAGGTGAAGAAGACGATCATCGCCGAGAAGAACAGCAGGTAGAGCGGCTGGCCGGGGCCGAAATAGGCCAGGATCGTCGACATCACCGGGCCGGTCTGGGAGCCGCTGAACGTGGCCAGCGTGGTGGGGAGCAGCAGCAGCGACGAGGCGAAGATGGCCGGGATGACGCCGGCGGGGTTGACCTTGATGGGCAGGTGCGAGGAGCCGCCGTCGTAGACCTTCATGCCGACCTGGCGGCGCGGGTACTGGATGTGGATCTTGCGCAGCGCGCGTTCCATGAAGACCACGAAGGCGATGGTGACCGCGATCATCACGAAGACGCCGATGATGACCACCGGGCTGATGGCGCCGGAGCGGCCCTGGCTGAAGAACTGCGCGAGGGCGGCGGGGACCTCGGCGATGATGCCGACGAAGATGATGAGGCTGATGCCGTTGCCGATGCCGCGGGCGGTGATCTGCTCGCCCAGCCACATCAGGAACATCGTGCCGCCGACCAGCGTGATGACGCAGCCGACGCGGAAGAACCAACCTGGGTCGGTGACGAGGCCGCCCGCCTCGAGGCTGGCGGCGAGCCCGTAGGCCTGGAAGGTGGCCAGCAGCACCGTGCCGTAACGGGTGTACTGGTTCATCTTGCGGCGGCCTGCCTCGCCCTCTTTCTTGAGGTTCTTCAGGGGCTCCCACATGGCGCCGAGAAGCTGGACGATGATCGAGGCGGAGATGTAGGGCATGATCCCGAGGGCGAAGATGCCCATGCGGGAGATGGCGCCGCCGGTGAACATGTTGAGGATGCCGCCGATGCCGGAGGCGGCCTGATCCATGAAGGCGCGCAGTTCGCCGCCGTCGATGCCGGGGACGGGGATGTAGGTGCCGATGCGGTAGACGCAGAGGAGGCCCAGGGTGAAGAGGATGCGGCTTCTGAGCTCGGTCGCCTTGCCGAAGGCGCCCCAGCTCATGTTCGCGGCCATTTGTTCAGCTGCCGATGCCATGGCACCTCACTTTTGTGCGGCGCCGCCCTGCCCCTGGCGGGGCGTGGCGGCGCGGAAACCCGTGGAAGGGATGTAGGCGCCGCGGGCGACGGCCACAACCGGTTCGTCGGCCCGCGCCGCGCTCCGTGAGCGGGAGGGCGGGCCGGTGGCGCCTAGTCGGCCGTGGCGGGCTCTGGCGCCGCGGGGGCGGTGAGGGTGACGCTGCCGCCGGCCTTCTCGACCGCGTCGATCGCGGCCTTGGAGGCGCCGGTGACCTTCAGCGTCACGGCCTGGGTCAGCGCGCCCTTGGCCATCACGCGCACGCCGTCGCGGATACGGCGCACCAGCCCGCTGTCGCGCAGCTCGGTCTCGGTGATCTCGGGGCCAAGCTTGCCGGCGTCGATGAACTTCTGGATGAGGCCGAGGTTCACCACGGCGTATTGCTTGCGGTTCGGCTTGTTGAAGCCGCGCTTCGGCAGCCGCTGGTAGAGCGGCATCTGGCCGCCCTCGTAGCCCTTGATCGCCACGCCGGAGCGGGACTTCTGGCCCTTGATGCCGCGCCCGGCGGTCTTGCCGGTGCCAGAGCCGGCACCGCGGCCGACGCGCTTGGGTTTCTTTGTGGCGCCGGGATTGTCGTGAAGTTCGTGCAGTTTCATGTCGCTTGCTCCTCTGGCCGGACGCGCCCCGCCAGCGACGGAAATGGGACGACCACGGCATTGATCTGACCCGGACGGGCGTCAGCCCGACCGAAAGGGGGTGGGGGGGCGGGCCCCCCCCTGACCCGGCTGGCCTCAGCCGCGCTCTTCGATGATCTTCACCATGTGCGGGATCGAGTTGACCATGCCGCGGACCGAAGGGGTATCCTCCAGCTCGCGGGTGCGGTGCATCTTGTTCAGGCCCAGCCCCACCAGCGTCGCGCGCTGCTTGGCCGGGCGGCGGATGGGCGAACCGATCTGCTTGACGACGATCGTTTTTGCCATGTGATCAACCCTCCAGGACGTCTGCGCCGATCTCGGCCTCGACGGGCGTCAGATCGGATTTCTCGGGGCCCTTCGGCAGGATGTCGGCCACCTTCTTGCCGCGCCGCTGGGCGACCATGCGGGGGCTCATCTCGTTCTGCAGCCCGTCGAGCGTGGCGCGGATCATGTTGTAGGGGTTCTGCGACCCCTGGCTCTTGGCCACGACGTCCTGCACGCCGAGCATCTCGAAGACGGCGCGCATCGGGCCGCCGGCGATGATGCCGGTGCCGGTGGGAGCGGTGCGCATGATGACCTTGCCGGCGCCGTGGCGGCCCTTGACGTCGTGGTGCAACGTCCGGCCCTCGCGCAGCGGCACGCGGATCAGGCCGCGCTTGGCCTGCTCGGTGGCCTTGCGGATGGCTTCCGGCACTTCCTTGGCCTTGCCCTTTCCGAAGCCGACGCGGCCCTTCTGGTCGCCGACGACGACGAGCGCCGCGAAGCCGAAGCGCTTGCCGCCCTTGACGGTCTTGCTGACCCGGTTGATCGCCACCAGACGGTCGGCGAATTCGGGGTTCTCGTCGCGGTCGCGGCGCCCGCCGCCGCCCCTGTTGTTGTCGCGTGCCATGCGGCATCCTTCTCGTCGCGGCGCCCGTGGCACCTGGTTGTCCGATCCTGGTGAACCTGCGGCTCCCGGATCATCGAGGCGGCCCTGCGCCGCCTGCACCGTGGTCTTTCGTCCTCAAGGTCTTCAGTCTTCGGGCTGCTCCAGCCGTGAGACCCGGCGGGTCAGCCGGGTGGTTCGGTCAAGGCCTGTTCGGCCGCCTCCAAAGCAGCGGCCGTGTTGCCGGCGTAGCGGTCGACCTTGCCCACGAGGAGGTCGTGCGCGAGATCCTGGTCGACCAGGCGTTGGACGATGGCCGACAACTGGGTCAGCACACGCTTCTGGAACTCTTCGTCGTCCATCGCCCTGCCTTATCTCAGAACTTCAGCCCGCCCTCGCGCGCCGCCTCGGCCAGCGCCTTGACCTTGCCGTGAAACAGGAAGCCGCCGCGGTCGAAGTAGCACACCTCGACCCCCTTGGCCTTCGCCCGCTCGGCGATCGCCGTGCCGACCTTGCCGGCCGCCTCGACGTTGTTCTTGCCGAGCACGCCCAGATCCTTCTCGAGAGACGAGGCCGAGGCCAGCGTGACCCCCGCCGCATCGTCGATCAGCTGGACGCTGATGTTCTTGTTGCTGCGATGCACGCTGAGCCGCGGCTTGTCGCCCGCCTCGCGCCGCAGCTTGTTCCGGACGCGCATGCGGCGCTTGAGGAACAGATCGCGTTTGCTGTTTGCCATCTTCCGTTACCCTTCCTGAGGCCGGCCTTACTTCTTCTTGCCTTCCTTGCGGAAAACGAACTCGCCCTTGTGGCGGATGCCCTTGCCCTTGTAGGGCTCCGGCGCGCGCCACTCGCGGATGTTCGCGGCGGTCTGGCCGACCAGCTGCGCATCCGTGCCCTCGACGACGATCTCGGTCTGCTTCGGGCAGGTCACGGTGACGCCCTCGGGGCACCTCGAATTCCACATCGTGGGAATAGCCGAGCGCCAGCTTCAGGGTGTTGCCCTGCATCTGCGCCCGGTAGCCGACGCCGTGGATCTCGAGCTCGCGCTTGAAGCCGTCGGTCACGCCCTGCACCAGGTTGGCGACCATCGTGCGGCTCATGCCCCATTGCTGGCGCGCCCGCTTCGACGACCCGCGCGGGGTGACGGTGATGGCGCCGTCCTCGACCGTGACGTTGATGTCGTCGGTCGCGGTGAAGCTGTGCGTGCCCTTGGGGCCCTTCACCTCGATGGTCTGGCCGCGAGACGTGGCGGTGACGCCCGAAGGCAGATCGACCGGTCTCTTGCCGATACGTGACATGGGTCGCCTCCCTAGAATACGGTGCAGAGCACTTCGCCGCCGACATTGGCGGAGCGTGCTGCGGCGTCGGACATGACGCCCTTCGGCGTCGACACGATGGAGACGCCGAGGCCCTGGCGGACCGACGGCAGGTCGGTCGCGCCGGAATAGACCCGGCGGCCCGGGGTCGACACCCGCTTGAGGTCGCGGATGACGGGGGTGCCTTCGATAGTACTTCAGGCTGATCTCGAAGGCCGGGTGGCCGTCGGGGCCGGTCAGCTTCTCGTAGCCGCGGATGTAGCCCTCGTCGGTCAGCACGTCGAGCACCCAGGCTCGCAGCTTGGAGGCCGGCGTGAGGGTGGTGGACTTGCGCCGCATCTGCGCGTTGCGGATGCGGGTCAGCATGTCGCCCAGTGGATCGTTCATGACTGTGCCCCCCTCACCAGCTCGACTTGACCATGCCGGGGATCTGCCCGGCCGATCCCAGCTCGCGCAGCGTGATCCGGCTGACCTTCAGCTTGCGGTAGTAGGCGTGCGGCCGGCCGGTCAGCTGGCAGCGGTTGTGCAGGCGGGTGGCGGAGCTGTTGCGCGGCAGTTTCGCCAGCTTCAGCCGCGCCTTGAAACGCTCTTCCATCGGCAGGCTGTCGTCGTTGGCGGTCTTCTTCAGCGCGGCGCGCTTGGCGGCGTACTTGTCGACCAGCGCCTGACGCTTCTTCTCGCGCTCGATCATTGCTTTCTTGGCCATGATGTCTCTCCCAGGCTCAGCTGTTGAACGGCATGTTGAAATGCTTCAACAGCGCCTTGGCTTCCGCGTCCGTCGCGGCGGTGGTACAGATGATGATGTCCATCCCCCAGTTCTCGTCGATCTTGTCGAAGTTGATCTCGGGGAAGACCAGATGTTCCTTCAGGCCCATGGCGTAGTTGCCGCGGCCGTCGAAGCTTTTGCCGCCGACGCCGCGGAAGTCGCGGATGCGGGGCATGGCGATGGTGATCAGGCGGTCGAGGAAGTCGTACATCCGGTCGCCGCGCAGGGTCACCTTGGCGCCCAGCGGCATCTCTTCGCGGACCCGGAAGCCGGCGATGGACTTCTTGGCGATGGTCACCACGGCACGCTGGCCGGCGATGATGCTGAGGTCGTCCTGCGCCGACTTCGCCTTCTTGCTGTCGCGCACGGCCTCGGCGCCGCAGCCGATGTTCAGCACGATCTTGTCGAGCTTGGGCATCTGCATGTGGTTCTTGTACCCGAATTCCTCGTTCATCTTGCCGCGGATCGTCTCGGCGTAGATGCGACTTGAGGCGCGGGGTGTAGGTGGCGGTATCGAGCATCAGATTGTGTCCCCCGTGGTCTTGGCGAAGCGGACCTTCTTGCCGTCCTCCACGCGGAAGCCGACGCGGGTCGGCTTGCCGGCGGCATCGATCAGCGCGAGGTTGCTGAGGTCGATCGGCATGGCCTTGGGCACCCGGCCGCCCTGGCTGTTCTGGCTTTGCTTGGTGTGGCGGATCGAGATGTTGATGCCCGTCGACCACGGCCTTGCCGGCCTTGGGGCTGACGGACGTGATCTCGCCGTCCTTGCCCTTGTCCTTGCCGGCGAGCACGCGAACGCGGTCGCCCTTGTTCAGCTTGGCGGCCATCAGAGCACCTCCGGAGCCAGCGAGATGATCTTCATGAAGTTGCGCGCGCGCAGCTCGCGGACGACGGGGCCGAAGATGCGCGTGCCGATCGGCTCGCCATTGTTGTTGAGGATGACGGCGGCGTTGCGGTCGAACTTGATCGCGGTGCCGTCTTCGCGACGGACCTGCTTGGCGGTGCGCACGACGACGGCCTTGCGCACGTCGCCCTTCTTCACACGGCCGCGCGGGATCGCCTCTTTCACCGACACCACGATGATGTCGCCGACGGTGGCGTATTTCCGCTTCGATCCGCCGAGGACCTTGATGCACTGGACACGTCGCGCGCCGGAATTGTCGGCGACATCCAGATTGGTCTGCATCTGGATCATGATGGTTTCTCCCGACCTTTGGGGGATGCGCCTTGCACCGTCTCCCCAGGGTTTCGCTCAAACCGGGCGGTGAGACCTCAGGCGGTCATCACCTCCCAGCGTTTCGTCTTGCACATCGGCGCGCATTCCACGATCCGCACGGCATCGCCTTCCTTGAAGGAATTGGCGGCATCGTGGGCGCGGTACTTCTTGGACTTCCGGATCGTCTTCTTCAGAACCGGATGGGTGAAGCGACGCTCCACCAGCACGGTGATCGTCTGGTCGTTCTTGGCGCTGGTCACGGTGCCGGCGAGGATGCGTTTGGGCATTGTGCCGGCTCCTATTCAGCAGTGGCCGCGGTGGCGGCCTTTTCGTTCAGGATCGTCTTGACGCGGGCGACGTCGCGCCGCACGCCGCGCATCCGCGCGGTGTTCTCGATCTGGCCCGTCGCCTGCTGGAAGCGCAGGTTGAAGGCCTCCTTCTTCAGCGTCGAGAGCTGCTCGCGCAGCTGGTCGGGGGTCTTGTCCCGAAGTTCCTTGGCGTCCATCGCCTTATTCCTTTGTGCAACGTCACCGGAGGGCCCTGCCGCGCGGCGGGTCACCCTGAATTCCGGTGGAGTTCGGGAGTGAGACGCCCTCCTACAGTTCGCCCCATGCTTTGGCAAGCCGCTTCTGGGCGCTGCGGTGCGGTCAGGCGCTTCGCCGGCATTCGAGGCAAAAGTTCGGGAGATATACCTCGGGGATCGCGCGTTTCTTCGGCCTTCGGTGATGACGAGGCGCCAGAACGGGCGAAGAGATTGGACACAAGGAAAAGCCATGAGACGAATTTCACTGCTCGCCCTGTCCGCCGCGGCGCTCGCCGCCGGTTGCGCACAGAACCCGGACACCATCAATGCGAGCTATGTCAGCCCGATGCAGTTCTCTGCGATGAGCTGCGGCGAGATGCGCCAGGAGGCCGACCGCATCCAGAGCGAAATGACCGATCTGGTGGGCAAGCAACGCGCCGAGCGCAACAGCGACCTCGCCTGGACGACCGGCGGCGCGCTGCTGTTCTTCCCGGCCATGCTCGTCGCGGCAGCGGGGCCCGATCACGCCGACGAGATCGCCGAGCTCAGGGGCGAGGCCAAGGGGCTGAACTTCGCGGCCCGCGAGAGGGACTGCCTCTAGGTCTCGGCGCCGCCGCGAACAAGAAGCCCCCCCTCGCCCCGACCTGGCGGGGTGAGAGCCCCTCATGCACGCTCCATGATCCGAAGGCGGATGCACTCCGACCCGGCCAAGGGGCGTACTTTCCACCGGTCGCCTCGTGCCGTTTCGCCGCCATGAACAAAGAAAAGGCGGGGAATCCCCCGCCTTTCCCAAATTCATTCCGAGGCCGGCTTACCAATCCTCGCGGGCGACGACCCTCGTCTTGATCGGCAGCTTCATCGCGGCCAGGCGCAGGGCCTCGCGGGCGACGTCGTCGACCACGCCGTCGAGTCTCGAACATGATCCGGCCCGGCTTGACCTTGGCCGCCCAGTAATCGACCGAGCCCTTGCCCTTGCCCATCCGCACCTCGGTGGGCTTCGACGTCACCGGCACGTCCGGGAAGATGCGGATCCAGACCCGGCCCTGACGCTTCATGTGGCGCGTCATGGCGCGGCGCGCGGCTTCGATCTGGCGCGCGGTGACGCGCTCGGGCTCCGTCGCCTTCAGCCCGTAGGGGCCGAAGGTGAGGTCGGACCCGCCCTTGGCCTCGCCGTGGATGCGGCCCTTGTGCTGCTTGCGGTACTTGGTGCGCTTCGGTTGAAGCATCTCTCATTCCTCTCAGCGGTAGTCGCGGCGGCCGCCGCCGGCCCCGCGCGGCGCCGGGCCATCCTGCAGTTCCTGCGCCGCGGTCGCGCGCGGCGGGATCGTGCTCCATGATCTCGCCTTTGAAGATCCAGACCTTGATCCCGATGATCCCGTAGGCCGTCACCGCCTCTGCAGGGCATAGTCGATGTCGGCCCGCAGGGTGTGCAGCGGCACGCGGCCCTCGCGGTACCATTCGGTCCGCGCGATCTCGGCACCGCCCAGACGGCCGGCGACGTTGATCCGGATGCCGAGCGCACCCATCCGCATGGCGTTCTGCACCGCACGCTTCATCGCGCGGCGGAAGCTGATCCGCCGCTCCAGCTGCTGGGCGATGTTCTCGGCCACCAGCATCGCGTCGAGCTCGGGCTTGCGCACCTCGACGATGTTGAGGTGCAGTTCGCTCGTCGGTCATCGAGGCGAGCTTCTTGCGCAGCATCTCGATGTCCGCGCCCTTCTTGCCGATGATGACGCCGGGGCGCGCGGTATGGATCGTCACGCGGCACTTGCGGTGCGGACGCTCGATGATGATCGCGGCTGATGCCGGCCTGCTGCATTCTTCCTTGATGAATTCGCGGATCGCGCATGTCTTCGAGCAGAAGATTGCCGTAGTCCTTGGTGTCGGCGTACCAGCGGCTGTCCCAGGTGCGGTTGACCTGCAGGCGCATGCCGATCGGATTGACTTTGTGTCCCATCAGGCTTGCTCCTCGGTGATTTGCTCGACCTGGCGCACCTTGATCGTCAACTCCGCGAACGGCTTGAGGATCTTGCCGAAACGGCCGCGCGCCCGCGGGCGGCCGCGCTTCATGACCAGGTTCTTGCCGACATAGGCCTCGGCGACGACCAGCTCGTCGACGTCGAGATCGTGGTTGTTCTCGGCGTTGGCGATGGCCGACTGCAGGCACTTGCTTCACGTCGTCGGCGATCCGCTTCTTGGAGAAGGTCAGATCGGCCAGCGCCTTGTCGACCTTCTTGCCGCGGATCATCGGGCGACGAGGTTCAGCTTCTGCGGGCTGGTGCGCAGCATGCCGCGACTTGGCCATCGCCTCGTTGTCCGCGACGCGGCGGGGGTTCTTATCCTTCGCCATGACTTATTTCCGCTTCGCTTTCTTGTCGGCCGCGTGGCCCGTAATAGGTCCGCGTCGGCGAATATTCACCGAACTTCTGGCCGATCATGTCCTCGGACACGTTGACCGGGATGTGCTTGTTGCCGTTGTAGACGCCGAAGGTCAGCCCGACGAACTGCGGCAGGATCGTCGAGCGGCGCGACCAGATCTTGATGACCTCGTTGCGGCCCGACTTCGCGCGACTTCTCGGCCTTCTTCAGGACGTAGGAGTCGACGAAGGGGCCTTTCCAGACTGAACGTGACATGGCTTAGCGGCCCTTCTTCTTGCGCGTGACGCGAGCGCAGGATCAACTTGTCGGACGCCTTGTTCTTGTAGCGCGTGCGCGCACCCTTGGTGGGCTTGCCCCAGGGGGTGACCGGGTGACGGCCGCCCGAGGTGCGGCCTTCGCCGCCGCCATGCGGGTGGTCGATCGGGTTCATGACGACGCCGCGGACGCTTGGGCGCTTGCCCTTGTGCCGGTTGCGGCCGGCCTTGCCGAGGTTCTGGTTCGAGTTGTCGGGGTTGCGACACCGCACCGACGGTCGCCATGCATTCCTGACGCACCAGGCGCAGCTCGCCCGAGCAGAGGCGCACCTGCGCGTAGCCGCCGTCGCGACCGACGAACTGGGCGTAGGTGCCCGCCGCACGCGCGATCTGGCCGCCCTTGCCGGGCTTCAGCTCGATGTTGTGGACGATCGTGCCGATCGGCATGCCCGAGAACGGCATCGCGTTGCCCGGCTTGATGTCGACCTTGGCGGCCGCGACGACCTTGTCGCCCACGGCCAGGCGCTGCGGCGCGAGGATGTAGGCCTGCTCGCCGTCGTCGTACTGGATGAGCGCGATGAAGGCGGTCCGGTTGGGATCGTATTCGATCCGGCACGACCGGCCGGCATGTCGAGCTTGGTGCGCTTGAAATCGACGATCCGGTAGAGACGCTTCGCCCCGCCGCCCATGCGGCGCATCGTGATCCGTCCGGTGTTGTTCCGTCCGCCGGTCTTCGTCAGACCCTCGGTGAGGGACTTGACGGGGCGGCCTTTCCAAAGCTCCGAACGGTCGATCAGAACCAGCCCGCGCTGGCCAGGCGTCGTCGGTTTGTACGACTTGAGTGCCATGCTTTCTGTCTTCCGTTGTTGTGGGCCCGGAAGGCCCCTTCGTTCGCGGGGTGCGACGGTACGAACCCGCCCTACCCCCTTGAGGTCGCCGTCAATGACGGCGGCTTGCGGCGGGATCAACCCCGCCTGGCGCTCAGAGGCCGGTGGTCACGTCGATGGTGTTACCCTCGACGAGCGTCACGTAGGCTTTCTTCACGTCCTTGCGGCGGCCGAGCAGGCCGCGGAACCGCTTGACCTTGCCCTTGGTGATGGTGGTGTTGACCGCCTTCACCTTGACGTTGAACAGGCTCTCGACCGCCTCCTTGATCTGCGGCTTGTTGGCGTCGATCGCGACCTCGAACACCACGGCGTTGTTCTCGGACGCCATGGTGGCCTTCTCGGTGATGATCGGCTTGCGGATCACGTCGTAATGCTGGTGTTTCACGCTCATTTCAGTCGCGCCTCCAGCGCTTCGACGCCCGCCTTGGTCAGCACCAGGGTGTCCCGCTTGAGGATGTCGTACACGTTCGCGCCGATCGACGGCAGCACGTCGAGGCCGTCGAGGTTGCGCGCGGCGCGGGCGAAATTCGCGTCCACCTCCGGCCCGTCGATGACCAGCGCACGCTTCCAGCCCAGCGACTTGACGGCGTTGGCCAGCGCCTGGTCTTGGCGCTCCGACAGGGTCGCCTCGTCGATGACCACGAGCTCGCCGCGCTGCGCCTTGGCCGAAAGCGCGTGGCGCAGGCCGAGGGCGCGGAACTTCTTGGTCAGCTCGTGGGCATGGCTGCGCGGGGTCGGACCCTTGTAGACGCCGCCACCGCGGAAGATCGGCGCCTTGACGCGGGCGCCGTGGCGTGCGCCGCCGGTGCCCTTCTGGCGATAGATCTTCTTGGTCGAATAGCTGACCTCGGACCGGGTCTTGACCTTGTGCGTCCCTGCTTGCGCCTTGTCGCGCTGCCAGCGGACGATGCGGTGCAGGATGTCGGCGCGCGGCTCCAGCCCGAAGATGGCGTCGTCCAGTTCGATCGACGCCGGCGCTGCTCCCGTCGAGGTTGATGACGTCGAGTTTCATTCCTCGCCTCCTTCTTCTCGGGCGCGTCGGCCGGCGTACTCGCCTGCGGCGTCCGCCTTGTCGGCGTCGATGTCGGCCTCGGCCTCCTTCAGCGCGGCTTCCTCGGCGGCGGCGGCCTCGGCAGCGGCGGCCTCGGCGGCCGCAGCCTCTTCGGCGGCGGCGGCTGCGGCGGCCTCTTCGGCCATGCGCGCGGCTTCGGCGGCGGCGGAACGCAGCGCGGCCGGCAGGATCACGTTCTCGGGCGAACGGCTTCTTGACCGCATCCTTGATCGTGACCCAGCCGCCCTTGGAGCCGGGAACCGCGCCCTTGACCATGATCAGGCCGCGATCGGCATCGGTGCGGACGACCTGCAGGTTCTGCGTGGTCACGCGGGCGGCGCCCATGTGACCGGCCATCTTCTTGCCCTTGAACACCTTGCCCGGGTCCTGGCACTGACCGGTGGAGCCGTGGGAGCGGTGGCTGATCGACACGCCGTGCGAGGCGCGCAGGCCGCCGAAGTTGTGCCGCTTCATGGCGCCCTGAAAGCCCTTACCGATCGAGGTGCCGCTCACGTCGACGAACTGGCCGGCGAAGTAGTGGTCCGCGGTGATTTCCTCGCCGACGCCGATCAGGTTCTCGGCATCGACGCGGAATTCGGCGATCTTGCGCTTGGGCGCGACGTTGGCGACGGCGAAGTGGCCGCGCATCGGCTGCGTGATGCGCTTGGCCTTGGCGGTGCCGGCGCCAAGCTGCACGGCAGGGTAGCCGTCGCGCTCGGCGGTGCGCTGCGCCACGACCTGCAGCTCGTCGAGCTGCAGGACGGTCACCGGCATCTGCCGGCCGTCGTCGAGGAAGAGCCGGGTCATGCCCGAGCTTCTTGGCGATCACTCCGGAACGTAGCATGGTTCCGCCCCCCTCAGAGCTTGATTTCGACGTCGACGCCGGCGGCGAGGTCGAGCTTCATCAGCGCGTCCACGGTCTGCGGCGTCGGGTCGACGATATCGAGGAGCCGCTTGTGGGTGCGGATCTCGAACTGGTCGCGCGATCTTCTTGTCCACGTGGGGGCCACGCAGGACGGTGAACTTCTCGATCTTGTTCGGCAGCGGGATCGGCCCGCGCACCTGGGCGCCCGTACGCTTGGCGGTGTTCACGATCTCCAGCGTGCTCGCATCGAGCACGCGGTAATCGAAGGCCTTGAGCCGGATGCGGATGTTCTGGCTTTGCATCGTCTGTCGCCTTTCGCGGCTTGGAACGGGAGAGGTGGAGCGCCCGTTCATTGGCGCCCCACATACACGTCCGTCTTGTAGCTCGCCCGGCCAGGGTCACCCCCCGGCCGGCATGTCGCGCCGGCGGGGGCAACCCCGCCGCGCCCCGTCACTCGAGGATCTTGCAGACGACGCCGGCGCCGACGGTGCGGCCGCCTTCGCGGATGGCGAAGCGCAGCTTCTCCTCCATCGCGATCGGCGCGATCAGCTCGACCTTGAACTTCAGGTTGTCGCCCGGCATCACCATCTCGGTGCCCTCGGGCAGCGTCACCGTGCCGGTCACGTCGGTCGTGCGGAAGTAGAACTGCGGGCGGTAGTTGGCGAAGAACGGCGTGTGGCGGCCGCCCTCCTCCTTGGTCAGGATGTACGCCTCGGCCTCGAACTTGGTGTGCGGCTTCACCGATTTCGGCTTGCACAGCACCTGGCCGCGCTCGACGCCCTCGCGGTCGATGCCGCGCAGCAGGACGCCCACGTTGTCGCCCGCCTCGCCGCGGTCCAGCAGCTTGCGGAACATCTCGACGCCCGTGCAGGTGGTCTTGCGCGTGTCGCGGATGCCGACGATCTCGATCTCGTCGCCGACGTTGATCACGCCGCGCTCGATCCGGCCCGTCACCACCGTGCCGCGGCCCGAGATCGAGAACACGTCCTCGATCGGCATCAGGAACGGCTGGTCGATGGCGCGCTCGGGCGTCGGGATGTAGTCGTCCACCGCCTGCCAGCAGCTCGCGCACCTTGTTCTCGCCGATCTCGGGGTCGCGACCCTCCAGCGCCGCCAGCGCCGAGCCGGCGATGATCGGGATGTCGTCGCCGGGATACTCGTAGCATCTACAGAAGCTCGCGGATCTCCATCTCGACCAGCTCCAGCAGCTCCTCGTCGTCCACCTGGTCGACCTTGTTCATGAACACCACCATCTAGGGGATGCCGACCTGGCGGCCAAGCAGGATGTGCTCGCGCGTCTGCGGCATCGGGCCGTCGGCGGCGTTCACCACCAGGATCGCGCCGTCCATCTGCGCCGCACCGGTGATCATGTTCTTGACGTAGTCGGCGTGGCCCGGGCAGTCGACATGGGCGTAGTGCCGCGCCTCGGTCTCGTATTCCACGTGCGCGGTCGAGATCGTGATCCCGCGCGCCTTCTCCTCGGGCGCCCCGTCGATCTGGTCATACGCCTTGAAGTCGCCGAAATACTTCGTGATCGCCGCCGTCAGCGTCGTCTTGCCGTGGTCGACGTGACCGATCGTGCCGATGTTCACATGCGGCTTGTTGCGGTCGAACTTTGCCTTGCCCATCCTGGGGTCTCCTTGGTCGTCGTGTTGGGGCGGCGGGGTATGCCCCGCCCTACGGGGTCTCGGGTAGGGCGGGGTCCACCCCGCCGCACCGCTTAAGCGTATTTCGCCTGAATCTCTTCCGAGATGTTCTGCGGGACCGGATCGTAATGGTCGAACTGCATCGTGAACTGCGCCCGGCCCGAGGACATCGACCGCAGCTTGTTGATGTAGCCGAACATGTTGGCCAGCGGCACGAAGGCGTCGATCGCGATGGCGTTGCCGCGCGTCGATTGCCCCTGCACTTGGCCCCGGCGCGAGGTCAGGTCGCCGATGACGTCGCCGGTATAGTCTTCCGGCGTCACCACCTCGACCTTCATGATCGGCTCGAGCAGCTTCGCGCCGGCCTTGCGCAGGCCCTCGCGCATGGCCGCCCGCGCCGCGATCTCGAACGCAAGCACGCTGGAGTCCACGTCGTGATAGGCGCCGTCGATCAGCTGCACCTTGAAGTCGATGACCGGGAAGCCGGCCAGCGGGCCGCTGTCCATGACGGACTTGATGCCCTTTTCGACGCCGGGCATGTATTCCTTCGGTACCGAGCCGCCGACGATCTTGCTTTCGAAGCTGTAGCCCTCGCCAGGCTCGGTCGGCATGATGACCATCTTGACCCGCGCGAACTGGCCAGAGCCGCCAGACTGCTTCTTGTGGGTATAGTCGATCTCGGCCTCGCGGCCGATCGTCTCGCGATAGGCCACCTGCGGCGCGCCGATGTTGGCCTCGACCTTGAATTCCCGCTTCAGCCGGTCGACCAGGATGTCGAGGTGAAGCTCGCCCATCCCCTTCATGATCGTCTGGCCACTTTCGATGTCGGTCTCGACGCGGAACGACGGATCCTCGGCAGCGAGCCGCGCCAGGCCGGCGGACATCTTCTCCTGGTCGGCTTTGGTCTTCGGCTCCACCGCGATCTCGATGACCGGATCGGGGAAGGTCATCGTCTCGAGCACCACGGCATCCTTGGGGTCGCAGAGCGTGTCGCCGGTGGTGGTGTTCTTCAGGCCGGCCAGCGCGATGATGTCGCCCGCGAAAGCTTCCTCGATCTCGTCGCGGTTGTTGGAGTGCATCATCATCATGCGGCCCACGCGTTCCTTCTGGCCCTTGGTGGAGTTCATCAGGTTGTCGCCCTTTTTTAGCACGCCGGAATAGATGCGGGTGAAGGTCAGCGAGCCCACGAATGGGTCGTTCATGATCTTGAAGGCGAGGCCGGCAAACGGCATATCGTCGTCGGCGCGGCGGGGAATGTCGCGCGTCTCCGTCTCGTCGCCGGGGCGGAAGCCCATATAGTCGACCACATCCATCGGGCTGGGCAGGATAGTCGATCACCGCGTTCAGCAGCGGCTGCACGCCCTTGTTCTTGAAGGCGGATCCGGCCAAAACCGGCACGAAGGTCATGCGAGCGTGCCGGCGCGGATCAGCTTGCGCAGCTCGTCCTCGTCCGGCTCTGTGCCGTCGAGATAGGCCTCCATCGCGGCATCGTCCATCTCGACGGCGAGCTCGATCATCTCGCTGCGCATCTCGACGCACTTGTCCTTCAGGCTGTCGCGGATCGGCTGCTTGATCCAGGTCGCGCCCAGATCCTCGCCCTGCCAGACCCACTCTTCCATGGTCACGAGGTCGACGATGCCTTCCAGCTCCGTTTCCGCGCCGATGGGGCACTGGATCGGGCAGGGGCGCGCGCCGACGCGGTCGCGGATCATGTTGACGCAGTTGAAGAAGTCCGCGCCGATCTTGTCCATCTTGTTGACGAAGACGATCCGCGGGACCTTGTAGCGGTCGGCCTGACGCCACACGGTTTCGGTCTGCGGCTCCACCCCGGCATTGGCATCGAGCACGGCCACGGCGCCGTCGAGCACGGCGAGGCTGCGCTCGACCTCGATGGTGAAGTCCACGTGGCCGGGCGTGTCGATGATGTTGAAGCGGTGCTTGGCGGTCTCGGCCTTCTCGCCCGTCTCGGTTCGCTCCCAGAACGTCGTCGTCGCGGCGGACGTGATCGTGATGCCGCGCTCCTGCTCCTGCTCCATCCAGTCCATGGTCGCGGCGCCGTCATGCACTTCGCCGATGTTGTGCGACTTGCCGGTGTAGAACAGGATCCGCTCCGACGTCGTCGTCTTGCCGGCGTCGATATGGGCCATGATGCCAAAGTTGCGGTAACGGCTGAGGGGATAGTCGCGTGCCATGGGTTTGTCCTTTGGTCCTTTGACCTTCGGTCAGGTGTTCGGGTCGGTCAGGCCCGGGCGGCTTTCCACCCGGTGGGATCGGTAGGCCTTGAGCGCTGGCCCGGGCGCTGCCCGGAACGCAGCCGGGTCGGCCGCGCGCCGCCTACCAGCGGTAGTGGCTGAACGCCTTGTTGGCATCGGCCATCTTGTGGGTGTCTTCGCGCTTCTTCACGGCGGTGCCGCGCATCTGCACCGCGTCGACCAGCTCGCCGGCCAGCCGCTCTTCCATCGTGTTCTCATTGCGGTTGCGGGCCGCGATGATCAGCCAGCGGATCGCCAGCGCCTCGCGCCGCTCGGGGCGCACCTCGACAGGCACCTGATAGGTCGCGCCGCCGACCCGGCGGGAGCGGACCTCGACCGACGGCTTGATGTTCTCGAGGCTCTCGTGAAACACCTCGACGGGCGACTTCTTCAGCTTCTGCTCCACCCGGTCGAACGCGTTGTAGACGATGCGCTCGGCGGCGGACTTCTTGCCGTCGACCATCAGGTTGTTCATGAACTTGGTCAGCACGCGGTCGCCGAACTTGGCGTCCGGCAGAACTTCACGTTTTTCGGCGGCGTGGCGGCGTGACATGGGCTTCTCTTCTTTCAGGCATCGGCGGGGTGAACCCCGCCCTACGGATGGTGGGTAGGGCGGGGTTCACCCCGCCGCCCGGATCACTTCGGTCGCTTGGCGCCGTACTTGGAGCGGCGCTGCTTGCGGTCCTTGACGCCCTGCGTATCGAGGACGCCGCGCAGGATGTGGTAGCGCACGCCCGGAAGGTCCTTCACCCGGCCCCCGCGGATCAGCACGACGCTGTGCTCCTGCAGGTTGTGGCTTTCGCCCGGAATGTAGCTGATGACCTCGTAGCCGTTGGTCAGGCGGACCTTGGCGACCTTCCGCATGGCCGAGTTCGGCTTCTTCGGCGTGGTCGTGTAGACGCGCGTGCAGACGCCGCGCTTCTGCGGGCAGCCTTCCAGGTGCATCGACTTGGAGCGTTTGACTTTCGGCTGCCGCGGTTTGCGGATCAGCTGCTGGATCGTTGGCATTCCGGTTCAGGCCTTTCGGTTCGTCGTCTTGCGTCAGGGCGCACGGCCCTGACAGGACGTGCCGATTTGGGGCGCGATGCCGGTGCAGCAAAGCGCAATGACCGCACCGGCCCCTTGGTCTCGCGGGAGCGATGCGGCGGTTTTCCAGAGGATCGGGGCGCGGGGCCCGGATCGTGACCAACTCAATCTGGATGGCCCGGAGCCGAAGCCCCAAGGCGATTGGGCGGCGTATACGGGGAGTCGCCGGAGGTGTCAACAAGAGGTCAACGTGCCGGACGTGGACGGTGGGGATGGCCGTGAGCCGGCCGCCCTGCGGCGGGCGCGGTCCACCGGAACGCCTTCCGCAGGGCCTGACAGACGCAGGGCATTGATGTGCCCAGGCAGACGGCCAGCGCGGCGTCGCCCGCCCCATCGGCTGAACCCGTACAACGCCAATGGGGCCGGCCTAGGCCGTTCCTGCACACAGGCCAGCCGCCCCCGAACGCACCACTCTGTACGGGAAACGCCCACCGGGATCTCTCTCGGTGGGCGCAAGTCCGCAACCGCGCGGCGCGGGCCGGGATCAGCTTTCGCTGTTCTCCGGCGTATCAACCAGACCGCCATCGGTGTCGGAATTGCCGAAGACATCGTCGAGGCTGCCTTCGGTCGCCATCGCGTCCTCCTGCGGCGCCGCCAGCGCCAGGGCCGCTTCGGCCGCGGCCTTGTTGTGGTCGATCACGATCTGGTCGCGGTCGCTGGCGATCTTGCGGACCCGCTTGGTCGCCCCGCCGGTGCCCGCCGGGATCAGGCGCCCGACGATCACATTCTCTTTGAGGCCGACCAGCTTGTCGCGCTTGCCTTGCACCGACGCCTCCGTCAGCACGCGCGTCGTCTCCTGGAAGGACGCCGCCGAGATGAAGCTGCGTGTCTGCAGCGACGCCTTGGTGATGCCCAGGAGGATCGGCTCAGCCTCGGCCGGGCGCCGCCCGTCCTTCACCGCCTTCTCGTTCATCGCCTCAAGCTCGGCCTTGTCCACGTGCTCGCCCTTCAGCAGCGTGGTCTCGCCGCTGTCGAGCACCTCGAACTTCTGCAGCATCTGCCGGACGATGACTTCGATGTGCTTGTCGTTGATCTTCACGCCCTGCAGGCGATAGACGTCCTGCACCTCGTCGATCAGATAGTCGGCCAGCGCCTCGATCCCCATGATCCGCAGGATGTCGTGCGGGGCGGGGTTGCCATCCATGATGTAGTCGCCCTTCTGGACGAAGTCGCCCTCGGCCACCGGGATGTGCTTGCCCTTCGGCACCATGTATTCGGTGGGCTCCACGGATTCGTCGCTGGGCTCGATCCCGATGCGGCGCTTGTTCTTGTAGTCCTTGCCGAAGCGCACGTAGCCGTCGATCTCGGCGATGATGGCGTGGTCCTTGGGCCGCCGCGCCTCGAACAGTTCCGCCACCCGCGGCAGACCGCCGGTGATGTCCTTGGTCTTGGCGCCCTCGCGCGGGATCCGGGCCACGACGTCGCCGGCCTTGATCTCCTGGCCTTCCTCGACGGAAAGGATCGCGTCCACCGACATCGGGTAGGTCGTCGGATTGCCGTTATCCAGCCGCACGGGTTCCCCGGTTTCGGGGTCCATCACGATGATCTCGGGCTTGAGATCGTTGGATTTCGGCGCCGCCCGCCAGTCGCTGACGATCTTCTGGGTCATCCCCGTCGCATCGTCGGTGTCCTCGCGAACCGACAGGCCCGAGACGAGGTCGACGAACCGCGCCACGCCGGACTTCTCGGCGATGATCGGCAGGGTATACGGGTCCCATTCTATCAGCTTGTCGCCGCGCGCCACCTTCTGGCCGTCGGTCACGTGCACCTTGGTGCCGTAGCCGATCTTGTGGCTGGCCCGCTCGTCGCCGTTGGCGTCGATGATGGCGATCTGCATGTTCCGGCCCATGACGATGTTGTCGCCCGAAGCGTTGTTCAGCAGGCTCGCGTTGCGGAACTCGACCGTGCCCTCCTGGCTGGCTTCCAGGAAGCTCTGCTGCCCGCCCTGCGCGATGCCGCCGATGTGGAACGTCCGCATCGTCAGCTGCGTGCCGGGCTCGCCGATGGATTGCGCGGCGATGATGCCCACCGCCTCGCCTTGGTTGACCAGCGTGCCGCGGGCCAGGTCGCGGCCGTAGCACATGGCGCATACGCCCTCCTCGGCCTCGCAGGTCAGCGGGCTGCGGATGCGCATCCGCGGCACGGCCGCCGCCTCGATCGCGTCGGCGCGGCGCTCGTCGATCAGCTCGCCCGCC
Source organism: uncultured Alphaproteobacteria bacterium (assembly GCA_963833235.1). Lineage (GTDB taxonomy): Bacteria > Pseudomonadota > Alphaproteobacteria > Rhodobacterales > Rhodobacteraceae > CAWHXG01. The sequence goes on from CAWHXG010000002.1 coordinate 175,704, forward strand.
TCCACCAGCACCTCGTCGGTGCCGGGGCGCATCACGGCATCGGCGGCCACACGGCCGAGCACGCGCTCGCCCAGGGTACTCACCACCTCGCCGTCGTTCACGGCAGGCTCCGCGGTGATCGCCATGTCGGTGCCGCAATCGTGCTGGCGCACGATGCAGTCCTGCGCCACGTCCACCAGACGCCGCGTCAGGTAGCCCGAGTTCGCCGTCTTCAGCGCGGTGTCGGCCAGGCCCTTGCGGGCGCCGTGTGTGGAGTTGAAGTACTCCAGCACCGTCAGGCCTTCCTTGAAGTTCGAGATGATCGGCGTCTCGATGATCTCTCCGCTCGGCTTGGCCATCAGGCCGCGCATGCCGCCCAGCTGCTTGGCCTGGGCCGGAGAGCCGCGGGCCTTCGAATGCGCCATCATCCAGACGGAGTTCGGCTCCTGCTCCACCCCGTCGACGACCCGCATGGCGGAGATGTCCGCCATCATCGCGTCGGCCACGGCGTCCGAGCACTTCGACCACGCGTCGATCACCTTGTTGTACTTCTCGCCCTGGGTGATCAGGCCGTCCATGTACTGCTGCTCGAACTCCTTCACCTGCGCGCGGACGCCATCGACGATGGGCCACTTGCTGTCGGGGATGACCATGTCGTCCTTGCCGAAGCTGATGCCGGCCTTGAACGCCTCGCGGAAGCCAAGCGTCATGATCTGATCGCAGAAGATGACGCTCTCCTTCTGGCCGCAATAGCGGTAGACGGTGTCGATCACCTGCTGCACCTCGTTCTTGCGCAGCAGACGGTTGACCAGATCGAACGGCGCCTTGGCGTTCAGCGGCAGAAGCGCGCCGAGGCGCACGCGGCCCGGGGTCGTCTCGAACCGGGTGAACACCTCCTGGCCTTCCGCGTCGATCTGCGGAATCCGGGCAGTGATCTTGGCGTGCAGGTGCACCGCGCCGGCATCGAGCGCATGCTCGACCTCGTCGACCGTGCTGAACACCATGCCCTCGCCCTTCATGCCCTTGCGCTCGAGCGTGACGTAGTAGAGCCCCAGGATCATGTCCTGCGACGGCACGATGATCGGCGCGCCGTTGGCGGGGCTGAGCACGTTGTTCGTGCTCATCATCAGCACGCGGCATTCCAGCTGCGCCTCGAGGCTCAGCGGAACGTGCACGGCCATCTGGTCGCCGTCGAAATCTGCGTTGAAGGCCGAGCAGACCAACGGGTGAAGCTGGATCGCCTTGCCCTCGATCAGCACGGGCTCGAAGGCCTGGATGCCGAGCCGGTGCAGGGTGGGCGCGCGGTTCAGCATCACCGGGTGCTCGCGGATCACCTCGTCGAGGATGTCCCAGACCTCGGGCCGCTCCTTCTCGACCAGCTTCTTGGCCTGCTTGACGGTGCTGGAAAGCCCCTTGGCCTCAAGCCGCGAGTAGATGAACGGCTTGAACAGCTCGAGCGCCATCTTCTTCGGCAGCCCGCATTGGTGCAGCTTCAGCTCCGGTCCGGTGACGATGACCGACCGGCCCGAGAAGTCCACGCGCTTGCCGAGCAGGTTCTGGCGGAACCGGCCCTGCTTGCCCTTCAGCATGTCGGAAAGCGACTTCAGCGGCCGCTTGTTGGCCCCCGTGATGACCCGTCCGCGGCGACCGTTGTCGAAAAGCGCATCGACCGATTTCCTGCAGCATCCGCTTCTCGTTGCGGATGATGATGTCGGGCGCGCGCAGCTCGATCAGCCGCTTGAGGCGGTTGTTGCGGTTGATCACCCGGCGGTAGAGGTCGTTGAGGTCCGACGTCGCGAATCGGCCGCCGTCCAGCGGCACCAGCGGGCGCAGCTCGGGCGGGATCACCGGCACGACCGTCAGGATCATCCATTCCGGGCGGTTGCCGCTGTCGATGAAGTTCTCGACGATCTTCAGGCGCTTGATGATCTTCTTCGGCTTCAGCTCGCCGGTGGCCTCCTTGAGGTCCTCGCGCAGCTGCGTGGCCTCGGCCTCTAGGTCGATCTGGGTCAGCATCTCGCGGATGGCCTCGGCGCCGATGCCCGCGGTGAACGCATCCGCCCCGTAGGAATCCTGCGCGTCCATGAATTCCTCTTCCGACATCAACTGACCATAGGTCAGATCGGTGAGGCCGGGCTCGATCACCACGTAGTTCTCGAAGTAGAGGATCCGCTCGAGGTCGCGCAGGGTCATGTCAAGCATCAGGCCGATGCGGCTGGGCAGCGACTTCAGGAACCAGATGTGGGCAACGGGGGAGGCCAGCTCGATGTGGCCCATCCGCTCGCGGCGGACCTTCTGCAGCGTCACCTCGACGCCGCATTTCTCGCAGACGACGCCGCGATACTTCATGCGCTTGTACTTGCCGCACAGGCACTCGTAGTCCTTGATCGGCCCGAAGATGCGCGCGCAGAAAAGCCCGTCCCGCTCCGGCTTGAACGTGCGGTAGTTGATCGTCTCGGGCTTCTTGATCTCGCCGAAGGACCAGCTGAGGATCCGCTCGGGTGAAGCAAGCGAGACCTTGATCTCGTCGAACTGCTTCTGCGGGGTCAGCGGGTTGAACGGATTGTTCATCAGTTCTTGGTTCATGGGGATACCTCTTGCATCTGGCGGGAAGGGGACGGGCGCGGCGGGGTGACCCCCGCCCTGCCCATGGGCCGTTGGGCGGGGGTCACCCCGCCCGTCGCGAACGACCTATTCGTCCACCTCCGCGTCCAGCAGTTCCATGTTGAGGCCCAGACCCCGGACCTCCTTGACGAGCACGTTGAACGATTCCGGCACGCCGGCCTCGAAATTGTCCTCGCCCTTGACGATGCTCTCGTAGACCTTGGTGCGGCCCGCCACGTCGTCGGACTTCACCGTCAGCATCTCCTGCAAGGTGTAGGCCGCGCCGTAGGCCTCCAGTGCCCACACCTCCATCTCGCCGAAGCGCTGGCCGCCGAACTGCGCCTTGCCGCCCAGCGGCTGCTGGGTCACGAGGCTGTAGGGGCCGGTGGAACGCGCGTGGATCTTGTCGTCCACCAGGTGGTGCAGCTTCAGCAGGTACTTGATGCCCACGGTGACCGGCCGCGCGAACTGCTCGCCCGTCCGCCCGTCGAAGAGGGTGGACTGGCCGCTCTCGCTGAACCCGGCCCGCCGCAGCGCGTCGTTCACGTCCACTTCCTTGGCGCCGTCGAAGACCGGCGTCGCGATCGGCACGCCGAAGGTGACGTTGTCGGCCGCCTCGATCAGATGCGCGTCGTCCATCCCCTCGATCCCCTCGGCATAGACGTCCTCGCCATAGGCCAGGCGCATGGCCTCCCTCACCGGCGTCAGGTCGCCGTCGCGGCGATAGGCGCCCAGGGCCTCGTCGATTTGGATGCCCAGGCCGCGGCTGGCCCAGCCCATATGGGTCTCCAGGATCTGGCCGACGTTCATCCGGCTGGGCACGCCCAGCGGGTTGAGCACGAAGTCGACAGGCGTGCCGTCACCGAGGAAGGGCATGTCCTCCATCGGCACGACCTTCGAGATGACGCCCTTGTTGCCGTGGCGCCCGGCCATCTTGTCGCCCGGCTGCAGCTTGCGCTTCACCGCGACGAAGACCTTGACCATCTTCATGACGCCCGGCGGCAGGTCGTCGCCCCGCCGCACCTTCTCGACCTTGTCCTCGAAGCGCGCTTCCAGCGTGCGCTTCTGCGCCTCGTACTGCTCGTGCAGCGCCTCGACCTGGGCCGCCTCGGCATCGTCCTTCAGCGCCAGCTGCCACCACTGGCCCCGGCTGAGCGTGCCCAGCAGCTCTTCGGTGATCTCGCTGTTCGGCTTGACGCTCTTGGGGCCCTTCACGGCGGTGCGGCCGACGATCATGGAATTCAGGCGCGCGTAGATGTTGCGCTCCAGGATGGCCATCTCGTCGTCGCGGTCGCGCGCCAGGCGCTCGACCTCCTCGCGCTCGATCTGAACCGCGCGCTCGTCCTTGTCGACGCCGTGCCGGTTGAACACCCGCACCTCGACGATCGTGCCGTAATCGCCCGGCGGCAGCCGTAGGGAGGTGTCGCGCACGTCGCTGGCCTTCTCGCCGAAGATCGCGCGCAGCAGCTTTTCTTCCGGCGTCATCGGGCTTTCGCCCTTGGGTGTGATCTTGCCCACCAGGATGTCGCCGGGACCGACCTCGGCACCGATATAGACGATCCCCGCCTCGTCGAGGTTGCGCAGCGCCTCCTCGCCGACATTCGGGATGTCGCGGGTGATCTCCTCTGGGCCGAGCTTGGTGTCGCGCGCGGCGACCTCGAACTCGTCGATGTGGATCGAGGTGAACACGTCGTCGCGGGTGATCCGCTCCGAGATCAGGATGCTGTCCTCGTAGTTGTAGCCGTTCCACGGCATGAACGCGACGACCACGTTCTTGCCGAGAGCCAGCTCGCCCAGATCGGTCGAGGGGCCATCGGCGATCACCTCGCCCTTGCGCACCGTGTCGCCCACCTTCACCAGCGGGCGCTGGTTGATGCAGGTATTCTGGTTGCAGCGCTGGAACTTGCGCATCCGGTAGATGTCGACGCCCGGATCGCCGGCATCCATGTCATCGGTGGCGCGCACGACGATCCGCGTCGCGTCCACCTGGTCGATGATGCCCGTGCGGCGCGCCATGATGGCGGCCCCGCTGTCGCGCGCCACGACCTCCTCGATGCCGGTGCCGATCAGCGGCGCCTCCGCCTGAAGCAGCGGCACCGCCTGTCGCTGCATGTTCGAGCCCATCAGCGCCCGGTTCGCGTCGTCGTTCTCGAGGAACGGGATCAGCGAGGCCGCGACGGAGACGAGCTGCTTCGGCGACACGTCGATCAGGTCGACCGTCTCGTTCGGCGCCAGGGTGTAGTCGCCCGACCGCCGGGTGCAGACCAGATCGTTCACGAAGCGGCCGTCGGCGTCGAGGTTGGCGTTGGCCTGCGCCACGGTGTGCCGCATCTCCTCGGTCGCGGACATGTAATGGACCTCGTCGGTCACCTTGCCGTCGGTCACCACCCGGTACGGCGTCTCGATGAAGCCGTACTTGTTCACCCGCGCGAAGGTCGCGAGCGCTGTTGATCAGGCCGATGTTCGGGCCTTCGGGCGTCTCGATCGGGCACATCCGGCCATAGTGGGTCGGGTGCACGTCGCGCACCTCGAAGCCGGCACGCTCGCGGGTCAGGCCGCCCGGGCCAAGCGCCGAGAGGCGGCGCTTGTGGGTCACCTCGGACAGCGGGTTGGTCTGGTCCATGAACTGGCTGAGCTGCGAGGAGCCGAAGAATTCCCGCACCGCCGCCGCCGCGGGTTTGGCGTTGATCAGGTCCTGCGGCATCACCGTGTCGATCTCGACGCTGCGACATCCGCTCCTTGATCGCCCGCTCCATCCGCAGCAAGGCCCGACGCGGTACTGGTTCTCCATCAGCTCGCCGACCGACCGCACCCGGCGGTTGCCCAGGTGGTCGATGTCGTCGATATCGCCACGGCCGTCGCGCAGCTCGACCAGCGCCTTGATGCAGGAGATGATGTCCTCGCGCCGCAGGGTGCGCTGGGTGTCTGGCGCGTCGAGGTCGAGACGCATGTTCATCTTCACCCGGCCCACGGCGCTCAGGTCATAGCGCTCGCTGTCGAAGAACAGCGTATCGAACAGCGCGCTGGCGGCTTCGACGGTGGGCGGCTCGCCCGGCCGCATCACGCGGTAGATATCCATGAGCGCGGTGTCGCGGCTCATGTTCTTGTCCACCGCCATGGTGTTGCGGATGTAGGGGCCGACGTTGATGTTGTCGATGTCGAGCACCGGGATCGTCGCTTACCCCGGCATCCATCAGCTCCTTCAGGGTGCCGCCGGTCACGGCGCCGTCCTTGTCGGTCTCCCAGGTCAGCTCTTCGCCGGCCTCGACGTAGATCGCGCCGTTCTCTTCGTTGATGATGTCGCGGGCGCTGAACTTGCCAACGATATGCTCGAAGGGCACCAGCAGCTCGGTCACCTTGCCGTCGTCGATCAGGTCCTTCACCGTCCGCGGGGTGACCTTCTTGCCGGCCTCGGCGATCACTTCGCCCGTCGCGGCATCGACGAGGTCGAAGGTCGGCCGCGTGCCGCGCACCCGCTCTGGGAAGAACTGGGTCACCCAGCCCGCTTGCCGTCGGCGCGGTAGGCCACGGTGTCGTAATAGGCATCCATGATGCCTTCCTGATCCAGCCCCAGCGCATAGAGCAGCGTCGTCACCGGCAGCTTGCGGCGCCGGTCGATGCGCGCGAACACGATGTCCTTGGCGTCGAACTCGAAGTCCAGCCACGAGCCGCGATAGGGAATGATCCGGCAGGCGAAGAGCAGCTTGCCCGAGCTGTGCGTCTTGCCCTTGTCGTGGTCGAAGAACACGCCGGGGGAGCGGTGCATCTGGGAAACGATGACCCGCTCGGTGCCGTTGACGATGAACGTCCCGTTGGGCGTCATCAGGGGCATGTCGCCCATGAAGACGTCCTGCTCCTTGATGTCCTTGACCGACTTCGCGCCGGTATCGTCGTTCGACGTCGAACACGATCAGCCGCAGCGTCACCTTCAGCGGCGCCGCATAGGTCATGTCGCGCTGCTGGCATTCCTCGACGTCGTATTTCGGCTTCTCGAGCTCGTACTTGACGAATTCTAGAACGGCGGTCTCGTTGAAGTCCTTGATCGGGAACACCGACTGGAAGACGCCCATGATGCCCTCGCCGTCCATCGGTTCCGGGCTGGTCGCCGGAACCGAGGAACAGGTCGTAGGACGATTTCTGAACCTCGATGAGGTTCGGCATCTCCAGCGACTTCGCGGATCTTGCCATAGAACTTGCGGATCCGTTTCTGACCGAGGAAGCGATCTGAGCCATGCGCTGAGGTCACCTTTCGCTTTCGCCGGTGGCGACCACCGGCCGGGGCAGCGGCGGTCGCCCGTTGAAACAGGGGGTGCCGGTCCATACGCGGCGCCCTTCCCAGGGCGCCTCCCGACACTCGCACCGCACCCTGGGAAAGCACCGTCATGGCGGAGCCCTCCGTCAAGACGCGTGCGGCTGGGCCCGGAAATGCCGGACCCAGCCAATCGTTCAGTTCGTCCGCAGCCCGCGGCATCGCGCCGGCCCGCCGCGATCACTTCAGCTCGACCTCGGCGCCGGCTGCTTCCAGCTTTGCCTTGATGTCGTCGGCTTCGTCCTTGGACACGCCTTCCTTGACGGCCTTGCCGCCGGCTTCGACCAGATCCTTGGCTTCTTTCAGGCCGAGACCGGTGATCGCGCGGACTTCCTTGATCACGTTGATCTTCTTCGCGCCGGCGGCCTTGAGGATCACGTCGAACTCGGTCTGCTCCTCGGCAGCTTCGCCCGCACCGGCTTCGGCAGGGCCGGCCATCATGACGGCGCCACCGGCGGCGGGCTCGATGCCGTATTCGTCCTTGAGGATGTTCTTCAGTTCGGTGCTTCGAGAAGGGTCAGACCCACGATCTCTTCGGCGAGTTTCTTCAGGTCAGCCATTTGTCTGTTTCCAGTTTCGTCTGATGGTTCCAACGCGGTGGGTGCAACCCCACACCGACCTCTCGATGCCGACTTACGCCGCTTGCGCTCTTCGAGCGTCGACAGGATGCTCGCGATGTTGGCACGCAGGTGCGCCGATGGCGCCGGCGATGTTCGCAGCCGGTGCCCCGAGGCACGCCACGATCGGAAGCGATAAGCTCCTCGCGCGACGGCATCGTGGCCACGGCCTTCACACCGGCTTCGGGTCCAGCGCCGTGCTCGCCCATCGCGCCGCCGAGGACTAACAACTTGGCGTTGTACTTGGCGATAGTCGTCGACCACCTTGGCTGCTGCCACGGGGTCTTCGGAATAGGCGAGAACGGTCATGCCCGTCGAGAAGCGACGCGATGCTGGCGCACGGGGTTCCCCTCCAGGGCGATCTTGGCGAGCCTGTTCTTGGCGACGCGCACGGACCCGCCGGCCGTCACGCATCCGCGCACGCAGATCCTGCATTTCGGCAACCGTGAGGCCGGTGTAGTGCGAGACCACGACGACGCCAGAGCTCTCGAAGATCTGGCCGAGTTCGCTCGACCACCTTTTCTTTCTGGGCTCTATCCACAGTTCACTCCAAGTTTGAGGGGTCTCCCCCCCGGCTCAATGTTCGCCGGGCGTCGCCCGGCGCTTCGGGTCCAGGTCGACGGTCCCGCCAAATCGCCCGAAGGGCCAGCCACACGCTTCGGAAACATGTCTCGTTTCCCGTCTCGGGCAGGATGATTAACCCTGCTTGCGCGCACCCACCGTCTCGGACAGGACGGAGGGCCGCTTGCGGCCCTGCCCCGGAACATCCCCGGGCCGACGCCGCGGGAGAATTCTTGCTGCGGTCGCCCTCAGGCCTTACGCGTGCCGATGCGCCGACGACCGTCGACGCTGATCGTCACGCCCGGCCCCATGGTCGAGGTCAGCGCGATCTTGCTTCATGTAGGTCCCCTTGGCGCCCGACGGCTTCGCCCGGTTCACCGCATCGACGAAGGCACGCACGTTCTCGACCAGCTGCTCGGCCTCGAACGACGCCTTGCCGACGCCGGCATGCACCACACCGGCCTTCTCGGCCTTGAACTGGACCTCGCCGCCCTTGGCCGCTTCCACGGCCTGCGCCACGTCCATCGTCACGGTGCCGACCTGCGGGTTCGGCATCAGGTTGCGCGGGCCGAGGATCTTGCCCAGCCGGCCGACGATCGGCATCATGTCGGGCGTCGCGATGCAGCGGTCGAAATCGATCTTGCCGCCCTGGATCTGTTCCATCAGGTCCTCGGCGCCGACGATGTCCGCACCGGCGGCCTCGGCTTCCTCGGCCTTGGGACCGCGGGCGAACACCGCCACGCGCACCGTCTTGCCGGTGCCGTTCGGGCAGCGTCACGACGCCACGCACCATCTGGTCCGCATGGCGCGGATCGACGCCCAGGTTCATCGCGATCTCGACCGTCTCGTCGAACTTGGCGTTCGCGTTGCCCTTGACCAGCGCCACCGCCTCGGTCGACGCGAGAGGTCGTGCCTTGCCGTCGAACGCCTTGCGGGCGGCCGTGGTGCGTTTACCGATCTTTGCCATTACCTTCACCTCGATGCCCATCGACCGGGCGGAGCCCGAGGATGATCTTCATCGCGCCCTCGATGTCGTTCGCGTTGAGGTCCTTCATCTTCGCCTCGGCGATCTCGCGAACCTGCTTGATCGGACACCGTGCCGGCCACTCTCGCGCGACGGGGTCTTGGCGCCGGACTTCAGGTTCGCGGCCTTCTTGAGATAATACGACGCCGGCGGCGTCTTGATCTCCATCGTGAAGGACTTGTCCTGGTAGTAGGTGATCACGGTCGGGCACGGCGCGCCCGACTTCCATTTCCTGCGTCTCGCGCGTTGAACGCCTTGCAGAATTCCATGATGTTGATGCCGCGCTGACCCAAAGCGGGGCCGACGGGCGGGGCTGGGTTGGCCTTGCCGGCGGGCACCTGCAGCTTCAGCTGCCCTGCTACCTTCTTGGCCATGATGGCCTCCTCTTCTCACGCCCGCGCCGGACGCGTCCGGCGGGCTTTCCGTGCGTGGTCCGGTCCGGTGGCGCGCGCGCCCCTCGCCTCCCACGTTGGCCTCCCTTCCGGGCGGATCACCGCTCCGGAGGCTTCACTCGCCCTGCGGACCTGCGTGAATTCCAGCTCGACCGGGGTCGCCCGGCCGAAGATCGAGACCGTCACCTTGAGGCGCTGGTTGTCCTCGTCCACTTCCTCGACCATGCCGTCGAAGCCCTCGAACGGGCCGTCGGTGACCTTGACCTGCTCGCCGATCTCGAAGGTGATGAGCGTGCGCGGCGCGTCCTCGCCGTCCTGACACGGTTGAGGATCCGGTTCACCTCGGCGTCGCCGCATCGGCAACGGCTTGCCCCTGCGGGCCGAGGAACCCGGTGACGCGGTTGATCGAGTTGATCAGGTGATAGGCCCGGTCCGTCATCTCCATGTGGACCAGCACGTAGCCGGGCATGAAGCGCTGCTCGGCCGTCGACCTTCTTGCCGCGACGCATCTCGATCACCTCCTCGGTGGGCACCAGCACCTCGTCGATCTCGTCCTCCAGGCCCTGCTCGGCGACCGAGGTCGCGGATCTGCTCGGCGATCTTCTTCTCGAAGTTCGACAGGACGCTCACCGAATACCACCGTTTCGCCATGTCCCGCCTTCGTCCTTCAAGCCTCGCGGCCCGGGGCCGCCGAATTTCCGATCTCATGGCGCCCGGATGACCGCGCCATCCGTCGCAGTGGCGGCATGCCGTGCCGAGACCCCAACGAAAAGCGGCGTGCAACCCGAATTCGCCGCACGCCGTCTGTCGAGAGCCGCGTCAGGGCGCTCGACCACAGCCCCAAGTCGTCATGGACTATCCATGCTCGACAAAGGCGGCGAACCGCGGGCCCCGCAACGGGTCACGAAAACCCGGACTTCGCGAACAAACGTCGGTCAAGCAGCGTCAGCAGTGGCGAGACGCCCGAAGCCCGGATCGTCACCAGATCCACGAGAGAAGAAGAAGATCGCCGCAAGGGTGGCCATCACAAAGACCATCACCGTGGTCAGCACCATCTCGCGTCGCGTCGGCCAGACGACCTTGGCCACCTCGCCGCGAACCTGCTGGATGAACTGCAAGGGATTGGCGGTGGCCATGGCGTTGCCTTCTCTTGGGAACCCGCCGCAGATACGCAGACCCGCGGCGAAGTTCAAGCGCTCACGCGCGGCTAGGGTCACCGGCTCAGTTCACCGGCGCGGCAGGCTCGAACTGCGGGATCGCCATGTCGCTCGCCGGCTGCGGCTCAAGATCCGCCCAGTTGCCCTCCGAGGTCTCCAGGTTGCCGGGAATGTCCTCTTCCCAGAAGCCCACGACCGTCTGGGTGATGTTGAGGTAAAGCTTGCCGTCGACGATCCGCCACAGGTTGGGGTTGCCCGGCACCTTGCCGCCCTTGGCCACGCCGTAGGCGCAATGCCCGTCGTATTGCGGGGCGAAGGCGGCGGGGTCGGCTGCGAAGCGGTCGCGGTTGGCCTTGGTCGAGAACGCATACGTCGCACCCTCGAATTCCGCCGTGATGGCCCCGTCGCCGGGGACCGCGGCGGGCTGGGCGGTGCCGACGGGCGCCTGCTCCATGTCCCAATAGGCCACCACGTCGTAGCCGCTGGCGGCATAGCCGTTGGCGGCGGTGTATTCCGGCCCGGCGGCGGCGGGCAAAGCGAATGCGGCGGTGGCGGCGAAGACGGCTGCAAGTGCGGTGGCGCGGGATGTGGGCATGATGGGGCTCCGGTCTGCTGGGGTCTCGCCGGTCGGGCGACCCCTCGACCCTGCCGCAGCGCCGCGCGCCGGTGCCACCCACGATCCCGTGCTTCACGGCTCCGTCAGGACCGGTTGCGCGGCCTGCGAAGGCCCGCCGGAGGCGGAGGGGAATGTGGGTAAGGCGGCCTGGCAGGGGTTGGGGGACTCGAACCCACGACCCTCGGTTTTGGAGACCGATGCTCTACCAACTGAGCTAAACCCCTAAGGCCGAGGCTTGGCATAGGACCAATCCCGCGCCCCTTCAAGCCCCAAGGCGGCGCGGAACCGCTCGCGCCGCCGCTGCCTTTCCCCTACTGGCAAGTCGGGGGGCCGGACCCCCGCAAACCGGGAGGCATCATGGCCGCAGGCTCAACAAAGGTCGTACTGGCGGCGATGGCCGGCAACGGCGGGATCGCGATCATCAAGTTCATCGCGGCCGCGTTCACCGGCTCGGCGGCGATGTTCTCGGAGGCGATCCACTCGGTCGTCGACACCGGCAACCAGGCGCTGCTCCTCGTCGGGATGAAGCGCGCCGCCCGCCCGGCCGACGCCGTCCACCCGTTCGGCTACGGCAAGGAACTGTACTTCTGGGCCTTCGTCGTCGCGATCCTGCTCTTCTCGCTCGGCGCCGGCATCTCGATCTACCATGGCATCGAGAAGCTGCGCGACCCGCATCCGGTCACCAATGCCGGCTGGAACTATGCCGTGCTCGGGCTCGCGGTGGTGTTCGAGGCCGCCGCCTGGATCGTCGCCTGGCGCGAATTCGACCGGCTGCGGGGCAAGGTGCCGCTCCTGCGCGCGGTCCGCGCCAGCAAGGATCCGGCCGTCTTCACCGTGCTCTTCGAGGATACCGCGGCGCTGATCGGCCTCGTCGTCGCGGGCCTCGGCATCTACGCCTCCACCAGCCTCGGCATGCCCTGGGCTGACGGCGCCGCCTCGCTCGTGATCGGGCTCATCCTGGCGCTGGCCGCGATCGTGCTGGCGATCGAGACCAAGGCGCTGCTCATCGGCGAGGGCGCGGACCCCAAGGTGGTCGCCGGCATCGTCGAGATCGCGCAGCGGCAGGCCTTCGTCGCGGGGGTCAACGAGGTGCGCACGCTGCATTTCGGGCCGCGCGACGTACTTCTGAACATCAGCCTCGATGCGGTGAACAGCCTCAGCGCCGGCGCGGTCGAGCAGGGCACCACGCGCTTCGAGGCCGAGGTCAAGGCGGCGCATCCCGAGGTCACCCGCATCTTCGTGGAGATCCAGGCCCGCGCCGACAGCCCCGCCTCGCCGGTCGCGGCCACCTGAGGGCCGCGCCTCCCGCCCGTTGCAGCTGTGGCCGGGCGGCTTGCCCCGCGTCGCCGGTCGCGGCCTCCTGAGGGCCGCGCCCCGGCTGGCGGTCATCCGGGGGCGCCGCACTGCCCCGGACACCCCGCCTCAGATCGCGAAGACGTCCACCCGGTAGCCGTCGGGGTCGAGAACCTGAACCCGGATCGTGCCGTCCGGCTCCCATTCGACCTCGCATATGCCGGCCTCGGCGAAGGCGGCCCGCGCCGCGCGGACCGCGTCGGCATCGGCGGCCTGGAACCCGAAATGGGTGGTGCGCGGCGGCGCGGGCGGCACCACGCCTTCGCTCAGCGCCAGGATGCCGCCCCCGGGACCGGCAAGGATCAACAGGTGATCGTCCTCGTGGATGCGGCGGGTCAGTCCGAAGAACCGGCCATAGAACGCCGCCGAAACCTCGCGATCCGCCACCGTCAGGGCCACATGGTTCAGCCGCATGGATCCGCTCCTTCGCCGCCACCGAGCCGGCCCGTACGCCCGGACTGCGCCAGTCAAGCGCCCTTCCCCGGCCAGCACCTCGCCCAGAGCCGGCGTCCGCCCCGCCAGCGCCGCAGCGCGGGGTCACACCGCCGTCTCGGGCCCGGTATGACCGTGAAGCGGGGGTCGCCCCGTCACGCCCCGCCCCGCCACGCCACGCCAGGCACCATCCCCCAGCCCTTCCGAGGGCCGATATCCACCCCCCGGCCCGGCATGTCGCGCCGGCGGGGCAACCCCGCCCGCGCCCCGTCGTCAATCGAGGATCTTGCTCACCACGCCGGCGCCCACCGTGCGGCCGCCCTCGCGGATGGCGAAGCGCAGCTTCTCCTCCATCGCGATCGGCGCGATCAGCTCCACCGTGAAGCTCACGTTGTCGCCCGGCATCACCATCTCGGTGCCCTCCGCCAGCGTCACCGTGCCGGTCACGTCGGTCGTGCGGAAGTAGAATTGCGGGCGGTAGTTGGCGAAGAACGGCGTGTGGCGGCCGCCCTCCTCCTTGGTCAGGATGTACGCCTCGGCCTCGAACTTGGTGTGCGGGTTCACCGATTTCGGCTTGCACAGCACCTGCCCGCGCTCGACGCCCTCGCGGTCGATGCCGCGCAGCAGGACGCCCACGTTGTCGCCCGCCTCGCCGCGGTCCAGAAGCTTGCGGAACATCTCGACGCCCGTGCAGGTGGTCTTGCGCGTGTCGCGGATGCCGACGATCTCGATCTCGTCGCCGACGTTGATCACGCCGCGCTCGATCCGCCCCGTCACCACCGTGCCGCGGCCCGAGATCGAGAACACGTCCTCGATGGGCATCAGGAACGGCTGGTCGATGGCGCGCTCGGGCGTCGGGATGTAGTCGTCCACCGCCTGCAGAAGCTCGCGCACCTTGTTCTCGCCGATCTCGGGGTCGCGCCCCTCCATCGCCGCCAGCGCCGAGCCGGCGATGATCGGGATCTCGTCGCCGGGATACTCGTACATCTCCAGAAGCTCGCGGATCTCCATCTCGACCAGCTCCAGAAGCTCCGCGTCGTCCACCTGGTCGACCTTGTTCATGAACACCACCATCTTGGGGATGCCCACCTGGCGGCCAAGCAGGATGTGCTCGCGCGTCTGCGGCATCGGCCCGTCGGCGGCGTTCACCACCAGGATCGCGCCGTCCATCTGCGCCGCCCCGGTGATCATGTTCTTCACGTAGTCGGCGTGCCCCGGGCAGTCGACATGGGCGTAGTGCCGCGCCTCGGTCTCGTATTCCACGTGCGCGGTCGAGATCGTGATCCCCCGCGCCTTCTCCTCGGGCGCCCCGTCGATCTGGTCATACGCCTTGAAGTCGCCGAAATACTTCGTGATCGCCGCCGTCAGCGTCGTCTTGCCATGGTCGACGTGACCGATCGTGCCGATGTTCACATGCGGCTTGCTGCGGTCGAACTTTGCCTTGCCCATCTCGTCTGGCCTTCTTTCCCGAAGCGCATTCTGCGCCCGCGCATTGCGATACCGCGGCGCGGTTACCGATGCGTTAAGCGAAGATCAAGGCGGGCCGCCGGGGCACGGCACAACGGCCGGCCTGCATCCGGCGAGCGCCCCCCCGATGGGTCGCGCCCGGTGCAGGGCGCGCCTCACCCCGCCGCTGGCTGCACGCCCGGCGAGCCGGCCGCATCCCCGGGATCCGCCGCGTCCCGCCCGGCCGTCGGGTCGACCGTCGGCGCCCCGGGGCGGAACCATTGCGGGTTCTCGCGCAGCCAGCGCTCCACCTCGATGGCGGCGTTGGCGGCCATCTCGTCCAACTGCTGCTCGCGGCTCTGCACGTAGCCCGAGCCCACAAGGAAATCCGCGCCCGCATCCTCGAAGACGGTCAGGTTCTTCGGCTCGGGGTTCAGCCGCCGCGGCACGTCGTCGTAGACGTTCACCGAAAGCAGCAGCGCGGAACGCGGCGTCAGGAGGATGGGGATGCCGGGCCGGGCCAGCACGTAGCCCTGCACCTTGATGCCGATGGAATAGCGCCCCGTTCCTTGCAACCGCCGCAGCCGGCCTTCCATCGCCCGGGCCACGGCGGCCTTCATCACCGCATCGTCGACCGTGCGCGAAAGCGCCCCCACGGTCGGCTTGTCGACGATCACCACCATCCGGTCGAGGGAGAAGTCGCCGAAGCCGCGGCGCTCCACCTCGGGGTCGAGCGCCTGGGTGCAGGCGGCCAGCAGGGCAAGCGCCAGCAGGCCGGCCGCGCGGAAGGGGAAGGAAAGGGTCATTCGGTCATCCGGTCGGTCGGGGCGGCCGCGAGGGGCAAGGGCAGGGCGTGCGCCGCGCGGGGTCGCGCAGGAGCGGCAGACCATAATCGAGCCGCCGGGTGGCGGCAACGCATGCCGCGCCTATCTGGGGCGAAGGAGTGCCCCGATGACCTACCTCGCTCGCCACGCGCCGCCAGCGCTTCCCGTCCGCGCCCGGCTCGCCACACGGCCGCTCGGCGTGCTCGACAGCCTAGTGACCGCGCGGCGCAACATCCTGGAGCTGATCCCCGAAGCCTCCACCCGCCTGCCCATCGTCTCGGGGCAGACGGTGGCGCGCTGGCACATGGTCACCGATCCCGCCGCCAACCGCCGGATCCTGCGCGACGCGCTCGACGATTACCCCAAATCCGACAGCACCAAGAACCTCTTGCGCCCCGCCATCGGCGAGAGCCTCTTCATCGCCGAAGGGCCGGAATGGCGGCGGCAGCGGCGGCTCGCGGCTCCCGCCTTCAGCCACCGCAACGTGGCGGCGCTGGCGCCCGTCATGTCGGCGGCGGCCGAGCGGGCGGCCGAGCGGCTCGGCGCCGCCCATGGCCGGGCCGCCGATCTGCATGCCGAGATGGTGCGCGCCACCTTCGAGGTGATCGCCGACGTCACGTTCTCGGGCGACGACAGCTTCGACCGCGGCTCGATCCACCGCGCCATCGAGGGGTTCATCCACGGGGCGGCGCGGGTCGACGTGCTCGACATCCTGGCCGTGCCCGCCTGGGTGCCGCGGCCCAGCCGGCTCTTCGCCTCGCGCGATGCCGCCGCCATGAAGGCCGAGGCCGATGCCGCCATCGCCCGGCGCCGCAGCCTGCCGCGCAAGGCCGAGCGGCCAGCGGACTTCATGGACCTGCTGCTGTCGGCCACCGATGCGCCCGATCCGGCGCGGGCGATGAACGATGCAGAGCTGCGCGACAACTTGCTGACCTTCATCGTCGCGGGCCACGAGACCACCGCGCTCACCCTCGCCTGGGCCTTCTATCTCTGCGCCTTCGATCCCGCGGTGCAGGCGGCGGCGCGCGAGCAGGCCCGCGACGTGCTGGGCGGCCGCACGGCAGAGGCGGCCGACCTGCCGCAGCTGCCGCTGATCCGGCAGATCGTCGACGAGGCGCTCAGGCTCTATCCGCCGGGGGGGTTCCTGTCGCGCAGCGCCCGTATGGCCGACAGCCTCTGCGGGTCCGAGGTGCGCCCCGGCGACACGGTGACGCTGCCGATCTACGCGCTGCACCGCAACCGGCTGCTGTGGGACGAGCCCGACGCCTTCCGCCCGGCGCGCTTCGCCGATCCGCGCGCCATCGACCGCTTCGCCTACCTGCCCTTCGGCGACGGCCCGCGGATCTGCATCGGCGCCAGCTTCGCCCTGCAGGAGGCGGTGATCATCCTGGCCACGTTGCTGGCGCGCTTCCGCGTGGCGCCGGTGCGCGGCCGCGATCCCGACCCGGTGATGATCGTCACGCTGCGCCCGGACGGCGGCGTCTGGCTGGAAGTGGAGCGGCTCTGAGCCGGTGCGGGCGCCCTGCGGCCGCTCAGCCGCAGATCGCCTGCAGCGCCGCCCATTCCGCGGCGGGCAATGCCGGGCGCGGCGCGGTCACGGCAAGCCCGCGGGCCGCCTCCGCCCGGGCGGCGAGGTCGGGGTGCGATTGCAGCAGGGGCGGCACGGCGCTGTCGCCCTCGTCCGCCAGCCGCTCGAAGAAATCCGCGAGGCCCGCGCCAGAGATCCCGGCGGCGGCCAGAAGCTCTGCTGCATAGGCATCGGCGCCGGCCTCGGCGGCGCGGGTGTAGCTGGCCGAGAACGCCTGGTTGGCCACCGCCACCACCACCGTGCCGCCGGCGAAGTCGCCGAAGGCGAGGCCGAGCAGGCCCGCCGACCCCGCCGCCCGCAGCGCCAGCCTCGTGGGGTCGCGCGCCGCCACGTGTCCGAGCTCGTGCGCCAGGACCCCGGCCAGCTCGTCCGGCCCCGCGGCCGCCTGCAGAAGCCCGTCGAAGATCACGACCTGACCGCCGGGCGCCGCGAAGGCGTTGACCATGTCGCTGCGCGCCACCCGCAGTTCCGGCACGAAGGGCAGCGCCGCGCCGGCCAGCAGCCGGGCCGCCAGCGCGTCCAGCGCCGCCCGCCCGGCCGCGCCGTCGCAAAAGGGCGCCTCCGCCCCCTCCCGCGCCGTCATCCGCGCCAGTTGCCCGGCCATCGCCCGGCCAAGCGCCGCCTCGCGCTCCGGCGGGATCAGCGGCGCCAGCCGGTCCGCCAGCGCCGGCAGCAGCACCAGTAGCAGCCCCGCCAGAACCGCCAGCGCCGCCGCCGCCCAAAGCGCCAGGGGCCGCCAGCGCGCCCGCCGCCCCCGCGGCGCCTCCAGCGCCGGGCAACGCGCCCGCAGCGCCGCCCCGGCCTCCCCGCCCCACACATCGAGCCGCGCCAGCCCGTCGCCCCGCGACAGGCTCAGCCGGTCGCTGCCTTGCGTATCGGGGCGCCGCCGCACCTCGGCCAGCGGCCAGCTGTCCACCCGCGCCCCGTCGCGCGCCGAGATGGTCAGCGTCACGTCGGTGGCGGTCACCACCACGTCGCGCCGCGCCGGGCTGACGCCGTCGTAGTAGATCGCCGGCACGGCGAAGCTCCACGTGCTCACAGCGCCCCCGAGAGGTCCAGCGCGTCGGCGAAGCCGTCGGCGTCGGCCACCCCGTCGCGCGCCCTCTGGCGGATGCCCTCCAGCGCCGCCTCCGGCCCGGCCTGCGCCGTCTCGGCCGTGGCGGCAAGGATCGGCAGGGTTATCAGCACCAGCCGCAGCACGCCGTAGACCGAGAATACCGCCAGCGCGCCGACCATCGAGAACAGCAGGCCGATCGCCGTGGGCGCAGCCCCGCCGACGCCCGCCCACTGGCCGACGGTGCCGGTCAGCACCCCGACCACGACGCCGCCCAGAAGCACCACCAGCGCGCCGCCCAGCACGACGTGGCGCAGCACCCTGCGCGTCCGCAGCCGGCTTTCGAAGCGGATGGCGTCGCCCAGCCGCCAGCCCGCCACCAGCCGCCGGAAGCCGGCCACCCGCCAATGCGCATAGGCCACCGCCAGCGCCGGCACGAAGGCCGCCGCCAGCAGCACCGCCAGACCCGGCCGGTCCGGCACGCTCACCGCCAGCCCAAAGGCCAGCGCCGCGCCGAGGCCCGGCATCCAGGCGAAGGCCGGCCAGAGCATCGTGGCCGGCCCCTCGAGCCGCAGCCGCGCGTCGCCGAACCACGTCCTGTCGGCCTTGTAGCGTTCCAGCGCCACCCGCATCCACGGCCAGGCCAGCCCCAGGCTCAGCACGGTCGCCGCCAGCCACAGCGTGCCGCGCCAGGCATAGCCCCAGGCGCCCGGCGCCATCCCCAGCCGGATGCCGCGCCACCGGGTCCGCCCCAGCAGATACCGCCGCGCCCGGTAGCGCGCCGCGAACATCAACGGCACCAGCAGCAAAAGCGAGGATTGCGCCAGCAGCACCGAGGCGGCCACCTGCCCCTGCGGCCCGACGCCCCCGATCAGCGACAGCCCGGCAAAGAAAAGCCCCATCTGCACCAGCCCGAGCGCGGCCCCCAGAACCACCACCGCGATCAGAAAGCCCAGCAGCTTCTCCAGCCCCGTGCCCACATACTCGAACGGATCGCCGCCCAGCGTGACGCCCGACCAGATCCGCGCGCGCAGCCGCGTCCGTTCCCAGAAGCGATAGATCCCCAGCGTCGCGACGCTGAGCGCGGCGAGGCCCATCGCCAGCGGGAAGATCTGCGCCGCATCGTCGTGGTAGGCCCCGCGCAGCCAGCGAGGCGCCGCCTGGTCCGGGTCGGCCGCCAGGGTCCGCGCGCGGAAGCGTCCGCCTCGCGGCCCCGGTCCCGCTTCGGCCGCGCCGTCGGCGGCCCCCCTCCCGGCCTCAGCCAAAGCGGTTGTCCCTCGGGAAGCCGCGCGGCGCCATCCGGCCGGCGCTGGCCCGCTTGCCCAGCCATTCGATCAGCTCGGGGTCGCGCACCGTGCGGGTCTTGCCCTCGCCGAAGCCCCAGGTCAGCCCCTCGGCCCGGTTGAACGTCACCGCATCGGTCAGCGTCCCGTCGGCATCCTTGTAGCGCTGCAGCCGCACGCCCTTGCCGCGCGCCATCTCCGGCAGCTCGGCCAACGGAAAGACCAGCATCTTGCGGTTCTCGCCCACCACGGCCACGTGGTCGCCCGTCACCGGCCGCACCACGGCCACCCGCGCGGGCGCGCGCAGGTTCAGCACCTGCCGGCCGCCGCGGGTCTGCGCCACCACCTCGTCCTCGGGCGCCACGAACCCGTCTCCGGCGCTGGAGGCGACCAGCAGCCGCCCGCCGGGCCGGTGCACGAACAGCGCCTCGATCCCGGCATCGTTGGGCAGGTCCACCATCAGCCGCACCGGCTCGCCCATCCCCCGCCCGCCGGGCAGGTTGGCGCAGCCCAGCGTATAGGCCCGCCCGTTGCCCGCAAACAGAAGCACCCGGTCGGTCGTCTCGGCATGCAGAACGAAGCGCGGCCCGTCGCCGTCGCGGTACTTCAGCGGCTGCGCTAGGTCGATATGCCCCTTCATCGCCCGGATCCACCCCATGGCCGAGCAGATCACCGTCACCGGCTCGCGCTCGATCATGTCCTCCAGCGGCACATCCTCGACCGCCACGGCCTCGGCGAAGCCGGTACGCCGCGCCCCGCCCGGCGCCGACTTGCCGAAGCGGCGGCGGATGTCGCGCAGCTCGTCCGCGATCCGCGCCCATTGCAGCCCCTCGTCGCCCAGAAGGTCCTCCAGCCCGGCCCGCTCCAGGATCAGCGCGTCCCGCTCGCTCCGCAGCTCCATCTCCTCGAGCCTGCGCAGGGAGCGCAGGCGCATGTTCAGGATCGCCTCGGCCTGCACGTCGCTCAGGGTGAACTCCGCCATCAGCACCGGCTTCGGCGCATCCTCGCTGCGGATGATCGCGATCACCCGGTCGAGGTTGAGGTAGGCCACGAGATAGCCCTCCAGTACCTCAAGCCGGTGGTCGATCTTGCCCAGGCGGTTGCGCGAGCGGCGCTGCAGCACCTCGCGCCTGTGGTCCAGGAACGCCCGAAGCACCTCTATCAACGAGCAGACCTTGGGCGTCCGCCCGTCGATCAGCACGTTCATGTTCAGGCTGAAGCGCGTCTCCAGATCCGAAAGGCGGAAGAGCTGACCCATCAGCGCCTCGGGCACCACCGCGCGCGTCCGCGGCTCCAGCACGATGCGGATGTCGTCGGTGCTCTCGTCGCGCACGTCGGCGAGGATCGGCACGCGGCGCGTCTGGATCAGCTCCGCCAGCTTCTCGATCAGCCGCGATTTCGGCACCTGATAGGGGATCTGGGTCACCACGACCTGCCAGGTGCCGCGGCCCAGATCCTCCACCTCCCACCGTGCCCGCAGCCGGAACGACCCGCGCCCGGTGGCATAGGCGGCCAGGATCGCCGCCGCCGGCTCCACGATCACCCCGCCGGTGGGAAAGTCCGGCCCCGGCACCATCCCCACCAGCGTCTCGTCGCGCGCCTCGGGCGACTTGATCAGGTGCAGGCAGGCGGCGCACAGTTCGTCGAGGTTGTGCGGCGGGATGTTGGTGGCCATGCCCACCGCGATGCCGCTCGATCCGTTGGCCAGCAGGTTCGGGAAGGCTGCCGGCAGCACCACCGGCTCGCTCAGCGTGCCGTCGTAATTGTCGCGGAAATCCACCGCGTCCTCGGCCAGGCCCTCCAGCAACGCCTCGGCGGCGGCGGTCATGCGCGCCTCGGTGTAGCGCGCGGCGGCCGGGTTGTCGCCGTCGATGTTGCCGAAGTTCCCCTGCCCGTCGACCAGCGGGTAGCGCACGTTGAAATCCTGCGCCAGGCGCGCCATCGCATCGTAGATCGCCGCGTCGCCGTGCGGATGGTAATTGCCCATCACGTCGCCGGCGATCTTGGCGGACTTGCGGAAGCCCCCGGAGGAACCCAACCTTAACTCTCGCATTGCATAGAGGATTCGCCGGTGGACGGGCTTCAGCCCGTCGCGGGCGTCCGGAAGGGCCCGGTGCATGATGGTCGACAGCGCATAGGTCAGGTAGCGCGCGCCGATGGCCCGCGAGAGCGGCTCGCGCGACGTCGCATCGCCGGGCCGGGGAATGCCCTCTGGCGTCGGGTCGATCGGGGGGGCATCATCGGGTCCGGCCATGGCTCGGCCTAGCAAGGGGCCGATGCCGGGTAAACCCGCCGAATAAGGGGGGCCTGCGGGCCTCGGCGCAGGCGGCGCGGCCGGGAAGCCGCCACCGCAGCGCCAAAGAGGGAGGCTCGGAATGCCGTTCAAGGCCCTGCTGGCGCTCTGCGCCGCGATCTTCGCGACCCTCGCGATCCTCGGGCAGCCGGGGCCGTCGGACGATGCCATCGGCCTTGCCCCCGCCGACCGCTTCGCCACCGCCACGCCGGACGCAGTGCCGCCGCCCCTCGCCCAGCAGGGCCGTGAGGCCCCCGGCAGCCCCGCACCCCTCCCGAGCAGCGCCGCTGCCGAAGATCCGATGGCCGCCGCGATCGATGCGGCCGTCGCCGCGGCAACGCCCGGCGCCGCCGCCCCGGATGGGGCCGCCACAGCGCCCGCAGCGCCCGAGGGCGCGGCCCCCGGCGCCCCGGCGCCCGACGATGCCGCCAGTCTTCTGCTCGCGGCCACCCGCCCGCTCTCGGAAACCCTCGCGACCTCGCGCAGCGGTGTCCCGGGCGCCCCCAACTCCGCCCCGGCCCCCGCCCCGGCCCCCGCCTCTGCCGATCCCGCCACCGATCCCGGTGCCGCCCGCATCGCCGCCGCGGCCGCGGCGAATGCCAGCGCCGCTCCGGCACCGCCAACCGCCTCGGGCATCGAGGCGATGGTGACCGCCGACGCGGTGAACCTGCGCGCCGGCCCCTCCACCGCCAATCCCGTGGTCGGCAGCGTCGGCTTCGGCGACCGGCTGGAACGGATGGACGACGGCTCCGGCGGGTGGAGCGCCGTGCGCCACCCCCAGACGGGCCAGGCCGCCTACATCGCCAGCCGCTTCCTCGTGGCGGCCCCGGGCTAGGGCCCCGCCGGCGCGCCGCCCGGCCCGGCAGCCCGCACCTGTGGCGCCTTTGCCGCGGCGGCCGGATGCCCGACCACTCCCGGCGGGCGCCGATTTGCGGTTCGCTTTCCGCCGCCCGTCCCCTACATGGCGTGCCGACCCCGAGAGGAAGGACCCCCATGGCCGACGACCCCCTGTTCATCGTAGTTGCCGTGGCCGTCCTCGGCGTGCTCGCGATCCTGATGCTCGGCATCGGCGGCTTCGCCAAGGGCGGCGACTTCAACCGCAAGCACGGCAACCGCATCATGCGCTACCGCATCGTCGCCCAGGCCGTGGCCATCGCGCTTATCCTCGCCTTCGTCGCCTTCCGCCGCATGGGAGCGCAGTGATGGTCGTCCTCAACCGCATCTACACCCGCACCGGCGACACCGGCGAAACCGCCCTCGGCAACGGCAACCGGGTGCCGAAATTCGCCCTGCGCGTCGCGGCCTACGGCACCGTCGACGAGGCCAACGCCACCGTCGGCCTCGCCCGCCTGCACGCCACCGGCGACCTGAGCGACCGCCTCGCCGCCATCCAGAACGACCTCTTCGATCTCGGCGCCGATCTCTGCCGCCCCGACATCGCCAGCGACGCCGAGGCCGATTACCCGCCGCTGCGGATGACGCAGGCGCAGGTGGAGCGGCTCGAGGCCGAGATCGACACGCTGAACGCGGCGCTCACCCCCCTGCGCTCCTTCGTGCTGCCCGGCGGCTCGGCCCTCGCCGCGCACCTGCATCTCTGCCGCACGGTCTCGCGCCGTGCCGAACGGCTGACGGTCGAGCTCGCCGGCGCCGAAGAGGTGAACACGGCCGCCGTGCAGTACCTCAACCGCTTGTCGGACTGGTTCTTCGTCGCCTCCCGCATCGCCAACGACAACGGCGCCGCCGACGTGCTTTGGGTTCCGGGGGCGAACCGCTAGGGCGCGAAAGGCGCCGCCTCGGTCGTCCGGACAGGCGAACCGCCGGCCGGGCAAGGCGCGGCTCCGGCACCCATCCGCCCCCCCCCAAACGGTCTGTCGCGCCGCGCCCGCACCGCCATGGGCGGGGGGGGTGGGGCGGTGCGGGCGCGGCGCCTGTCGGCCGCCACCGCCGCACTGCCGCCCAAACGCCGCGTCCCCCGCGGAATTTCCCCCTGTCGCCTAACCCCGCCACGGGCTACCTAGGCCGCAACCGCAACGCAAAACGGAGCCGCGCCGATGAAAATCCTCGTCCCCGTCAAGCGCGTGATCGACTACAACGTGAAGGTCCGCGTGAAGGCGGACGGATCGGGCGTCGATCTCGCCAACGTCAAGATGTCCATGAACCCGTTCGACGAGATCGCCGTCGAAGAGGCCATCCGCCTCAAGGAGAAGGGCGCCGCCGAAGAGGTTATCGCCGTCTCCATCGGGGTCAAGCAGGCGCAGGAAACCCTGCGCACCGCGCTGGCCATGGGGGCCGACCGCGCCATCCTCATCGTCGCCGCCGATACCGTGCAGACCGACATCGAGCCGCTGGCCGTCGCCAAGCTCCTGAAGGCCGTGATCGACGCGGAGGGCCCCGGCCTCGTGCTCTGCGGCAAGCAGGCCATCGACAACGACATGAACGCCACCGGCCAGATGCTCGCGGCGCTGCTCGGCTGGTCGCAGGCCACCTTCGCCTCCAAGCTGCAGATCGACGGCGAGCACGCGACCGTCACGCGCGAGGTCGATGGCGGCCTGCAGACCATCCGCGTGAAGATGCCCGCCATCGTCAGCGTCGATCTGCGCCTCAACGAGCCGCGCTACGCCTCGCTGCCCAACATCATGAAGGCCAAGAAGAAGCCGCTGGAAGAGAAGACGCCCGAAGACTACGGCGTCGACGTCTCGCCGCGGCTGACCATCGTCAAGACGGTCGAACCGGCGGAACGCAAGGCCGGCGTCACGGTGAAGACCGTCGACGAGCTGCTGGCGAAACTGAAAGACGAAGCGGGGGTGATCTGATGGCCGTTCTGCTGCTAGCCGAAGTGACCGACGGCGAGCTGGGGCTCGATGCCACGGCCAAGGCCGTCACCGCCCTCAAGCCCCTCGGCGACGTGACCGTCCTCTGCGCCGGGGCCAGCGCCTCCGCCGCCGCGCAGACGGCCGCCGGGATCGAGGGCGTGGCAAAGGTGCTCTGCGCCGAGGATCCGCTTCTGGGCCACCGCCTGGCGGAGCCGACCGCGGCGCTCATCGTTTCGCTCGCCGGCGATTACAGCCACATCGCCGCCCCCGCCACGACCGACGCCAAGAACATCATGCCCCGCGTCGCCGCACTGCTCGACGTGATGATCCTCACGGACGTCTCCGCCATCGTCGATGCCGACACGTTCGAACGCCCGATCTACGCCGGCAACGCGTTGCAGACGGTCAAGACGGCCGATGCGACCAAGGTCTTCACCATCCGCACCTCCGGCTTCGATGCCGCCGGCGAAGGCGGCTCCGCCGAGGTCGAGGCCATCGGCGCCGGCGAGGACCCCGCCCTGAGCGAATGGGTGGAAGACAAGGTCGCCGCCTCCGACCGGCCGGAGCTGACCTCCGCCGGCATCGTCGTCTCGGGCGGCCGCGCGCTCGGCTCCAAGGAAGAGTTCGCGATGATCGAGAAGCTCGCGGACAAGCTCGGTGCCGCCGTCGGCGCCTCCCGCGCGGCGGTCGATTTCGGGCTACGCTCCGAACGACTGGCAGGTGGGCCAGACCGGCAAGGTGGTGGCGCCAGACCTCTACATCGCCGTCGGCATCTCGGGCGCGATCCAGCACCTCGCCGGCATGAAGGACAGCAAGGTCATCGTCGCCATCAACAAGGACGAGGACGCGCCAATCTTTCAGGTCGCCGATTACGGGCTGGTGGCCGATCTCTTCACCGCCGTGCCGGAGCTGACGGAGAAGCTGCCCTAGGGGCAGCCCTGCCGCTCCCGGGCGGACCCGGCACGTCGAAGGTCCGATCGTACGATCCGGGCCCGAGACCGTACGAAGCGTACGAAATCCGGCCTTTTCGGGGGTTTTGCGCCCGCCGCGGATCGTACGGTTTCGGGGCACGATGGTACGAACCGTACCATCTTGCACCCTTCCCCGCCCCGGCATAGGCCAAAGGCGGATTGCGGCTGGCGGAGCGCGGGCATGGACATCAAGACGATCGGCGTGGTGGGCGCGGGGCAGATGGGCAACGGCATCGCCCATGTCTTCGCGCTTGCCGGATACGACGTCGTGCTCAACGACGTCGACCAGGGCGCGCTTGACAAAGCCCTGACAACGATAGGAAAAAACCTCGACAGGCAGGTCGCCCGCGAGGTCGCGACGGAGGCCGAGAAACAAGCCGCGCTGGCCCGCATCACGGCCACGCCCGATCTTGCCGCCGTCGGCCAGGCCGACCTCATCATCGAGAGCGCCACCGAGAAAGAGGCCGTCAAGCACGAGATCTTCAAGGGCCTCGTTCCGCATCTGAAGCCGGAAACCATACTGACTTCAAACACTTCGTCGATCTCGATCACACGTCTCGCCGCCCGCACCGACCGTCCCGAACGCTTCATGGGCTTCCATTTCATGAACCCGGTTCCGGTCATGCAGCTGGTGGAGCTGATCCGCGGCATCGCCACGGACCGCGCGACATTCGAGACCTGCCGCGAACTCGTTGAGAAGATTGGCAAAACCTCAGCCTCGGCGGAGGATTTCCCGGCCTTCATCGTCAACCGCATCCTGCTGCCCATGATCAACGAGGCGGTCTATACCCTTTACGAGGGCGTCGGCTCCGTCGCCGCCATCGACACCGCCATGCGCCTCGGCGCCGCGCATCCGATGGGTCCCTTGCAACTGGCTGATTTTATTGGGCTTGATACCTGTCTCGCCATCATGAACGTGCTGCATGACGGGCTGGCCGACACAAAGTATCGCCCCTGTCCGCTGCTCGTGAAATACGTCGAGGCGGGCTGGCTGGGCCGCAAGAGCGGCCGCGGCTTCTACGACTATTCCGGCGAAACGCCGATGCCCACCCGCTGACCCGGGCCATGCGCCGTACGCGCAGGATCCAGCAGTTCCTCCGCCCCGAGCGCCAGGGTGCGAGCACGCAACCACCGCATGTAACCCCTTGAATCCCCGTCCCATTTCCGGCTCTCCTCCGGCGGGATGGCGCGCCCCACGATCGGCGCCTGCGGCGTGTCGAGCGAATGCACGACCTCGTGGATCAGCAGGCCCTGGCGCAGGATAGGCGAGATCCGGTTGGCGATGTGGTACCACCGGCTGTTCTGCCCCGGGAAGTAGATCGGCACCACCGTCGCCGCGCTGCGCTGGATCAGCTTGGCGGTGAACGGCGACCACTCCGCCTCGATCACCGGCCCGAAGGCGGTGCGCGAGGTCGCCACGCCGCCCGCGGGGAACAGCACGACCACGCCGCCCGCCCGCAGATGCGCCATCGCCTGCCGGCGCATCTGCAGATTCTGCGCGCGTGCATCTTCAACATGCTGGAACGGCACGGGAATCATGAAATCGGCCACTTCCTCGACGCCGGTGAGAAGGGTGCGAGCGAGAATGCGATAGTCCGTCCTGATCCGACCGATCAGCGCGGCCAGCACCATTCCGTCGACCAGCCCATGGGGATGGTTCGCCACCACGACGACTGGACCAGACTTGGGTATCCTGGCGATTTGCTGTGCCGGCGTGCACAGGGGGATGCCCATATGGGCCAGTGCCGCGGCCCAGAACGCCTGCCCATGCGGCGCGCCTTGCTTTTCGAACCGCCGGATCAGCCGCAGCAGGGTCAGCTTACCCGTAAGCCACTCCACCGCGCGGATCGCCATGGCCCGCAAAGGGCTGTCGAACGTGGTGGCATACGACAAGCGGCGCTTGCTGTACCGCCCTGCGGGCCCCGGCCCCCCAGAACGCTGATCTTCCTTCATCCGAATCCGCCGGCCGCAGGAACGCCTCTCACGTGGCCGCCCTCAATACTCTTCCCCGAAACGGTCGGCGACCAGACGCTCCAGGGCATCGGCGAGCTTCTCGGCCTCGGGCCCGCGCGTTTCCACCTCGATCCGGCTGCCCTTGGCCGCAACCAGCATCAGCAGCCCCATGATGCTGTCACCGGAGGCGCTGAGCCCGTCGCGCGAGACCTCCGCGGTTGCATCGTGGGCCTCGACAACCTCGACGAGGCGCGCGGAGGCGCGGGCGTGGAGGCCCTTGACGTTGATGATCGGCAGGGTGCGGCGGATGGATGCGGTCATCAGGGAGCCATCAGGGACGTTGCGCGACGAAGCTGTCAATGTATTTCCGGCCAGCCTCCAACGCCAGTGCGACCGCGACCGCCAGTGGCTTGCCACGCGATTTCGCCAGCTTGATAAGCAGCGGCAGGTTCGCGCCGTAGAGGATGACCCGACCCTCCGAACCGCAGGCCGGCAGCGACAGGTTCGATGGCGAGCCGCCGAACATGTCGGTCACGACCACGACGCCGTCGCCCTCGTCGACAGCGTCGACCGCGGCCTTGATCTCGGTCTCTTTTGCGGCACGGTCGTCGTTCACGCCTATGGAGATGGCCCGGGCTCCAGGTTGCCGGCCAAGCACATGTTCGACCGTCGCCAGGTATTCCCGCGCCAGTCCACCATGGGCAACGATAACGATCCCGATCATGCGCCCGACCGCGGGGCCCGCGGAAGATATGGCCGCGCACGGGGGCCGGATCGGGCAGAGGCGCGCCGCGCGTATATCGGGGGTCGGGCCGGCGACCCACCGATGCGCGGCTGCGGAAGAGGAAAGGCAAGGGCGCGGGTCACGTTACCGATCTCCCATGCTCTTGAGATACTGAAGCACTGCTGCCGCGAACTGAACATTCCCGCTTCGGTGAAGCAAGGCGATCTTGCAGCCGAACACCGTTCTGTGTCGCGGTTGCGGCAATCGCGCCGTTTCGGCATGGGCGAGATCGACGATCAGCGAGAGCGGAACGGGCCCCGCAAGCCGGGCCGGGATCAGCCCCACACCCCGCGCTTCGATCAGGTGCGGCAGCGATGACGGCGCATCCAGCATGGGAAGATCGCCGCCGGCCCCGTGTTCCTCGCCGGATGTCCCGCCGTGCAGCGCGGAGCGGCCTTCGCCCGGAGGCATCAACTTGGTGCGGTCATCGGCCACAAGCTGCGCCCCATAGGCCATGAGCGCGAGCGCGAGCGCGCTCTTGCCCGCTCCCGAGGGACCTTCGATCAGAAGCCCCCGGCCGCTATGTACGATGCTCGATGCGTGAACGATCATCGCCCGGGCTTGCCTGTGGGAGGAAGCCGTCACCTCGGTACGCCGCGCCCGGGCCCCGGCGGCGAACCCGGCAGCAGATCGGGGCTGCACCGCCCCCCCGTGCCCCCCGGCGATGCGCCGGTGGCCGCGTCGAGCCGCGCCGCGATCCGCGCCACGTCCCTTTCCAGGAGCGACAGGATGTACGGGTCCGGCGGTTCGTCCTGCATCGTCTTAAGCGTCTCGATGGCCAGCGATACCGAGGTCAACGGATTGCGCAGGTCATGGGCAACCTCGGCCATCGGGTCGGCGGCGGCACGCGCGCCGCGCTCGGTTGCGCCTGTGGTCGCCATCGGCCCGTTCCTCGGCGTCGTCGCCTGAGAACGAAGCCTGCCGCGCAGTGCTGCCGGCGAGAGCAGAGCGCCGATCAACCACGCGGCGATGCCGATCAGACAAACCAGCCCCGCCCCGATCAACGCCAGCTGCCCCAGATCGCCAGGCACGGATGCGGGCGCGCTCGGGATCGGCGGCACATCCGGTGCATAAAGGATCGTCGCCCCCGCCCCAGGCGTGACCAATGGCGCAGACGGGGCCGCAAGCTGCCCCGCACCGTGAAGGGCGAGGCCAAAGGCGATCCCGGTCAGAACAAGCGCGCCGGCCGCGAGCGCCAGCCGTCCGCCCGGGGCCCCGTATGGCCCCATGAGCCCGGCCCGCAACGCCCGCGCCCTACCCGACATGTGCGTCGGAATAGCGGTAACCGATCCCGTAAAGCGTCTCGATAGCGGTGAATTCCGGATCGATCGCCCGCATCTTCTTGCGCAGCCGCTTGATATGGCTGTCGATGGTTCGGTCATCCACGAAAACCTGATCGTCATAGGCCTCGTCCATCAGCTGGTCGCGGCTCTTCACGAAGCCGGGGCGCCGGGCGAGGGCTTCCAGCAGGTGATACTCCGTTACCGTCAGCGCCACGTCGCGTCCGTTCCAGCTGACCCGGTGGCGGCGCGGATCCATGCGCAAGGCACCCCGGGCCAGCACCCCGGCCGGGTCTTCCACGCCGGCCTCACGCGCACCAGCCTCTTCCGGCGCGGTTCCACGGCGCAGGATCGCGGCAATGCGTGCCGTCAGCGTTCGGTGCGAGAAAGGCTTGCGCACGTAGTCGTCTGCCCCCATCCGAAGACACATGACTTCGTCGAGCTCGTCGTTGCGTGCGGTCAGCATGATGATCGGAAAGCTCCACCGCATGCGCGCTCGTCGCACGACATCCATACCGTCCATGCCCGGCATCACCAGGTCGACCAGCGCCAGCTGCGGCCGCCTGGCCTCCCACGAGGCGAGCGCCTCGGCGCCGCTGGCATAAGTCGACACCAAGAACCCTTCGGACGCCAGCGCCCGTTCCACGGAGCCGCGCACCCCGTCGTCGTCGTCCACCAATGCCAGCCGCGTCGTTCCACCGGCTATCGCCTCTATGGCAATTTCATTTTCCCCAAACATAAAGCCCCCTTTGATCCGAGATCTCGACGAATCACATTCCCACCACCGCGATTGTGTGGGGGAGACCCCTTTCAAAACGTATAAGCACACTCCCGCCCCCCGTTAGGGAAAGCGTCCAGTGATGGCGCTAACTATGGAAAAGCGTCCTGTCGGGGGGGGCATTGCCTTGCTATAACTGCCCTGTGGCCCTGTCGTGGCCGGCGCGATGCCGGCCCGTCACGGCCCCCGGACCGGGGGGAACGCCGCGGGCAGAACGGAGGCCAGATCATGAGCGTTGGACGCGTGAACCCCCAGCAAACACTGGAGCATCAGGGCCTGACCGGGCTTGGCACCGTCCACTACAACCTGCTGGAGCCCGCCCTTGTGGCACAGGCGCTCGACCGCGATGAGGGCGAGCTGGGGCTGGGCGGGGCGTTCCTTGTCAGCACCGGCAAGTTCACGGGGCGGTCGCCCAAGGACAAGCACGTGGTGCGCACCCCCGACGTGGCCGACACGATCTGGTGGGAGAACAACGCCGCGATGACGCCGGAGGCCTTCGACGTGCTCCACGCCGACATGACGGCGCATATGCAGGGCCGCGACTACTTCGTGCAGGATCTCTATGCCGGGGCGGACGAGACCCTGCGTCTCGACGTACGCGTGGTGACGGAACTGGCCTGGCACGGGCTCTTCATCCGGCATCTGCTGCGCCGCCCGACGGCCGAGGAACTGCCGGGGTTCGTGCCGGAGTTCACGATCATAAACTGCCCGAGCTTCCGCAGCGATCCAGAGCGGCACGGCTGCCGGTCGGACACGGTCATCGCCTTGAATTTCCTAAAGAAGATCATCCTGATCGGCGGCACCGAATATGCCGGCGAGAACAAGAAATCGGTCTTCACGCTGCTCAACTACATGCTGCCGCAGAAGGGCGTCATGCCGATGCACTGCTCGGCGAACCACGCGGTCGGCAACCCCGTGAACGCCGCGGTCTTTTTCGGCCTTTCGGGCACCGGCAAGACGACCCTCTCGGCCGACCCCGAGCGGATCCTGATCGGCGATGACGAGCACGGCTGGTCGGATCGCGGCACTTTCAATTTCGAAGGTGGCTGCTATGCCAAGACCATCTCGCTTTCGCCAAAGGCCGAGCCCGAGATCTTCGGCACCACCTCGCGGTTCGGCACCGTGATCGAGAACATGGTCTACGATCCGTTAACCCTGGAACTCGATTTCGAGGATGACAGCCTGACGCCGAACATGCGTTGCGCTTATCCGCTCGACTACATCTCGAATGCTTCGGAAACCGGGCTGGGCGGGCACCCCAAGAACATCATCATGCTGACCTGCGATGCCTTCGGGGTGCTGCCGCCCATCGCGCGGCTGAGCCCGGCGCAGGCGATGTATCACTTCCTCAGCGGCTTCACCTCGCGGATGGCGGGCACGGAGCGCGGCGTGACGGAACCCTCGCCGGTCTTCTCGACCTGCTTCGGCGCGCCCTTCATGCCGCGGCGGCCGGAGGTCTACGGTAACCTCTTGCGCGACAAGATCGCCAAGCACGGCGCCACCTGCTGGCTGGTCAATACCGGATGGACGGGGGGCGCCTACGGCACGGGCAGCCGGATGCCGATCGCGGCCACGCGGGCGCTGCTGACGGCGGCGCTTGACGGCTCGCTTGAGGAATCGACCTTCCGCAAGGACCCGAATTTCGGCTTCGCCGTGCCGGTCACGGTGGATGGCGTCGATGCACGGCTGCTCGACCCGCGCGCGACATGGTCCGACAAGAAGGCCTACGACGCACAGGCCCAGAAGCTGGTTGAGATGTTCGCGAAGAACTTCGAGCAATACGTCGCCCATATCGACGAGGACGTGAAGGCCGTGGCGATCGGCTGATCGGGTGGAGCGCGGCTCAGAGCAGGTCGGTCAGCCCGCGCCGCACGAGGTTGAGCCCGACGACCGCGAGCACCAGCAGCACCAGCTTCTTGAAGCGCGCCTGGTCCAGCCTGTCCTGTACGCGCATGCCCAGCCACATGCCGGCGATCATCGGCAGCACCAGCAGCACCGAGAGGGGGGCTGTCTGCGCCGAGAGGATGCCGGAGCGGACATGCGCGAGCATGAGCGCCACGGACCCCAGACCATAGACCACGCCCTGTACGCGGATCGCCTCGACCTTCGGCGCGCCGATGGCCGTGAGGTAAGCGACCGTCGGCGGCCCCCACACGCCAGACATGCCGCCCATCAGGCCGGCCAGGCTTCCCAACGCGAGTTCCGCCATGCGCCGCCCGGCGCCTTCGGGCAGGCGTGGGGCCCAGCCGGACAGCTGCATGACCGCGAAGAGCGTGGCGGGAAACCCGATCACGAGGTAGAGGACGGCCTGCGGCAGGGTCGTGACCAGCTGCGCCGAAAGGCCGATGAAGATCAGAACCAGGGTCACATAGCGCCAGTGTGTGCGCACGACCTGCCAGGCCAGGCGGGGCCCGCCGCGGCCGGCCTGCCAGACGTTGGCCAGGAGCGTCGGCACGATAAGGGCAGCGAGGGCGATCTGCGCAGGCAGGAAGCTCGACAGCACCGAGATCATGATCACCGGCATCGCGAAGCCCACCGCCCCCTTCACGAAGCTGGCGAGCAGCGTCGCCATCACGGCGGCGGCCAACCCGAGCGGCGAGACGAGCAAGAAGATGGCGTCCAAGCGGCTGACCTCCGGCGTAACTGCCTCCTAGCGCCTTTTCCGGGCGGTCTCGAGAGCGAATGGACGTTAATACTCTGCTGCAGACGTTCTGCCCCTGGCGCAGGAAAGTTGCGACGCCACGGCGAAGGCCCTATGTCCCCTGTCGACCCTTATGCCCGGGCCCGGCCCACGCCCGCCCCAATCCCTGCCGAGGAACGATGCGATGGCCCATGACGGACAAACCATGCCCCAAAGCACCCAAGATGCGGCGCTTTTGCCCGATCTGCTGGCCCTGACCCGTGCCGCTGTCGCGCCGGTGGAGCAGGTGCTCGACTTGGCGGTGACCGCGGTCCGGGGGCGGGTCACGGAAGACGGCAAGGTCTCGGCCGCGGCGCTCGACCGTGAACAGACGGCGGCGCACGGGCTGGCCTGGCTGGCGACATATGCGCAGGCGCTTCGGCAGATGCAGGCTTGGGCCGAGCGGCTGGAAGCGGCGGGCCGCTTCGGCGAGCTCGAGGCGCTGATCCTGCAGATCGGTTTCGGGGAATACCTCTGGCAGGTCTATGGCGGCATCCCGATGAATCAGGGCGAGATCGTGCGGATGCAGGACCTGGGACTTGGCCAGGAAGACCAGCGCGTGCTGATGTCGGAGGCCGCGGCGACCCTGGCGAATTCGGGCAACACCCAGGCGGCCCGCAGCCGGCTGACCGCGCTGATGCAGGAGCAATCGGCGAACGTCACCGTGGGGGCCAGTGGCCTCGACGACGAGATGGAGATGATCCGCGACCAGTTCCGCCGCTTCACCGTCGACCAGGTCGCGCCCCATGCCCATGACTGGCATCTCAAGGACGAGCTGATCCCGATGGAGATCATCGTCGAGATGGCCGAGATGGGCGTCTTCGGCCTGACCATCCCGGAGGAATATCGGCGGGTTCGGGCTTTCGCAAGACGGCGATGTGCGTGGTCTCCGAGGAGCTGTCGCGCGGCTATATCGGCGTCGGCTCGCTCGGCACCCGCTCGGAGATCGCGGCCGAGCTGATCCTCGGCGGCGGCACCGACGCACAGAAGGCAGCACTGGCTGCCGCGCCTCGCCAGCGCGGAGATCCTGCCCACGGCGGTCTTCACCGAGCCGAACACCGGCTCCGATCTGGGCGCGCTGCGCACCCGCGCGGTGCAGCGACGGCGACGGCTAGGCGGTGACCGGCAACAAGACCTGGATCACCCACGCCGCCCGCACCCACGTGATGACCTTGCTGGCACGCACCGACCCCGACACGCAGCGATTATCGCGGCCTGTCGATGTTCCTGGCCGAGAAGACCGCCCGGAGACGATGCCGATCCCTTTCCCGACGGCCGGCATGACCGGCGGCGAGATCGAGGTGCTGGGCTATCGCGGCATGAAGGAATACGAGATCGGCGTTCGACGGCTTCGCAGTGAACGGCGACGAACCTGCTGGGCGGGGCAGGAGGGCCAGCGGCTTCAAGCAACTGATGGAGACCTTCGAGAGCGCGCGCATCCAGACGGCGGCCCGCGCCGTCGGCGTGGCCCAGTCCGCCCTGGACCTTGGCCTGCAATACGCGCAGGACCGCAAGCAGTTCGGCAAGCGCGCTGATCGAGTTTCCCCGCGTCTCCGGCAAGCTGGCGATGATGGCCGTCGAGATCATGATCGCGCGCCAGCTCACCTATTTCTCGGCGCGCGAGAAGGACGACGGCCGCCGTTGCGACCTGGAGGCCGGCATGGCCAAGCTGCTGGCCGCGCGCGTCGCCTGGGCCGCCGCCGACAACGCGCTGCAGATCCATGGCGGCAACGGCTTCGCGCTGGAATACGCGATCAGCCGCGTGCTGTGCGACGCCCGCATCCTGAACATCTTCGAGGGCGCGGCCGAGATCCAGGCACAGGTCATCGCGCGGCGGCTCCTCGCATGAGGGTGGCGGGGCGTACCCCGATCGCGTCAGATGGGGTCTCGTCAGTTGCGCGACGTCCGGCTATTCTAGGCGCCAACGTGCACAATCCGGCGGTTTGACCTGACATGCTCCCCCTGTTCCTCACCCTGCCGATCTTCCTGACCGGCACCGTCCCGGAAGTCGTCGCCGAAGCACCGGGCTTTCCCAAAGCGTCCACCGTCTGGTCGCTCGCCGAGATCAACGGCGCCCTCTACACCAGCGCCACCTCGCTGACCTTCCCCAATCCCGGCGAGATGGCTGGCCGCGGCCCCTGCAACAGCTTCCAGGGGCGTATCGATGGCGGCGCGGAGGATTTCAGGATCGTCGATCTGCGGGTCACCCGGCAGACCTGCGTGGGCCAGGCCAACGAGACCGCCTTCTTCGACACGCTCAACGACATGACGCGCATCGAGATGGAAGAAGCGATGCTTGTCATGCATGGGGCCGACGGGATCAGGATGGTCTTCCAGCCCGCCACGACCGACATGGCGCCGGGGATCACCGACAACGACGGTTCGGTGACCGACGGCAAGGACGGCTCGGCGGATGGTGTGGCCGTTCCGGCGGACGACAATGCCATAGATGGCGATACGCTGCTCCTGCCGGATGGCGGAGGGGAGACGGTTGGACAAGACGCCGAGGCCGTGCAGGCGCAGGGCGAGGCACCAGCTCCGGCGGCGGGCGAAATGGCACCCGTCGAGGCAGCGCCGACGGATGCCCTGCCGACGGTAGAGCCTATCGGGGCCCCGGAGGATCAGGCGCCCGTCGTATCCGACCCGGCAGTACCTGCCGGGGAAGCCCCCGCGGCGGCCGCGCCCTCCGAAGAAACCGCGCCACCTCCTGCGGAGTAGCGCGCCAACAGATCCACCAGCCGCCCGCGTGACGCCGGAAGCCCGCTGGCCCCCGGCTTGTAGAGGGCATGCCGCTCCAGGAAATGGCCCGTGGTACCGAGCGCCCGGGCGATCTCGGCGTTGCCGCCGCTACCCCGGCCCAGCAGGCAGGGCGGCAACGGCAGCAGCCTGTCGGCATACTCCCCCGCCCCCTCCAGTGTCAGCGCGCGGCCCGTCCGGGGCGAAACGAAGGCCAGCCCCTCGCGCCGGCTTGTCACCGCGCAGCAAGTGAGCTCCAGCGCGAACCCCATCTCGGCGAGCAGCGCGACCTCCCACTGCAGGTAGGCCAGCGGCCAGGCCGGCGTGATCGCCAGCAGATCCAGGAGTGTCCGGGTTGTGGCGTGAAGCGCGGGGAAGGCCTGGCGTTCGGGCAGCGTCGCGCAAAGCAGCCCGCATATGGCGTTCAGGCCCGCCAGGCCCAGCCTGTCGCCCATCAGCGCCGCCGCCCGGCCGCGCCGCGGCTCGACGGTGAAGCTGCCGAGATGGTCCTGGAGCCTGGCGCGCCAGGTCAGGCTCAGTTCCGCCCCCGGCTGCAGGATCGGCGCGATCCGGCGGCTGGTGCCGCCGCGGACGATCCCGGCATGGCGGCCCTGCGCAGCCGTGAATACCTCGACGATGGCGGAAGTCTCCCCATGGCGGCGCACGGCCAGCAGAACCCCATCCTCGCGCCATTCCATGAGGGGTAACATAGGCCGCGCGGGACGCGCCTCAAAGCCTCAGTCCGAAAGCCCGGGCTCGTCCAACAGATCGCGCCCATGACGATCTTCCAGCTCGATCACCCAGAGATCGGGATCGCCGCGGCGCTGCCCCGCCAGCACCGCGTCGACCTCCGCCTCGGGGCCGTCTGCTAGGGTCATCCAGATCCGCGCGCCGGTCATCGGGTCGAACCCGCGCTGGCGCGCCCGGGCCTGCCCGTCGAGCGTGGCGACCTTGACGGTCACGGCGCCCGCCGTCTCGTCGCCCCGCGCGGTGACGTAGGCGGGGATGCCGGCAAGATCGAGGCGCCGCAGATAGGCCGCGACCCAGATGCCGGCGGCCAGGCGGCTCATCCGCCGGCGTCGCGGATGTCCAGCCCCATCTCGGAATACCGGGCCGCCTCGTCCAGCCAGCCGGGCCGCACCTTCACCTGCAGGAAAAGATGAACGCGCCGGTCGAGGAAAGCCTCCAGATCCACGCGCGCCGCCTGCCCCACCGCCTTCACCGTCTCGCCGCCCTTGCCGAGAACGATCCCCTTGTGCCCGTCGCGGGCCACGTAGATCATCTGGTCGACCCGCACGGAACCGTCGGCGCGATCGTCCCAACCGGTCGTCTCGACCGTCAGCTCGTAGGGCAGCTCCTGGTGAAGCCGCAGTGTCAGCTTCTCGCGGGTCGTCTCGGCGGCGATCATCCGCAGCGGCAGGTCGGCGATCTGATCGGCGGGGTAGAGCCAGGGCCCTTCCGGCATCCGGCCCGCCAGCCAGCGCTTGAGATCGTCCGTGCCATAGCCCTTCTCGGCCGAGATGAGGAATGTCTGGGTGAACGCGTAGGCCTCATTCAGGCTCTGGGTCAGGCCAAGCAGCACCGGCGCCTCGACCCTGTCGATCTTGTTGATCGCGAGGGCCACGGGCCGGCCGCCCGCCCGCTCCGCCAGTGCCTCCAGGATCGCCGCGACGCCATCGGTCAGGCCCCTCTGCGCCTCGATCAGCAGCACGACGAGATCGGCATCCCCGGCCCCGCCCCAGGCTGCGGCGACCATCGCCCTGTCAAGCCGGCGCCGCGGTCGGAAGAGCCCCGGCGTATCGACGAAGACGATCTGCGCGGCCCCCTCGATCGCGACGCCGCGAATGCGGGCACGCGTGGTCTGCACCTTGTGGGTGACGATGCTCACCTTCGCCCCGACCATTCGGTTGAGCAGGGTGGATTTGCCGGCATTCGGCTCACCGATCAGGGCGACGAACCCGGCCCGGCGTCCGGCCTCGGGTGGCTCGGCCACACGGGCGTCATCAGCTTCGGCCATCCGCGGCCCCTTCCTCGGTCAATCGTGCAAGCAACGCCTCTGCCGCGATCTGTTCCGCCTGACGCTTCGATCCGGCCTCGGCGGTTTCCGCCTCGCCGCTGTCAATCGTCACGCGGATGGTGAAGAGCGGCGCATGGTCCGGCCCGGACCGATGCGTCTGGACATAGCGCGGCGGGGCCTGGCGGCGCGCCTGCGCCCATTCCTGCAAGGCGGTCTTGGCGTCACGGGCATCCGCCTCTACCGCCCGGACCCGCTCGCCCCAAAGCCTCAGCACCAACGCACGCGCCGCCTCGAATCCGGCATCGATGTAGACGGCCGCGATCACCGCCTCGAGCGCATCGCCCAGCAGCGCCTCCTTGCGCCGTCCGCCAGAGAGCATCTCGGACCGGCCGAGCTTCAGCACGCTGCCAAGATCTACGCTGCGCGCGACCTCGGCGCACATTTCCTTGCGGACGAGCGCGTTGAACCGCGGAGCCAGTTGGCCCTCGCTCGCGGCCGTGTCGGCAGCCAGAAGCGCCTCCGCCATCACCAGCCCGAGCACCCGGTCGCCAAGAAATTCCAGCCGCTGGTTGTCGGCGCGCCCGGTGGCCGACATCGAGGCATGCGTGACGGCCCGGCGCAGGTTCGCGGGCTCTGCGAAGTCGTGCCCGATCCGCGTGGCGAAGGCCGCAAGCTCGGCGGAAAGCGCGGTCATCGCACGGCTTTCAACAGTCTGTCATGGCGCCAGGCCCAGAACCGCCAGGCCCCGGGCCGATCGGTCGAGACGAGGACCCGGCGGACAGGAGCCATCAGTTCCTCGGCGGGCACCATCCCCAGGCCGCCGCCCGATTGCGGAAAGCGGCTGTCGCCCGGGGCATCGCGGTTGTCGAAGAGCAGGAAGACATGATCCTCGGGCACCCGCACCGGCGCCATCCGATCGGATACGCCTGGCCCCGTGTCGAGAACCGGGTACGACTGGCCGCCGGGAAGTGTCTCGATGAGCCGATGCTTCCGGCAGGTTCCGCCTAGCCCCACCGGCGGGTTGCTGCAAAGCGGCGCCTGACCCGAAGGGCCTTCGGGGCGGAACGTCTCGGTGAACACGCCGTCCGCCCGGTATCCGGCAGGTACACCGTTAAGCGACAGGGTGCCGCCCGAAAGGGCCACCTCGTCGCCTGGCAGCCCGATCACACGCGCGATGCGCGGCGCGCCGGTCACGGGATGCGCCGCAATCCAGGGCTCTCCGCGGCGTGGCTTCGCAAGGGCGATGCGCGGCACGACAATCACATCTCCCACCAGGAAGGCCGGTTTCATCTGGGCCGTCTGGACGGTCAACGGATACCAGAAAAGCCGCGAGACCAGCAGGGCCGCAGCCAGAGCCACCAACACGATGCCAAGGCTGCGCAGGCCGCTCGGCGCGGAATAGTCGCGAAAGGCGCTGTCGCTGCGGCCAAGGCAAAGCGGCAGCAGGGCGAGCGGCCCGATCACCGGCAGCGGCACGAGCAGATACCACCAGCCGGCCCGCCCGGTATCGTGCAGACGGCGCACCAATGCCGAATGGAACGGCAGCGCCAATGTGCCGAGTGCCACCCAGAAGAGGGTCGGCACGGCCTGCCCCGCGATCGTCTCCCAGAAGACCATGGCCGAGAGCAGGGCAAAGGGCACGGCCACGGCCAGGAACTCCCCGCGCCCTGCCTTGCCGGACCAGTCGAAGGACTTGTGGAAGAGCTCGCCTAGCATCGACCGCCCCGCTGGCGGTACGGCCGGGGGCCGCGCCGCCTAGTCAAGTGCCTTGAAGAAGCGGTTCATGCGCCATGTCCAGACGAAGAAGATCGACCGGCCCGCCGCCGAGAACACCACGCGATCCGCCCGACCGATCAGGTTCTGGAACGGCACGAACCCGACCCCGCCGGCGGATTGCGGCACGCGGCTGTCGGTGGAATTGTCGCGATTGTCACCCATGAAAAAGAACTGCCCCTCTGGCACCGTATAGACGCCGGTGTCG
Organism: uncultured Alphaproteobacteria bacterium; assembly: GCA_963833235.1. Taxonomy (GTDB): domain Bacteria; phylum Pseudomonadota; class Alphaproteobacteria; order Rhodobacterales; family Rhodobacteraceae; genus CAWHXG01. The sequence continues at coordinate 215,229 of CAWHXG010000002.1, forward strand.
TCCAGCCGGCCCGGCGCGACGTCGAGCGTGGCATAGGTCGGGCCGTCGGGAAGGGTTTCGAGGTAGCGGTCCTTCAGGCAGACCTCGCCATCGGCGACGGGCCGGTTGCTGCAAAGCGGGCGGTTGCCGGCACCGCCCTGAGGGCCGTAGATCTCTTCGAATTGCCCGGCCGTCTCGCGCGGCACGGCTGCGCCGTTCAGGTAGAGCCGCCCGTCCTGCATCTGGACCGTGTCGCCGGGCAGCCCGACCAGCCGCTTGATGAAGTCGGAGCCGTTCACCGGGTGCCGGAAGACGACGACATCGCCGCGGTCCGGCATGTCGCCGAACCACCGGTCGCCGATGAAGGCACAGGCAGAGAACGGGCAGGAATGGCGGGAATATCCGTAGGCCATCTTGTTGACGAACAGGAAATCGCCGATCAGCAACGTTTCCTTCATCGAGCCCGAGGGGATGTAGAAGGGCTGGAAGAAAAGCGTGCGGAAGACGCCCGCGATCAGAAGGGCGTAGACGACCGTCTTGATCGTCTCGGCGATACCGCCGTCGGTTTCGGCCTTGGTTGCCATCTGGTCCTGCCTGAATGCGGATGTGCTGCGCTTAGTGGGCAGCGGCCGGGCCGGTGTCAAGCGGCGCCTCCGGGGGGCGGGCTGCGTCCCCTTGTGGGGGCGGGCGGCAGGGCGGGGCGCGGGGCCGTGCCAGGCGGCAGGGCCTCGATCACCACGAAGGCCTGCGCCCAGGGATGGTCGTCGGTGAGGGTCACATGGATCACGGCCGCGTGCCCGGGCGGGGTCAACGCTTCGAGCCGCGCGGCGGCCCAGCCGGTGACGGTCATGATCGGTTGCCCGGTTGGCAGGTTTCCCACGGCCATGTCGCGCCATGAGATGCCCATGCGCAGGCCGGTGCCAAGCGCCTTGGAGCATGCCTCCTTGGCGGCCCACCGCTTGGCATAGGTCGCAGGCGGGTCCGGCCGGCGCTCCGCACGCGCCTGTTCCACGGGCGTGAAGACCCGGTTGCGAAAGCGGTCGCCGAAGCGTTCCAGCGTGGCGGCGATCCGCTCGATGTTGGCGAGGTCCGTGCCGATGCCGAGGATCACCGCGGCCCCCGCCCTGCCCCATGATCCTGCGTCCTCCAGGCGGGTTCGTTCGGCGGCGGGGCTGCGCGGCGCTCGCTCAGCCGTCCCGCTCCTGGCGGTCGCAAAGCCGCGCGACGCCCGAGATCGACCGCGCCACCCAGGACGGCAGATCCGAGAGGGCGGCACCCTCGGCATAGTCCGCCGCACTGGCGCACATGGCCTGGGGCACGCCGCGGACGGATTGCCAGAAGTGCGCCGGTGGTCGACTGGTCGAAGGCGTCGCCGAACTCCCGGGTGCAAGAGAATTCGCCCATGTCCGCGTCCGGCAGCACGGCGGCTTCGAGCAAATGCATGTCGCGCGCGGTGGCGCAGGCATCGGCGATGTCGAGCGCCACGGAGGCCGCCACGGCCCCCGCGCCCAGGAACGGCACCGCCTCGGCCAGGGCGCTGGCACTGCCGCGCGCGGCCGTGCGGGCGGCTCGGGCGCTGACGCGGCGCGAGGTCGACCGGACGGCCGCCTGCGTCGTGGCGACCTGCGCGGTGGATTTCGCCGCCGCGCGCGCGGCGACCGTGCTGGCCCCGGTCACCGCCCCGACGGCCGCCGAGACGGCCGTGAAGACGCCGCCGACGGTCACGGTCGCCACGTTGAGGGCAAGCGAGGCCAGCAGGAGAAGAAGAAGGGTCGTTCGGGAGAAGAAGCGCAGCAGGCGCATGGGGCGTATCCTCGCCAGGGGTCGGTCGGCCGGGTCGTCGAAGCCTAGCATGCACCGCGGGGAGGAGACAGGCGGCGCGCGGCCGGATCACGCCGGGGTGGCCGCCCGCGTCTCGCCGTCCACGGGGTCGCGGGCCGCCTGCATCAGGCGGCGCATCTCGGCGATGGCCGGTTCCAGCCCACGGAAGATCGCTTCACCGATCAGAAAATGCCCGATGTTCAGCTCCACCACCTGCGGGATCGCGGCGACGGGCTTTACCGTCTCGAAGCTCAGGCCGTGACCGGCATGGACCTCCAGCCCGAGGTCGGCGGCCATGGCCGCCATGTCCTGGAGCCGCCGGAGCTCGGTGTCGCGATCGGCGGCGTTGCCCTCGGCGTGGTGGTCGCAATAGGCCCCGGTATGCAGCTCGATCACGGCCGCGCCGATCCGGTGCGCCGCCTCGATCTGGCGTGGATCGGCGGCGATGAAGATCGAGACCCGGCAACCGGCCTCGCGCAGCGGTGCAATGAAGTGCGCCAGGCGGTTCTCCTCGCGCGCCACCTCCAGCCCGCCTTCGGTGGTCCGCTCCTCGCGCCGTTCGGGCACGAGGCAGACGGCATGCGGGCGATGGCGCAGGGCGATCTGCTGCATCTCGTCCGTCGCGGCCATCTCGAAGTTCAGCGGCAGGCTGAGGGCGGACATCAACCGGTCGATGTCATCGTCCGAGATATGGCGCCGGTCCTCGCGCAGATGCGCGGTGATACCGTCGGCCCCGGCCTGCTGCGCCAGTTCGGCGGCGCGGACAGGGTCGGGCACCCGGCCGCCGCGTGCGTTGCGCACCGTGGCCACATGATCGATGTTCACACCGAGGCGGAGCGGGCTTTGCGGCATCGCGGTGGTTCCTTTGCTGCTCGACTTCAATCTGGTCCGGCGGGCGCCTGCGGAAAGGGCGCGACGCCCTGTGCCCGCGGCTCGCCGTCACGCTTTGCCGGTCGGACCGACCCTAGGGGTCGTTCTGGCTTCCGCGGAGAGCCCCTTCGCCCGGGCCTCACGGGCCAATGCCCTTTGGGTCAGCTGCCGCGCCCGGCGCTTCTGGTAGGCCTCGATCAGCGGGCGGGTCAGGAAGTAGGCCAGCACCCCCGCGGCCGCACCGGGCGCCACGCCTCCCACGAGGTACGGCAGGAAGACACCCTGGAAGAAGACCACGAGATTCTCCCAGTGCGGGGAAGATCCCGTGATGATGAGCGTGGTCAGGTTCTGCCACAGTTCCCCCGCCGCGCGGCTGAACGCCGAGAAGATCTGCGGTAGCGGCACCGGGCTTTCGGTACCGAGGATCCGCTCGCCCAGCTCGATCGAGATCGCGGCAATCAGGGGAAAGGTCAGCGGATTGCCCACGAAGGTCGAAAGCATTGCGGCCAGCACGTTCGCCCGGATGACCAGTGCCACGAGGGCCGCGGCGAGAAAGTGAAAACCGAAGAGCGGGGTGAACGAGATGAAGACGCCGGCGGCGATCCCCCTGGCGATCCGCGCCGGGGGATCTGGCAGGCGCCGCAGTCGATAACCGACGTAGCTGGCCGCCCGCCCCCAGCCGCCGCGGGGATAGACCAGGCTCTGCAGGATCTCGAGCACTCCGCGTTTTTCCCGGCGCTTGAACACGTCTACCCTTCCGTTGCCGCCGCGCCATGCCGCCCCTGGATGATCGGCCGCGCCCGCCGTGGATCAGGTGCACCGGCCCGCAGCCGGCGCCCTCAACGGGCCTCCTGGCCCTCGCGAACGCGCACGATGGCCGCCACCTGACTTTCCGCCTCCAGAGCCGTCATCACGCGATGCAGATGCTCCGCATCCCGCAGTTCCACCTCTGTCAGCAGTCTGTAAAAATCCGGTTTCCTGTCGATGAACCGCAGGTTCGAGATATTCGCCTTCTGCTCGCCGATCAACGTGCATATGCGGCCCAGCACGCCGGCATCGTTGCTGATGGTCAGATCGAAGCCGACCGTGTGGATCGCCGGATGCGGTCCGGAATGCCAGTGCAGGTCGATCCAGCGGTCAAGCTCGTCCTCCGCATCGGCAAGACGGGGGCAATCTATGGCGTGGACGACGACCCCCTGCCCCTTGGTGGTCAGCCCCACGATCCGCTCGCCCGGCACTGGCTGGCAACAGGCGCCGCGGGTCCAGCTCTGGTCGGCCTCCAGGCCCAGGACCGCCCGGTGCGCCTCGATCTCGGTGCCGCGCTGCGCCGCCAGTTCGGGATAGAGTGTGTCGACCACCCGCCGCGCGGTCAATTCGCCCGAGCCCATGCGCGCGAGCAACTCGTCGGCATCGTCGCCCCATCCCAGCCGCCGGGCCGCGGTCTTCAGCGCCTTTTCCGTGGCGCGCTTGCCGACATGCTCGAACGACACCCGCGCCAATTCCCGCCCGAGCTTCACGAAGCGGCTGCGGTTCTCTTCGCGCAGCGACCGGCGGATCGCCGCCTTCGCCTTGCCGGTCACGGCGATGTCGATCCAGGTCGCCTGCGGGCGCTGGCCTTCCGCGGTCATGATTTCGACGGACTGGCCATTGCGCAGCTGCGTCCAGAGCGGCACCCGCCGCCCGTCGACCTTGGCCCCGACGCAGGCGGCCCCGATCCGCGTGTGGATCGCGAAGGCGAAATCGAGCGGGGTCGCTCCGCGCGGCAGCTTCACCACGGACCCCTTCGGCGTGAAACAGAACACCTTGTCGGTGTACATCTCCAGCTTGACGGCCTCGAAGAACTCGTCGTCGTCCTGCGAGGCCTCGAAGCGCTCCGCGAGCCCGGCGATCCAGGAGGCTGGATCGACGGCGAACGGGTTCTCCACCCGCTCCCCATCCCGGTAGGCCCAATGCGCGGCAACCCCGGATTCCGCCACATCGTGCATGGCCGTGGTGCAAATCTGCACTTCGACGCGCTTGCCATCCCGGCCCAGGACGGCCGTGTGCAGAGAGCGATACCCGTTCTGCTTGGGCTGGCTGATGTAATCCTTGAACCTGTCCGGCACCGCCCGCCACCGCTGGTGGATCGCGCCGAGCGCCCGGTAGCAATCCATCTCGGAGCCGGTGATGACCCGGAAGCCGTAGATGTCGGAGAGCCGCGAGAAGCCGATCTCCTTCTGCTCCATCTTCCGCCAGATCGAATAGGGCTTCTTCGCCCGACCCGCGACGGTGCTGGCGATGCCGGCGCGCGCCATCTCAGCCTCGATATCGCCGCGGATGCGATCGGTCACGTCGCCCGCCTCGCCCTGGAGATGCTCGAACCGCCGCAGGATCGAGATGCGGCCCGAAGGGTTCAGCACCTGAAACGCCAGATCCTCGAGTTCCTCGCGCATCCATTGCATGCCCATCCGCCCGGCGAGGGGAGCGTAGACATCCATCGTCTCGCGGGCCTTGCGGGCCTGCTTCTCGGGCTGCAGCGAGGCGATGGTGCGCATGTTGTGCAGACGGTCGGAGAGTTTGACGAGGATCACCCGCAGGTCACGCGACATCGCCATGAAGAGCTTGCGGAAGTTCTCGGCCTGCCGGGTCTCGGTCGAGCTGAGCTGAAGGTTGGTCAGCTTGGTCACGCCGTCCACGAGTTCGGCGATCTCCTCTCCGAAGAGCCCGGTGATGTCGCCATAAGTGGCGTCGGTATCCTCGACGGTATCGTGCAGCAGGGCGGTGATCAGCGTCGCGTCGTCCAGCCGCTGCTCTGCCAGCAGGGCCGCCACGGCGACGGGATGCGTGAAGTAGGGCTCGCCCGAGCGGCGCCGCTGCCCGGCATGCACGTTCTTCGCATAGCGATAGGCCGCCCGCAGCTTTGCCGTATCGCTATGCGGGTTGTACTGGCGCACGCGCGCGACCAGCGCGTTGATGGGGATGAGCTGTTCCATCCCGGGGCGGTCTAGCACGTGATGATCGCCACGATGCGTCTACCGGGCGTCTTGCGCTTCCATGAGCGCACGCAGGAGCTTTTCTTCCGACATGTCGTCGCGCGCGGGCTTGTCCTGCTCCACGCCCATCAGCAGCGACATCTGATCGTCTTCAGGCTCGTCCACCTCGATCAGACTCTGATGGCTCTCGATCAGGCGTTCCCGCAGCACCTCGGCGGCCTGGGTCTCTTCCGCGATCTCGCGCAGGGACACGACGGGGTTCTTGTCGTTGTCGCGCTCGATGGTCAGCGGGCTGCCGGATGCGATCTCTCTGGCGCGGTGCGCCGCCAGCAGGACCAGCTCGAAGCGGTTGGGAACCTTGTCGACGCAGTCTTCAACTGTGACGCGAGCCATGATGCGTACCTCGATTTTGCAGAAGAGAAGACTGTGTCGATAGGGGATATGTGGCGCCAAGGCAAGTGCTGCGGAAGCTCCTCAATCCTGGCGGCGCACCATTTTTCGGCAGATGACCGAATTTATGCACGTACTGCGGTTATTATGCCGCAGTGCGCGATAGTTCTGCAAATACGGCACGTTTCCGCTCAATGATAGAACTACGGAACGGTATTGTTTACGTCGGGTGCTTGTGATCGGACAGCAGACGGCTAGGTAACGAAAAAGTTTTCCGGCCCAGCAATCGACCCTTCATCCGGAAGACCTAGTGAAAGGAAATTTCAATGTTCTATCGGGACGAGCGTCTGGCGCTGTTTATCGATGGTGCAAATTTGTACGCTGCCGCGAAGTCGCTCGGTTTCGACATCGATTATAAACTTCTTCGTCAAGAATTCATGCGCCGCGGCAAACTCCTCCGCGCTTTCTACTACACCGCTCTGCTCGAGAATGAGGAGTATTCCCCCATTCGGCCCCTCGTGGACTGGCTCCATTACAACGGCTTCTACATGGTCACGAAGCCCGCGAAGGAGTACACCGACAGCCAGGGGCGTCGCAAGGTCAAGGGCAACATGGACATCGAACTTGCGGTCGATGCCATGGAGATCGCGGGCCATGTCGATCATATCGTGTTGTTTTCCGGCGACGGCGATTTCCGCCCGCTCGTGGAGGCATTGCAGCGCCGCGGGGTGCGGGTCTCTGTCGTGTCGACGATCCGGTCGCATCCCCCGATGATCTCGGACGATCTGCGCCGGCAGGCCGACAATTTCATCGAGCTCGACGAACTGAAGGAAGTCATCGGGCGCCCCCCGCGCGAGCCCCGCGAGATGGAGACGGCGCAGACGATGGACCGAAGCCCGGCCGATCAGACCGTCTGACGCTTATCGCCGGCCGGGTGAAAGCTCGCCACGGCGGCTTTCTCGTTTCGCCGCGTCGTTCCATGCTGCGGCAAAGGATCCATTGCCTTGGAGATCTGGACATCTGGCCCGGGGGCGCTGGCCGCCTTGTTCGGCGCGGCCTTCGGCGCGGCCACCATCCTTCCGTTTCAGTCCGAGATCGTTTTCGTCGCCCTGCAACTTGCGGGCGACATTTCAGTGGTCTCCCTCGTCGTCGTCGCGAGCATCGGAAACATTCTCGGCTCGGTCCTGAACTACTTTCTCGGCATGGGGGTCGAGCGCTTCCGGGACCGCCGGTGGTTCCCGGCCAGCGCCGCGCAGCTCGATCGCGCGCAGGACTGGTACGCAAGATGGGGCGTCTGGACCCTGCTCCTCTCCTGGGCACCGTTCGGCGACGCCGTCACCGTCGTGGCCGGGATCATGCGCACCCCGCTCTGGCTCTTCGTCGCGCTCGTCGCTGTCGCCAAGACCGGGCGCTACATCGCGCTGGCGGCCATCACGGCCGGTGTCGTGGGCTGACGGCGCGGGCGTCGGGTAGGGACCGGGGGATGGACGTCGGCCCATCGCGGTCTTAGGTCTGGAACGATCAGGAGCTCTGCCATGACCAAGCCCCCCCTCACCCTCTATCTCGCCGCCCCGCGCGGGTTCTGCGCCGGCGTGGACCGGGCGATCAAGATCGTCGAGATGGCCCTGCAGAAGTGGGGCGCACCGGTCTACGTGCGGCACGAGATCGTCCACAACAAGCATGTGGTCGACGGCCTGCGCGCGAAGGGTGCCGTGTTCGTGGAAGAGCTCGATGAGTGCCCCCAGGACAGGCCGGTGGTCTTCTCCGCGCATGGCGTACCGCGCTCTGTTCCGGCGGAGGCCGCGCGCCGCGAGATGCTGTTCGTCGACGCGACCTGCCCGCTGGTGAGCAAGGTGCATATCGAGGCCGCCCGCCATGCCGAGGCCGGGCTGCAGATCGTGATGATCGGCCATAAGGGGCACCCGGAGACGATCGGCACGATGGGCCAGCTTCCGCCAGGTGAGGTTCTGCTGGTGGAAGACGTGCCGGGCGTCGCGGCGCTGACCCCGCGGGATCCGGCACGGCTCGCCTATGTCACGCAGACGACGCTGTCGGTGGACGATACCGCCGATGTCGTCGCCGCCCTGCGCCGCCGCTTTCCCGCCATCGTCGGCCCGCACAAGGAAGACATCTGCTATGCCACGACCAACCGCCAGGAGGCGGTGAAGGCGGTGGCGCCCCGCGCCGATGCGTTGCTGGTGGTGGGCGCCCCGAACTCCTCGAATTCCCGTCGGCTCGTCGACGTGGGCCGCCGCGCGGGCTGCGGTTACGCCCAGCTCGTGCAGCGCGCCGCGGAGATCGACTGGCGGGCGCTGGAAGGCATCCGCAGCCTGGCGGTGACGGCGGGCGCCTCGGCGCCGGAAGCGCTGGTGACCGAGGTGGTCGATGCCGTGCGCGCGCGCTACGACACCAGGGTCGAGCTGGTCGAGACCGCCCGCGAGACCGTGGAGTTCAAGGTCCCCCGCATCCTGCGCGAGCCGGCATGAGCTTCGCCTCTCGCGGGGCGGATCCGCTCGGGATACCGCTGGCGCCCCTGATCCTCGGCCTCGCCGGGGTGCTGCCCTTCGCCTGGGGCGCGGCGACGGTGGCAGTCCCCGCTGTGCACGACCTGGGCCAGCAGGTCATCGGCGCACGCTTCGTGGGCAAGTACGTGCTGATCTTCTACGGCACGATCATCCTCAGCTTCATGTCGGGCGTGCTCTGGGGGTTCGCCGCCCAGGCGGGGCGCAAGATGGCGGCGATCGGCTATGCGCTCAGCGTCGTGCCCGCGCTCTGGGCGTTCTTCTTCGTCGGCGGCGGCGCTGACCGGGCGCTGATGTTCCTCATCGCGGGGTTCGTGGGGCTCCTGGCGCTCGATTGGGGCGCGGGGCGGCTTGATCTGGCGCCCGGCTGGTGGCTGCGCCTCCGGCTGCTGCTGACCGGGCTGGTGGTTGCGTGCCTGCTGATCGGGTTGGCCGGATGAAACCCCGGTGAGCCCCCGATGAGCCCCCGATGAGCACCGAGTTTTTCGCCTATACCGACGGCGCGTGCAGCGGCAATCCCGGCCCCGGCGGCTGGGGGGCGCTGCTCGTGGCGCGCGACGGCGAACAGGTGGTGCGGGAGCGCGAGCTGCAGGGCGGCGAGGGCGAGACCACCAACAACCGCATGGAGCTGTTAGCCGCCATCCACGCGCTGGAGGCGCTGGAACGGCCCGCACGGCTCACGGTCATCACCGACAGCGCCTATGTGAAGGGCGGCATCACCCAGTGGCTGAAGGGGTGGAAACGCAACGGGTGGAGGACCGCCTCGAAGCAGCCGGTGAAGAACGAGGATCTGTGGCGGCGGCTGGACGCGGCGCAGGCCCGGCACGAGGTGGTCTGGACCTGGGTGAAGGGACATGCCGGCCATCCCGAGAACGAGCGCGCCGATGCCCTTGCCCGGTCCGGCATGGCGCCGTTCAAGCCCGAGGGGCGCCGCAGGGGCTGAGGGGGCTAAGCTCGGGAACGGCGGGTACGTCTGCGGCGCAGGCGACCTGGTTCCGCAGAGGCATTCCTCAGCCGCCCGCCGACTCCAGCCGCCCGGGCAGGGTGAGGCCCCGCAGGATCTCGGCGGCCGGCATCGGCCGCTTCCCCTCGCGCTGCGCGCTGAGCACCTCCACGGCACCGCTTCCGCAGGCGACCCTGAAGCCGCCCAGCACCGTTCCGGGCGCCCCCTGCCCCGGCGCGAGGCGCGAGGCGAGCAGCTTCACCCGCTCGCCGCCGATCCGCGTCCAGGCCCCAGGAAAGGGCGAGAGGCCGCGGATCTGCCGGTCGACCCGCTCTGCGGAAACGGCCCAGTCCACGGCGGCCTCGGCCTTGTCGATCTTGTCGGCATAGGTGATGCCGGCCTCGGGCTGGGGTATGGGCGAGAGTTCGGACAGCCGTGCCAGAGCCTCGACGATCAGCGTCGCGCCCATGTGCGACAGCCGGTCGTGCAGCAGACCCGTCGTGTCCAGCGGCCCGATCGGGGTCGCCGCGCGCAGGTAGACGGGGCCGGTATCGAGCCCGGGCTCCATCCCCATGATGCACACGCCCGTCTCGGCATCGCCCGCCATCACCGCCCGGTGGATGGGTGCCGCCCCGCGCCAGCGCGGCAGCAGCGAGGCATGAACGTTGAGGCAGCCCTGCGCCGGAGCATCGAGCACCGGCTGCGGGAGGATCAATCCGTAGGCGGCGACCACGGCGAGCTCGGCCTCCAGGTCTCCAAGCTCTTGCTGCACCGCCGGATCGCGCAGGCGCCGCGGGGTACGCACCGGCAGGCCGAGCGCCTCGGCCCGCGCCTGCACCGGCGAAGGCCGGTCGCGCTTGCCGCGGCCGGCGGGGCGCGGCGGCTGGCTGTAGACGGCGGCGATCTCGTGCCCTGCCGCCACGAGCGCATCGAGGATCGGCACGGAGAACTCCGGCGTCCCCATGAAGATCAGGCGCACGGGCTGGGTCCGATGCGGGTCACGCGAGGCCGTCCGCCCCGTTCCTCGCCCCGTCCCTTGCGCCGTCCCTTGAGCCGTCCCTTGCGCCATCCTTAGCGCCGTCTCTGGCGCGGTCGCGCTTCAGCTTCACCATCTTGCGGGTGATCAGCTGGCGCTTCAGCGGGGTCAGGTAATCGATGAAGAGCTTGCCCTCCAGATGGTCGATCTCGTGCTGGACGCAGGTCGCCCAGAGGCCGCCGAACCCCTCGGACACCTCCGTGCCGTCCGGCGTGGTCCAGCTTACCTCCACCTCGGCGGGGCGGGTCACGTCGGCATAGAGCTCGGGGATCGACAGGCAGCCTTCCTCGTAGACGTTGGTCTCTTCGGAACTTGCGGTGATCCGCGGGTTCAGCATCACAAGCGGTCGCGGTGCCACCCCCTCCTCCTTGACGCAGTCGAGCACGATCAGCCGCAGGCCGACGCCGACCTGCGGGGCCGCCAGCCCGATGCCGGGCGCGGCGTACATCGTGGCCAGCATGTCTTCGGCCAGCAGGCGCAGGCTGTCGTCGATCTGGGGGATCGCGGTGGCTGGCTTCTTCAGGCGGGGATCGGGGTGCAGGAGGATCGGGCGCAGGGTCATGGTCGGGGATTTAGGCGATGGGCCGGGCGCTTGCAATCCGCGGCGGCCGCACGCCGCGGCGCGCGTGGCCTGAGTGCTTGTGGCCCATGATCGGGCGGGGTCGTCCAGGCCGGTCTCGGCAGGCGTTCACAGCCCTGCCGCGATGTGTTCGGCCTTGCCCCTGCCGGCCCGTGGCCTAGCCTGCCGGGACGCAACGAGGGAAGGACTGTTCATGGGTTTCGACGAGGCGATCGAGCGGCGCGGCACGAACTGCACGAAGTGGGACATGATGGAGCCGGTCTACGGCGTCTCGCCCGAGGACGGGATCGCCATGTGGGTCGCCGACATGGATTTCCGCCCGCCACAGGTTGTGCAGGACGCCCTGCAGGGCATGCTGGACCACGGGGTCTATGGCTATTCTTGCGTGGATGCGCCCTGCAAGGAAGCGATCCGCTGGTGGATGGCCGAGCGGCATGGCTGGGAGGTGGACAGGGAGGCGATCTTCAGCACCCACGGGCTGGTGAACGGCACCGCGATGTGCATTGACGCCTTCACCGCGCCGAAAGACGGCGTGGTGCTGATGACGCCGGTCTACCATGCCTTTGCGCGGGTCATCAAAGCCTCCGGGCGGCGGCTGGTGGAGCTGCCGCTGGCGCAGGAAAATGGCCGCTATGTCATGGACTTCGCCGCCTGGGAGGGCGCGATGACGGGGGGTGAGCGGATGCTGGTGCTCTGCTCGCCGCACAATCCCGGCGGCCGCGTCTGGACCCGCGAGGAGCTGCGCGCGGTGGCAGAGTTCTGCGTGTCGCACGACCTGATCCTGGTGAGCGACGAGATCCACCACGATCTGGTCCTGCCGGGGCAGACCCATGTGCCCATGGCGCTGGCGGCGCCCGAGATCGCCGACCGGCTGGTGATGATGACGGCGGCGACCAAGACGTTCAACATCGCCGGGGCGCATGTGGGCAACGTGATCGTGGCGGAGCCGGACCTCAGGGCCCGTTTCGCGCGGCGGATGGCGGGGCTGGGCCTTTCGCCCAACGCCTTCGGGCTGGAGATGACCCGCGCCGCCTACTCGCCCGAAGGGGCTGCCTGGGTGGACCAGTTGATGGGCTATCTGCAGGAAAACATGAAGATATTCGACGAGGGGATCGCGGCCATTCCGGGCGTGCGCTCGATGCCGATGGAAGCGACCTATCTGGCGTGGGTCGATTTTGCGGATACCGGGATGAGCCGGGAGGAGTTCACCGGCCGGGTGGAGCGCGACGCGCGGCTGGCGGTGAACCACGGGCCGAGCTTCGGGACGGGGGGTGAGACCTTCCTGCGGTTCAACCTTGCCACTCCGCGAGCCCGGGTGGAGGAGGCGGTGGAGCGGCTTCGGGCGGCCTTCGCGGATCTGCAATAGCCGCGGGTTTGGCCGGGGCGGGAGCCTCCGGCGGGGATATTTCTGGAATATCGAAGGGGAAGGAGGCGCTTTAAATCGGGCATATCGTGTTATGCCTTTATTGCAGGCCGCAAGATGTGGGGTGGGCGGGGTCGTAGAGGGCGCTGTCTTCGAAGGCGCCGACCTCGCCCATCGCCGGGCCGACGAGGATCAGTGCGGTGCGGGTGACCTTGGCGGCGCGGACCTGTGGGCGGATATCCGACAGGGTTCCGCGCAGGAACGACTGGTCGGGCCAGCCGACGCGGGTGGCGACCACCACGGGGCAATCGGGGCCGTAATGGGGGGTCAGGGCGCGCTCGATCTCCAGGAGCGCGCGGATGCCCAGATGGATGGCCAGGGTGGCCCCGGTGCGGGCGAAATTCTCCAGCGTCTCGGCATTGGGCATCGGCGTCGACTTCATGGAAACCCGTGTGAGAACAATGCTTTGGGCGATTCCGGGGATCGTCAGCTCCTGGCCGAGGGCGGCGGCGGCGGCGGCGTAGGCGGGGACGCCCGGCGTGATGTCGTAGGCGATGCCGTCGGCCTTCAGGCGGCGGATCTGCTCGGCGATGGCGCCGTAGAGCGACGGGTCGCCGGAATGGACGCGCGCGACTTCCTTGCCGGCGGCCACGGATTGCCGAATGATTCCATGGGTTTCGTCCAGCGTCATCGAGGCTGTGTCGCGCACCAGGGCGCCCGGCGGGGCGCCGGCCACCACCGCCTGCGGCACCAGAGAGCCGGCATAGAGGCAGACCGGACAGGCGGCGATCAGACGCTGGGCCCGGAGGGTCAGAAGCTCCGGATCGCCCGGGCCGGCGCCGATGAAATGGACGATCATGGGCGGCGATTTTCCCGATTTCGGACTGTCGGCATTCGGTCGGCGTTGTGTCGGCCTTGTGTCGGACCCCTGCGCGCGGTCCTTTGCCGCCCGCGCAACATCAGCCGGCCTTCGCCAGGCTCTCTTCGAGGTAGATCTCGCGCAGGCGACGGGCCACCGGGCCGGGCGTGCCATCGCCGAGCCGCACCCCGTCGATCTCGACCACCGGCGTCACGAAGGTGGTGGCCGAGGTGATGAAGGCTTCGGCCGCGTCCTTCGCCTCGTCGATGGTGAACGGCCGCTCCTCGACCTTCATCTGCGCCTCGCGGGCGAAGCGCAGCACCGCGGCGCGGGTGATGCCGTGAAGGATCGCGTCGGCTAAGGTCGCGGGTGACGATCCGCCCGTCCTTGGTGACGATGTAGGCGTTGTTCGACGTGCCCTCGGTCACGTGGCCGTCCTCGACCATCCAGGCGTCGTCGGCGCCCTTCGACTTCGCGGCCATCTTGCCCATGGAAGGGTAGCAGCAGCTGGGTCGTCTTGATGTCTCGGCGACCCCAGCGTTCGTCCGGGATGGAGACCGACGCGCAGGCCCTTCTCGGCCTTGGGCGACGCCGTCAGCGCCAGCACTTGGGTGAAGAGCACCAGGGTGGGCGGGGTCGCGGCATCGGGGTAGAGGAAATCGCGGTCGGCGGCGCCGCGCGCTGACCTGCAGGTAGACCAGCCCCTCCTCTACCTCGTTCTGTCGCACCAGGGTGCGGTGGATCCCGCGCAGCGCCTCGATGTCGAGCGGCATGGCCATGTCGAGCTCGCCCAGCGAGCGTTCCAGCCGTGCGGCGTGGGCGTCGAAGTCGATCAGCTTGCCGCCGAGGACCGAGGTGACCTCGTAGACCGCATCGGCGAAGAGGAAGCCGCGGTCGAAGATCGAGACCTTCGCCTCGTCCTCGGGTAGGTAGGCGCCGTTGACATAGACGGTGCGGGGCATGGGCGAACTCCCTTCGGCGAGACTGGGCGGGGTGGTCGCGCGGCGCGGGGCCAGCGTCAAGTGGGGATCGCAGCGTCGGCGCCCGGCGCGCCTTCGCCGGGCCCGCAAGCCCCTGCAGGGCGGCGTGCTGCAGCAGCATGATGGTCTTGCCGTCGCGGATCGCCCGTCGGCCACCATGGCCATCGCTTCGGTCAGCGGCATCTCGATCACCTCGATCCGCTCCGCCTCGGCCGCGACCCCGCCGCCCGGGGCGACCCGGTCTTCGGCGTGTAGCGCGCGGTGTAGAGGTGAGCCGTTCGGTGACGCTGCCGGGGGACATGAAGGCGTCGAAGACGAGGGTGAGCGCGCCGAGGCGCAGGCCCAGTTCCTCTTCCGCCTCGGCGCGGATGCGGTGGCGGGGTCGGCGGCGTCAAGAAGGCCGGCGGCGACCTCGACCAGCATCCCGTCGGAGCCGTTGCGGAAGGCGGGAAAGCGGAACTGCCGGACGAGGAGCACCGTGCCGCGCTCCGGGTCGATGGGCAGGATTGCGGCGCCGTCGCCGCGGTCGTAGGTCTCGCGCAGGGTTTCCTGCCAGGTGCCTTCGGCGGTGGGGAGCGCGAGGCGGAAGCGGGTGAGGGTGGACCAGCCAGAGGCCACGACCTCCTGCGAGAGGATGCGGACCCGTTCGGGGGCGTCATCGGGGGCGGCATCGGGGGGAGGCTTGTGGCTGGACATCGGCGGCGCTCCGGCGGGAGGTGGGCCCGGTCGGCTTAGCGCGATCCGGGGGCGGGCGGAATGCCCCGCGCCTGCCGAGGAGGAAGAGATGGACGCGATTCCCGAACTGACGACCGAGCGGCTGCGCCTGCGGGCGCCGCGGGCGGGCGACGCGGCGGCCTATGCGGCGTTCTACGGCGATGCGGCGGCCTCGCGATTCTATGGCGGGCCGCTGGGGCGGAAGGCGGCCTGGGACAGGCTGGCGCGGGATCTGGGGCATTGGGGCCTGCGCGGTTACGGGCCCTGGGCGGTGGAGCGGCGCGGCGATGGCGTGCTGGTGGGCAGCTGCGGGCTGGTCTGGCCCGAGGGCTGGCCGCGGCCGGAGCTGACCTGGTGGATCGCGGCGGAGGCGCGGCGGCAGGGCTACGCGAAGGAGGCGTCGCTGGCGGCGATCTCCTGGGGCTATCGCGTGCTGGGCTGGGATCTGGTCGAGACCCACATGACGGACGAGAACGCCGCCGCGCGGGCGCTGGTCGCAGCACTTGGCGGCGCGTGGATTGCCCGGGAGGCGTTTCCCGACGGCGTCGCGCGGGACGTGTTCGGGCTGCCGCGGCCAAAGGGTGGCTGAGGGCCATCCGGGCGCCGGGCCGCGGCCCCTGGCGATGGAACCTGCGCGGCAGACCCGGTAGGACTGGCCGCAGGACGATACCCAGGACGAGGACGCCCCCCATGCCCGCATCCACAGCCCATGCCGCGATCATGCTTGTCGCGGGGCTCGGCATTCCGCTGCTGGCGGCGCTGAACGCGGCGCTCGGCGCACGGCTGGGCTCGCCCGCGGCGGCGGCCTTCGTGCTGTTCGTGGTGGCGCTGATCGCCGCGGGCGCGGCCTGGGCGGCGATGGGCGGCAGCCTTGCGGGGCTGGCGGCGGCGCCGCGGCACCTGCTGCTGGGCGGCGTGCTGGTGGCGTTCTACGTGCTGGCGGTCACCACCGTGGCGCCGCGGTTCGGGGTCGGCAACGCGGTCTTCTTCGTGCTGCTGGGGCAACTGATCTCGGCGGCGGCGATCGACCACTTCGGGCTGTTCGGGGCGCGGCTCTCGCCGCTGACCCCGGTGCGGACGCTGGGGATCGCGACGATGGCCGCGGGGGTGTTCCTGACGCAGATCGCGGGGCGCGGTTAGGCGCGGGTGCCCGAAAGGTCCCGGCGCCATGGCCGACCCCGGGCAGCCGGGCCGCGCCCGGAGCGCTCGGGTGGGCGGGTGGGGCGCTCCGGGCGCGGCCCGGCATCGGCAGGCGCTGGCGCCCGGTGCCTCGCGCGGTCTTCGCCTGGAGGGCGACGCCGGACCCTTTTCCGGGCGCTCTTGGCGCTCCGCGCGTTCCTCGCTGAAAAGCGTCCCCCGGACCCTTTTCCGGGCGCTCTCGGCACTCCGTGCGTTCCTCGCTTCAAAGCGTCCCCCGGACCCTTTTCCGGGCGCTCCTGGCACTCCGTGCGTTCCTCGCTGAAAAGCGTCCCCCGGACCCTTTTCCGGGCGCTCTCGGCACTCCGTGCGTTCCTCGCTGAAAAGCGTCCCCCGGACCCTTTTCCGGGCGCTCGTCACCCCCAAAGCGCGGGATCGGGGGGGTGCACGCCGGCGTCGTCGTAGCGCAGCGGCGGCTCGCGATCGCGCGCCAGCAGGAGCGGCCCGTCGAGATCGGTGTAGGCCGCCCCCTGCGCCGCCAGCACCGCCGGCGCCATCCCCAGCGACGTGCCCACCATGCAGCCGAGCATCACGCCAAGGCCCGCCTCCCGCGCCGCCGCGACCATGGCCAGCGCCTCGGTCAGCCCGCCGGTCTTGTCGAGCTTGACGTTGACCAGGTCGTACTTGCCCGCCAGCCCTGCCAGCGAGGCGCGGTCGTGGGCGCTCTCGTCGGCGCAGACGGGCACGGGGCGGCTCATGCCACGCAGGGCCTCGTCGTCTCCGGCCGGCAGCGGCTGCTCCACCAGCGCCACGCCGAGGCGCTGCAGATGCGGCGCGAGGTCGGCGTAGATCGCGGCCGACCAGCCCTCGTTGGCATCGACGACGATCGTGGCTTCAGGCGCGCCCGCCCGCACAGCCTCCAGCCGCGGCATGTCGTCCGGCGTGCCGAGCTTGATCTTCAACAGCGGCCGATGGGCCTGTTCTGCCGCCGCCGCGCGCATCGCCTCGGGACTGTCGAGCGAAAGGGTGTAGGCGGTGATCATCGGCCCCGGTTCGGCCAGGCCCGCCAGCTGCCAGACGCGGGCGCCGGCACGCTTGGCCTGCAGATCCCAAAGCGCGCAATCCACCGCGTTGCGCCCGGCGCCGGGGGCCATGGCGTCCTGCAACGCCTCCCGCGTCAGCCCCTCCGGCAGCGCCGCGATCTGCGCCGCCACGCTCTCCAGCGTCTCGCCGTAGCGGGCGTAGGGCACGCATTCGCCGCGCCCCGCCGCCGTCCCGTCGCGGGCGGTGACGGTCAGCACCGCGGCCTCCGTCTTGCTGCCCCGCGAGATGGTGAAGGCCCGGGCCAGCGCGAACCGCTCTGCCGCGACGCTGAGCTGCACCGCTCAGACCGCCATCAGCGCGTCGACCAGCCGCCCCGCACCATGGCGGAACGGGTCGACCGCGGGCAGGCCCAGCCGCGCCTCGACCTCCGCCAGATGCGCCGCGGCCTCCTCCTCGGTCAGGTGCTGGGTGTTGACCGAGACGCCCACCACCACGCAATCGGGGTTGGCCACCCGCGCCATCGTCAGCGCCGCGTCGCGCACCTGCTCGAGCGACGGCGGCGCGTAGTCGGGCAGGCCGCGCATGTGGCTGCGCGTCGGCTCGTCGCACAGGATCAGCGCGTCGGGCTGGCCGCCATGGATCAGCGCCAGGGTGACGCCCGAGAACGAGACGTGGAAGAGGCTGCCCTGCCCCTCGATCAGGTCCCAGTGGTCGGGGTCGCCCGCGGGCGTCAGCCATTCGATCGAGCCGGCCATGAAATCCGCGATCACCGCGTCGAGCGGCACGCCGCCGCCGGTGATGAGGATGCCCGTCTGCCCGGTGGCGCGGAAGGTGCCCGGCAGGTCGCGCCGGCGCATCTCGGCCTCCATGGCGAGCGCGGTGTACATCTTGCCGACCGAGCAGTCGGTGCCCACCGCCAGACAGCGCTTGCCGGCCCGGCGCGTGCCGTCGGCGATCGGGTAGCGCACGGTCGGCACCCGCACGTCGTGCAGCTTCGTGCCGGCGGCCTTCGCGGCGCCCGCCAGATCGGGATCGTCGCGCAGGAAGGTATGCAGCCCCGCCGCCAGATCGAATCCAAGGCCGATGGCCTCCAGCAGGCAGGCCTTCCACGTCTCCGAAAACGTGCCGCCGCGGTTGGCCACCCCGATCACCAGCGTTCGCGCGCCCGCTTCCCAGGCCTCGGGCAGCGTCATGTCGGGAACCCTCAGATCCGCCTTGCATCCCGGCAGCCGGATCTGGCCGAGCGCGAATTCCGGCCGCCAGTCGCGGACCCCCTGCGCCACCTTCGCGGCAAGCTGATCGGGCGCGTCGCCGAGAAACAGCAGATACGGGGTCTGGATCATCGGGGGCACTCCTTGCAGGGCCGGACCTGGCCGAAACGGCAGGGCCAAGCTATGGACCCGAACGCCATGGCTCGGCAAGCGGCCGGAGGCGAAGGCCAGGCGCCCCGCCCCCCCCTTTCGATATTCCATAAATATCCCGGGGAGGTCCGGAGGGGCCGGCCCCTCCGGCGCCGCCGCCGGCACCATGCGGAAGGCCAGCAGGCCGCGCCTTGCGTTCCCCCCCAGCACCGCGACCGTGCACCACGGGCTGCACATCTGCGCCGCGCCCCCTTTCGATATTCCGGAAATATCCCGGGGAGGTCCGGAGGGGCTGGCCCCTCCGGCGCCGCCGCCGGCACCGTGCGGCAGCCCAGCAGGCCGCGCCTTGCGCCCCCCCGCCCCACGACCTAGCACCTTGGCCGGCACATCCCGCCCATCCCCGCTCCGGAGAACCCCGCCCATGTCGTTCCGCATCCAGCCGCCCTCGCCCGCCCGCCCCAACCGCTGCCAGCTTTTCGGGCCGGGATCGAACGTGAAGCTCTTCGCGAAGATGGCCGCGAGCGACGCCGACGTGATCAACATGGATCTGGAGGATTCCGTGGCGCCCGGCGACAAGGACGCCGCGCGCGCCAACGTGGTCGCGGCGCTGAGCGGGGTCGACTGGGGCACGAAGCTCGTCAGCGTCCGGATCAACGCGCTCGACACGCCCTACTGGTACCGCGACGTGGTGGACCTGATCGAGCGGGGCGGCGACCGGCTGGACCAGATCATGATCCCGAAGGTCGGCTGCGCGGCGGACGTCTATGCCGTCGACGCGCTGCTGAGCGCGGTGGAACGCGCCGCCGGGCGCGCGGCGCAGGTGAGCCTGGAGGTCATCATCGAAAGCGCGGCCGGTCTGGCGCATGTGGAGGAGATCGCCGCCGCCTCCCCCCGGCTGCAGGCGATGAGCCTCGGCGCCGCCGATTTCGCGGCCTCCATGGGCATGCAGACCACCGGCATCGGCGGCACCCAAAAGGATTACTACATGCTTCACGAGGGCGCGCGGCACTGGTCGGACCCCTGGCACCACGTGCAGACGGCGATCGTGGCGGCCTGCCGCACCCACGGGCTGCTGCCGGTGGACGGCCCCTTCGGCGACATCTCGGACGCCGAGGGCTTCCGGGCGCAGGCGCGGCGGTCGGCGGTGCTGGGCATGGTCGGCAAGTGGGCGATCCATCCCAGCCAGATCGCCCTGGCCAACGAGGTGTTCACCCAGAGCGAGGCGGCGGTGGCCGAGGCGCGGGAGATCCTGGAGGCGATGGAGGGCGCCAAGGCCCGCGGCGAGGGGGCGACCGTCTACAAGGGCCGGCTGGTGGACATCGCCAGCATCAAGCAGGCCGAGGTGATCGTGCGCCAATCGGAGATGATCGCCCGGTAGCCGGCGCCGTCGCGCCGCGGGGGGCCGGCCGCTCCGGAGGGGTTCATCCGCCAGCCGTCCTTCCGCCTATCGCCCTGTCGCCTCAGACGAAGACCCGCCCCGCGGCGCTGGAGAGCAGCAGGGCGTAGCCGGCCCAGAGGCAGATCCTGTCGCGGCGGCGCCAGGCGTTCAGCCAGGTGTCGCGTCGGGCGTCGGCCTCGCGCGCCAGCGCCTCGGCCCCCTGGCCGATCGGGCGCGCCTGCCCCTTCGGCGCCACCAGCGCCTTGCGCCGGTCGAGCGCCAGCACCGGCACCGAGAGGAGCGCGATGCCGGCGAGGCTCATCAGGTCGAAGGCCTGCGCCCAGCTCATCGCGCCCTACCGTCAGGCCGGCCCATTCCCGGGGCTCAGCCGCGCCAGGTGGCCACGACCTCGCGCGCGCCGTCCTTGTCCAGGCGATAGACGACCGCCTCGCGCTCGACCTCGAAGCCGCAGGCGCCGAACCAGCGGTCCTGCACGGCCTCCGAGGGCACCGCGCCGTCGAAGCGTTCCAGCCGCGAGACGTAGGGCTGCTTCCACCCGGCGGCGTCCGCCAGCTGCGCCTGGGTCAGCCCGGCGGCGGCGCGGGCGCGGCGCAGCTGGGTCTTGATCCGCGCCTCCTCGGCATTGGCCGCCACGAGGGCGCGCAGCTCCGGCCGCTCCGCCATCCGGGCCGCGAGGAAGGCCGCGCCCGAGGTGTCCGTCGCGGCGACCTCATCCGGCGCGGGCCTCGGCTGCACGGACGAGGCGCCGGCCTTGCCGCGCGGCTTGGCGGCTCTGCCGCGCGGGCTTCCGACGCTTGCGGCGGCACCCATTGCGGCGGCGGCGGTACGGGGCGCCTCCGGGCCGGATTGCGGGATCCTTGCCGCCTTGCCGCGGGTCTTGCGCTGACGTTCAGCCATGGTTGATCGCCTCCATCAGGGGATTTTCGATGCCGCGGTCGCCCGGCACGCAGCGCGCGGCGGCGGCGCGCGCCGTGGCGGCCTGCCAGACGCCATGATGCATCACCGGCTCGGCGCGGGCCTTGGCATCGACGCTCAGAAGGATCGCGCGGGTGCCACGCCGCACCGGATGGGCGTAGACGTCGAACCGCCGCGCCGCACCGTCCGCGTCGCGGCCCGACAGATCGAGGATCAGGCTGGAATCCGGCTTGTCGTCGCTGCCGAGGCCTGCCAGTTCGCCGGTCACGAATGCCTCCTCCTCCGGGCTGAGGGCCCGGTGCTGCGCCAGGATCGCCGCGATCCCGTCCGGGCACCGCCGGCAGGACCCACGACCGTTGCGTGTATTGGGGATATAACCTGCGGGGCATATAATGTCAACGTTATAGGTGGCGGAGGCGGATAGCCCGCGCGCTTGTCTTCGGCGCGCAGGCTAAGTAAGTGCCGCGCGTCCGACAACGTGAAAGCCGCCAGCGCCCGTGACCCATTATCTCGACTTCGAGAAGCCGCTTGCCGAGATCGAGGGCAAGGCCGAGGAGCTGCGCGCGATGGCCCGCGCGACGCCCGAGATGGACGTGGAGAAGGAGGCCGCGGCGCTGGACCGCAAGGCGCGGGACATGCTCAAGAGCCTCTACAAGGACCTGAGCGCCTGGCGGAAATGCCAGGTGGCGCGGCATCCCGAGCGCCCGCGCTGCCAGGATTACGTGGAGGCGCTGTTCACCGAGTTTACGCCGCTGGCCGGCGACCGCACCTTCGGCGAGGACCACGCGGTGATCGGCGGGCTGGCGCGGCTGGACGACGCGCCCTGCGTGGTGATCGGCCAGGAGCGCGGCCACGACACGACGACCCGGCTGGAGCGGAACTTCGGCATGGCGCGGCCCGAGGGCTACCGCAAGGCGATCCGGCTGATGGGGATGGCCGACCGCTTCGGGCTGCCGGTGGTGACGCTGATCGACACGCCGGGCGCCTATCCGGGCAAGGGCGCCGAGGAGCGCGGGCAGGCGGAGGCCATCGCACGCTGCACGGAGACGTGCCTGCGGATCGGCGTGCCGCTGGTGGGGGTGATCATCGGCGAGGGCGGATCGGGGGGCGCCGTGGCGCTGGCCACGACCGACCGGCTCGCGATGCTGGAGCATTCGGTCTATTCGGTGATCTCGCCCGAGGGCTGCGCCTCGATCCTGTGGAAGGACGCCGAGAAGATGCGCGAGGCGGCCGAGGCGCTGCGCCTCACCGCGCAGGACCTCAAGACCCTCGGCGTGGCCGACAGGGTGGTGGCGGAGCCAATGGGCGGGGCGCAGCGGGACCGCGAGGCCGCCATCGCCAGCGTCGGCGCGGCGATCTCGGCGATGCTGAAGGAGGTGGGCGGGCTCTCGCGCGGGCGGCTGATCTCGGCCCGGCGCAAGCGGTTCCTTGGACTGGGAGCGAAAGGGCTGGCCGGCTGAGGCGGGGCCGTTGCTCTAAAGTCATTGCCCGGCCGCGCGCGCCCTTCGCGAAAGGGGGGGGCGCCGCCCCTCGCCCCTCCGGGCACTGCCCGGGGGGTACAGCCGAACCCTCCCCACCGGGCCTGACCCGAGGCGCGTCACGACGCCGCGATCGTTCGGTCTCGGCGACGCTTGGGGCCCTGGGGCGGCCCAGCCGGCCCGTACGCTTCGCGCAACGGCTCGGTCGGCGCCGCGCGGTTGCGAAAGCAAGGGGCCGGCGGCGCCCCTCAGGCCGCGCCGCCGCGCCGCGCCGGGGAGGGCGCGGGCGCGGCGCGTCCCACCGCTTCGGCCCGCAGGCTTTCGGAGGCGCCTTCCACCGTCGCCTCGAGCTCGGCCATGAATCCCTTCAGGGGCCGCCCCGCCTCGATCGGCGCCAGGAACGCCACCACCGCCAGCCCGGGCCTGCGGTAGACCCCGCGGCGCGGCCAGAACACCCCCACATTGGTCGCCGCCGGCACGCAACCCTGCCCGAGCTGCTCGTAGAGCGCGGCGGTGCCGATCTTGTAGGGCATCGCCACGCCCGGCGCCACGCGGGTGCCCTGGGGATAGATCACCAGCTGCCCCGGCCGCATGCGCCCCGCCTCGACCGCCGCCTTCATCGCCGCGATCGCCTGCCCGCGCTTGCCGCGGTCCACCGGGATGCAGCCCATGCGATGCGCGTACCAGCCCAGGATCGGCGCCCGGCGCAGCTGCGCCTTCATGATGAATTTCGGCCGGTCGAGGACCGAGCAGATCAGGATGATGTCGAAGAAGCTCTGGTGCTTGGCGGCGACCATCACCTCGCCCCGGGGCACCGCTCCACGGATCTCGGAGCGCAGGCCCAGCATCGCCCGCGCCGACCAGCGCACGTAGCGGCGATAGGTGCGCACCCCGGCAAAGGCATAGCGGCGGTGGACGAGCGCGAGCGGGGTGAACACCATCGCGAGCAGCGCCATGGCGGCATACATCTGCCCCGCGAAGACGAGCGAGCGGAACCAGCGCCAGGCGTATCGGATCATCGGGGCCTTCCCGGCGCGGAAGGCGCCGCGCCGAGCCTCCGCCATCCGCCCGCCGCCTGCAAGGGTGGGGCTGCGGGGCGGGCCGGGCACGCGGGGCCCGGCTTTGGTGCGTCGGCGGGAGGCGGGCCTCTTTCCGCCCTGCCGCGAGGCTGCTAAAACGGCAGGTGGCCGCTCTCGGCCCTCAGGCGGAAGGGGACGGCCCATGGAGATCGTCTGTCGGAACTGCTCGGCGCGCTACGACATCCCCGACCGGGCGATCCCGGCCAGCGGGCGCGACGTGCAATGCAGCGCCTGCACGCATGGCTGGTACCAGCTGCCGATCACGGAGGCGCCGGCTGGGTCGGCCAGACAGGCTGGGACGGACAGGCAGGCTGGGGCGGACAGGCAGGCTGGGGCGGGCGGAATGGCCGGCGCGTCCGCAGGGAAGGCCCCCGTGCGCCCCGGCGGCCCGCTCGCGCCTACGCCGTCGGCAGGGCCGGAGGCCGCCCGCCAAGGCACAGCCAGAGGGCCGGTGCCCGCGCCATCGGCAAGGCCGGAGGCCAGCCGTCCAGGCACAGCCGGCCCGCCCGCGCCCGCGCCATCGGCAAGGCCGGAGGCCAGCCGTCCGGGCACAGCCGGCCCGCCCGCGCCCGCGCCGTCGGCAGGGCCGGAGGCCAGCCGCCCAGGCACAGCCGGTGCGCCCGCGCCCGCGCCGTCGGCAGGGCCGGAGGCCAGCCGTCCAAGCACAGCCAGAGCGGCGGTGTCCCCGCCTCCGCCCCCCCACCGGCCGGCCCACCCGAGACGACCTCGGGAGGCCCGGCCGCTCGCCCGGGCGGCACCTTGGGTGGGGGTGCGGACGAGAACGACGCCGGGGAGCCGGACGACGGAGGGCCGCCTCCGCCGCGCGGGATGCCGCCCCCCCTGCCCGCCAGCCAGCGGATCGACCCGAAGGTTCTGGCGCTCCTGCGCGAGGAAGCGGAGCGGGAGACGCGGGCGCGCCGGCAGACCGGACAGGATGCCCAGGCCGGCACGCCGTCCATCGCCCGTACCGGCCCTGGGGGGGCAGAGGGCGGTGACGGCGACCTGGCACCGCGCCCGGCCCCGATCGTGGTGGAGACGCAGCCGCTGTCGCCCGGACCCGGGCGCCCGACGGATGCACCCGGACGCGGGCGCCCGACGGATGCGCCCGGACGCGGGCGCCCGACGGATGCACCCGGACCCGGGCGCTCGATGGATGCACCCGCGCGCGGGCGCCTGGCGGACCCATCCGGACGCGCGCGCCCGGCGGATGCACCCGGACCCGGGCGCCCCTCGGATGCACCCGCGCGCTCGAGCCCGGCCGATATACCCGGGAGCGTACGCCCGACGGATGCGATCGCCCCCGGGCGGTCTTCGGAACCGCCGGCAGGCGGGCGCCCGTTTGCCGGAGGGTCCGCGCGAGCGGCCGGGCGGCCTCGGGCCGCCATCGCCACCCCAGCCTATGGGGCGGCCCCGGTGGCAGAACCGGCCCGGGACAGGCGCCATGCCCGTGCGGGGGCGGCCGCGGCGACAGACCTGGTGCAGGGTCGGCGCCATGCCCGTGCGGCGCGCCGGGCGCGGCGCCGGCGGGTCGGCTTTCGGATCGGGTTCGCGCTGCCGGTTCTGGCCACGGCGGCGGCACTGGCGCTCTACCTCGCCGCACCACAGATCGCGGCTGCTGTGCCGGAGGCAGAGGATGCCTTGCGCCGCGTCACCGAGGCCGGGGCGGACCTTCATGCCCTGTTGGCCGACCGGCTCCGGGCGTTCCTGGCGGATGCCCTGACCCGCATCGGCTGACCTGCGCGCCACGAGCCGCCGGACGCTGGCACGCGGGCGGCGGCGCGGGGGCGGCAGGCCGGCGCCCGGGGAAACGCTTCGCCTCATAGGCGGATGGGCGGCGGGCTGGATGGCCGGGGGCGCCCTTTGCCCCTTCAGGCGGGGTGCGCGGCCTTGACCCTTTCGTTTCGCGGATGGCAGTCCCGGCGTCGCATTCCCGCGGCCGAGCGGTTGCCTTGCGATTGCTATAACGGGCGCCTGTGGCAGTCGGGCGCAGCGTCAGGCGGGCGCAGCGTCGGGACGCCCCTGTTCGGCGGTGCGGCCGCGGATCTCGTCGGAGCAAAGGATCGAGTTGTCGAGCGTCAGCAGACGCTCCAGCTTGGCGCCTGTCTTAGAACCGCTCCAGCAGGCGCTTGAGGTAGTCGATCTCCGCGTCGGGCCGCTCCTGCTCGGCGGAGCGGCGGCGGATCTCGTCGAGCAGGTCGCGGGCGCGGCGATACACGTCTTCGCCTTGCAGCAGGCTCTCGGCGGTGCCGAGCTGGCCTTCGGAGCCGGCTTCGCGGCCAAGCGGATCCTGGGTGCCGTTGGGTGCGGCATCGCCGAAGGCCTCGCCCTGCTGGCCCAGCCCCTGCTGGCCCTGCTGCTGGGCCAGTTCCTCGCCCAGGTCCTGCATGCCCTCGCGGATCGCGTCCATCGCCTCGGCCTGGTTGTCGATGGCACCGGCGTAGTCGTCCTGGCGCAGGGCATCCTCGGCCTCGTCCATGGCCCGCCCGGCGCGGTCGAGCGCCTCGCCGGCGGTACCGTTGCCGGGCAGACCCTCGCGCTGCTGTCGCAGGGTCTGACGCAGGGCCTCCTGCCTGTCGGCGAGGCTTTCGGCGAGGCCCTGGCCGGGCTGCTGGCCGGGCTGTCCGGGCGACTGGCCTTGCCCCTGACCCTGACCCTGGCCGAATTGCTGGCCCTGCCCCGGTTGCTGGCCCTGCCCGGGCTGCTGGCCCTGCCCCGGTTGCCGGCCCTGCTGCCCCTGCCCCGGCTGCTGGCCCTGCTGGCCCGGCTGGTTGAACTGCTCCTGGAGGTCGCGGAACGCCTCGTCGCTCAGGCCCTGCTGGTCGCGCAGCGTCTCCTGCAGGCCCTGCATCGCCTGCTGGCCGGGGCTGGGCTGGCCGCCCTGCTGCCCCTGGGCGATCTGCATGTTCTCCATCATCTGGCGCAGCTGATCCAGAAGCGCCTGCGCCTCGTCCATCCGGCCCTCTTCCATGAGCTCCTGGATGCGGTCCATCATGTCCTGCAGGTCCTGGCCCGACAGCTCCTGCCCGTCGAGCTCGGCGCTCTCGGTGCCGTCCTGCTGCGCCTGCTCGGCGAGCTGGCGCATGTACTCCTGCATGGCCTCCCGCAGCTCCTGCATCAGCTCGGCGATCTCCTCGTCGGAGGCGCCCTCGTCCATCGCCTCGGCCAGCCGGTCCTGGGCCCGGCGCAGCCGCTCCAGCGCGTCCGAGAGGTCGCCCTCCTCCAGCCGCAGCGCCAGATCCCAGAGCGCCTGGGCGATCTCGTCGCGGGTCTCTTCGCGCAGGCCGAACTCGGTGGCGGTTTCCAGCCGGCGGATGGTGACCCGCAGGCGCAGGTAGTCGGTCTGCGAGCGGAAATTGTCTTCGGGGCGGTGCGAGACGGCGCGCAGCACCTGGGCGATGCGGGGGGCGTTCTCGCGGCTCCACAGCAGGTCGCGGCGCTGCTCGACGATGCTGCGGGCGAGCGGATCGAAGAAGCGCCGCCCTGGCAGGCCGGCCAGCGGCTCCGCGGCGGAGAGCCCGAGGTTGCCCGCGGCGTCGAGCGCCTCGAGTTGCAGGGTGACGGGCAGGTTGGCCCAGGGGTGTTCGCTGAAGTTCTCGATCAGGGTCTCGCGGAATTCGGCGCGGTCGCCGGTGATCGGCAGAGGCAGGTCGACGACGATGTCGTCGCGCGCTTCCGGGGCCGCCAGCAGGCCGTGGCGCCGCTCCACCGCGGCCAGATCGAGGGAGAACACCGCGCGGGCGCCGGTGACGCCGTAATCGTCGGTCGCGGCATAGCCCTGGCTCATCTCGCCGTTGGCTTCGCGGCCGAGCGGACCGTCGATGGCGATGACGGGGGGGTCATCGGGAATGAGGGCGATGTCCCAGGCGGCGCCGCCGGGGCCCTGCACTTCCAGACGGCCATCCTGGATGGCGAGGAAATCGGGCGCGGTCTCTGCGGGCGTGGCGGTGGCGCTGTCCGTCGGGGCGGCGCCCTCGGCAGGCGCGGGGGCGGCTTCCGGCGCGGCTTCGGCGCCGGAGACGGTCTCGATCACCTGCAGGGCGCCGACCTCGCCGTAGAGGCGCAGCGCGATGCGGCTGCCTTCGGGGATCGCGAGGCGGCCCCGGGGCAGGTCGCCGAGATAGAGGCTGGGCCGGCCGGTATGGGCGGGCGGCTCGATCCAACCCTCCCATGCGGGGCCGGAGGCGAGCGCCTGACCGCCGCCCGGGGCTATGTCGCCCAGGCTCTCGACCCGCCAGACGGAGCCGAAGATCAGCGCGGTGACGAAGACGCTCAGCGCCAGAAAGCGCAGGCCGAACGGATCGAAGCGCGCCAGCCGCAGATCGCCCCGCACGGCGCGGGCGCCGGCGAGGCGGGCGGCCATGCGGCGGCGATGCGCCTCCCAGACGGCGACGGAGGCGGCATCGGCAGCGCCGATGGCCTGCGCGTCGGCCAGCGCGCTGATCGGGCGGCCGGGCATGGTGGCGTCCAGCCGGTCGGCGGCCTCGGAACGGCGGGGGAAGCGGAAGCGCCGCAGGCCGTGCCAGAGCGCCCAAAGGGTGCCCATCGCGGCGACCAATGCGCCGATCCAGACCGTCTCGACCCGCGCGGCGTCGTGGAGGCCCAGAAAGAGCAGCGCCAGCACCGTGAGGAGTATCGCCCAGAGCGGCCAGAAGGCGCGGACGAACCGTTCGGCGCCTAGCCCGATCTGGGTGAGGATCAGCGGCCGGCGCGCCACCCGCAGCGCCCGCTGGGTGCGGTTGCGGTCGCGGATCGCGGGGCGATTGCCGCCGGGGCCCCGCGCTGGGGTCTGAGGAGGGGACTCTTGGCCGGTCGTCATGCTCGATCCTCCCGCGCCGGTGGAAGGCACGATGGCGACAAGGGTATCGCGGTTTCGGAGCAGGTCAAAGGCGGGCGGGCGAAGCTGACGCCGAGTTGACCGGCCCCCGCCGGGGACATGCCGGAAAATCGGGCGCAACCGGTGGGATGCGGGGGGATCCCGGGGGGGGGGGCCTCGGGGCTGCCCTTGCGGCGTGCGGCGTGGTCCCGCCGGGCCGAGGCGGCCTCGGCGGGCAGAACCCGTAGGGTCGGCGGCCCCGCCCGGTCGCGCCGGGCGCGGCCAGGCGGCGTGCCTGCCCGCTTTCAGGCTTCGGCGCGCAGCCAGCCTGGCACGGTGTCGCGGGCGATGATCTCTTCGATGGAGGGGCGGGCGCGGACCACGGCCCAGTCCGCGCCCTGCACCATCACCTCGGGCACCAGCGGCCTCGTGTTGTATTCCGAGGCCATGACCGCCCCGTAGGCCCCGGCGGAGCGGAAGGCGACGCGGGCGCCGGCTTCGAGGCGCGGCAAGTAGCGGCCGCGCGCGAAGGTGTCGCCCGATTCGCAGACCGGGCCGACGACGTCGTAGGGGGCGACCCCGGCGCCCGGCGCGGGCTCTTCCAGCGGCACGATGTCGTGGTGCGCGTCGTACATGGCGGGGCGCAGCAGATCGTTCATCGCCGCGTCGAGGATCAGGAACTGCCTGTCCTCGCCTTCCTTAAGGTAAAGAACCTCGCTCACCAGCACCCCGGCATTGCCGGAGATCAGCCGCCCCGGCTCGATCTCGATCTCGCAGCCAAGATCCCCCACGGTGCGGCGCACCATGGCGCCGTAATCGGCGGGCAGCGGCGGGGCGGCGTTGCTGGCGGCATAGGGGATGCCGAGGCCGCCGCCCAGATCGAGGCGGCGGATGTCGTGGCCGTCGGCGCGCAGCGTCCGCGTCAGGTCGGCGACCATGGCATAGGCGGCCTCGAAGGGAGCGAGCTCGGTAAGCTGGCTGCCGATATGCACGTCGACGCCGATCACCTCTATCCCCGGCAGCGCGGCGGCCCGGGCATAGACCTGCCGCGCGCGGCCGATCGGAATGCCGAACTTGTCGCCCTTGCGGCCGGTGGAGATCTTGGCGTGGGTCCGCGCATCGATATCGGGATTGACGCGGATCGTGACGGGCGCGGTGAGGCCGAGGCCGGCCGCGACCTCGCTCAGCGCCTCGAGCTCGGGCTCGCTTTCCACGTTGAACTGGCGGATGCCGCCGGTGAGGGCCTGGGCCATCTCGGCGCGGGTCTTGCCGATGCCGGAGAATACGATGCGGTCGCCGGGGATGCCGGCGGCGCGGGCGCGGGCGTATTCCCCGCCCGAGACCACGTCCATCCCCGCGCCGGCCTGCCCCAGAAGCGACAGGACGGCCTGGTTGCCGTTGGATTTCATCGCGAAGCAGATCAGGTGGTCGAGCCCGGCAAGGGCCTCGCCGAGCAGCCGGTAATGGCGCAGGAGCGTGGCGGCGGAATAGCAGTAGAAGGGCGTGCCGACCGCTGCCGCGATCTCGGCCAGGGCCACATCCTCGGCATGCAGGATGCCATCGCGGTAGGTGAAGTGATCCATGGGGGGGCCTCGCGCCGCGCCGCCCGGCGGGATGCGGGCCGGCCCGGTTAGCAGCCGCTTGGCGGCCGGGTCAACCGGGGCGCCCGGCGGCGCGGCGCCGCGGATCTGTGGGAGTGCGGCGGGGCGCCGCGGATGGCAGGGGCGGCCGGCGGGCGGATCGGATGGCGGCGGTGCTGCGCCGCGGGCGGGTCAGATGATGGCGGCCGTGCCACGGCCGGGCCGGGACCGCAGCCAGAGGTAGAGCGGCAGGCCGCAGCTGACCCCGATGCAGAAGGTCGCCGGGATCGCCACGAGCAACAGCCAGTCGCGGGTGCGGGTGGCCTCGATCACCACCCAGACCGTCAGGGCGATGGCGGAGATGATCAGGTCCCAGGTGAGCCCTGTGGTGGAGGCGTTGACGTACCACGCGTCGATCAGCCCGCCAAGGCCGGTGCCCGTCTCTGCCATGTGGCGCAGGAACCACGACATCGGATGGATGGCGCCCCAGATTGCAAGGGCGAGGAAGATGTGGCGCAGCTGCATGGGGCCTCCGGGCCGGGATCGTCGAGTGTCAGAGTTCGGTGATCGCGCCGATGCGCGCGTCGCCGGAAACGGTCACCTCGCCGCCGCGCTTCGGCGCGGTGATCGGGTCGGGCTCGGGATCGAAATCGGGGCGGATCGGCGGGCCGGCAGCGCCGCAGGCGGCGAGCGTCAGCCCGAGGGCCGCGAGGGCGGCGATGAGGTGGATGCGATGGGTCATTCTCTGCTCCGTCTGTGTCTAAAGTCCGAGGCCGAGACCGAGACCGCCGCGGCCGATGCCGATCCGGACAGGCCCGCTGCCGACCCCGACCGAGGCCCCGCCGGTGCCGACGCCCACGCCGACGTCGACGTTCGCCGTGTCGACGACCCGGGCCGAGGCCCCGGCCCCGCCGGTGCCGACACCCGCGCTGACCCGGCCGCTGCTGGCGCCGACGCCGACGTTCGTGCCGCCGGTGCCGACGCTGGCCACGGCGCCCACATCCGGGCCGCCCGGCTGCGTGCACGCCGCGAGCGCGCAGAGGACCACAAGTGCCGCCATTTGCCGCATTCCGCCCGTCGCCCCGCCTGCCTTCGTCATCGCGCCACCTCCAGCCTTGCCTGCCACCGTGCCACCTGGCCGCGCACCCGCTCCGGCGCGGTGCCACCGAGCGAGGTCCGGCTGGCCACCGAATTATGCACGCCCAGCACCGCAAAGACATCCCCCGTGATCGCGGCGTGGACCCCCTGCATCTCCTCCAGGCTCAGATCCGCCAGATCCACCTGCCGCGCCTCGGCCAGCGCCACGAGGCGGCCTGTCACGTGATGCGCCTCGCGGAACGGTAGCCCGGCGGCGCGCACCAGCCAGTCCGCCAGATCGGTGGCGGTGGCGAAGCCGGCCCCCGCCGCCGCCTCCAGCGCCGCGCGGTTCACGGTCAGGTCGCCCATCATGCCGGTCATCGCCGCCAGCGCCAGCATCAGCGTGTCGGCGGCGTCGAACACGGCCTCCTTGTCTTCCTGCATGTCCTTGGAATAGGCGAGCGGCAGGCCCTTCATCACCGTCAGCAGGCTCACCAGGGCGCCGGCGATCCGCCCGGTCTTGGCGCGGATCAGCTCGGCCGCGTCGGGGTTGCGCTTCTGCGGCATGATGCTGGAACCGGTCGAGAAGCGGTCGCTCAGGCGCACGAAGCGGAACTGCGCCGAGGA
The DNA here is from genome assembly GCA_963833235.1 of uncultured Alphaproteobacteria bacterium. Classification (GTDB taxonomy): domain Bacteria; phylum Pseudomonadota; class Alphaproteobacteria; order Rhodobacterales; family Rhodobacteraceae; genus CAWHXG01. Next base: position 246,768 of record CAWHXG010000002.1, read on the forward strand.
CCAGATCACCAGCTCCTCGCTCAGCCGGCTCAGATGGGTGGCGCAGATGGCGGCGGCCGAAAGGAATTCCAGCGCGAAGTCCCGGTCGCTGACAGCATCCAGCGAATTGGCCATCGGCCGGTCGAAGCCGAGCGCCGCCGCGGTGGCGTCCCGGTCGATGGGGAACGACGTGCCGGCCAGCGCCGCCGCCCCCAGCGGGCATTCGTTCATGCGGGTGCGGGCATCCCGGAAGCGGCTGCGGTCACGGGCGAACATCTCGACATAGGCCAGCATGTGGTGACCCCAGGTCACCGGCTGCGCCACCTGCAGGTGGGTGAAGCCCGGCATGACCCAGTCCGCCCCCGCCGCCGCCTGCGCGACGAGCGCCGCCATCAGCGCGCCCAGCCCCGCCTCGGCGGCCTCGCATTGCTCGCGCACCCAGAGCCGGAAGTCGGTCGCCACCTGATCGTTGCGCGAGCGCGCCGTATGCAGGCGCCCGGCGGCGGGGCCGGCGATCTCGGCCAGCCGCGCCTCGATGTTCATGTGGATGTCTTCCAGCGCGGTGCGGAACTCGAACGTGCCCGCGGCGATCTCGGCCTCGACCGCATCGAGCCCCGCGGCGATGGCGCGGGCGTCCTCCTGGGTCACGATCCCCTGTGCCGCCAGCATCGCGGCATGGGCGCGGCTGCCGGTAATGTCCTGCGCGGCCAGGCGCCGGTCGAAGCCGATGGAGGCGTTGATCGCCTCCATGATGGCGTCGGGCCCCGCGGCGAAGCGGCCGCCCCACATGGCGTTGCTGGAGGTGTCGCCGGAGATGTCGGGGCTGTCTGTCATGGGGCGGGGCCTTGCGTTGCGCGCCGGAACCCCGGCCGCGCCTCCCATAGCCGCCCGGGCCGGGGCGCGCAAACCTTCGCCGTCCGGGGGGGCTGCCGCAGATCACGTCCGCGCCATCGCGCCCGCAAAGGCGCATGCCACCGCTTGACCGGGGCGGGGATGCGCCCGCATCAGGGAAGCGACCCTGCCAAGGAGCCCCTCCCGTGCGCGCCACCCTCCTCGCCGCCTTCGCCATCGTCGCCCTCGCCGTCGCCGCCCTGTCGCTGCCCGCCGCGGCGCAGAGCGACATCCCGGCGCTGGAGGCCCTGCGCGAGGGGGGCATGAAGAAGCTCAACTTCGCCGCTGCCCCCCAGGAGGTGCCCGACCTGGTGCTGGCCAGGCCCGACGGCACCGAAGGCCGCCTGTCGGACTATGCGGGCCGCATCGTGGTGCTGAACTTCTGGGCCACCTGGTGCGCGCCATGCCGCCACGAGATGCCGGCGCTCGACCGGCTGAACGCCGAGCTCGGCGGCGCGGACTTCGCCGTGGTGACCCTCGCGACGGGCCGCAACTCCCCCGCCGGCATGCGCCGCTTCTTCGAGGAAGAGGGCATCGCCACCCTGCCCCTCTACCAGGATCGCGGCCAGGAGGGCGCCCGGCAGATGGCAGTGCTGGGGCTGCCGATCACCGTCATCTTGGATCGCCGGGGCTTCGAGATCGCCCGCCTGCGCGGCGACGCCGAGTGGGACAGCGCCAGTGCCAAGGCGATCCTGCAGGCCCTCATCGCCGCCCCGCCCGAAAGCTGAACGCACGGGACCACGCCGCCCGCCAGCACGGCCGCGCCGAGCGGGACGGCGCCGGAGCCAAGGCAATTCTCCGCCCCCGTCGCGGCCCCGGGCGATAGCCGGGAGCCTCGCCAGGCCGCCCGCCTGCGCGGCGGCGCTGAAAGGACCGACGCCCGCGCCTGGGCGATCCTCCGCGCCTGAAGAGCCGCTCCACCCCCCGAGAGCCGCAGGCAACGCCGCGCCGCCCCCCTATTCGATATTCCTCAAATATCCCCGCCGGAGGCTCCCTCCCGCTCCGTGCGCGCCGCCCCTCGGCGGCCTGGGGCCGCCGCCGCGCCGGGGTGACAAAGCTGTGCGAACGTGGTGTCAGTGGTCCCCGAGGCCCGGCCCCCGCGCAACGGCGGCGCCGGGCGCCAAGGACCCTACCGGAGAGGACCCACCATGACCGACGTCGTAATCGCATCCGCAGGCCGCACGGCGGTCGGCAGCTTCCTCGGCGCCTTCGCCAATACCCCCGCCCACGACCTTGGCGCCGCCATGCTGGAGGCGGTCGTGGAACGCGCCGGCATCGACAAGTCCGAGGTGTCGGAGACGATCCTCGGCCAGGTCCTCACCGCCGCCCAGGGCCAGAACCCCGCGCGCCAGGCCCATATCAACGCCGGCCTCCCGCAGGAGAGCGCCGCCTGGAGCATCAACCAGGTCTGCGGCTCGGGCCTGCGGGCGGTGGCGCTCGGCGCGCAGCACATCATGCTGGGCGACGCCGCGATCATCGCCGCCGGCGGGCAGGAGAACATGTCGATGGCGCCGCACGCCGCGAATATCCGGCTGGGCCAGAAGATGGGCGACCTGACCTATATCGACACGATGATCCGCGACGGCCTCTGGGATGCATTCAACGGCTACCACATGGGCCAGACCGCCGAGAACGTCGCCGAGAAGTTCCAGATCAGCCGCGACCAGCAGGACGAGTTCGCCGTGGCCAGCCAGAACAAGGCCGAGGCCGCCCAGAAGGCCGGCCGCTTCGATGACGAGGTGATCCCCTTCACCGTCAAGTCCCGCAAGGGCGACATCACCGTCGACAAGGACGAGTACATCCGCCACGGCGCCAACATGGACGCGATGTCGAAGCTGCGCCCGGCCTTCGCCAAGGACGGATCCGTCACGGCGGGCAATGCCAGCGGGCTCAACGACGGCGCGGCGGGTTTCATCCTGATGAAGGCCGACGAGGCGGAGCGCCGGGGGATCGAGCCGCTGGCGCGGATCGCCAGCTACGCCACCGCCGGGCTCGACCCCGCGATCATGGGCGTCGGCCCGATCTATGCCAGCCGCAAGGCGCTGGAGAAGGCCGGCTGGAAGGTGGGAGACCTCGACCTGGTGGAGGCCAACGAGGCCTTCGCGGCGCAGGCCTGCGCGGTCAACAAGGACATGGGCTGGGACCCCGAGATCGTTAACGTCAACGGCGGCGCCATCGCCATCGGCCATCCCATCGGCGCCTCGGGCGCCCGGGTGCTGAACACCCTGCTCTTCGAGATGAAGCGGCGCGGCGCCAAGAAGGGCCTCGCGACGCTCTGCATCGGCGGCGGCATGGGCGTGGCGCTCTGCGTCGAGCGGCCCTGACCGAAGCTAGCCGGCGCGCGGCATCCCCGCGCCGGCCCTCGACGGGCGCCCACAGAACGGCGCCGAACGCATGACTGATCGGGAGGAAAGACATATGGCACGTATCGCATTGGTCACCGGCGGCTCGCGCGGCATCGGCGCCGCTATCGCCAAGGCGTTGAAGGAAGCGGGCTGCACCGTCGCTGCGACCTATGCCGGCAACGACGAGAAGGCCGCCGCCTTCACCGAAGAGACCGGCATCAAGACCTACAAGTGGGACGTGGGCGACTATCAGGCCTGCAAGGACGGGATCGAGACGGTCGCGCAGGAGCTCGGGCCGGTCGACATACTGGTCAACAACGCCGGCATCACCCGCGACGCGCCCTTCCACAAGATGACGCCCGAACAATGGCACGAGGTGATCGACACCAACCTGACGGGCGTCTTCAACATGACCCACAACGTCTGGGGGGGCATGCGCGAACGCAAGTTCGGGCGGGTGATCACCATCTCCTCGATCAACGGGCAGAAGGGGCAGTTCGCGCAGGTCAACTATTCCGCTGCGAAAGCGGGCGACCTGGGTTTCACCAAGGCGCTTGCGCAGGAGGGCGCGCGGGCCGGGATCACGGTGAACGCGGTCTGTCCGGGCTACATCGACACCGACATGATGGCGGGCATCAAGCCCGAGGTCATGGAGAAGAACATTCTGCCGCAGATCCCCGTGGGGCGGCTGGGCGAGGCCGAAGAGATCGGCCGCTGCGTGACGTTCCTGGCCTCCGACGATGCCGGCTTCATCACCGGGTCGACCCTTTCGGCGAACGGCGGCCAGTTCGTGGTCTGAGGGTCGGGCGGCGGGCTTGCAGCCGGCGCCGCCGTCGATCTCGCCCGAAGGGAGCAACGAGGCCGTGGATGAGGGCCGCCGCCCCGTCGACATGGGCTCGGGTGATGACGGCTGGGCGGGCGGCCTGAAGTGTCGGATAGCGCATGGGGTCTCTGCCGTTCGGCGTTGCTGAGCCGATCCGAACATGCGCCCCCCCGCCCGCTGGCGACAACGAAGGCGATACGCGGCTTCGATCAACCTGTACTTGACTGGCCATGGGTCGCCTGCCGCCGCTTGCGGCCCTGCCCGGCTTCAGGCGGAGCGCTTCGTTTGCCACCGCAGACCTTCGGCCCCGCACCGGTGCCGGAGCCCGGCGTCAGGCAGGCAGACCACATGGCGGACGCGGCGCTGGCGTGGGTTCCACGTGCATCGCGCTGAAAGCCCCTCTGCTTGGACGGGGCCCGCACGCGGCTTCCGCGTCCTCGCCCTGACCACGCCGGCGCATGGCCGGCTCATCGGCCCCGCCGGAGCCGAGGCGCCGCCGCAGATCGCGGCGTTCCTCACCTGGATCGCCGCGAAGACGGACCGGGCGGACCGGATCGCCGGGAACCGACGCTATATGATGGCCGGCGAGGCCGGGGCAAAATAGCCGGTGGCGTCAGGAGGCGGAGAGGCGGTTGATCTCTTCTTTCAGGTGCAGCTTCTGCTTCTTGAGTGAGGCAATCGCCAGATTGTCCGTGGCGGGAGACCTCTGGGCGGCTTCGACTTCGGCCGACAGAGCTTGGTGCTTCTTGCGAAGCTCCTGTAGATGCGTGGTCAAGGACATCGACTTCTCCATTTCTGATCTGACTGAAAAACTCGATCACAGAACGCCAGTCCTGTCACCTACCTGTCGCAATATAAGCTTAAGGTTGCGGCGACCCGCCGCATTACACTCATAGCGCGACCAATCGCGCCATATCCCGCAGGACTGCCGTCGCCTCGGCGGAATAATCATCACCATCCGACAGATGCTCGGGGCCATCGTGCAGGATCAGCGGCGGCAGCAGGGCGAGGGGCGTGCGCCGATCCTTGAGCCCCCGGAAGAGGATCAGGCGCGCCGGCCGCCCGAGGCGCGGCGCGATCGGCAGCACGGACATGCCGCCGAAGCGCCCTGACGCCGCAGCCAGGAGCTCAGGCATCCGCTCGGCGCGCTGGATTACCGTAAGTCGGCCGCCCGGCCGCAGGCGGCGCGCGGCGCAGGCGATCCAGACCTGTAGCGGCACCGCTTCGGCGCGGGCATCGGCGCGCCCGGGATCACACGCCGCCGTTCCGGACCCTGCCGGAAAGAACGGCGGGTTGATCAGCGCATGATCGAAGACCTGCGCGGTAAGCGCCGGCGGTGGCGCCGCCACATCGCCTTCGATGACCTCGAGCTGCAGTTTCGCCGCGGCGGCGTTGCGGCGGGCGAGGGCGGCATAGACCGCCTGCCGCTCGATCCCCACGAGGGTGAGGCCCGGCACCCGGCGGCCGAGGCAGAGGATCGCGGCCCCGGCCCCGACCCCCAGCTCCAGCACCCGCTCTCCGGCCCGTGCCGGCACCGCGGCGGCCAGCAGCACCGGGTCGATCCCCGCACGGTAGCCCTTCGCGGGCTGCTCGAGCCACAGGCGCCCGCCCAGGAAGGCATCGCGCGTTGTGGCCGGCGCCAAGCGCCTCAGCCTTCGAGCGGAATGTCGTTATCGGTGCAGACGGCCCGCGCACGGAAGAGGTCGGACCGGTGCACCATCAGGCGCCGCGGCAGCACCCCGATCGACCCCTCGAGGACGCTCATATGGACGTCCATGGCAAAGCAGGCTATATCCTCGCCCTTGAGGAGCGCCTGGACATAAGCCACCAGCGTCACGTCGTTCGTGCGAAGAAGCTCCCTCATATTCAGCGGTTTAAGGGCAAGCGCCGTGGCTTGTCGAGATCGAATACGGAAAACCCGATGAGCCTCGACGACGCCGCCGCCAAACCGCACGAACGCCTTGCCGCCGCGCTGACCGCCGACCTCGAGGCGGTGGCCCGGCTGATCCGCGCGCGCATGGCTTCGGAGCACGCGCCGCGCATTCCCGAGGTGACCCTGCATCTGGTCGAGGCGGGGGGCAAGCGCCTGCGCCCCATGCTGACCCTCGCGGCGGCGCGGCTCTGCGGCTACGAGGGCCCGCACCACATAGCGCTGGCGGCGACGGTGGAATTCATCCACACCGCGACCCTTCTGCACGACGACGTGGTCGATGAAAGCGACCGGCGGCGCGGGCGGCCGACGGCGAACCTGCTCTGGGACAATTCGTCCAGCGTTCTGGTCGGCGACTACCTTTTCGCGCGATCGTTCCAGTTGATGGTCGAGACCGGGTCTCTCCGTGTGCTCGACATCCTGGCCAACGCATCGGCGACCATCGCGGAGGGCGAGGTGCTGCAACTGACCGCGGCCCGCGATCTGGCAACCACGGAAGACACCTATCTGCGGATCGTCCGCGGCAAGACGGCGGCGCTTTTTTCGGCGGCAACGGAGGTGGGCGGCGTGATCGCGGCGGCGCCCGAACGCCAGGTCGATGCGCTGCGGGTCTATGGCGACGCGCTTGGTATCGCGTTCCAGATCGTCGACGACCTCCTCGATTACGGTGGAGAGGCAGACGTGATCGGCAAGAATACCGGAGACGATTTTCGCGAGCGGAAGGTGACCCTGCCGGTCATCAAGGCGGTCGCTTTGGCGGATGCGAATGAGCGCGCGTTCTGGGTGCGCTGCATCGAGAAGGGCCGGCAGGACGAGGGCGACTTTGCCGAGGCGCGGGCGCTGATGGAGCGCCACGGCGCCCTTGCGGCAACACGCGACGAGGCGCTGGCCTGGACGGCGCGCGCCAAGGCGGCGCTGCCGCTTCTGCCGGCGGGCGACTTGCGCGACATGCTGGACGATCTCGCCGACTACGTGGTGGCGCGGATCGCCTGAACCGGCGGGGGCGCCGTGCGCAGGGGAGCGGCGACGATCCACCAACCTCGGCCTTCAAGCGTGCGAACGGCCCGCCCGGCGGCTGCCGCCGAGGCGTAGAGGCCGAAGCAGGTCGCGCCGGAGCCCGACATGCGCGCCAGGCGGCAGCCCTCGCTTTGCCCCAGTGCGTCGATCACGTCGGCCACGACGGGAGCGGCGGCGATGGCCGGGGCCTGCAGATCGTTTCGCTGGCCAGCGAGCCAGGCGGCGAACTCTTTAAGGCTCGCCCACCGCGGAAGGTCGGGCATGGGCGCGCCGGTCGCACCGGCCAGACCCGCGAAGACCCGGGCGGTGTGCAGCGCGATGCCGGGATTGGCCAGGACCACCCAGGCTGACGGCAGCGGCGCCACCGCGCTCAGCGCCTCGCCGACGCCCGCCATGCGGCAGGCCCGCCCCTCCAGGCACACCGGAACGTCGGCGCCAAGGCCAAGGATCGCGGAAGGCGCCGGCATCTGCCCGCCAAGGGCCGCCAGGCCCCGCAGGGTCGCCGCCGCGTCGGCTGACCCGCCACCGACCCCCGCCGCGGCCGGCAGGGCCTTGTGGAGCACGATTTCGGCCCGGGCGTCGGGGATAAGGGCCGCAGCCCGCAGGATCAGGTTTTCCGGCCCCGTGGGCACGCCCGCCGCGCGCGGGCCCGCGACCGAGAGCGTCGTCGCCGCGGCGCGGCTCAGACGCAAGCGGTCGCCGACATCCGCGAAGGCCACGAGGGAGTTGAGCAGGTGATAGCCATCGGCGCGCCGCCCGGTGACATGCAGGGTCAGATTGAGCTTGGCGGGCGCGAGGAGCTCAACGGCGTCCAGCCCCACGGCGTCGCCCGTGGCGGCCTCAGCCGTCTGTGGCGAGGTCAATCGGTTCGGCCCCTTCTTCCTCCAGAACCGCATCGAGGCCCACCTGCAGCTTGCGCCGGATCCGGACTGCCTCGTCTTCCTCGGGGTCGAAAGACAGCGCGCGGCGCCACTGGAAGCGCGCCTCCGTCTGCCTGCCGACCGCCCAGTAGACGTCGCCCAGATGGTCGTTGATGATCGGGTCCACCGGCATGAGCGCGGCGGCCTCTTCCATCGGGGCGACGGCCTCGGCGTAGCGACCGAGGCGGTAGAGCACCCAGCCGAGGGAATTGGTGATGTAGCCATCGCCAGGCCGCGCCGCGAGCGCCTGCTCGATCAGGCCAAGCGCCTCGTCGAGCTTCTCGTGTTCCTCGACGAGCGAGTAGCCGAGATAGTTCAGCACCGCGGGCTCGCCGGGGCTGAGCTCCAGCGCGCGGCGCAGATCGGCCTCGGCGCCCGCCCAGTTGCCGGTGCGCTCGCGGGTGATGCCGCGGGCGAACCAGACGGGCCAGTGCTGCTGCTCGGGCGCGTCGATCAGGGCAATCGCCCGGTCGTAGGCGGGGGCCGCATCGCCATAGCGCTCCATCCGCCGCAGGGTATCGCCGAGGGCCATCTGCACCATGAGCATCTGCGGCTCGGCGACGGCCAGCTCTTGCAGCGTATCGGCCGCCGCATCGGCCTTGCCGCCCTTGCGCAGCGCCTCGGCGCGCCCCAGCTCGGCGGCGACGTAGGAGGGATCGCCCTCCGGCACGGATTGGTAGGCGCGGACGGCCAGCTCGAACTGCTCCATGTCCTCCAGAAGAGACGCCGAGAGCAGGACGGCATCGATATGGGTCGGATCGAGATATTCCGCCGTCCGGGCATAAAGGATGGTATATTGCGGCACGGCCTCGCCCGTGAGCGCGCCGGCGACCGAGAAGAAGACCTCGGCGATCCCTTCGCGCGGGGAGGTGGCGACATCCCATTCCAGCGTCTGCCCGGCTTCCAGATCGGCCGCCATCGCGGTGAAGACCGGTGCGGGATTGCTGCCGAAGGTCGCCTTCAGCAGCTCCAGCGCGCTGTCGTTTCGGTCGAGCGCGCTCAGCACCTGGGCATGGGCGATCACGCCCCGGCGCGAGACGGCAAGCGGCCCCGCGGCGCGGCCCGAGAAGATCTCGTCCGAAGCCTCGAAATCGCCGACGGAGGCGAGGGCCAGGGCCTTGTGGTAGAGCGCAAAGGATTGCAGGCCGCTTTCCTCGGAGACGGCATCGAAGGCCTCCAGCGCCGCTGCCACGCGCCCGCCGCCCAGCTCGGCCCAGGCGGCGACCAGGCCATCGACCAGCGGGCCGATGGAGCGGCCCTCTCCTTCCGTCCCGAGAAGCGCGCCCCAGTCGCCCGCTTCCGCCAGCGAGGCCAGGATCACCATGTTGGAGACCTGGCTGGGCGTGTCGCCCTCGACCATCCGCCGCGCGATCGGAAGCGCGCGGTCGAACCGGCCCATGCCGAGGTTCGCCGTCACGGCGTTCTCCATCAGCATCACGTTGCCACTGTCGAGCGCGAGCGCCCGCATGTAATAACCGGCCGCGGCCTCGAAATCGCTGGCGATGGTCGCGGAGCGGGCGGCGAGATAGGCGCCCGAGCTGCCAAGCGCCGGGGCGGCAGCGGGCCAGGCAAGGCTCGCCGCCGTCAGGGCGGCCAGGAACACGCGGGGGCGGGGGGGCTGCAAGTCCATTCGTCGCCTTTCGGGGTTGCGGGCAGACCCGATCCTAGGGCGCCCCAGGGGCGTCGGCAATGCACGAGCCGGTGCGATGCCCCGGATCGCGCCTCACATGTTGGGGTAGTTCGGCCCGTCGCCGCCCTGCGGCACCGTCCAGACGATGTTCTGGGCGGGATCCTTGATGTCGCACGTCTTGCAATGCACGCAGTTCTGGAAGTTGATCACGAAGCGCGGGTCGCCTGCCTCGTCGTCCACGAACTCGTAGACCCCGGCCGGGCAGTAGCGCGCCGAGGGGCCGGCATATTCGCGCAGGTCGATCCGCACCGGCACCTCCGGGTCCTTCAGCTTCAGATGCGCGGGCTGGCTCTCTTCGTGATTGGTCATCGAGAAGCTGACGTTGGTGAGCCGGTCGAAGCTGAGCTTCCCGTCGGGCTTGGGATAGGCGATGGCCTTGTGATCCTTCGCCTTGCCCGTTGCCGCGGCATCGGTCTTGCCGTGGGCCAGCGTGCCCATGACCGAGAAGCCGAAGCTGCGGGTCCACATGTCGAGCCCGCCGAAGGCCAGCGACGCCGTCAGCCCGTAGCGCGACCAGAGCGGCTTGACGTTGCGCACCGGCTTGAGATCCCGGGCCACGGGGCCGGTCATCAGATCGTCGCGGTAGGCGGCCAGCACGTCGCCCTGCCGGCCGGCCGCGATGGCCGCATGGGCCGCTTCGGCCGCGGCCTTGCCCGAGAGCATCGCGTTGTGGTTGCCCTTGATGCGCGGCACGTTCACCAGGCCGGCGGAGCATCCCAGCAGCACGCCGCCGGGGAACGCCACATCGGGGATCGACTGCCATCCGCCTTCGTTGATCGCCCGCGCCCCGTAGGCCACCCGCTTGCCGCCCTTCAGCAGCTCCGCGACCATCGAGTGATGCTTGAACCGCTGGAATTCCATGTAGGGATAGACGTGCGGATTGGCGTAGTTCAGGTGGACGACGAAGCCGAGATAGACCTGATTGTTCTCGCCGTGGTAGATGAACGACCCGCCCCCGGCATTCCTGCCCAGCGGCCAGCCCATCGTGTGCACCACCGTGCCCTTGCGGTGCAAGTCTGGGTCGATGTCCCACACCTCCTTCATGCCGAGGCCGTATTTCTGCGGCGCCCTGCCCTTGTCCAGCTCGAACTTCGCGATCACCTGCTTGCTGAGCGATCCGCGCACGCCTTCGGCCAGCATCACGTACTTGCCGCGCAGCTCCATGCCGGGCTCGTAGCCGGGGCCGGGCGTGCCGTCGGTCTGGCGCCCGAACTCTCCGGCGACCACGCCCGCCACGCGCCCGTCCTCGCCCCACACGAGCTCCGAGCACGACATGCCGGGGAAGACCTCGACCTCCAGCGCCTCGGCCTGCTCGGCCATCCAGCGGCAGACGTTGCCCATCGAGACGATGTAGTTGCCATGGTTGTTCATCAGCGGCGGCATGACGGCGTTGGGCACCCGCACGTGGCCGCCCTCGCCCAGAAGGTAGAACGCATCGCGGGTCACCGGCACGTTCAGCGGCGCGCCCTTTTCCTTCCAGTCTGGCATCAGCGCATTCAGGCCCACCGGGTCGAGCACGGCGCCCGACAGGATGTGCGCCCCCACCTCCGAGCCCTTCTCGAGCACCACGACCGACAGCTCGGGGTCGAGCTGCTTGAGGCGGATCGCCGCCGAGAGGCCCGCGGGCCCCGCCCCCACGATCACCACGTCGTAGTCCATCGCTTCGCGCACCGTTTCGGTCATGAGGCCGTCGCTCCTGGATATGGCTCGCTTCGGGCGGCAGGCGCGCGGTCGCGTGCCTTGCCGTGGATATGGGTCGTCCCGGGGTATCCGACAGGCGCGCGGCGGGTCAATCCGCGCGGGACGTGGCGTCGTGGCGCAAGCGGCCCATTGGCGCCTCGGGACGGCCTGCGCGCTTACGGCGGCAGGGCACGACCTTTCGCTGGGGCTTGCAAATGCCGCGCCGCTTTGCTTCGCTGCTTCCCTCTGGATCGGCGGCCTTCCGGGAGGTCGGCGCCCCCAATGGATCGGAAACCCGATGGACAAGATACCGATGACCCGCACCGGTCATGCCACACTGGACAAGGAGCTGCGGGACCTGAAGTCCACCGAGCGACCGGCCGTGATCGCGGCCATCGCGGAGGCGCGCGAGCACGGGGATCTGTCCGAGAACGCGGAATACCACGCGGCGCGCGAGAAGCAGAGCTTCATCGAGGGCCGCATCAAGGAGCTGGAAAGCGTGCTGGGCCGGGCCGACGTGATCGACCCCGCCAAGATGAAGGGGCCGATCAAGTTCGGCGCCACGGTCACGCTGATCGACGAGGACACCGAAGAGAAGAAGACCTATCAGATCGTCGGCGAACCGGAGGCGGATCTGGAGAGGGGGCGGCTGAACCTGCGCTCGCCGCTGGCGCGGGCGCTGATCGGCAAGGAAGAGGGCGATACCGTGGATGTGCGGACGCCCGGCGGCGAACGGTCCTACGAGATCCTGACGATTGCCTACGTCTGACCGGCCCGATCGGCGCCGGGGCGAAGGGTCGGGCGGTCCGGGCGGGCACTTGGGCGAACGCGGCGCGACGCCGCCGCGCCGCCGGGCCGCGGCGCGTGGCGCCCTGCTGGCCGGCGCGGCGGCGGGCGGCGCATGGCTGTCGCTCTGCCTCGTCGGCCTCTGGGTTCTGCCAAGGCCCGACCTCGGTGGGCTCGGGATCGTCCTTGCCGTCCTGCTGCCGCTTGCCCTGATCGCGCTGGCGACGCGGCTGGCGATGGGCTTGGCGGCCCTGCGGCACGAGGCGGACGCCCTGCGCCGGGAGCTGTCGCGCCTGCGGCGGCACCCGGGCGAGGCGCCGGCGATGACGAAGCCCGGCACCCCGAAGCCCGCCGAGGCGCCCCTGCCGCCGCAGGCCAGCCCGCCCCTGCCCGATCTTCTCGCCGGCGGGCCCCAGCCTCCGCCCGAGGCGCCAAGGCGCGAGCCCGGGCAGAACCGCCGGATCGGCGACCGCCCGCGCGGCGATATGGCGGCGGCCCCCGGCCCCGCCCCGGCCGCGCGGACCTCCGACCAGGGCGTGCTGCCGCTGACCCACGACGCCACGCGCAACGCGAAGCCGCTGCCGCTCGACGAATTGATCCGCGCCATCCACTTCCCGGAATCGCCAGAGGATGCGGCGGGCTTCCGGGCGCTGCGCCACGCGTTGCAGGACCACACGACCGCACAGATGATCCAGGCCTCGCAGGACGTGCTGACCCTGCTCTCGCAGAGCGGCGTCTACATGGACGATCTGGAGCCGGAGCCGCCGCAACCGGAGATCTGGCGCCGCTTCGCCCAGGGCGAGCGCGGGCGGCCGATGGCCCCGATCGGCGGCATCCACGACGACGCGGCACTGCAGATGGCAGCGGCACGGATGCGCGACGATCCGGTCTTCCGCGACGCCACGCACCATTTCCTGCGGCGGTTCGACGGGCTCCTGGCGCGGATCGAGCCGGAGGCCGCGACCCCGCAGATCGAGGCACTGGCGCAGACCCGCACCGCGCGCGCCTTCATGCTGCTGGGGCGCGCGACGGGGATGTTCGACCAGGGCTGAGGGTCCTCCGCGCCTGCAGGCCGAGGGCTTAGAGGCCGAAGCCTGCATAGGGGAGGAAGCGCACCGGATCGCCGCGCCGCAGATCGGCGGCGGCCTCCGGCAGATCGACCAGCCCCGTGGCCCAGGACAGCCCCGAGATCCGCCCCGACCCTTCCGAGCCGAAGACCTCGGCATGCCCCTCGGCATTCAGCCGCGCGCGCAGGAATTCTCGCCGCCCGGCCTTCTTGCGCTTTTCGAAGGCCGCCGGAACGGTCATCGTCAGTGGCTCGGCCCAGCCCGCGCCCGCAAGCAGCGACAGCGCCGGGCGCGCGAAGATCAGGGCACAGACGAAGGCGGCGACGGGGTTTCCCGGCAGCCCGAACACCGGCACCCCGCGCCAGAGGCCGAGGATCAGCGGCCGGCCGGGCTTCAACGCGATGCGCCAGTGCTGCACCCGGCCTTCCGCGGCCAGCAGTGCCGAGACGTGATCCTCCTCGCCCGCGGAGGCGCCGCCGCTGGTGAGGATCGCGTCGCAGCGCCAAGCCGCCGCGTCGAGCGTCTCGCGCAGGGCCGCGCGGTCGTCGCGCGCACGGCCAAGATCCACGGCCTCGTGGTTCCAGCGCCCGGCCAGCGCCAGCAGCATCGGGCGATTGGCGTCGTAGGTGCGGGCGGGGTCCGCGCTTTCCCCCGGTTCGGCCAGCTCGTCGCCGGTGGAGAGGATGCCGACCCGCAGCCGCGCCCGCACGGCGAGGCCCGTGAGGCCGAGCGCCGTCAGAAGCGCCAGATCCGGCACGGTCAGCACCCGCCCCGCCGGCAGCGCCTCGGCCCCTTCGGCCACGTCCTCGCCGGCGCGCCGCGTGTTGGCGCCTTTCTTCAGGATACCGGCGAAGGCGAGGCGCCCGTGGGCCACGGCGCAATCCTCCTGCAGGACGACCGTGTCGACGCCCTTGGGCAGCAGCGCCCCGGTCAGCACCCGCATCGCATGGCCCTCCGGCACGGCGCCGCCGAAGGGCGCCCCCGCGGCGGCGCGGCCAGTGCAGAGCGGCATCCCCGCCGGCCGGGCAGAGGCGGCCGCGAAGCCGTAGCCGTCCACGGCGGAATTGGCGCCAGGCGGGTTGGACCGGCAGGCAACGGCCGGGTCGGCCAGAACCCGCCCCGCGGCCCCGGCTATGGCCACGATCTCCCGGCCGGTGACGGGGATCAGGTTGGCCCGCAGATGGGCTAGCGCCGTCTCCACCGGCGTCCATTCGACCCCCTGCGGCAGGGCGAAGCAGTCGTTCGACAGGCGGGGCGGTACGGGATCGGGGGTGCGCCGTGCCCGGGCGGCGCCTGCGGCGGCCCGGGCAAGCACCGCGCCGCTCCGCTGCCCGCCGCCATCCACCGCGCCGAGGATCCAGCCTTCCTCCCGCCGCGCCGCCTCCGGCACCTCCGCCAGCATCGCCGTCAGGGTGCCCGCTTCCTGCGCGGCGGCGACCGCCCTCGCCAGCACCCGGACCTGCGCGCGGTCCTTGATCGTCTCGCCGGTCGCGGCGATTTCGGCCGCCACCTCGCCCGCGATCAGTGAAGGCCAGACCTCGACCAGGGCGACCGGCGCCTCCAGCGGCTCGAAGGGCCAGGCGGCCACCTGCCCGGGAAACGCCCGTCGCAGCCCCGCCAGCGCCGCCATGCCCGTCATCGCCTGGGAGCCAACCGCGCCGGCCCCGCCCATCTGCCAGCAGGCGAAGCTGCCCGGCGCCGCCAGCTCCGCCAGCCGCTTCTCGGCCAGTCCCCAGTCGCCGCGCCGGTCGCCCCCCTTGCGCGGCAGGCCCGCGACCTCACGGCCCAGGCCGTTGAACCAGAACGGCCCGAGCCCCGGGAAATGCCCGTTGAGCCGCCCGGCCAGATCGAACCGGGCCGCGCTTGGCGCCCCGTCCAGAGCCGCCGCGAACATCGCCCAGAGCGCGAAGGGATCGGCCTGCCCGGTGACGGCCTTCGCGAAGCCGGCGGGATAGCCGAAGGGAAAGTCGAAGCCCGCCAGAAGGCGGCGCCCGGCCGCAAGCTCTCCGGCCAGAAGGACGTGCAACCAGTCCCGCGCCGCGGCGCGGTTGCGAAGGTAGACGGGCTCTGCCACACCGCCACCCGCATCGGCGACGCAGGCCCAGATGGCATCCTTGCGCGGCCGCGCCCCGGTATCGGCGCCGCCCGACCAATCCACCATCGCGAAGGTATCGAAGGGCCTCACAGGCCAAGCTCGGTCAGGATGAAATCGGCGATGCGGGCGGTCGCGTCGAGATCGAAGCGCGGAATGGCGAGCCCGGCCAACGGGGCGTCGGAGGCGACCGCGCGGATCGTCGGGTCGCCGGGCGCGATCAGCGGGTGCCCCGCAGCCGACCGCCAGGCCTCGACCTTGGGGTGCGCGTCGCGCTTCCACCCCTCGACCAGCACCAGATCGACCGGCGCCATCGCCGCTAGCAGCTCCGACAGCGGTGGCTCCGGCGCGCCCCGCAGCTCGGTCATCAGCGCCCAGCGGCTGGCAGAGGAAACCAGAACCTGCCGCGCGCCCGCCAACCGATGGCGGTGGCTGTCCTTGCCGGGGTGATCCACGTCGAAGGCGTGGTGCGCATGCTTGAGGGTGGAGACGCTGAGCCCGCGGGCGGAGATTTCGGCGACCAGCCGCTCCATCAGCCCGGTCTTGCCGGCGTTCTTCCAGCCCGTCACGCCGTAGAGACGGGTCATGGGCCGGCAGGGCCTCCTGCCGCGGCGATCTCCCTCGCTCTGTCCAGATCCTCGGGCGTATTGACGTTGAAGAATGGATCGGGATCGCCCGCCCCGAAGAGCGCGGTGGCGCAGCCCACCGCATCGGTCCAAGCGACGATCTTGCGGGTGCCGGCCACAAGGACGCCGCGCAGATCCTCCGCCAGATCCACCGGCCAGAGGCCGAAGGTGGGGTGCCGCGATGGCCGGCCATCGGGGCCGGGCGTGGCCGCCAGCGCGATGGGTTGCGCCTCGGCCACGGCGGCGCTTTGCAGGCGGTCCCCGAGGTCGCGCGGGAAGAACGGCGTGTCGGCGGCGGCGGTGACGATATGGGTCAGCCCCTCGCCCTTGGCCCAGTCGAGCCCCGCGAGCACGCCGGCCAGCGGACCGGGCAGTGCCTCCACCCCGTCGGGCAGCGCATCCTCCAGAACCGGCAACCCGTAGACCGCGAAGCGCTCCGTCGCGCCGTTGGCGTTCAGCGCGAGGGCCGCGACCTGCGGGCCCAGCCGCTGCACCACGTGGGTCAGGATCGGCCGCTCGTCCAGCAGCAAAAGCCCCTTGTCGCCGCCGCCCATCCGCCGCGCCGCGCCGCCGGCCAGGATCACGCCGCCGATCCGCGCCTCGCGTTCCCTCACGGACATCGCAGATGCGCCTTGTAGGCCACGGGCAGCAGCGCGCGCAGCGGCTCCTGCACCAGCCGCCCGGCCACCTCGTCCACCGCCACCTCGGCGCCGGGGCCGTAATCGATCAACAGTTCGCGGCAGACCCCGCAGGGCGGGATCACCTCGCCGCGCCGGTTCACCGCCACCGAGAAGACGATGGGCACCGGCCCCTCCGCCGCGCGGGCGGCACCGATGGCCACGGGTTCGGCGCAGCTGCCGGCCCGGGGCAGCATGCATTCGAGGTTGAGCCCCAGATACATCGCAGTCTCGGTGAGGACGGCGCAGGCGACGTGGTGCCGCCCCTCCTCCGCCCGCGCCGCGATCAGCCGGCGCGCGGCCGCCAGCGCCTCGGCCACCCGTGCCTCGGAGAGCCCCGCGACCGCTGCCGCGGGGCCGCCGCCGTCCGGCACGGGGCCGCCCGCGTCATGCACCGGCCTTGCGCCTTGCCGCGCGCGACTCTTCGGGCACGGCGCCCGGATCGGCATCGCGGACCAACCGGTCCTCGCCCGAGAGGCAGACGAACCGCCGCCCGCGCATCCGGCCGATCAGCGTCAGGCCCACCTGCCGCGCGATCTCCACCCCCCAGGCGGTGAAGCCGGAGCGCGAGACGAGCGCCGGAATGCCCATCATCGCGGTCTTGATCACCATCTCGGAGGTCAGCCGCCCGGTGGTGTAGAGCGTCTTGTCGCCCGCATCGACCCGCTCGGCGAGCATCCAGCCGGCAATCTTGTCGACCGCGTTGTGGCGGCCGACGTCCTCCATGTAGACCAGCGGCGCCGCGCCCCGGCACAGCACCGTGCCGTGGATCGCGCCGGCCGTCAGATAGAGGCTCGGCATCGTGTTGATCGCGTGTGCCAGCGCGTAGAAGGTCCGAGGTGCGCAGCGGCGTGGCGGGCAGCCGAACCGCCTCGAGCCCCTCCATCATGTCGCCGAAGACGGTGCCGACGGCACAGCCGGAGGTTCGCGTCTTGCGGGCAAGCTTCGCCTCGTGATCGGTCTCCACCTCGGTGCGGACCACCACAACGCCCAGATCCTCATCGTGGTCGACGCCCGTCACCACGTCCTCGGCCCGCAGCATCCCCTGGTTGCGCAGGAACCCGAGGGCCAGATACTCGGGATAATCCCCGATGGTCATCGCGGTGACGATCTCGCGGGAATTGAGGAAGATGGTCAGCGGCCGCTCCTCGACCACCCGCAGGTCCACCGCGCGGCCCTCCTGGTCGGTGCCGGTCACCCCGCGCGTCAGGCGCGGCGCATCCGGATCCGGCGCGATCGCCATCGCTTCGCTTGTGTCCAACGCGGCCGTCTCGGCTGGCAATTGCATCTCTCCCCCCGGCGACCTAAAGCCGGCCCATGGCGCAGACTAGGGCGAAGCCGTGACGACGACCACCGAGAATCCGCGCCGTCCGGCCGGCATCCGGGCGGAGTTCCTGCGCGGCGCCCGCAGCGGTATTCCCTTCCTCTTGGTGGTCCTGCCCTTCGCGATCCTCTTCGGCGTGGTGGCCACCGAGGCGGGGCTGCCGCTTTTGCAGGTCATGGGCTTCAGCGTGCTGCTGATCGCGGGGGCCTCGCAGTTCGCCGCGCTGCAGCTGATGGCCGACCAGGCGCCGACGCTCGTGGTGCTGGCCACGGCGTTGGCGGTGAACCTGCGCATGGCGATGTATTCCGCGGCGCTGGTGCCTTATCTGGGGGCGGCGCCGCTCTGGAAGCGGGCGATCGCCTCGTACTTCCTGGTGGATCAGTCGTTCGCCGCCTCGCTGGCGGAGTTCGAGGCGCGCCCGGCGATGCCCCTGCGGGCGCGGCTGGCCTTCTTCTTCGGCACGATCGTTCCGGTGGCGCCCTTCTGGTATCTTGGCACACTGATCGGGGCGCTGCTCGGCTCGCGGGTGCCCGAGGCGCTGGCGCTCGATTTCGCGCTGCCGGTGCTGTTCCTGGCCCTCGTGGCGCCGATGCTGAAGACCTTCGCGCATGTGGCGGCGGCGGCGACCTCCATCGTCGTGGCGCTGCTGGCGGCGGGGATGCCGCTGAACCTCGGCCTGATCGTCGCGGCGCTCTGCGCGATGGCGGCCGGCGCAGGCACCGAGATGTTGCTGGAACGGCGGCATGCGCCATGAGCGGGTGGAGCACCGCCGAGGTCTGGCTGATCGTGATCGTGCTTGGCCTCGGCACCTTTGCGATCCGCTTCTCGTTCCTCGGGCTCATCGGAGACCGGCCGCTGCCGCCGCTCGTCCGGCGGCTCCTGCGCTTCACGCCCGTGGCGGTGCTGCCGGGGCTGGTGGCGCCCGCCGTGCTCTGGCCCGCCGCGACCGGCGGTGCGCCCGACCCCGCGCGGCTGACGGCGGCCGCCGCGGCGCTTGGGGTCGGGATGCTCACCCGCAGCGTGCTGGGGGGCGCGCTGGCCGGTTTCGCCACACTCTACGCGATGCTCTGGCTCCTGGGATAGGCCCGGCGGCGAGGAGGAGTGAGGCGTGGTGCCGGGAGGGCTAGCGTTCGGGGCCGCGGGCGCCCGTTCCGTCGGTCGCGATCACGGCGATGGGCGGCGGCAGGTCGCTCCGGTCGTCGCGGTCGTCATCGGTGTAGACCTGCGTGGTCACGCCCGGCAGCCGCCCGAAGGCGCGCTTGGCCTGGCCGGGGAAGAACGCACGCGGAAAGCCCTCGAATTCCGGAGCGCCGTTCAGCACGTCGCCGATGACGTAGGTGCAGAAGCCCTCGCTCGCCCCGCCCGTCGCCTCGGCGCGGCGAAGGACCGCCTCGGCCGTCTCGGCCGACACGTAGCGTCGCTGCACCTCGACCTGGAAAGTCTCGCGCGCGTGATAGTCGATGAACCACCGCTCCATCGCGGGCGTGAAGCCGTAATGCAGGTCGCCGCGTTCGGGCGCATCGGGGTGCCACCAGGTACCGGCGGGGTTGTAGACCACGCGCTGCGAGGCGTTGATCACCATCGCCGTATGCGCCGCCTCGCCGTTGGAGGTACGCACGTTGCTGATCAGCTCGATATAGGGGCGGTCAGGGGCGGTGTAGCGGCGCGCCACGACCTCTTCGCGGCTGGCCTGCGGCCCCGGCGGAGCGACGCAGCCGGCCAGCGCCATCAGGCAAAGGCCCGCCGCCAGGGGCGCCGCGTGGCCGCCGCGCATGCGCCTCTCAGCCACCGACGAGGGCGAGAAACAGCAGGAACGCCACGATCCCGACGATCCCCCATGTCGCCATCTTCACGAAGCCCGCGAAGGTCTTCTCCTGGTCGGTGATGTCCATCTCGCCGTGCTTGTGCTCAGCCATCGGTCGTCCTCGCTTCTGGTCCCGGCGGACGGGCTAGCGCATCGCGGCGCCACTGTCACGGGGTGGGGCAGGCACAACTCCGTCAGCTTGTGTCAGGTGGCGCGCCAGAGCCACGCCCCGCCATCGCCCGGCGCGCGGGTCGCCCGCCCCTGACGGTGCAGGTGGTTCAGATGCGCCACCGCCTCGACCAGCGCCAGCCCGTATTCCCCAGCACCGATCCGACGCTTGAAGAGGGGCGCGAAGCAGCCGCCAGCGGTGTGCGGCACGGCGAGATGGGCGTGCAGCCGCTCCAGCGCGCCGTGGTGGTTCTCGATCAACTGGGTCAGGCGAAACGGCAAGCCGGTAAAGGGCAGCTTGTGGCCCGGCAGGACCAGGTGACCGTCTTCCGCGAAGGCGCCCAGCCGGGTACAGCTTTCCAGCCAGTCCGCCAGCGGATCGGCCTCGGGCTCGGTCGCGTAGACGCCGATGTTCGGCGAGATCGAGGGCAGCAACTGATCCGCGCCAAGGACGATCGGCGCGTCCTCGGCCCAGAACGTCGCCTGTTCGGGGGCATGGCCGTTGCCGATCCGAACCCGCCAGTGGCGGCCGCCGAGCGTGATCGGGTCGCCTTCGGCGATGCGGGTATAGCCCAGCGGCAAGGGAGCCACGACATCGGCGAAATTGAAGGGCCGCGTCGTCAGCCGCTCGGCGAGGATAGCGGGATCCATACCGGCGCGGCGCCAGAAGGCCAGCGTGGCGGGATCGGGGCGGTCCTGCACGTCGAGCGTCAGCATCCGCGCCATCAGCCAGGCGGTCCGCGTGGCGATCAGCTCCGCCCCGTGCTCGGCCACGAACCATCCGGCCAGGCCAACATGGTCGGGATGGTGGTGGGTTACCACGACCCGCCGCACCGGCTGCCCGCCCAGCGGCCCTTCCAGCAGCGCTGCCCATTCGGCCCGCGCCCGGTCGCCGGAGACCCCGGTGTCGATCAACGTCCAGCCGCCGCACGGTTCGGCCAGCGCGTAGACGTTCACATGGTCCAGCGCCATGGGCAGCGGCAGCCGCAACCACAGGATGCCCTCTGCCACCTCCGTCGCAGCACCCGGTGCCGGCGGATCGGGCCATGGATACCGCAGGCCCGCCGGTGCGGCGGTGTCCGGCATCAGGCGGCCAGTTCTTCGAGGCTGAGATCGTAGAGCCCGGTCGCGCCCTGCCGCGCATGGGCCAGAAGCCCCAGATGCTCCGGCAGCAGGCGCTGCATGTAGAGCCCGGCCAGCGTGCTGCGCGGCCCGGTGCCGCCCTCGGCCAAGGCCGCCTTCAGGTGGTAGTGGCCGCCCAGCACCCGGGCGAAGCCGCGCAGGTAGGGCACAGCGCCCCCGAACCGCTCCGTCAGGTCCTCCTCGTTCACCAGCGCCTCGGTGGCCTCGCGCAGCGTCTCTGCCGCCTCCCACAGGGCCCCGGCCAGCGCCGGCATCTCGCTTCGGGCAGCCTCGGCGGCATCCTGGATCTCCTGGATCAGCCGATCCGCCGCCTCGCCGCCATCGGCCAGCTTGCGGGCCACCAGATCCATTGCCTGGATGCCGTTGGTGCCCTCGTAGATCGCGGTCACCCGCACGTCGCGGCTGAACTGCGCGGCGCCCGTCTCCTCGATCACTCCCATGCCGCCGTGGATCTGCACCCCGGTGCGCGCCGCGTCCATCCCCACGTCGGTGCCGAAGGCCTTGGCGATGGGGGTCAGCAGGGCCGCGCGGGCCTTCCATTCGGCCGCGCCGGTGGCGGTGCCCATGTCGATCGCCACGGCGCAGGCCAGTGCGATGGCGCGGGCGGCGAAAATGTCGGCCTTCGTCAGCGTCAGCATCCGGCGCACGTCGGCATGGTCGGCGATGCCGGGGCTGCCCGTGGGGGTCTTGCCCTGCCGACGGTCGAGCGCATAGGCCAGCGCGTGCTGATAGGCGCCCTCGGCGATGCCCACCCCCTGCGCGCCGACGCCCAGCCGCGCGTTGTTCATCATGGTGAACATCGCCGCCATGCCGCCGCCCGGCGCACCCACCAGCCAGCCCTGCGCCGCCTCGTATTGCAAGACCGCCGTGGGCGAGCCGTGCAGGCCCAGCTTGTGCTCTAGGCTGATGGTCTTCACCGTGTTGGCCACGCCGGCCTCGCCTGCGGCGTTGGGCAGGCGCTTGGGCACGAGGAACAGGCTGATCCCGCGGGTGCCCGGCACCGCATCCGGCAGCCGCGCCAGCACCAGATGGCAGATGTTCTCGGCGATGTCGTGGTCGCCCCAGGTGATATAGATCTTCTGGCCGGTGATCGCATAGGTGCCGTCGCCCTGCGGCGCGGCGCGGCTCTGCACCGCGCCCACGTCGCTGCCGGCCTGCGGCTCTGTCAGGTTCATCGTGCCCGTCCACTCGCCGGAGATGAGGCGCGGCAGGTAGAGCGCCTTGATCTCGGGCGAGGCATGCCGTTCAAGCGCCTCGATCTGCCCCTGGCTGAGCAGCGGCGCCAGCTGCAGCGCCAGGCACGCGCCAGACATCATGTCGTTGACGCAGGTGTTCAGCGCCAAGGGCAGCCCCATGCCGCCATGGGCGGGGTCGGCGGCGAGGCCCACCCAGCCGCCCTCGGCGATGGCGCGGTAGCCCTCGGCGAAGCCGGGTGCCGTGCGCACCACGCCGTTCTCCAGCCGGGCGGGATGCACGTCGCCGGGCCGGCGCAGCGGAGCCAGCACCTCGTCGCAGAGCCGCCCGGCCTCCGTCAGGATCGCGGCTGTCATGTCGGGCGTGGCCTCGGCGAACCTCTCGGTCCCGGCGACGCGCGACATGGCGACCACATGGTCGAGGATGAACCGGAAGTCGGCGACGGGGGCACGATAGGGCATGGCGGCTCCTTGGCCGGAATGGGTCGGGGGCCGCCGGCGGAAGCGGCGGGCGCCGCCCCGGCCAGCCGGAACGGCAAGCGCTTGGCAGATCGGGGCCGGCGGCTTACGAGGGGCCGGCCGGTGCGTGGCAAAGCCTAGGCGCCCCGGTGGCCCGCGCAATCGCAACGCCACGTCACGAATCGTCCGGGCCGGAGGCGGGCAGGAAAAGGCCAGGAGCGCCCATGCAGACCCGTCGCCTGCCCGCCGATGCCGCGGGGCTTGCCGATGCCGCCGAAGCGCTGCGCGCGGGCCGGCTCGTCGCGTTCCCGACAGAGACCGTCTACGGGCTCGGCGGCGATGCGAGGTCCGCCGCGGCGGTGGCCGCGATCTATGCCGCCAAGGGGCGACCCTCGGCCAACCCGCTGATCGTGCACGTTCCGGATGCGGCGGCGGCGCGGCGGCTGGCGGCTTTCGATGCCCGGGCCGAGGCGCTGGCGCGCGCCTTCTGGCCCGGCCCGCTTACCCTCGTGCTGCCCCTGCGACCAGAGGCGGGGCTGGCCCCGGCCGCCACCGCCGGGCTGCGAAGCGTGGCGCTGCGGGTGCCGCAGGGCGCGGTGGCGCTGGCGCTGCTGGCAGCGGCCGGGATGCCGCTGGCGGCCCCGTCCGCCAACCCCTCTGGCGGTCTCAGCCCCACCAGCGCCGATCACGTGCTGGCGGGGCTCGGGGGGCGGATCGCGGCGGTGCTCGATGGCGGGCCCTGCCGGGTGGGGCTGGAGAGCACGATCCTCGACCTGAGCGACCCCGGCGATGTGCGCCTGCTGCGCCCTGGGGGGCTGACGTCGGATGCGGTCGCGGCCGTCCTCGGGGCGCAACCGTCGGTTCCCGGCGGGCCGGCCCCGGAGGCGCCGCGCGCCCCGGGGCAGATGGCCTCGCATTATGCGCCCCGCGCCTTGCTGCGGCTCGAGGCGACAGAGGCGCGGCCGGGCGAGGTGCTGCTGGGCTTCGGGCCGATCGGCGCAGGCGGCGAAACCCTTTCGGCGCGCGGCGACCTGCAGGAAGCGGCGGCGGGCCTCTTCGCCGCGCTGCACCGGCTCGACGCAGCCGGCGCCCGCATCATCGCCGTGGCGCCGATCCCGCGGACGGGGCTGGGCCTCGCCATCAACGACCGCCTTGCCCGCGCCGCGGCCCCGCGCGGCGGCAGGCCGAGCTGAGCGGTGGCTCCTCACGCCCCGAGGATGGGGCCTGCCGACGCGACGGGAGCCTCCGGCGGGGATATTTGGAGAATATCGAAGGCGGGAGGGGGTGCGTGCCCCTGTCGAGAGAGATGCGCGACGACGTGGGCGAATGGCGGGCGGCCGGCGCTCGCGCGGCCCACCGGGGTGGCTGGCGGAGGCGGCGGTTGGCGCGCTTGGATGCGGCCGCATCAAAGGCGCCCGAGGGCGGACGAGTTGGTTGCCTCCGGACACGGGCAACTTACACGCGGTGAAGCCGGCCGGCTCAGGCGCGGCCGGACGCGGCCAACTCAAGCGCGGCCGGACGCGGCCGACTCAAGCGCGGCCGGACGCGGCCGACTCAAGCGCGGCCGGACGCGGCCGACTCAGGCGCGGCCGGACGCGGCCGACAGCGATGAGGCGTCGATCCCCAACACCTCCAGCGCCGCGCGCCACTTGTCGTCGGCCTTCGCGCCGAAGATCAGCTCTGCGGGGGCGTCGCCCACGAGCCAGCCGTTGTCGCCGATCTCGGCCTCCAACTGCCCCGGGCCCCAGCCGGAATAGCCGAGTGCCAGAAGGCAGGCGGCGGGCCCGGTGCCCTTCGCGATATCCTCCAGCACGTCCAGCGTCGCGGTCATGCCGATCCGGTTGTCGACCTGCAGGGTCGAGGCGCTGCCGGCGTATTCCGCCGAGTGCAGCACGAAACCGCGCCCGTTCTCCACCGGCCCGCCCAGATAGATGGCGGGCGCCCGCGTCGCGTCAGTTTCGACGATCTTCAGCTGGCCCAGCAGATCCCGAAAGCGGATCTCGGGGGCCGGGCGGTTGACGATCAGCCCCATCGCACCGTCCTCGGAATGGGCGCAAAGGTAGATCACGCTGCGCCGGAACCGCGGATCGCCCATGCCGGGCATGGCGATCAGCAGCTTGCCGCTGAAATCCTGTGGTGGGTCGGGAAGCGTCATTCCCCAAGCATGGGCGCAGGGGGCGGGGCGCTGCAAGGGCCCCCGAATACACGCGCGCCCCTCTCGCCCGAATGTGACTTCCCGCGGCGGGCCCGATGCCGGATGGTGCGGCGATGACAGACCTGAACCTTAGATTGCGGCGTCTGGCCGGGGCGCTTTGCGCGGCCGCCCTGCTCGTCCTGCCGGCATCGGCCCAGGACGTCGACGGCATCGTGAGCATCGACGTGCTCGACGGCTGGACAGAGGCCGACGGCGCCCGCATGGCCGGCCTTCGGGTGCGCCTCGCCCCCGGCTGGAAGACCTACTGGCGCGCGCCGGGCGATGCCGGGATCCCGCCGCACTTCGACTGGGCCGGGTCCGCCAACCTGAAGGGGGTGCGCCTCCATTGGCCGACCCCGGTGGTCTTTCTGCAGCAGGGTCTGCGCAGCATCGGCTACACCGGCGAGGTCGTGCTGCCGGTTGAGCTGATCCCGCGCGATCCGGGCCAGCCGGTCACCCTGGCCGGAACTGCCGCGATGGGGGTCTGCCAGGACATCTGCGTGCCGGTCCAGCTGGACATCTCGGGCGATGCGCTATTGGGGACGGGCGAAGGGCCGGGAGCCGCGGTGATCCGCCGAGCGCTTGGACACAGACCGGCGCGGAGCGCCGCGCAGGCAAGCTGCACCCTCAGCGCCATAGAAGACGGGCTGCGGCTGCGCGTCTCGCTGCCGATCGCCGACCTGGGGCGCGAGGCCGTGGTCGTCGAACTCGACCGCCCCGGCACCTGGGTGTCGGACGCCGTGGCCCACCGGGAGGGCGGCCTGCTGGTGGCCGAGGCCGATCTGGTGCCGCCCGAGGGCGCGCCCTTCGCGCTCGACCGCTCCGCCTTGCGCTTCACGGTGCTCGGCGCGCGCGGCGCCGCCGATCTGCGCGGCTGCCGCGCGGACTGAAGCCTATCCTCCTCGCAGTCGGTCCAGAATCTCGGCAGCGGCGGCCGAGGCATCGGCCTCGCCACGCGCCACGGCCGCCCCGGCGCGCGCCATCGCGGACTTCAGCGCGGCATCCTCCGTCAGCCGCGCCAGCAGCCCGTGGCGCACCTCGTCGTCGAACCAGAAGCGGGCCTGGGCGGCGCGGCGGGCGGCGAAATGGCCCGCCCCGCGCCGCCATTCCGCCAACTCCTGGATATCGCCCCAGGCCGCCTCCAGCCCCCGCCCCGTCACGGAAGAGACGAGCGCCGCGCGGGGAAATCCCGGCGGATCCTCCGGCCGCCGCCGCAGCAGCCGCAGGGCGCCGGCATACTCCGCACAGGTGCGGGTCGCGGCGGCTTCCAGGTCGCCGTCGGCCTTGTTCACCAGAATCAGGTCGGCGATCTCCATGATCCCGCGCTTGACCCCCTGCAGCTCGTCGCCGCCCCCCGGCCCCATCAGCAGCGCGAAGACGTCGCACATCTCGGCGACCATGACCTCGGACTGCCCGACCCCCACCGTCTCGATCAGCACCGCTTCGAACCCGGCCGCCTCGCACAAGGCCACCGCCTCGCGCGTGCGGCGCGCCACGCCGCCAAGCTGGCTGCGGCTGGGCGAGGGGCGGATGAAGGCCAGGGGCTCGCGCGCCAGCCGCTCCATCCGCGTCTTGTCGCCCAGGATAGATCCGCCCGAGCGGGCGGAGCTCGGGTCGACCGCCAGCACCGCAACGCGCAGGCCCTGCCCCGTCAGCATCAGCCCGAACGCCTCGACGAAGGTGGATTTTCCCACCCCCGGCGTGCCCGACAGTCCGATGCGCAGCGCCTCGCACCCGGGCGCCGCCGTGCGCAGCGCGCCCAGCAGCGTCACCGCCGCCGCGCGGTGATCGGCCCGGCCGCTCTCGATCAGGGTGATGGCGCGGGCGATGGCCCGGCGCTCGCCCTCCAGAACGCCCCGGCAAAGCGCGCCCGGATCGATCCGGGAGGCAGCTGGCGGGTCGTCTGGCATCGCGTCCCCCTTCGGCGGCGGCAAAGCTCGCGGGGCTGTGTCTCGCCCCCGGCCGGGCAGCCGTTGTCATGCCTTTGCAAGGGGGTATATGTCCAGTGCCGCGCAACTTGAGCAGGAGCGAGCCGATGCCCAGACCCGCAAGACGCACCCTGTCCGCAGCTCTCGCGCTGGCGTTGGCCGGCGCGCCCGCACTGGCCGAAGAGGGCATGTTCGACGTCAGCGTCGCAGGCATCCGGGCCGGCATCGTCGCCTACGAGGGCACAGAGCGCGGCGGCGTCTACGAGGTGCGCGGCAGCGGCCGGGCCAGCGGGATCGTCGGCGCCTTCACCGACGGCTCCCTCGACGTGGCGTCCAACGGGCTGGTAGAGGGCAACAGCTACCGCCCGTCGGGCTATTCCGAGGTGGCCCGCGAGGATGGCGAGGAGACGCGGCGCCGCTTCACCTATGCCGGCGGCGTGCCGTCGGTCACCCGCACCCCGCCGCGCAAGAAGCCCGAGAAGTTCTCGGCCCCCGCGGCGCAGCAGGGCGGCACGCTCGACCCGATGACCGCCACCTTCGCGATGCTGCGCGACCGTCCCGAGGCGCTGGCCTGCAAGCTCGATTTTGTTTTCTTCGACGGCACCCGGCGCAGCACCATCCGGCTCGACGAGGCGACGGAGCGGCCGGGCGGGCTGACCTGCAAGGGCGAGTACCGCCGGGTCGCGGGCTTCGACCCCGAGGATCTGGGCGGCCGCAAGATCTGGCCGGTCACGCTGGAATACGAGGCCATCGGCAATGGCATCCTGCGGGTGTCGGAACTGAGCTTTCCCACCAGCTTCGGCAATGCGCGTCTGCGCCGCCGCTAGCCCCGGTGCCGCCCCGCACGCCCCTGCCGATCGACGACGTTCTGCCGGCACTTCTGGCGGCCATGGCCACCCACGGGCGCGCCGTGCTGCAAGCGCCGCCGGGGGCCGGCAAGACCACAAGGGTGCCGCTGGCGCTGCTCGAGGCGAACGCCGTGCGCGGCCGCATCGTGGTGCTGGAGCCGCGGCGCCTCGCCGCCCGTGCCGCCGCCGAACGGATGGCCGCCACCCTGGGCGAGCCGGTCGGCCGCACGGTCGGCTACCGCATCCGCGGCGAGGCGGCGGTGTCGAGCGGAACTCGGATCGAGGTGGTGACCGAGGGCATCCTGACCCGGCGCCTGCAGGTCGACCCCGACCTGCCCGGCATCGGCGCGGTGATCTTCGACGAGTTCCACGAACGCTCGCTGCAATCCGATCTGGGGCTGGCCCTCACGTGGGAAGTCCGCGGGGCGCTGCGCCCCGATCTGCAGGTGCTGGTGATGTCGGCCACGCTCGACGCCGCCCCCGTCGCGGCGCTGCTGGATGACGCGCCGGTCATCACCAGCGAAGGCCGCGCCTGGCCGGTCGAGACCCGCTGGCTGGACGCACCCCTGCCCCCCCGCGCCCGGATCGCCGAGGCCGCCGCCGATCTGGCGGCCACGGCGCTGGCCGAAACAGAGGGCGGCCTGCTGGTTTTCCTGCCCGGCGAGGGCGAGATCCGCCGCGCCGCCGCCCGGCTCGCCCCCGTCCTTCCGGCGGATGTGGACATGCATCCCCTCTACGGCGCGATGCCCCTGCCCGCGCAGCGCGCCGCCATCGCCCCAGGGCCGCCCGGCCGGCGCAAGCTGGTGCTGGCCACCGCCATCGCCGAGACCTCGCTGACCATCGAGGGCGTGCGCGGCGTGGTCGATGCCGGGCGGGCACGGCGGGCGCGGTTCGATCCCGGATCGGGCATGTCGCGGCTGGTGACCGAGCGTGTCAGCCGCGCCGAGGCCGACCAGCGCCGTGGCCGCGCCGGCCGCGTAGCCCCCGGCGTCTGCTGGCGGATGTGGACCCGCGGCGAGGAGGGCGCCCTGCCCGCCCATCCCCCCGCCGAGATCGAGGCGGCCGACCTGACCGGCCTCGCGCTCGACCTCGCGCAATGGGGGGCTGCGGCTGGCGATCTGGCCTTCCTCACGCCGCCCCCCGCCGCCGCGCTGGCCGAGGCGCAGGCGCTTCTCGCCGCCCTCGGCGCGCTCGATGCCGCCGGCCGGCCGACCTCCCACGGCGCCGTCCTGGCCGCCCTGCCGCTGCACCCCCGGCTGGCGCACATGCTCGCCGTCGCGGGGCCGGACGCCGCAGACCTCGCCGCCCTCCTCGCCGATCGCGACCCGATGCGCGGCGCAGGCTGCGACCTTGCGCTGCGCCTTGCCGCCCTGCGCGGCGGCGCGCCGGGCGCCTCGTCCGACCGCGGCGCCATCGCCCGCATCCGCGCCGAGGCCAGGCGCCTCCGCCGCGGCCTGCGCGCGCCCGCGGAGCGGCTCGGCCCCGGCGAGATGACGGCCCTCGCCTATCCCGACAGGATCGGCCTGCGCCGCCCGGGCGACACCCCCCGCTGGCTGCTCTCGGGCGGCAAGGGCGCGGTCATGGACGACGCGGACCCGCTCGCCAGCGCACGGTTCGTCGTCGCCGCCGATCTCGACGGCGACGCCCGCGAGGCCCGCATCCGCCTTGCCGCGGATCTGAGCGAAGGCGCCCTGCGCGACCTCTACGGCGACCGGATCGAGGCCGTGACCCTATGCCGCTGGTCCCGCCGGCATGCCCGCGTCGAGGCGCGTTCGCAAGAGCGCCTCGGCGCGCTGGTCCTCTCCGACCGCCCGTGGAAAGGCGCCCCGGCGGACGCCGTCGCCGGAGCGCTCGTCGACGGCCTGCGCGATCTCGGCCTCGGCGCGCTCAAGGCCTCCCGCGCCTTCGCGCTGCTGCGCGCCCGCCTCGCGCTGGCCCGCCGGGGCCATCCCGATCTGCCGGACCCGTCCGAGGCCGCGCTCCTCGCCACGGCCGGCGACTGGCTCGCCCCCCACCTGACCGGCCTGCGCGACGCCGCCGGGCTGAAAACGGTCGATCCCGCCCCGGCCCTCGCCGGCTCCCTCGACTGGATGCAATCGCAGGCGCTCGACCGCCTCGCTCCGCCGCACTGGCACAGCCCGCTCGGCCGCAAGGTCCCAATCGACTACGGCGGCGAGGCGCCGCAGATCGCCCTCCGCCTGCAGGAGGTCTTCGGTCTGGCAGCGCATCCCTGCATCGGCGGGCAGCCGCTGCGCCTGACGCTGCTCTCCCCCGCCGGGCGCCCGGTGCAGGTCACCGCCGACCTGCCCGGTTTCTGGGCCGGCTCCTACGCCGACGTGCGCCGCGACATGCGCGCGCGCTACCCCCGCCATCCCTGGCCGGAAGACCCGACCCAGGCCCAGCCAACCCTGCGTGCCAAGCCGCGCGGCACCTGAGCCCGTCGGCCCCACGCACGGCCGGGCGAACCAGCCGCCGACCGGCGCAATCCGACCGAGGCGAGCGCCACTTGGTCGTGAGGGTGCGCCACTTCCGCCCCGC
This sequence comes from uncultured Alphaproteobacteria bacterium, assembly GCA_963833235.1. Taxonomy (GTDB): domain Bacteria; phylum Pseudomonadota; class Alphaproteobacteria; order Rhodobacterales; family Rhodobacteraceae; genus CAWHXG01. The sequence continues at coordinate 276,890 of CAWHXG010000002.1, forward strand.
CTCTCTTTGCCCTTGGAAATATCCCCGGGGGGTGAATTGGCGCCCCGGCGCCAAGAGGGGGCCGGCAAGCCCCCTGTCCTGCGCCGGCCCAGGACGCGGCCGGCGGCGACAAGGGCCCGCCGCGCAGCGGCGCGCGGCCCAACGGGAAGGCCGGCGCGGCAGCGGCCGGCCTGACGGGCGGGAGGGCCCGCCGTCCCGGCGCCGCCGTCAGACGCCGAGGCACCAGCGCAGGATCGCCTTCTGCGCATGCAGCCGATTCTCCGCCTCGTCGAAGATCACCGAATGCGGCCCGTCCATCACCGCCCCGGTCGCCTCCTCCTCGCGATGCGCCGGCAGGCAGTGCATGAAAAGAGCGTCCGGCGCCGCCAGCGCCATCAGCGCCCCGTCAACCCGGTAGCCCCGCAGCAGGTTGTGCCGCCGCTCGCGCGCCGATTGCGCGTCGTGCATGCTCACCCAGGTATCGGTCACCACCAGATCCGCCCCGGCCACCGCCGCCGCGGGGTCGCGCTCGATCCGCACGGTCGCACCTTGCGCCCGAGCGAAGGCCACCGCCGCCGGATCCGGGTCCAGCACCTCCGGGCCGGTGAAGGTCAGATCGAAGCCGAACTGCCCCGCGGCATGCAGGAACGAGGCGCAGACGTTGTTGCCGTCTCCGACCCAGACCACCCGCGCGCCCGCGATCGGCCCGCGATGCTCCTCATAGGTCATCACGTCGGCCATGATCTGGCAGGGATGCGAGGCGTTGGTCAGCCCGTTGATCACCGGCACCGTCGCATTCCCGGCCAGCTCCTGCAGGGTGGCGTCCTCGAAGGTGCGGATCATGATCGCGTCCACGTAGCGGCTGAGCACGCGGGCGGTGTCGGCGATGGTCTCGCCATGGCCTAGCTGCATGTCGGCGCCAGAGAGCACCAGCGTCTGGCCGCCCATCTGCCGGATGCCCACGTCGAAGCTCACCCGCGTGCGGGTCGAGGGCTTCTCGAAGATCAGCGCCACCATCCGCCCCGCCAGCGCCGCGTCGTCGTCGGCCGTGCCCTTGGGGCGTCCGGCACGGGCAGCCTTGATCGCCCGGGCCCGGTCGATCATCCCCCGGAGGCTGGCGGGGTCGGTGGCGTGGATGTCGAGGAAATGCGGCATGGGGCAGACCCGGATTTGAGGGCGGGACCGGGGGCTGTCTGCCCCCGGACCCCCGAGGATATTTGGGGAACATCGAAGGGGCTTCGAGCCCGGCGGGCGGCTCAGACGCCCAAGGGGGCGGGCGTCGCCCGGGCGCGCAGGGTGGCCGCAGCCGCGTCCAGCTTCGCGGCGGCCTCTGCCAGTTCGGCCTCCGGAATGTCGAGCGCCGGCAGCAGGCGCAGCACGTCCTCGGCGGCCGGCACGGCCAGCAGGCCCGCCTCACGGCAGGCGGCGGCGACGCCGGCCACCGGCACGTGGCAGCGCAGGCCCAGCATCAGGCCGCTGCCGCGCAGCTCGGCGAAGATGTCCGGATTGGTGTCGACCACTCCCTGCAGCGCCTGGGCGAAGCCGGCGGCGCGGCGGCGCACGCCCTCGAGGAAGGTTGGATCGTCCACCAGCTCCATCACCGCCAGCCCGACCGCGCAGGCCAGCGGATTGCCGCCGTAGGTCGACCCGTGGGTGCCGGCCGTCATGCCGCGCGCCGCGGCTTCCGTCGCCAGGACCGCGCCGAGGGGGAAGCCGCCGCCGATGCCCTTGGCGACCATCATGATATCGGGCGCCACCCCGGCCCATTCGTGCGCGAAGAGCCGGCCGGTGCGGCCCATCCCGCATTGCACCTCGTCGAGGATCATCAGCGCGCCCGAACTCGTCGCAGGCGGCGCGCAGGCCGCGCAGGCAGGCCTCGGGCATCGCTCTGATCCCGCCCTCGCCCTGTACCGGCTCCACCAGAACGGCCGCCACGTCCGGCGCCGCCATCTCGGCTTCCAGCAGCGCATGATCGCCCCATGGCAGGATCGTAAAGCCCGGCAGCAGCGGCCCGAAGCCGCGGGTCATCTTATCGCTGCCCGCAGCCGCGATGGCCGCCGAAGACCGCCCGTGGAACGCCCCCTCGAAGGTCAGGATCCGGGTCCGCTCCGGCTGACCGGCCTCGAACCAGTGCTTGCGGGCCATCTTGACGGCTAGTTCGCAGGCTTCCGTGCCGGAATTGGTGAGAAACACCGTGTCGGCGAAGGTCGCCGCGACCAGCCGCGCCGCCAGCGCCTCCTGCTCGGGGATGCGGTAGAGGTTGGAGACGTGCCAGAGCCGCCCGGCCTGTTCGGTCAGCGCCGAGACGAGGGCGGGATGCGCATGCCCCAGCACGTTCACCGCGATGCCGGCGCCCATGTCGAGATAGTCGCGACCGTCCTCGTCCCAGATGCGGCTGCCTTCGCCGCGCACGAAGGCGACGGGAGCGCGACTGTAGGTCGGCAGGATGCTGGAAATCATCGGCGCGGTTCCGGCTGGAAAGCCGCCTGCGTGGCGCAGGGGCGCGGCGGTGTCAAGCGGCGGGGCGCCCGTGCGCGGGGCGTCACGGCGGCAGGGTCGGAGCATCCCCCGCGATGGCGGCGGGCGCAATCGTGGGGGATGGTGACGGGACCGGCCCCGCACTTGGCTGTTGCCGAGGGCCGGCGCGGCGGCGGTGGCTGCGGGGTCGGGCCACGCTGCGGCCATGGCGAGACCCGCTCGCGGCGGGATCGCGGCGGGGTCAGGCCTTCATGCGGTAGCCGCGGCGGAACCACACCCAGCAGAGCAGGCAAACGGCCAGGGTCGCCGCCCCGCAGACGACGAGGCCACGCAGGGGCGAGCTGTCCGACACGCCAAGCACGCCGTAGCGCACGCCGTCGATGAGGTAGAAGATCGGGTTCCAGTGCGTCAGCGTCCGCATCACCGGCGGCAGCGCCTCGATGGAATAGAACGTCCCCGACAGGAAGCTGAGCGGCGTGATGATGAAGTTGGTGATCGCCGCCATCTGGTCGAACTTGTTGGCGAAGACCGCCGCCACGATCCCCAGCGCACCGAGGAAGGCCGAGCCCAGCACAACGAAGACCAGCGTCCAGAGCGGATGCGCCACCTCCATCCCCAGCGCAAGGATCATCACCGCCAGCACCGCGACTGCCACGAAAAGCCCCCGCCCGATGCCGCCAGCCAGATAGCCCAGCAGCATCTCCAGCGGCGACAACGGCGGCATCAGCGTATCCACGATATTGCCCTGCACCTTGGCGATCACGATGGAGGAAGAGGTATTCGCGAAGGCGTTCTGGATCACCGTCATCATCAGGATGCCCGGCGCCAGGAACTCCACGAAGGGCACGCCCATCACGTCGCCCCGCGCCGGCCCGATGGCGAGGCTGAAGATCGCCAGGAACAGCCCCGCGGTGATCAGGGGCGCGGCCAGCGTCTGGGTCCACACGGCCATGAACCGGCGCACCTCGCGCTCGGCCAGGGTCCACATGCCGAGCCAGTTGACCGCTCCGAAGCGGCGGATGCCCATCGTCTGGATGTCGGCCAAGGGGGCTCTCCTGCTTTCGATCTGCGGGGGTGGCGTTCGCGCGCCTTGTATCCCCATCCGCGGTGATTAGAATAGGGCGCAAGCCGAATTCCGACAGATCGGGCGATGGGCGGCCACCGGGGGAACCTTCCCGAGGCCCGCCCCGCCCGGCCCCATTCCATCCGAAGGTGATGCATGTCCTGGACTGACGAGCGCGTCGAGACCCTGAAATCGATGTGGAGCGGCGGGCAGAGCGCCAGCCAGATCGCCAAGGAGCTGGGCGGCGTGACCCGCAACGCGGTGATCGGCAAGGTGCACCGGCTGGGCCTGTCGAACCGCTCCGGGGCGCCGGGCGGCAAGCCGGGCGACCCCGAAGGCAGCATGGCCCCGGCCGAGGCTTCCGCGAACACCGAGGCTCCGGCCGCCACCGCAGAGCCCGAGGCGGCCGTTCCGCTGCCGGTGCCGATGCGCAAGGTCATCGTGCCCGCCGGCCAGCCCCTGCCGCCGCAGCCCTCGGCCAACGAGATCAGCCCCGAGGCGCTGGCCTCGCAGCGCGAGGTCGAGAAGAAGGCCCGCCGGCTGGGCCTCATGGAGCTGACGGAGCGCACCTGCAAATGGCCCATCGGCGACCCCGCGACCCCCGATTTCTGGTTCTGCGGCCTGCCCACCCAGACCGGCAAGCCCTATTGCGAGGCGCATGTGGGCGTCGCCTTCCAGCCGATGAGCAGCCGGCGCGACCGACGCAGATAGGCCCGAGGCGGGCCACCCCGCCGCAGCAGGAGACGTCGCCATGGCCGGCACGGCATTGATCACGGGCGCCTCCTCCGGCATCGGGCGGGAGCTGGCGCGGGTCCATGCCGAAGCCGGGGGGGGGCTGATCCTGACGGCCCGCAACGAGGCCGCGCTGCAGACCCTCGCGGTCGAACTGAAGGCCACGCATGGTGTCGTCGTGCATGTCTTCGCCCGCGACCTCGGCGACCCCGGCGCGGCCGAGGCGCTTTTCGAGGCCGTGACGGCCGCCGGCCTGCAGGTGGATATCCTGATCAACAACGCCGGCTTCGGCGGCCGCGGCGCCCATGCCGACCGGCCGCTCGACGAAGAGCTGGCGATGATCGACCTGAACGTCCGCGCGCTCGTGGCGCTCACCCATTTCGTAGCCCGCGACATGGCCGCGCGCGGGGCCGGGCGCATCCTCAACGTCGGCTCCACCGCGGGGTTCATGCCGGGGCCGAACCAGGCGGTCTACTTCGCCACCAAGGCCTTCGTGAACTCCTTCAGCCAGGCGCTCGACCAGGAGCTGCGCGGCCGCGGTGTGACCTCCACCCTGCTGGCGCCCGGCTACGTGGAGACCGGCTTTGCCGCGCGCGCCGGGCTGAAGGGCACCAAGCTCGTGGCGCGCAAGGGGGCCACCGCCGAAAGCGTGGCGCGGCACGGCTATGCGGCGATGCTGCGCGGCGATCTGGTGACGGTGAACGAGGCCGGGCTGGGGCTGGCGGTCAACTGGCTGGTGCCGCTTCTGCCGCGTCGGTTCCTGATGGGCCAGATCGCGAAGATACAGGGCAAGTAGGCGCGGGGCTGGCCAGGGGCGAGGCCCGCCGCCCGAGCGAAGCGGCCCGGCCATCCCGGCGGCCGGACCCGCCGCGCCAAGGCGGTCATCGCCCGGCCCGACCGAAGGATCTCCCCCGCCGCCGGCGAGGGGGAGATCCCCGGATCAAGTCCTGGTATGCCCGGCAGGGCGCGTCGGGCGCGGCCGGGTTTGGCGGCGGCGGGAACCAGCGGCGCACGGCCCCCAGTCAGCCTGCCGCACCCCGCCGCCGCCAGAGCCGCCCGTCGATCGCCGAGAGCCCGGCGGCGATCAGGGCCATCCCCGCCACCTGCGCCCCGCTCAGATGCTCGCCCAGGAACGCGATGCCGAGGAACACCGCCGAGATCGGCACAAGGAACGTCACTAGCAGCAGGTTGGTCGCCCCGGCGCTCGCCAGAAGCCGGAAGTAGATCACGTAGGCCAACGCGGTCGAGATCGTCGCCAGCCCCAGGATCGCGGCCCCCGTCCGCCACGGCGCGGGCCCAAGCCCGAAGCCCGCCGGCCCGTCGATCAGCAGCGCCGCCGGCCCCATCAGCAGCGCCGCCGCCGTCAACTGGCCCGCCGCCGCCACCATCGGGTCGAGCCCCATCCGGCGGAACCGCCGCCCGTAGACGCCGGCGCCGGCATAGAAGACAGTCGCCAGCAGCATCGCGAGCTGCGCGAGCAGGGCGGAACTTTCCCCGGCCAGCGCCCGCGGCCCCACCATCGTCGCGACCCCCGCGATCCCCACGACCACGCCGGCCAGCCGCGCCCGGGTGATCGGCTCGTCGGGCAGGAACGCGCCGGCCACGAGAACCCCGAAGAGCGGCGTCGCCGCATTGAGGATCGCGGCGGCGCCCGAGAAAAGCTGCGTCTGCGCCCACACGATCAGGGTGAACGGCACCGCGCAGTTGAGGAATCCCATGGTCGCCAGCGCCCGCAGTCGCGCCGCGTCGCGTGGCAGCGGTCGGCCCGTGGCCACGACCACGGCGCCGAGGCAGAGCGCGGCAAGCGCCACCCGCCACGCGACGAGGCCAAGCGGGGTCGGTCCGTCGAGCGCGATCGCGATGAAGAAGAACGAGCCGCCCCAGAAGACCGAGAGCAGGCCAAGAAGCGCCCAGTCGCGTGCGTTCATCACCATGCCGGGCCGCCTTGTCCGCAAGGCCCGCAACGCTGCGCCCGGGCTACGACCAGCTACACCGCGGAGCTCCGGGCGGCAGCCCGAAAGTTGCGGAATGCAGGCGCCTTTCCCACGGGACGGGGGGGGCCGAGGCCTGACCGAGGCCCAGCTGCAAGCCAGGTCGGGCCTGTTGCGCCGACGGCCCCCCGGACCGAGGGCACGGGGGGGCTGACAGGGGGCCAGAGGGGGGCCGGCCGGGGTCTGACTAGGTCAGACGGGAGCAAGATGGCGACCGGCCACGGGCCAGATTGGGGCCCCCACGGAGGGCCACATCGAAGCCGGGCGAAGCGCCGCGTCAGGGTCGGGCGTTCGACCCCGCCCCGGGGCGCCTGCCCGAAAGCCGGGCCCCGCCATCGCGGGCGAGCCGTGCCCCGGCATCCGTCATCGCCCCGACAGCGAAAGCCGCGCCGATCCGGGCCGCCGGGAGGGCGCGCGGCGGACCCCCTTTCCGCGACGCCCGGTTTCGCTTCCCCGCGCCGGCGCTTTCGCATAGCACCGCGCCCATGACAGCCAATCCCCCCGATCTGCGGCCCGACCTCGCCCCGGCGGCCCGCCTGCCGCAGGCCGCCCGCCGCGCCGGCCAGCCGCGCATCGGCATGGTCAGCCTCGGCTGCCCCAAGGCGCTGGTCGACAGCGAGCGCATCCTCACCCGGCTGCGCGCCGAGGGCTACGCGATCAGCCCCGACTACGCCGGCGCCGACGCGGTGATCGTCAACACCTGTGGGTTCCTCGACAGCGCAAAGGCCGAGAGCCTCGACGCCATCGGCGAGGCGCTGGCCGCGAACGGGCGCGTGATCGTCACCGGCTGCCTCGGCGCCGAGGCCGACTACGTCACCGGCGCCCACCCGACCGTGCTGGCGGTGACCGGGCCGCACCAGTACGAGGCGGTGCTCGATGCCGTCCACTCCGCCGTGCCGCCCGACCCCGACCCGTTCGTGGATCTGCTGCCGGCCAGCGGCGTCAGCCTCACGCCGCGGCACTACAGCTACCTGAAGATCTCCGAGGGCTGCAACCACAAGTGCCGGTTCTGCATCATCCCCGACATGCGCGGCCGGCTGGCCTCGCGCCCCGCCCACGCGGTGCTGCGCGAGGCCGAGCGGCTGGTGCAGGCCGGGGTGCGCGAGCTGCTGGTCATCAGCCAGGACACCTCCGCCTACGGGCTCGACCTGCGCCATGCCGTGGCGAACGGCCACCGCGCCCACATCACCGATCTGGCGCGCGACCTCGGCACGCTCGGCGCCTGGGTGCGGCTGCACTACGTCTATCCCTACCCGCACGTGCGCGATCTGATCCCGCTGATGGCAGACCCCGCGAGCGGCGTGCTGCCCTATCTCGACATCCCGTTCCAGCACGCCCATCCCGACGTCCTGCGCCGCATGGCCCGGCCAGCCGCGGGCGCGCGGACGCTGGACGAGATCGCCGCCTGGCGCGCCATCTGCCCCGAGCTGACGCTCCGCAGCACCTTCATCGTCGGCTATCCCGGCGAGACGGAGGCCGAGTTCCAGACCCTGCTCGACTGGCTCGACGCCGCGCAGCTCGACCGGGTGGGGTGCTTCCAGTACGAGAACGTCGCCGGCGCCCGGGCCAACGCCCTGCCGGACCACGTGGACCCGGAGGTGAAGCAGGAGCGGTGGGATCGGTTCATGGAGACGGCCCAGGCGATCAGCGCGGCGAAGCTGGCGGCACGGGTCGGGCGCACCGAAGAGGTGATCGTCGACCTGGTCGAACCGGATGCCGCCACCTGCCGCACCCGCGCCGACGCCCCCGAGATCGACGGCAACCTCTTCATCGACGACGGCTTCGAGGCCCTACGCCCCGGCGATATCGTGACCGTACGGGTGGACGAGGCCGGGGAGTACGACCTTTGGGGCGCGCTGGTCTGAGGCACCATGTCTGAGAAGCCAGGGCCGGCGGTATGGGCGGATGCCTCCGGCGGGGATATTTGGGGAATATCGAAGGGGGGCGCCGTTCGGCGGTGCGTCCGCCGGATGTTGGTCCGGGCACCTCCATCAGGGAAGTTGTCGCCGTCCGCACCGGCGGGTGCCTCCGGCGGCAATGTTCGACGACCATCGGATCGGGGCGTCTTTCGGGTGAGGCGGCACCATGACCGGGGGCCCTGCAGAAAGTGGCAGGCGCGGCCGGCGGCCGAATGCGCAAGCGGAAACGCCGGAACCGGGCCAGGTCGGGCGCGTACCGGCGGTTCCTGTGGGTGGGAGGTGCCGGCAACCGAGCGGTACGGCGGTTGGCTCGACGGCCGATGCCTGGACATGACGGGCGCGCGCGGCGGCGCAGTTCGGGTGGCGCGGCGGACCGGGCGGCGTGTTGCCGCGCAGCCCTAGCGGATGCGCTCGACCGTCTGGGCGACGATCCGCTGGCGGTCCGCATTGGGCGGGTGGCTGCCGAGGAACCTGTCGCCCGGATCGGGGATGCGCGCGAAGAACTGCGAGCCGCGCAGGGCGTCGAAGCCGGCCGCCTCGGTGATCGCCGTGCCCAGCGCATCGGCCTCCAGCTCGAACGCCTTCGAAAAGGTCCGCGACCCGGCGAAGCCGCCGAGCCTCTGCGCCTGCTCCACGGCACCCGAATTGCCGCCCGCCGCCGCCACGACGATCCCGGCCAGCACCGCACCCGAGGCCGCCGTCTGCTGCGAGCGCGGGATGTGATCCTCGATATGGTGGGCGCTTTCGTGGCCGAGCACGAAGGCCACCTCGTCGGCATTGCGCATCTCCGCCAGCAGCGCGCGGGTGAACACGATCACCGGCCTGCCGGACCTGTCGAGCGTCTGGTACGCATTGGCGGGGATGCCGGGACGGGTATCGACCAGGATATTGAAGTCGCAATTCTTGCGCGCGCTGCGCTGGCGGCAGAGGCGCTCGGCCACCGGCTCCACCCGCCGCACGACGCCTCCGAAATCGGTGGGCTGGGCGGCGGCCGATTGCACCGGGGCGCTGCCGGCCCCGCTGCCGGTCTCGATGCGGCCCTGGGGGGCGGGCACCACGGTGCATCCGGCAAGAAGGCCAAGAGCGAGGGACGTCAGGATGGCGCGCATGGAAGTCTCCGGCTTAGGCTGACCCCTGCGGGGCTGAGCGGAGACTAGCGTGGGGTCGCGGGCGGGGCGAGGGGCATTCACGAAGTCTTTCGCCGTATGGTGAACGCGCGGCACCAGCAAGGCAGGGACGGCATGTCCCGGCGGGGAAGCGGGCCTTGGTTCCTACGCCGTGTGGACTAGCTTGGGAGTCATGAGCGAGACGCAAATCATTTACAACGCCGACTGCCCGATCTGCGCCCACGAGATCGGCGCTTACCGCAGCCATGCAGCGGCCGCCGGGCTGCCCTTGCGCTTCGAGGGACTCGACAGCCCCGCGCTCGCTCGCCACGGCCTGACCGCCGACGAGGCCGCAAGGCGCCTGCATGTCGTGAAGGACGGCCGTCTTCTGGCCGGCATCCCGGCCTTCCTCGCGCTGTGGGAGGCGATGCCGCGCTTTCGCTGGCTGGCGCGCGCCGTGCGCCTGCCCGGTATCCGGCAGGCGGCCGGCCTGGTCTACGAGGGCGTTCTGGCGCCGTGGCTCTATGCGCTGCACCGACGACGCATCGCCCGGAACGGGCGCGTAAAGACCACTTCTCGGAACGGGCACCTATAGACCCTTTCCCGGAACGGGCGCCCGTAGAGCCTTTCCCGGAACGGGCGCCCATAGAGCCTTTCCCGGAACGGGCGCCTACAGACCATTTCCCGGAACGACCTTTGATAGAAGCTTTTCCGGAACGGGTGCTATAAAGGGAATTCCCGGAGCGGGGCACAGTAAGGTCCATCTCGGAACGGGCGCCATCGAGGGAATTCCCGGAACGGGGGACAGTAAGGGTCATCCCGGAACGGACTCCAGTGTTCTTCACTCCCCAGGTCATCCAGCCATTGAACGGATTTAATCACGCTCGCTATCGCCTGGCGCTCGATTCCAAAATGTGGCAGGTCGTGGGTGGAGACAATCTCCATTCCAACGCCGCTTCAAGAAGTCGAATAAGATGGTTCCAGACGGAAACTCGAACGCCTACCGACTGTCGCACTTCAATGCCTGAAATATACTGGTGTTGAATCGACCGGATCTACAGTTCAATCCGGCAACTATGGACCACGGTGGAGTTGGACACTCCAAACAGCTCAACCCGCGGCGCGCAGGAGAGTTCGGCGTGGAACAGTCATCGCGAATGCATGTGCTATCGCTCATTGATAGAGTTCAATCAATCCGGGTATTTCGAAATTGAACGCTCGCACCCGGGAAACGTAGCAACGTGGAAGACCGGTCGAACGCTTTGGAATCAGGTGTCGCGAGAGACGCAGCCTATCGATGATGCAGTTCCTCAGGCATAATTTTACCCTTGCATTGTGGAAGACACTGGAAGCACGAATTACTGTTATACAAACTGCTTACGCCCCAATCGTACCTCGCGGAAAGTATTGGGCGTTCATTCAGGCGCTGGATGGGGCAGCCATCATATTATGAACAGCGCATCTACGATCAGATCGGGTGTCGAGCAGCGTCATGGGGCAAGTCCCGCCGTACCGGATCCGAAGTCGACAAGCCTCCGGCGGGATGCTTCCACGCTTCGTATCTCAGGACACCGACATGCCGCTAAATCGGACTGGATCCTCCACGATGCAACCAGCGGGCCACCGCTGAACGGCACATCGCAACGGCAAGCAGGCCATCGATCGGCCGCGTCCTTCCTGCATGTGTATGCCGCGATGCGAAGTCTGGGTTCACGGTTTGGCCTTCAATCTCCATCGGCCGAGATTGCCGATTGGTCACTCACCATTCTCCACACCCGGCTGGCCAAGATCGGCCACACGCGCGCGATCGCATTCCGACTCGCCGACGATGCCAGAAGGTGACCTGTTCGACCGTCTCTTCGCAAGCGGCCACCGGCTGCACCCACCGCATGAGCACGTAAGAAGCAACATCTGCACGCAGGCGGCCCTGTTGGTCCGCCCCGACAGGCACCGGTCGGGCCAAAGCATCGATCGACCCCGCCGCAGAGACCTTAAATCGCGCTCAATTCGTGTGTCAGACGCCCGAAGCAAGAGAATGCGCCCCAAAAGGCTTGATCAATGCGCAAACTCGCAGCAACGTGGGGGCGGGAGGGTCTGTTTGGGGAATGTCGGGTGATCCTGACCACACCTGGCGTTACATCAGAGCAAAGCCTCGTGTTTGGCCGTCTGGAATGGAGCTTCCCACCACGATACGCTCGGGAAGACAGCAAAGCTGACATTTGTGGTGGTTAAGAATTCAGCCGTGCCGAAAGCCCGGATCGACTATGCAGATTGGGATCGAAGCGTCCACGCGTGCAGAAAGCCGTGGCACAGGACCTGAAAGGACAACTCGTGGACCTCAAGTTGTTGAATCGCGCAGACATCAAGCACTATGTCCCGAGCCGCCTCAAGAGTAGATTGCGGCATCTTTCGGCACAACTTCGCAGTGAACACCTGCCGCGACCCGCTTATCAAGAGCAATTCGAGCCCGCGATGGACTGCCCGAAGACGGACTGGGCGAAGCGATTCTATCTGATCGCTTCGACACCACGCTGTGGGAGCCATTATCTGGGGCATATGCTGGGCGAGACCGGGGAATGCGGGGTCCCTCTGGAATACTTCAACGAGGGCAATCTGCGCCATTGGGCGCGCCGGTTTCGCGCGTCTCGGTTGGATATCTTGTTCCCGAAGCTCGTGCAGCACCGCACCAGCGCAAATGGCACATTCACCCTGAAGGCACATTGGACCCAGTACGAGCCGCACATCAGCTCCCTGGACGTGCTGACCAGAGGTCTCGGATTCGAAAAGACGGTCTGGATCTCGCGACGCAATCAACTGTCGCAGGCGATCTCGACGGTAATCGCCCAGCAGACCGGCGTGTGGATCTCCGGAGCCGAGCCGGTAGCCGAGGCTTATTTCGACTACGACGCGATCGTCAGAAACGCCAATTCAACGCGCCATGCCAACCTGCAATGGCGTGACCACATCAACACCCTGCCGCCCGAGGGCAGCATGACACTGGTCTACGAGGATCTGTTGTCCGATGACGCCTGTCGCGCCAGGCTTCGCGACTTCCTCGGTCTCAAATCCACGCTCAAGCCTTCACCCCGCACCGCAAAGCAGGGAAACGAGATGAACATCGCATGGAGGACGCGGTTCATCGAGGAGGTCCGGGACGAGGACAGGTGGATCCTCGATCTGCCAGAATGGCTCACCTGACCGGGACGTCTCTTGTCAGCATCCGGCATCGGCCGCGGTCACTTGGTTCGGCGATACCTTGAGGCGCGCCGGTTCCACGTCGGCAGGTCAGGGACGTCATCGGCGACCATTCCGGGCACCCGACCGGGGATGTCAGCCGGCGATGCGTGGGGCGCGCTGTCCTGACGCATCGCGGCGGCAATCAGGGAATACCCGGTCGAGGCATCCAGAAACAGCCGTCACGGCATCCTGCTTGCTACGGACGCCACACAAGACTTTCCCGTGACGGGCGCTGAGGAATACTTGCCGGCAACGGGCACTCGCTGATACTCGACCAAATCGGGCGCTTCCGCCTCTTGCCCTCGGAACGAGAGACCAGGGCTCGGCCCCCGGAACGACCATCCCGAGCCGCCCCCGCCCACACGGCAGCCGCGTCCAAGCAGCCGGCACAGGGCGCCGGCAGGCCCAAGTCGAGCGGCGGGGCGGCGACCCTCCCGGGGCGTGGATCCGGCGCCGCGCCGAAAGGTAGAGAATCCCCTTGCATCGCTGCCTGCACTGGCGAACCCCATCCGCGAGGGATAGCCTTACCCTACACCCCCACATCCCGGAGCCCGGCCGCCCATGTTCTCCATCGAGCACGATTTCGACGCGACGATCATCACCCTGGTCGACGAGGGCACGGCCCCGCTGGGCGAGGACGTCGGCGATCCATGCCTTCGAGGATTGCGTGACGATCGAGCAATTCGACCCGCGCCGCGATGCGGTCATCCGGATCACCCTGTCGCTCGCGCAGGTGCGCGATCTCTCCGCCGCGCTCGATCTGCCAGAGGGCCTCTACCGGATGCGCGAACGCAAGGGCTAGCGCCCCAGAAGCGCCGCCACGATCCCCGGCAGCGCGGCGAAGTCGCCGAAGGCGGCCTGGTGCGGCAGCGCCTCCACCGGCGTCTTGCGGTAGCCTTCGGTGTAAAGCGCGAAGGGCAGGCGCGCCGCCACGGCCGTCTGCGCATCCACCTCGCTGTCGCCGACGTAAAGCGCCGGGCCGCCGCCCAGATCCGCCACCGCGCGATGCAGCATCGCCGGGTCGGGCTTGCGGGTGGGCAGGCTGTCGCCGCCGATCACCACCGCAAAGCGCGCCGTCAGGCCGAAATCGCCCAGGATGGCGCGGGCCGGGGCCTCGGGCTTGTTGGTGCAGATGGCAAGCCTGTGGCCGGCCTGCGCCAGGGTGGCTAGCGCGTCCGGCACGCCGGGATAAAGCCGGGTGCGGGCCGAATGGGCCGCGGCGTAGACCGCCAGAAGCCGCTCCAGCAGCCCCTCCCTCAGGGCCGGATCCTCGCCCAGGGCCGCCAGCGCCTGCTCCACCAGCGCCGGGGCGCCATGACCGATGAAGCTGCGCGTCTGCGCCATCGTGACGGGCGGCAGCCCGGCGGCGCCCAGCGCCTCCGAAAGGGCAGCGTGCAGATCCGGCAGGCTGTCGATCAGCGTGCCGTCGAGGTCGAAGACCACCGCGCCGGGGCCGGTCATCCGGGCGCTTCCGCGCCATGGCAGGTCATCTGGGCGCTTCCTTCGCCAAGGCGGGTCGTTTCGGTGTATCCTTCGCCAAGAGCAGTCATTCCGGCGCCTCCGCGCCCGGGCGGATCATTTCCGCGCCTCCGCGCCAGGGCCGGTCATCTGGGCGCCTTCGCCCCCAGCCCCGGCCGCATCCAGAAGCGCGCGGATGTTGGCACCGTAGGCGCCGGGCGCCGCCGCGCTGCCGCCCTCGAACACCGCCGAGCCAGCCACCAGCACGTCGGCACCCGCCGCCGCCGCCGCCCCGGCCGTCTGCCGGTTGATGCCGCCGTCCACCTGCAGGTGCACCGGCCGGTCGCCAATCATCTCCCGCAGGGTCCGCAGGGTGCCAAGCTGGCTTTCGATAAAGCTCTGCCCGCCGAAGCCGGGATTGACGCCCATCACGCAGATCAGATCGACCATCCCCATCAGCGGCGCCGCGGCCTGCGCCGGCGTCCCGGGGTTCAAAGCCAGCCCCGCCTTAATCCCCGCCCCGCGGATCGCCTGCAGCGTCCGGTGGACATGCGGCCCGGCCTCCGCATGGGCGGTCAGAACATCCGCACCCGCCTCGGCGAAGGCCGCGATGTAGGGGTCGACCGGCGCGATCATCAGATGCACGTCCATGACACCCGCGATGTGGGGGCGCAGGGCGGCGCAGGTGGCGGGGCCGAAGCTGATGTTGGGCACGAAATGCCCGTCCATCACGTCCAGATGCACCCAGGTCCCCCCCTGCGCCGCAACCGCCCGGCACTCCGCGCCGAGATCCGCGAAGTCGGCGGCGAGGAGGGAAGGGGCGATGCGCACGGAGCGGTCGAATGGCATGAGATGGCGTCCGGACCTGACCAACAGAGCCGCCGGCTTAGCCCGTGCCATGCCAGGCGTCCAGCCGCGCTTGCCCCTTGCGCCGCCACCGCCCCCGCGCCAGATACGTCCCCGACCCCTCTGCACAGGTGCACGCATGGCCCGACCCGACCCCGCCGCGATGGCGTTCCTCGCCCGCCGCCGCTCCGTGCCGGCCAAGCTGCTCGGGCCCCCCTTCCCCGACCGCGCGGCGCTCGAGCCGCTGCTGACCATGGCCGCCCGCACCCCCGATCACGGCAAGCTGGAGCCCTGGCGCTTCGTCGTGCTCGGCCGCGCGGCGCTCGACGATCTGGCCGCCGCCATCGGCCGCATCGGCACGGAAGCCGGCCGCCCGCCCGAGGAGACCGAAAGGCCGCCGCCGCCTTCGCCTCCGCCGGCTGCGTCGTCGCCGTCGTCGCCTCCCCCAAGGACAGCCCGAAGATCCCCGCCATCGAGCAGGCGCATTCCGCCGGCGCCGTCTGCCTCTCGCTGCTCAACGCCGCCCTCGCCGCGGGCTGGGGCGCCAACTGGCTCACCGGCTGGGCCGCCCACGACCCCGCCATCGCAAAAGGCCCCCTCGGCCTCGCCCCGCAGAGAGCGTCGCGGGCTTCCTCCACATCGGCACCGCCGCCGGCCCGCCGCCCGAACGCCCGCGCCCCGACCTTGCCGCCATCACCGAATGGCGTCTGCCATGATCCTCTCGCATGTCCTCAAGGCCATCGGCCAGCTCGGCGACCCGCGCTTCCGCCGGGTCCTGCTCCTCGGCCTCGGCCTGACCATCGCGCTGCTGGCGCTTTTCGCCTGGGGCACCGGCTGGCTCGTCACCTGGATCTTCCCCGATACCGTCACCCTGCCCTGGATCGGCCCGGTCACCTTCTTCGAGAACATCGCCGAGGGCCTCTCGATCGTCGGCGTCCTCGTCCTCTCGATCTTCCTGATGGTCCCCGTCTCCTCTGCCTTCATCGGCATCTTCCTCGACGAGATCGCCGACGCGGTGGAGGATCGCGCCTATCCGCACCTGCGCCGAAGCCCCCGGCGTGCCCATCATGACCCAGGTCACCGACACGCTCAGCTTCTTCGGCGTCCTCGTCGCGGCCGACCTCGCGGCGCTCGTGCTCTACTTCGTCTTCCCGCCCTTCGCGCCCTTCATCTTCTGGGGGATGAACGGCTTCCTGCTCGGCCGGGAATACTTCCAGCTGGTCGCGATGCGGCGGCTCGGCCGCACGGGCGCGCTGAAGCTGCGCCGCCGCCACGGCCTGCAGATCTGGATCGCGGGGCTGCTGATGGCGCTGCCGCTCACCGTGCCGGTCCTCAACCTGATCGTCCCGATCCTCGGCGTCGCCACCTTCACGCATCTCTACCACCGGCTGGCACGCAAGATGACAACCGAACCGAAGGCGATCTAGCCACAGCTTGCCAAAGGCGGTCTGGCCAGAGCTTGCCGGACGCGATTCAGGAAAAGTTTGCCGGAGGCCGTCTGCAGAAGGCCCTGCCAAAGACCGTCCGGGCGACATCGCCGCAAACGGTCGCGCCCGCCTTAGCCGAAAGCGGTCCCTGGATGCCTGCCCGAAGAAACTGCCGGCCCTGTCGGAAAACGCGCCGCGCCCGCGAAGGAACGCGGTTCGCTCACTCCATGATCCGCTCCGAGATCGGCGGCATCCGCTTCAGGAAGTCGATGTCGCGCACCTCGATCACGCCGGACGCGATGATCCCGGCCAGGATCGCCCAGATGCCCAGCGCCCAAAGCGTCGTCACCTTCACTTTGTGTTTCAGGCGCGGATCGGCCGGGGCGGATTTGTGAGTGCCCGGCTCCACCTCGCCGTCCTCGTCCTGGGTCACCATCCGCAGGGGCAGCACCACGAAGAAGACCATGAACCAGACCACGGCGAACAGAACGATGGCGGATGTGACGGCCATGGGGCTCAGACCTCCTCGAGTTCGATCAGGCAGCCGTTGAAGTCCTTGGGATGCAGGAACAGCACCGGCTTGCCATGCGCTCCCGTCTTCGGCGCGCCGTCGCCCAGCACCCGCGCGCCGGCCTGCACCAATGTGTCGCGCGCCGCCATGATATCGCCCACCTCATAGCACATATGGTGGATTCCGCCCGCCGGGTTGCGCGCGAGGAACGCCGCGATGGGGCTGCCCTCGCCCAGGGGATGCAGAAGCTCGATCTTGGTATTAGGCAGCGCGATGAACACCACCGTCACCCCGTGGTCCGGCTCGTCCTGCGGCGGGCCCACCTCGGCGCCCAGCGTGTCGCGGTATTGCGCCGCCGCCGCCGCAAGGTCCGGCACGGCGATGGCGACGTGGTTGAGGCGGCCGATCATGGGGGGTCCGTCCGTGCAAGGTTGCGCTACTATCACGGCCCGCGTCGGCGTCGGCAAGGCCGCGAGATGGTCCGTCCGTCGTTAACGCCGCCTTCACCATCCGTGCGGACAAGTAAGTCATTGGATTGGAGAGGACCCGCGCATGAACGATCATGAATTCATGGCGCGGCCGCAGCCAACGCTGGCGCGGCCGCTCCTCGGCATCACCGTGCTGCTGGTGGAGGATAGCCGCTTCGCGTCCGAGGCGGTGCGGCTGATGGGCCTGCGCAGCGGCGCGCGCATTCGCCGGGCCGATTGCCTGGCCTCCGCGCGGCGGCATCTGGGCGCCTACAGGCCCTCGGTCGTGATCGTCGATCTCGGCCTGCCGGACGGCTCCGGCATCGATCTGATCGCCGAACTGGCAAGCGTGCCGGAAACCGGCTGCGCGCTGATCGCCACCAGCGGCGACGACGGCGCCGAGGACGCCGCGCGCGCCGCCGGGGCGCAGGGGTTCCTGGCCAAGCCGGTCGCCAATCTCGGGGTCTTCCAGGAAGCCATCCTGGCGCTGCTGCCGCCCGAGGCGCAGCCGAAGGGCCTGCGCATCCTCAGCGCCGATACCGTGGCCCCCGATCCGCTCGCCTACCGCGACGACATGGCCCATGTGGCCGACCTGATGGACGGCCCCGCCCCCGACGCGCAGACGCTGGGCTACATCGCGCAGTTCCTGCAGGCCGTCGCCCGCAGCGCCGATGACGGGCCGCTGGGCGATGCCGCCCGCCGCCTCTCCGCCGCCAAGGGCGCGCCGACGCCCGACCTCGCCGCCCTGCGCCAGATGATCGCCACCCGCATGGCCGACCCGGCCATCGTCTAGGGGTGTCGGGCGCCGCGCCGGGCCATGCGCGGGGGTCGACGGATCGCTGCCCGCTCGGCCGATGCCGCCGGCCGCCACTTGGCCAAGGGAGCGTCCGCGACGAACCTTGCTGTCCTGCGCCGGATGTCCGCCGTCCGAATGGCCAGTCTAGCTATCGTCCAGGGGTCGCAGGCTCTTCGCCGGGCCGGGATTGGGGGGCCGACGGATCGCTAGCTGCCGGGCGATGCCGCCTGCCCGCCATGCCGCTCCCGATGCGGCCGCCGCGCCGAATGTCGCCGCCTTGCGCCGGGTGATCGCCACCCCGATGGCCAAACCAGCCATCGTCTGGCGTTACCAAATCGTCGCCGGGCCGCGCTCAGGGGTCCGACACTTTGCCGACCCAAAGCCGACGCCGGGCCGACACTTGCCCGAAACCCGGATTCCGACGCGAAAGCGAGGTCGCCGTGCTGCGGCAACCGCCCGTCGCAAAGCGCCCGGCCGGCGGTTCTCCGGCCACCGCGGGCGCCGGAACGGGTTGTCGGGATGTTCGGAATCCGGCAGAGAAGCGTGGCAAAGCCCCAGCGACCACCGCAAATTACCTGATTGAAAACAGCGCCCTACGCGCCGTCCTTCACCACCCGCAGGCCAAGCTCGCGCAGCTGCACAGGCGTCGGCTCTGAAGGTGCGCCCATCATCGCGTCCTCCGCCCGCTGGTTCATCGGGAACAGGATGACCTCGCGAATGTTCGCCTCGTTGGCCAGCAGCATAACGATCCGGTCGATCCCCGCGGCACACCCCCCATGCGGCGGCGCCCCATAGCGGAAGGCATTGACAAGGCCCGAGAATCTCCCGCTCAACCTCGTCGCGCCCGTACCCCGCCAGCTCGAAGGCCCGGAACATGATCTCCGGCTCATGGTTCCGGATCGCCCCCGAGATCAGCTCGTATCCGTTGCACGCCAGGTCGTACTGAAAACCCTTCACGTCCAGTGGGTTACCCTGCAGCGCGGCCATCCCGCCCTGGGGCATCGAGAAGGGATTGTGGCTGAAATCCACCCGCCCGTCCTCGTCCTCCTCGTACATCGGAAAGTCCACGATCCAGGCAAAGGCAAACCGCTCCTCGTCCACCAGCCCCAGCTCGGCCCCGATCACCGACCGCGCCCGCCCCGCAACCGCCTCGAATTGCTCGGGTTTCCCCCCCAGAAAGAACGCCGCATCCCCGACGCCGAGGCCCAGCTGCCGCCGGACCGCCTCCGTCCGCTCCGCCCCGATGTTCTTCGCCAGCGGCCCAGCGGCTTCGAGGTACTCCGCCCTCAGCCGCTCCGCCTCGTCCGCAGCGCCCGCGCCCACAAGCGCCCCGACGAGATGCGACAGGAACCGGGTGTCGATCGACGCAACTCCCTGACCCTTCTGCACATTCTTGACGCCGATCTTCTTGGCGACGGTATCATGGACGCTGGCGATCAGGTCCATGAAAGCGTCGTCTGCCTTGGCCTCCGGCTTGGCACGCCAAAAGATGTACCCCATCCCCGGCAAGCCCTGCTCCTGGGCGAACTTGTTCATCCGGTCGCAGAACTTCCGGCTACCCCCGCCCGGCGCCGGAATGGCCCGCACTTGCGTGCCCTCCTGCTCCAACAGGTTGGCGAATATGGCAAATCCCGACCCGGCGTAGTGCTCGCTCACCACCTGCATCTCGATCGGGTTGCGCAGGTCCGGCTTGTCGGTGCCGTATTTCAGCGCCGCATCGGCATAGCTGATCCGCGGCCAATCGGCATCCACCGTCCGCCCGGCCCCGAACTCCTCGAACACCCCCGCGATCACCGGCTGGATGGTTGCGAAGACATCCTCCTGCGTGACAAAGCTCATCTCCATGTCGAGCTGGTAGAAATCCGTCGGGCTGCGATCCGCGCGCGGATCCTCGTCGCGAAAACAAGGCGCTATCTGGAAATATCTGTCGAAGCCCGAGACCATCAGCAGCTGCTTGAAGAGCTGCGGCGCCTGCGGCAGCGCGTAGAACCTGCCCGGATGCAGCCGCGACGGCACAAGGAAATCCCGCGCGCCCTCGGGGCTTGAGGCCGTCAGGATCGGCGTCTGGAACTCGTTGAACCCGATGTCCCACATGCGCTGCCGGATCGACCGCACGACATTCGACCGCAGCATCATGTTGGCATGCAGCCCCTCGCGGCGCAGGTCGAGATAGCGAAACTTCAGCCGCGTCTCCTCGGGATAGTCCTGATCGCCGAAGACCGGCAGAGGCAATTCCTCCGCCCGTCCCAGCACCTCCAGGCCCGTCGCGAAGACCTCGATCTCGCCCGTCGGGATGCGCGGATTGACGAGTGCGGCGTCCCGCGCCTTCACGCGCCCATCGATGCGAATGCACCATTCGCTGCGCACCGCCTCCAGCGCCGAGAATGCCGGGCTGTCGGGGTCGGCGATGACCTGGGTCATGCCGTAATGATCGCGCAGGTCGATGAAGAGCACGCCGCCATGGTCGCGGACCCGGTGGACCCAGCCGCTCAGCCGAACATCGGCGCCCACATCCGCCGCGCTGAGATCGGCGCAGGTATGGCTGCGATAGGCGTGCATGGGCGGTCCTTCGGGCTGGGAGGAGGTCGCGCCGATACACCTTGCGGGCGGGCCGGTGTCAAGCCGGCTGGCCACGCCACCCTAGCGCATCATGACCGGCGGCGCGGTTGCGGCCGGATCGAGGCCCAGCAGCCGCACCGCGTCTAGCCTCGAAAGCACCGCCCGGGCGCCCGGAAACTCGCGGCCCTCCGCCGCCCGCCCGGGAAACCCGTAGGTGGCGATGCCGGCCGCAATCGCCGCGGCGGCGCTTTCGGGCGTATCCTCTACGGCCACCGCGTTGTCGGCGCCAAGCTGCAGCGCCTTCAGCGCCGCCTCGTAGATGTCGGGCGCGGGCTTCGAGGCAGCCACCATTTCGCGATTGCCGATGAAGGCAAAATCCTCCCGGGTGAGGGCGGGCGCAAGACCCTTCAGGATCAGCTCGACTGTCTCCGGCCCGGTCGACGTTACAAGGCCCACGCGAACCCCGGCGCCCTTCGCCGCGGCGATCAGCTCCGCCACGCCGGGCCGCGGTGGCAGGTGCCCGCTCTCGACCGCAGCCGCGAAATACCGGACCTTTGCGGCGTGTAGAGCCGCCGCGTCAACCGTCTCGCCCCGTTCGGCGGCATGGGCGGCGATCCGGGCCTCGCCTCCCGGGGCCTCCAGCATGCGCCGATAGGCCGCTTGGTCCCAATGCCACTCCAGGCCGGCCTCGCGGAAGGCCGCGTTGAAGGCCTCGCGCTGCAGGTCGGAGGTTTCGATCAGGACCCCGATGGAGCCCAGAAACAAGGCCTTGGGGCGGGTGGGATCGTACATTGGGCCTCTCCGTTCTTCGCTTGGCCGTGGGAATGTGGCCCGCCGGCGCGGGATTGCCAGCCTGCCGCGCAAGCCGACTGCCCTTGGGGCAGAATGGTGGTCTGCCGGGGCCTTGCGCCCGAAAGGCTCGCCACTATAACCCGCGTGGGTTTGCGCCGGGCCTCGCGGACCGGTCCCCTGCCCCGACCCTGACCCCCGAGGACGCCCAATGCCCAGACGCACCGACATCTCGTCGATCATGATCATCGGCGCGGGGCCCATCGTCATCGGGCAGGCTTGCGAGTTCGACTATTCCGGGGCGCAGGCCTGCAAGGCGCTGCGCGAGGAAGGCTATCGGGTGATCCTGGTCAACTCCAACCCGGCCACCATCATGACCGACCCCGGGCTGGCCGATGCCACCTACATCGAGCCGATCACGCCCGAGATCGTGGCCAAGATCATCGAGGCGGAGCGGCCGGATGCGCTGCTGCCCACGATGGGCGGGCAGACCGGGCTGAACACCGCGCTGGCGCTGGCCGACATGGGGGTGCTGGAGAAATACGGGGTCGAGCTGATCGGCGCCAACCGGGCCGCCATCGAGATGGCCGAGGATCGCAAGCTCTTCCGCGAGGCGATGGACCGGATCGGGCTGGAAAACCCGCGCGCCACCATCGCCACCGACATCGACCAGTGCATGGCCGCGCTCGAGGATATCGGCCTGCCGGCGATCATCCGGCCCGCCTATACGCTGGGCGGCACCGGCGGCGGCGTGGCCTACAACCGCGACGACTTCGCCGAGCTCTGCCGCGGCGGGCTCGATGCCTCCCCCGTCAGCCAGATCCTGATCGACGAGAGCCTGCTGGGCTGGAAGGAATTCGAGATGGAGGTGGTCCGCGACCGGGCCGACAACGCCATCATCGTCTGTGCCATCGAGAACGTCGATCCGATGGGAGTTCATACCGGCGACAGCATCACCGTGGCGCCGGCCCTCACCCTGACGGACAAGGAATACCAGCGGATGCGGGCCGCGAGCATCGCGGTGCTGCGCGAGATCGGGGTCGAGACCGGCGGCTCGAACGTGCAGTGGGCGGTGAACCCGGCCGACGGGCGCATGGTGGTGATCGAGATGAACCCGCGGGTGTCGCGCTCTTCGGCGTTGGCGTCGAAGGCCACGGGCTTTCCCATCGCCAAGATCGCGGCGAAGCTCGCGGTGGGTTACACGCTGGATGAGCTCGACAACGACATCACGCGGGTCACGCCCGCCAGCTTCGAGCCGACGATCGACTACGTTGTGACCAAGATCCCGCGCTTTGCGTTCGAGAAGTTCCCCGGCGCCAAACCGAACTTGACGACCGCCATGAAGTCGGTCGGCGAGGCGATGGCCATCGGGCGGACGATCCACGAGAGCCTGCAGAAGGCGCTGGCGAGCCTGGAGACCGGGCTGACCGGGTTCGACGAGATCGAGATCGAGGGTGCCGGCACGGATGCCGAAGGCCACGCCGCGATCACACGGGCCCTTTCGGCGCAGACGCCCGACCGGATCCGCGTCATCGCGCAGGCCATGCGGCACGGCATCGACGATGTCGAGATCAACGCCGCGACCGCCTTTGATCCGTGGTTCCTCGCCCGGATCCGCGAGATCGTGGTGGCCGAGGCCGACATCCGCCGCGAGGGGTTGCCTCGCGACGCGTCCGCGCTGCGGCGGCTGAAGATGATGGGGTTCACCGATGCGCGGCTGGCGCATCTCACCGGGCATGAGGAGAGAGAGGTGCGCCGGGCGCGCCGCAGCCTCGGCGTTCACGCGGTCTTCAAGCGGATCGACACCTGCGCGGCAGAGTTCGAGGCGCAGACGCCCTACATGTATTCCACCTACGAGACGCCGGTGATGGACGAGGCCGAATGCGAGGCGCGGCCTACGGCGGCCACCAAGGTGGTGATACTCGGCGGCGGGCCGAACCGGATCGGCCAGGGGATCGAGTTCGACTATTGCTGCTGCCATGCCTGCTTTGCGCTGACCGAGGCGGGCTATGAGACGATCATGATCAACTGCAACCCCGAGACGGTAAGTACTGACTACGACACGTCGGACAGGCTCTATTTCGAGCCGCTGACCTTCGAGCACGTCATGGAGATCCTCGCGCGGGAGCAGGACAACGGCACGCTGCACGGCGTGATCGTGCAGTTCGGCGGGCAGACGCCGCTGAAGCTCGCCCGCGCGCTGGAGGCCGAGGGCATTCCCATCCTCGGGACCACGCCCGATGCCATCGATCTGGCCGAGGATCGCGAGCGGTTTCACGGGCTGGTCACCAGCCTCGGCCTGCGCCAGCCGCCCGGCGCCATGGCACACAGCGCCGAGGAAGCGAGGGAAGCAGCCGAAGCGATCGGCTTTCCCCTCGTGATCCGGCCCTCCTACGTGCTCGGCGGGCGGGCGATGGAGATTGTCCGCGACGGGCCGCAGCTTGAGCGGTACATCCGCGACGCGGTTGTCGTCTCCGGCAAATCGCCCGTGCTGCTCGACAGCTATCTCTCCGGCGCCGTCGAGGTGGATGTCGACGCGTTGAGCGACGGGACGGACACGCATGTGGCCGGGATCATGCAGCATATCGAGGAGGCCGGTGTGCACAGCGGCGACAGCGCCTGTTCGCTGCCGCCCTATTCGCTGGCGCCCGAGATCGTGGACGAGCTGCGCCGGCAGACCCTGCAACTGGCGAGCGCGCTGAAGGTGGTGGGGCTGATGAACGTCCAGTTCGCGGTGAAGGACGGCGAGGTGTTCCTGATCGAGGTCAACCCGCGCGCCTCGCGCACCGTGCCCTTCGTGGCCAAGGCCGTGGGCGCACCCATCGCCGCCATCGCCGCCCGGCTGATGGCCGGCGAGCGTCTCGGCGGCTTCGATCTTCCCGATATGCCGAAGAAGCTTCGCGGTGAAGGAAGCCGTGCTGCCCTTCGCCCGATTCCCGGGGGTCGATACGCTTCTCGGCCCCGAGATGCGGTCGACCGGCGAGGTCATGGGATCCGACGACGATTTCCACATCGCGTTCCTGAAAGCGCAGATGGGGGCCGGGGTGATCCTGCCGCAGGGGGCGCGCAAGGACGGCACGCCCTCGGTCGTGTTCCTCTCGATCAAGGAGGCGGACAAGACCGATGCCCTCATGGAAGCCGCCCGGACGTTGACCGCCCTCGGCTTTCACATCGTCGCGACGCGCGGCACGGCTGCGTTCCTCGCGAGCGGCGGGGTTGCGGCCGAGATCGTCAACAAAATCTACGAGGGCCGGCCCAACATCGTCGACATGATGAAGGACGGCGGCGTCGACCTGGTGATGAACACCACCGAAGGCACACAGGCCGTCGAAGACAGCCGGGCGATGCGCAACGTGGCGTTGATGGATCGCATTCCCTACTTCACCACCCTCGCGGCCAGCCACGCGGCGGCCCTGGCGATGCAGGCGCGCGGAACCCGCGAAATCAAGGTGCGTTCGCTGCAAGGGTGACGCGAGATGGCGCCCGGGGCCGCGGCACATTGATAGGGTGCCGGCGGGGAAAGGGTCTCCGAAAGGCGAACGCATGGCGCCGGCGGTCGAATTTCCACATCGGTGGCCGGAGCAGCCCCGGGCGCATCGCGACGCGTTCGGCCGCCTTCCGCTATTCCTCCGTGCCGTCCCGCCATTCCGCATCGTGGTGCGAGCCGTCGCAGAAGGGCTTGTTGCCCGAGAGGCCGCAGCGGCACAGAACGTACTTTGCGCGGGTCGACCCCGGCACGTCGAACTCAGCCTCCAGATCGACGTCGCGGACCTCAAGCGGCCCATGGCGCACCACATCGATCGAAACCGTTCCTTCCGTCAGGTGCTGAGGTTCCCCATCATCCGTCTGGATCCGCAGCGCGCCGGAGGGGCAGTTCTTCAGGCCGGTCAGGATGTCCGGCAAGGCACCGTTCTGCGGCTGGATCCAAGGTGTCTCGCCCGGCTTGAAGACGGTCGGGGCGGCGGCGACGCAATTCGCCGCGTGGCTACACAGGACCGGAGTATAAACGATCGTCACGACCCGCCCGTCCATCTGCGCGCTGTGCGACATCGGGGTATCGCGCCGCTCGCACCCATCGGACACAGATGTGAACTGGATGTCCCGGTGTGACCCGTCGCAGAACGGCTTGTTCTGTGAAGCGCCGCAACGGCAGAGCGGCGTCACCTCCTTGGTCTCCAGCACGGCGCCATCGGCATCGCGAAGGATTGGCGGGTTCTGTACGACCAGCGGTCCATCTTCGCGGGGCGTGATCTTCGTATCTGGTGCCATGGCCTGACACCTTACCTGGTTAAGTCGACCGAGCGTTGCTCTAGGCTTCGGCCCGTCAGCAAGCAGCCCGGAAGCGGGGAACATGGCCCGCTGCGCGATGAACCTGCGGGGACGAATGGCGCGGACGTGCTTCGCACCTTTCTTCCACCACCAACTCTCCAGCTGAAGCCTCGCTTCGAGAAGCCCATGCGGGTTCTGACTGGCAAAGATCATAGGTCGGTCTGGGGACCATTCAATCTGCTAGCAGGCCGACACGGCTGCAGGGCTCGAAATCGGTGGAATGGCGCCTGGCGGGACAGCGCCGACCCCGCATTCACTACGACCACCGGCAAGAAAGAGCTGCCTGCACGGCGGTGTGCGACTGAATAAGGCTTTCTCGGAAACCTGTGACAGAATGCCTCATCTGGCGTCTTTCAGACACAGTGAAGGGACCCAGGCACGCGGTGGAAGGGCCCAGCATGCCGTTAAGCCTTTCTTTATACGGCCTTCAGTCGTCCACCCGCAGGCCTCGGCACCCATGACCAAGGGCAGGCACTGCCCTGACAGGGGCAACCTTGCATCGCTGACCCAAAGTTAGTTAAGGAACCCTAACGACACCGGCGATCTTGTGTGAAATAGAGAGACACCGGGTATATTGCATTAGTGCGAGGGAACATGAAAACTTACCTAATAACGGCAACGGCTGCGCTGGTCTTTTCGGCGGCGCAAGCGTTTGGTGCGACACTGCTAATCGATGGGTTTGACGCGGATCAGCGGGTCACTGACGTACCTTCGTCCGGCTTCGTCAACGCATCGCAAGTTTCTGGCGGGGACATCCTCGGCGGCTTCCGTGACCTTTCGGTCATGAACACGTTCGCCCAAGGCAACGACGTCAACGCGACTGAGCTGAACGTAACAGGCAGCAGCCTCTCGTTCTCCAACATCAATCAGGCGCGCGGCCGCGGTCTCATCACGTACGATGGCGACGACGATCCGACGACGTTGAACACCTCCGGCCTCGGCGGCATCAACTTTCTGATCGGCCCCGATCCGCGGTTCGTCTTCGAAGTGGAAGAGTTCGACCGGAACGTATTCATCGAGATCGACGTTTACGATACGATGGGTCGGCGTGTTTCGTACTCCGAAACGCTGGCGAGCGGCTTCAACCCGAACCTGTCGTTCAGCGAGCTGAGCGGCGATGCCGGTTTTGACTTCTCGAGCGTTGGCGCCATCCAGTTCTTCGTCGACTCGACCGACACGATCGGCAGTGTTGACGGTGCAATTCGCTCGATCTCGGTCGTCGCGATCCCGCTTCCTGCCACCGCTTTGCTTCTGCTCGGCAGCATGGGCGGACTTACCTTGCTGCGTTCGCGTCGCTCGAAGGTCTGATTGCTTCGAAGGTTTCTGTCTAGAAGCCGTCAAAGCAGAAAACGTTAAGGGGCGTGGATTTGGTTCCACGCCCCTTTTTTGCCTTGATCTCGGCTCTTGAGACTGTCTGAGATCGTATGGCATCACCCCCCGGTTTCTCGCCAAGGGGTGCGCCAGCCTCTTCGATCAATTCAAGGTATGCGCACCGCTTCCGCCCAGAACCGTGGTCGATTGAGCTTGCCTTTCGCCACGCTGGCGGGCCGTTCGGCTGGTTGCGACATGCCATGCGAAGGTCTGTAGATCCAGACCGGTCAGGTGGCGACCATACCACTGCGCAGGTGCTGGCTCGAAACCATGTTCCTCGGCGAGCCCGCTTACGTAATCCGCATCGGCAAGCGACAGCCGCGATCCGATGCTGAAGTCCCTTGTCTCCCGAGCGAGGGCAAGAAGCATCGTTTCGCCCAGGCAGCCCCAGCACAGGTTTTTCGGCAAGGTCTGGAACGCGCCGAGATCGACCTCGAACGGAGGCGCAATCAGTCCTCCATCGAACACAAGAACCTCTTTCGACGCCAGATCATCATGCGCCACGTTCGGCGGCCTCGCAATATCGCACACCAGAACGCCGGGGCGAAGTTCGCGCGGGTCTATCAAGGCCATCTCGGAGCTTGTCGCAACCAATACGATATCGGCCTCGGCCAGGGCGCTTTCCTGCGACGTCTTCCAGTCGACCGGTGATCTCACCCCCATCGCGCGATAGGCGCCCTGAAAACGATCTGCCAGGCCGCGAAGGTCGGACCCTTCACTCAGGCCCATCCGCCTCGCCATGCCCTGCACGCTCCTGCTAAGATCGCCTGGGATATGCCTTTCCTGCAGCATAGGATCCACGAGAGAGGCAAACACCTCGTCGGCCACGCGGGCAAGAAGTCGGGGCGAGAACGGATTGGCAGAGTTGCCGATCATACTCAGACGGCCAACCCGCCGCGCAAGCATCATCGAGGCCAGCCGGCCGATCGCGCCCGAGGCGCCGATGACGACGACGTTCGCATCCTCCAGCGGCATTCCGACGGATTGTGCAAGCTTCTCGATTCCCTTGACGGCCGAGATCGTGGTCAACGTGTTGCCGCTCGTGACCGGAACGCCGCGCCCGGTGGCCAGCTCGCCCCCGCGTGTGACGATGGATGTGAACGCGCCAAGCCCAAGCCGGGAAGCGCCCCCCCGGGAAGCCATGTCGGCGGCTTCACGGATCATCGTGGCAGCCACAGTCCGTCCGCCGCCGCGCATGTCCTTGGGCAGCATCGGAACCGACATGATCCAGCCGTCGGCCGTGGCGCCGGTTCGTGATTTCACCAGGGGCATGCGTCGCGCAAGGCCGGGGCCGAGCTGCTTGACCCACTCACACCAGTTCGCGAGTTCCTCCTCGCTGAAATTCTTGAACGACGGATCCGAACGGTAGATGTCCTGTTCCTCGGTGTAGTGGATCAGGAAGGCAAATTGCCCGTCGTTCGATTTGCATCCCTTGGGTGGGGCCGGAGGCGCCTCCATTCCGTTGGCCGGCTCCCCGACAATCGTATCTGTCGATACGACTAGATGCCGAACCAGGGAGTAGAAATCCCGCTCGTGCAGGATCTTGCAGACTGCGGTGATTGCGCCGATGGCCTGATCGATCTCCGCCCGTCCGGCGGTCAGGGCCGGTTGAAGGCGCATCACGTGCGTCTCGTTGAAGAGCGGAGCGGTGAGAACGCCCTGGACGTTGAAGAGGTAGGAACTGATGAGCGGCGTCACGCCTCCATTCAGGCTGGAGAAGGCCATCGTGGCAGAATCGCTGCGTTCGTCGAAGCGGTGAAATTCGACCCCGATCATGTAGCCCCGCCCGCGCACCTCGCGAATGACATCGGGATAGGCGGCCTGAAGGTCCTCGAGGCGGCTGCGCATGTAGAGGCCGTTCTCGCCGACCTTACGGATGATCGCCCGGTCATGCGACAGCAGGCATTCGAGGGCGGCGTTCGCGGCGCAGCACGCCAGATTGTTGTTCGCGAAGGTCGAGCTGTGCAGGCGGCCGAAGCGGTCGTCCCAAGCAGATGGTCGCACGATGCAGGCGCCGATCGGCATCATGCCCCCCCCAAGGGCCTTCGCCAGAAGCAGCATGTCGGGCACTTCAGTTCCTGTCGAGCAGGCGAAGAGCTGCCCCGTACGACCGAGGCCCGTCTGGATCTCGTCGAGAATGAACAGGACGCCAAAGCTGCGACACAGGGCGATAGCCTCGTCGATGTAGCTTTCGGACGGGCAGACCACCCCGCCTTCGCCCTGGATCGGCTCGATGATAAAGGCGGCGATCCGTTCACTCTCGCTGCTCAGTCTTTCGCGCAGGGCTTCGGTGCAACCGAAGGGGACGTAGTCGAAGCCGGGGATCGGCGCAGCGAACCCCTCCTGATACAATGGCTTACCCGTGGCCGAGAGGGCGCCCATCGTCTTGCCGTGGAACCCGTTGAGGGTCGATAGGATACCCGTCTTGCCGGTCTTTAGTCGGGCCAGCTTGATCGCGGCCTCAACGGTTTCGGCACCGCTGTTGGTGAAGGTCGTGATCGAAAGGTCGCCCGGCGTGATCTCGGCCAGCCGATCCGCCAGACGTTCCGCCTCGACGGACCGGAGAGGTTGCACCATAGAAGCCATCCCGTCACGCTGGGCGGCGTTCAGGGCCGCCCAAACCTGCGGCGGGTTATGCCCAAAGGGCAGTGCCCCGTATTGAGCAAGAAAGTCTAGGTATTCCCGCCCTTTATCGTCGTAAAGGCGGCTGCCCTTTCCCCTCGTTATCTTGGCGTCGAGGCCGAATGTCTGCAGTAGCTTGGCGCGTGCGGGATTCATGGTCTGCATCTCTTGATCCACTTGTCAGAGAAGATGCTGCGAGCGTTGGGACGGTCAGCACCTTCGATACTCAGGGACACCCCACAGAGTGATCGAACAGAATATATTAAAAGATTGGTAACAACCTTGGGTTGAATGCGCCATCACCTTCGAATGCCTAAATCTGTGCACCGCGGCTTCGCGCCAGTATACGACCCGCGTTGCCACCCGTCAGGTTTGGACCAGGTGCTACCGAACGGCAACGACGGCGAAATCAACGCTACCGCAGACTGGCAGGTTCCCGCCGGTTTGCGCCCAAATGCCAGACATTGCAGCGCCCGCGGTCGGCGGAAAAATGCCAAACTCTAAACCCCTCATTAAGGAATCGAGCATACGTACAGAGCTCTGAGGGACTGAGATGAGGAACGGTGAGCGGGCGAGGGGTCTCGGCTTCACGATTCCCATGCCAGTCAAACCCCGGAACCTTGTTCGCAAGGCCGGTTGCAACGCACGACCCATAAGAAGCTTCGCAAGCGCTTGACATATGTTTCGCAATACAACGCGGAAGGATCAATCACGTTCTGAAAGAAAGTGTGTGGATCGCCTAGAGTCTCCCGGCACATAATAAAGTGTTTAAAGACAGGCCAGCAATCAGTTCGATATCAATGCGTATCACGCCTCTCCGATGAGCGAGCTCCCTTCAAGGTCGCTTTCCCGCGTCGGGCTTGAACTCTGTCGCCGGGCCTAGTCCGCCTCCGGCAACAATGCCTTCAGCTTTGCCATCATATGCTCCCGTAGAAGTAGGCCGGTCCGAAGCGGATCCCGCGCCTTCAGCGCCTGCAGGATTTCCTCGTGCTCTGAAAGGGCGCTTTGCCAGCGTTCCGGCGTGAGGTTGGCCTGATATCGGGCGCGGTGGATACGGATAGCGATGCCGGCATGGGTACGTTGTAGCAAATCGTTTCCGCTTGCTGCGATAATGGCGGCGTGAATTGCTTGGTTAAGCTTCGAAGTAATGTGGCCGGTTCAAGTCCTTGTAAGCGCTACGCATCGCCACTGTCAGACGCTCGATCTGCGCCATCTCCTTGACCGTCGCGCGCGCCGCCGCCAGCTCTCCCGCCGTTCCCTCCAGCGCCGCCAGCACGGGAAACGCTTCGGCCAATTCGGCGTCTGTCTGCCTGCTAATGACGGCGCCGCGGTTCGGGATCAGCTGCAAGAGCCCTTCCGAGGCCAGCACCTTCAGCGCTTCCCTCAAAGGGGTCCGGGACACGCCGAACTGCTCCGTCAGGGCGCGTTCGCGCACCTTCTCGCCTTCGGCCAGATGGCCTTCGAGGATCATCCCGCGAAGCCTGTCTGCAACCTCGACGGCCAGAGCCGGGCGAGCGATGGGCCGGATCGGGAAACTGCCGTCGTTCAAGTGCTGCCCCTTCCGTTGGCCATGCTGCCGACTTCCCCAGCAACCAGTCCCTCGGCGGATGCCGCAGTGGCCAGATCGTAGAGTTCGGCGATGTGCACGGGCGCGCGCCCGGTTCCGTCAGCGATCTGATGGCGGCACGATGTGCCGTTGGCAACGATTGCATCGCCCGAAGCCGCTTGCCTCACTGCTGGTAGCAGGGCCGCCTCGCCCATGGCGCGCGATACCTCGATCGTATCCGCCCCATATCCAAAGGCCCCCGCCATTCCGCAGCAGCCCGACTGGATGGTGCGGCTATGCACGCCCGGGAGGCCGGCCATGGCAGCCTCCATGTCGCCCATCGTGCCAGCCGCTTTCTGATGGCAGTGCCCATGCACATGGGCCCGCACCCCGATGGGCGCCATCTTCGGATCGAACCTTTCTGCCTCCCGTTCCCGTACGACGAACTCCTCGAAGAGCAGCGCCGCGCCGGCAAGGGTCGCCGTGTCTTCCCCTGGCAGAAGGGTACGGAACTCATCGCGAAAGGTGAGCAGGCAGGACGGCTCGAGGCCGACGATCCGCCGCCCCGCTGCGGCATGCGGCAGGAGGGCCGCGAGCGTGCGCCGCGCCTCGGCCCTCGCCTGGTCGACCATGCCGGCGGCCAGATAGGTTCGCCCGCAGCACAGCGGCCGTCCGGGTCCTGCCCTCGGCGCAAGCACCCTGTAGCCGGCCCGTCGCAGCACCCGAAGGGCGGCGCGTGGAATGCCAGGCTCCATCCATCGGTTGAAGGTATCGGCAAAGAGAACCACTTCGCCACCCTGAGATGCTCCAACGTCGGTCTCCGGTATCTCCGAATCCCGAAAGTAGTCCCGCACGAACCGCGGCAGGCTCCGCTCTCGCGAGATGCCCGTGACCCGTTCGGAAAGCGCCGCCAGCACCGGGACACGGTCGCGCAGCGCGAAGAGAGGCCTGGCGGCCACGGCGGCCCTGGCGTAGCGCGGCATCTCCGCGATCAGCCGGTCGCGCCAGGAGAACCCGTCTCGCTTGCCGCGCTGATACAGCACCTCGGTCTTCATCTTCGCCATGTCGACGCCGGTCGGGCATTCGCGCTGACACGCCTTGCAGCCCACGCACAGCTTCAGGGTCTCCGCCATCTCGTCGCGAAACAGCGCATCCCGCCCCAGTTTGCCCGAGAGTGCCAGGCGCAGGGTGTTGGCCCGGCCACGCGTGCTGTCGCGTTCGTCGCGGGTGACGCGGTAGGAGGGACACATCACGCCGCCCGCCAACTTTCGGCAGGCACCGTTGTTGTTGCACATCTCCACCGCGCCCTGAAATCCGCCGCCCGCGCCGGACCACGCCGACCAGTCGAAGCCGGGCGCGATGTCGTCGAAGGCGTAGTCCGGTGGATAGCGCAGGAGGGTCCGGTCATCCATGCGGGGCGGATTTACGATCTTCCCGGGGTTCAGAAGAGCCTGGGGATCGAAGGCGGCCTTCACCTCCTCGAACGCCGCAACCATGCGCCGGCCGAACATTCTGCCGTGGAATTCCGAGCGCACGATCCCGTCGCCATGCTCGCCGGAATGGCTACCCTTATAGGCCGCCACCATGTCGAACGCCTCTTCGGCGATGGCCCGCATGGCGGCCACGTCCTTCTCCAGGCGCAGGTTCAGCACGGGGCGCACATGAAGGCAGCCTTCCGAGGCATGGGCATACCACGTGCCTTGCGTGCCGTGCTTGGCGAACACCGCCGTCAGCCGATCCGTGTAGTCCGCCAGGTGTTCGAGGGGCACCGCCGCATCCTCAACGAACGACACCGGTTTGCCCTGGTCCTTCATCGACATCATGATGTTCAGCCCAGCCTTGCGCAATTCACCGATCTCGCCGATCAGCGGCGCATCCCAGACCTCAACCACCCCGCCCTCGTGATCGCCGCCGCGGCCGAACCCGTATCCGAGATCCGCCATCGTATCGTGCAGGTCGCGGATGCTCTGGGCGTTCTCCTCGGGACTATCGGCGAATTCCACGAAAAGCAGCGCCGCGGGCCGGCCGCGAACGAAAGCCTTCAAGGTGGGCTCGTACATCGGGATCGCCCGTGCCAGCCCGATCATCGTGTCATCCACCAATTCGACCTGCGTCGGCTTCAGGCGAACGAGATGCTGCGCCGCCTCCATCGCCGCGCGGAAGGTCGGGAAGTGGCACACGCCATGAACGCGGTCCTTGGGCGGAAGTGGCGAAAGCCGGATCTCGATCGCCGTCGAGACGGCCAGCGTCCCCTCCGAGCCGATGACCAGATGCGCTAGGTTGATCGGCGCCTCCCCCGGCACAAGCGCGTCGATGTTGTAGCCGCCGACCCGGCGCTGCACGTTCGGGAAGCGCTTCGCGATCTCGTCGGCCTCACGGCGACCCAGATCGGTCATTTGCCGCAGCAGTTCCGGCGGCACGCGGTTGCCGCGGCCAGGCCCGAAATCGAACGCGGTG
Organism: uncultured Alphaproteobacteria bacterium; assembly: GCA_963833235.1. GTDB lineage: Bacteria > Pseudomonadota > Alphaproteobacteria > Rhodobacterales > Rhodobacteraceae > CAWHXG01. Next base: position 310,573 of record CAWHXG010000002.1, read on the forward strand.
CCATCCGCAAGCAGGCCCGCGACCCCATGAACGTTGTCGCGGGTCGTGCCGTAGCGCAGCGATCGCGCTCCGCAGGAATTGTTCCCGACCATGCCGCCGATCGTGGCGCGCGAAGCGGTTGATACGTCGACGGGAAACCAAAGCCCGTGCGGTTTCAGCTGCCGGTTCAGCTCGTCGAGGACGATGCCGGGCTCCACCACCGCCCGGCGTCCTCCGACGTCGAGCTCGAGGATGCGGTTCAAGTGCTTCGAGCAGTCGACCACCAAACCGGAATTGATCGTCTGCCCGCATTGCGAGGTGCCGCCGCCCCGCATGGTGACGGTCAGACCCTCTTCACGAGCGGCATCCAGTGCGCGGGCGATGTCATCGGTAGAGCGCGGCACCGCGACGCCGGACGGGATCATCTGATAATGGGACGCATCGGTGGCGTAGCGCCCGCGCGCGAACGCATCCAGATGAAGCTCGCCCTCGAACTCGCGGCCCAGCCTCGTCCGCAACCCTTCGCGCAGCATCCCGGCCCTCCCGCCACTCAGACAAATTCCTTGACATGAATTATGAATTCAGAATTCATTCACGTCAACGGAGGTGAGCCGGATGTTCGCGGCGGGCCTCTGGCGAAGGATAGGTCATCGGTAGGTAACGTCATGCAGACTGGGCGCCATTTTCTGCAGATCCCCGGCCCGACGAACGTTCCCGATCGCGTGCTCCGGGCCATGGACTTTCCCACGATGGATCATCGCGGCCCGGCGTTTGCCGATGTGGGCCGCCGCGCGCTGGACGGGATGCGCGGGATCTTCGGCACCGAAGGCGAGGTGGTGATCTATCCCGCCTCCGGAACCGGGGCGTGGGAAGCCGCGCTGGTCAACACCCTCTCGCCCGGCGACACGGTGCTGATGTACGAGACCGGCCATTTCGCCATGCTATGGAAGTCGATGGCGGCGCGTCTGGGCCTGAACCCCATCTTCATCGAGGGCGACTGGCGCTCCGGCGCCGATGCGGAGGCCATCGAAGCAAGGCTGACGGAAGACCGGAGCGGCGAGATCAAGGCAGTCTGTGTCGTCCACAACGAGACATCCACTGGCTCGGTCACCGACGTCTCCGCCGTCCGCAAGGCCATCGACGCCGCCGGTCATGGCGCGCTCCTGATGGTTGATACCATCTCGTCGCTGGCATCCCTCGAATATCGGCACGACGAGTGGGGCGTCGACGTGACGGTGGGCGGCTCGCAAAAGGGCTTGATGATGCCCCCGGGGCTTTCCTTCAACGCCGTCAGTGCCAAGGCGGTGAAGGCTTCGGAAACGGCCGGGATGCAGCGATCCTACTGGGCGTGGGACGAGATGCGCGGGCCGAACGCCAGGGGATACTTCCCCTATACGCCGGCCACGAACCTGCTCTACGGACTGATCGAGGCCATCGTCATGCTGAACGAGGAGGGGCTAGAGAACGTCTTCGCCCGCCATGCCCGGCACGGAGCCGCCACTCGCGCCGCCGTCGAGGCCTGGGGGCTTGAGGTGCTCTGCGCCAGGCCGCAGAACCGTTCCGGCGTGCTCACCGCCGTGCTGATGCCGGAAGGCCATTCAGCCGATGCGTTCCGCGCCGTGACCCTCGAGAACTACAACATGTCGCTGGGCAACGGCCTGTCGAAGGTGGCCGACCGGGTCTTTCGCATCGGGCATCTGGGCGATTTCAACGACCTGATGCTCTGCGGCACGCTGAGCGGGGTCGAGATGGGCCTGCACGATGCCGGGGTGCCCCATGCACGGGGCGGCGTGCAGGCGGCGATGGACTTGCTGGCCGGCAACGGTCAGGCTCTGGACAGGGCGGCGGAGTGATCCCCACGGCGCGACGCCGACGCGAGCACCGGAGGGCAACATTCCGGGCACGCACGATCGATAGACGACCGGCCCGCGCACGCGCCCATGGAAAAGCGGGCGGGCCGGGCGACAGACACATCAGGGAGGATATGCGAATGAAGACTTTTCTTACGGCTGCGGCGATCTCGGCGCTCGTGGCGGGGCCCGCCCTCGCGGCGGACACCACCTTGCGTTTCGGCCATGTCGGGGCGCCCGGGTCCCTCTTCGAGGCCAGCGTCGAGAACTTCGCGGAATGCGTGAATGCTGCTGCCGGCGACACCGTCGAGATGCAGACCTTCGGGTCTTCGCAGCTTGGCAGCGACCAGGAGCTTCTGCAGAAGCTGAAGCTGGGCCAGGTCGCGTTCGCGCTGCCCTCTTCGGTGATGTCGTCGGTCGACGAGAGCTTCGGCATCTTCGAGATGCCCTACATCATCAAGGACCGCGACCACATGCGCCGCGTCCAGGCAGAGATGATGGACGTGTTCCAGACCGCCGCCAACGACAACGGCTATCACATCGTGGGCCTGGCCGAGAACGGCTTTCGCCACATCACCAACAATGTCCGCCCGATCAACGTGCCGGCGGACCTCGAGGGCGTCAAGCTGCGCACGCCGAACGGCACGTGGCGCGTGAAGATGTTCCAGGAGTACGGCGCAAACCCCACGCCCATGTCGTTCTCGGACGTGTTCACCGCGTTGCAGACAGGCGTGATCGACGGGCAGGAGAACCCCTACGCCCAAATCGCCTCGGCCAAGTTCCAGGAGGTGCAGAAGTACCTTTCGATCACCGGGCACGTCTACACGCCCGCCTACATCCTCACCTCGCAGCGGCAATGGGAGGGCTGGCCCGAAGATGTGAAGGCCACGCTCTCGGACTGTGCCGTCTCGACGCAGGATTTCACCTACGAGAAGGCCGCGGAACTCGAGGTGGAGCTGCTCGACGTCATCAAGGAAGCCGGGGTGGAGGTCAACGAGGCCGACAAGGACGCCTTCATCGAAGCCTCCAAGCCGATCTACGATGCCTTCGGCGCCGAGGTCGAGGGCGGCGCGGAGATGACCGAGAAGGTTCTGGGCCTCGGCTCCTCCAGCTAATGCCTTCGTGCCCGGCCGACCTTCACCAGGCCGGGCACATCCACCTTTCGCCGCCATATCCATTGCATCGGCGCCACGCCCCGATAGCGCCGCCGACCGCGCCGCTTCAGCGGCAGGCGCGGCCAGGAAACGCAACCCCAATGCCCTCAGTCGTCATATGCCGATGATCTCCGCCACCGTCCGCTTCCTCGACGTCGTCCTCGAGGCGTTCACGGTGTTCCTCATGGTGCTTCTCACCGCCGTTGTGCTGATCGCCGTGCTGGCCCGCCTCGCCGGCGAGAGCTTCTCCTGGTACGACGAGGTGGCGGCGATCATCCTGGCGTGGATCACCTACTATGGCTCCGCCCTGGCCGCGCTGAAGCGCCGGCACATCGGGTTCGACAGCGTCCTGCTCGCCCTGCCCGGTACCACGCGCGCCATCGGCCTGATCGTCGGCGAGGCGATCGTGCTCATCTTCTTCGTGCTGATGGCCTGGGCAGGATTCGTAGTGCTTGACGTGCTGCAGGGCAGTTATCTGGTGTCGCTCACCTGGGTGCCGGTGCAGTTCACGCAATCCGTCATCCCCATCGGCGCGCTCCTTTTCATTCTCTGCCAGCTCCTGAGCCTGCCCGACTATTGGTCCAAGACCATGGTAGGCATCTCGCTGGAACATGCCGAGATCGAAGAAGAGGTGGAGGTCGAGATGGCCAAGACCGGGGGGGCGCGCTGATGCTTATGCTCGGGATCTTCCTCGCGCTCGTGGCGATGATCTGCCTGAACGTGCCCATCGCCATCGGCCTGGCAATGGCCGCGGTTCTGGGCCTGCTGGTCACCGAGGGCGCCGGCAGCCTCGTGAACATCGCGCTCGATATGTATAGTGGGTCCACGAAGTTCTCGCTGATCGCCATCCCAATGTTCGTGCTGGCCGGCGCCATCATGAATGCGGGCGGCATCACCGACCGGCTCATCAACTTCGTGGGCGCGCTGATCGGTTTCGTCCGGGGCGGGCTGGCGATGGTCAATATCGGCGTGTCGCTCTTCTTCGCCGAGATCTCGGGCTCGGCGGTCGCCGATGTCGCGGCGATGGGCTCCATCCTGATCCCGCAGATGAAGAAGCGCGGCTACAGCAAGGAACTGTCAGCGGCCGTCACCTCCTCGTCCGCGTCCCTCGCCATCATCATCCCGCCGTCGATCCCGATGATCCTCTATGCCGCCTCCGCCAACACGTCGGTCGAGCAGCTTTTCGTCGCGGGCGTCGTGCCGGGGCTGCTGGGGGCCGCGGGGCTCATGGGCGTCGCCTACATCTTCGCGCGCCGCTACAACCTGCCGACCGAAGAGGCGTTCAACATGCCGCGGGTGCGCGAGACGTTCGTCGATGCGCTGCCGGCCTTCGCCCTGCCCGTCATCATCCTCGGCGGCATCTTCGGCGGCTTCGTCACCGCCACCGAAGCCGCCGGCCTCGCGGTGATCGCGGCGCTCGTCGTCTCGGCCTGGTACCGCAACCTCGACCTCAAGCACCTGCGCCGCGCCATGCTCGACGGCGGCATCCAGACGGCGGTGGTCATGCTGCTCGTCGCGGCTTCGGTTCTGATGGGCGGCTTCCTGACCCGCGCCCAGATCCCACAGGAACTGGCACAGGCGATCCTCGACTTCACCACCCAGCAATGGCTGATCCTGCTGATCCTCAACGTCTTCTTCCTGATCATCGGCTTCTTCCTGCATTCGGCCGCCGCGATTATCCTGGTGGTGCCCATCGTCATCCCGCTGATCAACGCCGCCGGCATCGACCCCGTGCATTTCGGCCTCGTGGTCACGCTCAACCTCGCCATCGGCCAGCAGACGCCGCCCGTGGCATCGGTGCTCATCACCGCCTGCGCGGTGGCGCGCGCCAACATCTGGGAAGTGTCGAAGGTCAACATCTGGTTCGTGCTGGTGCTGCTGGCGGTCCTGCTGCTCTGCACCTATGTGCCCGCCGTGCCGCTCTTCCTCGTGGAGTATTTCTACAGGTGACGGCCGGGGACGAACTGCTCACGGAGGTGCGCGGCGGCACGCTCTGGATCGCCTTCAACCGCCCGAAGGCACGCAACGCCTTGACCTTCGCGATGTACGAGGGGCTTGCCGAAGCCTGCCGTGCGGTTCCCACGGACGGATCCGTCAAGGCCATCGTGATCCACGGCGCAGGGCACAAGGCCTTCGCCGCCGGGACCGACATGACCCAGTTCCGCAGCTTCGAGACTGGGCAAGATGCTCTGGACTACGAGGCAAGGATCGCCACCGTTCTGGAAACGGTGGAAACCTGCCCCTTGCCCATAATCGCCGCGCTCAACGGCGCCTGCACCGGCGGTGGTGCCGCCATCGCGGCGGCATGCGATCTGCGCATCGCCGCCGGGAGCCTCAGGTTCGGCTTTCCCATCGCCCGTACCCTCGGCAATTGCCTGTCGGCGGGAAACCTCGAACGTCTGTCGTCCCTGATGGGCGCCGGCCGGGTGAAGGAGATGATCTTCACCGCCCGCCTGCTCGACGCGGCGGAGGCACAGGCCGTCGGCCTTGTGTCCGAAATCCTGCCGGACGAGGCGTCCCTGATGGTCCGTGCCGAGGCGCTCGCGGGGCATCTGGCCGAGATGGCGCCACTGACCCTCCAGGCCACCAAGGAGGCGCTTCGCCGCAATCGCACCGCGGCCTCTGTCGAGGACGCCGACCTGATCGAGCTGACCTATATGTCGGGCGACTTCCGCGAGGGGATGGAGGCGTTCCTGGCCAAGCGCGCCCCGGACTGGACGGGACGGTGACCGCCCCGCGGCAAGGCCCGCTCACGGGCATGCGGGTGATCGAGCTGGCACATATCATGGCCGGGCCGGTTTGCGGGATGATGCTGGCCGACATGGGGGCCGACGTCATCAAGGTCGAGAAGCCCGACGGCGATGACAGCCGTCGCTTCCTGCCGCCCGACATCGAGGGCGAATCCGCCGCCTACATGATGATGAACCGCAACAAGCGCGGGCTGGCGCTCGACCTCAAGAGGCCCGAAGCGGCGGCTGTCCTGCGCCGCCTGCTGGCGGACGCCGACGTGGTGATCGAGAACTACCGCATGGGCACGATGGAACGCCTCGGCCTCGGCTACGAGGCCCTGCGCGCCGCCAATCCCCGGCTGATCTACTGCGAGATCTCCGGCTTCGGGCGCACGGGGCCCTACGCCCATCGCGGCGGGTTCGACCTGATCGCGCAGGGCATGTCGGGGCTGATGTCGATCACCGGCGAAGGCCCGGGCCGCCCGCCGGTGAAGCCCGGCGCGCCGATCTCCGACATCACCGCCGGCATCCTCGCCGCGATGGGGTGCTGCGCGGCCTTTGCGAATGCGAAGGAAACCGGAGAGGGCCAGAAGGTCGACACGTCGCTCTTCGAGGCCGGGATCACCCTGACCTACTGGCAATCCGCCATCGCCTTCGCCACCGGCACGTCGCCCGGCCCGCTTGGCTCTGCGCATCCGCTCAACGCGCCCTACCAGGCCTTCCGCACCAGCGACGGCTGGGTCAACATCGGCGCCGCCAACCAGAAGAACTGGCTGCGGCTGCTCGAGGTCATCGAGGCGCCGGAGCTCGGCGAAGACCCCCGTTTCGCCAGCAATCGCGACCGGATGGACAATCTGGGTGCCCTGGTTCCCCTTCTGGAAAATCGCCTGAGCCGCCGCGGGACCGAGGATTGGCTGGCGCGCATGGAGGCCGCCGGGCTGCCGGCCGGCCCCGTGCTCGACGTCGCGCAGATGCATGCCGATCCCCAGGCCCTGGCCCGCGACATGATCGTGGAGACGGACCATCCCCGCGCCGGCAAGGTCAAGGCGATCGGCCTGCCAGTGAAGTTCGGCAGGACGCCGGGCGCGGTCGTGCGCCCCGCCCCGATGTTGGGCCAGCACGGGGCGGAGATCCTGCGCGAATACGGCTACACCGAAAGCGAGATCGCAGCGCTGCTGTGACGAACGGGTCCGATGCGTTTCCTGCAGTTCCCACGGAAGACGACACCCTCGAACCACGGGATCGGACACCGAGAGGTCGATGCTGACATCCTGCCACGAGCCGTCGGCTTGGGTGTTTTCAGGAACCTCCACGTGCGGGCACGCGGGTGCCGGTCGGATCAGTCGCGCGACGTCGGGCCACGGCGCGGCATATGCTTGCCGAAACGTCGCTCGCGGCTACGGCACAGAGACCGTGAAGGGCCCTCTGCCGGCCTGCGCACAGGGACAGACCGCGATGCAGACACCGCATCCCGCGTTCTGCGGATTCAGGGCATCGCCGGCTTGGCGAAGCGTTCAACGTCGATATGTGAGATGGTGGAGTTCGAGGGGGATCGAACCCCTGACCTCGTCATTGCGAACGACGCGCTCTCCCAACTGAGCTACGACCCCGGACCGAGGCGGTGTTTGCGCGCGGGCGCGGGGCTTGTCAAGATTGCCGGATGATGAATCCACTGCCCGACCCCGCCCCGCATGTCTTCGGCTATGGCTCGCTCGTGAACGCGCGCACCCTGGCCGGCGGAACGGCCCGACCGGCCATTCTGGACGGATGGCGCCGGGCATGGTGCCTGACCAGCCTGCGGCCCCACAGCTTCCTCACCGTGCAAAGGTGCCCCGGCGCGCGCGTGGAGGGCGTCGTGGCACCCGTGCTGCTGGGGGATTGGCCGGCGCTCGATCTGCGCGAAGCCGCCTATGGCCGGCACCCCGTAATGCCCCATGGCGATGCCGCGATGCACGGCGACGTTCAGGTCTACGCCGTCCGCCCCGATCTGTCGCAGGGCGCCGAGGGGCGGGGCGGCATCCTTCTGTCGTATCTCGACGTGGTCGTGCAGGGCTACGCACAGGTGTTCGGCGCCGCTGGCGTGGCGCGGTTCTTCGCGGAGACCGACCGGTGGGACCAGCCCATCCTCAACGACCGCGCGGCGCCGCGCTACGTGCGGCACCAGCGCCTGAGCCCGGGCGAGACCGCGCTCGTCGACCGGCACCTGGCCGCGCTATCGGCGGTTGTGGAAGAGCTGGAAGAGCCGTGACTGGCGCGCGAAGGCCTCGCCCGGGTCGGCGGGCGGCCCAGTGCCCGACCGGCCGAGGGAGCCGCGCAGGATCGCCCAGGCGATGCCCGCGAAGACGACGCCCCCCACCGCCTGCCCGATGAGCACCCCCGGCGCCCCCAGCCAGGCCGCGCCCAGCATGACGAGCGGCACCGTGCCCAGCGTGTGGCGGCCCCAGTTGAGCCAGGTGGGATGCAGCGGATGGCCGGTGTTGTTGAATGCGGCATTGCTGACGAAGAGCGCCCCGTTGAAGAACCATGCCAGGGCAAGCGGCCCGCAGAAGAGAAAGATCAGCACCTGCATCTCGCCGGTCGCCTGAAACAGCGCCGCGATGGGCCCGCGCAGAAGGTAGAGCAGCGCGGTGACGGACAGGACGTAGAGGGCTGTGAAAAGCAATCCGTCGTAGTAGGCCCGCTTTACCCTGTCGTGCTGCCCGGCGCCGAAGTTCTGGCCTATGATCGGGCCGACGGCGCCCGAGAGCGCGAAGATCACGCCGAAGGCAAGCGGCGTCATCCGCCCCACGATGGCCATGCCCGCCACCGCCTCCTCTCCGAATTCAGCCATGGATCTGGTGACATAGGCCTGGCCGACCGGGGTCGCGAGTTGCGTGACGATGGCCGGCGCGGCGATGGCCACGACCGGGCGGAAATCGGTCGCGAGGTCCGCCCATCGGGGCCTGTCGAGGCCACCGTGATGCTTCAGGATCGGCAGCAGGGCGACGGCAGCGATGGTGATGCGCGCCGCGACCGAGGCCAGGGCGGCGCCGGTCAGCTCCAGATCCAGCCCGAAGATCAGGATCGGGTCGAGCACGGCGTTCACCGCCCCGCCGAGGATCGTCGCCCACATCGCCCGCTTCGCGTCGCCATGGGCGCGCAGGATCGCCCCGCCCGCCATGCCCACCAGCAGCAGCGGCAGGGAGGGCACGATGATCGCGAGATACGCCACGGCGAGGTCCGCCGTCTCGCCGCTGGCACCCACGAGGCCGACGATGCCGCGCAGGTTCAGCCAGACGGCCATCGCGAAGAGCGCGCCGAAGGCAACGCCGTAGACCAGCGCGTTGGTCGAACGACGCCGCGCCAGTTCCTCGTCGCCGGCGCCAAGGGCCCGGGCGACGAGGGCGCCGGCCGCGATGGCGATGCCGATCCCGAACGAGGTGGTGAAGAACAGGATCACCCCGGCATAGCCCACCGCCGCGGCAAGCTCGGCCTTGCCCAGCATCGAGATGAAGATCATGTCGACGAAATCGACGAAGAACACCGCGATCAGCCCGACCGACGCTGTCAGCGACATGACTGTGATGTGCGAAAAGAGGTTGCCTGTCAGGAACTTGGCGGATTGGCCTGCCATCGGTTCTCCGCCTACGGGGCGGTCAGCGCACGCCCGGTCTCGTCTGCATCAGCGCCATGAAGTCGGCCATCTCCGGCCCCCTGTCGCGGCCGGTGAGCGCGCGGCGCAGCGGCATGAAGAGCGCCTTGCCCTTGCGGCCCGTGGCCTCCTTCACCGCCCCGGTCCACGTGCTCCAGGTTTCCCCGTCGTAGGGCGGCTCTGGCAGAAGCGCCAGCGCCTGACCGAGGAATTCGGCATCCTCCGGGGCCACGTCCGGCTTCGCCCCCTGCGACAGGGTCTGCCACCATCCCGGTATGTCGTGGCGGGTCGCGACGTTCTCGTGGATCACGGCCCAGAAGGCGGGGGCCAGATCATCGGGAACCCCGGCGGCGGCCACGTCCTCTGCCACGTCCTCATAGGGCAGCTCCGAGAGATGCCGGGCCGTCAACGGGTAGAGGTCGCGCTCGTCGAACTTGGTGGGCGCTGAGCCGAACTGGTTCAGCTCGAACGTCGCCGCGAGGTCTTCCGGCGTCTGGCGCAGCTCCACGGGCTGCGACGAACCGAGCCGCGCCATGAGGCTGAGGAGCGCCATCGGGGCGATCCCGGCCTCCCGCAGATCGCGGATGGCCAGCGTTCCCAACCGTTTGGATAGGGCCTCGCCCTGCGGGCCGGTTAGTAGCGAATGGTGCGCGAAGGAGGGCGGCGTTCCGCCGAGCGCCTCGATGATCTGGATCTGCGTGGCGGTGTTGGTGACGTGATCCGAGCCGCGGACCACGTGGGTCACGCCCATCTCGATGTCGTCCACCACCGAGGCCAGGGTGTAGAGAACCTGCCCGTCGCCGCGGATCAGGACGGGGTCGCTGACGCTGGCGGCATCGATGGAGAGCGAGCCGAGGATCCCGTCTTCCCAGGCGATGCGGGACTGGTCGAGCAGGAAGCGCCAGTGGCCGGACCGCTCGGCCCGCAGAGACTCCTTGGCGGCGTCGTCTAGGGCCAGGGCGGCGCGGTCATAGACCGGCGGACGCCCCATGTTGAGCTGCTTCTTGCGCTTGAGATCGAGCTCTGCCGGCGTCTCGAAGGCTTCGTAGAACCGCCCGAGCCCCCGCAGCTTGTCCGCCGCCTCGGCGTAGCAGTCGAGCCGCTCGGACTGCCGCTCGACCCTGTCCCAGTGGAGGCCGAGCCAGTCGAGGTCTTCCTTGATCGCCTCGACAAAATGCTCCTTGGAGCGCTCCGGATCGGTATCGTCGATGCGCAGGATGAAGGTGCCGCCGGCCTTGCGGGCGATGGCCCAGTTGAAGAGCGCGGTGCGCAGGTTGCCGACGTGGATGTGGCCCGTGGGCGACGGGGCGAACCGGGTTGTGGTCATCGCGGGCGGTCTCCTTCGCGGCGGTCTCTTCCATGGGCGGCGCGTTTTGTCCATATGTTGCGGGATGAGCGCACGCTGGAGCCACCTGACCGCCCCCGATTGCGAGGAGATGCAAGAGCTGGCGCGGGACGCGCTGGCCGCGCTGCCGGCGCCCTATGGCGCGGCGGCGCAGACGGTGGCGCTGCGGGTGGTGGATCTTGCCGACGAGGCGCTGCTGCGGGAGATGGAGATCGCGGATCCTTACGCGTTGACAGGGCTTTACGACGGCGTGCCGCTGACCGAGAAGTCGGTGATGGACCAGCCGGACCGGCCGGATGCGATCTGGCTCTACCGGCTCGCGATCCTCGACGAGTGGGCGGAACGGGGAGACGTGACGCTGCTGGAACTTGTGGCGCATGTGGCCGTGCACGAGCTGGCGCATCACTTCGGCTGGTCGGACGACGATATCGCCCGCATCGACAGGTGGTGGGAATAGCGGCGAGGGTGGGCACATCTTGTATCGCCAAGGTGTCATTCGTTTGGCGGCCGCGCCGGGCTATAATGACATGTTCATAATTGGGAGACCGCCGATGACTAGATATGGTGTGAACCGCCGCCAGGCTTTGATGGCCGGCGCGGCCGCGCCGCTGGCGGCCACGCTCGCCGCGGGCGGGGCGCGCGCCTCTGCGGAGATGATGGGAATGATGGTGCCGAAGGCCAACCGGATCACGCTCGGCGGGTTCGAGGTTACCACGCTGCTGGCCGGGACGACGCCTCGCGAGGACCCCCACAGCATCTTCGGCCTGAACGTGGATGACGAGACATTCGAGCAGGTTAGCCGCGATGCGTTCCTACCGACGGATGCGGCGCAGTTCTTCTTCACGCCGACCCTCGTGAACACCGGCGGCGAGGTGATCCTCTTCGATACCGGGCTGAACCCCGAGGGCATCACCGGCGCGCTGGAGGCCGCGGGCTACACCCCCGATCAGGTGGACACCGTGGTGCTGACCCATATGCATGGCGACCATATCGGGGGGTTGATGCGTGACGGCTCCCCCACATTCGCGAATGCCTCTTATGTGACCGGCCAGGTGGAATACGACGCCTGGAACGAGGGGGACAACGAAGGTTTCGCCAACAACGTCAAGCCTTTGGCCGAGCAGATGACGTTCCTCGACGATGGCGGGGAGGTTGCGAGCGGCGTGACGGCGATGGCCATGTTCGGGCACACGCCGGGGCATATGGGCTACATGCTAGAGAGCGACGGATCGCAACTGGTGGTGTGCGCCGACTTTGCCAACCACTACGTGTGGTCGCTGGCGCATCCCGACTGGGAGGTGCTCTTCGACATGGACAAGGAAGCGGCGGCGGCCACGCGGCGGCGGGTGCTGGACATGCTGGCCACCGAGCGGGTGCCGTTCATCGGCTACCACATGCCGTTCCCGGCGACCGGCTTCATTGAAGCGGCGGGCGACGGATTCCGCTATGTGCCGTCGAGCTATCAGCTGATGCTCTGAATTGTACGAAACGTACGATTGAGGGGGCGGATCGTACGATCCGCCCTTTCGGATTTGGGCCCGAAAACGGGGCCATTTGTACGGTTCGTACGTTTCGCGGGGCGGATCGTACGATTTCAGTGCCTTCTGGGCGCTTTCCGCTGGGGAAGCTTTGTGCCGAGCCCGGCCCGACCGGCCCGCCCATCCTCCGTTAACCGGTTTGAGGCAATGTGGCGGGCGTTCGCACCATCACCGAGGCCAGGCCCATGCAAAGTTCGCTGATCGAGACCACCCTGACCGGACTGCGTGAGAAGCTGGGGCAGTACGTGAGCCATGCCCGGGCGGGACGGCGCGTGATGATCCTGCGGAATGGGCGGGCGGTGGCGGCGCTCGTTTCCATGCGGGATTTCGATGCGCTGGAGGAGGCGCAGAACAAATCGGTGGAGTACAAGCTGTATCAGAACGCGGAGCGGATGGCGAAGTGGGAGGCGTTGAAGGCGGGGTTGCAGGGGGAGGGGTGAAAGTCACGCTATTGGCGATAGCGGCATCTGCGGCCTACCTGCACCGCTTTCGGTCTGTCCCCCTACTCAGTGGCTTCCTTGCGGAATTTCGCGGCTGATAGAAGGAGATAGCGCTTCCGATCTAAAGCTCGCAGCTTCCTGTCGATGCAAATGGCCTTTTTCTGCCGTAAATCTCTTGACGGTGGCAAGTCAAGAAATTCATACAGCTCAGCTACGGAACGTAAGTTGAATCCGTTCAGAATATAGAATCGTAAGTATGGAACTACAAACCTCAGCAACTGAAATGCCAAGGATTCGTCATCATAGACTTCTATCGGATTTCCATGAACGATGCCGTTCCGTCGTATTCTGAGGTGCTTTCCAATGACCCGGTACTCAACGTCTTCGACAAACATATGTGACGCGCGCACTATTTTCTTTTCTGTTTTCTCGTCCTGTGATCCAGAAATCACTTCGAACAACCTCCACCCCTCCAAAAAACACTCTCGCAAATTTGGATTCGAAAAAGCATCAAAGTAATTTACTAAAGCATTTTTACATTCATTCCTCCAGAGCGATCGCTTGACGCCCTCATCCAGGGTTTTAAATTGTTTACTCCAGCTAGCCTCATAATTTGGAGTAAACGACATAGGTCTAGCCCCACCATTCCAAGGAGAGTGCCAAAATCCATTCCAAGCCAAGACACCATCTGTATTGTGAACTGTAACTTGCGGCCCAATGAGAACATCGGATACAGGATAATTACCTTTCGTACTATAGGAATCTCTACTAAATTTTTCCCCATCTCGCGCCAAGTTTAGTAAACCAAGTATCTCATACATCGCAAGGCTCGCCTTCTCGAATGCGTCATAAGGATCATGCGCAGACAGGCTGGTGATTGAGATGTCGCACAACGAAAGATCAGAGCAATACTCCTTCAAGAAATGGTGCAAATAAAACTGTTCGCTGCTCTGGGCGCTCCGAACCTTCAGAATTCTTTTGTAAAGTCTTGTAGTCTGAGCGGGATGAAAGTTTATCACAGCACCATTCCGCCTCATCAGTTTTGGCAGAAAGCTTGGACGGTTCCATATAGGAAATACTACCCTATACTCACCTCTATTTTGCCTAGTGTACTGAGCCCGCAATCGATGCGCTACCTTTCGGAAATCCTGTTCAGTAAAATCGTCAGGCAATTCGGGGGAGGATAGCGCATCTCGCACAATGGCCCGACGAAGTGCATTGGTCGGTGTGTCCAAGTCGAAGAATGATACCAAGCAAGAAATGAGACCTTCGTAGTCATTACCAGATGTATAAGAAATCGTTCCTTCTGGCGATACAGAGCGAACCTTGTTCAACTCGCTGAAGACATATTTTATTTCTTTAGGTGTAAAATCATCCCGCCACATGGACCTCGAAATCGGCATCCAGCACTCCTCTAGATGTAGGGGATCAGATTATTTAGTGACCGGGGGTAATTAGTTTAGCTGCATAATCTCCCCCTACCCCTCATCCCGCCACCGGTTCACGATGGGATACCGCCTGTCCAGCCAGAACGCCCGCTCCGTCAGGCGCACCCCCGGCGCGGATTGGTGGCGCTTGTATTCGCTGAGGTAGATCAGGCGCTCCACCTTCGCCACGGTCTTGCGATCGAAGCCCTCTGCGGCGACCTCGGCGACGCTTGCGTCCTCGTCGATCAGCCGCACCAGCAGCCTGTCGAGCACTTCGTAGGTGGGCAGGCTGTCGTCGTCGCGCTGGTCGGCGCGGAGCTCGGCGGTGGGGGGCTTGTCGATGATCGCGGGGGGGATCACCTCGCCCGGGGGGCCCATCATCCAGGGGCGGTGGTGGGCGTTGCGCCAGCGGCAGGTCTCGAACACGCGGGTCTTGTAGAGGTCCTTGATCGGGTTGAAGCCGCCGGCCATGTCGCCGTAGATCGTCGCATAGCCGACCGCGACCTCGGACTTGTTGCCGGTGGTCAGGAGCATCCCGCCCAGCTTGTTGGAGATCGCCATCAGGGTGAGGCCGCGCAGGCGGGACTGGATGTTCTCCTCGGCGAGGTCCGGCGCGCGGTTGCCGAAGATCGGGGAAAGCGCTTCGGTCACGGCGGCGCGGGGGCCTTCGATGGACACCGTATCGAGCCGGGTGCCGAGGGCGGCGGCGCAGGCGGCGGCATCGCGCAGGCTGGCCTCGCTGGTGTATTCCGAGGGCAGCATCACGCAGTGGACGTTGGCCGGGCCGATGGCGTCGGCGGCGATGGCGGCGACGAGCGCGCTGTCGACCCCGCCGGAGAGGCCGAGCAGGGCGGTGGCGAAGCCGGACTTGCTCAGGTAGTCGCGCAGGCCGAGGGTCATGGCGTGGTAGTCGGCCTCCCACGGGCCGGGGAGGCTGGCGCGGCTTCCCGGCCGCGCGCGCCAGCCTTGCGGGGTCTCGGTGAAGTCGAGATGGTCGAGCGCCGTCTCGAAGGCGGGCATCTGCAGGGTGAGCCTGCCGCCGGGTCCTATGGCGAAGCTGGCGCCGTCGAAGACCTGATCGTCCTGCCCGCCGACCATGTTGAGGTAGACCACCGGCAGGCCCGTCTCGACCCCGCGGGCGACCATGTGGCCGAGGCGGATGTCGTGCTTGGCGCGGTGGTAGGGGGAGCCGTTGGGGACCAGCAGGATCTGCGCGCCGCTCTCGGCCTGGGCCTCGGCGACGTCCGGGCTCCAGGCGTCCTCGCAGATGGGCGAGCCGATGCGCAGGGGGCCGATGCGGTAGGGGCCGGCGATGGGGCCGGGCGTGTAGAGGCGCTTTTCGTCGAAGACGGCGGAGTTGGGCAGGACGTGCTTGAGGATGCGGGTGGCGACGCGGCCGCCCTGCAGGATGTGGTAGGCGTTGTAGATGCGGCCGTCTTCGACCCAGGGGCCGCCGATGCCGATGGCGGGGCCCTCGGCGCAGTCGGCGGCGAGCGCCTCGATGGCGGCGATGGCGGCGGCGGAGAAGGCGGGCTTCAGCACGAGATCCTGGATCTGGTAGCCGGTGATGAACATCTCGGTGAGGGCAAGCATGTCGGCGCCGGCGTCGCGGGCCTTTTCCCACGCGTCGCGCGCGAGGGCGGCGTTGCCGGCGATGTCGCCGACGGTGGGGTTCAGCTGGGCGAGGGTCAGGCGGAAGGTCTCGGTCATGCGGGTCCCGGGTGGATGCGGCGGCCGGCGCCTGCCGGATCGCGCGGACCCTAGTGCGGGGCGCGGGCGGTGGAAAGCCGGGCCATCCGTCGCGGGGCTGCGGCCGGGCCGGGGGGCTTGTGCCTGACCCGGGGGCTTTTGCCTTGCGGCAGCGCGCGACGTCCTTGACTGCAACACCGGGTTGGCCCAGCTGCGGCGCGTAGCTTCTGCCTTGCGGCAGCGCGCGACGTCCCCGCCCATGCGCGTCCCTTCCCTGCCCACGCGCCCTTTTCCCCGCCCCCCGGCCCCTTTCCCTGCCCTCGCGACCCCCTTGCCCTTCGCAGCGGCGGAGTTGCCGCGGCGCCGGCGATGCACTACGCCTCGGGGCGGCAAATTTCGGCCGGAACCGGAGGGACGCGCGTGACACTGTCTGGCATCAGGGCGGCGGCCCTTCTCGCCGCGATGGGCATGGCCCAGATCCTCGGCGCGGGGCCGGTTCTGGCGCAGGACGCGCAGCGCCCAGGGCGACCGATCACCCAGCAGTACACGGACGGCAGCGTCTACGAGGGCACCATGCGCAACGGGCTGCCCGACGGGACCGGCACGCTGACCCTGCCCTCGGGCTACACCTATACCGGCGCCTGGGTGGCCGGCGAGCGCGAGGGCGAGGGCCGCGCCACCTTCGCCGATGGATCGGTCTACGAGGGCGCCTTCGCCGCGGGGCTGCCGCAGGGCCGCGGCCAGATCGCGCTGCTCGACGGATCGGTCATCGTGGGCGACTGGGTGGAGGGCCGGCTGAGCGGCGACGCCACCGCGACCTATGCCGACGGATCGGTCTATCGGGGCGCCTTCGCCGACAACGCCCGCGAGGGCACCGGCACATGGACCTCGCCCGACGGCTACACCTACGAGGGCGGCTGGGCGGACGGGCTGCGCAGCGGCACCGCGACGATCACCTATGCGGACGGCTCGGTCTACGAGGGCGAGATGCTGGCCGACCGGCGCAACGGCACCGGCCGGCTGACCATGCCCGACGGCTTCGCCTACGAGGGCTCCTGGAGCGACGACCAGATCGACGGGTTCGGGCGCGTCGCCTACGTGAACGGCGACGTATACGAGGGCGTGCTGGTGCAGGGCGTGCGCGAGGGCAACGGCCGCATGGTCTACGCCAACAGCGACGTCTACGAGGGCGCTTTCCGCGCCGACCGCCGGCACGGGCGCGGCGCGTTCACCGGGGCGGACGGCTACGTCTACGAGGGCGACTGGGCCGAGGGCGCCCATGCCGGCGAGGGCCGGCTGACCTATCCCGACGGCTCGGTCTATGTGGGCGGCTTCGAGGCGAACCTGCCGCAGGGCCGGGGCCGGATCGTCTATGCCGATGGCGACATCTACGACGGGCGCTGGCGGGCCGGGGTGATCGAGGGCGAAGGCATCAGCACGCGCGAGAACGGGATCGTCTACCAGGGCGATTTCCGCGGCGGCCAGCGGCACGGCTTCGGCCGGATGACGTCGCCGGACGGGTACGTGTACGAAGGCGGCTGGAAGGACGGAGAGCGCTCTGGCCAGGGCACCGCGCGCTATGCCGACGGGACGCGCTATGAAGGTTCTTTCGCGGCGGACCAGTTCGACGGGACGGGCACGATCGAGCGGCCCGACGGGATGCGCTATACCGGCGAATGGAAGGCGGGGGAGATCACCGGGCGCGGGCGGATCGTATATGCCACGGGCGATGTCTACGAGGGCGAGGTTCTGGCGGGCAAGCGCGAGGGCCAGGGCGTGCTGACCTATGCCGGGGGCGAGGTGCAGGACGGCATCTGGGCCGGAGGAGCGCTGGTGGAGGAGACGGGGGCGGATGCCGCGGCGGACGGGGCTGGGCCGGGAGTCGCGGCGGCGGAATAAGGGGGTGCCGGCCAACGGCGAGCGCCCTGCCCCGACCCGGCGGCTTCTTTTCTGACCTCCGCCTTCGTCCGAGAACGGCAGATGGCGGATTCACCAACTATGTCGTTGCAAGTTGACCCATGTCATAGGACATGGTCGGGATGAGGCCGACATTAAGCTAATATCGATAGAATTTTTCAGAAGATGATTCGCAGATTTTAACTGTGGAATATCGGCGGAACCGCGCAAAACCGCGCGTCGCCGCCAAGGACTATTTTGGAGACGAGCATTGAGACTGACCGCTGTTGATGGATTTAGAGGTATTTTCCTCGTTTTCATGATGATTATTCACGCCAACGATATTTTGAAGACGACCTTTGGCAAGCTGAATCACCATTACTTCGGCTGGGTCGAGGATGCGCAGGGCTTCGTATTCCTGTCCGGGCTCGTTGTCGGGCTGGTCTATGGCGGAAGATTCATCAAGCATGGCTTTGCGGTCATGCAGCGAGGGATCTGGGCAAGGATCAGGACGATCTACTCGCACCAAATCGGATTGATCATTATCTTCTCCGCGGCGACGCTTATCTTCGCGTTCGGAACTGGATATATTCCTGGAATTCTCTCGTCCTACGGAAACGAACCTTTCGCCTTCCCAGCCTTATCGGCATTGCTGGTGACCGGATCGGCGCATATGGGCATCCTGCCCATGTATATCGTCTTCATGGCGATAACGCCCTTTGCGCTTCGTCTGCTGGAACAAAGCCGATATCTGACGTATGGCGTCATCGTCGCGACATGCTGGACCATCGCGCAGACAAGGCTCCCTGACGCATTGGTCGCCGGATCAGAGGCATTTCTCGCGGATGCAGGTCATGATCTGAACCTTGGCATCTTCTTCAACGTCCTGGGCTGGCAGGCGCTTTTCTTTGCGGGCTTGTTCATCGGCTTTCTCATGGGGTCGAAGCGGCTGAACACGGACTTCCTGCGCACGGCGGAAATGCGGAACGTGTTCCTGATTTGCCTGGCGCTCTTCTTCTTTTTCGGCGTCTACGACCGGATCGTCTTCGACAACTGGATCAACGATGAATTCTCGGCAGCCATCAAGTCCGAAGTGGACCGAGGCAACCTGTCCACGATCTACGTCGTCACCTTCGCCGTCGATCTGATGATTGTGGTCTGGCTGCTTGGACCGGGCATGACCGACCGAAATCTCGTCATCAATCATGCATCGAATCTGCTCAACAGGATCGTGACCTTCCGTCCGTTGGTCTTTCTCGGGCAGCACTCGCTTCACGTCTTCAGCGCGCATATCCTGATCGTCTACGTCATCGCCGTGATATATCAAAATGGTCCTCCAACCCAGTCGATCGGCATGGCGATCATATTTGCCAGCCTCGCGATCCTCTATTGTGTGGCGTGGATGCATTCGCGACATGTTGCGCGGACTAAAGCCGTGAAACACTTCAGCGCAGCAACATCGTGAGGCAGCTTTCGAACTGCGAAGTCCGCACTTTCCGGGGATCAGTCAAGATCATCGTCCTAGAGTAGACGCTGAGGGTGAAGCTGCGGAATGGGAGCCTAGACGCAGTTGTTCTCCGCCGTCCGGCAAAAGAGCGCGGGCGGGCGTCAATATGGAGTGGCCGCGCCCAGCATCTGGCGTGTGACACACATCAGGGCTGGATAAAGGATCGAGGATAGGTGGTTTCCGTCCGTCGCCGGGGATTGCCATCCGTCGAAGGTCTGTATCGCCGCCGGTCCGAAGCACCGACGGCTGTCCGAGCAGATGGCGCGAATGGGTTACGCGGCACGGCACCACTACACCCGCTCCCCCGCCTCAAGCCGCTTCAGAAATGCCCCAGCCTCCGCCAGCACCGTTTCCCGCCGCGCCTCGTCCATCCGGTCCCACGTGCGGTACATGTTGCCCATGCGAGGGTTGGTCTCGAAGCGCTCTCGGTGCTGCATCAGGAAATGCCAGTAGAGCAGGTTGAAGGGGCAGGCCCCCTCCCCCGTCTTCTTCTTCACCGAATAGGCGCAGGCGCCGCAATAGTCGCTCATCCGGTCGATATAGGCGCCGGACGAGACGTAGGGCTTGGAGCCGACCACGCCGCCATCGGCGAACTGGCTCATGCCGATGACGTTGGGCGCCTCCACCCATTCATAGGCGTCGGCATAGACGATCAGGTACCATTCGTGGACCTGCGCGGGGTCGATGCCGGCGAGCAGGGCGAAATTGCCGGTGACCATGAGGCGTTGGATGTGGTGGGCATAGGCCTCGTCCCGCGTCTGGCCGATGGCGTGGGCGAGGCAGTTCATGTCCGTCTCGGCGTCCCAGTAGAATTGCGGCAGGTCGCGGGTGTGGCCGAGCACGTTGCGCGCGGTGTAGCCGGGGCCTTCGAGGAAGTAGACGCCGCGGACGAATTCGCGCCAGCCGAGGATCTGGCGGATGAAGCCTTCGACGGCGTTGATGGGGGCGTGGCTGCCCTCCAGCGCGGCTTCGGCCCGGCGGCAGACGTCGAGCGGGTCGAGGAGGCCCGCGTTGATGTAAAGGCCGATCACCGCGTGGCTGAGATAGGCGTCGGCCTCAAGCATCGCGTCCTGGTAGTCCCCGAAGGTGGGCAGGCGGTGGGCGATGAAGTGCTCAAGCGCGGCCTCGGCGCCGGCGGTATCGGTGGCGAAGCGGAAGGGGCGGAGCGTGCCGAAATGGTCGCCGAAGCGGGCCTCGACGAGGGCCAGCACCTCTTCGGTCACGGCGTCGGGCGCAACGGGCGGCGGGCCGGTGTCGAAAAGGCCGGGATCGGGGGCGGGCTTGCGGTTGTCGTGGTCGAAGTTCCACTTGCCGCCGCGGGGCTTGTCGCCCTGCATGAGCAGGCCCGTCTTGCGGCGCATCTCGCGGTAGAAGTACTCCATCCGCAGCTGCTTGCGGCCTTTCGCCCAGGCCTCGAACTCTGCCTGGCTGGCGATGAAGCGGTCGTCGGGCAGGAGCGTCACGTCGAGCGGCATCTCCTGCAGCGCCCCGATCAGCCGCCATTCGCCAGGGCTGGTGGCCAGCACGCGGGCGGTGCCGTGGGCCTCGGCATGGCGGAGGAGCTCGCCGGGGATGGAGCCGCTGTTGTCGTTGGCGTCGAGGCGGGTGTAGGCGACCTGCCAGCCGTCGGCCTTGAGCGCGGCGGCGAACTTGCGCATGGCGGCGAAGAGGAAGGCGATCTTCTTGGGGTGGTGACGGACATAGGTGGCCTCGGTCACGACCTCGGCCATGACGATCAGGTCCGTCTCTCGGCTGGCCTCGCGCAGGGCGGCGACATTGGGCGTCAGCTGGTCGCCGAGGATCAGGACGAGGCGGCTCACCACGGGATCGGCCGACCGGCGTAGTCAAGGAAGCGGCCGGTGTCTTCGGGGCCGAGGCGGCCCAGCACGTCGAGCAGGTCGGCGGCGGCGGCCTGGGGGCTCACGCGGTCATGGTCGGCATACTCGGCGGTGAAGTCGGTCGCGACGGTGCCGGGATGCAGCAGGGCGACGGTGGCCTGGCGATGGGTGCGCGCCACCTCGATGGCCGCGCCGTGCAGCAGCGCGTTGAGGCAGGCCTTGGCGGCCCGATAGGAATACCAGCCGCCCAGACCGTTATCGCCGATGGAGCCGACGCGGGCGGAGAGCGCGGCGAAGGTGCTGGGCGCGTCGCGGGGCATCAGGCGCAGGGCGTGCTTCAGGACCAACATCGGCCCCGCGGCGTTGAGCGCGATCTGATCGGCGAGGCCGGCGGCGGTGAACTGGCGCAGCGCTTTCTCCGGCCGGTGGCCGTCGACGACCAGCGCGCCGGTGGCGACGAAGATCAGATCGAATGGACCTTCGAGCGCGTCGAGGGCCGCCGCAACGCTCGCCTCGTCGGTCACGTCGAGGTCGCCCTCGCGGCGCGACAGGCGGGTGACGGCGGCGCCGCGGCGCGCCAGTTCCGCGGCGACGGCGCGGCCGATGCCGCCAGAGGCACCGATGACGAGGGCGTTGGCGGGGCTTTGGCTCATGGGCGGACGAGCTAACGGGAAACCGCGCCGGTTCAAGGCGGTGCCTGCCGCGTCGCGTCCGGGGCCGGGGCGCCCAGACCGGGCGGCCCAGACCGGGCGGCATGGTTTCGCCCGTCCGTCCCCCGCCATCCCCGCCCGACCGGTTCGTAAAGATCGTCGGCGCGATGGAATGCGGGACCATGCCCCTCTTCGATCTCATGGCGCGCCGTTCCGTCATCGCACCGTCAAGGATCAGACATCGGAATGCTGGATGGCACGCGGCGCGCGAACGGAGCAGGCCACGGCGACCTCAGGGAGTTAATCCCCGCGCGCACCGATGGGCGCTCGGGGGGTCCGTCGGCCACACGAAGCTGGGGCACGTTCGATGCGGGAGTACGCGGCCGGGCCTATGCCCAACCCGGGGGCAACGACGGACGCATCACTGCCGGCCCGGAGGATGCGGGCCGTCGATCCGGCCGCCCGCGATTTGTATCTGGCCAAACGCGTCGGCTCCCCCTATCGTCTCTTCGATGACGGACCGGACGCCCCTCCGCCTTGCCGCCCCCCTGCGCGGCCTGCTGCTTCTGAGCTGCCTCTGAGCGTGCCCTTCGGCGCGACGCTCAGGGGAGAGACGCGGCGCCGGACCTGAACCCAAGCTCAGACATCATCCTACCAGGGGCCTCCCCATGACCGACATTTCCCGCAGCGGCGCCGCGCGCGACCGCGTCCTCATCTTCGACACAACCCTGCGCGACGGCGAGCAATCGCCCGGCGCCACCATGACGCACGACCAGAAGCTGGAGATCGCCGAGCTGCTCGACGAGATGGGCGTGGACATCATCGAAGCCGGCTTTCCCATCGCCTCGGAGGGCGATTTCGCCGCCGTGGCCGAGATCGCGAAGCTGGCGCGAAGCAGCGTGATCTGCGGCCTGGCACGGGCCCAGACCGGCGACATCGACCGGGCGTGGGAGGCTGTCCGCGCGGCGAAGCGCCCGCGCATCCACACCTTCATCGGCACCTCGCCGCTGCACCGCGAGATGCACGCGCTGGACCAGGATGCGATGGCCGAGCGGATCGACGCGTCGGTGACCCATGCGCGCAACCTGTGCGGCGACGTGCAATGGTCGGCGATGGACGCGACGCGCACCGAGCCCGATTACCTCCGCCGGGTCTGCGAGATCGCCATCCGCGCCGGGGCCACCACGATCAACGTGCCCGATACGGTGGGCTACACCGCGCCGCGGGAAAGTGCGGCGATGATCGAGATGCTGCTGCGCGAGGTGCCGGGGGCCGAGGGCGTGATCTGGGCCACCCATTGCCATAACGACCTCGGCATGGCGACGGCCAACAGCCTCGCCGCGGTCGAGGCCGGGGCGCGTCAGGTGGAATGCACCATCAACGGGCTGGGCGAGCGTGCCGGCAACACCGCGCTGGAGGAGGTGGTGATGGCGTTGCGGGTGCGCGGCGACATCATGCCGTTCGAGACGGGCATCGACGCCACCAAGATCATCCGCGCCAGCCGCATGGTGGCTACCGCCAGCGGCTTTGCCGTGCAGTTCAACAAGGCCGTGGTGGGAAAGAATGCCTTTGCGCACGAAAGCGGCATTCATCAGGACGGGATGCTGAAGAACGCCGAGACGTTCGAGATCATGCGCCCCGCGGATATCGGGCTGGCCGAGACGAACCTTGTGATGGGCAAGCATTCGGGCCGCGCGGCGCTGCGGGCCAAGCTGGGCGAGCTTGGGTTCGAGCTGGGCGACAACCAGTTGAAGGACGTGTTCGTGCGGTTCAAGACGCTGGCCGACCGCAAGAAGGAGGTCTTCGAGGACGATCTGATCGCCCTGATGCAGGACGCCTCCGACGGTGCGGGCGACCGGCTGGCCATCCGCGCGCTGCGGGTGGTGTGCGGCACCGAGGGGCCGCAGACGGCCGAGCTGACAATGTCGGTCGACGGGGTGGAGCAGCGCACGGTGGCTGAAGGCGACGGCCCGGTGGACGCGGCCTTCAAGGCGGTCAAGGACCTCTTCCCGCATGGCGCGCGGTTGCAGCTCTATCAGGTGCATGCGGTGACCGAGGGCACCGATGCGCAGGCCACCGTGAGCGTGCGGATGGAGGAGGAGGGGCGGATCGTGACCGGCCAGTCCGCCGACACCGATACCGTGGTGGCCAGCGCCAAGGCCTATGTGGCGGCGCTGAACCGGCTTCTGGTGCGGCGCAAGCGGGCGGCGGCCGGGGCGGACCTGAAGGAGATCAGCTACCGCGACGTCTCCTGAGCGTCGTCTGGCGCGCCGGAAGGAACGGGGGGAAGGCCGGTGCCATGCGGCGCCGGCCTTTCGCATGGAGCGGCCCCGCCATCCCGGACAGGGCCGAAAGCGCCCGGCGGTAGCTCGCGCGGGGGGCGGTCAGGCGCCGCCTTCGCGGGCAGACGCCCGCGCGCGCCCCGGGCGCACGACCGCACGGCATGCGCCGGGGTGGCTTCGGCGCTGTGGATAAGGGGCACGTCACGGCGCCGCGGCCGATGATCCGCGGCCAGGCGCCGCGCCGGGGGCGGCAGGCCGTTCAGGCGAGCGCGCCCTCCCAGATCCCGCGGCGCACCAGTTCGCGCGCCACGGTGAGGGTGGTGGCCTCCACCGCCCGGCAGGCGCGGCTCGAGACGCGTGCGGGGCTTCGGGCCAGCAGCACCGGACGGGTCATCGTGGGGGAAACGATGGGCGCCCGCAGCAGCTCCCCGCGCTTGACGTAATCCTGCGCCGCGACGGGGGCGAAGATCGTGTAGCCCGACCCGCGCGCGACCAGCTCCTTGATCTGGGTCATGGCATCCATTTCGACCGACGACGTTCAGCTGCACGTCGTTTGGGCGTAGAACTCCTCGATCAGGTTGCGCAGCCTGCTGGAGGGGCAGGATCATGTCGAGCCCCTGCAGCGCACGCAGCGGCACCGGCGCGCCGGGCGGCGTGTCCAGAGGCCAGGCATCGGGCGCGGAGTAGAAGAAGAGCTCTTCGTTCAGCACGTGGGTCGAGGGCACGTGCGGCAGGTCCTTGAGGTCGTAGAGGAAGGCCATATCCACCGTGCCGTCGGCCAGCCAGCCCTTGAGGTAGCCGCTCATCGTCTCGACCGCGCGCAGGCGGATCTCGGGCAGCTCCAGCCGCACGGTTTCGGCCAACGGCACCGACATGATCATCGAGCACGAAGGCGGCATGCCGAAGCAGACCCGCCCGCGGACCGCCCCGCCCAGCTCGCGCATGTCGGCGACGCAGCGATCGAGGCTGTCGCAGATGCGGCGGGCATGCTCCACCAGCATGTGCCCCTCGTTGGTCAGGGCCGTGCCGCGCGCGGAGCGTTCGACCAGCTTGACCGAAAGCTCTTCCTCCATGCGGTGCAGATGCTGCGAGAGCGAGGGCTGCGCGACCCCGATCGTCTGCGCCGCCGCCGAGATGGAAGGCGCCTCGGCGATGGCGAGGAAGTAGCGCAACTGGCGGATGTCCATGGGTGCGGCCCGTGTGGATCAGGCGAATTCGATGATCTGCCGGATCGCGGTGCCGTCGTTCAGCTGGTCCATGGCGAGGTTGACCTGATCCAGCGTCAGCCGATGGGTCAGCATCTTCTCGACGGGCAGCATGCCGCGGGCGTAGAGGGCGAACATCCGCGGCAGGTCGCGCTGCGGCACGCACGACCCGATGTAGCTGCCCTTGAGGCTGCGTTCCTCGGCCACGAGCTTGAGCGCGTTCAGCGACAGGCGGGCATCGGGATGCGGCAGGCCCGCGGTGACGGTGGTGCCGCCCCGGCAGGTGCAATCGAAGGCCGTCTCCAGCGCCTGCACCGAGCCCGCAAGCTCGATGGCGAAATCCACGCCGCCGCCGGTCAGATCGCGAACGGCCTCGGCGGTGTTCTCATCGGACGGGATGGTATGGGTCGCGCCCATCTGGGTCGCGGCGTCGAGCTTCGCGGGAAAGGGATCGATGGCCACCACCTGCCCCGCGCCGGCCGCCACCGCGCCAAGGACCGCCGAAAGGCCCACGCCGCCGAGGCCGATCACGGCGACCGTGCTGCCGGGCATCACGCGGGCGGTGTTGAAGACCGCGCCGGCGCCGGTGAGCATCGCGCAGGAGAAAAGCGCCGAGACGTGCGGCTCGATCTCCGCCTCCACCTTCACGAGGGACTGGCGCGCCAGCACCGCGTGCGTCGCGAAGGCCGAGACGCCGACGTGATGGTTGCAGGCCGGCCCTCGATGCGTCAGCCGCCGTTGCCCGGTCATCAGCTCGCCCACCCCGTGGTGCTTTGCGGCAGGGGTGCAGAGCGCCGGCCGCCCGATGGCGCAGAACGTGCATTTGCCGCAGCCGGGCGCGAAGATGCACACGACGTGATCGCCCGGTGCGAGATCATCGACGCCCGCGCCGACCGCCTCGACGAAGCCAGACGCCTCGTGGCCGAGGATCATCGGCGGCCGGCCGGGGGCGGGTGCCGTTGATGACCGACAGGTCCGAATGGCAGATCCCGGCAGCCGCGATGCGCATCAGCACCTCGCCCCGCCCCGGCCGCCTCCAGATCGACCTCGCGGACGTCGAGCGGCGCCTGACGCCTCGAAAGTCCTGCTCTGTCCGGCGCTCCTTCGAAGACGGCTGCACGTGATCTTCATGGTCTGGCTCCTCCCCTGCGTTCGCACGGCCGGCCCGGGCGACCCTCGGGGCAAGCGCTAATACCTTGGCGCGGCATCCGCGATATAGGAGAAGCTATGGCCGGGATAGCTGCAGCGTATTGGTCGGTCGGGCCAGGCTCACGCTTACGCTCGTCCGATGCTTTGGGAGGAGCCTCGCCGATGCCGACACGCCTACTCATCACCGCCGCGACCTTCGGGATGCGCGCTTGGCGGCCATTCCGCCCTCGCCCAGGACGCGCCGGCCTGGGCAGAGAACCAATGGGGGGCCGGCGACCAGCTTGGCGCGGCCAACCTGATGACCGACGAGAGCGTGCTGGCGGCCACGCAACTGATCACCACCGGCAAGGTCTACAGCCTCGGCATGATCGTGGACGCCGACACGCCGGCCTTCCCGCCGCGCAGCCTTTCGGTCACGATCCTGCAGCCCGGTCAGAACGGCAACAGCGGCCTTGGCAGCAACGCCTTCACCTACAACGACGACATCTTCATGGGATGGCTGGGGATCGGCCCGCAGATCGACGGGCTCGGCCATTCCGGCATCGATCACATGTATTACGGCGGCCGGACCTACGACGACTTCGCCGGCGCCCTCGGGCTTGACGGAGCTGGGGCTCGAGAAGCTGCCGGGGCTGGTTGGGCGCGGCGTGATGCTGGACATGACGGAGCATTTCGGCACCGATCTGGTGGAGGAAGGCACGCCCTACACCGAGGAAGACATCAAGGCCGCGGCCGAGGCGCAGGGCGTCGAGATCCGTGAGGGCGACGTGGTGATCTTCCATTCCAATTGGCTGTCGCTGCTCGACGGGCCGGAGGCCGATCCCGCGCGCTATGCCGCCCAGGAGCCTGGGCTGGGCGTCAGCGGGGCGGAGTACCTCGCCGAGATCGGCGTGATGGCCGTGGGCGCCGACACCTGGGGCATGGAGGTGGTGCCGGCCGAGGAGGAAGGCGTGGCGTTCCGCGTTCACCAGATCCTGCAGCCCGAGCACGGCATCTACATCCTTGAGAACATGGACACCCGCGAGCTGGCCGCCGACGACGCGCACGAATTCCTGTTCGTCCTGGGGCAGGCACGCCTGAAGGGCGCCGTGCAGATGATCATCAATCCGATCGCCATTCGCTGATCGGGCGTCAAAGGGGAGGAAATCTCAAAAAACGGGAGGACCGACATGAAAACCACCTTATCGCCACGACCATGCCTGCGTGCCACGTTGCCGCTGGCTGCCCTGGCCCAGGAGAAGCCCGAGAGCCTGAAGGTGGGGATGACGACCTTCCTCACCGGACCGGCCTCGGTCTTCGGCGTGCCGGCGCGCGACGCGATGGAAATCCTGGTCGCCAGACCTCAACGAGGCCGGCGGCATCAACGGCGTGCCGGTCGAGGTCAGCTAC
The DNA here is from genome assembly GCA_963833235.1 of uncultured Alphaproteobacteria bacterium. Classification (GTDB taxonomy): domain Bacteria; phylum Pseudomonadota; class Alphaproteobacteria; order Rhodobacterales; family Rhodobacteraceae; genus CAWHXG01. The sequence continues at coordinate 338,271 of CAWHXG010000002.1, forward strand.
ATCGACGAGGGGCCGGCGCCGAGGCGCTGACGACTCGGAGTATCGCCGGGCGGTGGAATGGGCGGGGCCGACGTGATGTTCGCCTCGATCTCGTCGGGCAACTGCCAGACGCTCGCGCCGCTGGCCGAAGACCTCAAGGTCATCAACTTCATGTGGGATTGCGGCACGCAACGCATCTTCGAGGAGAACGACTACGAATACGTCTTCCGCACCCAGGCCAATGCCACGCCCGAGATGATGGCGGCGGTGATCTACCTGCTGAAGACCAAGCCCGACTTCGAGACCATCGCCGTGGTCAACCAGGACTACGCCTGGGGCCGCGACAGCTGGGACATCTTCAAGACCGCGCTCGAGGCGCTGAAGCCCGAGGTCGAGGTAGTCGGAGAGTTCTTCCCGGCCTTCGGCGCGCCCGACTTCTCCGACCGAGATCTCGCGCCTGCAGGCGATGCAGCCCCGACGTGGTCCTGTCGACCTCGTGGGGCGGCGATCTGGATACGTTCGTGCAGCAGGCCTCGCAGCGCGGACTGATGAACACCTCGACCTTCGTGCTGCCGCTGGCGGAATGCTCGCTTGAGCGGCTGGGCTCTGCCCTGCCGGCCGGCCAGATCGTAGGGGCCCGCGGCGACCACTACTTCCAGCATCCCGAGCGACGCGACGACGAGGACTTCAAGGCCTTCATGACGCAATACGAGGAGGCGACCGGCGACATCACCGTCTATTCGGTGTTCCACGCCAGCCAGGCCCTCGCCGCGCTCGAGGCCGCCTACATGAAGGCGATCGATGAGAACGGCGTCGATTGGCCCAGCGAAGAGCAGGTGCTGGCGGCGATGGACGGGCTGGAGTTTCAAGGGCTGGGCGGCAAGGTGACGATCCGCGTCCGACAATCAGGGCGTCGAGAACGCAGTTGATGGGCACCAGCGTGCAGACGGGCGATCAGCCCTTCGCGACGCTCGAGAACATCATGATCTTCGACGGCGCGAGCCTGACCGCGCCTGTGGGCGAGGTTTCGATCGACTGGATCAAGACGCTGGAGCCGGGCTTTGCGGACGAGGTCGAGGTCGACGACGTTCGACGATTGAGCGTAACGGCGACAGGGCTGCCGCGGCCCTGTCCCGCCCCTCGCCCCTGACCGGACGGATCACATGAACCTGACGATCTTCCTTCTCGCGGTGTTCGACGGGGTCTCATATGCGGCGCTCGTCTTCATCGTGGCGGTTGGCCTGACACTGATCTTCGGGGTCATGCGGATCCTGAACGTGGCGCATGGCTCGCTCTACGCCATCGGGGCCTATGCGACGGTGACGCTGACGGGATGGGTGCTGGCGCTTGGCGCCGCCCCGGTGCTGGCGTTTCCGCTGATGATCGTCTCGGCGGTCCTGGTGGGCCTGCTCATCGGCGGGCCGGTGGAGGTGCTGCTGCTGCGGCGCATCTACAAGAAGCCAGAGGTGCTGCAGCTTCTGGTGACCTTCGCGGTCTTCATGATCCTCGAGGACGTGCAGCGGCTCGTCTGGGGCACGCAGCCCTACTTCGAATCCACGGCCCTGCAGGCGCTCGGCAACGTCACGGTGCTGCGCGTGACCTACACGGTCTATCAGCTGATCCTGCTGCCGCTCGTGGCGGCGGCTGCTGCTGGTGGGCGTGCGCTTCTTCCTGCGCCATACCGTGATGGGCAAGCTGATCACCGCGACGACCGAGGATCGCGAGGCCGCGCAGTCCATCGGGATCGACGCCGACCGGGTGTTTCTCTTCGACCTTCGTGGTCGGCGCCGTCCTCGCCGGCCTCGGCGGTGCGCTGGCTTCGCCGACGACCTCGATCCTGCCGGGAATCGGGGCCGACATGATCGTGCTGTCCTTCGCCGTGGTGGCGACCGCGGGGCTGGGCCAGATCGAGGGCGCCGCGCTGACCGCGCTGATGATCGGGCTGGGGCGGTCCTTCGCGGTCTATCTCTGGCCCGAGGTCGCCGTGCTCGTGCCCTACCTGATCATGGTGCTGGTGCTGCTCGTCCGGCCGGAGGGGCTGTTCGGCAGCCCCGCCGCGCGCAAGATCTGAAGGAACCGCGATGTCGACCGTCACCACCGCGCCACCGGCGAAGGCCGCCCCCGCCGCCACCCCGATGTCGCTGCTGTGGATTGCGGGCGTCGTGCTTCTGGCGGTGGTGCCCTTCGTCGCGCCCTCGCTTCAGCTTCTCGTCGACTTCGCACTGGCCAAGGGGCTGGCGGTGGTGGGGGTCACGGTGCTCTTGCGCGCCGGGCAGGTCTCGTTCGGGAACGCGCTCTTCTTCGGGATCTCGGCCTATGTCGGCGCCTTCGTCATGGCCTCGGCGCCGGGGACGGATTTCTTCGTGATCCTCATCGCTGGCACGCTCGGCGCCGTGCTGGCGGGGCTCGCGTGGGGCTCTTCGTGGTGCGCTATCGCGGCATCTTCTTCGGGATGCTGAACCTCGCCTTCTCGATGATCTTCTGGTCGATCCTGGAAAAGTTCTACCACGTGACCGGCGGCGCCGACGGCATCCGGCTGACCCGCCCGACCGTTCTGGGGATGGAGCTGAACCGCGGCGATTTCGAGATGTTCCTCTACTACACCGCCATCGTGCTGATGGTGGCCCTGGGCTGGTTCACGATCCGCTGGTTCGCCTCGCCGGTCGGGCAGCTTTTCCAGACGATCAAGACCAACGAGACCCGGCTGGAATATCTGGGCATCTCGCCCCGGCGCGCGATGCTTTCGGGCTATCTGCTGTCCGCGGCGCTCTGCGGCGTGGGCGGCATCCTGATGGGCACGGCGCAGGGCGTGGTGACGCCCGAATACGTCTGGTGGGTGCGCTCGGGCGAGATGGTCTTCATCGCGGTGCTGGGCGGCGCCGGATCGGTACGTGGCGCGTTCCTGGGCGCGCTGGTCTACGAGACTGGTGCGCACCTATGCCTCGGCCTTTGCCGGCGACATCTGGCAGATGCTGCTGGGCGGGTTCCTGCTGGTCATCATCCTCTTCGCACCGGGCGGCCTCGATCGGCATCTTCGAACGGGATCTTCGCGCGGAAGGGCGGAGGCGACGGATCGTGACCGCACCGCTTCTGGAAACGCGCGATCTGGTGATCAGCTTCGGCGGCGTGACCGCGGCCGATCACGTCTCGCTGAAGATCGAGGCGGGTCGGAATCTTGCCATCATCGGGCCGAACGGGGCGGGCAAGACGACCTTCCTGAATATCTGCTCTGGCTGGATCAAGCCCTCGGCCGGCCAGGTCCTGTTCGAGGGGCAGGACATCACGCCGCCTGCCGCCCGCGCAGGATCGTCGCGCGTGGCGTGGCGCGGGCCTTCCAGATCCCGCAGCTCTTCACCGAGCATACGGCGCTGGAGAACCTGCTGATCGCCGCCTCCGCGCGCGATCACCTGCGCGAATCCGCATCCGTCGATGCACCGGATCGCCGCGCGCGACGAGATGATGCATCTGCTGGACATGGTGAATTGCGCCGAAGTGGCCGACCGCGTGGTGGTCGAGCTGGCGGAGGGCCAGCGCAAGCTGATCGACATCGCCGTGGCGCTGGCGCTGAAGCCGCGGCTGCTGCTGATGGACGAGCCGACCTCGGGCGTCGCCTCTCGAGAAGATACGAGATCATGGATATTCTGGTGAAGGCCCTGGCCGAGGCGCAGGTGACATCGGTCTTCGTCGAGCACGACATGTCCATCGTGCAGCGCTACGCCGATGAGGTCGCGGTCTGGAACACAGGCAACGTGCGAGCTGCGCGGAACGCCGGCGGAGGTGCTGGAGCATCCCGACGTCATCCGCGACGTCATCGGCGAGGAGATCGCCTGATGCTGAGCTGCGAGACGTCAACGCGTCCATCGGAAATATCCCGATCTTGCGCGGTCTGAATTTCAATATTCCAGCCTCCGAGACAGTCGCCACTGATCGGTCGCAACGGCGCGGGCAAGACCACGTTCCTACGCACCCTCATGGGCTTTACCAAGACGACCGGCGAGATCCTCTTCGACGGGCACGCCGATCCACGGAAATGCACCCGTCGAAGCGCTCCGGCGCTTGGTATCGGCTATGCGCCGGAGGACCGCCGCCTCTTTTCGGCCTTCACGGTAGAGGAGAACATCTTGCTGCCTGCCCAGGTGGCGCGGCTGGATGCGGCCGACGACGAAGCGGCGGCTGGATCGCGTCTATGACATCCTGCCCGAGCTGCGCGAGATGGCGGGCCGGCCCGGAGGGCAGCGTTTCGGGCGGGCAGGGCAAGATGGTGGCGCTGGGCGCGGGCGCTGATGCTGGGCACCAAGCTGATCCTGCTCGACGAGCCGTTCCAGGGCCTCGCCCCGGCCCTGGCGCAGCGCTATGCGGAGGCGCTGCGCACCGCTACGCGACGCGGACCGTTCCGTGACGCTGATCATCACTGAGTCGAACCCTGCCCTTCTGCGCAGCGTCGCGAGCCGGACGCTCGTGATCGAGCGCGGCGAGATGGCGAAGGCCGCCCGCTCACCGAAGGAGAGACGGCATGAAGGCGCGAGCCGAAGCCCTGATCCTTCCTAAACCGCTGAACCTGATCGGTGGCGACTGGCGCCCCGCCGCATCGGGCGACGAAATGGACGTCCTTTCGCCCATCGACGGCGCGGCCTTCACCACCATCGCGACATCGACGCCGAGGATGTGGAGGCAGCGGTTAAGGCCGCACGCACCGCGTTCGATACGGGCGCCTGGTCGAAGCTGACAGCCGCCGAGCGCGGCCGACTGATGGTGTAGCTCCCTGCGCATCCTAGAGGAGGTCGAAGGCCTGGCACAGCTAGAGAGCCGCGACAACGGCAAGCCGATCACACAGGCGCGCGCCGATATGATGGTGCGCGCGCTATTTCGAGTTCTATGGCGGCGCCGCCGACAAGGTTCATGGCGAGGTGATCCCGTTCCTGACGGGCTATAACGTGCAGGTCGTGCGCGAGCCGTTCGGCGTGATCGCCTGCATCATCCCGTGGAACTACCCGGCGCAGATGTTTGGACGCGCCCTGGCGCCGGCGCTGGCGATGGGCAACTCCACGGTGCTGAAGCCTGCCGAGGATGCGTGTTTGACAGGTTTGCGTCTCGCCGAGCTAGCGGGCGAGGTGGGTTTCCCGCCCGGCGCGATAAACGTGGTCACCGGTCGCGGTGATATGGCGGGCAAGGCACTGTCCGAGGATCGCGGCATCGATTTCATCTCCTTCACCGGGTCGCCCGAAGTCGGCCAGATGATCCAGAACGCGGCGGCGAAAAACTATATCGGCTGCACGCTGGAGCTGGGCGGCAAATCCCCGCAGATCGTGTTCGACGACGCCGATCTGGACGCCGCGCTGCCGCTGATCGTGGGCGGTATCACACAATGGTGGACAGACATGCTCGGCCGGTAGCCGCGTCATGATCCAAGAAGGCATCTATGACAAAGTGGTCGCGGCCCTGAAGGAGCGATTTGAGGCCGTGGCATCCGAATCCGGTGAGGACGCGGTTGTTGGGGCCGCTGATTTCGGCCAAGCAGAAGAAACGGGTCGAGGCATATATTGACGGCGCCGACGCGCCGCTGATCGCGCGCGGCAAGGTGGCGGAAGGCGCGCCCGCCGATGGCTACTACGTTGCGCCCGCGTTCTTTGGTCCCTGCGATCCACACTCAAGAATCGCGCAGGAGGAGGTGTTTGGCCCCGTCCTGTGTGACCCTGACATTCAAAGACGAAGCAGACGCGATCCGCATCGCCAACGACACCGAATATGGTCTCGTGGCGTCGGTCTGGACGCGCGATGGCGCACGCCAGCACCGCGTGGCAAAGGCGCTGCGCGGCGGACAGGTGTATATCAACGGGTTCGGCGCGGGCGGCGGTATCGAACTGCCGTTCGGCGGTGTGCGCAAGTCCGGCCATGGCCGCGAAAAGGGCTTTGCCGCCCTGTTGGAATTCTCGCAAATCAAGACGATTATCAACAATCACGGGTACGGGGGCAGAAATGCGGCTCAACGGTAAAACGACACTGATAACAGGCGCGGCATCTGGCTTCGGCAAGGGGATCGCGGAGCCTTTCGTGTCAGAGGGCGCCAAGGTTGCCATCGTCGATCTGAACGAGGAGGGCGCACGGGACGTTGCCGCCAGCCTCGGCGATGCGGCTATCGCCATTCGCTGCGACGTGGCGGACGGCGCGCAGGTGGCAGCCGCGGTAAAGCAGACCATCGATGCCTTTGGCGGCCTCGATATTGTCGTCAACAATGCTGGCTGGACCAATCCCAACAGCCCGCTGATGGAAACGGACGAAGCCACCTTTCGCAAGATCTATGACATCAACGTGCTGTCGATTTTCCACATGACCAAGGCTTGCGTGCCCGTCTGCGCGGTCAGGGCGGCGGCGTGATGATCAACATCGGCTCGGTCGCGGGTATCCGGCCACGCCCGGGCCTGACTTGGTACAATTCGTCCAAGGGCGCCGTGAATCTGATGACCAAGTCACTGGCGGTAGAGCTGGCAACGGACAAGATCCGCGTCAACTGCGTGGCCCCGGTGATGGGCGCGACGGGCATGTTGGAGCAGTTCATGGGGATGCCGGACACGCCTGAAAACCGCAAGAAATTCATCGCGACCGTCCCGCTGGGCCGTTTGTCCGAGGCGCGCGACATCGCCAATGCGACGCTCTATCTCGGCTCCGACGATGCGGACTTTATCACCGGCGTGGTGATGGAGGTGGATGGCGGGCGTACGATCTGAGTCGCGTCTAGCGTGCCCATCGGCGCGGGCCTATCAGGTGGATGGAGTTGCCCCCCGTATCGACCGCGACCGTGACGGGCATGTCCTCGACCGTGATTTCGTGGATGGCTTCCATCCCCAGATCATCGTAGGCGACCGGACGCGCGGAGCGGATCGCCTGTGACACCAGATAGGCCGCGCCGCCGACCGCGATCATGTAGACCGCGCCATGCTCGGCGGATCGCCTCAATGGCCTCGGTGCCGCGCTCGGCTTTGCCGATCATGATCTTAAGGCCAGACGCGTCCAGCAGTTCGTCGGTAAACTTGTCCATGCGGTTCGATGTGGTCGGGCCGGCGGGGCCGATCACCTCGCCGGGAATGGGATCGACCGGGCCGACATAGTAGATCGCGCGACCCCTTAGATCGACGGGTAGCGCGCCGCCCGCGCGCAGCGTTTCGATCATGCGTTTATGCGCAGCGTCGCGCCCGGTGAACATCCGGCCCGACAACAGCAGCGTCTCGCCCGGGGTGAGGCAGGCCAGGGTCGGCGCGTCCAGCGCATCGAGGCGACCGACGCCGGTCGACGGCCCCCTCGCACAGATCGCGGCCATAGCGAAAGATCGGGCGGCAAATGTCGCAGGGCCGTCCCCGTCAGCGTAAAATCGATATGCCGCGTCGCCGCACAATTCGGGATCAGCGCAACGGGCATTGAGGCCGCGTGCGTCGGAAAGTTGCCATCTTGACGTCGAGCGCGGTCGTGAGCCCGCCCAGACCCTGCGCCCCGATGCCAAGCGCGTTCAGACGCTGTAGAGGTCTCCAGCCGCATTTCCTCGACGCGGTGGCGGCGCCGCGCGCAGATGGCCTGATGTCGATAGGGTCGTTCAGCGACGCCTTGGCCATCACCATCGCCTTGTCGACGCTGCCGCCGACGCCGAGGCCGATCATGCCGGGCGGACACCAGCCCGCGCCGAGCTTTGCGACCGTCGCCACGACCCAGTCGGTGACGCTAGCGGAGGGGTTCAGGACGGCGAACTTCGCCTTATTTTCGGACCCGCCGCCCTTGGCCGATACGATCACGGAGACGTCGGCGCCGCGACGAGTCCGTCTGCACCATGGCCGGCGTGTTGTCTTCGTGTTTCGCCGCGTGCCCAGCGGATCGACGACGATGGAGGTTCGCAAGGGGTTGCTGCCGAGGCGTAGGCCTGCCGCGTTGCGTCGTCGATCATGTCCTGGGGCGCGCGCGTCCAGGCGAGCGGGGCCTGGACGCCTACCTCGAGAAAGACGTTCGACAGCGCCGGTATCCTGACAGATCGGCCGATGCCCGATGGCCGCCATCCGCGAGTTGACCAGGATCTGGCGGATCGCGTTCCGGGCGGCTGCGCTTTGCTCGCGCTCGTAGGCCTGCGCCATCGCGCGAATGAAGTCGGGCGGGTGATAGTACGAAATGTATTGCAGCGCGTCGGCAACGCTGTCGATCAGGTGCGCCTCAGTGATGCGGCGCGCGGTCACGGCGCGGCCTTGGCGCGGCGCGGGACCTGGCGGGCGCGGTCGACGACCGGCGCGGCGACCCGCCCGCCATCCCGCCACAGCGCGGCGAAATATCCGGCCCCCGCGGCGAGCATGCGCACGGTTCGGTCGGGGTCGGCCTTTCCCTGCATCAGCATACGGCGCGCCTCCGCCCTTGCCCCGGCTCCAGCTCCAGCCCCGGTCCCGGCCCCAGTGATTTTGGCGAGTGCCTCCATCACGTCAGGGATCGTGGATACGCGCCCAAGGCCAGCGCCATTTCCGACCTGTCCAGCCTGGCGGCTGGCAGGGCAAGCGGCTGTTCGGTCCGCGAAAGGGCCGCGGTGGGCTTCGGTCCGGTCTTCATCTTGCGTCGATCCTAGCGACACCGGGTTTGCCGTTGGCTATAGAAATCACCGATGGCTGCCCAAGGGAGACGCTATTTCCGCGGGCCTGCGGGGATGTGCATCCTGCGGCGTCGACTGAACGCGGTGGAGGAGGCTGCATGCCCGGTGACCTCAGCGGCCTGACGGTCGTGACGCTGGAACAGGCCGTCGCGGCGCCGTACCTGTCGTGTCGCCTTGCGGAAGCCGGCGCGCGGGTCATCAAGGTCGAGCGCGCGGAGGGCGATTTCGCCCGCGGCTACGACACGCTCGTACATGGGGAGAGCGCCTATTTCGTGTGGCTCAACCGCGGCAAGGAATCCATCGTGCTCGATCTGCGCGAGACCGCCGACACGGTGGTGATGGAAGCGATGCTGGCCACGGCCGACATCTTCATCCAGAACCTCGCGCCGGGGGCCATCGAGCGGCTTGGCTTCGCGCCCGACCGGTTGCGGCAGCAGAACCCCCGCCTCGTGACCGTGTCGATCTCGGGCTACGGCGACGACGGGCCGTTCCGCGACCGCAGGGCCTACGATCTGCTGATCCAGGCCGAAAGCGGGCTCGCGGCGATCACCGGTACACAGGAAGGCTCGGCGCGGGTCGGGGTTTCGGTCTGCGATATCGCCTGCGGGATGAACGCCCATGCCGCCGTTCTGCAGGCGCTGATCGCGCGGGAGTGGACGGGCCGGGGCCGGCACATCTCGGTGAGCCTCTACCACGCGCTCGCGGACTGGATGAACGTGCCCTACCTCCAATTCGCCTACGGAGGAAAGGTGCCGGTGCGCAGCGGGCTGAACCATCCCACCATCGCCCCCTATGGCGCCTATGCCGGGTCGGACGGCAAGAAGGTGCTGTTCTCGATCCAGAACGAGCGGGAATGGCTGCGGTTCTGCCAGGGGGTGCTGGGCGATCCTGACGTGGCGGGCGACCCCCGGTTCACCGACAATTCCGGCCGGGTGGCGCATCGGGCCGAACTTGACGCGGTAATCGCGCCTGCATTCGCCCGATACCCGCGCGATACCCTGGCCGAGATGCTTGAGGCGGCCGGGATCGCCAATGGCCGGGTCAGCGAGATGGAGGATCTCGCCCGGCATCCGCAGAACAGGTACGTCGAGGTCGAGACACCATCGGGACCGGTGCGGCTTCTCGCGCGTGCCGAGGTGGTGGACGGGCAGACGCCCCTGGCCGGCCCCGTGCCGGCGCTCGACGCGGACGGCGCGCGCCTGCGGCGGGAATTCGGTGGCCCGCATGGTTGAGACGAACCTGACAATGGCGCGGATCCTCGATGCCCTGCAGGGGGCCCGGCGCGTGATCGATATCGGCTGCGGGGCGGGCAGGCTTACGAGGGCGTTGGCCGGGCGCGGGTTCGAGGCGATCGGCCTCGACCCGCAGGCGGCGCTGATCGAGGCGGCGCGCGCGCGGATCCCGGAGGCCACGTTCATGGTGGCCGCAGCCGAGGCGATCCCGGTGGAGGACGCCGCCTTCGATGCGGCAGTCTTCCTGAACGCCCTGCATCACGTGCCAGAGGGGGCGATGGCGCCGGCGCTGCGGGAGGCGCTGCGCGTGGTCAGGCCCGGAGGCGTGCTGGCGGTGATCGAACCTCTGGCAGAGGGCGGCTACTTCGAGGCGATGCGCCCCGTGGACGACGAGACGCTGGTGCGCCGCAAGGCCATGGACGCCCTGGACGCGTTGAAGGAAGAGGGCGGCTGTGCCCTTACGGGCCAGGAACGGTATGAGGTGGCCAACCGGGTCGACGATCTCGCCTCGTTTCTGGCCTCGCTGGAAAGGGCCGATCCCGCGCGGGCGAAGGCGATCCGTCAGCAGCGCGATGCGGTGGCGCGGGCTTTCGCCGGGCATGCCCGGGAAGACGGAACGGCGTTCGTCCTGATGCAGCCCATGCTGATATGGGTCTTCCGCAAAGCCTGATCCGCCCGTTCGGTGCCGCCCCGCCTGCCGCGCCCTCCGAGGGTCGCGCCGCAATCGCGGCCGGCGTTTGCCGTCGGCCGGATATCGGAGCCGCATCCGCAGGATATCGCGGCACTTCGGCTTGTCCCCGATCCCGGGACTGCGCATTCTCAGCCGATACCGTTCGGCCCACTGGGCCTTCTGCCCGTCCGCCGAGGAGACCCCGATGCATCGCTACCCGCGCGACATGGAGGGCCACGGCGCCACGCCGCCCGATCCGGCCTGGCCCGGCGGCGCACGGATCGCGGTGCAGATCGTCCTGAACTACGAGGAGGGCGGCGAGAACAGCATCCTGCACGGCGATCCGGCCTCCGAGGCGTTCCTGAGCGAGATCGTCGGCGCTGCGGCCTGGCCCGGCCAGCGCCACGCCAACATGGAATCGATCTACGAATACGGCGCGCGGGTAGGCTTCTGGCGCCTGCACCGGCTGCTGCACGATCTGCCCATCACGGTCTACGGCGTGGCGACGGCGCTGGCGCGATCCCCTTCGCAGGTGGCCGCGATGCAGGCCGCAGGGTGGGAGATCGCCTCCCACGGGCTGAAGTGGGTGGAGCACAAGGACATGCTAGAGGCGGAGGAAGCCGCCGCGATGGCCGAGGCGATCCGACTGCATACGGAGGTGGTGGGGGCCCCGCCGCGCGGCTGGTACACCGGCCGGTCCTCGGAGAACACGATCCGGCTGGCTGCGGAGACGGGCGCCTTCGCCTACGTTGCCGACAGCTACGCCGACGATCTGCCCTACTGGCTGCGGGTCGGCGCACGCGATCAGCTGATCGTGCCCTATACGCTCGACGCCAACGACATGCGGTTCGCCACGCCGCAGGGCTTCAACGCGCCAGAGCAGTTCTATGACTACCTGCGCGCCAGTTTCGACACGCTTCTAGCCGAAGGGGCGGCGGGCCGGCCGGCGATGATGTCCGTCGGGCTGCACTGCCGGCTGGTGGGCCGGCCGGGGCGGATCGAGGCGCTGCGGCGGTTCATCGAGCATGCGCGCGGCCACGAAGGGGTCTGGTTCGCCACCCGCCTGCAGATCGCCGAGCATTGGGCGGCCCGGCATCCGCCCGAGCGCCGAGAGCAGCCGAGCGAGATGGACAGGGAAACGTTCGTTCAGCGCTTCGGCGGCGTCTTCGAGCGCTCGCCGTGGATCGCCGAACGGGCCTTCACGTTGGAGCTTGGGCCGGCGCACGACACGGCCATCGGCGTCCACTCCGCGCTGGCCAGGGCGTTCCGCAGCGCCACGGAGGCGGAACGGCTCGAGGTTCTGCGGGCGCATCCCGATCTGGCCGGGAAACTGGCGCAGGCGCGGCGGCTGACCGTGGAGAGTACCGCCGAGCAGGCCGGTGCCGGGCTCGACGCCCTGACCGACGAAGAGCGCGCCACCTTCACCCGGCTCAACGCCGCCTATACCGAACGCCACGGCTTTCCCTTCATCATCGCGGTGCGGGATCACGACAAGCCGGGCATCCTCGCCGCGTTCCAGGCGCGGATCGAAAACGACCGGCCCACGGAGTTGGCAGAGGCCTGCCGGCAGGTCGAGCGCATCGCCTTTCTCCGCCTCGCCGATATGCTCGACTAGATCGTCCTGGGCGCTTCGCCCTTCGGGCAGCCCGCCGGATACCCGCGCGACGCGGCAGGGTCTGCAAACCGCAGTAACGTCAGGTGGTTTCCCGCGCCCTCGCTCCTATGTCCCCGGCAGAGGGAGCGGGTATGGGACAGGACCTGAGAATTTCCGACATGACCTGCCGCTTCGGCGGCCAGCCGGCGGTCGACGCGGTGTCGCTTTCCATCCGCGCCGGTGAGTTCGTCTCGGTGCTGGGGCCGTCGGGCTGCGGCAAGTCCACGCTGCTGCGCTGCCATCGCGGGACTGGAGACGCCGGCCGGAGGGGCCATCGAGATCGGCGGGCGCCCGGTGCAGGGGCTGGCCCCGAAGGACCGCGGCATCGCCTTCGTCTTCCAGTCCTACGCGCTCTATCCCCACATGACGTGCGCGGCGCAACATCGCCGCGCCGCTTGCGGATGATCGAGCTGTCGGCGACTTGGCCGCGCGCCGGTGGCATGGCGACTGTCGCGCCCGGCGCGGGCACGCCGGGCAGAGATCGACAGGCGCGTGCGGGCAGGTGGCGGACCTCTCGCAGATCACGCCTTACCTGGACGGCGCCCCGGCCACGCTTTCGGGCGGCCAGCGGCAGCGCGTGGCACTGGCGCGGGCACTGATCCGCGAGCCGTCGCTGTTCCTGCTCGGACGAGCCGCTTGCCAATCTCGATGCGGCGCTGCGCAACCGCGACGCGGACCGAGCTGCGCGCGCTGCAGCGGCGCATCGGGGCCACGACGCTTTTCGTCACCCACGATCAGGCCGAGGCGATGGCGATCTCCGACCGGATCGTCGTGATGTTCGACGGGCGGGATCCGGCAGGTGGGCACGCCGGACGAGCTTTATCGCGACCCCGCCGACCTCGACGTGGCGCGCTTTCTCGTCGCAGCCGCATCTCAACGTGCTGGGGCGGAGCGCCATGCGCGGGATCATCGGCGAGCGCTCGCGCGCTGCGCGACGTCTCGCATCGGCGGCGTGCCCCTGCGCGGTCTGGACGGCATCGTCGCCTTTCGCCCGCAGGAGGCGCATATCCGGCCGCCGCACACGCCCCGGCCTGCCGGGCCTGCCCTGCCGTGGTCGATCATGCCGAACACGGCGGGCACGACGCGAACCTCTTCGTGACCGGCTCGCGGACGGACACCGCTGCGTGGTGCGGATCGCCTCGGCCGAGATGGCACGATTGGCCGCCCGGGCGCGCGCGGCGTGCTGCATTTCGATCTCGACGCGGCGCGGGCCTACTCGGCGACGGGCGGCGAAGGGCACGCGTCCCGGCAGCGGGCCGCCGCATGAGCGTCGACGCTTCTCGCCGGCGCCGGGCCGGTGCGCTGTTGGCCGCGCCCGCCGCGGTCCTGTTGCTGGCGCTCTTGTTCCTGCCCTCGCTCGGGCGTGCTGGTCGCTGTCCCTGACCGATTACCAGTTCGGCATGGGCGGCTTCGCGTGGGTCGGCTTGGACAACTACGCCCGCATGTTCGCCGATCCGCGTTTCCTGCAATCGCTGGGCCAACACTGCTGGTCTACGTCGCCATCGTCGCGCCGGTCGTCGATCTTCGCCGCGCTCTGGCTGGCCGATCGCTGATCGAGGCGCAGGGGCGGCTGCGCGGGCCGTTGCGCACCGTCTTCTTCCTGCCGGTCACGGCGACGCTCGTGGCGATGGCAACCGCGTGGGAGGTGGTGCTGCACCCCTCCTTCGGGATGGTGCAACGTGCTCCTGGATACGCATGGGCTTCGAGAAGCAGCGGTTTCTGTCGGACCCCGACACGCGCGCTGGCCACGCTGGCCTTCATCGGCATCTGGAAGATGGTGGGCTACAACGTCCTGCTCTACATCGCCGGGCTCTCGACCATCCCCGCGATCTCTACGAAGCGGCCTCCATCGATGGCGCGGACCGGGGCTGGAGCGCGGTTCGCCATGGTCACCTGGCCGATGCTCGCGCCCGGTCACGCTGTTCGTGACGCGTCATCACGCTGATCCGCGCGGTGTCGGAGTTCGAGACCATCGCCGTGCTGACCATCGGCGGCCCGAACGGGGCGACCGAGATGGTGCTGTATACCCTCTATCAGGAGGCGTTCCGCTACTTCGACATCGGGCTCGCCTCGGCCATCGCGATCTTCTTCCTGGCCGTGGTGGCCGGGGTCTCGATCGTGAACGTCGCCTATTTCGACCCGGAAGCGGCCCACGTGAGGCGCGCGCGCGACCTTGGCCTTGCTGGGGCTGGCGGCGGTGGTGACGCTGGTGCCTTTCGTCTACATGGTCGCCGTCAGCCTCGCCGCGCAGGGCACGATCTATTCCGGCGCGGTCCTGCCGGCACCCTCCCTCTCCGCGGCGCGCGGACAACTACGGCACCGCCCTCACGCAGGTGCCCCTACTGCGCTACATGGCCAACGGGGCGTTCGTGTGCGCGGTGATCCTGGTGCTTCAGGTCACCATCGCGGCGCCGGCGGGCTATGCCCTGGCGAAGCTGCCCGTTCCGGGGGCGGCCCGTCTTGCTGGGCCTCGTGATCGTGGCGCTGATGATCCCGATGCAGGTGCCGGCGATCCCGCTCTACGTCGCGGTCGCCTATGCCGGGCTGCTGAATACCTACACCGCGCTCATCGCGCCCTTCGTCATCTCGGCCTTCGCCATCTTCCTCTTCCGGCAGTTCTTCGTGAGCTACCCCGACGAGGTGCTGGATGCCGCCCGGCTCGACGGTTTCTCCGAGGTCGGGATCGTCTGGCGGCTGATGGTGCCGGCCGCCTGGCCCGCTGTGGCGGCCTTCGCCACGATCAGCGTCATCAACCACTGGAACGACCTTTACTGGCCGCTCGTGGTGGTCACCGACACTGCGATGATGACGCCGCCGCTAGGCCTCGCCGCCTTCCGCGCCTCGGGCGAGAGCACCGGCAACGTCGGCGCGCTGATGGCCGGTGGGGTGATGGTGACGGCGCCGCTCGTCATCGCCTTCCTCTTCTTCCAACGCGCGCTGATCCGGGGCCTTGGCCTTGGCGCGCGCGCCTGATTTCACACTGCACTGGAGAGCCGAATGAAAAGACGACACTTCAAGATCGCACTCGCCGCGGCTTTGGCCGCCGCGCCCGCGCTGGCGCCAGGACACCACGATCACCGTCTTCCACGCCTGGCCGCACCATGCCGAATGGCAGCAGGGCCTGGCAGACCGGTTCATGGAGGCGCATCCGGAGATCGCCATCGAGATCCAGGCGCCATCGATGGACTACGACGAAGGGCTGGTGACCGTGATCCGGCAGGACCTGGCCGGCGACGCGCCCGACGTCTTCATGGTGGGCAGCCACCTGCTGGCCGAACTGGTGGCGCGCGACTGGTGCCGCCGCTGGACGACGTGATGGAAGGCAGGGACATGGCGGCCCTCGGCTATACCCCCGAGGCGCTGGCCCTGACGCAGATCGACGGCGTGCAATACGGCCTGCCCTGGACCTCTTCGACGCCGGTGATGTTCTACAACGCCGATCTGGTGCGGCAGGCCGGCGGCGACCCGGCCGCGATGCCGACCACCTGGGACGAGACCATCGCGCTGGCCGCGAAGATCGACGCGCTCGGGGACGACGTCATGGGCATGTACTACGCCCCCGGTGACGACGACTGGATGGTGCAGAACCTTCTCGCCACGGCCGGCATGCAGCCCATCGGCGAAGGACGGCACGCTGGCCTTCGACACCGACGAGGGGCGCGCGGCGCTGGCGCTCTTCGAGCGGTTCCATGACGAGGGCGGGCAGCAGGGCATCCCCAATTCCGCCGCGCGCCAGCAGATGTACGCGGGCGGCCTCGGCATCTACTTCAACTCCACCGCCGCCGTGCGCAGCGTCGACCGGGAGATCGGCGACCGCTTCGAATGGGGTACGGCAGCGATGCCGACGATGGTCGAGGGTGGCGGTGTCGCCTCCGGCGGGATGGCGGCGGTGATCCTGACCGACGATCCGGCGAAAGCGGCAGGCGGCGTTCGAGTACCTGCTCTATGGCACCGGCGCCGAGGGCCAGACCTACGTGGTCGAGAACACCGGCTACATGCCGGTGAACGAAGGCGCCATGGCCGAAGACAAGCTGGGAGGCTTCTACGAGGAGAACCCGGCTTGGAAGACATCGGCCACCCAGATGGACCGGGCCTATCCCTGGTTCGCGTGGCCTGGGCGGAACGGCGTGCGCATCAGCCAGACGGTCGTCGACACGCTGGCCGCCATCGCCAACGACCAGATCGACAGTGCCGCGGCGGCCGAGAAACTCTCGGGCGACATCACCCGGCTGATGGAATAGGCACGTCGCGCGGGGGCCTGCAGCCTGAGCGGGCCCCTTGCTGTTCCCGCGAGCGGAAGCTCATGCGAGCGTCCCGCACCGGCGCCTGGCGTCTAAGGTGACCCCCTGACGGAAGGACCGCCGGCAGGCCCACCAGCATGGGCGGTGGCCACCCCGGGCGGCTGCTTTTCCGCGAGGCATAGGGCGTTCGGCATCGGATTTCGTCCTACCTGCCCGCTCGGCGGATGTCTGTCGGATTCCGCAGGGTTAGGGTAATTTGCCTGTGACGTGCCGGTACATCCCCTTTGCCAAGACCGTGCATTGCGTTCGAGCATCTTTCCCATGACCCCCTTCGACGACACGCTCTTCCGCTTCCCGTCCTGCCTGTCGGGCCGGTACGAGATCGGCCATCAACCGTTGACCGCCGACAGACCGGTCTTGCAGATCTTTTGCGTCGGGGAGCAGTATCGCGGCGAAGGCGTCTCCATCGCGATCTTCGGCGCGGTGGACCGCCTGCACCCGGACATCAGGGGCAACGACGTCGCGCTTACCGCTGCCTGCTACGACCTACTGGACGATCTGGCAACGACCAACAGCTATCGCACCTTCCTCGCCGGCGTCGCCGCCGGAGATGACGACGGCACCGGTATCGTCGGCGTGGCGCCCGATGCCGCGCTGGCCACGACCGCAACAGGCCCCGGTTCGGCGGGCGCGGACATCTTCCTGACCTTCGGCTACGGCGCGCCCCACGAACGGGGGAACCTTTCGACCGAGTTCGACGCCACGTCCCGCGGCGGTCTCGGCACCATCGCCTTGACCATGGGGCAAGGCGACATCGTGGTGAAGGACGCCGATAAGCCCTTCGCATTCGTGAACAGCGAATATGGGGTCAACAGCCATCGCCAGGTGATCACCACGGCCGGGCTGACGGGTTATGCCGGGCTTGCCTTGCTGAACAGCGACAGCACCGGAGGCGCCAGGATGCTGGTCAAGGCACCCATCCTCACATCGAGCTATGTCAGCCCCGGCAGGCCAATCCCCGATGACGTCGACTTTTGCCATGCCACCGGCGGGCCGTTCTCCGTTGCCGCGCCAAGAGGTGTGGCGACGACCCTTTGCCCCGATATATCCGGCGCCGGCGGCTTGAACGACGACGACAGCTTTCTGCGCGACAGCTTCGAGCGGCTGGCCGAAGCGATCGTCTTCGGCGGTCGACAGCTTCCCGCGGCCGACGACGTGGTGGATTCCAGCACCAACGCGGCCATCGGCGTGACCGGCAACGTGGCCGCCCTGATGCTGGAGGCCAACCCGGAACTCGGCTGGCGCGACGTGCAGGGCATCCTGGCGATGTCGACCCGCCCCAAAGCGGTGATCGACCCGCCCGGCGGGACGAGCGAGTTCAGATTTCCCTTCGCCGAGAACGGCAGGGATGCCATGAGCGGCGGGGCGCACGCGCCGGTCTCCGCAAGCCAAGTGACCCTCGCAATCGCGAATTTTGGGTCGCAGTAGTGCGGATGGGCGATATCGACGGCGCCGGCGACGGCACGTTCGACCCCTTTCGTAGGCCGAGGCAGACATTCTCCGTCGTCTGCCGGTCGGGGTCGAAGCCACCCGCGACCTCAAGCGCGCCACGCTGAACGGCCCCGCATTCCGGGTGGAACTGACGGCTTTGGCGCGCAGTTCGGCTTGGGCTAGCGTCCGAAAGGACCTGGCGGTGTGCGTCGGCGGCGTTTCGGGTGAAGGCCTACCAAGGAAACGGCATCGCCGCCCGTGTTTGAGGCGTCGTTCACCCGCGCATGGTGCCGAGACGGTGGACGTGAACATGATGCCACGTCCAGCGCCTCCGCTACTCTGGCCAGCAGGGACCGGACGGACGCGCCCCCTGCAATGCGCGGTGGATCAGCCGACTGCCGCATCTCGCCCGTCCCGGACCGTGCCATGGGGCCGATTTCGAACGGCCTCCCTCTGTAGGCATCCGTCGGGGTCAAACATCGTAGCGGTCGTAGGCGGCCATCTGTTCGTCGCCGGTTTCCGAGGATGTCGGTGGTTCGCTGGTGTCATCCTCTTCGGCCGCCGACCCGGATCCTGCGTCGGGATCGTCAAGTCCTTCGGCCCATCCTGCGCTGGACGACGGGTCCCCAGACGGGTCGTCGTCCCCCATTGCCGCTGGCGGGGCCGACGGGTCGGGACGGACATCGATCTCGAACGTTTCCGTGGCGTCGAACCGTTGTCCATCCGTGTCGATGCCGTTGGCGCGGAAGCTCAGGCTCATGGGCCCCGAGAAATTCGACGGCGGCACGATCTCCAGCCCGTCCACGTCCCAGCCGTTCAGGTCCAGCGGTGTGCCGTCCGAGATCAACGCCTGACCCTGATCCATTATGACGGTGCCGTGCGGCAGGCCGTGGATCGACATGCCATCCATCCTGTTCACCTCGGGCACGTCAATATTGATCGGTAGCGAATCCCCCGCATCGACCGACAGATCGTCCACGCTCTCGACCAGGCGGAACTCGGTCTCTCCGGGGCCACGCATCTCGATCTTCAGTTCGGCACGGTCTTTCTCGTCAAAATGCCTGATCTCGATCTCGTGAATGCCAGCGTCCAGCTCGATGGAGCCGGTGTCGCGGCTTGGACGATGGGAACGTTCTTCGCCGCGGACGACCTCAACCCCGTCTATGTAAATGCGCACGGTGTCCTGAGTGAACGCACTGAAATCGTAGCTTCCGGCTTCATCGACCTCGATCCTGCCGGTGACCCTCGTCAAAAATTGATCTGAACCGCCCTCCTGAAATGACGAGTAGGTCGGCCGATAGTCCACCGACTCGGCAATCGTCCGCTGGTCCGGCGGAGCCGTCCAGTCATGGTTGTCGATCGTCTGTGGTTCCCAGTTCCCATCGCTGGTCTCGACCATCCGCGATTTGTTGTACTGATCGACGCGGAAACCGGTCGAGATGCCGAACGGCGGCGGCGCTTCGAAGACGTCGGTCACCTCGACCTTGAAGTCCCGCGTGACCGATTGCCCGTCCGCGTCGGTGGCGGTCAGCGAGACGTCGATAGTCGGTTCGGCCTCGTGATCGAGGGCAATGCCGGGGCGGAGCCGCAGGGCGTCCCCGTCGACCTCGAACCGGTCGTCCGACACCTGCCACGTCAGCGCACCGCCATCCTCGTCCGTCACGTCGAGCCGTCCGACCACCGCGCCTGCCTCGGCCTCGGTGACCGTGGTATCCTTAAGGGCGATGTCGGTCGGGGCGTCGTTCACGTCGCCGACGTGGAGCCTTATGTCCTGGACGGCGGTATGTCCGCCGAGTCGGTGATCTCCACCTGGAACTCGACTTTCGATGCTTCCTCGTGGTTCAGCGATACGCCGTCGCGCAGTTTCACCGCATCGCCTACCACCTCGAACCGGGTATCGGATACCGTATAGGTGAAGAATTCGCCTGCGTCGGGGTCGGTCAGCTTCAGCCGCCCGACGACGGCGCCGACCTCGTTCTCGGCGACCGTCGGCACGGATGACAGGTCAAGGTCGCTGGTGTCGAAGCGGAGGGTTCCGTCGACGCTCATCCTCTCCTGACCGGCGCGTGTGCCGCCTTTGCGATGATAGTCCGCCTGTCCGCCCTCGGCCTCAAGGACGTTCCCATCGATCTCGATTCGATCCACGAGAAGATTGCGATCGGTCGTGCGTGTGCCGCCATAAAGGTTGTTCGTGTACCGGATGTCGACGGTCCCGATCTGGCCGTCATCGGGTCGCGGCACGTCGAACGTCACGTCGCGCCAATGGACTTCGGCCATGTTGTCATGGACCCCCTCCTGCGTGGCCCAGTCGACCTCGCCGCTGCCGATCACCTGCCCGTCGACGACCACCTCGTAGCGGGGGTTCCCCTGGTAGGCCTCGCCGCCGAGGCGGACGGTGAGGGTCGCCGTGTCGCTGACGGCCTCGGGCACGAAGCCCACCTCGAACGCCTCGTTCACGTCGGCGACCGCGATGTCGACGGTCCGGACGTGGGTGAGGCCGCCGGAATCGGTGGCGGTCACGTCGACCGAGACCCGGGCGCCGTCTTCGTAGTTCAGCGACAGCTCGTCGACGAGCCGAAGCTCGCCGTCGACGATCTCGAACCTGTCGTCGGATACGGTGAGGACGTGGGCGTCGCCTGCGTCGGGGTCGGCGACCTGCAGGCGCCCCACGACCGCCCCCGCGGCGTTCTCGGCGATGGTCGGACGGGGCGCGGTGTCGAGACCGGTCGTGTCGAAGGCCAGGGACGATGCAGCGCCCCAAACCCGCTCGCCGTCGTTCGCGCCGGATCCTTCGGGGGACCGATAGGTCACGCCCGGGCCCTCGGCCTCCATCCTTTGCCCGTCGATCTCGATACGGTCGATGAGGAGGTTGCGATCCTTGTCGAAGGAGCCCCCCCACCCGTCCTCGAGGAACCGGACCTCGACCTCCCCGATCCCTTCGGCGCCGCGCGGTACGTCGAGCGAGATGTCACGCCACTCGATATCTTCGGGGTTGTCGTGGACGCCCTGCTGCGTCGTCCAGTCGACGGCCCCGCGCGAGACGACGACGCCGTCGACGAGGATCTCGTATTCCGGGTTGCCTTCGAACGCCTCGCCGCCCAGCCGGACTGTAAGACGGGCGGTCTGCTCCACGGCCACGGCGTCGAAACCGATGACGGGGGCTTCGTTCACGTCGGTCACGTCGATCTGAAACGTCTCGGTCCGCGAGAGGCCGCCGGCATCCGTCGCGGTGACGTCGACGGCGATCGTGGCCGCCGCCTCGTGGTCGAGCGTCTCGCCCGAACGCAGCCTGAGTTGACCCTCCACCACCTCGAACCGGTCGTCGGAGACCTGCCATGTCATGGCCCCGCCGTCCTCGTCCGCCGCGTCGAGCCTGCCGACGACGGCACCGGCTTCGGCCTCGCTGACCGATGCACTGTCCAGCGTGATGTCGGTCGGGGCGTCGTTCAGATCGGCGACGTTGACCCTGATCTCCTGGACGGCCGTGAGGCCCCCCAGGTCAGTGACTTCGACGCGCAGGTCGAGGCCCGCCGCTTCCTCGTGGTTCAGCGAAACGCCATCGCGCAGTTTCACGCTTCCCCCGGCGACCTCGAACCGGTCGTCGGAGACGGTGTAGGTGAAGGTTTCGCCGGCGTCCTGGTCGCTGACGTCGATCCTGCCGACAACGGCTCCCGCCAGATTCTCGCCGATCGTTGTCGACGGAGCCAGATCGATCGTGCTGGTGTCGAACTTGAACGTCTCAGTGTGAGACATCCGCTCACCGACACCCGACCTGCCCCTGGAAACGCCCGACCCCTCGGCCTCCATGACATGACCGTCGAGGACGATCCTGTCGATCAACAGGTTGCGGTCGGTCGCCGCGTTGCCGCCCCAATGGTCGTTCGTGAACCTCACGCCGACCTCGCCGATACCATCGGCGCCGCGTGGAACCTTGAGGGTGACATCCCGCCACTCCACGTCGGCCATGTCGTCGTGCTTGCCCTGCTGGCTGGACCAATCCACCTCGCCGGAATGGACCACCTTGCCGTCCACCGTGATCTGATATCGCGGGTTGCCCTCGAAGTTCTCGCCGCCAAGGCGAACGGTCAGGACCGCGGTATCGCCGCCGTTCTCTGGCGCGAAGCCGACCTCGGGCGCCTCATTCACGTCCAGAACCTCGACTTCGAACGTTTCGGTCCGGGTCAGCCCGCCCGCATCGGTCGCGGTCACGTCGACCGACACGGTCGAAGCGGCCTCGTGGTCGAGCGCCTCGCCGGCGCGCAGCCGCAGCTGATCCCCCACGACCTCGAACCGGTCGTCCGAGACGGTATAGGCGATCCTGTCGCCGTCATCCGGATCGTCGAAGCCGAGCTGGCCGACGACCGCCCCCTCCGCGTTCTCCTCGATCGGGACCGCAGAGAGATGCAGCGCGTTCGGAGCCTCGTTGACGTCCGAGACCGCGATCTCGACGGTGTGGGAGCGCGACAGGCCTCCTGCATCGACCACGGTTACGTCGACCGAGACGGCATCCGCCGCCTCGTGGTCCAGCGCGACGCCTTCACGCAGCTTCAGGTGGCCATCCAAGACCTCGAACCGGCTGTCGGAGACCGTGACGGTCAGTGCCTCGTGGGCGTACTGATCGGATACGTCGATACGGCCGACGATGGCGCCAGCCTGGTTCTCCGGCAGCGATAGCCGCGGCGCCAGGTCCAGATGGCCGGTATCGAACATCAACGTCCCCTGGGCCCCTATTCGTTCACGACCGGGGACGACCCCGAAGTGGTCGCTGCGGTATTCCGTGCCAGGTCCCTCGGCCTGCATCACGTGTCCGTCGAGCACGATCCGGTCGACCAGCAGGTCCCGGTTGCGGGTGCCGTCCCCGTCATAAAGGTTGTTGGTGAAACGCACCTCGACCGTGCCTAAGCCATCAGCGCTAGCGGGGACCTCGATGGTGATGTCGCGCCAGTCCACGTTGTCCATGCTATAATCGATATCGCCCGGCTTGGCCCAATGGACTTCGTCCGCATGGACCACCCTGCCGTCCACGACGATCTCGTAGGCCGGATTGCCTTGGAAGGACTCCCCGTCCAGCCGCACCGTCAGCGGCACCGTCTCGCGGTCCAGCATTGGCGTGAAGGCGATATCGGGGGCCTCGTTCACGTCGGCGACTGCGATGTCGACGGTCCGGACGTGGGTGAGGCCGCCGGAATCGGTGGCGGTCACGTCGACCGAGACCCGGGCGCCGTCTTCGTAGTTCAGCGACAGCTCGTCGACGAGCCGAAGCTCGCCGTCGACGATCTCGAACCTGTCGTCGGATACGGTGAGGACGTGGGCGTCGCCTGCGTCGGGGTCGGCGACCTGCAGGCGCCCCACGACCGCCCCCGCGGCGTTCTCGGCGATGGTCGGACGGGGCGCGGTGTCGAGACCGGTCGTGTCGAAGGCCAGGGACGATGCAGCGCCCCAAACCCGCTCGCCGTCGTTCGCGCCGGATCCTTCGGGGGACCGATAGGTCACGCCCGGGCCCTCGGCCTCCATCCTTTGCCCGTCGATCTCGATACGGTCGATGAGGAGGTTGCGATCCTTGTCGAAGGAGCCCCCCCACCCGTCCTCGAGGAACCGGACCTCGACCTCCCCGATCCCTTCGGCGCCGCGCGGTACGTCGAGCGAGATGTCACGCCACTCGATATCTTCGGGGTTGTCGTGGACGCCCTGCTGCGTCGTCCAGTCGACGGCCCCGCGCGAGACGACGACGCCGTCGACGAGGATCTCGTATTCCGGGTTGCCTTCGAACGCCTCGCCGCCCAGCCGGACTGTAAGACGGGCGGTCTGCTCCACGGCCACGGCGTCGAAACCGATGACGGGGGCTTCGTTCACGTCGGTCACGTCGATCTGAAACGTCTCGGTCCGCGAGAGGCCGCCGGCATCCGTCGCGGTGACGTCGACGGCGATCGTGGCCGCCGCCTCGTGGTCGAGCGTCTCGCCCGAACGCAGCCTGAGTTGACCCTCCACCACCTCGAACCGGTCGTCGGAGACCTGCCATGTCATGGCCCCGCCGTCCTCGTCCGCCGCGTCGAGCCTGCCGACGACGGCACCGGCTTCGGCCTCGCTGACCGATGCACTGTCCAGCGTGATGTCGGTCGGGGCGTCGTTCAGATCGGCGACGTTGACCCTGATCTCCTGGACGGCCGTGAGGCCCCCCAGGTCAGTGACTTCGACGCGCAGGTCGAGGCCCGCCGCTTCCTCGTGGTTCAGCGACACGCCATCGCGCAGTTTCACGCTTCCCCCGACGACCTCGAACCGGTCGTCGGAGACGGTGTAGGTGAAGGTTTCGCCGGCGTCGGAATCGGACACCTCGATCTGCCCGACAACAGCGCCAGGCGCGTTCTCGGCGATGGTCGCCCGGGGCGCCAGGTCCAGGGCGCTGGTATCGAAGGCTATCGTGCCGTAGCTTTTTGCCGCTTCGGTGCCCGGCTCCGCAGTTTGGGTGCGGTACGCTACACCTGATCCTTGCGCCTCCATGACATGCCCGTCGATCACGATCTGGTCGATCACGAGGGCATGATCCCGGCTCTCGTCTCCGTCCTGGAGATCGCTTTGGAAACGGACTCCAATTTCACCAATCCCCGACGTCCCAAGGGGAACCTCGATCGTGACCTCGTGCCATTCGACATCTTCGCGGCCTGGATCGGAGCCCCGCACGCTCGCCCAGTCGACCTTGCCAACGTGAACCGATTGTCCGTCGACGATAATCTCGTAGGGCGAAATTCCCTCGGAGTGCGCGCCACCAAACCGGACGGTCAGCGTGGCATTGCCGCTTAGCGTCGCGGCTGTGAACGACAGGGACGGCGCAGAGTTCACGTCAGGCAGCCCGGCTTCGACCGACCCGGATTGTGTCGGCAAAACCGGACCGGAGGCGATGACCTCGACCGGGGCGCCCCCAATTTCCAAGTCTATATCTACGTCCGCAGCGATGACGTGTTCGTCCGCGACTGATCTGGCCCGGGCATCCGTAGCCGTGGCGTCGGGGGAGTTGCCCGGTTCGGTGTGAGGGGCGGGTGGCGGTGTTGCCGCGATGGTGGGCGCATCAGTAGGCGACGCCGCGGGCGCCGCGTCCTCCTTGACGGTTTGGGCCTGAACCGACTTTTGCGTGTCAGCCGGATCCGGGCTCGTGACTTCGGACAAAGCAAGGTCGTCGGGGGCCTTGCCGTGCTGCGCGTCGCGGGCAGGATTCGAATCTGTTGTCGCAGCCCCGGGTTGTTCCACCGCAAAGCCGCCCGACCCATCGGGCCCAAGATCAGGCAGCGTCGTTGGCCCAGTCGAATCCGTAGCCCAGGTCGGCGTCGGATCGTCGACAGCTACCATCGGTTTCGTCGGCGCACCCGTGGCGGGATCGAAGCTGGGGTCGGCGAACAGGAAGTCGACATCACTTTCGGTGGACTCGTCCGCCCGAGGACCCATCGGGCCATAATCGATGGAAGCGCGTGCTCCCGCCCCGGTGGTCTCGCTTGGGGCGACATCGCCCGTGTGCAGTGATGTAAGCGTCGTGTCGCGGCTCGACGGTTGATGGCCTGTCGCCGCATCGTCGGCCATCTGTAGACGCGCCTTCAGCGTTTCGGGATCACGGCCGTTCCTGTCCATCGCTATGCTCCTTCGCTGCCCCACCGCAGGGTTTCCCTAACCAACTCGAGCTGGGGAGAACGGCGATAGCGCCGGCATATCCATCGCTTCCTTAGAAAGCTCTAATGCTCGATTTTGAATGGAATTCGGCGCACCCGCTTCGGGAACATTCTTAAAAGCGCCTGGTTTCGCAGTCCTTGCGCTTCGCCGTCAGGTCAGAAAGACGAACGTCACGGTTCGATGTGGCGGGCGGGGATGGAGCTTTACCGAAATCGTGTCCGACTACTCGGGGCGCATCAGGCCCCGTGCCATCAATCTGACTTATGCAGCTTGCGGTTCCCCTTTCACAAGCGGGTGAGTTCCTCGCGCTCCGAAGAGGTTGGGCCATATTTCGAACGCCGACTTAGTGTCCGGTCTGTCTGATCCCATCGCCGGTGGTCGAGAAGTACGGCTTTCACTCCCGCGCATGTCTTTCCATGCTGCGACCGGCGCACGCCGGTGCGATGATCTGATTAATACACCGGTTCTCCCTGACCGGTGGCATTCACCGGCTCACTCCGCGGGGTACGGGTTCCTCGCTGCTGGAGTGCGGACAAACTTTCAGGAGAACCAGAAAATGCCCACAGGACTGTGGGGAACTGTAATCTCAGGCCTCTGCCGGAGGACCAATAAGCAAACCGCACACAACGAATTCCCGCCCACCGAGCGTTCCTTCCCAAATCCTGATCCATTCGCAAGTTAGACTTCGCGCTGCGTTATCCCGACAATCCAGCGCTGGTGCCAACTGGCCTGCCATTTGCCGCAGCAACATCATGCGGCGCGCTTATCCGGCGGGCTTCGAAAGGGGCGGGTCGAAGGGATACTCCTCGGGTCGGACGCATTAAAAGCCGAAAGCCTCGCGTCCGAGCAGTGCACGGGTCAGAAATCGAGGTTCGCGACCGAGAGTGCGTTCGTCTGGATAAATTCCCGGCGTGGCTCGACGACGTCGCCCATCAGCTTGGTGAAGATGTCGTCGGCTTCCGCCAGATCCTCCACGCGCACCTGCAGCAGCGTGCGTGCCTCGGGATCGAGGGTGGTTTCCCAAAGCTGGTCGGGGTTCATCTCGCCGAGGCCCTTATAGCGTTGTAATGTCAAGCCTTTCTCACCTTCTGCAAGGATCGCATCCAGAAGGTTCAGCGGCCCCATTATTGGCAGTTCGCGGTCCCGGCGCACGAGGGTCGCGGGCGATGTGTAGATATCTTGCAGCGCCTGCGTCATCTGCCCAAGGCGCCGCCCTTCGCCGGAAGCGAGCGCCGGCCCGTCGATAGTGCGCACTTCCTCGACGCCGCGCACCGCGCGGGCAAGACGGATACCGCGATCCTGCGTGGGGCGCCCCGTCCAGCCGCGTTCGTACTCCAGCGACACCACATCAAGCCGGGCGGCCACCGCGTCGGCCAAGGCCTGCAGGTCGCCACCCGCCGCGCCGTCGGCAAAGGCCCCGGCGATAGCCGCCTGTTCGAGAATGTGATGCGCATAGTGAGTTGGGAAGCCCTGAAGAATGCGCCGGACCTGCCGGGCCTCCTCCACCACACGCGCCAAATCGGCGGCAACGAGCACTTCGCCGCTTCCAAGGCACAGGCTGGCTCCGTCGATGCCCGTCTCGATCAGGTAGTCCTCGAGCGAGGCCTGATCCTTAAGATACACCTCGGACTTGCCGCGCGCGACCTTGTAGAGCGGCGGCTGCGCGATGTAGAGGAACCCGCCCTCGATCAGCTCTGGCATCTGGCGGAAGAAGAACGTCAGAAGCAGCGTCCGGATATGCGCGCCGTCGACGTCCGCATCGGTCATGATGATGATCTTGTGGTAGCGCAGCTTGGCGATGTCGAACTCGTCACGCCCGATGCCGGTGCCGAGGGCCGTGATCAGCGTGCCGATCTCCTGGCTGCCCAGCATCCTGTCGAACCGCGCCCGCTCGACGTTCAGGATCTTGCCGCGCAGAGGGAGCACAGCCTGGTTAGCCCGCGACCGCCCCTGCTTCGCCGATCCGCCAGCGCTGTCGCCCTCCACCAGGAAAAGCTCGCGCGATTCCGGGTCGCGCGCCTGGCAGTCGGCCAGCTTGCCGGGCAGGTTCGCCACGTCGAGGGCCGATTTCTTGCGCGTCAGCTCGCGGGCACGCCGGGCAGCCTCGCGCGCCAGCGCCGCCTCCACGATCTTCGTCGCCACAATGCGTGCCTCTGCAGGATTTTCCTCGAACCACTGCGCCAGGCGGTCGTTCAGCAGCCCTTCCACCGCAGGGCGCACCTCGGAGCTTACAAGCTTGTCCTTGGTCTGGCTGGAGAATTTGGGGTCGGGCACCTTCACGCTCAGCACGCAGGTCAGCCCCTCGCGGGCATCGTCGCCGGTGAAACTTACCTTCTCGCGGCGCGCCAGCCCGCTGGCATTGGCAAAGATGTTCAGCGTCCGGGTCAGGGCGCCGCGGAAGCCCGCCAGATGCGTGCCCCCGTCGCGCTGCGGGATGTTGTTGGTGAAGGGGAGCACCATCTCGTTGTAGCTGTCGTTCCACCACATTGCGACTTCAACGGTGATCCCGTCACGTTCCCCGGTGATGAAGATCGGGTCGGCGATCAGCGGGGCCTTGGAGCGATCGAGGTAGCGCACGAACTCCCGCACGCCGCCCTCGTAGTACAGCTCCGATCGAAGCTGCTCCGCCCCCCGTTCGTCAGTCAGAATGATCCGCACGCCAGAATTCAGGAAGGCCAGTTCGCGCAGGCGGGCTTCCAGCTGCTTGAACACGAAATCGCGGTTGTTGAACGTTTCGGTGGAGGCCAGGAACCGCACCTCGGTGCCCTTGCGCCCATCGGCATCGCCGGTCACCCGCAAAGGCTCCACCGTGTCACCCATCTCGAAGCGGGCGAAATGGGCCTTGCCGTCCCGCCAGATGCGCAGCTCGAGCCATTCCGACAACGCGTTGACCACGCTCACCCCGACGCCGTGCAATCCGCCGGACACCTTGTAGCTGTTCTGGTCGAACTTTCCGCCGGCATGCAGTTGAGTCATGATGACCTCGGCCGCGCTGACGCCCTCGCCTTCGTGGATGCCCACGGGTATCCCACGTCCATTGTCGCTGACGGAAACCGAATGATCCGCGTGGATCGTGACGTTCACCGCATCGGCATGCCCAGCCAGCGCCTCGTCGATGCCGTTGTCGACGACCTCATACACCATATGGTGCAGGCCAGAGCCGTCATCGGTATCGCCGATATACATCCCCGGACGCTTTCGGACAGCCTCCAGACCCTTGAGAACTTTGATGGAATCGGCGCCGTACTCCGATGGATCGGGCTGATGTTCGACCATGGAAGCGGCCCCTTCATGTTGGTGTCATTTTATAGGCTGCCGGGTCCGGAATGTCACGCGATGGCCCGCATTATTCCACCCCGGCGCCAGGGCGCGCAGCTGCGGCTCGATACATTGCAAACCCTTGGTTTACCTATCGGTCCTACGGTGCCCGGACGAGCGAGGGAGGTGCCGCGGTGGCCAACGACATGTCCGTACCGGAAACGAGCGATCCCGAGACCCTCGGTGACGCCGCGCGGATGGTGGCGGGGCATTATCGGCGGGCCTCGCTCTCGCCGATCTTCATGTGTCGGGTCGCCGCGACGGTGGACCTGCTATGCTTTGCACTCGCGTTCTGGTTCGGGCGGTTCGCCTTGGCATCCCCCGCGGCTTTCGCACCTTGGCAGGCGGCAGGCGATGCGGCGCTGGCGTCGATGGCCGTCGTCACGATCCTGCTCTCCATCGGTGCTTACTCGGTGGGCCGATTGCGCTACAGATGGAGAGCTGCAGCGCTTGCGCTCGGCATCGGCCTGCTGCCGGGGCTGGGCTATGCGGCAATTGGCGGTGGTTGGCACCGGATGCTGGCCGAAGGCCTGGCTCTTGCCAGCATTCTGGTCCCTCTGAGGCTGGTCATGGCACGCTTCGTTCAATGGGCGGTCGAGGTCGGGATGACCGAGCGCCGCGCCGTGCTGGCCGGCGGTGGGCGGAATGCCGACAGCCTGATCCGTGCGCTGGCCAATTCTCCCGACAACGACATCCGGGTGGTCGGGATCTTCGATGGCCGTGACGATGTCCGCTCGCCGCCGCAGGTGCTTGGCGTGCCCAAGATCGGAACCTTCGCGCAGCTGGTCGGCTTCTCGCGCGCGGCGGAGATCGACATGATCATCGTCACGCTACCCCTCGAGGCGGAGGAGCGGATCGCCACGCTTCTTCACCAGCTGCGTGTCCTGCCGCAGCCCGTTCACCTTGCAGCGCTGCGCCGCGACATCGGTTTCCGCAGCCGCAACGAGGGCGGGCTCCTCATCTCCGCCCTTCCCGGCAGCTACCTGCCGGATCGCCGACTGACCAAGCGTCTCTTCGACCTTGCGGTCGGATCGATTGCCTTGATCCTCGTCTTTCCGATCATGGCTGCCGCGGCTCTGGCGATCGCCCTCGACAGCCCCGGCCCGGTATTTTTCCGGCAGAAGCGGCATGGTTTCAACAACAGGGTCATCGACGTTCTCAAGTTCCGCACGATGCACCATGACCTAAGCGACCCTCGTGCCGTGAACGTGGTCACCCGCGGCGACCCGCGCGTGACGCGGGTGGGACGATGGCTGCGCAAGTCCTCGATCGACGAGCTGCCCCAGCTCTTCAACGTGCTCGGGGGCGGGCTTTCGCTTGTCGGTCCTCGGCCCCACGCAATCGCCGCCCAGTCAAGCCGCCAGGAAAGGTTCGCCGAGATCGTCGATGGCTATTCAGCCCGCCACCGCTTGCCGCCCGGCATCACCGGATACGCCCAGATCATGGGGTGGCGTGGCGAGGTCGACGACCCGGACAAGCTGCGCCAGCGGGTTTCCCACGATCTATACTATATCCAGCACTGGTCGATCTGGTTCGATGTCTGGATCCTGCTCCGCACGCCGATCAGCCTGATGGACACGCGAAACGCCTATTGAGGTAAAGCCGATCCCGGCCTTACGGCCTGATTGCCATCAACGGGCGTCAAACCCTGGCCCATCAGTTCCGATCCGTCGGCCCCCTCGATCACCTGCAGATACTGGGCCCGGTCGCCGAACTCGGCGAACAGGTCCGGCCCCGTGCCGGTCAGGAAGGCTTGGGCCTCGAGGGCGAGAATTTCTTCGTAGAGGGCCCCCCGGCGGGTCGCGTCGAGATGTGCCGCAACCTCGTCGAGCAGCAAAAGCGGCGCCTCTCCCGATGAATGTTTCAACGCCCGCGCGTTCGCGAGCACCAGCGAGATCAGCAGGGCCTTCTGCTCTCCGGTCGAGCATTGCGCGGCCGGAACGCCCTTGGTCGCCCATGTTGCCAAAAGGTCTGCACGATGCGGGCCCGTCAGGCTGCGCCCTGCCCGAAGGTCGGCCCGCCGCGAGGCGGCCAGCGCCTCTGCCAGACCTCCGACCGACCAGTCCGGCTCAGCCATGCCATCCGGCCCGGCAAGCGCGAGATCGGCGACCGGAAACGTCGTCGAAGCCCCGATCTGTGCCTCGGTCAGGCGGTCGCGCGCCATACGCCGGTTGGCTGCCAGCGTGGCACCAGCTCCGGCCATCTGCATCTCCACGGCCTCGAACCAACGCGGGTCATGAACATCGTCGCGCAGCAGGCGGTTCCGCTCCCGCAGGGCGCGCTCATAGGCCAGAACGGCCTCTCCGTGACCAGGCTCGATGCTCATCGTCAGCCTGTCGAGAAACCGCCGCCGCCCCTCTGCGCCCTCCGCCCACAGACGATCCATAGAGGGGACCAGCCAGAGTACTCGCATGATCCGGCCAAGCGCCAGCTGCGGTGCCGCCTTGCCGTCGATCCGCGTCTGCCGTGGGCCGCCCGCTTCTGCCCAGAGCTCGACATCGTGTACGGCACCGGCGCCCGTGACCGTCGCGCGCAGCTTCCATCCAAGCGCCTCGGGGCGTCGCGTCAGCTCCCCAAGGCCCGCACGGCGCAGCCCGCGCCCCGGCGACAGCAACGATATCGCCTCTATCAGATTGGTCTTTCCGGCACCGTTCGGCCCATGGATCGCTACCGGTCGACCGTCGAACGCCAGCCGCGACAGCAGATGCGAACGGAAATGCGAGAGCGAAAGGGCTGTCAGGCGCTGCATCCCGCCTTCCCGGTCGGAGCCGGCCAGGCGCCCGTCAGACCCGCATGGGCATTACGACGTAAACGGCCGTAAGGTCGTTGCCCTCGCGCATCAGCGTCGGATCGCCGGACGTGTTGAACATGAACACGGCGTTCTCGCGATCGACCTGGCCGGCGATCTCGAGCAGATACTTGGCATTGAACCCGATCTCGAGCTTCTCGTCGCTGTAGGCCACGGCGAGTTCCTCTTCGGCGGCGCCGCTGTCAGGCGCGTTCACCGAGAGGGTCAGCCTGTCCTCTTCGAGCGACATCTTCACGGCGCGCGACCGCTCCGACGATACCGTCGCCACACGGTCGACCGCCCGGGCGAAATCGGCCGCGTCGACCTCCAGTCGGCGGGGATTGCCGACCGGGATGACGCGCGTGTAATCGGGAAACGTCCCGTCGATCACCTTCGAGGTCAGGGTGATCCCGGGGGCTGCGAACCGTACCTTGGTCTCGCTGACCGAAACCGCGATAGGTGCGTCATCGTCGTCGAGCAGCTTGCGCAATTCGCCCACGGTCTTGCGCGGCACGATCACGCCCGGCATGTCTTCGGCACCGTCCGGCAGATCGGCGTCGATGCGCGCAAGGCGGTGGCCATCCGTTGCGACGCAGCGCAGCATCTTCTCGCCCTCGACCTCGGCCACGTGCATGTAAACCCCGTTGAGGTAGTAACGTGTCTCCTCCGTCGAGATCGCGAATTTCGACTTGTCGAAGAGCCGCCGCAAGAGGCCGGATTTGGCGGAGAAGTTGCAGGAATACTCGCTGCTCGCCATCACCGGAAAGTCTTCCTTCGGCAGGGTCGCAAGCTTGAACTGTGAGCGCCCGGCTTCGACCCGCAAGAGGGCATCCGCCTCCACCGCGAGGGTCACAAGCGCACCGTCCGGCAGCTTGCGGACAATGTCGTGGAACGTCACCGCCGACACTGTCGTCGCGCCGGCCCGTTCCACCTGCGCGGGCACGCTGTCCTGAACCTCGATATCAAGGTCAGTCGCGCGCAGTCGAAGCTCCTCGCCTTCGGCCTCGATCAGCACGTTCGACAGGATCGGAATGGTATTTCGCCGCTCAACCACCGATTGCGCCTGAGCCACCGCCTTGAGCAGCGTTCCACGCTCGATGCTGACTTTCATTATCGGGGGTCCTTCACCACTCGCAGGGAACGCCACGCTAGCGGAAAAACGCCGGCAGGCAAGCCCATGCGGCGGCCGCGGCCTCGATCACGCTTCAAGCGAGCGACGCAGCAACTCGATATCGTCGGCGATCTGGCTGTCCTTTGCGCGCAGCTCCTCGATCCGGCGCACGCCATGCATGATCGTGGTGTGGTCGCGGCCGCCGAACCGGCGCCCGATCTCGGGCAGCGAGCGGGTGGTCATCTGCTTGCTGAGATACATCGCCACCTGCCGAGGCCGCACGATGGTGCGGATCCGGGTCGGGCCGATCAGCTCGCTCAGCCGGATGTTGTAATGATCCGAGACGCGCCGCTGGATCTCCTCAATGGTGATCTTGCGGTCGCTGGCGCGCAGAACGTCGGCGAGGGTATCCTGCGTCATCTCCATGGTGATCTCGCGCCCGACTAGCGAGGCCATGGCATAGAGCCGCATCAACGCGCCCTGGAGCACGCGCACGTTCGTCGATATGCGATGCGCCAGGAACTCAAGAACCCCACCGGCAATGGAAAGGCCCGGGTACTGATGTGCGTATTGCTCCGCCTTCTGCTGCAGGATACCGAGGCGCAGCTCGTAATCCGTCGGGTGCAGATCCACCACCAGACCGCATTGCAGGCGCGACTTGATGCGCTCCTCCATATCCTTGATCTCGCCTGGCGCCCGATCACCCGAGATGATGATCTGCTTGTTCTGATCCACCAGCGCATTGAAGGTATGGAAGAACTCGTCCTGCGTGCTGTCCTTGCCGGCGATGAACTGCACGTCGTCGACCATCAGCACGTCGACCGACCGGAAGAGCTGCTTGAAATCCATCATCTGCCGCTCGCGCAGAGCCAACACGAAACGGTACATGAACTGCTCGGCCGAGAGGTAGACCACCCGCAAGTCCGGGTCCCGCGCGCGCATGGACCATGCGATGGCATGCATCAGATGCGTCTTTCCCAGCCCCACGCCCCCGTAGAGGAAAAGCGGGTTGAATGTGACGGGCCCACCATCGGCAACCCGACGCGCGGCGGCATGGGCCAGCTCGTTCGGATTGCCAACAACGAAGGTATCGAAGGTGCAGCGCGGATCAAGCATCGCACCGGCGATGGGATCGACCGGCTCAGACGGTGCAGGGCTCGCGCTCGCTTCCTCCGGGCAGACTGCGGATGGGACCGGCACGCGGGTGGACGCCACGTCGAACTGGATCCTCTGCACGTCGGCACCCGCGGAATGCAGATGCTTCAGGATCTGGTCGGAATAGTTTCGCCGAATCCAGTTCCCGATGAAGGACGTGGGCACGTGAAACCGGGCTACGCCATCTTCACATTGATCGAACGCCAGCGGCTTTATCCACGTCTGGTAGTTATGCACGCCGACCGAATTCATCAGTGCATCCTGAACCTGCCCCCAGGTGTCGTGTGTCATTCTGACGTTACCCATCGTTGTTATACACCGCCCCAGCGGTGAATTGCTGCCGTCCCCGCGCCACAGGTGCCGCCCTTCCACGCGGCTCGACGCCGGAAATGCGGCGCATACGCTATACCCCGCGCCTCCCCCGGAAAAGCGCGCCTGCTCGGGTGCGTCAGCCGAACATGACCCGACGGCATTGCTTCCGGCTGCTCGGCCGGGGCGCGTCTGGCGGAATGCTGTTTGAACATGGCGGCAAGGTTACGTGCCTCAAGCACCGAAACCCTCGGTTCGCTGGTCTTCCGAATATCTGTCCAACCGAACGATGTGTCCCGCAAACGCGCACCGGCCAATGCTCCACGGCGGGGGCGCCGCCCGAATAGGCGTGCCTCCGGCCAAGCCGGGCTGCGCTCCCCTCATGTCCCCCAAGACCCTGTGAATCGCCTTCAGACGATACTGCCGGCGATGTTTGCGAGGCAACAGAACTTCACCGTTGACTCGGCCATTCGCCAACTCGAATCCGACGCCAGGCAGGAGGCCAGATATAATCCGTTGATTTAAGGTGGTTAGCTAAATTAACGCTCGTCGAGGCTGCGCCGTTGACCGCATTCGTCGCACGCCTACCCCAGACACGTCGAAGGGCGCGGAGAAACCCGCGCCCCGTGGGCAACACCACCCTGAGTTGCGTGAAACTTTAGGCGATCGCCTTCACGCGGGCAGCCAGCCGGGAGATCTTCCGTGACGCAGTATTCTTGTGGACGATGCCCTTGGTGACACCGCGCATCAGTTCGGGCTGCGCTTCCCGGAGGGCAGTGCCGGCTGCACCCTGGTCACCGGAGGCAATCGCCTCTTCGACCCGCCGCAGGAACGTACGGATGCGCGAGCGGCGCGCCTTGTTGATGTCGGTGCGGCGCTCCGCCTGGCGGGCGCGCTTTTTGGATTGGGGCGTATTGGCCATGCAAGCTTCCAGCGGTTTGATGAATTCGCGAAAGCGTGCACCTACGACCATGTCGCGGGCAAGTCAACCATGCTGCCGGCCGCGCTATTTATCTCGGAACTGGGCTTCGCGCTTCTCTAGGAAGGCGGCCATGCCCTCCTTCTGGTCGGCGGTGGCGAACATCGCATGAAAGAGGCGCCGCTCGAACAGGATGCCCTCGCTCAGCGTCGTCTCAAAGCTGCGGTTCACCGCCTCCTTGACCGCCATCGTCGTCAGCGCCGATTTCTCGGCAATCTTCTGCGCGGTCAGGCGGGCTTCTTCCATGAGCTTGCGGGCGGGGACGACGCGGCTCACGAGGCCGGACCGCTCGGCTTCCTCGGCATTCATGAAGCGGCCCGTCAGATGCATGTCCATCGACTTTGCCTTGCCGACGGCGCGGGTCAGCCGCTGCGTGCCGCCGATCCCCGCGATGACGCCAAGGTTTATCTCGGGCTGGCCGAACTTCGCGGTGTCGGACGCGATGATGATGTCGCAGAGCATCGCCAGCTCGCACCCGCCGCCGAGCGCATAGCCCGAGACCGCGGCGATGATGGGCTTGCGGCAGCGCATCAGCCGCTCGACGTCCGATCCGAAGAAGTCGTCGCCGAACATTTCGACGAAGGTCTTCTCGGCCATGTCGCTGACATCCGCGCCCGCCGCAAATGCCTTCTCCGATCCCGTGAGGATGAGGCAGCGCACTTTCGGATTGGCTTCGGCCGCCTTGACCGCATCGACAAGTTCGGACAGCAGGTGGGCATTGAGCGCGTTCATCGCGTCCGGCCTGTTAAGCCGAATGACGGCCACGTGGTCTTCGACATCGACGATCAGCGTCTCGTAGGCCATGGGTGTTCCGGCAAGTTGTTGACACAGGGGATCAGCCTTAGCAGCCTGAAATTGGCATTCAAGCGGTCTTTCGGATCAGCGCTGGCAGGCAGGGCAGTAGAAGCTGGAGCGACCCGACTGTACGATCCGCCGCACGACGCCGGCGCATCCGGGGCGCTGGCACGGAAGGTCGGCGCGGCCATAGACGGCGAAGCCATGCTGGAAATATCCCAGTTCCCCGTCGGTCGTCCGGTGGTCCCTGAGCGAGGATCCACCGGCGGCGATCGCCTCGGTCAGGACATCCCGGATGATCGGCACCAGCGCGGCGGCGCGGCCGGACGCGATGCGCCCGGCTTTCCGCCCGGGATGCAGGCGCGCCCGGTGCAGGGCCTCGCAGACGTAGATGTTGCCGAGGCCCGCGACAACGCGCTGGTCCAGCAGTACCGCCTTGACCGGTGCCGCACGGCCTTTCATCGCGGCGGCAAGCATCGGCCCGTCGAACGCGTTGCCGAAGGGTTCGGGCCCGAGCCCTGCCAGCAGCCGGTGCTTCTCCAGCTCGGCCGTGAGGGCAAGGTCCATCGAGCCGAAGCGCCGCGGGTCGTTGAACGTCACCCGCGCGCCACCTTCCATGTCGAAGACGACGTGATCGTGGGCCAGTGGGGCGGGAAGCGCGTGCGCGAACCTCCCCACCTGTGCCGTTGGGCTAACGGGGCCAGAGACCAGGACCCGGCCGGACATGCCCAGATGCCAGATCAGCGTCTCGCCATCCGTAAGCTCGGCCAGCAGGTATTTGGAGCGGCGCCGAAGGGCGAGAACCCGCTGCCCTGTCAACCGCTCGGCCATCCGTGGCGGAAAGGGCCAGCGCAGATCGGGCCGCCGCACATCGGCCCGGGCGATCAGGCGGCCCACCATGGCCGGCACGAGCCCGCGGCGGACTGTCTCGACCTCGGGCAGTTCCGGCATCGGCTGGGGTATCCCTTGCTGCGGCGGTGCGCGTTGTAACGGATGGCGCGCGCCCTATAAGAAGAGGCTCAGCAGAGAAACGACAAGAGCCATGACCGACAGCGAAAAGACCACCCATTTCGGCTTCCGCGAGGTTGCCGAGACCGACAAGGCCGGCCTGGTGCACGGCGTCTTCAGCCGCGTCGCGGGGCGCTACGACCTGATGAACGACGTGATGTCGGTCGGCATCCATCGCCTCTGGAAAGAGGCGATGATGGATTGGCTGGCACCCCGTCGGGGGCAGCGGCTGCTGGACGTGGCAGGCGGCACGGGCGATATTGCCTTCCGCTTCCTGTCGCGCGCGCCAGGGGCGAAGGCCGTGGTGTGCGATCTGACCGAGAAGATGTTGGTCGAGGGCCGCGCACGGGCCGAGGCCGGCAGCCTCGAGGGCGATCTGGACTGGGTCGCGGGCGATGCGATGGCCCTGCCCTTTCCGAGCGGCAGCTTCGATGCCTACACGATCTCGTTCGGGATCCGGAACGTGACCCGCATCGGCGACGCACTTGCCGAGGCGTTTCGCGTGCTCAAGCCAGGCGGCCGGCTGATGATCCTTGAGTTCAGCCAGCTGCCGAACCCCACCATGCAATGGGCCTACGATCGCTATTCCTTCAATGTGATCCCGGCCATGGGCCAGGCGATCGCCGGAGACCGCGAAAGTTACCAGTATCTCGTGGAATTGATCCGGCGCTTCCCCGAGCAGGATGCCTTTGCCGCCATGATCCGGGAGGTGGGCTTCGAGCAGGTCGCCTTCCGCAATCTGTCCATGGGAATTGCCGCGCTGCATTCTGGCTGGAAAATCTGAATGCGCGGACCCCACAACATCTGGCGTCTGGTCCGGACCGGCGCGACGCTGGAACGTACGGGCGCGATGGGTGTGGTTCTGGATGCCTTCAAGGCGCCGCCCTCGCTGCGCCTTGTCGCGCGGATCCTCGGCTGGCCCTTCAAGCCCCTCGGCCTTGCGGGCGATCCCGCGATGCCGCCGGCAACCCGGGCATTGACGGCGCTTGGCCCCGCTTACATCAAGTTCGGCCAGATCCTGTCCACCCGGCCCGACGTTGTGGGTGCAGAGCTGGCCCACCAGCTGAAGGTGCTGCAGGACAAGCTTCCGCCCTTTCCCCGCGACGAGGCCATCGCGACCATCGAGGAGGAGTTGGGGCTTCCCGTCGCCACGCTCTTCTCGGAATTCAGCGAGCCGGTGGCGGCGGCATCGATCGCCCAGGTGCATCGCGCGCGGATCGCCGGCAGCGGCGAACAGGTGGCGGTCAAGGTTCTGCGGCCGGGCATCGAGAAGGCATTTCGCAAGGATATCGACGCCTTCTATCTTGCAGCGCGGATGGTGGAGCTTCTCTCCCCCGCCTCGCGACGCCTCCGGCCGACGGACGTGATCGCCCATTTCGAGGGCGTCGTGATGGGTGAGCTTGATTTCCGCCTGGAAAGCTCTGCGGCGGCGGAATTCGCGGCGTCGACGGCCAAGGATGGCGGCTTTCAGGTTCCGCGGGTCCACTGGTTTTTGACGGCCCGACGCGTGATGACGCTGGGATGGGCCGAGGGCATCGCCGTGAACGACCTCGACGCCATCGATGCCGCCGGCCATGACAGGCTGAAGCTGGGCGAGAAGGTCCTGCAGCTCTTCCTGAACCACGCCCTGCGCGACGGCTACTTCCACGCAGACATGCATCAGGGCAACCTGAAGATCGCGCCGAACGGGGACATCATCGCGCTTGATTTCGGGATCATGGGGCGGATCGACGCGTACACCCGCCGGGTCTATGCCGAGATCATCTTCGGCTTCATCCGGAAGGATTATCGCCGGGTGGCGGAGGTTCATTTCGAGGCGGGATACGTCTCTGCGGACCGGGATATCGACGAGTTCGCGCGGGCCTTGCGTGCGGTGGGCGAGCCGATCTTCGGCATGGACGCGACGCGGATCTCCATGGCGCGGCTGCTGACGTATCTCTTCGAGGTGACGGAGCGGTTCGGGATGGAGACGCGGACCGAGCTGATTTTGCTGCAGCGCACGATGGTGGTGGTGGAAGGGGTGGCAAGGTCGCTTAACCCGTACATCAACATCTGGGATGTCGCGCGGCCTGTGGTCGAGGATTACATCACCAAGAACATCGGGCCCCGAGCTTTCGCCCGTGATCTGGCGCGAACGGCGCGCGTTCTGGCCCGCTTCGGGCCTCGCCTGCCGCAGTTGGCCGAGGCGGCCCTTCTTGCGCAAGGCGCGCCTCCGCCGGTGATCGTGTTGCCGCCGCGGCGGCGCGACAAGTTTGCTCTTGTCATGGCCGGCGCCGCACTTGGGGCGGCGGTCGCGTTGTCGCTCGTTCTTATCTGAAGGTCCCCGCCTTGCACGACCTTACATGAGGTCTCGCCCTTAGGGAGTGGGGCGGCGCAGAGCAGTTATGCCATCGGGCGCGGTCACGGAGCCATCGGCCAGCACGATCTCGGGCCCATCCGCCCCCTGACGAACCTCGGTGACGGCAGAATAAGTCTGGATCGGGCTGCTCCGCTGCAATCCTACCTCGTCAATCGCAATGTAGCGGGCCGTGAACCCCTGTGCGGCCCCGGGAACGTTGGTCGCGGCGGCACCCGCCCAGGTCAGCGGGCTGGTCCGGCCAGTGGCGTCGATGCGGCCAACCTCACGCCCGGCGGCGTCCAGCACCTCGATCCTTGCCGATGCCGCGCCCGGTTCTGGCGTGAAGTGCAACATCGCCGGCTCGCCTGACTGCCCAAAGGCCGCGGAGGACCGGGCCTCCATGCCCACCCAGCCGGCCACGTCCGCAAGGCCGGCCGCGCCACCGCTCATCTCGCGCAGCAGTTCGTTGGTCAGCACGGCCTGCTCCACCCCAGAGAATGTCGCGAGCTGAACGGCATAGTCCGAAGAATCCATCGGATTGAGAGGATCCTGGTTTTCGAGCTGTGCGGTCAGCATGACGAGGAAAGTCTCGAAATCCGCAGAGACGTTCGTGCCGTTGCCCGTCTTGTTGCCTTTTTCGGGCGGTGTGGTGGACTTGGCGGTCAGAGCATTCGAGGCGGCGATGTCCATGGGGATCCTTTCAAAGTCGCAGGTCGAGCCCGCCCGCCCCTGCGACGCTTGCGAGCGTTGAGGCGACGGGGCTTATTCCGAGCGTCGGGGTTTCGGTATCGCTGCCGGTCTCGGCAGTTGGCAGCGTCGCCGCGGGTTCGCCTCGGCCGCCTTGCCCGGCATGGGCGTTCATCTGGAAGGATACCTGCGCAAAACCGAGCCCACGAAGGTCCTGACGCAACTCGTCCATATACCTGCGCATCAGATCCAGCGTTTCGGGGCGATCCGCGGACAGCGCGACGGTCAGCTGCCCGTCTATGCTGCTGAGGGACATACGGATCCGGCCGAGCTCTTCGGGGTCGAGACGCAGTTCCGTAGTCGCGCCCCGTCCGGTATTCAGAAGATCCTGGAGTGCCGGCGCGATCTGCCGCGAGAGGACGTCTTGCGGCAAGCCCGCCGGGCCACGTGCCGGCAAGAGGGTGGAGCCGGCGTCCGACACGCCCGGGCCGATCCCGAACAATGGTTTGTCAGAGCTGTCCACGCTGTCCGTTTCGCCCTCCGCGGGCTCGCCATCCTGGGGGACAAACGCTTGCAGCGGGGCCGACGTCTGCCCTGCGAGCGCGGCAACTGCAGGGGTGGAAAGGCCGGCGGTCGCCAAGGGCGGCCCTGGAGCGCGAGACCCGGCCTGCGCCGTTTCGCCCGGCGCTGCGCCCTCGAATGACGCGGCGATCATTTGGGAGCGTCCGTCCTGCGTGGTCGCGAACGCCGCCGCATGCTGAGAAGAGGCGATGGCTTGTAAGGAAGTCGCGCCCGCTACCCCAGCAAAGCCGGGAAAAGATGGCGGCGCCGATGTCGCACGTGCGGAAGTCCCAGCCTGCGTCGCAGCTGACCCATGTGCGTCGTGCAGAGCCGCGCGCGAGGCGGTCTCCTCCAGTGTTCCTTGTGGAATGGCGAGCGTACCGCTGGATGCAATCGGTGCAGGGGGCAGAGCGACGACTTGCTGGCCAGATCGCGCGTTGGCGGCTTGGTCGGAACCGGGCAATCCAACGCCAGTCATCGGTCCGCCCTCAAGGGTCTGCAGGGAGGCCGGCGTTCCGTGCTCCAGTCCCGCCGTGGGCCGGCCAGGAAACAGTGATTTTCCGTCACCTACCTGTCCCGCTTCTGCACCGACGCCGGACTGAGAAGCCGTATCTATTCCGCCCGTCGATGTTTGCGGTAGGCCGGAGTTTTCCATGCCAGAAAATGCCGAGAGCGTGACGCCGGGCGATCCTTGACCGCCCAGGAAGCGAAGCGATCCGTCCGGGCGAGTTGAACCAGACGACGCAGTCTTGGGCAGGTCTTGCGCTAGCTCCAGCGGCGCAGCAGGACCTCCCTGGTCCGTCGCCTCATCTCCTTCCGCCGCTTTCTTCTCGAAACCTGCAGCGAAACTCTGGCCATTCGACTCTTTCCCCGCATTCTTCACCGATGAAGCCCGGAGCGGAGCCCCCGATCCGGCTGGCTCGAAAATCTGTATGCTGTTCATCGGATCCCTCGGAGTTCTTCCGCCTGCATCATGAATTACCGAAAGGAGTTACCCGATCTTTACCGCCGGCGGAGAAAGTCTGCCGAAAGACACTTCAATTGGAGAGATCGCCAATGACCCCGACCGATGCGAGACGTGCACCCGCTCCGGCCCCTCATACCGCGGAGCGACTGGCACAGATGAAAGACGCCTCCGAGCGGCTCGAAGCTTCGTTTCTGGCGGAAATGCTGAAATCGAGCGGCCTGGGAGCAACCTCCGAATTGTTCGGTGGCGGCGCCGGGGAAGAGCAGTTCGCCTCGTTCCTGCGCGAGGCTCAGGCCGCAGAGATGGCGAAAGCCGGTGGAATCGGATTGGCTGAGGCCATTTTCGCGCAACTCGCGGCGGTGCCTCATGCAGAGCGCTGAGGAGCCGACGGCGCTCGACCGCCTCCACGTGCTTCTGGACCGGGAGCGCACCGTCCTGATCTCCGGCGATCTGGCAGGCCTCGCCGACCTTGCCGAGGCGAGGGAGGCTCTGCTGCCCGACCTGTCGGCGGTGGGAGACGGTTCAGATGCTGCGCGCGTGAAATCGTTGCTGGTAAAGGCCGATGCGAACCGCGTGCTGCTTCATGCGGCGATGGAAGGCGTGCGCGATGTATCGCGGCGCTTGCGGGAACTGGGCAATCTGGGCCGGGCCGGAGGAACCTATGGGCCCGATGGCGCGCGCCCAACGCAATCCAAGGGAAGCATGATCCGCCGCGCCTGATCCGCCCGCTTTGTCTAGAATACCCAGCATTGACAGGGAGATGGATTGGATTGACCGGAAACCCTTAGCGAAACCTTAGGACGTCCAGCCCTAAACAGATCCTGCATCCAACGAAGGATGGCTGCACGGTCCCTGCAGACGCGGACCTTCTTGTCAGAACGACATTCCGATCCGCCAATCCGGCGGGCTTTGTAACTTTGCGCAAAAGCGCAAGAGACACCAAGGAACCTTACGAATGTCCAGCATCCTGACGAACAACAGCGCCATGGTCGCGCTTCAGACCCTCAAGAGCATCAACAAGAACCTCGGCGAAATCCAAGGTCAGATCTCCACCGGCAAATCGGTAGCCTCTGCGAAGGACAACGCTGCCGTCTGGGCCATCTCGAAGGTCATGGAATCCGATGTCTCCGGCTTCAAGGCAATCTCCTCCTCGCTGAGCCTCGGCGAGTTGACCGTTTCCGTGGGCCGCCAGGCCGCCGAGACCGTCACCGACCTTCTGACCAAGATGAAGGACAAGATCGTCTCCGGTCAGGAAGCCAACGTTTCGCGCGAGACGCTGCAGAAAGACGTCGCCGCGATCCGGGATCAGATCACTTCGGTCGTCGGCGCCGCGCAGTTCAACGGCCTCAACCTGCTCGACGTGTCGCCCAAGACCACCGGCGCCACGAACACCATCGCCCAGCAGATCGCGAACGGCGCGACGGGCGAAGTGAGCGTTCTGTCCTCGCTGGATCGCTCTTCGGCGGGCGTTGCCTCATCGTCGATCACGGTCGACAAGCAATCCCTGGCGCAGACGAAGCAGACTGTCGGAACCGTCGCCGCCTCGGCAACGACGATTGCTGCCACGGCTGTGACGGCGAACAGCACCACCATCGCAGATGGCGCAACGGCAGACTTCGGCATCAACGGCGACACTACGGCCGCGGCCCGTCAGGGAAATCGGGTCATCGCTGGCGATACCTACACCGTCGCCGCGACCTTCTTCGACAAGTTGTCTGCCACGGCGGGCACCGAGATCACCGATCCTGTGGCATATGTGGCCAAGGCAGGCGACACGACTGGCGACATCGCGAAAGGCCTCGCCACCCGGGTCAACATGGCGCTGGCCGAAGCCGGCCTGGAAGGCGACTTCGAGGCGGGCTTCGTTCAGAACGCCGATGGCACTGCGGAATTCCAGATCACCAACAACTCGGGTGCCGTGGGTACCGCTGCGTTCGCGGCCACCGACTTCGTCGTGACCAGTGGCGGCACTGCGGGTGGCGGCATGGACCTGCTCGCCGATGTCGACGTCAGCTCGGAAGGTGGCGCGAAAGCCGCGCTGCTCGTGATCGAAGAGCTGATCCAGACGTCCATCGACTCGGCCGCGTCGTTCGGTTCGGTCCAGGGACGCATCGAGACGCAGAGCGATTTCATCTCGGGTCTGACCGACGCGCTGAAGTCCGGCATCGGCACGCTGGTCGACGCCAACATGGAAGAGGCGTCGGCCCGCCTGCAGGCGCTTCAGGTGCAGCAGCAGCTGGGCACGCAGTCGCTGTCGATCGCCAACCAGGCGCCGCAGTCGATCCTGTCGCTCTTCCGGTAAAGCCGGCCGGGGCGCCCCTGACCGGGGCGCCCCACTTTTACCCGGGGCGAACCCCGGTTTGATCACCGTCACCGGAAGGACGCGATGTGAACGCATTCGACATGGCCAAAACGGCCTATTCTCCGGCGGGCTCGCCCACCCGCACCCCACGTTCCACGGAATACGATCTCTTCGCACAGATCACCCGCAGACTGGCAAAGGCGGCCAAGACCCCGAAGGACGTGCCCGCGCTGGCCTCCGCCCTTCACGACAATCGCAGCCTCTGGATAGAACTTGCTGCCGACGCCGCAGGCGAGGGCAACGGCCTTCCCGTTCAGTTGCGTGCCGGTATCCTGGGCCTCGCGGAATTTACCCGACAGCATACCAGCGCCGTTCTGGCCAGCCGCGGCGACGCCGCCGTGCTAATCGAGGTCAACACCGCCGTCATGCGCGGCCTCCACGGCGAGGGCAAGGAATGAGCGGTCTGGTTCTCAAGCTCGGCCCGCGCGAGCGCGTGCTG
Organism: uncultured Alphaproteobacteria bacterium; assembly: GCA_963833235.1. Classification (GTDB taxonomy): domain Bacteria; phylum Pseudomonadota; class Alphaproteobacteria; order Rhodobacterales; family Rhodobacteraceae; genus CAWHXG01. The sequence continues at coordinate 382,625 of CAWHXG010000002.1, forward strand.
ATCAACGGCGCCGTCATCGAGAACGGTGATCGCCGCAGCCGACTGAGCGTCGTCACGCCGGACGCGAACATTTTGCGCCTGCGCGATGCGATCCATCCCGAAGAGGTCACGACGCCGGTTCGCCGCGTGTGCTACATCGCGCAGCTCGTCCTGTCCGGTGACGTAGAGCCCGAAGCCGCCGGCCACCAGCTCATGCGTGGGATCGAGCAGCTAAGCTGCGTTCTGACAGACGCCGACAGTCGGCACTTCCTCGACGCCGCGACCCGTGCAACCGGCGAACGGCAGTTCTACCAAGCACTCAAGGCGTTGCGGAGCTTGCTGCCCCGCGAGGAACGCCTCCTGGCAGGGATCTGACCGATGTCGTTCCGTCCGGCCATTCCGATCTCGGGACCCTCGGGTTGGGCCTTCCTGAGCCGCACCATGACGGCGCAGCGGGCAACCCATGCCGCGAACAGCGTTCTGACGCGGGAAACGACATACTTTCGCGAGAACATAGGAAAGGTCGAGACGGCGGAAGATCTGGTGAAGGATCGTACCCTGCTGAAGGTGGCGCTCGGCGCCTTCGGGCTTCAGGACGATATTAACAACCGTTATTACATTCGAAAGGTTCTCGAAGAGGGAACGACCGATCCTGGGAGCATGGCGAACCGCCTCTCGGATAAGCGCTACGCCGCGCTGGCCGATGCCTTTCAGCTGGAAGCTGGCAATGCTATTCCTGGGACCCGCTCCGTTGGCTTCGTCGAACGTATCGAAAGCGCCTTTCTGGCGCGGGATTTCGAAGTCGCCGTGGGCGAAGTGGACAGCAGCATGCGCTTGGCCCTGGGCCTTGAGTGGA
>CAWHXG010000003.1:0-340710 GCA_963833235.1 uncultured Alphaproteobacteria bacterium
ACTTTACCGGGTCGCCCACCGGCACCGGGACGATATGGCTGCCGTGATCCGTCAGCGGCAGGCCCATGCCCTTCAGCCGCGCCTTCAGCACCCGCGCGCGATCCTGATGGGTCGCGCGCAGGCTGCCATCGGCCTTCAGATGCGCGACCGATGCCGCCGCCCCGGCCGCCACCGCAGGCGGCAGCGAGGTGGTGAAGATGAAGCCGGCGCATAGGACCGGATCGCATCCACCATCCGGGCGGAGGCCGCCACGTAGCCGCCCATCACGCCGTAGGCCTTGCCGAGCGTGCCGTTGACGATGTCGACCCGCCGGGCGATCCCGTCGCGCTCCGCCACGCCGCCGCCGCGCGGCCCGTAAAGCCCCACCGCATACACCTCGTCGAGGTAGGTCAGCGCGCCGAACTCCTCCGCCAGATCGCGGATCACCGCGACCGGCCCAAAATCGCCGTCCATCGAATAGACGCTCTCGAAGGCGATCACCTTCGGCACGCCCGGGTCCGCCGCCTCGAGCAGTTCGCGCAGATGCGCCACGTCGTTGTGGCGGAAGATGCGCCGCTCGCCCCGCCCGCGCCGGATGCCTCGATCATCGAGGCGTGGTTCAGCGCGTGCGAGAAGATCGCGAGGCCGGGAAAGAGCCGCGGCAGGGTGGACAGCGTCGCGTCGTTGGCGATGTAGGCCGACGTGAAGATCAGCGCCGCCTCCTGCCGGTGCAGGTCCGCCAGCTCCGCCTCCAGCCGCGCATGGTAGACCGTCGTGCCCGAGATGTTGCGCGTGCCGCCCGATCCGGCGCCCGTCGCGTCCAGCGCCTCGTGCGTCGCGCGAGCACCGCGGGATGCTGCCCCATGCCCAGGTAGTCGTTGCCGCACCAGACGGTGATCCGCGTCTCGGTCCCGTCCGGCCGGCGCCAGACCGCGTGCGGGTACTGGCCCCGCCGGCGTTCGATGTCGATGAAGGTGCGATAACGGCCCTCGTCGTGCAGGCGCTGCAGGGCGGCGTCGATCTGGGCGTCGTAGGTCGGTGTCACGTCGGGTCTCCGTTCGGCTGGGGCCAGGCAAAGACCTAGGTCTCGGTCGCTGGAAACATAGCCGAAAGCGCCCATGGGCAGCCGCGAACGCTGCGTCGGGCTCCCGGGCTGGCATCGCCCCGCCGGCCTGCTAGTCTCCCGCCAAACTGGAGGAAAGTAACCCGCCATGACCGATGCCACCACGACCCGCGCGGCCGAACCTGTATCCTCGGGCACGCTCGACCAGGTGCTCGCCAGCATCGACGCCGGCCTCGACGCGGCGCTGGAGCGCCTCTCGCGGTTCCTGGAGATCCCCTCCATCTCCACCGATCCCGCCCATGCCGCCGATTGCGACCGCGCGGCCGAATGGCTGACGGCCGAGCTGCAATCCCTCGGGATCGACGCGCAGGTCCGCCCCACGCCGGGCCGGGCGATGGTTGTGGGCCATGCCGGGCCGAAGGATGCCGGCGTACCGCACCTGCTCTTCTACGGCCATTACGACGTGCAGCCCGTCGATCCGCTGGCGCTCTGGCACACGCCGCCCTTCGAACCCGCCATCGAGGAGACGCCGAAGGGCCGGGTCATCCGCGCCCGCGGCGCCGCCGACGACAAGGGCCAGCTGATGACCTTCGTCGAGGCCTGCCGCGCCGGATCGCCGTCAACGGCGCCCTGCCCGCCCGGCTGACCTCTTCTTCGAGGGCGAGGAGGAAAGCGGCTCCCCTCCCTCGTGCCGTTCCTGCAGCAGAATGCCGACGAGCTGCGCGCCGACATCGCCCTGGTCTGCGATACCGGCATGGTCGCGCCCGGCGTTCCCTCCATCGCCGCCCAGCTGCGCGGAATGCTGAAGGACGAGTTCACCCTGCATGGCCCCGCGATGGATCTGCATTCGGGCCATTACGGCGGACCGGCCCTGAACCCCCTGCGCGAGATCGCCCGCCTCGTGGCCTCGTTCCACGACGAGGCGGGTCGGGTCGCCGTGGCGGGCTTCTACGACGGCGTGCAGGAGGTGCCCGATGCGCAGCGCGCCGCCTGGGCGCAGTCCGGCTTCGACGAGGCTGCCTATCTGGGCGACATCGGCATGACCCGTGGCCATGGCGAGCCGGGATACACCCCGCTGGAACAGCAATGGGCCCGCCCGACGCTCGAGATCAACGGCCTCTGGGGCGGCTACCAGGGCGCCGGCTCGAAAACGGTCATCCCGGCCGAGGCGCATTGCAAGCTCACCTGCCGCCTCGTTGGCGACATGGACCCTGCCGCGATCCGCGCGGCCATCCGCACCCATGTGGAGGAGCGGCTTCCCGAAGATGCCCGCATCGAATGGCAAGGCGATCTCGACGGCGCGCGCGCCACGGTGATGGACACCTCGCGCCCGAATTCGACGCCGCCCGCGCCGCGCTGACGGACGAATGGAACCGCGCGGCCGTGCTCGTGGGCATGGGCGGCTCGATCCCGGTGGTCGGGCATTTCAAGGACGTGCTGGGGCTCGACGCGATGCTGATCGGCTTCGGCGCCGAAGACGACCGCATCCATTCGCCCAACGAGAAATACGACGTCGCGGCCTTCCACAAGGGCACCCGCAGCTGGGCCCGCATCCTCGCCGCGCTCTCGGAAGCACGCTGACGCGGGCGGGGCACGGCGATGCGGCCCTCGCCCCCTTGACGTCGCAATAAGGAAGTTCGGCAGCGGTGGCGCGGTTGACGGGGCTCGAACCCGCGACCCCCGGCGTGACAGGCCGGTACTCTAACCAACTGAGCTACAACCGCCCGCTGCTGCGCCGCGCCCCGGAACCCCGGAATTCGGCGTAGGCGGTGGTCTATGGTCCCGCCCCGGGCGCGTCAAGCGGCTAGCGTCGCGCGAGGGCGAAAATCTGAGCCCGCTTCGATTTCGCGCGCCGGGCCGGCAAACCTCGCGAGTCGCTGCGGCATCGGCATGAACGACGCGCCGTAAGCCTTTGAAGGATATGGTGGGTGATGAGAGGCTCGAACTCCCGACATCTTCGGTGTAAACGAAGCGCTCTACCAACTGAGCTAATCACCCGGGCGTATGCCTGATAGCGCCCCGCCTTCCGGCTGACAAGTCCGCTGGGGCCGGGCGCGTTTCGCCTCCGGCCGGCCGCCGTGGGCATTCCGCATCCCAGGAACCGCGGCAATCGCGCCCGGCCGCAGCGAATGCGCCATCCCGAGGCCCGCAAGCTCCGGCATCGCGGCGGCGCGATACGACAGAGACCCGTGCCGCGGCTGCACCTGCATCGCAGTCAGCCCGCTTCCGAGTTCTTCGAAGAGGTGACCCACTTCGATCTCGCGCGGATCGCCTCTCGAGATCCCAACAGCCAGCGGAGACGACACCCCCGATTGTCACGACATCCATGCGCAACGCGGCGCACCAGCATTCCCACCGCGCCCCCGCTCGGATGATGGCGTCGCGAAAACCGGGCGTGGGAAGGGCGAGGGTGAAAGGCGCCGCAGTCCACTGGCCAAGGCCGGGGGCCGCCAAGCGGGCGGGGACGGCTGCCGCGCAGAGCAGCCCGCAGAAAGGGGGTGGTGGGTGATGAGGGATTTGAACCCCCGACATCTTCGATGTGAACGAAGCGCTCTACCACTGAGCTAATCACCCGTCGGCGCGGGTGGTAGCCGCTGACCCCCCCACGCGCAAGCCCGATCTGCCGCGGCCCGGATACCATTGCAGGTTGAGCGGCGGGCTGTCAGAAGGTGGCGCAATGCCGCCGGAACGCCACGCCGCGGCGGCGAATTCGCTCAATGCCCGGCGCCCGCCCGCATCCACGTCCCGCCCGAATGGTTCCTGTCCATGCCCGCACCTCTCAGCGCCCCCGAGCACAGGCTCCCCGACAACGGGACGGAACGCGTGCGCGCGCCGGCGATCTTCCGGGTCCGCACCGAGGCCGACCTCGACAGGATCCCCTTCAGCAACGGCATGGCCGCGGTGGAGGTGCCGGCGCACCTGCTCGACAAGCTCGAGATCAAGCATGCCGACCGGGGCGAGAGCCTGCGCCTGCAGGCGCTGGAGCGCTCGATCCGCGCCAAGGGCTTCCAGCCGGTCGAGCCGATCACCGCACGGATCGGGCGCCGGGGCCGCTGGATCGTGGTGAACGGCGGCCACCGGCTGACGGCGGCGCGGCGGGTGATGCGCGAATTCTGGACGAACCTCTTCGGACGCAAGGTCGAGACCTTCTATTTCGTCCTCTTCACCAACCCCGAAAGCTGGAGCAAGGCGACCCCGCCTCCCGGCATCGACCTGGCCAGGACGCCCGACAGCCTCGAGAGCCGCCAGGCCTGGGATCGCGCCGAGGCCCGCATGCGCGAGGTCGGCCCGCCGCCCCCCGGCAACTGAGGGCGTCCCCGCCGAGCGCCGGACAACCGCGCTGCCGCTAGCCGCAACCCAAGGCGGACCGGCGAACCGAAGCCATGGTCTTGGCACCCACGCGCAGGACTGCAACAGGCGCCGCAACGCAAAACGCCCCGGCGAACCGGGGCGCTTCCTTCGCAGGGTCGGATGGGGCCTGCCTTAGTGCGCCGTCGCCCCCGCCTCGCCGCGGCGCAGTTCCATCGCCTTGGCGGCGGCCGCCTCCTCCGCGGCCTCGTCCCATTCGATGGGCTCCGGCTTGCGCACCAGCGCCAGCTTCAGCACGTCGCGGACATGGGCCACAGGAATGATCGTCAGCCCGTCCTTCACGTTGTCGGGGATCTCGCTCAGGTCCTTCTCGTTGTCCTGCGGGATCAGCACCGTGGTGATGCCGCCGCGCAGGGCGGCCAGCAGCTTCTCCTTCAGCCCACCGATGCCCAGCACGTTGCCGCGCAGCGTCACCTCGCCGGTCATCGCCACGTCGCGGCGCACCGGGATCTGGGTCATCACCGACACGATCGAAGTCACCATCGCCACGCCGGCCGATGGCCCGTCCTTCGGGGTCGCCCCCTCGGGCACGTGGACGTGGATGTCGAGCTTGTCGAAGCGCGGCGGCTTCACCCCGATCTCGGCGCGATCGAGCGCACGTAGCTCGACGCCGCGTCGATGCTCTCCTTCATCACGTCGCCCAGCTTGCCGGTGGTCTTCATCCGGCCCTTGCCCGGCAGCCGCAGCGCCTCGATCGACAGCAGGTCGCCCCCCGCCTGGGTCCAGGCCAGCCCGGTGACCGTGCCGATGGAGTCCGCCTCCTCGGCCAGCCCGTACTTAAACCGCTTGACGCCCAGATACGGCTCCAGATCCTCCGGCGCGATCGTCACCTTCTTCACGTCCTTGCGGATGATCTTCGTCACCGCCTTGCGCGCCAGCTTGGCGATCTCGCGCTCCAGGTTCCGCACCCCGGCCTCGCGGGTATAGGTGCGGATGATCGCGGTCAGCGCCTCGGGGCTCAGCTCGAACTCCCCCTTGCGCAGGCCGTGGTTCTTCACCTGCTTGGCGATCAGGTGCTGGCGCGCGATCTCGGCCTTCTCGTCCTCGGTGTAGCCGGCCAGCGGAATGATCTCCATCCGGTCCAGAAGCGGCCCCGGCATGTTGTAGGTGTTCGCCGTGGTCAGGAACATCACGTCGGAAAGGTCGTATTCCACCTCGAGGTAGTGATCCACGAAGCTGCTGTTCTGCTCGGGGTCGAGAACCTCCAGCATCGCGCTCGCCGGATCGCCGCGGAAATCCTGGCCCATCTTGTCGATCTCGTCGAGCAGGATCAGCGGATTGCTCGTCTTCGCCTTCTTCAGCGACTGGATGATCTTGCCCGGCATCGAGCCGATATAGGTCCGCCGGTGGCCGCGGATCTCGCTCTCGTCGCGCACGCCGCCCAGGCTGATGCGGATGAACTCGCGCCCCGTCGCCCGCGCCACGGACTTGCCAAGGCTCGTCTTGCCGACGCCCGGAGGCCCCACGAGGCACAGGATCGGCCCCTTCAGCTTCTTGCTGCGCTGCTGCACGGCCAGATACTCGACGATCCGCTCCTTGACCTTCTCCAGCCCGTAATGGTCGTCGTCCAGCACCTTCTGGGCCCGACCGAGATCGCGCTTCACCCGGCTGCGGGTCTCCCACGGGATCGACAGCATCCAGTCCAGGTAGTTGCGCACCACCGTCGCCTCGGCCGACATCGGGCTCATGTTCTTGAGCTTCTTGACCTCGCCCTCGGCCTTGTCGCGGGCCTCCTTGCTCAGCTTGGTCTTGGCGATCCGCTCCTCCAGCTCGGCGACCTCGTTCTGGCCTTCCTCGCCGTCGCCCAGCTCCTTCTGGATCGCCTTCATCTGCTCGTTCAGATAATATTCGCGCTGCGTCCGCTCCATCTGGGACTTCACGCGCGTCTTGATCTGCTTCTCCACCTGCAGGACGGACATCTCGCCCTGCATCAGGCCATAGACCTTCTCCAGCCGCTCGGCGACGTCGAGCGTCTCCAGAAGGTCCTGCTTCTGCTCGACCTCGACGCCCAGATGCCCGGCCACCAGATCCACCAGCTTGGCGGCCTCATTGGTCTCGGCCACTGTGCTCAGCGCCTCGTCGGGCACGTTCTTGCGCACCTTCGCGTAGCGCTCGAAATCCTTGACGACCGAGCGCACCAGCGCCCGCACCGCCGAAGCGTCGCCGGGCGTCTCGCCAAGCGCCACGGCACGCGCCTCGAAGTAGCTCTCGTTGTCGATGTATTCGGCGATCTTCACGCGCGTGCGACCTTCGACCAGCACCTTCACGGTGCCGTCGGGCAGCTTCAGAAGCTGCAGCACGTTGGCCAGCACGCCGATGTTGTAGATGCCGGCGCGGTCGGGGTCGTCGACGCTGGCGTCGATCTGGCTGGCAAGCAGGATCTGCTTGTCCTCCGACATCACCTCCTCGAGCGCGCGCACGGATTTCTCGCGCGCCGACGAAGAGCGGCACGATCATGTGGGGGAACACCACGATGTCGCGCAGCGGCAGCACCGGGTAGGACGAATGAAGCTCTTCGGTCATCTGACGATCCTTGTGGCAGCGGATCCGGCCCCGGTCGTCGGCAGCGCGGATACTCTCCGGGTTGGTTGGAACATCTGGTGTCGGCGGGCCGATGTTTCAATGTATCTCGGTCTGCGGCCGATCCTGACCCGCGCCACCGCCGGTAGCAAGCGCCCAACTTGGTACAATCTGCAAGACCGGCCGCAGGACGGAACGCCGGTCTGGTCGCAGGGATGGCCGGAGGAATGGTTGCAGCCTCAGGCACAGGGCTGGCCGCGGCAATGGCGGGCCGCAGGCGCGGCAATCAGCCCTCCGCCATGTGGGCCTCCTCGAAGGTCGCCATGCCTGCCAGGCATTCGGTCGCCGCCCGCATCACCCCGATCGCCAGCGCCCCGCCCGTGCCCTCGCCCAGCCGCAGCCCCAGCGAAAGAAGCGGCACCTTGCCCAGCCGCTCCAGCAGCCGCCAGTGGCCGGCCTCGGTCGAGGCATGGCCCGCCACCGCATGGTCCAGCGCGCCGGGCGCGGCCGCTTCCAGCACCGAGGCGGCAGCGCAACAGATGAAGCCATCCAGGATAACCGGCACACGCAGGTGGCGCGCCCGCACGATGGCCCCGGCCATGGCGGCACTCTCGCGCCCGCCCACCGACTGCAGCGCCAGCAGGGCCCGCGCCGCGCCATCGGTCGCCGCAAGCGCCGGGGCGTGCCGGTCGAGGCCGGCGTCGATCACGGCGATCTTGCGTGCCAGTCCCGCCGCGTCCACCCCCGTCCCGCGCCCGGCCCAATCGGCGCCCGCCCCGCCCCAGAGCGCGGCACACAGCGCCGCGGCCGAGGTGGTGTTGCCGATCCCCATCTCGCCCACCACCAGCAGGTCGGCTTTCTCGTCCACCGCGTCCCATCCCGCGCTCAGAGACGCGGCAAGCTCGATGTCGGTCATCGCCGGGCTTTCGGTGAAATCGGCCGTGGGAGTATCGAGGTCCAGCCCGTGCACATGCAGCTGCGCACCCGCGACCCGGGCGATCTGGTTGATCGCCGCCCGTCCGGCACGGAAGTTGGCCACCATCTGCGCCGTCACCTCGGCCGGGAAGGCCGAGACGCCGCGCGCCGCGACCCCGTGATTGCCGGCGAACACGATCACCCGCGGCGCCGCCACCGGGGCCACAGCCCCCCGCCAGCCCGCATACCACACCGCCAGGTCCTCCAGCCGGCCAAGCGCCCCCGGCGGCTTGGTCAGCTGCGCGTTGCGGGCGCCGGCGGCGGCTCCGGCCGTTTCATCGGGGCCCGGCAGATCGCCCAGCCGCGCGGCGAAATCTGCTGGTGTCGCGAAGGTCATGGGCACTGCGCGCTCCCTTGCTGGCGGCGCCGCAGTTTCGCGCGCGGCCTGGCATCCCGCAAGATTGACGCTAAGGCAGGCGCTTCACCGCGGCAGCTCGCCCCGCACTTGCGGCCTGTGTCTCGCCGAGGCCGCAAGGTCGGTGCCCCGCCCCGGCCCGACTGCGCCCACGGTCGAGGGGGAGGCATAGGCCGCAGTAATGTACCCCGCAATCGCGGCCGGTGTCTCGCCAAGGCCCCAAGGTCGGCGCCGCGGCCCGACTGCGCCTACGGACGGGGGGGAGGCATAGGCCGCAGTACTGTACCCCGCGATCGCGGCCTGTGTCTCGCCAAGGCCCCAAGATCGGCGCCCCGGCCCGGAACGGCCGCGCCCACGGTCGGGGGGAGGCACGAGCCGTGGTATTGTGCCCCGCAGGGGCCGCCTGTACCCCGCTCGGGCCCGCCGCCCCGGCTTGGCACCGCCCGCAGGAAGATACCGATGCTTCGGCGCTCCATCCTCGCCCATGCCCTCTCCACGTCCCTCGGCGATCTGGCCGCCGCCACGGGCCTGCTTACCCGATTGCCGGTGCGGGTGAGCGCCACACGCGCGATGGCCCGCGGTGCCGCCGCCGCCTGGGCCTACCCCGTGGTGGGGGCCGGGCTGGGGGCGCTGGCGGGGGCCGTGCATCTTGCGCTCAGCGCCGCCGGCCCCGGCCCCGCCGCCGCCTTCGCCTGCGCGGCCCTGGTGCTGCTCACGGGCGGCCTCCACGAGGACGGGCTCGCCGACACGGTCGACGGGCTCTGGGGCGGCGGCACGGCCACGCGGCGGCTCGAGATCATGCGCGACAGCCGGATCGGCGCCTATGGGTGCCTGGCAATCGGCCTCTCGCTGCTGGCCCGCTTCGCGGCACTCGACGCGCTCGCCCAGCCGGCGCTGGTCTGGCCGGCGCTGATCGCCGCCGGGGCGCTTTCGCGCGGCGCCATGGCAGCGGCGATGGCCGCCCTGCCCCAGGCCCGCAAAAAGGGCCTCGCCAGCAGCGTCGGCCGCCCGGGGCCCGGCATCGCGGCGCTGGCCATCGCCCTGGCGCTTGCCATAGCACTCCTCGCCACCGGCAGCGCGGCCCTGCCCGCCGCCCTGGCCGCGGCGCTGGCTGCGGCCTGGATCGCGCGGCTCGCCCTCGCCCGCATCGGCGGCCAGACGGGCGACATCCTCGGCGCCGCGCAGGCCCTGGCCGAGGTCGCCGCCCTCACGGCCTTCGCGGCGCTTCTGGCCCATACCGCCTGACGGCAGCGGCGCCGTCGGCCACCGGAGCCGTGCAGGGCCGCATCCCCCGCCCGGACCGAAACCCCGCCCGTGCCGAAACGCCACCCCTGCCCACGAAAAAGGCCGCCCCCCGAAAGGCGCGGCCCCGCATCCGTCCTCCGCAACCAGCTCAGGCCGCGGCGCGGCTCACCAGCACGTCGTCGATGCTGCGCTGCGCCGCATCCTCGTCGCCGCCGCTCACGGCCGCCACCTCGCGCGTCAGCCGCTCAAGCGCCGCCTCGTAGAGCTGCCGCTCGGAATAGCTCTGCTCGCGCTGGTCGTCGGCCCGGTGCAGGTCGCGCACCACCTCGGCGATGGCGATCAGATCGCCGCTGTTGATCTTCTGCTCGTATTCCTGCGCCCGGCGCGACCACATGGCCTTCTTCACCTTCGCCTTGCCGCGCAGGATCTGCATCGCATGGGTGATCGTGTCGGGGGTGGAAAGCGAACGCATCCCGAACTCCGTCGCCTTCGCGGTCGGCACCCGCAGGGTCATCTTGTCCTTCTCGAACGAGATCACGAACAGCTCCAACGAGATCCCGGCCACCTCCTGCTCTTCGATCGAGACGATCTTGCCGACCCCATGCGCGGGGTACACGACGAAATCGTTGGGGCGGAACTCGGGCAACTTCGCTTTGCTCATCTTGACGCTATCCTGTCCATTTTGCCGGCTCGCCGCCACGCAGGAGGCTTCGGGCCGGTCGCGACCCCTCGGGGCCAAACCTTTCGGATCAGCGCAGGAAACAGCGGCCGGGCGTTGCCGCCGACATCGAAAGCTTCGCTGCTGACCGGAAGACAGACATAGCACGACCGCGCGAAATGTAAAAGCCGCGCGACACGCCTGAACGAAGCCTAACGGCCCCTGCGGCTCCCGAGAACCGGTGACGTTGCGTCCCGAAGCCGGCTCGACACCGGGCGCGGCCCGCGGTCAGCCGCCCTCGCCCGGCGCCTCCGAGAAAAGCGTCTCCAGCTTGCCGTCCTCGCCGTCGCGCGCCTCCGCCTCGGGCAGCGGGTCCTTCTTGGTGAAGATCACCGGCCACAGCTCGGAGTACTTGCGGTTGAACTCCACCCACTTGTCCATACCGGGCTCGGTATCGGGGCGGATCGCGTCGGCCGGGCATTCCGGCTCGCAGACCCCGCAATCGATGCATTCGTCGGGATGGATGACCAGGGAATTCTCGCCCTCGTAGAAGCAATCCACCGGGCACACCTCGACGCAATCGGTATATTTGCAGGCGATGCAGTTCTCGGTGACGACATAGGTCATGGGCGGCAACCTCGATGGACAGGGGGCTGACGTATTCAGCTTCGCGGGATCATTCAACCCGGTTGGGCGCCGTGCCGTGCCGGTCAGCGCCCGGGGTCGCCCGGGATGCCCTCGCGTCGCGCCCGCCCCGCCTGCCGCTCGCGGGAGCTGGGTCGCCCGGCCGCCCGCGCGGGCCGCCCCTCGGCCGCGGGCCGCGCGGCCTGCGGCGGCTCCAGGTCCTCGTAGTGGTGGCGGGCCTCGCTGGCCGGGCCGCGGCGCTGCGGCAGGCCGGTCGCCCGGATCACCCGCACCCCGTCGCCCTGCGGAAAGGTCAGCGTGTCGCCGGGGCGCACCGGATGGGCGGGCTTGCGCACCGGTGCGGCATTCACCCGCACCCGCCCGGCCGAGATCAGCTTCGCCGCAAGGCTGCGCGTCTTGAAGAACCGGGTCTGCCAGAGCCAGCGGTCCAGGCGCAGGCTGCCGGGGGCCTCGCCGCCGCCCGGCGCGTCGGACACGTCGTCGCCGTCAGGTCTTGTCACGCAGGCCCATCAACGCCGCCGCGAAGGGATTGTCGGGGTCGATCGGCTTTTCGGACCGGGGCGGGCGGGCCACGTAGGTCTTCGGCCCCTGATCGGGCTTGCCCTTGCCGCCGCGCTGGCCCTGGCCCTTGCCGCCGCGGGGCGCCTGGCGCTCGCCGCGGCCGTGCTGGCCATCGCCGCCCTGCCCCGGCTTTCCGCCTTCGCGGCCCTGCCCATCCTTGGCGTCCTTGCGCGGCGGGCGGCGCTTGCCCCGGCCCCGGCCTTCGACGGCGCCGTCGCCGGCGGCCTCCGTTTCGGCCCCGCCCTTGGCGCCGCCCTGCCGTGGACGACCCTGATGCTGGCGGCGGCGGGGCGACCAGGTGAAGGTGTAGAACACTTCCATGGGCTCCGCCGGCGCCGCGCCTGCTGCCTCCGCCGCATCGGCGGGCGCCTCGGCCTCCGCCCGCTCGCCGGTCTCGCCGCCAACCGTAGCCGGCGCCGCCCCCGCCTCGGCAGGTGCCTCCGCCTCGGGCGCCACGGCCTCCGCCGCCTCGGCCTCCGGCGCAGCTCCCTCCGACGTCTCAGCCTCGGACGCAACGGGATCCGCCGCCTCGGCCTCGGACGCGACCGCCTCCGCCGTCTCATCCTCGGGCACGGCCACGTCCGCCGGCTCGGCCTCGGGCGCAGCGGTCTGCGCCGTTTCCGGCTCCGGCGCTGCCGGTCCGGCCTCGCCCGTGGTTTCGGCCGCCGCAACCACATCCTCGGCGGCTTCAGCCCCGTCCTCAGAAGCCACAGGCGTCGCCGCATCGGGGCCGGCCATGCCCCCGGCATCCGCCTCGGGCGGGGCCTCCCCGCCCTCGGTCCGGGCAGCGGCGTCGGCCCCGCCCGGTCCCGCATCTCCGGGCGAACCCGCCGCAGCGTCTGCCGGCCCCGCACCGGCCTTCCCGCCGCCGACCTTCGCCGCCTCGGGCGCGGCCTTCACCTTCACCCGCTCGCCCTTGTCGGCGCGATAGCCCAGCCCCTGCATCAGCCCGGCGAACTGCTCCAGCGTCATGCCGGTGATCGAGAGCATGTCAGCGCCCGCCTCGAAGCCGCCACGCGTGTCGCGGGCGCGCAGCATGTCGGCCAGCCGCTCCAGCATGTCGATGCGAATCGCCCGCGGCCCCGCCGCGCGGTACCCCGCCATCGTGTGGTAGCCCTCGGGCGTCTCCGCGGCGACCGGCACTGTCACCAGCCCCGGCGGCGGGCTTTCGGGAAACTCGTCCAGCCCCTGCGCCAGCGACCACAGCACCAGCCGCAGCCGCGTCGGCGCCGGCTTCAGCAGCAGCGGCATGTAGATCGTGAACTGCCCGAAGCGCAGCCCGTGCTTGCGCAGCGCGCCCCGCGCCTCCTGGTCCAGCGCCTTGACCTCGTCGGCCACCGCGTCGCGCGGCAGGATCCCGAACGCCTCGACCATGCGGAACGCGAAGCCGCGCGCCAGGCCGCCCAACGCCTCGTCGCGCTGCAGCGCCAGCAGCGGCTCGAACTGCGCCGCGATGCGCCTGTCGATGAAGTGCTGCAGGCGCCGCGTGACCTTCTGCGCCACCTCGGGGCCCGCCTCCTCGTCGACGAAGGCGTGAATCTGCGGACGCACCGCCTCGGGCCCGGCCACCAGCTTGCCCACGGCGTTGGTGCCCCACATCAGCCCGCCCTGCTCGGTCAGGTCGATCTCGGTGTCGGGGGCGTTGTAGAACCGGTCGGCGCGCAGGTGGAATTCCGGCGCCAGCGCCTGCAGGCTCGCCTGCTTCAGCGTGCGCGCCTCGTCGGGGCTGGCGGATTTGTCGCGGCTGAACCGGAACCCGTCCAGACGCCCCACGAACTGCCCCTCGACGGTCACCTCGCCACTGTCAGTCACCTCGGCCACAAGGCTCTCCTTCTGGTTCAGCCGCTTCAACAGAACCGAGGTCCGCCGGTCGACGAACCGTTGCGTCAGCCCTGCGTGAAGCGCATCCGACAGGCGGTCTTCTACAGAACGCGTCACCTCGCGCCAATGGCTTTCGTCGTCGAGCCAGCCGCTGCGCTGCGCCACGTACGTCCACGTGCGGATATAGGCCAGCCGCTTGCTCAGCGCGTCGATGTCGCCGTCCGTCCGGTCGATCCGGCGCACCCGGTCGGCCAGCCACGTATCCGGAATTCGCCCGGCCCCCTGCAGGAACCCGAAGATCGCCTGCAGCAGCGCCGCGTGCTCCACCGGGCTGATGCCGCGGAAATCCGGGATCCGGCACACGTCCCACAAAAGCCGCACGTCCGGCCCGCCCTGCAGCCGGTCGCGCACCTCGGGCACGTCGGCCAGCACCTTCAGCGCCACCACGTCGTCCGCGTCCCGCGCGCGGGTCAGCCAGTCGTCGCTGGTCTGCGCCTCCAGCGAACGGATCAGCGCGCCCGCCGTGCCGAACTCCAGCCGCGCGTTGCGCCAGCTCAGCTTCGTCACCGGCGCGAAGCGGTTGCCGACGATCGCCTCGGCCAGCCCGTCGTCCAGGGGCCGCGCCTCGCCGGTCGTCCCGAAGCTGCCGGGCTCGGTATGCCGCCCCGCGCGCCCGGCGATCTGCGCCAGCTCGTTCGGCTGCAGCATCCGCATCCGCCGCCCGTCGAACTTCGCCAGCCCCGAGAACGCCACATGGCTGATGTCGAGGTTGAGCCCCATGCCGATGGCGTCCGTCGCCACGAGGTAATCCACCTCGCCCTCCTGGTACATCTCCACCTGGGCGTTGCGCGTGCGGGGGCTCAGCGCCCCCATCACCACCGCGGCCCCGCCCTTCTGGCGCCGCAGCAGCTCCGCGATGGCATAGACGTTCTCCACCGAGAACCCCACGATGGCCGACCGCCCCGGCATCCGGCTCAGCTTCTTCGCCCCCGCATGGGTCAGCTCCGACAGCCGCTCGCGATGCTGGAACTGCGCGCCAGGGACAAGCGCCGCGATCGCCCCGCGCATCGTGTCGGCACCCAGGAACAGCGTCTCCAGCTGGCCGCGCGCCCGCAGCAGGCGGTCGGTGAACACATGCCCGCGCTCGGGGTCGGCGCACAGCTGGATCTCGTCCACCGCCACGAAATCGGCGCCCATCCCGTCGGGCATCGCCTCGACCGTGCAGATCCAGTATTTCGTGCGGTCCGGCACGATCCGCTCCTCGCCGGTGACCAGCGCCACCACCGAAGGCCCGACCCGCGCGCGCACCTTGTCGTAGACCTCGCGCGCCAGAAGCCTCAGCGGCAGGCCGATCACGCCCGTGCGGTGCGACAGCATCCGTTCGATGGCATAATGCGTCTTGCCGGTGTTGGTGGGGCCGAGGACCGCCTCGATGCGGCCCTTGCCGCCGGGATTGCCCGCCATCGCGTCTCCCCGCGCGTCCGGCCAGCCCCATGAGGGATGCCGGTCGCCCGTGCCGTTGGCCGCGCGTACCGCCCCGATCGGGTCTCCCGATCAGATGTCCTGGCCGCCCAGCTCTGTCTTCAGCCGCTCGATGGCCTCTTCTACGTTCGGCCTGTGGGGATGTATAGCTTGCAGCGCGGTATAGGCGCTCAGCGCCTCCTGCGGAAAGCCAAGCTGCTCCAGCATCACCGCAAGGCCGGCCAACGCCCCGAAATGCCGCGGGTTCAGCGCCAGCGTCCGCTCGATATCCGCGATGGACGGGCCATAGAGGTCCGCCTGGAAATACGCCGTCGCCCGCGCGTTCCAGCCTTCCGCGAAGTCGGGCGCATGGTCGGTCAGCGCCGTCAGATGCTCGATCGCCGCCGCGGTCTCACCGGCCTGCATCGCCGCGCGCCCGCGCTCCAGCAGCAGGTCCATAGCGGCCGAGCCCGATTGCGACCATTCCTGCCAGATCTCGCGCTCCACCCGCTCCCAATCCGCCGCGTCCGGTTCCTGCAACCGCTCGAAAAGCGCATCCAGTTCCGGGGTTTGCGCCAGAAGGGGCAACGTAGCGGTACCCAGCAGCGCCAGCGCCATGGCGAGGGCCGCGATTTGTGTCGCGACGACACGTTTGAAAAGACGGGGCGTATTCATCATATGCCCAAGTTAGCGCGGCGGCGGCCGGGGGCGAAGCCCCCTTGCCCCCGCGGCGCGCAAAAAACGGCCCCAAGGTCAGGGCCCGCCGATCACATAGGAGAGAGCCATGAGCCAAGTCATCGATCACGCGGTCACCGCCCTGCGCGAGAAGCTGCCGAACGGGTTCGACGGTGTCGCGAAGTTCGACATCGAGGGCGAGGGCTCGATCATGGTCGACGAAGGCGGCGTGCGCGCCGGCGACGAGCCGGCCGAGACCACCATGGCCGCCTCCGCCGAGACGTTCCGCGCCATCCTCGACGGCGACCTCAATCCCACCTCCGCCTTCATGACCGGCAAGCTGAAGGTCGACGGCGACATGGGCACCGCGATGAAGCTCGGCTCCGCCCTGTCATGACCGCCGCCCGCCGATGACCCTCGCCGAAAGCCGGATCGACGCGCCGCAGGGTCGCGGCGCGTCCGGCGCGCCCTTCCATGCCGACGTGGCCGAGGCGCCGCCCGGCGCCCGCGCCGTGTGGCTGTACGCCGACGACGGGGTGCGCCTGCGCCTGGGATACCTTGGCCACGGCACGTCGGGCACCGTCCTGCTCTTTCCCGGCCGCACCGAATACGTCGAGAAGTACGGTCAGGCGGCCGCCGCCTTCGCCGCGCGGGGCTATGGCACGGTGGCGGTCGACTGGCGCGGGCAGGGCCTTGCCGACAGGGTGATGGACGATCCGATGATCGGCCATGTGCGCTACTTCGCCGATTACCAGCGCGACGTGGCGGCGGTGATGGCGGCGCTCCGCGGGGCCGATCTGCCGCGCCCCTGGGTCCTGCTCGGCCATTCCATGGGCGGCGCCATCGGCCTGCGCGCGCTGGTGCGGGGGCTGGACGTGTCGGGCGCCGTCTTCAGCGCGCCGCTCTGGGGCATCGCCATGGCATCGGCGCTGCGCCCGGTCGCCTGGGGCCTGGGCTGGATGGCCCACCGCGCCGGCGCCGACAGGCTGATCACGCCGGGCACGAAATACGAGACCTACGTGCGCCTCGCCGACCCGCACGACAACCTGCTCACCCACGATCCCGGGATGATGGCCTACATGCGCCGGCACCTCGATGCCGTCCCGGGGCTGGCGCTCGGCGGCCCGTCGATCCCCTGGCTCTACCGCGCCCTCGTGGAATGCCGCGACCTGCGCCGCCATGCCGAGCCCGCGGTGCCCACGCTCACCTTCCTGCCGGGCGCCGAGAAGATCGTCGATGCCGGCGCCATCCGGCAGATGACCGGCCGCTGGCGCGACGCGCGGCTCGTCGTAGTCGAGGGCGGCGAGCACGAGACGATGATGGAGACCCGCGACCGGCGCGAGATGTTCTTCGACGAATGCGCGGGCTTCTTCGCCGGGCTGAAGTAAGGCGAAGCTCGGGGGCCCAAGGCCGCCCGAGGCGCGATCGGCCCCGGTCTCGGGGGGGCATTCCCGTGTCTTGCAAAGGCCTTCCCCGGGAAGGCTTGAGGAACAGCCGCCCCCCACCGCCATCGGCCGCGCGCGTCGCCCCGCGCGCCGGGCCCGGCGCGGCACTGACCCGGTCTGGCGGCCTCGCGCCGATCCAGGCGCCAGATCGGTCCGCGCGGCGGTCGCAAGCTCCCTGCCGCCCTTCCCCGGCGTTCGGTCCATTACCGACGTGTGAATCTGCCGCCCGCAGGGGTCCGACAGAAAGCCGACCGAAAGCCGACCGAACGCCGACACTCGAAATCGGCCCTCAGAACGCCGCGATGCCCTTCGCCACGGCCGCGGCACCCGCCCGCATCCAGACATGTTCCGAGGCCACGAAGAACACCGTGAAGCCCTCCGCCGCCTTCGCCTCGGCGCCCTTGGCGTCGGCGACAAAAGTCATGTAGGCCAAGCGGTTGGCCGTCGCGGCGGCCCCCGTCGCGGCGGTCGCGGCGGTCAGTTCCGGCGAGGTCTGGGTGTCGTAGCCATAGGCCACCGAAAGGTCCGCCGGCCCCAGGAACAGCCCGTCCAGCCCCGGGACGGCGGCGATTTCGTCAACGTTCTCAACGCCTTCGATGTCCTCGATCTGGGCGATCACCAGCGTCTCGGCCGCGGCGGAAAGGTTGTCCGTCATGCTCCGCCCGGCGAACGCCGCCCAGCGGGAGGACCCAGCATAGCCCCGCCCGCCCCGCCCGAACCGCGACCAGCGCACCACGTCCGCCGCCTTCGCCGCACTGTCCACATGCGGCACGACGATGCCATCCGCCCCGGAATCAAGGGCTTGCAGGATCTCGGCCGCGCTCGCTTCCGCCACCCGCACCAGCATCGGCACTCCAAGCGCCCGCCCGATCGCCAGGCACGCATCCAGCCGCGCCCGGTCGAACGGCGCATGCTCCGCATCGAGGCACAGGAAATCCAGGCCGGAGGTCGCCAGCACCTCGATCACCTCGATCGCCGGTGTCTTCACGAACGTCCCCGCCAGCCGCGCGCCGCCCTTGACCCTTTGCCTGAACGTCTCCGCCATGGTCTAACCCTATATTTTAATACCGGAAAATGCGTCGCGCAGCGATTGGCTCCAGGCGTTGCTCATCGCCGCGAACACCTCGTCGCCCTGCTCGATCCGCCGCGTGACCACGGCGCAGGCGTTGTTCTCGATCACCGCCATGTCCAGCGGCATCCCCACCGAAAGGTTCGACCGCAGTGTGCTGTCCATCGAAAGCAGCACCGCCTTCTGCGCATCGCCCAGCGTCGTCTCGCGGTGCACCACCCTGTCGAGGATTGGCTTGCCGTACTTGTGCTCGCCGATCTGCAGGAACGGCGTGTCGGGCGTCGCCTCGATGAAGTTGCCCTCGGGGTAGATCAGGAACAGCCGCATCAGCCCGCCGCGCCGTTGCCCGGCCACGATCAGGCTCGCCCGGGCCGAGACCCCGGAGTTGCGGCTGAGCTTGTCGGAGATCTCGGAGCGCACGTCCGACAGGACTTTCCCGACGATCTCCGCCACATGCAGCATCGTGCGCGCCCGCAGGATCGAGCTGTCCTCGCCCGCGTCCGGGTCGTCGATGGCCTCCTGCAGGCGCGCCATGGCCGTCTGCGTGACGCTGAGGCTGCCTGCGGTCAGGATCACGATCACCCGCTCGCCCGGGTCCTCGAAGGTGAACATCTTCTTGTAGACGGAGATGTTGTCGAGTCCGGCATTGGTTCGGGTGTCGCTCAGCAGCACCATCCCGGCATCCAGCAGGAGCCCCACGCAATAGGTCATCCGATTCTCCGCAAGCGCCCGGGCGCCGTTGCCCCGCTGCTGCCCTACTGCTGCAACGCCTGGACGGCAACAGCCACGTCCATGTGCTCGTCGCCGGCGCCCGGCGCGGCCAGCCCGCGGATCGGCGCCGCGTCGTCGGCATCGAAGCCCGAGCAGAGGCGGATGTAGCGATCGTCGGGGCAGCGCTCGTTGGAGGCATCGAACCCGACCCAGCCGAGGCCCCGCAGGAAGATCTCGGCCCAGGCATGGCTGGCCTCGCCACCGTCGGGTGCCGGGGTGACGTGGGGGTCAAGATCGCGCGGCGCGGCCTGGGGCGCCGTGCCCTGGCTCTGGGACTGGCTTTGCGACTGGCTCTGGCTCTGACCCTGGCTCTGACCCTGGCTCTGACCCTGGCTTTGACCCTGGCTCTGACCCTGGCTCTGACCCTGGCTCTGACCCTGGCTCTGACCCTGGCTCTGACCCTGGCTCTGACCCTGGCTCTGACCCTGGCTCTGACCCTGGCTCTGACCCTGGCTCTGACCCTGGCTCTGACCCTGGCTCTGACCCTGGCTCTGACCGGGCGCCGCCGGCGGACGCGTGCCCTCCGGGAACACGTCGCGCGGCGCGCCCGGCTGGGCCGAATGCATGTAGCCCGCTACGTAGCGCGCCGGCAGCCCCTGGGTCAGCGCAACTGCGATAAGGGCATGGCTATGGTCCTGGCACACGCCCTTGCCCGCCGCCAAGGCCTCCGCCGCCGTGGTCGCGGCCCCGGTGGAGCCGCTGGTATAGGCGATGGCATTCGTCACCGCGGCGCAAAGCGCATGGGCCTTCTCGAGATCGCTGGCGCCCTGAAGCCCCGCAAGCGCGTCTCCGGCCAGTTCCGTCAGCGCCACGTCGGCACGGGTGGCGCGGCCCTCCCGCAGATAGGCCTCGGGCGGGACGCGCTCGCGGTGGCCGCGCAGAACCCCGGCCAGGTCGCTGGTCTCGATCAGCCCCTCCACCAGCACCTCGACCCGGTCCACCGGCCCCGCAAGGCTGACGGTCCGCGTCACGTCGCCCGCGCCATCGCGGAACTCCGATCCGATCACGCCGCCTTCGGTGGTGACCGACCAGTCGAGGATCCCCTGCCCGTCGAAGGCCGAGGGCATCAGTCGCTGGCTCTGGATCACCCGCCGGCGCGGCGTGTCGTAGCTGTAGACGGTCAGGTGGTGCACGCGCAGTTTCATGCCGCGATCCCCCGCAGGTAGGTGCCGCTGATCATGGTGGCAAGCGCCGCCACCTCGCCCACGAACCGCTCCAGGAATTCGTGCAGACCCTCGTCGAAGATGTCCTCCAGCGTCGTCTCGTCGAGCGCGGTCAACAGCGCGCGGGCGGCGGCCTGGGCATCTGTCGTGGCCCCGTAGCCCCGCGCCAGACGGTCCAGATGGTCCGACGCGCCCTGGATCGCGGTGCGCAGGGAACGCGGGCACTGGGCGTTGAGGATCAGCAGGTCGACGATCTTCGCCGGCGTCACCTCGCCGCCATAGGCCCAGTGGAAGGAGCGGTGCATCTGCATGCCGCGCAGGAGCGTGGTCCACTGGTAGTTGTCGAGGCCGGAACCCACATAGCCGGCATCGGGCAGCAGCACGTAGTACTTCACGTCGAGGAGCCGCGCGGTGTTGTCGGCCCGTTCCAGATGATAGCCGAGGTGCATGAAGTCGTAGCCGTCGTTGCGCAGGAGCGTGGCCATCATCGCGCCCTGCACGAGCGCGGTCTGCCGGGTCGTCCACTCGGTGAGGTCGCTCACCTCTAGCTCGCCCCGCGGCTGGCGCCGAAGCTGGTTCATCTCCTGAAAGGCGCCGTTCATCGCATCCCAGACCGGCGAGGTCAGCGCCGTGCGGACGATCCGCGCGTTCTCCCGGGCGCTGGCCAGGCACGAGGCGACCGAAGACGGGTTGTCCGCATCGAAGAAGAGGTACGAGATCACGTTGCGCTCCACCGCCTCGCCGTACTTTCCGTCGAAGCCGGGCGCGGTGCCGCTCGCCTGCAGGATGCTGTCCCACTCCGTGCGGTACCCGTCGGCGGTGTCGGGCAGCAGCGTGATGCGGGCGCCGACCTCGATCAGCCGCGCCATCGTCTCGGCCCGCTCCATGTAGCGGCCGATCCAGAACAGGTTCTCAGCGGTGCGGCTCAGCATCGGCATCCTCCGGTCATCAGGCCCCTCATTCGGCCAGCACCCAGGTGTCCTTCACCCCGCCCCCCTGCGAGGAGTTCACCACCAGCGATCCGTCCTTCAGCGCCACGCGTGTCAGGCCGCCGGGCACCAGCTCCACCTGCTCGCCCACAAGGCAATAGGGGCGCAAGTCCACGTGGCGCGGGGCGATCCCCTCCTCCACGAAGGTCGGACAGGTGCTGAGCGACAGGGTCGGCTGGGCGATGTAGTTGTGCGGGCGCTCGCGGATCTTGGCGGCGAAGGCCTCGATCTCGCCGGTCGCGGCGCGCGGCCCGATGAGCATCCCGTAGCCGCCCGAGCCGTGGACTTCCTTGACCACAAGCTCCGCGAGGTTCTTCAGCACGTACTGGCACTCGTCGGCCCTGGCGCATTGCCAGGTCGGCACGTTCTTCAGCACCGGCTCCTCGCCGAGGTAGAAGCGCACCATCTCGGGCACGTAGGTGTAGACGGCCTTGTCGTCGGCCACGCCCGCGCCGGGGGCGGAGGCGATGGCCACCCCGCCGGAGCGGTAGACGTTCATCAGGCCCGGCACGCCCAGCATGCTGTCGGCGCGGAAGCACAAGGGGTCGATGAAAGCATCGTCCAGCCGGCGATAGATCACGTCCACCCGGCGCGGCCCCTCGGTGGTGCGCATCCACACGTAATCGCCCTCGACGAACAGATCCTGCCCCTCGACCAGCTCCACCCCCATCAGATCGGCCAGGAACGAATGCTCGTAATAGGCGGAGTTGAAATGGCCCGGAGTCAGGATCACCACCGTCGGCTCGCCGTCGCATTTCTGCGGGGCGACCGAGGCGAGCGTGCGGCGCAGCACCTCGGGGTAGCTGTCGACCGGCGCGATGCGGTTGTTGCGGAAGAGCGCCGGGAACATCCGCATCATGATCTCGCGGTTCTCCAGCATGTAGGAGACCCCCGAAGGCGTGCGGCAATTGTCCTCCAGCACGTAGAAATCGTCGGGCCCCGTGCGCACCAGGTCGATCCCCACGATATGGCTGTAGACCCCGCGCGGCGGGCGGATGCCCACGACCGATTTCTCGTAGGCCGCGTTGCGGTAGACCAGATGGGCGGGGATGCGGCCGGCGCGGACGATCTCGCCGCGGCCGTAGACGTCCACGAGGAAGGCGTTGAGCGCCCGGGCGCGCTGCTTGATCCCGCGTTCCAGCCGCAGCCATTCCAGATGGGTGAAGACCCGCGGGAACATGTCGAACGGGATCAGCCTGTCGGGGTCGCCACCCTCGCCATAGACGGCGAAGGTGATGCCGATGCGGCGAAAGAGGGCTTCCGCCTCGGCCTGCTTGAGGCTGCGCAGCTCCGCCGGCATGTCGCGCTGCCAGTCCTCGAGCCGGGCATAGGGCGCGCGGATCCGGCCGCTCTCGTACATCTCGTTGAAATAGCTCGCTGCCATGAGTGCCGCTCGACCCCTTGCCCTGATCTGCCGCACCATAGGTGGCAATGCCCCGCCGCTGCAACCGGACGGCGACAGGCGCAGGCCGGCGCCGGCAGCCTCATGGGTCCATCCCCTGGAACTGGGGCCGGAACGCTTGCCTTGACGGCGCACCGCCGCGCCACGCCGCATCCATGGGGGCGGCCCCTTCGGCAAGGTCCGACGTTCCGCGCCCAGCGGCATCGCCCCTGGTATCGGCGCGGCGGGCTGGCAGGGCCCGGCGCCTGCGCTATACCCCTTCGCATGGCCGATCCCGTCCTGACCTTCACCGACAGGGGCATCTACTGCCCCGCCGGCGACTTTCACATCGATCCCTGGCGGCCCGTCGACCGGGCGCTGATTACCCATGGCCATGCCGATCACGCGCGCGACGGGCACCGCAGCTATCTGGCCACGGCACCCGCAGCCCCCGTGATGCGGCACCGCCTGGGCGACATCCGGCTGGAGGAGATCGCCTACGGCGAAGCCCGGCGGATCGGCGGCGCGACCGTCTCGTTCCATCCCGCGGGCCACGTGCCGGGGTCGGCGCAGATCCGGGTCGAGGTGGGCGGCGAGGTCTGGGTGGCCTCGGGTGACTACAAGACGGCCGATGACGGGCTGTCGGAGCCGTTCGAGCCCGTGCGCTGCCATGCCTTCATTACCGAATGCACCTTCGGGCTGCCGGTCTTCGACTGGCGCGGTCAGGCGGAGATCATGGGCGAGATCAATGCCTGGTGGGCGGCGAACGTCGCGGGCGGGCGGGCGAGCATCCTCGGGGCCTACTCGCTGGGCAAGGCGCAGCGGCTGCTCGCCGGGCTCGATCCGTCCATCGGACCGATCCTGACCCACGGCGCCGTCGAGAACACCAACGAGGTGCTGCGCGCCCAGGGGATCGCCCTGCCCGACACGATCCGCGTGACGCCCGAGACGGACCGCAAGGCGCATCCCGGCGCGCTGGTTCTGGCGCCACCCTCGGCCCTTGGCACGCCCTGGGCGCGGCGCTTCGGTGGCGCGGCCAACCCGCCCTCCACGGCCTTCGCAAGCGGCTGGATGGCGCTGCGCGGCGTGCGGCGGCAGCGCGCGGCGGATCGCGGCTTTGTGGTGAGCGATCATGCGGATTGGGGCGGGCTGAACGCGGCCATCGCGGCGACGGGGGCAACGCGGATCTTCGCGACCCACGGCTACACGTCGGTGTTCCGGCGCTGGCTTGAGAGCCGGGGCTACCAGGCGGCGGTGGTCGAGACGGAATACGAGGGCGAGAGCCTCGATGCCGGCGAGGCGGAGGTGGTCGATGCGGCGTGACGGGCGGCGCCCGCCATGAAGCGTTTCGCGGCCCTCTTCCTTGCGCTTGACCAGACCACGCGCACCAACGCGAAGGTCGCGGCGCTGGCCGACTATTTCCGCGAGGCGCCCGAGCCCGACAGGCTGTGGTGCATGGCGCTTCTCTCGGGGCGGCGGCCGCGGCGGACGATCACCACCACCCGGCTCCGCGAATGGGCGGCGGAACGCGCCGGCCTGCCGCTCTGGCTGGTGGAGGAGGCCTACCCCGTGGTGGGCGACCTGGCCGAGACGATCGCCCTGATCCTGCCGCCGCCGCAGCGGGTCACCGACCTGCCCCTGAGCGACTGGATCGCCCGCGTGCAGGCCCTGGGCGCGGAGGAGGAAGCCGTGCGCAAGGCCGCGATCCTCGACGCCTGGGACGGGCTGGAGACGACGGAGCGCTTCGTCTTCAACAAGCTCATCACCGGCGGCTTCCGCATGGGCGTCAGCGCCAAGCTGATGACCCGGGCGCTGGCGGCGGCAACCGGGATCGCGGAGGCCGAGCTGGCGCACCGGCTGATGGGCGACTGGACGCCGCAGACCACGAGCTTCCAGGCGCTCATCCATGCGCCCGATGCCGGCGCCGCGCTTTCGCGCCCCTATCCGTTCTATCTGGCCTATCAGCTCGACGCGGCGGAGGACGATCTCGAGAGCGGCCTCGGACCTGCAGCGGAGTGGAGCGCCGAGTGGAAATGGGACGGCATCCGCGGCCAGCTGATCCGCCGCGGCGGCGAACACTACCTTTGGAGCCGGGGCGAGGAGCTGATGACCGACCGCTTCCCGGAACTCGCCCGCAGCGTCGATTTCGTGCCCGATGGCACCGTGATCGACGGCGAGGTGCTGGCCTGGGATGCCGCGGCCCGGGCGCCGATGACCTTCAACGCCCTGCAGAAGCGGATCGGGCGCAAGACGGTGCCGAAGAAGCTGATGGCCGAGGCACCCGTGGTGCTGATGGCCTACGACCTGCTGGAATGGCAGGAGGCGGATCTGCGCGCGGCGCCCTTCGCCGAGCGGCGCGCCAGGCTCGAGACGCTGGTCGAGGGCCTGCCGGACGCGGCCCGCATGACCCTCTCGCCCCGGATCGCCTTCGAGAGCTGGGATGCCCTGGCGACGGCCCGGGCCGGGTCCCGCGAGCGCGCCGCCGAAGGGGTGATGCTGAAGCGCCTTGCCTCGCCCTACCTCGCGGGGCGCAAGAAGGGCGACTGGTGGAAGTGGAAGGTGGCGCCGCTCGTGATCGACGCGGTGATGATCTACGCGCAGGCCGGCAGCGGCCGGCGGGCGAACCTCTTCACCGATTTCACCTTCGCCGTCTGGAAGGGCGCGGATCTGGTGCCGTTCACCAAGGCCTATTCCGGGCTGACCGATGCCGAGTTCCGCCGCATCACCGCCTGGGTCCGGCGCAACACGCTGGAACGCTTCGGCCCGGTGCGCCGGGTGACGCCCGAGCATGTCTTCGAGATCGCCTTCGAGGGCATCCAGGAAAGCCCGCGCCACAAGTCCGGCGTGGCGCTGCGGTTTCCGCGGATGGCACGCTGGCGGCATGATAAGCCCGCGGCCGAGGCCAACACCTACGACGACCTGCGCGAGATGCTGCGCGTCTACGGCTGAGGGGCGGCGCCGGCGGAAGGTGGCGGAAGCCTCCGGCGGGGATATTTGGGGAATATCGAAGCGGAACCGGCGTACCCTTCGGGGGGCTGCGCGCAGGTCGCAGCCCATGGCGGGCGCGCCGGAGGGGTTGATGTGACGGTGCCCCGGCGGGCGCCCACGGGAGGCGCAAGTGCCGGCTGGCGCCCATCGCGACGCCAAGGGCCGAAAGGAGTGGGGCCAGGGCATTGTCACCGGTCGGGGCGGCGGCCTATGTCACTGGCGAGCGCTGCAGCCCGAAAGGTTCTCCCGATGACCCATGCCAAGCCCACCCTCCCCGTCTTCGACGTCGATACGCGCGGCGGCGGCGGCGGCTTCGGAGATCTGCCGGAATGGGACCTGAGCGATCTCTATGCCGGCGAGGACGATCCGGCGCTGGCACGGGATTTCGACTGGCTGGACGGCGAGTGCGCAGCGTTCGCCGCGGACTACGAGGGCAAGCTGGAGGGCCTCGACGCGGCGGGGCTGCTGGCCGCGGTGAAGCGCGACGAGCGGATCAGCACGGTGGCCGGGCGGATCATGTCGTTCGCGGGCCTGCGATATTACCAGAACACGACCGATGCCGACCGGGCGAAGTTCATGGCGGACTGCCAGGACAGGATGACCGTCTGCACCTCGAAGCTGGTCTTCTACGGGCTGGAACTGAACCGCTTGGACGAGGCGCACTTGAACGCGCGGCTCGACGCCGACGCCGACCTCGGGCGCTACCGCCCGATCTTCGACCGGCTGCGCGCGATGCGGCCCTATCAGCTATCCGACGAGCTGGAAAAGTTCCTGCACGATCAGTCGACGGTGGGCGCCACTGCCTGGAACCGGCTTTTCGACGAGACGATGGCGGGGCTGGAGTTCGAGGTGCAGGGCGAGGTCATGGGGCTCGAGGCGACGCTGGATTGCCTGACCGACCGCGACCGAGCGCGGCGCGAGGCGGCGGCGCGCGAGCTGGCGGCCACCTTCGCCGAGCACGTCAAGCTTTTCGCCCGCGTCCACAACACGCTGGCGAAGGAAAAGGAGATCGAGGACCGCTGGCGCAAGATGCCGACGCCCCAGACCGGCCGGCACCTGAGCAATCATGTGGAGCCGGAAGTCGTGCAGGCCCTGCGCGACGCGGTGGTGGCGGCCTACCCCAAGCTCAGCCACCGCTACTTCGAGCTGAAACGCAAATGGCTCGGGCTCGACAAGCTGCAGGTCTGGGACCGCAACGCCCCCCTGCCGGCGGAAGCCGAGCGCAAGATCGGCTGGGCCGAGGCGGAGCGGACGGTGATGGAGGCCTATGCCGGGTTCGACCCGCGCATGGCGGAGATCGCGAAGCCCTTCTTCACCGATGGCTGGATCGACGCTGGCGTGAAACCCGGCAAGGCGCCCGGCGCCTTCGCGCACCCGACCGTGACCGAGGTGCACCCCTACGTGCTGCTGAACTACCTCGGCAAGCCGCGCGACGTGATGACCCTGGCGCACGAGCTGGGGCATGGCGTGCATCAGGTGCTGGCGGCGGATCAGGGCGAGCTTCTGGCCTCGACGCCCCTGACCCTTGCGGAGACCGCGAGCGTCTTCGGCGAGATGCTGACGTTCCGGGCGCTCCTAGCGCAGGCGAAGCACCCGGCAGAGCGCAGGGTGCTGCTGGCCGGCAAGGTCGAGGACATGATCAACACGGTCGTGCGCCAGATCGCCTTCTACGATTTCGAATGCAAGCTGCACGCCGCCCGCGCCGAGGGCGAGCTGACGCCCGATGCCATCAACGCGCTCTGGATGAGCGTGCAGGGCGAGAGCCTCGGCCCCGCGTTCGAGTTCATGGAGGGCTACGAGGTGTTCTGGGCGTACATCCCGCATTTCGTGCATTCGCCCTTCTACGTCTACGCCTACGCCTTCGGCGACGGCCTCGTGAACGCGCTCTATGCCGCCTACGAGGAGGGCGACGCGGATTTCCAGGCGAAGTACTTCGAGATGCTGAAGGCCGGCGGCTCCAAGCACCACACGGAGCTTCTGGCGCCCTTCGGCCTCGATGCGTCCGACCCGGCCTTCTGGGACAAGGGGCTCTCGATGATCTCTGGCTTCATCGACGAGCTCGAAGCCATGGAAGCTTCGACGCCGAC
This sequence comes from uncultured Alphaproteobacteria bacterium, assembly GCA_963833235.1. GTDB lineage: Bacteria > Pseudomonadota > Alphaproteobacteria > Rhodobacterales > Rhodobacteraceae > CAWHXG01. Next base: position 27,221 of record CAWHXG010000003.1, read on the forward strand.
GGCCTAATCTCGGATTCGAGGCGCGACCGGAACCCCGCGTCCTTGGCCAGGATTTGTGAGGGACGGGTTTCCGGGAGGCGCCTAACGTGACGTCCACGAACGATCGGGACACCGGGAAACCGGGCGGCAGCAAGTTGCACCTGCGGCGGCTCGCCCGCGTCCGCCTCGCCATATTCCATACGCCGCCCTCTAAGCTGCTGCTGATCGGATACCTCAGCTACATCCTGGTGGGATGGGTCCTGCTCTGCCTGCCCGTGGCGCAGCAGGTTCCGGCGAGCGCGCTCGATGTGCTCTTCATCGCCACATCCGCCGTCTCCACCACCGGGCTCGTCACCGTCGATCCCGGCGGCACCTTTACCGGCTTCGGCGAGGGCGTCATCCTTGCCCTGATCCAGATGGGCGGCCTTGGCTACATGACGATCGGGTCCTTCGCGACCCTGTCGCTCTCGCAGCGCCTGACGGGCGTGCGGGCCCGTGCCACGCGCATGGCGTTCAACCTGCCGGAGCGGATAAAGCCCGCGCAGTTCGTCAGGTCGGTCGTGATCTTCACCTTCGTCGCCGAGCTGGCAGGCGCGGCGGCGCTTTATTTCTTCTTCGCTGCCGCGGGCGAGGAGAATCCGCTCTGGCTGGCCGTCTTCCACTCCGTCTCGGCATTCTGCACGGCGGGGTTCAGCCTTTTTCCCACGTCGCTGGAAGCCTATTCCACCAATGTCGGCGTTGTCCTGGTGATCTCGACGCTGTCGATCCTGGGTTCCATGGGCTTTCTCATCGTCGTCGACGCCTGGCTCACGATGACCGGGCGGGCGCATTGGCTAGGCTTCACCTCGAAGGTGATCCTGCGGCTCACGCTGACCTTCATCGTCGTGGGCTCCGTGCTTCTGTTCGTGGTGGAGCCGAGCATCGCCGGCCTGCCGCCCGGCGAACGCCTGCTGGGGGCGTTCTTCCAGACGGTAACGGCCACCACGACGGTGGGGTTCAACACGATCCCCATCGGCACGATGTCCTACGCCGCGCTGATGATATTCTTTTTCCTGATGATGATCGGCGCGTCGCCGGCGGGCACCGGCGGCGGGCTCAAGACCACCTCCTTCGCGGCGTTGGTAGGGCTGGTGCGCTCGACCCTCAAGGGCCGCGACGAGGTCCGGTACCACAAGCGCACCGTCAGCCAGGACCGTCTCCAATCGGCATCGGCAGCTTTTGCCTTCTACTTCGCGATGCTGGGCATCGCCTGTTTCCTGCTGTTCCTCACCGAACCGGGCGCAGCCTTCGACGTGGTGCTGTTCGAGGCGATGTCTGCCATGGGCACGGTCGGCCTTTCGATGGGCATAACCGGCGATCTCTCCTCGTTGGGCAAGCTCGTGGTGATCGTGCTGATGACGGCGGGCCGGGTGGGCATCCTGACCTTCGGGATCGCGCTGGCGGCCCATGACGAAAGCCGCGAGGAAGAGGCCGACAATCAGCTCGTTCTCTAGCCCTTCGCCGGGTCCGGTCCGGCTGCGGCGAAGGCAACATCCATCATCGCCTGGGTGCCGCGGGTAAATTCCAGCGGGCAGGCATAAGGCGCCCCCGTCAGCGCCGAGCGGTTAAAGGCCGCCACCTGCAGCTCGTACTGGCGCGCGGCCGGGAACGTCTCGACCAGCATGCCACGGCCGGTGCGGTGGCACTCGATGCGGGCCTCGCCGAAGACCTGCGCGTTGAACGGCGCCGTCAGGCGGATCATGCCGCTGCGGCCATGAAAGGTCACCTCCTGCCGGCGGAAGACCCTCATGGAGACGAAGCCGCGATAGTCGAACCCGGGAAAACGGGCGCGCAGATCGGCGGAGACATCAACGCCGTTCTCCCACCGCAGCTCGGCTTCCACCGTTTCCGGTTCCGCCCCGGTGGCGAACCGCACGCCCCCCATCACGTAGACGCCGATATCCCGCAGCGCGCCGCCCGCCGTATCGGCGCGATTGCGGATATTCTGTGTATCCTCGCCGTTGTCGAAGCTGAAGGCCGCATCCACCCGCTCCAGCACCCCGATCTCGCCTTCGGCCAGAAGCTCACGGACCCGGATCCATTGGGGGTGGTGGACGATCATGAAGGCTTCTGCCGCCAGTTTCCCCGAGGCATCCCGGGCCGCGATCATCGCGTCGATCTCGGCGGCGTTCATTGCAGCCGGCTTCTCTGTCAGCACGTGCTTGCCGGCCTCCAGGGCCTTCAGCGTCCAGTCCATGTGAAGGTGGTTGGGCAGGGGTATATAGACCGCGTCGACCTGCGCATCCCGCAGCACGGCATCGTATCCCTCATGGACCCGCAGCCCCGGCGCAAGTTCCCGGAAGGGGCCGGAATTCTCGGGCGTGCCGGTGCCGAGGGCCGCAAGGGTGCCGCCCGGGGCCACGTGCAGCGCCGGCGCCATCTGCTCACGGGCGAACTTCGCGGCCCCGAGGATGCCCCATCTGATTTGGTCGGTCATGGTCTCGCTCCCTCGCTGCGCCGCGACGCTATCAGCCGCGTCCAGGCAAGGCGACAGATGCAGCGCGCTCATCGGTCGTGGTGATGATGGTCGTTGCCTTCGCCAGGCTCTTCGGTTGGGTCGTCACCGTCGACGACCTGGTGGGCACCTATTCCGAAAGGACTGCTTTCGGTATCGGGCAGTCCGTGGGTGATCCTGCGCGTCATCGCCGCCGTGCTGCTCGTCATGGGCATGTTCATGGACGCCATCACGATCATGTTCATCTCGCTGCCGATCTTCCTGCCGGTCGTCCGCGAGCTCGGCTGGGACCCGATATGGTTTACCTGCGAACGCGCCCGAGACCGAGGCGGGCTTCGTGCTCGACAAGCGCCTGTCGTCCATCGCCAAGCGCCACGAGGCGGAGTTCGGATCGGAGGCCTAAAGGACTTCGCCGCCTTCCGCAAGCGGGGCGACATGAAGGTCATGGAGGCGCTGCACGGCTACGTGGTGAGCCTGTTGACCGTTCCGGACGTCGAGAACTTCTTTGGGCGGGTCGGAGGCCCGACCTCTCAGAGACTTCTGTCCCCGGCGGGGTGGTTTCTCATATGCCGCTGCCATTTCGATGAGCCCTGCGGAAAATGCGTTGGTTGGCCATGAGCCCGGTTAGACCGGATCAGTTCAGCCACCTCCAGAAGGGGTTTGGCCACGTCCGCCCCGTCGATTTCGAGGAGGCGCAGCATCCGGAGGACGTATCGACGAAACCTCTTGTACCCTTGGACGACATGGGAAATCGGATCCGACGACAGCGTGTCCGTCAATCGGGCTGCCACGGCGACGAGAGCGTGCAAGTCCGCCCATCCCGGGCTGGACGATACTGCATCGTCCCGGGACGCATGGTCCCTCTTCGCTTCGAGCAGGGCTGTTCCCATGTCGCGGAACGACCGCAAGGTCTCCTGGACCGCCGGTTGCGCCCCGTCCATGCGTGCGTCGCATAGCCGGGCAGCTTCCCGCCATGTCTTGCCGACGATCCGGTCGTGTGTCTCGACAACGGCATCCGCGATCGCGCTTCGCCATTCCGACACGCAAACGGCAAGGATTGCGTGGCGGCGGTCGTCCGGCAGTTCGCGAAGCCCATCCGCGAAGCATCGTTCGCCCTGGCGCCGAAGCCGGGTGATGCGATCATCGGGGACGCCGTGGAACTCGTCTGGCGAGAGCATAATATGATGGAGTTGGGCGAGACGATCGAGCATCCGACGTGCGCCGGCGGAACTGCTGCCGACCTCGAACTTGCGCAGCCAGACGAACCGGGTCAGTCGATCCTCGACCATCTCTGACAGCAGATCATCGAGGCCCGCGCGTTCGTCATGGTTCAGGCGGTTCGCGATCCTCGTCTCGATCCGCCGCTCTGCAGCGACAAGCGTGTCGGCGCAGAGCCGTTCGATGGTGGATATGGCGGGCAAGATGGTAAAGTTCTCCGGTACTCCTCGACAAAGCGGCGGGCGATGTCTTTATCGGAGACGGCGTGCTCGACTTGGCCGTCGAGCCAGAACTCCAGGTCGCGGGCGCCGCGACCCGAAAAGGTCTTGTCGCCGTTGAGCTGACGCAGGCTGGCCATGTGCTCGTGCCGCGTTTCTTACCGGGCGGCATAGGCGTCGATGTCGGCGTCCTTCAGACCAAGTTGCGCGGCGGGGCACGTGGTGATGTCCGCTGGAATGAGCTCGCCCGGCAGCAGAGCGCGCCCGGGATAGTGCAGCGCGCAGAGCTGCATGGAAAATCCGAGCCGGTTTTGGGGACGGCGGCGCAGACGAGTGTGTTCGAAGTTCTCGTCGGCCAGCGTGTAGTGCTTCAGCAGCCGCGGTTCGTCCGTGGGAAGGCCGAACAGGACCACCCTTTGCTTCGGCGTCAGGATGGTCCGGTGGGCCATGGCTCTTTAGCTTTCGATACTCCTGTTGCGTATCTTCGATATCGATATGGGTTAATGAAAAGTACCAATGGCTGAAGGAGCTGGTCCTCGACGATTGTCTCATACGATCGTTTGCGATACATGCTGATCGGCTACGCGCGGGTCTCGAAGGCCGATGGCAGCCAGTCGCTCGACCTGCAGCGGGACGCCCTGATTGCCGCGGGTGTCAGCGAGGATCAGATCTACTCGGACAGCGCCTCCGGCAAGACAGACGAGCGGCCCGGCCTCCAAGCATGTCTGAAGGCCCTCCGGGACGCCGACGTGCTGGTGATCTGGAAGCTCGACCGCATGGGGCGGAGCCTGCACCACTTGGTGAAGACGGTCGCCGGCCTGTCCGAGCGCGGCGTCGGTCTGAAGGTGCTGACTGGCCAAGGGTCCCAGGTCGACACGACCACGGCCCACGGACGGCTGTCTTTCGGCATCTTCGCATCCCTTGCCGAGTTCGAGAGCGAGCTTATCAGGGAACGGACTATGGCCGGGCTTGCCGCCGCGCGCGCCCGGGGGCGGAAGGGTGGACGCAAGTTCGCGCTGATCAAGGCTCAGGTGCGCATGGCGCAGGCCGCAATGGCGAACCGTGACACCTCCGTCTCCGAGCTGTGCAGAGAGCTGAAAATCAGGCCCGTAACGCTCTACCGGTATGTCGATTCGAAGGGGGAGTTGCGCGAGCACGGGAAACGGTTGCTCGGCGCTTAGCGTAGGATTTTAACACTCTGTTGCAAACGACCCCAGACAGCGGCCGCGCGGAACGGCCGGTCTCGGAGCGTCCGGCGATTCGGTCTGCGAGCGGAGTTCGGCTGGCACCCGGCGCTCGGGGGATCCGTCAGGTCTCGGTGAAGGCCTGATCCGCGATCACCCGGGCGGGTTGCAGCAGATACGACAGGATCGTCCGGCGGCTCAGCCGGATGTCCGCCGTCACGGTCAGCCCCGGGGAGATGCCGGAGCCGCCCGTCACGTCGGCGTTCGGCATGGCGAGGCGGAGGTTGAACACGGGCTCGCCCGTCTCGTTCAGCTGGCTCGTCGGGGAGACCTTGGTGACCACGGCGGCGATTTTGCCGAACCGGGTGAAGTCGAACGTCAGGATCTTGACGTGCGCGTCGTGCCCGGGCGCGATCTCGCCGATGCGGTCGGCCGGAACCTCGACCTCGGCATAGAGCCGCGCGCCGGAGGGCACGATCTCCATGATGGTCTCGCCCGCCCCGACGATCTCGCCGGGCCCGCGGACGGCGATCCGGCCGACCGTGCCGGGGGCGGACGCACGCATCACCGCGTCCTCGATCCGCGCCTCGAGCCGGCCGAGGGTCTGGGCGACCTGCAGTCGCTGCTCTTTCTGCTCGGTCAAGCGCAGGACGGCCTCGCGCCGGTAGGACGAGACGAGCTCGGCCTCGCGTCGCCGCGATTGCTCGATCGAGGCGGCCTGAACCTGGCGCTCGCCGTCGATCTCCGCGATCCCGCGTTCCAGCTGGAGGAGCTCCCGGTCGAGCGCCTCGAGCTGCTGCTTCCCGAACACGTCCGGATTCCGGGCGGCCGCATAGCGATCCGCCCGGGCCCGCATGATCGCCAGCTCGCGCACCAGCGTCTCGCGACGGGCGGCCAGCGCCGCACGGCGCGCGACGAGGACCTTGCGCTCCGCGCGGATGGCGTCGATCTGGGCCGACCGATAAAGGATCTCCTGTCCCGTCGCGACATCGAGCGACGCGATCAGCGCGTCATCCGGCGTCGCCGCCGCGAGGTCCAGATCGAGCAGCGCGCCGTGGCGGAGGATCTCGTCGTCGATCAACGCCAGTCGCGCCTGCGCCTTCGCGCGCTCGGCCGCGAGATCTCCGGTGGCGAATTCGGATCAGGACGTCGCCCGCCTCGACGACGGCGCCCTCGTCGACCTCGACGGCGGCGATCCGCCCGCCCTCAGAATGCTCGATGCGCATCGCCACTCCTTCGGGCCGGATCATCCCGCTGGCCGACACGACCTCGTAGACAGGCGTGATCGCGGCCCAGGCGACGAACCCGACGAAGCCCAGGCACAGAATCCATATCATGGCTCGCGCATGGCGTCCGTCGCGCTCCTCCCCGACCATCGTGCCGAGGGAAAGGGAGTTCTCGTCGCGCGTCCGGACGGCATCGGGTCGCTTCTGCGAACGGTCGGTCATCGGGGCTCTCCCTGTGTATCTAGGATCGGCATCTCCGACGGGGGCCCGAAATACACCGCGCGCCCTCCATCGAGCAGAAGGGCGTAATCGCAGTCACGGATCGTGCTCGGCCGGTGCGTGACCGTCAGGCAGATGGCGCCCGTTGCCGACCGCCGGCGCAACGTCTCGAGCAGGCGCGCGTCGTCGGCGGGCGACAGGCGTGCGCCGGGCTCGTCCAGGAGCAGGATCGGGGTTTCACGCAGCAGCAGCCGCGCGATCGCGAGCTTGGTCCGCATCGCCGCCGTGATCCCGGCGCCGGCGCTCCGATCCAGCCGCGTCTCGAACCCGGCCGGCAGCGCCTCGATCGCCGAGAGCAGGCCGAGTTCGTCGCAGACCTCGCGCATGTCGGCGACGGTGACCTCCGGCGATCCCAGGCGCAGGTTCTGCGCGACGGTGCCATAGAGGATGAAGGGGTCGTTGCCGAGGTGACCGATCATGTTGACCCTGCGGTCGGGGCTCAACTGCGCGAGGTTCAGGGTCGCGACGCTGATCCGGCCGGCGCGCAGCGCATGATCGCCGACGATCGCGCGCAGGAGGGTGGACTTGCCGGCGCCAGACGGACCCACCACCGCGACGAGGCTGCCGACCGGGATGCGGACGTTGACCCCCCGCAGCGCCGGAGCGGCGGCGGACGGATAGGTGAAGACGGCCTCTTTCAGGGACAACGGGCCCACGTCGCGGTCCATCGCGGTCTGCGCCGCCGACGCGTGCTGCCGGGTCTGCGACCGGTCCGGAATGCGGAAGAGGGCGTCGAGCTGGGCGAAGAGGCCCAGCACCTCGGGCACGCGCACCGCGACCATCAGTGCTTGCTGCACCGGGGCCATGAGCCGCATGGACAGGATCGTGCACACGATCAGCGTCCCTCCGGAGGCGGCGCCGGCCATGATCTGCAAGGCGCCGATCACGATCACGCCCGCGCTCGTCAGCGGCACGAGGACCGCGATCGCCGCCCCGAAGCGCCGCAGGGCCATGTCGGCGGCCAGACGCGCCTCGGCCACCCGGCGCAGGTGCGGCCGCAGGCGCTCGGCCATGGCGTTGCCGAGGCCGCGGCGCACGATCTGTTCGCGGCGGTCCATAGTGTCGGAAAGCAGCCGCGAATAGGTCGTGCTCCGCGCCGCCAGGGTCGACTGCGCGGCCTGGATCGCCGGCACGGCGATCGCCCCGATGGTCGCGCAGACGGCGATGCCGGCGACGACGACGACCGCGCTCGGCCATGAGACCACCGCCAGCGTGAGCAGGAGCAGCAGAACCAGCGGCACTTCGAGGAAGACCGATACGACGGGCCCGCCGAAGAAATCGCGCACCGTCTCGAATTGCCGCAGCCGGCCCATCTGGTCGCCTACCGTGGAGCCGACGACCATCTCGATCGGCAGCTTCATCAGCTTGGCGTAGACATCGGTGCTGAGGAGGTGTTCGAGGCGTCCGGACAGGTGACCGACGATCCTTGCGCGGAGCCTTCGTATCTTCAGGTCGAACACGAGAAGGGCGAGAATGCCCATACCTATGAACGCGAGCGTGTCCAGCGCCTCGGCACCGAGGACGGTTGTGAAGATCAGCCCGATGGAGAGCGACGCAGCCACGATGTTGACGCCGGAGACCAGGCTGAGGAACAGGATCAGGCCCAGCTCCGGGCGGAACCGCGTCAGCATCGCGCCGAGGATCCGCGGCCTCTGCCGCGCATCCGAGGCCTCCTCTCGCTCGACGAGGATGCAATCGTGGAGGCGGCGGGACCAGGCCCGCCGGCGTTCCCCGGATTCGACGTCGACTATCGAGGGCCGCCGGCCGGAGCCGGGAACCCCGATCCTGCCGCGCGCGCCGAAGACGAGGAGCGCGCCGCCTGCCTCGGCCAGGGACTTGCCGGCCACACGGGATCGCCGGGTGGCGTAGCCTAGGTTATGCAGCGTCTCGCGGATCTCGGCGGCACCGAAGCGCTCCGGATAGTGCGGGACGGCGGCGTCGAACGCCCGTTGATCGACGGGCCAGTCGAGGTCGCGCAGGATCCGGATGAGCGCGTACGGCCCGGGCCCGTCCACAGGACGCCCGCCGAAAGTGCCCGTGAGGAGCCCGTCGAGAAGGCGATCGTAGGCGTAGTCGCGGACCGAGGCTTCATCCAGCTTCCGGACCGAAACCGGAGCGTCGCCGACCATGGATGTGGCGAGGGCCCTCATGACGCGAGCATCGCAGGGGTCAGGTCGAGCCTGCCGAGCGCCGGCGTGGTCGGCTCGAGCCGCCCGTCCACCAGGCGGTAATGGCGGGTCGCGAGGTCCCGGTATGAGGGTCGGTAGGTGACAAGGACGGTGATCACGTCCGGAAGGCGGCGGCGCAGGACGCCCAGAAGCGCGAGATCCGCCTGCCGGTCGAGATAGGAGTTCGCCTCGTCGAAGAGCACGATGTCGGGCTGCCCGACGAGCCCCGCCACCATCAGCACGCCGTCATGCACCGCGTTGGGCAGGCCGTTGGCCCCGCGCCGGACGGCCGCGGCGGCGTATCCCTCCCGATGTCCGGCGACGGCGCGGTCGACGCTCATCTCGCGGGCCAGTTCGAGGGCGTCGGCCCCTCGCTGCCCGGGCGCGAAGGCGGTGAGGTTATCGAAGAGGGTGCCCGGCAGCATCCTGTGATCCGGCGAAAGGACGGCGACGCGCGCGGCGAAATCAGCCGGGTCGAGATCCTCCAGCGCGGTGTCGTTGACGAAGACCTGGCCGGCGTCGGGCCGTCGGTGCCCCGCGAGAAGCGCGAGAAGGGTCGAGCGACCGGATCCGTCCTCGCCGTCGATGGCGATGCAATCGCCGCGGCGAAGAATCAGGTTCACGCCGCTGAGAACCGGCGCGGCGCCGGGCTGCGGCACCCAGCTGACGTCTTCCAGCTCGATCCGGTCGATGCGGTCGACCGGTTGCGTCCCGCGGCTCAGGATGGGCGCGGCCAGCAGCGCATCGAAATCGCGCGCCGCGCCGCCGATCTCGCGCTCGCCGGCCATCAGCGCCTCCATGCGCAGGGCCGGCTGAATGATCCGCCCCGTCAGCAGGACCCCCGCCGCAAGGCCGCCAACGGTCATCTGGCCGGTCACGACGAGGTAGGAGCCGAAGCACGCGATCGAGACCGGTGCCAGGAGGCCGATCGTTCCGGCGAGGCCCTGGGTATAGCTGATCTCGGCCGCTAGATCCCGGGTGATGCCCGCCGATCCGGCCATCAGCCGTTCGTAGCGGCGCTGCATCGTGGATTCGATCCCCAGTGCGCGGACAGCCTCGATCCCGTCGATGGATTCGGCAAGGAAATCGTGTCGGCGGCGGTCTCGCTCAAGATGGCTTTCCTGCAGCCGGTCGATGCGGCGGCGGCGGAGCCAGATCGTGCAGACCGAGATCGCGGTGACGGCGAGCGCGGCGATCCCGAGTGCGGGAGAGATGATCGAGATCGCCACAAGGAAGGCGAGGAGGAACGGAAAATCCAGGAGGGCGGAGGCCGCTTCCCCGCCGAAATGACGGCGCAGACGCTCGATGGAGACGAAACGTTCGGCGACCGGCACGTCGTCGCCCGTCCAGTAGGGATCGGCGCCAGGCGCGAGGATGCGGTGGAGCACGCGTTCGTGGGCGCCGGCTTCGAACCGGGCAGAGGCCTGTGCGATCAGATAGCCGCGCGAGACGCGGACGAAGAAATCCGCGACGGCCGCCACGATCAGCCCGAAACCGAGGGCGTAGAGCGTCGCCATGCCGCCCCAGGGGATCACGCGATCGTAGAGGTGCAGAACGACCAGCGGGACCGCCAGGGCGAAGAGGTTGCTCGCCAGCGAGGCGGCTATGATCGTCGGTCGACGCCTCAAGCGCCGCATCTCGGACTGGAAAGACATGACAGATCCCTCGTTTGTCCGCTTCTTAGCCAATCCCGCTTGAATATCTCTTAATGCTGGCAATTCCGGGGCAGAAGGAGCACAGGCCGGTCACCACGTGATCCGCTCGACCCCCGTGAAGTCGACGGTACCGCCATCGTCGAAGGTGATGATACCTGCCGCGTCATCGGACAGATCGACGGCCTCGCCCGTCGTGCCGGTCGCCGAATGGCCGGCATCGAGGACCGCGGTCCAGCCGTCGCCGGAGATCGTCTGCCCGGAGATCGTCGCGGCCCCTCCGAAGCCGTCGAGCTGGATGACGTCGGCCCAGCCGCCGCCTTCGCCACCCGAGATGGTATCGGCCCCCTGCGCGGCCTCGATATGGAACAGGTCGGATCCTGCACCGCCGTGAAGCTCGTCGTCTCCGGCGCCGCCGCTCAGCACGTCGTCGCCCGTGCCGCCATCGAGCGTGTCGTCGCCTGCGCCGCCGTGGAGCGTGTCGTCGCCCGTTCCGCCGTCGAGCGTATCGTCGCCCGCGCCGCCGTCGAGGGTGTCGCGACCACGGCCGCCGATCAGAGTGTCGTTGCCTTCCCCGCCGAAGAGCGTGTCGTTGGCCGAACTCAGGAGAAGCGGCTCGTCGTTGATCGTCGCCTCGATGTTGTCGATGTAGATCTCGATGGATCCGGCATCCTGCGGATCGTTACGATCGCTGATGTCGGGCAGGCCGTAGGGCATGCCGAGCCCGAAGCTGTCGATCGTGAACGTTTCGCCGACGGGGATCGTCTGCTGGCTGATCGTGTTGCCGTTCACCTCACCTGTCAGGATACGTGTCTCCGCGTCGTAGCTGATGGTGATCGAGCCGGGCGTGTCCGCGGCCGCGATCGTCGCGGCGGACCGGCTGGCGTCGACCGATGAGGACGTGTCGCCCGATGCGTACTCGGTCGAGGCACGGAAATCGCCAGAGCCTTGGTCGTTGAAGTGCACGGCCAGGTAGTTGTTGCCGGGTGTTTGAGTGTTGAAGAAGCCGACCAGCGCCTCGGCACTCGCGCCCCCTGCGACGAAGAAATCGGAGGTGAAGCTGAAGCTGTCCCGATCCGTGTAGTTCTGGTCCAGCTCCTTCACGTAGAGCGGTTGCTCGCCCTCGTCCTCGCGCGTCTGACTGTCGCTGGGGTTGTGGGAGATGGCGTCGAGCGGGTCGGTCAGGTCGCGCGCGAAGATGCCGCCGATCTCGCCTTGGCTGTCCGGATTGCCCGAGGCGAAATTCGTGTCGGCGCTGTACTGGAAATTGCCCACGCCGGTAGGGGACACATTGCCGATGCCGGTCCAGCCGGGGTCGGCCCCGAACTGGTTGACCGTCTCGCCGACAGCCGGGTCCGCGTCCTGCGCGTCGCCGACGATCCTGTCGTCGCCAGCACCGCCCTGGACAATGTCGTCCCCGGCCCCGGCAACGATGTCGATCCCCGCGCCATCGGATCTGGCGTCCACCACGTCGGCGCCGTCCGTCAGGATCAGCCGCTCGATCCCGGAGAACTCGATGGTGCCCGACCCGTCGACGATCGTCCCCGCCTCGTCGCCGGCATAGGTGACGGTGACGGGGCCGGTCAGGTCGCTCAGGTCGATCACGTCGTCATCCGTGCCGCCCTCGCCGCCTTCGATCGTGACGAACTGGAAGCCTTCGGAGACCCTGAACGTATCGGCGTCGTCCTGCCCGCGAAGCGTTTCATCGCCCCTCCAGGTGTGGATCGTGTCGTTGCCCGCACCGCCGAGGATCAGGTCGTCGCCCTCGCCGCCGATCAGCTCGTCGTTGCCCGCGCCGCCATCGACCGTGTCGTTTCCGGACCCGGCAACGATCGCATCGTCTCCGGCGCCGCCGAAGATTTCGATCGCCCTGGTCGGAACCGATCAGGGTGTCGTTACCATCGCGGCCGAATATCACCGCCGCCGTCCCGTCAGGCGCAACGAGCGTATCGGCGCCGCTGCCGCCCCGAATTACGGTGTATTCGCCATCGGCGAACCGCAGCCGCTCGATACCTGTCAGGGTATCGGTGCCATCGCGCCCCGCCACCGTGTCCTGAACGATCAGGTCGCCGCCGTCGAGCGGCGTGAAGCTGTACTCCGCGAAGGTGCCCGCGAAGATCGCGGTGTCCTGACCGCTACCGCCATAGATAAGATCGTCCCCGGCGCCGCCTTCCAACATGTCGGCGCCATCGCCGCCGAAGATCGTGTCGTCGCCCGTACCGCCTTCCAAAATGTCGGCGCCGGTGCCCCCGTACATGATATCGTTCCCCGACCCGCCGAGGAACACGTCGTCGCCCGCGTCGCCGTACATGGTGTCATTCCCGTCGCCGCCATCCAGCCGATCGTTCCCGTCGCCGCCGCCGAGCACGTCGTCGCCGTCGCCGCCCGATAGGGTATCGTCGCCCTTCCAGCCGAAGACCCTGTCGTTTCCGGCACCGCCCGAGACGACGTCGTTACCTTCGCCGCCGTAGAGCTTGTCGTCGCCCGTGCCGCCGGTGATCGTGTCGTCGCCGGCGTTTCCTTCCAGTTCGACCTGCGTGGTCGAAGCGCTGGCGTCGAGCGTGTCGGCGCGGACCGTCCCGTCGAACCGTTCGATGCCAGTAAAGGTGCCCTGCGACGTACCGTCGAAGGATTCGTAGGTTCCCGCCTCGTCGCCCGTGTAGGTGACCGAAAAACCCTGCGGACCGCCTTGTTCCGACAAAAGGACCCGGTCGAAATCGTCGCCGCCCTCGCCGCCGTGGATATCGGTCCGGTCCTGGCCTGGCCGGATGTAGAACCAGTCGCGGTCGGCATCGCCATGGAGCGTGTCGTTGCCCGCGCTGCCCCACAGGATGTCGTTGCCGTCGCCGCCGCGGACGAGGTCGTCGCCACCGCCGGTGCGGATATTGTCGTTCCCTGCGCCTCCGAAGACGACGTCGCCGCCCGTATCGGCCGCCGCATCAGGCGAACCGTAATAGTCGTCGCCAGCGCCCAGATCAACGGTGTCGCGCCCGATGCCCGAATGCACGGCGTCGTTGCCATCGCCCGCGTCGATCCAGTCGTCGCCCGCACCGTCGAAGATGCGGTCGTTGCCCGCGCCGCCCAGGATCCGGTCGTCGCCCGCCCCTCCGTGCAACTCGTCGTTACCGGCACCGCCGATCAGAGCGTCATTCCCGTCGCCGCCGGTCAGCGTGTCGTCGCCGGCCCAGCCGAACATCAGCGCCCCCGACCCGTTGGCAGCGACAAGGCCGTCGGCGCCGTCGGTGCCCTGGCTCAGCGTGTACTCGCCGTCGGCGAACTGCAGCCGCTCGATGCGCGAGATCGTGTCGGTGCCGTCGCGGCCGGGGATCGTATCGGTTACGACGAGGTCGCCGCCGACCTGATCGAAGGTGTAGTCCGCGAGGTTGCCGGAGAACACGGCGACGTCGTCGCCCTCGCCCCCATCTAGCCGGTCGTCGCCGGTCCCGCCCTCAAGGCGGTCGTCGCCGGTTCCGCCGTCAAGCCGGTCATCGCCCCCGCCGCCGGAGAGCACGTCGTTCCCGTCCAATCCGCGGATCGTGTCGTTGCCGGCCGACCCGGTGATTGTGTCGTCGCCGCTTCCGCCCTCGATCGCGTCGATTCCCAGCAGGTTGACGCCGGTGAAGTCGAATGCGGCGGTGCCGACGGTCGTGATCGACTCGCCCGAAACGCCGCGGCCGTCGATCTCCTCGATCCCCGAGGCGGCGGAGAAGTCGGACTGGATCTTGAAGGAGCCCGGCCCGCCGGAGAGATACAGCCGGTCGTAGCCCGAGGTGCCCGAGTTCGGTGATCGTGTTCACACCGCCGCCGCTCAGGTGGTGCATGTTGATGAAATCGGAGCCTTCGCCGCCATCCACGAAGTCGGAACCCGTGCCGGTCTCGATATAGTCGTCCCCGGCGCCGCCGTAGAGGCTGTCGTTGTCGTTGTCGCCAAAGATGGCGTCGTTGCCGTCGCCCCCGTGGATCACATCGTTGCCTGTGGAGCCGCGCAGGGTGTCGTTCCCGGCATCGCCGTAGATCGTGTCGTGCCCGTCCTCGCCATCGATATAGTCGTTCCCATCGCCGCCGTACGCGAGGTCGTCGCCGCTTTCGGCACGCAGCGTGTCGTTGCCGTCGCCGCCGTCGAGCGTGTCGTTGCCGGCCCCGGCCCACAACTTGTCATCGCCTGCCTCTCCGTAGAGGGTGTCGTCTCCGTGCCCCCCGTAAAGCGTGTCGTCGCCGTCGCCGCCTTCGAGCCGATCGTTCTGGTCGCCGCCGTCTAGGATGTCGTTGCCGTCTCCACCCAGGAGCGTGTCATCGCCAGCCCCGCCCTCTAGCCGGTCGGCGCCGGTGCCGCCGTCGAGCGTATCGTTCGCTCGCCCGCCGATCAGCGTGTCATCGCCCTCCTCGCCATAGAGAAGGTCTCCATACATCTCGAACCCGGGCCGAACCGCGTGCGTTTGCCCCGATATGAGCGTATCGTCGCCCGCGCCGCCGCGCAGGATGTCCTGATCGGCCGTTTCCCAATCGTCGCCGCCGTTGATCGTGTCGTTGCCGTCGCCGCCGTAAAGCTCCTGCGCGCCGTTCGCTCCCATCAGATAATCGTTGCCGGCACCGCCCCAAAGCTTGTCCTGGCCAGGATCGTGCCCTCCGGCCCTGTCGGCATAGAGGCGGTCGTCGCCGTCGCCGCCAAACAGAAGGTCGGTGCCCTTTCCGCCGAAGATGGTGTCGTCACCCGCGGAGCCGATGATATGGTCGTCGCCCGACCGCCCCTCGATATGATCGACGCCGACGAGCGTGACATCGGTAAAGTCGAAGGTCACCGCCCCGGAACCGGTGGAGGTGAGATACGCCCCCGGCACGCCCGATCCGTCGATCACCTCGATGCCGGAGGCGGAGGAGAAGTCCGACTGGATCTCGAACGAGTTGTCGCTTCCCGTCAGGATCACGCGGTCGATCGCCCCGTCGGTCCCGCTGTCGGTCAGGACGTTGGACGGGCCGCCGCCGATGTGGCCCTCCAGGTAGATCGTGTCGGCCCCCTCGCCGCCGTCGACGTGATCGGAGCCCGTTCCCGTGTAGATCGTGTCGTCCCCCGCGCCGCCGCGCAGGGTGTCGTTGCCCTCGCCGCCGCGGAGGGTGTCGTCTCCGCTGCCCCCGTCGAGGGTGTCGTCCCCCGCTCCGCCTTCGATCAGGTCGTGGCCCGCCTCGCCGAACAGCGCGTCCGCCGCATCGCCGCCGCGGAGCGTGTCGTCGCCGTCCCGCCCGAACATCAGCGCCCGGGTCCCGTCCGCCGCGATCAGCGCATCGGCGCCGTCGGTGCCCACGCTCAGGGTGTATTCGCCATTTGCGAAGCGCAGACGCTCGACCCCGGTGAGGGTGTCCGTGCCGTCGCGCCCGGAGACGGTGTCGCTGACGACCAGCGCGCCATCGCCGACATGGGAGAACGCGTAGTCCTCCAGCGGGCCGGCGAATATCGCAACGTCGTCTCCGGTGCCGCCGTCGAGCCTGTCGTCGCCCGTGCCGCCGTCCAGTGTGTCGTCCCCCTCTCCGCCTTCGATCCTGTCGTTCCCGCTTCCGCCGAGGATCTCGTCGTCGCCGGTTCCGCCGTAGAGGAAATCGTGGCCGCCCCGGCCCTCGATCAGATCGTCGCCCGCCTCGCCGACCAGCACGTCCGATCCGGCTGTGCCGTGGAGGGCATCGTCGTGATGGGAGCCGCGGTGTTCCTCGATGCCGGTGAACGTGTCCCCCGCGGCATCGCCGGTGTTGCGGGCGGAATCCTCGAGGTCCAGCGTGACCCCGGCATCCGAGCTCCAGTAGCCCGCCTGGTCATACCCCGCGCCGCCGTCGATCCGGTCACCGCCGCCGCCGCCGTCGATGTAGTCGTTGCCGGCGCCGGCCTCGAGACGGTCAGCACCCGCGCCGCCTTCGAGGCCATCCCCGCCGCTGCCGCCGAAGAGCAGGTCCGCTCCGTCGCCGCCGGTCAGCGTGTCGTCGCCGTCCCGGCCGAACATCAGCGCCCGGGTTCCGTCCGCCGCGATCAGCGCATCGGCGCCGTCCGTGCCATCGCTCAGGGTGTATTCGCCGTCCGCGAAGCGCAGACGCTCGACCCCGGTGAGGGCGTCCGTGCCGTCGCGCCCGGAGACGGCGTCGCTGACGACCAGCGCGCCGTCGTCGTCGTGGGAGAAGGCGTAATCCGAGAGGGGGCCCTCGAAGACCGCGACGTCGTCGCCGGAGCCGCCCTCGAGCGTGTCGTCGCCGGCGCCGCCCTCGAGTGTGTCGTCGTCGGCACCACCATCGAGCGTGTCGTCTCCCGCGCCAGCGCGCAGCGTGTCGTCCCCCGCGCCGCCGCGGAGGATGTCGTTCCCCGACGTCTCCCAGTTCCATTCGGAGACGCCGTCCTCCAGCAGGTCGTCGCCGTCGCCCCCCTCCATGACGTCGTCGCCGTCGTTTCCGTGCAAGCGGTCGTCGCCGTCGCCGCCGCGCAGGACGTCGTCTCCGGCCTCGCCGTAGATCCAGTCGTCGCCGGCGTCGCCCTCCAGCGTGCCGTCTCCGGCACCGCCCCAGATGGTATCATTGCCGTCGCCGCCGTGGAACGTGTCCCGCCCGCCGCCGTTCGCAGCGCCGAAGCCGTCGTCGATCGTGTCGTCCCCGTCGCCGCCATGGACCGTGTCGTCGCCCAGCCCGCCCTCGATGTGGTCGTCGCCGGAGCCGCCCTCGATGCGGTCGTCGCCCGCGCCGCCGCGGAGGGTGTCGTGACCCTCTCCGCCGTAGAGGAGGTCGTTCCCGTCCTCGCCGAGGAGCGTGTCATGCCCACCCATGCCATGGACGACGTCGTCGCCCGCACCGGCGGAGACGGTGTCGGCTCGCTGGCCCACGCCTGCATCGTCGGCGAAGATCACGTCGTCGCCGGCGCCGGTGGTGATGGTGTCGGCCCCGCCGAAGCCCAGGGCGAGATGCGGATCGTCGCTGCTCGCCGTCAGCGTGTTGTAAGCTCCGTTGCCCAGCAGCAGCTCGAATTCGCCGTCTGCGAACCGGAGCCGTTCCACGCCGCTCACGTTGTCCCGTCCGTCGCGCCCCGCGACCCCGTCGATCACGTCGAAGCCGCCGCTCGGGTTGCCCTCGAAGGTGTAATCGGCGCGATTTCCCGAGAACACGGCGACGTCTTCGCCGCTGCCCCCCAGGATCCGGTCGTCGCCCGCACCGCCGACGAGCAGGTCGTCGCCCGCTTCGCCGTGCAGCTCGTCATCCCCGTCGCCGCCCGTGAGGGCGTCATGGCCCTCGCCGCCGCGTAGCTGGTCGGAGCCCGCTCCCCCGAGGAGCGTGTCGTCGCCCGCGCCGCCATGCAGGGCGTCGTCGCCGGCGCCGCCGTCGAGGTGATCGTCGCCGGCATCGCCCGTCAGGCCGTCGTCGCCGCCATGGCCGAGGAGGGTGTCGTCGCCCTCTCCGCCATGCAGGTGGTTCTCGCCGGCGCCGCCCTCGAGCCGGTCGTCTCCGGCCTCCCCGCGCAGGAGCGTCCATTCGGCGTCGTCGCCGATGATCGTGTCGTCGTGGCCGGAGCCATGGATCTCCTCGATGCCGATCAGGAACGTCGCCCTCGGCATGGCCGCCGCGCTCGGCCTGACCGTCGGTCAGGTCGATGGACACGCCCTCGTCGCTGAGGGCGTAGCGCGCCACGTCGCGGCCCTCGCCGCCGTCGAGGATGTCCGCTCCGGCGCCGCCGGTCAGGGTATCGTCGCCGGCGTCGCCACGGAGCGCGTCGTCGCCCGTGCCGCCATCCAGCCCGTCGTTGCCTTCGCCCCCGGAGAGGTCATCGTTGCCGGCCCCCCCATGAAGATCGTCGTTCCCGGTGCCGCCTTCCAGGGTGTCGTCGCCGTCGTCGCCATGGAGGACGTCGTCGCCCAAGCCGCCCTCGAGCCGGTCGTCGCCTCCGCCGCCGTAAAGTTCGTCCTTGTGGTCGCCGCCATCGAGATGGTCCCGGCCATCGCCGCCATGAAGCTTGTCGTCCTGCGCGCCGCCGAGGAGGGTGTCGTGTCCTTCCCCGCCGTAAAGCTCGTCGCGATCGCCGCCGCCTTCGAGCCGGTCGTTCCCGGCGCCGCCATGCAGTTCGTCGCCCTGGTCGCCGCCGATGAGCGTATCGTCGCCCTCGCCGCCGTCGAGGTGTCCCCGTCCGGGGCCCGCCTCCAGCCGGTCGTCGCCGCCGAGGCCATGGAGCCGGCGGTGGTGCTCGTCCCCGATCAGGACGTCGTCGTGCTGGGACCCTTCGATCTCCTCGATGCCGACGAGGACGTCGCCCTCGGCGTCAGCCTCCGCGCTCGGCAAGGCCGTCTCCGAGATCGATGGTCACGCCTTGCGCGCTGCCTGCATAGGAGGCCGTGTCCTGGCCCCAGCCGCCGTCGATATGGTCCGCCCCGGCGCCGCCTTCCAGCATGTCGTTGCCGGCGCCGCCGAGGAGCGTGTCGTCGCCCGCCTCGCCGTAGAGCCGGTCGCGATCGGACCCGCCGGTCACGTGATCGTCGCCGGCGCCGGCCCGGACCTCGTCCTGACGGTGGTCGCCGATGATGACGTCGTCGCCGCCACGGGTGACGATCGTGTTGCCGCCGCGGAAGCCGAGCGCCAGGTGATCCCGGTCGTCGGTGGCCGAGAGCGTCTCGTAGCCGTCATGCCCCTGCAGTAGCCGATACTCGCCGTCGGCGAAGCGCAGGACCTCGACGTCGCGCAGCTCGTCGACCCCGTCGCGACCGGCGATGTTGTCCGTGACGATCAGGGATTCCCGACCGAAACCGCCATCGCCCAGGTCGAAGCTGTAATCGGCCAGGTTGCCGGAGAAGATGGCGACATCCTCGCCGTCGCCACCGGAGATCGTGTCGTTCCCGGTTCCGCCGGTCAGGATGTCGTCGCCCGCGCCGCCTTCTAGGCCGTCGTCGCCGGCCCCGCCCGAGAGGACGTCCCGTCCGCCCGCGCCCCGGATCGTGTCGTCGCCGTCCGAGCCGGTGATCCGGTCGTCCTCGGAGCCGCCTTCGATGGCGTCGACGTCGGTGAGCGTGACCCCGGTGAAATCGAAGGTCGCGGGACCGTCGGTGGTGATCACGTCCTCCTCGGAATCCCTGCCCCTGATCTCCTCGATGCCCGCGGCGGCCGAGAAATCGGACTGGATGACCGCCTCTTCGCGGATCTCGAGGACATCGTGACCGCTCGTGCCGGTATCGGTGATGACGTTGGTGCCGCCGTGCCCGCTTTCCGGATGCAGCACGATCGTGTCGGACCCGTCGCCGCCATCGACGAAATCGCTGCCCTTGCCGGTGTGGATCACGTCGTCGCCCGCGCCGCCTTCGAGGTGGTCGTCGTCGTCGCCGCCGATGAGCGTGTCCGACCCGTCGCCGCCGAGGAGCGTGTCCCTTCCGGTCGCGCCCTCCAGGTAGTCGTCCCCGGCTCCGCCGTCGAGCAGGTCGTCCAGGTCGCCGCCGTGCAGCCAGTCGTCCCCCTCGTTGCCATGGAGCGTGTCGTGGCCGTACTCGCCACGGATCGCGTCGTTCCCGGCGCCGCCATGGATGACGTCGTCGCCCGCATTGCCGCGCAGATCGTCGTGGCCATCGCCGCCATGGATGACGTCGTCCTCGTGACCGCCATCGATGAAGTCGTTGCCCTCGCCGCCGTCGATACGATCTTGGCCGCGTCCGCCGGAGATCGTGTCGGCCCCGGCGCCGCCGAGCAGCACGTCATCGCCGCCACCGCCGGAGATCGCGTCGTCACCATCGCCGCCGCGGATCAGGTCGGCCTCGTCGGCGCCCCGCAGGTCGTCGGCGCCATCGCCGCCGAACAGGATCTGGCGCATGCCGGGCGTGCCGGTGAAGCTGTCCGCATCGCCTGTGCCGATCAGCAGCTCGTACTCGCCGTCGGCGAAGCGCAGACGCTCGATGCCCTGGAGCGTGTCGGTGCCGTCGCGGCCGGGAACGCCATCGGCGACGGTCAACGTGCCGTCGGTCATGGAGAAGCTGTAATCCTCCATGGGTCCGGAGAAGGCGGCCGCGTCCGTGCCCGCGCCGCCATGGAGGTCGTCGGCGCCGGCGCCGCCCTGCAGGACGTCGTCGCCCTCGTCGCCGTGGAGCGCGTCGTCGCCGCTCCCTCCTGCGAGCGTGTCGTTCCCCTCGGCGCCGCGGATGGTGTCCGCGCCGGCGCCGCCGGTCACGCGGTCGTCGCCCGATCCGGCCGCGATGACGTCGTCTCCCGCGCCGCCCCGGATCTCGTCGCCTTGGTCGCCGCCGTCCATGCCGTCGTCGCCGGCGCCGCCAAAGGCAATCTGCCGCAGGCCCGCCGTGCCCGCGAGCCCATCCGCCTCGCCCGTGCCGACCAGGAGCTCGAAGTCGCCGTCGGCGAAGCGCAACCGCTCGATGCTCTGCAGCGTGTCCGTGCCATCGCGGCCGGCGACGCCGTCGGTGATGGTGACGATGCCGTCGCTCATGGAGACGGCATAATCCCCCCTGACGCCGGAGAACGTCGCGGTGTCCGTGCCCGAGCCGCCGTCGATGGCGTCGTCGCCGGCCCCGCCGGTGATGGCGTCGTCGCCCGAGCCGCCGTCGATGCCGTCGTCGCCGTCGTCGCCATGGAGGCTGTCGTCGCCCAGTCCGCCCTCGAGCCGGTCGGCGCCTGCGCCGCCGTCGATCTCGTCGGACCCGTCGCCGCCAGCGAGGAAATCGTCGCCGAGGCCGCCCGTCAGGTCGTCGTCGCCCGCGCCCCCGTATAGGCGGTCGCTCCCCGCGCCGCCGGACAAGGCGTCCTCGCCGGCCTCTCCATAGAGATCGTCGTCGCCGTCGCCGCCGGAGAGGGTGTCGTTCCCCGCCTCGCCGTAGAGCTCGTCGTTCCCGGCACCGCCGGACAGCGCATCGTCGCCCTCGCCGCCTGCGAGGACGTCGTCATCGTCGCCACCGCTCAGGGTGTCCGCGCCGCTTCCCCCAAACAAGGCATCCTCGCCGGCGCCGCCCGAGAGGGCATCGTCGCCGTCGCCGCCATGGATCTCGTCCGCCCCGGCATCGCCCGAGATCGTGTCCCGCCCCGCGCCGCCCGAAAGCGCATCCGCGCCGGCGCCGCCAGAGATGACGTCGGCTCCGTCGCCACCCTGCACATCGTCGTCGCCTTCGCCGCCCGAGAGGGTGTCGTGGCCGGCGCCGCCGATGATCCGGTCGTCGCCCCCCCCCGCATGGACGGTGGCTGACCGGTCTCCGACGAGGATATGGTCGTCACCGCCGCCGGTTGCGATGTCGTCCGCGCCGCCGAAGCCGAGGACGAGCGTGTCGTCGTCGTCGGCCGTCGCGATGACGTCGTCGCCGCCGGTTCCCTGGGCGAGGGTGAAGGTACGGTCGCCGAACTGCAGCCGTTCGATATCGGTGAGGACGGCGCGTCCGTCGCGCCCGGCGACGGTGTCGTTCACGACCAGACCGCCATCGCGCGAGAACGTGTATTCCTCGACGCGGCCGGTGAAGACGGCCGTGTCGGTTCCGGCGCCGCCATGGATGGCGTCGGCGCCGCCTCCGCCCCGTATCGTGTCGTCGCCAGCGCCACCGTCCAGCCGGTTGTCCCCGGCATCGCCGGCGATGCTGTCGTCATGCCCGGAGCCCGCGACGTTCTCGAAGCCCGTCACCGTCGCCGTTCCGCCGGCATGCTCGGCAAGGCCGCGCGAGAGGTCGATCGTCGCGCCGTTGCCAAGGCTCTCGGCCGAAAGCGTGTCGGCGTCTCCGATCCTGGTGCCGCCCGACAGGACGTCCGAGCCGGTGGAAAGGGAGATATGGTCGTCGCGCCCGTCGGCTCCGAACACGGTGTCGTCGCCCGCGCCGCCGTCGGCCACGTTCGCGGGGCCGGTCCCGGCGCCGCTCGAACGGAAGTCGATCACGTCGTCGCCCGCGCCGCCCCGGACGCTCCCCGCGCCCTCGAACCTGTCGTCGCCCGCTCCGAGATCCACGACATCGGCGCCGGACGTGTTGACGACCACGTCGTCGCCCGCACCCGCCGAGACGATGTCGTCGCCGGCGCCGGTCTCGATCCGGTCGGCGCCCGCGCCGCCGTCGAGAACGTCATCGCCGCCCAACCCGCGCAGGATGTCGTCGCCGGCACCCCCGCGCAGCACGTCGCCCGGCCCCGCGACGTCGGCGCCTTCGATGACGTCGTCGCCGTCGCCGCCCGTGACCGAGAGCTCCTGAACGCCCGTATCCACGAAGGTCGCATCGCCGTCCGAGAGCCGGACATGCTCGGCCACGTCGCCGACCGCCGCCGTCAGGTCGGTCGCCGGGCCCGCCCCCCGGGGCCGACGGCCCGGACGAAGAACGTCGGCGAACCGCCTTCGAAATCCAGCTCCGCACCGTCGGGCAGAATGACGAGGTCGCCCTCGATGACGAACGGAGCGCCCGCCACCGGCAGACCCGCGGCGTCGACGAACTCGAAGCTGACGGGCCCGCCCTCGCCGCCGGCGTCCAGACGGGCGACCACCCGGCCCGAACCGTCGCTCGCGACCTCGGGCCCTTCGGCGACCGCGAAGGTCCAGACGGAGGGCGCACCGGGCGGATCGGCCGCCGGAGGCGCCGGCTCGGGCGCCGCGGCCGTCGGCTCCGGCTCCGGCTCCGCAAGTACCGGTTCGGGCGCGGTTACGGTCGGCTCGGAACTCCCCGGCAGGCGGATCGGACGGCGCGAGCGACATTTCCGGTTCCGCTGCGGACGTGTCGCGCGCGTCGGCGGACGCTTCCGACTCCTCGGTCTCCGCATCGGCTTGCACGGCGAGGGCGTCGGGCTCCGCGACCGGCGGCTCGGACCGCGCGACCGACGGTTCGGCGCGTGCGTCCTCCATCGGAGGAGCGCCTGGCGCAGCCGCGAGGGGCTCGAACCGGGCACCGGCCTGGCTGGCAAGGGTCGCCTCGGCGTCCGGGTCCGGCGCGCGGTCCGGTGCGGGAACATCCTTCCCGCCCGATGGCTCGGAGAAGGCCGGCGGTTGCGCCTGGAGGCTCGACGGCTGCGCGGCGGAGGCGGCCGCTCCGATCTCCGGCTCGCTCCGCGCGTCGTACGCATGCGCCGAGGCCTCTTCCACCGCCCCCGCCGGACCTGCATCGAGGTATCCCGAGAGTGCGGCGAAGCCCGCCGCCGTGCCACCGGCCGTGATCGCCAACCCGCGCTCGTCGGAGGCGGTCGCCGAGCCCTCGGAGATCGCGCGATCCTCCGCCCGGCTCGCCTTGCCCTGTGATCCAGACTTTCCGCCCGCCGTGTCAGCCATAGCAATTCTCCGTTCAGAGCCCCGGCCGCGAGGCAGCGGTGGACCGGACGGAAGAGACTTCGGATCGGTGAGAAAAAGATGGACGGATAAGGCGATCGTTGGGCAATCAATTCCAATATTAGGGATCTGGCTCTCGGAAAGGGCATCGACGGATCAGGGGGCTCGCGGGCGTCTCTAGACGGCGTCGGATCGGACACATGGCGGACGCTCTGGAAGGCGGCGCGGGCGTATTCCACCGCCGAAGCCTACCCGGACACAGCGTTTTCGGTCACCGGCGCGGAGGGCCGTTGCGTTCCCGCTGCGCCATAGCGGCGAGGGCTGCAAGGGCGTCAACATCCTGATCCTATGGGCCGCCGCCCATGCCAAGGGCTATGCGTCCGCCCGCTGGATGACCTTCAATCGGGCCAAGGAACTCGGCGGCGTGGTCCGCAAGGGCGAGCAGGCCGCGAAATCCGTCTTCTACGGATCGGTCGAGAAGGAGGACGACAGGGCCGAGACGGGCGAGGACGGAAAGCGCCGCATCCACTTTGCCAAGACGAACAACGTGTTCAACGCGGGCCAGATCGAGGGCCTGCCCGACGCCTATTGCGTCCGGCCCGAACCGCCCCGCGACCTCGGCACCGAGGCCGACCCCGCGCTAGACGCATGGTTCGCCGCGACCCGCGCGAAGATCGAGACCACCGCCGAGCCCCGCGCCTATGACCTCTCCGCGTCGGACCACATCCACATGCCGCCCGACGATCTACATGGGCAACCTCGCCGCCCCTTGGACGGCACCGGGCATCGTGGCGGACCGCACGGTCGCCTACCCGCTGGCCGCCCACGTCCCCTGTGCCTGGATCGCTTGGGAGGACGCCGCTGCCTGCGTCGCCGTGGCCCTCGCGGACGACGCCACAATCGGCGGCACTTTCAACGTCGGCGGCCCCGAGGCGCTGGACGGGGCCGGCGTGGCGGCGGCCTTCTCCACCACACGGGACGCGCCGCACGACTACGCCGCGGTGCCGCTTGACGCGTTCGAGGCCGGGCTTTCGCAGGCCATCGGCCCCGAGGCGGGGCGCGAGATCGCGGCGCTCTACCGCTGGCTCAACTCGGGCGGCGCGGACCATCTCGCCCGGTCCGCTGGCGGCGCGCAGGCCCTTGGCGTCGCGGCCGCCCCGATGCGCGACTGGGCAGCGAACGTCCCGTGGGACGCCCTGGTCACTTCGGCCTGACGCCGCGCGACCACGAGCTTGCCTGCACACCCCAACGGAGGTCCCATGACCCGAAACGATTCATCGTCATTCATTGCGCGTGCCGTCCTTCTCGTCGCGGCGTTCCTGCCGCTTCCTGTTCATGCCGAAGGGGCGGCGCAGCTCGTGGGTTCAACGCGGCCGTCGACGCGGAGGTGCCCGACCCAGCCGTCTACGGGGCGCTTCTGGCGGAAAGGTTACTGGACCACGACCGTCCTGCGGCCTTCGCGGCGGACATGGCTGATCGCGACGTCCCGCTCGGCTTGCTCGCCGAGCTGGAGCGCGGCTTCCCGGACGCGACGCACGCGCTCGACATCCTGGCGCCGGTCGGCACCGACAGGGCGGTGGTCTGCTGGACCTTCCGCGGTGGCCACGACGGCAGGTTCTTCGGCGCGCCTGCCACGGGCCGGGAGGTGGAGATCAACGGTGTAGGCATCTTCCGCGTCGTAGACGGCCAGTTCGTCGAGCAGTGGCACGTGGAGAAGCTACAGGCGCTGTTCGCGCAGATCGCCGGGGAGCCGCAGGCCCGATGGGCGAGCGACCTGGCCTCGGTGGGGACGGGTCCGACGAAGCCTGACTGCGGACATTGGACCCGAAATGCCGGAAGCCCGCTCCATCCCGCACTGCTGATGCACATGCGTGCTGCAGCGAATGCCCGATCTAGGGGCGCCGTGGGCGACCAGGCTCGGTCCTCCTTCATCAGCGTGTTCACGAAAAGCAGGAGCTTTCACCTAGCGGCGCTTATCGCGACCCTGAACGGCTTGCCCGCCTTTCGGAGCCGGCCGTAGAGGGCCGCCAGATCCCGGTTCCGGCGAACCCCCACCACGGCCGCCATGCAGAGGAAGTTCTGTGCCGAGATCCGACCACCGCGGATCATCCTCGTCCTCGCATCACGCCTGAACCCCAGTTCACCGGAGCGACGCCGGCTAAGGCAGCTACCTCGGCCGCATCCGCGCTCCCCCACTCCTGCATCTCCGACGACAGTGTGGGCGCCGTAGTCGGCCCGATGCCGGGTATCGAGGTCAGCATTCCGCAGCGCCGTGCGATCGCCGGTTCCGACCGGATGGCCTCGAGTAGCTCGGCGTCGAGGATCCTGGGCTGCCGGCGGCAGTGTAGGAACCGTTCGTCGAGCTGATCTCTCACGAGATCCGGTGTTTGCGCGCGCTTGTTCTCTAGGGCCCGGCGTTCAACGACTACCTGCCGCCGGGCGACGATGATCTCGGTAATGCGCGCCATCGTTTCGGTTAGTGGCTCCGTCGGTGCTGGCTCGATGACGGCGGCACACTCCGCCGCGACCACTGCGTCGATCTCGTCCTTTTTTGGCGAGGCGGCTCAAGGTCTCGGCGAAGCGGCTATGGCGATACGGATTGCTGACGGCGACCGGGATGCCTGCGTCGTGGCGGTATGCATAAGCCCCGCGGTGACAACGTCCTTCAGCTTCCATCGCCACCAGGTCAGCCGAAGACGCCAAACAACGATCTCGTAGCTCCTCGAAATCCTACCGCGTCGTTGCGAACCCTGAACCGGTCCCTGGAGGGATGCAGGCAAACGTCGAGAGACGCTTTGCTGGCGTCGATGCCGATCACAGTTCCAAGCTGCTGCTTATCGGTGCACGCCTTTCCCTTTATCCGGGGCATCAGCGACTCCCCCTCATCTGTTCAAGCCCAAACCGGATTTTGTGGACCGGCCCTGCTCTCTCTCGGCTCCGAAAAGCCCTGGGGGGCGACGGCCCAGTCCCCACCCGGACATCCCACATCGCAGGCCCTCCGGACAGACGTTCCGCAGGCGGTGATGTCCCGCGGAAAAGATAGGATGGGGCAACCGGCCGGATCGAGGGTACCGTGCGGCTAGGGCCGCGCGGCGCCCACCGGGTCCGTCACGCCTCTACGGTCAGCCCGCGTTCGCTGGCCAGATCGCGCATCCGCTTCTGCAGCTTCTCGAAGGCCCGCACCTCGATCTGACGGATGCGTTCCCGGCTCACGTCGTACTGGCCCGACAGATCCTCGAGGGTGATCGTCTGGTCGCTCAGACGCCGCTGGGTAAGGATGTCGCGCTCGCGGTCGTTGAGCACCTCCATGGCCTGTGCCAGAAGCTCCCGGCGCACGGCCAGCTCGTCCGTCTCGGCATAGTTCCCGGCCTGGTCGGCATCCTCGTCCTCCAGCCAGTCCTGCCACTGGGTGGCGCTGTCGTCGTCGGACCCGACCATGGCATTCAACGAGGCGTCGCCCCCCGAAAGCCGCCGGTTCATCGAGACGACCTCCGCCTCGGTGACGTTCAGATCGGTGGCGATGCGTTCCACGTGCTCGGGGCGCAGGTCGCCCTCCTCCAGCGCACCGATACGGGCCTTGGCCTTGCGCAGGTTGAAGAACAGCTTCTTCTGCGCGCTGGTGGTGCCCAGCTTCACCAGGCTCCACGAGCGCAGGATATATTCCTGGATCGAGGCGCGGATCCACCACATCGCATAGGTGGCCAGCCGGAATCCACGCTCCGGGTCGAACCGCTTGACCGCCTGCATCAGGCCCACGTTGGCCTCGCTGATCACCTCCGCCTGCGGCAGCCCGTAGCCGCGATAGCCCATGGCGATCTTGGCCGCGAGCCGCAGGTGGCTGGTGACCATCTTGTGTGCGGCCTCGGTGTCCTGATCCTCGACCCACCGCTTGGCGAGCATGTATTCCGTCTCGGGTTCCAGCATCGGAAATTTGCGGATTTCCTGCAGATACCGGTTCAGGCCCTGTTCCGGCGACGGGGCCGGCAGATTTCCGTAAGTGGCCATCGGGGTCCCCTTCTCCTGTCTGAAAGCTGTGCACGTGCCGCGATTCAGCAGATGTTGCACAAGTTAACTTAGAGTTAAGCCCGGCCGGCAAGGCACGCAAGGTTGGGTCTAGGCACCGTTCCTGACATCAGCGTCAGCGCCCTGTAACAGTTCCCGCAGACCTGCGAAATCCGCCGGCGCCGGCGCCGAGAAGCTGAGCCGCTCTTCGGTCACGGGATGCACGAAGTCGAGGCTCGCCGCGTGAAGCGCCTGGCGCGGGAATGCCGCGGCGGCTTCGGCGGCCCCCGGGGGCAGGCTCCGCGCCGAAAGCCGGCGCTTGCCGCCATAGACGGGATCGCCGATCAGCCCGTGCCCCGCATGCGCCATGTGCACGCGGATCTGGTGGGTGCGCCCCGTTTCCAGCCGGCATTCCACCAGGGCAGCGGCGGGCGGCATGCCGAAACGCTGCAGCACCCGGACGCGGGTGACCGCATGGCGGCCGCCCGTGAAGCTTACCGCCTGGCGCTGCCGGTCGGTCCGGTGGCGGCCCAGCAGCGTCTCGATGCGCATGACCTGCCCCGGCTCCATCGCGATGCCGCGCAACCCTCGCAGCCGCGGATCGCCCGGATCCGGCGCGCCGTGCACCAGCGCCAGGTACCGCCGCCCGACGCTGTGCGCCTCGAACTGCGCGGCCAGGCCCTGATGCGCCCGGTCCGTCTTGGCCACGACCAGAAGGCCCGAGGTGCCCTTGTCGAGCCGGTGGACGATGCCGGGCCGCCGCGCGCCGCCGATCCCCGAAAGCGTCTCGCCGCAATGGGCCAGGAGCGCGTTCACCAACGTACCGTCCGGCGAGCCCGGCGCGGGATGCACGACCATCCCCGCTGGCTTGTCGATGACGATCAGCTCGTCATCCTCAAAGGCGATGTCGAGCGGCATGGCCTGCGGCGCCGCCTCGAGGTCGACCGCCGGGTGCAGAATGATCCGGATCGTCTCGCCCTCCGCCACCCGCGCCTTGGGGTCGGTCAGAACGCTCCCCCCGCGGAAAACGTCGCCCGCCGCGATCATCCGCGCCAGGCGCGTCCGGCTCAGCCGTTCCTCCGCTGGCACGTCGCGGGCCAGCGCCTTATCAAGGCGAGGCGGGGGGGCGGCCCCGATGGTGACGCTGAGGATGCGCTGGCCCATGGACGACGATGCTCCTACCCTGCCGGAACCCGCCAACCTGCGGTTCCTGCGGCTGCTGGTGACGATCCTGACGGGCACCATGATCGTCGGTCTGGCGGTGCTCGTCACGGTGTTCGTGGCGCGGTTTCCCGCTTCGCCCGGCCTGCCGCCCCTGCCCGAGGGCGTTGCCCTGCCGGAGGGCGCAGAGCCGCGCGCCTTCACCCAAGGTACCGGCTGGATCGCCGTCGTCACCGCCGACGACCGCATCCTGATCTTCGACAGGGCCACCGGCACCCTGCGGCAGGAGCTGCGGATCGCGCCCGAATGAGGGGGGTGGTACCGACTCCCTGGCTTGAACAGGGGACCTCTGGATCCACAATCCAGCGCTCTAACCAACTGAGCTAAGCCGGCACGATGGCGCGTGGTCTAGCCGCGCCCCGGATCGATTGCAAGGCCGGGGCGCGCGGTCAGCGGAAGCTCCCACACCTGCTCCACCAGCGCCTGCCCGAAGGCGGTGACCGGGCGGGAGGACACGAGCGCGAAGCCCGCCGCCGCATAGAGCCGTCCGGCCGCGCGGTGGCTCTCGTGCGTGGCCACGCGGACCCTGGCAAAGCCGCAGGTGCGGGCATGGGCGAGGACCGCGGCCAGCAGGCGGCGGCCGAGGCCGGTGCCGCGCGCCGGCTCCAGCACGAGGAAAAGCCGCAGTTTCAGGGTGTCGGCCTCCGCCCGCTGGCAAAAAACGCAGCCAAGCCGCCGCCCGTCCGCCGCCTCGGCGATCCAGGCGCGGTCGGTCTCCGGATCGCGGGCGGCCAGAAAATGGGCCAGGACCCGCGCAACCAGCGCCTCGAAGCTCGCATCGAAGCCGTCGCATTCGGTGTAATGCCGGGCATGGGCTTCCAGCACCCAGCCGGCATCGCCCACCCGCAGATCGCGCAATGTGGCTGCATCGGCGCCCCTTGCCTGAGCCCCGGCCATGGCCTAGGCGTGCCCGAAACGGAGCTGCGCCATGGGCATCAACACCGAACGCGACGTGACGGCGAACCTGCAGATCGGGCCGACCGACAAGGGCATGGTGCGGCTTTTCGTGGAAGGCGACGGGGTGGAGATCCCGATGGATTTCGAACCCGACGAAGCGCTGGAGATCGCCGAGGAGATCCGCGCCGCGGCCGAGCGGGCGCGCATGGGCGGCAAGGCGCAAGGTCGGGTCAAGCCCAAGCCCCGCTGACGCCGCCCGGATCGCGCAGGGCCTGCAGCCGCAGCGCCGCCTGCCGGGCGAGGCGCAGGGTCAGCGCGCGGCGCCGCGCTCCGGCCAGCCGTGCCTCCGGCCCCATCCGCAGGATCTCGGCATCCCACCCGTCCGCCAGGATCAGGCCGGTGGCCTCCGGCAGGATGTCCGTCGGGAACGCCGCATCGACCGCCCAGAAGTACCTGTCCGCCCATTCCAGATAGCCCTGCCACTTGCCGTCCGAGGCGAAATCGGCGCGGGAGGATTTGCACTCCACCACCCACAATTCGCCCTTCGGCCCAAGCGCCATCACATCCACCCGCAGGCCATTGGCCGGCGAGAATTCCTCGACCGTCACGAAATCGAGATCGCGCAGGTGCCGACTGACCCCGCGCGCCAGCAACTGTCCCGCCGCGAGCTGCGGGATGCCCTCGGCGGGGTCGGCAGGGTTTGAAGAGCCGGGTTTCAGCCGCATGGGCTAAATTATGAACGAAGAGTGAACACTGGGCAAGCCGCGATGCCATGGCGCGTTCACCTGCGCAACCCAGTGACCGCAGGGACAGGCCAATTCAGCAGGATTGCAGCACTCGACAACGGGTTGCAGGAGCATCCTGAGCGCCGGCGCCACGGTATCGTCGCCAGCGCCCTTGCAGGGGGGCCACCGCCGGCCTAACTATGGCTCAGGCGGGTTCTGCCCTTCCCGTGCCTGTGGCAATATTCCGGTGGCCTTAAGCAAATCCGAGGGGGCTGGCCCTGTCCGGACCGTGGTTCGGTTACCTGGCTCCCACCTGTACATACAGGTCCTCGGGAATGCATGCCTCCACGGTTGCGCGCGGGCCCGCCGTTTCATCCCCTGAATTGGTACGAACCGTACAACACGGCGGGCGGAACGTACTGTGTCGGCTAAGCGGATCACGAGCCCTCTGCCCGCTTCGTACCGTTCGGCATGGATATTGTACGATCGGCCCCTGCGACCCCTGCGGCCCGGACTGCCCTCAGTGGCGCCGGGGCGGCTCGACGCGGATCGGGATCGGGCGCAGCTCGCCGCGGTGCGGAACGCCGCCGCGATGGCCGCCGCGCGGCTCGTCGTCGTCGTCATCATCGTCATCGCGCGGCAGGGCCAAGGCCAGCTGTACGCAGGCAAAGACGATCCCGTTGGCCACCCACAGCAGGAACACCGCGAGCGAGACGGACTTCGCATGGGTGACGAAATAGCCGAGATTGGCGATATTGAACCACAGCAGCATAGCCACAAAAAGGGCTGCAAGCGCGAAGCCGATCGCCGTCTGGACGAGGATGTCACGGACCTGATGCGGCATGTGGCGGCTCCCTTGCCGATGGCGGCACCCGGATGGTGCGGCCCTTGCGAGGAGGTAGACCATCGCACGAGGGCGACCAGAGGGCAATCCGCATCGGCGGCTGCGTCAGAAGGGGCGGTCTTGCTCCAAGGGCTTTTCGCAGGCGTGGAACCGGCCCTGCGCCCCTGCGCCCGCCTTGACCGGCGCGGTGCGGGCCTCTAGGAGATTGTCCGCGGCCGGCGAGGCAACGGCAGCGACCGGGCTTTGCTGAAGGGAGCTCGGGCCCGTCCACCGGATCGCCTCCGCCCCCGGCGCCGACCCGAGCCGGTTTCAGGCCGCGAGGTGCCCACATGCCCAGACTTGCCGGGAAGCTTTGCCTCGTGACCGGAGCCGCGCGCGGCATCGGCGCGGCCATCGCCCGGGCCTTCGCCGCCGAGGGAGCGGAGGTGATCGTGACCGACATCGACGGAGCGGCCGGTCGCGAGACGGCCGGGCCCCTCGGTGCGGCCTTCCACAGGCTCGACGTGGCCAACGAGGCGGACTGGGCGGCCCTGGCCCGCGGGTGCCCCGCCTCGACGTGCTGGTGAACAATGCCGGGATCACCGGCTTCGAGGGGCCGTTCGAAGGCACCCCGCCCGCCCACGACCCCGAGCATGCGGAGCTGGCGGCATGGCGGGCCGTTCATGCGGTGAACCTCGACGGCACGTTCCTTGGCTGCCGCTACGCGATCCGCGCCATGCGACCGGCCGGCGCGGGCGCGATCGTCAACATCTCTTCTCGCTCCGGCATGGTCGGGATTCCCGCCGCGGCCGCCTATGCCTCCTCGAAGGCGGCGATCCGCAACCATACCAAGTCGGTCGCGCTCTACTGTGCCGCGCAAGGACTGAACATCCGCTGCAACTCGATCCACCCCGCCGCGGTGATGACGCCGATGTGGGAGCCGATGCTGGGCGACGGCCCCGGCAGGGACGCGCGCGCGGCGGAAATGGTCAGGGACACGCCGCTGCGGCGCTTCGGGCGGCCCGAAGAGGTGGCGGCCCTCGCCGTTCTGCTCGCCTCCGACGAGGCGGCCTACATGACGGGGGCGGAGCTGACCATCGACGGCGGCATCCTGGCCGGGTCGGCGGCGACACCGGGCGGCTGATCGCGGCCTGGTGGCACCGCGGCGCCGCAACCGGGCGGGGGCATGAGACCGCGCGCCGGAACCAGCACCGGCGCGGGCCCGCCGAGCGGTATCCGATGAAAGAGGGGGGCGCCCACGATCGGCGAACAGGCGAGGGCCGCACCAGGGTGCCGCGCCGCCGGCCCGTCCCTGTGGTCGAATGGGCTATCTTGCAGGATATACGGCTGTGAGAGGGCCGCCCCGCTTGCACTGTGAGCCGTCGCGGGCCTAGGTCGCCTGCGCGCTCAGAATGCCTCGGGCCGGGCCTCGCGGGCCATGTGATCCAGCACCGCGTTGACGAAGGACGGCTCCTTGCCGCCCTCGAAGAAGGCGCGCGCCACGTCGACGTATTCCACGATCACCACCTTCGGCGGCGTGTCCTGCGCGGTCAGCTCCGCCCCCGCGGCGCGGAAGAGGGCGCGGAGCGTGGGGTCGATGCGGGCGATGGGCGACTTGGCCACCAGCGCGCGGTCGGTCATCTGGTCGATCCGGGCCTGACCGTCCACGGCCTCCTCCACCAGCGCGCGGAAGAGGACCGGATCGCCCTCGGCCATCTCGTAGCCCTCGAAGCGCTCGCCGAAGCGGTGCTCGTCGAACTCCCGGATGACGCCGGCCGCCCCCTGCCCCGACTGCTCCATCTGAAAAAGCGCCTGCACGGCGTAGAACCGCGCGGCGGACCGGGCGCGCCGCCGCTCGTTGCCCGAGGGCCTGGCGGCGGCCTTGCGCGCGGCGGGCGGCTGGGCGGGGTCGGCCGTCATGCGAAGCCGGCGCCGGGCTTGGAGGCCAGCATCACCTCATCGGGGCGAAAGCCGATGTCGCGCTTCGGGCGGCCCCAGCGGCGGGTCAGCGCGATCAGGTGCAGGGCCGCCGCCGCGGCGCCGCCGCCCTTGTTCTGGCCCTTCGGATCGGCGCGGACTTCGGCCTGCTCCATGGTCTCCACCGTCAGGATGCCGTTGCCGATGCACGCGCCTTCCAGCCCCAGCAGGGTCAGCGCGCGGCTGCTGTCGTTGCAGACGGTGTCGTAATGGGTGGTCTCGCCGCGGATCACGCAGCCGAGGGCCACGAACCCGTCGAAGTTGGAATGCCGCCAGGCGATGCGGATCGCGGTGGGCACCTCGAGGGAGCCCGGCACCTCGGCCAGCTCGAAGCTGGCGCCGGCGGCTTCCAGCTCGGCGCGGGCGCCGGCCAGAAGATCGTCGGCGACGGCCCGGTAATAGGGGGCGGAGACGATCAGCAGCTTCGGCGCCGCGTCGAATTCGGGGCGGGGCAAGGTGGTGTGTTCGGCGGCACTGGCCATGGCTCAGACCTTCGATCGGGGGGCGCCGGAGCGGCCGGACGGGGGGATCGGGCGCGTGCCGTCGATCGAGAGCCCGTAGGCTTCGAGGCCCACGACCTTCGGCTGCGCGGAATTGGTGAGCAGGATCAGGCGCGAGAGCCCGAGGGAGGAGAGGATCTGCGCCCCCAGCCCGTATTGCCGAAGGGTCTGGGGCGAGACGGCATCTTCGGTCACCAGCGTCATCGTGGTGTCGCGCAGCAGAACCAGCGCGCCGCGCCCCTCCGCCGCGATGAGCCGCATCGCGTCGCCGAACTCCGCGGCGCGGCCCGGTGCGCCCAGGCCCACCACGTCGAGCATCGGGTCGAGCGCGTGCATGCGCACCAGCACCGGGTCTTCGCCCGCGAGGTCGCCCTTGATCAGCGCGATGTGCTCGTCGCCATGGGCGCTGTCGGCATAGACCCGGCAGGTCCAGTCGCCGCCGAATTCCGAGGTTACCGTGCGTTCGGAGGTGATCTTGACCAGGTTGTCGTTGCGGCGGCGGTAGGCGATGAGGTCGGCGATGGTGCCGATCTTGAGGCCGTGGCGCTGCGCGAAGGCCACCAGCTCCGGCAGGCGGGCCATCGTGCCATCTTCGGCCATGATCTCGCAGATGACGCCCGAGGCGTCGTGCCCGGCAAGGCGCGCCAGATCGACGGCCGCCTCGGTATGCCCGGCGCGCACCATCACGCCGCCGTCGCGGGCGCGCAGCGGAAAGACGTGGCCGGGGGTGGCGAGGTCGGCCGGCCCGCGCGCGGCGTCGATGGCCACGGCCACGGTGCGGGCGCGGTCCTGGGCGGAGATGCCGGTGGTCACGCCCTCGCGGGCCTCGATGGAGGTGGTGAAGGCGGTCTCGTGGCGCGAGGAGTTGGACGAGGCCATGAGCGGCAGGCCGAGCGCGTCGATCCGCTGGCCGGTCAGCGCAAGGCAGATGAGGCCGCGGCCATGGGTGGCCATGAAGTTGATCGCCTCGGGCGTGGCCATCTGGGCGGGGATCACCAGGTCGCCCTCGTTCTCGCGGTCCTCGTGGTCGACCAGGATGAACATGCGGCCGTGGCGGGCATCCTCGATGATCTCCTCGATGCCCGAGATCGCGCCCCTGTAATGTCGGTCGTCCGTGTCAGGCATGATGGCGCGTTCCTTTCGCGGGCAGCATGTATGCCAGCGGGCGGGGGTTGGCCAGCGCTGGCGGTCGCGCGCGCCCCGCGACGATCCCCCGCAGCGGGCTTGGTCGCAGCGGCCCAGGGCGGGGGGGGGGGGGCGCGGGCGGAAGCGGCACGTACCCGTGCCGATGGAGACGGCCGCGCATGACGGATACCGGCCGCGCCGGCGGGAAAGGGCCAGTGGCCCTCGATTGGCCGGGGGGGCCGGGGGACCGTTGTGGCCGGGAGGGAGCCGAGGGAGCCCGCTTCGGGAAGGCGGGGAACGCTGCGGGGGCACGGTGCGGACGGGTGGGCAGTTGGCCGCGGGCGCCCGCTATGGGCGGGAGGGGGCCGCGAGGGGCCCCGCGCCGCTGGCAGGTGGATCACGTTGCAGACCGCCAGACGACCGACGTTGCGCCCCGGTCCGCGCCCGTGCCGCGGGCGGGTGGGTGGGGCGGCGCGGGCGCGGACCGGGGCCGGCGGCAAGGGACGACGGCGACGGGTCGGTGCCCGTCAGCCGCGCGCCATCTCCGCCAGCCGCGCCACGTAGCGGGCCATCGTGTCGATCTCGAGGTTCACGCTGTCGCCCGTGCGGGCCGCGCCCCAGGTCGTCGCCGCCTTGGTATGGGGGATGACGTTGACACCGAAGCGGGTGCCGCCCGCCTCGTCGCGCACCTCGTTGACGGTCAGCGACGTGCCGTTGAGCGCCACCGAACCCTTCGGCGCGATGAAACGCCCCAGGCCCGCGGGGGCTTCGAAGGTGATCCGGGTGCTCTCGCCCTCGTCGTGCAGTGCGGCGATCGTGGCGGTTCCGTCCACATGCCCCGAGACGATATGCCCGCCCAGCTCGTCGCCCACCTTCAGCGCGCGCTCCAGGTTGATCCGCCGCCCCGGCGCCCAGCCGCCGAGCGTCGTGAGGCCCGCCGTCTCGGCGGAGGCCTGGACGTCGAACCACGCCTGCCCCGCCGGCTCGCGGCCGCGGGTCACCACGGTCAGGCAGACCCCGTCGCAGGCGATCGAGGCGCCGATCTCGATCCCGGCCGGGTCGTACCCGGTGCCGATGCGCAGGCGCAGGTCGCCCTCGTCGCGCAAATCGCGCAGGGTGCCGATGTCGGTGACGATGCCGGTGAACATGCGCGAACGGGGTCCTTGGGGGGCTGGGGGGCGTACCGCCTCGCCCTAGCGTATCCGGCCGGGCGGCGGCAAGCCCGCGGCGGCGGCCGGCCGGTGTCACGCCCAGTCCTGCCCCGCCCAGTCCTGCCCCGGCTACGTCCTGCTCCGGCGACGCCCTGGCCCGACCACGTTCTGCCCCATCCACGTCCTGCCCCATCCACGTCCTGGCCCGGCCACGTCCTGGCCCCATACACGTCCTGCCCCATCCACGTCCTGGCCCGGCCACGTCCTGGCCCCATCCACGTCCTGCCTTCGCCACGTCCTGCTTGAGCCACGTCCTGCCCCATCCACGTCCTGCTGTCGCCACGTCCTGCCCCCGCCTGGGCCTTCCCCTCGACCGGCCACGGCCACGTCCGGGCCACGGCCACGTCCTCCCCCGGCAAACGCAGCCCCTCCCGTGCTCCCCCCGCTGTCGAGGCATCCACCGTCCAGGCCGCGGCCGCCCTTCCCCCGCCATCGCGACCTGCCCCGGCCATGGCCCGCCCAGACCCCCGCTCGCAACTTTCCCTGCTGCCTTCCATGGGCTAAGCCGGAGGCACCGCGCGATTTGGCGCGGCCTTCAGGCGGGGTGGAGAACGGCGTGACAGGCATCATCGGTACGGGGCGCCTGATGGCGCTGCTCTGCGCTCTGACCCTCGTGGCTTCCTGCGGCGTGCCGCGCAGCGGCCCCACCCGCGGCGAGATCTTCGACGGGACCGTGCAGCAGAACGGCGACAGCTACCTGGTGCCGGTCAACGCCAGCGTGGCCCGGGCGACCGACTTCGTGCCGCCGCTCGGCTTCTCCCCGGGCTTTCGCGGCATGGCCGACGTGGCACCCGACACGATCCGCGCCGGCGACACGCTGAGCCTGGTGATCTACGAGAACGTCGACGACGGCCTGCTGGGCGCCGGCGGCGTGCCCGCCCCCCTCAGCGAGGTGCAGGTGGACGACGAGGGCTTCATCTTCGTACCCTATGCCGGGCGGCTCCTGGCGGCGGGCAAGACGCCCGAGCAGCTGCGCCGGATGGTGACAGAGAGCCTCGGGACGCAAACCCCGGACCCGCAGATCCTGGTCAGCCGCACCGCTGGAAATGGCGCGACCGTGACCGTCTCGGGGCAGGTGCAGGCGCAGGGGGTCTATCCGATCGAGCGGCCCACGCGACGGCTGAGCGCCATGCTCGCCCGCGCCGGCGGCATCAGCATCGAACCCGAGATCGCGCAGGTCACCGTCCTGCGCGGCGGGCAGAGCGGCAAGGTGTGGTTCAATTCGCTCTTCTCGACGCCCGGCAACGACATCGCCCTGCGCGGCGGCGACCGGGTGCTGGTAGAGGCCGACGAGCGCTACTATACCGCGCTCGGCGCCACCGGCCGGCAAAGCCGCGTGCGCTTCGAGAGCCAGCGGCTCTCGGCGGTGGACGCGCTGGCGCAGGTGGGCGGCCTGTCGAGCATCGCGGCCGACCCGACGGGGCTCTTCATCCTGCGCCGGGAGCCGCAGGAGATCGCCCGGCTTGTCACCGGCCAGCCAGTGCTTGGCGCGCAGCAGGTGGTCTACCTGATCGACCTGACCAAGGGCGAGGGGCTCTTCAACGCGAAGGCCTTCAACATCCGCGACGAGGACACGATCTACGTGACCGAAGCGCCCGTGACCCAGTTCAACAAGGCGGTCTCGGCGTTCTTCGGCTCGCTCACCACCGTCTCGGCGGTGGAGACCCTGGCGACGCGGCCGAGGTGACGCTTCGGCACGCCGACGCCTAGCCAGGCGCGACGCGCCGCCAGCGGTGCAGGACGTCGCGGCCGAGCGGCCGGGCCGATATCAGTTCGAACCGCGGCGCGTCTGCCAGCGCGGCCACGGCCATCGCGCCGAGGGCCGGCCGCCCCTCCGCCCCAAGGGCGAGGCCGGCCGTGACGCCGACGAGCCGGTCGACAAGACCCGCCGAGAGCAGCGAAGCCGCCAGCGCCCCGCCGCCTTCGCAGAAGACGCGCGTCAGCCCGGCGGCCCCGAGGGCGGCGAGCATGGCGGCCGCATCCAGATGCCGGTCGCCGCCCCGGCCCACGGGCAACAGGCGCGCGCCGCGGCCGCGCCAGGCTTCGATGCGCGCCGGATCGGCATCCTCCCCGTGCAGCAGCCAGAGCGGGCCGGCCTTGGCCCGGTCCGCCGGGGCGGCGAGGCGGCCGGCCGGCGGCAGGTCGAGATGCCGCGCTGCGATCACCCGCACGGGCTGCGGCACCGCGCCGAGGCCACGCACGTTCAGCGCCGGATCGTCGGCCCGCGCGGTGCCGCCGCCCACCAGCACCGCATCGTTGCGCGCCCGTTCGCCATGCACCCAGGCACGCGCCGCCGGGCCGCTGATCCAGCGGCTCTCGCCCGACCCGGTGGCGATGCGGCCGTCGAAGCTGCTGGCGAGCTTCAGGGTCACGAGGGGGCGGCCCCGGGTCGCGCGCATGAGGAAGCCGGCGTGATCCGCGGCGGCGCGTGCGGCATCGACGCCGGTGGTCACCGCCAGCCCCGCCGCGACCAGCCGGGCGATGCCGCCGCCATCGGTGCGCGGATCGGGATCGGCAAGGGCCACCACCACGCGCGCGATGCCGGCGGCGATCAGGGCATCGGCGCAGGGCGGCGTCTGCCCGTGATGGGCACAGGGCTCCAGCGTGACATAGGCGGTGGCGCCGCTGGCGGCGGGGCCGGCCTGCGCCAGCGCCTGCGCCTCGGCGTGGGGGCGACCGCCCGCCGCCGTACGACCGCGCCCGACCACGTGCCCGACCGTGCGCCCGACTGTGCGCCCGACTGTGCGGTCGCCCTTCACCAGC
This sequence comes from uncultured Alphaproteobacteria bacterium, assembly GCA_963833235.1. GTDB lineage: Bacteria > Pseudomonadota > Alphaproteobacteria > Rhodobacterales > Rhodobacteraceae > CAWHXG01. The sequence continues at coordinate 66,108 of CAWHXG010000003.1, forward strand.
ACGCAGCCCACGGCCGGGTTGGGCCAGCACTGGCCCAGCCCGCGCGCGCCGAGGGTCAGCGCTGCGGCCATGTGGCGGCGATCCGCCTCCGCCTCGGCGGCGCTCGGCACGGGGCCGGAGAGGGTGCGCGGGGCATCATGCCCGCCGGGCGGCCCGCTCGCGCCCATCCCGGGCAGCCTCAGCCGGCGTCGCCGCCCTTGTCGGGCGTACCGGTCTCGGGGCGCAGTTCGGAGACGAAGCGGTCGAAATCGTCGGCGGCCTGGAAGTTCTTGTAGACGCTCGCGAAGCGGACGTAGGCGACGGTGTCGATCCGGGCCAGCGTTTCCATCACGATCTCGCCGATGACCTTCGACGGCACGTCCTGGTCGCCGAGGCTTTCCAGCCGCCGGACGATGCCCGAGATCATCTTCTCGATCCGCTCGGGCGCCACCGGTCGCTTCTGCAGGGCGATGCGGACCGAACGCTCCAGCTTGTCGCGGTCGAACTCCTCGCGCCGCCCGGTCGACTTGATGACGACCAGATCGCGCAGCTGCACCCGCTCGTAGGTGGTGAAGCGCCCGCCGCATTCGGGGCAGAAGCGCCGCCGGCGGATCGCCACGTGATCCTCGGCGGGGCGGCTGTCTTTCACCTGCGTGTCGACGTTTCCGCAAAAGGGGCAGCGCATGGGCGGTCTCCGGTTCGGCGGGGCGGGCCGCGGCGGGTGCGCGGCCCCCTTCGAGGGCGACCGCTAGGGGCATCTGCCCGGCGGTCGCCACGCGTATAGGGGCTCCGCAACCCGTTGGGTAGTCCGCCGCGCGACCTACGAGATCGGGCGGTGCATGTGGGCCACGCCTTTTCCTCGCCGGCCCCGGTGGCAGGGACGCGGGATCATGGGGAGCCGCGAATGACCCGCGGCGCTGGCGATGCCGCATCGGAGGACACCGACCGTCGAGCCTCACGAGATCGTTGCGCCCGATCGGCGGATTTGCCGGGGCATCTCCCGGGGCGCTCTGAACGTGGCGATGACCGAGCTGCGATGCCGCTCGGCGTCACAGGGCGGCGCAGGTTCCGGGGATACGCCAGGCGTCGCAGATTTCGTTCCACCCAATACCGAGTTGTGGGGGCAGCGCGGGGATGCGCAACGGGCGGGACGTTGCCCGCGACCTTCGGCCGGGCCCTCAGCCGGCGGGCCGGCGTGTCGTCGACCGCCCAAGCGCCGGTTTCGGGACCGCCCGGTGGCAGTACCGGATCGCGCGTGAAGGCGCGCCTCGGCAGGGATAGGTCATTGCACCGGAGGATGACGCCGTTACGACCCAGAGGGCATCCGCCAGCGGGCGGATCACCCGCCGACAGCCGCGCCGAGGGTCACGCCGGCGCCGAAAACCAGATCACCCCCGGAGCCGCCGCCGCCTCCGAAGGTCAGCCGAAAAAACCCGGTTCCTGCACCTCGCACAGCGCCAGGCCGTGGCCGACGCTGATCGATTCGCCGGCCCGGCGCAGACTGAGCGTGAAGCCGGACTGGCTTGCGCCGGGGCTCGGCGGCCCCAGCCGGAAGGTCGCACCGCGGCCGCCCGGGTTGAAGACGCTGGGGCCGATGGGCGAATGCAGCACGACGCGGCCCGCATAGGGCGCATTGAGCCGGGTTTGGGCATAGGCGCTGGCGGCGCAGAAGAACCGGCTGCCGCTCGCCGACCCGCCGCCGTAGACCTCGAAGCTCCCGTCGCCCAACGGGCCGACGCGCAGGCCGTTCTCGGCGGTAAAGAAGGCAGTGCCGCGCGCGGCGTCGGGCCCCGGCGCACCGCAGGACGCAAGGAACGCGCAGCATCCGGCCGCCAGGGCGGACGCCGCGATGCGGGGCAGGCGACGGGAGGATGGGGGCATCGGAACGCTCCGTCAGGTCACCGCCGAACCTATCGCAGACCGGCGGGCTGGCAACCGCAAGTGCACGCGGGCAGCCGCCGATCCAACTGGCGCCGCGCACGATTGCGTCAGCACCACAACGGCCAGCGACGCCGCAGGCCTTTGCCGGGCCGGACGCGGGGTGCTAGGACGGGCGCATCCCGACCGTGGAGCGTGCCATGCCCAGCCCTGCCCCGCCCGGCGGCCCGCGCGCCGCCCTGCGCCCTGCCCGGCCAGGCGACGCGCCGGTGCTGGCCCGGCTGGTCGACATGGCGGGGGAAGGGCTGCCCCGGCACCTCTGGTCGCAGATGGCGGCGCCCGGTGAAAGCGTATGGGAGGTGGGCGCCCGCCGGGCCAGGCGCGAGAGCGGCGCGTTCTCCTGGCGCAACGCCACGATCGCCGAGGTCGATGGGCAAGCGGCAGCGGGGCTCGTCGGCTACGCGCTGGCCGAGACGGCGGCGACCGACCCGCTGGACGAGATGCCCCCCATTTTTCGCCCGCTGGAAGAGCTGGAACGGCTGGCGCCGGGCACCTGGTACGTGAACGTGCTGGCGACCGTGCCGGAGCACCGGGGCACCGGGCTGGGCCGCCTGCTGCTGGGCCACGCCCGCAGCCTGGCTTCGGAAGGCGGGCGGGCACGGCTGAGCCTCGTCGTGGCAGATACCAACGCCGCCGCCCGGGGCCTTTACGCCGCGACGGGCTTCGCGGAACGCGCCCGCCGCCCGGTGGTGCGGAACGGCTGGGCTTCCGACGCGGAGAACTGGATCCTGATGGTCGCGTGAGGCGCAGCTGATCGGGGGAGGCGACGCCGCTTGAGCCACTTCTCGCACCTTGCCCGCATCAGCCTGGGGTGGCGGCATTGCCGATCGAAGGACCTGCGCAGCCGGCGCCGCTGCGCCCTCGTCGCCATGGGCAGCGGCGCTGCGGAACCGGGAACCGGTGCAGCTTGCAGCGCCGCGCGCTCACCACCTCGACTGGCGGCATTGCCGATCGAAGACCTAAGCAACGTGCGGCGCTGCCTCGTCACCATGGGCAGCGGCGCCGCCCGTCCAGAATCCGGTCCGGAAGCCGGTGCGGCTTGCCGCGCCGCGGCCTCGTCTACCAGTGCGGCGCCGCTACTGGTCCAGGAAGCTGCGCAACTTGCGGCTGCGGCTGGGATGCTTGAGCTTGCGCAGCGCCTTCGCCTCGATCTGCCGGATCCGCTCGCGGGTGACGCTGAACTGCTGGCCGACCTCTTCCAGCGTATGGTCGGTGTTCATGCCGATGCCGAAGCGCATCCGCAGCACCCGCTCCTCGCGCGGCGTGAGGCTGGCCAGAACCCGCGTCGTGGTCTCCTTAAGGTTCTCCTGGATCGCCGATTCCAGCGGCAGGATGGCGTTCTTGTCCTCGATGAAGTCGCCGAGCTGGCTGTCTTCCTCGTCGCCGATGGGGGTCTCGAGGCTGATCGGCTCCTTGGCAATCTTCATCACCTTGCGAACCTTCTCGAGCGGCATCTGCAGCTTCTCGGCCAGCTCCTCGGGCGTCGGCTCCCGGCCGATCTCGTGCAGCATCTGGCGGCCCGTGCGCACCAGCTTGTTGATCGTCTCGATCATGTGCACCGGTATGCGGATCGTTCGCGCCTGGTCGGCGATCGACCGGGTGATCGCCTGGCGGATCCACCAGGTCGCGTAGGTGCTGAACTTGTAGCCGCGGCGATACTCGAACTTGTCGACGGCCTTCATCAGGCCGATATTGCCTTCCTGAATGAGATCAAGGAATTGCAGGCCGCGGTTGGTGTATTTCTTGGCAATGGAGATGACGAGCCGCAGGTTCGCCTCGACCATTTCCTTCTTGGCCTGCCGCGCCTCCTTCTCGCCCTTCTGGACCTGCTGGACGATGCGCCGGAACTCCGAGATGTCGACGCCCACATACGTGCCGACCTGCGCCATCTCGGCGCGCAGCTCCTCGACCTTGGGGCGGGACCGCTCGAACAGCGCCTGCCAGCCGCGGCCGGCGCGGTCGGTCATCTTGTCGATCCAGGTCGGGTCCAGCTCGTGGCCGCGATAGGCCTCGATGAACTCGCGCCGGTTGATGCGCGCCTGGTCGGCCAGCTTCACCATGCCGCCGTCGATCGCCATGATGCGGCGGTTGATGCCGTAGAGCTGGTCGATCAGCGCCTCGATGCGGTTGTTGTGCAGGTGCATCTCGTTGACCAGCAGCACGATCTCCGAACGGAGCTTCTGGTACACCTCCTCGTCGGAGCCGCTGAAGCTGGCATCCTCGTTTAGGGTGGCCGAGATGCGGCGGTCCTGCAGGTCCGAGAGGGTCGCGTAGTCGCCGGCGATCACGTCGAGCGTCTCGAGCACGCGCGGCTTCAGCGCGGCCTCCATCGCGGCCAGCGACATGTTGGCCTGCTCGTCCTCGTCGTCGTCGTCGTCGCGGTTGATCGGATTGCCGTCGGCGTCGAGCTCGGCCGCGCCGGCGACGCCGGTTTCTGCCGCCGGCGCGCCACCGGGCACCGCGGTCTGGATCACGGCCGACTGGGCCTCCACCCCGTCTTCCTCCATCGAGCTGCCGAACGTGGCCTCCAGGTCGATGACGTCGCGCAGCAAAATGTCCTCGGACAGCAGTTCGTCGCGCCAGATGGTGATCGCCTGGAAGGTCAGCGGGCTTTCGCAGAGGCCCGCGATCATCGTGTTGCGCCCGGCCTCGATGCGCTTGGCGATGGCGATCTCGCCCTCGCGGCTGAGCAGCTCGACCGACCCCATCTCGCGCAGGTACATCCGCACCGGATCGTCGGTGCGGTCGAGCTTCTCGGTCTCGCTGGTCGAGACGGCGACCTCGCGGGAAGACGAGGTGGTGACGATGTCGGTGGTGGCCGGGGTCTCGCCGTCCTCGGCCTCGTCGTCCTCGATGATGTTGATGCCCATCTCCGAGAGCATCGACATCACGTCCTCGATCTGCTCGGAGCTGACCTGTTCGGGCGGCAGGACCTGGTTGAGCTGGTCGTAGGTGATGTAGCCGCGCTCGCGGGCCTCGCCGATCATCTTCTTGACGGCGGCCTGGCTCATGTCGAGCATCGGTTCGGCGTCTGAATTGTCCTGCTTGTGGTCGTCGTTGTCCTTGGCGGCCATGGGCATTCTCCCTACAGGAACGGCACGGGGGGGGCGCGCCCGGCGGGTCTCGCGCGGAACCGGGCAGCACAGGGGCAAGATGATTCGCATCCGGCGGTAAGCGACTCACATATGGATCGGAATCGATTCGCCAACCGGTCTACCCGCATTTCGAGAGAGATTCCCTAGCAAAGCCTTTCAGGCACCCCGCCGCCGGCCATTTGTGTGGCAGAGAGGACCGCCCGGGCAGCAGCGCGCGGATGCTTGACTTGGCCCCGGTCCCGCGGGAGCAGGGCGGATGGCCATCGTTCCCGATCCCCCGCGCCCGCCCCTCGAACGCCCCCTGCGGGCCGCGGCCTGGATGACCGGCGCCGTGGCGTCCTTCAGCTCGATGGCCGTGGCCGGGCGCGTCGTGTCGGACCAGCTCGATACGTTCGAGATCATGACCTATCGCTCGGCCGGCGGGCTGATCGTGGTGCTGGCGGTGGCGGCCTGGGCGGGAGGGCTGCGGCAGATCTCCACCGCGCGGCTGGGGCTGCACCTGGCGCGCAACGCCTTTCATTTCGCCGGCCAGAACCTCTGGTTCCTGGCCATCACGCTGATCCCACTGGCGCAGGTCTTCGCGCTGGAATTCTCGTATCCGATCATGGTCGCGGTTCTGGCGCCCCTGCTGCTGGGCGAGCCTCGGTCGCGGTCGCGGCTGCTGGCGGCGGGCGCCGGCTTTCTCGGCATCCTCATCATCGTGCGGCCGGGGCTCGAGACGCTGAGCCTCGGCACCCTGTGCGCCCTGCTGGCGGCGATGGGGTTCGCCGCGACGGCCATCGCCACCAAGGTGCTGACCCGCACCCAGTGGATCACCACGATCCTCTTCTGGCTGACGTCCATGCAGCTCGGCATGGGTCTGCTGACCGCCGGCTACGACGGCGACATCGCCCGGCCCGACGCCGCCGCGGCCCCGTGGGTCCTGCTGATCGCACTGGCGGGACTGGCGGCGCATTACTGCCTGACGATGGCGCTGAGCGAGGCGTCCGCCGCCGTCGTGACGCCGATGGATTTCGCGCGGCTGCCGGTGATCGCCGTGGTGGGCGCGCTGGTCTATGGCGAGGCGCTGGACCCGTTCGTGTTCCTCGGCGGCGCGGTGATCCTCGCCGCCAACTGGGTGAACCTGCGCAGACCCGCAGATCACGGCAAATCTGCACCATCGCCCCATATGACGGATTGATGACGCGGCGTTCCACCACATGCGTCACCGCGAATCGCCTACCCACCCTCGCAGGCTCAAGATTGTCCGGCCCCAGGGGGGCGCGGCGCGCGTCAGGGGGAGACACCGACATGAAGACACTGATCTCTGCGGCGGCCGGTTGCGCGCTCTGCGCCGGCGCCGGATATGCCGGCGGCATCGACCGTTCGGGGCAGCCCATCGCCAACCTCTTCAAGGAGGGCAACTACGGCGAGTTCGCCCTGGGCTACACCGATCCCAGCGTCGACGGGAACGACCTGATCACGGGCCGGCCCATCGGCAACGTGGGCGGAGACTACTTCCTGCCCGCCGTCGGCGTGAAGATCGACATCAACGAGAAGGTGTCGTTCCTGCTGCAGGGCACCGAGGATTACGGCTCCGACATCCGCTATGGCGGCGATCCCGCCACCACGGCCATCGGCGGCACGAAGGCCATCGCCGACAGCTACGCCGTGGCCCTGATCGGGCGCTACAAGTTCACCGAGAACTTCAGCGTCCATGGCGGCCTGCGGGCCGACCGGGCGCGCGGCACGATCCGGCTGGACGGTCTGGCCTATGGCGGCACCGCGCAGGTGAACCCCCTGACGGGGGAGCGCACCGGCGGCGGCGTCTCGGGCTACGACCTGAAGCTCGACAGCGATTACGGCTATGGCTACATCGTCGGCGGCGCGTTCGAGGTGCCCGACATCGCCCTGCGCCTGGCGGTGACCTACCATTCCGCCGTGGAGCACGACTTCAAGACCCGCGAGCGCTTCCCGCTCGACGTGACCGGAGACGGCATCGCCGACACCACCCGCGAAGTGGATGGCGGCAAGACCAACGTCGATACCCCCCAGGCGGTCAACATCGAGTTCCAGACGGGCATCGCGCCGGAAACCCTGCTCTTCGGCGGCCTGCGCTGGCAGGAATGGTCGGAATTCAAGATCGAGCCCGAAGCCTTCGCGGCGGCGACCGGGCGCGGCATCGTCAGCCTCGACGACACGGTGACCTACACGCTGGGCGTCGGGCGCCGGTTCACCCCCGCCTTCGCGGCCTCCGTCGCCTACATCTACGAGGCCCCGCAGGACGACCGCAAGAAATCGCCGCTGGCGCCCTATACCGGCCAGCGCGCGGTCCTGCTGGGCGCGAGCTACCGGTTCGACGCGCTGGAGCTGTCGGGCGGCGTGCGCTACTCGCTCCTCGGAGACGCCAAGCCGGCAACCGCCGACACCGCCCGCGCGGAGTTCGACAACAACCGCGCGGTCAGCGTGGGCGTGCGGCTGGGCTACTACTTCTAGGCCGGCGGGGGCTGCGGCCCCTGTCCGAAGGCACCCCCGAGATCGGTCGAGACGCCCGGCGGACGATGCCCGTCGGGCGCGTTGCGTGGATCCGGCCGGCCGGTGCGTTGCCCTCCCGCGCCCGGCGCATGCGGCACGCCACGGCACGCCTCGGCGCCGCGCCGGGGCAGGTGCCCCCCCCTGCCCCAACCGGCACCGGGCCCCGCACGCGGCCGCCCTTTGCGTCGGCCCGGCCATCCTGCTAGAGCGCGGCCTCTGGCGCGGCGCGCGGGATGAAGGCGGCGGAGAATGAGCTTACCAACGGCGAAGGCCTGGCGCGCGGATCCCGCCAGGCGGGTCTGCCTCTTCGGCATGTCGGGCCTCGGCAAGACGCACCTGTCCGCCCTGCTGCGCGGTTCGGGCGACTGGTTCCACTATTCCGTCGATTACCGCATCGGCACCCGCTACATGGGCGAGCACATCGTCGACAACTTCAAGCGCGAGGCGATGCGCAACCCCTTCCTGGCGGAACTGCTGCTGAGCGACAGCATCTACATCGCCAGCAACATCACGTTCGACAACCTCGCCCCGCTCTCGACCTATCTCGGCAAGCCCGGCGATCCGGCGCGCGGCGGCCTGCCGCTCGAGGAATACAGCTGCGTCAGGAACAGCACCGGCAGGCCGAGGTCGCGGCCCTCCTCGACACCGCGCATTTCGCCGACCGGGCGCAGCGGCTCTACGACTATGCGCATTTCGTCTGCGACAGCGGCGGCTCGATCTGCGAGGTGGTGGACCCGGGCGATCCGGACGATCCGGTGCTCACGGCCCTGCAGCAGGCGGGCCTGATGGTGTGGATCGAAGGCGACGCCGCGCATACCGAGGCGCTGATCCGCCGCTTCGATGCCGCGCCGAAGCCGATGTATTACCGCCCGGAGGTTCTGGACCGCGACTGGGCGGCCTATCTGACCGAGACCGGCGTCGCGGAGGACGAGGTGGATCCCGACGCCTTCGTGCGCTGGATCTTCGCGCGCGCCCTGGCCGATCGGCAGCCGCGCTACGCGGCGATGGCGCGGAACTGGGGCGTCTCGGTGACGGCGGCAGAGGTGGCGGCGGTGCGCGACGCGGCCGACTTCGTCGATCTGGTGGCCCTGGCGCTCGACCGGCGCGGCGCCTGACCCAAGGGTCCGAAGGCCCCTGATCATCCATGGGGCCGGCGGCCCCATCACGACACGAGCGAACCGAAAGGACAATCAGGTGCCCATCCGCATCCCGGCCGAGCTTCCCGCCTACGACGTGCTGACCCGCGAGGGCGTGATGGTGATGTCGGCGAGAAGAGGGCGAACGGCAGGACATCCGGCCCCTGCAGATCGGCCTGCTGAACCTGATGCCGAGAAGATCCGCGACCGAGAACGCAGTTCGCCCGGCTGATCGGCGCGACGCCCCTGCAGATCGAACTGACCCTGATCCGCATGACCGAGCATCAGACGCGCAATACCTCGCCGGAGCATATGGAGGCGTTCTATCGCCCCTTTGAGGACGTGCGCGACGCGAAGTTCGACGGGCTGGTCATCACCGGCGCGCCCATCGAGCATCTGCGATTTCGCCGAGGTGACCTACTGGGACGAGCTGCGCGAGGTCTTCGACTGGACCCAGACCAACGTCCATTCGACCTTCGGGGTCTGCTGGGGCGGCATGGCGATGATCCACCTGCTCCACGGGGTGGACAAGCACATGCTGCCGCAAAAGGCGTTCGGCTGCTTCCGGCACCGAAACCTCGCCCCCGCCTCGCCCTACCTGCGCGGCTTCTCCGACGATTTCGTCGTCCCCGTCAGCCGCTGGACAGAGATGCGGCAGGCCGAGATCGACGCCGCGCCGGGGCTGCACCACGCTTCTGGGCAGCGCCGAAGCCGGGCCCTGCCTGGTCGAGGACCCGGCGCACCGCGCGCTCTACATCTTCAACCATTTCGAATACGACAGCGACACCCTGAAGCGGGAATACGACCGCGACGTCGCGGCGGGCGAGCCGATCGAGTGCCCTGCAACTACTACCCGGATGACGATCCCGCGCGCCCGCCCCTGAACCGCTGGCGAAGCCATGCGCATCTGCTATATGGCAACTGGATCAACGAGATTTACCAGTCAACGAAGTACGATCTGAATGAAATTGGCCGCTAGCCTCACCGCCCTGACAACCGCCGCCCTGGTCCTCGCCGGATGTGCCGGCGTGGGCGGCCGCGCGGCGCAGCGCGAGGCGGCGGCCGAGGCGGCGTATCCGCCCACGGGCCGCCTTCTCGATGTGGACGGCGTTCGGGTCCATGCCGATGTGCAGGGCGCCGGCCCCGATCTGGTGCTGATCCACGGCGCGGGCGGCAGCACCCGGGATTTCACCTTCGATCTGGTCGCGCGCCTCAGCGACCGTTTCCGCGTCATCGCCTTCGACAGGCCCGGCCACGGCTACACCGGCCGCGCCGGACCGCAATACACCGGCCCGTTCGAGACGGACGCCGAGAGCCCCGCCGCCCAGGCCCGGCTGCTGCTAGCCGCGGCCGACCAGCTCGAGGTCCGCGACCCGGTGGTCCTCGGCCACAGCTTCGGCGGGTCGGTGGCGATGGCCTGGGCGCTGGAGCGGCCCGAGGAGACCGCGGCCCTGGTCATCGTCTCGGGCGCCACGATGCCCTGGCCGGGCGGCCTCGGCGCCAACTACACCGTGCCGGCCACGGCCCTTGGCGGGGCGGTTCTGGTGCCCTTCGTCACCGCCTTCGCCACCCAGGCGCAGGCCGAGGCGGTGCTGACCCGCGTCTTCGCGCCACAGGCGGTGCCCAAGGGCTATGCCGCCTATTTCGGGCTGCCCATGTCGATGCGGCGGGCGTCCTTCCGCGCCAATGCCCGGCAGGTGGCCACGCTGCGGCCCCATATCGTCGAGATGTCGCAGCGCTACGGCGCCCTTGCGATGCCGGTGGAGCTGATCCACGGCACCGCCGACGAGATCGTGCCGCTCAACGTCCACGCCGGACCCCTGTCGAAGGTGCTGCCGGATGCGCGGCTGACGGCGCTCGACGGGATCGGCCACATGCCGCAGCACGTGGCGACCGACGCCGTCGTCGCGGCCATCGACCGTGCAGCCGCCCGCGCCGCCGCCCGTGCCGCCGCCCCCGGGGCCGACCGGGCGCGATTGCCCTGACGCTGTCTTCGCCGTAGCCTCGCGGACATGACAAAGAAAAAGCACCCCTCCCGCACCGCCCCGATCGCCGACTACGCCAGGACCGAGGCGCCGAAGGCCGTGCGCGCCGCGATCGCGAAGTGCGACGGCAAGACCATCCTGTCGAAAAGCTACCCCTACGACAGCCGGATGAACCGCAAGACCTACGAGAAGACCCTCTACGCGCTGCAGATCGAACTGGCCAAGCTGCAGGCCTGGGTGCAGTCGACGGGCGCGCGCGTGGTCGTCATCTTCGAGGGGCGCGACGCGTCCGGCAAGGGCGGCACGATCATGCGCTTCCGCGAGAACATGAACCCGCGGGTCGCCAACATCGTGGCGTTGGCCAAGCCCACCGCGACCGAGGCCGGGCAATGGTACTTCCAGCGCTACATCGCGCATCTTCCCACGGCCGGGCAGATCGTCCTCTTCGACAGGTCGTGGTACAACCGCGGCGTGGTCGAGCATGTCTTCGGCTTCTGCACGGCCGAAGAGCGCGAGCTCTTCTTCCAGCAGACCGACGGGTTCGAGCGGGCGCTGGTCGGCGAGGGCATCCTGCTCTTCAAGTTGTGGCTCAACGTCGGGCGCGCGGAGCAGCTGCGCCGGTTCCTCGAACGCGAGGACGACCCCCTCAAGCAATGGAAGCTGAGCCAGATCGACATCGACGGCCTGCGCCAATGGGATGCCTACACCAAGGCCATCGCCGAGACGTTCGAGCGGACGCACCTGCCGGCGGCGCCCTGGACCATCGTGCGCTCCGACGACAAGCGGCGGGCGCGAATCGCGGCCATCCAGGCGGTGCTCTCGGCGATCGAGTACGACGGGCGCGACGACGATCTGGTCAAGCCGCCCGACCCCGCGATCTGCGGCGGCCCCGACATCTGGCATGCCTAAACGCGGCTACCATCACGGCAACCTGCGGCAGGCGCTGGTCGACGCGGCGCTGGTGCTGATCGCCGGGAAGGGGCCGATGGGCTTCACCCTGTCCGAGGCGGCGAAGGCGGCGGGCGTGACCCCGGCGGCGGTCTACCGGCATTTCGAAGGCCGCGAGGATCTGATCGCCGAGGCCGCCCGTCAGGGCTACGAGATCTTCGTCGACCTGATGGAATACGCGTTCGACCAGGGCCAGCCCTCCGATCTCGCCGCCTTCAAGGCGACCGGCCGCGCCTACCTGGCCTTCGCGCGGAAGTATCCCGGCCATTACGTGGCGATGTTCGAAAGCGGCGTGTCCGTCAATGCGTCGCCCGAGCTGGCGGCGGTGGCGGCGCGCGCGCAGGCCGTGCTGGAGCGGGCCGCCCACGGGCTGAGCCAGCACATCCCGCCGGACAAGCGCCCGCCCGCCGCGATGTTCAGCGCCCATGTCTGGGCGATGAGCCACGGTGTGGTCGAGCTCTTCGCCCGCGCCGCGCCCGGCACCGCCTCGCCCTTCAACCCCGAGGACCTGCTGGAAAGCGGGATCGGCATCTACCTGCGCGGCCTTGGTCTGGTGGCGCCCGACCTGTGAGCGTCGCCAGAGACGGCGGGCCCCGTTCCGTGCTAGGCTGGCACCCAATGCGAGCTACAGGAGGAGCCGACAAATGAGCTATGTGGATGGATACGTCGCGGCCGTGCCGAAGGCGAACCGTGAGGCGTTCGTGCGCTTCTGCGGCACCGCGGCCGAGGTCTTCAAGAGCCACGGCGCCCTCGAGGTGGTCGACACCTGGGGCGACGACGTGCCGGACGGCAAGCTGACCTCCTTCCCGATGGCGGTGAACTGCGGGGCGGACGAGGTGGTCAGCTTCGGCTACATCGTCTGGCCCTCCAAGGAGGCCCGCGACGCCGGGATGCAGGCGGCCATGGCCGACGAACGCATGGGCGGCGACATGGCCGAGATGCCATTCGACGGACAGCGGATGATCTTCGGGGGGTTCAGGACGATCTGAGGGGGGTGAGCGGGATGGCGGGGGCGCGGAGTTTGCTGCCGTACCCCGGATATCGGCCATCACGCCCTGGACTGGAACGGCGGTTTTTGCCGGTGGCGCAAACCCCGTGTCGAAACCGGTTCCAGGCGAGCAGCACGGGACGAAAAGTTGGGGTTACGCCGCCTCGGCGGAAGAAAGGTCAAGCCGGTCACACTCGGCCCCTATGTCCACCCCAACGGCAATCTGCGCGATCATGGGAAACGGGTTCCCAAGGCTTGGCGCGGGAGTCCGCTCCCTCCGGCATCAGACCCGCTTCTGTCGCAGAGACTGTAGAAATCTGACACGGCAGCGTCATCAGGCGTTGCGATGTAGGTTTCCGGCAGGAACGCCCGCTCGGCAACAGCAAGTGGAACCTCATCATGCTCACTCGTCGTACCCTTCTTTCCCGCAGCGCAGCTGTGGCAGGCGCTTCACTCATATCTCCATTTTCTGGCTTCGGCCCGGCATACGCTCAGGCGGCAGGTCCCATATTTCGGTTTGGCGTGGTGTCGGACCCACAATACGCCCCCGTCCCTCCAAGAGGCAGCCGGTTCTATTCGCACTCCTTGTGGAAACTCAGCGAGGCTATCGCGGATTTCAACGAACAGGAGATCGAGTTCGTCGTCACGCTGGGCGATATCATCGACCGGCATTGGGAAAGCTATCTGCACATCTTGCCCGTCTATGAGAAACTCGACGTCGACAACTTCTTCGTGCTCGGTAATCACGACTATGACGTCGCCGGCGACTACCTCGACGCGGTCGAGCGCGTCACGGGGCTGGAGCGCGCGTACTACGATTTCGCTGGTGGCGGTCACCGCTTCCTCGTCCTCGACGGCAACGAGATCAGCCTTTTCGCCAATGCGGAAGGCACTGAAAACCACGAGAGCGCCAGAGAGCGGCTATCTGCGATGGAGGCTTCTGGGGCTGTCAACGCCAAGACGTGGAACGGCGGGATCTCGGACGAACAATTCACCTGGATCGAGCAACAAATTCGTCAGGCCGCCGACGCGGATGAACGCGTGATAGTCATGGGTCACTATCCCATCTATCCAAAGGACGTTCACAACATGTGGGACGACGAGCAACTCGTTGCGCTCTTTGCTGCGCACGACAATGTCGTTCTCTACATGAATGGGCATAACCACGCCGGAAATTACGGCGAGGTGGGCGGCACACATTACGTAAACTTCAAAGGCATGGTCGAGACCGCGGACACCACCGCATATGCGACGCTTGAAGTCTGGGAAGACCGCATCGAGATGCTGGGCAAAGGGGTCGAAGTCAGCCGCACGCTGGCGATCTGACAGGACGATTTAAATGGGTTGGGCTGGGGCGATGTCCCGGCCCATTCATTTTCCGCATCAGAAACAAGCCCGGCATTCAACCCAAGGGCCGCCGCGCCCCGGGATCCGCTGTGCCTCCCACGCATGGATCGCGCCAGGCCGGCCCCGCGACAGGGTCGACTTGCCTCGCCAGCGGCTTTCGGACCGCCGGTGACGACGTCCGGTTGCCAGCGCCTTCCACTGAACGACCCTCCCCTGCCGTTCCGCCTGAACTAGTCATTCCGCGCGATGCCAAGGGCCGTCAGCGCCAACCCGAACCGTCAGGTCGAAACAGAATCGATGCTCCCGTATCGTCTTCCCCATCAGCTCGCCCTCGAACACGCCCTCATCCCGCCCCCCCATGCGCGCGTAGAACGCGCGGGCGCGCCGGTTGCTCTCCAGCGCCGAGAGCGTCGCGTGCCGAAAGCCCTTCGCGGCGAGAAGCGCGAACGATGCGTCAAGCAGGGCCGCGCCGATCCCCAAAGACTGCAGCTCCTGGCGGACGTGCAGGTTGTCGATCAGCGGTGGATCGCGATCCGCCAGGGCACAGACGAAACCGGCGATGGCCCCTGCGGCGTTCGGCGGGTCGGCGACGAGGATCAGGTTCGGCCAGCCAAAGCGCCGATCCTGCCATTTCGCCGCCATTTCCGCGGGCAGATCGCCGTGCAGTTCGGCCGCGCTCAGTTCGGCGCCATAATTGGCCTGCCACGAGGCCAGATGCAGGGCGCAGATCGCTTTGCGGTCTGCCGGCGCGGCCGGGCGGATGATTGGCGTCATGGCGGTGCTCGCTGTCGGGTGGCGCGTGTCGCAGGTTGCGACGGGATCGCCGACCGTCATGTGCACGATACGAAGGGCCGCGCCCTTCCGCAAACCGGGCGGTGCCCTCCCTGCTACCGGCCATCCCGTCAGGCCTTGGTTCACATCCGCCAACGTCCCCCGCCCCCGGCGGCCAGCACCAGAAGCCCCCCGGCGATCGCCCAGTTCTTCACGAAGATCGACATCTGCCAGGGGTCGTCGGGCAGGTAATGAAACGCGCTCGTGCCGGCGCAATAGGCCGCCAGCGCGAAGGCCATCGGCCGCAGCCAGCGCCCGGTCACCAGCGCCGCGGCGCCGGCGGCGTTGAAGGCCAGCGCCGGCCAGACCAGCCAGCCGGGCAGCCCCATCCCCGCCAGCAGCCCCATCGCGTCGCCGGGCGAGACCGCCTTGTGCACCGCGCCCGCCGCGAACAGCGCCGCCAGCAGGCACCGCCCCGCGAAGCCCGCCAGGTTGCGCATGTGACCATCTCCCTAATCCGCCGCCCGCAGGGGTCCGACACAAAGCCGACCGAAAGCCGACCGAACGCCGACACCCGTTTCCGCCGCTTTTGCCGGCCCCGCAAGCCGCCAGTGCCGCAGGGTTGACCTTTGCGCCCCCTTGTCCGACTTAACCGGTATCGGCCCCAAGCGGGCCCCAGGCGCGGACGAAAGGCACCCCCATGGCTTTGAGAGTTGCAATCAACGGCTTCGGCCGGATCGGGCGTAACGTGCTGAGAAGCATCATCGAATCCGGCCGCGACGATATCGAGGTGGTGGCCGTCAACGATCTCGGCCCGGTCGAGACCAACGCCCATCTGCTGCGCTACGACAGCGTCCACGGCCGCTTCCCCGCCACCGTCACCGTCGATGGCGACAGCATCGACGTCGGCCGCGGCGCAATCAAGGTCACGTCGCTCCGCAACCCCGCCGAACTCCCCTGGTCCGACATCGACATCGCCATGGAATGCACCGGCATCTTCACCGACCGCGACAAGGCGGCCCAGCATCTTGAGAACGGATCGAAGCGGGTGCTGATCTCGGCTCCGGGGAAAAACGCCGACAAGACAATCGTCTACGGGGTGAACGACGGCAAGCTGACCGCCGAGGACACGGTCGTCTCGAACGCGTCCTGCACCACCAATTGCCTCAGCCCCGTCGCCAAGGTGCTCAACGACACCATCGGCATCAAGCGCGGCTTCATGACCACGATCCACAGCTACACCGGCGACCAGCCGACGCTCGACACCATGCACAAGGACCTCTACCGCGCCCGCGCCGCCGCGATGAGCATGATCCCGACCTCCACGGGTGCGGCCAAGGCCGTGGGCCTGGTGCTGCCAGAGCTCGACGGCAAGCTCGATGGGGTGGCGATACGGGTGCCGACCCCCAACGTTTCCGTGGTGGATCTGGTCTTCGAGGCAGATCGCGACACCAGCGTCGAAGAGATCAACGATGCCATCCGGCAAGCCGCCGACGGGGCGATGAACGGAATATTAGCCTATACCGACGAAAAGCTCGTTTCGATGGATTTCAATCACGATCCGCATTCGTCGATCTTCCACACCGACCAGACGAAGGTGATGGAAGGCTCGATGTGCCGGATCCTCACGTGGTACGACAACGAATGGGGCTTCTCCAACCGCATGGCCGACACCGCCGTCGCCATGGGCAAGCTGATCTGACTGCCTGCGGAGGGCGCGGTTCGTCGCTGCATCGCGGCGTTCTCGTAAACCGTTAATATTTCGTTACATTAGTGGGCAGGTAGCCTTGCATTCCATGCAAGGCTGCCTTTCGTTCTACCCCCTTGCTGCAACGCGGCAATTGGCTAGATATGGGTCACGAGGCGGGGATAGCGCTAACGTTCCCGCCTCGCCCACAACGAACCAAGGATGTACGACATGACAATGATCTCCCGCCTTCGCCAAGCCGCCCGCCGCCGGGCCGCCTACCGCCGGACCCTCGCCGAACTGCGGGCCCTGCCGATCGACAGCCGGCTCGACCTCGACATCTACCATGGCGACATCGACCGTATCGCAGCCCAAGCCGTCTACGGCTGATGCCCCTGGGCGCGCGCCCCGAAGGGTGCGATGCCGGTGAGGGTCAGCAGGAGGGCGACCCGAGCCCGCGACAGACATGAAAGGCGCAACCCACCCGGTTGCGCCTTTTCTCGTTTCTAACCCGCCGATGGGCGCCGATCAGGCTTCCGACATCGGGAAAAGGCCGATCAGGGCTGCCAGGAAGTGCTTTCTGGCGCGGCACAGATCAGTCTCATGACGGTGGCTTTGGGCACGGTGCCAACGCTGCGATCTGCACGCCATCCGCGAGATCGGCAACCGGCAAGGCAACCCCCACTGGCAAGACCCCTCCGTCCGGCGATGACAATGCCTTTGTAGAGCTAGCTCAGGTACGTCCCGAAGAAGGCCAGAGTCCTGTCCCAGGCCAGCGTCGCCGCCTCCTCGTCGTAGCGCGGCGTGGTGTCGTTGTGGAAACCGTGGTTCACATCCTGGTAGAAGTGCACCGAGAATTCCTTGCCCGCTTCTTCGAGTGCAGCGCCGTAAGCCTCCCAGCCGGCGTTGATCCGGTCGTCCAGCCCCGCATAGTGGATCATCAGCGGCGCCTCGATCGCCGGCACGTCCGCTGCCTCGGGCTGGCGCCCGTAGAACGGCACGCTCGCCGCCAGGTCCGGATAGGCCACTGCCAGCGCGTTGCAGACCCCGCCGCCGTAACAGAAGCCCACGGCCCCCACCTTGCCGGTCGATCCCTCGTGGTCGCGCAGAAACTCGAACGCCGCGAAGAAATCCGCCATCAGCTTGGCGCCGTCGAGCTCTCGCTGCATCTCGCGCCCCGCCTCGTCGGTGCCCGGATAGCCGCCCAGCGGGGTCAGGCCGTCGGGCGCGAAGGCCAGATACCCCGCTTTCGCCGCACGGCGGGCGACGTCTTCGATATAGGGGTTCAACCCGCGATTTTCGTGGATCACCAGCACCGCGGGCAAGGCGCCGTCGCTGCCGGCGGGCCGGGCCATCAGGCCGCGGATCGTCCCGTGCCCCTCGGTGCTCTCGTACGAGACGACCTCGGTCGCGATCTCGGGATCGTCGGGCGCCACCTGCTGCGCCCAGGCATAATTCGGCTGCAGCTGCTCGAGAAGCATCGCTCCGGTCACCCCCGCCGCGGCGTATTTCCCGGCCTGCGACATGAACTCGCGTTTCGACATCTTGCCGTGCACGTAGCCGTCGAAGATCTCCAGGATGCGCTGGTCGAAATCCTTCGCGCGCTTGCGGGTGGGTGCGGTCATGTCGTGCCTCCTCGGCCAGGGTGATCGACCGGGATGTTAACCGTCTAACCCTCGTTGTCGTAACGTTTTCGCAGCGCCTGCGCCACTTCGGGGGTCACGAACTCGTTCACCTGCCCGCCAAGGCGCGCGATCTCCTTCACCAGCCGCGAGGCGATGGCCTGATGCTGCGCCTCGGCCATCAGAAAGACCGTCTCGATGCTGTCGTCGAGCACCCGGTTCATGCCCACCATCTGGAATTCGTATTCGAAGTCCGAAACCGCCCGCAGCCCGCGTATGATCACGCCGGCGCCCACGTCGCGCGCGCAGTCGATCAGCAGGTTCTCGAAGGGATGCACCACGATCTCGCAACCTGCGCCGCTCAGGACCCCTTCGCAATGCCGGCCGATCATGTCCACCCGCTCCTCCAGCGAGAAGAGCGGGCCTTTGTCGCGATTGATGGCCACGCCGATCACCAGCCTGTCGACCAGCGCACAGGAGCGGCGGATGATGTCGGCATGGCCCAAAGTGAGCGGGTCGAAGGTGCCGGGGTAAAGTCCGATGCGCAAAGGGCTGTCGCCTGTCAGTCGGTCGCCCGAAGCGCGGGCCATTCTCATGCGGGGTGGTTCATCGCCGCCACGGGCACGCGCCGCCCGGCGGTCAGTAGCCCATGATCATCCCTTCAAGAGCTTCCTTCTCCATCGAGACCTCGTCGAGCCGGTACTTCACCACGTCGCCCAGGGTCACCAGGCCCACCATCTCGCCGGCTTCGACCACCGGCATGTGGCGGAACCGCCCGTTGGTCATCGCCGCCAGAACCGTATCGGCACGGTCCTGGCGGCCGCAGGTGACGATCTTGGTGGTCATCAGCTTCTCGACGGGATCCTCGAGGCAGGCACCGCCCCGGCGCGCGATCTCCCGCACGATGTCGCGCTCGGACAGCACGCCCTGCGCCTGCTTGCCATCGGCCGAGATGACGACCGTGCCGATGCGCTTCTCGGCCAGAACCTTGGCGGCTTCGGCGACGGAGCTTCCGGGCGGCAGCGTCACCACGTCGTCGTTGCCCTTTGACCGCAATATCTTCGCAACCGTCATGACATTCCTCCGCTCCTCCGCCAGCGTGACCGCGGGCTGGTTCAGCGTCGTCCGGGGCGGGCCCGCGTGTCAAGGCGCAGCGCCCATGGGCATGCCCATATGCGGTTCCGCGTTTTGCGGGTTCAGTCCCCCCTTGGCCGTCGCTAGGGTGGCCCCGCAGCGAGGGAGGCAGACGCCATGAAGCGCATCGGACATTTCATCGACGGGGCGCGCGTCGATCCCGCAGAGGGGCGGACCGCGGAGGTCTTCAACCCCGCGACGGGCGAGGTGCAGGCCAAGGTCGCCCTGGCCAGCACGGCCGAGGTCGACGCCGCAATCGCCGCCGCCGCCGCGGCACAGCCCGCCTGGGCCGCCACCAACCCGCAGAAGCGCGGACGCGTGCTGATGGAGTTCGTGCGTCTGCTGAACCGCGACATGGACGCGTTGGCAGAGGCGCTTTCCGCCGAGCATGGCAAGACCCTGCCCGACGCCCGCGGCGACGTGCAGCGGGGGCTGGAGGTGGTGGAGTTCTGCATCGGTGCCCCGCATCTGCTGAAGGGCGACTACACGGACGGCGCCGGCCCGGGGATCGACATGTATTCCATGCGCCAGCCATTGGGCGTCGTCGCCGGGATAACCCCCTTCAACTTCCCCGCCATGATCCCGCTGTGGAAGATGGCGCCGGCGCTGGCCTGCGGCAACGCCTTCATCCTCAAGCCATCAGAGCGCGACCCGACCGTGCCGCTGATGCTGGCGGAGCTATTGAAGGAGGCCGGCCTGCCCGACGGTTGCCTGCAGGTCGTCAACGGCGACAAGGAGGCGGTGGACGCGCTCCTCGACAACGAAACCGTGCAGGCCATCGGCTTCGTCGGCTCCACGCCCATCGCGGAATACATCTATGCCCGCGGCTGCGCGGCCGGCAAGCGCGTTCAGTGCTTCGGCGGGGCTAAGAACCATATGATCGTCATGCCCGATGCCGATCTCGATCAGGCCGCCGACGCGCTGGTGGGCGCGGGCTTCGGCGCTGCGGGCGAGCGCTGCATGGCGATCAGCGTGGCGGTGCCGGTGGGCGAGGCGACGGCGAACAAGCTGATCGAAAAGCTCGTGCCGCGGATCGAAAAGCTGAAGGTCGGGCCCTACACCTCCGGCGCCGAGGTGGATTACGGCCCCGTGGTCACAGCGGCGGCCAAGCGCAACATCGAAGGGCTGGTGCAATCGGGGATCGACGCGGGCGCCGAGCTGGTCGTCGATGGCCGGGGCTTCAGCTTGCAGGGCTACGAGGAGGGTTTCTTCATCGGCCCACACCTCTTCGACCGGGTGACGCCGGAGATGGATATCTACCGCAAGGAAATTTTCGGCCCCGTTCTCTGCACCGTCCGCGCCAAGAGCTATGAAGAGGCGCTGAAGCTGGCCATGGACAACGAGTATGGCAACGGCACCGCGATCTTCACCCGCGACGGCGACGCGGCGCGCGACTTCGCCGCCCGCGTCAACGTCGGCATGGTCGGCATCAACGTGCCAATCCCGGTGCCGCTCGCCTACCACACCTTCGGCGGCTGGAAGAAATCGGTCTTCGGCGACCTGAACCAGCACGGGCCGGACGCCTTCCGTTTCTACACCCGCACCAAGACGGTCACCGCCCGCTGGCCGAGCGGCATCAAGGAAGGCGGCGAATTCTCCATTCCGGTCATGGAATAGGATCCGAATAGAAAAAGCCCTGTCCCGAGGGACAGGGCCTTTCGATCGAAGTTGCCTTACGTATCAGGCGCGGCGCGCGGCGAACCTCATGCCGCCCAGTGCGCCGAAGCCTGCCAGAAGCAGCAGACCGGCTGCCGGCAGCGGAATCGGGGTCATCGGCGGAGTATCGTCCATGCCGCCCTGATAGACGGACCAGTGCGAAAGGCCAGGGCCGCGCTGACCGTTGCCCTTGAGGAGCGACAGCGTGTCGAAGGCGCCCGAGAACACGTTCAGGTCCATCAGGAAGGCGGAGAAGGTAGGACCGCCCTTGAGAACGAACATGACCGGATCGAAGCCGCCATAGCTGTCGACAGACCACATGCCGGATCCGACTGTGAGTTCGATTCCGTTGCCGGACTTCTGTTCCCGAGGCACTGTCGAGCTTCAGCACCTGCGTCCAGCCGGTGATCCCGAAGATCCCGTCGAGATTCTGGTTGCTGTCGTTACCCTCGAAGATGCCTTCGCAAGCGGTCGCACCCTCGACGCTGGCCGTGATGCAGTCCGTCCCGGTGAGCGTCAGCGCCTGCGCGCCCGTCCCGAGGGCAAGGGCGAGAAAGCCTGCCGCGGCAAACGTGACGGCTTTGATAGAATTCAATTGGTTGAACATCGAAATACCCCTTCAAATGCACACCCCATATACACGTGACCCCGTCATTCGTGACTAATTTTAACCCTTTTGGATGATTTCTGATCAGCTTGTTCAAGGCCAGTTCTCAATGTTGGTTCAAGTTGTGGATTGTCGCACGATCTTGATAATTCAAGGAATGATCGACGCGGGCGCCCCTATGAGTGATTCGGCGGAAGCAACGTCGTACTTGCCGCTCTTCCATCTGCAGGTAGGGTTTTCGGAGAGGGCCGGTCGGGAGGGCGAAGTGAACCGCGATTGCATCGACGCACGTGTTCATGGCGGAACATGCCGGGTTCACTGCCCGCTCCCTTGCCGCGATGGTTCGCCCCATCCGACCCAGGCACCGCGCAGGTGCCCGCACGCTGAGCGGGCCGGCCGGTGACCGCCTGTCTCGATCCTGCCGAAACCTGCGGGAACTCGTCGGCTCGCTCGCCAGTCCGGCACGCCGGCCGGCGCGCTGCCCTTCCGGGGGCCCGATGACCTCGACCGACTTCTCCATCGGGATCGAGGAAGAGTATCTGCTGGTCGACCGTGACTCGCTGTTGCCCACGGCCGCGCCGGAGGGGCTGCTCGAGGCCTGCCAGAAAGTCCTTGGCGATCAGGTCAGCCCGGAATTGCTGAACTGCCAGATCGAGATCGGCACGAAGGTCTGCGAGGGCGTGGCCGAGGCACGGGCCGATCTTGCCCGGCTGCGCACAACGGTCGCCGCGGTCGCCGGGCGCTACAACCTCGCGCCCGTCGCCGTCAGCTGCCACCCGATGGCCGACTGGACCGAACAGACCACCACCGACAAAGACCGCTACAACGAGCTGGAGCGCGACATGGCCTCGCTGGCGCGGCGCATGCTGATCTGCGGGATGCACGTGCATGTGGGCATAGGCAGCAAGGCCGAGCGGATCGACCTGATGGGCCAGCTTGCCTATTTTCTGCCGCACCTTCTGGCGCTGTCCGTCTCCTCGCCCTTCTGGCGGGGCGAGGATACCGGGCTCTCGTCGTACCGGCTGACCGTGTTCGACGGCATGCCGCGCACCGGTCTGCCGCCGAAGTTCGCCGGGTGGGACGAATACCGCCGCGCCGTGGACACGATGGTCGACCTTGAGCTGATCGAGGACAGCACGAAGATCTGGTGGGACCTGCGCCCCTCGCACAAGTATCCCACGCTCGAGACCCGCATCTGCGACGTGACCCCGCGGATGAGCGATGCCTTGGCGCTGGCCGGGCTGACCCAGTGCATCGCGCGGATGCTGCACCGCCTGCGCATGCGCAACCAGCGCTGGCGGCTCTACGATCCGTTCCTCATCGCCGAGAACCGCTGGCGCGCGCAGCGCTACGGGGCGACCGAGGGGCTGATCGATTTCGGCCGGGGCGCGATCGTGCCGCTGGCGGAGCTGGTCGAGGAGCTGCTCGACCTGGTCGCCGAGGATGCCGCGGCGCTCGGCTGCGAGGACGATATCGCCGGCGTCCGCCGGATCGTATCGGACGGGACGAGCGCTGCGCGGCAGCGGACCGTCCGCGCCGAGGCCCTGGAGGCCGGGCAATCGGGCGAGGACGCCATGCGCGCCGTCGTGCAGCACCTGATCGAGGAGTACCACGCCGACCTCTGAGCGCGCGGGGCGCGCCAGATCACCCGCCGTGGCTCGGATGGCAGCTGGGGCGGCCCGCCTGCCCGAACGGCAAGGGCCCTTTGCCCGCTTTACCCTTGCCATGCCCCTTGCCATGGATACGCTTCGCCGGCAGGGCGCCTGAGGAGAGCGGGATGGATTTCGAGCCGAGCGACGAACAGCGCGCGATCTTCGACATGGCGCACGCGTTCGGCGCGGAGCGCATCGCCCCCCATGCCCGCACCTGGGAGGCGGAGGGAACCATTCCCCGCGCGCTCTGGCCCGACATCGCGGCCCTCGGACTCGGCGGGCTCTATGTGTCCGAAGAGGCGGGCGGCGCCGGTCTGAGCCGGCTCGACGGCACGCTGGTGTTCGAGGCGCTGTCGATGGCCTGCCCCTCGGTCGCGGCGTTCCTTTCGATCCACAACATGTGCGCCGGGATGATCGACCGCTTCGGCAGCGACGACCTGAAGGCCCGGCTGCTGCCCGGCGCTGTCGCGATGGAGACGATCCTGTCCTATTGCCTGACGGAGCCGGGATCGGGCAGCGACGCCGCCGCGCTGAAGACGAAGGGCACGCGCACCAACGAAGGCTGGCGGCTGAGCGGGGCCAAGGCCTTCATCTCGGGCGGCGGCTATTCGGATGCCTACATCGTGCTGGCCCGCACCGGCGAGGACGGCCCGCGCGGCATCTCGGCGCTCGTCGTGCATGACGGGGCGGAGGGACTGAGCTTCGGCGGGCTGGAAGACAAGATGGGCTGGCGCTCGCAGCCGACCCGGACCGTACAGTTCGACGACACGCCCGTACCATCGGCCGACCTTCTGGGCGAGGAGGGCCGCGGATTTTCCTATGCCATGGGCGGGCTCGACGGCGGGCGGTTGAACATCGCCGCCTGCTCGCTCGGCGCGGCGCAGTCGGCGCTCGACAAGACGCTGGCCTACATGCGCGAACGCACCGCCTTCGGCAAGCCGCTGGACCAGTTCCAGGCTCTGCAGTTCCGGCTGGCCGAGATGGAGATGGCGCTGCAATCCTCGCGGATCTTCCTGCGGCAGGCGGCCTGGAAGCTCGACCGGGGCCGGCCGGACGCGACCCAGTTCTGCGCCATGGCCAAGGCCCGCGTGACCGAGGCCGCGAGCGAAGTGGCCGATGGCTGCCTGCAGATGCACGGTGGCTACGGATACCTCGCGGACTACGGGATCGAGAAGATCGTGCGCGACCTGCGGGTGCACCGGATCCTCGAGGGCACCAGCGAGATCATGCGCCTGATCGTGGCGCGCAACCTGCTGGCCGCCGCATGAGCGACATCGCCATCCGCCGGGTGGGCTGCGCCGGCCGGATCACCCTGCAACGGCCCGGCGCGCTCAACGCGCTCAGCCATGCCATGGCGCGGGCCGTGGATGCCGCCCTGATCGACTGGGCGACCGACCCGGAGGTGCACCTCGTGGTCATCGACGCCGAGGGAGAGCGCGCCTTCTGCGCCGGCGGCGATCTCGCCGAGATCCACGCTGCCGGGATTGCCGGAGATCTGGAATTCGCCCGTGGCTACTGGCGCGACGAATACCGGATGGACGCGCGCATCGCAGGCTATCCCAAGCCCGTGGTGTCCCTCATGCAGGGCTTCACCATGGGCGGCGGCGTGGGCCTTGGGTGCCATGCCTCGCACCGGGTGGTCTGCGCCAGCAGCCGCATCGCGATGCCCGAGGTGGGCATCGGCCTGGCGCCGGATGCGGGGGGCACCTTGCTGCTGGCGCGCGCGCCTGGCAGGTGCGGGGAGTACCTGGCGCTGACGGCCGCACGGATGGGCCCGGGCGACGCGATCCATGCCGGGTTCGCCGACCATCACGTGCCGCAGGAAAGATGGCCCGCCCTCATCGCCACGCTGGAGCAGGGTGGCGATCCAGGCGCGATCGCCCGGGCCGAAGCGCCGCCGCCCGATGCGCCACTCGCGGCCCTGCAAGCGGAGATCGACGCGATCTTCGCCCATCGCTCCCTTGCCGGTATCGCCAAGGCCCTGGCCGCCGAGCCGGGCGCAGCGATGGTGGACGCCCGCAGGCGGATGAAAGCCCACGCGCCCCTGTCGATGGCCTGCGCCCTGGCGATGATCCGCGAGGTGCGCCGGGGCGATCTGGGCATCCTCGACGCGCTGACCCGCGAATACCGGTTCACCCACCGCGCCATTGCGCGCGGCGACTTTCTGGAGGGCATCCGCGCCCTCATCGTCGACAAGGACAAGCGCCCCCGCTGGCGTCACGAGGCGTTGGAGTCCGTCCTGGCGAACGACATCGACGCCATGCTCGCGCCGCTCGGCGAAGCGGAGTGGCACATGGAAGCGAAGGAAACAGCATGAACATCGCATTCGTCGGCCTGGGCAACATGGGCGCCCCGATGGCCGGAAACCTCGCCAAGGCCGGCTACAAAGTCCTGGGCTACGACCTGCACGCCGCCATCCCCGCGGGCGTACAGGAGGCCGGAAGCGCCAGCGATGCGGCCTTCGCCGCCGATATCCTGATCACCATG
Source organism: uncultured Alphaproteobacteria bacterium (assembly GCA_963833235.1). Classification (GTDB taxonomy): domain Bacteria; phylum Pseudomonadota; class Alphaproteobacteria; order Rhodobacterales; family Rhodobacteraceae; genus CAWHXG01. The sequence continues at coordinate 91,654 of CAWHXG010000003.1, forward strand.
CTGCCCGATGGCGGCGCCCTGAAGGCGGTGGCCGAGGACGTTCTGGAGGTGATGGCGAAAGGCACGATCCTGCTCGACTGCTCCACGATCGACGTGGCCACCGCGCGCGAGGTGGCCGAGCAGGCAGCCGCCCGCGGCATCCTGGCGCTCGATGCGCCCGTCTCAGGCGGCACAGGCGGCGCCGAGGCCGGCACGCTGACCTTCATGGTCGGAGGGCCCGCGGAGGCCTTCGCCGAGGCGCAGCCCCTCTTCGAGGTCATGGGCTCCAAGGCCGTGCATTGCGGCCCGGCCGGCAGCGGCCAGGCAGCGAAGATCTGCAACAACATGATCCTCGGCGCCACGATGATCGCCACCTGCGAAGCGTTCGCGCTGGCCGAGAAGCTGGGGCTCGAGGCGCAGGCGATGTTCGATGTGGTCTCGACCTCCTCCGGGGCGTCCTGGTCGATGAACACCTATTGCCCCGCGCCGGGCGTCGGCCCCGAGACCCCGGCTGATCGAGACTACAAGCCCGGCTTCTCGTCCGACCTGATGTTGAAGGACCTGCGTCTGGCGCAGGCGGCGGCGAGAGAGGCGGATGCCGATACGCCGTTGGGCGCGCTGGCGGCGGATCTCTACGCCACGTTCGTGGAGGACGAGAATGGCCGCGGCCGGGATTTCTCGGCTATGCTCCCGCGGCTCTTGAAACGCGGCCACCCGGGATAGGCATCCGCCCGCCGGGTTGGTACCCGAGGCCGGACTCGAACCGGCACGCCTTGCGGCGGGGGATTTTGAATCCCCTGCGTCTACCATTCCGCCACTCGGGCCGCATCGCCCCCAAGCTGTGCGGGGCATCGGCGCGGCGCGGTCTAGCCCGGACTGCGGGACCGGTCAACGCGCATCCGTCAGCCCAGGACGCCCACCAGCCACAGCGCGATCTGCGGAAACGCGATCAGCAGCCCGATGCGCACCAGGTCGGAGGCCACGAATGGCAGCACGCCCCGGTAGGTTTGCGCGATGGGCACGTCGCCCGCGATGCGGTTGACGACGAAAAGGTTCAATCCCACCGGCGGCGTGATCAACCCCACCTCGACCACGACGAGCGCGAGGATGCCGAACCAGATGGCGGTGGCCTCCGGCCCAAGGCCGAAGTCGAGGGCAATCACGATGGGGAAGAAGACCGGGATCGTCAAAAGGATCATGCTGAGGCTGTCCATCACGCATCCCAGGATCAGGTAGATGCCGAGGATCGCCAGCAGCACCGTCAGTGCTGGCAGGCCACTTTCGCCCACCCAGGCGGTCAGGGCCTGGGGGGCCTGGGTGAAGGCGAGGAACGTGTTGAAGAGCTGCGCACCGAGGAGGATGAGGAAGATCATGCCCGTCGTCGTCGCCGTCTCGAGGATCGCCGCGCCGAAGCCGCGCCAGCCGAGGCCGCCCGAGGCCGCGCCGTAGGCGAGCGTAGCCAGGGCGCCCACCGCCGCCCCTTCCGTGGGGGTAAATAGCGCCTGAACGCCGGGGCGGGCCCAGTTCCAGTCGCCCACGATCCCGCCCATCACCGTGCCGAAGATCAGCGCCACGGGCCAGACCCGGATCAGCGCCCGGCCCCGTTCGGCCCAGCCGGTGCGGGGGCCCCTGGGGGCGGCCCCCGGCGCAACCCGGACGTAGAGCGCCACCACGGCCATGTAGCCGGCCGCCGCCAGCAGGCCGGGGATCAGCGCCGCGGCGAACATCTTGACGATGTTCTGCTCGGTGAGGATCGCGTAGATCACCAGGATTACGGAGGGCGGGATGAGGATGCCGAGCGTGCCGCCGGCCGCCAGAACGCCGGTGCCGAGCGCGTCGGAATAGCCCCGCGCCCGCATCTCGGGCAGGGCCACCTGCCCCATCGTCGCCGCCGTCGCCAGCGACGAGCCGCAGACCGCGCCGAACCCGGCGGAGGCGCCGATGGAGGCCAGCGCCATCCCGCCGCGCCTGTGCCCAAGGAACGCCTGCGCGGCGGCGAAAAGCGCCCGGCTCATCCCCGAACGGGTCGCGATCTGGCCCATCAGCAGGAACAGCGGCACGATCGAGAGCGAATAGCTGGCGAAGGTGTCGTAGCTGAGCGATTTCAGCTGGCTCAGCGCGGCATTGGGGGTGCCGAGTACGATCCACGTGCCGACGAAGCCGGTCATCCCCATTGCGGCCGCGATCGGCATGCGCAGAAGGATCGCGCCCAGCATCGCCGCGATCCCGGCCAGGGCGAGGGCGAGGCCGGTCATGAAAAGCGCATCATTCACCCACCGTCTGCATCGCCGGCTCCGCGCCCTCAAGCATCCAGTTGAGGCTGCGCCAGACCGTGTAGGCCGCGGTGAGCGCGAAGATGGCCGCAGCGCCGGCGCATATCCCGTACGGCAGCCACAACGGCAGCTGCAACTCGTAGGTCGTCTCTGCGAAGAACGGCGCAGGGCCGAGGCCAAGCGCGCCGCGCAGGCCCGGTGGCCCCAAGGGGAACCGCTCGCCGAAGCCGAGCCAGAGCCGCCAGAGGATCACCGCGGCGCAGAGCGTCAGCGCCAAGTTCCCGAGCAGGCCGCACGCCGCGAAGCCCCGCGGCGGCAACAGCCGGCCGACGATGTCCACCGTCACGTGCCCCCGGGCGATCTGGCACCAGGGGAGGAAGGCGAAGACGGCGATGGCGCAACCTGCCTCGACGAGCTCGAAATCGCCGCGCACCGGTGCCAGCCCGAAGCCCGCCAGGGCCCGCCCGGCGATCGAGGCCGCGGTGACCAGGGCCATCCCTACCAGGGTCGCCCCGCCCGCCAGCGCGGTCCAGCGGCACAGCCGTTCCAGTGCCGCCCCGACCCGCCGTTCAGATTGTGCCGCAACGGCCACCGCACCCCTCCGCCGGCGCCGAATTGCGGCGCGTTCAGGCGGCCTTAACGCGGATCGCCGCAGTGGTGCAATCGGGGCCGCCGTGCCGCAGGGCCGGCCGCTTGACCCCGCCGCGGCTTGCCCCCCTTATGCCCGCGATCCAAGGAGAGCGCGATGCTGCGTCGCATGTACGACTGGACGATCCATCTGGCCGAGACGCGCCACGCGCTCTGGGCGCTGGCCTTCGTCGCGTTCATCGAATCCTCCGTCTTCCCGATACCGCCCGATCTGCTGATGATCCCGATGATCCTCGCCATGCCCTCGCGCGCCTGGCTGATCGCCGGCGTCGCCACGATCTCCTCGGTCCTGGGGGGGCTCGCGGGCTACTTCATCGGCTACGCGCTCTTCGACAGCGTCGGCCTGCCGGTGCTGCAATTCTATGGCAAGGACGCGTATTTCGACGAGTTCGCCCTGCGCTACAACGAATGGGGCGCCTGGGCCGTTCTGATCGCCGGGGTCACGCCGTTCCCCTACAAGGTCATCACGATCCTGTCGGGCACCACGGGCCTTTCGCTGCCGGTGTTCATGGTCGCGTCCGTGGCGGCGCGGGGCCTGCGGTTCTTCATAGTCGCGGGCCTGTTGTGGAAGTTCGGGCCGCCGATCCGCGACTTCATCGAAAAGCGCCTTGGGCTCATGTTCACGCTTTTCTGCGTGATCCTTCTGGGCGGGTTCGCGGCCGTCCGTTTTCTCTGAGGGATCGCGGCGTGATGGGCCTTTCCACGCGGACGACCTTCATCGCGCTGGCCTCGCTTGGCGCGCTTGGGCTGTTGCTGGGTGCCTTCGCCTTTCAGTTCCTCGCGGGCCTGGCCCCTTGCGCGATGTGCATCTGGCAGCGATGGCCCCATGTGGCGGCGCTTGCTCTAGGCACGCCGGCGGCGCTGGCGGGCGGCCCGGCCCTGCCGCTTGCGGGGGCGGCGGCCGAACTGGTCGGCGCCGGCATCGCCGCCTACCACACCGGCGTGGAGCGGGGATGGTGGCTGGGGCCGAGCAGCTGCACGGGCGGCGCGGCCAACCTTGGCGGCCTGTCCGGAGCGGACCTGCTGAGCACCGAAGCGCCGGTGACCATCGTCATGTGCGACGAGGTCGCCTGGAGCCTCGCGGGCCTTTCCATGGCAAGCTGGAACGGCATCCTCTCGCTCGTCCTGGCCGGCTTCTGGCTCGTCGCCGCGTGGCGTTCTAATGGAGCTGGAACTCTCCGGTGACGTTGCGCCATTCGCCGGGTGAGATCATCTTGCGATGGGTGAACCGCACGGAATGCAGCGGGCCCTCGATGCTGTCCTGCCAGAATTCGATGAACTTGAAGAGCCGCGGATGGTCCGGCGCCAGATCGTAGTCCTGCCAGACGAACGTGTTGAGCACGTTGCGATAATCCGGCATCCGGTAGAACACTTCTGCCGTGGTCAGGCCGTAGCCCTTCATCATCAGTTCCGTTTCCGATCCGCCCATATGGTCTACCTCCCTGCATCGGCGACTCGCAGCGTGGCACCGAAATGGTAAAGATCAAGGAAATCAGCTCGTTGGCACTCAGGCCCCGCGGCTGACACCAGCGGCGGTTGCCCCCCAGTCGCGCGGTCTGATAGAACCCTCCCAGCGGCGGAGAACGCCCGCGCGAAGAGGGCCGAGCACGTGAACGACACCCCGCAACCCCCGGAAAACGAAGAGAACGGCGAGACGCCGCGGTCGGCCTACGACGGCCCGACGATCTCCATCGCCGACGAGATGCGCTCGAGCTACCTTGATTATGCGATGAGCGTCATCGTGAGCCGTGCCATTCCCGATCTGCGCGACGGCCTGAAACCTGTGCATCGGCGCATCCTCTACGCCATGCATGAGACGAACAACACGCACGACAAGCCCTATCGCAAGTCCGCCCGGCCCGTCGGCGACGTGATGGGCAAGTACCATCCCCACGGCGACAGTGCGATCTACGACGCGCTTGTGCGCATGGCGCAGGACTTCTCGATGTCGCTGCCGCTGCTCGACGGCCAGGGCAATTTCGGCTCGATGGACGGCGATAACCCCGCGGCCATGCGCTATACCGAGGTCCGGATGGACAAGCCGGCCGCCGCCCTGCTCGCTGATATCGAGAAAGACACGGTCGACTTCCAGGACAACTACGACGGCAAGGACCTCGAGCCGACCGTCCTGCCGGCGCGGTTCCCCAACATGCTGGTCAACGGGGCGGGCGGTATCGCCGTGGGCATGGCCACCAACATTCCGCCGCACAACCTCGGCGAAGTGGTGGATGCGACGCTCGCGCTGATCGACGATCCCGACCTCGACAGCGCCCAGCTGATGGAGTTCGTGCCGGGCCCCGATTTTCCCACGGGCGGCGTGATGCTGGGCCGCTCCGGCGCCCGCAAGGCTTACCTGGAGGGCCGCGGCAGCGTGATCCTGCGCGCCAAGGTGCATGTGGAGGAGATCCGCAAGGACCGGCAGGCCATCGTGCTGGACCAGATCCCCTATCAGGTGAACAAGGCCTCGCTGGTCGAGAAGATCGCCGATCTGGTGCGCGAGAAGCGGATCGACGGCATCTCACACGTGCAGGACGAAAGCGACCGGGTGGGCGTGCGCGTGGTGATCGAGCTGAAGCGCGACGCGACCGCCGACGTGGTGCTGAACCAGCTTTGGCGCTTCACGCCCATGCAGACACATTTCGGGTGCAACATGCTGGCGCTGAACGGCGGGCGTCCGGAACAGCTGACGCTACGCCGCTTCCTGACCGCGTTCATAGAGTTTCGCGAGGTCGTCGTTGCCCGCCGCACCGCTTTCGATCTGCGCCGCGCCCGCGAGCGCAGCCATATCCTGTGCGGTCTGGCCGTGGCCGTCTCGAATGTCGACGAGGTGGTGGCGACCATCCGCAGCTCTGCCGATCCCGCCGAGGCCCGCGCCCGGCTCATGGAACGCCGCTGGCCGGCGCACGACATCATCCCCTACATCCAGCTGATCGACGATCCGGCGCACCCCGTGAACGAAGACGGCACCTACAACCTCAGCGACGCACAGGCCCGCGCGATCCTTGATCTGCGCCTGCAGCGGCTCACCGCGCTTGGCGTCCGTGAGGTGACCGGCGAGCTGGAAGAGCTGGCCGGCCGCATCCGCGACTACCTTGATATCCTGCGCTCACGCGAGCGGATCATGGGCATCATCGCCACCGAACTGCGGGAGGTGCGTGAGCAGTTCGCCGTGCCGCGCCGCACCGAGATCGCCGACTGGTCCGGCGACATGGAAGACGAGGACCTGATCGAGCGCGAGGACATGGTGGTGACCGTCACCCAGTCCGGCTACATCAAGCGCACGCCATTGGCCGAATTCCGCAGCCAGAAGCGCGGCGGCAAGGGCCTTTCCGGAATGGCGACGCGTGACGACGACGTGGTCACGAGCCTCTTCGTGGCCAACACCCACACGCAGCTGCTGATCTTCACCACCGACGGCATGGTCTACAAGATCAAGACGTGGCGCCTGCCGATGGGCTCGCGCAACGCACGCGGAAAGCCGATGATCAACGTGCTGCCCATCGCCAAATCCGTCTCCATCGCCGCGATCATGCCTGTGGACGTGCCGGAAGACGACTGGAACCGCCTGCAGATCATGTTCGCCACTTCCGCCGGCGACGTGCGGCGCAACGCCCTGAGCGATTTCACCAACGTCATGCGCAACGGCAAGATCGCCATGCGCCTGCCCGAAGGCGTGCATCTGGTGCGCGCCCGGATCTGCGGGGCGGAGGACGACGTGATGCTGGTGACAGCCAGCGGCCGGGCGATCCGCTTCCGTTCGACCGACGTACGGATCTTCAAGGGGCGCAACGCGATCGGCGTACGCGGCATCCGACTGGGTGTGAACGACGCGGTGGTCGCCATGGCGGTCATCCGGCATTTCGAGGCGGCGCCGGAAGAGCGGGCGGCCTATCTCAAGATGCGGCGCGCTATCGAGGGGATGACGGTCGAGGCGGAAAACGAAGAGGCCGACGACGATGCCGTGGCCGAGGTGGCGCTGCCGCAGGATCGCTACGCCGCCATGTCGGCTGCGGAGGAACTGCTGGTGACGATCACCGAAGGCGGCGCGGGCAAGCTGACCTCAAGCCTCGACTATCCGGTGCGCGGGCGCGGCGGCATGGGCGTGGCGGCGATGGACCGGGCGATGCGCGGCGGTGCGCTGGTGGCCTGCTTCCCGGTGGAGCGCGCCGACCAGATCATGCTCGCCACCTCGACCGGTCAATCCATCCGGTGCCCGGTCGAGGGCATATCGTTCCGCAGCCGGGCTGCGGGCGGCGTGCGCGTCTTCTCGACAGCGCCCGGCGAGCGGGTCGTCTCGGTTGCTTGGGTCGCCGATCAGGGCATCGGGGCCGACGAGGAGCCGGGGACCCCCGACGCGTCCCCGGACGAGGGTGCGGCGCCAGAAAGCTGATGCCGCGCCCACCTTGCCCTGCCCCGGCGGCGCACCCATAAGAGGGTCTGGCGCGGCAATGGGCAGGAGACGATGGGCGATATCGCGGCACAACTGGACTCGGCGTTCTGGCTGACGTCGGGGGCGATCCTGCTGCTGCTCTGCTGCTCGGGCTTCTTCTCGGGCTCGGAAACGGCGCTTACTGCGGCGTCGCGCGGCAAGCTGCGTACAATGGCCGATGGCGGCAGCAAGGGGGCCGCGACCGCGCTGAAGCTGACCGAGGATCAGGAAGGGCTGATCGGCGGCATCCTTCTGGGCAACAACCTGGCGAACATCCTCGCGACCTCGCTGGCCACGGCGCTCTTCACCCGCACGCTGGGCGACAGCGGCGTGGCCGTGGCGACGCTGGTGATGACCGTCCTCGTGCTGGTCTTCGCAGAGGTCCTGCCGAAGACCTATTCCATCACCAATCCCGAGCCGGCGGCCTCGCTCTCGGCGCCGATCGTGCGCGTGGTGATCACCGTCATGGCGCCGCTGGTGGGGGCCGTTCGGGTGGTCGTCCGCGCCGTGCTGCGGCTCTTCGGGGTTCAAGTGGCGCCAGACATGAACATGCTTCAGGTGCGCGAAGAGATCGTGGGCGCGCTGCATCTGGGCCATTCGGAGGGCATCGTCCACAAGGAGGATCGCGACCGGCTGCTGGGCGCGCTGGATCTGGGCGAGCGCACGGTGGAGGAGATCATGCGCCACCGCTCGAACATCGAGATGATCGACGCGGATGCCGCGCCATCGGAGGTGCTGGCCCAGTCCCTAAGCTCGCCGCATTCCCGCCTGCCCGTCTTCAAGGGCGACCCCGAGAACATCATCGGCGTCATCCACGCCAAGGATCTTCTGCGCGGGGTCCACGAGAGCCTGATCCATGCCGAGGAAGCGGCGACGGCCCTCGCGACCTTCGATTTCCTCCAGGTGGCGCGCAAACCCTACTTCGTTCCCGAGACCACGACGCTGGACGACCAGATGCGCCAGTTCCTGCGTCGGCATACGCATTTCGCCCTGGTGGTCGACGAATACGGCGATCTGCAAGGCCTCATTACGCTGGAGGACATCCTGGAAGAGATCGTGGGAGAGATCACCGACGAGTTCGATGCGGGCGGCGGCGACGAGATCGAAAGCTCGCCCGACGGCCACTTCATGGTCGACGGCGCCATGACTATCCGTGACGTGAACCGCGCGAAGGACTGGAACCTGCCGGACACCGAGGCGAACACCGTGGCCGGGCTGGTCATACACGAGGCGCAGATGATCCCGATCCCGGGTCAGGTGTTCAACTTCCACGGATTCCGCTTCGAGGTGGTCGAACGGGAGAACAACCGTCTTACCCAGCTCAAGATCACGCCGCTGTAGAGCCGGCTTTACGCGCGCCGCGGAGAGCCCGCCCGGAATGGGCTTCGCATCTCGACGGCCGGTGGCTGATATGGCCGGCGCCCACGCGGCCGCGGCTCTTCAAGCCTACCGGCCCTTGAAGAGCCCTCCCAGCACGCCGCGCACCACCGCCCGGCCGGTACGGTTGCCCAACTGGCGGGCGAAGGACTTCACGAACGCATCCGCCGCGCTGTCGCTGCGCCGCGCGGGCTTGCGGGCGCTCGACCGGCCGACGCCCTTGCCCGTGTAGCGGCGGGCGGCGTTGAACTCCCGCGCGGCGGCAGTCTCGGCCTCGGCCTTGGCCTCGGCAGCCTCCGCCTCGGCCGCAGCCGTTTCGGCCCGCGCCTGGAGCCGCTCGAAGGCGCTGTCGCGATCAAGGGGCGAGTTGTATTTTCCGGCCATCGGCGAGGCCGCAACATGGGCCGCACGCGCCGCGAGGGAGATCGGCCCAAGCCGGGATTGCGGCGGGCAGATCAGCGTCCGCTCCACCATGCCGGGCGCGCCTTTCTCATCGAGCATCGAGGTGACGGCCTCACCGGTGCCGACTTCGCGCAGGGCCGCCTCCGTCTCGAAACGCGGATTGTCGCGATAGGTTTCGGCCGCGGACTTCAACGCCCGCCGGTCGCGTGCCGTGAAGGCGCGCAGGGCGTGCTGCACCCGGTTGCCGAGCTGTCCCAGGATATCCTCCGGCACGTCGTCGGGGTTCTGTGTCACGAAATACACGCCAACCCCCTTCGATCGGATCAGCCGCGCCACTTGCTCCAGCTTCTCGACGAGCATCTTCGGCGCATCGTCGAAGAGCAGGTGCGCCTCGTCGAAGAAGAGAACGAGCACGGGCCGCTCCGGATCTCCGACCTCAGGGAGTTCCTCGAACAGTTCCGAAAGCAGCCAGAGCAGCACGGTCGCATAGAGCCGGGGCGCGCTCATCAGCCGGTCGGCCGCCAGAATGTTGACCATCCCGCGGCCGGTCTCGTCCCGCCGCATCAGATCGGTCAGATCAATGGCGGGCTCGCCGAGGAAGTGATCGGCCCCCTGCTCCTCCAGCACCAGAAGCCGGCGTTGCACCGCACCGATGGAAGCGCTTGAGATCGTTCCGTAGCGCAGCGACACCGCGCGCCGGTTCTCGCCCAGCCAGACGAGAAGCGCCCGCAGATCCTTCAGGTCGAGTAGCGGCAGCGCCTCCTCATCGGCGATGCGGAAGGCGATGTTGACCAGCCCTTCCTGGGCATCGGTCAACTCCAGCAGACGCGACAGCAGCAGCGGCCCCATCTCGGCCAGGGTTGTGCGCACCGGGTGGCCGGCGGCGCCGAAGACATCCCAAAACGTCACTGGCGTGGCGGCATAGGCGTAGTCCCGCAGCCCGATCGTCTCGACGCGCTTTTGGAACGGCGCATGCAGCTTCGCCTCTGCCGAGCCCGCTTCCGCGAGGCCGGATAGGTCGCCCTTCACATCCGTGAGCAGCACCGGCACGCCCTGGGCCGAAAGGCGCTCTGCCATGATCTGCAACGTCACCGTCTTGCCCGTTCCGGTCGCCCCGGCGATCAGGCCGTGCCGGTTCGCCATGGGCAGCAGGAGGGTTTGAGGGGTGGCGTAGTCTGGCCCGCCCCCGCCGATTGTGATCGCCGCTGTCATTCCCGCCCGATCTCCATTCGGTTCTTGGGCACCATTTATTAATCATTGCGCAGCATTCTGCAAAGCGTTCGGCCGGGTTTCGAAGCCCCGGCGGAACACTCCCTCTCTGTCGGACTGGCCGCGCCCCCGGGCGCGGTCTTTTTTTTGCCGCTCGAGCGGCCGATGGGCCTTGGCCTGTTGACCGATGGCGCGTTCTACCCCTAGGTTGCGCTCAATAACGACCGGCAAGTCCGGCAGGGAGAAATTCAAGAGAAAAGGGTCCTTCGGGGCCCTTTTCGCGTCGCGGCTGCCCCTATTCTTTTCGCGCCTGACACTCTTCTCGCGTCATGGTAGGTGCCTTGCAAACATTCGCATCTCGATGCGTTCGCCCAAGCCGGAGGATCCATGGCCCGCACCACCCCGTTCCCGCACGCCGTTCCGGCTTCGGCGCCTCGCGGCGCCGCCCATCTGGCCCTTCTTGTTGCGCTGTTCTGTGGAACCGGCGCCCTCGCACAGGATTCCACGGCTGCGCCGGAGCCTGCCCAGACCGAGGGAGTGGCCCCCGCCGCGCCGGCCGAGGCGGAAGCGCCAGCCGAGCCAGACGCGCCGGCCGAGCCAGACGCGTCGAACGGGTCGGAAGCGCCGGCCGAGGCGGAAGCACCAGCCGAGCCAAATGCGCCGGCCGAGGCGGACGCGCCAGCCGGGGCGGCCCCGGCGGGACCGCAGCAGGGCGAGACCTACGTCGTCGATACGTTCGGCGACTGGGAGATGCGGTGCATTCGCGTGGAGGGAATCGAGGATCCGTGCGAGATCCACCAGACCCTTTTCGACGAGGGCGGCGTCAGCACAGCCGAGGTGAACATCTTTCCGCTGCCGGGCGCACAGGTTGCGGCCGGGGCCACCATCATCACGCCTCTCAACACGCTTCTGACCCAGTCCATCGTTCTCAGCGTCGATGGCGGCGCGGCGAAGCGCTATCCGTTCACTTTCTGCAACAGGGTCGGGTGCGTCGCGCAAATCGGCTTCCTGGAGACCGAGGTCGCCGCATTCAAGCGCGGGGCGAAGGGGGAAGTGACGATCGTGCCGATGGCGGCGCCGGATCAGGAGGTGACGCTGACCGTCTCCCTTTCCGGTTTCACGGCGGCCTACGATGCCCTGGCGGCCCGCCCCCAGCCGGAGACCGCGCGCTGAGGCGCTGCCGTCATACGGCGCGCAGGGCCAGCACGGCGTTTGAGCCGCCGAAGGCGAATGCGTTCGACAGCACCACGTCGACCTTCGCTTCGCGCGCCACGTTAGGGACCACGTCGAGCGCGCATTCCGGGTCGGGTTCCTCGTAGCCGATGGTCGGCGCGATGACACCGTCGCGCAGCGCCATCGTGCAGGCAAGAAGCTCCACCGCCCCCGTTCCGCCGATGAGGTGCCCATGCATGGACTTGGTCGACGAGATCATGAGCCTGTCGGCATGCGCACCGAAGACATCGGCCACCGCAGCGCATTCCGTCTTGTCGTTGGCGGCGGTTCCGGTGCCGTGGGCATTGATGTACCCGATGGCGTCCTTCGAAACCTCCGCATCGCGGATCGCCCCCTGGATCGCGCGGGCCGCCCCTTGCTTCGAGGGCATGACGATGTCGCTGGCATCCGAGGTCATGGCGAACCCGATGACCTCCGCCAGCATCTCCGCTCCCCGGGCGCGCGCATGGTCCAGATCCTCGAAGACGAAGATGGCCGCACCCTCGCCCTGAACCATGCCGTTGCGGTTGGCCGAGAACGGACGGCAGGCATCGCGTGACATCACGCGCAGGCCCTCCCATGCCTTCACCCCGCCGAAGCACAGCATGGATTCGGATCCGCCTGTCACCATCACCCGGGCGGCACCGCTTCGAACGAGCTGATAGGCCTGCCCCATCGCATGGTTGGACGACGCGCATGCGGTCGCGACGGTGAAGCTTGGCCCCTTGATGTTGTAGCGCATCGAAACATGGCTGCAGGCCGCGTTGTTCATCAGCTTCGGGACGACGAAGGGGTGGACGCGGTTCTTACCATCCTCATAGACGCTTCGGTAGTTGTCGTCCTGGGTGATCAGGCCGCCGCCGGAGGTGCCAAGCACCACACCCGTGCTCGCCGCGAGCTCGCCGTCGAACTCCAGGCCCGATTGCGTGATCGCCTCGTCTGCCGCGATCAGCGTGAATTGGGTGAACCGATCGTAAAGCGCGATCTGCTGGCGGTTGAACTGGGCCTCGGCGTCATATCCCCGCACCTGGCCGCCGATGCGGATCGACAAGCGCTCGACGTCGCGGAAGGCGAGCTCCCCGATACCGCACACGCCCTCGCGCATCGCCTCAAGGGTCGATGGCACGTCGTGCCCGAGAGGGTTGATTGTGCCCTGCCCGGTGATGACGACGCGCTTCACGGGCGGCGTTCCGCCACGATACGCTCGACGGCCGCGACAATGGAGCGAACGGTCGAGACGTCGAAGTCGCCCTGATCCGGGGCGTTGGCGTTGAACGGCACCTGGATGTCGAAGGCTTCTTCGATGGCGAAGATGCTTTCGACCACGCCGAGGCTGTCGATGCCGAGGTCCTCCAGGCTTTGGCCCATTTCGACTTCGGACGGATCGAGCATCGCCTGTTCGGCGAGTATCCCGACGACCCTGCCCTGCACGCCCATCCGATCCGCTCCGCCCGTGACTTCCATTGCCGCCTTGTTCATCCGGCAGGATCTAGTGATTTGGGTCCCGGTTTGAAACCGATTTCTGCAATGCGCGGACCTCGTCGAACAGCTTTGGAAGGCGCCGTAGCGCCTTCTGGATCTGGATGTGTGTGGTCATCTTCATGCCTGGATAACCCAGCAGCACCCGCCCGGCCGGGGCATTGGTGAAGATCTTCGTGGCGCCCCCCGCCACGACGTCGTCCCCGACGAAGATGTTGTCATTCACCCCGACTTGCCCGGCCAGGACCACACGGTCCCCGATCCGCGTGGAGCCTGCGATGCCCACCTGCGAGCAGAAGAGGCAATCCTCGCCGACCTGCACGTTGTGGCCGACCATCACCAGGTTGTCGATCTTTGTGCCGCGCCCGATCCGGGTGGCGCGGATGGTGCCGCGGTCGATGGTGCTGTTCGCACCGATCTCCACGTCGTCACCGATCTCGACGCCGCCGAGGGAATGGATGCGGGTCCAGCTTTGCGGAGCTTCGGCGTTCTCGCGACCGACGCTGTCGCGTACGCGCTCGACGGCCGACCTGTCCGGGGTGACGAACGAAAAGCCGTCTCCCCCGATGACCGCGCCGGGCTGGACGATGACGCGGGCGCCGAGCGTGACGGCCCGCCCCAGACGCGCCCCGGCATTCAACAGGACATTGGCGCCGATCCGAGTTCCGGCGCCGATGGTCACGTGGGCGGCGATGCGGGCACTCGGCCCGATCGAGACCTCCGCGCCGATCACTGCGAAGGGGCCGATCCGGGCTCCCTCGCCAATCCGGGCCGTTCCATCGATGATCGCCGCCGGATGGATCCCGCGCGGCAGATCGGGTCCGGGATCGAGCGCCGCCGTCAAGCCGGCCATCGCAAATCGCGGGCGCCTTGCGAATAGCGCGGCCTCGAGGCCCATCGCCCGCCAGTCCGCCCCCTCCCAAAGGAGCGCCGCACGGGCGCTACCGGCAGAGAGACCCTCTGCATACCGCGCGTCCATCGCCAGAGCCAAGGTGTCGGCCATCGCAGCCGCAGGCTCCGCGGCTCCGACGATCACAAGCGTGCCATCCCCTTCGATCCGGGCATCTATCGCAGTCGCGATCTCGGTCAGGGTGTGCGCCATGGAGGCCGGCTCCGGAATGCAGGACGTGGCGCCAGTTATCCCCGCACGGTATCGAGTGTCACCCCCGCATCGTTCAACGCGCGATAGACCTTCGCATCGCGCCCGTAGATGTCGCGGCGGAACTGGATCCGCCCCTTGGCCTGGGTGAACGCCGTCCGGTAGATCAGATGCACGGGGACAGGCGCATCGAGGTTCACGTAGGTTTCCCGGCCGCTGTTCAGTCGCGTCTTGAAGAAGCCCACGGGATCGCCGGTCTGAACGCTCAGCAGGGCATAGGCGAAGTCGAACGGGTCGTTCAGGCGAATGCAACCGTGGCTGTAGGCGCGCGTCTCACGGGAGAACAGAGATTTCGCCGGCGTGTCGTGCAGGTAGATGTTATACGCATTCGGGAATATAAACTTCACGCGGCCAAGCGCATTGCTCTGGCTCGGCGGCTCTCGCAGCCGGAATGGAAAGGTTGCGGCCGAATACGCGGTGAAGTTGACGGCCCCACGCGACACGACGCGCCCCTTGCTGTCGACCAACTCGAGATGCCCGACGGCACCGGGATCGGCCTGGAGCTTCGGAAGGTATTCCTTCGTCGTGATCGAACGCGGGACGTTCCAGGTGGGGTTTATGACCATGAACTCCATAAGGTCGGAGAACTCGGGCGACTGGTGGCTGCGCAAGCCCTTGCCGATGACGGAGCGTGTCTGGAAGGTTACTCGTCCGTCGTCGACGATCTGCGCCGAGTAGTCGGGAAGGTTGACCCGCACGTGGCGGCGCCCGAGTGGCATGTTCATCCACCGTTCCCGCTCCAGGGCTACGACAAGCTGCTCCAACCTCTCTTCGACCGACCGATTCAACTCGCCTAGTGTCGCCGGGCCGGCAATCCCATCCTCTGCCAGACCGTGATCCTTCTGGAAACTCCGAACCGCCTCCGTCAGCGCCCCATCGTAGGCCGTCGCAGCCGTGCGGCCGAGATATCCCATGCGCATCAGGCGGTCGCGCAGATCGACGACGGCCGGGCCGGCGGCTCCGGGCTTGAGGGTCGCCGTCCCCGTCGCTGGGCCCCATCCACCCCGCGCGGACAACTCTTCCAGCTGCAGCTTGGCGCGCAGGAGGCGCGGATATTCCGGAGTTTGCGGCGGCAGTGCCGCGAGAAAGCCGGCGGGGGCGCTTCGCGCGAAAGCCTCGAGCGTTTTGCCGGGGTCGCGACGGGGGGCCTGCCGTTTGATCAGACTGTCCACCTGCGAAGGCGTCAGCACGCCGCTCTGAATATCCTCGGCATAGTCGAGAAAAGAACGGGTAATCCTGACCTCCAGTTCACCGAGATCGATTGCGGATCGCATGTCGGCGAGGTCTTGCCGGAGCGCCGTGGCACCGTAGGCGTTCGTGGGGAGGGCGTGCAGGGATGCCTCGTCCAACGCCTTCAGGAAGGCAGCCCGCCGCCTGGCGGCAGCATCAGTTCGGCCCGTCCAGATCGGTTCGTAGGAGCGCGCCGCGTAGAATTCAGCGATTGGAGCCGTCTTGGCCGCGGCAACGGCCAGGGCCTGCTTGAAGGCGATTCCCTCGTTCTGCGCAGCCGCGGGGCGAGCCAGCCCCAGCAGGCTAACAAAAGCGCCCAGGGTCAGCACGGCCAGCATCGTCCTCGCGGACTGGAGGCGCGGGAAGGCGGCCGCGGCAGACATGCTCGCGGATTTCGCCGGCGGCGTCGCTTTCATGACCTGCACCTTCCCAAAACTCCTCGTGACCCTACCAAAGCACGAACTGTCTGAACAAAACCTGAAAGCCGGAGCGCGAACTCATGTCGCTCAAAGGTCACGATCCGTCATTTTCCTAAACGTCGTTAACGCCTCGTTCGGGATGATGTGCGCAAGATCCCGCTCACTAAGGGGGAACAAAAGGCCATCACGGCACACGACATTTGCTGCCACGAATGCTTGTGCAATAGAGAATGCTGTGGGATGGTTCAGAAAATGGCCGGACAATCGGCAGAACGAGGCAGACAGGCATGACTAACGATGCGACGAACGGCGAATGCCGTATCAGTCGCCGCGGGCTCTTGGGCGCGTTCGCGGCAATTGGCGTGACGGCGGCTCCAACCTACGGCAACGCCTTCGGATTCCTTCGAGGCGGTGGAGATATCCGCAGGCTTCGCATGTATTCGGGGCGAACCGGCGAAAACCTTGACTTGATCTATTGGGTCGACGGAAAGTACGTTCGCCCCGCCCTTCAGGAGATCAATCATTTCATGCGTGACTGGCGGTCCAATCGCGAAATCAACATCGATACCCGCACGATCGACGTGATGTCTGCCGCGCACGGATTGCTGGAGGCCGATGAGCCCTATCTGCTTCTCTCGGGCTACCGGACGCCACAGACCAATGCGATGCTGCGCAGCAAGTCCCGCGGGGTCGCCAAGCAATCCCTTCACATGCTGGGCCAAGCCGCCGATCTGCGCCTCAAAACGCGGAGCGTGAACCAGATCGCGCGTGCGGCGGCGGCCTGCAAGGTTGGTGGCGTCGGGCGATATTCCCGGTCCAATTTCGTGCATATGGATTGCGGAGCGGTCCGGACCTGGGGTCGCTGACCTGGCCGGGGGAGCTTCGCCCCATCACGTGACGGATAGTCGCGCTTCCTTCGCATACTGAAGACCATGGTCGCGAGCTACCTTCGCGCCCACGCCTTTGAGCCTATTTTCCGCCTTGGGGCGCCGCCTCTACGGGATCACCGCTTTTCCGCTCGCGGCAATCCACTTTCAGGTGGCCAACCCGCAGGTAGTGTATCCCAAGAGCGCGGCGCGCGTGACCGGCACGACGCGTGCGGACTTCGGGATCGCGGATCTCTGCGGAGGGCCGAATGAGCATGCGGGTCGGACGTATCCTGCGGTCTCCGTCACACACTTGCGTGCGCCGGTTCGCCATCCCTGCGCGTGGAGCGCTGGCTCGCCCCGGCGGGCGCTGCCTCTGCTACCGCCCCTCCTCAGCCGCTTGATCAGCGGTGGTCGGTGCGGGTCCATCGCGCGCGGGCTCCTCCTGCCCGCGTCCTTCTCCGCCGCTCGTTCCGCCGGCCCCGATCTTGCCATTCCGATCAGAGAATTACGCGCCTCAGCGGGGCCTTTGCCCTCCATTGCGGTCGAAAGGACCCTGACATGACCCGTTCAACCCTTTGCGTAGCAGCATTGCTTTCCTTCACCGCCAGCGGCGCCATTGCACACGAGTATCGTGCCGGCGCCATTCGCGTCGATCACCCCATGGCCTTCGAGACGCCGCCAACCGCGATGTCTGGCGGCGGCTACATGACGATCACCAACGAAGGCGAAACGGAGGATCGCCTCGTCGGCATCCGCGGGGATTTCCCGCGGCTAGAGCTACACACCACGATGGAGACCGATGGCATTGTGCGCATGAGTCATGTCGATGCCATTGCCATCCCTGCTGGAGAGACCGTGACACTGGCCCCCGGCGGGCTTCACGTGATGTTCATGGGGCTCAACGGCGACCCATTCGAACCGGGAGAGCGCATTCCGGCAACCCTGCTGTTCGAACATGCCGGTGAGCTCGATGTCGTCTTCACCGTCGAAGAGCGCCAGGGAAACACCAAGGGGCAGAAGCACCAGGGACATTGATAGCTCTGGCACAGCCGACTCATCGTCCATCGGGGCCCACCCGTCCGAAGGGCGGGCCCTGCCGCGTGCCTACTCCGCGGGCGCCGGCGCCGGCGCCGGGCGGGCGACCTTCGGCCGGTCGAACCCGTAGGCGGTGAGGTCCATCACCTCCTCGTCCAACTCCGCCCAGAGTACCCGTTCAGCTTCGGTAGCCTTCGGCGAGAACAAACCCGTCCAAGCGTAGAAGACGCCGATCACCGGCGCCAGCCAGCACGCGAAGGCCAGCGGGATGTAGAGCAGGTTCTCGAGGTTTCCGTCACCGACCCCAAGCGCCAGCGCGCTGATCACGAAAGCACCTCCGGCATTCCAGGGGATCAGCGGCGACATCAGCGTCCCGCCCTCCTCGATGGCGCGGCTGAGGTTCAGCGTGGAGTACCCCATGCCGCGATAGACCGGCGCATACATCCGCCCGGGCAACGCGATCGAGAGATAGGGGTCGCCCGCCACCAGATTGGTCGCGATCGAGGTGCCGATCGCGGAGGTCTGGATACCCGCGAACGTGCGGACGCGTTGCATGATCGACCGGATGATGGTCTCAAGGCAGCCGGTCCGCTCCAGGGCGCCGCCGAAGGCGAGCGCAATCAGCACAAGCGAGATCGTCCACATCATCGACTGGATGCCGCCGCGGTTCAGCAGGCTGTCGATTTCGGACACTCCGGTATCGATGCTGTAACCGCTATTGGCGTACTGGAACGTGTCGTGGAGGCCTGCGCCCTGGAAGACGATGGCCAACAGCGCGCCGACGACCACGCCCGCGAAAAGCGAGGGGATCGGCGGATACTTCATGATCGCCAGCCCAATCACGAGAAGGGCGGGCAGGAGCAATAGCGGCGAGATCCAGAACGCCTCCTGCAGGCCGGTGGTGATGGCATTGATGCTTTCGAAGGTCGCGCTGCCCTCGCCGATCGTGGTGAAGCCGACCCAGATGTAGATGGCCAAGGCGATCAGCATGGCCGGCACGGTGGTGGGCATCATGTTGCGGATATGGTCGAAGAGGCCCACCCCGGTAACTGCCGGGGCGAGGTTGGTGGTGTCGGACAACGGCGAGATCTTGTCGCCGAAGAAGGCGCCCGAAACGACCGCGCCGGCCGTCCAATAGGCCGGGATGCCGAACCCCTCGCCGATGCCCATCAAGGCCAGGCCGACGGTGCCGACCGTGCCCCAGGACGTACCGAGCGAAAGGGACACGACCGCGCACAGGATCATCGCCGCGGCGAGGAAGACCGAAGGCGAGAGCAGGACGAGCCCATAATAGATCAGGGTGGGAACCGTGCCGCTGGCGATCCAGACGCCGATGATCATACCGACCACGATCAGCACGGAGACGGACGGAAGCGACACGTTGATAACATGAAAGAGGCCATCCTGGATGCTCTTCCAGGTATGCCCCAGATAGACCCCGACGATGGCGGTGATGGCGAGCCCGATGGCGAGCGGAATGTGCGGGGTGAAATCCCCGAAGTAGAAGAGCTGCATCCCCAGGACGAGCAGGGTCAGCACCACAGGGATGAGGGCGAGGCCCAACCCCGGTTGCCTGATGTCGTGCGGTTCGGTTGTCATGATGCGGATCCCTCGCTCTTACTGTGATGGACGCTTGAAGCGCCGGGGCCGCCCTGGAAATAGTGCCCCCCCATTGAAGCTTGGGCGCAAAGCCGGGATGCGGCTACCCCGGGGACCAACGCGATGTCGCCGAAGCATTCCGAAATGTCGCATACAACACATGACGCGGGGCCTTTCTCGCGAAGTCCCTGGTTCGAGAGGTACTAGTTCGCCTCGAACGCCTGGGCGTTGGCCGGCGGCATGGCGGGCACGCGGTCGAGATCGGCCGTTTGCAGCGCGGTGGACGGGCGGGCCAGGCGATTGCGGATGACCCAATGGAGCCGCGTTTCCGCCCGCGTGATGGCCACGTAGGCCAGACGCTTCCACAGCGGCAAGCCCGCCTCGATCCGCCCCGAACCGGCGGCGGCATAGAGATCGGGCGCGAAGACTTGCACCTCGGGCCATTGGGAGCCCTGCGCCTTGTGGATCGTCACCGCGGCCCCGTGCAGGAACACCGCCCCCATATGCGCAGCAGATGGGATGAACGGCTCGTCCTCGCCGGGGGCCTCGATCTTGACGATGGACGCCGCCGAAACCTGCGGCTCGGGCGCGCCGACCACATGCAGGCGCAGGAAGCCGGGCTTCTTGCCGGGGCCGAGATAGACCACCTGGGCCCCGCGAATGAGGCCGCGTGCCTCCAGATCCAACCGCTTCTTGCGATGTTTCAGCGGCAGCTCGAGCCCGTCGCAGATCAGCGGCTCGCCCGGAACGAGCGCGTCGGCCGGGGCGTCAAAGGCGGCGCGGAAGGCATGGATCAGCCGGATGCGGGTGGCGTTCCGCCAGACCAGTACGGGCGAGCGGGCCATCAGGTCGGCCTGGACCCGCTCCGCCAGAACAACGCGATCGTCCCGTCCGGCGGCCTCGCGCACCATCGCCTCGAACGCAGAGAAGCTCAGCGTGTCGTCCCCGAGCGCATGGGCTAGGTCGAGGATCGGGTTGCCCTGAGCCTGCCGGTGAACGCGGGAAAGGGTCAGGCGAGCCGGCCCGGGCAGGGTATCGAAGACCATCTCGCCCGATTGCCCGACCGGCGCCAGCTGCGCAGGGTCGCCGAAAAGCACGAGGGACGAAAAGAGCTCGGCCAGATCGTCGAATTGGCGCTTGTCGAGCATCGAGCTTTCATCGACGAAGCCGATATCGAGGGGCTCCTCCCGCCGCTTCCAGCCGGCGATGAAGTCCGACCCGCGAAGCCCGGCACTGGCCAGCGCGCCCGGGATCGACTTCTGCGCGCTGTAGAAGGCAGCCGCCCGATCGAGCGCTGCCTCGGTCAGCCCCTCGATCTTCAGGCCCTCGATCTTGGGACGCTCCCCGCTCCCGGCCAGCCATTCCGCGATCTTCTCGTATTCCGGGTCGTAGACCGGCGTGTAGAGGATACGGTGGATCGTGGTCGCCGGAACGCCGCGCAGCCGCAGCACGCTGGCGGCCTTGTTCGTGGGCGCGAGGATCGCCAGCGTCCGGCGGTCCCGACGGCGGCGATGCTCGTAATCGCCGCTGACGATCTCGACCCCAGCTTCCGCGAGGGCCTCGAACAGTTTTGCAAGAAGCAGGGTCTTGCCCGATCCCGCCTTGCCCACGACGGCGAGGATCGAGGCGCCCTGCCCTTCCTCCTTGCGGGGGATCAGCGTGCCTGCCGAGAAGTTCACGCCGGCGTTCGACAGCAGGCTAGCCACCTCTTCATAGGCGGCCGTCTGATCGCTCGACATCTGCACTTGGGCGACTTCGGTCATCGCGGCGACCCTACCGCCGCACCCCGTCCGCCACCAGCGGCTCAGGCCGTTCTGCGATCGCTTTCCTGGCGGGCTCCGATAGAGAGGGACTGGTGGAACCAGAGGCGCGAAACCGGGCGCGGAATGCCGGCGGCCTTGCACATGCGCGAGAGCGTCGCCTCGGAATGCGACCAGAGCCCTGCGCTGATGGCCTCGCGCCCCTCGCCCAATGTGCCCATGACCATGGGCGACCATCCCAGGCGGCGATAGATGCGCACCATCCGGGCATCGAAGACACCGACGGAAAAGCTCAGATTGAACCCCAAGCCGATCTCGGCACCGCCCAGCATCAGCGCAGCCGAGACGTTGGGCGCGGCACCGCGTGCAAGGCAGAACCGGGTGCATTCCCAGATCAGCGGATTGCAGAGTGGCCGGCCATCCAGCAGCTCGACGAAATGATCGTTGATCATGGTCTGCCCGCTTGTGGACAGGAAGCGCATGGAGCCGGCATGGCGTCCGTCGGCATCTTCGTAAATCACGTAGAGCGGGTTCAGCGCATCGTATTCGTCGCGCTCCTCGCCGTTCGGCCCGACTTCGACCTCCCACCCAAGTCGGGTGCGGAACTGATCGGCCCGGTCGCGAAACATCGTATCGCGCAAGGTCGGAAAGCGGTGCAGGTCGTTGCCGTAGACGTAGCGGATCATGATGGCCCCCAATTGCCGGTTGATGGGAGCACATTCGCAAAACATGGTTTAAGCGATCCTAACGGCGCCGAACTGGCCGTTAACCGTATATTCACACCGATAGCAGTCCAAGCTGGATCGCCTTGGCCACTGCATGCGTGGTGTTCTGAGCATTCAACTTGAAGCGGGCGGCCTCGATGTAGGCGCGCAGGGTATGCTCGGAGATCGAGAGGCTGTCGGCGGCCTGGGCGCGGGAATATCCCATCGCGAGAAGGCTCAGCACATCGACCTCGCGCGGCGACAGGGCCTGTGTGGGCGCCATTTCCTTGCTGTCGGAGAGCTCCAGCGCCTTCTGATTGATGAAGTGCGCGACGAGGATCAGATCGCTGACGTTACGCTCGGTGTAATTCGACCAG
Organism: uncultured Alphaproteobacteria bacterium; assembly: GCA_963833235.1. Taxonomy (GTDB): domain Bacteria; phylum Pseudomonadota; class Alphaproteobacteria; order Rhodobacterales; family Rhodobacteraceae; genus CAWHXG01. The sequence continues at coordinate 113,814 of CAWHXG010000003.1, forward strand.
TCTTCGTCGTTCGTCCGGGTACTGGCGGTGAAGAGGGCGAATTGGCCGTTCGGCCCTCGGATCGGAACCGAGACGCCCTGGTTGCCGACCCCGGCGTCGATCGCCTCGGCCAAGAACTTCCGGGCCATCCGGCTGGACCAATCCAGTTTCTTCCAATCCACGGGATGAAAACGGCGATAGCACCCCTGCACGACCGGATCGATGCGAGCGTAGTCGCGGTCCAGATAGTGCTCGACCCATTCGGGCGTGTAAGTCAGCGCGGCATATTGCTCGCCGGACCGGTTTACCGAGTGATAGACGACATGATCGACTTCGTAGAGATCGCGCAGCGAGACGACGACGTTCTGTAGCGCGTCATGCGTTGTCACTCGCTGCAATCCATCGATAGTCGTCTCGAGCTTCTCCCTCATCGAATCCCCCAGCGGCCTTTCGGTCCTCTCGTCCTCTGGACAGCTCTGCAGCGGCGACGAGAAGCGTGTCGTCAAGCTGTTCGGCGAGGGTTGCATGCCCGTTCTGCCGCGCGAAGGACTTTAGGTCTGCAAGAACGTCCAAAACCCAAGCTTGCTCCATCATCGTCCACCCCGACTGTCCAAACGCTACGTTAATACAACCGTAGCATGTTGAATACTGCACAATGCACCTGCCAGTTACTACTCCCCAGAATGAGGGGTGGGTAAGGCGCTAACCCTCTGAAAAGACCGAAACCGTAGTTGGGGGAGCCGTCTTTGTCGCCAAATTTGTCGCAGTGTGCGCCACACCGTCAAACGGGATCTTCGTGCAAAGCATCCTGAAACGTCCGCAAACCCGCCCGAGGTGCCTGCACGAGGCAGGCCATGTTGCCGGGCTTGTGAGCGTTGTCCATCATCATGCCGTGAGCGGCGGGTATCTCCGCCCAGGGGAAGACCTCCGACATGCAGGGATCGAGCCGGCGATCCATCATCAGACGGTTCGCGGAAGACGCCTGCTTGAGATGCGCGAAATGGCTGCCCTGCACCCGTTTCTGATGCATCCAAAGATAGCGGGCGTCCATGGTGAGGTTGAATCCGGTCGTCCCGGCGCAGATCACCACCATCCCGCCCTTCTTGCAGACGAAGGTCGAGACGGGAAAAGTGGATTCTCCCGGGTGCTCGAAGACCATATCGACGTTCACGCCCTTGCCGGTGATGTCCCAGATGGCTTTGCCGAACTTCCGGACCTCGGTGAACCAGGTCCTGTACTCGTCCGTGTTCACCTTCGGAAGCTGCCCCCAGCAATCGAACTCGCGCCGGTTGATGACCCCCTTCGCCCCGAGGCCCATCACGAAATCGCGCTTTTCCTCATCGGAGATGACCGCGATCGCATTCGCACCGGCGGTGTTCGCGAGCTGGATCGCGTAGGAGCCGAGGCCGCCCGAGGCTCCCCAGACGAGCACGTTCTGTCCCGGCTTCAGGTCGTGCGGATGGTGGCCGAAGAGCATCCTGTAGGCCGTGGCGAGGGTCAGGGTGTAACAGGCGCTCTCCTCCCAGGTCAGATGCTGGGGGCGCGGCATCAACTGCTGCGCCTGAACGCGGGTGAATTGCGCGAATGACCCATCGGGTGTCTCGTAGCCCCAGATCCGCTGGGTCGGCGAGAACATTGGGTCGCCGCCGTTGCATTCCTCGTCGTTCCCGTCGTCCTGGTTACAGTGGATGACCACCTCGTCACCCACCTTCCAGGCTGTGACCTTGTCGCCGACCTTCCAAACGATGCCCGACGCATCGGAGCCGCAGATATGATACGGCTGCGTATGGACATCGAAGACCGATATGGGCTCGCCAAGCGCCGCCCAGACGCCGTTGTAGTTCACGCCTGCCGCCATCACGAGCACCAGAACCTCGTTGCTGTCGATCTCCGGCGTCTCGACGACTTCCTGAAGCATCGCCGTGGCGGGCGGCCCGTGACGCTCACGACGGATCAGCCATCCGTGCATCCTTGCAGGCACATATCCCAGTGGCGGCATCTCACCGATATCGTAGAGGTCCTTCTCGGGCGCCTTATAGGCGGCGATCGCCTTATTGGTGTCTAGGGCCATGGGAACCTCCTGGAACGGCGCGATATGCTGCGGTGCAGAATAGACGACATTTCGTTCGGAGGAAATACGCAGGAAGGCGCAAGTATGCAACCTTCAGGCGCGATATTGCGCAGGAAAGTTGCGCAGACACTAGGTCGGGCTAGGGCTTTACGTGATACCATTTCTAAACGCGCGCCACCTATCAACGCCCAAGTTTCATGACATTTTCGCCGCGGCTAGAAGGCGCTATGATAGCTACGGCCACCCACCGACCTGCCCATTTGACAGGCATAGAATCTTTCGTCTAGCCTCACAGAAGCGTAGTATTGTTGCGATCACCCGAGGGATTGAGATGAAGCAAGCCGACAAGCCATGGCTCTTCCGAACCTATGCCGGGCACTCCACCGCGAAGGACTCCAACGCCCTCTTCCGCGGCAATCTGGGGCGCGGGCAGACCGGCCTTTCGGTCGCCTTCGACCTGCCGACGCAGACGGGGTATGACAGCGATCATGAGCTCGCGCGCGGCGAGGTGGGTAAGGTCGGCGTCCCGGTGGCGCATCTCGGCGACATGCGGACGCTCTTTGCGGACATCCCGCTGGAGCGCATGAACACCTCGATGACCATTAACGCCACCGCTCCGTGGCTTCTGGCGCTCTACATCGCCGTGGCCGAAGAGCAGGGGGCCGACGTTTCCCGCCTGCAGGGCACCGTGCAGAACGACATCATCAAGGAATATCTGAGCCGCGGCACGTATGTATGCCCACCTGCCCCGTCCCTTCGGCTGATCACCGATGTCGCTGCTTACTGCTTCAACAGCGTGCCGCGCTGGAACCCGATGAACGTCTGCTCCTATCACCTGCAGGAGGCCGGAGCCACGCCGCAGCAGGAGCTGGCCTTCGCCCTCGCCACCGCGCAGGCCGTTCTCGATGATCTGCGGGGCAAGGTGTCCGATGAGGATTTCCCGGTGCTCGTCGGCCGCATCTCGTTCTTCGTGAACGCCGGCATCCGCTTCGTAACCGAGCTATGCAAGATGCGCGCCTTCGTTTTCCTCTGGGACGAGATGTGCCACACCCGCTACGGGGTGGAGGACCCGAAATACCGTCGGTTCCGGTATGGCGTGCAGGTCAACAGCCTGGGCCTCACCGAACAGCAGCCCGAGAACAACGTGCCGCGGATCCTGATCGAGATGCTGGCCGTCACCCTCAGCAAGGATGCCCGGGCCCGCGCCGTGCAATTGCCGGCGTGGAACGAGGCGTTGGGCCTGCCGCGCCCCTGGGATCAGCAATGGTCGTTGCGAATGCAGCAGATCCTCGCACTGGAAACCGACCTTCTGGAATACGATGACCTGTTCGAGGGCAACCCGGCCGTCGAGCGCAAGGTCGCCGAGTTGTGCGAGGGCGCGCGCGCCGAGCTTTCCACCATCGAGGCGATGGGCGGGGCGGTGGCGGCGATCGACCACATGAAGGCGCGCCTGGTCGAGAGCAATGCAGAACGTCTGAACCGCATCGAGACGGGGGAAACGGTGGTCGTCGGGGTGAATCGCTACCAGAATGGCGAGCCCTCGCCGCTGATCGATGGCGACGGAGGGATCATGACGGTCGACCCCGCGGTCGAGGCAGAGCAGATCGGGCGATTGGCTGCGTGGCGCGAAGACCGCGATGCGGCGGCGGTCGCCTCGGCCATCGATGGCTTGCGAGAGGCCGCGAAGACCGGGCGCAACATCATGCCCCCATCAATCGCGGCTGCAAGGGTTGGCGTGACGACCGGAGAATGGGCCGGCGTGATGCGAGGGGTCTTCGGCGAGTATCGCGGGCCAACGGGCGTCTCGGCCTCCATGTCCAACCGGACGGAAGGGCTCGACGAGATTCGAGATGCCGTTGACCTTGTGTCCGACAAGCTCGGGCGCCGCCTGCGCTTCCTGATGGGCAAGCCAGGGCTCGACGGGCATTCCAACGGAGCCGAGCAGATCTCCGTGCGGGCCCGCGATTGCGGGATGGACATCGAATATGCCGGGATCCGCCTGACCCCGGGCGAGATCGTTGAAGCCGCCCTTGCGGATGCGCCGCATGTGATCGGGCTGTCTATCCTCTCCGGCAGCCATATGCCCCTCGTGGCCGATCTGGTCAGCCGCCTGTCTGCGGCAGGGCTTGGCCATGTTCCTCTTGTGGTTGGCGGCATCATTCCCGAAGACGATGCAAGAAAGCTTCGTAAACTCGGCATAGCCCGGGTCTACACTCCGAAGGATTTCGAGCTGAACCGGATCATGATGGATATCGTGGCCTTGGCTGAACCAACCGATATTGCCGCCGAATAGACGTAACGTCAGCCGCGTAATTCGGGATTTGGCGCCATTGCCAAAACAATGGCCAGAGGAACCGCCGTACAGATCGCATCTTGCCGGGGTGCGGGTGCAAGTGGCCGCGATCCTGCGCTACCTGCTGCATATTCCAGGGTACATACCTAAATGGCCAATTGGCAAACTCCTCCCAAAGAGGTTTCTCTTGAAGGCGGTTCGCAATGGGTTTAACGCCCGGGCTGTAAACTGGAGGATACGATGAAATTCGATCTGGAAAACATGCCCCGCAAGGAACTCGAAAAACTGCGAAGCGATGTCGACAAGGCCATCGCATCCGTGGATGAACGCAATCGGAAGAAAGCCCGCGATGCCGCCGAAACGGCCGCGAAGGAGTATGGGTTCGATCTCGATGAGCTTTTGGGCGAAAGCGCTCCGAAGAAGAAGTCGGTCGCCAAATACAGGAATCCCGAGAACACCAGTCAGACCTGGACAGGCCGTGGCCGCAAGCCCGGCTGGATGAACGACGCACTCGCTACGGGTCGGCCGATGGAAGATTTCGAGATCTGATCCAAGTCTCGAACTTTTGGGTGGGCGTCTGCAATCACAATAGCCAGGCTCGCATTCAGCGGCCTCCCACCCGCCCTATCCAGGCTAGGCCCTTCCCCTCAATTCAGGGAGGAGGACAGGCAAATCTGCGGAGGCTGCCCGCCTTCGCAGAACGTGTCCGCGCCACAATGCGTGCAGATAAAATACCGCCCCTCCGGGGTGTCCTTGTTTCTGTCTTCGCGCCAGCGGCAGTTTCGCGTCCGCTGTCGCGCCTTGAACGTCAGAAACATCCAGGCAATCACGATGGCGAGAAGTATGAGAAGGGCGGGCACGCCACGCCCTTCCGAAATTTCCGGCTTGCCTCTAGATCTGCCGCTCCAGCATCATCTTCTTGATTTCGGCAATCGCCTTCGAGGGGTTCAGTCCCTTCGGGCAGGTCTTCGCGCAATTCATGATGGTGTGGCAGCGATAGAGCTTGAAAGGGTCCTCCAGGTCGTCGAGCCGCTCGCCGGTGGCTTCGTCGCGGCTGTCCACGATCCAGCGATGTGCGGCGAGCAGCGCTGCGGGGCCGAGAAACCTGTCGCCGTTCCACCAATAGCTTGGGCAGGCCGTCGAACAGCAGGCGCACATGATGCACTCATAGCGGCCGTCAAGCTTCTTGCGATCCTCGATCGATTGCTTCCATTCCTTCTCGGGCATGTTCGTCTTGGTTTCCAGCCACGGCATGACGCTGGCATGCTGCGCATAGAAATGCGTCAGGTCCGGCACGAGATCCTTGACGACCGGCATGTGGGGCAAAGGGTAGATCTTGATGTCGCCCTCGATCTCGTCGATCCCGTAGATGCAGGCCAGGGTGTTCACCCCGCCGATATTCATCGCACAGGATCCGCAGATGCCTTCCCGACAGGACCGGCGGAAGGTCAGCGTCGGGTCGATCTCGTTCTTTATCTTGATGAGGGCGTCGAGGATCATCGGGCCGCACGTGTCGAGATCAACGAAATAGGTATCCACCCGCGGATTGTCTCCATCATCCGGGTTCCAGCGATACACCTTCAACGTCTTTACGTTCCGCGCCCCCTCGGGCTTCGGCCAGGTCTTTCCAGTTGTGATCGTGGAATTCTTCGGCAGCGTGAACTGGACCATGTCAGGCCTCCATCTCGGCGTGTGGGTGATGCGTACGCCCAGCCATTGGGTGCGGCGGGCGTCGATGATTGGCGGTGCACGTAAAACTGGTCATGCGGCTGCCCTACGGTCGAGGAAAAGACTGCCCATCAGAGTACTGCCATATCGTGCACTATCTCACCCGGAGCGGTAAGATCCTGCACTGTAAGGCCCGGTATGCGAATACACCCACCGATGTCGGTACCATGGAAGCGCAAGGGATCAGCAGGATAGTGGTGCAGCAGCCGGGCGGGATCCATGCCCGCGTTCTTCGACCCATGGGTCGCGTTCCGGCTCTTGCACACGGACAGCCTCCTCGAAACCTGCGACAGAGCGTCTCCGCCCCTCATGCCCGGTCACCCGTCATCCCGGCGGCGGCGCGCCTCTGCAGGCGTTCAGTGCGTCCCGGATGCACCGCGCTGGCGGCTGGCCTGTCAGTCTCCGCCAGGCTGCGCAGGCGCGCGGCGTCCAGGGGATAATGTTGGTCGAGCTGCGCCATCAGCCGAAAATCGCGACAGGCATCGCCGAGAAGCGCGCGAAAGGCCGGTTGCGGCAGGCAGGCTTGCCAACGATTACGCAGATCGTCCGGTCGAGGCGTCCCGCGATCGAACGAAGACCCGCCGCCGTACTCGGCCACCGGGCCGAGCGACAGATCCCGCCCCGGCAATCCGAGGGTCCGCAACAGCGCGGCTCGGCATGGCGGCTCGGACAGCCACCCATCGAAGGAAACGCTCACATGGCCTGGCCGGTTGGCTGCCTCCAGATGTGCGGCATAGGTGGCAAAGAACCTGGCGACATCGGAAGGATCGCGAACCCCCCAGGGCGTGCCCGCCTTCTTGACCGCGACGAGGCGATAGAACGAGGCAACCCAGTTCAGAAAAGAGCGGTGCAGGACGATCCTCTGCCAACGCGCGTCGTCAGGCCAACCGCCCGGCAAGTCCGCGCGCAGCGGGTCCAGATCCTCGTGGCTGACGATATGCGCGGTTGTCTCCCGCCGCTCCGGATACTGCGCGAACCAGCGCGTTTCGCGGAAGGCGGGCCCGTGCTGCATCCCGCAGGGCGTCTCGAGCGCCTCGAAGGTCTCATACGGGTCGCCGCACGCCGCACAGGCATTCAGGAAGACGCTCTTCGCGCCGATGTTCCGGCGCAGCCATGCGATGAGCGCATGGTTGCCGGATCGCCGCATGCCGAAGACCTGAAGCAGGCGCAGCGCCTTGGCCTGGTCTGCCCCCCCCGTCACGCGTCAGTAGACCCTTGCCTTGGGCGCGATCTTCGCCAGGTCGATCCCGCCCTCGTTGTGGCCGATCAGCGGGTTCAGATGGACCGGCCGGTAATCCAGCTTCACCCCGCCGTTCACCCAGGCGAGCGTGTGCTTGCGCCAGTTCTCGTCGTCGCGGTCGGTGTGGTCCTCGTGGGCATGGGCGCCACGGCTTTCCTTGCGCGCCTCGGCCGAATGGATGGTCGCCAGCGCGTTCGGCATCAGGTTGGTCAGCTCCAGCGTCTCCATAAGGTCGGTGTTCCAGATCAGGCTGCGGTCCGTCACGTGCAGGTCGTCCATCTTGCCGGCCACGCCGTCCATCTTCTCGACGCCCTCCGCCAGCGTCTTGTCGGTGCGGAAGACGGCCGCGTCCGCCTGCATGGCCTTCTGCATCTCCAGCCGCAGCTCGGCGGTGCCGACGTCACCGTTGGCGTGGCGGATCCCGTCGAACCGGTCGAGCGCCTTCTCCAGCGAGGCCGTATTGGGCTTGCCCGGCGCGGCCTGCGGATCGACGATCTCGCCCGCCTTGATCGCCGCCGCCCGCCCGAAGACGACCAGATCGATCAACGAGTTCGAGCCCAGACGGTTCGCCCCGTGAACGCTTGCGCAGCCCGCCTCGCCCACCGCCATCAGGCCGGGCACGATCCGGTCGGGGTCGTCGGCCGTGGGGTTCAGCACCTCGCCCCAGTAATTCGTCGGGATGCCGCCCATGTTGTAGTGCACGGTCGGCAACACCGGGATCGGCTCCTTGGTCAGGTCGACCCCGGCGAAGATGCGGGCGCTCTCGGAGATGCCCGGCAGGCGCTCCGCCAAGGTCTCTGGCGGCAGGTGGTTGAGGTGCAGGTGGATGTGATCGCCCTGCTCGCCCACGCCGCGGCCCTCGCGGATCTCCATCGTCATGCAGCGGCTCACCACGTCGCGGCTTGCCAGATCCTTGTAGGTCGGCGCGTAGCGTTCCATGAACCGCTCGCCCTCGGAATTGGTGAGGTAGCCGCCCTCGCCGCGCGCGCCCTCGGTGATCAGGCAGCCGGCGCCGTAGATGCCGGTGGGGTGGAACTGCACGAACTCCATGTCCTGCAGGGGCAGGCCCTGGCGCGCCACCATCCCGCCGCCGTCGCCGGTACAGGTATGGGCGGAGGTCGCGCTGAAATAGGCGCGCCCGTACCCGCCCGTCGCCAGGACCGTCTGCTTGGCGTTGAAGTAGTGCAACGTGCCGTCATCCAGCTTCCAGGCCATCACCCCCTGGCATTGCCCGTCATCCGACATCACCAGATCGAGCGCGAAGTACTCGATGTAGAATTCCGCCTTCTGCTTCAGCGACTGGCCGTAGAGGGTGTGCAGGATAGCATGGCCCGTGCGGTCGGCCGCGGCACATGTGCGCTGCACCGGCGGGCCTTCGCCGTATTGCGTGGTGTGCCCGCCGAAGGGCCGCTGATAGATCTTGCCGTCTTCCGTCCGGCTGAAGGGCACGCCATAATGCTCCAGCTCGTAGACGGCTTTCGGCGCCTCGCGGGCGAGGTATTCCATCGCATCGGTGTCGCCCAGCCAGTCCGAACCCTTGACCGTGTCGTACATGTGCCACTGCCAGTTGTCCGGCCCCATGTTGCCAAGACTGGCGGCGATCCCGCCCTGGGCCGCCACCGTGTGCGAGCGGGTCGGGAAGACCTTCGTCACGCAGGCGGTGCGCAATCCCTGTTCGGCCATGCCAAGCGTCGCCCGGAGGCCCGCCCCGCCTGCCCCGACGACCACGACGTCATACTCATGCGTCTCGTATTCGTAGGATGCCATGGTCAATTGCTCCGTTCGGTCACAGGGCGATGCGGATCAGGGCGAAGAGCCCCGCGGCGATCGCGGCATAGGAAAGGCAGGTCATGGCGATGATCGCCAGAGGCCGGGCGCTGCCACTCACATAGTCTTCGATCAGCGTCTGCACACCGCCCTTGAAGTGCAGGAACGACACGATGATGGTCAGCGCCGCGACGATCGCCGGGAAAGGCCGCGCGAAGTAGGCCACGACCTCGGCATGGGGCTGGCCCAGCATCGGGCCGAAAGTGAAGACGAAGAGAGGGATCAGGATCAGCAGCGCGACGGAGGATTTCGTCATGCTCCAGAAATGGTCGGTGCCGGAGCCGGCGGCCCCGAGGCCGTTCACCCGCTTGCGGTCGGTCATGTAGGCCATGGGCGGGCTCCTCAGATCAGGATGGCGGTGATGGCGGTCAGCAGCAGCGAGCCGCCGATGACGCCGTAGGCAAGTTTCTCGGCGGTCGGCAGATCGAGGCCCCGGCCGGTATCCCAGATCAGGTGCCGGACGCCCGCAAGCGTGTGGTACCACAGCGCCCAGAGCGACAGGAACATCACAAGATCGCCGAACCACGAGGTGATCAGCCCGTCGGCCGTGGCGAAGGCCTCCGGCCCCGAGGCGGCCGCGAGGAACCACCAGACCACGAGCAGCGAGGCGACGAGCAGCGCGTTGCCGGTGATCCGCGTGAAGATCGAGCTGACGGACGTCCATTGCGGCTTGTAGATCTGCAGGTGGGGCGAAAGCGGTCTGTTGCCCCGGTTCACGTCGGCCATGGATCGTCCTCTCGGTCAAGGCGCGCAACGACGGCGCCCGTGAGTGTCGCGGCGGTTCGGAATGCCGCGGCATGCCGCACCCGCCACGCGCTACTTAGCGGCAAACCTGAGGCATTGTCACGGCGCGTCCATGGCCCGCTCTGTCGCAGGCACAGCATCGACCGCGTCGGTTACCGGGGCATGAACGCCCAATAGTCCAGATCGAGCAGCACCTCTGGCAGGTATTTCCCATCCCCCCCGCGCAATGCGAAGGCGGCGCCCGTGGTGGCCACCAGGCGCAGGCGGATCGCACCGACCCCGGGCACCGAGGTCTCGGCCTTGTCGAGCACCTCCGACCAGGCGCGCACCGTCATCCCGGCGAAAGCCGGGTTCGCATGGGCCCCGGCATTGATCGCGGCCAGGCATTGGGCATTCGCCAGCCCGTTGAAGCTGAGCCCCCGCGCCATCGAGATGATATGCCCGCCATAGATCAGGCGACGGCCGTCCTGCCGCGCCGTCGCATCGAAATGCACCTTCGCGGTATTCTGCCAGAGGCGCGTGGCCATCATGTGGTCGGCGTCCTCTAGGGTCACGCCGTCCACGTGGTCAATGGTCTCGCCAATGGCATAGTCGCCCCAGAGGTGCGGCCCGCCGGCAAGTGCTGCGTCGTAGTCCTCGAAGGTCAGGCCGGATGGCACGATCAGCTCCCCGGCCGGCACCGCGGCGTCCAGATCGGGCACCAGCGGCGTCGGGGCCAGTGCCGCCGCATCGCGTTTGCGCACCATCACCCAGCGGACATAGCGCAGCACAGGCTGATCGTGCTGGTTGAGCCCGGTCGTGCGCACCCAGACGATGCCGGTGCGCCCGTTGCTGTTCTCCTTCAGCCCGATCACCTCGGACACCGCGCGCAGGGTGTCGCCCGGCCAGACCGGCGCCAGGAAACGCCCCTCGGCATAGCCCAGATTGGCGACGGCGTTCAGCGAGACGTCGGGGACCGTCTTGCCGAAGACCACGTGGAACACCAGCAGATCGTCCAGGGGCGCGCCCCGCAACCCGCAGGACCGCGCGAAGGCGTCGGAAGAGGCGAGCGCGTGGCGGGCGGGATAAAGCGCATGGTAAAGCGCCCGCTCGCCCTCGCCCACCGTGCGGGGCACCGCGTGCACAAGCCTCTCGCCGGCGGCGTAATCCTCGAAGAAGCGCCCGGCATTCGTCTTGCCACTCATCCGCCGGCCTCCGTCTCGTCGCGCACCACCGCCTGTCCGCAGCGCATGACGCCGCGCGCCGCGTCGAAGGCGTAGGTCGGACCGCCGTGCAGACGATGGCCATCGGCCAGGGCCGCGCTCACCTTTTCGCAAAAGGCCCGCGTGTCGTCTTCGCTCAGGAACCGGTAGCGCAGACCCATCACGGACTCATCCGAACGGCCAGACGCCCAGCCAGGCGTGGATCGCGGCCACGACGCCGTAGAGCACCAGCGCGATGGCGGCCGTGCTGACCTCCTTCTTCATGGGCGGCACCGGCGGCGGGGTCCAGTCCGGCTTGGCGGCGTTGATCAGCCGCACCTGGACGACCGACCAGATCAGCAGCCCGCCGAAAAGGATGATCGCCGCCAGATGCCCGTTCACCAGCAGATGCGCCCCGGCCCACACCCCGAAACCAGTGGTCTGCGGATGCCGCAGATACTGGTGCACCCGCGTCTTCGCCCCCGAGACGGCGAGCAGGTAGAAGGCCACCAGCACCAGCAGGTTCTGCACATGCACCAGAAAGCCCGGCGGCTGCCACACGGGCACGAGCGGCGCCATCCGGTAGCCGATCACCATCAGCACGATGCCGGCCGCGATGGCGGCGGCGACCAGCCCCTTGCCCTTGGCGCCCAGCCGCGCCCGCGCCTCCGGTGCGAGATAGGCGAAGAAATGCGGCGCCACCCACAGGACCAGCCCCAGGATCAGCAGGATCATTCCGCGCCCTCCTCTTCCAGTTCGGCGATGGCGCGGGCCCTGGCCAGAACCTGCCGCGCCGTCACGATATGCAGGTTCTCCACGATCCGTCCATCGACCACGGCCACGCCCTGCCCGTCCGCCTGCGCCGCCTCGAAGGCCGCGATCTGCCGTTCGGCCAGGTCCAGCTCGTCCGGCGTCGGGGCGAAAGCGGCATTGGCTGCCGCAACCTGCGCCGGATGGATCAAGGTCTTGCCGTCGAATCCCAGGTCCCGCCCCTGCTCGCATTCGGCCCGCAGGCCCTCCTCGTCGCGAAAGGCGTTGTAGACCCCGTCGAGCGCCACGAGCCCCGCCGCCCGTGCCGCCAGAACGCACATCTGCAGGGCGGTCATCAGCGGTTCGCGATCTGCCCGAAATCGCGTCGTCAGCTCCTTGGCCAGGTCGTTCGTGCCCATCACCAATCCGGCCATCCGCGGCGCGCGGGCGATGGCGGCGGCGTTCAGGCAGCCCTGCGGTGTCTCCATCATCGCCCAGATCCGGGTCTCGGCGCAGGCGGGCTCCGTATCCAGCCGCCGTGCCAGCGCCTCGATGTCCGCCGGCTTGTCGACCTTCGGCAGCAGGATCGCGGCGGGGCCGGTGGGCACCAGAGCCGTCAGATCATCCTCGCCCCATTCGGTCTCGAACCCGTTGATCCGGATGACCTTCTGCCGCGCGCCATAGCCACCCTCGGCCAGGGTGCGCATCAGAAGGGCGCGGGCGTTCACCTTCTCTCCGGGCGCCACGGCATCCTCGAGGTCGAAGAGAATCGCGTCCACGGGCAACCGGCGGGCCTTGTCCAGTGCCCGCGCCTTGGAGCCGGGAATGTAGAGGACCGAACGATAGGGTCGGGCCGTCGGGTCGGTCATGGGGGTCGGTCTTCCTGCAACTTTTCGGTGTGGCGCGACAGGGACACACCTGCGTCGGCGCGGGCAGGCGTCCGAATGCCGCATCGCCAGATCCGCACTGCGGCTTCGACCATCGGGGCGGGAAAACCGGACTCGTACGGTATGTTAACCAAATGGCACCACTTTCCGTGGAAGATTTCCCCAGCGTCGGTCGAAACTGCGGCCCCTCTCCGGGCACGCGCGGTCCATCGAAGACCGGTCCGGCATACGGTCACGACCGGGGCAGCCCCCCGGCCACCACTCGGGCGTCGCTCGCTCTGCCCCGGTCCTGCGCGGCCAGGGCCCGGGCCGCCGGCGCAATCGAAGGAAAGGTAGGACCATGAAGGCAAGAACAACGCGATTCATTTCGGGCTTCGCCGCCCTTATCCTCGGCGCCGTCATCCCGCTTACGGCAGCGGCGGCCCAGAATAACTGCGCCAACCGAGAGAAGGTGCTGGACCGTCTCTCGAAATCCTACGGCGAGACCCGGCAGAGCATCGGCCTTGGCGCCAACAACGCCGTTGTCGAGGTATTCGCCTCCGACGAGACGGGCACCTGGACCATCACCGTCACCATGCCAAACGGGCGCACCTGCCTGATTGCCTCGGGCCAGGCCTTCGAGGAACTGACCAGCGAGAAGGTCGCGGCCTCCGAAGAAGACGCCTGACGCATCACGGGGCCGGCGCCTAGGCAAGGGCGTCGGCGATCAGCTTCACGCCTGCGCCGATCAGCAGGGCGTAGGTGACCGCGAAGAACATCTTCTCCGGCACCATCCGGTTCGCCCGGACGCCGATCCAGGCGCCCAGCAGCGCCACCGGCGCCAGCGCCGCCACGATCCACGCGCTGCCCGCGTCCAGAAAGCCGAGCGCTAGGTAGGGCACCGCCTTCAGCACGTTGATCACCCAGAAGATCAGCACCGTGGTCGCCTGGAAGGTCGTCTTCGGCAGGCCGAGCGACAGCATGTAGACCAGAACCGGCGGCCCGCCCGCATGGCTGACGAAGCTGGTGAAGCCCGCCACGCCGCCCGTCGCCACGCCCACCGCCGGCGGATAGGGCCGCGGCCGCACCGTGACCCAGCCGCGCGCGCGGGCGAACTGGAATGCCACGAAGGTCAGCGCCACCGCGCCGATGAGAAAGCGGAAGACGTCGGGGTCCGTCAGCCGGAAGACCAGCGCCGCCAGCGCCACGCCCGGCACCGCGCCGAGGCACACGCGCCGCGCCACGCGCCAGTCCCACTTGCCCCAATAGGCCCGCAGCGCCGCCACATCCACGATCATCAAGAGCGGCAGCATCAGCCCAAGCGCCAGGCCCGGCTCCACCACCAGCGCCAGGATCGCCGTGGCCGCGAAGGCCGCGCCAGAGCCGAAGCCCGCCTTGCTGATCCCCGCGATCAGCACGCCGAACCCCGCCACCAGCCAGAAGACCGGATCCTGCGGCATTCCCCAAGACCTCCCTCCGCGCATCGGGGATCACGCCCGATCACGCTCCCTTGCGCGGCCCAATGGTTCGGACTAGGCAGCCGCGGGACATCAGAGACCGGGGAGTTGAGGAATGGCCAGACCTAAAATCGCGCTCATCGGCGCGGGGCAGATCGGCGGCACGCTCGCCCATCTCGTCGCCCTGAAGGAACTGGGCGACGTCGTGCTCTTCGACATCAGCGATGGCGTGCCCCAGGGCAAGGCGCTCGATCTCGCCGAATCGGGGCCCTCCGAAGGCTTCGACGCCCGGCTCACCGGCACCACCTCCTACGAGGACATTGCCGGCGCCGACGTCTGCATCGTCACCGCCGGCGTGCCGCGCAAGCCCGGCATGAGCCGCGACGATCTGCTCGGCATCAACCTCAAGGTCATGAAGTCGGTGGGCGAAGGCATCGCCGCCCACGCGCCCGACGCCTTCGTGATCTGCATCACCAACCCGCTCGATGCCATGGTCTGGGCGCTGCGCGAATTCTCCGGCCTACCCCATGAGAAGGTCGTGGGCATGGCGGGCGTCCTCGACAGCGCCCGCTTCCGCCACTTCCTCAGCCTGGAGTTCGACGTCTCCATGCGCGACGTCACCGCCTTCGTCCTCGGCGGCCACGGCGACAGGATGGTGCCCCTCATCCGCTATTCCACCGTCGCCGGCATTCCGCTGCCAGACCTGGTGAAGATGGGCTGGACGACCCAGGACCGGCTCGACGCCATCGTGCAGCGCACCCGCGACGGCGGCGCCGAGATCGTCGGCCTGCTCAAGACCGGCTCGGCCTTCTACGCGCCGGCCACCAGCGCCATCGAGATGGCCGAGGCCTACCTGAAGGATCAGCGGCGCCTGCTGCCCTGCGCGGCCTGGTGCAGCGGCGAGTTCGGCCTCAAGGGCATGTATGTCGGCGTTCCGGCGATCATCGGCGCGGGAGGGATCGAGAAGATCGTCGACATCACGCTGACCAAGGCCGAACAGGCGATGTTCGACAGATCGGTCGACGCCGTGAAGGGCCTCGTCCAGGCCTGCAGGGGGATCGACGACAGCCTCGCCTGAGGCGCCTCGCTTCCGGCCCTCGGCACAACGCGCACACGAAAACGCCGGCGGTCTCCCGCCGGCGTGTCCTGTTTCAATAGACGGTTCAGGCTGCGGCGCGACGACGGCGGGCGAAGCCAAGCGCACCGAGTGCGCCGCCCAGCAGGACGATACCGGCCGGCAGCGGCACGGGCGTCGCCGTGAGGTTCTGCACGTAGAACTGCGAGGGGTTCGAGCTGCCATAGGCGAAGGTGATCTGGTTGACCTTCTCGAAGGTCGCGCTCACCGCCTGCATGAAGCTGATCGGCGTCAGGCCGGCGCCGGTGTCGATGCGCAGCATCTTGTTGCTGGCGTTCAGGCTGTTGTGGTTGGCGTCGCCGAACGACAGGCCCGAGATCGAGACCATGCGGTCGAAGATCAGCGTGACGCTTTCGCCGAAGGTCAGGTTGTCGTCGTTGCCGGGGTTGCACTGCGCGCTGGAGGTCAGCACCTTGCAGACCCCGAGGCCGCCCGGCTTGCCGCCGGACCGATCGTCGAGATAGGCGAAGTGCGAGGACTGGAACTCGACGGTCAGGCCGTCAAAGGTCAGCGTGCTGCCGTTCTGCAGGCCGCGCTCGTTGCCGGCGGCTTCCGCGACGAAATCGAGCGTGGCGGCCTGCGCGGCCGAGGTGGCGATGAATGCGGTGAGGGCGAGGCCCAGGACGTGCTTGATCATTGTTTTGCTTCCTGAAATGCGGGATTGGGGAAAAGGCCCGTTCTGGGCCTGGGCAGCTTGCGATCAAGTTCGGCCGCCATCTGTGAGGATTGAATAGAACTTTCCGCGTCTCTTAACCAAACACTCTCGATCAGACTGCTTAACCCGCAGGAAGTAGCCCAATCCGGCGTTCCCCTGCCGCAACCGCTGTCCTAGGGTTCGCCGGGGCGCAGCCCCCTGCACGATCAACCAGCCAAGGCCCGCCCGATGTCCCAGCCGCCACCGCCAGCCCTCAGCCGCGGCTTCGTCCTGGCCGCGTCCGGGCAGGCCTATGCCACCATGGCGAGCCAGGCCGCGCGCTCGCTGAAGCGGGTCTGCCCCGGCGTGCCGATCGATCTCTACACCGATGCCAGTGCCGATGCGGCGGCGTTCGCGGCCGTGCATCCCTTGCGCAAAAGCTGGTTCCGCCCGAAATTCGAGGCGCTGCTGAGCAGTCGCTTCGATCTCACGATCTACCTCGATGCCGATATCCACGCCGTCGCCGACATACGCGATGCGTTCCAGGTGCTGGCCCGGCACGACGTGATCGCCGCCCATGTGCAGAACCGCAATCAGGGCTTCGCCACCCGGGTCTGGCGCAAGCCCATCCCCGCGGCCTTTCCGCAGGTCAACGGCGGCCTCATCGGCATCCGCCGTTCCGAGCGCACGACCGCCTTCCTGCACGCCGTCAAGGCCGCGATGGAGACCGAGGATCTGCACCAGGATCAGCCGGTGCTGCGCGAGCTTCTCTATGACAGCGACCTGCGCCTCGGCATCCTGCCGGCGGAATACAACGCCCGGTCACAAACCCTATGGCGCTTCGGCGGCTCCAATCTTGCGGCACCCAGGATCCTGCACAACACGGCCTTCCGCACGCGGATGCGTAACGAGGCCACGCCCGTGCCGCCCTGGCGGATCTACGGCCCGTTCTACCTGCGCCATGTCGCGGCGCTGATCGCGGCCGACCGCACGCTGACCCCCGGCACCCGCGCCAGCGTGCCCGCCCCGAACGACATCGGCGGCCGGCTCAAGGCCCTCTTCCGGCGCCGCTAGCCGCGAAATGCGCGTTTTTCCCCATTTTCATGGGGCATGTGGGCAGATAGGCGGTTCAATCCGGCGCGCGTTCCGTGCGATGAGAAGGCGGGCCATGCCAAAAGGCGCAGGCAACGCAGCAGGACGGGGACGCCATGAACATCCACGAATACCAGGCCAAGGCGCTCCTGCGCCAGTACGGGGCCCCCGTTTCGGATGGCCGCGTGGTGCTGCGTGCCGAAGAGGCGAAGGCCGCGGCCGGCGAGCTCGAGGGCCCGCTCTGGGTGGTCAAGGCGCAGATCCACGCCGGCGGCCGCGGCAAGGGCAGCTTCAAGGAGGCCTCCGCGGGCGAGAAGGGCGGCGTGCGCCTGGCCAAGTCCGTGGGCGAGGCGGCGGAAGAGGCCGCGCGCATGCTCGGCCGCACCCTCGTCACCCACCAGACGGGCCCCGCCGGCAAGGTCGTCAACCGCATCTACATCGAGGACGGCGCCGGGATCGAACGCGAGCTCTACCTGGCGCTGCTGGTCGACCGCGGCACCAGCCGCATCAGCTTCGTCTGCTCCACCGAGGGCGGCATGGATATCGAGGAGGTCGCGGCCAACACCCCCGACAAGCTTCTGAGCTTCTCGGTCGATCCCGCCACCGGCTACCAGTCCTTCCACGGCCGCCGCATCGCCTTCGCGCTCGGCCTCGAAGGCAAGCAGATCCGGCAATGCGTGGCGCTCATGGGCATCCTCTACGAGCTCTTCGTCGAGAAGGACGCGGAGATGCTCGAGATCAACCCGCTGATCGTCACCGATACCGGCGAGCTGAAATGCCTCGATGCCAAGATGGGCTTCGACGGCAACGCCGTCTACCGGCACTCCGACATCGCCAGCCTGCGCGACGAGACCGAGGAGGACGCCAAGGAACTGGCCGCCTCCAAGTACGACCTCAACTACATCGCGCTGGATGGCGAGATCGGCTGCATGGTCAACGGCGCGGGCCTCGCCATGGCGACGATGGACATCATCAAGCTCTACGGCTCGGAGCCCGCGAACTTCCTCGACGTGGGCGGCGGCGCGACGCGCGAGAAGGTGACCGAGGCGTTCAAGATCATCACCTCCGACCCGAACGTGAAGGGCATCCTGGTGAACATCTTCGGCGGCATCATGCGCTGCGACGTGATCGCCGAGGGCATCGTGGCGGCGGTCAAGGAGGTCGGCCTGCAGGTGCCGCTGGTGGTGCGGCTGGAAGGCACGAACGTCGAGAAGGGCAAGGAGATCATCCAGAATTCCGGGCTGGACGTGATCGCGGCGGACGACCTGAAGGACGGCGCCGAGAAGATCGTGAAGGCGGTGAAGGGGTGACCGCGATTGCTCGTTCGACCCGCACATAATATGTGGAAGCCATGAAGAACGTCACCCTCAGCATCGACGATCACCTGCTCGACCGCGCCCGCAAGATCGCGGCCGAGCGGGGAACGAGCGTGAATCGCATGATCCGCGACTTTCTCGCGCGGGAGACGGCAGCCGAAACCCAGGATGCCTATCGCGCGCGCATGGAGATGATCGACCTCGCCCAAGCCGGAGGCACCGCGCGCCTCATCCCATGGTCCCGAGAGGAGATCAGCGACCGTGATCTTTCTCGATACGAACATCGTCGTCTACGCGGCGGCGGCCCGTCTGACGGCGCCACGCAAATGGAAGATCGCGACGGATCTGATGGCCAGCGCTGACTTCGCCCTCTCCGCTCAGGTCATGGCTGAGTTCGTCAACGTCGTGCGCCGGCGCCTCGATCCACCGATGCCCGAGCCGCTCATTGCCGATTGGCTCTCGCGCCTGGCCAGAAGGCCGCTGGCTCCTGTGGATGGCGCCCTGGTGATGCGGGGCCGCGAGATCTCGGAGCGGCACGTCCTGAACTATTACGATGGCGCGATCATCGCCGCGGCCGAACGGCTGGGCTGCGACACGGTCGTTTCGGAAGACCTGAGCGACGGTCAGCGCTATGGCGCCGTGACCGTCCGGAACCCCTTCAAGGAAGCCTGACCCATGGCCATTCTCGTCGACAAGACCACCCGCGTGATCTGCCAGGGCCTCACCGGCTCCCAGGGCACGTTCCACACCGAGCAGGCCATCGCCTACGGCACCCAGATGGTCGGCGGCGTCACGCCCGGCAAGGGCGGGCAGATCCACCTCGACCTGCCGGTCTTCGACACGCGTCCACGAGGCCCGCCGCGCGGCAACGCCAGCGCCACGGTCATCTACGTCCCGCCCCCCTTCGCCGCCGACAGCATCCTGGAGGCCATCGACGCGGGCATGGAGCTGATCGTCTGCATCACCGAAGGCATCCCGGTGCTCGACATGATGCGCGTCAAGCGCGCGCTCGAGGGCACCTCCGCGATCCTGATCGGCCCGAACTGCCCCGGCGTCATCACGCCCGACGCCTGCAAGATCGGCATCATGCCCGGCCACATCCACAAGCGCGGCTCGGTCGGCGTCGTCTCGCGCTCCGGCACGCTCACCTACGAGGCCGTCAAGCAGACCACCGACGTGGGCCTCGGCCAGTCCACCTGCGTCGGCATCGGCGGCGACCCGATCAAGGGCACCGAGCATATCGACGTGCTGGAATGGTTTCTCGCCGACGACGAAACCCAGAGCATCATCATGATCGGCGAGATCGGCGGCGCCGCCGAGGAGGAAGCCGCGCAGTTCCTGGCCGACGAGAAGAAGGCCGGCCGCTGGAAGCCCACCGCGGGCTTCATCGCCGGGCGCACCGCGCCCCCGGGCCGCCGCATGGGCCATGCCGGCGCCATCGTCGCTGGCGGCAAGGGCGACGCGGAAGAGCAAGATCGAGGCGATGAAGGCCGCCGGCATCACCGTGGCCGAAAGCCCCGCGGGCCTTGGCGAGGCGGTCCTGAAGGCCATCGGCTGATGGGCCCCGCCGCCGCGATCACCCGTGCCCTGCGCCGCTATGCCGATTTCTCCGACCGGTCCAGCGGCCCGGAATTCTGGTGGTTCCTCGCCTTCGGGCTGACGTTGCACATCGTCGGCCACGCGCTCGACGCGCTGATCTTCGGCGGCGGCACCGCGGCGCTCGACCTCAGCCCGCGCTTTCCGTTCACCATCGTCTTCACGCTCTTCCTCGTCACGCCGCTCATCGCCACCGGCTTCCGCCGGCTGCACGACACCGGCCGCCCCGGTTGGCCGGTGCTGATCCCCTATGCGCTGATCGCCGGCGGCGCCATCGTCGCCTACTTCGGCATCCTCGGCGTCGGCCCCGTGGCCGAGGCGGGCGCCCCGCAGGACGATTTCGTGGGCGAGACCAGCGCCGGCGGCGGCCGCGTCGTGGCCGCCTTCGTCGTGATGCAGCTTTTCGGCGTCCTCATGCTGCTGTATCTGGCAGCGAAAGGCGGCGATCTGGCCGCGAATGCCTATGGCGCCCCGCCGCCGCGCTAAGCCCGCCCTGCCGCGGCGCCGCCAAGGGGCCGCACCCGAACCGAGGTGACCCCATGACCGAGCAATCCCCCAACGACGTGTTCCACGCCTCAAGCTTCCTGCAGGGGCAGAACGCCGGATACATCGAGCAGCTCTACGCCCGCTACGCTGCCGACCCCGCCGCGGTCGACGAGGCGTGGCGCGACTTCTTCAAGGCGCTCGGCGATGCCGACGCCGACGTGCGCGCCGAGGCGAAAGGCCCCTCCTGGGGCCGGCCCGATTGGCCGCCCACGCCCGACGACGAGCTGACCCACGCGTTCGACGGCAACTGGGCCGATCCCGCCCCGCAGGCGAAGGAGGCGCGCGCCGCCTCCGGCAAGATCCGCGCCAAGGCCGAGGAGCAGTCCGTCAAGGTCAGCGACGAGGCGATCAAGCGCGCCGTGCTCGACAGCATCCGCGCGCTTGATGCTGATCCGCGCCTACCGCATCCGCGGCCATTTGGTGGCCAAGCTCGATCCGCTCGGCATGCGCGAGCTGACCCACCATCCCGAGCTCGACCCCAAATCCTACGGCTTCGCCGAGGCCGACATGGACCGCCCGATCTTCATCGACAAGGTGCTGGGCCTCGACATCGCCACCATGCGCGAGATCCTCGCCATCGTGAAGCGCACCTACTGCGGCACCTTCGCGCTGCAGTACATGCACATCTCCGACCCCGAACAGGCCGCCTGGCTGAAGGAACGGATCGAGGGCTTCGACAAGGAAATTCGGTTCACCCGCGAGGGGCGCCGCGCCATCCTCAACAAGCTGGTCGAGGCGGAGGGCTTCGAGAAGTTCCTGCACGTCAAGTACATGGGCACCAAGCGCTTCGGGCTCGACGGCGGCGAAAGCCTGATCCCGGCGATGGAGCAGGTCATCAAGCGCGGCGGCGCGCTCGGCGTGCGCGAGATCGCCATCGGCATGCCGCATCGCGGCCGCCTCAGCGTGTTGTGCAACGTGCTGGCCAAACCCTACCGGGCGATCTTCAACGAGTTCCAGGGCGGCAGCTTCAAGCCCGAGGCCGTCGACGGCTCCGGCGACGTCAAGTACCACCTCGGCGCCTCCTCGGACCGGGAGTTCGACGGCAACAACGTGCACCTCTCGCTCACCGCGAACCCGAGCCACCTGGAGGCGGTGAACCCCGTGGTCCTCGGCAAGGCCCGCGCCAAGCAGGACCAGATCAACGACAGCCAGCGCGCGCAGGTGCTGCCGATCCTGCTGCACGGCGATGCGGCCTTCGCGGGGCAAGGCGTGGTGGCGGAATGCTTCGCGCTCAGCGGCCTGCGCGGCCACCGCACCGGCGGCACCATGCATATCGTGGTCAACAACCAGATCGGCTTCACCACCTCGCCGCATTTCAGCCGCTCGTCGCCCTACCCCACCGACATCGCGCTGGTGGTCGAGGCGCCGATCTTCCACGTCAACGGCGACGATCCCGAGGCCGTGGTGCATGCCGCGAAGGTCGCCACCGAGTTCCGGCAGAAGTTCCACAAGGACGTGGTGATCGACATCTTCTGCTATCGCCGCTTCGGGCACAACGAGGGCGACGAGCCCATGTTCACGCAGCCCGAGATGTACAAGAAGATCAAGAAGCACAAGACCACGCTGCAGCTCTACACCGAGCGTCTGGTCGCCGACGACCTGATCCCCGAGGGCGAGATCGAGGAGATGAAATCCGCCTTCCAGGCGCATCTCAACGAAGAGTTCGAGGCCGGCAAGGACTACAAGCCCAACAAGGCCGACTGGCTCGACGGCCGCTGGTCGCATCTGGACCGGCGCGAGGCCGACGACTACGACCCCGGCCAGACCTGGATCAAGAAGAAGACCTTCGAGGATATCGGCGCCGCGCTCACCCGCGTGCCCGAGGGCTTCGCGCTGCACCGCACCGTCGGCCGCCTGCTCGAGGCCAAGGAGAAGATGTTCGAGACCGGCGAGGGCTTCGACTGGGCCACCGCCGAGGCTCTGGCCTTCGGCTCGCTCGCGGTCGAGGGCTATCCGGTGCGCCTCTCGGGGCAGGACAGCTCGCGCGGTACGTTCAGCCAGCGCCACTCCGCCTTCATCGACCAGAAGACCGAAGAACGGTACTATCCGCTCAACGCCATCCGCGAGGGCCAGTCCCGCTACGAGGTGATCGACAGCGCGCTCAGCGAATACGCCGTGCTCGGCTTCGAATACGGCTATTCGCTGGCCGAGCCCAACGCGCTGGTGGCCTGGGAGGCGCAGTTCGGCGACTTCGCCAACGGCGCGCAGATCATGTTCGACCAGTTCATCAGTTCCGGCGAGCGCAAGTGGCTGCGCATGTCGGGCCTGGTGATGCTTCTGCCCCACGGCTTCGAGGGCCAGGGACCCGAGCATTCCTCCGCCCGGCTCGAACGCTTCCTGCAGATGTCGGCCGAGGACAACTGGATCGTCGCCAACTGCACGACGCCCGCCAACTACTTCCACATCCTGCGCCGCCAGCTGCACCGCAGCTTCCGCAAGCCGCTCGTGCTGATGACGCCGAAGTCGCTCCTGCGCCACAAGCTCGCCGTCAGCCAGAAGGAGAACTTCCTGAAAGGCTCCTCCTTCCACCGGGTGCTCTGGGACGATGCGCAATACGGCCATTCCACCGCCACCCTGAAGGACGATGCCGGCATCCGCCGCGTGGTCCTCTGCTCCGGCAAGGTCTACTACGACCTGCTCGAGGCGCGCGACAAGGCGGGGCAGGACGACGTCTATCTCTTGCGGGTCGAGCAGTTCTATCCCTTCCCCGCCCTCAGCCTCGTCAAGGAGCTCGAGCGCTTCAAGGCCGCGGAGGTGATCTGGTGCCAGGAAGAGCCCAAGAACCAGGGCGGCTGGACCTATATCGAGCCCAATCTCGAATGGGTCCTCACCCGCATCGGCGCCAGCCAGAGCCGGCCGCGCTATGTCGGTCGCCCCGCCTCCGCCTCGCCCGCCACGGGCCTCGCCAGCCAGCACAAGGCCCAGCAGGCCGCGCTGGTCAACGATGCCCTGGGCCTCGGCGGCTGATCCCGCCGCCCCGATACCGCCAGCCCGCCACCGCCACCCCGACACCGCCGCCCGAGCCAGAAACCCGATCCGCCCGAAGGAAACCCAATGTCCACCGAAGTCCGCGTGCCGACCTTAGGCGAAAGCGTCACCGAAGCCACCGTCGCCACCTGGTTCAAGAAGACCGGGCGACGACGTCGCCGTCGACGAGATGCTGTGCGAGCTCGAGACCGACAAGGTGACCGTCGAGGTCCCCAGCCCCGCCGCCGGCAAGCTCGACGAGATCGTCGCCGAAGAGGGCGCCACCGTCGGGGTCGACGCGCTGCTGGCCAACATCGCGGAAGGCGACGGGGCGGGGGCCGGAACGTCGGGCCCAGCCAAGGAACCCGCCAAGTCCCCCGCCGAAGCACCCGCCAAGACCGAGCAATCCGCCGGCGCCGCCAAGACCGAGCAGGACGCCGAATACGCCGAGGAGATCGCGGCGAAGTCCGAAAAGCCCGACGGCAAGGCCGAGCCCCGAAGCGGCGAAGGCGGCACCATCGACGTGATGGTCCCCACCCTCGGCGAAAGCGTCACCGAGGCCACGGTCGCCACCTGGTTCAAGTCGGAAGGCGACACCGTCGCCCAGGACGAGATGCTCTGCGAGCTCGAGACCGACAAGGTCAGCGTCGAGGTCCCCAGCCCCGCCGCCGGCAGGCTGACGAAGATCCTCGCCAAAAAGGGCGAGACCGTCCAGGCCGCCGCCAAGCTGGCCCAGATGAGCGCCGGCGAAGGCGCCCCCGCCGCCGCCCAGGCCGCCGAGGAGGCGCCCGCCCCCGCCGCCCAGCCGAAGTCCGAGGCCGACCCAGCCAAAGGCGGCAAGGACGTCGAGAACGCCCCCTCCGCCACCAAGATGATGGCCGAGAAGGGGCTCGACGCGTCGGGCGTCGAAGGCACCGGCCGCGACGGGCGCATCATGAAGGAAGACGTGCTGAAGGCGCTCGAGGCCCCCGCCAAGAAGCCCGAGGCCCCCGCCGCTCCCCGCGCGCCCGTCGCCGCCGAGGATGCCGGCCGCGAGGAACGGGTCAAGATGACCCGCCTGCGCCAGACCATCGCCCGCCGCCTGAAGGACGCGCAGAACACCGCCGCCATGCTGACCACCTACAACGAGGTGGACATGACGGCGACCATGGACCTGCGCACCGAATACAAGGAGCTCTTCGAGAAGAAGCACGGCGTGCGCCTTGGCTTCATGTCGTTCTTCACCAAGGCCTGCTGCCATGCCCTGAAGGAGGTGCCCGAGGTCAACGCCGAGATCGACGGCACCGACATCGTCTACAAGAACTTCGTCCACATGGGTATCGCCGCCGGCACCCCCACCGGCCTCGTCGTGCCCGTCATCCGCGACGCCGACGCCATGAGCTTCGCGCAGATCGAGAAGGCCATCGCCGAGAAGGGCCGCCGCGCCCGCGACGGCAAGCTCTCCATGGCCGAGATGCAGGGCGGCACCTTCACCATCTCCAACGGCGGCGTCTACGGCTCGCTGATGTCCTCGCCCATCCTCAACCCGCCGCAATCGGGCATCCTCGGCATGCACAAGATCCAGGACCGCCCGGTGGTCGAGGCCGGCCAGATCGTCATCCGCCCGATGATGTACCTCGCCCTCAGCTACGACCACCGCGTGGTCGACGGCAAGGGCGCGGTCACCTTCCTCGTCCGCGTCAAGGAGGCGCTGGAAGACCCCCGCCGCCTGCTGATGGACCTCTAGCCGCCACGCCACGCGCCTTTGACAGGGAAAGGCCTCGCTCCGATGATCGCCGCCGATCCAAGATATCTGGCAACGCTGCTGGTGCTTTCCCTGAGTGCCGGATGCACCGCCGTCGAACCCGGGTCGCTCTATACCGGGGTCGGGTTCACGGTTGCCGATGGCCCCGCCGCAAGTCGCCCCGCAGGCCCGGCCCGGCGCGACGCCGCCGCGGCGTCCTGTCGTACCGGGGCCGAACGCGCACAGGCCGCGGCAGAGAAGAGAGAGCAGAGTGAATACCGCGGGCGGAGCCTGGACCTCGACCGGGACAGGTTCCTCGCGACGGTCGTCTTGATGGCTGTGGTGAGCAGCGCAGTCACACAGGCGGGGCAGAAGGCGGGGCAAGAGGCATTCAACATGTGCATGGCGCGATTGGATCTCGTCCCGGCCCCGGTATAGTCCCCCGACCCGCCAGCCTGCACGGGGGCCGCCGGACCAAAGGAGAATTGCATGCAGTCGAACGAGAGACCGGATCGGCCACGCCCGGCCCGAACCCCGCGCCTCGGCACAGGCGGGCACGGGCCGGTCGCGGCGGGGTCCGGCACAGGGCGTCCCGCGTCCCTCGCGGCGCGGCCTGTCCTCGCCCTGGCCCTCGCATTGCCCCTGGCCGGCCTCCTCGCCGGCTGCCAGCCCGGGGCCTCCCCCGGCGAAGCGGCCGTCGGCGGCATCGCGGCAGAGGCGGCCCAGTCCGGCACCGCCTCCGGCACCCAGTCGCGCGGCATCAACGATGCCTCCCCCGGCAAGCCCATCGGCCGCCGATGACCCGCCTTGCGTCCTCCGCTCCGCGACCGGCCAGCCCGGGGCGGCCATGATCCGACATGCCGCGGGCCTTCTCGCCTGCCTGGGGCTCGGCGCCTGCGCCGGCCAGGGCCCGACGCTCGCCTCGCTGCCGCGTCCGGGCGACCTCCGCGGCACCGAAAGGCCGCCGGCCATCGCCAGCGTCCGTCACGTGCCCAGCAACGACGCCTACGGCGACGCGCGCCTGCACCTCTTCGTCATCCAGCCAGCCGCGCCGCGCAGCTTGGCCGCGCGCAAGCGCGCCGCCCGCGCCGCCCTGCGCCGCGATCCTGCCTGCCGCTGGGTCGACGCGCCGGACGACGTGCTGCGCGCCGAGACCGCCAAGCAGGGCGCCCGCTATGCCGAAAGCTATCTCGTCGCCCCCGTGCGCTGCACATGACCCTCCGCTGCACATGACCTTCCGCTGCCCATGACCCTCCACTACCTCCGCTGCACCTGACAGCCCCGTCCACCGCAGGGCGGGGTTCCCCTCGCCGCCCCGCCACGCCGCTTCGCCTGACCCGTCAAAGGACCGCCCATGGCCACCCAACTGCTCTGCCGCTTCGATACCGAAGACTTCGACGCCTGGCGCAAAGCCTTCGATGCGGATGCCGAAGACCGCCGCGAGGCCGGGCTGAGCCAGCTGCAGCTCTGGCGCGAGCCGGGGCAGCCGGGCCGCGCCTGGGTGCTCTTCCGCGTCAACGACCCGGATCGTGCCCGCGCCTGGGCCAAGGCCCCCGCCACCCGGGTGGCCGCCGACCGCGCCGGCGTCACCGCCAGCGACGCGCATTTTCTCGAAACCCTCTGAGCCCCCGAAAGGCCATCCATGACCCCCGAACTCACCGCCCTCGCCCTCGCCGGCCTGCTCCAGGGCGTCCAATTCGCCCTCATGGCGATCCCGGCCAACCGCGAACTTGGCCCGAAGGCCACCCTTAGCCCGCGCGACGGCGCCGATCTGGCATCCGGCATGTCGACCCGCACCGCCCGCCTCAAGCGCGCGCTTGAGAACCATTTCGAGGGGCTCATCCTCTTCACCCTCGCCGTCGTTGTGGTCACCGCCGGGGCCGGCTCCAGCCCGCTCACGGCCGTCTGCGCCTGGGTGTATCTTCTCGCCCGCATCGCCTATGTCCCGGCCTATGCGTTCGGCTGGGTGCCGTGGCGGTCGGTGATCTGGTCCGTGGGCTGGCTTGCGACTATGGTGATGATCCTGGCCGCGTTAATTTTCTAGGTCGCGACCGCCCGCAGGGGTCCGACACAAAGCCGACCGAAAGCCGACACAACGCCGACACCGTTTTCGGCGCCGCATTTCCACCGGGAGAGCCTCATGGCAGAGTATGATGTGATCGTGATCGGCAGCGGCCCGGGGGGCTACGTCTGCGCCATCCGCTGCGCCCAGCTGGGCCTAAGGGTCGCCTGCGTCGAGGGCCGCGAAACGCTCGGCGGCACCTGCCTCAACATCGGCTGCATCCCCTCCAAGGCGCTGCTCCACGCCAGCCACCAGCTGCACGAAGTCCATGAGAACTTTGAGAAAATGGGGATCATGGGCGCCAAGCCGAAGGTGGATTGGGGCAAGATGCTCGCCTACAAGGACGACACGATCGGCCAGAACACCAAAGGCATCGAGTTCCTGTTCAAGAAGAACAAGATCGACTGGCTGAAAGGCTGGGGCAGCATCCCCGAGGCCGGCAAGGTGGCGGTCGGCGAAGAGACGCACAGCGCGAAAAACATAATCATCGCAAGCGGTTCCGAGCCGTCGTCGCTCCCCGGCATCGAGATCGACGAGACCGTCGTGGTCACCTCCGAAGGCGCCCTGAAGCTCGGCCGCATCCCCCAGAAGCTGGTCGTCATCGGCGCCGGCGTCATCGGCCTGGAGCTCGGCTCCGTCTACGCCCGCCTCGGCTCAGAGGTGAAGGTGGTGGAGTTCATGGACGCCATCACCCCCGGCATGGATGCCGAAGTCTCGCGCCAGTTCCAGAAGATCCTGTCGAAGCAGGGGCTTGAGTTCATTCTCGGCGCCGCCGTCCAGTCCGTCGACACCTCCGGCAAGACGCCCGAGGTCACCTACAAGCTCAAGAAGGACGACAGCGAACATACGCTTCAGGCCGACACGATCCTCGTCTCGACCGGCCGCCGCCCCTATACCGACGGGCTGGGGCTGGAGGCGCTCGGCGTCGCCATGACCAACCGTGGCCAGATCAAGACCGACAAGCATTACGCCACCAATATCAAGGGCGTGTACGCCATAGGCGATGCGATCGAAGGCCCCATGCTGGCCCACAAGGCCGAGGACGAAGGCATGGCAGTGGCCGAGATCCTCGCGGGGCAAGCCGGCCACGTGAACTACGGCGTCATCCCGTCGGTCATCTACACCCATCCCGAGGTCGCCAGCGTCGGCCAGACCGAGGAGCAGCTCAAGGCCGCCGAACACCCTTACAAGGCAGGGAAATTCAGCTTCATGGGCAATGGCCGCGCCAAGGCCAACTTCGCCGCCGACGGGTTCGTGAAGATCCTCGCCGACGCGAAGACCGACCGTATCCTCGGCGCCCACATCATCGGCCCGATGGCCGGCGACCTGCTCCACGAGATCTGCGTCGCGATGGAATTCGGCGCCGCCGCCGAAGACCTCGCCCGCACCTGCCACGCCCACCCGACCTATTCGGAAGCGGTGCGCGAGGCCGCGCTCGCCTGCGGCGACGGAGCGATCCACGCCTGACGTCCGCACGGGGAGCCTGGGCTCCACCCCGTTGTAGGAGCGGTCGAAATTCGTCCCACGGCATCCCCTGCCGCACTACCGCGCGGCAGGGAACGTCTTCGCCTGCGGCCATCGGCGTCCCCGCCTGTACCGCGCCGCGATCTTCTGCAATCGTCCTTAACGCATTGCTAACGGGCCCCGAAATCGCGCGCCCTCTTTGCCTCGCAAATATCCCCTGGGGGGCCTTGCGCAGCAAGGCGGGGGCAGGCAGCCCCCTCCTCCCTCACCCCGCGTCGAAACGGTAGCGGTGCAGCGCCGTCCCCTCCCCCCGCAGCCAGTCGCGATGCCGGCGCCAGTCAGGGCAGAGCTCTTCGACCAGCGCCCAGAACGCGGGCCCGTGATGCATCTCGCGGAGGTGTGCCACCTCGTGGGCCGCGACGTAGTCCAGCACCGCCGGCGGCGCCATCGCCAACCGCCACGAGAACATCAGCCGCCCCGCGGCTGTGCACGATCCCCATCGCGATCTGGTGTCGCGCAATGCCAGCAACGTCACCTCCCGCCCGATGACCGACGCATGACGCCGCGCGGCTGGGTCGAGCCGGTCCCGCGCCAGTCCCTTCAGCAGCGCCGCCGCCTGCGGGCCGGCCGGACGGCCCGGCCGCACCCGCACCTCCCCTGGCGCCAGCGCGGCCCGCTGCCCCGGCGCCGCGAGCACCCGGCACGCCCGCCCCTCCACCGGGATCGTCGCCCCATCCACGACCCCCGTCGCGGGCAGCGCCGTCTCCACATGGCGGCGTACCCACTCGGCCCGCGTCAATAGAAACGCCATCGCCTCGGCCTCCCGCACCCGCACGGGCGCCGAAAGGGTCACCCGCCCGTCGAGCCGCGACACCCGCAGGCTCAGCCGCCGCGCCCGCGGCGAGCGCCGCCACAGCACTTCGATCTCCGGCACCCCCGGCAGGATCAGCCCGCGCGTTCGTTCCGCCATCGCCCCGGTCCACTATCCCTTTGACACCGCCCCGCACCCGTGGCATCGGGCGCCCTTGGCAAATCCTGCATTCACATCGAAAGGACAACCCATGCCCAAGGAGGACTGGGGTACCAAGCGCGTCTGCCCGACCACGGGCAAGCGGTTCTACGACATGGGCCGCTCGCCCATCGTCAGCCCCTATACCGGCGAAGTCGTGATCATCGAGACGGGGCGCGGCGGCCGCGTTACCGTGGCGGAGAAGGTCGCGAAGAAGCCCAAGGCCGCCGAGCCCGCCGAGGACGATGCGGTTCTGGTCGATGACGACGATACAGCCGAGGTGGATCTGGGCGACGAAGTGCTGGAGGACGACGACGAAGAGGAGGACGTCTCCCTCGACGATCTGGCCGACGTTCCCGCGGACGACGACGACGGCTGAGGCGCGATGCCCCCGGCGGCACTTTGTGCTTGAAGTGCCGGGGGCGCTTGCCTAGACAGCGCCAGCGATGACGCCTCTTCGGGGGCCAGCCATCGACCCAGGATCGGGGCCATAGCTCAGTTGGGAGAGCGCTTGCATGGCATGCAAGAGGTCAGGGGTTCGACCCCCCTTGGCTCCACCATCCTGATCCATCCCCCGCGCTGTCCAGAAGCCGCCCTTGCACCCTGGGTCATCCACGCATCCCGCCGGACGGCCATGCGCCCTGCGCGGCAATCGGGCCATCACTGGAACATCATGCAGATCAGAGCCGCCACACCGGCCGACGCCTCCAGCCTGGCCGCGCTGGCGATCGAGGTGTGGATGGCGACCTACGTGCGGGCCGGGGTGAACGCCCGCTTCGCGGATTATGCCTCGGCGGAGTTCTCGCCGGCCGCGTTCTCCGCGCTACTGGCCGATCCCCGCACCCACATCCTCGCCGCGGCGGCGACTGAGGGCCTGGTTGGCCTCGTGCGGGTGGCGGAGGGCAGCCCGGCCGACGTTCCGGGCTGCTCCGACGCGGAGATCTCGCGCCTCTACGTCCAGCCGCGCCATCAGGGCGGCGGCGTGGGCCGGCAGCTGCTGGCCGCAGCACTCGACCGCTGCCGGGCGGTGGGCGCGCGTCGGCCCTGGCTGGCCGTCAACTCGGAGAACACGGCCGCGCTGGCCTTCTACCGCGCCGCGGGCTTCGAGAGCGCCGGCACCACGACCTTCACCATCGACGGGCAGGGCTATCCAAACGAGGTCCTCGCCATCGACCTGCGCGGGTAAAGCAAACGCGGCCGCATCGTCGCATCCCGCTTTGTCCCGCCCCGCAGACGCGCTAAGGTCCACGCGACATCCGACGAAAGGACGTGCCCGATGCCCGATGGACGCCTGCTGACCCAGACCCCCGCCCTTGCCGCCTTCGATTGGGCCGACCCCTTTCGCCTCGAGGCCCAGTTGAGCGAAGAAGAACGCGCCATCGCGGAAAGCGCCCGCGCCTTCGCCGAGGCCGAACTCGCCCCCCGCGTCACCGAGGCCTACCTGAACGAGACCGTGGCGCCGGAGCTCTTCGGCCTGATGGGCGATTTCGGCCTGCTCGGCGTGACCATCCCGGAAGAGTTCGGCGGCCTCGGCGCGGGCTACGTCGCCTACGGCCTCGTGGCGCGCGAGATCGAGCGGATCGACAGCGGATACCGCTCCATGATGTCCGTCCAGTCCTCGCTGGTGATGCATCCGATCAACGCCTACGGCAGCGACGAACAGCGCCGGAAATTCCTGCCGGGCCTCGCCTCGGGCAAGCTCATCGGCTGCTTCGGCCTGACCGAGCCCGAGGCGGGCAGCGACCCCGGCTCCATGACCACCCGGGCCGAGAAGACCGAAAGCGGCTATCGACTGACCGGCGGCAAGACCTGGATCAGCAACGCCCCCATCGCCGACGTCTTCGTGGTCTGGGCCAAGTCCAACGCGCACGAAGGGAAAATCCGCGGGTTCATCCTGGAGAAGGGCATGAAGGGCCTCAGCGCGCCGCGGATCGAAGGCAAGCTGTCGCTGCGCGCGTCCGTTACCGGCGAGATCGTCATGGAGAAGGTCGAGGTGGGCGAGGACGCCCTGCTGCCCGGCGTGGAAGGGCTGAAGGGCCCGTTCGGCTGCCTCAACCGCGCCCGCTTCGGCATCGCCTGGGGCGTGATGGGCGCGGCCGAGGATTGCTGGCACCGCGCCCGCACCTACGGGCTCGACAGGCGGCAGTTCGGCCGGCCCTTGGCGCAGACCCAGCTCTTCCAGCGCAAGCTGGCCGACATGCAGACCGAGATCGGGCTGGGCAGCCAGGCAGCCCTGCGCGCCGGGCGGATGATGGACGACGGCACCATCGCGCCGGAGCTCATCAGCCTCATCAAGCGCAACAACTGCGGCAAGGCGCTGGACATCGCGCGCATGGCCCGCGACATGCATGGCGGCAACGGGATCATGGCCGAGACCCACGTGATGCGGCATTCCCAGAACCTCGAGACGGTCAACACCTACGAGGGCACCCACGACGTGCACGCGCTGATCCTCGGCAAGGCGCAGACCGGCCTGCAGGCGTTCTTCTAGGCCCGGGGATCGCTACGGGCGCGAGGCAGATACATGACGGTCGAGACCATGTCACCCGATGCCGCGCACGCCCTGCGCGCGCCGTTGCCGGCCCTGACGGAGGCGCGCAATCCCGGCACGCCGCTTGACCTTGACTGGGCGCTCGCGGCGCAGGCCAACACCTCGGCCATCGAGAGGCGCGCCGCCACGATCCCCGGCCGCCGCAGCCTCAAGAAGGCGCATCAGGCGGCGTGGCTGGCCCGGGCGATCACCCTGATCGACCTCACCACGCTCGCCGGTGACGACACCGAGGGCCGGGTGCGCCGGCTGTGCGCCAAGGCGCGGCAGCCGGTCCGCGCAGACATCCTGGAGGCGCTTGGCCTCGGCGAGGCTGGCATCACCACCGGGGCCGTCTGCGTCTACCACGACATGGTCCCCGCCGCCGTGCGGGCGCTGGAGGGCAGCGGCATTCCCGTCGCCGCCGTCTCCACCGGTTTTCCCGCGGGGCTCTCGCCCTTCCACCTGCGCGTGGCCGAGATCGGCGAGAGCGTGGCGGCGGGCGCCGCCGAGATCGACATCGTCATCTCCCGCCGCCACGCGCTGACGGGCGACTGGGCGGCCCTCTTCGAGGAGGTGCGCGCCTTCCGCGAGGCCTGCGGGGCGGCGCATCTCAAGGCGATCCTGGCCACCGGAGAGTTGGGCAGCCTGCGCAACGTCGCCCGCGCCAGCCGGATCGCCATGATGGCGGGCGCCGATTTCATAAAGACCTCGACCGGCAAGGAAACGGTGAACGCCACGCTTCCGGTGACCCTGGTGATGGTCCGCGCCATCCGGGACTATGCCGAACGCACCGGTCATGCCGTGGGCTACAAGCCGGCCGGCGGCATATCGAAGGCGAAGGACGCGCTGACCTACATGACGCTCATGAAGGACGAGCTGGGCGATCCCTGGCTCGACGCGCACCTCTTCCGCTTCGGCGCCTCCTCGCTTCTGGGCGACATCGAACGGCAGCTCGAGCACCATGTCACGGGGGCCTACAGCGCCAGCCACCGCCACCCTTCTGGCCTGATCGGCGGTCCGGCGCGGGGCCCCGTTGGAATTCCGCGCTTCGACGGATGGGCTTCGCCGCCGCGCTGTCGGTCGACAGGCTCGTTTCGTTCATGCGATAGACGGTGATGCCCCCCAGGCGCTGGTATTCGGAGATGCAGCAATGAACGTCCGCGACATCTTTGCGACGATGGAATATGGCCCCGCCCCCGAAGCCGCCGGCGAGGCGCTGGCCTGGATCGCCCGGCACGAGGCGCGGTTCGGCCATTTCATCGGCGGTAGTTTCACCGATGCCACGGGCGGCCTCGATACGCGCAACCCGGCGACGGGCGCGCCGCTTGCCACGCTTTCGGTCGCCACGCAGGCCGATGTGGAGGCCGCCGTGGCCGCGGCTCGGGCTGCCCAGCCCGAATGGGCCCGCCTGCCCGGCCATGCCCGCGCGCGGCACCTCTATGCCCTCGCCCGGATGGTCCAGAAACACGCCCGCCTCCTTGCCGTGCTGGAGAGCCTCGACAACGGCAAGCCGATCAGGGAGAGCCGCGACATCGACATCCCCCTCGTCGCGCGCCACTTCTACTACCACGCCGGCATGGCGCAGCTGATGGAAGCCGAGCTGCCCGGCCGCGTGCCCCACGGCGTCTGCGGACAGATCGTACCCTGGAACTTTCCGCTGCTGATGCTAGCATGGAAGGTCGCGCCGGCGCTGGCCACGGGCAATACCGTGGTGCTGAAGCCGGCGGAATATACGTCGCTCACGGCGCTTTTGTTCGCCGAACTTGCCCACGCGGCGGGTCTGCCGCCCGGTGTCCTCAACATCGTCACCGGCGCCGGCGAAGTCGGCGCGATGCTCGTGGCGCATCCCGACATCGACAAGCTCGCCTTCACCGGCTCCACCGAGGTGGGCCGCGCGATCCGTCAGGCGACCGCGGGATCCGGCAAGGCGCTGTCCCTCGAGCTCGGCGGCAAGTCCCCCTACATCGTCTTCGACGACGCCGATCTCGACAGCGCCATCGAGGGGATCGTGGACGCGATCTGGTTCAACCAGGGTCAGGTCTGCTGCGCCGGGTCGCGGCTGCTGGTGCAGGAGAGCATCGCCGAGACGTTCCTTGGCAAGCTTCGGCGCCGGATGGCGAGCTTGCGGATGGGCGACCCGCTCGACAAGTCCATTGACATCGGCGCCATCGTCGATCGCGTGCAACGCGATGCCATAGCCGCGATGGTCGCGAAGGCGGCGCCGGGCGAGGTCTTCCAGCCCGACCTGCCGCGGCCCGAGCCAGGCTGCTGGTATCCACCCACCCTGATCACCGGGCTCGACGCCTCGCATCCCCTGATGCAGGAGGAGATCTTCGGCCCCGTCCTCGTCTCGACCACCTTCCGCACACCCGCCGAGGCGGTTCAGATCGCCAACGACACCCGCTATGGACTGGCCGCGACGTTGTGGACTGAGAACGTCAACCTTGCCCTCGATGTCGCGCCGAAGCTCGTCGCCGGGATCGTCTGGATCAACGCGACGAACCTGATGGATGCGGCGGCGGGCTTCGGCGGCGTGCGCGAAAGCGGTTATGGCCGCGAGGGCGGATGGGAGGGGCTGGCCGGCTATACCCGCCCCGAGGGCACCCCAGAGAAGCTGGCCCGCGTCACCCCCATCGCCGCGCCCGAGGCCGCCGGCCCACCGGCCGACACGCTCGACCGAACCCTCAAGAACTACATCGGCGGCAAGCAGGCCCGCCCCGACAGCGGCTACTCCCGCGCGATCTGGTCGCCCAAGGGCCGCTTGCTTGGCCATGTGGGTTCCGGCAACCGCAAGGACATCCGCAACGCCGTGGAGGCCGCGCGCAAGGCCGCCCCCGATTGGGCCCGCACCACCGCCCATGGCCGCGCGCAGATCCTCTACTTCCTGGCGGAGAACCTGGCCGCTCGCGCCCCGGACTTCGCCGCGCGGATCGACGCGATGACCGGCGAGGGCGGCGGCGCCGCCGAGGTGGAGGCCGCCATCGCCCGGCTCTTCACCTATGCCGCTTGGGCCGACAAGTTCGACGGCGCGGTCAAGGCCGTGCCCCTGCGCGGCATCGCCATGGCCCTTCACGAGCCCGTCGGCGTGATCGGGGCGCTCTGCCCCGACGAGCCGCCGCTCCTTGGCCTCGTTTCCCTGGTCGGGCCGGCCCTCGCCATGGGCAACCCGATCGTGGCGGTCCCGTCCGAGGCATTCCCCTTGGCCGCGATGGACCTGGTGCAGCTTCTGGAGACGTCAGACATTCCCGCCGGCACGGTCAACGTCGTCGCGGGCAACCATGCCGATCTTGTTGCCACCCTCACCGATCACCTCGATGTCGATGCGATCTGGTGCTTTTCGTCCACCGACCTCTCGGCCGAGGTCGAACGGCGCTCTGCCGGCAACCTCAAACGCACCTGGGTGAACGACGGATGCCGCCGCAATTGGGGGGCGATGGAGGGGGAAGGCCGCGCCTTCCTGGAGGCGGCAACGGCGGTCAAGACTGTATGGGTGCCCTACGGCGAGGGCTGAGCCGCCCTCAGCCGAACCGCTCGACCCACCATTCCCGCAGCCTCTGCATCCGGGTACGCGCCATCGCGCGCTGCGCGTCCATGTGGTCGTCCGTCCGCTCGAACGCCCGCTCGACATTCGCCGCCACCGGGTCGATCCGGCGTTTCCAGAACCGGCGCAGCCGGATCGAGGCCCAGAGGCACAGAAGTACCAATCCCGCCAGGAAGAAGATGTTGAACCATGGGATGTTCACAACCTCCGGTCCGGCAACCGGCTGAACCTCCACCACGTTGGGATAGATCGAGATGAACTGGTTGCGCCATCCGTAGCGGGTGACCAGCGCCCATTTCGGGTTGTCGGTGTTCGATATCATATCGGCCGCATCGGCCTGCACGTCGCTGCTGTCGAA
The DNA here is from genome assembly GCA_963833235.1 of uncultured Alphaproteobacteria bacterium. Taxonomy (GTDB): domain Bacteria; phylum Pseudomonadota; class Alphaproteobacteria; order Rhodobacterales; family Rhodobacteraceae; genus CAWHXG01. Next base: position 149,923 of record CAWHXG010000003.1, read on the forward strand.
CTTGAAATAGGGCGGCCAGCCGAAGCCGGTATCCTCGTTCCGATAGACGATGGAGCGCCCGTCGGGCCGGATCGCAGAGATGAACCGCACGTCGCGACTGCCGACGGCCGGGTCTGCCGGTTCGGAATTGCTGAAGAACCAGTTGGCGATCCCCTGGAATTCCACGCGGCGCGTTTCGGATTCGACGATGCGCACCACCTCGTGGCGCGGCAACGTGTAGTGCAGGAACCCTCCGACCACGAGGATCAGAGACAGGATGATGGTGTATTTCACGATACGCATGTCTGCCTCGCCGGATTCTTGGTCAGTGGATGTTGGTTACATAAAGGTAGGCCATCGCAAGCGTCAGCGGCAGGACGTAGACGAGTACGACGAGCCTGCGCGCCATCCGCTGACAATAGGCCTTCAGGGCGGCGTTCACAAACACCGTCCGCTCCTTGCCGGTCGCATGGGCCGGATAGTGTGCGTTCAGGTATTCCCTGCGGTTCTCGCGCAGGTAGAGATAGAAGCAGACGTAGAACCCGCTCAGCACGATCAGCAGCAGCACGAGCAGTCGCAGAAATGCCATTTGCCTCCAGACCTTGCCTGATGTCGGCGGCCGGACCGGATCGCCCCGGCGCGGCGCGCGCTCTCTGGCTTATCGCCAGATTTGCCTCCCTGGTCAAACGACCCGTGAGGGGCGCCGGTTCCGGCGCGAACTGATGATCCGGGGGCAGCGCAACCATATCCTCGACGTGGCGGGAATGGCCTTGGGCCATGCCGACGATGCGCTCGCCGGCACGGGCACCACCGTTCTGGTAGCCAACGCGCCGATGACAGCCGGGGTGCACGTGATGGGCGGCGCGCCCGGCACGCGGGAGACCGATCTGCTGGCGCCCGACAGGCTGGTGCAGAAGGTGGATGCGATCGTTCTCTCGGGCGGCTCGGCTTTTGGGCTCGATGCGGCGGGCGCCGTGGCGACTGGCCTGGCGCGGGCGGGGCGCGGCCATGCCGTGGGCACGGCGCGGGTGCCGATCGTTCCGGCCGCGATTCTCTTCGATCTTCTGAACGGCGGCGACAAGTCCGGGGACCCGCTTCCCTATGGCGCGCTCGGGGCGGCGGCCCTTGCGGCCGCCGGGCAGGATACGCGCCTCGGCAGCGTCGGGGCGGGCATGGGCGCCGTGGCGGGCGCGGTGAAGGGCGGGCTTGGCGCGGCCTCCGCCGTCCTGGCGCTGAGCGGTGGAGCGGCGACGGTCGGCGCGCTTGTGGCGGTGAATTCCTACGGTTCGGTGATCGTCGGAGACGGGCCGTGGTTCTGGGCGGGACCGTTCGAGCTGGACGGCGAGTTCGGGGGGCTGGGCCCTGCCCCGGCTGGGGCCACCGCTGACATGATGCTTCCCGACCCGGCGCTGCCGGGAACAGCGACCACCCTCGCCATAGTCGCGACGGATGCCGCGCTCGACCAGGCGGGCGCCACGCGGCTTGCCGTGGCCGCCCATGCCGGGCTGGCCCGCGCCATCGTGCCCTCGCACACGCTGCTTGACGGCGATACCGTCTTTGCCATCTCGACCGGTGCGGTTCCGCTGGCCGATCCCATCGCCGATACGGTCGCCCTTGGCCATGCCGCGGCGATCTGCTTGTCGCGCGCCATCGCCCGGGGCGTCCATGCCGCCACCCCCGCCCCCTGGGATCGAAGGCCGTGCTGGTCGGCCCTGGCCCGCCCCGCCGGGGAACCGCGGGAACGTTAACCCCGCGGCTCGGGTGCGACGGCCCGCATCGCGGCATCCCCGCACGCCACGCCGGCGGCGTGGGGGGGGCTGGCGCCCGCGGCCGCCTCGACTAGACTGGCGTCAGACCAGGGCGCCCTTGCCGCCCCCCACCGCCCATCGCCACAAGGAGGCATTCCCATGCTCGACACGGTCACCGATCTGCGCGCGTCGCTCGACGATCCATCGCTTCTTGAAACGCGGGCCTATCTGGATGGCGGCTGGGCCGAGGCCGAGGGCGGGCGCACCTTCGACGTGACCAACCCGGCACGCGGCGACGTGATCGCCAAGGTCGCAGATCTCGACCGTGCCGCCGTGGCGCGCGCCATCGACGCCGCGCAGGCCGCGCAGGGCCCCTGGGCCGCCCGCACCGCCAAGGATCGCGCCAACATCCTGCGCCGCTGGTACGAGCTGATCATGGCCAATGTCGACGATCTCGGCCGCATCCTGACCGCCGAGATGGGCAAGCCGCTTGCCGAGGCAACCGGCGAAGTGACCTACGGAGCCAGTTTCATCGAATGGTTCGCCGAGGAGGCCAAGCGCGTCTACGGCGAGACGGTGCCGGGCCACGCGCCCGACAAACGCATCACGGTGATCCGTCAGCCCATCGGGGTGGTCGGCGCGATCACGCCCTGGAACTTCCCCAATGCGATGATCACCCGCAAGGCCGGCCCTGCGCTTGCCGCTGGCTGCAGCTTCGTGGTGCGCCCGCCCAGCCTCACGCCGCTGTCGGCGATTGCCCTGGCCGTGCTGGCCGACCGGGCCGGCATTCCCAAGGGCGTCTTCAGCGTGGTCCCCTCGACCGACAGCTCGGGCATCGGCAAGGAATTCTGCGAGAACCCCAAGGTACGCAAGCTCACCTTCACCGGGTCGACCGAAGTCGGGCGCATCCTGCTCGCCCAGGCCGCCGATCAGGTGATGAAATGCTCCATGGAGCTGGGCGGCAACGCGCCGTTCCTGGTGTTCGACGACGGCGATCTGGATGCCGCCGTCGAAGGAGCCATCGCCTGCAAGTTCCGCAATGCAGGGCAGACCTGCGTCTGCGCCAACCGGATCTACGTGCAGGCCGGGGTCTACGACGCCTTCGCCGAAAAGCTGACCGCGGCCGTGAAGGCGCTGACGGTCGGCGATGGCATGGAGGATGGCACGAAGATCGGGCCGCTGATCGAGAAGGCCGCGGTCGACAAGGTTGCCGAGCATGTGGACGACGCGGTAAGCCGCGGCGCTATCCTGCAGCTCGGCGGCAAGCGCCACGATCTGGGCGGGACGTTCTTCGAGCCGACCCTGCTCACCGGCGTGACCCAGGATATGAAGGTGGCCCACGAAGAGACCTTCGGCCCCGTGGCGCCACTCTTCCGCTTCGAGACCGAGGAGGAGGGGATCGCCCTGGCGAACGACACGATCTTCGGGTTGGCCTCGTATTTCTATGCGCGCGACGTGGGCCGGGTGACGCGGGTGTCCGAGGCGCTCGAATACGGGATCGTGGGGGTGAACACCGGCATCATCTCGACCGAGGTGGCGCCGTTCGGCGGGGTCAAACAATCCGGCCTCGGCCGCGAGGGGTCGCGGCACGGGATGGAGGACTATCTCGAGATGAAATACGTCTGCCTGTCGATCTGAGGGCGCGCCGGCCGAACCGGAGGAAGGGGGGCCGTCTGCCCCCGCCGTCCCTGCGGGCCGCCCCCCCCCGAGAATATTTGCGAGGCAAAGAGGGGCGCGCGGTCGAGCGCGGTCTCTGTCGAATTCTTGCTGGGCCGTCAGGATGGGAGGCGTACAGCAAGGTCATCCTGTCCACGGAAAGGATCCGGGCGGACAAAAGTTTCGAGGGACCCGATCCCATGCCATGCCCTATCACCGACGACGGCCTTTAAGATCAACTTGGGAAAGCGACCCCCGAATTGGGTCGACACGTTGGCCGCCGGCTGGAGGGAGCGCTGCGCGTCCCTGCCTGGTCGTGGCTCGCGCGCTCTGCCCCTTCTGCGGTGAGGGCGGAGGCCGGAGCGGGGGGCAAGCGAAGCGCGTCGGGCGCTGCCCGATGTAATTGCCTCGCCGGCCAGTTCGGGAGATGCGGCCGACCTTCCCAAACAAGGAAAGGCCCGCGAAAACTCCCGCGGGCCATCATTGTGTCACAGACGCCGGATCATCAACGCCGCGATCGGCTCCTCAGTTGACGGCCTTGGCCTCTTCGCCGGCCTCGACCCGGGTGCTCGTCCCGCGCGCGATCTCGATCTGGCGGGGCTTCAGCGCTTCTGGCACCTCCCGCGTCAGCTCGACATGCAGCATTCCGTCGGCATGGGCCGCGCCCGTCACCCGAACATGATCGGCCAGATGGAAGCGGCGCTCGAAGGCGCGCGTGGCTATGCCGCGATGCAGGTAGGTGCGCGGCGTCTCCTCGCCGGCCTTCCGGGCCGCCACAATCAACGCGTTTTCCCGCACCTCGACGGACAAGTCCTCGTCGCCGAAGCCCGCAACGGCGATCGAGATGCGCCAGGCGTCGTCGCCGGTCTTCTCGATGTTGTAGGGGGGATAGCTGGGCTGGTTCACGTCGGACTGCAGTACGCGGTCCATCAGGTCGGCGATCTGGTCGAAGCCGACGGTTGCGCGGTAGAGCGGCGCAAGGTCATAGGTTCGCATGGGGTCATCCTCCATTGAGCGACAACTTGCAGGCCCTCCGATGGGACGGGCCCGCCTTTCAGACCGGGCCCCGTCATGGGCATCCCGGATGCAATGCAGATGGGAAGCACGTCCGCGGGCGTCAAGACCCCGCCGGGCGCGGCACGCTCAGAAATTCGCGGCCAGCTGAACCTCTGCGAGGGTGGCGATCATCCCGTCGAGCACGTCGTCCGACAGGCCCACGGCCAGCAGGCGCCCGCGCGGCAGCACCGGGCGCTTGCCCGCCATCATCATGGCGGCACCGACCGCCACGAGCTGCGGCCGACCGGCGGCATCGCGGCGCAGGACCGGCGCGCCCGACACGCCGGGAACCCCCTCGCAGCTGGTCAGCACAAGCGCCCCGCGCCGTTTCGCCACGCCGCAACCGGTTTGCCGCGCCAGCGCCTGGCTGCGGTCGATCCCGTAGGAGAGGGTATAGAGGCTGTCCGCATCCTGCATGTCTGTCGCCGTGACGATGGGCACGATCACGGCAGGCATGGGCTCCTTCAGCAGGATCACGGCCAGGTCGTCCTGGATGGTACGCAGGCCGGCCAGATACTCCGGCGCCATCACGATCCGCGCCGCGCGCCCGTGGGCCGCAAAGGCGCCGAGACGGTACCCGGCGAGGAAATGCACCCGATCCGCACGCACAGGCCGCCCCGTTCGCTTGTCGTACACGCAATGCGCGGCGGTCAGAACCACGGTCGGCTCGATGAGCGTCGCCGTGCAGAACCCCTGCCCAGACACGTTCAGCCGCCCGACGGCCGGCCATGCGCCCTGCTCTTCGGAACTGAGCATCAGCCGCCCGCCTCCCGTGGCCGCAGACAGCGCATCCAGCCCCGGATCGGCGGCAGCAACCGGATCGGCACTGGCCGGGCCCGCGATCAGCATGAGTTGGGTGAGCGCAAACAGCGCCGCGAAAAGCTTGTTCATGAAAACACTATGGCCCGTCCGGGTTAAACGATCCTGCGGACCGCCCGAAAACCTTAAGGCAGGGTTGCCATCGTGTTAATCCCCCAATGCCCGAGGCCGCGGCCCGCCGGTCGCCCAATCCAGCAACTCGACACTATGAACCACCGGAACGGCGGTACCGTTTCCGATCTGCACCATGCAGCCAATGTTGCCCGCCGCGATCACGTCTGGCCGGGTCGCCTCCAGGGTCTCGGTCTTGCGAACCTTCAGCTTCCCGCTGATCTCGGGCTGCATGAGGTTGTAGGTTCCGGCCGACCCGCAGCACAGGTGGCTATCCTTCGGCTCCACCACCTCGAAGCCCGCGCGCTTCAGCAGCGCCTTCGGGGCCAGCTTCACCTGCTGCCCGTGCTGCAGCGAGCAGGCCGCGTGATAGGCCACGCGCATCCCCCCGCCGCTGCCTTCGGGCAGGTCCAGCTCGGCCAGCAACTCGCTGACGTCGCAGGCCAAGTCCGAGACCGCCGCGGCGCGTTCGGCGATGTCGGGGGCATTGCGCAGCATGTGCCCGTAATCCTTCACGGTCGTTCCGCAGCCGCTGGTGTTGATGACGATCGCGTCCAACCCTGCGCCGTCCATCTCGGCCCCCCAGGCGCGGATGTTCGCGCGCGCGGCGGCATGGCTCTGCGCTTCCTTGCCCATATGGTGCACCAACGCGCCGCAGCAGCCCATCCCGCGGGCCACCACGACCTCGCAGCCCAGCCGCGTCAGCAGCCGAATCGACGCGTCGTTGATGTCGGTGTTCAACGCCTGCTGCGCGCAGCCGGTCATCAGCGCCACGCGCCGCCGTCGGGCGCCCTGCGCGGGAAAGACCTGCGGGCGGTCGTTGGGGCTGGCCGGCGGCACCCGCGCCGGCGCCATCTCCAGCATCGCGCGCAGCCGCGCATCGGGCATCAGCCGCTTCATGGGCCGCCCCAGCTTGGCGGCCCGCAGCGCCAGCCGGAACCGCCCCGGATAGGGCAGCACCCGCGCCAGCACCCATCGCAGGGCCCGGTCCATGAACGGCCGGTCATAGGTCTTCTCGATATAGGCGCGCGCCTCGTCGACCAGATGCATGTAGTGGACGCCCGAGGGGCAGGTGGTCATGCAGGCCAGGCAGCTCAGGCACCGGTCGATGTGCAGGACCGTCTTGGTATCGGCGGGCCGGCCACTCTCCAGCATGTCCTTGATGAGGTAGATCCGCCCGCGCGGGCTGTCCAGCTCGTCGCCCAGCACCTGATAGGTCGGGCAGGTCGCGGTGCAGAAGCCGCAATGCACGCAAGCGCGCAGCACTTCGTTGGCCCGCGCGATGCCGGGATCGGCCAGCTGCGCCTCGGTGAAGTTGGTCTTCATGTCCGGCCGCTCCGGGCCGCGGCGCCGCCTTGCCCCCGGCTCATGCCATCAGGCCGCGGTTGAGAATGCCGCGCGGGTCGAACCGCGCGCGCAGGCCGGCGGCGATCCTCGCCACCGCAGGCGTCTCCGGCTGAAAGGCCGGGCCTCCGCCCTCCCCCTGCAGCCGCGTGGCGTGCCCTGCGAAAGGACCCAACCGGCTGCGCAGATCGCAACCCTCCCGCACCCGCAGCCAGACAAGCCCGCCGCCCCAATCGTACTGCACCGCCAGCGCCCCGCTCCGCGCCACCAGCCCCGGCGCATCGGACGCCTTGACCGAAAGCCGCCAGAGGTCGCCCTCCACGGCATCGCGGGCCAGCGCGTGCACGTCCCGCACCGCCTCCCAAAGGCACAGGTTCGCCGCCCTGTCGTGATCCGCCTCCACCGCGCCAAACTCTGCCAGATGCGCCGCCAGCCGCCCGGCCCGGTAACGCACCGATCCCTCGAACCCTTCGATCCGCAGCAGCGTCCGCGCCGGCGTGCCCGCCCGCGCTGGCCAATGCGCCGCCCCCGTCACCTCAAAGGGCGAGCCGACCGCGGCGGACATCGCCGCCACCGCGCGCCCGTCGTCCAGCCCCTCGAGCCGCAGGGTGGCCGAGGTTCTCGGCCCCCGGCAGCACCTTGAAGGCGACCTCGCTGATCACCCCGAGCGTCCCGAAGGCCCCGCAAACCAGCCGAACGAGATCGTAGCCCGTTACGTTCTTCATCACCCGCCCGCCATTGCGCAGCACGCGGCCCTGCCCGTCGACGAACCGCAGGCCGATCAGGCTGTCGCGGCAGGCGCCCGCCACGACCCGCCGCGGGCCGGAGACGTTGGCCGCCACGACCCCGCCGATCGTCGGCGCGCCATCGCGCCCCAGAAGCCGCCTGTGGTCCATCGGCTCGAAGGCCAGCCGCTGGTTGGCCGCCGCCAGCCGCGCCTCGATCTCGGCCAGAGGCGTTCCTGCGCCCGCCACGATCGTCAACGCGCCCGGCTCGTAGAGCGACACGCCGCCAAGGCCCGAGACGTCCAGCACCCGGCCTTCCACGCCATCCGCGAAGCCGCGCGTGCCGCCGCCGCGGATCGCCAGCGGCGCGGTCGCCCCCCGCACCATCCCAGCCAGCGCCGCCTCGTCGCCAGGCCGCAGCGCGTCCAGCACCCCCCCCTTCGATGTTCCAGAAATATCCTCGGGGGGTGAAGCGGCCGCAGGCCGCGAGGGGGGCAGACGGCCCCCCTCCTCCCCGTCCCTCGCGCCGCCCGGCGCCAGGGCCCCGCCGCTCACGCCGCGCGGCTCCGCACGTCTTCGCCCGCGGCCCGGCGCCGCCCAGCCGACGCCGCCAGCGGAAACACCTTCGCAGGGTTCAGCAGCCAGGCCGGATCGAACGCGTCCTTCACCAACATCTGGGCCTCCATGTCGTCGGGGCCGAACTGCGCGCCCATCAGGTCGCGCTTCTCCACACCCACCCCGTGCTCGCCGGTCAGGCACCCACCTACCTCGACGCAAAGCTTCAGGATGTCGGCGCCAAGCGCCTCGCACAGCTCCAGATCGCCGGGCTTGTTGGCGTCGAACAGGATCAGCGGGTGCATGTTGCCGTCGCCGGCATGGAACACGTTGGCCACGTCCAGCCCGTAATCCTTCGACATCTCGCCGATCCGCCGCAGCACCATCGGCAGCGCCGAGACGGGGATCGTCCCGTCGAGGCACATGTAGTCGTTAATTTGACCCATTGCCCCGAAGGCCGACTTGCGGCCCAGCCAGATCGCGGCGCTCTCCTCGGACGAGGCGCTCTCGCGCAGCGCCACCGGCCCGTGCCGCCGGGCGATCTGGGTGATCAGGCCAAGCTGGTGGTCGATCTCCTCCGGCGCGCCCTCGACCTCGACGATCAGCAGTGCCTCGCAATCGGGATAGCCGGCATGGGCGAAGGCCTCGCAGGCGCGGATGCAGGGGCGGTCCATGAACTCGATCGCCACGGGCAGAACGCCCGCCTCGATGATGTCGCTCACGCAGGCGCCCGCCACCTCCGAGCTGTCGAACCCGATCAGCACCGGCCGCGCGCCTTCTGGCTTCGGCAGGATGCGCAAAGTCGCCTCCGTCACCACGCCCAGCTGCCCTTCCGAGCCGCAGACAACGCCCAGCAGGTCCAGCCCGCCGGCATCCATATGCACCCCGCCAAGCTCGATCACCGTGCCATCCATCAGCACCAGCGTGATGCCCAGCAGATTGTTGGTGGTGACGCCGTATTTCAGACAATGCGCGCCGCCGGAGTTCATCGCGATGTTGCCGGCGATGGCACAGGCGAGCTGGCTGGAGGGGTCTGGCGCGTAGAAAAAGCCCTTCTCCTCCACGGCGCCCGTGACGCTGAGGTTGGTCCGCCCTGCCTGCACCCTGATGATGCGGTTGGCATAATCCGTCTCCAGCACGTCGGCCATTTTCGCCACCCCGAGGATCACGCTGTCCGCCGTGGGCAGGGCGCCGCCGGCCAGCGAGGTGCCGGACCCGCGCGGCACCACGGGCACGCCCTCCTCGTGACAGATGCGCAGCACCGCTGAGACCTCGGCCGTTGTGGAAGGCAGGACGACGGCGAGCGGCGGGCAGGTATACGCTGTCAGCCCGTCGCACTCGTAGGCGCGGGTCTCGGCCGCATCGTGGATCACGGCGGCCTTCGGCAGAACCTCACGAAGCCGCGCGACGATCTCCGCCTTCCGGCTAAGGATCCCGGCATCGGGTATCGGCATCTGCATGGTGGCACTCCCCCTGGTTCGAGATCACCCGGATTGGTAAGATAATATAACCAATTCTGCCCTCTGGCAAGCGCGGGCACGGATCGCTAAGCTTCGCCGATGCGATACGCCCTTGCTGCCCTGCCGCTGCTTGCTAGCCTGGCCTCCCCCGTCCGGGGCGAAGCACCCGAGGTCGTCGCTGCGGAAGGCAGCGTGGGCAGTGGCGGCTGGACGATTTCCGTAACCCTGCGCCATCCTGATACCGGATGGGACCACTATGCCGATGGATGGCGCATCGAGGCGGCGGACGGCACGGTGCTGGGCACCCGCGAGCTGCTGCACCCCCACGAGACGGAGCAGCCGTTCACCCGCACGCTGGGCGGGCTCGATCTGCCGGAGGGGCCACTCTACGTCCGCGCCCGCGGCAATGTCGACGGGTGGAACGAGGCGCGGGCCAGCCTGACACGCTGATCAGGCGGCCGAAGCCCCCGCTCCACCGCGCCGCCGCGCCCGCCGCCCTTCCCAGAGCCAGGCGCCGATCGCCAGCCCCGCCGCCAGCAGCAGAAACAGCCATGCAGGCAGCAGCGGCCGGATCGTCACGTCCGCGGTGCGGTAGGCCTCGCGCGGGGTCACGCCGATCCAGCCCCGCCCCGCCGCCGGGCGCCCGGGCCGCACCTGCCGCAGGTCCGGCGCGCCGTCTTCCAGCGCGATCACGCCGCCTCGCGTGCCCCGCACCAGCGGCGCCAGAGCCTCGCCGCTGGCGATGGTGCGTTCGAACTCCAGCGGCGCCGATGGGCCGAGGGCGGCGACCGCGTTCAGCTCGCCATCGGTGATCCGGTACAGCCCGATCTCGGGCGCCTCCACCACCGCCTCGAAGCGGCCCGGCCGCACCTCTTCGGGGGTAACGGTCACCACGGCCCCATCCGGCCCGGTGATCTCGAGGTCGCCGATCTCGTCGCCAAGGGTGCGACGCACGATGGTCATCACCTGACCCTCCGCCTCGACCCACAGCGCTTCTTCCTCCAGCTCCGGCTCCTTCATCATCCAGTGCGCAAGCCGCCGCAACAGCTCGAGTTGCGGCCCGCCGCCCTCGTAGCCGCGGTTCCACAGCCATGCATGGTCGGAGGCCAGCAGCGCCACGCGCCCCTCGCCCACCCGGTCGAGCACCAGAAGCGGCCGCTCGTCGGGCCCCGACATCACCGTCTCGCCGCTCTTCGGCACCAGGTCGATCAGCCGGAACCAGCGGCCCCAGGGCGGCGCCGCGCCATCCGGCTGGCCCTCCGCCCCGGCCTCGGGTGCTGCGCCGGCATCGTGCTCGGCGGAATCCAGCCCCTCGGTCACCGGATGCCGCGCGCCCACATCCGTGATCGCCGGCGTGAACGGCTCTTCCAGAACCCGGGCAGAGGGCGAAGCCGGCAGGATCGTCGCCAAAGGTGTCCGGTAGAGGCTTGCGGCCGTTGCGAAATCCGGCCCTGCCGCCACCAGAACCGCCCCGCCCCGCTCCACGTACCGGCTGATGTTGTCGAGGTAGATCGCCGGCAGGATGCCGCGGCGCTTGTAGCGGTCGAAGATGATCAGGTCGAACTCGTCGATCTTCTCCAGAAACAGCTCGCGCGTGGGAAAGGCGATCAGGCTCAGCTCGGTCACCGGCACGCCGTCCTGCTTCTCGGGCGGGCGCAGAATGGTGAAATGCACCAGATCGACCGAACTGTCTGACTTCAGCAGGTTGCGCCAGGTGCGCTCGCCCGGGTGCGGCTCGCCCGAGACCAGCAGCACCCGCAGCCTGTCGCGCACCCCGTTGATACGCACCACAGCGGCGTTGTTGCGGCCGGTCAGCTCGCCCTCGGCCGTGGGCGCGGTGAACTGGATCACGTTCATGCCCCCGTGCGGCAGGGTCACCGGCAGCTCGATGTCCTCGCCCACCGGCACCCGGGCCTCCTGCACCTCGCCGCCGTCGACGGAGATCTCGATCAGCGCGGTCCCCGCCTCGTCCGTCGGCACCGCGCCGTCGTCGTCCAGCCGCAGGGTCAGGGTCACCGGCTCACCGAGGATCGCGAAGGCGGGCGCGTTGGTCACGCTCAGCCGGCGGTCCCAATCCGTCGCACGGCCGGTCAGCAGGGTATGCAGCGGCGCCGGCAGGCCGGGCGCGGCGTCGAGGTCGTGCAGCTGCCCGTCCGTCAGCAGGATCATGCCCGCGACCCTGGCCAGCGGCTCGTCGGCCAGCGCCTGCGCGAGGGCCCCCATCACCAGCGACCCGCCATTGCCCGGCGCGTCGCCCATGCGCACGACGCGCAGTTCGGTATCGGGCAGCTGGGCGACCTCGGCCTCCACGTCGGCGATAGCGGCCTCGGTCTGCTCCGGGCGGTCGGCGATGCGCTGGCTTGCGCTCTCGTCGACGATCAGCACCACGATGTCGCTCAGGAAGGCGCGGTCCTCGGTCTGCAGGGCCGGGTTGGCCATCGCCGCCAGCACCGCCGCCACCGCGAGGCCCCGCAGCCACCAGCCCGAAAGGCCCTGCCACAGCGCATAGGCCACCAGCGCGGCGAAGGCCGCGGCCAGCACCAAGATCAGCGGCAGCGGCATCAGCGGCGACAGGACGATCTCGTGCGTCATCCTACTGGCCCAGCCGGTCGAGCAGGGCCGGCACGTGCACCTGATCGGATTTGTAGTTCCCGGTCAGCACATGCATCACCAGGTTCACCCCGAAGCGATAGGCCAGCTCCCGCTGCCGCTCTCCGGCATAGCCGCGGCCCACCGGGAACATCTGCCCGCCACGCGCGTCCACGGCCCAGGCCGCCGCCCAGTCGTTGCCGCCGATCACCACCGGGGTGACCCCGTCGTTGAGGTTGCGGAAGGGCATACCCTCGACCGCCGCCGCGTCGGGGGGCGAAGCCTCCACCCACAGCCCCGCGCTGTCGTGGCGCCCCGGGAAGTCCTGCAGCAGATAGAACGTACGCGTCAGCACATGGTCCTGCGGGATCGGTTCCAGCGGCGGGATGTCGAGCGGCCGGGCGATGGCCTGCAGCCGGGCGGCCGCCGGAGAGGTGCCGCCGTAGCGCGCGGTGTCGGCATCGCGCGTGTCGAAGAGGATCATGCCGCCGGAGCGCAGGTAGCGGTTAAGCTTGGCGTAGGCGTCGGACGACGGCAGCGGTTGATCGGGCGTCACCACCCAATAGAGCATCGGGAAGAACGAGAGCTCGTCCATCTCCAGATCCACGCCGATCGGCTCCGAGGGCTCGATCGAGGTGCGCGCGAAGAGGATCTGCGAAAGCCCCGCCAGCCCCGCCAGCGTCACCGCGTCCACCTGCGCGTCGCCGGTGACCACATGCGCCAGCTTCATCTCGGCGGTGGCCTCCAGCGCGAAGGCCTCGGCGCCCTGCGCCGGCGCCTCGACCGGGGCTCCGCTCAGGCAGAGCGCCGCCAGCGCAAGCCCCGCAAGCTGCCCCCGCCGCCGCGGCGCGAGCTTGCCGGCCAGCATCAGCGAGGCCCACAGGTCCGCCGCCAGCACAAGCAGCGCCAGGGTCAGCAGCGCGCCCTTCAGCTGCGTCTCCCGCGCCACGCCGAGGCCCTCCACCGCGATCCGATCCGGCCAGACGGCCGGCGCCAGAGTGTCGGCGGGTCGAAGCACGTTTACCGCCAGCATCCTGTCGTCTCCCGCATAGAGCCCCGGTGGCATGTCGGGCCCCGGGGTCCCCGTGGCAAGCCGCGCGCCCTCGATCCCGCGAAGCGTCCCGGCCTCGGCCAATTGCCCGAACCCATCGAGCACGTCCGTCGCGGCCCAGGTCGTGCCGGCCAGATCCTCTGCGTCAGGCTGCGCCGGCCGGGTGGAGACGGCGAGCCGCTCCAGCATGCCCACGAAGAGCCCGGAGAGCGGCAGCGAGGACCATTCCGCGTTCGCGGTAACGTGAAAGAGCACGATCCGCCCGTCGCCCATCTCGTGGGTGGTCACCAGGGGCGTGCCGTCGGCGAGCGAAGCGATGCTGCGCTCCGCCAGCGTCGGGTCCGGCTGCGCCAGGACCTGGGCCGAAACGGTCACGTCGGCCGGGATGTCGAGCCCGGCGAAAGGCGAGCCTTCCTCGAAGGGCTGCAATCCCTTGGGCTCGCCCCAGCTCATCGCCCCGCCTACGCTGCGCCCGCCGATCCGCAGGCGCACCGGCATCAGCGGGTCCAGATCGTCGCGGCTCACGTCGGATCCCGCCAGCCGCGGTCCGGCGAACCGCACCAGCAAGCCGCCCTCCTCGAGCCAACCGGTCAGCGCCTCCTCCTCGGCGGGTGCAGTGCGCGCCACGTCGGCCATCACGATCACGTCGGGGTTGGCCTGCACGATGTCGGCGAGCGCCGCGCCCTCGATCAGATCGGCCGTGGGTTCCAGCGCCTGACGCAGATAGTGCAGCGGCGAGAGCAGCTCCAGCCCCTCGCGGTCGTCGCGCCCGGCGATCAGCGCCACCTCGCGGCGGCGCAGCGTGTCGTCGGTGAGGCTAACGGCCCCGGCAGAGCGGATGCCACCCAGCTCGAAGCGGCTGATCCGGTTGCGCAACTCCGGAGGCAGCGCCAGGGCGATCTCCGCCTCGGTCTCGCCGGCCGGAAAGGTCGTGTCGATCCGCGCGAGGTCACGCTCCGTGCCGCCGGGGTCGAGCCCGCGCGCCACGAGGCTCAGCGCCGTCTCGGGGCCGGGCGCGGACCGCACGGCGCTGAGCCGGATCTCGCCGGCCTCGAAGGTCGCCGGGCGCAAGCCCAGCACCGCGCGCGGCGACTGGTAGACCCGTACGCTGCCCCGCGCCTCCAGCGATGAGAGCAACCCGCCCCGGCCCTCGCGCACCAGCCCGTCGGAAAGCCAGGCGGTATCGAAATCGCCATCGAGCGCCTCAGCCCATGCCGCCACCGTTTTCGGGTCGGGGGCCCAGGGCTGCGGCTGAAGGCTGGCGATCCGGGGCATCCACGCGTCGGCGGCCTGAAACTCCGGGCCATCCGCCGGCAGGTCGGTCGCCGCCGCAAGCGCCACCGGCCGCCCGGCGCGGCCCGCCTCCGTCACGATAGCCTCGACGCGTTCCATCCGGCTTGCCCAATCGCGGGCATCGGCCCAGGTCCCGTCGATCAGCACCAGCAGGGGCCCGGACCCCGCGTCTTGCGTCTGCGGGTTCAGGACCGGCCCGGCGAAGCCCAGGATCGCCGCCGCCACCGCCGCGATGCGCAGGAGCAAGAGCCACCAGGGCGTCTTGTCGCTCTGGCTCTCGTCGTCCGCCAGGCCGAGCAGCAGCGCCACGCCGGGAAAGCGCCGCCGGATCGGCGCCGGCGGCACGGCGCGCAGCACGAACCACAGCACCGGCAGCACGATCAGCGCCAGCAGCAGCAGCGGCGCCGTGAAGCCGATGGGGCCAAGCGCCCACATCAGCGCTTGGCCTCCAGCGCGCCGTAGATCCACAGCAGCGCCGCCTGCGCGCTCTCGCCGGTATGGTGGCATAAATACTGCCAGCCGGTCAGCCGCGCCAGGTGCGCCAGCCGGTCCTTCCGCTCCGCCAGCCGCAGCAGGTAGCGGTCGCGAAGGCCCCCAGCCTGCAGGGTCTCGTGGCTCAGCCCGCCGCCCATGCTCTCGAATACCGTGCGGCCGTCATAGGGGAAGGCCTCCTCCTCGGGGTCGAGCACCTGCAGGACAGCCCCGCGCACGCCGCGATCGGCCGCCTGGGTCAGCGCCGCCTCGACCGCCTCGATGGGGCCGAGGAAATCCGAGACGAAAAGCGCCCGGGAGCGGGGCTGCACCTCGCCCATCTCGGGCGCGCCGTAATCCCGGCCCGCGTCCTCGCCCAGCAGCGCCGCCGTCATCCGCAGCAGCTGCAGATGCCCGCGCCGGGGCGGCACGTCGGCGCCCGTCAGGCCCACCCGCTCGCCGCCCTTCAAGAGCAGGATCGCCGCAGCCAGCGCCAGCACGCGCGCCCGGTCCGCCTTCGGTTCCTGCCCCTTCGAGGCGAAGCCCATCGACCGCGCGCCGTCGACCCAGACGGAGACCGTCTGCGAGGCCTGCCATTCCTTCTCGCGCACGAAATGCGTGTCGGAGCGCCCCGAGCGGCGCCAGTCGATCCGCCGCGCCTCGTCGGCCACCATGGCCGGGCGGTATTGCCAGAACTCCTCGCCCTGCCCCGGCCGGCGCCGCCCGTGATCGCCCAGCATCATGGTGGCCGCCAGATGCTCGGCGTCCGCCAGAAGTGGCGGAAGGGGCGCGGCCAACCCTTCGGAGGCGGCGCGCAGCAGGCCGGCGCGGAAGGCAGGAGGGGCTGGGGCGTTGCTCACGCGGCCTTGTCCACGTGGGTGACGTGGCGCGCGACAGTCTCAATGAGCCCGTTCAGGCTTTCGCCCCGCGCCCGCGCCGCGAAGGTCAGCGCCATCCGGTGGGTCAGCACCGGCACCGCCATGCGCAGCACGTCCTCGGCCGAGGGCACCAGCCGCCCCTCCAGCAGCGCCTGCGCCCGCACCGTCAGCATCAGCGCCTGCGCCGCGCGCGGCCCCGGCCCCCAGCTCACCGCGTCGTTGACCTGCGACGGCGCGCCCGGGTCGTCGGGCCGGCAGGCGCGCACCAGATCGAGGATCAGCTCCACCACGCCCTCGCCCACCGGCATCCGCCGCAGCAGCCGCTGCGCCTTCATCAGGGTCTCGCCGGTGAAGACCTGCGTCGATTGCGCGTCCTCTACCCCGGTGGTGGCCATCAGGATGTCGCGTTCGGTGTCGCGGTCGGGGTTCAGCACGTCGATCTGCACCAGAAACCGGTCGAGCTGCGCCTCGGGCAGCGGATAGGTACCCTCCTGCTCGATGGGGTTCTGAGTCGCCAGCACGTGGAAGGGCGGGCTGAGCGCGTGCGGCTGCCCGGCGATGGTCACGGATTTCTCCTGCATCGCCTGCAGCAGCGCCGACTGGGTCCGCGGGCTGGCGCGGTTGATCTCGTCGGCCATCAGCAGCTGTGTGAAGACGGGCCCCTCGATGAAGCGGAACGAGCGGGAGCCATCGGCCGCCGTCTCCAGCACCTCGGAGCCGAGAATGTCGGCCGGCATCAGATCGGGCGTGAACTGGATCCTGGCGCTGTCCATCCCCATGACCGTGCTCAGCGTCTCGACCAGCCGGGTCTTGCCCAGACCCGGCTGCCCGATCAGCAGCCCGTGGCCGCCGCAGAGCAGCGCCGTCAGGGTCAGGTCCACCACGCGCGGCTGGCCGATGAAGCGATTGGTGATGCTGGCCTTCGCCGCGGCCAGGCTCTCGCCCAACGCCTCGATCTCCTCGACCAGGTCGGTCGCGTCGGTGGCGGCGTCTTCGAGGGCGGCGGCCATGGCAAGCTCCTGTCTGTCGGTATATGGGTATGAGAGGGACATATTCCCCCGACTGCAAATGACAAAACCGATGGCACAGAAAAACCCCGCCTCCCCGGCCGATCCGCAAGGCGCGGCGCCCAGTGCCGAAAGCCTCGCGGCCGCCGCGCGCGCCGCCGGCAAGGCGCGCGGCCTGCCCCCGGTTGAGCAGTGGAATCCGCCCTTCTGCGGAGACCTCGACATGCGCATCGCGCGAGACGGCACGTGGTTCTACCAGGGCACCCCCATCGGCCGGCCGGCCTTGGTGCGGCTCTTTTCCACGATCCTCATCCGCGAGGGCGATGCCTATTTCTTGGTCACTCCGGTGGAGAAGGTCGGCATCACGGTTGAAGATGCGCCCTTCGTGGCCGTCGACTTCACGCAATCCGGCGACGGTGAGGCGCAAGAGATCGCTTTTACCACCAACGTCGGCGACACTGTCACCGCCGGGCCGGAAGCTCCCTTGCGCGTGGTGCGCGACCCCGAGACGGGCGAGCCCTCGCCCTACGTCACCGTGCGCCGCAACCTCGAGGCGCTGATCGACCGCAAGAGCTTCTACCGCCTGGTCGAGATCGGCGAGGAGGCGCCGCACGAGGGCGCGCAATGGTTCGGCCTGCGCTCCGGCGGCTCGTTCTTTCCGATCATTCCCGCGTCGGAGCTGCCGGAGGGCTGAGCCCCGGGCCCGCCGCGCGGCCGGGCATCATGCCAGCGGCACGGTCATCTCGTGCGGTTCGCAGGCCATCCGCTGCCGCTCCTGCGGCCCGAACGCCTCGAAATAGGCCTGCAGGTTGTGCCCGCCCCAGAACCGCCCGAGCGTGCCGTCCGAAAAGGCGCCCTCGCCCACCGCTGTGCCGCTTTCCGGCTCGAACCAGTCGTAGACGGCGCTGGCCCTGCGCCCGTCGTCGCAATGCAGGATCGCCTCGCCCCGCCCGTCTTCCCGGCGGAACCAGCCGCCGCTACAGACCGCGCCGGCGGACGACATCGCGTGCAGCTCGCCGATGTCCTGCCCGTAGCTGCGGCCGAGGAACCGCTCGCCGGTTGCCTCGACGCAGATCGCGAAGGGCGTGCAGAAATCGTTGGCCTGCGTGCAGGGGCCATCCATCTCGTGGGCCGCGGCAAGGGCCGGCAACGCCATCAGGGCGGCCAGCGCAGCGGCCCCCCTCGCCATCGGCGGCGGGCTTCGGTAGAGGTGCGCAAGGAGGGTTCGGAGGGCGATGAACATGAGCGACACCCCGGGCGGTTCGAGTTTCGGCAAAGGCCATCACCTGCACCTCATCGACGGGTCGGCCTTCATCTTTCGAGCCTACCATGCGCTCCCCCCCTTGACGAGAAAATCCGATGGCCTGCCGGTGGGCGCGGTGAGCGGCTTCTGCAACATGCTGCTGCGCTATATCGAGGGCAATGACGGGCCCGACGCGCCGACCCATGCCGCCGTGATCTTCGACAAGGGCAGCCACACCTTCCGCAACGATATTTACCCCAAGTACAAGGCCAACCGCGAGGAGATGCCGCAGGACCTGCTCCCGCAGATCCCGCTGACCCGCGAAGCGACGCGCGCCTTCAACATCGCCTGCGAGGAGGTCGAGGGCTATGAGGCCGACGACATCATCGCGACCCTGGCGTGCCGGGCGCGGGACGCGGGCGGGCGGGTGACGATCATCTCGTCGGACAAGGACCTGATGCAGCTTGTGGGCGATGGCGTTGTGATGCTCGACGCGATGAAGAACGTCACCATCGACGCGGATGGGGTGCGGGCCAAGTTCGGGGTCGGCCCCGAGCGGGTCGTCGACGTCCAGGCGCTCGCCGGTGACAGCACGGACAACGTGCCGGGCGCGCCCGGCATCGGCATCAAGACCGCGGCACAGCTCATCGAGGAATACGGCGACGTTGAGGCGCTGCTGGCCCGCGCCGAGGAGGTGAAGCAGCCGAAGCGCCGGCAGACCCTGATCGAGCATGCCGAGCAGATCCGCATCTCGCGCCGGCTGGTGGAACTGGACCGGAAGACACCGCTCGATTTCGGCCTGGACGATCTGGAGGTGAAGGCACCCGATGCCGACACGCTGCTGGGGTTCCTGGGGGAGATGGAGTTCCGCACCATCACCCGTCGCGTGGCCGACAGGCTGGGCGCCACCCCGCCCGAGCCGAAGTCGGCCATGGCGCCCGAGGCCGCAGGCGCCGTCGCCCTGCCCTTCGACCCATCGGCCTACGAGATCATCCGCGATGCCGCCGCCCTGCAGGTCTGGATCGACCGGATCCACGCGCGCGGCTGGGTCGCCATCGACACCGAGACGACCAGCCTCAACGAGATGCGCGCGAAGCTGGTCGGAGTGTCGCTGGCGGTGATCGAGGGTCAGGCCGGGTATCTGCCGTTGGGCCACGTGAAGCCGGGGGCAGACGACCTCTTCGGGGAGGACGCGTTGGCCGAAGGCCAGATGCCGCTCGACGCCGCGCTGGAGATGCTGAAGCCGGTGCTGGAGGACGCGAGCATCCTGAAGGTCGGCCAGAACATGAAGTACGATGCCAAGGTGCTGGCTGGCAACGGGATCGCCGTGGCGCCCATCGACGACACGATGCTGATGTCCTACGCGATGCATGCCGGGCTGCACGGGCACGGGATGGACCTGCTGGCGGATCGTTATCTCGGCCACCAGCCGATCCCGATCAAGACCTTGCTCGGTTCCGGCAAGGCGATGAAGACCTTCGATCAGGTGGAGGTCGACCTGGCCGCACCCTATGCCGCCGAGGATGCCGACGTGACGCTACGGCTCTGGAACCTCTTCAAGCCGCAGCTGCACCGCGCCCGGGTCGCCACCGTCTACGAGACGCTGGAGCGGCCGCTGGTGCCGGTGCTGGCGGCGATGGAGCGGGCCGGCGTGCTGGTCGACCGCGCGACACTGAGCCGGATGTCGGGCGCCTTCGCGCAGAAGATGGGCGCGCTGGAGGAGGAGATCCACGCGCTTGCGGGC
Source organism: uncultured Alphaproteobacteria bacterium (assembly GCA_963833235.1). Lineage (GTDB taxonomy): Bacteria > Pseudomonadota > Alphaproteobacteria > Rhodobacterales > Rhodobacteraceae > CAWHXG01. The sequence continues at coordinate 169,652 of CAWHXG010000003.1, forward strand.
GGCAAGTTCAACGTCGGCTCGCCGAAGCAGCTGGGCGAGATCCTCTTCGACCAGATGAGCCTGCAGGGCGGCAAGAAGGGCAAGACCGGCGCTTATGCCACCGGCGCCGACGTGCTGGAGGATCTGGCCAGCGAGGGCCACGACCTGCCCGCCCGGGTGCTCGACTGGCGGCAGCTGAGCAAGCTGAAATCGACCTATACCGACAGCCTGCAGGAGCACATCCACCCCGAAACCGGGCGCGTCCATACCTCGTATTCCATCGCCGGGGCCGCGACAGGGCGCCTGGCCTCGACCGATCCCAACCTGCAGAACATTCCCGATCCGCACCGAAGAGGGCCGCCGCATCCGCGAGGCCTTCATCGCGCCGGAGGGGCACGTGCTGCTCAGCCTCGACTACAGCCAGATCGAGCTGCGCATCCTCGCCCACATCGCCGGGATCGAGAGCTTGAAGCAGGCGTTCCGCGACGGCCACGACATCCATGCGATGACCGCCGCGGAGATGTTCGGCGTGCCGCTGGAGGGGATGGATCCCGGAGTTCGGCGTCAGGCCAAGGCGATCAACTTCGGGGTGATCTACGGCATCTCGGGCTGGGGGCTGGCGCGGAACCTGCGGATCCCGCGCGAGGAGGCGCAGGGCTTCATCGACCGTTATTTCGAGCGCTTCCCCGGCATCCGCGCCTATATGGACGAGACGATCGCCTTCGGGAGGGAACACGGCTTCGTGCGCACCCTCTTCGGGCGGCGCATCAACACGCCCGAGATCTCCGCCTCCGGTCCGCGCGCGGGGTTCGCCCGCCGCGCCGCGATCAATGCGCCCATCCAGGGCACCGCGGCCGACGTGATCCGCCGCGCCATGATCCGCATGCCCGCCGCCATAGAGGGCCTGCCGGCGCGGATGCTGCTGCAGGTGCACGACGAGCTTCTCTTCGAGGTCGAGGCGGGCGCGGTCGACGAGGTGACCGAGGCGGTGCGCGCGGTGATGGAAGGGGCCGCGATGCCGGCGGTGGCGCTTTCGGTGCCGCTGACGGTGGATGCCGGGCATGGCGCCAACTGGGCGGAGGCGCATTAGGATGGCCGAGGCACCCCAGCTTCCCGAGATCGCGGTGGCCAGCCGGGGCGACCTGCGCGACTGGCTGCGCAGCCACCACGCGGAAAGCGGCTCCGTCTGGCTGGTCACCTGGAAGCTGCCGGACCCGCGCCACGTGCCGTTCGGCGAATTTGTGGAAGAGCTGCTCTGCTGGGGCTGGGTGGACAGCCGGACCCGCGGGATCGACGCGGCGCGCTCTTCGGTGCTGGTCTCGCCACGAAATCCGGCCTCGGCCTGGTCGGCGGTGAACAAGCAGAAGGTCGTGAAGGCCCGCACCACCGGCGCGATGACGCCGTCGGGCGAGGCCGTCATCACGGCGGCGGTCGAGAACGGCGCCTGGGCATTCCTGGACGACGTGGAGCGGCTGGAGGTTCCCGGCGATCTCGCGCGCGCCCTCGCGCCGGACGGCATGGCGGGCTGGGAGGCATGGCCCCGGCACGTGAAGCGCGGCACCATGGAATGGGTCAAGACGGCGAAGCGCGCGCCGACGCGGGACAAGCGGATCGCGGAGGTCGCGACGGCCATCGCCGAGGGCCGCCGGCCAGCCCCCTTCGCCCGCGCCACCGGACCGGTTACCCCATCCATCTGAACCCCGAGCGGGAGACGCCGGATGCCGCACGACCATACCCACGGCAAGGGGCACGGGCATGCGCATGTCCATGTCGATCTGGGCGCCGAGGGCGGCGACCGGCGGGTGGCGATCGCCATAGCGGTCAATGTCGTGCTGACCATCGCGCAGGTGGTCGGCGGCATCGCCTCGGGCTCGCTCGCGCTGATAGCCGATGCGATCCACAACCTCAGCGATGCGATGGCGCTGGTGATCGCAATCGTCGCCCGGCGGATCGCCCGGCGGCCCGCCGACCCCGGCATGACCTTCGGCTATGGCCGAGCCGAGCCGGTGGCCGCGCTGGTGAACTACACGTCGCTTATCCTGATCGCGCTCTACCTCGGCTACGAGGCGCTTTGGCGGCTGCTGGAGCCCTCTGCCGTGGATGGCTGGATCGTGGTCTGGGTCGCGGCGCTTGCCCTTGCGGTGGACGCGGTGACGGCGGGCCTTGTCTGGCGAATGGCGAAATCCAGCATGAACATGCGCGCGGCGTTCCTGCACAATCTAGCGGATGCGCTGACTTCCGTGGCCGTGATCGCCGGCGGCGCGCTGGTCCTGCTCTACGATTGGCGGCTGGTGGACCCGCTGGTGACGTTGGGCATCTCGGGGTTCATCCTGTGGCACGCCGCCCGCGAGGTCGGCCCGGTGATCCGCTTGCTGATGCTGGGCACGCCTCCGGGGCTGGTGCCGCAGGAGGTGCTTGACGCCATGGGCCGGGTTCCTGGGGTCGCGGACGTGCACCACCTTCATCTGTGGCAGATCGACGAGGCACGGATCGCGCTGGAGGCGCATGTGGTCGCCGGCGAGGGCGCCGAGGCCGGCGGCCTGCGCGAGCCCCTGCGTGCCCTGCTGGAGGCCCGGTTCGGCATCCGCCATGTGAGCCTTCAGATCGAGGCGGCGGGCGAGTGCGGTCCTGCGGCGCCCGCGATCGGGGCACCGCCCGTCACGAAGAAGGGTTCCCCGCCGGGAACCGTGACGGTGGTGTAAGGCTTTGATTAGAAGCGTTAATAGTGCATTTCTCAGGCGCGCCATCCGGGTGTGACTGATGGCTTTCGGCCCCGCCGCCTATCACCCCCCGCGGTTCCGGACCGAAAGGCAGCCAGGCGCCACATATCTTGTCCGACCACCGGGCCGCGGGGGTAAGGCCAGCCTTCGTTAGAACAAGCCGTCGATCCGGCACATGACGACTTTCCGGGTCGCCCATCCGGCCCCGGCGGTTGCGAAAGCGGCGCCTCCTGCGGAAAGGCGGACTTGGGGTCTAGCCCGTTCCACCCTGCGTCGCCGCGGCATCTTCCGCGAAATCCCGATGCACGAAGCGCCTGTCGCAATAGCCGCATTCGACCCAGCCGCGATCCGAAGGGATCGACAGCCAGACGCGCGGATGGCCGAGCGCCGGGCCGCTGCCGTCGCAGGCGACGCGGCTTGCATCGACGACCACCACTTCGGGCGGATCGATCCTGTGGCCAAGGCCCGTCATCGGTTCGCTCAATTGGTGTCTCCCGCCTGTTGTCCGAAGCCCATGCCGGGCGGCCGCGCCGACGTTCCGGCGGTTGCCGCTGCGCGCGAACCGGCCTAGGTCAGCGCACAGGATAGCGGCGGGGCGCGGCGGGGCCAAGGGGCCCCTCGCCCGGCCGAGCGGGAGGCAGCGAATGTCGCGCAACGCCATCGAGATCGACGGGCTGAAGAAGACCTATGCCGCCCAGGGCGGACAGCCGGGCGCCGTGGCGCTGAAGGGGGTCGACCTTGCCATCCCGGCCGGCAGCATCTTCGGCCTGCTCGGGCCCAACGGCGCCGGCAAGTCGACCCTGATCAACATCCTAGCGGGGCTGGTCATCAAGTCCGCGGGGCAGGTGAGGATCTGGGGCTTCGACCAGGACGTGAACCCCCGCCAGTCGCGTGCCGCCATCGGGGTGATGCCGCAGGAGCTGAACATGGACCCGTTCTTCACCGCGCGCGGCGCGCTGGAGGTTCAGGCCGGGCTCTACGGCGTGCCGCGCAGGCAACGCCGGACAGACGAGATCCTGGAGATGATCGGCCTGACCGACAAGGCGGACGCCTACGCGCGTTCGCTCTCGGGGGGGATGCGGCGGCGGCTGCTGCTTGGCAAGGCGCTGGTGCACAACCCGCAGGTGCTGGTGCTGGACGAGCCGACGGCCGGGGTGGACATCGAGCTGCGGCAGATGCTGTGGCGCAACGTGCGCAAGCTGAACGACGACGGCATGACGATCATCCTGACGACGCACTACCTCGAGGAGGCCGAGGCGATGTGCGACGAGATCGCCATCATCGACCACGGCGAGGTGATCGTGCGCGACACGACCAGGGCGCTGCTGGGGCGGCTGGATGCCAAGACGCTGGTGATCACGCCCGAGCGGCCGGTGACCAGGGGGCTGGACGGCTTCCGCAACGTCGAGGTGAGTGCGCGGAAGGACGGCGCGCTGGCCTTCACCTACCGCCGGTCGGAGACTTCGCCGGGGTCCATCCTCGATGCGGTGCGGGCCGCCGGTATCGTCATCCGCGACGTGGCCACCGAAGAGCCGCATCTGGAGGAGGTGTTCCTGGCGCTGACCCACGATACCCACGGGCTGAAGGAAAGTGCCTGAGCCGCGACCCTTCGAGGGGGGCGCCCCTGCGGCGCGGGGCGCGATCCGTGGCGCTCTGTGGAGCGTCGCCCATGGCCGCGTGCCCGCCCTGCCATGAGCCTGCCCCCGCTCCTGCCGACCCATGACTGGCCGGAGCTTCTGCCCGGCTGGGTATGGCTCTGCGGTGCCGGGCCGGGCGACCCGGGGCTGCTCACGCTGCACGGGCTGAACGCGCTGCGGCAAGCCGACGTGATCGTCCACGACGCGCTGGTGGACCTGCGGCTGCTCGATTGGGCCCGGCCGGGGGTGCGGGTGGTCCATGCCGGCAAGCGGGGCGGCAAGCCATCGGCGGTGCAGCGCGACATCTCGCTGCGGCTGATCGAGCTGGCGCGCGGCGGGGCACGGGTGCTGCGGCTGAAGGGCGGCGACCCGTTCGTCTTCGGGCGCGGTGGCGAGGAGGCGCAGACGCTGGTGCAGCACGGCATCCCCATCCGTATCGTGCCGGGGATCACCGCAGGGATCGGCGGACTGGCCTATGCCGGCATCCCGGTGACGCACCGCGACGTGAACCAGACTGTGGCGTTCGTGACCGGGCACGACCAGAGCGGCGACGCGCCGGGCGGCATCGACTGGGCGGCGCTGGCGCGCGGCGCGCAGGTGCTGGTGATCTACATGGGCATGAAGCACATCGCCACGATCGCCGAGCGGCTGATCGCCGGCGGGCGCGACCCGGGGGACCCGGTGGGCGTGGTGGCACAGGCAACGCTGGGCGCGCAGAGGGTGGTGGAGACGGTGCTGGGCCGCGCGGCGGAAGACATCGCCGCCAGCGGGATCGAGCCGCCCGCGGTGATCTGCGTGGGGCGCGCGGTGCTGATGCGGCAGGCGCTGGACTGGCAGGCGCTGGCCGCGGGCGCCGCGCCGCGCGACCTCGACCCGCTGCACCGGGGGCGGCCGGCGGAGGCCTCTTGAGCCGTCGGGCCGTGGCATCCGGACGGCGCGGGCTGCCATGAGCCCGCAGGCCGGGGCCGAGGGCGGCCGGGGTCTGATCGTGGCGGCGCCCGCCTCCGGCAGCGGCAAGACGCTGGTGACCCTGGGCGTGCTGCGGGCGCTGTCGCGGCGGGGCGTGGCGGTGCGCGGCGCCAAGTCGGGCCCGGACTACATCGATCCGCGATTCCACGAGGCGGCCTGCGGCGTCCCCTGCCCCAATCTGGATGCCTGGGCGATGGCGCCCGAGCGCTTGCGGGCGCTGGCGACCGGCCCGGGCCTGCTGATCGTGGAAGGTGCGATGGGTCTTTTCGACGGGGCGCCGCCCCGGGCGCGCGGGAAAGACCTGCCGGTGCCGGATGCCGGCGATGGCGCGCCCTTCTTGGCGCGCGGCGCGACGGGTTCGCCGCCGGGCGGGCGGGGCAGCACGGCGGAGCTGGCGCGGGCGCTGCACCTGCCCGTGGTTCTGGTGGTGGATGCGTCGCGGATGGCGCAATCGGTGGCGCCATTGGTTGCGGGGTTCGCCGCCCACGACCCGGAGGTGCGGATCGCGGGCGTGATCCTCAACCGGGTCGGCAGCGACCGGCACGCGGCGCTCCTTCGCGATGCTTTGCACGGCGGGCCGCCGGTGCTGGGGGCCTTGCGGCGCGATGCGAGGCTAGCGCATCCCTCGCGGCATCTGGGCCTCGTGCCCGCCGGGGAGCGCGCCGATCTGGGTGCCTTCCTCGACGCCGCGGCGGATGCCGTCGAGGCGGGCGTGGACCTGCCCGCGCTTCTGGCGCTGGCTGCCCCGCTGCCACCGGCCGGCGAGGATCGCCTGCCGCCCCGACCCGGCGCGGGTCGCTCACCGCTCTGGCCCGGCGCGGGTCATCCGCCCCTCCGGACGTACGCGGATCGTGCGCAGCCCCCTGCGGGCGCGGATCGTCCGGCGCCTCCGGCCGGCACGGTTCACCGCCATCCACCTCCGGCGCAACGCATCGCGGTGGCGCGGGATCGGGCGTTCGGTTTCGCCTATATCCATATCCTCGACGACTGGCGCGCGGGCGGGGCCGAGATCCTGCCGTTCTCGCCCCTCGCCGACGAGGCGCCGGACGCGCAAGCCGGTTTCGTCTGGCTGCCGGGTGGCTTCCCCGAGCTGCATGCCGGGCGTTTGGCCGGGGCGGCCCGCTTCCGGGCCGGTATGGTCTGCGCGGCGACGCAGGCGGAGATCTGGGGGGAGTGCGGCGGCTATATGGTGCTGGGCGACGGGCTGGTGGATGCCGAAGGCACGCGCCACGCCATGCTGGGCCTGCTGCGGCTGGAGACGAGCTTTGCCGCGCGGCGCCTGCATCTTGGGTATCGGCACGTCACCGGGCTGGCCGGCGCCTTCGCCGGCCGGCACTTCGCGGCGCATGAATTCCACTATGCCACGACCCTGCGCGAGGCCGGCGCCCCCGCCTTTCGCGCGGTGGCGGCCGACGGCACCGATCTGGGGCCGACAGGCCTTGCGCGGGGCCGGGTGACCGGATCTTTCCTGCACCTCATCGAGCCAGTTCCCTCTGCACCGCCGGAGGTGTAGGAGGCCGCCATGACCGATGCCGCCGCCCCGCTTGCAGCCGAATACGACGACGCCCGCGCGCGGCGCAACGTGGCGGTGCTGGTCGCCGCGCAGGCGCTGCTCGGCAGCCAGATCACGATGATCTTCGTGATCGGCGCGCTGGCCGGGCAGATGCTGGCGCCGAACCCCTGCCTCGTGACGCTGCCGATCACCATGATCGTCTTCGGCTCGATGTCGACGGCGCCCTGGCTCTCGCCCCTGATGCAGCGCCACGGGCGGCGCGCGGGCTTCGTCGTGGGAGGGGTCGGCGGGTTGATCGGGGCAGGCATCGGCGCCGTGGGGCTGATGGAGGGATCCTTCGCGCTTCTGTTGCTCGGCTCTTACGGCACCGGCATCTACATGTCCTCACAGGGCTTTTTCCGCTTCGCGGCGACCGACACCGCCAGCCCCGCCTTCCGGCCCAAGGCGATCAGCTACGTGATGGCCGGCGGGCTGATCTCGGCGCTGATCGGGCCGCAGCTGGTCAAGGTGACCGCCGATCTCTTCGCCGTGCCGTTCCTGGGGACGTATCTGGCGGCGATGGGGCTGAACGTGGCCGGCATGACGCTGTTCTACTGGCTCGACATCCCCCGACCGCCCGCGCCGAACGTGGGCGACGCGCCGGCGCGCAGTCGCATGGCCCTGCTGGCCGATCCGCGGATCTTCGTGGCCATCGTCTGCGCCATGATCAGCTATGCGCTGATGAACCTCGTGATGACCTCAACGCCGCTCGCGGTGGTGGGCTGCGGCTTTTCCAACGGGCGGGCGGCGGATGTGGTCACGGCGCACGTTCTGGCGATGTATGCGCCCTCGTTCTTCACCGGGCACCTGATCGCGCGGTTCGGTGCGCGGAGCATCGTGGCCACCGGCCTCGCGATCCTCGCGGCGGCCGGGGTGGTGGCGCTGCAGGGCGTGACGCTGACCAACTTCTTCGGCGCGCTGGTGCTGCTGGGGATCGGCTGGAACTTCGGCTTCATCGGCGCCACCTCGATGCTGGCGGGCGCGCATGACCCTTCGGAGCGCGGACGGGTGCAGGGGATGAACGACATGGTGGTCTTCGGCTGCGTGACGCTGGCGAGCCTTGCCTCGGGCGGGCTGATGAACTGCTCGGGCGGCGACGTGGTGCAGGGCTGGAACGCGGTGAACCTTGCGATGGTGCCATTCCTCGCGCTTGCGGGGGCGGCGCTGATCTGGCTGGCGCTGCGGCCCGGGGCGGCCCGGCAGCCGCGCGGGGGCTGAGAGCGGGGCACCGGCGTTGCCGTGTTCCTTCGGGTCACGGAATGGCGTCATCCCGATACACAGCCCGCTGCGGCGGACGTCAGGCTGGCCGGGCGTTCGCCGATCTTCGGTGCCTTGGATGCACGGCAGAAAGCCGCGGACACGTTTGCGCGGCCGGCCGATCGGAACGTTCGGGCTTCGCGGAGACGTTCCTACGCGTCCCCCTCCGCCCCCGGCCGGCGGCGCAGGAGCCAGACGAACGCAGCCGTCATCAGCAGGAACAGCAGGCTGCCGGGGCTGGTCAGGAAGATCGACGGGTCGCCCTGCGACACGATCAGCGAGCGGCGCAGGAACTCCTCTAGGTACGGCCCGAGGATCACGCCCATCAGCATCGGCACCACCGGATAGCCGAACCGGCGCAGCGCGAAGGCGAAGACCCCGATGGCCAGTGCCATCCACATCTGGAAGCCCGAGAACGACGAGGCGTAGACCCCCGTCATCGAGATCATGGCGATGAACGCATAGAGGATGCCGCGGTTGATCCGCGCCAGCCGCAGATAGAACGGCCCGAAGACCAGCACCGACACCATGACGAGGATCGAGGCGACGAAGAGCGCCGCGAACATCGGCGCGATGGTCGCGGCATGGTCGGTCAGCAGGCCCGGGCCGGGCACCAGCCCGTGGATCAGAAGGACGCCGAAGATGATGGCGGTCACGGCATCGCCGGGTATGCCCATGGTCAGCAACGGGATGATCGCCCCGCCGCACATGGCGTTGTTGGCGGCCTCGGAGGCGGCGAGCCCCTCGTGCGAGCCGGTCCCGAACGCTTCGGGCTTCCGGGCGCTGCGCCGGGCTTCGGCATAGGCGATGAACGAGGCCATGGAGGCGCCACCCCCCGGCAGCATCCCGATCAGCACGCCGATGATCGAGCTTTTGACGTAGAGCACCGCACCGATCTCGCGGATGGTCGCGAAGCTGGGAAGGAAGTCGCGGTGGCGCAGGCGGGGCATCGCGGCCACGGCCTCGCCGTAGGAAGAGCGCGCCGGGGTCGCGGCCTGAGACAGCAGCTCGCAGATCGCGAAGAGGCCGATCACCGCCGGCAGCAGGCCGATGCCCTCGACCAGATGGTAGCTGCCGAAGTCGAACCGGCCCTTGGGCACCATCGGGTCGATCCCGACGGTCGACACCATCAGCCCCAGCGTCATCGCCACGACCGCCTTCCAGATCGAGCCGCGGGAGACCACGGTGACGGTCACCACCGCCAGCAGCACCAGCGAGAACTTGTCGGGCGTGCGGAAGAGCAGTGCCAGATGGCTGATCGGCTGGGCCAGCAGCATCAGCACCAGTGCCCCGATCATCCCCCCGATGGACGAGGCGAAGGCATCGAGGCTGAGCGCCTGCGCGCCCTGGCCCTTCTTCATCAATGCGTGGCCGTCGATGCTGGTGATGGCACCCGAGGGCGCGCCGGGGATGTTGAGGGTGATCCCGGTGATCGAGCCCGCGTAGATCCCGGCCATGTAGATGCCCATGACCATGATGAGAGCGTTCACCACCTCCATTCCGAAGGTGAAGGGCAGAAGGAGCGCGATGGCGAGCGTCGCGGTCAGTCCCGGTATGGCCCCGAAGACCAGGCCGAGCAGGAAGCCGCCGAGGAGGTAGAGCATCGGCCAGAGTGTGAACAACGTCGAGAAGCCGCCGAGAAGGTCCAGCACGGCCTCAGAAGCTCCAGCCTGGCAGCGACAGATCGAAGAGGCGGTCGAAGAACAGCCAGCCGAAGGCGGTGATCGTGGCGGCGGTCAGCGCGGCCAGGGCGGCGGCGCGGGCCGTCCGGCCGGTTTCCTCGTAGTTGAAGTAGAAGGCTACGGCGAAAGTGTAGAGGCCGGCAGAGGCGAAGTAGCCCGCCCGGTCCAGCCCGGCGGCGAAGAGCATCGTGAAGACCACGACGATGGCGGGGCCTGTGAAGCCGATGGCGGGCACGTGATCGGATCCCTCCGGGCGGGCGGGCGGACGGCTGCGCTGGCGCAACTCGGCCGCGAGGATCCGGCCGGCGCTGACATACATCACGAGGCTGAGCACGATCGGCAGGAACGACGCGCCCGGCTCCACCCCGTTCGAGAACGGCAGGCCCAGCCTGAAGATCTGGCTGGCATAGACCGTGGTCAGCACCAGCAGGCACAGGGCTGTGATCACCTGCCCCGAAGGCCGGCCGGCAACCTGCATGCACCCGCTCCCTGACTGTGCCGCGGAGGCCGGGCCACGAGGGCCCGGCACCGGCGATGGACCTACTTCTCGAGGATACCCTGTTCCACGAGGCTGTCGATCAGGGCGAAGGCCTTCGTCTGCGAGGCCTCGACGTACTCGGTCGTCTCGGCGCCGTCCATCCACACCGCGCCCATCGCCGTCTCCTCGGCCCGGGCCTGGAATTCGGGCATCTCGAAGACGGCGGCAAAGCCTTCCTCAAGCGTGGCGCGCTGTGCGTCGTCGATGCCCTTGGGGGCGGCGATCAGGCGGAAGCTGCCCCAGACCACGTCATAGCCGAGCTCCTTCATCGTTGGCACGTCCGGCAGGAATTCGCTGCGCTCGGTGCCCATCACGCCCAGAACCCGCGCCTGGCCGGATTGCACCGCGGCATAGACGGCGGAGGCGCTGAGCGCCGCGGCATCGGTCTCGCCCGACAGCAGGGCCTCGCGCTGCGGCCCCGATCCGTCGGGATAGGGCACGTGATTCACCTCGATGCCCGTGGCGTCGGCCAGATCGAGCGCCGGCAGATGCCACACGCCGCCGCTGCCGACGTTCGAGATCGAAAGCGCGCCGGGGTCCGACTTGGCCGCGGCGATGAAGTCCTCCAGCGTCTCGAAGGGCCCGTCCGCATTCACGGCCAGAACGGTGGGATGCACCGTGACCGAACCGAGATAGGTCAGCTCGCCCGTGTCGTAGCCCGGCACGAGCCCGTAATAGGGCACCGTGATGACGCTGTCCCAGGTGAGCGAGCCGATGGTGTAGCCGTCGGGGCGGGCCTTCATCAGGCGCAGGGTGCCGATGCCGCTTTGCGCGCCGGTGATGTTCTGGGTATTGATGCCGACGCCAAGGGTCTCTTCGGCGAAGTTCATGAAGGTGCGCATCACCGTGTCGGTGCCGCCGCCGGCGCTCCACGGCATGATGTGCGTCAGGTCCTTTTCGGGGTAGTCCTGCGCGACGGCGGGAGCGGCAAGCGGCAGCCCCAGGAGCATCGCGGCGATGGCTGTTCTGCGAAGGGTCATGTTCTGAATTCCTTTCCCTGTCTGTCGTTTGGCGCCCCGGTCGGTTCCCGGAAGGCGCGTCTCAGCCCATCCAGCGGCGGACGGGCGCCTTGGCTTCTTCAAGCGGCTGGCAGACGACATCCACCAGCGTCGGCCCGTCATGGGCGATCGCTTCCTTCAGCACGGCTTCCAGCCGCTCCGGGTCCTCGACCCGCCAGGCCTTCACGCCATAGGCCGTGGCCACGGCGGCGTGGTCGGTGCGGTTGAAGTCCACGTTGTAATAGCGCGCGCCGCAATCGTCGTGCTGGCTGGCCTTGATCCAGCCGAAATTCGAGTTCGAGAAGACCACGTAGGTGATCGGCGCGCGGCAGCGGGTGACGGTTTCAAGCTCTCCGCAGGTGAAGCCGAACGAGCCGTCGCCCATCAGTCCCACGACCTTGCGGTCGGGCGCGCCGAACCAAGCGCCGAGGGCGGCGGACAGCGAATAGCCAAGCGCGCCGTGCGCCCTGTTGGTGATGAAGTGCCGCCCGGCCTTCGGCAGCGTGTAGTAGGCGGAGAAGTAGGGGCATGAGGTCCCCGGATCGGAGACCAGCGTCGCGTCTTCGGGCAGGAGGCGCTGGAGGGTGGCGACCACCCGTTCGGGGCGGATCGGCGCCGCGGTCGAGCTGGCGAGGGCATCGAACCTGTCGAACTTGCGCTTGCGAATGTCGGCCACCGACGCCGCGCCGCCGAACGTGTCCGCGCCTTGCCCAAGGCGGTCGAGCTCGGCGTTGAGCGCCTGAAGGGTGAGGCGCAGATCGCCCACCACGCCGACTTCGGTCTGCAGGACCGCGCCGATCACCATCGGATCGACGTCGCAATGCACCACGCGGGTGCCGGGCGTCGGAGCCTCCCACCGCGACGTCGTGGTCGACCCGGCGCGGCAGCCCATGAACACCACCAGATCGGCGCCCGCCATCGCCTCCCACGTCTCGTCGGTGCCGCCGTTGGAGCCGACGACCCCCAGGCAGCTGGGGTGCGTCTCCGCCAGGCTCCCCTGCCCCGAGATCGAGGTGGCGACGGCGATGTCGAGCCGGGTGGCGAGGCGATCCAGTTCGTCCATGGCGCCGGCGATCACCACGCCGCCGCCGCAGACGATCAGCGGCGACTTCGCCGACAGGATCGCCTCGGCCGCCGCCCGCACGGCGTCGGGGGCCGGCCCCGTACGGTATGCGGGATAGCTGGCAAGCTGCGGATCGGCCCAGACATCCTCGGCCGGCACGTCATCGTACTGGATGTCGTAGGGCAGGCCCAAATGCGCGGCGCCGGAGCGCCCCGTGGTCATCGCGCGGAACGCCATGCGCACCATGCGCGGGATATGGTCCGCCCGCCGGATGACCGTGTTCCATTTGGTCAGCGGGCGCATGAGCGCCTCCTGATCCACTTCCGTCAGCGGATAGCGCCCGTAGGACGCGACCGAGACATCGGTGGTGATGCCGAGGACCGCGTAGGAACTTTCGCTCGCCTCGATCAGACCGGGCAGGATATAGGTCGCCCCGCCCCCCGATGGCCCCTCACACACGCCCACGCGGCCGGTGACCCGCGAATAGGCGTCGGCCATGTAGGTGGCGCTGCGCTCGTCGCGGGTCAGGACGTGGGTGATCGGGTGATCGAGCTGCAGCATCGCGTCGTAGAACGGCAGGGTCGTGTCGCCGCACAGGCCGAAGATGTGGCGGACGCCGTGTGCCTCCAGGCTGCGCACCATGGCCTGGGCGCCGGTAAGGGAGTTGCTCATCGCCGGACCTTCGCTTTGGTGGGCCATCCAAGGATCGCCTCCGTCTGTATACAGCAGAATATGCAGTTCTGCACGCAGGGCAATTGATTTCTTCCCAGAGATGGATAGCCTCATTGAGGCGGCCTTGCGGGCCGTGGTTTCCAGCTGCCCCCGGGAGAACATGGACCAATCCGAAAGCGCCGTGGAGCAAGCCTATCGACGCCTCAAGGAGATGGCGGCGAGCTTCGAGTTCAAGCCCGAGGAGCGGCTGAACGAAAGCGCGATCTCCGCCCAGCTCAGGATCAGCCGCACGCCGCTGCGCGAGGCGCTGAACAGGCTGACGGCCGAGGGCTTCCTGACCTCGCGGCGCGGCCAGGGGTTCCATTGCCGCTCGCTCAATCCGGCGGAGATCATGGATCTCTACGAGGCCCGCGCGGCCATCGAGAGCGAAGCGGCGCGGTTGGCGGCGCGGCGGGCCGCGCCCGCGCAGGTCGCGGCCCTGGAGGCGTTCCTCGCGGCATCGGCGCCCGATTACAGCCCCGGCGCCTCGCCGGTCGAGCTTGTGCGGCTGGACGAGGAATTCCACCGCCGCCTCGCGATGCTATCTGGCAATGCCGAGCTCTTGCGTCTGCTCGACAACACCGCCGCCCGCATCCACTACATCCGCGTGATCGACCTTCAATCGCTCAGCGAGGTCAGCGGGACGCCGGCGATCACCACCGACCCCCATGCCCGGATCCTGGCCGCCGTTGCGGCGGGCGACGAGGAGCGTGCGGCGCGGGAGATGAAGGCACATATCACCCGGCGGCTGGAAGAGGTCACCCGGAACGTGCGGATGGCGTTCTCCCGCATCTATTCGCCGTAGGGGGCCGCCGGGCGGACCCTCAGCCGCGCGCCGCCCGACAGACCAGCGACAGGACGAGGCTCGGGATACGCAGCATGCCGGCATCCGCCCCGTTCGGCTCCCATTCGACACCCGGTGCGTCTTCCGCGCGGCGCCCGATGCCGTCGAGATCGCCGAAGAGCAATTCGGCGGAGGCGAAACGCGGTGCGTCGCCCTGCCGAAAGGCCAGCACGACGCCCTGATCCTCGATGCGCCACTCCCCCCCGTCGCGCTCTGCCGGGCGTTCGATCAGTCGCGAAAACCGCGCCGCCTCGCCCGCGGGATCGGGATGCTCGATCGCCATCCCGCCGATCCCGCGGAACCCGTTGGGATGCTCCAGCCATTCGTCGCGCCACACGAGTTCGGGCGTCAGGTGATTGCAGAAATAGACCCGGCCGGCGGGAAACTCGGCCGCCGTCATGCGCACGTTGTGAAAGCGGGCGCTGCGGGTTTCGCCATCGACCTCGACCGGCCGGTCAAGAAGGCTCGGCTCCTGCGGCGCGAAGCCGGCGGCAACGAGCCGGGCATGGGTCGCCACGGCGTCATCGGTGCGGAAGACCAGGCCGTCGAGCCCCAGCGAGCTGTCCAGCACGTCCTGCCGCTGGCGGCCGGTGGGCGGTACGGCGACGATCTCCAGATAGGCGTTCCGCTCCAGCATCAGATGGTTGATGGAACCTGCCGAATGGTGGCCGCGGGGCGTGAGGCAGAAGCCGAGCCGCTCGAAGAGCTTGGCGGCGGGATCCATGTCGCGCTGCGCGTTGATGACCAGATGATCGAGGGGCATGGGCGTGGGCCTTCCGGCTGGTCAGGCGACGCGCCGCCCGGGCTTCACGTAGGTGCCGGCCACCAGCAGGGCGGCCGCGGCAAGGGTCGGCGCCCATCCGGGAAGGACCGAGAGCACCAGCGGCACGAGCCAGAAGATTGGCACGATGCCGCCCGCCCCCATCACCGGGCGCTGCCCCAGAAGGAACGCGGTGGCGACCGTGAAGATCGTCCCCGACAGCGCCGCATGGGCAATCGCCTCCGGGCCGCCCTGCGCCAGCATGCCGGGATAGATCAAGAACAGCATCGGCAGGACATACGCGACCGCGCCAAGGCGCAGGGCCTCGCTGGCCACGCGGGTCCAACGCTCTTCGCAGATCGTCGCGGCGACGAAGACGCCCACGCAGACCGGTGGGGTCACGACCGACAGGGTGGCGTAGTAGAGCACGAAGAAATGCACCGTCAGCGGGTCGAGCCCGAGGCCGATCAGCGCCGGCGCGAAGACCGCGGCAACGAGCACGTAGGCGGCCGAGGTGGGCAGGCCCATCCCCGCGATCAGGCAGACGGCGGCCATCACGATGGCGATCAGCCAGATCTGGCCGCCCGCGGCGCCGAGGATCCACGAGGTGAGTGTGACGCCGACGCCGGTGAGATTGAGAATGGAGACGAAGATCTGCGCGGCCGTCAGCAGGATGCCGACGATCACCAGACCCTGCCCGCCCGTGGCGAGGGCCGGGAGCAACCCGCGCAGGGCGGTGACGATGCCCTCGCCTGCGGTGAGCCGCGCGATCAGGAACGCCGCGATCATGAAGACGATGCCGTAGAAGGCGGTGGTGGCCACGGAATATCCCGAGAGCACGCCGTAGAGGATGCCGGCGAGCGAGGCGACGATGGGCGCGATCCGCCGCAGGTCGAGCGCGTCGCGCCAGCGCGGCAGCTCCTCCTCGCCGCCGACGGCCCCGTAGCCGCGGCGGCGGGCGACGACATCGACCGTCAGGTAGACGCCGAGGTAGAAGAGGATCGCCGGCAGCAGCGCCGCAAGCGCGATGGTCCAGTATCCCACCCCCACGAGCTCGGCCATCACGAAGGCGGCGGTGCCCATGATCGGCGGCGCCAGCTGCCCGCCGGTGGACGCGATGGCTTCGACCCCGCCGGCGAAGCGCGACGGATAGCCGAGCCGTTTCATCAGCGGGATGGTGAAGTTGCCGGTCGTGGCGACGTTGGCGACGGTGGAGCCCGAGATCATGCCGAAGAGCCCGGAAGCGATCGTGGCGATCTTGGCCGCCCCGCCGGGGCTCGCGCCGGAAGCGCGGGCGGCCAGATCGAAGAAGGTGCGGCCCGCGCCGGTATGCAGCAGGAACGCCCCGAACAGCATGAAGGCCGCCAGCGTGGTAGCCGCGACCCCCACCAGCATCCCCCACATCCCGGCATCGGAAAGTAGGATGGTTTCGGTGAGGTAGGAGGCATCGAACCCCCGGTGCCCGAACGCCCCCGGAATGGCCGAGCCGAAAAGCGCATAGGCGACCATCAGCGCCACGAGCGCCGGGAAAACCCAGGAAACGGCCCGCCGCGCCAGCTCCAGGATGGCAACCGTGGCAATGGCGGCGATCCAGACTTCGTGCGGCTCCGCGAAGGGCCGCTCGTTCATGATGCGCTCGAAATGCCAGATCGTGTAGGCGCAGGCCGTCCAGATCGCGGCGAGAAGCGCGATGTCGAGCGCCAGTCCCAGCGGCCGCCAGCGCTTCCCGGCGCCGGCGGGATAGAGGCAGATCGCAATGGCCGAGATCAGGCCCACGAAGATGGCGCGTTGGACCAAGCTTTCGAAGGGGCCGGCCGCCGCCGTCCAGAAGACGAAGAGGCCCGTCGCCGCGGCAAGCGCCGCGCTCAGTCGTTCGCGGACGTTGCCGAGGCGCGGCGGTTCCTCCGCGCCCGGCAGCGTCTCGGCAATGGAGGCGTCGGGCAGGCTCATGGGCCGGCGCGCCGCGTCTGTCGGATCACTCCGGCTTCAGCTTCGCCGGCACCTCGAACCCGGCCTCCTCATAGGCGCGGATCGCGCCGGGATGGAGCGGCGAGGTGGCATAGGCCAGGGTGAGCTCGGGGATCGAGTTGCCCTTCAGATCGGCGAAGGCCGCCTGCTGGATCAAGGTATCCTCGATCGCCGCCTTGGTCATCTGATAGGCGACCTCCTCGGGCAGGTCCGGCCGCGCGCCGACCCCGATCATGAACCCCCACGCGAGATAGGGGGCATCGGCGCCCTGCTGCGGGTCGGCGGGCTGCTCGACGATGGAAAGCTCCGGCAGTTCCGCCTGGATCATGTCGGCCTGCTCGCGGCTGATCGGCAGGACCTTCAGCGGCGTCAGGGTTGCGATATCGGTGGTCAGCGGGTCGAACTTGGTACCGACCGCCGACTTGATAAACCCGGCGAGCCGGTCGTCCTTGATCTCGTTGGCCAGTTCGGAATTCGAGCCGCGCACCCATTCCGGCGTCAGGCCGAAGACCCCCATCACCTGTTCCGAGGTCGCCTCGGTCGACGACCCGCGCTGGCCGGGGCCGAAGCGCATGCCGTCCAGATCCTCGATGGCGTCGAGCCCGGCATCCTGACGGACGATGATGAGCTGCGGCGCGAGCGAATAGGCCCAGAGCAACTGCGATTGGATGGGCGCGCCCTCGAACTCGCCGAGGCCGTTGTAGGCCTGATAGAGCGCGCTGGTGGTGATGAGGCCGGCATCCAGTTGCCCACGCTCCATCCGCCGCAGGTTGTCGACGGTGGCGCCGGTTTCCACGACGCTGGCCTGCAGGTCGGTCTTGTCGTTGAGCAGGCCGGCGAGGGCCGCGAAGTAGGCATAATGCGAGGATTGCGCGTTGGTCGAGCCGAGGGCGATACGTTCTTGCGCGGCCAGGGGCAGGCCCGAAGTCACCACGGCGAACATGATCGCGGCGCGGCGCGCGAAGCGGATTGTCATGAAGGTCCTCCCGAGACAGGCGACCGGTCCGCCGATCGCTTACCGCGGCAGAATGGCAAAGGCGATGGAAATGGGCAAGCCGACGCAGCGGCATTCTTCGTAGCGGCCAGAGAGGCGTCCGAAGGCCTCGCGTGCCGGGAGGCGAGAAGCGCGATACATGGCCGGTGCAAGTGTGGCGCGCCTGTTCGGCGACGTCCGACACGGGGGCGCGAAGAGGTACAGAGCTTCGCGCGTGGCGGAACCCTCGCCGGGCCGATCCTTCACCAGAAGGATGCGTGGGAGCCGGGGTTCCTGCGATCTGGGGGGTAAACCTGGCGACCGACACCCGGCGAGGTCGCGCAGGTAGCGGGACGCGGGACGTGCCGCTGTTCTCCGGGGTCGGAAGGGGGCATTCTGCTTGGGGCGCCAATGGCCAATTCCGCCTCGGCTCATCAGGGACCTTCGAAGATGCAGGCCGCGCTGACCCTCGAGCAGATCCGCGCGTTTCTCTGGACGGCGCGCCTCGGCGGGGTCCGCCGGGCGGCGGCGCGGATGAACCTGTCGCAGCCCGCCGTCTCCGCCCGCATCGCCGCCCTGGAGGCCGCGCTCAGGGTCCGCCTCTTCGAGCGCAGTCCGGCCGGGGTTTCGCTGACCCGGAAGGGCGAGGCCTTCCTCG
Organism: uncultured Alphaproteobacteria bacterium; assembly: GCA_963833235.1. Lineage (GTDB taxonomy): Bacteria > Pseudomonadota > Alphaproteobacteria > Rhodobacterales > Rhodobacteraceae > CAWHXG01. The sequence continues at coordinate 187,961 of CAWHXG010000003.1, forward strand.
TTCATGCCGAACACATCGCGCTGTCGCTGGAGACCATCAGGCTCGACATCACCGAGGCCGCCGATCTCGAGGATACCCTGCACGTGGGCGTCGCCGAAACCATCGCGCAGGCCTGGCTGCCGCAGTTCCTGGCCGCACTGGCAGAGGCCTATCCGCGACTTTCGGTCGAGGTCACCGTCGACATCTCGCGGAACCTGCGCGACGGGTTGACGGGGCGCGCGCTGGACCTTGCGATCCTCATCGGCCCCGTCTCGGAATTTAGCATCGCCAATCTCGAACTGCCCGCCTTCGCGCTTGCGTGGTTCCGCGCGCCGGGCCGCGACGTGTCGGATCTGTCGCGGGTGCCCGTCATCTCCTACGCGCGCAGCACCCGGCCCTATCAAAAGATGCGCCAGGAGCTGCTGCGTCGGCATGGTGCACGGATGCGCATCTTTCCCACCAGTTCGCTCTCGGCCGGGTTCCAGATGGTCGCCTCCGACCTTGGCGTGGGCGCCCTGCCGCATGCCCTCGCGCAGCCACTGGTCCAGGCCGGCGCCATCGTGGCGTTCGATCCGGGCTGGTGCCCGCCGGCCCTGCGCTTCACCGCATCCTGGCGTTCGGAACCGGGCAACGCCCTGGCCGAGCGCGCCGCCGCGATTGCCCGGGAGGTGGCACTGCGGCACCGCCCGCCGGACGGGTTCGAGGCGGGTGATCCGTGAAATCGATCACGGGTGAACCGGAATGACGATTTGACCGGTTCACGAAGGCGGGTCAGGATTTGTGCATGACATCCGCCCGCCCACAGCCGCCTGCCCCGACCAGACACGCCGACCTGCGTGGCCGCCCCCTGCCCGAGGTGCGCGCCGCCATCCGTGCCGGCGCCTATACCCGGCATACCGCCGGGCTGGCCGACGGGCATCTGCAGGTGAACCTCGCGATCTTCACCGCCGATCTCGCGCTCGACTTCTTCCGCTACTGCCAGCGCAATCCGCGCCCCTGCCCGCTGGTCGGGGTGACGGATACGGGCGATCCGATCCTGCGCACGCTCGGCTCGGACCTAGACGTGCGCACCGACGCGCCCGGCTATGCCATCTACCGCGACGGCGTCCGCACCGGCACGGCCCCCGACATTGCGGATCTCTGGCGCGCCGATCACGTGGCCTTCGCCATCGGCTGCTCGTTCACGTTCGAGCGGGCGCTGATCGAGGCCGGGATCCCCGTGCGCCACATCGAGCGGGACGCGACCGTGCCGATGTTCCGCACCAGCCTCCAGACAGTGCCGGCCGGCCCGTTCCGCGGCGGCATGGTGATGTCCATGCGGCCGATCCCCGAGGCCGACGTGGCGCGCACCGTCGAGATCTGCCGCCACTACCCGCTGGCGCACGGCGCACCGGTGCATGTCGGCGACCCTGCTGCGATCGGCATCGCCGATCTGGATGCGCCCGACTGGGGGGATGCGATGCCCGTGGCCCCCGGCGAGGTGCCCGTTTTCTGGGCTTGCGGGGTGACGCCGCAGAATGCCGCGCGCGAGGCCCGCCCCGCCCTCTTCATCTCGCACGATCCCGGCGCCATGCTCATCACCGATGTGGGCGAGCGCGCCGACCCTCCGATATTGACACCCTGAAACCGATGACCGGGAGACCCCACAGATGAAATTCACCCCCTCGCTCGCCGCCAGCGTCGCCGCCGCTGCCCTGTTTGCCGGAGCCGCTGCCGCCGAAGAGCTGGCCGTGGTCGGCAGCTGGTCCGGTCTGCCGCTTCACAAGGAATATGAGGCGCCGTTCTGGAACGATGCGCTGCCAGCCGCCACCGATGGCGGGCTGACCGCGGCGTTGACGACCCACGACCAGATGGGACTGGGCGTCGGCGACGTGTTTCGCCTGCTCGGCGACGGGGTCTATGACGTGGCGATGACGGTCGGGGATTACGCCGTCGCCGACGCGCCCGCGCTGGAGGGGCTCGACGTGCCGCTGATCGCCACCGATGCCGAAAGCGCCCGCGCCATGATCGAGGCCGCCCGCCCCATGGTCGAGGACATCTTCGCCGAAACGTTCAACGCCCACGTGCTGGCCATCGCACCCTATCCGCCGCAGATCGTGTTCTGCAACGCCGAGGTGAACAGCCTCGAGGATCTGGAAGGCCTGAAGGTGCGCGGATCGGGGCGGATGACGACCAAGTTCCTGGAGGCGCTCGGGGCGGAGGGCGTCTCGGTCGCCTTCGCGGAAGTGCCGGGCGCCCTTCAGCGCGGCGTGGTCGATTGCGCGGTGACCGGCGCGGGCTCGGGCTACAGCGCCGGCTGGTGGGAGGTCTCGACGCATCTGCTGACGATCCCGCTGGGCGGCTGGGACCCAGTGGTGACCGCGATCAACCTCGACCGCTGGAACAGCCTTTCCCCCGAATTGCAGGAGGCGCTGACGACGGCGATCGAGGCCGAATTCGAGGATCCGGCCTGGGCGACCGCGCAGGATGCCCTGACCAACGACATCGCCTGCCTTACCGGCAACGGCGAATGCCCCGCCGGCGAGGCACGCGGCATGACCTTCGTCGAGGCCTCAGAAGCCGACATGGAGAAGGCGCGCGGGATCCTGATCGACGAGGTTCTGCCGGAATGGGCCGAGCGGGCCGGACCGGAAGCGGCCGGTCGCTGGAACGACAGCGTCGGCGCCGTCACCGGCGTCGCGATCCCGCTGAACTGAGGACACGGACGTGACCCCGATCGCCCTCGTCGCTGGCCTGCGCCGCACGAACGATGCGCTCGCCGTGGCGGTCGGGGTCGCGCTTCTGGCCTGCGTGGCCTTCATCCTCGCCGATGTGGGCCTGCGCCGCCTCGGGGCCTCGCCGCTGGGCGGGACCGACGAAATATCGGGCTATGTCATGGCGGGTGCGACCAGTTGGGCGCTGGCCTACGCGCTGACCTCGCTGGCGCATGTGCGGATCGACCTGCTGCGGCAACGGGCGGGCGCGCGCGCGCAATCCCTTCTCGATCTGCTTGCCCTCGGCGCGCTTGTGGCCACCGCCGCCTTCGTGGCGGTGAACGGCTGGAACGTGCTGGCCCGCAGCCTCGCCAACGGCTCCCGCGCCAACACCCCGCTCGAGACGCCGCTCTGGATCCCCCAGATGATCTGGTGGAGCGGCTGGGCGTGGTTCGCGCTGTGCGCCGCGCTGCTCTGGGGTGCCGCACTTATGATGACGCTGCGCGGTGACCATGGCGGGGTCGATGCCGCCATCGGTGCGCGCGACGAACGGGACGAGCTTTCATGATCGCCTTCGTCTCCGTCGGGCTGCTCGGCCTGCTTGCGCTCACCCTGCCCGTGGGCATCGTGCTCTTCGTGCTGGCCTTCGGGATCGACCAGTTCTTCACGCCCTTCCCGCTGATCCGCGGGCTGGGGCAGCTGATGTGGTCGGCCTCCAACAATGCCACGCTGGTGGCCATCCCGTTCTTCGTGCTGGTCGGCGAGATTCTCGTGCGCTCGGGCGTGGCGGAGCGCACATACGGGGCACTCGACAAGTGGGTCTCCTGGCTGCCGGGCGGGTTGATCCATGCCAACATCGCCACGGCCACGATGTTCTCGGCGACGTCCGGTTCTTCCGTCGCGACCTCCGCCACCGTCGCCACCGTGGCCATGCCGCAGGCGGAGCGGCTGAACTACGACCCGCGGCTCTTCGCGGGCTCCATCGCCGCGGGCGGCACGCTGGGCATCATGATCCCGCCCTCGATCAACCTCATCATCTACGGGTTCCTCACCGAAAGCTCGATCCCGCGGCTGTTCCTCGCCGGGCTGATCCCGGGGCTTCTGCTGGCGCTCAGCTTCATGGCGGTCACCGCCGCGCTCTGCCTGCGCTGGCCGCAGCTCGGCGGGCCGGGCCGCGCCAGCAGCTGGCCCGAGAAGCTGGCGAGCCTGCGGCATCTGGGGCCGATCCTGGCGCTCTTCGGCGTGATCGTGGGCTCGATCTACACCGGCTGGGCGACGCCGACAGAGGCCGCGGCCCTCGGCGTCGCCATGGCCTTCGCCATCGGCGCGGCCAATCGCGGGCTCTCGCTGCCGATGCTCGGCCAGTGCCTGCGCGGCACCGTGCGCATCACGGCGATGATCATGCTCGTGGTGCTGGGCGCCGCCTTCCTGAACTTCGCGCTCACCGCCGCGGGCCTCGGCCGCACGATCCAGGCGGCGCTCGACGGCCTCGGGCTCGACGCGCTCGGCACGCTGCTCGTGATCGTGCTGCTCTACATCGTGCTCGGCTTCTTCATCGAGACGCTCTCGCTGATGGTCGCCACCATTCCCATCGTCGCACCCATCGTTTTCGGCCTCGGCTACGACAAGGTGTGGTTCGGCATCCTGCTGATCATCCTCGTCGAGATGGCGCTGATCACCCCGCCGGTGGGGCTGAACCTTTACGTGGTCCAGGGCGCACGCCGCAGCGGCAAGATCACCGAGGTGATGCTGGGCGCCGTGCCCTACGTGATGATCCGGCGCTGGCCCTCTGGCTTCCTTCGCGGCTATGACCCTGCTGTTCGACACACCCGACGGCCCGTTGAAGGTCGATGTCACCGAGCTGACCGTGGCCGGCTGGACGGGGCGCGACGCCGCCGCCGTGGCGCATCACATCGAGGAACTGGCCCGCCTGGGCGTGCCGCGCCCTTCGACCACGCCGGTCTTCTATCGCGTCGCGCCGTCGCTTCTGACCCAGGCCGACGGCATCGACGTGCTCGGCACGGAAACCTCCGGTGAAGCAGAGCCGCTGCTCGTTCGCGCCGGCGGGCGGCTCTGGCTCGGCCTCGGCTCGGACCATACCGATGGGGGCTGGAGGCGGTATCGGTCGCGCAGTCCAAGCAGGCCTGTGCGAAGCCTGTCGCACGACGGCTCGTGGCGCTGGAGGGCCTCGGCGATACCGACGGGATCGCGCTGCAAAGCTGGATCGAGGAAGACGAGGCTTGGGTTCCGTACCAGAACGGCACCCTTGCCAGCCTGCTGCCGCTGGACGCCCTGCTTTCGGCAAACCCGCTGGGCGAGGGCGCGGCGATGCTTTGCGGTACGCTCGCCGCCCTCGGTGGCGTGCGGCCCGCCGGGCGGTTTCGCGCGCGCCTGGGGTTGCCCGATGGCGCGCCGGCGCTCGACTACGGGATACGCTCGATGCCAGTGCGGGCCTGATGGCGGAGGGCGCCCGGATCCTGCGCCACGGGCTGGACGCGTTGGTCGTGCAGTTCGCGACCACGATGTCGGGCGGGGCGAACCGGGCGGCGCTGGCCTTCCGCGCGAGCCTCGAGGCCGATCCCATCCCCGGCGTGCTCGAGACGGCCCCGACCCTCGCCTCGGTCTACCTGCGGTTCGATCCGGCGCGAAACGGGCATGCGGAGCTCGAGGGGGCCCGAAGACGCGGCTGGCCGCGCAGGATTGGACAAGTGCCGCGATCACCGCCACGCGCCGCCTGTGGCGGATCCCCACGGCCTATGGGGGTGCGGCCGGCCCGCAGCTGGAGGATGCGGCCGCGCAGGCGGGGCTTTCGCCCGAAGCCGCCATCGCGCAGATCTCCGGCACTCGGCTGCGCGTTCTGGCTCTCGGCTTCGCGCCGGGACAGCCGTATCTGGGAGAGTTGCCGGAGGCCTTCGCGATCTCGCGGCAGCGCGATCTGACCCCGCAGGTGCCCGCCGGCGCCATCGCGGTCGCCATCCGGCAGGTCGTTCTCTTCGCCAACCCCTCGCCCACCGGGTGGCGCCAGCTTGGCCTAACCGCATTCCGCTGCTTTCGTGCGGAGGCCGACGCGCCGTTTGCCCTGTCGCCCGGAGACGAGGTGCTGCTGGAGCGGGTCGGCGAAGACGCCCTGGAGCGCCTGCGCCGGGACGACCCGGGCGAAGGCGGCGCCCGGGCGGAGCCCCTGCCATGAGCCGGCTGCTGCGCGTGATCGAGGCTGGCCCGTCTGTGAGCGTGCAGGATCTGGGGCGGCCGGGCTATCTGGCCTGCGGGCTGTCGTGCGGCGGGGCGGCGGACCGCCTGGCGCTGCTGGAGGGTGCTGCGCTGCTGGGGCAGGATCCCGACGCGGCGGCACTGGAGATGGTGGGACGTGGCGGGGTGTTCGAAGCAGACGGTGCGCTGCGCATCGCCCTGACCGGCGCCCGGATGGAGGCGAAGGCCGGAGGGCGCACGCTCGAATGGAACGCCTCGCACCGGATCGAGGCCGGCCAGCGCCTGACGATCGGCGGCACGCGCTCCGGCGTCTACGGGTATCTGCATGTGGGCGGCGGGATCGCGACGGCATCGGTGCTGGGCAGCCGGTCGGCGCATCTGAACGTGCGGCTGATCGGGGCCGTCACCTCGGGGGCGGCCCTTCCGCTCGGGCCCGATCCGGATCCCTCGGGCGCGGAGATGGCCCTAGCCCCGCCCGATCGGATGGACGGCGGCACCGTTCGCATCCTGCCGGTGGCGCAGACCGCGCTGTTCGCGCCGGCGGAACTGGCACGGTTCGAGGCGACGGTTTTCACCCGCGATCCCCGCGGCAATCGACATGGTGTGCGGCTGGCCTTCGAGGGCGATCCGTTCCGAACGGAGGGCCAGCTCGATCTGCTCTCCGAGATCGTGACGCCCGGCGATATTCAGATGACGGGCACGGGCGATCCCTACGTCCTGCTTCCGGAATGCCAGACGACCGGCGGCTATCCCCGGATCGGCACCGTGCATCCCGGCGATCTGCCGGTCGTGGCGCAGGCGGCCCCCGGCCGGCGGCTGCAATTCCGGTTCGTGACCCTCGAAGAGGCTCTGGCCGCACAGGCGACGGAGGCGGCTGCCCTGCGCCGGCTTGCCGGCCAGGTGCACCGTCGCGTTCGCGACGTGGCCGAGATGAGCGACCTGCTCTCCTATCAGCTGATCAGCGGCGTCACCGCGGGAGACGAACTCGACCCAGGCCAATCGTGACCCGCGGATAACCCCGGCCCGTTATAGTAGGCCTCGCGTGACTATGGGGGCGCCAGGTCAGCCGGCCCGAAGATCCTCATCACGGCGGCCACGGTATTCCTCCGGCACGGATGGGGGTATCGTGGCGACGGGCGCTTCGAGCACCTTCACCCGCCCGCGCCCCTCGCGCTTGGAGTTGTAAAGCGCGTCGTCGGCGTCGCGCATCATCCCGTCCCTGGTGGGCGGACTGTAATAGACCGAAAGCGTCACGCCCGCGCTCGCGGAGACGTGGCAGATTTCGTCGCCGAAGGCGACAGGCTGCTCGATCCGGGAGATGATGCGCTTGGTCAACGGGTTGAGAACCGAGGCACTTGTCAGATCCGGCAGGACCAGGACGAATTCGTCGCCGCCGGCACGCACCAGGGTATCCTTGTCGCGGGTCTCCTGCACCATCACGGCGGCCACGGCCTGGAGCACGAAGTCGCCAGCGGCATGGCCGTGGGTGTCGTTCACCACCTTGAAATGATCGAGATCGAGATGGACGAGGGCGAAGGCGCGGCCCTGCGCGATGTAGCGCTCAACGACGTGTTCGAGAGCGCGGCGGTTCTTCAGTCCGGTCAGGGTGTCGGTAAAGGCCTGCTCCTCGGCGGCCACCATGGCGGCGCGGAGCCTGCCGTTCAGCCGCCGCGATTCATCCATGACGGCCGTCTTCGCCTCGATCAGATAGAGCATCTCTATGGTGGGATCGGTCGGCGCGAAATCGGAACTGTGCAGATCATGGACCCGGATGGCATCCAGAACGCTCAGGCCGAAGGCGAGGTTAAGCAACGTTCCGCCCGCGGGTGCACTCGGTACCGGTACCGCCCGGAAGCTGGTATGCGGCTCGTCGCGGAAAGCGAGCAGCAGGCGCTTGCCGGAATACTGGTCGAGATCGGCCAGGGTCTCGATCCCGCCCGGGCGGCGGACGCTGAACACCTCGAAGAATGGCCGCCCCGTCAAGCGGCTATCGGGCAGCAGCCGCGTGAGGGTGGGCCCCGCGCTGCGCACGATACCGGCGGAATCCAGGTGCAGATACATCGGCATGAGGATCCCCAGATCGCCGGGATCGAGTTGCGGGCCAAGGCGGACCATCACGCGCGCACCGCCAGATCGAAATCCCGCCCGGCGCTGAACTCCGTCTGCATCACCTGGATCGAAAGATGCTCTTCCAGCCCCGTCGCGCCGGCATAGTCCAGGATGACGAGCGCGCCGTAGTCGTCTGCCATGGTGCGCAGAAGGCCGGCCATGACGTGCCCGAAGCCCCGCCGGTGCCAGCGGCAGATCAGATCGAAGTGATCGGGCGAATCCTCCCGCAGGTCGAACTCAGGCAAGTCGAGATCCGGCACGGCCAGCCTGGCCCGCCCGGGCAACTCGTCGAGCGAGTGTAGGAAATCGGCGAAGGTTCCGCCGCCGAACCTCAGAAGCCGCCGCAATCCTTCGGTATTGGGGTGGGGAGACAAGATAGGTGCCGACATCCTCCAACAGTTCCTCGCGGGACTTGCTGAGCATGACGGCCGAGGCATCGAGCATCCGTTCCGTCAGACAGTCGTCGTAGATCAGCATCGCCTCGAAGCTCGGCAGCTCCAGATCGGCCTCGACAACCACCCGGTCCCACAGATCCTGGCCATAGGAATCGCGCAGGAAACATTGGATCGATCGGTTGACAAGTCCGTGCATCAACGGCCTCCGGGGCTGGCTATTGCCGGGACGTTAGCCGCACGACCCTTAAGAAAGAGCCAACGTCGGGTGACCTTGAGGCACAGAACTCCCGGCCCGGCCTAGAAATCGGTCGGCGCACCGCCCTCTGCCTTGCGCCGCGCCACGAAATCGCGAAGCGCTTCGGCGCAGCCCGGATCGATGGCGGGCGGCTGATAATCGGCGAGGATCTCGAGATACCGCGCATGGGCCCGCTGCGCCGTCCATACACCGTTATCGGCTTCCCATGCCTCGAAATTGCGCCAATCGCTCAGGAACGGCTGGTAGAACGCGGTCGTGTAACGGTCCTGCGTATGCTGAACACCGAAGAAGTGACCGCTGGTGCCGACCTCGGCGATCGTGTCGAATGCCAGGTCATCGGTATCGGTGCTCGTCAGTGCCGGATCGAAATACCGCGAAATTTGCTGAAGAATTTCGCAATCCATCACGAATTTCTCGGGCGAGGCGATGAGCCCCCCCTCAAGCCATCCCGCCGCATGGTAGACGACGTGCGAGCCCGATTGAGCGGCCGCCCAGAGGCTCGCCATCGTCTCCCACATCGCCTGGCCATCGGGCACGTTGGCCGCGCAGACGCCCGAAGAGCGCAGCGGCAAACCGTAGAATCGCGCCATCTGCCCGGTCATTTGCGTGGCGCGCATGTACTCCGGCGTGCCGAAGGCGGGTGCACCCGATTTCATGTCGACATTGGACGTGAAGGTTCCGAGGACGCAGGGGCTGCCCGGCCGAACGTGCTGCGCCAGCGCGATCACGCAGAGACCCTCGGCGATGGATTGCGCCACCGCACCCGCCAGTGTCACCGGCGCCATCGCCCCGGCCAGCGTGAAGGGCGTGACGATCAGGGCCTGCCCCCGGCGGATGCACCGCAGCGCCCCGTCGAGCATGGGCTGGTCGTGCTTCAGCGGCGACGTGGAATTGATGTTGGTGTACATGTGCGGGGTCGCCTGAAAGGCGTCCTCGTCAAGCCCCGCGGCCAGACGCACCATCTCCATCCCGTCTTCGATGCGTTCGGTGCCCAGCGAATAGGCGTGGCACACCTTGTCCGTCAGGGTCAGCTTGTCGTAGAGCACATCGAGATGGCGCACCGAGGCATGGATATCCACGGGCTCCACCGGGTAGCCGCCCATGATGTGGATGCAGTTGAAATACTGCGACAACTTGATCAGGTTGGCGCAGGTCTCGCGGGTGCCGGGGCGCTTGCCGCCGGTCAGGTCCCAGAAGTTCGGCGGCGAGGAGACGTTGACGAAGTTCATGTGCCCGTCGCCGATGGTGACCCGGCGATCGGGATTGCGCGGCGTCAGCGTGAAGCTCGACGGCGCGCGGGCCAGCATCTCCATCACCCAGTCGCGGCCCATGCGCACCCGCGGTCCGTCGACCTTGCAGCCGGCCTCGCGGAAGAGCTTCAGCGCCTCCTCATTGAGGAAATCGAGGCCGATCTCCTCGAGGATGCGCATGGCAGTGTCATGGATCGCCTCCACGCCCTCGGGCGGAAGCGGTTCCACGAAGGGGTCCGTCATGCAGGGCGGCCCCCAGGGGCGCTGCTGGATGGCGGCGTATCCGGCGCGGTCGCGATGCGCGGAACGGCCGCCGGACCGCTTGCGGCGGGCGGGGGCCTCGGGCGTGGCGGGAATGTCGGTGGCGTCTGACATGGGCATGGCCTCCTTACCGCGGACAGGCCTTCAGCAGACCGTGCGCAGCCCGGCCCCGACCTTCCCTTCGCGACGCAGGCTGTCGTTTTCCGCTCCCGGGCCCCGATCCTGCGGGCGCCAGAGCCAGATCAGGCAGCCGAGACCGCAGGAAGCCTCGCATCCAGCCAGTTCGGCAGCCGGGCGATGCTGGGCAGCACCGCGTCCGCCAGGGCGCTGAGCTGCCGCCGGCTCGCCATGCCGGTGAGCACGCCGAGGGCGGTCATCCCGGCCGTCCGTGCCGCGATCAGATCGTGCGGGCTGTCGCCGACCATGACCACCTCCGCCGGATCGCTTCCGACAAGCGCTGCGAAGGCCCGCAGCATCCCGGGCTGGGGCTTGGCACCGTGGCCGCTGTCGCATCCCAGCACGTGATCGAAGAGGTGCAGAACGCCGGCCTGCTCCAGATGGGCGCGCGCCGGGGCGACCATGTCGTTCGTGGCCACGCCCAGGTTCAGCCCACGGGCGCGAAGGTCCTCGAGAAGAGGCACGAGCGGCGCCGCTGCGGCCTGCGGCGCGGTGGCCGACAGCGTGTTCATCCGCGTGATGAGCGCGGAAGGCGATGCGCCCGGCAGGTAGGGCAGGAGACGGGCGGCGATGTCCCGAGGGGTCGCCGCGATCAGCACGCTGTCCTGGTCGAATGTCCGGGCCTCGATGTCGAAGCCCACCGCAGCGCCCAGGCGCCGGGCCTGCGCCCGGTCGCCTCCCGCCTGTTCGGTCAGGAACGTCTCGGCCCAATCGCTCCAGGTGCGATGGAAATCGAACAACGTTCCATCCTTGTCGAATAGGACAGCCTTGATAGCCATGTGCGAAAATCCCCCCTCCCGAGATCCCCCTCCCCGGACCTGAGCAGCATGCCCCAAGACGGGCGCTGAAACAAGATTTCGGTTCCATGAGGCGACAATGCAGCAGAAAAGCCGCGGAAAGGCGCCACGAAGGGGGTCTCAGGTCCAGTTCGGGTCCTGCCCGCCGGGAAAGTGGCTTCGGGCCAACCCGGGAAGGGATGGATCCATCCCGGTCTCGGCGCCGATCCGCATCAGCCAGGCATCGTCCATCAGGACGAAATCGAGCACTGCAGCCAACAGGTCGCGGTCTTCGGCGCGTAGGGCGAGTTCCCCGGCGGTCAGGCCCGAGGCGCCGAGGAAAACCGGCATCAGATCGCCGTCCCCGGCGAGCCAGGCCAGGACCCGCAAGGCGATCGTCTCGGCCTCGGTTTCAGTCATTCGTGAGCAACCTTCCTCAAATACGAAATGCTTTGTTAACCGCTCGTCCGGAATATGAGCCCAAATCCAATGGCTCACCCGAGGCGCGAGGCACCATGGCCGGAAGAATTCTCATCTGCGACGGCATCGCGATCAACCGGATCGTCCTGCGGGTCAAGCTTTCGGGTGCCTGCTACGACGTCGGGCAGGCCGCCACGCTCGACGAGATGCGCCGGCAGGCAGCGGCGCAGCGCCCCGACCTGCTGTTGATCGATCTGGATGGCGATCCGGAGGGGGCGTTGGAGCTGTGCCGCGAGGCCAGCGGGCGCAGCGGGTATAGCGGCGCGACCGCATCTGCTCCTCCGGGGGCCTCCGCCGCCTTCCTCCGGCCGGGCACCCCCGGGCAAGTCAGCCGGACCAGGCCGCCCCTCGTCGCCGCGGGCGAGGGCATTCCCGTGCTTTTCCTGTCGCGGCAGCGGGACACCGGCCTGCGTGGTGCCGCTCTGCAGGCGGGTGCCTGCGACGTTCTCAGCCGGCCCGTTTCGGACGATCTGCTGCTGGCGCGCATCCGGCGTCTGCTGCGCGAGCGCGGGCAGGCCGAAGAGCATGCGGCCCGCGACCTGACCAGCCGCAACCTCGGCCTCGCCGAAGACGCAGCGGAATTTGCGCCCGCGCCGGGCCGCGTGGCGCTGATCGCGCGGAACGCTGCAACCGGCCATGCCTGGGCCATGGCGTTGGGGGCCGTCAGCGGCGAGCGATTCGAGGTGACCAGCCGCGATGCGGCGCTGGCCGGCGCCGCTGCCGGCGCAGGCGAAAGCCCCGACGCCTTCGTGATCGCCGCCGACCTGCTGCCGCGTGGCGAGGCTCTGCGCCTGCTCTCCGAACTGCGCTCCCGCAGCGAGACGCGTCATGCGGCAATCCTGATGGTCATGGATCCGGCCGCCCCGGTCGCCGCGGTTCCGGGCCCCGGCGCGGACCCGGCGGCGATGGCGCTCGATCTGGGGGCCAACGACATCCTGCGCGAAGGGTTCTCGGCCGAGGAACTGGCGTTGCGGCTTGCAGCACAACTGATGGCGAAGCGCCGGGCCGACCAGTTGCGCCGGTCCGTCCGCGCGGGACTCGAGATGGCCGTGCGCGATCCGCTGACCGGGCTCTACAATCGGCGTTACGCGGTGCCGCACCTGCATCGCATGGCCCTTCGCGCGGATGCCTCGGGCGCGCCCTTCGCGGTGATGGTCCTCGATCTCGATCGGTTCAAGCTGGTCAACGATACCTGGGGCCACGCCGCCGGCGACGCCGTGCTGATCGAGGTGGCGGCCCGGCTGCGGAACAACCTGCGCAGCGAGGATCTGGTGGCGCGGATCGGCGGCGAGGAGTTTCTGGTGGCCATGCCGGAGACCGGGTTCGAGGCCGCGCATGTCGCCGCGCAACGCATCCGACGGGTCGTGCGCGACACTCCCGTACCCCTGCCCGCCGGCGCGCCACCCTTGCGGATCACCGTGAGCATCGGGGTGGCCATCGGCGGCCTGCAGACTGCCGAGCCCGACGGACCGGACATGCTGCTGCACCAGGCGGATCTGGCGCTCTACGGTGCCAAGGCGGACGGGCGCGACCAGATCACCCTGGCGCGACCGGCCGCCTGACGTTCGAAGGCGGGGCCCGGCCCGGCACTCCGGCAACTCATCCTCCGAGCGACAAGGGGACGCATGGGACGCGGCCGCGGTTTGCCCCAGCTTCCGCGAATGTCCTCATCCGATGCCAGCGATCCGGTCGACCCGCAGATGCCGCCGACGGCATCCGCCTCTTCCGAGGTGGACCGCCCAATGGGCCAGGCGATCGGCCGCGGTCTGCGCCGCCTCTGCCCCGCCTGCGGCGACGCCAGCGCCTTCGACGGGTTCCTCAGCATCCGCGCAGCCTGCCCCGCGTGCGACGAAGAGCTGCACCACCACCGCGCCGATGACGGGCCCGCCTACCTCACCATCCTGATCGTCGGCCACCTCATGGCGCCGCTGATCCTCGTGGTCTTCACCGCGTGGCGTCCCGAGCCGCTGACCCTGGCCGCGGTCTTCTCCGTCGGCTGCGTCGGGCTTTCGCTCTTCCTGTTGCCTCGGCTCAAGGGCCTTGTCCTGGCGATCCAGTGGTCGCGGCGAATGCATGGCTTCGGGCGCGCCGACGCCGCCTGACCGCTCGGCAGCACCATTGGCCCGACAGGACTGTCCTGAGCAGTGCAGTCATGCCAGATTGCGCGGATGACCGAACCCTTGGATCCAAAGGTCGCGATCCGCGACGCCGCGACACTCATCCTTTGGCGCGACCGCGGCACGCCGGAAATCCTCATGGGCCAGCGCGGTGCCAAAGCCGCCTTCATGCCCTCGAAGTTCGTCTTTCCGGGCGGCGCCATCGATCCCGGTGACACGGCGGTGGCGTTGGCCGCAATGCCGGGGCAACCTGCCTATCGCGCCTGGCGGAAGGCGCTGCCCCCGGCCTGCCCCACGCCGCCATCGCGGCCGCGATCCGCGAGACATGGGAGGAAACCGGCCTGATCCTCGGTGCGCCCGGCGCCTGGCCTTCGGTGCCGCCGCCGGACTGGGTCGCGTTCGCCGCCACGGGCCATGTGCCCTCGGGCGCGGGGCTGCGCTTCATCTTCCGCGCCATCACGCCCCCGGGCCGCCCCCGCCGCTTCGATGCGCGCTTCTTCCTGGCATCCGCCGATCTGGTAAGCGGCGATCCCGACGATTTCAGCCGCGCCAGCGACGAGCTTTCGCAGCTGCAGTGGATCCGCCTGGATCGGGCGCGCGGCTTCGATCTGCCGTTCATCACCGAGGTCGTTCTGGCCGAGGTCGCGGCCCTCATCCGCGACGAAGGCCCGCCGCCACACGTGCCGTTCTTCCGCAATGACGACGAGGACAGCATGTTCCTGCGGCTTGGCCGCGACCCGGCCGCGGGCTGAAGCGGCCCGCGTCAGAACGGCATCGGATGTGCCCGATGCGCCGCGCCGATCTCGTCCAGGACCTCTTCGGACAGATCGAGATCGGCCGCGCCAAGGGCCACCTCCAGCTGCGCCTGGCTGGTTGCGCCGAAGATCGTCGAGGTCATGAAGGGCCGGCTGCGGCAGAAGGCCAGCGCCATCTGCGTCGGATCCAGATCGTGGCGCGCGGCGATCTCGAGATAGGCCGCGATGGCCGCTTCCAGGCCAGGCGTCATCCGGCCGCCCAGCGTGTCGTTGATCGAGCGCCGCGAGCCTTCCGGTATCGCTCCGCCCTGGTACTTGCCCGTCAGCAGCCCCGCCGCGAGCGGCGACCAGGCGAGCAGGCCCACATCCTCGTTGGCCGTCACCTCGGCGAGATCGGTATCGAAGAGCCGATGCAGCAGCGAGTATTCGTTCTGGATCGAGACCATGCGCGGCCCGCCCGTGGCCTCGGCCACCTGCAGCCACATGGTGGTGCCCCAGGCGCTCTCGTTCGAAAGGCCGACATGGCGAATGCGTCCGGCATTGATGTGGGCCTGCAGCGCCGCCAGCACCTCTTCCATATGCGCGATTGTCTTCGGGCGGTCCTGGCCGGAGGGGTCGTAGTCCCAGTTCTGGCGAAAGCAGTAGGAGCCGCGGTTGGGCCAGTGCAGCTGGTAGAGGTCGATCACATCTGTCTGCAGGCGGCGCAGCGAGGCATCCACCGCGATGTCGATCTGCGCGGCATCGATCGGCGCCCCGTCGCGGACGATGCCGCCGTTGGCGCCGGTGATCTTCGTGGCCACGATGGCCCGTGCGCGGTTGCCCGGCTTGGCCAGCCACGTGCCCAGGATCTCTTCGGTCCGGCCCACCGTGTCTGCCGACATCGGCGTGGTCGGATACATTTCGGCGGTGTCGATGAAATTGATGCCTGCATCAAGTGCGGCGTCGATCTGGGCGTGCCCCTCGGCCTCGCTGTTCTGGCTGCCCCATGTCATGGAGCCAAGGCAAAGATCGGACACGCTCAGGTCGGTGCGTCCCAGGGGGCGGTGCTGCATCTTGGCAATCCTCTCGAGATGTCGCGCAACGCCTAGCCAGATGCGGCGGCAGCCTCAAGCCCTGCCGGAGGCGTCGGCGACGTGGCGGATAGCCCTGCGAAGCTTCTACCAAGCTTGAGAACACAACATGAACATGCTATCTCTTTGGCATGATCCAGACCTTGGCCCACCACACGCGCCATCAGCCCGCCGGCCCTGCCGGGATCGAGGTTCTCGCCGGTATGACGCTGGTTCCGGGGCGGGTGCACGAGCTGTGCGGCCCGGCCCGGCGACGGCTGGCGCTGGTGGTGGCGGCGCGGATGGGCGGGCCGGTGCTGTGGATCCGCCCCGCCTGGCAGGCAGAGCGGCTGAACCCCGACGGCATGCGCGGGCTCGTGGCACCGGGGCGGGTGGTGTTCGTGGACGCGGCCCGGATCGAAGACGTGCTGTGGTGCGCCGAGGAAGGCCTGCGGGCGGGCGCGATGCCGCTGGTGGTGGCCGAAACGCCGGAGCCGCCGGCGCTGACCCCGGTGCGCCGCCTGCATCTGGCCGCCGAGGCGGGCGGGATGGCGAACGCCATGGGCGGCGGCTCGGGCGGCGGCTCGGGCGGCGGCTCGGGCGGGACCGCCGGCGGCGCGCGGCCCATGGCGCTGCAGCCGATGGGCCTGCTGCTCAGCCCCGGATCGGGCGGTGCCGCCGGGGTCGAAAGCCGCTGGCACCTCTCGGGCGCCCATGACGGCGAGAGCACGGCCTGGCGGCTGGAGCGGCTGCGGGCCCGGACCGATCCGCCGGGCGACTGGACGGTCAGCGGGCTGGACGCGGCCCTGCCTTTCGTAACGCACTCGCCTGCTGCAACGCGCTTGCCTGTTGCAGCGCCCCCGCCCCAGGCCTCCGGCAGCGCCTGGCCTCCTCAACGACCTGCGCCTGCAGCCCAGCCCCGTCAGATACGGGGCGCCATCACCTGACCTTGCGCGCGTGCGGGAGATCGCGCTCTAACGGTCCCGTGCCGGCCCCAGAATTCGGAACGACCATCCGGCCCCCAGAATAGGGCTGGCCAATCCCGGATGCCGCGGCGATGGTTCCCACAGGCCGAAACGGCCGCTCAGAATGCCAGCCCCCGGCTCCCATGTCGCTTCTCATCTCCTTTGCCGCGCTCCTGCTGTCGGTGGTGCTGCTGCAACTGTCCTCGGGCGGGGTGGGGCCGCTCGATGCCCTCTCGGGCCTGGCGCTCGGCTTCACCACCCAACAGGTCGGCCTGCTCGGCTCAGCCCACTTCCTCGGCTTCTTCATCGGCTGCTGGTGGGCGCCGCGGCTGATGGGCCAGGTCGGGCATTCCCGTGCCTTCGCCGCCTTCACCTCCGCCGGGGCGATCGGCCTTCTCGCCCACATGCTCGTCGTCGGCCCCTACCCTTGGGCGCTGATGCGCGTGGCCACGGGGCTTTGCGTTGCGGGGTGCTACACGGTGATCGAAGCCTGGCTCCAGGCGCGGGTCAGCAACGCCACGCGGGGGCGTGCCCTTGGCCTTTACCGCTTCGTCGATCTGGGCGCGCAGCTGGTGGCGCAGCTTCTGATCGGGGTGCTGGAGCCGGCCAGCTACGTCTCCTACAACCTCCTGGCAATCCTGTGCTGCGCCTCGCTTCTGCCGCTGACGCTGACCACCCTGTCGCCGCCGGCCACGGGGCCCGCCCCGCGCCTGCGCCCCTGGCTTGCCGTCGTGCGTTCCCCGCTCGGGGCCGCGGCGGTGGTCGTCGCCGGTCTCACCGGCGCCGCCTTCCGCATGGTCGGGCCGGTCTATGCGCAGCGCGTCGACCTCTCTCCCGACCAGACCGGGCTTTTCCTCGCCGCCTTCATAGCGGGCGGGGCGTTGGCGCAGATCCCCGTCGGCTGGCTTGCCGACAAGTACGACCGGCGATGGGTGCTGATCGGCCTGTCGGCTCTTGCGGTGGCCTCCTGCGGGCTGACGGTCGCCTTGGCGGGCAGCGGGCCGACCGCTGTCCTCGTCACCTCGGCGCTTTTCGGCGCGGTGACCGTGCCGGTCTATTCGGTCGCCGCAGCACATGCCCACGATTTCGCCGACCAGGGCGAGCGGGTGGAGCTTTCGGCGGCGCTCATGTTCCTCTTCGCGGTGGGTGCGATCTGCTCGCCCCTCGGGGCGTCGGCGCTTATCGAAACCTATGGGCCGGAAGCCCTTTTCGCGATGCTCGCGGTCGGGCACGCGGCCTTGCTGGGGTTCGGGCTCGTGCGTATACGGGCCCGGCCGACGCCCGCCAGCCGGACGCGGTACGTCTACACGCCGCGCACCACGTTCCTCATCGGCAGGATCCTGCGGCGGCCGCGCGACCCGAATCTGACCACGTCGAAGGAGGGCCCGGCCCCCTCGGGCGCTGCGTCTGCCGAAGGCGCGAAACCGGTGCAAATTGGCCAGAGTGAGGCTGATCCGTCCCGAACAGCCGACAATTGACCGTCACTGAGGATTGCGTTAACCACGTCATCTCGTTCAACGAACCAGCAAGCAGCCACTCCCGGCTCTTCGCGCGACTTCATCTTCGGTCGTTAAGGCTCTATTAAGCTTAAAGAACTATGGGCAGATCGCAGACAACTCATGTCTTCTCTGTGGCAAATTCTAGATTAGTTCGCCACTAGAGTTAAAAAACACCATGCCGAAGCCCTTAACACCCTGTGAATCCGGTTTGGCGTGAGGTATACAGCGTTACGTGCCGGGACTGGTCGAGGCCTCCAGGCGACACTCACTCGACCGTGTGACCCTGATCCCGGTTACCTGAACGAAGGAATTGAACAGTGATTAAACAAGGTAAAATGCTGGCGATCGCGTTGATCGCAGCCTTCACCCTCCCGTTGGGTGCCAAGGCCGCGACCTTCGAGTTCTTTAACGATCTCGTGGCTGGGCAGGACTACTCGTTCGCCCAGGCCCTGATGCCCGGAGAGTTGGTGACCTGGAAGTTCACAGCTCTCGACGACTTCTCCATCGGCTCATTCGCAATCGCCGGAACCGGTTCGAGCCGTGGCAGCGATCTGGCCAACCTGCGGTTCGGCTTCTCGCAGCCCGAGACCGAAGCCTTCTCTTCGATTGTCACGGCGTCGACCGGCACCAGTGCAACCGGAAGCGGTTTCCTCATGGGTAACACCTACGCCGCCGGCGACATGTTCTCGATCTTCCTCTCGGATGGTCTTGAGAAGTCGATCGGTACGACGGTGTCCTTCGAGACCGTAGAGATCATGACGCCCCCGGTGCCGGCTATTCCGCTGCCGGCCGCCGGCTTGCTGCTCGGAACGGTCCTGCTCGGTGGTGGCGCGTTCGCCGCCCGCCGGAAGTCCGAAGCCTGATAAGTCTCTTTCGGGCATCGCTGCCCGAATGAGCCAGATTACGAAAGCAGCGCCGGTTCGCCGGCGCTGCTTTCAATTTGCGGTCTCCGCAGAGCCCGACCCGGTTGCGCTGGCCCTTCCCCCTGCGCTGGTCTAAGGCGACGTCGCACAACGACAGGACCGCGCGGATGGCCCGTATCCTCATCACCTCGGCTATCCCCTACATCAACGGGATCAAGCACCTGGGCAACCTGGTGGGCAGCCAGTTGCCAGCAGATCTCTATGCCCGCTACGCCCGCGCTCGAGGCCATGAGGTTCTGTTCCTCTGCGCTACAGACGAGCACGGAACGCCGGCAGAGCTGGCGGCGGCCAAGGCGGGAGAGCCCGTAGCCGCTTACTGCGCCCGGATGCACGGCGTGCAGACCAAGCTGGCCCGAGGCTTCCGCCTCTCCTTCGACCATTTCGGCCGATCTTCCTCACCGCAGAACCACGCGCTTACCCAGCATTTCGCCGGGCGGCTGGCCGAAGCCGGGCTGATTGCCGAGGTGGACGAGCGCCAGGTCTACAGCCGTGCAGACGGGCGGTTCCTGCCGGATCGTTACATCGAGGGCACCTGCCCGAATTGCGGGTACGAACGTGCACGCGGCGATCAATGCGAGAACTCGCACCAAGCAGCTCGACCCGACCGACCTGATCGAGCCGCGCAGCGCCATCTCCGGCTCCACCGACCTTGAAGTACGTGAGACCAAGCACCTCTACCTGAGGCAATCGGCCCTGAAGGACGATCTGGAGGCCTGGATCGCGGGCAAGGCCGACTGGCCGATCCTGACCACCTCGATCGCGCGCAAATGGCTGCACGATGGCGACGGGCTGCGCGACAGGGGCATCACCCGCGATCTCGATTGGGGCATCCCCGTGCGCAAGGGCACCGATCCCTGGCCGGGGATGGACGGCAAGGTCTTCTACGTGTGGTTCGACGCCCCAATCGAATACATCGCCTGCGCGGCCGAATGGGCCGAGGCGCAGGGCCTCGGGGAAGCCGACTGGCAGCGCTGGTGGCGCACCGACAAAGGTGCCGCCGACGTGCGCTACGTTCAGTTCATGGGCAAGGACAACGTGCCGTTCCACACGCTGGGCTTCCCGGCGACCCTGATGGGAGCCAACCGCGGCGGAGTCGAAGCCTGGAAGCTGGTCGACTACATCAAATCGTTCAACTACCTGAACTACGATGGCGGCCAGTTCTCCACCAGCCAGGGGCGCGGGGTCTTCATGGATCAGGCGCTTTCGATCCTGCCGGCGGACTACTGGCGCTGGTGGCTTCTCAGCCATGCCCCCGAAAGCTCGGACGCGGAATTCACCTGGGAGAACTTCCAGGCTTCGGTGAACAAGGATCTGGCCGACGTTCTGGGTAATTTCGTGAGCCGGGTGATGAAGTTCTGCCGCTCGAAATACGGCGAGGCTGTGCCCGCCGGCGGCAGTTACGGCCCAGCCGAGGCGGCCGTGATCGGAGAGCTGACTCAGCGGGTGGCGGCCTACCAGACCCAGATGGAGGCGATGGAGGTCCGCAAGGCCGCGGCGGAGCTGCGCGCGCTCTGGGTCGCCGGCAATGAATACCTCCAAAGTGCCGCCCCCTGGGCCCTGCACAAGACCGATCCGGAGGGCGCCGCTGCAATCGTCCGCCTGGGGCTGAACCTCGTGGCGCTCTACGCCGCCCTGTCGGAGCCGTTCATCCCCGATGCGGCAGACACGTTGGCGAAGGCGATGGGGCTCGACGCCGTGAGATGGCCCGAGGATGTGCCGGCGGCGATGGAGGCCCTGCCACCGGGCCATGCCTTCACCGTGCCCGACATTCTGTTCCGCAAGATCACGGACGACGAGCGCGAGGAATGGCAAGCGCGGTTCGCAGGGCAGCGGGCCTGATCGCGCGGCCGCCTCGGGGGGCAAAGCCCGCCCCGGGCGTCACCACCCGTCAGCCCGATACCGGCAAATGCCAGCCCGGTGACGGCGAATGACGCGGCCGACGATGCGCAGGGCAATTTCATGCTCAGCCAACCTGCCGCCCCTGCACCCAGACCCCGCGGATCGTCGCCCGCCCGCCCACCATCCGCAGCCGCACAAGATCGCCCCGCAGGCCGAGCTCCAGCCGGCCGCGGTCACCGAGGTTCGCAGCACGGGCGGGCGCATCCGTGACGGCGGCGATCCCGGCGGCCACGTTGCCGGTGACGTTCCCCATCATCATCGCCGCGGTCAGCAACGCCCCCGGCACGTAGTCCGACGACAGGATATCCAGCAGCCCCGCCTCCACAAGCCTGGCCGCCGCCACGTTCCCGGAATGCGATCCGCCACGGATCAGGTTCGGCGCGCCCATCATCACGGCGATCCCCGCGGCCCGGCTGGCTTCGGCCGCCTCGCGCGTCGTGGGAAATTCTGCGAGGGCCACGCCGTGGCCAGCCGACGTCTCGACCTGCCCCGCCGTGGTATCGTCGTGGCTGGCCAGAACGGCCCCCAGTCGGCCCGCCGCCGCCACGGCCCCCGCCTCGTGCGCCGCACCCAGCCGGGCCTGAAGCGCCTTGAGCCTGGCCACGTGATCGCCGAACTCCGCCTCGTTCAGCCCCTTTGAGCCGCAGACATAGGCGCGCAGCGTGGCAAGATCGCGGAACTGGCGTTGGCCGGGCGTGTGATCCATGAGGCTGAGGATGCCGACGCGGTCCTCGGGGCCGAACTCGTCGAGCTCGTCGAGTAGCGTCTCCGAACAAATCTCGGCCCGCAGATGCAGGAAGTGGCTGATCTTCAGCGCCCCCGCCGCGCGCATCGCCATGATCTCCGTCGCCATTCTGCGAGCATAGGCGCCGTAGCCAGTGCGGTCGTCGGTCACGATGGACCCCACGCGGACGGCATCGAAGACGGTCGTGATCCCGCAGCTCGCCAGCTCTCCGTCATGGGCCAGGATCGCGGCGTCGTGGGGCCAGTCGACGCCCGGGCGCGGCGTCATGTGGCGTTCGAGGTTGTCGGTATGCAGCTCGACGAGCCCCGGCACCACCAGATCGCCCTCGCAATCCACCGCCCCGCCAACCGCGCCTGTGCCATCGTCGATATCGGCGATCGTACCGCCCGTCAGGCGCAGGCTGCCCGAACGGGTCTCGCCAGGCAGCACGAGGGTCGCGTTGGAGAGGACGAGTTCGGTCATGGCAGCTACTCTTCACGACGACTAGGCAGGGGGCGGGTCCGCCGTGCATCCCCGCGGGCGGAGAGCGAGGGGCAAACGAACGATGGAGATTCCGGGACGCTATGGCATCTACGTGCTGCCGGATACAGGGCCCTTGGCCGATTGGGGTGCCCGCTGGCTGGGCTGGGATGCCCGCAGCGGCGCCGAGGCGATGCCGCCCGAGATCGACGGATTGCCCTGCCCGGTCGCCGAACTGACCGCCACGCCGCGGAAATACGGCTTTCATGGAACGATCAAGCCGCCCTTCCGCCTGGCTGAAGGATGCGACCCACGGTCGCTGCAAACGGCGCTGGAGGGCCTATGCGCCAAACGCATGCCGGTTCGGCTGCCCGGGCTACGGCTGACAGCGCTTGGCGGGTTCTTGGCCCTGGTGCCGCACGTCGCAAGCGATGCGCTCGCGACGCTTGCGGCCGACACGGTGCGGCAGCTCGACAGATTCCGCGCGCCCGCCGGGGCCGAGGAGCTGGCCCGCCGGCGCGCGGCCGACCTTTCGCCGCAGGAAGAGGCAAACCTGGGCGCCTGGGGCTATCCCTACGTGATGGAGAGCTTCCGCTTCCACATCACCCTCACGGGGAAACTGCCGGGCGCGGACGCCGATCAGACGGTCGCGGCGCTGCGGCCGGTCCTGGACCCGATGCTCGAGGAGCCCTTCATGATCGACCGGCTCGCCCTGGTGCACAGCGGCGAAGACGGCCGTTTCGCCCGCGTCGGGGACGCTCCGCTCCTTGGCGGCAAACCTTAATTTCCCGTCATGAACCGCAGGCGAAGCCGCTACGCCGCCCGCGTTCCGCCGCCGCCCTACTCGCCGTCCCACCCGCCGAAATTAGGCCCAATGCAGGCCTTGCTGTTGAGGGCATGGGAGCTTTTCCGCAGCGCCGCCCCATTGCGCTTGTCAACCAATTGTCATGAACCGGATGCATCGCTGTCACGCGGCCGTGACACTGCCTGAAGGCCGATCTTCGGCTGATGGGGAGACTTATGACCAATTCCAACACGATCCTGGCCGCGTCCGTCCTGGCGCTCGCAGCCACCGGAGCGCTTGCCGAAAGCGCGATCAGCACCGGACCGCGCCCGCTCTACCTGATCGACAAGCTCCAGGAGGGCGAGCTGAAGGACACGCTGTTGGCCTGCGCCGGCCAGCCGGTGAAGCGGACGAACTTCTCCATCGGCCATCGCGGGGCGCCCCTGCAATTCCCCGAGCATACCGCCGAAAGCAACGTCGCGGCCGCCCGCATGGGGGCCGGCATCCTGGAATGCGACGTGACCTTCACCAGCGACAAGGAACTGGTTTGCCGCCACGCCCAGAACGACCTGCACACGACCACGAACATCCTCGTCAGCGACCTGGCCGGCAAGTGCACGACCCCCTTCACCGCTGCCGCGGGAGATGTGGCCGCCGGCGCCGAATGCCGCACCAGCGACCTGACGCTGGCGGAATTCATAACGCTCACGCCTAAGATGGACGCCTCGAACGGCACGGCCTCGACGGCGGAAGAGTATCAGGGCGGGACCGCGGGCTTTCGCACGGATCTCTACACCACGCAGCCCGCGACGCTTCTGACCCATGCGCAATCCATCGCGCTCTTTCGCGATCTCGGCGCCAAGTTCACGCCCGAGCTGAAGAGCGCCTCCGTCGATATGCCCTTCGACGGGTTCAGCCAGGCGGACTACGCCCAGAAGATGATCGACGAGTACAAGGCCGCCGGCGTGCCGCCGCAGGACGTCTGGGCGCAGTCGTTCGATCTGTCCGACATCCAGTACTGGATCGAGAACGAGCCCGAGTTCGGCGCCCAGGCCGTCTATCTCGACGACCGCTACGAGGCGGAGGACGAAGACGAGGGCCTGATCGACCCGATGGACCCCGCCACCTTCAAGCCCACGATGCAGGAACTGGCGGATATGGGCGTGAACTACATCGCGCCGCCGCTCTGGATGCTGGTCACCGTCGAAGACGGCAAGATGGTCCCCTCGCCCTACGCGACCGAGGCGAAGGCCGCGGGGCTCGAGTTGATCACCTGGACGCTGGAACGCTCCGGCCCGCTGACCGATGGCGGCGGATGGTACTTTCAGTCGGTCGAAGAGGTGACCGATGGCGGCGAGGATTACCTCAACATCCTGCACGTCCTCGCGCAGGATGTCGGTGTGGTTGGCGTCTTCAGCGACTGGCCGGCGACGGTAAGCTATTACGCCAGCTGCATGGGGCTCGACTGATCCCTGCAGGGCGGGCCAGGATCAGCCGGCCCGCGCGAATGCACTCGATCTGGGGCGGGTCATACCGCCCCTGATCTTCGCCGTCCTGTCGAGAAGAGATCAAATCATGCCACGTCCCATCGAACTTGCCGCCCTGGCCATCGTCATTTCGGCCACTTCCTCCCTCCCCGCCCGGGCGGCCTGCATCGACGTCACGCTGGACCCTCTTGCGCCCATATACGCCTGCAACGCCACCGGGCCGCAACTGGACGGGCTGCGGGACGACCGGGGTCTTGTGACGGTCGACATCCTTTCGGGCGCGACCGTGGGCAACGACGGCGGGCCCAATGGTGGCGACGCCCTGCGCCTGCGCGGCTCCGGGAATACAGTGACCAACGATGGCGCCATCACCGCCACGGGCGATGCCATCGACGGCGGCGCGGGGCTTGTTTTCGAGAATTCGCGGCACTGTTGCAGTCGACGGCCGCGCGGTGAATGCCGACGACGAGGATTTTGTCACCGTCGTGAACGAGGGAACCATCGTGGCCGGGGATGACGGGATCCGGCTTGGTTCAGGAGCCTCCGCCGAATTTCGCAACGCCGGAGAGATCGTTTCCGGCGACGAGGGGTTCGAAGCCGGCGACGACGCCACCGTCAGCAACCTCGCCGGCGCCCGCATCGCCGCGACCGAGGATGCGGTTCAGGTGGGCGAGCGCGCGCGCATCGAGAACGAAGGAACGATCGAGAGCATCGGTGCCGGCGCCGGGGGCGACGGGATCGACATCGACAGCGGCGAGATCGTCAATCTCGGCACGATCCGGGCGGTCGACGGCTCCGGCATCGATTTCGATGCCAGTACGGCACCGGGCTCGGCGATTGCCAATGCCGGCATCATCGAGGGCGTCGTGGGGATCGAGGTCGAGCTGGGCGGCGACGATCCTGCAAACGTCGCGGCGCAGGTCGTCAGCAATTCCGGCGTCATCCGCGGCACCGGCGGGGTCGCGCTGGAGCTGGGCGAGGGCAACGACATTCTGTTCCTCTACGACACGCTGGCCGGCTCGGCGTTCGACCGCTTGTCAACCCCGATCGGCGAGACGGTCGATCTGGGCATCTTCGGCCGCACCGACATGGGCGGCGGCAATGACATCGTCGGGTTTCTGCCGACCCTGACGAGCGGCATGATCTACGAGGGCTACCTTGGCGATATCTTCGACGGCGGGGAGGGCAGCGATCTCTTCGCCTTCGGCACCCTGTCAGGCGAGGTCACGGCCACGGCCCTGATGGACGGCATTCTTTCGCTCACCTTCGGCAACGGCAGGGACAGGCGGACGCTGCGGCTGACCGGATTCGAGCAATTCTCGTTCCGCGACGGTGGCGAGCGCGTATTGACGCAAGCGCAGGTTTTGGCCCTCGGCATGCCCGCGCCGATCCCGCTTCCCGCCGGGGTCGTCCTGCTCGCCGGGGGGCTCGTCGCCCTTGGCGGCCTGCGCCGCCGCCGCCGCTGAAGGGCCCGGCGCGAAGGATCACGAAGGGTCCACCAGGCGACTGTGCGTCATGGACCTGTAACTCTTCGGATGGTATCCGCCCCGAATGTCATCCCTGCCCAGCCATCCCCCCCGATCCAAGCTTCGCAGCCTCTTCCTTTCCGATATCCATCTTGGAACGCGCAACTGCCAGGCAGCGCTTTTGCTGGATTTCCTGCGCAGCCACGATGCCGCCCGCATCTACCTGGTGGGCGACATCTTCGACGGCTGGCGCCTGCGCCGCGGCTGGCACTGGCCGCAAAGCCACAACAACGTGGTGGAGGCGCTGCTGCAGAAGGCCCATGCCGGGGTTCCGATCATCTATGTGCCCGGCAACCACGACGAGGTTCTGCGCAGCTACTACGGCACCCATTTCGGCGGCATCGAGGTGAAGGCGCGGGCCGTGCACGTCACGGCGGATGGCCGCCGCTTCCTGGTGACCCATGGGGACCAGTTCGACGTGGTCGTCATGAACGCCAAGTGGGTCGCGCATCTGGGCGACCGGGCCTACAACGCCCTGCTGGTGGCAAATGTCGTGCTGAACCGGGTGCGGCGGCTCTGGGGCGGGCAGTTCTGGTCGCTTTCGGGCTGGGCGAAGGGGCAGGTCAAGCAGGCGGTCAACTTCATCGGCGAGTACGAGACCGTTTTGGCCGGCGAAGCGGTACGCGGAGGATACGACGGCATCATCTGCGGACACATCCACAAGGCCGCGAACACGAAGATCGGCGAGGTCGCCTATGTGAATTGCGGCGACTGGGTGGAAAGCTGCACCGCGATCGTCGAGGAGGAGGACGGGACGCTGCGGCTGGTCGATTGGGGGCGGGTGACGCGCATCCCGCATCGGCTTGACCGACGGAACGCCCCGGTGCGCGCCCCGCACCAGGTCTCGGTACCGGAGAAACCCCGCACCCCTGCCGAATAGACGCAACCCGACCGCGGGCTTGGCGCTTGGACCCTCAAGGCGCAGTCCGCGCGATATCTTCCCCAAAGGTGACATGACCGATCTCGACAGCCCCATAACCCGCATCGAGGGTGCCGTCCGGCAGAACCCGCTTTGGTCCCGCGCCGGGCTGGCGGAGAGAACCTTCGGGCAGCTCTTCACCGGCCTCGTCTACGCCCAGATCTGGGAAGATCCGGTGGTCGACATGGCGGCGATGCGGCTTGGCGCGGAAGACCGGGTGGTGTGCATCGCCTCGGGCGGCTGCAATCTGATGTCCTACCTGACAGCCAGCCCCAGGAGCATCGACGCGGTCGATCTCTCGCCGGCCCATGTGGCGCTGACGCGGCTGAAGCTGGCCGGGGCGGAGCGTCTACCAAACCATGGCGCGTTCCACGATTTCTTCGGGCACGGCAACCGGCGCCACAACCCGGCCGTCTTCGACGCGCAGCTGGCCCCGCATCTGGATCCGGCGACCGTGGCCTACTGGACCGGGCGGATGGGCATCGCCGGGCGGCGGATCGACATCTTCGCCAAGGGGCATCTGAAATACGGCGTGCTCGGCCGGTTCATCGCCGCGGCGCACCTCGTGTCCCGCGCCTACGGAATCGATTACCGCCCCTATCTTGCCAGCCGGGACCTGGCCGACCAGACGGCGTTCTTCGAAGCCCGCATCGCGCCGCTCTTCGAACGGCCGCTGGTCCGGCGGCTTGCCCGGCGGCCGGCCTCGCTCTTCGGGCTCGGCATCCCGCCGGCGCAGTTTCAGAAGCTGGCAGAGGATGGCGGCGGCGATATCGTGCCGGTGCTGCGTGCCAGGTTGCGCAAGCTGCTCTGCGGGTTTCCCCTGTCGGAGAACTATTTTGCCTGGGCCGCCACCAACCGTGGCTACAAGCCCGACGGCACAGGCCCGCTGCCGCCCTATCTGCAGGCCCGCCATTGGGAGGCGCTGCGCGAGGCCGCCCCCCGCGCCACGATCGTCAACCGCGGCATGACCGAATTCCTGGCCGATCTGCCCGCCGGCAGCCGGACCGCCTACGTGCTGCTCGACGCGCAGGACTGGATGAGCGACGCGCAGCTGGGCGCGCTCTGGGCGCAGATCACCCGCACCGCGACGCCGGGCGCCCGCGTGGTCTTCCGCACGGGCGGCACGGCCGACATCCTGCCGGGCCGCCTGCCCCCAGCACTCCTCTCGCGCTGGCGCACGGACCCCGCGCGCAACGCCGCCTTCCTCGCCCGCGATCGCTCGGCGATCTACGGCGGGTTCCACCTCTACACGCTGGCGGCGCCGCAATGAGTGCGGCGCAGGGTGGCCACGGCGCGCTGATGGACGCGGTCTATCGCCGCCAACGGCACATCTACGATGCGACCCGGAAATACTACCTCTTCGGCCGCGACGGGCTGATCGACGGGCTCGCCCCGCCGCCGGGCGGCACCGTGCTGGAAGTCGCCTGCGGCACCGGGCGCAATCTTGTGCGGGCGGCGAACGCGTACCCCAAGGCCCGCTTCTGCGGCTTCGACATCAGCCCTCAGATGCTGGAGACGGCGCGCGGAAACCTGCGCAAGGCGGGCCTTTCGGAGAAGGTGACGCTGGCCGAAGGGGATGCCACCCACTTCGATCCGCAGGCGCTGTTCGGCGTCGGGCGGTTCGACCGGATATTCCTGTCCTACTGCCTCTCGATGATCCCCGACTGGCAGGCGGCGCTGGCCGAGGCGGCGCGGCATCTGGCGCCCGCCGGGCGGATCGAGATCGTCGATTTCGGCGATGGCGCCGGGCTGCCCGGCGCCGCGAACGCCGCCCTCGGAGCATGGCTGGCGAAATTCCACGTCGCCCGCCGCACGGAGCTGCCGCAGGCCGCACGGCGGGTCGCCGAGGGTCTCGGCGGCAGCGCGCGGATCCGGCCCCTGGGGCGGGGCTACGGCGTGCGGATCACGCTCCTCGCGCCCGGGAGCGACGCCGCCGGTCAGGCAAGCTGACCGGCCACCCGCTCCACCGTCCAGTAAAGCCCCACGAGGCCGATCGCGGCCGAGGCGGGGATGGCGATGCGCGCCCGGTACCAGGATCGATCCCCGAACCTGAGCCCCACCGCGAGGAAGGCTATGGCCAGCACCGCGATCTGCCCCAGCTCGACCCCGATGTTGAAGCCGATCAGGCTGCGCACGAAGGCCCCCGGCGCCACGCCGAGATCGCCGAGCACGCTGGCGAAACCGAGCCCGTGCAGCAGCCCGAAGCCGAACACCACAGCGGTGCGCCACGGCGTGATGACCGGCCGCAGGATGTTCTCCACGGCGATGTAGGCGATGGAAGCGGCGATCAGCGGCTCGACGATCCCCGCCGGCACCGTCACGTAGCCGAGGCTCGCCAAGGCCAGCGTCACGGTATGCGCGCCTGTGAAGGCGGTCACCTGGCCCAGAAGCGGCCGCCATTGGAACGACAGGAAGAATAGCCCAAGCACGAAGAGGATGTGATCCAGCCCCTTCGGAACGATATGGGTGACCCCGAGCCAGACGTAGCGGCCGAAGCTGGCCAGCGCCCCCTCGCGCGCCAGGCCCTCGCGCGGCAAGGCGGCGCTCGTCTGCCCGCCCTCGAGGAAAACGGCGTAGGCATCGGGGTCAGTCGCGCCGCCGCCCGGCGCGCGCTGCCTCACGATGACGGGGCCGAGGGCCGGCGCCCAGCCGAAGGTGGCGGGGCTGCCGTCGGGCGGCAGGGCGGCCGAGAGGCGCAGGACGGTATCGCGCGGCAGGGCCGCATCGCCCACGGGCGGCACCTCGACGGCCTCCAGCTCGGGGCTGATTTGCGTGTCGCCGGCCCGCAGCGTGAGTTGCCCGGCAAGATCCGGCCAGGCGGCACGGGTGCGCGCCTCCAGCGCCGCGGGCTCCAGCGCCCTCAGCGCATCGTAGTCCGCCGCGTTGGGCGCATCGTTCGTATCGACGAGACCTTCCAGATCGATCCCCGCCAGCGGCGCCTCGATGGCCAGCCGAAGCTCCAACTCGACCCGCTCCGGGGCCACGGCCAGTTCTGCGATGGCGGGCTGCACCTCGTGTGCCGCGGCCGGGCCACCGGACGCCAGAACGCCGCACGCGGCCACCATGGCAAGCATTGACTTTCCCCATCCAAAGCCGAGCCTTGCCAAGGCCAACCCCCGCCGTTCACCCCTGAAAGCCAACCATGCCTCCCATGCCATTCCTCGCCATCCTGTCATTCTGCCTCGCCGCAGTCTCGGGCGCCAGCGCGCACGAATACTGGATCGCTCCGACCGAGTACGTCATCGCGCCGGGTGTGCCGCTTGCCGCGCATCTGCGTGTCGGCCAGGGGATGACCGGCATCGATCAGGTGTATCTGCCGCGCGGCTTCACGCGGTTCGAGATCGCCGGCCCGGAGGTCACCGAGGCGGTGACGGGGCGGGTCGGCGACAGGCCGGCCATCTATCAGGTACCTCCCGACGAGGGGCTTGTGGCGGTGATCTTCGAGTCTGTCGAGCGATCCCTGAGCTGGAAGGCGCTGGAGGATTTCGCAGCTTTCGTCGAGGCGCACGATCTGGGCGACGCAATCGCGGCCCATGGTGCGCGCGGCCTGCCTGAGGCGGGGTTCGACGAGGTCTACACCCGCCATGCCAAGGCGCTGGTCTCGGTGGGCGAGGGCAGCGGTGCGGACCGGGCGTTCGGGATGCCGGTGGAGATCGTGGCGTTGGCGAACCCCTACGAGGGCACGCCGCAGGCGCTGCCGGTGCGGCTGCTGGAAGGCGGCGCACCGCGGCCGGACGCACAGCTGGAGATGTTCGTCCGGGCAGCGGGCACGAAGGATGCGATCGAACCCGTGCGGTTGCGCAGCGATGCCGACGGGGTGGTGCGGGTGCCGCTGACCCCCGGGACTGAGGTGATGCTGAACTTCGTGGTCCTGCGCCCCGATGCGGGGGCGGCACCGTGGCGCTCGCTCTGGGCTTCGCTCACCTTCGCGGTGCCTGCGCGCTAGAAGATCAGCCACGTCTCACACGCCAGCGCTCCGAACGTCCGGCCCGTTGCGCTATCGCGTCAGAAGATCGGTCAGCAGCTCCAGCATCACCTGCGCCCCGGCCTCAATATCGGCCCAGGCGGTGTGCTCGGCGGGGGCATGGCTGATGCCGCCCTTGGAGGCCACGAAGATCAAAGCGGACGGGCAAAGGCCTTGCATCGTCTGCGCGTCGTGCCCGGCGCCCGAAGGCATGTCGAGCGCCGCGACGCCCGCCCGGTCCGCCGCGGCCCGGGCGGCCTGCCGATGCCCGCGATCGAGCGCGACCGGCGGCAGCCAGCTACGCTCCGTCACCTCGGCCGCCAGGCGATGCCTCGCGGCAACCTCCGCGATCCGCGCGCGCAGGGCCTCCGCCAGCCGCCGCATCACGGCCTCGTCGGTATCGCGCAGCACGACCGAGAAATCCGCCCGGCCGGGGATCGTGTGCACCTCGTTCGGCGACACCGCGACGTGCCCGATTGTCAGGCGCGATTGGTCGGTGCCCAAGGCGCCGATCAGGCCGGGCACCCCGGCGGCGATCTCGGCCAGCCCGGCGAATGCATCGGCGCGCAGCGACATGGGCGTGGTGCCGGAATGGTTGGCCACGCCCCCGAGGCCGACCCCCCAGACGCAGCAGCCGCTGATGGCGGTGACGAGCCCCACGGGCACTTGCGCCGCCTCCAGGATCGGCCCCTGCTCGATATGCAGCTCCACGAAGGCCGCGACTTCCGCGGCGGGCCGCGCGGCCTGCGGCACCGCCGACGGGTCCAGCCCCGCCGCGCGCATCGCCATGGCCAGCGGAACGCCGCCAGCATCGGTTGCCGCCTCAACCCATCCCGGCGGCACGCTACCGGCAATGGCCTGGCTGCCCAGCATCCCGCCGAACCGCCCCTCTTCATCGGCCGTCGCCACCACCTCCAGCGGCCGCGCCAGTGCAATGCCGGCATCGCGCAGCGCCAGCGCGCATTCGAGCGCCACGGCGACCCCGAGGGCCCCGTCATAGGCGCCGCCCTGCGGCACGGTATCGAGATGCGAGCCCGCCAGCACCACGGCGCCGCCGCCCGCGCCGAACCGGCCGAAGACGTTGCCCGCGGCATCGCGGCGCACCGCCAGCCCCTCCGCGGCCATCCGCTGCGCGAGCCAGCCCCGAACGGCCATGTCGGCGGGCGAGAACGCCACCCGGTCGAACCCGCCGGTCGCCGGGTCCCGTCCGAAGCCGTTGATGCCCTCCAGCAGGCCGCGCAGTCGTTTGAGATCGAGGCGTGGGGGGGCGGGCATGAGGGGCTCCGGCTGCGGATCGCCAGCCGATCCGTTCAGCGCCGGCCGCCTGCGTCAACCCGTTCCTTCCCCGCCAGCCAGCCCCGGGGGTTGCCCGCCCCCCCGGCTTGCGGGTTAACTGGCCGGGCAATTCCACGGGAGACCGCCATGAAGCACCTCTTGACCGGGGGCCTCTTCGCCGCCCTCACGCTGCTTGTCGCACCACTGGCCGCAATCGCCCAGGGCACGCCACCCGGCGTCCTCGTCGTCGGGCAGATCGCCGAGCCGAAATCGCTCGACCCCCATGCGGTGACGGCGGTGAACGATTTCCGCATCTTGCTCAACCTCTACGACGGGCTCGTGCGCTATGCCGACGGCACGCTGGAGGTGGAACCGGCCCTGGCCACCGACTGGACGATCTCGGAGGACGGGACGACCTACACCTTCACCCTACGCGAGGACGTAACCTTCCACGACGGATCTGCGCTGACCGCCGAGGTGGTGAAGTTCAACTTCGACAGGATGCTGAACGAGGATCACCCCTACCACGAGACCGGCCCCTTCCCG
Source organism: uncultured Alphaproteobacteria bacterium (assembly GCA_963833235.1). GTDB lineage: Bacteria > Pseudomonadota > Alphaproteobacteria > Rhodobacterales > Rhodobacteraceae > CAWHXG01. The sequence goes on from CAWHXG010000003.1 coordinate 220,459, forward strand.
CTGGCGTTCTTCTTCTCGGCCGTGCAGGAGGTGCGCGCGGTGGATGACCTGACCGTCGAGTTCACGCTCGATGGCCCCTATGCGCCCTTCCTCAGCAACCTTGCCTATCCCACCGGGCTGATCGTCAGCCAGGCCGCGGTGGAGGAGCACGGGCCCGAGTTCGGGCGCAATCCCTCCGGCACCGGCGCGTTCCGTTTCGCCGAGTGGAACCCCAACGCCCTCGTCGCCGTCGAGGCCAACCCCGATCACTGGGAGGGTGCGCCGGGGCTTCAGGCGGCGATCTTCCGGCCCATCACCGACAGCAACACGCGCACGGCCGAGATGATGTCGGGCGGGCTCGACGTGATGGTCGAGGTGCCCCCCGACACGCTGACCCAGATGCGCGGCGACGCGGCCTTCACGATCCATGAGCAGGCCGGCCCGCATCTGTGGTTCCTGATCCTGAATGCCAAGGAAGGGCCCTTTGCCGACAAGCTGGTGCGCCAGGCCGCGAACTACGCCGTCGACAAGCAGGCGCTGGTCGACAACATCCTGCAGGGCACCGCCGAGGTCGCCGCGGGACCGACCCCGCCGGCCTTTGCCTGGGCCTACAACGAGGCGTTGCAGCCCTATCCCCACGACCCCGAGAAGGCGCGCGCGCTACTGGAGGAGGCGGGATACGACGGCAGCCCGGTCACCTTCCTCGTCACCGAAGGCGGCTCCGGCATGCTCGATCCGGTGGCGATGGGCACCGCGATCCAGGCCGATCTGCAGGAGGTCGGCATGGAGGTCGAGATCCAGACCTACGAGTGGAACACGTTCCTCGGCGAGGTGAATGCCGGCCTCGAAGGCAGGGCCGACATGGCCGAGATGGCGTGGATGACCAACGACCCCGACACCCTGCCCTTCCTGGCGCTACGCACCGAGGCGTGGCCGGATCAGGGCGGCTTCAACTCGGGCTACTACAGCAACGCGCAGGTCGACACGCTGCTGGAGCAGGCTCGCACGGAGACCGACCAGGACGCCCGCGCGGAGCTTTACAAGGAGATGCAGGAGATCGTGCAGGAGGACGCGCCCTGGGTCTTCGTCGCCAACTGGAAACAGAACGCCGTCACCGCCGCGGGCGTCGAAGGCTTCGCGTTGCAGCCCTCGTTCTTCCTGATCCTGAAGGACGTCACCAAAGAATGATCCGGCACGGCCGGCGGCGGAGGCTCCGCATGCCGGCCGGAACCGCTCGGCGCCGCCTGCTGTACGGCCCCCCGGGTTCGGCAAGGATGTGAATTGCCCATGGCCGCCTACATCGCCCGACGCCTCTTCGCGATTGTCCCGATCCTTCTGGGACTGACGCTGATCGTGTTCCTGATCATGGCGCTGATCCCCGGCGATCCGGCAACCGCGATCCTCGGATCCTTTGCCACGCCCGAGAACGTCGCGAAGCTGAACCGCGACCTTGGCCTCGATCGCTCCCTGCCCGAGCAATACCTGATCTGGCTCGGCAACCTTGCGCAGGGCGATCTGGGCCGGTCCTACAGCCTTAACCGCCCGGTGCTGGACGAGGTGCTGGAACGCTTCGGCGCGACGATGATCCTGGCCGGCACGTCGCTGATCCTGTGCACGATCTTAGGGCTGATCGCGGGCGTGGTCAGCGCGGTGCGGCAATACGGGCTGACCGACCGGCTGGTGACCTTCGCGGTGCTGCTGGGCATCTCCATCCCCTCCTTCTGGCTCGGTCTGATCTTCATCCTGGTCTTTGCGGTCGCGCTGCGCTGGTTCCCCGCATCCGGCATGTTCGCGATCTACGGCGGCGGTGGGCTGCTGGACCTCGCGCACCATCTTTTCCTACCGGCGCTGACCCTATCCATCGTCGCCACCGGCGTCGTCGCCCGGCTGACGCGGACGGCCATGCTGGAGGTGCTGCGGCAGGACTTCATCCGCACCGCCCGCGCCAAGGGGCTGAGCGAGGCACGGGTGATCTGGCGGCACGCGTTCAAGGCGGCGCTGGTGGGCGTGATCCCGGTCATCGGCATCCAGGCGGGCTTCGTGCTCGGCGGGGCCGTCTACATAGAGACGGTGTTCCAGTGGCCCGGCATCGGGTCGATGCTGGTCACCGCGATATCCACCCGCGATCTGCTCTTGGTGCAGGGGGGCGTGCTGGTGGTGGCCGCGGCCTACGTGCTCTTCAACCTCGCGGCGGACGTGGTGCAGACCCTCGTCGATCCGCGGCTGCGCTGATGGCCGACGCCGCAATGCCTGCGCCCGCCGCGCCCCGCGCCGCCCGTCCCGGAGCCTGGGCCTTGCTGCGCCGCAACACGCTGGCGACGGGCGGGCTCGCGATCCTCGCCGCCATCGTCCTTCTTGCGCTCGCGGCGCCGATCCTGCCGCTGCCAGACCCCGACGCGACGGCGCTGAGCGAAAGGCTGCTGCGCCCCGGGGCGCCCGGGCACCTGCTGGGCACCGATGCGCTTGGCCGCGATCTGCTGAGCCGGCTGATCTGGGGCACCCGCATCAGCCTCGCGGTGGGGCTGAGTGCCACGGTCATCGCCGCCGTCGCGGGCTCGATCATCGGGCTGGTCGCGGGCTATGCCGGCGGCCGGGTGGATGCGATCCTGATGCGCGGGATCGATATGGTCATGGCCTTCCCCTATATCCTGCTGGCGCTGGCGATCGTCGCGGTGCTCGGCCCCGGCCTGCTCAACGCACTCTTCGCCATCGCCATCGTCAACGTGCCGTTCTTCGCGCGCAACATCCGAGGCGTCACGCTGGGCCTCTCGCGACGCGAATTCGTCGATGCAGCGCGGCTGAGCGGCATGGGCGACGCGCGGATCCTCTTCACCGAGGTGCTGCCCAACGTCCTGCCGGTGATCGTCGTCACCATGTCGACCACCATCGGCTGGATGATCCTCGAGACGGCCGGCCTCAGCTTCCTCGGCCTCGGCGCACAGCCGCCGCAGGCCGACCTCGGCTCGATGCTGGGCGAGGGGCGCAAGGTGCTCTTCACCGCGCCGCATGTCTCCATCGTCCCGGGGCTGATGATCCTGGCGCTGGTGATGGCGATCAACCTGCTTGGCGACGGCGTGCGCGATGTGCTCGATCCGCGCCTGCGCTCGGGCGCGCTCAGCCGCCCGGTGGCGCGTACCGCCATCGACCGGGAGGGCGCCGTTCCCGAAGCGCGACATCCGCAGGCCGTGCTTGAGATCGCCGGCCTGCAAACCCAGTTCCGCACCGGGGGCCGGGTGCTGCGGGCGGTCGGCGGGGTTGATCTGCATCTGGCGCCGGGCGAATGCCTCGGCCTGGTGGGCGAAAGCGGCTCCGGCAAGTCGGTCACCGCGATGTCGGTGATGGGGCTGGTGCCATCGCCGCCCGGCGTGATCGCCGGCGGCGCCGCGCGGCTGGAGGGGCGCGACCTTTTCGCGCTGCCCGACGCGGCGATCCGCGGGCTGCGCGGCCGCGCAGTGGCGCACGTCTTCCAGGACCCGCTCGGCACGCTGCACCCGCTCTACACCATCGGCGCGCAGCTGCGGGAAGCGATCACCGCCCATGCCCCGATGCCGCGCGCGAAGGCCGAGGCGCGGGCGGTGGAACTCTTGCGCCTTGTCCGCATTCCCAACCCCGCCGAGCGGATGAAGGCCTATCCGCATGAGCTCTCGGGCGGGCTGCGGCAGCGGGTCTGCATCGCGATGGGCCTGGCGAACGATCCCGCCGTGCTCATCGCCGACGAGCCGACGACCGCCCTCGACGTCACCGTCCAGGCACAGGTCCTTGCCCTCATGGACCGGCTGCGCCGCGACAAGGGCACCGCGATCCTCTTCATCACCCACGATTTCGGGATCGTCTCGGCCATCTGCGACCGTGTGGCGGTGATGTATGCCGGCCGGATCGTCGAGGCGGGGCCGACGGAGGCTGTGCTGGCGGCGCCGGCGCATCCCTACACCGCGCTGCTCATCGCCTGCGTCCCGGTGCTGGGCGAACCCGAACGGCGGCTGGATGCGATCGCCGGGCGCCCGCCGATGGTCGATGCCCTGCCCCGCGGCTGTGCCTTCGCACCGCGCTGCCCGCGCGCCGAGGCGGATTGCCGCGCCTCGCCGATCCCGATGCTGGAGCGGGACGACGGGCGCACCATGCGTTGCCTGCATCCGCTAGAGGCCGGGAATGTCTGAACCGGTCCTGCAGATAGAGAACGTGGCCCGCATCTTCGGCGGCGGGCGGCGGCTGTTGGGCGGACCGGCGCCTGCCGTTCATGCGGTGCAGGACGTCAGCCTGACCGTCCGCCGCGGCGAGACGCTGGGCATCGTCGGCGAAAGCGGCTGCGGCAAGTCCACGCTAGCGCGGCTGATGGTGGGGCTCGACAGGCCGACCCGGGGAACGCTGCGCCTTTACGGTCGGGCACATGGCACCGGCCCCGAGATGGCGCGGCATGTGCAGTACGTCTTCCAGGACCCGCTCGCCTCGCTCAACCCGCGCAAGCGCATTCGACAGATCCTGGAGGCGCCGATGATCCATCTGCTCGGTCTCGATCCGCCGGCGCGCGCGGCGAAGCTGACGGAGGTGATAGAGGCGGTGAACCTGGCGCCCGACTTTCTCGATCGCTATCCGCACGAGTTCTCCGGCGGGCAGGCGCAACGCATCGGCATCGCCCGGGCGCTGGCCGCCGAGCCGAAGATGATCGTGCTCGACGAACCCGTCAGCGCGCTCGACGTCAGCGTGCAGGCGCAGGTGCTGAACCTGCTGAGCGCGCTCAAGGCGCGGCTGTCGCTGACCTATGTGTTCATCAGCCACGACCTGTCGGTGGTCGAAGCCGTCTCGGACAGGGTCGCGGTGATGTATTTCGGTCGGCTGGTCGAGATCGGCCCGGCCCGCGCGGTCTTCACGGCTGCGCGTCACCCCTATACGCATCTGCTGCTGCGCTCAGCCCCGGCGCCCGGACGGCGGGCCCTCGTTTCCGAGGATGCCGAGACGGAGCTGCCCGATCCCTACGATCCGCCGCCCGGCTGCGCCTTCGCCCCCCGCTGCCCGCAAGCGACCGATCTCTGCCGCACCGAGCGGCCGCGGCTGGAACCGGCGGGAGGGACGCACCGCGCCGCCTGCCACCACCCGCACGGGAGAGCGGCCTAGCCCTGCCCCCGATCCTCGGCCAGCCCCTCGAAAAGCAGCGCCACCGCTTCGGCGCCCGGGTCGTTGTGCCCGGCCAGCTTGTCTTCCGAGATGTAGCTGGCGCGCCCTGCCTTGGCCTTGGTGATCTGCGCCGTCGCGTCCGCCCCCTGCCGCGCCGCCTGGGCGGCGGCCGCAAGGCCCTGCGGCAGGGCTTCGAGCGCCGGTAACAGCGCGTCGATCATCGTGCGGTCGCCCGGCGCCGCGCCGCCCACCTGCCGCACCCGGTCGAGCCCGGCGCGCAGGGCCTCCACTGGCGTCGCCCCGCCGGCGGAGGCATCGCCGGCCGCGGTAAAGTAGATCGCCAGCAGCACGCCCGAGGACCCGCCCATCGTCTGGCTCAGCTCCGTCCCGATTGCCCGGAAGAGTTGTGTGAGATCGGCCAGGGGCAGCCGGTCGCGGGCGCCGTCCAGCGCCCAGGCCGCGCCAGACAGGGTGCTGCCCGTATCCCCGTCGCCGGACTTGGCGTCGAGCCCGTTCAGCTCGCTCTCGGCCATGATCAGGATCTCGCAGCAGCGCGAGACCAGCCCGCCATGGGCGGCATCCTCCGAAGCGATCGGCTGCACCGGGGCCAGTCCATCCGGCATAGGGCGCACCTCGATCCCGGCCAGCTCGTGGCAGCCGGGCCAGGTCGCCGGGGCCGCCGGCGCCATCAACGCCGCGATATCGCCCTCGTTCGCCGGCAGGAGCGACAAGGAGAACCCCTGCATGTCCATCGAAGTCATCATCTCGGCAGGGCCGATCATGTGCGAGATCCGCTCGCCGAGCCACGATTTCACGAGATCCTCCGCCAGGATCGACATCTCGAGCGGCGTGGTGCCGCCGAGGTTGTTGAGGAGGGCCACGTACCGCCCTTCCTCCTCCAACAACGGCTCGAGCTTGTCGCAGATATGCGCCATGGCGGAACTGGAGGAGGCGAAATCGACCTGCTCCACCCCGGCCTCGCCGTGAATGCCAAGGCCCAGCTCGGCCTTGCCCGGCGGAATCCGATCCTCCTTGGGAGATCCAGGTACGGTACAGGTATCAAGCGACATGCCGAGGCTCACGGCGCCCGCGATCACCCGATCTGCCGCCGCCCGCACGGCAGCCAGATCCGCACCGTCCTCGGCCGCGGCGCCCGCGATCTTGTGGACGAAGAGCGTGCCCGCGATGCCGCGGGCCTGCGGCAGGTCGGGCAGCGCGATATCGTCGTCGACGATCACCATTTCGACCTTCAGGCCGAACGCGCGGGCCCGTTCGGCCGCCAGCCCAAAGTTCAGCCGGTCGCCCGTGTAGTTCTTCACGATCAGCAGGCAGCCGGCATCGCCCGTCACCGCGAGGATCCCCGCCAGCACGGCATCGACCGAAGGGCTGGCGAAGACGTCGCCGCAGACAGCCGCGGTAAGCATCCCGCGGCCCACGAAGCCCGCATGCGCCGGCTCGTGCCCCGATCCGCCGCCGGAGACCAGCGCCACGCGGTCCCGCTCCCAGTCGCTACGCAGGACCACGCGAATGTGGGGATACCCGTCGAGCCGCGCCAGCGTTCCGCCGGAGCCGCGCAGCATCCCGTCGATGGCTTCCGTAACGACCGCCTCGCGGGCGTTTATGAATTGCGGCATGTGTCCTCCTCAGGCGACGCGCCGGCCGGCGGCGTCGAAATACAGCGGCGCGCGGGGTCGGATGCCGATGGTCTGGCCAGGCCGCACGCCGGAATGGGCGTCGGCCAGCGTGACCACCTCGTGCCCCGCAAGGTTCAGGTGCAGGCGGGTCTGGTCGCCAAGATGCTCGACCCGGCGCACGACCGCCTCCGCCCCCTCCCCCGCCTCGATATGCTCGGGCCGCAGGCCGATGGTCACCGCCCCGCGCGGCGTCCCACCGCCGAAGACGCCCACGGGCAGCGCATTTATGCGCGGCATCCCCAAGCGCGTGGCGACATAGAGGCTGACGGGGTTCTCGTAGATCTCGCGAGGCGTGCCGACCTGCACGAGCCGCCCGTGATCCAGCACGCCCACATGGGTCGCCATCGTCATCGCCTCGATCTGGTCGTGGGTGACGTAAAGCAGCGTGGCGTTCAGGCTGGAATGGATGCGCTTCAGCTCCACCCGCAACTCGCTGCGCAGCTTCGCGTCGAGCGAGCTCAGCGGTTCGTCCATCAGGTGGATCGCGGGGTCGCGCACCAGCGCCCGGCCGATGCTGACGCGCTGCATTTCGCCGCCCGACAGAGCCGTCGCCTTGTTGTCGAGCTTCGACGAGATGCGCAGGACCTCGGCGACCTCGCCAACCTTCCGCGCGATCCGGTCATCAGGCCAACGCAGCACCGGCGAGCGCAGCGGAAAGGCCAGGTTCTCGCGCACGGTGAGGTGCGGATAGAGGCTGTATTGCTGGAAGACCATCGCCACGTCGCGTTGCGCGGGGCTCTCGGCACGCACGTCGCGCCCGCCGATATGAATGCTGCCGGCATCGGGCTTCTCCAGCCCCGCGATCAGCCGCAGCGTCGTGGTCTTGCCCGCGCCGGTCGGGCCCAGGAGCACCACAAAGCTGCCGTCGGGGATGTCCAGCGTCACGCCCTCCACCCCGATCTCGCGGCCGAACGTCTTGCTGATGCCGCTCAGGCGCACCTCAGCCATGGGCCAGCGCCCTCTCGTTCAGCTTCGACCTCAGCGCCCGGCCGCCCTGCGCCTCGAAGAGCGTGATCGTCGCGGGGTCAAGATGCAGCCCCGCGATGTCGCCCGGGCGGATGGTGCGCTCGGATCCGGTGCGCGCCTTCAGGTCTCCGTGCGGTGTGGCCAGCGTGACGATCTGGGTGGTACCGAGATACTCCGCCGCCAGTACCTCGCCGCGGAAGGCGCCCTCGTCGGACAGGCGGATGTGCTCGGGCCGCACGCCCAGCACGAGGTCGCCCTGCCGCCCCTCGATCTGCCGCGGCACCGCGAAGCGATGCTCGCCAAGGCCCACCTCCTGCGCACCGGGGGCGACCTGCCCGCGGAACCGCAGGAAGTTCATCGCCGGCGCACCGATGAAGTTGGCCACGAAGAGGCTGGCGGGCATGTCGTAGATGTCCTGGGGCGCGCCGAACTGCTCGACCCGCCCCTCGTTCATCACCACGATCTTGTCGCCCATCTGCATCGCCTCCAGCTGATCGTGGGTGACGTAGACGGTGGTGGCGCCCATGCGGTCGTGCAGCGCGCGCAGCTCCTCTGCCATGCGCTCGCGGAACTCCGCGTCAAGCGCACCCAGCGGTTCGTCCATCAGGAAGGCCTTCGGCTCGCGCACGATGGCGCGTCCCAGGGACACACGCTGCCGGTCGCCCGAGGAAAGCCCGCCCACCGGCCGCGAGAGGATATCCTCGATGCCGAGGATGCCCGCGACCTCGGCGACCTTGGCCGCCACGGCCGCGGCCTTCATCCCCTGGCTGACCAGCGGATAGGAAAGGTTCCGCCTCACGTTCATGTGCGGGTAGAGCGCGAACATCTGGAAGACGAAGGCGATGTCGCGCTTCGAGGCCGGCACCTGCGCCACGTCCTCCCCATCCAGCAGGATCTGCCCCGATGTCGGCAGCTCCAATCCCGCGATCATCCGCAGGGTGGTGGTCTTGCCACAGCCCGAGGGGCCGAGCAGCATGAAGAACTCTCCGTCGGCGATCGTGAAGCTGGAGCCCTCCACCGCCGTGAAATCGCCGAATTCCTTGCGCAGGTCGCGAATGACGATCTCAGCCATGGGCGGCACTCAGGGGGCCGAAAGGGGCGCGCGCGATCATGCCGTCACTCCGGGAAATGGCTGACGATGAGGAACATGAGCGTGCCCGTCAGGATCACGATGAAGCTGTAGGTGTAGAGTGCCAGCACGAAGGGCTGCATGAGCATCAGGATGCCGATGCCGATCAGCGCCGAGGCCAGCGCCTCCCACGGCCCACGCCTGAAGCGGGCGAGTCCGGAGAAGAACCCGCTCATTTCCGCACCGCCCCGAAGGTGATCCCGCGCAGCAGATGCTTGCGCAGCAGGATCGTGAAGATCATCACCGGCAGCAGGAAAAGGGTCGCGCCCGCGGCGACGGCCGGCCAGTCCTGCCCGCCGACGCCGATGATGGTGGGGATGAAGGGGGGCGCCGTCTGGGCGTTGCCCGAGGTCAGCAGCACGGCGAAGGCGTATTCGTTCCACGCGAAGATCAGGCAGAAGATCGCGGTCGAGGCGATGCCGGTCGCCGCCTGCGGCAGCACCACCTTCACGAAGGCCTGGAACCGCGTGTAGCCGTCGATCAGCGCGGCTTCTTCGTATTCCCGGGGGATCTCGTCGATGAAGCCCTTCAGCAGCCAAACCGCGAGGGAGATGTTCACCGCCGTGTAGAGCAGGATCATGCCCAGATGCGTGTCGCTGAGGCCGAGGGAACGGAACATCAGGAAGATCGGGATGGCCACCGCGATGGGTGGCATCATCCGGGTCGACAGGATGAAGAACAGCAGATCGTCCTTCAGGGGCACCTTGAAGCGGCTGAATGCATAGGCCGCCATGGTGCCGAAGACGATACTGAGGAACGTCGAGCCGAAGCCGATGATGACCGAGTTCATGAACCGCTCGCCATAGCGCGAGGGCCCGGCGATCACCATGTCGCGCGAGCGCACGATCCGCTCGGCGATGCCTTCGGGCGGCGGCAGGGCGGCCAGCTGATCGGGCGTCACCCGGGTGCGGGTGGTGAAGAGGTTCACGTAGCCTTCCACCGTCGGCTCGAAGAGAACCTTGGGGGGGTAGCTGATCGCGTCCGCCGGGGATTTGAAGCCGGTCAGCACGATCCAGGCCAAGGGCGCCAGGGTAATCAGCGCGTAGGTGATCACCAGGGCGCCCGCGAGCCATTTCTGCCGGCCCGACGGCTCGGTGATCGACGCGGCGCTCATCGCTCCTTCACCTTGTTCAGCGCCTTGACGTAGATCGAGGCGAGCCCGAACACCGTCACGAACAGGATGATCGCGTAGGCGCTGGCATATCCCGTCCGCCACTTCTCGAACGCCTCGCGTTTGAGGTTGATCGAGGTCACCTCGGTGATGCTGCCTGGGCCGCCGCCGGTCAGCTGCACGACGAGATCGAACATCTTGAAGTTCTCGATCCCCCGGAACAGCACGGCGAGCATCAGGAAGGGCAGCACCATCGGCACCGTGATCGTCCAGAATTGCCGCCAGGGCGAGGCCCGGTCGATCTGCGCGGCCTCGTAGATGTAGCTGGGGATAGAACGCAGGCCCGCCAGGCAGATCAGCATCACGAAGGGCGTCCACATCCAGGTGTCGACGATCACGATCGACCAGGGCGCCAGGTCGACCGAGCCGATCATCGAGAACGATGACGGGTCGATGCCGGTGAAGAACGAGACCACGTAATTGAAAAGCCCGATCTGCGGCTGGTAGAGAAACGTCCAGAAGTTGCCCACCACCGCGGGGCTGAGCATCATCGGCAGCACGATCAGCGTCGTCCAAAGCGAGGAGCCGCGGAAGTTGCGGTTGATCAGCCAGGCCAGCGCGAAGCCCAGCAGAACCTGCAGGAAGATCGTCCAGAAGAGGAAATGCGCGGTGGCCTGCATCGTCAGCCAGATGTCGCTGTCGGTCAGGATGCGCTCGTAGTTGCGCAAGCCCACCCATTCGACCTCGCGGTTCGGCCGGTTGGCGCGGAAATCGGTAAAGCTGAGCCGGATCGTCCAGATCAGCGGAAAGATGTTCACCGCCAGCAGCAGGAAGATCGTGGGCGCCACGAAGATCCACGCGATGGCCCGGTCGCTCAAGCCGCGCACGCGGCGCGCGACGGGCGCGGGCGTAGCGCGGGCGATCCTGTTTGCAGCGCTGTCGACCATTGTGGGGCTTTCGGGGACGTTCGCTCAAGCGGCGGTAAGGCGGGGTGAACCCCGCCCTGCGGAAGACAGGGCGGGGGAGCGTCTGAAGGCGGGAGCATCGGTCGCCGGGGCGGGGTTCACCCCGCCGATGCCGTCGTGTTCGGTCGCTCGGCTGGCCGGTGCGAAAAGTCCCGCCCGGCCTCCTAGAGCTTGCCTTCGTCCTCGAACGTCTCCGTCCAGTCCTCGATCAGCTTGTCGAGGGCCTCCTGCGCAGTGCCCTGATCGGCGACCACGTAGTCGTGCAGGCGCTTCTGCATGGCCAGGAGCAGCTCGGCATAGACCGGCTCCTGCCAGAAATCCTGCACGTCCTGCATCGCCACCAGGAAGTCGCCCGCGAAGGGCTGGCTGCCCTCGAAGGAGGGATCGTTTAGCACCGCGTTCGACGCCGAGTAGCCGCCCAGTTCCCACCACTTCGCCTGAACCTCGGGCTGCGCGAACCACTTGATGTAGTCCAGCGCGGCTTCCTGCTTGTCGGAATAGGCGACCACGCTGATCCCCTGACCGCCCAGCGTCGAGGCCGCCATCTTCTCCGGCGGGTTCACGAAGAAGCCGATCCTGTCGCCGCCGATCTCGGGATCCTGGTAGAGGCCCGGGAAGAAGGCGAACCAGTTCATCGCCATCGCGACCTGGCCGGATTTGAAGGCGTCCAGCGATTGCTCCATGTAGCTGTCGGTGTAGCCCGGCGGCGTGCAGCAATCGTAGAGCTCCTTGTAGAACTCCAGCCCCGCGACGGCGTCGGCGGAGTTTACCGCACCCTCCATATCGTACGATCCCGGCTCGTTCTCGTACTTGAACCCGAAGGCGTAGAGCGCGCCGGTGGCACCCATGGTGATGCCCTCCGAGCCGCGCTCGGTGAAGATCGAGGCGCCATAGCGGGTCTGCCCGTCGATCTCGCGGCCCTGGAAGAACTTGGCGATCTCCATCAGCTCGGTCTGGGTCGTCGGCTCCGCCAGCTCGCGCCCGTATTTGGCCTGGAACGCCTCCTGGATCTCGGGCTTGTCGAACCAGTCCTTGCGGTAGAACCAGGCATTCGCATCGCCCATCGCCGGCAGTGCGTAATAGTTCTCGCTGCCCTTCGGCCAGGTCGAATAGGCATAGACTGTCGCAGGCGCGAAGTCGTCCATGCTGATGCTCTCGGCCTCGAAGAAGTCGTTGAGCTTCACGTAATGGCCGTTTTCCGCCCCGCCGCCGATCCACTGGCTGTCGCCGATCAGCAGGTCGCACAGCTGGCCGCCGGAGTTCAGCTCGTTCAGCATGCGGTCCGCAAAGTTCGGCCATGGCACGAACTCAAAGCTCATCGTATTGCCGGATTGGGCCTCGTAGTCCTTGCTCAGCTCGACCAATGCGTTGGCCGGATCCCAGGCGGCCCAGCAAAGCGTCAGATCCTCCGCGAAGGCGGGGGCGGAAAGCCCGGCGGTGGCCAAGGCGGTGGCGGCGAGCAACGTTGTTCTATGTGTCATCAGAAGTCCTCCCAAGTGTGCACTGAGCGGGGTTCGACCCCGAATCTTTCGTGTCGCCGCGAGCCTAACGGTGCGGTCGGAACGGCTCAAGCTGAAACTGAGGTACGTTAATCATTTCGATCTCCAAGCTGGTCCAGTTCGTCACGCCACGAGATCGCGCAGGTCCGTCCAGGCGCCATCGTTAGCAGACGAACGGACGCAGGCATCGATGAAAGCCATGCCATCAAGTCCCTCCTGCAAGCCCGGAAACATCACTGCCGCGTCCGGCTCGGTGCCGGCCTGCCTCGCGCGGATGGCACGTGCGGCTTCGGCGTAGATATTGGCGAACCCCTCAAGATAGCCCTCGGGATGCCCGGCCGGGATCCGGCTGACCCGGGCGGCCGCCTCGCCCGCGCCCGGCCCGGCCCGCGTGATCAGCCGCACCGGTTCCCCAAGCGGCATGTGCCGCAGCACGTTGGGGTTCTCTTGCGCGAAATCGAGGCCCCCCTTGCTGCCGTAGACCCGCAGGCGCAGCGCGTTCTCCGTCCCCGCCGCCACCTGGCTGCACCAGAGCATGCCACGGGCGCCGGAGCCGTAGCGGAGCATCACGTGAGCATTGTCGTCCAGTCGCCGCCCCGCCACGAAGCTGGAAAGATCGGCGGCCAGCGCGTCAGGCGTCTGTCCGGTGACGAACTGGGCGAGGTTGTAGGCGTGGGTGCCGATATCGCCAATGCTGCCGCCGGCGCCGGATTTCTTCGGATCGGTGCGCCAACCCGCCTGCTTTTGTCCCGTCTCCTCCGCGGCCTCGCTGAGCCAGTCCTGCGGATACTCGACCTGCACCACCCGCAGATCGCCGATTGCTCCCGCCGCAACCATCGCCCTTGCCTGCCGCACCATCGGGTAACCGGTGTAGTTGTGCGTGAGGACGAACAGCGCGTTCGACGCCGCGGCCGCCTTTGCCAGCTTGCGCGCATCCGCAAGCGTCGAGGTCAACGGCTTGTCGCAGATCACGTGGATGCCGCGCTTGAGGAATTCCCGGGCCGCGGCATAGTGCACGTGATTGGGGGTGACGATCGCGACAGCCTCGATCCCGTCCTTCAGGCGTACCTCGCGCTTGGCCATTGCGGTGAAATCGTCATAAATCCGAGCGGGATCGATCCCCAGTTCCGCCCCCGAGGCCCGGCTCTTCTCGGGCGTCGAGGCAAAGGCGCCGGCGACCAGATCGAAGGCGTCGTCCATCCGCGCCGCAATCCGGTGCACCGCACCGATGAACGCCCCCTGCCCGCCGCCGACCATCCCAAGCCTGATCCGCCGCTCCCTCATCTGGCCGTCTCCCATAGAGATGCGAGCACCCCGCCCCGCCTCGACGGAACGGGGTACCTCCGACATTCACGGCCATCGGCGTCCCCGCCTGTACCGCGTTACCATGATCTCGCCTCGTTCCCTTCGATATTCTTAAATATCCCCGCCGGAGGCACAAAATGTTCGAGACCCCCGCACAACTTTCGAGCCTCCGGCGGGGATACTTGGGGAATATCGAAGTCAACGATCTAGTCCCAGCATCGCGCGGTTGGCGGCGTCGTCGGAACCGCCTTCGGCGAAGTCGTCGAAGGCCCGATCCGTGACGCGGACGATGTGGTCGCGCACGAAGGCTGCGCCCTCGCGTGCACCGTCCTCGGGGTGCTTCAGACAGCACTCCCATTCCACGACCGCCCAGCCGTCGAAGTCGTATTGCGCCAGCTTGCTGAAGACCGCGCCGAAATCCACTTGGCCGTCGCCGGGGGAGCGGAAGCGCCCGGCCCGGTTCACCCACGGCTGGAACCCGCCATAGACCCCCTGCCGTCCGGTGGGATTCAGCTCCGCGTCCTTGACGTGGAACAGCCCGATCCGCTCGTGGTAGATATCGATGTTGTCGAGGTAATCCAGGCATTGCAGGACGTAGTGCGAGGGATCGTAGAGCATCTTCGCCCGGGCGTGCCCGCCGACGCGCTCGAGGAACATCTCGAAGCTGATCCCGTCGCAGAGGTCCTCACCGGGATGGATCTCGTAGCAGAGGTCTACCCCCATCTCCTCGGCATGGTCGAGGATCGGCCGCCAACGCGCCGCGAGCTCGTCGAAGGCCGCCTCCACAAGCCCTGCGGGGCGCTGCGGCCAGGGATAGAGATACGGCCAGGCCAGCGCGCCCGAGAAGGTGGCGTGCGCCGTAAGCCCCAGATTGCGGCTCGCTGTGAGGGCCTTGCGGACCTGATCGACCGCCCATTCCTGCCGCGCCTTGGGATTCCCGTGAACGGAGGGGTCGGCGAAGCCGTCGAACGCGACGTCGTAGGCGGGGTGCACTGCAACGAGCTGCCCCTGCAGGTGGGTCGAGAGCTCCGTGATCTCGATCCCGGCCTCGGCCGCCTCGCCCTTGAGTTCGTCGCAATAGGTCGTCGAGCTCGCCGCCCTGTCGAGGTCTAGAAGGCGCGCATCCCAGCTGGGCACCTGAACGCCCCCATATCCGCACTCCGCGGCCCAGCGGGTGATGCCGGCCCAGCTGTCGAACGGGGCGGCATCCCCCGCGAACTGCGCCAGGAACAGCCCCGGCCCCTTCATCGTCTTCATGTCGCTGGTCCTTTCGCTTGCAAAGGTCGGGGCGCCGGGCGCCGCAGGGCCGGGCGCCCCTCGGCACAGGCGACCTCCCGGCCGGGCGCGGGCGCACGACTGGCGGGTGGGGGTGCGGGCGCATCGCGCGCGGGAGGGGGGCCATCGGGGGCAGCCGGGGGCGCCGGCGCCGCCCGGGCGGCAAAGAGTTCCGCTGGAAGGTTCTCGCTCACCACCACCTCGATCCGGATGCGTTCCTGTGCGGCGGAGATGGCAGTATTGTCGCTTTTGGCCCGCAACACGCGCAGGGCGCTGCGCACCAGATGCCCCACATCCTGGGTGATCACCGCATCGAGCGCGCCGGTGAGGAGCGCCAGGCGATTGGCCTCGGTCAACTCGTGCGCAACCGCCACGGGTGCCGTGGGCCGGCCCGCGGCCGCCAGCGCATCGAGCATCGCGGCGGTCCCGGATCCAAGCGCATAGACCCCGGCCAGATCGCCTCCTGCCAGAACGCGGCCGATGGCGGCCCGGATCGTGGGCGGGTCGTCGTGGCCCTCGATCGTCGGCAGCACGCGCAAGTGGGGGAAGCGCTCTGCCATGACCCGATCGAAGCCAAGCCGCCGCTCGACGCTGTCGCGCGCCGTCATCGAACTGGCGAGCACCATCACCCGGCCTGGACCCGGGGCCGCGAACCGTCCCAGAAGAAAGCCCGCCGTGCGCCCCGCGGCAATGTTGTCGATCCCCACGAAATGGTCCGCCGCCGCCCCCGGCAGGTCGGAGACCAGCGCCACGACGGCCACGCCTTCCGCCCGCAGCCGGCGCACGGCATCGCGGACCTCGGGCGTCTCGGGCGCCATGATGGCCACACCGTCATACTCCGCCGCGTGCAGCGCCCCGAGGGCGGCGACGAAGCCGTTCGGGCCGCGGGCCGAATAGGCGACGATGCCGATATCGGTCCTGTCCCGCCGCGCCTCCTCGGCCGCCGCGCGGATCGTGTCGCGCAAGAGCCGCAGAAAGCCGGTGCGGCCCGACGGCAGCAGAAAGCACAGCCGGTACTGGCGCTGCCGGGCGAGGTTTGCGGCGGTGACGTCGCGCACGTAACCCAGCCGGTCGATGGCGGCCATCACGCGGTTGGCGGTCTTGTCGCGCACCCCGGTCCTGGCGTTCAGCACGCGGTCGACCGTCGCCAGGCTCACGCCCGCCTCCCGCGCTATATCGTTCACCGTGGGTCGCATTCGCCGACGTTTCCCCTTGCGAAGCGACGCTAGCGGCGCAGGCTGAGGCACGTCAATCAGCAATCGCCGGCAGCGGCGATGCCATACTCCCCGTCGCACCGGCCCCCGGCCCACCTGCCCGCCACTTGTCCGTCCGGGGCGCGCCGGCTAGAGCGGCGCCCATGCCGCGCTTTGCCCTCAAGGTCGAATATCACGGCGGGAACTTTTCCGGCTGGCAGCGGCAGCGCGATCTGCCGTCGGTCCAGGGCGCGCTGGAGGCGGCGCTGGCCCGGCTCGACCCGGCCGGCCCGCTCGTGCAGGGCGCCGGCCGCACCGATGCCGGCGTGCATGCGACCGGCCAGGTGGCGCATTGCGACCTTGCGCGCGACTGGGCGCCCGAGCGGCTGGCCGCGGCGCTGAACCATCACCTGCGCCCGCATTCCGTGGCGATCCTCGCGGCGGCGCGGGTGGGCGGCGACTGGCATGCAAGGTTCGCGGCGGTGGAGCGGCAGTATCTCTATCGCATGGTCTGCCGCCGGGCGCCGATGGCGCTGGAGGCGGGGCTGGTCTGGCAGCGCGGCCGGCGGCTGGAGGCCGGGGAGATGCAGAAGGCTGCCGACATGCTGATCGGGCGGCACGACTTCACCACCTTCCGTTCCTCCATGTGCCAGGCGGACAGCCCGGTGCGCAGTCTGGACGAACTGCGGGTAGAGGCGCTGCCGCTGTCCGCGGGCCTGGAGGTCCGGTTCCACGTGCGGGCCCGCTCGTTCCTGCATAACCAGGTGCGCAGCTTCGCGGGAACGCTGGAGCGGGTCGGCGCAGGCGCCTGGACCGCCGCCGACGTGGGCGCGGCCCTGGCCGCGAAGGACCGTACCGCCTGCGGGCCGGTGGCGCCGCCCCACGGGCTTTACCTGCGGCGGGTCACCTACCCTCAGGATCCCTTCGCAAGCGGCTGGGAAGCCTGATGCGTGGGTATGCAAGGGCGGGAGTGGTGCCGGTCGAGGGGCTCGAACCCCCGACATCGTGATTACAAATCACGCGCTCTACCAGCTGAGCTAGACCGGCCCGGTCCCCGGCCTCGCTCATGGACGCCCGGGCGCTTGCGAGGTAGCCTCCGGCGGGGGTGTGCGTCAAGCCGTCGGTGGCTATACTGCCAGCCGGGGCCGGACAGTAGGCGGCCGCCGAAGGCCGGCGCGGGGCGGCGCCGCGGGCGGAGATCGGCATGCAGGTCCATTTTCATCTGGGGGTCCACGGCACCGGCGGCGATCGGCTGCTGCGCGCCCTGCGGCGGGCGGCGCCGGCGCTCGCAGCCTCCGGCGTCGCGGTCCCCGATCACGAAGGTTACCGGGCGCTTCTGCGCGAGGCCGCCGTGTCCGGCACGCGGGAGAGGGCGGTGCCGCTCGATCCGCTGCTGGAGTGGGGCACGGCCGCGGCCGACCCGGGTGCGTCCCCAAGCCCTCGGGCACCGCGCGCGGCACCCGCCCGTGGCCTGTTCGCGGCCAGGGAGGGCGGGGCGGCCGTGGCCGACCGGCGGGGGCGCACCGACCCGGTGCTGACCCGCCAGTCGCGGCCCGACCGGCTCGTTCTCTTCAACGACGATTTCCTCGGCCCGCCGCTGACGGTCCTGCGCGACCGGGCCTTCTACGCCGATGCCGCCGGCCGCGCGACGCGGCTGGCGGCGGCGTTTCCGATGGCCGTGCCGAGCTTCTCGCTGGCGCTCTGCCGTCCCACCGCCTTCCTCGACCACCTTATCGCGGAATACGGCGACGGGCCGGGCCTCGCGGATCTGCGCCTGCTGCGGGGCGCGGGGCTTACCTGGGCCCCGGTGGTCCAGGCGCTGCGCCGGGTGCAACCCGACGCCCCGATCCTCGTCTGGCGCGAAGAGGACATGGCGCTGATCTGCCACGACGCCCTGCTCGCGGTGGCCGAACCCGGCGTTCATGCGGCGCTGCCCGAGCCGGGCGTCCTGCTCGCCGACTGGCTGCCGGGCGAGGCGCTGCCGCGGCTCGTGCACTACCTCGCCAGCCACCCGCCAGCCAACCGCGCGCAGTACGGCCGGGTGATCAAGAGCTTCCTGCGCCTCTACGTGCAGGCGGCAGGTGCGGAGGCCGGCGCGCCCGACCCCGGCTACGCCGCCGATCTGCAGGCCATCCGCGCCGTTCCCGGCGTGCGGGTGCTGCGCCGCTGAGCGCGGGCTACATGCCCAGCGCCTCGCGGTAGAGGTCGAGCACCGCCTCTTCCTCGGCGATGTCGTCCTTGTCGCGGCGGCGCAGGGCGATCACCTTGCGCAGTACGCGCGTGTCGTAGCCGCGCCCCTTGGCCTCGGCCATCACCTCCTTTTGCTGGTCGGCGATATCCTTTTTCTCGGCCTCGAGACGCTCGAAGCGCTCGACGAACTGGCGCAGTTCCTCGGCGGTGACACGGTAGGCATCGGCCTGCGGCTCGGTCTGGTCCATGGGCGGGGTCCTCTGGCTTGCGGGCCCGCCTCCTAGCGCCCGGCCCGCGCGCCCGCAAGGCCGAGGCCAGCCGGCGGCGCGACCGTGGTTGCGGGGGCCGGGGCGGCGCGCTAGGTGCGCCACAGGGACGGGCGGGGAGGGCCTTTCGATGAATTGGCTGATCTGGATCGGTGCGGCGATCTCGCTGGCTGGCGTGGCGGGTTTGGTCGCCTGCGTTGTCGTGGCCACCGGCGTCCGGCGGGCGAAGCTGCCGGATGCAGAGGGCCGAGCGCGATTGAAGCGGGTCGTGGTGCTGAACATGGGCGCGCTGATGGTCTCGGCCCTGGGGCTGATCTGCGTGGTGCTCGGGATCGTGTTCGGCGGCTGAACGGCGGCGTCCGGGCATTGGCAGCGCTGGACTGGCGCGGGCGGGCGCGGTAGACCGGGCGCATGGACATCCGCAAGCTTTCCCCAGATTATTCCGTGGCCCCGCAGATCGATCCCGCGGAGGCCGCGGCCATCGCCAAGGCCGGCTTCGTCGCCGTCATCTGCAACAGGCCCGACGGGGAGGTTCCGCCAGAACTGCAGGCAGAGGCGATGCGCCGGGCGGTCGAGGCGGCGGGCTTGAGCTTCTCGAACAACCCGGTCATCGGCGGCGCGATGACCCAGGACAATCTGGTGACCCAGCAGGCGGCGATGCGCGCGGCCGAGGGCCCGGTTCTGGCGTACTGCGCCTCCGGCAACCGGTCGTCCATCGTCTGGTCGTTCCTGCAGGCCGGCGTGATCCCGACCGAAGAGATCCTCTCGGCGACGCGGGCGGCAGGTTATGCCCATGACGGGCTGCGCGAGGATCTGGAGCGCGTCGCCGCAGAACGCCGCGGCTGAACCGCGCCGCGACGGCGGGCATCGTTCAAGGCCTTGGGGATGCGCGGCGCAGAGCCATAGGATGCATCGCCAAGATCCAGGAACGACGCACTGAACGGCAAGGCTGCTGGACCAGGGCGCGCAGAACCGTTGGATGGTGCGACCCGAGCCGAAATCGGACTGAAGGCGCCTGCCGACCGCCCGCGCATGGGTTTACCGCTGTCCTCCGGCTCCTTCCCATCAGGGTGACCTGCGAAAGCAACACTGGCGCCGATGGCGAGCCGGCTCAGGCCTGCGCGGCGACGACGCGCATCGTCGGGAAGCCCATGTCGCCAATGCTGCGCGGACACCGCCGACACCGCCGGCCCGGCGAGGCCATGATGGTCGGATCGCCCACCGGCCCGGTCTACGGCGCGATGACTAGACCGGCCTTGGCGACGGCACTTCCGGCCTCGGCATCGACGTAGTCCGATCCGTCCGGGCGCGCGGCTCCCGTGGCCGCGTCTCCCTCGCCGTGCTCCGCCGCGGCGCCGTTCAGGCGCACCGCGCGCCAGCCCTGGCTCTGGCCCAGCCGGCCGAGGGTCACCACGCTGCCGTGCTCGCCTTCCAGCGAGACCTCGACGAGCGCCTTGGCCGGGAAGGACAGCATGTCGCCCGGCGCCAGGGATTCCAGCTTTGCGATGGGCAGATGCAACCGTGTCAGTACCGCTTCCAGCTTCGCCTCGCTGCCCAGCACGCCCGCCTGGAACGCTTCCTCCCAGGTTCGGCTGACAGCCAGCGGCGCGTCGTGCCCGCCGTCATGCGCGCCCAGCAACGCCGCCGGCACCACGAGGCAGATCCGCCCCTTCCGGCGCCCCGAGAGATCGACGGCCAGATCGAAGACCCGGTAGGGCACGTCGGTCAGCAGATGCGGCAAGACCCGCTTGTCGTCGACCATCTGCCCGGGCGCGAAACCGGCGAGCCCCGCGGGCCGGTCCGTCACGGGCGCCGCCCTGCCTCGGCCCGGCATCGCCGGCATCGCTGCCTCGAAGGCGGGCGCCTCCGCGCCATCGCCCGTGGTGCGCAGCTCTGCCCGCAGCCCCGCCAGCACCGCGGCAAGGAAGCGCCGCGCCAGCTTCGCATCCGTCTGGGTCGCGGCCCTCTCGGCGGTCTCGGCATCGCCCACCCGGCCGGTCGTCAGCACCTCGATCACCCCGGTCAGGATCGCGGCATCCAAAACGATCAGCCCCCGCGTGGCATCGCGCCCCTCCAGCAGGGTGGTCAGGCCCCCCGCCGGAAGCAGCCCCGGCAACCCCGCCAGATCCGCCTCGCCCATCGTCGCCTCGCCCGTGGACAGCGGCAGGCGAAGCGTTTCCTGGCCGGCGCGGGAAAGCGCCAGCGCGAAGGCTTTCGGCAAGGAGGGGGCCACGACCTCCCGCGGGGGGCGGTCCTGCCCGGCCTTTCGGCGCATGGTCTGTGCATGTCCGGTCATGTCGTCGGATCCCCTCGGGCGGCATGTCTCGCGTCGGACCCTGCACCGGCGGACCTTACCAAAGGCTGAAATCGCGCCGAATTCCTCCGCGAGCCCTGCAGAAAGGCCGCGAAGCTCGCCCGCCCCGGGGCCGCGCCTCAGGCCGCGGCCGCGTTCCGGGCGACCGGCACCACCACGCGGAAGGCAGCCCCCCCCTGCCCCGGCAGATACGCCACCGAGCCGCCGAGCTTGGCCATGATCTCGCGGCAGATCGCCAGGCCTAGCCCGGCCCCGCCCGCCGCTGCCTGGTCCGACAGGCGCGAAAACTTCTCGAAGATCAGCACCTGGCTGCGCTGCGGGATCCCGCTGCCGTTGTCCACGAAATCCACCGTCACCGCCTCGGCGCTCCGGCTCACGCGGATCTCCAGCCGCGGCTCGGCCGCGTCGCAATACTTTCGGGCATTGGCGACGAGGTTGATGAACACCTGGCTCAGCCGGTCGGCATCGGTCGTCAGCCAGATTCCGTCCAGCGTCTCGTCGCGGGCAATCGCCAGCGCCGGCGCCCCCGCCCGTTCGGTCCCGACCGAGGAGGTGGCCAGAACCGCCCGTCCGATCAGGTCGCCCAGCCGCGCCTCTTGCCGGTTCAGCGGCGCCTGCCCGTTCTCCAGCACGCTGAGGTCGAGCAGCGCGTCAAGCAGACGCGTCAGCCTCAGGGCCTCCTCGTGGATGATCGCCGCATGGCGCGTTCGGTCCGGCTGCGGCACCTCGCCGCCGGCCATCAGGATCTCGGAGAAGGCGCGGATCGAGGTCATCGGCGTGCGCAGCTCGTGACTGATCTGGCTCAGAAAAGCATCCTTCTGCACCGAAAGCTCCATCAGCTTGGCGTTCGCCTCGCGCAATTGCCGGGCGGTGCGGGCCAGTTCGGTCGACTTGGCCTCCAGCTGGCTGGAATACTCCAGCATCTGCGCCGTCTCGTCGGCCACGGCCATCAGGTCCTCCACCGAAACGGCCGCGCCGCCCACCAGCTGCCCGATCATCGCGTTGGCCGTGGCCGCCCCGACCGAGCCGCCCAGCTCCCGCTCCAGCCGGTCGATGAAGGCGGGCGAGATGTCGGGCAGGAAGCCGCCGATGCCCTGGGCCCGCGCCTCGGCCTTGAACAGCGCCTGCGCCTGGGCGGGGCCGAGGATGCGCTGCGCCATCACTAGCAGATCCTCTGCCGCGGCGGTGCTCGCGGGCGCGCCGCGCGGGCTCGGCCCCAGATCGAAGACCTGGACGAACTGCGCCCCCTGCAGCCGCTCCAGCGGGTTGGGGAAGGTCAGCAGCGAGACCGCGCAGAAGGCCGCCGCGTTCAGCACCAGGCTCCACATCGCGGCATGCACGAGAGGGTCGAACCCGGTCAGCCCGAACAGCGCCTGCGGCCGCAGCCAGCCCGCCCCCCAGGGACCGGCCTCCAGCATCGCGACCGAGACGAACACCCCCGGCCCGAAGCTCGGCAGGAAAAGGGTGTAGAGCCACAGCCCGAAGCCGATGACGATCCCCGCGCCGGCCCCCCAGCGGGTCGCCCCGCGCCAGAAGATGCCGCCCAGCAGGGCCGGCAGCAACTGCGCCACGCCCACGAAGCTGATCAGCCCGATCGCCGCGAGGGCCCCGCCGCCGCCCGACAGCCGGTAATAGCCGTAGCCAAGGCCGAGGACAGCGACGATGCTCAGCCGCCGGGCGCGCAGCACCACCCGGCGCACGTCGCCGGCCATGGTGGCGCCGCCCTTCGCGCGCGTGCCCAGCCAGATCGGCATCACGATATGGTTCGAGACCATCGTGCTCAGCGCGATGGCCGCGACGATCACCATCGAGGTCGCCGAGGAGAAGCCGCCGAGGAAGGCCAGCATCGCCAGCTCGCCCTGCTCCAGCGCCAGCGGCAGGGTCAGCACGAAAAGGTCGGGGTTCGAGCCCTCCGGCAGCACGGCCAGGCCCACCACCGCGATGGGCAGGACGAAAAGGCTGATGAGCGCGAGGTAGAGCGGAAACGCCCAGGATGCGGTCACCAGGTGCCGCTCGTCGGAATTCTCGACCACCAGCACCTGGAACATCCGCGGCAGACAGAGGAACGCGGCGCCCGAAAGGAAGGTCAGCGCCATCCAGCGGAAGCCGTCGGGGCGCACGGCGGCAATGGGCGAGGCATCGATGCGAGCCAGCATCTCGCCCGGGCCCCCGGCCACGCCCCAGACCACGAAGACCCCCAGCGCCACCAGCCCCGCCAGCTTCACCAGCGCCTCCACCGCGATCGCCATGACGACGCCGTGATGCCGCTCGTTGGCGTCGAGGTTGCGGGTTCCGAAGAGAATGGTGAAGACGGCAAGGCCGACGGCGACCCAGATCGTGGTGGCAGATTCCGCCGGCGCCGCCGCGTTCGGCCCGCCCGTCGCGAAGACCTGGAACGACACAGTCACCGATTGCAACTGTAGTGCGATGTAGGGGGTGGTGCCAACCACCGCGAGCAGGGTCACGAGCCCCCCCAGGGCCGCCGACTTGCCGTAGCGCGCCGAGATGAGGTCGGCGATGGAGGTGATCCGCTGGGTCCGTCCGATCCGCACCAGCTTGCGCAGGATCCACCACCATCCGACGATCACCAGCGTCGGCCCAAGGTAGATCGTCAGGAACTCGAGGCCCGAGCGCACCGCGTAGCCGACCGCGCCGTAGAACGTCCAGGCCGTGCAGTAGATCGAGAGCGACAGGGTGTAGACCAGCGGCGAGCGGATCCAGCCCAGCCGCCCGCGCCGTGCGCGCCGCTCCGCCACGAAGGCCACGACGAAGAGCAGCGCGACGTAGGCGAGGCACACCGCGACGAGCGTGTCGAAGGCCACCATCAGCGGCCCCTCCCGGCGGGCGGCGCCTCGGCCTCCTCGCCCTGGCCAAGGCCGCGCCCCAGCAGCGCCGCCGCCAGCGCCAGCGCCGCCCAGACCCCGAAGAGATAGAGCGCCTGCGCCGCAAGCCCGGGCGTCCCGGCCGAGGGATCGGGGTCGCGCGACCACAGGAGCGGCAGCAGGAAAAGCAGCGTGCCGGCAAGCGGCAGCAGGCGCAGCGCGTCGATGCGGCGGCGCAGGCGATAGCCGCGCCGGGCGAGGAACACCGGGCCGGACCTCATCGCGGGAGCCCTTCGTCCGCCCTGCGGCTGCTCCCTGCCCGCAGACGGTCGCCACAGCGCGCCAGGAACACCGGGCCGGACCTCATCGAGGCAGCCCTCCGGTCGCCCTGCGGCTGCCCCCCGCGCACCGCCATCCTGCCCGCCGGCCTCGCAGACAGTCGCCACGCTGGGCGGGCAACGCAGGGCAGGTCCGCATGGCGTCGGCCGTCCGGTCGCCGCCTGCCGGCAGGCCCCTGGCGTGCCAACCGCGCCTCGGCCGGCTTCGACCCGGCCAGTCCTGCCTCGGCCCACCCGGCAACCGCGCGCCCCGCGCCGAAGGGTCCGGTGCGGGGCCGTCCCTCCCGTCCTTGTCGCTTCGGGAACCGGCGCGCGCCTCGCTCATCCGTCCGCCCCTCAGCGCCCCGCCGCCAGCGCGCGCAGGCGGTCCAGCACTTCGGCGTTCGAGAACGGCTTGCTCATGAAGTGGCTCACGCCCAGGTCGCGCGCCCTCTCCCGGTCCTTCGCCTGCCCCTTGGCGGTCAGCATCAGCACCGGCAGCGCGCGCGTCGCCTCATCTGCACGCAGGTCGCGCAGGATGTCGAAGCCGCTGCGCCCCGGCAGCATCACGTCGAGCACCACCACGTCGGGCCGCGCCCGGCCCACCGCGTCCACCGCCGTCGCCCCGTCGGAATGGCACGAGACGCGCCAGCCGTCGCGCGACAGGATGAAACGGATCGCCTCGATGATGTTCGGCTCATCCTCGATCAACAGGACATGCGGCGCCATCGTCCGGTCCATCCCCCCCCTCGCGCGCCGCCCGGGCCAGCCGCCCCCTGCGGACGGGCCAGGCGGTGCCTCCCTGCGCGCCCCGCGGCCGTATCCAGGCCCGGGCCGCCTCCTCGCGCCCCGGACCGCCCGCGCGGAACCGCCCGCAGTAAACCGGGATCACGGGCCGCTGTCGAAGCTGTCCGACAGCACCGAGGGCTCCCGCCGCACCACGCAATCGGCGATCTGGCAGACCCGGCAGGTCGTGCCCACCCGCTGCACCGGCCCCATCGCGCCGTTCTCTCCCGCCCGTTCCGGCGGCACGATCAGCATGTAGGCGTCCTGCACCATCGGCCCGTCGAAGCCGGGGCCGGGGCGCGGCTGCGCATAGGCGTACGCCACGAAGACGTGCCCGGGGCTGCCGCCATGCTCCAGGCGCATCCGCAGGGGCGTCATCGGCCGGCTCAGCGCCTGGTAGAGCGGCCAGAGCGCGCAGGCCGCCCCGAAGCGCGGCAGCGCGAACCGCTCCACCCCCTTGCGAAGGGTCAGCGTGCCCGACCCGTCGCAGACGGCAAGGCCTAGCCGCCCGCCCTCGACGGGCGGCAGCGCCGCCAGCCGCCGGAACGCCGCCGGCAGATCCACCCCGAAGGCCGCGGCCACGCGGGTCGGGTCGCAGTCCAGCGCCTCCGCCGCGTCCGCCACCCGCGCCAGCGGCATCGCCGCGGCATCCCGCGCATAGCGCTCCAGATGCGTCCGCGCCATCGCCCGCGCCGCCTCCGAGCGCAGCGGCCCCGCCGCCTCCACGATCTCCGCCACCGGCGGCGGCGCTGAACGCTCCAGCGCCGCGACGTGGAAATCGCTCGCCTCCAGCCACGCCTCCAGCTCTTCCTGCGGGGTCACCAGGCCCGGCTCCGCCTGCTCCTCGTGATCCAGATACCCCACCAGCGCCGCCGAGCTTTCGGCCAAAGCCACGCTGTCGCCATGCAGGTTGCGGTGGAAGCGCCCGCGCCACGCCTCGTCCAGGTCCGGGGTCTCGGCGAGGATCGAGGCGGTCGCGCGGATCGCCGCGACCTTGGTCAGCACGTCGTGCAGCGAGGCCGAGAGCACCGGGTCGTGGGCGAGCCGGTCGGTCAGCCCCGCCACGCGGCGTTCCAGCGCCTCGATCCGCCGGGCCTGGCTCGCCGCCAGCCCCGCCCAGCCAGGGAACCGCCCGACGAACTCGTCCACCCGGTCGGCCTCCGCCGGCACCTCGGGCTGCGCGGCCGCGGCCATGCCGAGCTGGTCGAGCAGCTCCGCCTCCGCGCCCTGGGTCAGGGCCGCGACCTCGATCCGCAGAACCCGGGCCAGATCCACCAGAAGCTTGCCGCCGATCCGCCTGCGGTTGTGCTCGATGAGGTTGAGGTAGGAGGGCGAGATGCCCACCGCCCGCGCCAGATCGGCCTGCTTGAGGCCCTGCACCGTTCGTCGTGCGCGGATCCGCGTTCCGGTCAGCTCGGCGCGGGGCATCGGCGGCACCTCCGGATCTTGGTGGCGGGGTCTGCGTCGCCGCAGGGGGTACCCGCACGGTCATGGAGCGAGGCGAGAGTTCTGCGGGTTTTCATGGCCTTCCCCCTTTCTCGCTTCCGGAAATGCTGCACCTGCGTGAAAAGTCGTTGACAGACCTCATAGCATAAATGTCGATTTGTTGACAGGAAAACCCCAGCTTCTGAATGACTTGTTGCATCCTTTTCCACATGACCCCGATAATGCCCGTCATGAGTAAACCGTGGCCAAGGCCGCGGCACGTTGTGAGGCCGGCATCAGACCGGCCCGCCGTTTCCGGGGTGCAGCCTGCATCCCACTTCAAGGGAGGACACCCATGTCATTTTCCGATCCCACCCGCCGCCGCGTGCTGAAGACGGGCGCCATCGCCGGCGCCGGCCTCGCCGCGCCGACGATCTTCACCGGCGCCTCTTGGGCGCAGACCACCGGGTTCACCAACGCGCCCCAGGGCGATACCGTGACGCTCGGGTTCAACGTGCCGCAATCGGGCCCCTACGCCGACGAGGGCGCCGACGAGCTGCGCGCCTACGAGCTGGCTGTGGAGCATCTGAACGGCGAAGGCGACGGCGGCATGCTCGCCACCTTCTCCGAGAAGAACCTCGACGGCACGGGGATCATGGGTAAGCGGGTCGAATACGTGACCGGCGACACGCAGACCAAGTCCGACGCCGCCCGCGCCTCCGCCAAGTCGATGATCGAGAAGGACGGCGCGATCATGATCACCGGGGGCTCCTCCTCGGGGGTCGCGGTGGCCGTGCAGGGCCTCTGCCAGGATGCCGGCATCATCTTTATGGCCGGCCTCACCCATGCCAACGACACGACCGGCAAGGACAAGCGCGCCAACGGCTTCCGCCACTTCTTCAACAGCTACATGTCGGGGGCAGCGCTCGCGCCGATCCTCAACGCTCAGTACGGCAGCGACCGCAAGGCCTACCACCTGACGGCGGATTACAACTGGGGCTACACCACCGAGCAGGCGATCCGCGAATCCACCGAGGCGATGGGCTGGGAAACGGTCAACACCGTGCTCACCCCGCTCACCCAGACCGATTTCAGCTCCTACATCGCACCGGTCCTGAATTCCGGCGCCGACGTGCTGGTGCTGAACCATTACGGCGGCAACATGGTGAACTCGCTGACCAACGCGGTGCAGTTCGGCCTGCGCGACGCCCAGGCCAACGGCAAGAACTTCGAGATCGTCGTGCCGCTCTATTCCGAGCTGATGGCCCGCGGCGCCGGCCAGAACATCGCCGGCATCCTCGGCAGCCAGAACTGGGACTGGAAGCTCGAGAACGAGAAGGGCGCCCGCTACACCGGCACGAACGCCTTCGTGCAGAGCTTCGGCACCAAGTACGGCTTCCCGCCGAGCCAGGCCGCGCATACCTGCTACGTGCAGGCCCTGCTCTACGCCGATGCCGTCAACCGCGCCGGCAGCTTCAACCCCTGCGCGGTGGTCGAGGCGCTGGAAGGCTTCGAGTTCGACGGGCTGGGCAACGGCCCCACCCTCTACCGCGCCGAAGATCACCAGTGCTTCAAGGACGTGGTCGTGGTGCGCGGCAAGGAAGAGCCCGAGAACGAGTTCGACCTGGTGGAGATCGTCGAGGTGACCCCGGTCGAGCAAGTCACCTACCCGGCCGACCATCCGCAGTTCGCCGGTGGCAATCTTGGCACCTGCAACCCGGGCGCCTGACCGTATCTGCCGGCGGCGGGCCATGAACCCGCCGCCGGCACGCGATACGATGGGGCTCGCCCCGGCGGGGTGACTGCGATGCTACTGCCGCAGGGCAAGGCCTCCACGTCCCGAAGGCGCCGACGCATCGCGCCCGACCGGAGTGGACCCACCCGCACACCGCGAGTGCGGGTCGACCCGCCGCCCAGAACGATGGCCCGACGTCCGGCCCTAACCAAGGGGCGCCCCACACCACCGCACCGGGGCGGCCCACCTCTCCGAAGCACACCGCTTCCGCCAGTCCGAAGCCGCACCCGGCTCAGTCGCAAGAGGCCCGCCCATGGACGCGATCATCCTGCAAATCCTCAACGGGCTCGACAAGGGATCCGCCTACGCGCTGATCGCCCTCGGCCTGACGCTGATCTTCGGCACCCTCGGCGTCGTCAACTTCGCCCACGGCGCGCTCTTCATGATCGGCGCCTTCTGCGCGGTCACCCTCTCGCGCCTGCTCAGCCTCAGCCACGTCACGCTCGACGAGACGCGCACCGACTTCCTCGGCAACCCGATGAGGATCGAGACCCCCTACGTCCACGAATGGTTCGGCCCCGAGACGGGCGCCGCCATCATCGACTGGGCGGTACCGCTCTCGATCATCTTCGCGATCCCCGTTATGATCGGCATCGGCGTGATCATGGAACGCGGCCTGATCAAGCACTTCTACAAGCGCCCCCATGCCGACCAGATCCTGGTCACCTTCGGCCTCGCCATCGTGCTGCAGGAGATCATCAAGTACTTCTACGGCGCCAACCCCATCCCCACGCCGGCGCCCGACGTCTTCCGCGGCAGCTTCGACTTCGGCCAGCTCATCGGCTTCGACGCCAACTCGATCATCTACCCCTACTGGCGGCTGGTCTATTTCGGCTTCTCGATGGTCATCATCGGTGCGGTCTTCGCCTTCCTGCGCTACACCACCTTCGGCATGGTCGTGCGCGCCGGCATGGCCGACCGCGAGACGGTTGGCCTGCTCGGCATCAACATCGACAAGCGCTTCACCATCATGTTCGGCATCGCCGCCGCCGTCGCCGGCCTCGCCGGGGTCATGTACACGCCGATCAACTCGCCGAACTACCACATGGGCATGGATTTCCTCGTGCTCAGCTTCGTGGTGGTCGTGGTCGGCGGCATGGGCTCGCTTCCGGGCGCCGTGGCGGCGGGCTTCCTTCTGGGCATCCTCGAAAGCTTCGCCTCGATGGGCGCCGTGATCGACCTCATCCCCGGCATCAACCAGGTCATCATCTATCTCGTGGCCATCGTCATTCTGCTGACCCGCCCCCGCGGCCTGATGGGCCGCCGCGGCGTGATGGAGGAGTAGCCCCATGCTCGCAACCAAACGCCATGACATGATCCTGCTGGCCGTCGTCGCCGTGCTGACCCTGCTGGCGCCCTTTCTGCTCAACCCGTTCCCGGCCAATTCCGACCTGGCGCAGTTCAACGCGGGCTATCCCGACCTGATGCAGCGCTTCGTGATCTTCGGAATTTTCGCCATCGGCTTCAACATCCTCTTCGGCCTCACCGGCTACCTCTCGTTCGGCCACGCGGCCTTCCTGGGCGTCGGCTCCTACGCCGGGGTCTGGATGATGAAGCTGCTCACCATGAACGTCATACCCGCGATCCTCGTCGCGGTGATCGTCGCCGGCCTCTTCTCGGTGGTGATCGGCTACATCTCGCTGCGCCGGTCGGGCATCTACTTCTCGATCCTCACGCTGGCCTTCGCGCAGATGTCCTTCGCGCTGGCCTACTCGGTCCTCACCCCCATCACCGGCGGCGAGACCGGCCTGCAGCTTTCCCTCGCCGATCCGCGCATCCTCGGCCAAGCGGCGTCGGCCGCCGGCAACCTGCCCGTGCCCAGCCTCTTCGGTGTCGAGATGCGCTCCAGCACCGACCTCTACCTCGGCGCATGGACCTTCACGTTCAACGTCGGCTACTACGTCTGCGCCGCCATCATGCTGGTGGCCTTCTACGTCGCCATCCGCATCTTCCGCTCGCCCTTCGGCATGATGCTGCGCGCGGTGAAGTCCAACCAGCAGCGCATGAGCTATACCGGCCTCAACTCTAAGCCCTACACGCTCGCCGCCTTCGTGATCTCGGGGATGTATGCGGGGCTCGCCGGCGGGCTGATGGTCTCGATGGACCCGCTCGCGGGCGCCGAGCGCATGCAATGGACGGCCAGCGGCGAGGTGGTTCTGATGGTCATCCTCGGCGGCGCCGGCACCCTGCTCGGCCCGATCCTCGGCGCCAGCTTCATCAAGTATTTCGAGAACATCTTCTCGAAGATCAACGAATCGATCCTGCACCAGTGGTTCGCCTTCCTGCCCGACGGGCTGGAAGACGTGATCGTCACCATGATCTACCCCTTCGTCGGCAAGGGCTGGCACCTGACGCTCGGCCTGATGTTCATGGCCGTGGTCATCTTCCTGCCCGGCGGCCTGATCGAGGGCGGCCAGCGGATCGCCCGGCTCTTCCGCCGCGGCCGCAACCGGCCCACCGGCCCCGATGGCGAACGCGCGGTGGCCGAGCCTCGCGGCGCCGCCAACCCCGCAGAATAGGAGCCGCAGCGCATGGGCATTCTCGAAGTCAAGAACGTCGGCAAGCGCTTCGGCGGCCTGAAGGCGCTGAGCGACGTCAACCTCAGCGTCGAGGAGAATTCCGTCCACGCCATCATCGGGCCGAACGGCGCGGGCAAGTCCACCCTGCTGAACGTGCTCGTCGGCAAGCTCCTGCCCGACACGGGCAGCGTGATGTTCGACGGTCAGTCCGTCCTCGGCCGCAAGCCCCACGAGATCAACCAGATGGGCATCTCCCGCGTCTTCCAGACGCCCGAGATCTTCGGCGACCTCACCGTGCTCGAGAACGTGCTGATCCCCTGCTTCGCCCGGCGCGACGGGGCCTTCCGCATGCACGCCTTCGAGACGGTGATGGACGAGGCCGACATCGTCGCCATGGCCGACCAGATGCTGGCCGACGTCAACATGGTCGAGAAGCGCCAGATGCTTGCCTCCTCGCTCAGCCGCGGCGACAAGCGCCGGCTCGAGATGGCGATGTGCCTGGTGCAGGAGCCGCGCCTGCTGCTGCTCGACGAGCCGACCGCCGGCATGGCCCGCGCCGACACCAACAACACCATCCAGCTGCTGAAGGACATCAAGGCCAGCGGCCGCCAGATCACCATGGCGATCATCGAGCACGACATGCACGTGGTCTTCAGCCTGGCCGACAGGATCACCGTGCTCGCCCAGGGCACCCCGCTGGTCGAGGACATCCCCGAACGCATCAAGGGCCACCCGAAGGTCCAGGAAGCGTATCTGGGCACCCCCGCCGAAGACGCCGCCTGAGGCCATCCCGCCCGGCGCCGCGATCCTGCAGCCGGCACGC
Organism: uncultured Alphaproteobacteria bacterium; assembly: GCA_963833235.1. Lineage (GTDB taxonomy): Bacteria > Pseudomonadota > Alphaproteobacteria > Rhodobacterales > Rhodobacteraceae > CAWHXG01. Next base: position 251,944 of record CAWHXG010000003.1, read on the forward strand.
AGGCCCCCGACCAGAGGTTCCGCCCATGAACGAGCGCCCCGACTTCTCCCGCAACGCCGGCCACGGGTCGTCCCCGGCCTTCTTCGACGTCCGCGACCTGCACGCCTATTACGGTGAAAGCTACATCGTGCAGGGTGTCAGCTTTTCCGTCGAGGAAGGCGAGATCCTGGCGCTCCTCGGCCGGAACGGCGCCGGCAAGACCTCTACCCTGCGGGCCATCGCACGGGTCGGCTCGCCCGAACTGCGCCAGGGCGAGATCTGGCTCGATGGCGACGCGCTGCACGGCATGTCCTCGCATCAGGCCGCCGCCGCCGGCTGCGGGCTCGTGCCCGAGGACCGGCGCATCATCTCCGGCCTGACGGTCGAGGAGAACCTGAAGCTGGCGCAGATCGCCCCGCCCGTCGGCTGGTCGCTGGAGCAGATCTACAAGCTCTTCCCGCGCCTCGAGGAACGCCGGACGCAGGAGGGCACGACCCTCTCGGGCGGCGAGCAGCAGATGCTCGCCATCGCACGGGCGCTGGCCCGCGAGATCAAGGTGCTGCTGCTCGACGAGCCCTACGAAGGCCTCGCCCCGGTGATCGTGCAGGAGATCGAGAAGACCCTGAACCTCATCAAGTCCCAGGGCATCACCACCGTCATCGTCGAGCAGAACGCCATCGCCGCGCTGAAGCTCGCCGACCGCGCCGTGATCCTCGATACCGGCCAGGTCGTGTTCGAGGGTCTCGCCTCGGAGGTGCTGAGCAACAAGGCGCTGCGCGAGGAATACCTCGCGATCTGAGCAGGCGGGTCGCCGCCGCGGCCGGGGGGGTCACCCGACGCCGACCAGCCTGCACGGCCGCGGCCGCCCTGCGTGGCTCTATTGACCTTTTGTTCACATCTGTGACGAAGTAGTGGCATCAGCCCTGTGCGCCCCAAGGCCAATTCCGCCTTGCGGCCCCGGCCGATCCAGGCCGCCACCCGAAAGGAACCGCTCCATGACCGCCCGCCTCGCGCGCCCCAAGGCCGCCCTCGCCCTTGCCGCCACCCTCGGCCTCGCCGCCTGCAACGACCCGCTCATGCAGGAACAGGTCGGCGTCGGCGCCGCCAGCGCCGGCATCGGGGCCGTCGCCGCCCAGGCCCTCGGGGCGGATTCCGGCTGGACGGTCGCCGCCGCCACCGCCGCCGGTGCCGCCGGCGCGCTCTACGCCCGCAACCAGCAGAACAATCGCTGCGCCTACCACACCGGCGACGGCCGGACGGTCGACGTCCGCAGCTGCTAGCCGGCCACTGCCCCCCGGCCGGGCCCCTCCGCCCCGGGCGGGGCCCGCGCGGGGGCCGGCCCCGGCATCGGCCCCCCCCCGGAGGGACACCGCACGAGGATGCCCCGCTGCCGGAGGCGCGCAACGATCACGGGCGGGGCTGCCCCGCCTGCCCTTGGGTCAAGAAAGGTCGCCCCGTCATGACAGCACCGTCCCCCGCCGCCCAGGCCGCCCGCCTGCCCGTCGCCGCCGCGGGGCTCGTCCTCGCCGCGGGCCTGCTCGCCGCGCCGGCACCGGCCCTTTCCTTCACCCTCTTCGCGGGCATCGACCCGACCGGCACGGTCCTTACGGAAGAAGAGCAGGAGGCCGCCATCGACGATTACTTCACCGGCCGCCGACATCTTCGAGGCGCTGGTCACCGGCTATGCCGTGCCGGACCCGCACCTCATGGGCCTTTATGTCGATGCGCTCTTCCTCGATGGCGACGGCGCCCTCGCCGAGACCGAGATCACCGGCCTTTACGATCCTGCGCTGTCGTCCAACGGGATCGTCTACGCCTCCGATGCCGTCATCCGCTTCGATCCGATCGCCACCCGCGAGCTCCTGTCCACCGGCGATTTCTTCGCCGTCGCCCTGCACGAGCTGGCCCATGCCGCGGGCTTCGGCCTGCTGTGGAGCGACAACGGCCTCTACCTCCCCGGCAGCGGCGCCTATACCGGCGCGGCCGGCCTCGCCGCCTACCGGGCGGAGTTCGACCCCGAAGCCACCTTCGTGCCGGTCGAGATCTCCACCGGCATGGCCGGATCCGACGATCTGCACTGGGCCGAGGACTGGGCCGGCGGCATGTCGGAATTTCTCACCAGCTTCCTCGACGTGCCCGAGACGTTCTCGAACACCTCCCTGCTTTCCCTTCGCGATCTCGGCTACACGACCCGCGACAGCATCGCGCTTGTCCCGGCGCCCATCCCGCTGCCGCCCGCCGGCATGGCCCTCGGCGCAGGGCTCTTCGCCCTTGCCCTTCTGCGCCGCCGGCCCGCGGCGGACGCCGTGGCCGCCTGACGGCAACGCAAAGGGGCGGCGCCAGACCAGCCGCCGCCCCGTCGGTCCGTCGAAGCCCGCTCAGTTCAGCGCGGCATCCGTGATCTCGTGGGTCCACGCCCCCTCGGGCGCCGCCGAGATCACCGGGTCCGACCCGCCCGCCAGCAGCGTGTCGACCGTGCGCTGGTAATCCGCCTCGTCCAGCGCCCCGTTCGAGCCCGCCGTCAGCTTCGCCACCTCGGTCATCATCGCGCGCTGGTGCTCTTCAGTCTGCGCGCCGGTCGCGTCGTTCTCCAGCACGATCCCGGCCGCCTCGTCGGGGTTCTCCTCGGCATACTTCCAACCCTTCATCGAGGCCCGCACGAAGCGCACCATCTTGTCCTTGAACGCCGGGTCCTCAAGGTTCTCCTCCAGCACCCACATGCCGTCTTCCAGGGTCGCAACGCCCTGGTCCTCGTACTTGAAGGTCACCAGCTCGTCCTCGCCAACGCCGGCCTCGAGCACCTGGTTGTACTCGTTGTACGTCATCGTGCTGATGCAATCGGCCTGGCGCTGCAGCAGCGGCTCCACGTTGAAGCCCTGCTTCAGCACCGTGATCCCGTCGTCGCCGCCATCGGTCGGAATGCCCTCCTGGCTCATCCAGCTGAGGAACGGGTACTCGTTGCCGAAGAACCACACGCCGATGGTCTTGCCGCGGAAATCCTCCGGGCTCTCGATGCCCGTGTCCTTCCAGCAGGTCAGCATCAGCCCCGAGGTCTTGAACGGCTGCGCGATGTTGACCACCGGCAGCCCCTTCTCGCGCGCCGCCAGCGCGGAGGGCATCCAGTTCAGCATCACGTCGGCGCCGCCGCCCGCCAGCACCTGCGGCGGGGCGATGTCCGGCCCGCCCGGCTGGATCGTCACGTCAAGGTTCTCCTCCTCGTAGAACCCCTTGTCCTTGGCCACGTAGTAGCCCGCGAACTGCGCCTGCGTCACCCATTGCAGCTGCAGCGTCACCGCGTCCTGCGCCTGCGCCGCGCCGGCCGCAAGGGCCATGGCCCCGGCCGCGATCATCGTCTTTTTCATGCGTCACTCCCTGTCAGCGTTGCGAGGGATGCCAAAAGGTCACCCCCCGTTCGATCAGCGCAATCGCGCCATAGAACAGCGATCCGGCCAAGGCCGCCACTGTGATCTCGGCCCACACCATATCGAGGCTCAGCCGCCCCACCTCAGTCGAGATGCGAAAACCCATGCCGCGGGTCGGCGAGCCGAAGAATTCCGCCACGATCGCCCCGATCAGCGCCAGCGTCGATGCAATTTTCAGCCCGTTGAAAACGAAGGGCATCGCCGCCGGCAGCCGCAGCTTCGCCAGCCCCTGCCAGTAGCCCGCCGCCCAGGTCCGCATCAGGTCGCGGCTCATCGCATCGCTCGCCTGCAGTCCCTGCACCACGTTGATCAGCACCGGGAAGAACACCATCACCACCACCACCGCCGCCTTGCTCTGCCAGTCGAAGCCGAACCACATCACCAGGATCGGCGCCGTCCCGATGATCGGCAGCGCCGCGATGAAGTTGCCCACCGGCAGCAGCCCGCGGCGCAGGAAATCGAACCGGTCCACCAGGATCGCCGTCGCGAAGGCCGCGCTGCAGCCGATGACATAACCCGAAAGCGCGCCCTTCACGAAGGTCTGCACGAAATCCACCCAAAGGATGTCGGTCGACGCGGCGAACCGCACGGCAATCTCCGTCGGCGCCGGCAGGATCACCCCCGGCACGTCATAGAGCCGCACCACCATCTCCCACAGCAGCAGCAGCGTCGCCCCGAAGACCACCGGCACCAGCAGCCGCCCCGCCCGGCTGCCCGCCGCCCGGCTCCGCGCCAGCCGGGCGTTCCCCGCCCAGGCGCCCAGCCAGATCGCGGCGATCAGCGCCAGCCGCCAGCCGTCCAGCAGCGCCGCCGCCAGCACCAGAGCCGCCGGCGCCGCCGCCCGCGCCCAGGCGCCGCCCGCCCCGGTCGCCGCGCCCCGCCCCTTCGATATTCCTGAAATATCCCCGCCGGAGGCATCCGCCGGTGCCATCCGCCCCGCCGCCGAAGGTTCGCTCACGCCGCCGCCCCCCGTACCAGCCCCATCCGCCCCAGCACCCCGCGCTGGATCAGGCCGATGCCCGCCACGAGCCCCGCCGCCGCGATCGCCGCCGCGAAAAGCGCCGCCCAGATCTGCACGGTCTGCCCGTAATAGCTCCCCGCCAGCAGCCGCGCGCCAAGGCCGGCCACGGCCCCCGTCGGCAGCTCGCCCACGATGGCGCCCACGAGGCTCGCCGCCACCCCCACCTTCAGCGAGGTGAAGAGGAACGGCAGCGAGGCCGGCAGCCGCAGCCGCCAGAAGGTCTGCACGGGGCTCGCCGAATAGGTCCGCAGCAGGTCCAGCTGCGCCGCGTCCGGGCTCCGCAGCCCGGCCACCATGCCGACGACCACCGGGAAGAAGCTGAGATAGGCGCTGATGATCGCCTTCGGCAGCAGCCCCTGCACGCCGACGGAGTTCAGCACCACGATGATCATCGGGGCGATGGCGAGGATCGGGATCGTCTGGCTGGCGATGGCCCAGGGCATCACGCTGAGGTCCATCGCCCGGTTGTGCACGATCCCCACCGCCAGCAGGATCCCCAGGACAGATCCGATGCAGAAACCCGTCAGCGTGGCGCTCAACGTGACCCAGGCATGATACACCAGGCTGCGCTTGCTGGTGATCGGCTCCATCGCCACGGTCTTCCACAATTCGGTCGCCACCTGATGCGGGGCCGGCAGGCGCGGCCGGCCGTCGGCCCAGGTCGCAGGCCACCGGGCCGGGTTCGCCGCCGCCAGCCCGATCGCGCCCATGTCCCGCCGCGTGCCGGCGCCCTCGGGCGTCACCGCGGCGCCGGCACGCTCCGCGCTCGTCAACGTGCCGTGGATGTTCATCGGGATGCAGGCGACGTACCAGACCGCGAGGATCGCGGCGACCACGGCCACCACCGGCCAGGCCGCGCGCGCGCCCCGCCCGGCGGCAAGCGCCACCCGGCCGGACCGTCCGGTTCCGGCGCCCGGGGCCGCCAGAGACGTCACCAAAAGGCTACCGGGGGGCCCGCAGGGGTCCGACACAAAGCCGACACAAAGCCGACACAACGCCGACACTCGATTTCGGCGGTTTCAGTCATAGGCATGCCCCGCCCGCAGCCCCTCGCGGACCCGGTGCGCGACCTCCAGAAAGGCCGGCGTATCGCGGATGTCGAGCGGCCGGTCGCGCGGCAGCGGGCTTTCGATCACCTCCGAGATGCGCCCCGGCCGCGGGCACATCACCACGATCCGGGTGCTGAGATAGACCGCCTCGGGGATCGAATGGGTCACGAAGGCGATGGTCTTTTCCGTTCGTTTCCAAAGGTCTAGAAGCTGCTCGTTCAGATGGTCGCGGACGATCTCGTCAAGCGCGCCAAAGGGCTCGTCCATCAGCAGGATGTCGGCGTCGAAGGCCAGCGCCCGCGCGATGCTCGCCCGCTGCTGCATCCCGCCGCTCAGTTGCCAGGGATACTTCCGCGCGAAGCCTTCCAGATCAACGAGTTGCAGAACGTCGCTCACCCGGCGCGCCCGCTCCGCCCGGTCATACCCCATGATCTCCAGCGGCAGGCTCACGTTCCGCGCGATCGTCCGCCACGGATACAGCCCCGCCGCCTGGAAGACATAGCCGTAAGCCCGTGTTCTGCGGGCCTCGTCCGGAGTCATCCCGTTCACGGTCAGGCTGCCGCCGGTCGGCTCTTCAAGCCCCGCGATGGCCCGCAGGAAGGTGGTCTTGCCGCAGCCCGAAGGGCCGATGAAGCTCACGAACTCGCCCGCCGCGATGCTCAGGCTCACGTCCTTCAGCGCCTGAACCGGCCCGTCCCCCGTCTCAAAGACAAGCTGCAAGCCCTTGGCCTCTATGACGGATCTTGCGGCGACAGGCTCCGCCCCGGGGGCGCTCCGCGAGGCTGCCGCTCACACGCCCGCCGGAATGTTCATCGGATCGCGCTCCACCTTCCGCGGCGAGTTCAGCGACTTCCAGCGGCTCAGCGCCTTCGAGGCACTGGCGAAGGCCGGCCGCGGGACGAACTCGCCCCGGCCCGGGCGCGGCTGGCTGTTCTGCCCGGCCGCCCAGATCACCTCGCCGCGGCTGAGGGTATAGCGCGGCTGCGCCGTCACGGTCATGCCCTCGAAGACGTTGTAATCGATGATGCGATTTCTGCGTGCCGACAGAGATCGTCCGGGAGGCCTTCGGGTCCCACACCACAAGGTCGGCATCCGCGCCGGGCAGGATAGCGCCCTTGCCGGGATAGATGTTGAGGATCCTCGCGATGTTGGTGGACGTCACCGCCACGAACTCCTCCGGCGTCAGCCGCCCGGTCTCGACCCCGTTGGTCCAGAGCATCGCAAGACGTTCCTCCAACCCCCCGGTTCCGTTGGGATTCTGGGTGAAATCATCCAAGCCCATGCGCTTCTGCTCGTCGCGTGAAGGCGGCATGGTCCGTCGCCACCACCTGCAGCGACCCGGCCGCAAGCCCGGCCCAAAGCCTGTCCTGGTGCGCCTTGGAGCGGAACGGCGGCGACATCACGCGACGCGCGGAATAGTGCCAGTCCTTGTCGAAATATTCACCTTCGTCGAGTGTCAGGTGCTGGATCAGCGGCTCGCCATAGACGCGCATGCCCTTCTGCCGCGCCCGCCGGATCGCCTCGTGCGCCTGCTCGCAGGAGACATGCACGATATAAAGCGGCAGCCGGCCGCATCGGCGATCATGATCGCCCGGTTGGCCGCCTCTCCCTCGACCTGCGGCGGGCGGGAAAAGGCGTGGCCCTCCGGCCCAGTCATGCCTTCGGCCAGAATTCTTCTGCTTCGGCCACGATATCGCCGTTCTCGGCATGTACCAGCGGCAGCGCGCCCAGCTCGGCGCAGCGGCGGAACGAGGCGTACATCTCGTCGTCCTCCACCATCAGCGCGCCCTTGTAGGCCATGAAATGCTTGAAGGTGTTGATGCCGCGTTCCTGCACGACGGCTTCCATCTCGTCGAAAATGCTTCTCGTACCAGCCGGTGATCGCCATGTGATAGGAGATATCGGTGCAGATCTGGTCGCGGGATTTGCGGTCCCAGTCGTCCACCGCCGCCAGCAGCCCGTCCTCGCCCGGCAGCACGAAATCCACCAGCATCGTCGTGCCGCCCGCCGCTGCCGCGAACGTGCCGCTCTCGAACGTTTCCGCCGCCGTGGTGCCCATGAACGGCATCTCCAGATGCGTATGCGGGTCGATCCCGCCCGGAATCACATAGGCGTCGGACGCGTCGATCACCTCGTCGCCGGTCAGGCCCTCACCGATCGCGGCAATCGCCTCGCCCTCGATCAGCACGTCGGCCTTCCACTGCCGATCCGCCGTGACGACCGTGCCGCCCTTGATGACTTTGCTCATAACCGTCTGACCCTAATCTGCAATTTCCGCCGTCTCGACCACCGCGTGGAACAGTACGTTGGCGCCGGCGACCGCCCAGTCCTGGCTGATCTCCTCGGCCTCGTTGTGGCTCAGCCCGTCCACGCAGGGGCACATGATCATCGCCGTCGGCGCCATCCTGTTGATCCAGCAGGCGTCGTGCCCCGCGCCCGAGATCAGGTCCATGTGGCTGAGTCCCAATCGCTCTGCCGCGTTCCGCACCGCGCTCACGCAGCCTTCGTCGAAGGTCACCGGGTCGAAATGCCCCGTCGGCTCGATCTGCGCCTCCAGACCCAAATCCTCTGCAATCTCTGCCACTTCCGCCTCGACCCTCGCCTTCATCGCATCGAGCTTTGCCTGCTCGGGCGAGCGAATGTCGATGGTGAACACCGCCCGCCCCGGGATCACGTTGCGGGAGTTGGGATAGACGTTCGCCTGCCCCACCGAGCCCACCGCGCCGGGCTGGTTGTCCATCGCGACGCGGTGCACGGCGTCGATGATCCGCGCCATGCCAAGCCCCGCATTGCGTCGCATGCCCATCGGCGTGGAGCCTGTATGGCTGTCGCGCCCGGTCAGCGTGACCTCCAGCCACCACAGGCCCTGTCCGTGGGTAACCACCCCGATCTCGCAACCCTTCGCCTCCAGGATCGGGCCCTGCTCGATATGCAGTTCGAAGAAGGCATGCATCTTGCGCTCGCCGACCTTTTCCGTGCCGTTCCAGCCGGTTCGCACCAGTTCCTCACCGAAGCTCCTGCCGTTGGCGTCGATCCGCTCGTACGCCCAGTCCTGTTCGTGCACGCCCGCATAGACCCCAGAGGCCAGCATCGCCGGGGCGAAGCGCGTGCCCTCCTCGTTCGTCCAGTTGGTCACCACGATGGGCCGGCGGGTGCGGATTCCCAGATCGTCGAGGCTGCGCACTGATCTCCAGACCGCCCAGCACGCCCAGCACCCCGTCGTACTTGCCGCCCGTCGGCTGCGTATCGAGATGGCTGCCCACATAGACAGGCAGGGCGTCGGGGTCCGTCCCCTCGCGACGGGCATACATGGTGCCCATCTCGTCGAGCCCCATGGTGCAGCCGGCCGCCTCGCTCCAGCGCTGGAACAGATGCCGCCCCTCGCTGTCTTCGTCGGTCAGGGTCTGGCGATTGTTGCCCCCCGCAGTTCCGGGGCCGATCTTCGCCATCTCCATCAGGCTCGACCAAAGCCGGTCACCGTCGACGACCATGTTCTTGCCGGGCGCGCCGGCCGTGCCGTCCATCGTATCGCCTTCCATCAGTCGAGCGCGCGCAGCACGTCGGCCAGCGTCTCGAACAGCTGATCCACATGCGCCTTCTCGATAATCAGCGGCGGGCTGAGCGCGATGATGTCGCCGGTGGTGCGTATCAGCAGGCCCTTTTCGAACGCCGCAAGGAAGGCGGCGAAGGCCCGGGCCGTGGGCTTGCCCGGGATCGGTTCCAGCTCCACCGCGCCGATCAGACCGAGGTTCCGGATGTCGGTCACGTGGGGCAGCCCGCGCAGGGCATGCAGGCCGTCTTCCCAATAGCTTGCCATGTCGGCGGCGCGCTGGAAGAGCCCCTCCTCGCGGTAGGTCTCCAGCGTGGCGAGGCCGGTCGCGGCGGCCATCGGATTGCCCGAATAGGTGTAGCCGTGGAAAAGCTCGATCATGTGCTCCGGCCCGTCCATGAAGGCGTCGTGCACGGCGGCCGTGGTGAGTACCGCGCCCATTGGAATGACGCCGTTGGTGAGCCCCTTGGCGCACACGATCATGTCGGGCATCACATCGAAATGCTCTGCGGCGAAGGCGCTGCCGAGGCGGCCGAAGCCGGTGATGACCTCGTCGAAGATCAGCAGGATGCCATGCTTCGCGGTGATCTCGCGCAGCCGCTTCAGATAGCCCTCCGGCGGGATCAGGACGCCGGTGGAGCCAGCGACGGGCTCCACGATGACCGCGGCCACGGTTTCCGCGCCGTGCAGTGCGACGATCCGCTCCAGCTCGTCGGCCAGGTGCGCGCCGTGCTCCGGCTGGCCGCGGATGAACCGGTTCTCGGGGAGGTGGGTGTGCGGCATGTGATCGACGCCGGCCAGCAACGTCCCGAAATGCTTGCGGTTCGTCACGATGCCGCCAACCGAGATGCCGCCGAAATTCACCCCGTGGTAGCCGCGCTCACGGCCGATCAGCCGGGTGCGCGCGCCCTCGCCGCGCATCCGGTGCCAGGCCAGCGCCAGCTTCAGCGCTGTCTCGACCGACTCGGAGCCGGAATTGGTGAAGAACACATGCTCCATCGGCTCTGGCGCGAGATCGCGAAGCCGGTTTGCCAGTTCGAAGGCCAGCGGATGACCCATCTGGAAGGCCGGCGCGTAATCCAGGCCATCGGCCTGCGCCTTGATGGCGGCAGAGATCCGCGGCCGCTTGTGCCCCGCGTTGCAGCACCAAAGGCCAGCCGTTCCATCGAGGATCTGCCGACCATCGGCGGAGGTGTAGTACATGCCCTCCGCATCGACGATCATCCGCGGCGCGGCCTTGAACTGCCGGTTCGCGGTGAACGGCATCCAGAAGGCGCTCAGATCGTTCGGAACGACGGGCGCGGCGGACGGGCGGTCGAGGGCCATCGGGACACCTTTCAGGGCTGGCGGCGGTGGGCGCGAGACGCAGCGGCAGGCCGCATTCGGCACGGCTTGCCCGGCGACACACCGAAACGCTAGCAGAGCGCCGGGGGCAGTCAAGGAGCCGCGGGTGTGGCCGGCGCTGCCTGCCGCCAATCCGCCCGGCCGCGCATACGCAGACGGCATCCCGCGAAAATTCTCGCCGAATTGTGCGTGTTTTCTGCTGGAGCGGTTACCTTTTCGTAAGCATCATGAACGAACCTTCACACTTGGGGCCATTGCAGAAAGGAGACGGCTCATGATTGTTTCAGGAGAATTCGGGGCGGCGCTTGCCGCCAGTCCGCAGTATCGGGCACGTGCGGCGCAGATCGCGCGGGTCATGCCTGCTGCGCCCGCCACGCGGCCCGGCGCCCAGGGAAGCGATCAGGGAACCACGCTCTGGCGCCCACAGGGCGAGGCAGCGCTCCGCGCCTCCGTGGAGGACGGCGAGGTCGCAAAGGAAGGGAGCGTCGCCGTCACTTCGGCCGATACCGACCTTCGCGATGCGGCGGCGGCGTATGCCGAAATGGCCCGAAGGCGCCGGGTGGAGACCGCGCTGCGGATCAATCCGCTGGCCGAGGTGGAGCGGATCGGGGCAACGGCACCGCCCACCGCGATGCAGGTTGCCCTTGGCGGGCCGACGAACCAGACGCTTCCCCGCCTCGATATCGCGGTCTAGCACCGGGGCCGGACCGCCCCGGATCCATTACGGCAGAATGAACGGATCCCGTCGCCTTGCCCGCACGATTACCGGCGGCCCCTTCCCGCAGACGCCGGGGGGTTACTCTGCCGCCTTCACGGCGCCTGGATTGTTGGGATGCGTCGTCCAGTTCGCATAGGTCGGCTCAACGACCTTGCCGGTCCGCAGATCCACCTCGCCTGCGTCCAGCTCTTCCATGGTAATGCAGTCTTCGACCGGGCAGACGTTGACGCACAGGTTGCAGGCCACGCATTCCGCGTCGATCACCTCGAACTTGCGCTCCGGCGACATCGAGATCGCCTGGTGCGACGTGTCCTCGCAGGCGGCGAAGCACCGGCCGCACTTGATGCAAAGGTCCTGGTCGATCCGGGCCTTGGCCACGTAGTTGAGGTTCAGATACTGCCAGTCGGTCACGTTCGGCACGGCCCGGCCGGTGACGTCGGTGACGGAGGCGTATCCCTTCTCGTCCATCCAGGCGGAGAGGCCCGCGGTCATCTCCTGCACCACCTTGAAGCCATAGGTCATCGCGGCGGTACAGACCTGTACGTTGCCGCAGCCAAGTGCCAGGAACTCCGCCGCATCGCGCCACGTGGTGATGCCGCCGATGCCGCTGATCGGCATGCCGTGGGTCTGCGCGTCGCGGGCGATCTCGGCGACCATGTTGAGCGCGATCGGCTTGACTGCGGGGCCGCAATAACCGCCGTGGCTGCCCTTGCCGTCGATGGAGGGCTCGGGCGACATCGTATCGAGATCGACCGAGGTGATGGAGCTGATCGTGTTGATCAGGCTGACCGCGTCGGCGCCGCCCGCCTTCGCCGCCCGCGCCGGGTAGCGGATGTCGGTGATGTTCGGCGTCAGCTTGACGATGACCGGCATCCGCGTGTTCGCCTTGCACCAGCGCGCGACCATCTCGATGTATTCGGGCACCTGCCCCACGGCAGAGCCCATGCCCCGCTCGCTCATCCCGTGCGGGCAGCCGAAATTCAGCTCGATCCCGTCTGCGCCGGTTTCCTCGACCAGCGGCAGGATGCGCTGCCACGCGGCTTCCTCGCAGGGCACCATGAGGCTGACCACCATGGCGCGATCCGGCCAGTCGCGCTTGACCGCCGCGATCTCGCGCAGGTTCACCTCAAGGGGGCGATCGGTGATCAACTCGATGTTGTTGAGCCCCAGAAGGCGTCTGTCGGCCCCCCAGATGGCGCCGTAGCGCGGGCCGTTGACGTTGACCACGTGCGGATCCTCGCCGAGCGTCTTCCAGACCACCCCGCCCCACCCCGCCTGGAAGGCGCGGCGGACGTTGTATTCCTTGTCGGTCGGGGGCGCTGAGGCCAGCCAGAACGGGTTGGGCGAACGGATGCCGACGAAGTCGGAGGCGAGATTGGCCATGACGGTCCTCTTTCTCGGAGGTCAGGGATTGGAGGGGCTCATCCAAGGGAAAAGCGCCGCGAGACACCCGGCAACGGCAAGCGTGCGCAGGCTGACCAGGGGTGCGGCGCGGCCGAAGAGCAAGCTAAGGGTCGACGCGGGCGTGATCGAACAGCCTGCGTCGAGTGCCGTTGCCAGAAGGCTGCGTGGGTCGGTCATCGCGGCGGGTTCACTCTGCGGCAAGGGCGGTGGCTCCGGCGAGCGCCAGATGTATGTCGTCCGCCGCATCGCGCCCCTGTGCCACGGCCGTCACCGTCAGGTCGTCGCCGCCGGCGGTGCAGTCGCCGCCCGCCCAGACGCCGGTCATCGAGCTGCGGCCCGGCCCGGTTACGGCGATCTTCCGTCCGTCGAGCGCTAGGCCGCCGGGCGCGCCGTCCAGCACCTGCCCGATCGCCTTGAAGACCTGATCGGCCGGCAGGCGGAAGGTCTCGGCGCCCTCCGCCGGCGTGCCGGTCTCGTCCACATAGGCGAACTCCACGGCCTCGACCGAGCCCGCGCCATGCAGCCGGACGGGGGCGGCGCCGGTGACGATGCGCACGCCCTTCGACGCGGCATGCAGCTGCTCGTGCTCGGAGGCGCCCATCCTCTCGCGACCGCGGCGATACACCATCGTCACGTGCTCCGCCCCCAGCAGGCGCGATTGTACGGCGGCGTCCACCGCCGTCATGCCGCCGCCGATCACCACCACATGGCGCCCCACGGGGATGTCGGCCTTGTCCGCCGATTGCCGCAGCCGAGCGATGAAGTCGACCGCGTCGTGCACGTTGTCATGGGTTTCGCCTTCGGCCCGCAGGGCGTTCACCCCGGCAAGGCCGATACCGAGGAACACGGCGTCGTATTCCTCGCGCAGCTCCTCGATTGAGATATCCTGCCCCACGCGCGTTCCGGTGCGCAGCTCTACGCCCCCTATGCCCAGCAGCCAGGACACCTCCGCCTGCGCGAAGTCGTGCGGGGTCTTGTAGGCGGCGATCCCGTATTCGTTGAGGCCGCCGGGCTTCGGCCGCGCATCGAAGATCACCACCTCGTGGCCCCGCACCGCGAGCCGATGGGCGCAGGCCAGCCCCGCCGGCCCGGCGCCGACGACCGCGATGCGGCGGCCGGTCGCTTCGGCGCGGGCGAAGGGCTGCCCGCCATCCACCATCACGCTGTCGGTCGCATGGCGTTGCAGGCGCCCGATCTCCACCGGTTTGCCCTCGGCCGCCTGCCGCACGCAGGCGCCCTCGCACAGATCCTCTGTCGGGCAGACCCTGGCGCACATGCCGCCGAGGATGTTCTGGTCGAAGATCGTCCGGCCGGCCGCCTTCGGCAGCCCCGTCTGGATCTGCCGGATGAAGAGCGGAATGTCGATCGCGGTGGGGCACGCCGTGATGCAGGGCGCATCGTGGCAGAAATAGCAGCGATCCGCCGCCACCAGCGCTTCGTGGGCATCGAAGGGCGCGGTCTTGTCATCGAAGTGGACGTCGTAGTCGCGGTCGGCCAGGCGGCCTGCGACGACACCGGGCGTGGTCTGACTTGTGCGCATGGCAACTCCCTCATCGGCATCGCCCGAAGGCCGGGACGCACGCGCGCGGGCACCGGAGCGAGATCGCACCGTTGCCGCCCCGCTCCGAAAAATCAAGCAGTCCCGTTGCATGAACTTGGCGAACCGGCTCGGCCAGCGTTTCGTGCATCGCTTTCCACCGATTCCCAATGGGTGTAGGAACGATCCATCACAGCCGGTCCGGCACAAGGACCGGGCAAGAGCGGACCGGAACGGCGGCCCCGCGCTTGGGTGGCGCCACCTTGCGCCCAACCCCTGCGCAGGCGATGGCCGGCCGAACACGGCGCGAACAGGCAGGAGCGACATGGGCGACGACACCAGCAAGGACGATGTGAGCTTTATCCGGGCCTTGGCGGAACTTCTTCGCGAGACGGATCTGACCGAGCTGCAGGTGAAGCGCGAGGAGGCCGATGGCCTTTCGCTCAACGTTCGGGTCAGCCGCCATCACCAGATGGTCGCACCGCAAGCGGCCGCGATGCCGGCCCCCTTCCCGGCCCAGGGCGCCATGCCGGCCTCGGGCCCGCCGGCCACGCCCGAAGACCCCGCCGACCACCCGGGAGCCGTGACCTCGCCGATGGTCGGTACCGTCTATCTGCAGCCCGAGCCGACGGTCGAGGCCTTCGCGCAGGTCGGATCGGTGGTGGAGGAAGGGCAGACGCTTCTCATCATCGAGGCGATGAAGACGATGAACCAGATCCCCAGCCCACGGGCCGGGACGGTCCGCCGCATACTCGTCGAGGATGGCGCGCCGGTGGAATTCGGCGCGCCGCTGATGATCATCGAGTAGCGCCCCGTGCCGATGTTCAGGAAAATCCTCATCGCCAATCGCGGCGAGATCGCCTTGCGCGTGGTGCGGGCCTGCCGCGAGATGGGCATCGCCAGCGTCGCGGTTCATTCCACGGCCGACAGCGACGCGATGCACGTCCGCATGGCCGACGAATCCGTTTGCATCGGCCCGCCCTCCGGCACCCTCAGCTACCTTTCCGTGCCCGCCATCATCTCGGCCTGCGAGATCACCGGCGCCGAGGCGATCCACCCGGGCTACGGCTTTCTTTCGGAGAACGCCGATTTCGTGCAGGTCGTGCAGGACCACGCGCTGACCTTCATCGGTCCCACGGCCGAGCACATCCGCATCATGGGCGACAAGATCACCGCCAAGGAAACGATGCGCAACCTCGGCGTACCGTGCGTACCAGGCTCCGAAGGGGGCGTGCCGGATCTGGAGACAGCGCGCGCCGTGGGGGCCGAGATCGGCTATCCGGTTATCGTCAAGGCCACCGCTGGCGGCGGCGGGCGCGGCATGAAGCTGGCGCGCAAGGCCAGCGAGATCGACCGCGCCTTCCAGACCGCCCGCAGCGAGGCGCGGGCTGCCTTCGGCAACGACGAGGTGTATATCGAGAAGTATCTCGGCACCCCGCGGCATATCGAGATCCAGGTTTTCGGCGACGGCAAGGGGGCCGCGGTGCATCTGGGCGAACGCGATTGTTCCTTGCAGCGGCGCCACCAAAAGGTTCTGGAGGAGGCGCCGGGCCCGACCATAGATGCCGACACGCGGGCGCGGATCGGGGCGATCTGCGCCGATGCCGTCGCCCGGATCGGCTATGCCGGGGCCGGCACGATCGAGTTTCTCTATGAGGACGGCGAATTCTACTTCATCGAGATGAACACCCGCCTGCAGGTTGAGCATCCGGTGACCGAAGCGGTGTTCGGCGTGGACCTCGTGCGCGAACAGATCCGCGTGGCCGCCGGCCTGCCGCTCTCGTTCCGGCAAGAAGACCTTGCAATCTCGGGGCATGCCATCGAAGCCCGCATCAATGCCGAACGGCTGCCGGATTTCGCCCCCTGCCCGGGCCGCATCAGCGCCTTCCATGCCCCTGGGGGCCTTGGCGTCCGGATCGACAGCGCGCTCTACCAAGGCTATTCGATCCCGCCCTACTACGACAGCTTGATCGGCAAGCTGATCGTCCACGGTCGCGACAGGGACGAGGCATTGGCCCGGCTGAACCGCGCCCTGGGCGAACTGATCGTCGATGGCGTCGATACCACGGTGCCGCTCTTCCGGGCGCTTCTGGCGGACCCGGATATCCGCGCCGGCACCTACGACATTCACTGGCTCGAACGCTGGCTCGAGACGGCGATCCGCTAAGGGCGCCGCGCCGGGCACCTTGGACACCTGCGATGGACAGTGCCGAAATCACGCCCGATCTGCTGCTGCGCGCCTATGCGATGGGCGTCTTTCCCATGGCGGAGGGGCGAGACGATCCGGAGGTCTTCTGGGTCGATCCCCGTCGCCGGGGCATCCTGCCGCTCGATGCGTTCCACATTTCGCGGTCACTTGCCCGGCGCATCCGCGGCGCCGGTCTCGAGGTGAGCTTTGATGCCGATTTCGCGGGCGTTCTGGATGGCTGTGCGGACCGGCCGGAAACGTGGATCAACGGGACGATCCGATCCCTCTACCTCACCCTCCACGTGCGCGGCTTTGCCCATTCGGTAGAGTTGCGCGAGGAGGGGCGGCTGGTGGGCGGCGTCTATGGCGTGGCGCTCGGAACGGCGTTCTTCGGTGAGAGCATGTTCTCGCGGCGGCGGGACGCGTCGAAGGTGGCGCTGGTCTATCTGGTCGACAGGCTGAGGCAGGGCGGCTTCACCCTATTCGACACGCAGTTCGTCACCGACCACCTGCGCAGCCTGGGCGCGATCGAGATCGGGCGGGAAAGCTACCAGCGGCGGCTTCGTCGCGCATTGGGCGGCGTTGCGGCCTTCGATACCGGCCCGGCGCCCTCGCCTCAGGCGGTGCTGCAGCGCAGAACCCAGATGTCGTAGCGCATGTGGTCAAGCGCGTTGAGGGCCGGCGATGAGGCGAACATCCAGCCTGAGAAGAGCGGCGTTCCCATGGCCGTGTCGTCGATCACGAGATAGGCGAACGCATCGCCGGCGGGGTTGTTGACCGGATAGCGGCAGTCGCTAAGCGTGATCGCCAGCCGCCCCAGCCGCTTCGTCCGCCCGGCTTCGATCTCCAGATCGGAGAGGTCGCCTGACAGGCGATCGAGCCCGCGCAATACCGCGCCGCTGCCGGATCGAACTTCCTGCGCCGCGGCTGGAACGCAGGCTAGGCCGACGATGACCAGCGCAGCGAGGAGACGGCCGCGCATCAGCTTCCGCCGACGAATTTCGTGAGCAGCTGGATCAGGCTCACGGCGCCCTGGGTGTTGGTCACCTCGGCGCCCGGTTCGAAGTTGAACGGGGAGCCGCCGGGCAGGATCTCCACGAAGTTGCCGCCAAGCAGCCCCTCGGAGGCCACGACGATGGAGCTGTCGTCCGGCAGTTCGATCCCCTCGGCAAGGGTCAGGACAGCGTCGGCGCGGAACGTCGTGGGGTTGAGATCAAGGTCGGTCACGCTGCCGATCTTTACCCCGGCCAACCGGATGTCGCTGCCCACCGAGACGCCTTCGGCCGAACGGAACGAGGCGATGATGTCGTAGCCCGCCCGGGCCGTGGTTCCGCCGGCCACGCCGAACGCATAGACGAGGAAGGCGATGGCCACGGCCATGACGGCGGCGCCCACGGCGAGCTCTGCCCGATATCCTGCCATTCTGGACTCCTGTGTAGAACCGGGCCCGGCCCGGAGCGATGGGTGAAGATCGGGGCAGGCCGCCGGCTATTTTGGCGTCCAGGCCTCGTAGTCGCTGCGGGGCGCGGGATCGGGCCGCCGGATCGATCCAGTCGGTGCATAGGCAAGCGGCGTGCCCGTGAGGTTCTCGATATGGGGCTTTTCCCATGGCTGGTGCGGCAGTGGCGCCTCCGTGGGCGGCGACTGCCACGTGTGATGAAGCCAACCGTGCCATTCGGGAGAGACGCGGCTCGCCTCGGCTTCGCCATTGTAGATCACCCAGCGGCGCGCGCCGTCGGCGGTCTGGTAGAAGATGTTGCCCTGCGCATCCTCGCCCACCTTCCGCCCGTTGCGGCTGGTGAACAATTGCGTGCCGAGGGTCTGGCCGTTCCACCATGTGACCGCACGCTTCAGGGTATCCGCCCAGTCCATGATCGCCTCCGCCCGAGTTCGCGCCACCTATAGCGAACGGTCGGCGCAGTTCCAATGGGCCGCGGCCGCGGATGGGTCACGTCTGGACGATCACCCCTATGCCGTCGTTCAGGGCCGCCGTCACCTCGATCTCGATCAGGTACCGCGCCTCGATCAGCCCGGCCTCGATCATCGTGGCCGCGGGCGGCGCCGGCCCGAACATCTCTGCCAAGATGGGCCAGCAGGCGGGAAACGCCCGCCTGTCGGGCAGGATGTAGGTCACGCGAAGCACGCGGTCGAAGCCGCTGCCAGCCTCGCGCAGAGCGTCGCCGATCACGGCGAGCGCCGCCCGGCACTGCCCGGCCACGTCGCTCGGGATGTTTTCGCCGGGAGCGGTCGTTCCGGCCACGTAGACCAGCCCGTCGTGCACCACGGCGCGGCAATATCCGACCTTGCCCTCGAACTGGCCACCCGATGCGATGCGGCGGATATCCGTCATTCACGCCTCACGCCAGCGAGAGCCTCAACCGGCGCTGACCGGCTCGCCCTTCCGATCGGCATAGATCAGGAGCGGCGTGGCGTCGGAGCTGACGGCCTCCTCGTTGACCACCACCTCGTCTACGCTGGACATGCCGGGCAGGTCGAACATCGTGTCGAGCAGAATGTCCTCCATGATCGAACGCAGGCCCCGCGCGCCGGTCTTGCGCTCGATCGCCCTCTTCGCGATCGCCTTGAGCGCATCGTCGGTAAAGGTCAGCTGCGTGTCCTCGAGCTCGAAAAGCCGCTGATATTGCTTGACCAACGCATTCTTGGGCTGCGTCAGGATCGTCACCAACGCTTCCTTGTCGAGATCCTGGAGGGTCGCGATCACCGGTAGGCGGCCGACGAATTCCGGGATCAACCCGAACTTCAGCAGGTCCTCGGGCTCCAGCTCGCCGAACATCTCGCCGACGCCGCGCGTCTCGGCATCCTTCACGTCCGCCCCGAAGCCGATCGCCGAACCCTTGCCGCGGCTGGCGATGATCTTTTCAAGCCCTGCGAAGGCCCCGCCGCAGATGAACAGAATGTTCGTCGTGTCGACCTGCAGGAATTCCTGCTGGGGATGCTTGCGCCCGCCCTGCGGCGGCACGGAGGCGACTGTACCTTCCATGATCTTCAGCAGAGCCTGCTGCACGCCCTCGCCCGAGACGTCGCGGGTGATCGAAGGATTGTCGGACTTGCGGGTAATCTTGTCGACCTCGTCGATATAGACGATCCCGCGCTGCGCCCGCTCGACATTGTATTCGGAGGACTGAAGCAGCTTAAGAATGATGTTCTCGACATCCTCACCAACGTAGCCGGCCTCGGTCAGCGTCGTCGCGTCGGCCATCGTGAACGGCACGTCGAGGATGCGCGCCAGCGTCTGCGCCAGAAGCGTCTTGCCGCAACCCGTCGGGCCGATCAGCAGAATGTTGGATTTCGCCAGTTCGATATCGCCGGACTTCGAAGCGTGGTTCAAGCGCTTATAGTGGTTGTGCACGGCCACCGAGAGAACCCGCTTGGCATGGCTCTGCCCGATCACGTAATCGTCAAGAACCTCGCAGATCTCCTTGGGCGTCGGCACCCCATCGGACGATTTCAGGCCTTGGGTCTTGGTTTCCTCACGGATGATATCCATGCACAATTCGACGCATTCATCGCAGATGAACACCGTCGGGCCAGCGATCAGCTTGCGGACCTCATGCTGGCTCTTGCCGCAGAAGCTGCAATAAAGAGTGTTCTTGCCGTCACCGCTTGCGTTGTTCGCCATCAGTTACCTCCAAGGCCGCAAGCCCTGCCATCGGCCGAGAACGGGGCCGGCGCCAAACGTCCTGGCAGTTTAGGCCAGCCCCCATGCATCCACAATGTCAAAATACCTGTCCCGTATTACCTAAGCTCGCCGTGGGAAGGCCGGGGATCAGGCGTCCTTCTTGGCGTCTTCCGCCTCGCTGCGGCTGGTCACGATCCGGTCGATATGGCCCCATTCCAGCGCCTCCTCGGGTGTCAGGAAGCGGTCGCGCTCAAGCGCCGCCTGCACGGTTTCCATGGTCTGCCCGGAGTGGTGGACATAGATCTGGTTGAGCCGTTCCTTGATCTTCAAGGTCTGTTCGGCGTGGATCATGATATCCGTCGCCTGGCCCTGATACCCGCCCGATGGTTGATGAATCATGATCGAGGAATTCGGCAGCGAGAAGCGCATGTCCTTCGCCCCACCGATAAGCAGGAGCGAGCCCATCGAGGCCGCCATGCCGACGCAGAGCGTCGAGACGGCCGGCTTGATGTACTGCATCGTGTCGTAGATCGACAGGCCTGAAGTCACCACGCCCCCGGGGCTGTTGATGTACATCGAGATTTCCTTGGAGGGGTTGTCGGCCTCCAGGTGCAGCAGCTGTGCGACGATCAGCGACGACATCCCGTCGTGGATCGGCCCCGAGACGAAGATGATCCGCTCCTTCAGCAGCCGCGAGAAGATATCGTAGGCACGCTCACCGCGGGAGGTCTGTTCCACCACCATGGGGACCAGCGTGTTCATCGTGATGTCGTAGGGATCTCTCATTGTCGCCTGCCTTGATGGAGCCGGGCCGAGCGCATGCATACGGCATCAGCGCATTTCTTGGGTCGGACCACCGGCCCGTTCGTATCGCGGGCGCTTGGGCCCGCATGCCTTATCCGGGCAGCGCGCCCGCCCAGATCTCCGCCCCCCCGATCGCGGCTGGCGGAGCAGTGCGGCCGCGCGCGCCGACCGTTCCAAGGCCCGGCACCACACGCCGCCACGCCTTAGGCCCAAAGTCTTAGTCCCGCCTCCGGGGGGCCGCAAGGGCGGGTGCGGGCGAGAGCACCGCAGGCACCTTGAACCGTGTCCTCGGCACGATAGGTCGTTCGCCAATCCCGGAGAGAAGCAGACTTGCAAAGCGTTTCAACCAATATGGCGCACCGGATCGTTGCCCGGCCGGCGCGGGGCCTCGCGCTGGAGCGGCTGCAGGCTTTTCTGCCACGGGCCGGCCACGCCTATGCCGCCCGCCGCAACCACGATCTCGGACCCGATAACCGCGAGGATGTGTCGCAACTTTCCCCGTATCTCCGTCACCGGATCGTGACCGAGCCAGAGGTTCTGAGCGAGGTGCTGGCGCAGTGGTCGCTGCCGGAGGCCGGGAAGTTCGTCCAGGAGGTCGTATGGCGGACGTATTGGAAAGGCTGGCTCGAGATGCGGCCGGGAGTGTGGACGCAATACAAGACCGGGCGTGCGGCGGCGCTCGATCGCCTGGCGGTCGAGGACGGCGTACGGCGCGACTGGAGGGCTGCCTGCAATGGCGAAACCGGCATCGATGCCTTCGATCACTGGGCTGGAGAACTGGCGGCGACGGGATATCTGCACAACCATGCCCGCATGTGGGTGGCGTCGATCTGGATCTTCACCCTGCGCCTTCCGTGGGAACTGGGGGCGGACTGGTTCCTGCGGCATCTGCTCGACGGCGATCCTGCATCCAACACCCTGGGATGGAGATGGGTGGCTGGCCTGCAGACCCGCGGCAAGACCTATCTGGCGACCCGCGAGAACATCGAACGCTACACGGACGGGCGGTTCTCGCCCCGGGGGCTGGCCACGTCCGCGCAGGCGCTGGATGGCCCGCCGCCGCCGGCCCCTCGGCCCCTGCCAGAAGCCAGGCTGCCGGATGAGTGGGACCGGTCGCGCCGGACCGTCTGGCTGCTCAACGAGGACGATCTGTCGCCAGATTTCGCCCTGCAGGGTGCGCGGGACTTGGTTGTCATGCCCGTCGACGCCACGATAGACCGCTCTTCCCTGCTGGTGGCGCCAGCCGTCCAGGCATTCGCCGCCGGCGCGATGGACGATTGCCTCACTCGCCATACGAAGGCGTTCGGCTCCCGGATCGCCTGCGGGCCCGACATGGGCGCCGCCGCCGAGGCCATCGCCGCGTCGGGTGCCGAACAGGTCGTGGGCGCCTATACGCCGGTCGGCCCCGCTGGCGACCGGGTGAAGGCCCTGGTCGCCGCCCTGGCGCCGTGCGGCATCCCGTTGATCAAGGTCCGCCGGGAATGGGACAGCACCGCCTGGCCCCATGCGCCCCATGGCTTCTTCCGGTTCCGCGAGCGGATTCCGGAGATGTTGAGCACTTTGTAACAATTCGCGGATAGCCCTCCGATGAGGCAACACAGCCGGGCGAACGCCATTCCCGAGCCCCTCGTGCCTGTGGCATCCAGACGCTGGGTCAAGGGCCTTGCGCTCATATCGGCTGGGGCCAATAAGGCCGCTCGCAGGGGCACCTCCTGCGCTCCGGCTCGGCAGCAGGACCGGATGTTAAGTCAGTGCGCCAGACCAGTAAGGACGGGACGACATGCAAGCTCTTGACCTCAAGACCGATATCCTCAGGCATCTGAGCTATACGCTGGGCAAGGATGCTTCGCACGCCACGGTCTACGACTGGCGGATGGCCCTGAGCCACGCGGTTCGCGATCGCATGGTCGACAGCTGGTTCGCGGCGACCCGTTCGACCTACGAGGGGCGGCACAAGCGCGTCTACTACCTTTCGATGGAGTTCCTCATCGGTCGGCTTCTTGGCGACGCCATCGTCAATCTCGGCCTTCTGGAGGAGGCGAAGGAGGCCTTCGACGCGCTCGGGCTGCCGTTGGGCTCGGTCGTCTCCGACGAACCGGATGCGGCCCTTGGCAATGGTGGCCTCGGCCGACTGGCAGCCTGCTTCCTGGAATCGATGTCCACCATCGGCTGCCCGGCCTATGGATACGGCATCCGCTACGAGCACGGGCTCTTCCGCCAGCGCTTCGTCGAAGGCCGGCAGGTCGAGGATCCGGAGGATTGGCTGCGCCAGGAGCATGCGTGGGAGTTTGAACGGCCCGAGGCGGCGTTCCAGATCGGCTTCGGCGGCAACGTCACCGAGGATGGCACCCGCGCGGTCTGGACTCCGGCGCAATCTGTGGTCGCCGAGGCCTACGACACGCCCATCATCGGCTGGCAGGGCCGCTGGGCGAACACCCTGCGCCTCTGGTCGGCGAAGCCGCTGCAGCTCTTCGACCTCGATCGCTTTAACGACGGCGAATATGCGGCGGCGGCGGAACCCGAGGCGCTGGCACGCACGATCAGCCGCGTTCTCTATCCCGACGACACGACGGCTCAGGGCAAAGAGCTGCGCCTCAAGCAGGAGTTCTTCTTCACCGCCGCCGCCCTGCGCGATATCCTTCGCCGGTTCGACAGCGAATACAACGACATAAGCAAGCTGCCCACCAAGGTCGCGATCCAGCTCAACGACACCCATCCCGCCATCGCCGGCCCGGAACTGGTGCGGCTGCTGCATGACGAGCGCGGCATGGCCTTCGAGGATGCCGTGACCACCGCGCGGGCCTGCCTCTCCTATACCAACCACACCCTCCTGCCTGAGGCGCTGGAGCGGTGGTCCGAGGATCTGATGGGCCGGCTGCTGCCGCGCCACCTGCAATTGATCGCCCGCATCGACGAGGCGCATGCCGCCAGCCACCCGCGCCGGACCATGACGGCGCTGGAGGGCGGCGACGTGAAGATGGGCGAGCTGAGCTTTATCATGGCTCACAAGGTCAACGGCGTTTCTGCCCTGCACACCGACCTGATGAAATCCACCGTCTTCGCCGATCTGCACGCCCTGCATCCCGACCGGATCGTGAACCAGACCAACGGCGTGACTCCGCGGCGCTGGCTGCTGTCGTGCAATCCGCGGCTGTCGGGCCTGATCACCGAGACCATCGGCGACGGCTGGGTCGACGATCTCGCCCGCCTCGCCGAGCTGGAGCCGCATGTCGACCATCCGGCCTTCATGGCCGCCTATGCCGCCGCCAAGCGCGACAACAAGGCCGATCTTGCCGCCTGGATGGCCGGGACGCTGGGTGTCGAGGTCGATCCCGTCGCCATGTTCGATATCCAGATCAAGCGCATCCATGAATACAAGCGCCAGCATCTGAACATCCTCGAGACGATCGCGCTCTGGCAGGCGATCCGCGACGACCCGCAGGCGGACTGGACCCCGCGGGTGAAGATATTCGGCGGCAAGGCCGCGCCGGGCTACGTCTTCGCCAAGGAGATCATCCACCTCATCAACGACGTCGCCGCCACGATCAACGGGGATCCCGTCACCGGCGGGCGCCTGAAGGTGGTCTATCCGCCGAACTACAACGTGACATTGGCGGAGCGTCTGATCCCGGCCGCCGACCTCAGCGAACAAATCAGCACCGCCGGCAAGGAGGCCAGCGGCACCGGCAACATGAAGTTCGCCCTGAACGGCGCGCTGACGGTCGGTACGCTCGATGGCGCGAACGTCGAGATCCGCGAGCAGGTGGGCGCGGAGAATTTCTTCCTCTTCGGGATGACCGCGGCCGAGGTCGTGGAACGGCGGGCGATCGAAGGGCATGCCGCCCGTGCCATCGCCGAGGCCCCGAGGTTGGCCCGAGCGCTCGACGCCATCGCCGACGGCTCGTTCAGCTCGGGCGCCCGGGATCGCTATGCCGGCATTGTCGACAACCTTCGCGGGCCAGACTATTTCCTCGTCTGCTCCGATTTCGCCGATTACTGGCGGGCACAGCGCGAGATCGACACCGCGTATCGCGATCAGGGCCGCTGGATGCGCATGGCCGCGCTGAATACCGCCCGGTCCGGCTGGTTCTCCTCGGATCGCACGATACGGGGGTATATGGACGATGTCTGGAACGCAGACGCCGCAGAACGGTTGATTGCCTGACCGACGGCGCGAGGCGCGGTTGAACTGACCGCGCAATGCCGTAGCGTGAGGCCATGACAGAAGCACATTCCCGTTCCAACGACGCCGCGACCGCAACGGTCGCAGGCGTCGATCCCGCCCTTGCCCATGCGGTCGTCGCCGGCCGATGCGCCGATCCCTTCGCCATCCTCGGCCTTCACCAGCGCGGCAGCCGGCAGACCGTCACCGCCTTCGCCCCGGGCGCCGCGAGGCTGGCCGCCGTGATGGGCGGCAAGACGCACCCCCTCGCCCCGGTCGATGGCGCCGAGGGCCTCTTCTCGGCCGCCGTCCCCGGCACTGGCGCGTACACGCTCGAAGCGCACGGGGGGGATGGGCAGAGCTGGTCCTACGACGATCCCTACCGCTTCGGGCCCGTGATGGGCGAGCTCGACGAGTATCTGCTGGGCGAAGGAACCCACAAGCGTCTGTGGCAGGTGATGGGCGCCCATGTCCGCCAGCACGAGGGCGCTCACGGTACCCATTTCGCCGTCTGGGCGCCGAACGCCCTGCGGGTTTCTGTGGTGGGCGGCTTCAACCTCTGGGACGGGCGCCGCCATGTGATGCGCCGCCGCGGGGCCACCGGGGTGTGGGAGATCTTCCTGCCCGGGATCGGCGACGGCACGGTCTACAAGTACGAAATCGCCGGGCCGGACGGCACGGTCCAGCCGCTCAAGGCCGACCCCTGCGGCTTCGGCTCGCAGCATCCGCCGGCCAATTCCAGCATCGTGCGCGACATCGCCGGATATGGCTGGCACGACGGCGAGTGGATGGAAACCCGGGCTGGCGCCAATGCCCGGACCGCGCCAATCTCGATCTACGAGGTGCATCTGGGCTCCTGGCGCCGCCGCAAGGACGACGGCAACCGACCGCTCAGCTACAAGGAAGATGCCAAGGAGCTCGTCGCCTATGCCACCGACATGGGCTTCACCCACCTGGAGTTGCTGCCGGTCAGCGAATTTCCCTTCGACGGGTCCTGGGGCTACCAGCCCGTGGGCCTCTTCGCACCCACCATCCGCTTCGGCCCTCCCCACGAATTCCGCGACCTTGTGGATGCCGCGCACCAGGCCGGCCTCGGCATCATCCTAGACTGGGTGCCGGGGCATTTCCCGACCGACCCCCACGGTCTGGGCCGCTTCGACGGCACCCCGCTCTACGAGCACGCCGACCCCCGCGAGGGCTTCCATCAGGACTGGAACACCCTGATCTACAATTACGGCCGGACGGAGGTGGCGAACTACCTGACAGCCAACGCACTCTACTGGCTCGAGGAATTTCATATCGATGGGCTGCGCGTGGATGCGGTCGCCTCCATGCTCTACCGCGACTACTCCCGGAAGGCCGGCGAATGGGTCCCCAACAAGGACGGCGGCCGCGAGAATTACGAGGCCATCGACATGCTGCGCCGCATGAACGTCGTCACCTATGGCGAGGTCGACGGCATCATGACGATCGCCGAGGAAAGCACCTCCTTCCCCAGCGTGTCGCGGCCCGTGGATGCCGGTGGTCTCGGCTTCGGCTACAAGTGGAACATGGGCTGGATGAACGACACGCTCGACTACATGCAGAAGGACCCCCTGTACCGGCGCCACCACCACCATCAGATGACCTTCGGCCTTCATTACGCGTTCAGCGAGAATTTCGTTCTGCCGATCAGCCACGACGAGGTCGTGCACGGCAAGGGCCCGATGATCGACAAGATGCCCGGCAGCCGCGACGAGAAATTCGCCAACCTGCGCGCCTACTACGCCTTCATGTGGGGGCATCCGGGCAAGAAGCTGCTCTTCATGGGCTGCGAGTTCGCCCAGTCGATCGAATGGAACCACGATAAGGAGCTGTCCTGGCACGAGGCGGACACACCCCAGAATGGCGGCGTTCAGCGGCTCGTGCGCGATCTCAATACGCTCTATCGCGGCACGCCGGCCCTGCATGTCCGCGATGCGGAGCCCGAAGGGTTCCAGTGGATCGAGGCGAACGATGCCGATCGGTCGATCTATGGCTGGATCCGCCGTGGCTTCTCGGGCGATCCCGAGGTTGCCGTTTTCTGTAACTTCGCGGCCGTCGAGCAGCCCGATCTGCATGTCGGCCTGCCGCTGGCGGGGTATTGGCGCGAGGCGCTCAACACCGATGCAAGCCTCTATGGCGGCGGCAATCGCGGCAACATGGGCGGGGTCACGGCTACCGCCAGCGGGCATATGGGCCAGCCCGCCTCGGCCCACCTCACGCTGCCGCCGCTATCGACCGTCTTTCTGATCCATGACCCGGCAAAGACCGGTGGATGACGGCCACATCCTGAGGGGGACACCATGACACCGAGCACGCAACGGCTTTCCAGCCGATCCATGGCGTTCGTTCTGGCCGGCGGGCGCGGCTCGCGCCTGAAGGAACTGACGGACCGGCGCGCCAAGCCGGCCGTCTATTTCGGCGGCAAGACCCGGATCATCGACTTCGCCCTCAGCAACGCGATGAATTCAGGCATCCGCAAGATGGCCATCGCCACGCAATACAAGGCGCACAGCCTGATCCGCCACTGCCAGAACGGCTGGAACTTCTTCCGCGCCGAGCGAAACGAATACCTCGATATCCTGCCGGCCAGCCAGCGGGTAGACGAAAGTCGCTGGTATCGCGGCACCGCCGATGCCGTCACCCAGAACATCGACATCGTCGACAGTTACGAGATCGATTACGTGGTCGTGCTGGCCGGAGACCACATCTACAAGATGGATTACGAGGCGATGCTCCAGCAGCACGCCGAAACCGGTGCCGACGTGACCGTGGGCTGCCTGACCGTTCCGCGGATGGAGGCAGTGGCCTTCGGGGTGATGGATACCGATGCTACGGGCCGCATCACCAGCTTTCTCGAGAAGCCGAAGGATCCCCCGGGCACGCCCGACGACCCCGAGATGGCACTGGCCTCCATGGGGATCTACGTCTTCTCCTGGCCGTTCCTGAGGGATCTCCTGCTACACGACGCAGAAGACGAGAATTCCAGCCACGATTTCGGCACGGACCTGATCCCGGACATCGTCAAGAACGGCAAGGCCGTCGCCCACCGCTTCACCGAAAGCTGCGTGAAGCATGACGAAAGCGCTCCGGCCTACTGGCGCGACGTCGGCACGGTCGATGCGTTCTGGAAGGCCAATCTCGACCTGACGGATTTCACGCCGGACCTTGACCTGTGGGACAAGAACTGGCCGATCTGGACGTATTCGCAGCACGTCCCGCCCGCCAAGTTCATCCATGACGAGGCGGACCGGCGCGGAATGGCCGTATCTTCGATGATCGCCGGGGGCTGCATCATCTCGGGCACCGAGGTGCGCAATTCGCTCCTGCACACGATGGTCCACACCAACTCCTATTCGGTCCTCGATCACGCGGTCGTACTGCCTTACGTTACGGTCGAGCGGCACGCCCGGCTGAAGAACGTCGTGATCGACCGGGGGGTGACGATCCCCGAAGGGCTGGTCGTGGGCGAGGACCCCGAGGAGGACGGCAAGTGGTTCCGCGTCTCCGAGGGCGGCGTGACGCTGATCACGCAGCAGATGCTGAACAAGCGGGCCGCCGCGCAATGATCGCGGCCCCGCCTTCGCTACGATGACGAGGGTCCTTTCGGTTGCTTCGGAGTGCGCCCCGCTGGTCAAGACTGGCGGGCTGGCCGATGTGGTCGGCGCCCTGCCCGGCGCTATGAAGGGTGCGGGCGTCGAGATGCGCACGCTGCTGCCGGGCTACCGGGCGGTGATGGCGGCGCTCGAAGGCGGCCGCGAGATCTGGCGCGTTGCGGATCACTTCGGCGGCGCGGCCCGGGTGCTGGAGGGGCACGCGAGGGGCCTTCACCTCTACGTGCTCGACGCGCCGCATCTCTACGATCGCGGCGCCACCCTCTACCTCGGCCCCGATGGCCGCGACTGGCCGGACAACCCGCAGCGGTTCGCCGCCCTCTCCCTTGTCGCCGCCACCCTCGCCGCCGAGGGCGCGGCCGGCTGGCATCCCGACATCCTGCATCTGCACGACTGGCAGCCCGGCCTCGCGCCGATCTACCTCAGGCAGAGGCAGGCGGCCGGGCGCGTCGGAACGGTGCTGACAATCCACAACATCGCCTTCCAGGGCCTCGCGCCCCGAACGTTGCTGGAGGAGCTACGGCTGCCGGCAGCCGGATTCACGTCCGAAGGCTTCGAATACTGGGGTCAGATCGGCGCCCTAAAGGCCGGCCTCGTCGGCGCCGACCGGCTGACCACCGTCAGCCCCACCTATGCCCGCGAGTTGATGACCCCGGAATTCGGCATGGGCCTCGATGGGGTACTGCGGGCGCGGGCCGGCGATCTTCACGGGGTTCTGAACGGCGTTGATCTGGTTGAATGGGACCCGCACGTCGATCCCGCCATCGCGCACCGCTACACCACGCCGAAAGGCAAGGCGCGCAACACCGCCGCCCTGCGCGAAGAGGCCGGCCTGCCGCAGGCCGAGGGGCCGCTTTGCGTGCTCGTCTCCCGCCTGACCGAACAGAAGGGGATCGACCTGCTGCTCGAGGCGCTCCCTGCGCTGCTGGCCGGGGGCGGCCAGCTCGCCATGCTCGGGTCCGGCAACCCCGAGCTCGAGAACGCCTTTCGCGACGTCGCCGCGCGTCAGCCCGGCGTCGCCGTCCGCATCGGCTACGACGAGGCCCTTGCCCACCGTCTGATCGCCGGCGGCGAGGCGATCCTCGTGCCATCGCGCTTCGAACCCTGTGGCCTTACCCAACTCTACGGGCTGCGCTACGGCACCCTGCCGCTCGTGGCGCTCACCGGCGGGCTCGCCGACACGGTGATCCCCGCCAGCCCCGCGGGCCTTCGCGCCGGCGTGGCCACGGGGCTGCAGTTCCACCCCGTGAACGCGGCGTCGCTCGCCGATGCCCTGACCCGTCTTTGCGCCCTATATCGTCAGCCGGACGTTTGGACGCGCCTTCAGAAAAACGCCATGCGTCAACCCGTGGGCTGGGATGGATCCGCCGCGGACTATGCCGCCCTCTATCAGGAGCTTATCGACCAACCATGATCGAACACCTCGTCGTGACCGCCGGGCGCCCGGCCCCCGTCGGAGCCACGTTCGATGGCGACGGCGTCAATTTCGCCGTCTTCTCGGAACATGCCACCCGGATGACCCTCTGTCTCTTCGACGAGAACGGGACGGAGGTGCGCAAGCTCGACCTGCCCGAACGCAACGGCGACGTGTGGCACGGCTACATCTCGGGCCTGCGCCCCGGCCAGCACTACGGCTACCGCACCCACGGCCCCTACCGCCCCGAAGAGGGGCACCGCTTCAATCCCAACAAGCTGCTGATCGACCCCTACGCCAAGCGGCTCACGGGCCATCCGCAATGGCACGATGCGCTGATGGGCTACACGGTCGGCGCCAAGCAGGCCGACCTGACCTACGACAAGCGCGACAGCGCCCCCTACATGCCGCGCAGCGTCGTCGTGGATACGGCCTTTTCCTGGGGCGGGGATGTGGGCCCGGCCACGCCGATCGACCGCAGCATCATCTACGAGGCGCACGTGAAGGGCTTTACCGCCCGGCACCCCTCGGCCTCGCCGGCCGGCACGTTCCTCGGCCTTGCCTCCGAGCCGATGCTGGACCACCTGACCAGCCTCGGCATCACCGCGATCGAGCTTCTGCCGGCGCAGGCCTTCCTGAACGACCGCTTCCTGATCGAGAAGGACCTGACGAACTACTGGGGCTACCAGACGCTGGGGTTCTTCGCGCCCGATCCGCGGTATCTCCAGGCCGCCGACATCGCCGAATTCCAGCAGATGGTCGCGCGCCTGCACACCGCCGGCATCGAGGTGCTGATGGATGTGGTCTACAACCACACCTGCGAGGGCAACGAGATGGGGCCGACCCTGGGCTATCGCGGGCTCGACAACCTCAGCTACTACCGGCTTGCCGACGACCCGCGCCATTACCACAACGACACCGGCACCGGGAACACGGTCAACGTGGATCATCCGATGGTCCTGCGGATGGTCATGGATTCCCTGCGCTACTGGGTGGAGGTGATGCATGTGGACGGCTTCCGGTTCGATCTCTGCTCGACCCTCGGGCGCACGGATACCGGGTTCGACCGCGGCGCCGCCTTCTTCGACGCCATCCGTCAGGATCCGGTGCTGACCGGCGTGAAGTTGATCGCAGAGCCCTGGGACATCGGCCCGGGCGGCTACCAGCTCGGCGCCTTCCCGCCGCCATTTCTGGAGTGGAACGACAAGTTCCGCGACGGCGTTCGCCGTTCTGGCGCGGCGATCGGGCCGCGCGCCCGACCTCGCCGACCGGCTCACCGGGTCCGCCCTGCAATTCGACCATTCCGGCCGCCCTGCGACGAGTTCCGTGAACCTTCTCACCGCGCATGACGGGTTCACCCTGCACGACGTGGTCAGCTACAACCATCACCAGAACGAGGCGAACGGCGAAGACAACCGCGACGGCCATTCCGAGAACCACAGCCACAATTTCGGCGTCGAGGGCCCCACTGACGACCCCGAGATCCGCGCCGCCCGCGACCTGCGCAGGTGCCATGATGGCGACGTTGCTCGTGGCCCAGGGCACGCCGATGATCCTTGCCGGAGACGAGCTGGGCAATACCCAGAACGGCAACAACAACGCCTATTGCCAGGACAACGAGATCAGCTGGATCGACTGGGCCACCATGGACGAGGCGTTCATTGACTTCACCGCGGCGCTCGCCGGTTCCGCCAGAGCCCATCCGGTGGTGCGGCAGAAACGCTTCCTGCACTCGCGCGAGCGCCGCATCGACGGGATGGAGGATCTGTTCTGGTGGCAGGCCGACGGCATCCGACGGAGCGGCGACTGGGAAGACCCGGAGCAGGCAGCTCTGCGGCGATCTGCGCGGCACCGCCGGCAATCCGCCGGGCTGCCGCATCACAGGCGCGATCTTCATGGTCTTCAATCGACCGGCGACGGCGCGGAGCTCGGCTGCCCGAGCCGCCGAGCGCCGCGCCTGGGTGCTCAGATCGACAGCGCCGGACCGGAGCGCGCACGGCGGTTCAAGGCGGCAAACGGCCGAGGTCGGCCCCGCAGTCCGTCGTCGTCTTCGTGCTCGAGGCCCGTGACACCGCTATGAGTGCCGACGGACACTTCGGCTCGGACGGCCGGCGTCTTGTCCGCGCTATCGGACCAAATGCGGCAGCGTCGCGAGACCGGGCCCGAGACGATCCGCGCCTGCTCGGGGCGATGGGTGTCGCGCGGAACGGCGACCGAGGTGGCCGAGGCGCTGGCCGCGCACTCGCGGCGGAGAGACGCCGCGCACGCTCTGCCGCTGTGGATCATCGCGCAAGGCGGACCAGCGCGTTCATTCTGGCCCTGCCGGCCCCGGCGCAGGAGGCGGATCGTCGAGGATGGGGACGCGCTGAGGGCGCAGCGCAGGGGGCTGGCCCTGCCGGCTCTGCCGTCGGATACTACACGCTGGAGACCTGATCGATGGGATGCGGCAGCAGACCCGCTGCTGATCCGTCCGCCCCTGCCGCGCTGCCCCTGCCGGAACGCGGTGGGGCGTGACCCTGCCGCTCTACGGCCTGCGCACGG
Source organism: uncultured Alphaproteobacteria bacterium (assembly GCA_963833235.1). Taxonomy (GTDB): domain Bacteria; phylum Pseudomonadota; class Alphaproteobacteria; order Rhodobacterales; family Rhodobacteraceae; genus CAWHXG01. The sequence continues at coordinate 284,352 of CAWHXG010000003.1, forward strand.
CGGCCGAAGGCGGTCTCGGGCTATCCCGATCTGACCCAGGAGTCGAGGAACTGGCGCAGCGGGCGCCGGCTTCGTCGGCATCAACCCCGTGCATGCAGGCTTTCCCGCCGATCCCGAGGCGCATCAGCCCCTATTCGCCCTCGCATCGCCGCCGGCTGAACACCGCCCACGCGGCCATGCCGGGCGAGGCTTCGGCCCCAGGGACCGCGCTGATCGACTATCCCGCCGCCCTCGCCGCACGGCAGGCGGCGCAGCGCGAGGCCTTCGCCGCGGCCGAGGCGGGGGCGCCGACCCCGCGTTCGAGGCGTTCCTGTCCCGCGAGGGCACCGCACTCCAGCGCTTCGCCACCCATCAGGCCCTGTCAGAGAAGTTCGGCGCCTACTGGGTCGACTGGCCCACCAATTACCGCGACCCCGCCGGCGCGGCGGTCGCCGCCTTTGCCGAAGGCGCGGGCGCGGCCGCTTCGCTTTCACGCCTGGCTGCAATGGCAGGCCGAGGTGCAGCTGGCCGATGCGGCACGGGCCGGAAGCGCGGCCAGCATGGCGCTTGGCCTCTACCTCGACCTCGCCGTCGGCACCCATCCCTCCGGCGCCGAAACCTGGGACGGCGGCGACCTCTTCGCCCGCGGCGTCTCGCTTGGCGCGCCGCCGGATGCGTTCTCGGCAGAGGGGCAACGCTGGGGCCTCGCACCCTTCGACCCGCTGTCGCTGGCGCGCGCGGGCTTCCGACCCCTCGCCGAGACGCTGCGCAAGCAACTGCAATTCGCCCATGCCCTGCGGATCGACCACATCCTCGGCTTCGACCGCACGTTCTGGGTTCCCGACGAACCCGGCCTGCCCGGCGCCTACGTGGCGATGCCGCGCGACGCGATGCTGGCCGTCGTTCGGATCGAGGCGGCGCGCGCCGGGGCGGTGATCGTCGGCGAGGACCTGGGGAACATTCCCGAGGGCCTTCACGAGGTGCTGGATGCCTCCGGCGTGCTGAGCTGCCGGGTGGTGATGTTCGAGCAGGACGTGGAGGACGGCGGCGGCTTTCGCGCCGCGCCGGCCTACCCGCAGGCCGCGCTCGCCTCGTTCGGCACCCACGATCTGCCCACCTATGCCGGCTGGCGCCGCGGCAGCGAGATCGCGCTGCGCGAGGCCCTGGGCGACATCGATGCCGCCCGGGCCGATGCTGCCCGCACCGCCCGCCTGCGCGAGATCGGCGCCCTCGACGCCGCGATGCAGGGGTCCGCGGCAGGCCCCTCGCCAGGGCCGGTCGGAGCCGGCGCGGCCCCTGCCGCGCCACAGGAAGGCCCGGACCCCCTGCACGCCTTCCTCGCCTCCACGCCCTCCGCCCTCGTCGCCCTGCAGATCGAGGATGTGCTCGGCCTCGTCGAACAGCCCAACCTGCCCGGAACCACCACCGAGCATCCCAACTGGCGCCGCCGCCTTCCCGTCGCCGCCGGCGCCCTCGCCACCGACCCCCGCGTCGCCCGTGCGGCGCGTCTGATGTCCGACGCAGGACGATAGGAGCCCCGCCCATGGAACGCCTCACCGTCACCACCCGCCCCATCCCCGGCCAGAAGCCCGGCACCAGCGGCCTGCGCAAGAAGACCCGCACCTTCATGGGATCGCATTACCTGGAGAACTACATCCAGGCGACCTGGGCGGGGATCGGCGGCATCGAGGGCAAGACCCTGGTGGTGGGCGGCGACGGGCGGTACTTCAACGATCGCGCCATCCAGGTCATCCTTCGCATGGCCGCCGCAGGTGGGGCGGCGCGGATCATCGTCGGTCAGGGCGGCCTTCTCAGCACGCCCGCCGCCTCGAACCTGATCCGCCAGCGCCGCGCCGATGGCGGCCTCATCCTCTCGGCCAGCCACAACCCCGGCGGCATCGACGAGGATTTCGGCGTCAAGTACAACACCGCCAATGGCGGCCCGGCGCCCGAAAGCGTCACCGATCCGCCATTCACGCCGCCAGCCAGTCGCTGACCAGCTACGAGATCATCGAGACCGGCGATGTCGATCTGGGCAGCCTCGGCACGTCCGATCTGGGCGAGCATGGAGGTCGAGGTCGTCGACCCTGTCCAGGACTACGCCAAGCTGATGGAGAAGCTCTTCGATTTCGACGCCATCGGCGCGATGTTCGCGAGCGGCTTCACCATGCGCTTCGATGCGATGCACGCCGTCACCGGCCCCTATGCGACCGCGCTCCTCGAAGAGCGTCTTGGCGCTGCCCCCGGCACGGTCGTCAACGGCACGCCGAAGCCCGATTTCGGCGGCGGTCATCCGGACCCGAACCCGATCTGGGCCAAGGACCTGCTCGACCACATGACCGGCGAAGGCGCCCCAGATTTCGGCGCGGCGTCGGACGGCGACGGCGATCGCAACATGATCGTCGGGCGCGGCGCCTATGTCGACCCGTCCGACAGCCTCGCGGTGCTGGCCGCCAACGCCCATCTCGCCCCGGCCTACGAGGGCGGGCTGAAGGGCGTCGCCCGATCCATGCCGACATCCCGCGCGCTCGATCGCGTGGCCGAGGCGCGCGGGCTGGCCATGCTACGAGACGCCGACGGGCTGGAAGTTCTTCGGCAACCTGCTGGACGACGGGCGCATCACGCTGTGCGGCGAGGAAAGTGCCGGTACCGGCTCAGACCACGTCCGCGAGAAGGATGGGCTCTGGGCGGTCCTGCTCTGGCTCAACATTCTGGCCGCCACGGGCAAGTCCGCCACCGATCTGGTCGCCGCCCATTGGGCGGAGCTTCGGGCGCAACTACTATTCCCGCCACGACTACGAGAACGTCGCGGCCGAGGCCGCCCATGCGGTGATGGACGACGTGCGCGGCCGCCTTGCCGACCTGCCGGGCCAGACCTATGCCGGGCGCACGGTGACCGGCGCCGACGAATTTTCCTACGACGATCCGGTCGACGGCTCCGTCGCCGCCGCCCAGGGCCTGCGGATCGAGTTGAACGACGGCGGCCGGATCGTCTTGCGCCTGTCGGGCACAGGCACCGAGGGCGCGACACTGCGCGTCTACCTCGAAGACGTGGAGACCGACCCGGCCCGCTTCGACCGCGACCCCCAGGAGGCTCTGGAAAGCGTGATCGCCGCCGCCGAAGAGCTCGCGCAGATCCGCGCCCGCACCGGCCGCGACGGCCCGGACGTGCGCGCCTGACGCATCCGCCCGGCATTTCGTGACACAGCCGCCCGGTTCGTCCCGCGACGCATGAAGGGGGGGCGGCGGAATTCTGGCCAATCCCCGCCGCCTCTGCTTAAAGGCGCCGAGCACACGCCAGCACCGGCCCGAACGCCCCGCCCAGAGGGCAAGCTCCGGAAGGATCCACCCATGTCGCACCAGACCGATGCCATAGCCGACGACGCCATCGCCGCCGAGATGGCGGATTGGTGCCGCCAGACCCTGACCTCGGCGCTGACCACCTTCGATGGCGAGGTGGCGATCGCCCGGGCGCTTGGCGCGCAGGTAGAGGGCGATCTCGTGCGTTTCGGGTTCTGGACGCCCGAATTGCAGGACAACCGGGTGCCGGATGGCGACGTCTTCCTCGAGATCCTCTGCCCCACCGAGCCTCTGGACCTGACGCGCTCCTACCAGGAGGTCGAGTTCCACCGCACCTACCTAAAGGTCGCGCGGTTCGAGGCGCATACCTTCGCTGCCGCCCGCGGGCTGCGTGCCGGGCGCCGCAACCAGGTGGGCGACTTCTATGCGCTGGTCTGGCGCGATGCCGATGGCGCCTGGCATCGCATCTTCGATCCGCTCGCCGCTTCGCTGCCCTTCGGGGCCTTCGCGCCCGCCGAGCTCTACGATACCGCCGCCATGCACGAGGGGCGCGGCGATGCGGAATTCTGGGCGGAGCTGAAGGGAGATACCCCGCACAAGTTCGGCCCTCCCTGCAACATCCTGCAGATCCACGTGCCCACCGCCACGGCGGGCGGCACGCTGGCCAGCCTTACCCGGCAGTTCGAACGCCTCGCCGAGCGTTTCAGTAAGGACCTGCCGCTGGAGCCGGCCGACCAGCTCTTCCTCGGCTACGACGCCGTGCAGCTTCTGCCGGTCGAGCCGACGACCGTCTACGAGACGGGCCCGGATTTCTGGGCCCAGGCGGAGGGAGAGGACGACCGCATCACCGTCAACCTCACCCGCCCCGACACGATCAACTGGGGCTACGACGTGGTGATCTCGGGCATGGCCACGGTCAACCCGGTGCTTCTTGAAAGCGGCCGGCCCGACGAGCTGGTGGACCTGGCCGCGGTGCTCCACAACTTCCCCAAGAAACGCAAGATGCTGATCCTCGACGTGGTCTTCGGCCATGCCGACAATCAGGGACTCGGCGCGCTCAATCCGCATTTCTTCGCCGGGCCGAACATGTACGGCCAGAACCTCGATTACCGAAACCCCGCGGTGCGCGCGATCCTGCTCGAGATGCAGCGCCGCAAGATCGATTTCGGCGCCGACGGGATCCGGGTCGACGGCGCGCAGGACTTCAAGTGGTGGGATGCGCGCGATCAGGCCCTGCGCCACGACGACGACTACCTGCAATCCATGTCCGACATCGTCCAGAACGTCGCAGGCACCGAGTATCGCCCCTGGTTCATCTTCGAGGACGGCCGCCCCTGGCCGCAGGAAGACTGGGAGCTGAGCTCTACCTACCGCGCCGTGATCGAGGCGCAGACCGACGACGACGTGTTCCAGTGGGGCCCGCTGACCTTCGCCCATAACACGCCGTTCCTCTACACGTTCTGGCTTTCGAAATACTGGCGCATCCAGGAGATGCTCGAGCGCGGCGAGAACTGGATCAGCGGCACCGCCAACCACGACACGCTGCGCCGCGGCACGCAGGTGAACCCCGAGCTGAACATCAACACGCGCCTCGGCGACACGCGGATGGAGATCCTCGACAAGGCCTACGACAATCCCGCCGTCGCGATGCTGACCTATGCCGCCTTCCCCGGCGTGCCGATGGATTTCCTCAACGCCCGCGCCCGCGCCTCCTGGGGCTTCGTGCGCAACCAGGACGATCATTACGGGGTGAAGGTCGTGGCCGAAGAGGCGATCAGCCTGAAATGGCAGGTCGATGAATACGCCTATTCCGTGCCCGCCAATTTCCGCCGCCTGAAAGAGCTGGGCTTCGCCACGCGCGACGAGCTGGCCCGGTTCTTCGAATTCCTGCCGGCGCTCGTCACCGTCACCGCCTACGATCTTGGCGAGATCGCGCGCCTGCTCAGCATCGCCGAGCCGAAGCTCGCGGGCCCGGACACCTATACCGTGGGTACTCTCAAGGCGATCGCGCGGGCGTGGATGGACGACATGCACGAATACTGCAACGTCTCGCATTCGCTGTCGTCGCTCGACGGCGTGCAGACGGCGTTCATGTTCGAGCTGCGCAAGTTCCGCCGCGCCAACCGTTGGCTGCGGCACAATTTCGGCCCGCAGGACCATTTCGACTATCTCAAGCCGATCGACGGGCGCACCGTCTTCGCCTCGCTCCGCCACGCCCCGGATGGCGCCCAGGTCTTTTCCCTCACCCATATGGAGGGCGGCGCCACCGCCGAGATGGACCCGATGCAGCTCGATGTGCCGGGCCTTGGTGGCGGCTGGCATCTGGCCCTGCGCACCCCCGGCATCGGCGAGGATTACATCGGCGGCCCGCTGGTCCTGCGAGACAGCATGGGCCTCGTCTTCACCCGCAATGGCGACGGGCGCTGAGCCCTGCCCTTATACTTTGACTTGCAAAGTTAAAGCGGCGATGCTCTCCGAAACAATCGGGGGGCGCGATGTTTCTGGGGCTGGATCTTGGCACGTCGGGATTGCGCGGCGTGCTCATACGCGAGGACCAGAGCGTGGTCGCCAGCGCCGAGGCAGCGCTTGAGGTTGCCCACCCGGCCCCCGGGTGGAGCGAGCAGGACCCCGCCGCCTGGATCGTCGCCTGCCGCAAGGTAGCGGATGCCTTGCGCGCGGAAGATGCCGCCGCCTTCGCCGCGCTGAAGGGTATCGCCATATCGGGGCACATGCACGGCGCCGTCACGCTCGATGACGCCGGCAAGGTGCTGCGCCCCTGCATCCTCTGGAACGACACGCGCGCCCATGCCGAGGCCGCGGAGCTTGACGCGATGGACGACATGCGCCGGCTTTCGGGCAATATCGTGTTCCCCGGCTTCACCGCGCCCAAGCTCGTCTGGATGGCCCGGAACGAACCGCGGCTCTTCGCGCGGGTCGCCAAAGTTCTGCTGCCGAAGGATTATCTGGTGCACTGGCTGACGGGCGAGCTGACGTCCGAGATGTCCGATGCCGCCGGTACCGCCTGGCTCGACACCGGCGCGCGCGATTGGTCCGCCAAACTGCTCGATGCGTCCGGCATGCGCCGCGAACAGATGCCCCGGCTGGTCGAGGGCAGCGAGGCGGCAGGGCACCTGCGCGCCGATCTTGCGGCGGACTGGGGCATCTCCGGCAAGGTCGTCGTGGCCGGCGGCGGCGGCGACAATGCCGCTGCGGCCTGCGGGGTCGGCGCGCTGCACGAAGGCGACGGCTTCATCTCGCTCGGCACCTCGGGCGTTCTGCTGGCCGCGCGCGACAGCTTCGCGCCGATGCCGGAAACCGCCGTCCACAGCTTCTGCCACGCGATCCCCGGCACCTGGTACCAGATGGGCGTGATCCTCGCCGCGACCGACAGCCTGAACTGGCTCGCCCGCGTGGTGAATTCCGATCCCGCGACCCTGGCAGGCGCCTTGGGCGAAGCGGCGGGCGGCCCCGGAGAGCTGCGGTTCCTGCCCTACCTGTCGGGCGAGCGCACGCCGCACAACGATGCCGCGGTGCGGGGTGCCTTCATCGGGCTCGACATCGGCCACGACACGGCCGATCTCACCCGCGCCGTCATGGAAGGCGTCGCCTTCGCGTTGCGCGACAGCGCCGAGGCGCTGGCCGCCACGGGTGCCGCGCTCGACCGGCTGCTGGCCATCGGCGGCGGCGCCCGCTCGCCCTATTGGGCCTCCGTCCTCGCCACCGTGCTCGACACGCCCCTCGATCTGCCGGAGGCGGGCGAGATGGGGGCCGCCCTTGGCGCCGCCCGCCTGGCCATCTGCGCCGCCACCGGCGCCAACCCGACCCAGGTCATGACCCGCCCGCCGGTCGCCCGCACGATCGAGCCCCGGGCCGATCTGCGCGCCGCCTACGACGAGGCCTACGACCGTTACCGCGTCACCTATCCAGCCGTGAGGGCCATCCAGTGAGCACCGGATTCTTCGACGGGATCGACCCCGTCGCCTTTCGTCCCGACGACCCTGGCGACGCCCCCGTCTTCCGCCACTACGATGCCAGCGCCGAGGTCGCGGGCAAGCCCATGACCGATCAGCTGCGCTTCGCCGTCGCCTACTGGCACAGCCTCGCCTGGCCCGGCGGCGACCCCTTCGGTGGCGACACGTTCGAACGCCCGTGGGACCACCACAGCATGAAAGGTGCCCGGCTGAAGGCCGACGTGGCGTTCGAGCTCTTCGAGCTGCTCTCCGCCCCGTTCTTCTGCTTCCACGATGCCGATATCCGCCCCGAAGGCGCCGACTTCGCCGAAAGTGTTGCCAACCTCGATGCCATCGGCGACGTCTTCGCGCAGAAGATGGAGGCGACCGGCACCCGCCTGCTTTGGGGTACGGCAAACCTCTTTTCCCACCGCCGCTGGATGGCCGGCGCCGCGACCAACCCCGACCCGGAGGTCTATGCCTATGCCGGCGCCAGCGTGGCGGCCTGCATGAACCTGACCCACCGCCTCGGCGGCGAGAACTACGTGCTCTGGGGCGGCCGCGAGGGCTACGAGACGCTGCTCAACACCGATCTGGGTGCCGAGCTCGACCATATGGGCCGCTTCCTCACCCAGGTTGTCGAGCACAAGCACAAGATCGGGTTCAAGGGCACGATCCTGATCGAGCCGAAGCCGCAGGAGCCCACCAAGCACCAATACGATTACGACGCCGCGACCACGCATGGCTTCCTCTGCCGCTACGGGCTGCAGGAGGAGGTCAAGCTGAACCTCGAACAGGGCCACGCGATTCTCGCCGGCCACAGCTTCGAGCACGAGATCGCCACCGCCATGGCCCTCGGCGCCTTCGGCTCCATCGACATGAACCGCAACGATTACCAGTCCGGCTGGGACACCGACCAGTTCCCCAACGCCGCGCCCGAGGTGGCGCTGGCCTACTACCACATCCTGAAGGGCGGCGGCTTCGGCACCGGCGGCACCAATTTCGACGCCAAGCTGCGGCGCCAGTCGCTCGACCCGGTCGATCTCGTCGCGGCCCATGCCGGTGGCATGGACGTCTGCGCCCGCGGCCTGCGTGCCGCCGCCGCCATGCTGGAGGATGGCGGGCTGGAGGCGGCGCTGGCCGGGCGCTATGCGGGCTGGCGCGAACCGGCCGCCAAGGCGATGCTCGGGGGATCCCTGGAGGCGCTCTACGATGCCGCCATGGCCGGCGGGCACGACCCGCGCCCACGCTCCGGCGCGCAGGAGCGGCTTGAGACCTACGTCAACCGCTTCGTCTGAGGAGGCCATCGTGAGGCAGATCGCTGGCGCCGCCCTCGGCCTGATCCTCGCGGCGCTCGCCCCGCCAGCCGCCGCCGAAGCCACGCCCCACGGGGCCGACGGCTTCGCCCTGCACGACATGGCCGAGGTCGCGCTCGGGCAGCTTCTCTTCTACGACCCGATCCTCAGCGGCAACCGCGCCACCTCCTGCGCCACCTGCCACCACCCGCGCCACGCCACCTCCGACGGCGTGTCGCTGGGCCTCGGCGACGGCGCCACCGGGCTCGGCCCCGAGCGCCGCGCCGATGCGGACGACCCGCCGGAGCAGCGGGTGCCGCGCAACTCGCCGGCGCTTTTCAACCTCGGTCACGAGAGCTTTACGACCCTCTTCCACGACGGCCGCCTGATGGCCGACCCGTCGCGCCCTTCCGGCCTGCGTACCCCGCTGGAGGCCGAGATGGTGGAGGGCTTCGCCTCCGCCCTCGCCGCGCAGACGATGTTCCCCGTCCTCTCGCCCGACGAGATGGCCGGGCACTATTCCGAGAACGAGATCTCCCGCGCCGTCCGGCAGGGCCTGATCACCGGCGAGGGCGGCGCCTGGGCGCTGATTTCCGCCCGCGTCGCCGGCGTCCCGGCCTATCGCGCCGCCTTCGACGCGGCCCTCGGCCCCGGCGCGCCGATCCGTTTTACCGACATCTCCAACATGCTCTCCGCGTTCATCGCCACCGAATGGCGGGCCGATGCCAGCCCCTACGATGCATGGCGACGCGGGGAGGCGCCCCTGCCCGCCGCCGCCGAACGCGGCCGCCGCCTCTTCGAAGGTGTCGCCGGCTGCGCCGCCTGCCATGCCGGCCCCTTTCAGACCGACCACGGCTTCCACGCCATCGCCATGCCGCAGATCGGCCCCGGTAAGGCGGCCCGGTTCGAGAGCCATGCCCAGGATACCGGCCGGATGCGCGTCACCGGCAACCCTGCCGACGCCTATGCCTTCCGCACGCCCTCCCTGCGCAACGTGGCGCAGACGGCGCCCTACGGCCATGCCGGCGCCTACGCGACGCTGGAAGGCGTCATCCGCCATCACCTCGACCCGCCCGCCGCGCTGGCGGCCTACGACCCGGCCCAGGCCATATTGCCCGCACTCCCCGGCGCCGACGATCTGCGCACCCACAGTGACCCAGCGGAACGCGCCGCCATCGCCGCCGCCAACGCCCTGCCCACGCGCGCCCTGAGCGATGCCCAGATCGCCGACCTCACCGCCTTCCTCCACGCCCTCACCGATCCGGCCAGCCTGCAAGGGCGCCTCGGCATCCCCGATGCCGTGCCGAGCGGCCTGCCCCTCGACCGCTAGTCGAGCGTCAGCGCCCCGGCGTCCCCGCGCCGCACCGTCAGCACCCGGCCGGCCTCCACCCGAACCCAGCCGCTTGTCGCCGCGTCCGGCCACACCACCCGCAGATCCACCGCCGCCGCGTCCCCCAGCCCGAAATGCTCCGGCAGCGCCGAGCCCCCGGCATGGCCGCCGCCCACCGTCACCTCCCGCACCACGATCCGCCCGTCCGGCAGACGCAGCTCGATCCAGGCCCCCACCGCCCGCGCGTTCGGCCCCGGCTGCCGCAGCGCCACCGCCAGCCAGCCGCCCGCAGGCCCGGTCACGTTGCGCCACACCCGCAGCGGCGCCCGCCGGTTCGCCACCGCCAGATCCAGCCGCCCGTCGCCGTCCAGATCCGCCAGCACCGCGCCACGGCTCCGCGCCGGATCGGCCACGCCGGCGGCGCCCGAAACCTCCTCGAACGTCCCGTCGGCACGCTGCCACAGCAGCGAGTTGGGGTCGGCCATGGCGTTCCCCGGCATCTGGTCGACGTTGCCCTTGGCGATGAACACGTCGTCGCGCCCGTCCAGATCCACGTCCCCGAACGCCACATGCCAGCCGGTCGAGGGCCGCCCGTCGTCGCCCACATGCGGCCGGTGCGCGCTGGTCCCCATCGCGAAGGGCGCGTCCACGTAATCCGGCCCCGCGCCCGGCCCGCGCAGCTGCAGCCGCTGATCGCCCATCGAGGTCAGGAACACGTCCGTCCGCCCGTCGCCGTCGATGTCGCGGCTGGCGATCCCCATCCCCCAAAGCGCATGCGCCCGCCACCCCTCCTGCGGCCCGTAGAGCCGCGGCGCGGGCTCCATCGCCCAAAGCTGTTCCTGCCCGCCGCGCACGTAGTAGTGCCGGTCGTTGCTCACCCGCAGGTCGGCGCGGCCCGCACGGTTCCAGTCGGTGAACAGCATCGAGAGCGCGCAGAACCCGGGCTCCAGCAGCAGCGGAGGCGCGTAAGCCCGGCCCACGGGGCGCAGCAGCCAGTTCGCGTCGCAAGCCTCGAAGGGCCCCTCCGGATCGCCCCTGTCCACATAGGCGCCAAAGGCCAGCGTCGGCAGCGCGGCCTCGCCCTCCCAGGTCGCGCTGAACGCCGTGGTCCAGGCGTCCCGCTCCGGCAGCTCCAGCCCCTCGAACGGCGCAAAGGCGCAATCCTGCCCGCCCCGCAGCAGCGCGTCCGGCCCCACCCGCAGCACCGCAAGGTCGAGCCGGCCGTCGCCATCCACGTCCAGCGGATAGGCCCCCGTCACCCCGGTCAGCGCCAGCGCCGGCGGGGTGGCCGCCGCGAAGGCCAGCGCGTCGCCGGGAACGTTGCGCAGAAGCACCGCCGGGGCCGCGCCGCCCGCCGCGTAAAGCTCCGGCCGCCCATCGTCGTCGCAATCGAAGGCCGCGATCCCGCCGCCCACGAAATGCTCCCAGCCGCCCACGTATTCATGCGCCGGCAGGGCGATGGGCTCGAACCGAAGGCGCGGCTCCGCCACGGCCGCCATCGCAGTGGCGAACAGCGCGGCCGGGAACAGCACGGCGGGGAACAGCGCGCGCCGGCACCGCCAGGGCAGCGCCCGCAGCGCCGGGTGGGCGGGTGGGGCGCTGCGGGCGCTGCCCGGTTTCCGCGGGCGACCCGCCCCCGGAACGTGCCTGTCCCGCCCCTTATCCACCTTGCTCGGCCAGCTTCGCCAGCGCCAGATCGGCGACGCCGTCCACGGCATAGGCCGCCGCCCCCATCGCCCACATCTGGTCCCCCCATTTGTGAATCACGATCTCGGGCGGCGCCACGTCCACCTGCACGACCTGCTGGCGGATGCTCTCCAGAACCTCCTCGGCATACAGGAAATCCAGCTGCATCCGCTCGCCCGAAAGGATGATCAGCTGCGGATCGAAGATGTTCACCAGGTTCGCCAGCCCCAGGGCGAACATCCGGCTGGACCGCTCCACGATCGTCTGCGCCGTCCGGTCGCCGCCGCGCGCCGCCGCGATCAGCCGCACGATCTTGTCGCTGTCGCTGCCGCTGTCGTCCCAGTCGCGCAGCATCGCCGCCTCGCGCAGGATCGCGTAATCGCCTACATAGGCCTCCAGGCAGCCGCGCTGGCCGCAGCGGCAAAGCGCCCCGTCCAGATGCACCTTGGTATGACCGAATTCAGCGCCGCAGCCACGCGCACCCCGGTAAAGTTCGCCGCCCAGCACGATCCCGGACCCCACGCCGCTCTCGATCGTCACCACCAGGAAATCCTGCACAGCCCGGCCAAGGCCGAAGGTCCGCTCCGCCATGGCCACGAGGTTGGCGTCGTTGTCGAGGTAGACCGGCCGCCCGAGCGCGTCCGCCAGAAGCCGGCGCAGCGGCACGTTGCGCTCGCGCAGCGTCGGCGACCAGTAGGCGATGCCGCCAGCCGCGTCGATGAAGCCCGCAAGGCCGATCCCCACGCCAGAGATGGCCGCGAAGTCCAGCCCGGCCCGCTCCGCCGAACGCGCCAGCGCCTCGGCCAGCAGCGGCACCAGGTCGTGCGTCTCGTAGCCCGCAGGGTCGAGGGCGAACTGGTCCTCGCCAACCTGGGTCCCCTCGAAATCGAGGAACACCACCGACGCGGTGCGGCGCGCCAGCTTCACGCCCGCCACCACATGCGCCGCCCCGCGCACCCGCAGGCCCACCCGCGGCCGCCCGCGGCGGATCTCGCCGGGATCGGCGCGCCGCTCGACCTCCTCGATCAGCCCCTCGCGGATCAGATCCGCGGTGATCGCCGTCACCGTCGCCTGGCTGATCCCGGTGCTGCGGGCCAGATCGACCCGCGCGATCCGCCGCGCCTGCCGGATCTCGGTGAACACGCGCCGCCGGCCTTGGCCGCGCAGATCGTTCAGCATGCCGACCCTCCTGTCGCGCCCTCTGCCGCGCCCTCTGCTGCGCCCGTTGTCCCAGCCGGCGCGGTTCCGGCTGCCCGCCGGCCCCGCATCCTTGCGCCACAATCACTAAGGGGAAGTTTTCTTGCGACATAGCTTAAAAGGTGGCATCGAATGCGACAGGGGCGAGATGCCCGCCAGAGGTTCAGGGAGGACCCATATGAGATTTCCAGTCATCGCGGCCACGGCCATCGGCCTGATCGCAACGCTGCCCGCCTACGCCCAGGACATGACGGTCGGCGTCAGCTGGTCGAACTTCCAGGAAGAGCGCTGGAAGACCGACGAGGCCGCCATCAAGGAGGCGCTCGACGCCGCCGGCGCCGAATACGTCTCGACCGACGCGCAAAGCTCCTCGTCCAAGCAGCTCTCCGACATCGAGAGCCTGATCGCCCAGGGGGTCGACGCGCTGATCATCCTCGCCCAGGACAGCGACGCCATCGGCCCCGCCGTGCAGGCCGCCGCCGACGAGGGCATCCCGGTGGTGGGCTACGACCGCCTGATCGCCGATCCGCGCGCCTTCTACCTGACCTTCGACAACGTCGAGGTCGGCCGGATGCAGGCCCGCGCCGTGCTCGAGGCCGCGCCCGAGGGCAACTACGTGATGATCAAGGGCTCGCCCACCGACCCGAACGCCGATTTCCTCCGCGGCGGCCAGCAGGAGGTCCTGCAGGAAGCCGTCGACAGCGGCGCCATCACCATCGTCGACGAGGCCTATACCGACCAGTGGCTGCCCGCCAACGCGCAGCGCAACATGGAGCAGATCCTGACCGCCCAGGACAATGACGTCGACGCGGTCGTGGCCTCCAACGACGGTACCGCCGGCGGCGCCGTCGCCGCGCTCACCGCCCAGGGCATGGACGGCATCCCAGTCTCCGGCCAGGACGGCGACCATGCCGCGCTGAACCGCATCGCCAAGGGCACCCAGACCGTCTCCGTTTGGAAGGACAGCCGCGACCTCGGCCGCGAAGCCGCCGAGATCGCCGTCTCCATGGCCGGCGGCACCGAGATGGAAGGCGTCGAGGGCGCGGTCGAGTTCGAGGCCCCCGGCGGCCAGACCCTCTGGGCCAAGTTCCTGGAGCCGATCCCGGTGACCCAGGACAACCTCGACGTGGTCGTCGATGCCGGCTGGATCGACCAGGAATCGCTCTGCCAGGGCGTCACCGGCGGCCCCTCGCCCTGTAACTGAGCCGAACCGCCGGTCGCCCCCCAAAGGGCGGCCGGCACCCGCCATCGGCGCGGCGGACTGAACCCCGCCCTACCCCGGGACGCACCGGGCCCCCGCCTCAAGGGCCGCCCGCCACCGCAAGACGGGGCCCGCCCCGCCGCCGCCCCCCCGCCGCCCCCCACCGTCCGCCGCGAACACCGCCGGCCCGGGGCACACGCCACACCCGCACAAAGGCGCCCCCATGGCCGAAACCACAGCCGCCCCAGCCGCCCCCCCGCGCCGCAGCTTCCTGCAGACGCTCGAGGTCGATACCCGCCTCCTCGGCATGATCGGCGCCTTCGTGATCCTCTGCATCGGGTTCGACCTCATCACCGGCGGCCGCTTCCTCACCCCGCGCAACGTCTTCAACCTCACCATCCAGACCGTCAGCGTCGCCATCATGGCCACCGGCATGGTCTTCGTCATCGTCACCCGCCACATCGACCTCTCCGTCGGCGCGCTGCTGGCCACCTGCTCGGCGGTCATGGCGATCACCCAGACCCAGATCCTGCCGAACGCGCTCGGCCTCGGCCTCAACCACCCGATGACCGCACCCATCACCATCCTCGTGGGCCTGCTTACCGGCACCCTCATCGGCGCCTTCCAGGGCTGGCTCGTGGGCTACCTCACCATCCCCGCCTTCATCGTCACCCTCGGCGGCCTCCTCGTCTGGCGCAACGTCGCGTGGTACCTCACCGGCGGCCAGACCATCGGCCCGCTCGATTCCACATTCATGCAGTTCGGCGGCATCAACGGCACGCTCGGCACGCAGCTCTCCTGGATCGTCGGCATCCTCGCCACGATCGCCGCCATCGCCGCCCTCTGGAACGCGCGGCGCAACAAGATGCGGCACGATTTCCCGGTGAAGCCGCTCTGGGCGGAAGGCCTGATGGCCGCCATCGCCGCCGTCGCCATCCTCGGCTTCGTCGCGCTGCTCAACGCCTACGAGGTGCCGACGGCCCGCCTGCGCCGCGCCGCCAGCGCCGCCGGCGAAGCCCTGCCCGAAGGCTACACCGAAGGCTACGGCATCCCCATCTCCGTCATCGTCCTGGTCGCCATCGCCATCGTCATGACGATCATCGCGCGCCGCACCCGGCTCGGCCGCTACATCTTCGCCACCGGCGGCAACCCCGACGCGGCAGAGCTGTCGGGCATCAACACGCGGCTCCTCACCGTCAAGGTCTTCGCCATCATGGGCGCCCTCTGCGCGCTCTCGGCGGTCGTCGCCTCCGCCCGGCTGGCCAACCACAGCAACGACATCGGCACGCTCGACGAGCTGCGCGTCATCGCCGCCGCGGTGATTGGCGGCACCGCCCTCTCCGGCGGCATCGGCACCATCTACGGCGCCATCCTCGGTGCGCTCATCATGCAGTCGCTGCAATCGGGCATGGCCATGGTGGGCGTCGACGCGCCCTTCCAGAACATCGTCGTGGGCGGCGTCCTCGTCTTCGCCGTGCTGATCGACATCCTCTACCGCCGCCGCACGGGAGTTGCCTGATGCCCACGCAAGCCGGAACCCCGCTTGTCGAGATGCGCGACATCTCCATCGCCTTCGGCGGCGTCCAGGCCGTCGACCATGTCAGCATCGAGCTTCACGCGGGCGAAGTCGTCGGCCTGCTCGGCCATAACGGCGCCGGCAAGTCGACGCTGATCAAGATCCTCTCGGGCGCCTACCGGGCCGACAGCGGCGAGATCTTCATCAATGGCGAGAAGGCCGCCATCGCCAACCCGCGCGACGCCCGCGCCTACAACATCGAGACGATCTACCAGACCCTCGCCCTTGCCGACAATCTCGATGCCGCCTCCAACCTCTTCCTCGGCCGCGAGCTCGTCACCTCGCTCGGCATGGTCGACGACGACGCGATGGAGGCCGAGACCCGGCGCATCATGGCCCGCCTCAACCCCAACTTCTCCAAGTTCGCGTCGCCGGTCGCGGCCCTTTCCGGTGGCCAGCGCCAGTCGGTCGCCATCGCGCGCGCCGTCTACTTCAACGCCCGCATCCTCATCATGGACGAGCCCACCGCCGCCCTCGGCCCGCAGGAGACGCGCATGGTCTCCGAGCTCATCACCCAGCTCAAGGCCGACGGCATCGGCATCTTTCTCATCAGCCACGACGTGCACGACGTCATGCAGCTCTGCGACCGCGCCAGCGTGATGAAGAACGGCCAGCTCGTGGGCAGTGTCGATATTGCCGACGTGACCGACGACGATCTGCTCAGCATGATCATCCTCGGCCGCCGGCCCGGCGAAGCGGCCTAGGCCGGTCTTTCGCGGCTGCCACAGGGTCTCGCGGCGCCCGCCGATACAACCTTAAGTCAACTTCGCGCCAGGGATGACCGAGAGCGCGGAAAATTCGGGCACCGAAGAAACAGTTCCCCCGTCGGGGCCCGTATGCCTTGCCGTTCCGGCGGCCGCGGCACATCTATGACATGTCGTTTGGGCGCGGCCATGGCGGAAACCTCCTCCCTTCCAAGATGGTCGTCGCCCGAGCGGCACCGGCGCGCGCCCCGGCCGCCGTCCCCCTCCCGCATGCCGACCACTCCGCCCGCTCTCTCGCCGTGGCGCTTGGATCACGCATTCGTCACGGAATTTAACCATCAGCCGGGAATTCCTTAGTGTTTTCTAAATTTCCGGCGTGTGATGAAGGCGTAAAAGGTAAGGAGCCTCGTCATGGGTCAGAAGCAGGAACAGAGCACGCAATCCGCGCAGGCGCCGCGGCCGGCACCGCCGCCCAAGCCGGCGCCGAAATTCCCCGATTGGGCGATGATCTGAAACAGCCGCCTCCACGTCAGGCGCCCTGTCGGACGCACTGAAAAATCGGCCCCGGGCTTTTCAGGCCTCAAGTCGCGGTCGGAACGAAAAAGGGCGCCGCAACCTGCAGCGCCCGATATTCCGGCAATTCACCCCGCCGACTGGCGGGGTCGCGTCAGCCGACCAATTCCATACCGGCGAAGAAATATCCGATCTCCTGCGCCGCCGTCTCCGGCGCGTCGGACCCGTGCACCGAATTCTCGCCGACCAATTCCGAGAAGTCGGCGCGGATGGTGCCCGGCTCCGCATCGGCGGGGTTGGTCGCGCCCATGATCTCGCGGTTCTTCGCGATGGCGCCCTCGCCTTCCAGCACCTGCACCACGACCGGCCCGCTCGCCATGAACTCGCACAGTTCGTCGTAGAACGGCCGTTCGGCATGCACTTCGTAGAACTTGCCGGCCTGCGCCTTCGTCAGGTGCAGCCGCTTCTGGGCCACGATGGTCAGGCCCGCCTCCTCGAACTTGGCATTGATCTTGCCGGTCAGGTTGCGCCGGGTCGCGTCCGGCTTGATGATCGACAGCGTGCGTTCGGTGGCCATGGCCTGCCTCTTTCTTGACTTCGCGAGTGCGGGGGGCGCGGTGCCCCGGTAAGACCCGGAGGGCGGCATCCCGCCCGTCCGTTCCGGCGGTTGGCTAGCATGGAGGCCCAGGGTTGGAAAGGCCGGTTGGAACGGCCGCGCTGCCGCGATGCCGCGCGTCCAGGTCCCTGCCCAAGCGTGACCGCACCGCGCGCAGGGGTCCGACACAAAGCCGACCGAAAGCCGACGCCGGGCCGACACTCGATTTCGCCCTCCGAGGGGCCTCGCCGCATTGACGCCGCAGCCCCGCTGCGGCACAGCAGCGCCCATGCTCCGCATCGCAGACATCACCTATTCGGTCGAGGGCCGGCCGCTGTTCGCGGGCGCCAGCGCGGTCGTGCCCGATGGCCACAAGGTCGGACTCGTGGGGCGTAACGGTACCGGAAAGACCACGCTTTTCAACCTGATACGCGGCGATCTTGTGCTCGAGGGCGGCGAGATCGCGCTGCCGCAACGCGCCCGGATCGGCGGCGTCGCGCAGGAGGTGCCGGCCTCCGGGACGTCGCTTATCGACACCGTGCTGGAGGCCGATACCGAGCGCGCCGGCCTCATGGCCGAGGCCGAGACGGCCACCGACCCCACCCGCATCGCCGAGGTCCAGACCCGCCTCGCCGATATCGACGCCTGGTCCGCCGAGGCCCGCGCGTCCAGCATTCTCAAGGGCTTGGGTTTCGACATTGATGAGCAATCCATGCCCTGCAGCGCCTTTTCGGGGGGCTGGCGGATGCGCGTGGCGCTGGCCGGTGTGCTCTTCGCCCGCCCCGATCTTCTGCTTCTGGACGAGCCCACGAACTACCTCGACCTCGAAGGCGCGCTCTGGCTCGAAAGCTACCTCGCCGCCTACCCGCACACGGTCATCATCATCAGCCACGACCGCGGCCTGCTGAACCGCGCCGTCAACGCTATCCTGCATCTCGAAGACCGGAAACTTACGTTCTATCAAGGGCCTTACGACCAATTCGCCCGCGCCCGCGCCGCCAAGCGCGCCGTCCAGGCCGCCGAGGCGCGCAAGCAGGGCCTGCAGCGCGCGCATCTGCAAAGCTTCGTTGACCGGTTCCGCTATAAGGCCAGCAAGGCCAAGCAGGCCCAGGCGCGGATCAAGATGCTCGAGAAGATGGAAACGATCACCGCGCCCGAGGACGAGGCCCGCCAGGTCTTCACCTTCCCCGAGCCCGAGGAGCTGTCGCCGCCCATCGTCAACCTGGAAGGCGCCGAGGTCGGTTATGGCGGCAAGGCGGTGCTCCGCAAGCTTTCGCTGCGCATCGACCAGGACGACCGGATCGCGCTTCTGGGCAAGAACGGCGAAGGAAAATCCACGCTGAGCAAACTCTTGTCGGGCAGACTTGAAGCGATGTCGGGCCGGATGATCACCTCGAACAAGCTGCGGATCGGCTATTTCGCGCAGCACCAGGTCGACGAGCTCTTCATCGACGAGACGCCGCTGGAGCATCTGCGCCGCGTCCGCCCCGACGATGCGCCGGCGAAGCTTCGCGCGCGGCTGGCCGGCTTCGGGTTGCTCGCCGATCAGGCCGATACGGTCGTGGGCCGGCTCTCGGGCGGGCAGAAGGCACGGCTCTCGCTGCTGCTGGCCACCCTGCACGCGCCACACCTGCTGATCCTCGACGAACCCACCAACCACCTCGACATGGAAAGCCGCGAGGGCCTGGTGCAGGCCCTCAGCGCCTATTCCGGCGCGGTGATCCTGGTGAGCCACGACATGCACCTGCTCAGCCTGGTGGCCGACCGGCTCTGGCTGGTGAAGGACGGGCGGGTCGAACCCTATGAGGACGATCTGGAGGGGTATCGCCGCTTCCTGCTCACCGGTAACGGTCCCAAGCGTCCCGAGCCCGCCAAGCCCGCCCCGAAGCGCGCCAGCCGCGACGAGATGCAGGGCATGCGCGCCGAGGTGCGCCGCTGCGAAGAGAGGCTGGGCAAGCTCAACGCCATGCGCGACAAGCTGGCCACCAAGCTCGCCAACCCGGCGCTCTACGACGAGGCGCGGCTGCAGGAGGCGGAGGTCTGGCAGCGCAAGTACGCCGAGGTGATGGAGGCCCTGGAACGGGCAGAAACCATGTGGCTTTCGGCGCAAGAGAAGCTGGAGGCAGCCGCGGCCTGACCTGCTGCGACGCATAAGCTTCGGGATGTAAGTTACTGGTGGTAAATAAAAATCTTCCGACCATGCTCAATTCTGATAGCATTACCTCAGGTGAGCTTATCGCCGCAAGTCGCTGTTCCAGATAGGAAATAGCCCTGGATACCGCAACAGCCCTCACCGCCTTCGTCACCCTCGTCGTCGTGATCGACCCCATCGGTCTGGCGCCGATGTTCGTGGCCCTTACCAGCGGCATGGATGCCCGGCATCGTCGCGCGGTCGCCCTGCGCGCCTGCGGCGTCGCGTTCTGCGTGCTGACGATCTTCGGCCTGCTCGGCGACGCGGTGCTCGAGACGCTCGGCATCTCGCTTCCGGCCTTCCGGATCGCGGGCGGCCTGCTGCTCTTCTTCATCGCCATCGACATGCTGTTCGAGAAGCGCACCGAGCGGCGCGAGGGGCGTCATGCAGAAGCCGACCACGACCCGTCCGTCTTTCCCCTGGCCACCCCGCTCATCGCCGGGCCCGGCGCCATGGCGACCATGATCCTTCTGGGCACCGCGCCCGGCGGCTCCTGGCTGAACCTGCTCGAGACCCACCTCATCATGGGCGCGGTAATCCTGCTGTGTCTCGCCCTCTTCATGATGGCGGGGCTGATCGAGCGCGTTCTGGGCCGCACCGGCATCGTCGTGGTCACCCGGCTCCTGGGCATGCTGCTGGCCGCCCTCTCCGTCCAGTTCGTGCTCGACGGGCTGACGGCCCTCGGGATCGTGCCCCCGCTTTCGGGATGAGCCGCTCGAAATCCCCGTCGCGCTTGCCTATCTGAGGGGGAGCGACAGGGAGGCTGCGATGACGGGGCAGGATTACGGCCAGCTGGGATATCTGGTGCTGCTGGGCAGCGTCATCGCCGGGTACTTCCTCGTGGCGAACCGGAACCAGCTGGGCAAGATGGCCCAGCAGGCGGCGGTCTGGGGGCTGATATTCCTGGGCGCCATCGCCGCCGCCGGGCTCTGGGGCGATATCCGCTCCACCGTTCCCGGCCCGCAGGCGATGCGCGTCGGCGAGGGCCGGATCGAGGTGCCGCGCAGCCCGGACGGGCATTATTACCTGCGCCTTGGCCTGAACGGAACGCCGGTGGACTTCATTGTAGATACCGGTGCGACGGATATGGTGCTGAGCGCCGAGGATGCCGCGCGCATCGGCATCGAGGAGGGCAGCCTGCGCTTCCTCGGCCGCGCGGTCACTGCCAACGGCGAGATCCGCACCGCAGCCACCCGCATCGACGAGGTGCGCCTTGGCGGCTTTCTGGACCGCGACGTGCCGGCTCGCGTCAGCGGCGGCGAGATGCCCGGCTCGCTCCTTGGCATGGGCTATCTCTCGCGCTTCACCGAGCTGAGCATTTCCGGCGGGCGGCTGACCCTCGTGCGTTGAGGCGCGTCAGCCCTTCTCGAAGCCGTCCCGCACCAGCCGGTCCAGCGCCAGGACGCCCCAGCCGCTGGCCCCCTTCGGCGCCATATCGCCATCCGCCGTCGCCTGCGCCGCGCCGGCGATATCCAGATGCACCCAAGGCACGTCGTCCTTCACGAAGCGCTTGAGGAACTGCGCGGCGGTGATGGCACCCGCCTGCCGCCCGCCGCCGACGTTCTTCATGTCGGCGATCCGGCTCTTCAGCTGCTTGTCGTAGGCAGGGTCGAGCGGCAGGCGCCAGGCGCCCTCGCCCTCGGCGTTCGCGGCGGCGAGGAACGCGTTGCAAAGTGTGTCGTCGTTGGAGAATACACCCGCCTTCTCGTGCCCGAGCGCCACGATCACGGCCCCGGTCAGCGTCGCCAGATCGACCATGCCCGCCGGCTTGAACCGCTCCTGCGCGTACCAGAGCACGTCCGCCAGAACCAACCGCCCCTCAGCGTCTGTATTGATGATCTCGACCGTGTCGCCCTTCATCGAGGTCACCACGTCGCCGGGGCGCGCGGCGCGGCCATCGGGCATGTTCTCGACCAGCCCGACGATGCCGACGACGTTGGCCGGGGCCTTGCGCAGCGCCAGGGTCCGCATGACGCCCGCCACGACGCCGGCCCCGCCCATGTCGCCGGTCATCTCCTCCATGCCCTGCGCGGGCTTGATGCTGATCCCGCCGGTGTCGAAGACGACGCCCTTGCCGATCAGCGCCAGCGGCGGCGCGCCCTCCGCACCGCCGTTCCAGCGCATCACCACCACCTTAGAGGGGGTTTCCGAGCCGCGGCCCACGGCCAGCAGGGTGCGCATCCCCAGCTCCTCCAGCTGCGCCTCCTCGAGCACCTCGACCTCTAGCCCGAGATCGCTCATCGCGGCCAGCCGGTTGGCGAACTCCGTCGTGGTCAGCACGTTGGCGGGCAGGTTGATGAGGTCGCGCGTCATCAGCACGCCCGCGATCCGCGCCGCGGCCAGATCCGCGTCTGCCCGAACGGCCTCGGCATCGGCCACCATCAGGGTCACCTTGCCGCGCGGCTTGTCATCTCCGGTCTTGCAGTCGCGGAACTCGTAGGCCCGCAGGCCGAGCCCGAGGGCCAGTTCGCCCGCGCGCTGAATGGCGCCCGCGAGCACCAGCACCGGGGCCGGCCCCATCGCCTTGCCGATGGCCCCGCCGGCCCGCCGCGCCTCGGCCGCATCCGCGCCGCCCTCGAGCCTCACGATCTGCAGGGTCGCCGCCTTCAGGCCATGGGGCTGCGCCAGCTCCACCGCGCCGCCCGGCTTCAGCTCGACGAAGGCTGGGCTGGCCACGGCACGCGCCACGGCACCGTGGGTCATCCCGTCGAGGTCCTTGGCCGGGCCGGCCAGATCCCCGGACCCTGCGGCGAAGACCACGATCCGGCCCTCGGCCGTCGCGACGGCCCCGATATCTGTTGCGGCGATGGCGATCTGCACGGGGTCGGTCATCCGGGGGCTCCTCTGGCGGCGTCGCGCCGTCCTACCGCCAGCCCGGCGCCTTGGCCAGAGCGGCGGGAGGCGGCATGAGGCGGCGGCACGCGCGCTCCACGCCCGGTTCCCCCCGCCCCGGCCATGCGGTAGAAGAGGCTTTCGGGAGTGAGGCAGGCGCGGCGCGACCCATGGGCAGACTAGATCGGTACATCCTGTCGCAGCTCCTGCGCGTCTTCGGCTTCTTCGCGCTGGTTCTAATCGGCGTCTACTGGGTCAACCGCGCGGTCCTGCTGGTCGACCGTTACCTCAGCGAGGGGCAGTCCGGCGGTCTGGTGCTCGAGCTGACGCTGCTCAGCCTGCCCAGCCTGATGCTGATCGTGCTGCCCATCGCCGCTTTCGTGGCCGCGGTCTACGTCACCAACCGCCTGCACGGCGACAGTGAACTGGTGGTGGTGCAGGCAACGGGCTACGGCATGTTCCGCCTCGTGCGCCCGTTCGCACTCTTCGGGCTGCTCGTGGGGCTGGTGATGCTGGTGCTCGCGCACGTGCTCGTGCCGGCCTCGATGCGGCAGCTGAACGCCCTGGAGGACGAACTGAAGGCAGCCGTCTCCTCGCGGCTGCTGGTGCCGGGCAGCTTCCAGAGCCCGACACCCGGCATCACCGTCTACGTGCGCGAGATCACGCCCGACGGCACGCTGGAGGACTTGCTGCTCAGCGACAGGCGGGATCGCGAGCGCGAGACGATCTATTCGGCGCAGACGGCGCGGCTGGTGCGCGACGCCGATGGGCCGAAGCTGATCATGTTCAAGGGGATGGCCCAGACGATGGAGGACCCAGGCACACGGCTCTTCACCACCCGGTTCGATGATTTCACCGTGGCCATCGGCACGCTCATTGCCGAGCCAGGCGCGCGGCGGCTGGATTACCGCGGGCTGCCCACCGCACAGCTTCTCGTGCCGTCGCCCGATACCCTTGAGCAGACCCGCCGCACCGCGCCCGACCTGCAGCGCGAGGCGCATCTGCGGGTGACCCAGGCGCTGGTCGCAGCCGTCGCGGGGCCGCTCGGCTTCGCCACCCTGATGCTGGGCGGGTTCAGCCGGTTCGGCCTGTGGCGGCAGATCGGCGGCGCGGTGCTGCTGATCGTGTTGGTCAAACTGGTCGACAATTCCCTGATCGGGGTTGCGCGCCGGACGCCCGGATTGTGGTCGCTCGTCTATGCCGCCCCCCTTGGGGCCATGGCGCTCTGCTTCGGCCTGCTGAGCCTCGCCGACCGGCCGCGCATGGGCGCGGGGCGCGCGGCCGCATGACGTTGCACGTCTACTTCGCGCGGAAGTTCCTGATGACCTTCCTCGGCATCCTCGGCGGCTTCTTCGTGTTCATGTGGCTGATCGAGTTCCTCGAGCAGATCCGTCGGTTCGACGACGAGGCCGTGGGCCTCGGCACGCTCGCGTGGATGGCCCTGCTGAAGCTGCCCGAATCGCTCTACCAGATCGTCACGCTGGTGATCCTCCTGGCGACGATCCTGATGCTGCTCACGCTGGCCCGCACCAGCGAGCTGGTCGTGACCCGCGCCACCGGGCGTTCGGCGATCCAGAGCCTCGCCGCCCCGGTCCTGACCGCGCTGGCGCTCGGCGCCGTCACCGTGGGCATCGCCAACCCGATGGTCGCGTCGCTCTGAAGCGCTACGAGACCGTCGAGAACCGCCTGAAGGGGGCGGAGCAGGCCGTTTCGATCAGCCGGGAGGGGCTTTGGCTGCGCCAGGGCAGCGGCGACCGGCAGACCGCGATCCGCGCAGCGCGCGCCAATCTCGACGGCACGCGGCTCTTCGAGGTAACCTTCATCGGCTTCGATGCTGCCAGCGGCCCCTCGATGCGGGTGGAGGCCGCCGAGGCGCGCCTGATCCCCGGCAGCTGGGTCCTGACCGATGCGAAGACCTGGAACCTCACCGAGGTCGCGAACCCCGAGGCCTCGGCCGAGCGGGTCGCCCGCCTGCTGGTCCCGACCGATCTCACCCGCGCGCAGATCCGCGACAGCTTCGGCACGCCCGCCTCCATCCCGATCTGGGAGCTTCCGGGCTTCATCGACCGGCTGGAGGCCTCGGGCTTCTCCGCCCGGGCGCATCGCGTCTGGTTCCAGTCCGAGCTGGCGCGGCCGCTCGGCTTCGTCGCGATGGTGCTGATCGGCGCGGTCTTCACCCTGCGCCACACGCGCTTCGGGCGGACGGGGATCATGGTGCTTTCGGCCGTGCTTTCCGGCTTCGCGCTGTATTTCGTCGGCAATCTTGCCGCGGTGATGGGCGAAAGCGGGCAGATCCCCGTGGCCGTCGCCGTCTGGTCCCCACCCGTTGCCGCGATCTGCCTCGCCCTCTCCATGCTTCTGCACTTCGAGGACGGATGAGGCGCGCCCTGGCCCGGGGCGCGCTGGCCCTGCTGCTGATCTGGGCCGCCCTGCCCGCCCGCGCGCAGGAGGCCGCCACGGCGCTTGCCGCCGACGTGATCCGCGTCGAAAGCCGGACGCGGCTGGTGGCGGAGGGCAACGTGCAGGTCTTTGCGCAGGGCCGCCAGTTGCGCGCGCGCCGCCTCAGCTACGACCGCACGACCGACCGGCTGACTGTCGAGGGGCCGATCACGCTGCAGGAAGGCGAGGGCGTGCTGCTGCTGGCGGATGGCGCGCAGATCGACGGTGACCTGCGCGCCGGCATGCTGCAGGGCGCGCGCCTTGTCCTCGACCAGCAATTGCAGATCGCCGGGGCGGACCTACGCCGCAGCGACGGCCGGTTCAACGACCTGCGCCGGGTCGTGGCCTCAAGCTGCTCGGTCTGCGCCGCGGCCGAAGCACCCCTGTGGGAAATCCGCGCGCGCCGCGTCGTGCACGACGAGGCGGCACAGCAAATCTACTTCTACGACGCGCAGTTCCGGGTGCTGGGCGTGCCGCTGGCCTTCATCCCCGCCCTGCGTGTGCCCGACCCGCGCAATACCCGCGCCGCGGGGTTCCTCACGCCCTCGGTGCGCACCACCAGCCAGCTCGGCGTCGGGCTGAAATGGCCCTACTTCATCCCGCTCGGCGACCATGTCGACGTGACGCTGACACCCTACATTTCCACGGGGTTCACGCGCACCCTCGAAGCCCGCTACCGGCAGGCCTTCTCGACCGGAACGCTGGTGGTCGAGGGCGCGGTCAGCCGTGACGATCTGGGAGAGGACGCGCTGCGCCGCTACCTCTTCGCCGAAGGGGTCTTCGATGCGCCACGAGGCTTCGATCTGCGCTTCGGCGTCGAGGTCGCCTCCGACGACGCCTACCTCTCGGACTACGATTATTCCAGCAAGGACAGGCTGGAGACGCGGCTGGGCATCCTGCGCAGCGATGCACAGGAACGGATCGAGGCGGACGTCGTGCGCTACCAATCCCTGCGCGAAGGGGTCGACAACTCGCGCGAACCCTCGCTCGTCAGCAACTTCCGCTTCGACAGGCGCCTGCCGGCGCCGGCGCGGATCGGCGGCTGGCTCGATCTGGGCCTGCGCGGCCAGTCGGCGTTCCGCACCTCCAGCGCCGATATCGAAGGCCGCGATGTCACGCAGCTGCGTGCCACCGCCGGATGGCAGCGCCGATGGACGGGGCCGCTTGGCCTGCGGTTCTCCTACGAGGCTCTGGTGGCGGGCGATCTCAAGGAGATAGGCCAGGACAGCCGGTTCGACAGGTATCAGGGCGCGCTCACGCCGACCGGCGCGGTGACCCTGCGCTGGCCGCTGGCGCGCAGCGGCGCCGGCGCGGCCTCGTGGCTGTTCGAGCCGGTGGCGCAGGTGGCCTACACGCCAGACGCCAATTTGGGCGGGCCGAACGACGACAGCACGAAAGTGGCGTTCGACACGGGTAATTTGCTGTCGCTCAACCGGTTTCCCGGCCTCGACCGTACGGAGGAAGACCTGCGCGCCAACCTTGCGATCGGCCTGCGGCGGATCGACCCCAGCGGCCTCTCGCTCGGCGTGACGCTCGGAAAGGTGTATCGCCGCCGCGATCCCGATCAGTTCCCCGCTGGAACGGGCCTTGCCGATGCCAGTTCCGACTGGCTGACCCAGCTCGATATCGACTTCAGCGAGAACCTCACCTTCCGCAGCCTGCTGCTGATCGACACGACCGGCCGGGTGACCCTGAACGAGACCCGGATCGACTACCTTGCCGAACGCCTTTCGCTGTCGTCAGCCTATGTCTGGCAGCTGGCCGACAACGTGCTGGAGCTGGACGACGACCTTTCCGAGATCGCCGTGGATGCCAGCCTCGCCCTGACGCGAAACTGGTCGGCCGATCTGGACCTTCGCCGGGACTTCATCGCCGAGCGCACCAACCGCGCCGGCCTCAGCCTCGGCTATACCAACGAATGCGTCAGGGTTGATCTTTCCGTGCTGCGGCGGTTTAGAACCACTGGCGACAACGATCCGACGACGAGCTACGGGCTGTCCGTCAGCCTGTCGGGCTTCGGCGACAACGAGGCTCAGCGCGCGCGCCGGCGCAGCTGCAGCGCAAGGGGATGAGGGCCATGCAGATGAAGGCACGACGCCGCGCGGCCATCTGGATCGCCGCAGCCTTCTGCGCCCTGACCGTGGCGCTGGCGCCGCCATTGGCCGCGCAATCGGCCTTCGCCGTCGTGGCCCGGGTCAACGAGAGCGTGGTCACCAGTTTCGACGTCGACCAGCGACGCCGTCTGCTGACCGTGTTGCGCACGCCGGGGGTCACCCGGGACGTAGCGCTCGACGCGATGATCGAGGACAAGCTGAAGCTCGATGCCGCTCGCCGCGCCGGGATAGACCCGACCGAAGAGGAGTTGAACGCCGGAATCGAGAGTTTCGCGCAGCGTGCCAATCTCAGCGGCGCGGAGTTCACCGAAGCCCTTGGCGAGGTCGGGATCGCGCCCGAGACGCTGCAAGACTTCATCCGCGCGCAGCTTGCCTGGGGCCAGCTCGTACGCGCCCGCTTCGCCGCCAGCGCCCGGCCCGGCGAGGCCGAGATCGACCGGGCAATGACCGATGGCCCGCAAAGCGCGAGCGTGAACGTCCAGCTCTCCGAGATCATCCTACCGATCACGCCGGAACTGGCAGAAGACAGCGAGGCGCGGGCCGCCAGAATAACCCGGATGACCAGCTTCGCGGAATTCGAGGCCGCAGCCCGCCAGTTCTCCATATCTCCCAGCCGCGAGAACGGCGGGCGGCTGGCCTCCGTTCCGCTTTCCGAGCTGCCAGGCCAGGTGGCGGATCTGCTCCTCGGCCTGCAGCCCGGCCAGGTCACGCCGCCGCTGCCGCTGGAGGGGGCGATCGCGCTGTTTCAGCTACGCGGGCTGTCCGATGCGCGCCCGGGGCCGGCGCAGGATCCGCTGGTCGATCTGGCGCGGGTCAGCTACCCTGCGGGGACGGATCTGGCCCAGGCGCGGGCCAACGTCGATGCGCAAAGCGACACCTGCGACGATCTCTATACCGTCTTCGACGGGCAGGGCCGCGTCCAGCGCAGCAAGACGCGACGCAGCGCCCTGCCGCAGGCTCTGCGGAACGTGGTGGACACGATGGATCCCGGCGAGGTCCGCACCCTGCCGCCGGGCGCAGGCGATGGCGGCGGGCTGGTGATGCTGTGCAGCCGGGGCATGCCGCCCCCCGCGACCGTGGAGGCCGCTGCCGAGGGCGAAAACTCCCCCCGCGAGGCAGCGGCCCAGCGTCTCTTCGCCGATGCGCTGAACGGCTACGCCGCCGCCTATCTGGCGGAACTGAAGGCCAACGCCTTCATCGCCTACCCCTGATGCGCCCGCCTCTCGCGCTCACCTGCGGGGAGCCGTCGGGCATCGGCCCAGAGATCGCCGTGCGCGCCTGGCAGGAGCTGCGTGCAACGCTGCCGTTCTTCTTCATCGGCGACCCCGCGCATCTGCCAGCCGGCACCGAATTCGAGACGATCGCCCGGCCCGAGGATGCCCTGCGCATCGCCAACCGGGCGCTGCCCGTTCTCGTGCATCCGTTCCCCGCCGCCGCCCCGCCCGGCGCGCCGGCAGCCGCCAACGCCGTCGCGGTGATCGCCGTGATCGCCCGCGCGGTCGCTTTGGTTCAGGGCGGCACGGCGGGCGCGCTGGTGACCGGACCTATCCACAAGAAGGCCCTGAAGGATGGGGCCGGCTTTGCCTATCCCGGGCATACGGAATATCTGGCGGCGCTGGCGGGCGTGGATCGCGTGGTGATGATGCTGGCCTGCGATGCCCTGCGGGTCGTGCCGGCGACGATCCACGTGCCGGTGGCGCAGGTGCCGGGTCTGCTCGACGCGCAGCTTCTCAGCGACACGATCCGCATCACCCATGCCGCCTTGCGCCGCGATTTCGGCATCGACGCGCCGCGCATCGCGGTTGCCGGGCTCAACCCCCATGCCGGAGAGGGCGGGGCGATGGGCGACGAGGAGATCACCGTGATCGCCCCCGTGATCGCGGCGCTCCGGGCTGAGGGGCTGGGGTTGATCGGCCCGCTGTCGGCCGACACGATGTTCCACCCCGCCGCGCGCCGGACTTACGACGCGGCGGTGGCCATGTACCATGACCAGGCGCTGATCCCGATCAAGACCATCGATTTCGCCGGCGGCGTGAACGTGACCCTCGGCCTGCCCTTCATCCGCACCTCGCCCGACCATGGCACAGCGTTCGACATCGCCGGCCAAGGCATCGCCGACCCCACGAGCCTGATCGCGGCGCTGCGGCTGGCCGACAGGATGGCGACCGCCCGCGCCGCGGCATGAGCGTCGCGTGACCGGGATCGACGCGCTGCCGCCGCTGCGCGCGGTCATCGCCGCGCACGGGCTGAGCGCGCGCAAGGCCTTGGGGCAGAACTTCCTGCTCGACCTGAACCTGACCGCCAAGATCGCCCGCGCCGCCGGTGACCTTCGCGGGCACGACATCCTCGAGGTCGGTCCGGGCCCCGGCGGGCTGACCCGCGGGCTTCTGGCCGAAGGCGCGCGCCGCGTGGTCGCCGTGGAGAAGGACGCACGCTGCCTGCCTGCCCTGGCGCAGATCGCGGCGGCCTATCCGGGGCGGCTCGAGGTGCTGCAGGGCGACGCGCTGAAGCTGGACCTGTCCGGCCATCTGACCCCGCCGGTGCGGATCATCGCAAACCTGCCCTACAACGTCGGCACGGAGCTTCTGGTGCGCTGGCTCACGCCGCCCGTCTGGCCTCCCGCGTGGGAAAGCCTGACCCTGATGTTCCAGCGCGAGGTGGCAGAGCGGATCGTGGCGCGCCCCGGCGGCAAGGCCTACGGGCGGCTGGCGATCCTCGCGCAATGGCGGGCGGTGCCGCGGATCGTGATGGATTTGCCGCCACAGGCATTTGTGCCGGCGCCAAAGGTCAGCTCGTGCCGTCGTGCACCTGAACGCCCTGCCCGCGCCGCGCCATCCGGCGCCTGCGGCCACGCTCTCGCGGCTCGTCGCGGCGGCCTTCAACCAACGGCGCAAAATGCTGCGCTCGGCTCTGCGGGGGCAGAGCGCCGATATCGTCGCCGATCTCGAGGCGGTGGGCATCGCGCCGACCGCGCGGGCCGAGGAGATCGGGCTGGAGGGCTTCTGCGCGCTGGCCCGGCGGCTGGGGCCTTCGCCCGACGAAGCCGGCACGGACTGACCGAGGCGCGCCTGCCGTGGGGCTGCCTATTCGGCGGCTTCCCGCGGCGGTGGACCATCACTGTCGTCCGAGGTTCGCGGCTCTGTCGGCTCCGGGGAACCTGCCGTGGGCGCGTCCGAAGCGTCGCCCGCCACTGGCTGCGTCTTGGCGCGTCGCGGCGCACGCGGGCGCCTCGGCTTCACCGCGGCACTCTCCGGCGTCTCTACCAGCCCGGCATCGGCACCGCCCAGATCCACCACCTCGGTCGCGTCCGCGCCGCTTTCGGCCGGCCTTTCAGAAGGGGCCTCCGGCGCGGCTGCTGCGGCTTCGGCATCCGACTGGCGATCTTCGCGAGGACCCTCGTTGCGATTATTTCGGCGGCGGCTTCGCTGGCCGCCCTGCCGGGGCTCTTGCGATCCGCCCGACTGGACGTCTGGCGCGCCTTGGCCCGCCCCCGCCTGTCTCTGAGCGTGATCCTGACCCTCAGAGGACTGAGGGTCGTCCTGGCCGTCCCGCCGGCCGCGGTCCCCGCCCTCGTCACGGTCACGGCCGCGATTGCGGTTGCCATGCTGACCGCCGTCCTGCGCAGCGGCATCGGCGGAGCCACCGCCTTGCTGATGGCCACCTTGCGGGCCGCCATTGCCCTGACCGTTGCCCTGCCCATTGCCTTGTGCGTAGCCGCCGGGGTTCTGGCCCTCGCGCGGGTTCTGGCCATGGTTGTTCTGCTGGCCACCCTGGCCGTTGTTCTGGTTCTGGCCGTTGTTCTGGTTCTGGCCTTCATGCTGCTCGCGGCGGGCATCGGCCTCGCGCTGCGCCTCGCCCAGCATCCTCAGGTAATGCTCCGCATGCTGCTGGAAATTCTCCAGCGCCACGCGATCGCCCGACAACTGCGCGTCCCGCGCGAGCTGCGTGTACTTATCGATGATCTGCTGCGGCGTCCCACGCACCTTGCCCTCGGGGCCGGAACTGTCGAACACGCGGTTCGTGACGTTCCCCATCGACCGGTTGCGATTGGTCTTCGACCGGGACCGTGACTTGGATGATCTCATTTGAATTTTTGCTCAGCCTTGTCGTTCGGGCGCAGTCCGAAAGGCGACTGCGCAAAGCGTGTGGCGCGCCATGACTGCCTCAAGTGCGGCTTGATGTCAGGGGGACCATAAGGTGCCGACGCCCCGACATGGCGCTGTAGAGCATGCAGAGGCGGCGCGGGCAAGCGAATTTTCCCTTCGCCGCCTACGTTTCACCACATCGGCGAACGGCGCGGATTTGTCAACAGGCCATGGCGCTAGGGGCGTGGGCCATGCGCCGCGACAACCCGGTCCCGCCCATTGAGGTCTTGCAGGACACGAACCATTGTAAGCCCCGCCTGCCCCGCAAGCCGCGCCACGTCCTGACCCTGGTCGGCGCCGATCTCCAGCAGCGCCCGGCCTCCGGCAGCCATATGAACGGCGATCCCGGATAGTATCACGGCGTAGGCCTCGAGGCCTGTCTCGCCGGGGCTCAGCGCCTGATGGGGTTCCCAGAGGCGGACCTCTGGCGAGAGGCCCGGCATCTCGCCCGCGGCGATGTAGGGAGGATTGGCGACGATCAGGTCGAACCGCCCCTCCACCCCCTGCCACCAGTCGGAGGGCATCAGTTGCACCCGGCCCTCGACCCGCAGGGTCGCGGCATTGCGTCGGCCGACATCCAAAGCGGCGGCAGAGATATCCGTGCCGGTGCCCCGCGCCTCCGGCCACTCCGCCAGCAAAGTCAGCAACAGACACCCGCTGCCCGTGCCAAGGTCGAGAACGGTGGCGGTCGGCCCTTCGCGCAGGGCCTCGGCGATCAGCGTCTCGCTGTCGGGCCGGGGGTCGAGCACGTCGGGCGTCACGATGAAGTCGCGGCCCCAGAAGGCCCGATGGCCCGTGATCTGCGAGACGGGTTGCCGCGCGCAGCGGGCCGTCAGCGCAGTGCCGTACCGGGCCGCGACAGACGGGTCCGCATGGTCGTGCAGTTCCGTTGCCAGCCCGGCCGCCGAGCGCCCGAGCGCCCAGGCCAGCAGCCGCCGCGCATCGCCGCCGGGGTCCGCCACCCCGGCGGCCCGCAGCTTCCGCACGGCCCCCGCAAGCAGGGCCGCCCCCGTCGGGGCATCCCCCGTCAAGGCTGCAGGTCGGCCAGCCGGGCGGCCTGATCCTCGGCCACGAGGGCATCGATGAATTCGTCCAGGTCGCCCTGCATCACCTGATCCAGCCTGTAGAGGGTGAGGTTGATGCGGTGGTCGGTCACGCGGCCCTGCGGGAAGTTGTAGGTGCGGATCCGTTCGGACCGGTCGCCGCTGCCCACCTGCGCGCGCCTGTCGGCGGCACGGGCATCGTCGGCCTGCTGTCGTTCCAGATCGTAGAGCTTGGTGCGCAGCACCTGCATGGCGATTGCACGGTTCTGGTGCTGCGATTTCTCCGAGCTGGTCACCACGATGCCGGACGGCACGTGTGTGATCCGCACCGCGCTGTCGGTCGTGTTCACGTGCTGGCCGCCTGCGCCGCTGGCCCGCATCGTGTCGATGCGCAGGTCGTTCTGGTCGATGGCGATGTCGACTTCGGCCGCCTCGGGCAGCACCGCCACGGTGGCAGCACTGGTATGCACCCGCCCGCCCGATTCCGTCGCCGGCACGCGTTGCACCCGGTGCACGCCGCTCTCGAACTTCATCCGCGCAAAGACGCCCTCGCCGCGCAGGCTCGCCACCACCTCCCGCACGCCGCCAAGCTCCGTCAGCGCCTCTTCCACGATCTCCATCCGCCAGCCGCTGCGTTCGGCATGGCGCTGGTACATCCGCAAAAGATCCGCCGCAAAAAGCGCCGCCTCCTCACCGCCCGTCCCGGGCCGGATCTCGATCATCGCGGGCCGCGCATCGGCGGCGTCCTTCGGCAGCAGGGCCAGTTGCAGATCCCGCTCCAGCCCCGGCAAACGGTTGCGCAGGGTAGAAAGCTCGTCCTCGGCCAGCGCCTTCATCTCGGGATCGGCCAGCATCGCCTCGGCGGCGGCGATGTCGGCCCCCATGCGGCGATAGGCCTGGATGCCAGCCACTACCGGCCGAAGTTCCGCGTATTCCCGGCTCAGCGCGGCGATCTGATCGCTCGGCGCGCCGCCCGCAAGCTTCGCCTCGAGAAACTCGAACCGTCCGACGATCTGATCCAGCTTCTCGGGTGGCACCATGGCGTCCCTGTCGCCGAAGGGCCGCGGGGCGTCAAGGCCCCGGGTGGCCGCGGGATCAGGGCTGCAGCGCCGACAGCCAACGGCGGACCCGCGCCTGGTTGACGCCCATGTCGTCCTGCCCGAACCGCAGCCGCGAGAGGATCGCCAGCCGCGCGCCATCGCCGTCCGGAAGCGCCCTGACCGAGATGTAATCGGGAAAGCCCCAGATCTTGGAGCGGGCGACATATGTCGCGTGCCCTGCCTCGACCGAGCCCGCAAGCCGTTCCGTCCGGGGCTCGGCGAGCGCGATCCTGTCGATCCCCGTCATCAGCGCCTGCGGTGTCCTCTCGAAGCGCGGGCTCTGCAGGTCGCCGTCCGTGGGTCGAACCAGGAACGCGCCCGTCGTCTCGGCCGCCCCTTCGGTCATCGGGTCGACGTGCCACACGGCCGGGTCGCTTGGCGCCAGGCGCACAGCGGCCCCGGCGGCCAGGGCCAGGACCAGCAGGATCGCGAGGATCCAGATCACATAGGTCATTGCGGGCTCTCCTCTTTGCGGCAAGGTGGGTGCGGGCTGCGCGGCTTGCAAGGCAGCTGCGCCTGGAGGCCCCGTGCGGGCGGCGGCCCGCCAAGGGAAGGAGGCGCCCAATGCGTGAGGACGACCCGCTGCTGCACGATCCGGATGGCGGCATGCCCCGCCTGCTGGCGATCATGCGCCGCCTGCGCGACCCCCAGACGGGGTGCCCCTGGGACGTCGCGCAGACGTTCCAGTCAATCGCGCCCTACACGATCGAGGAGGCCTACGAGGTGGCCGACGCCATCGAACGGCGAGCCTGGGGCGACCTGATGGGCGAGCTGGGCGATCTGCTGCTGCAGGTCGCCTACCACGCCGAGATCGGCGCCGAGGCCGGGCATTTCGATTTCGCCGGCATCGCACGGGCCATCGGCGACAAGATGATCGCGCGGCACCCGCACGTCTTCGGCGAAGAGCGCCGCGAGCAGAGCGCCGCTCAGCAATCCGCCAACTGGGAGGCGACCAAGGCGGCCGAACGCGCCGCGAAGGCGAGGGGCGGCGTGCTCGATGACGTGGCCATCGCGCTGCCGGCGCTGCTGCGTGCCGAGAAGCTGCAGAAGCGGGCGGCGCGCGTGGGCTTCGACTGGCCCGACGCAGGCGCGGTCCTGGCTAAGATCGCCGAGGAGGCGGGTGAGCTGACGGAGGCCGCGGCGGGCAAGGACCAGGCCGCCATCGCCGACGAGATGGGCGATCTGCTGTTCGCGCTCGCCAACCTCGCCCGGCATCTGGAAGTGGACCCGGAGGCCGCGCTGCGGGGCACCAACGCCAAGTTCCAGCGCCGCTTCGAAGCGATCGAGGCGCGACTGGCCGAGGCCGGGCGCAGCCCCGCCGCGGCGAGCCTGGCCGAGATGGAGGAAATCTGGACCGACGTGAAGCGCGCCGAGAAGGCCGGCCGCGCCTGACGCCTTTCCTTTCGCGCCCCGGCGCGGCACGGTCGCAAGGCAGACAGTTCAGGAGGGGCCCCGTGGCACCGCGCAAGATCATCATCGACACCGATCCCGGTCAGGACGACGCCGTCGCGATCCTGCTGGCGCTGGCCAGCCCCGACGAGCTTGACGTGCTGGCCCTGACCGCCGTCGCCGGCAACGTGCCGCTGGAGCTGACCGCGAAGAACGCCCGCATCGTCTGCGAGCTGGCACGACGCCCTGACCTGCCGGTCTATGCCGGGGCCGACGCGCCGATGGAGCGGCCGCTGCGCACGGCCGAGCACGTGCATGGCGACACCGGGCTCAACGGCCCGAAGCTGCCGGACCCCACGATGAAACTGGCCAAGGGACACGCGGTGGATTTCATCGTCGAAACCCTGCGCAGCGAGGCGGAAGGCAGCATCACGCTCTGCGCGCTCGGCCCGCTCACCAACATCGCGCTGGCGCTGCACAAGGCCCCCGAGATCGCCGGGCGGATCCAGGAGATCGTTCTGATGGGTGGCGCCTATTTCGAGGTGGGCAACATCACGCCCGCCGCCGAATTCAACATCTTCGTCGATCCCGAGGCCGCGCAGATCGTCATGCGCTGCGGCGCGCCGATCACGATCATGCCGCTCGACGCGACCCACAAGGCGCTGACCACGGGCGCCCGGGTCGATGCCTTCCGCGCGCTGGAGACCCATGTGGGCCGCGCGGTCGCCGAGTGGACGGATTTCTTCGAGCGCTTCGACAAGGAAAAATACGCGAGCCCCGGTGCGCCGCTCCACGACCCATGCGTGATCGCTTACCTCCTGCAGCCCGATCTCTTCAGCGGCCGCCACGTGAACGTCGAGGTCGAGACCCACAGCGAGCTGACCCGCGGCATGACCGTAGCCGATTGGTGGGGCGTGACCGACCGCGAGCCCAACGCCACCTTCATGGGCGATGTCGATGCCGAAGGGTTCTTCGCGCTCCTGACCGAGCGCCTGGCCCGCTTCTGACCGGGCTGGCCGCGGCGCACCGCAGCCCCTAAATGTGCGGCATCCCGCCGCTCGCCCGCCTGGCGGGGCAGCCCGCAAGGCCATACCCATGACGCTCCACATTCCCTTCGACAACAGCTATGCCCGCCTGCCCGAGCGGTTCTACGTGCGGCAGCCGGCGGCGCCGGTGCGGGCGCCCAGGCTGCTGGCCCTGAACGATGGGCTGGTCGAAGAGCTCAACCTCGATCCCGCGGCCCTGCGGTCGGCGGAGGGTGTGGCGATGCTGGCCGGCAATGCCATGCCAGAGGGGGCGGACCCGCTGGCGCAAGCCTATGCCGGGCACCAGTTCGGCGGCTGGTCGCCGCAGCTGGGCGATGGGCGGGCGCTGCTCCTTGGCGAAGTGCTGGACCGCGAGGGGCGGCGGCGCGACATCGCGCTGAAGGGCTCTGGCCCCACGCCCTTCAGCCGGATGGGCGACGGGCGGGCCTGGCTCGGGCCGGTCCTGCGCGAGTATCTGGTGAGCGAGGCGATGCATGCCCTCGGCATCCCGACCTCGCGCGCGCTGGCTGCGGTCGCCACCGGAGACGTCGTGCTGCGCGAACGGCCGCTGCCCGGGGCGGTGCTGACCCGCGTGGCCGCCAGCCACATCCGGGTCGGCACGTTCCAGTTCTTCGCCGCCCGGGGCGATATAGATGCTCTGAAGGCCTTGGCCGACCATGTGATCGCCCGGCACTATCCTCAGGCGGACGACCCGCAAGGTCTTTTCGCCGCGGTGGTCGCCCGGCAGGCCAAGCTGATCGCCGCCTGGATGTCGGTCGGGTTCGTCCACGGCGTGATGAACACCGACAATTGCCAGATCGCCGGCGAGACCATCGATTACGGCCCGTGCGCCTTCATGGATGCCTACGCCTCTGCCCGCGTCTTCAGCGCCATCGACAGCTTCGGGCGCTATGCCTACGACCAGCAGCCCGACATCGCGCTTTGGAACCTCGCGCAGTTCGGAAGCTGCCTTCTGCCCCTGATGGACGGGCCGCAGGACGCGGCCGCAGAGCGATTGACCAAGGTGCTGCATGGGTTTCCGAAGCTCTACGCTGCAGCCTGGAAGGCGCGCTTCACCGCCAAGCTCGGCCTGCGCGAGGTGCAGCCAGACGATGACGCGCTGATCGAGGGTATGCTGGCCGCGATGGAAGCGGGTGGCGCGGACTTCACCAATACCTTTGCCGGCCTCGCAACGGGCACGGCGGCGCAGGCCTTCGCCGATCCGGCTCCCTTTGAAGCCTGGGCGCCGGCCCATGCCGCACGGTGCGAGGCGCAGGGCGGGCCGGACCTGGCCCTGATGGCGCGGTCCAACCCCGCCGTCATCCCCCGGAACCACCGCGTGGAGCAGGCGATCGACGCCGCCGTCGCCGACGATCTCGCCCCGTTCAGGGCCCTTCTTGCCGCAGTCACGGCGCCGTTCGCAGCGTCCGACCCGGCCTTCACCGCCCCGCCCGGCCCGGGCGAGGCGGTGACCCGCACCTTCTGCGGCACCTGAACGCGACCCGGCCGGTTCAGCGCCCCATCACGGCCGTCAGCACCATCGTCGCCAGCGTGTAGAGCAGCACGGCGCCCCCGATCAGGAAGTAGTGCCAGTTCTTGCCCAGCGTGGAGCGCGCGAGCTGCGTGGCCTGGTGCATCAGCTCCGGCCACGTGTAGCTCACGAAATCGCCCTGGGTGAACACCGCCTTGATCCGCCCCTCGCTGTCGACCACGGGAAGACGCCGGAACCGCTCGTTCGACATAATGCGCAGCCAGTCCACCACGTCGTCGTCCTCGTGGGCGAGCCGCGGATTGGTGGTCATGACCTCGCTCAGCCGGGTCTCGTCGGGGACCAGGTGCCCATTGACCAGCTTCTTCATGACGTCGCGTTCGGTGAAGACGCCGATCACCTTCTCGTCGGGATCGATGATGATGACCGAGCCGTAGTTCTTCTCGCACATCGCCGCGATCGCGTCTGACGCCAGCGCGTCGGGCGGAAATGTCAGCGGCTTCGGCATCGAGCCCCATTCGGCGCGGTCCTTGATCCGCATGGCCGGTGACGTCTTGGCAGCCATCGCCGCTCTCCCTGTCTGTTGATCGTCGGGGTCACACTAGCGCAGCCGTTCGCTGGGGCAAAGGTACCGCATGGGGGCGGGTTTTCGGGCTCCCTGCCCCATGTTAGGGCGCACCATCCCCGCCAGCGTCAGCCAAGGATCCCCAAGTGACCGGATTGCAGATCGCCTCGCTCCTCATCGTCATGGCCGGGGCGTTCGGCGCGCTCAACGCGCTGTTCCTGCGTCTGCCCACCTCCATCGGCATCCTCGTGGTCGCACTCGTCGCCTCCTTCACGCTCCTCGGGATCGACCTGGCCGCCCCGGGTCTGGAGATCGCCGCGAATGTCGGCGGGCTGGTGGACGGCTTCGACTTCTCCGCCACCCTTCTGGAGGGCATGCTGGGCCTGCTCCTCTTCGCCGGCGCGCTGCATGTGAAGGTGACCGACCTGCGGGCGCAATGGCGGGTGATCCTGACAATGGCGACCCTCGGCGTGGCCATCTCGGCCGGGATCGTCGCCATCGGCGGCATGGCGATCTTCGGGATGCCGCTGATCGTCGCGCTGATCTTCGGCACGATCGTCTCGCCCACCGATCCCGTGGCGGTGATGGGCGTTCTAGAAGAGGCGCAGCTCGATCCGCGCCTCGAGACGCAGATCGCCGGCGAGAGCCTTTTCAACGATGGGGTGGGCTACGTCCTCTTCCTCGTGCTCGTGGGCATCGCCTTTCCGGCCACGGCGGCCCATCACGGCGAAGGCTTCCTCGCGCCCGTCATCCTCTTCTTTCGTGAGGCCGTGGGCGGGGCGGTGCTTGGCCTCGGCCTCGGCTGGATCGTCTTCCAGGTCATGCGGCGGATCGACGATTACGGGGTCGAGGTGCTGATCACGCTAGGCCTCGCCTTCGGGGGCTATGAGATGGCCGTCGCCCTTGGCGTCTCGGCGCCGATCATGGCGGTGACCGCGGGCCTGATGATCGGCGACCACGCGTGGACCCATGCCATGAGCGCCGCCACCCGCGACGCGCTCGACATGTTCTGGAGGATCGTCGACGAGATGCTGAACGCGGTGCTTTTCCTGATGATCGGATTCGAGGTCTTCGCCGTCACCTTCGACGGGAATCTGCTGCGTATCGGCGCCGCCTCCATCGCGCTGGTGCTCTTCGCCCGGCTCGTCGCCGTGACCGTCCCGGCATGGCTTCTGCGCGGGCGCGACCTGCCGCGCGGCATGATCCCGGTGATGACCTGGGGTGGGCTGAAGGGCGGGATCTCCATCGCGCTGGCGCTCTCGCTGCCGGAAAACGAATGGAAGCCGATCATCCTCACGGCCACCTATGTCGTGGTGGTCTTCTCGATCCTGGTGCAGGGCCTGACGGTGGCGCGCCTGGCGCGGCGGGTCACCGCGCCTCATCCCCGGGGCGACTGAACTTTAAGACCGCTCACCGAGTTGTCCGCCCGCACACTTGACCGTTCCAACAGGAGCCGACCCATGAGCTTTTCCCGCATCCTCGCCACCGCCGCCGCCGCCTTCGCCGCCAAGAAGGGGATGGACCATTTCAACAAGGCCGGCGGCATGTCCGGCATGCGCCAGAAGATGCAGGGCGGCCAGACCCGCCAGGGCATCGAAGAGATGATGGCCCGCTTCGGCATCAAGGACGGGGCCAGCAAGGTCGACGGGCTGATGGCCAAGCTGGGCGGCGGCGGCACGGCCCAAGGCACGATGACGGGCGGCGACGGCCGCAGCATCACCGGCGGCGGCGGCGGTTCGATCTCGTCGGGCGCCGCGGGGGCAGCGGGCGGCGCGGGCCTCGCCTCGATCCTCGGCGCCTGGGGCGGCGACCGGCCGGAGGAGACCATGGCCGCCATGGCCGGGGACCGCGAGCCGGAGCCGGACGAGGAGGAGACCGCGCGCCTGATGCTGCGCGCGATGATCCAGGCCGCCAAGGCGGATGGGCATATCGATGCCGACGAGCAGGCCCATATCCTCGGCGCCGTCGGCGAGAACGCGACGACCGAAGAGCAGGCCTTCGTCGAGCAGATGCTCGCGGCACCCGTCGATGCCCGGGCACTGGCCGATGACACGCCGGACGGGCGCGGCGATCAGGTTTATCTCACGTCGCTGATGGCGATCGATCCCGACCACCCAAAGGAAATTGCCTATCTTCGGGAGCTTGCAGGCGCCCTCGGCATGGATGAGGCGGCACGGGAGGCCCTGCACACCCGCGTCGGCGCGGCACCCTTGCCGGCGTGACCGCACCGGCCAGCCCCTTCGCTTGGCGCCGGGGATGAGGGGGGGCGGCATCGGCCGACCCTCCACCGCGTCCCGCGACAACCTTACCGGCATCGCATTGATCGTTCTGTCCATGGCCGCGTTCGCCATCGAGGACGCACTGATCAAGGCAGCATCGGCGCATGTGCCGCCGGGGCAGATCATCGTGACGATCGGCCTCGGTGGCACGGCGATCTTCGGCACCCGGGCGCTGATGCGCGGGGTGCCTCTTTTCGGACCGGCGCTCCGCAACCCCATGGTCTTGCTTCGAAACCTTGGCGAGATGCTGGGCACCGGGGCGTTCGTGACCGCGCTGGCGACGGCGCCGATCTCGCTGGTCACGGCGATCGTGCAGGCCAACCCGTTGCTTGTTACCCTGGGCGCCGCCGTGTTCCTGCGCGAGAAGGTCGGGCCGCGCCGATGGGCGGCCGTCCTTATCGGGCTCTGCGGGGTGATCGTGATCCTGCGGCCTTGGGGCGCGGGCTTCACGCCTGCCTCGCTCTTCGCAGTGGCCGGGGTGATCTGCCTTTCGGTTCGCGACCTCGCCACGAGGCGCGTGCCGCAGGGCATCCCGACCTACACGCTCCTCGTCTATGCGTTCGTCGCGATAACTCCGGGCGGTATCCTGCTGTTATTGCTGGGGCAGCCCCCCGTATGGCCGGAACCCTTCGAGGCGGCGCTGCTTGCCGGATGCGTGGCCGTCGGCGGGGTCGCCTACTACACCGTGACCGCGGCGATGCGCATCGGCGACATCTCCGTCGTGACGCCATTCCGGTATTCCCGCCTCGTCTTCGGGATCGGCCTCGGCATCGCCGTATTCGGCGAACGCCCCGATGCGGTGACGTATGTCGGCGCGGGCGTGGTCGTGGCCACCGGGCTCTATACGCTCTGGCGGGAGGCCTTGACCCGCCAGTAGCCGCGGCTTCCCCTCCGTCCGGGGGTCTTGTAAGGGGGGCCGACCCTTGCCCGCAGGAGCCTGCCCATGAGCACCATCATCGACATCGTCGGCCGTGAGATCCTTGACAGCCGGGGCAACCCGACCGTGGAGGTGGACGTGATCCTGGAGGACGGCACGATGGGTCGGGCGGCCGTGCCCTCGGGCGCATCGACCGGCGCGCACGAGGCCGTCGAGAAGCGCGACGGCGACAAGAAACGCTACAACGGCAAAGGCGTACTGGATGCGGTTGCTGCGGTGAACGGCGAATTGGCCGAGGCATTGGCCGGGATGGACGCTACCGAACAGGCCGCCATCGACGCCACGATGATCGAATTGGACGGAACCCCGAACAAGGGCAGGCTCGGCGCCAATGCGATCCTCGGGGTGTCGCTCGCCGCGGCGAAGGCGGCGGCGGACTACACCGCGCAGCCACTCTATCGCTACATCGGAGGTACCGCGGCGCGCGTGCTGCCGGTGCCGATGATGAACATCATCAATGGTGGCGAACATGCTGATAACCCCATAGACATTCAGGAATTCATGATCATGCCGGTCGCCGCGGAGAACATCCGCGAGGCCGTGCGGATGGGCTCCGAAGTGTTCCACACGCTGAAAGGAGAGCTCTCGAAGGCCGGGCTCTCGACCGGAATTGGCGACGAGGGCGGATTCGCCCCCAATCTCAATTCCACCCGAGATGCCCTCGATTTTATTTTGAAATCCATCGAAGCCGCGGGATACCGACCGGGGGAAGACATCTATCTCGCGCTCGATTGCGCGGCAACCGAGTACTTCAAGGACGGCGCATATCACTTTGTCGGGGAGGGAAAAACGCTTTCAGGCGAAGAGAATGTCGCGTATCTTTCCGCCCTCTGCGATGATTACCCGATCATCTCCATCGAGGATGGCTGCTCGGAAGACGATTGGGAAGGCTGGGCCAAGCTGACAGCGGCATTAGGCAAGCGAATTCAACTGGTTGGGGACGATCTGTTTGTGACCAACCCCGTACGGCTCGCCGACGGGATCGCGCAGGGCTGCGCCAATTCCCTGCTGGTGAAAGTCAATCAGATCGGGACCTTGTCAGAAACGCTTAAAGCGGTCGAGATGGCGCACCGGGCACGCTTCACCTGCGTGATGAGCCACCGGTCCGGCGAGACGGAGGATGCCACGATCGCCGACCTCGCGGTGGCGACGAATTGCGGTCAGATCAAGACAGGGAGCCTTGCGCGCTCGGATCGGCTGGCGAAGTACAACCAGTTGATCCGTATCGAGGAAATGCTGGGGGCAACGGCGGAGTTCGCCGGGCGCGGCATCCTGCGCCGTGCGTGATCGCCCAACGAAAAAGGGACCCCGCAGGGCCCCTTTACTAGCTACATCCGGTATGTGGGCCGGTCAGTTCCACCAGCCTTCATCAACGGCGGGCATCTCTTCCAGCTGCTCTTCGCTCATCCGCGTAACGTAGGCGTAGGTCTGGTCATCCACAGCAACAAGGCGCACGTCGTCGACGCCGATCATGACATGCTTGTCGCCGATATCGAGGAACCCTCCGACTTCCGCCACGATTCCAATCATCTGACCGTCCTTCGACAGAATCACGTCCTCGATTTCGCCGATGTCGGACCAGTTGGTATCGACTGCGTCGTACATGCCGGTATCTGTCCACATGTCGTCTTCGACCATGGTATTCAGCGAGTAGATCTCGCCGCCCGTGATGTCGCGTGTCCGGATCAGGTTGTCCGTGTCGGTCATGTCGACAGTGGCCTGCTGGGCGATGGCGGAGCCTGCCGTGAGGGCGGCAAGGGCGGCGGCGGTGATCATGCGGGTCATCATACAAGTCCTTATGATTGCTTCTATTGGCGGACTAATGAACACTCGGCGGCATGGGTTCCGAGAAACTCCTCATTCCGTTCGGGCCGTCGTGATCGCGGCCGAAGCGCTTATCCGGTCGCTCGACCTCGCGCCGCATCCGGAGGGCGGATGGTATCGGCAGACCTGGGTCGCGGCGGCGGAAGCGGGGGCACGGCCGGCGGGAACGGCGATCCTGTTCCTGCTCCGTGCCGGGGAGGCGAGCCGCTGGCACCGGGTGGATGCCGACGAGATATGGCACTTCCATGCCGGTACGCCCCTACATCTGCGCATCTCGCCCGCCGCAAACGGCCCCGCGAGCGGCGTGATGCTGGGCCCCGATCCCCTTTGCCGGGCAGACCCCGCAGGCCATCGTTCCGGCGGGGCACTGGCAGGCGGCAGGGCCGGCGGAGGGGTGGAGCCTGTGCGGCTGCACCGTCAGCCCGGGCTTCCGGTTCGAGGGGTTCGAGCTGGCGCCTCCGGGCTTCGACATTCCGGGGTGAACCGTTTGAAACGTACACAACGGGAGGCGTTTCGTACGGAACGGACCTGGCGCAGAACGCCCCGGAAGTAGCCGGATCGTACCTTTCGTACGATTGGCGGCGCGGATCGTACGATTGCCCCTCAGGGCCCTTCGCCGAGCCCATGTGACCTAACGTAATCCACAAGCATCGCGGTCGATCCGTCCTTTCCTTCGGTACCGTCCCTGCCTTCGAGGACCGGGGCGAGCGCCTTCGCCAGCTCTTTGCCCAACTCAACCCCCCACTGATCGAAACTGTTGATGCCGAGGATCACGCCCTCGACGAAGACGCGGTGTTCGTAGAGCGCAATGATGGCGCCGAGGATCTCGGGCGTGAGCTGCGGGTAGACGAGCGTGGTGGAGGGGCGATTGCCCGGGAAGACCCTGTGCCGTGCCTGGCGATCCTGTTCATCGCCCGTCAGCCCTTCCTCGGCCATCATGTGGAGCGCGGCATCGAGGGAGCGGCCGCGCAGCAGCGCCTCGGACTGGGCGAGGCAGTTGGCGACGAGCAGCAGGTGCTGGTGGGCGAGGTCGGGCTCGTGGCCCTGGGCGGCGACGAGGAATTCGCAGGGCACGATGGCGGTGCCCTGGTGGATGAGCTGGTAGAAGGCGTGCTGGCCGTTGGTGCCGGGCTCGCCCCAGACGATGGGGCCGGAGGGGCGGGGCAGTTCGCTGCCATCCATGGCGACGCGCTTGCCGTTGCTCTCCATCTCCAGCTGCTGGAGATAGGCGGGCAGCCGCGAGAGGCGCTGGTCGTAGGGCAGCACGGCGCGGGAGCCGTAGCCGCAGATCTGGTGGTGCCAGATCCCGACGAGGGCGAGCAGGACCGGCATGTTGGCGTCGAGCGGGGCCTTGCAGAAGTGGTCGTCCATCGCGCGGGCGCCGGCGAGGAAGCGCCCGAACGCGTCCGGCCCGATGGCGAGCATCAGCGACAGGCCGATCGGCCCCCAGACGGAGTAGCGCCCGCCGACCCAGTCTGCGAAGCCGAACACCCGATCCTCGGGGATGCCGAAGGCGGCGGTGCGCTGCGGCGCGGTGGAGACGGCAGCGAACTGGGCCGCCGGGTCGCCGCCGCCGTTCAGCATCCAGGCCTTGGCCGTCTCGGCGTTTGTCATCGTCTCGATGGTGGTGAAGGTCTTGGAAGCGACGATCACCAGGGTGGCCTTCGGGTCGAGCCCGGCGAGGGTCTGGGCGATCTGCGCGCCGTCGACGTTCGAGACGTAGTGCAGGCGCGGTCCGTCGGCCCAGGGCGAGAGCGCGATGGTGGCCATGGCGGGGCCGAGATCGGAGCCGCCGATGCCGATGTTGACCACATCGGCGATCGCACCGCCCTGCCCCTTCAGCTTGCCGCCACGGACGGCTTCGGCGAAGGCGCCCATGGCGGCGAGGGTCTCGCGGACGGGCGGCATCACGTCTTCCCCGTCGAC
Organism: uncultured Alphaproteobacteria bacterium; assembly: GCA_963833235.1. Taxonomy (GTDB): domain Bacteria; phylum Pseudomonadota; class Alphaproteobacteria; order Rhodobacterales; family Rhodobacteraceae; genus CAWHXG01. The sequence continues at coordinate 328,976 of CAWHXG010000003.1, forward strand.
CGTCACGCTTCCCTCTGGGTTGCGCAGGGCGGTGTGGAGCACGGCGCGGCCTTCGGTCTCGTTGATCGGCTGGCCGGTGAACATCGCATCGCGGCGCGCCTCGACATGGGCGGCCCGGGCGAGATCCAGCAGCAGATCCCTGGCCGCGGGGTCGATGGACGTTCTTGGAATAGTCGAAGAGCATGCCCGCCGCCTCGAGGGAGAAATCCTCGGCGCGCCCGCCGCCCGAGGCGGCGAAGAGATCGAGTATGGCGCCGCCCCGGTGGGCGGCGCGGTGCGCGTGAAGCGCATCCCATTCGGCTTGCATCGGAACCTCCAGTCGCAGTGTGCCGGGATTTCGAGCCTCCGGCGGGGATATTTTCGGAATATCGAAGGGGGGCCCCGTGGGGGGGCTTGAGGGGGTGCGGGCTCAGGGCGCCCAGTGCACGACGGCGTTGTCGAGGACGATGCGGACCGGGGCGGCCTGGGGGCCGGGCGCGGCGCGGGCGGCCTCGAGCGCGTCGCGCTTTTCCTGCCCGGTGATGAGCAGATGGATTTCCATGGCCCCGCGCAGGACCGGTGCGGTGAGGGTCAGCCGCGGCTCGGGCGCGCCGGGCGCCGTGATCGCCATGACCGGCGGGGCGCCGGGCGCGAGGGCGGCGGCGAGGCCTTCGGCCCCGGGAAAGAGCGACGCGGTGTGCCCGTCGGTTCCCATGCCGAGCAGCAGGACGGAGAGCGGCAGATGGCCGGCGACGGCACCGGAGAGGCCGGGCGCGGCCTCGGCCGGATCGGCGGGGCCGCCGGGGGGCGCCGCGAAGGACAGGAACTGCGCCGCCGCCGCATGATCCTGCAGCAGGCGCGCGCGGATCAGCCTGGCGTTGGAGCGCTCGTGGTCCTCGGGCAGCCAGCGTTCGTCGGTCGCCATGATCGTGACGCGGGCCCAGTCGAGGTCGGCGCCGCAGAGCGCATCGAAGGCGGGCCCGGGCGTGGAGCCGCCGGGCACCGCGACGGCGACCCGATCCTGCTGCGCCAGCGCCGCGCGGATCTCGCCGGCGAGCCGGCTTGCCAGATCGATCATCATCAGATCGGCATCGGGATACTCGACGAAGTTCATCGCGTGCGCCTTTCCGGCCGGTCACGGATCCTGCCGCGCATCATGCCTTGATCTCGCGCCAGCGGCGATTGTCGCGGTGCATGAGCGCCAGCGCCTCTTCGGGGCCGGAGCTGTTGCTGTCGTAGGCGACGGGCCGGGCGCCGCGGTCTTCCCAGGCGGCGATCATCGGATCGGTCCAGGCCCAGGCGGCCTCGACCTCGTCGCCGCGCATGAAGAGGGTCTGGTTGCCGCGGATCACGTCCATCACCAGCCGCTCGTAGGCATCGGGGATCTCTTCGGCGGAGGGCCCGAGCGCATCGGCGAAGGTCATGTCGAGCGGCACGTCGACGAGGCGCATGCCGCCCGGCCCCGGCTCCTTGATGGTGACGCGCAGGTCCATCCCCTCGTTCGGCTGCAGGCGGATCGAGAGCATGTTTGCCTTCGATCCGCTGTCCTCGCCGAAGATGCTGTGCGGCGTCTCCTTGAAGCGCACGACGATCTCGGACATCCGCGCCCGCAGCCGCTTGCCGGTGCGCAGGTAGAAGGGCGTGCCCTGCCAGCGCCAGTTGGCGATCTGCACCTTCATGGCGACGAAGCTTTCGGTGCGGCTTTCGGGGTCCTCGACGTCTTCCAGATAGCCGGAATGGCCGTTCGATGCGGCGTACTGGCCGCGCACCACCTCGCCCGGCTGCACCGGGTCGAGCGCGCGGATGACCTTGAGCTTCTCGTCGCGCACGGCCTGCGGCTCGAACCGCGCGGGCGGCTCCATCGCGGTGAGGCAGAGAAGCTGCATCATGTGGTTCTGGACCATGTCGCGCATGGCGCCGGAGCGGTCGTAGTAGTCCCCGCGACCGCCGACGCCGACCGTTTCGGCGACGGTGATCTGCACGTGGTCGACATACTGGGCGTTCCAGAGCGGCTCGAAGAGGATGTTGCCGAAGCGAACGGCCATGAGGTTCTGGACGGTTTCCTTGCCGAGGTAATGGTCGATCCGGTAGATCTGCGCCTCGGCGAAATGCGCCGCGAGGTCGGCGTTGAGGGCATTGGCGGAGGCGAGATCGCGGCCGAAGGGCTTTTCCACGACGATCCGGGATTTGGCATGGGCGAGGCCGTGGGCGTGGAGCCGTTCGGCCAGCGCGCCGAAGAGCGAGGGTGCTACGGAGAAGTAGAAGGCGCGGATGGCGTCTTCGCGGAGCTTTCCGGCCAGGGCGCCCCAGCCGTCGTCGCCGGTGGCGTCGATCTGGACGTAGTCGACATGGTTGAGGAAGCCCGAGAGCTCTTCTTCGGTGCGGCGGCCTTCGGCGACGAATTCGGTCAGCGCCTCGCGGATGAGGGCGCGATAGCTGTCGGTATCGAGATCGGAGCGGGCGGCGCCGATGAGGCGGGCGGCCTCGGGCATCTGGTGGGCGCGGTAGCGGCGGAAAAGACCGGGCAGGATCTTGCGGCGGGCGAGATCGCCGGTGCCGCCGAAGATGACGAGGTCGAACGTGTCGACGGGGATGGTTCTGCTGACCATGCGGGCTCCTTGATGCCGGGAGGGGGCCGACGGGACCGTCATGGCAAAGGCGGGCGAGGGACGCAACGTCCGCGGGGCCGGTTTTCGGGAGGGGCTGGCCCGCCCGGCGGGGCGTGGAGCGGCGGGAGCGCGCGGCAGCCGGCGGCCCGGAGCAGCCCGGCCGGGGGCGCGCCGCGCCTGGGGAGCCGGTACCGGCCGTGGGGTGGGCAAGCCAACAAGCAACGATGTCCTGCCCCCTGCAACAGGCGAACCACTGGTCGCGGAGCTGCCAGAGCCGGGCCGGATCCGGGAAGGTCGGATGCATCCGCGCGCGGCGCATCCGGGGGTTGCGGAGCCGTGGAAGGCTGCCGTGGAACGCCCGGAGGACCGGGCGCCACAGTCCACGGGACCCGCGACGGTGCGAGGTTTCGCACCGGCGGGGCTCACCGCACAATGGCCCGGACGGGGCGCGACGCGTCAGGCAGCCTGATGGCCAACGGCCCGGATTTTGTATTAGATTGGAGGCCTAGCTCTCCAGCTCCGCATCCCAGTAGAGAAAATCCATCCAGCTGTCGTGCAGGAAGTTGGGCGGGAACTTGCGGCCGGTGTTGCGGAGCTCTTCGGAGGCCGGCTGGCAGGGGGGCTTGCAGAGGCTCATGCCGGCCTGGCGCAGGCTGCGCGCGCCCTTGCGCAGGTTGCAGCGGCCGCAGGCGGCGACGACGTTTTCCCAGCTGGTCACGCCGCCGCGGGCGCGGGGGATGACGTGGTCGAAGGTCAGGTCGCCCCGCTGGCCGCAATACTGGCAGGCGAATTCGTCGCGCAGGAAGAGGTTGAAGCGGGTGAAGGCCACGCGCTTCTGCGGGCGCACAAAGTCCTTCAGCACCACAACCGAGGGGATGCGGATGGCCATGGAGGGGCTGCGCACAACCTCGTCGTATTCCGCGACGATGATCACCCGGTCGAGCCAGGCGGCCTTGATGGCCTCCTGCCAGGGCCAGAGCGAAAGCGGATAATAGCTGAGCGGGCGGTAATCGGCGTTAAGCACGAGCGCCGGATGGTGGCGCAGGTTCTGCGGCTCGCGGACGAAGCTCGTCCTGAATTCGGCATCCATCGGCGGCGACACTCCCTGCCCTGTCCTGCCGCGATGCGGCGTGAGGCGCAGGGGGGTGCCAGGCCCCTGCCCCGGTCCTTCTAGGAAACGACTATATGTGGCGGTTTGCAGGAGGCAAGCCTAACCATATGGGGTATCCCGATGGGCGGGGCGTACCAAGGTTGCGTGACGGCGGTGTGACGGGGTTGCGCCGCCGCTTTCGGCACCGTCCACACGCCGCGCGGGGCCGCGTCGGCCAGACCGCCGACGGGTTCCGGGCAAGCCCGCCGGCGGCGCGTGCCGCGGACTGCTCGATGAGGGGCAACGGACCCGACGGGCGTCGCGCGGAACGGCAGGCGGCCGGTGGAGCGCGGTCGGTCCCGACAGATGTGGCGATGGAAGGCGGGACCGCGGGGCGGGGCCGTCCCCCGGCAGGGCGGCCCGATGCCGCTACCGCGTGGCGCGCTTGCCCAGCTTGTCGAGCATGAAGGCCAGCGCCACGCTAAGCCCGTCGGGCGCGATGGCGTGGCCGGTGCCGGGCATCATGTGGGTGTAGACCTCGAACTCCGCCGCCACGAGCGCGTCCGCCGCCTCGGGCAGGCTGGCGGCAGGCACGACCTCGTCGACCTCGCCGTGCACCAGGCAGATCGGCGGCCTGGAGCGCGCTTCGTCCAGCATTTCGGGCGCCAGCAGCCGGCCTGAGAAGCCGACGACGCCGGCCACCGCCTCCGGCCGCCGGGGTGCCGCGTGCAGCGCCAGCATGGTGCCCTGGGAGAAACCGAAGAGGATCACCCGGTCGGGCGTCAGACCTTCCTCGGCCAGCGTCGCATCGAGCCAGGCATCCAGATCGGCAGACGACGCGGCGAGCCCGCGGGCGGAATCCTCTTCCGAGGAGCCGTCGAGCCAGGGGATCGAGAACCACTGGAAGCCCATGGGGCTGGCCACGCAGCGCTCCGGCGCGTCGGGCGCGAAGAACGCCGTGTCGGGCATGTGGGGGCCCATCGGTTCGGCGAGGCCGAGCAGATCCGCCCCGTTGGCGCCGTAGCCGTGCAGGAACACAACGGCAGAGCGCGCCTGCCCGGGGATCGCGCCGGCGCGGCCGGAGGTGAGGGCGCGCGCGGCGCCGGTCGGGTCGGTCATAGGGTGCCCTCGCGGTTCTTCTCGAGGCCGTAGTAGGCCCAGAGCAGGCGGGCGGCAACCGCGCGCCAGGGCGCCCAGGCTTCGGCGATCTCGCGCAGGGCGCGTTCCTTGGGGCGTTCGGGCAGGCCGAGGACCATGCGCGCGCCTTCCTGCAGGGCGAGGTCGCCCGGCGCGAAGACGTTGGCCCGGCCGAGGGAGAACATGGCGTAGATCTCGGCCGTCCAGATGCCGATGCCGGGCACCTCGACAAGGGTGGCGGTGACCTCTTCGGTGGGGGCGGTGCGCAGGCGGCCGTAGGGCAGGCGCGCGGCGGCCAACGCGCGGGCGTAGCGGATCTTCTGGCGCGAGAGGCCACAGGCGCGCAGATCGTCGTCGGAGGCGGCGAGGATGGCGCGCGGGGCGGTAAGGCCGGCGGCGCGCATCCGGCCCCAGATGGCGCGGGCGGCGGCGACCGAGACCTGCTGGCTGACGATGGCGGAGAGCAGCGCCGCGAAGCCATCGGCGCGGCGGCGCAGGTTGAGCGGGCCGCAGCGGGCGATGGCCGGGGCGAGGCGCGGGTCGATGATGGCGAGCGCGGCCGCCCCCTCGGCGACGCAGGCGCGGCTGCGCAGGCGGCGGCCGACGGGATCGTGGCGTGGGGTCATGGCGCCTCGCTGGCGGTTGGGGCGGCGGCGTGGCGGGCGGCCCAGTCGACCGCGGCGGCGACGGTTTCGACGGTGGCGGCGCCCGGCGGGGGCTCCGGGCGGTCGATGAGCAGGACCGGCAGGCCGAGGGCGGCGGCGGCGTCGATCTTGGGGCGGCTGGCGGGGCCGCCGGAATTCTCGGGAAACGAGCCAGCCGATGCCGAGCCGCCGGAAGAGCGCCGTCTCGGAGGCGAGGGTGAAGGGCGGGCGGCCCGGCAGGAAGCGACCGTCCGGGAAGGGGAAAGGCGCGGCGGGAGGGTCGATGACGCGGGCGATCAGGGTGCGGCCCCGGGCCAGCGCCGCGAAGCGGTCAAGGTGCTGGCGGCCGGTGGCGAGGAAGACGGTGGCGCCGGGCGGGATGTGGGCGGCGGCCTCGGCCTCGGCGGCGATGCGGGTCCAGCGGTCGGCCGGGCCGGCCTGCCAGCCGGGGCGGTGGAGCCGCAGGTAGGGCAGGCCGCGCGCGGCGCAGATGGCGGCGCTGCGGGCGGTGATGGCGGCGGCGAAGGGGTGCGTGGCGTCGAGCACGGCGGTGATGCCGCGCGCGTCGAGGAAGGCCGCGAGCCCGGCCGCGCCGCCGAAGCCGCCGGAGACGGTCGGCAGCGGCATCGGCTGCGGCTCGCGGGTGGCGCCTGCGAGCGAGGCGATGGCGGGCTGGCCGCGCGCCGCGAGGGCCGTGGCGAGGTCGCGCGCCTCGGCGGTGCCGGCGAGGAGGAGCAGGGTCATGGCGCGGCGGCTCGCGCAGGGTCGGGGCTTTGTCGCCAGCGGGGCTCGGCGGCACAAAGGGCAGGCTCACGGCCCGTGACGGGCGGGTGATTCTGCGCGGCGCGTGGGCGGGCGGCTTGCGGCGCGCGGCTCATGCCGCGTGGCCCAGGATGGTGCCGGCGCGGTCGATCACGATGGCGTCGGCCCGGGTGGGCGCGCCGCGCAGCATGGCGCGGATCTGCGGCAGGGCGGCCTCGGCCACCGCCTGCGCAAGGCCCGGGCCGGCGATCTGCAACGCCTCCCCGGCGGAGGCGGCCTGCGCCACCGAGGCGAGCCCGGCGGCACGGGCCAGCCGGTCGAGCGCCGCCACATCCACCTGAGAGCGCCCGGAATGCAGGTCGCGCGCGCCCTGCGCCAGCTTCGCCATCTTGCCGATGCCGCCGCCGATGGTGACGCGGGGCACGGGATGGCCGGCGAGGTACTTCAGCAGGCCGCCGGCGAAATCGCCCATGTCGAGCATGGCGTGGTCCGGCAGCCCGTGATGCGCCTGCACGGCGGCCTCGGAGGTGGCGCCGGTGCAGCCGGCCACGTGGGCGAGCCCGCCGGCGCGGGCCACGTCGATGCCCCGGTGGATGGAGGCGATCCAGGCGGCGCAGGAGAAGGGGCGCACGATGCCGGTGGTGCCGAGGATGCTGAGGCCGCCCTCGATGCCGAGGCGCGGGTTCCACGTGCGTGCGGCGATGGCGGCGCCGCCGGGGATCGACAGGGTGATCTCGGCGCTGGCCGGGCGCCCGTGGGCGGCGGCGCGCTCGGCCACCACGGCGCGCATCATGGCGCGGGGCACGGGGTTGATCGCCGGCTCGCCGGGCGGGATCGGCAGGCCGGGGCGGGTGACGCGGCCCACCCCCTCGCCCGCCCGGAAGACGATTTGGGGGCGCCGGGCAGGCTTGCGACCCTGGCGCGGACGGTGACGCCGTGGGTCACGTCGGGGTCGTCGCCGGCATCCTTGACGACGCCGCATTCCGCCCAAGCCGCGCCGGCGGCGCAATCGGTGAGGGCGAAGCGCGGGGTCTCGCCGCGGGGCAGGACAAGGCCGACCTCGTCGGGGAAGGCGCCGCCCCAGAGCCGCTCAACGGCGCCCCACGTGGCGGCGGTGGCGCAGGCACCGGTCGTCCAGCCCCGGCGGAGGGCCGGGGGCGCGGAGGGCGGCAGGGCGTCGCGGGGGCTCATGGCCGACATGGTAGCGGCGCGAGGGGGCGGGGCCAATGGGCGGGTGCGGCGTGCCGGCCGAGTGGCTGCGCGTCAGCTGCGGTGCTGCGGCCGGGCGGCCGCTGCAGGCCTGTGCCCACGGTTTGACCGCGCGCGCCGAAGGGGGGAGCCGCGGCACCGACGAGGGATCTGCGCCGCCTTGCGGGGCGCGGGATCGGGTCCGCCCGGTACGCGAAAGATGAGACCCCTCGTGGGCCTGGCGATCAGGGCCGCCCCGAGACGCTGCGCCACAGAAGGCCCCAGCGGCGCGCGGCCTCGGTGCCCTGCAGCCGGCCCGCCGCGATGCGTGAGGGATCGGCCAGCGCCGCGCGCAGCGTTGGACCGGCGCGCCAACCGGCCAGGAGGGCCGGGATCGCGACCCGCGGCAGGCGCGCGGCGCGGGCCGTGGCGAGATCGCCGAGACCGGTGCGAGCCAGGTTGCGCAGCGCCTCGGGATCGCCCGTGGACAGCGGCTGGCGGCCGGCGGCGACCAGCGCCGGAACGGCCCGCAGGAAGGCGGCGAGCCCCGCGGCCCGGCCCAGGGCGCGTACGGGTGATTCGGCCGCTACGGGCGTGCAAAGGGCGCGGGCGGCGACCCACATCAGCGTGCCGCCGGTGGCATCGACGTAGTCCGTGAGCGCCGCCATGTCGTCGAAGGGCTGGGCGTAGATGTCCCACCGCCGCGCCGCGACGAGGGCATCGAGCAGCTCCGCGCCCTGCACGTCGAGAACCGCGGCCAGCGGCTCGGTCACCTCGGTGCGGCGGACCGCGCGGCCCTCGGCGATCTCGGCCAGCGCATCGCGCCACCATTGCAGGCGGATCTCGGCGATGCCGGCCTCGCCGGTGACCCAGGGTGCGCGCGTGACCTCGACGTTGAAGGCGTAGATCGGCAGCAGGATGGCGCGCGCGGGCTTCGGCGCCGCGAGGACGGAGGCGAACCTGTCCGCATCGCCGCGCGCCACCAGATCGGCGCAGGCATCGAGGCTCATGCCGTGCGCCTCGCCAGGCGGGCCCGCGGCGGGCAGACGGGGCGGAGGCCGCTTGGCTCGGTCGGGGCGCAGGGGCGGCTGCACGCAGGTGCGGCGGTTGCCGCCGATCCCTGCCACCGGACCGGGGCATGGCCGGCGGACCACCCCCTTGGCCCGCACCAGGCATGGCGTTGTCCCGACCGAGGGGCAGCTGCTGGCGCTTGATAAGGGTGCCCAAGGGCAAGGCCGTCCGGCCACCCCCTAGTTGTGACGGCGGCCTTGCTCACGCGGCGGGGCCGCTGACGATCCCGGCTGCCCCGGCCGACTGCCCCACCGACTGCCCCGCCGACTGCCCCACCGGCACGGCGCCGTCGCGGATGAGCTTCCAGGTGATCGCGTCGAGCAGCGCCTCGAAGCTGGCATCGACGATGTTGGCCGAGACGCCGACGGTCGACCAGACGCGGCCCTGCCCGTCGGCGCTGTCGATGATGACGCGGGTGACCGCCTCCGTCCCGCCGTCGGTGATGCGGACCTTGAAGTCGACCAGGCGCAGATCGGCGATGGCCTCCTGGTAGGGGCCTAGATCCTTCGCCAGCGCCTTGGCGAGCGCGTTGACGGGGCCGCGGTCCGCGCCCTTCTCGTCCATGCTTTCGCTGACGGAAAGGGTCTTGGTGTCGCCGATCTTCACCACCACGACGGCCTCGGACAGGCTGACCATGCGGTTGTACTTGTTCTTCCGCCGCTCGACGGTGACGCGGTAGCGCTTGACCTCGAAGAAGGCGGGGCGGAGGCCGAGCTCTTCGCGGGCGATCAGCTCGAAGCTGGCCTGGGCGGTGTCGTAGGCGTAGCCCTGCGCCTCGTTGGCCTTGATGCGTTCGAGGATGCGCGGCAGGCGGGTCGCCGGGGGCGGCCTCGATGCCCGCCTCGGCGAGGCGGCGGCGCAGGTTCGACTGGCCGGCCTGGTTCGACATCGGGATGGTGCGCGCGTTGCCGGTGGCGGCGGGATCGACATGTTCGTAGGTCGCGGGTCCTTGACGATGGCCGAGGCGTGCAGGCCCGCCTTGTGGGCGAAGGCCGAGGCGCCGACGTAGGCGCGCCCGGCGGGGCACGCGGTTTAGGATGTCGTCGAGAGGCGCGAGGCGCGGGAGAGCCGGGTCACGCGGAGGGTCGATGCCAGTGGTGAAGCGGTCGGCATAGGCGGCTTCAGCAGGAGCGTCGGGATCAGGGTGGTGAGGTCGGCGTTGCCGCAGCGCTCGCCCAGGCCGTTGAGCGTGCCCTGGACCTGGCGTGCGCCGGCATCGACGGCGGCGAGCGCCCCGGCCACGGCGGTGCCGGTATCGTCGTGGGTGTGGATGCCGAGGTGCGTGCCGGGGATGCCGGCGGCGACGACCTCCGCGGTGACGCGGCCGATCTCGGAGGGCAGCGCGCCGCCGTTGGTGTCGCAAGGACGATCCAGCGGGCGCCGGCGTCGCGCGCGGCGTGCAGGCAGGCGAGCGCGAAGGCGGGGTCGTCGCGGTAGCCGTCGAAGAAGTGCTCGGCGTCGAAGATGGGCTCGCGGCCCGGCGGCGACGTGGGCGACGGATTGCGCGATGGTGGCGACGTTCTCGTCGTTCGGATGCCGAGGGCGGTCGGACGTGAAAGGCGTGGGTCTTGCCGACGAGGCAGACGGCCGACGTGCCGGCATCGAGGACGAGGGCGAGGCTCTCGTCGTGCTCGCCGCGCCCGGCGCGTTGGTCATGCCGAAGGCCGTGAGGGTGGCGCTTGTGCGCGGCGGCGGCGAAGAAGGCGCTGTCGGTCGGGTTGGCGCCGGGCCAGCCGCCCTCGATGTAGTCGAGGCCGAGATCGTCCAGGACGGCGGCGATGCGCAGCTTCTCGGCGGTGGAGAACTGGACGCCCTGGGTCTGGGCGCCGTCGCGGAGCGTGGTGTCGATCAGGGTTAGCGTTCGGGGGTCATGATCGAACCGCCCGACATGGCCGCCCGGCTGGTTCCGGGCAGGCGCGATCCGCCGATCGAGGCGGCTCGACCTGCGAAGGTCGCCCGGGCATCGACATCGGGAACGTGCGGCCGCCGCCCGGACAGCGCCCGACCCTCCCGGGAGGGCGCTTCGCCGCCCCCGAGGCTCGGGCGCTGTCCTCCGCTAAAGCTCGACCCATAGCGATGCTCGATAAATACTATTCCTAGAAGCATGAATCCTCAGCCAATCCTGAAACTATTGTCGCACCGAGATCTCGTGCCGCGGAGATATCAACACTACCTTTGACTGAAATCTTGGGGATGAGACCGCCATCGTAAATGAGATCGAACCCAGCCGCCGCCATCTTTGTCCTGATCCGTCAGCTTCACGAAACGACCTCTTTGCTCGAAGTCGGTTCCATGCAAGCGATAAGGGTGGCGATCTCCGCTTCCTCGGAGTTGGCATCAAGACCCTCATACCCAACGCCGTCGATGACAACGAAGTTGCCCAGTCCGGAAACCCGCACCGTCGTGTAGACCCAAGAGCTTCAGGAGGCCATATTTCTGAGGGCTTATCTTGCTGCGGAGGTCATGAAGGGCCGAAATTGCCAATGGTGTATTCAGGTCATTCACGAGGCCAGTGATCGACCATTCAAGTTGAAACTCGGCGGTCGTCTCTTCTAGGCACTGATAGAATAGGCGTCTTAGTTCTGATTCGCTTCACTGACCTTTCCTCGGTCCAGTCCAGTGACTTACGGTAATGCGTCCCGAGCAGCACCATCCGGATCACCGGGCCCGGCACGCCGCGGTCCAGCAGATCCCGCACGGTGAAGAAGTTGCCGACCGACTTGGACATCTTCTTGCCCCTCCACCTCAGCATCTCGTGGTGCATCCAGATCTTTGCGAGCCGTCCTCCGGGTGGCGCAGCGGCTCTGGGCGACTCGTTCTCGTGGTGGGGGAAGGTGAGGTCCGATCCGCCGCCGTGGATGTCGAAGGCGCCGCCGAGGAGGTCGCGGGCCATGGCGGAGCACTCGATGTGCCAGCCGGGGCGGCCGCGGGGGGCTTCGTGCCGTCCACCACGGGGCCGTCCCAGCCGGGCTCGCCGGGAGCGGAGGGCTTCCAAAGGACGAAATCCATGGCGCGCGCTTGTAGGGCGCGACCTCCACGGGCGCCGGCGATCATCTCGTCGACCCGGCGGCCGGAAAGCTTCCCGTATTCCCCGTAGCTCTCGACCAGGACATCACGTGGCCCTCGGCGGCGTAGGCGTGACCCTTTGCGCCCAGATCCTCGATCATCGCTACCATCTGCGGGATGTACGCGGTCGCGCGGGGCTCGTGCGTGGGGCACAGGCAGCCGAGCGCGTCCATGTCCTCGTGATACCAT
>CAWHXG010000004.1:0-386324 GCA_963833235.1 uncultured Alphaproteobacteria bacterium
CCCTGGTGGACCTGGGCGGCCACGGCGGCGGTTTTCGCGGCCATCGTGGCGCTTTCGCTGGCCCCCCTCGCGCTGCCCGCATCGGGGGACCCAGAGCTGAGGGTCGATGCGCGGGCGGCAGCCTTCGCGCAGGCGGACGGGTTTGAGGAGGTGACCGACATCGTGCTTGGCCGCTGCTCGATGTGCCATGGCGAATATCCCGGCTGGGACGGGATCGCCCATGCCCCCAAGGGCGTGCTGCTGGATACCGAGGCCGCCATCGCCTTTCATGCCCGCGAGGTCTTCTTCCAGTCGGGCGCCAGCCATGCGATGCCGCCCGGCAACCTGACCGGGATGGAGCCGGAGGAACGCGCGGCGGTGATGCGGTGGTACCTGGCGGGGCTGGAAGGGTAACGGAACCTCAGGGGCTCGCGCTTCAGCGCGAGAAGCTGAAGCGCGTCACCTGCTCGTAGGCGCGGCCCGCCCGCAGCACGATATGGGGAAAGCCGCGGTGGTTCGGGGCGTCGGGCCATCCCTGCGGCTCCAACGCCAGGCCGGCATGGCGCCCGTAACGGCGCCCGTCGTTGCCCACGGCCCCCTTCGGGTCGAACCCCGCACCGTCATAGACCTGCATCCCCGGTTCGGTCGTGGCGATCGCCAGCGAGATGCCGCTGCGCCCGGTGAGGGTCAGCGCGGGGGCAATGCGGCGGCGGGTCTGCGCAAGGCAGAGGTTGTGATCGTAGGCGGGGTCGCGGCCCGGGCTCAGCTCCCGCCCGTGGCGGAAGTCGAAGGGCGTGCCCGCAACCTCGCGGATCTCGCCGGTGGGCAGGCTGCCCGGGCCGGTGACGCAATACCTGTCGGCCGCCACCGTCAGGCGGTGGCCCGCGAAGGTGCCGCTGCCATCGAGGTTCCAGTAGCCGTGATTGGCGAAGTTCACCAGCGTGTCGGCATCGGTGGTCATCGTCACGCGCAGTTCCAGCGTGGCATCGCGCAGAAGCCGGAAATCCGCCGAAACCGCCCGGTTGCCCGGAAAGCCGCCCTCGCCATCGGGCAGGCTGAGCGTCAGGGTGGCACCGGCGGGGCCGGCAATGTCGATCTCCCAGAGCTTGCGGTGGGTGCCGGCGCTGCCCGAGTGGCGTGTATGGCGGCCGTCCTGGTTCTTCTCCAGGGTCACGACCGTTTCGGCCAGGGGGGCGGTGCCGTTCGAGATGCGGTTGACCACCGGGCCCATCAGCGCGCCGCAACTGGCCATCGCGCCGAGATAGGGCGCCAGTTCCGGGAAGCCGAGCGCGAGGCCATGGGAGACGCCCGCAAGGCGCACGTCCTGCAGGATCGCCCCCTGCGTCAGGATCGCCGCGCTGAGGCCACCGCGGGAGATCACGACGCGCTGCACCTCGCGGCCCTGCGCGTCGGCGCCGAAGGGATAGGTTCCGGGGGTCATCGGCGGCTCCAGTCGACGCCCGCGGCGGGGACCGTCCGCCCCTCCCAGAACACCGGGTCGGGCCCATAGTTGAACGCAAACCGCCACGGGCCTGCATCGCGCAGGCGCAGCCCCTCGGGCAGGGTCTGGGTCTCCACCCCCTGCGCGGCGCAGGCCTGCGCGATCAGGCGCTCCAGCGTGTCGTCGTCGGGCCAGCCGGCAAGGTAGCGCAGGGGGCCGGCCCCGAGCAGCGCCGGGCGGCCGCCCTCCATCGTCTCGATCACCTCGGCGTCTCCCTCCAGATGCTCCACCCAATGCGCGAACGCCCCACCGCCGGAAAGAGGCACCCGGGTGCCGGGCGGAAGACTCTCGACGGCCGCCACAACGGCATCCAGCCCGGGCAGGGCCGGGGGCAATGGCACCGGGATGGCCATCTCGGCCGTCTTGGCGCCGGTGCGGGGGCCGAGAAGCGCCGTGCCCCCGAAGGTTCGCAAGGCGTCGCTCAGCGCTTCTGGCACGACGGCCAGCCCGGGGGCCAGAACCACCGACCAGGGAGTGAGGTCGCCGGTATCGGGCGGCAGGAGATCGAGCGAGAGGCCCAGCCGACGCGCGGCGCGGTACCAGGCGAAGACCATCCGGAAATAGTCGAAGTCGGCTCCCTGCGGCTGCGTCTCCCAGGCCCAGGCGCTGGCATAGTCGAAGATCAGGGCCACGGGCGCGGGGCCTGTCGCGACGTCAGGCATCTCGCGCAGCTCGGCGGCGACCTGTACCGCCTCTGCCATCCCTTGCGCCGGCGCGCCGTCGGGCCGCTGCAACCCTGCATGCATCTGCTCCTGCGCCACCGGTGCCTGTCGCCAGCGGAAATAGGCGACCGTCTCGGCACCGTGCGCGAAGGCCTCCCATGTCCAGAGGCGCACCATGCCGGGCAGCGGGGCGGGGTTCCATGGTGCCCAGTTCACCGGCCCCGGCTGCTGCTCCATCACCCACCATCGTCCTGCGCTGACGCCTGCCTCGCGGGCCGCACCGACGCTGCGGTAGAGATCGTGGTGGAAGGCCTGCATGTCGGGGTCGCCCTGGCGCAGGTACCGGGCCTTGTGTTCAGGCACAGCCTCGATGCGGTCGGAGAGAAAGCCGATGGGGTAGCTGTCCCACGCCGCGATCTCCAGATCGGCGCCGACGGCGAAATGATCGAAGGCCAGGACCCGCCCCATGTAGTTGTGCAGCAGCGGCGCCTTCGTGCGCGCCCGCAGTACAACCGCCTGCCGGGCGTTGAACGCCACCACCTGATCGCTGGAGAAGCGGCGGAAGGCAAGCACATGGGCGGGGTTCGGCTCCGTCACCGTCAGGTTTGGCGGGTCGATCTGTTCGAAGGCGTCGTATTCCATCGACCAGAAGGTATTGCCCCACGCAGCGTTGAGCGCGGCGACCTGCCCGTATCGCGCGGCAAGCCAACGGCGGAAGGCCGCGCCGGCGGCGGGGGAATAGCTCAGCACCGTCTCATGGCAGCCGTATTCGTTGTCGATCTGCCAGGCCATGATGGCCGGATGGGAGCCGTACCGATCCGCGAGAAGCGCCGCGATGCGCTCGCATTCCGCTGCGTATACCTCGTGGCTGAAGCAATAGTGGCGCCGCGAGCCGAACCGGCGCGGGCGCCCATCGGCATCGTGGGCCAGCATGTCGGGGTGTCTGTCGAGCATCCAGCGGGGCGGCGTGGCCGTGGGCGTGCCGAGGATCACCTCCAGCCCAGCATCGGCCAGCACGCCGATGGCTCGGTCGAGCCAGTCGAAGCGCAGATCGCCGGGGGCCGGTTCGAGCCGCGACCAGGCGAATTCCCCGATCCGCACCCGGGCGATGCCGGCGGCCGCCATTCCCGCCGCGTCGTCGGGCCAGCGCGCCTCCTCCCACTGCTCGGGATAGTAGCAGACGCCCAGGGTCCGTCTCATGGCGCGAACGCCCCGATGGGCACGCCCGGCACGTCCATCTCCACGGCGAAGGTGCGGCCCGCCTGCGGCTCCGGCGCCGGGTCCAGATTGCGCGCGCCGCGGACGGCGCTGGTAAGGAACATCGTCCGCAGATCGGGGCCGCCGAAGGCCGGGCAATTGGTGAAGCGTGCAGGGCATTCGATGCGGCCGGCCGGCCGGCCCGCGGAATCGAGGCCCAGCACCTGACCGGCCCCCCAGCAGGCGACCCAGAGCGTGCCGCCCGCATCGCAGGCCGCGCCATCGGGCTTCAGCCCCTCGCCCGAGAGATCGGCGAAGAGGTCCGGCTCGCCCAGGGGCCAGCCGTCGCCAGGGTCGAGGCGCCACTGCCAGATCTTGCCCGTGGGCGTGTCCGAGAGGTAGGCAAGGGACCCGTCCGGCGCGAAGGCCAGCGCGTTGGAGATCGAGACCGGCGCCATGAGGCTGCGCATCGACCCGCGGTGATACCTGTAGTAGGCGCCCAGCCCATCGCGATCGAGCTTGCCTTGCGTGCCAACCCAGAACCCGCCCCAGGGATCGGTCTTGCCGTCGTTCGAGCGGACCATCGGCGCATCTGCCTCGATCCGGGCCAGCGGCGCGCGGGCGCCGGTATCGAGCTCGAACGCGAAGAGGCCGGTCGCTCCGGCGATCACCACGGTGTCGTGGTCGATCCAACCGCCGGCGGAGACGTCTTCGCCGAAGCTCCACCCGCGCGGGCCGCCCTTGTCGCGGGTCAGCAGCTTGCGACCGAGGATGTCGAACCAGAAGAGCTGCTGGCGCAGAGGATGCCAGAACGGGCCCTCGCCCAGCTCGCAGACGCGGTCGTCCCAGAGGGCAGGGGTCCGGAGGCTCGCCTGCATGTCGCCCGCCTGCTTCAGCCGCCCGAGACGGCAAGATCGAAGGCCGCCACCAGATTGCGGGCGGTCGCGCCGACCGTCGCCGCATCCTGCCCCGGCTTGTAAAGCGCGCTGCCGATGCCGAAGCCGGTCGCCCCGGCCGCGATCCAGCCGGCGAAGTCACCGGCGCCGACGCCGCCCACCGCGTAGACCGGCACCTGCGGCGGCAGCACCGCCTTAAGGGCGCCGAGGCCCGCGGCCCCGAGCTGCCCCGCGGGGAAGAGCTTCAGCCCGTCGGCCCCGGCCCGGAGGGCCGCGAAGCATTCGGTCGCGGTGAAGACCCCCGGGAAGCTCTGCAGCCCGGCCTCCCTGGTCGCGCGGATCACGGCCGGATCGCAGTTGGGCGACACGATCAGCCGGCCACCGGCTTCCCCGACCTGCCGGACGTCTTCCGGGGTGAGCACGGTGCCGGCGCCGATCAGCGCCTCGCTTCCGTGCGCGCGCGCCATCGCCGCGATGCTCCGCAACGGGTCGGGGGAGTTCAGAGGCACCTCGATCCGGTCGATCCCGGCCTCGATCAGCGCGGCCGCGACGGCGACGGCGTCTGGCGGGCTCAGGCCACGCAGGATGGCGATCAGCGGTCGGCTCATGGAGCGACCTCCTGCATCAGCCGCCGCGCCGCGGCAAGCCCGGCCAGCGTCATCGCCGCCACATCGGCGCGGATCGGAGCCACGCCCTGCGCCGTCAGGGCTTCGATATAGCGCGCCGCAAGGGCAGCCGCGCCGATGACGGCGATCTGCTGGCCCAGCCAGTAGGGCCGCGCCGCCGCCAGCTCCGCGCCGATCAGCAGCCCCGAAAGCCGCGCCCGCGCCGCCTCCGGGCGCAGCCCGTCGAGAAGCGCGCCGGCCCGCAGCCCGAAGAGCCGCGCGGCCAGACGTTCGGGGCGGGAAAGGGCATCGTCCAGCGCCTCGGCAAAGGCTGCATCGTCCCATCCGTCGGTGCCAAGGCTGTGGCGCAGGACGGTCTGCCCGGCGATCACGGCGAAGAGCTCTCCGGTCATGAAGGTCTGAAAGCTTACGACCTCGCCGGCCGAGACCCGCGCCCACTTGCTGTGTGTTCCGGGCAGGCAGATCACCCCGTCCCATCCGGGATTGCGGGCAAGGAACCCGGCGATCTGGGTTTCCTCGCCGCGCATCACATCGGGCGGGCTCACCTGGGAGAGGCCCGGCACGATGACGACGCACAGGCGTTCGTCGGCAGAGGCGACGGCCATCGGTGCATCCCCCACGGGCCGGCAGGGAACCGCGCGATAGGGTGCCTCTGCCCAGCCCTGGCGCGCGCCGACCATGCCGCAGGCGACGACCGGCATGTGGCCATCGCCAAGCCACGGGCCGATCGCGTCGAGCAGGGCGGGCTCGAAGGCGTCGGGCGCCAGCCCCCCCATGCCGGTCTCTGCCGCGACGGTCGCGGCGGCGTCGCCGTCGCGGATCGCCCAGGCCCGCAGCGCGGTCGTTCCCCAGTCGACGGCGATCCAGTCCGCCTGGGCCGGCCGTGCGCCGCCGGTCATCCAGAGACCACCACGCCGCCATCCACCGCCATCACCTGGCCGGTCATCATCCGGCTGGCCCGCGACGCCAGGAAGAGGACCGGCTCGACCATGTCGGCAGGCTGCAGATGCTCCGGCAGGCATTGCCGTTCCAGATGGGCGGTAAGATCCTCTGGCGTCGCCCACATGTCCATCTGCTTGTCAGTCAGGACCCAGCCGGGCGCGATGGCGTTCACGCGGATGCCGCTCGCGCCGAAGTCCCGGGCGAGGCTGCGGGTCAGGGCGGTGATGCCGCCGTTCGCGGTGGTGTAGGCCACCATCCCGCCCAGCCCCATCATGTAGCTGATGGAGGAAAAGTTCACGATCGCACCGCCGCCCGCCGCCTGCATCCCCGGGATCACTGCCTGCGCGGCGAAGAAATAAGCCCGCAGGTTGATCGCCATGGCGCGGTCCCAGTAATCACCGTCGATCTCCAGCGCGGCGTGCCGCTCGTCGTTGGCGGCGTTGTTGACGAGCACGCGCACCGGCCCATGGGCGTCGCCCACCTGCGCCACCGCGTCCCGCAGAGCTTCAGTATCGGTCACGTCGCAGCGCAGCGCCATCGGCCGCGCGCCCTGCGCCGCCTCCATCCGGTCGGCGAAGGCCGCCCCGTCTGAGCGCTGCACGAAGGCCACCCGCGCGCCCTGCGCCAGAAAGCCTTCCGTCAGCGCCGCGCCGATCCCCGATCCTCCGCCCGTGATCAGGACGGAGGCCCCCTGCAGGTCGCCGAAGACCGTGCCGGTCACGCGGCGCGCCTGTCGCGGCACCAATCGGGCATCCAGTCGCCGTGGGCGGCGATCAGCTCGTCGACCATGGCCCGGATCTGCCGCAGGTCGAGCTCTGCGGCTGTGCGCGGGTCCATCATCGCGGCATGGTAGACGTGCTCGCGATTCTCGGTCAGCAGTGCCTGCACCGTCAACTCCTGCACGTTCAGGTTGGTGCGTATCAGTGCCACGCATTGCGGCGGGATGTCGTCCACCAGCGTCGGTTGCAGCCCCTGCGCATCGACGAGGCAGGGGGTCTCGACGGCGGCACCCATCGGGAGCTGGGGCAGCTGCCCCCTGTTCGGCAAATTGCCGTAGACGACCGATGGCGTGCCGGTGACGACCGAATTCATGATCGTCGCGGCGTATTCATCGGACCGCACCACCTCGATCCGCTCCGCCGATTTCATCGCCTCGGCCTGTGCGCTCCAGGCCGCCACCTGCTCCTCGCAGCGCGTCGGATACTCGTCGAGCGGAATGCGGAAGGCTTCGATCAGGTCGGGCCGGTGGGACTTGATGAACCATGGTACGTATTCTGCGAAATGCTCGCTGCTCTCGGTCACGAAACGGCCCAAATGCTCCATCACCTCGTAGCGCACGAGGTTCGGGCAGCGTGCGTTCCAATGGCTTTCCTTCGGAATGCGCCCGGCGCGGTAGCCGTCACGCAGCCGCAGGTAGATGTCGGCCCACCGGCCATCCTCGCCGCGCGCCTCGAAATCGAGGAAGAACGCCATATGGTTGATCCCCGCCACCCGGTAGCGCAGCATGTCGAGCGGGATCTCCAGGTCCCGCGCGATCTCATAGGCCGTGTTCTGCACCGAGTGGCAGAGCCCCACCTGCCGGACCTGTGGAAAGCGTTCGGCCAGCGCCCAGGTGTTGATCGCCATCGGGTTGACGTATTGCAGCATGATCGCGCCGGGGCAGACCTGCGCCATGTCCGCCGCCACCGCCCAGAGGTGCGGCACGGTGCGCAGCCCGCGCATGATGCCGCCGATGCCCAGCGTGTCGGCGATGGTCTGCGCCACGCCGTAGCGCTTGGGGATGTCGAAATCGGTCACCGTGCAGGGGCGGAAACCGCCGATCTGGAAGGCGACGATGACGAAGTCGGCCCCGTCGAGCGCGGCGCGGCGGTCGGTGTGGGTGGTCACCCTGGCGCCCACCTCCAGCGACGCGACGATCTTGCGCGCCACGATCGCGGATTCCGCCAGCCGCCCGGGATCGATGTCCATCAGGGCAATCTGGGCCTCGGCCAGCGCCGGATAGGTCAGCGCGTCGCCCACGAGGTTCTTCATGAAGACGGTCGACCCCGCCCCGATGAAGGCGATCTTCGTCACTTCACGGCTCCCAGCGTCAGGCCGGCGATGAAGTGCTTCTGCATCAGGAAGAAGATCAGCACCGGCGGCAGCGCGGCCACGATAGAGCCGGCGCTCATCAGGTGGTAGGCCGCGCGGTACTGCGAGTTGAAGCTGGTGATGCCGGCGGTAACCGGCTGACTGTCCGCTCCCTGGGTCAGCACGATTGCCCAGAAATAATCGTTCCAGATGAAGGTGAAGATCAGCACCGCCAGCGCCGCGATCGCGGGCTTCATCAGCGGCAGGACCACGTAGCGGAAGATGCGGACCTCGCTGACCCCTTCGACCCGCGCCGCCTCGATCAGCTCGCGCGGCAGGGCGCGGATGAAGTTCCGCATGAAAAGCGTGCAGAACCCTGTCTGGAAGGCCACGTGGAACAGCACCAGCCCGGTGCGCGTGTCGTAGAGCCCCATCGAGAGCGTCAGGTCGCGAACCGGCACCATCAGGATCTGGAAAGGCACGAAGTTGCCAGCCACGAACATGAAGAAGATCAGCAGGTTGCCCCGGAACCGGTAGACCCCGAGGGCGAAGCCGGTCATGCAGCTGAGCGTCACGGCGCCGATCACCGTCGGCACCGTGATCAGCACCGAGTTCAGCAGGTAGCGCGGCATCTCAGAGCCGGTGAAGACCAGCAGGTAGTTCTCGACCCCCGAGAAGGTCGAGGGCCACGACCAGTAGTTGCCGCTGGCAAAATCGCCCGCTGGCTTGATCGAGAAGATCGCGACCCCGATCAGCGGCAGCAGCCAGACGATCAGTACCAGCGGCAGCAGCGCCTGGTACCCGGCCCGTGCCGCCGGCGAGGCCTTCTCGATGGGGGCCGGAAACATCTCAGCGGCCCCCCTTCGATATTCCGGAAATATCCCCGCCGGAGGCAGAAAATCCCGGTGCGGCGCGTCGGCCCATCCTCACGCCCCCCGCTCGTCGCGATACATCTTCGCAAGGAAGAACCCGATGTAGATCAGCATGATGAGGAACAGCACCACCGCGATCGCGGCACCGTATCCCATGCGGAACCCGTATTCCGAAAGGGCCACCTCGAACATGTAGAAGGCCAGAACCCTGCTCGAGCCGAACGGCCCGCCTTGCGTCATCACCGAGATGAGGTCGAAGCTGCGCAGCGCGCCGATGATGGTCACGACGAACGCGATGAAGGTGGCGGGTCGCAGTTGCGGCAGCACGATATACCACAGCATCTTCAGCCCCTTCGCTCCATCCAGCCGCCCCGCCTCGATCTGCTCGCCGTCCACCGCGTTGAGGCCGGTGAGGTACAGGATCATGCAATAGGCGGTCTGGGGCCAGAGGCCGGCGGCGATGATGGCGGGGGTGACCCAGTATTCGTTGCCCAGAGGGCTCACGGGTCCGAGCCCGACCCAGCCGATCACGATGTTCAGCAAGCCGAAGGTCGGGTCGTAGAACCAGGTGAAGACCAGGCCCACGACCACCTGGCTGATCACGAACGGGAAGAAGAAGAGCGACTTGTAGATGCGGATCCCCGGCACCGTCTGGTTCAGGAACAGCGCGATGAAGAGCCCGCCGGGGATCGCCAGAAGATAGAGGATCAGCCATAACACGTTGTTCTTCAACGAGGTATAGAAGGCCGGGTCGAAGCGCAGCTCGTCGTAGTTCTGCAGGCCCACGAATTCTGCCGTCCCCAGCCCGTCCCAGTCGTAGAGCGAGATCTGGAACGATTGGAAGATCGGAAAGATCACGTAGACCGCGAAGAAAAGGATGCCCGGCGCGAGGAACAGCGCAGGCGCAAGGGCGCGCTGGTTGCGCTTCCAGAAGCTCGGAGCCGGGCGGCCGGCGGTGCCGGGATGGGCGGTGACGGTCATCGGATTCCCCCTCTGGCGGTGTCGGCCCGGCGTCGGCCTTCGGTCGGCTTTGTGTCGGACCCCTGCGGGCGGTCCGTTCACCCGTCGGTCAGTCCCTTGCGCCGCGCGATCCGGGGCCCGGGGCCCGGGCGCCGGCGGGCCGAAGCGCCAACGCCGGCCGGGGGGCGGCACCCCGACCGGCCCCGACGGGGCCGGGCGGGTCAGCAAGCGTCGAGCGCCCGGCAGGGCGCCCGTCCTTTGATCAGTAGATCCGCTGGCGGGCGCGCTCCAGCCGTTCCAGGATCGCGTCGAGGTTGTCGGGCTTCACCATGAATTCCTGAAAGCCCTCCATCGCCGCCTTCGCCATCTCCGCCGGGGCGTCGCGGTCGAAGAACTGCGCCACGCCGCCGGACGCGCGGTTCGACAGCATGTCGAACCCGTCCACCAGGAACTTGTCGCCTTCGTCGACGCTCGACTGCGAGTTGACCGGCAGCTGTCCCAGCCCGTCGCCGCCGTTGATCAGCGTCTGGTTCTCGGCCGAGACCACGAAGCGCAGGAATTCGCGCGCCGCGTCCTTGTTCTGCGCCTGGGCGGGGATGTGGAACGTGTCGGTCGGGGCGTCCTCGCCCATCTCGATATCTGCCGCGATCGCCGGAAACTGGTAGAAGTCCAGCTTGTCGTCGCCCAGCCCCGCGTCGCGCAGCGGCGCCACCGCGAAGTTGCCCATGAGGTAGGCCGCGGCATCGCCCTTGGCCATGAAGGGCAGCGCCTCCTGCCACGAATACGACACGTGGTTGTCGACGTAGGCGCCCATGTCGATCAGCTCGCGCCAGTTGGCGAAGGTCGCCTTGACGCGCTCGTCGTCCCACGGCACCTCGCCGGCGGTCAGCGCCATGTGGAAGTCGTAGCCGTTGGTGCGCATGTTGAGGTAGTCGAACCAGCCCGCCGCCGTCCACAGGAACTTGGTGCCGATGGTGAAGCACTTCACGTCGTTGTCGAGCAGCGTCTGGCAGGCGGCCTTGAACGCCTCCCAATCCTGCGGTTCCTCGATGCCGAACTGCTCGTAGAGGTCCTTCCGGTAATAGACCCCCCACTGGTAGTAGGTGTAGGGCACGCCCCATTGCTTGCCGTTCAGGGTCATCGCGCCCTTGGTCGAGGCCAGCTGCTCGGACAGCTCGCCCTCCCAGAGGTCGGAGACATCCTCGAAGAGGCCCGCGTCGACGTAGGGCGCCATGCGGTTGCCGGCGTACCAGTTGGCCACGTCCGGCGCGTCGGCGGTGAGGAAGTTGCGGATCTGGGTCTTGTAGGCCTCCCGGTCGATCACGGTCAGCTCGATGTCGAGGTCGGGGTGCATCTCGCCGAAGCGTTCGACCATGCCCTCCATCACCGATCGCGGCGCGGGGTTCGACATGTCGGAGAAGATGCGCAACTCGCCCGTCAGGGGCTCGCTGTGGGCCGCGGCGAAGGCCGTGCCGCCCATGAGGGCCGCCGACAGCCCGGTTGCGGCGGCCAGCGCCGCCAGTGTCTTCGATTGCATCGGATCCTCCCTGATCTCTTGCGGATGCGCCCGTCGTTGCAGGGCGATTGCTGTTGCACCAATAACCGCGCGCGCCCTAACCTTGTCAATGCAGGGGCGCGGGCGAGGATGCCGGGCCCGCGCGGCGCGGCGCGCAGGCTGCCGCCGCGGCCCCGCGAAGGGGTGCCGGGCGGCAGGGCGGGCCCGGCGCATGCCGGAACGGGGGGAGGATCGCATGGCTGGCGTTCAGCTGGACAACGTCGTGAAGCGCTACGGCGAGACGCAGGTGATCCACGGGATCGACCTGCAGGTGGACGAGGGCGAGTTCTGCGTCTTCGTGGGGCCCTCGGGCTGCGGCAAGTCCACGCTTCTGCGGATGGTCGCGGGGCTGGAGGAGACGACCGACGGCGCCATCCGGATCGGCGCCCGCGACGTGACCCGGGTGGACCCCAGCGAGCGCGGCGTGGCGATGGTGTTCCAGACCTACGCGCTTTACCCGCACATGAGCGTCGCCGAGAACATGGGCTTCGGGCTGAAGATGACCGGGCATCCCAAGCGGGAGGTCGACGCGAAGGTCGCCGAGGCGAGCCGGGTGCTGAAGCTCGACGACTACCTCAAGCGCAAGCCGCGGGCGCTTTCGGGCGGGCAGCGGCAGCGGGTGGCGATCGGGCGGGCCATCGTGCGGGGGCCGGAGGTGTTCCTTTTCGACGAGCCGCTCAGCAACCTCGACGCCGAGCTGCGGGTGGAGATGCGGGTGGAGCTGGCCCGCCTGCACCAGGAGATCGGCGCGACGATGATCTACGTGACCCACGACCAGACCGAGGCGATGACGCTGGCGGACAAGATCGTGGTGCTGCGCGCCGGTCGGGTGGAGCAGGTGGGCGCGCCGATGGACCTCTACCGCGATCCCGACAGCCGCTTCGTGGCCGGCTTCATCGGCAGCCCGGCGATGAACTTCCTGAAGGCCGAGGTGGCCGAGGGCGGCGTGCGCGCGCCGGGGCTCCCGGGCGCGCCGGTGCCGGTGCCGGCGGCGCTTGGGAGCCCGGGCCGGGCGGTGACGCTGGGCCTGCGGCCCGAGCATCTGGTGATGGGCCCGGGCGACAGCCACGAGGTGACCCTGACCGAGGCGCTCGGCGGCGTCTCCTACGCCTACGTGGCCTGTCCCGGCGGCGAGACGCTGATCGTGGAGGAGCGTGGCGACGTACGCTCCAGGGCCGGCGACCGGGTGGGTATCGCGGTCGCCCCGGACCGGGCGATGGCGTTCGACGCGCAGAGCGAGGCGCGGATCAGGTAGGGGGGCGCCGCACGGCGGGTCCTGGCGGGTGCCGATTGGCGGCGGTTTGACGCGTATGCCGCTTCGCGGCGGTTTGACGTGTATGCCGCTTCGCGGCGTTTTGACGTGTATGCCGCTTCGCGGCGGGGGATGCCTCCGGCGGGGATATTTCGGGAATATCGAAGGGGGCGCGATTTTTCGAAGCCGGTGCCCTTGAGCGGTCCTGCGGGAGGAGTTCAGCCTGGCGGCGGCAGGGCGTTGGCTTCCGCCACGAGGTCGCGGCCCATCTGGCGGGCGAGGTCGATGTAGTCCAGGCAGACCCAATTCTCGGCGATCTGCCCGCCGGCGGTGCCGTCTTCGCCGAGGCGCGCGGGGTCGAAGCCTGTGCAGCGGTAGAAGTCCATCACGTTGAGCGTCAGCGCGCGGCCGGTGGCGGGCGAGCCCAGGTAGGGGCCGCGATGGGTCATCGTCATCGACGGCCATCCCGACATCGCCATGTATGCGCCGTCGGAGATGCGGCAGTAATGGTTGCCGCCCTGCCTGTCGGGAAAGGCGCGCAGGAAGCTGGCGCGGTGATCCTTGACGAAGCCCTCCCAGCGGAAGGTCGCGCCGACGCCGCCGGGACCGTACCAGAGCATGTCCTTCGCCCAGATGCCGCCTTCGCCGGTCTGGCCCTGCGAGCCGAAGGTGGCTGGGTCGTACGCGTGCAGGCCCTGCATCATCGCCTCGACCACCGCCATGCTGTGCGGGGTCAGGGCGGGGGCCTCGGGGCAGATGCCGTCGAGCGTGGCGGGGGCGGGAAAGGCCATCTCGGTGCCCTGGTCGCGCGGCAGGGGGAAGCGGCCGGCCTGGCGCATCAGGTCGGGGAGGTCGAAGATGATCCGGCCTTCCGTGATCCGCCCGCCCTCGGTGCGGTAGAACTCGCCGGAGCGCAGGAAGGCCAGCCGGTGCGACGGCGTGAGGCCGAAAAGCGGCGCCGCGAACGTTCCGACGTAGTGGGTGATCGCGGCGACCCAATGGCCGCCGGTCTGCCGCGCGTTGTCGCCGCCGATCAGCAGGATGTCGCGCCGGTGGGCGCCGGCGAGGGCGCGGCGGAGCGGGGCCAGCCAGCCGGCCTCGATCGCGGCGGCGCCTTCGCACGCGGCGGCCGGACCGGCGAGGTGGAAGCAGGCCCCGGGCGCCAGCGGGCTGTCGGATGCGGTGGCGGCGGCGGGATCGGCAAGGAGCCGCGAGAGGGCGATGCGGATCGCCGGGCGGACGTCCTGCGGGGCGGACGGGGGAACGGTCATGGGGGCGCGCCTCCGGGCGGGAACGATGCCCGCGCTGCCTCGCACCGGGCGCCGCCGGTGTCTATCCCTCGCAGTTCAGCCCCGGGGCCGCCGCTTTGCGACCCCTCCGGCGTCCGCGATGTCGCAAAGGGGCTTGGCAAGGGCCGAGGCGCCCGCATAGCCTTCCCGGACGTATCGAACGGGGACCGCGTCATGCGGAGATGGAGGGCCGATGGCCGAGATTCAGCTGCGCAGCGTCTCCAAGCGGTGGGGCGATTTCGTGGGCGTCGCGGACTTCGACCTGACCATCGCCGACAGGGAGTTCCTGGTACTTCTCGGGCCGTCCGGCTGCGGCAAGACCACCACGATGCGGATGATCGCCGGCCTGGAGGACGTGACCGACGGCGAGATCGCCATCGACGGCAAGGTGGTCAACGATCTCGACCCCAAGGACCGCGACATCGCCATGGTGTTCCAGTCCTACGGGCTCTACCCGAACATGAACGTCTACGACAACATCCGCTTCCCGCTGAAGGTCCGCAAGGCCGACCCCGCGACCCATGATGAGCGCGTCCGCCGGGCCGCCGAGATGGTCGAGCTGACGCCCTTCCTGCATCGCAAGCCGGCGGAGCTTTCGGGCGGCCAGCGCCAGCGCGTGGCGCTGGCCCGCGCCATCGTCCGCACGCCGTCGGTCTTTCTCATGGACGAGCCGCTGAGCAACCTCGACGCGAAGCTGCGCGTCAGCACCCGGGCGCAGATCAAGAACCTTTCCCACGAACTGAAGACCACCACGATCTACGTCACCCACGACCAGATCGAGGCGATGACGCTCGCCGACCGCGTGGTGGTGATGAAGGCCGGGATCGTGCAGCAGGTGGGCACGCCGACCGAGATCTACGACCGCCCGGCCAACACGTTCGTGGCGAGCTTCATCGGCTCGCCCGCGATGAACCTGATGGAGGGGCATCTGGAGGGCGGGGCCTTCGTGGCGCAGAACGTCCGGATCGAGGGGCTGCCCGGCCCCGACGGCCCCGTCACGCTGGGGTTCCGCGCCGAGGACGCCCAGGTGGTGACCGGCGAGATGGAAGGCATGGGCCCGACCGGATCGGAGATCGCGGCGCCGGTCTACACGGTGGAGCTTCTGGGCGACGCCACGATGATCACGGTCAAGGCCGGCGGCGCGCTGGTCGCCGTGAAGGCCGCCAAGGATTACCGCGCCGAGATCGGCGCACCGGCGCGGATCGTCGTGCCGTCCGACATCTGCCACATCTTCGACACCCGGACGGGCGAACGCCCCGGGGGGCGCTGAGGCGCCGCACGCAGGACCGGACCCCGAGAAAGGGGCCGAGGGAACCGGGCCGGGGCGCCGCCAAGGGCGCCGAGGCCGACCAACAATGGAGAGTAACGACATGACGACAGGGATCACCAGGCGCATTCTGACGGCTGGCGCCGTGGCCGCGGGCATGATCGCGGCGGCCGGCGGTGCTGCGGCGGAGTGCGCGTTCCAGAACCAGACCCCGCTGAAATCGCTCAGCGCCGGGTTCGAGGCCTGGAAGGCCGCGACCGACGCGATGGCCGAATGCGGGAACTTCGAGGCGGAGCTCGATCAGGAGTTCCGCACCAAGCAGGCGGCGGCCTTCGCGGCCAATCCCGCGCTCTACCAGATCGGCGGCGTCTCGAACGCCACGATCACGCCGCTGATCAACGAGGGCACCATCCGCCCGCTCGACGATTATCTTGCGGAATACGGCGCCAGCCTGTCGCCAAACCAGCTGATCCGGGTGAACGGCCAGGTGATGGCCGTGGCGATGATGGTGAACGCCCAGCACCTGATGTACCGCGCCGACATCCTCGACGACCTCGAGATCGCCGTGCCGGAGACATGGGACGAGGTGCTCGCCGCCGCCGAGAAGATCAAGGAGGCCGGCGTGGTGGACTACCCGCTCGGCGCCACGATGGCCTCGGGCTGGAACATCGCGCAGGACTTCAACAACATGTACTACGGCATGCAGGGCGAGTTCCTCGATGCCGAAGGTCAGCCGACCCTGAACACCGAGGCCGGCATCGCCGCGCTGGAGAAGATGAAGGCGCTGACCGCCTACATGGATCCCGAGTATCTGGTGTCCGACAGCACGTTCGTGCAGCAGCAGTTCCAGCAGGGCAAGATCGCGATGGCCAACCTCTGGTCGAGCCGTGCGGCGGCGATGAACGACGAGGCCGAGAGCCAGGTCGTCGGCATGGTCGAGTCGGCCGCGGCGCCGCGCGCGATCGAGGGCGGCCCCCCCGCCACGACGCTTTGGTGGGACGGCGTCGTCCTGGCGCGGAACATGGACGATGCGGCCGCCGAGGAGGCCTTCCGCGTGGTGATGGAGGGTCTCGACCGCGAGATGGTCGAGGCGAACAACGACGAGGCGATCTGGCTGATCGAGGGCTATCGTCCCACCGAGATGGCCAAGGGCGCGATCGAGACGGCCATGGCGGAACCGACCCCGCCCTCCTACCCCTCCACCAGCCAGATGGGCCTGCTGCACACGGCGCTCGGCAACGAGCTGCCGAGCTTCTTCACCGGCAACCGCAGCGCGGAAGCGACGCTGGTCGCCGCCGAGGAGGCCTACGTGACCGCCGCCCGCGAGGCCGGCATCCTGGAGTGAGGCACAGGCGGGGCGCCGCACCCGGTCCACCGGCCTCCGGCGCGGCGCCCCGCCCTCTTTGCCTCGAAAATATCCCCGCCGGAGGCACCCCCGCCCCTCGGGCGGGCAACTGAGCCAGTCCCGCGCGAAGCGCGGGTCCGTTTGGAAAGCGACACGCCGATGAAGTTCCGCACCTTCGCCGCCTTCGTGGGCCCTTCGCTCTTCCTGATGGTGGTCTTCATCGCGCTGCCGTTGGTCTCGGTGCTGATCCGAGAGCTTCCAGGTGACCCAGCCGATCCTGCAGATCGTCGAGGAAGAGGTGTGCACGCCGGGCTTCCTGGCGCAGACCTGCACCACCGAGACCAGCACCCGGCCGCTCCTCGACGAGGCCGGCCGGGTGCAGACCACCACCGCCTGGGTGGGGCTCGAGAGCTTCGCCAGCCTGCTGAACCTGCCCGCCGTGGGCGCGGCGCTCTCGAACGGCACGCCGATGGCGATCCTCAACATCGACTTCTGGAAGGCGCTGCGCTTCACGCTCACCTTCACGCTGATCACCCTGCCGCTGGTGATCGGCATGGGGCTGGCCATTGCGATCACGGTCAACAACACCACCCGCAGGATCCGCGGGTCGGTGATCTTCGTCTCGCTGCTGCCGTTCATCATCACCCCCGTGATCGGGGCGCTGAGCATCCGCTGGCTCTTCATCGGCGACGGGATCCTGACGGCGGGCCTCGAATGGCTGACGGGCTCCTCCATCTCGATGTTCGCGCAGGGCTGGACGATCGAGCTGATGATGCTGTTCTACCGGGTCTGGCACGTGGCGCCCTTCGCCTTCGTGATCTTCTATGCCGGCCTGCAGACGGTGAACCAGGACACGCTGGAGAGTGCCGTGATCGACGGCGCCAGCCGGTGGGAGCGGCTGCGCTACGTGATCGTGCCGCATCTGATGCAGCTGATCATCTTCGTCTCGCTCATTCACCTGATGGACGCCTACCGCGCCTTCGAGGAGGTGGTGGGCTTCTCCAGCCAGGCGCACCGGATCACCCTGCAATGGCTGACCTACGATCTGCTCACCCCCGACGATGCCGGCAACCGCGCCATCAGCCGCGCCTCGGCCAGCGCCATGCTGACGATGATCGGCATCGTGATCCTGCTGATCCCGCTGCTGCGCCGCACCTGGCGCGACCACCGGGGGACCGGCTGATGGGCGCCACGCCGGTGGGCGCCGCCGTGGCGCGGGCCGCTTTGGACGGGGCCGCGACAGGCGGGCGCGCCGGCGCCGCCGGTGGACGCGCATCGGCGAAGGATTGTGCAGCCCGGCCGGGCGGGTCGGCCGCACGGGCATCGGGGTCCGTCTCGACGTCGCGAAGGAGAGCCTGCTGATGTCCACGCCGCGCGCGATGCGCCAGCCCCTGGCCCTGAAGATCGGGTCGGGCGCCTTCCTCGCCTTCTGGTGCCTGCTGGCCGCCTTTCCGATCGTCTGGATCGCGGTCATGAGCTTCAAGTCGCCGGTGGACGCCTTCGCCTCGAACCCCTTCGACGTGATCCTCGGGCCGGAGACGCTGGCCCGGGGCAACGGGCTGTCGCTCCTCGACCTGCTGGTCGCGGCGCTGATCGTTTTTGCCGCCGCCAGGTTCGCGCGGCGGGGGCTCGCACGGTTGGCGGCGGCGCTTCGGCCACGACCGGCCGTCTGCTTGGCTGGGTCGTGGCCGCGCTCGGGCTCGCCGTGGCGCTGCTCGTGGTGGTCTTCGTGCTGCTGCCGCCGGTGATGGGGCTGCTCAACGGCATCGCGGGGCCGCTGGGGCGCCCGGTTCTGGGGATGACCACGGAGCATTACCAGGCCGTCTGGGTCGACAACGCGTTTTACCGCAACTTCATCAACTCGATGGTCGTGACCTTCGGGGTGGTTACCATCTCGCTCACCGTCGGCACGCTGGCGGGCTACGGGCTGGCGCGGTCGGGCTCGAACCTGGCGTTCTGGCTCCTGATCCTGGCGCTGATCTTCCGGGCGCTGCCCCATTCGGTGCTGGTGGCGGGGTATCTGCCGTACTTCATCAACTCCGCCGAGATCCTGCGGCCGATCTTCGGCGATGCCGCGCCCACCCTCTACGGACAGCCGGTCGCGGTGATCGCCGTGCTCGTCTCGATCAACCAGCCCTTCACGATCTGGATGCTGCGCAGCTTCTTCCAGTCGATCCCGGTCGAGCTTGACGAGGCCGCGCGGGTGGACGGCTGCACCCATTTCCAGGCCTTCCGCTGGGTGATCATGCCGGTGATGTGGCCCGGCGTCATCACCACCGGGCTCTTCAGCTTCCTTCTGGCCTACAACGATTTCCTGGTGACCTCGCTGCTGCTGAGCGCCCAGAACCAGACGATGGTCCCGGCCATCGCGAGCTACTTCAACCGCGAGACGACGACGACCGATCAGGTCGAGGCCATCGCCGCCGCCGTCAGCATCACCGCGCCGCTCTTCGTGCTGGTGATGGTCTTCCAGCGGCAGATCGTCAGCGGGCTGACGGCCGGGGCGGTGAAGGGGTGATGGGGATCGCGGAAGTTCGGGACCGCCTGGATCGCTCGTTGATCCTTGCGGCGATGGACGCTTACGACGCATCGCCCGATCCCGGCGAGTTCGTGCGTCAAGTCGAAGGCCTCCCGTCGCAAACCTTCTGGATCAGTGAGCGCGGCAATACGTATCCCCTGAAGGCGATATGCGCCCACGCTGTGAAGGAAAGCCCGAGTGTGGCCCAGGCCGGCACCTTCGCAACTGCGCTAAGGGAGCTCGAATTTCAGGTGGTGGACCAGAACGGTGCACCCCGGTGAAAGGCGCCCGCCCCGAACATGCCGCGCTGACCCGCGACACGCATCGCACGCTTGTCGTCTTCGGCGGTTCGATCCGGCCGGACGGGCTCAGCCGGCCATGAGGATCTGCTTCCAGATCGCCGTCTCGTCGTAGAGCGTCCATTCCCGCATCAGGCCGCGTGGGCCGAACTCCGCATGGGTGATGCCCATGACGTAGACATAGGCGCCCGTCGGCGCGCCGAACGCCCCCCAGCCGTCGTGCCGGCCGTAGAGCGACCAGCGCAGCGCGGCACGCGGCGGGCGGCCCGGCTCTTGCATCCCGATCCGGTGATCGATCCGGAAGGCGGCGGCGGGGAAGGCGCTGCGCAGCGCCAGCCAGAAGGCGATGGCCGGGGCGGTGCCGATCTCGTCGCGCCCGCCGGGATAGGCGAGCTGGCAGGCGCGGTCGTAGCCGGCGGCGAGGGCCGAGAAGTCGCCCTCCATCGCGCGGGTCAAGAGGCCGCCCAGATCGCCGGCCGGCGCGTCGGCGCGGCCGCGGCCCGCATAGGGGCCGTCCACATCGGTCTCGGGCGTCAGCGGCGGCACGCAGGCGCCGGCCCCGCCCTCGGCCTCGATCAGGCGCGCCGTCCAGTCGCGGGGGTCCTGGCCGAGCTGGCGCAGGATCGCGGCCTGGTCGCGGACCAGCCATTCGTCCTCCACCCGGTTCTCGGCACACCAGCAATCGGCGAGGATCCGGTAGCGCAGGCGCCGGCCCGTGGGCGCGCCGTAGACGCCCGCGCCGGAATGGGTGGCCAGCGAGGTCAGCCGGTGCGACGAGAGAAAGCCCGGCCGCCCGTCCGCCGCCTCGGGCGGGGTCGGCGCCCAGATCACGTCTTCGCCCAGAAGCTGCCGGTCTGGGAATTCCGCGAGGGTGGCAAGCGTGGCGGCGATGATGCCGCCGTTGCCGCGCACCACGGAGGCCGGCGAGCGGACGATCAGGTCGTGCCCATAATAGGCCTCGAGCGCGTCGATGCGCCGGTCTTCCCAGATGTCGCGGGTGATGCCGAGGATGTAGTCCGGCGCGTCGCGCCAGCGGGGCTCGAAGCCGGGAGGAAGGGGGGAGGTCATCGGGAACTCGTTCACTGGACGGTGGCTGCCCCGGCGGCATAGCGCAGGCCGTGCCCCGGCGACAGGGGGCGCGCGTGCGGCCGGGGGGGATTGACCCCGGCGGAGCGCGCGCGATGTAGCGGGGCGGGCGGCGTTGCGGGCCCGCGGGCGGAGGAACGGCATGGGCAGGATCGGGACGGCGCGGTGGATCGTGGGCGGCGTGGCGCTGGTGCTGATCGCGGTGTCGCTCTGGCGGCTGGAGGCGGCACGTGCGGGCCTGCAGATCGCCCGCGAGGTGGTGGGGACGACGCCGGTGACGGTGTACCGGCAGCCGGGCGCCGATGGCCCGGCGGTGGTGGTGGCGCATGGCTTCGCCGGCTCGCGGCAGCTGATGGAGGCTTATTCGCTGACGCTGGCGCGCGCGGGCTACCAGGCGGTGGCGTTCGACTTCGAGGGGCACGGGCGCAACGCGGTGCCGATGTCGGGCGACGTGACGCGCCTCGACGGCACGACGCGGCGGCTGGTGGACCAGACGCTGGGCGTGGTGGCGCGGGCCGAAGCGCTGCCG
This sequence comes from uncultured Alphaproteobacteria bacterium, assembly GCA_963833235.1. GTDB lineage: Bacteria > Pseudomonadota > Alphaproteobacteria > Rhodobacterales > Rhodobacteraceae > CAWHXG01. Next base: position 20,846 of record CAWHXG010000004.1, read on the forward strand.
GGGGAGGCGCCGGTGGCGCTTTTGGGGCATTCGATGGCCTCGGACGTGATCGTGCGGGCGGCGGCGGAGATGAGGGCGCCGGGGCCGGTGGTGGCGATCTCGATGTATTCGCAGGCGGTGACGGCGGAGGCGCCCGCGGAATTGCTGACCATCACCGGCGCCGGTGAGCCGCATCTGCGCGCCGCGACGCTGGGATACCTGCACCAGGTGGAGCCGGATGTGCCCGAGGGCGGCACGGCGCGGTCGGGCGGCGTGGTGCGGCGCGCGGTGGTGGGGCCGATGGTGGAGCATGTGGGGATCCTCTATTCCGCCACCGGGCTGCGCGAGGCGCGGGCCTGGCTCGATGCGGCCTACGGGGTGCCGGGGGCGGATTTCGAGGGCGGCGCGCGGGAGGGCGCCGGGCCGGTCGCGGCGACGGGCGGCTGGATCATGGGGCTGCTGGCGGGCTGCGTGGCGCTGGCCTGGCCGCTCAGCGCGCTGCTGCCGCGGGGGGCGGCCGCGCCGCCGCCGCCGGTGCCGGCGGGGGCCTGGTGGGCCTCGGTGCTGATCCCTTCGGTGGCGACGCCGCTGCTGCTGTGGCCGGTGCCGACGGGGTTCCTGCCGGTTCTGGTGGCGGATTATCTGGCGCTGCACCTGCTGGTCTATGGGGGCCTGGCGCTGGCGATCCTGTGGCGCGCCGGCGTGCGGTTCGGTCCGGTGGCGCCGATCGCGACGCTGGCGCTGCTGGTCTGGGGGCTCGGCGTGTTCGGGCTGGCGCTCGACCGCTATGCGGCGTCCTTCGTGCCCAATGCCGAACGGCTGGCGATCATCGCCGCCGTGGCCACGGGGGCGGTGCCCTACATGGTGTCGGACGCGCTGGCGACCCGGGGCGGGGCGGCGCCGCTCTGGCAGCGGCTGGCGGCGCGGACGGGGTTCATGGCCTCGCTGGGGCTGGCGGTGGCGCTCGATTTCGAGGGACTGTTCTTCCTGGTCATCATCCTGCCGGTGATCGTGCTCTTCTTTCTGGTCTACGGCACGGTGGGCGGCTGGGTGGGGCGGCGGACGGGGGCGCCGCTGGCACCGGGGCTCGCGATGGGGCTGATCCTGGGCTGGGCCATCGGGGTGAGCTTTCCGCTCTTCGCGGCGTAGGGGCGGCGGCGCCGCCGGGCCGGGCGCAGCGCCGGCAGGCACCCGGACTCGGCCCGCGTCTGGGCCCGCATCTTGGCCGGTGTCTAAGCCGATGTCTGGGCCGGTGTCTCCGCCGATGGCGGAGACAGGGCCGCGCCCGCACCGCCCCACCCACCCGCCCCCGGCGGCGCGGGCGCGGCCCTTCGGGTGCGTCCGGTCGCGTGGCCTATGGAGCGGTGGCGATCATGGCGAGAGCCACTGCCCGATCCATCCGCCCGAGCGGGTGTAGCGTGCCCGGCGGTGCAGCTCGCCAAGGAAGACCACGTCGATGGCCTCGATCCGGCACGCGAGCACCGCGAAGCGCGCCTGCGCGGGACGGGTGCGATGGGCGTCGGGGCCGGGCAGGGGCGTGCCAGGGGCCGGCAGCTTGCCGTAGCTGTGACGCGCGGCCTCTGGCACGCGTGCCCAGGCGGGCTCTGCCGCGGCGCCCGTCAGCGTCTGGACGGTCACGCGCGCGCGCAGCTGCACCTGGTCGGCCGCATCCCAGACCAGCAGGCTCGCCCTCGGATCCGCGGCCAGCTCGGCGATCTTGGCGGAGGCGGTATCGGTATGGACGTTGAGCCGCCCCTCACGCCGCTCCGCCCCGCGCAGTGCTACGATCCTCGCCGTCGGCCCCTCCGCCCCCATGGTCGCCAGCGCCGGCAGCCGGGCCGGCGCCGCGCCGTCGGCGACGCCGCGCGCCCAGATAGACCAGGCCCTGTCGAGGAGCGCCGTAAGATCCGCCGACCACGCGGGATCACTCATAGCCTGTCATCTCCAGGTAGCCGACGCCCTCGTGGGTGCCGGACACCCGCACCGGGCCTTCCCAGTAGGAGACGGCCAGGTCCATCCAGGCGGCGGGGTAGAGCGGGGTCGTGACGAGGTCGATCCCCGCCTGCGGCCACATCACCCGCCAGGTGGTGGGGATCTCGCGGCCGGCGACCCGGGTGGTGGCCAGCGGTTCGAGGCCGATCTGCCCGTCCGGGATGGGCCGCGCCGTTCCGTCGGGCGCGACCCAGGTGCCTGGGGTGAAGCCCGGTGCCTCGGCATCGCGCAGGCGGTAGACCATCAGCTTCGCGCCATCCGCCAGGTGCAGCGAGAACCAGTCCCACCCGGTCTGACTGTCGGCGAGCGGCTGGCTGGACCATTCCCTGTCGAGCCAGGCTTGGCCTGTGACCGCAACCGGCCCCTCGGGCAGCTGCAGCGTGCCGGTGACCGCGTAGTGCGGCTGCGAATAGTAGTAGCTCGCCTGGCCCTTGGGAGACTTGACCGAATAGCCCGCCTCGCCCTGCAGGACCAGCGGGCGGGCGGCGTCGAGCTTCAGCGCATAGGCGAAATCTTCGGCGCGCGCGGTGAGGTCGAGCGCCGAGAGCGCATCCCGGCCCGTCTCGGCGCGGCCGGTCATCGCCCAATCGTCGATCCAGGCGGCGAAGGGTTCGGCCGTGACCCCGGCCTGGCCGATGCCGCCGCGCGCGAAGGTTTCCGCCGCCATGTGCGCCTCGGGCGTGGTCAGCGCGGCGTGGGCGAACCAGACCTGCGGGGAGGCCCAGCCGGCGCTTTCGCCGGGGGCGAGGGCGGAGCGGAAGAGGGTCCACTGGATGCCGTAGTCGCGGCCATCCGCGCCGCGCAGGTTGGCGGTGACGTACCACCATTCGATGCGGAAATCGGGGTGGGGCCCGTGATCGGCGGGGAAGGCGAAGGCGGGGCCGGGGGAGGGATAGCTGAAGCCCGTCGCCTCGGTGCCCATGCCGGCGAAGCCCTGCGCGAGGACTGTGCGTGGGCCGATGGCGAGGGCGCCGAGGGCGCCGAGGGCGGCGAGCAGATGGCGGCGATCAGCGTTCACTGGCGAAGACCTTCAGAAGATCGGCGGGAGGCCGGGTGGCCAGGCGGCGGGCGGGCCAGGCGGCGGCGGCAAGGGCGGCGACCAGCGCCAGCACGGCGAGCCGCGCCCAGTCGCCGGGGAAGACCTGCATCGGCAGGCGCCAGCCGAAGGCCTGCACGTTGACAACGGCGAGCAGCACCCAGGCCAGCGCCAACCCCACGGGCAGCGCCAGAAGGGCGGTCATCAGCGCCAGGATCGCGGAGCGGGCCAGCTCCAGCCACGCGAGCCGGGCGCGGGTGAGGCCGAGCGCCCAGACGGGGGCCACCTGCGGCAGGCGCAGGGTCGCCAGCGTCAGCAGGCTGGTGAGGATGGCGAGGCCCGCGACGCCAAGGGTCAGCACGTTGAGCGCCGCGGTGACGGCGAAGGTCCGCTCGAAGATCGAGAGCGAGAGCGCCTTCAGGCTGCCCTGGTCGGTGACCTGATCCTCGCGCAGGCCATGATCCCGCCGCAGATCGGCGATCAGGGCCGGCACGTCCCCGGGCGGCAGGCGCAGGGCGAAGCGCTGCACGGGCACCTCTGGATAGAGCTGCGAGAAGGGCCCGAGGCCGAGGACCGCCTGGCCGCGCGGATTGCCGTAATCGCTGTAGGTGCCGAGGATGCGGGTCGCGTGGCCGTCGATGTCGAGGGTGTCGCCGGGGGCGAGGGATTGCCTTGTGGCGAGCTGTTCGTTGACCAGCGCGCCCGCGCCAGCGGCCAGATCGGGCCAGACCTCCGGCAGCGCTTCCAGCAGCGGCCAGTCGGCGCGGTAGGTCGCGGCGTCTGGCAGGGCGAGGATCGAGCCGGGGATGCCGTTCAGCCGCGCTTCCGTCTGGGCGGCGGGCAGGACGGCATCCGCGCGGTCCTCGAGGAAGGGGCGCAGGGCGGCGGCGGCCTCGGCGCTGCCGGCGTTGAGGTAGACCTCGGCCGAGAGGCGCTGATCGAGCCAGCCGGTGAAGGTGCCGCGGAAGCTGCCGACCATGGTCGAGACGCCGATGTTGGCGGCGAGCGCCAGCAGGAGCGCCATGAGGGCCAGCGACAGGCCGGGTAGCTGCTGGCGGGTATCGGCCCAGAACCATTGGGCGAGCGGGCCACGGGCGCGCCCGGCCGCGAGCGCGAGGGCGGCGGCAAGGAGCGGCGGCAATGCCAGCGCGGCCCCGATGAGCAGCGCGCCGAGCGTCGCGAAGCCGGCGACCAGCCCCTGCCCGAAGAGGGCGAGGGCCAGCGCCGCGGCCAGAAGCGCCGCCGCGGCAATGCCCTGCCGCCGCAGCCCGGCGCCCGACGCCATGGCCCAGGCGCGGGGCCGGGCGGCGGCCAGCACCGGCAGCCGCCAGAGCCGCCAGAGCGATTGCGCCGCCGCGGCCGCCGTGCCGAGGAACGCGATGCCGAGGCCCGCCAGCACCCAGCCCGGGCGCAGCTGCAGGGTGCCGCTGGCGGGCGCGCCGTAAAGGCCGCGCAGGGTGGCGGCGACATCGGGCAGCAGGGCCGCGGCGATGACGTAGCCGAGCGCCACGCCGAGCAAGCCCGAGACCAGCGCCACAAGCGTCAGCTCGCCGGCGAGCAGGAGGGTCAGCGCGCGGGCCGGCAGGCCGACGGCGCGGAGCGTGCGGAAGAGGCCGCGCCGCTGCTCGAAGGCGAGGCCGATGGCGCCGTGGACGATGAAGAGCCCGACGGCGAAGGAGAGGAGGCCGAAGGCGGTGAGGTTGAGGTGGAAGCTGCCCGTCAGGCCGTCGATCTCGGCACCGCTGTCGGGGGCGGTGCGGGCGAGGCCGGGGGCGATGGCACCCAGCGGCGGGGCGCCGGCGGGGGGCTCGCGCAACAGGATCAGGCGGCTGAGGCTGTCGGGCGCATCCAGCAGCCGCGCGACGGTGCCGATGTCGCCCAAGAGCGTGCCGGGCCCGAGGTCGCGGGAGACGCGCAAGGCCGGTGCGTCGGGGGGCAGGGGGCCGAGCGCGGCGATGGTGTCGGCGGTGCCGAAGAGCTCGCCCGGGGGCGTGACGAAGCGGGCCAGGCCGGCGCCCGGATCGTTCGCCGGGGCCTCGCCGCCGCCGCGGGCCAGCGGCGCGGGGTCGGCCTGCGGCAGGGACGGGGCGGTGAGCGGATCGAGGCCGAGCAGGGTCACGCGGGCCTCGCCCAGCCGCGCGGTGCCTTCCAGCACCGGCGATACGCGCCATCCGGCGCGGCGCAAGGCGACGTAGTCGGCCAGCGGCAGGGCGTCGCCCTCGCGGGGCACGAGGATCGGCAGGCCGCTCTGGTCGAGCACGGCGGCGGCGCGGTCGTAGCCGGCGCGGGCCTCGGCGTTGATCGCCTGCACCCCGGTCCAGAGCCCGGTGGCCAGCGCCAGGCCAAGCACCAGCGTCGCCGCCTGGCCGGGATGCCGCCGCCAGTGCGACAGCAGCGCGAGAAGGCCGGTGCGCCACATCAGGCGGGCGCCGGGCGGATGCGCCCCCCCGCCAGATGCACGCGGGCATCGAGCCGCGCGGCCAGCCGGGCGGAATGCGTCACCACCAGCAGGCCCGCGCCGCTGTCGGCCACGAGATCGAGCATGAGGCCCAGCACCGCGTCGCCCGTCGCCTCGTCTAGGTTGCCGGTGGGCTCGTCGGCCAGCACGAGGGCGGGCCGCGCCGCCAGCGCCCGGCCGATGGCGACCCGCTGCTGTTGCCCGCCGCTCAGCTCTTCGGGGTACTTTCGCAGGTGATCGGCCAGCCCGAGGCGGGCGGCCAGCGCCGCTACCGCCGCCGCATCGTGCCGCCCGGCCAGCCGCGCCTGGAACGACAGGTTCGCGCCCACGTCGAGGGAGGGGATGAGGTTGAACTGCTGGAAGACCAGGCCGATCCGGTTCCGCCGCAACGCCGCGCGGGCCGCATCGTCCATCCCGGCCAGATCGGCGCCGCCGACATGGATCGCCCCGGCATCGGGCGTGTCGAGCCCCGCGATCAGCGTGAGTAGCGTGCTCTTGCCGCTGCCGCTTTCGCCCGTCAGCGCCATCGACCGGCCGGCTGCCAGATCGAGCGACACGCCATCGAGCACCCGCGGCCCGCCGGGGAAAGCCTTCACGACATCCAAGACCTGCAGAAGCGGCTGTCCCGGCTCTGCCCGCGGCAAGGGCGTCACCGCCGCGCTGGCCTCGCGCGCCATCAGCGAACCGTCTCCATGATGGCCTCAGGGTCGCCCCCTGCATCGGCGTTTGCCGCGGCCCGTCCGACAAGGCGTGCCACGTCCGGGCCGATCCCGGCGACGATCCGCTCAACGCCGGCTGCATTCGGATGGATGCCGTCGCCTTGCATGAACCGCGCCCGGACCTGGGCGGTATCCGTCGCGCCTGCGACGAGGGGGGCGAAGAAATCGGCATAGAGGATCGCGTCGTATTCCGCGGCGAGCTCGGGGTAGATCGCGTCGAACGCGGCCTTGTAGTCCGGCCCGTAATTGCCCGGCGAGGTCAGCCCCACGAGCAGCACGGGCAGCCCACGCTCGCGGGCCTGCGCGAGGATCCCGTTGAGGTTCGCGCGAGCGGTGCCCGGGTCGATCCCGCGCAGCAGGTCATTGCCGCCAAGCGCCACGATCATCCCGTCGACCTCGGGCGTCAGGGTCCAGCCGACCCGCGCGAGCCCGCCCGCGGTCGTGTCTCCCGAGACCCCGGCGTTCACCACGGTCGCGGGCGTTCCGTTTTCGGCCAGCCACGCTTCGAGCCGCGGCACGAAGCCGTCTGCCTGCGGCAGCCCGTAGCCCTGGGTCAGGCTGTCGCCCAATGCCGCGATCGTGACCGTGCCAGGGCCGCCCTCCTGCGCCGGCGCGGCACAGGCGGCGGCCAGAAGCGCCATGGCCACCCCGCCCGCACGGTTGCGCAAGCCGCGCCCCGCCCCATATCCCGAAGGGTCCCGCCGCAGGAGCCCGCGCATGCCCGACACGACCCGCCCCGCCAGCCCGGAGGCCGCCGAAGCGGTGCTTTCGCTGAAAGACGCAAGCCTGACGCTGGACGGGAACGCCGGGCCGGTGGAGATCCTGCGCGGGCTGACGATGCAGGTGATGCGCGGCGAGACGTTGGGGCTGGTCGGGCCGTCTGGGTCTGGCAAGTCGTCGCTCCTCATGGTCATGGGCGGCCTCGAGCGGGCCACGGGCGGGCAGGTGATGGCGCTCGGCCGCGATCTGACGGCCCTGAACGAAGACGCGCTGGCCACCTTCCGGAGGGACCATATGGGCGTGGTGTTCCAGTCCTTCCACCTCATTCCGACAATGACCGCGCTCGAGAACGTCGCGACGCCGCTGGAACTGGCCGGCGCGAAGGACGCGTTCGAGAGGGCCGAGGCAGAGCTGGCGGCGGTGGGCCTTGCCTCCCGCGCGGGCCATTACCCCAGCCAGATGTCGGGCGGCGAACAGCAGCGCGTGGCGCTGGCCCGCGCCGCCGCGCCCCGGCCGCAGATCCTGCTGGCCGACGAGCCGACCGGCAACCTCGACGAGGCGAACGGGGCGGCGATCATGGATCTGCTCTTCGGGCTGCGCGACAGGCACGGCGCCACCCTGGTGCTGGTGACGCACGCCCCCGATCTGGCCGCCCGCTGCGACCGGGTGCTGCGCCTGCGCGACGGACGGATCGAGGGGCAGGACCTGCGCGAGGCGGCGGAATGAACCTGCCGGTCGCCGTCCGCATCGCCCGGCGCGAGCTGCGGGGCGGGCTTTCCCAGTTCCGCATATTCCTTCTGTGCCTGGCGCTCGGGGTGATGGCCATCGCCGCCGTCGGCATGGTGCGCGCGGCCATAGAGAACGGCCTGAAGGCCGAGGGCGCCGCGATCCTCGGCGGCGACGCGGAGCTGGAGTTCACCTACCGCTATGCCGACGCGGCGGAGCTGGCTTGGATGGAGGCGCGGGCGGAGGCGATCTCGGAGGTCGTCGATTTCCGCTCGATGGCGGTGGTCGGGCAGGGCGATGCGGCCGAACGCGGGCTGACGCAGGTGAAGGCGGTGGACGACGCCTATCCGCTTGTCGGCGAGGTGCGGCTGGAGCCGGAGATGCCGCTGGCGCAGGCGCTTGGCGGGGCCGAGGGCCTGCCGGGCGCGGTGATGCAGCGGGTGCTGATCGACAGGATGGGCCTGGCGCCCGGCGACACGTTCCGCCTCGGCGTGAAGGATTTCGTCCTGATGGCGGCGCTCGAGGCGGAGCCCGATGCCTCCTCGGCGGGGTTCGGTCTTGGCCCGCGCACCATCGTGCGCGCCGCCGATCTGGAGGGCGCGGGCCTGCTGGAGCCCGGTACGCTCTTCGAGACCAAGTATCGGCTTGATCTGCCGCCGGAGGCAGACCTCGCAGCCCTGCGTAGCGCTGCGTTGCGGGAGTTCCGCGACAGCGGCCTGCGGTGGCGCGACGCCCGCGACGGAGCGCCCGGCGTGCGCGAGTTCGTGGAGCGGATCGGTGCCTTTCTGGTGCTGGTTGGGCTGGCGGGGCTGGCCGTGGGCGGGGTCGGCATCTCGGCCTCGGTGCGCGCCTACCTGAACGGCAAGACCGCCACCATCGCGACGCTGAAGACCGTGGGCGCCGACCGGGCGACGATCTTCGCCACCTACCTGATCCAGGTCGGCGTGCTGACGGTGATCGGCGTCGCCGCGGGCGTCGCCCTCGGCGCGGCGCTTCCGCTGCTGCTGGCCCCCCTGATCGAGGCGCGCCTGCCGGTGCCCGTAGCCTTCGGGGTGACCCCCGCGCCGCTGGTGGAGGCTGCCGTCTACGGCCTTCTGACGGCGCTCATCTTCACCCTCTGGCCGCTCGCCCGCACCGAGGAGGTCCGCGCCGCCGCCCTCTTTCGCGGCGGCGAGGCCGGGCGCCTCCTGCCGCGCCCGATCTACCTGGTCGTCACGGGCGGGCTCCTTGCGCTGCTCGTCGGCCTTGCCGCGTGGCTTTCCGATGTGCCCGACTTGGCGCTCTGGACGGCGGGCGGCATCGCGGCCTCGCTCGCGGTGCTGACGCTCGCCGCCCTCGGCCTTCGCTGGCTGGCGCGCCGCGCGGCGCGGCTGCGGCTGGTGCGGGGCCGCCCAGGCCTGCGCCTGGCGCTTGCGGCGATCGGCGGGCCGCGGCAGGAGGCAGTGCCGGTGATCCTCTCTCTCGGCCTGGGGCTCACGGTTCTGGCCGCCGTGGGGCAGATCGACACCAACCTGCGAAGCGCCATCCAGCGCGACCTGCCCGAGATCGCGCCGAGCTACTTCTTCGTCGACATCCAGTCGGATCAGCTTGCCGGCTTCCGCGAGCGGCTGGATACCGACCCCCTCGTCAGCCGTGTCGAGTCTGCGCCGATGCTGCGCGGCATCATCACCCAGATCAATGGCCGCTCGGCGCGCGAGGTCGGCGGCGACCATTGGGTGCTGCGCGGCGACCGCGGCGTGACCTATTCCGACGAGCAGCCCGCCACGACGGAGGTGACCGAAGGCACGTGGTGGCCGGCAGGCTATTCCGGCCCGCCGCAGGTGAGCTTCGCCGCCGAGGAGGCCGCGGAGATCGGCCTGAATCTCGGCGACATGCTGACGATCAACATCCTCGGCCGCGACATCGAGGCGGAGGTCACGAGCTTCCGGGTGGTGGACTTCTCCAATGCCGGGATCGGCTTCATCATGGCGATGAATCCGGGCGCGCTGGCGGGTGCGCCGCACACCCACATCGCCACCGTCTATGCCGAGGAGGCGGCGGAGGCCCCGATCCTGCGGGATCTGGCCACCGCCTATCCCAACATCACGGCCGTGCGGGTCCGCGACGCGATCGACAACGTGGCGGGCATCCTGCGCAGCCTAGCCGCCGCAACATCCTACGGCGCCGGCGCGACGCTGGTCACCGGCTTCATCGTGCTCATCGGCGCGGCCGCCGCAGGGGAGCGGGCGCGGGTCTACGAGGCGGCGGTGCTGAAGACGCTCGGCGCCACCCGTGCCCGCATCCTCGGCAGCTTCGCGCTGCGCTCGGCGCTTCTGGGTGCCGCCGCAGGAGTGGTGGCGCTGGCCGCCGGGGCCGCCGCGGGCTGGGGGGTCATGACCTACGTGATGGAGGCATCGTTCCGCCTGGCCTGGGGTTCGGCGCTGACGATCATCCTTGGCGGGGTCGCGGCAACGCTGATCGCCGGGCTCGCTTTCGCCTGGCGCCCGCTCGCCGCCCGCCCGGCACAGGTGCTGCGCGCCAGCGAATAGGTCACGCACGCCCAGACAGGGCAGCGTCGTAACCCGGATCGCCCTCGAATGACTGCCGACCCTTGTCTGCCGCTCGCCCTTCGATATTCCCCAAATATCCCCGCCGGAGGCATCCCTCGCCGCGCAGCGGCCCCTTCCCGAAGCTGGCGGCGCCTCACCGATAGACCTGTCCTTCGCCGGGGAAGGCACGGGTGCGCACCTCCTCGGCATAGTCCTCCACCGCTTTCTCGATCATGCCGCCCAACGCCCCGTAGACCTTCACGAATTTCGGCGTCCAGGGGTTCAGGCCCAGCATGTCCTCGAGGACCAGGATCTGCCCGTCGCAGGCGGCGCTGGCGCCGATCCCGATGCTGGGGATGCCGACCTCGGCGGTGATCTTCGCCGCCAGCGGTTCCACCACCCCTTCCAGCACGAAGGCGAAGGCGCCGGCCTCCTCCACGGCCTTGGCGTCGGCGATGTGGGCGGGCCAGGTGGAATGGTCGCGGCCCTGGGTCTTGAAGCCGCCCATGACGTGGGTGGATTGGGGGGTGAGGCCGGTATGGCCCATCACGGGGATGCCGCGTTCGGTGAGGAAGCGGATGGTCTCGGCCATGCTCACCCCGCCTTCGAGCTTCACCGCGCCGCACTGGGTTTCCTTCATCACGCGGGCGGCGTTGCGGAACGCGACGGCGGGGCTTTCCTCGTAGCTGCCGAAGGGCAGGTCGACCACGACGAGCGCCCTCTTGGTGCCGCGCACCACGGCTTTTCCGTGCATTATCATGAGCTCGAGCGTCACGCCGGTGGTGTTCTCCATCCCGTGCATGACCATGCCGACGCTGTCGCCGACGAGGATGAAATCGGCCACCTTGTCGACGATCGCCGCCGTATGGGCATGATACGAGGTCAGCGAGACGATGGGCTCGCCGCCCTTGCGCGCGCCGATCTGGGGCGCCGTGGTGCGGGTGATCCGGGTCGGCGTGCTCATGGGGCAGGGTCCTTCGAGGGCGTTTTGCAAGCGTCGGCAAACGGTCGGCGTTCGGTCGGCATTCCGTCGGACCCCTGCGCGCGCTTGGCAGACGCCCCGTTAACGCCCTTGTCCTAGGCCGGCGCGGCGCCCGGCGGCAAGGGCGAGGGGCAGGGGGCAGCGCCGCGCTTCGGCCGCGAGGGCTTGCCGCCGCCGTTCCGATGCCCGTCGGTTGCCCGCTTCCGGCGACACTTCATATGCGCGCCGTCGGCGAGGGGACGTCGGGTGCTCGCCTTCGGCGAGGAGACGTCAGGTGCTCGCCTTCGGCGAGGAGACGTCAGGTGCTCGCCTCCGACGAGACTTCCCGCTGGTCGATCAGCAGCACGTCGCCGAAATGCACGGCGAGGAGGAGGACGACCGGGGCTGCGAGGGGGCCCTGCACCTCGGCGAGGGTCATCGCGTCGCGGATGTCGACGCTGTCGAGGACCGCGCCGGGGGCCTCGGCGATGCCGGCCCGCAGGACGTCCTCCAGCGCCTCGGCGGTGACGGGGCCGGCGGCGGCCAGCGCCTCGGCCGCGTCGAGGGCGGCGTTGAGGGCGGGGGCGGCGGCCCGCTGCGCCGGGGTCAGCCTGGCGTTGCGCGACGACAGCGCCAGACCGTCGGGCGCGCGCAGGGTGGGCACGCCGGTGATCCGCACGGGCATGTCGAGATCGCGCACCATGGTGCGGATCACCGCAAGCTGCTGGAAATCCTTGGCGCCGAAGACGGCCTCGTCGGGGGCGACGATGTTCAGGAGCTTCGCGACCACCGTGGCGACGCCGCGGAAATGGCCGGGGCGGAGCGCGCCGATGAGGATGCCGGAGAGCGTCGTGGCCTCGACGATCGTCTGCGCGTCCGGGTGATACATCTCGCTTACCGTGGGCAGGAAGACGGCATCGACGCCCTCGACGCGCAGGCGGGCGAGGTCGGCGGGCTCGTCGCGCGGGTAGGCCTCGAAGTCCTCGCCGGGGCCGAACTGGGTCGGGTTGACGAAGATCGAGACGACCACGCGGTCGCAGCTGGCGCGGGCGGCGGCGACGAGCGCCGCATGGCCATCGTGCAGCGCGCCCATGGTGGGCACCAGGGCGATCCGGTCGCCGCCCGTCCGCCAGCGCGCGACGGCGGCGCGGATCGCGGTCTTGCTGCGGCAGATGGCGAGATCGCGGTGCATCCGGCGCGGCATAGGGCGGCTTCGGGCGGTGGGCAAGGCTTTGGCGCCGGGGGCCATTGCCAGATGCGCTGGACGTGGGGAAGGCCAGTGAAGTCACCCCCAGCCGCCCGTCGAGCCGTTCATCCCCCAGCCCTGCGACAGGCCCCCAAATCTAGCGCTGCGGACGCTCCGTTACACAATTATGCCTTTACATGCCCGGCGTCATGTCGGACCGTATGTGGTAGGCGAGATGGGGGAACCCCGCCGCCTGTTGAGCAGGCACATAGCCCTCGGGGCTGTCACCCCGGCGGGCGCAAACCGCGAGGCCGGGCATGTCACTTTTAGAACAGTCGATCGACGATATCCACCCCATCGACATCGTCGAGACCCTTGCCGAGCATCACGCCTGGGAGTTCGACCGGGTCGGCGAGGACCAGATCGCCATGGCGGTGGAAGGGCAGTGGCGGACCTATTCGATCACGCTGGCCTGGTCGGGGCATGACGAGACGCTGCGGCTGATCGCGACCTTCGAGATGGAGCCGCCCGAGGACAAGCTTCCGGGACTTCTACGAGGTGCTGAACCATGCCAACGACATGGTGTGGACGGGGGCCTTCACCTATTGGGCGGAGCAGAAGCTGATGGTGTTTCGGTATGGGCTGGCGCTGAACGGCGGGCAGGTGGCGTGCCTCGACCAGATCAACACGCTGATCGCCCAGGCGGTGGCGGCGGCGGAGCGGTTCTATCCGGCCTTCCAGCTGGTGACCTGGGGCGAGACGGCGCCACGCGCGGCCATGCAGGTGGCCATCGCGGAGGCCTACGGGCGGGCCTGAGCGCGTCTGTTCGGTCGGGGGGGGCGGCGGCGCGGGGCATCGAGCCCAGCGCCGCCGCGCCGGGCCGGGGCCCGGCCGCCCCACGGCGAGCGTCGGGGGCTGCCGCCGGCGTCGGCCATGGCGGCGGTGTTGCGGGGGTGGCGCGGCGCGCCTAACCTGCCGGCTGCGACCGGGGAGGTATCATGGCATTCGAGGACATCGCGGCGCGCGGGCTGGTGATCCAAGGCTGCGGCAAGATGGGGTCGGCGCTGCTGGAGGGCTGGCTTGCGGGCGGTTTGCCGGCGGCGGCGGTGCATGTGCAGGACCCGGCGCCTTCGGACTGGCTGCGCGGGCTGGCGGCGCAGGGGCTGCCTTTGAACGGCGCGTTGCCGGAGGCGCCGGCCCTGGTGCTGGTCGCGGTGAAGCCGCAGATGATGGGCGCGGCCCTGCCGGGGCTGGCGGCGCTGGGCGGCGGCGGCACGGCGTTCCTGTCGATCGCCGCGGGCACGCCGATCGCGCGGTTCGAGGACGCTCTGGGCGCCGGCACGCCGGTGGTGCGGGCGATGCCGAACACGCCGGCGTCGCTTGGCCGGGGGATCACGGCGCTGGTGGCGAACGCCCCCGGGCAGGCGCATCTGGCCCTGGCCGAGGCGCTGATGGCGGCGGTGGGGCAGGTGGTGCGGCTGGACGACGAGGCGCAGATGGATGCGGTGACGGGGGTTTCGGGGTCGGGGCCGGCCTACGTGTTCCACCTGATCGAGGCGATGGCGGCGGCGGGCGAAGCGGAGGGGCTGCCGGCCGATCTGGCGCTGACGCTGGCGCGGGCGACGGTGGCGGGCGCCGGGCACATGGCCGATGTCACTGGGCGCGACCCGGGGCGGCTGCGGGAGGACGTGACGAGCCCGAACGGGACAACCCAGGCGGGGCTGGAGGTGCTGCGCGGGGGCGACGCGCTGGTGCGGCTGATCGGCGCCACGGTGGCGGCGGCGGCGGCGCGGAGCCGGGAGCTGCGCGGATGAGCGGGGCTGCGTTCGAGGATTTCCTGAAGCTCGACATCCGGGTCGGGACGGTGACGCGGGCGGCGCCCTTTCCGGAGGCGCGCAAGCCGGCCTTGCGGCTGTGGGTGGATTTCGGCGGCGAGATCGGGGTGCGCGCGTCATCGGCGCAGATCACGGAGCATTACGTGCCGGACGCGCTGGTGGGCCGGCAGGTGCTGGCGGTGGTGAACTTTCCGCCGCGGCAGATCGGGCCGGTGCGCTCGGAGGTGCTGGTGCTGGGGGTGACGGACGCGGAGGGCGCGGTGGTTCTGGTGGCGCCGGAGCGGCCGGTGCCCGACGGGGCGCGGCTGCATTGAGCGCGCGGGTGTATGTCACGCGGCCGTTGCCGGAGCCGGTGATGGCGCGGCTGCGCGGGGCGTTCGCGCTGGTGGAGCGGCCGGAGACGACGCCGTGCAGCCGGGCGGAGATGGTGGCGGCGCTTACGGGGTTCGACGGGGTTCTGGCGACGCTGGGGGACCGGTTCGACGCGGAGGTGTTCGCGGCGGCGGGGGCGCCGCGGGCGCGGGTGCTGGCGAATTTCGGGGTGGGGTACAACCATATCGACGTGGCGGCGGCGCGGGGCGCGGGGGTGGTGGTGACCAACACGCCGGGGGCGGTGACCGAGGCGACGGCGGACGTGGCGGTGATGCTGATGCTGATGGCGGCGCGGCGGGCGGGCGAGGGCGAGCGGCTGGTGCGGGCGGGCGCGTGGCCGGGCTGGCACCCGGTGCAGATGCTGGGGCAGGGGGTGAGCGGCCGGACGCTGGGGATCGTCGGGATGGGGCGGATCGGGCGGGCGGTGGCGCGGCGGGCGCAGGCGGGGTTCGGGATGCGCGTGGTGTTCCACAACCGCTCGGCTTTGGCGGACGCGGGCGTGCCGGCGCGGCAGCTGGGCGGGTTGGCGGAGGTGATGGCGGCGGCGGACATCGTGGTGGTGACGGTGCCGGGCGGGCCGCAGACGCGGCATCTGATCGATGCGGCCGCGCTGGCGGCGATGCGGCCGGGCGGCGTGCTGGTGAACGTCAGCCGCGGCGACGTGGTGGACGAGGCGGCGCTGATCGTGGCGCTGGAGGAGGGGCGGCTCGCGGCGGCGGGGCTTGACGTGTACGAGAACGAGCCGGACGTGCCGGCGCGGCTGCGGGCGCTGGAGAACGCGGTCCTGCTGCCGCATCTGGGCACCGCGGTGGAGGAAGTACGGGTGGCGATGGGCATGATGGCCGCGGACAATCTGGAGGCCGTGCTGGGCGGCGGCACGGCGCCGAACCCGGTGTGACAGGTTTCGGAGCGAGCCCGCGTGGGGCGGAAGGCGGGCCCGGGGCCGGACGCGTCGGAAGATGGGCCTGCCCTGCCGGTGTTCCTTTACAGGCAGGCGGGGCAAGACCCGGCCGGCGTGGCCGATGGTGGAGCTTCACCTCGCGATACGCGGCCCGGACGGGCCGGGCTGGGGGCGGCGGAGGTGACGCGGCGAGGACCGCATCGTTGATCCGCAGCACGCGAGCTCGTTGGTGCCGGCATGGCGGGCGGGAAGGGCCTGCGGCACCGACGACAGAAACTTTTACCGCTGTCGGTCGGCAGTGCGCGGGAAGGGACCGCCCAAAGACATGGGCCGTGATGACGCGCGGGCCCGTCGGCTGGGCGCGCGGGAAGGGACCGCCCAAAGACATGCGCCGTGATGACGCGCGGGCCCGTCGGCTGGGCGCGCGGGAAGGGACCGCCCAAAGACATGAGCCGTGATGACGCGCGGGCCCGTCGGCGGGGCGCGCGGGAAGGGACCGCCCAAAGACATGAGCCGTAATGACGCGCGGGCCCGTCGGCTGGGCGCGCGGGAAGGGCCCGCCCTTTCAGGCGAGCCCCCTTACCGAAAGCGATTTCTCGCCTTTACTCGTTACGCACCACCCGAAGGTGGCCGGTTTCGTGTAGCGGCAACGCGTTTCGCGCAGGTTAAGTTCTGGCGGAAAGCAGATGACGCCGCGGCGCCGAAACAATGGCGTTTAGGACGGCTGCGTTGTCTCCGGTGGGTCGCCGGATCACCCGATGGGACGCCCGAAATAGGCGGCACGGCCCGACGGGCTCAGCCCTTCGCCGGCATCCGGCGGCCGCGCAATATCGTGTGCTGGCTGACGATCTCGTAGCCAAGGCGCATCGCGATCTCTTCGCGGAGCCGCGCGATCTCGTCTCCGGGGATCTCGATCAGCTCGCCCGTCTCGACGTCGACCAGATGGTCGTGCTCGGCTTGCGGGGTCATCTCGTAACGCGCGGGGGCATCGGCGAAGCTGAGCTTGCGGATCAGCCCGGCGCCCTCGAGAAGCGCCAGGGTGCGGTAAACGGTCGCGAAGGACACGGTGTCGTCGAGCGCGCGGGCGAGACCCAGCAGATCGTCGGCCGTTGGATGATCTTCGGCGGCGGCGAGCACCGCCACGATGGCGGTGCGCTGCTGGGTCACGCGCAGCCCGGCATCGCGCAGCACGCGCGCGCAATCCTCGGCTTCCACGTGATCCGGCCTTTGGGTCATGGCCCGACCCTAGTGCCGAACGGGCGGCCTCGCAAGAAGATGCGAGCGGTTCGCAACTTCCTTGACTTCTGAGACTGCGTCGCATCTACACCACGAGATGCCAACAGCCGAGGACCGTTCCGCGATGCCCCTTCTCCGTTCGCTCTGCCTGTCGGTCCTGACCTGTCTGGCGCTAGGCGGCGCGGCGGCGGCGCAGGAGGACAAGCTGAAGGTGGTCACAACCTTCACCGTGCTGGCCGACATGGCGCAGAACGTCGCCGGCGATGCGGCGGAGGTGGTCTCGATCACCCGGCCGGGGGCGGAGATCCACGGGTATTCGCCGACCCCGCAGGACATCGTGCGCGCCAGCGATGCCGACCTGATCCTGTGGAACGGCCTGAACCTCGAGCTCTGGTTCGAGCGGTTCCTGAGCAATCTGCGCGGTGTGCCCTCGGCGGTGCTGAGCGACGGGATCGACCCCATCTCGATCACCTCGGGCGCCTACGAGGGCAAGGCGAACCCCCATGCCTGGATGGGGCGCGACGCGGCGACGGTCTATATCGACAACATCGCGGCGGCGCTGGGCACGGCCGACCCGGCCAACGCGGCGACCTATGCCGCCAACGCGGCGGCCTACAAGGCCGAGCTGGCGGCGGCGATCGACCCGCTGCGCGCGCGGCTGGATGCGCTGCCGCCCGAGGCGCGCTGGCTGGTGACCTGCGAGGGCGCCTTCAGCTATCTGGCGCGCGACCTTGGGCTGCAGGAGCTGTATCTGTGGCCGATGAACGCCGATCAGGTGGGCACGCCGCAGCAGGTGCGCGCCGTGATCGACGGGGTGCGGGAGCATGACGTGCCTGTGGTGTTCTGCGAGAGCACGGTGAGCGACGCGCCGGCCCGCCAGGTGGCGCGCGAGACGGGGGCCGACTTCGGCGGGGTGCTGTACGTGGACAGCCTTTCCGAGGAAGACGGGCCGGTGCCGACCTATCTGGACCTGCTGCGGGTGACCACGCAGACGGTCGTGGACGGGCTGACGGGGGCCGCGGAGTGAACCGGATGCAGCCCCTTCAAGGCGCCGCGGCGGGCGCGCCCGAGGCGGCCGCCGACGGCAGCGGCATCAGCGCCCGCGACGTGACGGTGACCTACCGCAACGGCCATACGGCGCTGCGCGATGCGAGCTTCGCGATCCCCACCGGCACGGTGACGGCGCTGGTGGGCGTGAACGGCGCGGGGAAGTCGACCCTCTTCAAGGCGATCATGGGCTTCGTGCCGGCGGCGCGCGGCGAGATCCGGCTGCTGGGGCGCAGCGTGCGCGAGGCGCTGCGCGAGAACCTGGTGGCCTACGTGCCGCAGTCGGAAGAGGTCGACTGGGCCTTTCCGGTGCTGGTGGAAGACGTGGTGATGATGGGCCGCTACGGCCATATGGGCTTTCTGCGGCGGGCGAAGGCGGTGGACAGGGCGGCGGTGACCGAGGCGCTGGACCGAGTGGGCATGGGCGACCTGCGGCACCGGCAGATCGGCGAGCTTTCGGGCGGCCAGCGCAAGCGGGTGTTCCTGGCGCGCGCACTGGCGCAGGACGGCCGGGTGATCCTGCTCGACGAGCCGTTCACCGGGGTCGACGTGCAGACCGAGGCGCAGATCGTGGGGCTTCTGCGGGAGCTGCGCGACGAGGGCCGGGTGATGCTGGTCTCGACCCACAACCTGGGCTCGGTGCCGGAATTCTGCGACCGGACGGTGCTGGTGAAGGGCACGGTTGTGGCCTATGGCCCGACCGAGACGACGTTCACCCGCGAGAACCTGGAATTGGCCTTCGGCGGGGTGCTGCGGCATTTCACGCTGGGCGGGTCCGACCTGCACGACGACGACGACCCGCGCGAGATCCGCATCATCACCGACGACGAGCGGCCCTTCGTGCATTACGGCGACATGCCGGCGCGGTCGGACACCGCGGACGCCGAGGCGCCGCTGACGGAGCGGACGGAGGCCGAGGCCCTGCGTGGCGGGGGCGACGCATGATCGCCACGCTGAGCGAGCCGTTCGGCTACGGCTACATGGCGAACGCGATGTGGGTCTCGGCGCTGGTCGGCGGGGTCTGCGCCTTTCTCAGCGCCTATCTGATGCTGAAGGGCTGGTCGCTGATCGGCGACGCGCTGAGCCATTCGGTGGTGCCGGGGGTGGCGGGCGCCTACATCCTAGGCCTGCCCTTCGCGCTTGGCGCGTTCCTTTCGGGGGGGCTTGCGGCGGGGGCGATGCTGTTCCTGACCGGGCGGTCGGGGCTGAAGGTGGACGTGATCATCGGCATCATCTTCACGGCGTTCTTCGGACTGGGCCTTTTCATGGTGTCGCTCAATCCGATGGCGGTGAGCGTGCAGACGATCACCATGGGCAACATCCTGGCGATCAGCCCCGGCGACACGCTGCAGCTGGCGATCATCGGGGTGGTGTCGCTGGTCGTCCTGCTGGCGAAGTGGAAGGACCTTCTGGTGACGTTCTTCGACGAGAACCACGCGCGGTCGATCGGGCTGCGGCCGGGGCTGTTGAAGGCGATGTTCTTCGTGCTGCTCTCGGCCTCGGTGGTGGCGGCGATGCAGACGGTGGGGGCGTTTCTGGTGATCGCGATGGTGGTGACGCCGGGGGCGACGGCCTATCTGCTGTGCGACCGGTTCCCGCGGCTTCTGGCGGTTTCGGTGGCGATCGGCGCCGGCAGCAGCTTTCTGGGGGCCTATGCGAGCTATTTCCTGAACGGGGCGACGGGCGGGGTGATCGTGGCCCTGCAGACGCTGGTGTTCCTGGCGGCGTTCGTCTGGGCGCCCAAGCACGGGATGCTGGCGGCGCGGCGGCAGGCGGCGCTGGCGCTGGCGCGGCCGGTGGCCGGCGGGGCGGCAGACGGGGCGGCGGCCGGGGTAGCCGGCGGCACGGCGGGGGCTGTGCGATGATCGAGACGCTGGTATTCCCGCTGCAGTTTCCGTTCATGCGCAGCGCGTTCCTGATCGCGCTGATCGTCGGGCCGCCCACGGCGCTGCTTTCGTGCTTTCTGGTGATGAAGGGCTGGGCGCTGATGGGCGACGCGGTCAGCCACGCGGTGCTGCCCGGCGTGGTTCTGGCGTATCTGGCGGGGCTGCCGCTGATCGTGGGGGCCTTCGCGGCGGGGATGACCTGCGCGCTGCTCACGGGCTTCTTGGCCGAGAACAGCCGGGTGAAGCAGGACACGGTGATGGGCGTGGTCTTTTCCGGCATGTTCGCGGTGGGGATCATCCTCTACGTCGCCTTTCCGACCGACATGCATCTGGACCACATCCTTTTCGGGGACCCTCTGGGCATCCGGACGGGCGATCTGTGGCAGGCCGGCGCGATCTCGGCCGTGGTCTGCGCGGTGCTTTTGCTGAAGTGGAAGGATTTCCTGCTGCACGCCTTCGACCCGGCGCAGGCGCAGGCCTCGGGACTGCGGACGGGCTGGCTGCATTACGGGCTGTTGGCGATCCTGTCGCTGACCATCGTGGCGACGCTTTCCTCGGTCGGGCTGATCCTTGCGGTGGCGCTGCTGGTGACGCCGGGGGCGACCGCGTTCCTGCTGGTGCGCAGCTTCGGGCGGATGCTGGCGGTGGCCGTGGCGGCCTGCGTGGCGGCGATGCTGATCGGGACCTACGCGAGCTTCTTTCTCGACAGCGCCCCGGCGCCGACGATCGTGCTGGTGCTGACGGCGATGTTCGGAGGCGCGCTGGCGCGGCGGATGTGGATGACGCGCGCCGCCTCGCGGCTGGCGGGGGGCTGAGCGAGGGGCCGGGGTGGGGATCTGCCATGGCCGTGCTCTGTCGGGCGGACCGGGCAGCGCCCGCACCGCCCCGCCCACCCACCCGCGGTGCGGGCGCTGCCCTCGACCCCGGGGCGCGGCACCTGGCGTTCGACCGGGGAGCGAGGTGGTGCGGCGCATCGGCGATGCGGATCTCGGCTGCACCCGGGGCGCGCGCCCGCGCCCGCGCCGCCCGCACCTGCCCGGCAGGGTCGCGCCACTGCGCATCCGGGGACGCTTTCGGGCCGGGGAGGCGCGCCGCGGCCTCGACCGCCCCGCGCCGCGTCAGTTCGTGATCCGCTCCGGGCGCTGCTCGCGCAGCTCCTGTTGGCGCATGGGCATCTTGTCGACCACGCGGGTCAGCTCGCGCACGTGCCAGGGCGAGGGCTTGCGCAGCTTGATCTGCCCGTCCTTGCCGATGAGGACCAGCATGAACCCGCGCGGGCGCAGCTTGGTCCGCAGCGCGCTTTGGGCCGCGGGATCGGTATCGACCAGCACCACGATGTCGCGTTCGGCCAGATCTGAGCGCCGCGCCTCCAGGAGGTCCATCTGCTCGATGAAACTGGGATCGTTGGGGCTGTCGGCGAAGACCACCACGGGCCGCGCCACCCACTTGAACTGCTCCAGATCCTCGGCCTCGATCACAAGCGGCGCGCCCTCGACCGTCGAGGCCGCCACGACGGCTTTGCCGCTGGCCATCATCGCGGTATCCTGCGCCCAGGCGCCGGGGGCCGCGGCCGGTGCAGCGAAGATGGCGAGGGCGAGTGCATTGAGAACCGATTTCATGAAACCTCCGTCTTGCGCTCAATATAGGTCGCGCGGCGGAGCGGTCACAGCCCAATCACGCAAGCTTGGCCCCAGAGCAAAAGGAACCCTGCGCCGATGAGCACACCAGAGGGGGAGTGGGCGGCGCTGGCCGCCGGGGAACTGCGCGGCCGGACGCCGGAAGCGCTGGTGACCGAGACGCTGGAGGGGATCGTGATCAAGCCGCTCTACACCGCGGCCGACCTGGAGGGGCTTGCCCATCTGGGCGGCATCCCCGGGGCGGCGCCCTATACCCGCGGGGTGAAGGCCACCATGTATGCCGGGCGGCCCTGGACGATCCGGCAATATGCCGGCTTCTCGACCGCCGAGGAAAGCAACGCGTTCTACCGCCAGGCGCTGGCCGCCGGGCAGCAGGGGGTCAGCGTGGCCTTCGATCTGGCCACCCACCGCGGCTACGACAGCGACCACGAGCGCGTGGAGGGCGACGTGGGCAAGGCGGGCGTCGCCATCGACAGCGTGGAAGACATGAAGATCCTGTTCGACGGGATCCCGCTGGGCGAGATCAGCGTCAGCATGACGATGAACGGCGCGGTGATCCCGGTACTGGCCGCCTTCATCGTGGCGGGCGAGGAGCAGGGGGTGGAGCGCGCGGCCCTGAGCGGCACGATCCAGAACGACATCCTCAAGGAGTTCATGGTGCGGAACACCTACGTGTACCCGCCCGAGCCCTCGATGCGCATCGTCGCCGACATCATCGAATACACCGCCGCCGAGATGCCGCGCTTCAATTCCATCAGCATCAGCGGCTACCACATGCAGGAGGCCGGCGCGAACCTGGTGCAGGAGCTGGCCTTCACCCTGGCCGACGGGCGCGAATACGTGCGGACCGCCATCGCGCGGGGGATGGACGTGGACGCCTTCGCCGGGCGTCTCAGCTTCTTCTTCGCCATCGGCCAGAATTTCTTCATGGAGGCGGCGAAGCTGCGGGCCGCGCGGCTGCTCTGGCACCGGATCATGGCGGAGTTCGAACCGAAGGCCGAGAAGTCGAGCATGCTGCGGACCCATTGCCAGACCAGCGGCGTGAGCCTCAGCGAGCAGGACCCCTACAACAACATCGTGCGCACGGCGTTCGAGGCGATGTCGGCGGTGCTGGGGGGGACGCAGAGCCTGCACACCAACAGCTTCGACGAGGCGATGGCGCTGCCCTCGGCGACGTCCAGCCGCATCGCGCGGAACACCCAGCTGATCCTGCAGCACGAGACGGGGGTGACCGGCGTGGTCGATCCGCTGGCGGGGAGCTACTACGTGGAGACGCTGACCGCCGATCTGGCCGAGGCCGCCTGGGCGCTGATCGAGGAGGTCGAGGCGATGGGGGGCATGACGAAGGCGGTGGCCAGCGGCATGCCGAAGCTGCGGATCGAGAAGACCGCCGCGCGCCGGCAGGCGCGGATCGACCGGGGCGAGGAGGTGGTCGTCGGGGTCAACAGGTACCGGCTGGAGCGGGAGGACGATATCGAGATCCTCAACATCGACAACGCCGCCGTGCGCGAAGGACAGGTGGCGCGGCTGGGTCGCATCCGGCGAAGCCGCGATGCGGCGGCCGCCGAGGGCGCCCTCGCGGCGCTCGAGAAGGCCGCGCGTGCCGGTGAGGGCAACCTGCTGGCGCTGGCCGTGGAGGCGGCGCGGGCGCGGGCGACGGTGGGCGAGATCAGCCTGGCGATGGAGAACGCCTTCGGTCGGCACCGGGCAGAGGTCAAGACCCTCGCCGGGGTCTACGGCGCGGCCTACGACGGCGACGCGGGCTTTGCCGCGATCCAGGCGGATATCGAGGCCTTCGCGGAGGCCGAGGGGCGGCGGCCGCGGATGCTGGTGGTGAAGATGGGCCAGGACGGGCACGACCGGGGTGCCAAGGTGATTGCCACGGCCTTTGCCGATATCGGCTTCGACGTGGATATGGGGCCGCTCTTCCAGACGCCTGCAGAGGCCGCGCAGGACGCGGTGGACAACGATGTGCACGTGGTCGGCATCTCCAGCCAGGCGGCGGGGCACAAGACCTTGGCGCCGAAGCTCGTGGCGGCGCTGCGCGCGGCCGGGGCGGACGACATCCTGGTGGTGTGCGGCGGGGTCATCCCGCGGGAGGATTACGCCTTCCTGCGCGAGACCGGCGTGGCCGCGATCTTCGGGCCGGGGACCAACATTCCGGACGCAGCGCGCGAGATCGTGGAGATGATCCGCGCGGCGCGGGGGCTGGAGGCGGCGGAGTGACGGCGGCGCTGCGGCTCGACCATGTGGCGATCTGCGCCGAAACGTTGGAGTCGGGGGCCGCCCATGTGGAGGCGGCGCTCGGCGTGCCGCTGGCGCCGGGCGGTCGGCATGAGGGCCTCGGCACGCACAACAGGCTCCTGTCGCTCGGGCCGGAGCACTATCTTGAGGTGATCGCGGCCGATCCCGGGCAGCCGACGCCCGGCGTGGCGCGGCTCCTCGGTCTCGATGCCTTTATGGGCGCGCCCCGTCCGGGCGGCTGGGTTCTTTCGACCGACGATCTTGAGGCGGCACTGGCGGCCGCGGTGCCGGGGCTGGGCGCGCCGCGCGATCTGGCGCGGGGCGACATCCGCTGGCGGATGACCCTGCTGCCGGAGGGGCGCCTGCCGTTCGACGGGCTGCATCCGGCGCTGATCGAGTGGCGGAGCCCGCGGCGTCCGCCCGCCGGCCTGCCCGACCGCGGCTGCCGACTGCTGGCGGTGCAACTGTGGCATCCGCAGGCCGAGGCGCTTGCGGCGGCGCTGAAGCCGCTGGGCGCGCCGCTCGTCAGGGTGGGCGAGGGCGTACCTGCGATGGCGTTCGAGATCGAGACGCCCGGCGGGGTCGTCACCCTCGCCGGATGACGGCGGGGCCGCGGGCCGAAGGCGGGGGGGCGAAGGCGGGGGGGGCATTTCGCCCCTGCACCTCGACCAGCGGTTCGTTCGACGCTGCCGCCCATGTCGATCTGGACCCGCATCGGGGGGAGCCGAAGCCGGGGGAGGGGCATTTCGCCCCTGCACCTCGGCGCGCGTTCGTGCCACGCTGCCGCCCATGTCGATCTGGACCCGCATCGCCGACGCGCTGTCGGCCCTGTCTGCCGGCGAGGGACTGGGCGCCGTCTTCGACCGGCTGCGGCTGCCGCCGGAGCGCAGCGTCGGCTTCGCCATCGCCACCATCGCGCTCGGCGCCAAGATGGCGAAGGCCGACGGGCAGGTGACCCGCGACGAGGTGACCGCCTTTCGCGAGGTCTTCCACATCCCGGTGGCCGAGGAGCGCAACGCCGCCCGGGTCTTCAACCTCGCGCGGCAGGACGTCGCCGGTTTCGAGGATTACGCGACCCGGATCGCGCGGATGTTCGACGACGACCGCGAGACCCTGCGGGACCTGCTGGAGGGCCTTTTCCACATCGCCATGGCGGACGGCACCTACCATCCCGGCGAGGACACCTTCCTGGAACGGGTCGCGGAGATCTTCGACATCGCCCCGCCCGATTTCGCCCGTATGCGGATGCGGCTGGCGCCTGACGCGCCGCAGGACCCCTATCAGGTGCTGGACGTGGCGCCCGAAGACGACGTGGCGGAGATCCGGCAGCGCTGGCGGGCGCTGGTGCGCGAGACCCATCCGGACCGCATGATCGCCCGCGGGGTGCCCGAGGAGGCGGTGAAGCTGGCGGAAAAACGCCTGATCGCGATCAACCGGGCGTGGGAGGAGATCCAGCAGGCGCGGGGGTAGTCGTGGGGGAAGGCCCGCCGCTGCGACGTGGAACGGCACGCCTTGGAAGGGAGCGTCGCAGGTCGCGCAGCGGCTCTACCCCCGTCGGACGCGATGGCTGCGCCACGATGCCTCGGGTTGCGCGCGGGCGCTCTGCCAAATGCGGGCGCGACTTATACGGTGAATGGGCGCTGGTCGGGCGCCGATGCTCTGACCCCTGCGGCGCGACCGATATGCCACGGGGCCCCGGGTTGCGCGTGCGCGCTTCCGTCACGGCGCGGGCGGTTGCGGGCCGGGCGTCTGCGCGCCCATCACGGTCCTGCGGCCGTACCTCAGCCTTCGACGCCCTGCAGGGTGACCACCTGGGTCTCGCCGCCGATGGCCTTGCCGAGGGCGGCGAAGCGGCTTTGCGCCACCTCGCCGTAGAGCGCGCGGCCCACCGGGCCGATCGAGAGGACCAGCAGTTTCTTGCGGGCCTGCCAGCGCAGCGTTCCCATGCGGTCGCGCCGCTGGGCGGTGAACATCGCGCCGAAGCGCATGGCGCGGCCCAGCACCTCGGCATCGCTGATCTGCCGTTCGTCGAGCAGCTCGATCAGCGGGGCAAAGCGATTGCCCTGCCGGGAATTCTTGTAGCGGTGCAGCAGGGCGAGGCCGAGGAACACCCGTTCGGCATGGCCGAGCCCGCCGAGATTGGCGCGCGTGGCGTAGTCGAAGCAGACCTCCGCCCGGTAATCGGGATGGGTCCGCCAGGTGACGTCGTGCAGCAGGCACGCGGCCTTGATGAGGCGCAGCTTGTCGGCCGAGGCGCGGCTGAAGAGCGGCCGCACGAAATGGTAGAGCGCCTTGCCGAAGCCGGGCACCCGGGCGTCCTTGTATTCGGCGAAGCGGCAGGCCTCGATCAGCGGATCGCGCTCGCGCAGGGCCTGCGGCATCGCCTCGAAGAGCATCCCCTCGCGCAGCCCGTAGCCGGATACGAAGATCTCCTTGGGCTTGATTACCCGCAGCACGCCCGCCAGCACCTCGCTGGCATCGCCCAGAAGCGCCATGCGGTCGCTGCCGATCCCGGCGCGGCCGCGGATCTCGTCGGCGTCGCTGTCGGCGATCCATTTCAGCGTGGTGGAGAGGTCGCGCGGCGTCATGCGGTGCTCGTGCAGGACCTTGAGGGGGTAGTCGCGGCGCAGGATGTCGAGCTTTGCGATGGCCCGCCACGACCCGCCGACCAGGAACATCCGCGGCGGCACCTCGCCGAGCGCTTCCTTCAGCGCTTTCACCTCGTGGTCGATATGGGCGCGGCGGCCCTTCTTGCCGCCGGTGACGTCGCGCATCTTGAGGGGGCCCAGCGGCGAGGTTTCGCGGCGGCCCACCTGCCCGTCTTCCAGCACCGCCATCTCCATCGAGGAGCCGCCGATGTCGCAGACGAGGCCGGTGGCGCGCGGCCAGCCGAGGAGCACGCCCTGGGCGGCCAGCCGGGCCTCTTCGCGGCCGTCGATGACGTAGAGCTTCAGGCCGGTCTCCTGCAGCACCTCCTTCTGGAAGTCGGGGCCATCCTCGGCCTCGCGCACGGCGGCGGTGGCGACGACGGTGAGCGGCGCGATCTCCATCCCTTCGGCGAGGGTCTGGAAGCGGCGCAGCGCGTCGAGCGCGCGGACCTTGCCCTTGGGGTTCAGGCGCCCGGTCTCCGACAGGCCCGCGCCCAGGCCGCACAGCACCTTCTCGTTGAAGAAGTAGGCCGGGGAGCGGGCCGCCCCGTCGAAAATCACCATGCGAACGGAGTTGGAGCCTACATCCACCACGCCGACACGGCTGAGCGCGCGGGCGGCGGGATCTTCGAAGAGCGCACGGCCGAAGGGGCCCCAATCGTCCAGCACGGCTTCGGTCTGACCATCCATCTCGCGTTCCCCTCGACGACCCGGTGCAGGCCCGGTTTTGGCCCCGTTCTGGCCACGTTCTGGCCCCGTTCTTGCCCGGTGCAGGCACGGTTCTGGCCGGCGCGCGCCGGCCCGACTTCCTGCGCCGATCGGGGGGGACGATGCCGCGTTGCGGCGCGCCGGTCAATCGCCCCCGCGTTCGCCGCGCAGGCCCGACGTTGCGGGAACCGTCTGCTTGGCCAGCGTATCGGCCTCGGCTTCGGCCGTGGCCGGCGGCCCGGCGAGGCGGGGCACGTCGGCGGCGCCGGCGGAGCCGCGCCCGGAGAGCGACGGATGCTCCATGAAGAAGCGGTGGCAATCGAAGGCGGACGGGCTGCCTTCGGGGCGCGGGCCGGGGCGCACGTAGCTGCCATCGGGCTGCAGGACCCAGCTCTGCGCCTCGTCGCGCAGGTTGGCGGCCATGATCTGGCTGACGATCTGGTCCTTCACCGTGGGGTTGTGGCATTCGACCAGGGTCTCGACCCGGCGGGTCAGGTTGCGGCCCATCCAGTCGGCCGACGAGATCCAGACCCGGGCGCGGGCCGAGGGCAGGCCGTGGCCGTTGCCGAAGCAGACGATGCGCGAATGCTCCAGATACCGCCCGACGATGGACTTGACGCGGATGTTCTCGCTGAGGCCGCGGATGCCGGGGCGCAGCCCGCAGATGCCGCGGATCACCAGGACGATCTGCACCCCGGCGGCGCTGGCAGCATAGAGCGCGTCGATCACGTCGGGCTCGATCAGGCTGTTCATCTTCGCCCAGATCTGGGCGGGGCGCCCGGCGCGGGCGTGCTCTGCCTCGCGGGCCAGCCCCGCGAGGA
Organism: uncultured Alphaproteobacteria bacterium; assembly: GCA_963833235.1. Lineage (GTDB taxonomy): Bacteria > Pseudomonadota > Alphaproteobacteria > Rhodobacterales > Rhodobacteraceae > CAWHXG01. The sequence continues at coordinate 48,486 of CAWHXG010000004.1, forward strand.
TCGTGGATTTCAGCGTCAGTGGGGCGATGGCGATGTTTTCGAGCTCTTCGGGCGGCGCATAGCCCGAGAGGTAGTTGAAGACCTTGGTGGCATCGCGGCCCAGCCCCGGATCGCAGGTGAAATAGCTGAGGTCGGTGTAGATGCGCGCGGTGATCGGGTGGTAGTTGCCGGTGCCCCAGTGGGAATAGGTCACCAGCCGGTCGCCCTCGCGGCGCACCACGGAGCTGATCTTGGCGTGGGTCTTGTAGTTCATGAAGCCCCAGACCACGTGGGCGCCGGAGCGTTCGAGCATCCGGCTTTGGCGGATGTTGGCGGCCTCGTCGAAGCGGGCCTTCAGCTCCACCAGCGCGGTGACGGACTTGCCCGCCTCGGCCGCCTCGCAGAGGGCCGCGACGATGGGGGAATTGGCGGAGGTGCGGTAGAGCGTCTGCTTGATGGCAAGCACGTCGGGGTCGGTCGCCGCCTGCTGCAGGAAGCGGATGACCATGTCGAACGTCTCGTAGGGGTGGTGGAGCAGCATGTCCTTCTGGGCGATGGCGGCGAACATGTCGCCGCCGTGGTCCTGCACGCGCTCGGGCACGCGCGGGGTGAAGGCCGGCCAGAGCAGGTCGGGCCGCGTGTCGAGCACAAGCTCCTTGAGGTCGGCGACGCCGATCATGCCGCGAATCTCGATCACGTCGTCGTCGCCGAGGTTCAGCTGGCCGGTGATCATCGCGCGCAGGTCGGCGGGCGCCCCGGCGGAGATCTTCATGCGCACCACCTCGCCCCGGCGGCGGCGCTTCAGCGCGGTCTCGAACTCGCGCACCAGATCCTCGGCCTCCTCCTCGACCTCGAGGTCGCTGTCGCGCAGGACGCGGAACTGGCAGACGCCGCGCAGGTCGTAGCCGGGGAACATCGCATCGAGATGGATCAGCAGCAGCTCTTCGAGCGGCAGGAAGCGGGCCTCGCCGGCCTTGGCGGGCAGGGCGACGAAACGGTCGATCTGGTTGGGGATCGGCAGCAGGGCCCGGAGCGGACGCTTGTCGTGGCGGCGTTCGAGGGCGAGCGCGAGGGCGAAGCCGGTGTTGGGGATGAACGGAAAGGGATGCGCGGGATCGACGGCCAGCGGGGACAGGACCGGGAAGACCTTGGCCAGGAACAGCCCTTCGAGATACTGCAGATCGGCGCGGCTCAGCTTCGAGCGGGTGAGAATGGCGATGCCGGCGCGTTCCATCTCGCGGCGGATCTGCCCCCAGGCGCGTTGCTGGGCGGCCATCAGCGCGCGGGCGTCGGCGTCGATCAGAACGAGCTGCTCGGCCGGGGTACGGCCATCGGCGGCGGGTGTGGCGTTGCCGGCGCGGGCGAGCTCGCGCAGGCCGGCGACCCGGACGGTATAGAATTCGTCGAGGTTGTTGGCGGAGATCGAGACGAAGCGCAGGCGCTCCAGCAGCGGCACCGCGGGGTTCTCCGCCTCTTCCAGCACCCGCCAGTTGAACGCAAGCCAGCTGAGCTCGCGGTTGAAGAAGCGCGCGGGCGAGGCGGCATCGAAATCCGCGAGGCGGACGGGCGCGGGCGCGGGCGCGCCGAGGAAATCCGCGCGTGTCATCGGGGAAGGCTTTTGGCTGTGGGCACCTGGGCAACTGCGGTCACGACACGCAGGGCATTGGTGGAAGGCTGGCGGGTCATCGGGGCGGTCCTTCGGCCCGCGGCGGCTGGGCGGCCTCGGCCACGCCACGCAGGGCCTCGACGGCAAGCGGGCGGGTGACGCGGGCCTTGCGGGCGACGGCGAGGCGATCCAGCCGCTCGACCACGGCGGCGGCGGTAGCCAGCGACCGCTCCATCCGGTGCGCCAGGTAGGCTATCGCGCCGGGGCTGACGGCCAGCTGGCGCTCGTCGCAAAGCTTCACCAGGACCATCGCCACGAGATCCGGCTCGGGCGGCTCAAGGCGCGCGACCGGGCAGGCGCGGACGCGGCTTTCGAGATCGGGCAGGGCGAGGCCCCAGGTGCCGGGCGTGCCGCGCGAGGTAAGAAGCAGCGGGATGCGCTTCCGTGCCGCGAGGTTCAGGAGGTGAAAGAGCGCCTCTTCGCGCGCCGCCGCCCCGGCCACGGCATCGGCGTCGTCCACCGCGATGGCGGCGGCGGCCTCGGCGGCCGCGACATCGGCGGCGCCGAGCGCTGCGCCGGAAAGGCACAGGGCCTGAAGGCCCGCGACCTCGGCCAGCCAGACGCGGGCGAGGTGGCTGCGCCCGCTGCCCGGCGGACCGATCACCACCTGCCGCAGCTCCGGCCAGTCGCGCCAACGGCCGCAGGCGGCCAGTACCATGGCGTTCGACGGCGCCGGCAGGAAGGCGTCGGGCGTCATCGCGTTCCGGGTGGGGAAATCCAGCAGAAGCTGCCGCTCTGTCATTCTGCCGCGGTGTCGCGAGGTGCAGTGGGGGCGTTGGGCACGGTGGCGTTCGGCGTGGCGGCCGGGATGGGCTGCGCCGTTGGCGCGTCCAGCCCGGAGCTGCCCTTGTAGAGCAGGCCATCCTTGTACTGCGCAGCCAGGAACCGCACCAGCACGCCCAGCATCGCCGCCACCGGCACCGCGACCAGCAGACCCACGAAGCCGAAGATCGCGCCGAAGACCGACAGCGCCAGCAGCAGCCAGACCGGATGCAACCCGACGGAGGAACCGACGAGCTTCGGGGTGAGGATGTTGCCTTCGACGATCTGCCCGAAGAAGAAGATGCCCGCCACGAGTGCGATCATCAGCGGCTCGCCCCAGAACTGGAAGATGGCGAGGCCGATGGCCAACGCGCCGCCGACGACCGAGCCCACCAGCGGGATGAACGAGATCAGCCCCGCCAGCGCGCCCACCGGCAGGCCGAAGTTCAGCCCCACGAGGGTCAGCGACACTGCATAGAAGGTGCCCTGGATGAGGCAGACGGTGCCCTGGCCGCGAATGAAGGAGGCCAGCGTGCGATCCATCTCGCCGGCCAGGCGGCGGATCGTGGGGCGGTGATCGAGCGGCAGCAGATCGTCGATCCGGGCCACAAGATTGTCCCAGTCCACCAGCATGTAGACGGCGACGACCGGCACCACGACGAAGAGCAGGATGATGTTGAAGAGGCTTCCGGCGGAGCTGACCGCGCCCTCGAGCACCAGGAGCCCGCGGTCCTTGATGGTCTGGCCGAGGCCAGCGAGGGTCTCGTCCATCCCCGATGTCTCGTCGAAGAGCATCGGGAAGCGGCTGACGATCTCGTCGCGCAGGGCCTGCAGGAGGCCGGGCGCCGCATCGATCAGCGCGGCCGTCTGGCGCACCATCTCGGGCACGATTGCGATGATGGCGACCAGGAAGATGATGACCATGACCACCGCAATCACGGCGACGGAGAGCGCCCGGCTCAGCCCCATGCGTTCCAGCCGGTCGGCCACCGGATCGAGCATGTAGGCGATCGCGCTGCCGAGGATGAAGGGGAACAGGACGTCGCCCAGCACCCAGAGCAGCACGAGGAAACCCGCTGCCGCGAGGCCCCAGTACTTCGCCTGTGTCTGCATCGGAAGCGCCATGGCGGCCTTTCGTCTCGAGGGTCGTTCCTACATCGTCCATCGCGGGGTGCCTTTCAAGCGCGGGCTGTGGTGCCCTCAGCCGCCGGTTGTGCCTTCGCCGCCGCCCGCTTGCCCCCGTGGTGGGGCTGGCCTAAACGGACGTGCCGCCGACAAAGGACCCCGCGCCATGCGCCTCAGCCGTTATTTCATGCCCGTCCTCAAGGAGACGCCCGCGGAGGCGCAGATCGCAAGCCACCGTCTGATGCTGCGGGCGGGCATGATCAAGCAGGCCGGTGCGGGCATCTATGCCTGGCTGCCGCTGGGCTACCGCGTGCTGCGGCGGATCGAGCGGATCGTGCACGAGGAGCAGCAACGCGCCGGGCACATCCCGATGCTGATGCCGACGATGCAGCAGGCGGAGCTGTGGCGCGAGAGCGGGCGCTACGACGCCTACGGCCCCGAGATGCTGCGCATCCGCGACCGGCACGACCGCGACATGCTGTTCGGGCCGACCAACGAAGAGCAGATCACCGACATCTTCCGTTCTCATGTGAGCAGCTACCGCGACCTGCCGCTGACGCTCTACCAGATCCAGTGGAAGTTCCGCGACGAGACGCGCCCGCGCTTCGGCGTGATGCGGGGGCGCGAGTTCCTGATGAAGGACGGCTATACCTTCGACCTGACCCAGGAGGCGGCGATGCATGCCTACAACCGGCATCTGGTCAGCTACCTGCGCAGCTACGAGCGGATGGGGCTGCAGGCGATCCCGATGAAGGCCGAGGGCGGGCCGATCGGCGGGGATTACACCCACGAGTTCCTGGTGCTGGCCGAGACCGGCGAGAGCGGGGTGTTCTACGACGGGTCCGTGAACGACATCCGGCTGGGCGACCGGCGGATCGACTACGACGACGTGGCGCAATGCGCCGGCGTGCTCGACGAGTTCACCGATCTCTACGCCCGCACGGAGGACACCCACGACGCGGCGGTCTTCGAGGACCGGGTGCCGGAGGAGCGGCGCCGGGAGGCGCGCGGCATCGAGGTGGGCCAGATCTTCTATTTCGGCACCAAGTATTCCGAGCCGATGGGGGCCGTGGTGAGCAACGAGGCCGGAGAGCGGGTGCCGGTGCACATGGGCAGCCACGGCATCGGGGTCAGCCGCCTTCTGGGTGCCATCATCGAGGCGAGCCACGACGAAAAGGGGATCATCTGGCCGGAGGGCGTGACCCCCTTCCACTGCGGGATCGTCAACCTCAAGCAGGGCGACAGCGCCGCGGATGCGGCCTGCGAGGGGATCTACAAGGCGCTGAGCGATCGCGGGCTCGCGCCGCTGTATGACGACCGCGAGGAGCGGGCGGGCGCCAAGTTCGCCTCGATGGACCTGATCGGCCTGCCGTGGCGGATCACGGTGGGGCCACGCGGGTTGAAGGCCGGCACGGTGGAGCTGACCAGCCGCCGGACGGGCGATAGCGAAGAGATAAGCCCCGAGGCCGCGGTGGCGCGGGTCTGCGAGATCTACGGCGGGCCGCAGGTGGCGGGGCCGCAGGGCGAGCCGATGGCCAACCGCACCTTCAACAGCGGGATCTGAGGCAATCATGGCCCTAACCGCCGCTCCCGATTGGTCGACACTTCCGGCGCCGCAGGACGACGGCGGCGCCGATCACCTTGTCGGACTAGACCTGCCCGAGCTTTCCCTTCCGGCGACCGATGGCCGGGACGTGCGACTGGCGGATCTGCGCGGCCTGACGGTGGTCTTCGCCTATCCCATGACCGGCCGCCCGGATCGCGACCTGCCGGAGGGGTGGGATGCGATCCCGGGTGCCCGGGGATGCACGCCGCAATCCTGCGCCTTTCGCGATGCGTTCGCGGATCTCCAGGCGGCCGGCGTGGTGCAGGTCTTCGGGGTGTCCACCCAGGACACGGCCTATCAGGCCGAAGCGGCGGCGCGGCTGCACCTGCCCTACCCGCTCCTGTCCGATGCCGGGCTGGCACTGGCCGAAGCGCTGGACCTGCCGCGGATGACGGTCGAGGGCGTGACCCTGCTCAAGCGGCTGGCGCTGATCGTGCGGGACGGGCGAATCGTGCACTGCCTATATCCCGTCTTCCCGCCCGACCGGAACGCCGAGGTGGTGCTGGACTGGCTGCGGAACGCCGCCTGATCGCGGCCCTTCGTGATGGCGCGGGCCGTTGACGCCTCCGGGGAACGCCGCCATGCAGGCGCGATCCGCGGAGGTGCCCTTGTCGAACCCCACCAGACCCTTTGCCGCCCATGAATGGCTGATCGCCTGGCGCTACCTGCGCGCCACGAAGGCCGAGGGCGGCGTGAGCACGATGACGTGGATCTCGCTGGTCGGGATCGCGCTCGCCGTGTTCGCGCTGATCGCGACGCTTGCGGTGCGTTCGGGCTTCCGGGCGGAGTTCGTGGACACGATCGTGGGGGCCAACGCGCATGTAACGTACTATTCGGCCGGATATATGGACGACCTGGGCGTCTACTCGCGCGACATCCGGGATTACGAGGCGGTAGCAGGCCAATTGCGGGCGGTGCCCGGCGTGGTCCGCGCGGCGCCGCTGGTGACCGGACAGGTCCTTGGCAGCTTCTCCGGCCGCAGCGTGGGCCTGCAGGTCTACGGACTGGCGCAGGCGGATGTGGAGGCGCTGCCGCGGATCGCGGACCCGCAGACCGGCTTTGGCGATCTGGCGCGGTTCGGCGACGGCATCGCTCTCGGCTCCGGCGCGGCGCGGTCGCTGGGGCTGGCCGTGGGCGACCAGATCCGCCTGATCTCGCCGGACGGGGTCAAGACGCCCTTCGGCACCAAGCCGCGGGTGGGGGCCTACGAGGTCGTGTATGTCTTCAAGGCTGGGCGCTACGACATCGACCAGACGCGCGCCTACATGCCGCTGGCCGAGGCGCAGAGCTACTTCAACCGCGACGGCGCGGCGGACGAGATCGAGGTGATCCTGGACGACCCGGAAGCCGTGGATGCGGTGCTGCCCTTGCTGTGGCAGGCGGCGCCGGAGGGGCAGTTCGTGACCTGGCGGGACGCGTCGGGCGCCTTCCTGCGGGCGCTGGAGGTGGAGGACAACGTGATGTTCGTGATCCTCTCGGTGCTCGTGCTGATCGCGGCGATGAACATCGTCTCGGGGCTGATCATGCTGGTGAAGAACAAGGGCCGCGACATCGGCATCCTGCGCACCATCGGGCTGACCGAGGGCGCGGTGATGCGGGTGTTCTTCATCTGCGGCTCGGCCGTGGGGGTGATCGGCACCATCGCGGGCGTGATCCTCGGCTGCCTCTTCGCGATCTGGATCGACCCGATCTTCGCGGCGGTCAACGGACTGAGCGGCGGCGACGTGTGGGACCCGTCGATCCGCGGCATCTATTACCTGCCGGCGAAGCTGGAATGGGACGACGTGGCGCGCGCCGTAGCACTTTCGCTGGTGCTGAGCTGCGTGGTGACGATCTTTCCGGCGCGGCGGGCGGCACGGATGAACCCGGTCGAGGCGCTGCGCGATGGCTGAGCCGGTGCTGGCGCTGGAGGGTGTGACGCGCATCTACAAGCCCGGGACGCCCGGCGAGGTCGCGGTGCTGCGCGGCGCGTCGCTGGTGCTGGAGCCGGGCGAGCTGGTGGCGCTGGTGGCGCCGTCCGGCGCGGGGAAATCCACCTTGTTGCACATCGCGGGGCTGCTCGACCGGCCGGACGCGGGCGCGGTGCGTATCGCCGGGCAGGCGTGCGGCGGGCTGGCGGACGGCGCGCGCACCGGCCTGCGGCGGAGCAGCGTGGGCTTCGTCTACCAGTTCCACCACCTGCTGCCGGAGTTCACCGCGGCCGAGAACGTGATGCTGCCGATGCTGGCCAACGGCACGGCGCGCGGGGCGGCGCAGGCGCGGGCGGCAAAGCTGTTGGCCGGAATGGGGCTGACGCCCCGCGCCGGGCATCGGCCGGCGGCGATGTCGGGCGGCGAGCAGCAGCGGGTGGCCGTGTGCCGGGCACTGGCCAACGCGCCGAAGCTGCTTCTGGCCGACGAGCCGACCGGCAACCTTGACCCGGGCACGGCCGACGCTGTTTTCGAGGCGCTGCTGGAGATGTGCCGGGGCAGCGGGATGGCGGCGCTGGTGGCGACCCACAATGCAGAGCTCGCGGGGCGGATGGACCGGGTGGTGCGGCTGGAGGCGGGGCGGCTGGTCTGACGGCTAGCGGGCCGCGACTTTCGCCTCCGGCATCGTTCCCGAGATCTCCAGGATCAGCTTGCGCTTCACCGCGGCGGCGAAGCTCTCGGGGCTTTCGGCGGTGACCACGAAGGCGCCGGGGCCGCCGATGATCCGCTCCTCGTAGAGGCGTTCGAGGTCGGCGCCCGAGGGGCGGCCGTTGCAGGCGCGGCAGAGGATGGCGAGGCCGTTGATGGTGATCCCTGCGGCCAAGACGCTGGCACGTGCCTCCTCGATGCTGGGGCCGTTCCAGTTGTTGGCGCTGTCGCCGGAGAAGTCGATCACCCGCCGCCAGCCCTCGATGTCGTTCTCCTCGATCAGGCGCTGGCCGGTGAGCAGCGCCGAGCCGATGGCGTTGCGCCCGTAGGCCAGGCGCGGCGGCGGCAGCAGGGCCGCGGCGAAGGCGGACGCGCTCCCGGCGTCGTCGATGAGCGTCCACGGCACGACCACGTCTTCCTCGCCGGCGCTGGCCCATTCCACGTAGGTGACCGCGATGGAGCCATAGGCGGTGCCGGCGATGGCGGCGATCACCTCGGGGTCGGTGATGGCGGTGGCGTATCCATTCCGCTGGAACCGGATCTCGGCCATGTCGATGGAGCCTGAGGCGTCGGCGAGGAGGACCAGCTCTAGGTCCGTATCCTGCGCGGTCAGTCCCTGGGGCAACAGGATCGCAACGAGCAAGAGAAGATTCCGGAGGATGCGCATGGCGGAATGATAGCGTTCGACGACCGCAAGCCAAGCGATGCTGCCGCCCTCGCTGCCGTAAGCGCGGCGCCGGGGCAATCTAGAGCCCGAGCGCCTCGCGCAGCCTTTCGTTCGCGCGCGTCTGCCAGCCCCGACCGTCTTGCTTGAGGCACGCCAGAACGTCCCTGTCGAGGTACATCGTCACACGCTGCTTGCGCTCTGCCTCCGGCAAGGGAGGACGACCCTTCCGGATCAGTCGCGCCACGACAGGCAGCTCGCCGCCGCGCCTCGCTTCGCGAAAGAAGTCGGAATCCAGCTCCCGCGCCTCGCCGTCACTCTCGATGTAGCTCTTGCCGCTCATAGAGGTCGCGCTCCCTGCTGTTCGCCTTTCTAAGGCTGATAATCCGTATGGCCTCGGCACGTTCGGTCCAGACCACCACGTGAAGCCGCTTATCGAGCGGGCCGATGGAGACCATCCTCACCTCGCCATACGCCTCGCGCGGGTCCTCGCGATGCAAGGCGGCCGCCCAGTCGAACGCCGCCAAGGACGCGAAATCCACGCCGTGCTTGCGCAAATTGCTTCGGCGTTTCCCCTCATCCCACGTCAGCATTTAATATGCATACGTAAATCAGAACGTCAAGCTCCTCCACGAACCGCGCGTTCTCCTGGATATACGCGAACCGCATCTCCGGGCGCTTGCCCATCAGCCGTTCCACCAAGTCCCCCGTCTCGCCCGGCGCGTCCTCGTCCACGTTCACGCGGATCAGCTTGCGGCTGCCGGGGTCCATCGTGGTTTCCTTCAGGTCCTTGGCGTCCATCTCGCCCAGGCCCTTGAAGCGGCTGACGTCGATCTTTCCCTTGCCGCCGAGGCCCTTCTCAAGCCAGGCGTCCCGTTCCGCCTCGTCGAGGCAATAGACACGGGCGGCGCCCTGGGTGAGGCGGTAGAGCGGCGGGCAGGCGAGGTAGAGGTGCCCCGCGTCGATCATCGGACGCATCTGGCTGAAAAAGAACGTCATCAGCAGCGCCGCGATGTGGGCGCCGTCGACATCGGCGTCGGTCATGATGATGACCTTGTCGTAGCGCAGGTCCTCGACGTTGAAGCGGGTGCCGAGGCCGACGCCGAGCGCCTGACAGAGGTCGTTGATCTCGGCGTTGGCGCCCATCTTGGAGGAGGCGGCGCCGAGGACGTTGAGGATCTTGCCCCGCAGCGGCAGCAGCGCCTGGGTCTTGCGGTCGCGCGCCATCTTGGCCGATCCGCCGGCGCTGTCGCCCTCGACCAGGAAGATCTCAGTGCCCTCCCGCGCGGTGGCGGTGCAGTCGACCAGCTTGCCGGGCAGGCGCAGCTTCTTGGTGGCCGTCTTGCGCGCGGTCTCCTTCTCGGCCCGCCGGCGCAGGCGCTCCTCGGCGCGCAGGACGAGGAAATCGAGGATCGCGCCGGCGCTTTTCGTGTCGGCCGCCAGCCAGTTGTCGAAGCGGTCGCGCACGGCGCCCTCGACCAGTCTTGCGGCCTCGGTTGTGGCCAGCCTGTCCTTCGTCTGGCCGACGAATTCAGGCTCGCGGATGAAGCACGAGACCAGCGCACAGCCGCCCGTCATCAGGTCCTCGCGGGAGATCTGAGTGGCCTTGCGGCTGTTGGCCAGTTCGCCGTAGGCGCGGATGCCCTTCAGGATCGCGGACCAGAAGCCGGCCTCGTGGGTGCCGCCCTCGGGCGTCGGCACGGTGTTGCAGTAGGACTGGATGAAACCGTCGCGCGCGGGCGTCCAGTCTATGGCCCATTCCACCGAGCCGGCCACGCCAAAGCGTTCGCGGAAGCCCACCTTGCCGGCGAAGGGCGCCTCGGCATAGGTCGCGGCTCCGCCGAGGCTTTCGGTCAGGTAGTCCGCGAGGCCGCCGGGGAAGCGGAACGTTGCTTCCACCGGGGTCTCGCCATCGTCGATCTGGCTGCGCCAGCGGATCTCGACGCCCGAGAAGAGGTAGGCCTTGGAGCGGGCCATGCGAAAGAGCCGCGCGGGCTTCATCGTGAGGCTGCCGAAGATGTCAGCGTCGGGGTGGAAGGTGAGCGTGGTGCCGCGCCTGTTGGGGGCGGCGCCGGCCGGGGCGATGGGGCCCTGCGGGATGCCGCGGCTGAACTCCTGCACGTAGAGGGCACGGTCGCGCGCCACCTCCACCCGCAGATGGTCGCTGAGCGCGTTGACGACGCTGACCCCCACGCCGTGCAGCCCGCCCGAGGTCTCGTAGGCCTCGCCCGAGAACTTGCCGCCCGCATGCAGCGTGCAGAGGATGACCTCGAGCGCCGACTTGCCAGGGAACTTCGGGTGCGGGTCGACGGGGATGCCGCGGCCGTTGTCGCGCACGGTCACCGAGCCGTCGGTGTGGAGCTCCACCTCGATGCGGGTGGCATGGCCCGCCACGGCCTCGTCCATGGCGTTGTCGAGAACCTCGGCCACCAGATGGTGCAGGGCGCGTTCGTCGGTGCCGCCGATATACATGCCGGGCCGCTTGCGCACCGGTTCCAGCCCTTCGAGCACCTCGATGGACGACGCGTCATAGGTGCCCTGGCCGCCGGGAACGTCCCCCGAGAGTAGATCGTCGCTCATGCCTGATGTCCGCCTGTCGCGCGCCGAAGTTCCAGCGCTGTTGCTCTTTTGTCCGCGCACCCTAGGGCAGGGGCAGGCCTGGCGGCAATGGCGCGCCCACGGCCACCGCAGCCTTGCTTTTCGGGTCCGGCCATGGTGACGTTCCAACAAAACAAGAGCAGTGGCAGGAGTTGGGCAATGCGGATCGGGCATTTTCTATGGGCGATGGCCCTGTGCGCGGCGGCCGGCGGCGCGGCGGATCGGGCGGCGGCGGTGGATCTGGATGCGGCGCTGACCTATGCGGCGCGCCACACCCAGGACGAGAGCGACAACGACATCTTCCGCCTTTCGACCGGCCTGACCTGGTCCGGCGAGGCGGCCTTGCGCACCCGGCTGGGCGTGGAGCTTGGCGTCCGCAACGAGGATTTCAGCGGCGACTACCCGGCCAATTACGGGCTGGAGCTTGTGGCGATGCGCCCCTGGGCGGGCTCGCTAGGCCGCCAGGGCCTTGGCGTTCGGGCGCGTTATGCCGAGGATCTGACGACCACGGGCGAGCTGGCCTATGCGGTGAACACCTTCGGAAATTTCCTCGATTTCCGCGGGCTGGTCGGCATCCAGGTGGTCGAGGATGCCGCCGTGGTGCGAAACCGCGAGACCGCCTCGGGATTCCTGCTGGGAGAGACGACCTATTTCGCGACCGACGATCTGGCGCTTTCGCTGGCCCTGCAGGGCGACGAGGCCGGCGCGCTTTACGGCGTCGGGGTGGATTGGCGCCCCGGCCGGGGGCCGGTGAGCTTCTTTCTGGAATGGGGTTATGCCGTTTCGCAGTATCGCGACATCGACAGGTACAACGACCTGACCGGGGGAATCCGGCTGGTGCGGCGGACCGAGAGCCTGAAGCAGCATCGCCGCAGCGGCCTGGACCGGGTGATGCACCGCTATGTCGAGGTGCAGTAGGCTGCGGCGGGCGCTTGGCGGTTGCCTGGAGATCAGGCCTTGAGCGAACGTTGACGCGGGCGTAGGGCCTCGCCCATGCGCTCGCTCAGATCATATGGGCCCCATGGCCGGGGCCTGGCCGCGATCGCGGTGCCGCTTGTCGGCAGCCAGCTGGCGCAGTTCGCCGTGCATGCGACCGACACCGTGATGATGGGCTGGTACGGGGTGACCGGGCTGGCCGCGATGGTTCTGGCAGGGCCGCTCTGGTTCACGATCTTCGTGACAGGCGCGGGTTTCGCCTATGCGGTGATGCCGCTGGTCGCGGCGGCCGGCGCGGAGGACGATGGCATCCAGATGCGCCGGGTGACCCGGATGGGCCTCTGGGCGTCGCTCGGCTTCGCGGTTCTGGGCGTGTTCCCGATGCTGCACGCAGAGCGGCTGTTCCTCGCGCTCGGCCAGGACCCGCGGATCGCGCGGCTGGGCGGGGACTACCTTTCCATCGCGGCCTGGGGGCTGATTCCGGCCCTGCTCTTCATGGTGCTGCGCAGCTATCTGGCGGCGCTCGACCGCTCGCGGATCGTGCTCTGGGCGGCGATCGCCTCGGCCGTGGTCAATGCCGCGCTGAACTGGGTGCTGATCTTCGGCAATCTCGGCGCGCCGGAACTGGGGATCAGGGGGGCGGCCATCGCCTCCCTCGGGATGCACTGCGCTGCGCTGATCTTTGTAGCGGTCTATGCGGCCTTCGCCTTTCCGGAACATGCGCTCTTCCGGCGGCTGTGGCGGCCGGACTGGCAGGCCCTTGGCGAAGTCTTCCGCCTCGGTTGGCCGATCGGCCTCACGACGCTGTCGGAGGTGGCGCTGTTTTCCTTCGCTGCCGTGATGATGGGGTGGATCGGGCCCATGGCGCTGGCCGCCCACGGGATCGCCCTGCAATGCGCCACGGCAACCTTCATGGTGCACTACGGGCTGAGCCAGGCGGCGACGGTGCGGGCGGGGCGGGCCTTCGGGCGGCACGATGCCGACGACCTGCGGGATGGGGCGGTGGTGGCCATCGCGCTGTCCATCGCCGTGGCGCTGGCGACGGTCGTGCTGTTCCTCGGCCTGCCGGAGGCGCTGATCGGGCTGTTTCTCGATCCGGCCGAACCGGCGCGCTTGCAGATCATCGCCATCGGCACGGTGTTCCTCGCGGCCGCGGCACTGTTCCAGCTCGCCGACGGGGCGCAAGTCATGGCGCTTGGCCTGCTGCGGGGGATGCAGGATACACGGGCGCCGATGGTGTTTGCCGCGCTCAGCTACTGGGCCATCGGCGCGCCTGCCGCCTATCTGCTGGCCTTTCCGCTTGGGCTTGGCGGCATCGGCGTGTGGCTCGGCCTCTTTCTGGGGCTGGCCGCGGCGGCACTGCTGATGATGCTGCGGTTCTGGCGCTACGTGCTGCCGGGTTTCGCCGGCAGCCCCAGGCCCGTCCGACGGGCGCCGCTGCCTATGTGAGCCCGGCGCAGAACGCCTGGATCCGCCCGCAGGCCTCGCGTAGCGCGTCGTCGGAGGTGGCATAGCTGATCCGGAAGGCGGGCGAGAGGCCGAACGCCGCTCCGAACACCACGGCCACGCCGGTCTCTTCCAGCAGGGCGGTGGCGAAGACCTCGTCGTTCTCGATCTTCGTTCCGCCCTCGGAGGTCCTGCCGATGCAGCCGCGGATCGTCGGGTAGACGTAGAACGCACCTTCGGGGGTCGGGCAATCCACGCCTTCGGCGTCGTTGAGCATGCCCACCACCAGGTCGCGGCGGCGCCGGAAGGTGGCGTTGTTCGGGGCGATGAAATCCTGCGGACCGTTCAGTGCCTCGACGGCCGCCCATTGGCTGATCGAGCAGGGATTCGAGGTGGATTGCGACTGCACCTTGCGCATCGCCCCGATCAGCTTTTCGGGGCCGGCGGCGTAACCGATTCGCCAGCCGGTCATCGCGTAGGCCTTGCTCACCCCGTTCACCGTCAGCGTCCGGTCGTAGAGTTCCGGCTCGACCTGCGCCGGGGTGCAGAATTCGAAATCGTCGTAAACGAGGTGTTCATACATATCGTCCGACATGATCCACACATGGGGATGGCGAAGCAGCACGTCCGTCAGCGCCTTCAGCTCGGCGCGGCTGTAGCCGGCGCCAGTGGGGTTGGATGGGGAGTTGAAGATGAACCACTTGGTCCGCGGGGTGATTGCGGCTTCGAGTTGGTCCGGCGTCAGCTTGTAGGCCGTTTGCGAGGAGGCTTCGGCGATCACCGGCTCCCCCCCGGCCAGCAGGACCATGTCGGGGTAGCTCACCCAGTAGGGAGCGGGAATCACCACCTCGTCGCCGGGATTGAGCGTGGCCATCAGCGCGTTGTAGAGCACCTGCTTGCCGCCCGTGCCCACGCTGACCTGCGCTGGAACATAGTCCAACCCGTTGTCACGCCTGAACTTCTCGCAGATCGCCTGCTTCAGCTCAAGGATCCCGTCGGGGGCGGTGTACGTCGTCTTGCCGGCGGCGATCGCGGCGACCGCGGCATCCTTGATGTTCTGCGGCGTGTCGAAATCGGGCTCTCCGGCGCCCAGCCCGATCACGTCGCGCCCCGCGGCCGCCAGCTCGCGCGCCATGGTGCTGACCGCGATGGTCGGCGATGGCTTCACGCGAGAGAGGGTGTCGGACAGGAAGGGCATGGGCGTCGCTCCGGTTGCCGAAAGGGTCGGTCAGCCATAGATTGCCGCCTTGACCGGTTCAAGCCGATGCCACGCCCCCGGACCACGGAGACGCCCATGCCCCTGCCTGCCGAGGACGAGCTTCCCGATACCCGGCTCCGCCGACTTCGGATGCGTTCGATACGGCGCGGAATTAAGGAGATGGACCTGATCCTGGGCGGTTTCGCAGAGGCGCGGCTGGCCGATCTTTCGGACGCCGAGCTTGCGACCTACGACGCGCTGCTCTCGGAGAACGATCACGATCTCTACGCCTGGGTTTCAGGCGCTCAGCCGCGCCCCGAAGGCTATGCGCAGCTTCTCGGCAGGATCGCTGCCGTGGCGCCGCCCCGCGGCCGTGGGGCCTGAGGGCAGCCCCTTACGCAAGGGCCCCTTTGCAAAGTCACGGGACTTAACCCAAAATTCGCGAATTCCCCGGATGCTGAGTTTCCGAAAACCAGTGGCGGAGTTTAGCGATGAGCGTTCATTCATACCCGGCGGACAAGTCCAAGCGGGAGTTCATGACAGGGTACCTAGAGGCGCTCGCCTTGGTCGAACGCCTGCATCGGCTTTTGCTCGATGTCATCAAGGACGAGTTCGAGCGCGTCGGCATTCTTGAGATCAATGCCGTTCAGGCACTGCTGCTCTTCAACATCGGCGACAACGAGGTGACCGCGGGCGAACTGAAGTCGCGCGGCTACTACCAGGGCTCCAACGTGTCCTACAACCTCAAGAAGCTGGTCGAGATGGGGTTCATGCATCATCAGCGCTGCGAGATCGATCGGCGCTCGGTGCGCGTGCGCCTGACCGACCGGGGCCAGGAGATCCGCCGCATCGTGGAAGAGCTGTTCCTGCGCCACGCCGAGGGGCTCGAGAACCGGGCGATCCTGGGGCAGAACGGCATCGAGGAGATCAACGTCTCGCTGCGCCGGGTAGAGCGTTACTGGGGCGACCAGATCCGCTATATCTACTGAGAGCCTACCGGGAGCGGCGTCCGGGCATGGGTTCCGCGCCACCCGGGCCGGCTCCAAGCGACATCGTCGGCAACTCTCGCAACAGCTTGCGGGTCATGGCGCGCTGAAAATCCTCGAAGCCGAGGGCGGCTTCCACGAAGGCCCCGCTGCCCGCGATGACGGCCGTGGAATAATACGCGACCAGTTCGCCGACATCGACCAGACGCTCGTTGCCGAAGCTCGGGCTGTCCGCTCCGATCACGAGGCCGTTGATCGTCACCCCCGAGAGGCCCGGCTGCAGCCGCATGTCCTCCGGCTCGGGCCGGGCATTGTTGCGCCCGTCGCCGGAGATATCCAGCGTCCGGCGCCAGCAGGCCGGGCCGTCGGCGAAACGGGCTGCGGCAAAGGTCATGGCGCTGCCGATAGAGGTGGCATCGGGCGCGACGCTCCGCTGGTGGCTGCGGATGCGATAGGCGAATTCCACCAGGGCGGCCTGGCCGTCGATCCGCCGCCAATCCGCGATCACCGCCTGGGCGCCGGCATCGCTCCATTCGAACGCCAGTATCGCGACCGGCGCCCCCGGCATCTCCAGCAGCCTGTCGGCGACGGGCGGCGCCAGCAGGGCGCGCGAAAGGCCATCCATCTGCAGCCGGTACTCATCGGGGTCGACGGATCCCGAGACATCCAGTGCCAGAACCAGCGCCAGGCGACATGGCTCTTGCCCCAACGCAGGGGAGACGAAGCCAAGGGCTGCGGCCGTCATCGCCGCGGCGAGGCCCGCGCACCGGTGCCCGCCGCCACCCGGGCCGGGCTGTCGCTTATCGCCCTGCAAAGGCTGCCTCTCCGGACGGGCGGGTCACCAATGCCCGGTATTCTCCATGCTGGCCCAGGGTTCCGCCTTTGGGAGGGCATCTCCGATCTGCAGGAGCTCGATCGAGATGTTATCGGGTGACCGCACGAAGGCCATGTGCCCGTCGCGCGGCGGGCGGTTGATCGTCACGCCGTTCTCCTGCAGATGCGCACAGGTGTCGTAAATATTGCCGACGCCGTAAGCCAGATGCCCGAAATGCCGACTGTCGGAGGGCAGCCCTTCGTCGCCATCCCAGTTGTACGTCAGCTCGATCGGCGCTTCGGACTGGCCCGGCGGGGCGAGGAAGATCAACGTGAACCGCCCGCCCTCGTTCTCGCTGCGCCGCGTCTCCTCGAGCCCCAGGAGCTTGTAGAACGCCAGCGAGGCCTCCAAATCCTTCACCCGCACCATCGTATGAAGATATTTCACGTCCATCGTCGTTCCTCCACAGGCCCTATCCACAGATTTTCCGCGCCAGGGGCCAAGATTGGCGCTCCCCCGCACGCTACCCCCCAGACCTAGCATCCCGGGCGGTCGCCGCCCATTGCGTGTCCACAGTTTTTCGATAGACGTCCGCACTTGCCCCGGAATAATACCGACTTCCGCCCAAAGTTCTCCTCAGCTTTGGTTTGGCATCGCTCGCCCGGTATGCCATGGCCATTCGAGCACCGGAGGCCCCATGAACGAGATGACCGATCCCGGCGGCGGCCCCGCCCATGAAGATCCGATCAAGGCCGCGCGTGCCGTCACCGCGCCGACCCATCGCGCGACCGTGCCAGCGATGGAGGCGTTGCTTAACACGCGGCACGACCTGCTCGATCACGGGTTCGTACGCGTGGTCGACTACATGGGCGACGATGCGGCCATCGTTCAGGCGGCCCGCGTCAGCTACGGCGCGGGCACAAAATCCGCCCGCAACGACGAAGGGCTGATCCGCTATCTGATGCGGCACTGGCATTCGACGCCCTTCGAGATGTGCGAGATCAAACTGCACGTGAAGCTGCCCATCTTCGTGGCCCGGCAATCGGATTCGCCATCGCACCGCCAATGTGAACGAGTATTCAGCGCGCTATTCGGTGCTCGACCGGGAGTTTTACACGCCTGCGCCCGAGCATCTGGCGGCGCAATCGACCGGAAACGCCCAGGGGCGCGGGGCGACCCTATCGGGGGAAGAGGCCGAGCGGGTGCTCTCGGTGCTGAAATCCGACGCAAACCTTGCCTTCGATCACTACGAGGCGATGCTGGATCAGACCGGGCAGCAGGGGCTCGCCCGCGAGCTGGCCCGCATGACCCTTCCAGCCAGCACCTATACGCAATGGTACTGGAAGACCGATCTGCACAATCTTCTGCATTTTCTGAGGCTACGCGCCGATCCCCATGCCCAGCACGAGATCCGGGTCTATGCCGATGCCATCGCCCGGATCACCGAGCAATGGGTGCCGCTTGCCTATGCAGCCTTCGCCGAGTACCGGCTTGGCGGCGCCACGATCTCGGCATCGGGTCTCGATTGCCTGCGCCGCATGCTCGCGGGTGAGGCTGTGGACCAGGGCGCCAGCGGAATGAGCCCCGGCGAATGGCGCGAATTCGCCGCGGTCTTCTTGCAGGAGCGAGGCTGAGCCAGCGGGGGGCGGGCGCGGCCCGGCCCAAGGTCAGCTCAGCTCAGCTCAGCTCAGCTCAGCAGCTTCAGCTCGCTGGCCGAGGCGCGCCCGTCGCGCCCCTCTCGCAGCTCGTAAGCGATCTTCTGGTTGTCGGCGAGGCCGGTCATCCCGGCGCGTTCGACCGCCGAAATATGAACGAATATGTCCTTTTCGCCGTCGTCCGGGGCGATGAAACCATAGCCCTTCGTCGTGTTGAACCACTTCACGGTGCCTGTGGGCATCGCGTCTCTCCTTGTCCTTCAGGTCCGCCGGGCGGGCGGCATCGTTGCCGGATACCGACGGCCCGTCCGGGTCACCGGCGCTGCATTTTGCTGAAGAAGGGCACGGCCGGATCAAGACAAGACTTGACCGAGGGAAAAAGAGCGATGGGTCGCCGAAATACAGGGGAGGGGGCGCTCAGGCAAAGGCGGCAGAGGCAAGCGGCGTGGGCAGAGCATGGATCATGGGGCGGGTGCCGGGCGCGGCCGATGCGGGCGGTCGGCTATGAGACGATCGAGCGAAACCGGGCCGGGCCCGCGCACGACAAGCAGCAGCAAGAGTAGCATCCAGAAGGACCGCTGATCCAGAATGGCGGCTGCGGGGTTGCGGTCGAACCACGTGCCGATATCGGCCGAAGCCAGTCCGTGGCCGGTGATATCGACGTAGCTCTGTACGAAAACGAACGCAATCATCGCCAGGGCTGAAAGGCGAGTGAGAAGGCCGATCACGATCAGCAGCGGCAACAGGAATTCCGCCCAGGTTCCGGCGAGGGCGATCAGCCGGTAGGCCGCCCCCAGCTGCGATTGATCGTAGCCCGCGGCCTCCATCGCCTTGGGAAACATCTGCACGTAGGCGCCGGACGAAAGGGTGAAGAGGCCCAGCATGCCATCTCCCAGCTTCGTCGTCGCCGAGCCCCAGTAATAGAACAGCAGCACGCCCGCGAAGACGAGCCGCGCCAGCGTGGGCATCAGCCAGGGGCCGAGCCGGGCCTCGAGCCAGCCGAAGGCCTGCTCGTGCAGGGTGGCAATTCGGGTCATGAGCGGCCCACCTCGATCAGGCCGGCGATGGCGCCGCGGGCGAGCAGGAGCGTCAGGCAACCGGGCAGGTCGAAGTCCGGCGCGGCGCCTTCCGCGGCGATGCCGAACGGCACGCCGGCATGGATCGCCGCGAGGAACGGTGCCGCGCCAGGCGCCATGAGATCGGCCTGCGGATCGAAGCCGGGGCGGCTTACCAACACGTCCTGCGCCCCGGCATCAGGTCGGTGGGCTGAGGTTTCGGTGTTGAGAAGCCAGATGCCATGGATCGGAAAGGGGGAGGAGACGACGCGCACCGCCGGGGCAAGCACGAGGCACGTTCGGTCCAGGTCCGCCGCCGTGAGGGCGGCCAGGGCGGCCGGATCGAACGGCGCGGGATCGGCGGCGTGGTAGGCCCGGCGCAACGCCAGTTCCAACCGGGCCATGTCTGGAAGGTAGGGCAGGTGCGCCACCGTCGGAAAGCCCGAGAGGAAGGCCGGGAACGCTTCGCCATAGCCGGAGAGCACCGGGGATCGTGGGGGATGCGCCCGCGCGAAGGCCCCGGCCAGCGCGCGGAAAAACTCGGTCCCGACCAGCCGGGCGACGACCGGAAAGCCGAGTTCCAGCGCGTCGCAGAGGCCGGAGACCACGTTGTTGCGGTAGACGTCGAAGCGACGCCCTGCAGGGCTGCCACCCGGGGCGACGAGGCCATCCGGGGCCGGGAGGGCGCCATCCATCAAGGCGCCGGCGAAGGCTGCCTGCCCGCTCATTCCGCCGCAACCCGGGCGCGGGCCACCGAGTGCTGCAGAATGGCCTCGGCGCGGGCGGCCTCGGCGGACAGCACCGGCCATTCGGGAACGTCGGTGTCCCACTCCACGAGCGTGGGGCGTGCGCCGATGCGGGCGATCGTCTTGGCATAGAGCGCCCAGACCGGGTCGGCGACGGGGGTGCCGTGAGCATCGATGAGAAGCGGCGCGCCGCCTTCATCGGCATCCGGCACGTGGCCGCCAAGGTGCACCTCGCCAACCGCCGCCGTGGGATAGGCGGCGAGGTAGGCGGCCGGATCGGTCCGCTGGTTCACGGCGGAGACGAAGACGTTGTTGATGTCCAGAAGCAGCCCGCAGCCGGTGCGCGACACGATCTGCGCGAGGAATTCGGTTTCCTCCATCTCGCTCTCGGCGAATGCCAGGTAGCTCGAGGGGTTCTCGAGCAGCATGCGACGGCCGAGATACGCCTGCACCCTCTCGATGTGCCGGCAGACCCGATCGAGCGTCGCGGTGGTGTAGGGCAGGGGCAGCAGATCGTTGAAGTAGCCCATGCCGTGGCTCGACCACGCGAGATGCTCCGAGAAGCTGGCGGGGTGCAGCCAGTCGAGCAGGTGCTTCACGCGCGCCAGATGCACGCCGTCCGGTGGCGCTTCGCCGCCGATGGAAAGGCCAACGCCATGGACGGAGATGGGGAATTCCTCGGACAGCCGGCGCAGTTGGGCGATGGGCCGGCCGCCTTCCCCCATGTAGTTCTCGGCATGGACCTCCAGCCAGCCCACGGGGCCCGGATCGGCGAGGATGTCGGCGAAGTGGCGGGCCTTGAAGCCGACGCCTGCGGCAAACGGCAGGCCGCCAGATGGCGCCGCGGGATCGGGCTGGCTCATGGAAACGGCTCCTCCGCCGGGAGCCCCGCGGCCCCTTCCATGCGGAAGGCACCGGCGGGGCGGGCAGGATCAGGCGGGCAGGTCGCGGTCCAGTTCGTCCAGCGAACCCTCGCGGTCGGAGCCGTCGGCCATCTCGGGCAGCTCGATCTCGGTGCATGTTCCGGCGGCGACCAGCGTCCAGGCATTGCCCTGGTAATCCACGGTCGAGGTGCCGGCGCAGGTGGTTCCGGGGCCGGCGGCGCAATCGTTCTCGCCGGCGAGCGACACGCCGAAGCATTTCTCCTTGGCCTGCGCCTGAGCCGGGGCGGCACCATAGGCACCGACGGCGGTGGCGACGGCGCCGAGAATTGCGAGGGTCTTGACTGGGGTCGACATGGGGCTGGGTCCTTCACGTTTGAAATGACCGTACGTTAGGCAGTTTCAGCGATCCCTGGCCAGTCACGGCCCTGTGCTTCACGCCCCTGTCAGCCGCTGCAACACCCCCGCGGTCAGGCGAGGTCTGGCGGCGTGCCCTCGGCCGCAAGCTGCGCGACGGTCTCGATCAAGCCCGCGACCCTGGTCTGCTTTTCGCCCAGCCGGCGGATCGTGACCGTACGCTCGGCCATCTCCCGGCCGCCGCAGGCGAGGATCACCGGCACCTTGCCCACCGAATGCTCCCGCACCTTGTAGTTGATCTTCTCGTTGCGGATGTCGGCCTCGGCACGGACTCCCTCTGCGCGCAGGGCTGCCACAACCTCGCGCACGTAGTCGTCGGCCTCCGAGACGATGGAGGCGACGACGACCTGCCGCGGGGCCAGCCACAATGGCAGTCTTCCGGCATAGTTCTCGATCAGGATGCCGATGAACCGCTCGAAGCTGCCGAGGATCGCGCGGTGCAGCATGTAGGGCCGGTGCTTGTCGCCGTCCGCGGCGATGTAGCCTGCGCCCAGCCGCTCCGGCAGGTTGGGGTCGACCTGGAAGGTGCCCAGCTGCCAGACCCGCCCGATGGCGTCGGTTAGCTTGAAGTCGAGCTTCGGGCCGTAGAACGCGCCCTCGCCGGGGTCGGGGGTATAGGCATTGCCGGTCGCCTTGATCGCGGCCTCGAGCGCGGCCTCGACCCTGTCCCAGCTCTCGTCGCTGCCGACCCGCTTTTCCGGCCGGGTGGCGAACATGATCTCGAAGCTCTCGAAGCCGAGGTCGCGGTAGACGCTGGCGAGCATGTCGATGAACCGCGCGCATTCGCCCTCGATCTGCTCGGCGGTGCAGAAGATGTGGCCATCGTCCTGCGTAAAGCCGCGCACCCGCATGATCCCGTGCAGCGCGCCGGAGGGCTCGTAGCGGTTGCACGATCCGAACTCCGCCATCCGCAGCGGCAGGTCGCGGTAGCTTTTCAGGCCCTGGTTGAAGATCTGCACGTGGCAGGGGCAGTTCATCGGCTTCAGCGCGTTGATCGCCTTCTCGCGGGCATGCTCCTCGTCGACCTCGACGATGAACATGTGCTCTTGATACTTCTCCCAATGGCCGGATTTCTCCCACAGGGATCGGTCCACGACCTGCGGGGTGTTCACCTCCACGTACCCGTGCGCCCGCTGGCGGCGGCGGATGAAGTCCTGCAGCGTGGTGTAGATGGTCCAGCCGTTGGGGTGCCAGAACACCTGGCCGGGAGCTTCTTCCTGCATGTGGAAGAGGTCCATCTCGCGGCCCAGCTTGCGATGGTCGCGGGCCTCGGCCTCCTCCAGGAAGGTCAGGTGCGCCTTCAGATCCTCGCGGTTGCGGAAGGCGACGCCGTAGATCCGCTGTAGCATCGGGCGGCGGCTGTCGCCCCGCCAGTAGGCGCCGGCGACCTTCATCAGCTTGAACGCGTCGGCCGGCACCTGCCCGGTATGTTGCAGATGCGGCCCGCGGCAGAGGTCCTGCCAGTCGCCGTGCCAGTACATCCGAAGCGGCTCGTCGCCCGGGATCGCCTCGATCAGTTCGACCTTGAAGGGCTCGTCCTTCGCCTCGTAATGGGCGATGGCGCGGGGGCGGTCCCAGACCTCGGTGCGGACCGGGTCGCGGGCGTTGATGATGGCCTTCATCTTCGCCTCGATGGCGCCAAGATCGTCGGGCGTGAACGGCTCCGCCCGGTCGAAGTCGTAGTACCAGCCGTTCTCGATCACCGGGCCGATGGTGACGCGCACGTCGGGCCAAAGCTCCTGAACCGCGCGGGCCATGATGTGCGCGGCGTCGTGGCGGATCAGCTCCAGCGCGTCGTCGTCCTTGACGGTGTTGATGGCGAGGGCGGCGTCGGCCACGATCGGCCAGGCCAGGTCCCAATGCGCGCCGCCCACGCGGGCCGAGACGGCGCGCTTGGCGAGCGAGGGCGAGATATCTGCCGCGACCTCCCCGGGCGTGGTGCCGGCGGGATACCGGCGCGCGTTGCCGTCGGGCAGGGTCAGGGTGATCTCGGCTGCGTCACGGGCCATCGCGGGCCTCCTCGTCGGTTCGGCGCCTACGGATGCGCCCGGTTGCGGGTGGATGGCCGGGGTGTGCCGCGTGGCGGCGTGGGCGTCAACCCGGCGGCGGGCCGAGCGGCTTCTTGAAGTTGAAGGCGGTGATCGCGTAGCCCTGCCGGAAGTAGAAACGGTGCGCCCGCACCCGCTGGGTGCCGCTGTCGAGCACGCACTGGGTTGCGCCGTTCGCGCGGGCCTCAACCTCGATCCAGTCCAGCAGCGCGGCGCCCACCCCGCGGCTGCGGGCGTCCTCATTGGTGACGAGATCGTCCACGTAGACCATCCGCCCGAAGGACAGCCGCGTCTGGAACCGGTACGTCGCGCAGCCGAGGCAGGCATCCCCATCGAAGGCGCCGATCAGGTGCCCGCCACCGGCCTGCACCTTCGCGATTTCCGCGCCCATGGCGGCGCCGCTGAGGTGCGGGCGGAGCTGTGCCATCACCGGATGCAGGCGGCCGGTCTCCTGCGGGGTCAGGCAGCGTTCGATGACGAGCCCGGTCATGCGGCGAGCCAGTCGAGGAGCGCGGCGTTCGTTTCGACGGGTTGTTCGAGGGTCGGCAGATGGCCGGCCTTCGGGACGATCCGCAGGGTCGCATGCGGGATCAGCTCGGCCATGAGGGTATGCCGATGCGGCGGGCAGAGCCTGTCTTCGGCGCCGCAGAGGATCAGGGTCGGCACGGTCACGGTGCGCAGCGTGTCCTGCCGGACCGGACGGGTCATCAGGGCGCGGGACTGCCGCAGGAAGGCCCCAGGCCCGCAAGCCATCGCCATCTCCAGCACCAGATCGAGGATCGCGGCGCGGTTCGGACCATCGGCGAGGTAGTTCGGCTTCATCTCCTCGCGCATCACGGCCGCCAGGTGCCCCGCCTCGACCCGCGCCATCTGCGGCGCGCGGGCCGCCGCCACCTCCGTTGACTCGGCCTTGGGGTTGGTGTCCATCAGCGCAAGCCGCGTGACCCGCGCGGGCGCCATCGCCATCACCTCCATCGCCACGATCCCGCCCATGGAGAGTCCGGCCAGGGCAAAGCGCTGCGGGGCTGCGGCCAGCACAGCCTCGGCCATCTCCGCAGTCGTCTCTGCGTCGAGCGAGAGCACGCGCGGCGCGTGGCCGGAGAGGGCGGTAATCTGCGGGCCGTAGAGCCGGGCATCGCACATCATGCCCGGCAGCAGGATCAGCGGCTCGCTCACGCCCGCGCGCTGGCGATGCGGGCGCCCTCGACCAGCGCGCCCAGCTTGGCATAGGCGATGTCGGGGTCGACCGCGCCGAAGCCCGCGAAGGTGCCGAAGCCGCAATCCGACCCCGCGATCACCCGGTCTGCCCCGACGATGGCGGTGAAGCGTTCGATCCGCTGGGCCACGAGCTCGGGATGCTCGACGAAGTTCGTCGTGCTGTCCACCACGCCCGGTACCAACACCTTGTCGTCGGGGATCTCGGCCCGCCTGTCGCGGAATACCGTCCATTCGTGGGCGTGGCGCGGGTTCGAGGTCTCGAACAGCACCTGCCCCGCCTTCGCGCGCATCAGGGTGGCGAACACGGTGTCCATGTCGATGTCGCAGACATGCGGGCCCTCGTAGTTGCCCCAGCAGATATGCACCCGCACCCGCGCTGGATCGATCCCCTCCAGCGCGTGGTTCAGCGCGTCCACGTGAGCCTCGGCGATCTTCACGAACTCCGCGTCGCTGAGATCCTCGAAGAGCATGTGCCGCGAAAGCGCCAGATCCGGGCAGTCGAGCTGCAGCATCAGACCGGCCTCGACGATGGTGCGGTATTCCTCTTTCATCGCGTCGGCGAGCGCGGCCAGATAGGCGTCCCGGCTGGGGTAGAATTCGTTCTGCAGGAAGAGCGAGATCACGCCCGGCGAAGCGGCGTTCATGAAGCCTGCCTGGGCGCCATGGGCCGCCATCCCGGCCGTCAGGTTGGCGATATCCTTCTGCAGCTCGCCCTGCCCGCGCGAGCGCACCTCGCCCACACAGACCGGGCGCGCGTATCTCGGCGTGCCGCCCTCGGCCGCCAGCCGCTTGAGATAGCCCGGAAACCGCTTGAGGTCGGCGGGCGCGTTGCGGGGGCCGTCGCCGGCGAAGCCCGTGTAGCGGTCCTTCACATAGGTGGCGTAGCTGATCTTCGAGGTCTCGCCGTCGCTGACGATGTCGATCCCGGCCTCGCACTGGCGGCGGACTGTCTCGGCCGCGGCCGCGCTCATGGCGGCGTCGAATGCGGCGGGGTCGCAGTCCTCGCCCCGCTCACGCGCGAAGATGAGATCGACCACCTCCTGCGTCCGGGGGAGGGAGCCGACATGGGTGGTGGCGATGCGGGTCATTGAAGATGTCCAGAATGGGGCCGGCGAGGGAGCAGGGGCGAACGTGGGGTGCCGCCGGGCATCAAGGGCCCGAACACACCCGCGGGCGCGGGCTTGGCAGGCGCGGGGCCTGCATCCCGGCCTGATGCGTGCATCGTCACCCCCGCCAGGTGGGTCCGGCGGGGTCGTCGGTGGCGATGATGTGGTAGAGCGCGGCCTCGCCCTCCATCGCCGGCACCGCGGCATGGGGCACCCCGCCCGGGACCGAAACCGTATCGCCGGGAGCCAGGACGGTCTCGCCCTCCTCCCAGGTCAGCCGCCAGTGCCCGCGTGCCGGCATGAGCACCGTGGCGCGGTCGTGTTCGTGCGGCGCATCTTTCGCGCTGCTCCGCGTGACCAGATCGACCTCGAAGCCAGGCTTGTCGCGGATGATCCCGTGCTCGCCGATCACCTTCACCGGCTTGTCCTTGGCCAACGCCGCCATGTCGAGGTAGCGGCGCACCCCGAAGCCCACGACCTCCATCGGCGTCGGCTCGGGGTAGTCCGCCAGCGCCGCGTCATCCAGAACCGGCATGGGCGCTGTGCCCTCCGGCAGCGCCTGGCCCTTCTTGCTGTCGTAGAGCTTGCCGTTTCCGCCCAGCACCAGCCCGTGGGCCTGCGCATCCTCGATCACCTGCGGCGCCCAGATCACGCCGCCCCCGGCATCGTCGCCGCCGAGGATCGCCATGATCATGCCGTAATCGGTGCCGATGTTCTCGAAGCCGCGGAAGATGCCGGTGGGGATGTCGATGATGTCGCCGGGCTCAAGCACCACCTCGCCGGCATCGCCCCAGCGGCCCCAGAAGAACCGCCAGCGGCCCGAGAGCACCCAGAACACCTCGGCCGTGCGGTGCGAATGCAACGAGTTGCGGCAGCGCGGCGGCTGGCCAGCGGCGCCGATGTTGAAGCCGTGCTTCTCGGCGATGTGCACGAACTGGTCGGGGGATTCCGAGACGCCGCCGCCGATGATCGTGAAGTTCTCCTTGGCGTCGCTGCCCGGGGTGTGGGCATCGATGAAGGCCGTCTTGCAGGGCCGCAACTCGCCATAGCGCACGATCCGCGCGTCCATCGCCTCGGGTGTCATGAATGGTCTCCCAGATTGCCCACGATCTCGCCGAACCTGTCCAGCATGCCCTCCCAGCCAAGCCGGTGGCCCTCGGTCGGGTCGTTGCCGGACATGTCGATGCTCTGATCGGTGATGTGCATCCTGCAGCCGCCGCCCGCACCCGGCAGGAAATCGATGGTCATCAGCATAACGTTGACCACCTTGCCGCCGATCCGCACCACCGTGGTGGCGACGATCCGGGCGCCCGGGTCCATGACGATGAAGGATTGCGTCATGTCGCCGATCACGTCTTCGCCGTCGACGATGTCGGTGACCTCGATGCCGCCCTCGCGGGGATCTGCCTTGTGCAGGCGCATCCCAGATTCCGGCGGCGCCTCGAACCGCGCCCGCGTTTCGGGATCCGTCCACATCGCATAGGCGCGGTCGGGCGGCAACGGCACGTCGCGGGTAAGCAGCAGCCGCGCCGCCGCCGCCACCCTTGGATCAGGTGCTTCCGAACCCCGCTCCGCATCGTCCATGCCTAGCCCCCCGCAATGGCGATCTGCAGCCAGATCGCGGTTTCGTCGTAAAGCGTCCATTCGCGGCGCAGCCCGCGCGGCCCGAATTCCGCGTGCGTGATGCCCATCACGTGCACCGGCGCGCCCGTGGGCGGCCCGAATACGCCCCAGCCATCGTGGCCGCCGGTGAGCGACCAGCGGATGGCGGCGCGAGGGGGCATGTCCTTGTCGTCGCGCCCGATGACGTGGTGCATCTCGAAGGCGGCGGAGGGGAACGCCGCGCGGAGCGGCAGCCAGAACCCGTCGGCCGCCTCATGCCCATGCGCCGTGCGTCCGCCGGGATATTCCAGATGGCAGGCCCGGTCGTAGGCGTCGCCGACCGCCGAGAACTCCGCCCCCATCATCCGGTCGAGCAGGTCCGCCAGCCGCTCGCCCCAGGCGTTGTCGTTGCCGCGCCCGTCGTAGGGGCCGGCCACGTCGGCCTCGGGGGTGAAGGGGCTGGGGGGCCTGCGGCCGCCTGCGGCCAGCGTCGCCTGCGCCCAGTCCTGCGGGGTCATGCCCATCTGCCGCACCAGCGCGCCGTTGTCGCGGATCAGCCATTCGTCGCTGATCCGGTTGTCGTGGGCGTAGCAATCGGCGATGGCGCGCCAGGTCATCCGCCGCCCCGTCGGCCCGCCCATCACG
Source organism: uncultured Alphaproteobacteria bacterium (assembly GCA_963833235.1). Taxonomy (GTDB): domain Bacteria; phylum Pseudomonadota; class Alphaproteobacteria; order Rhodobacterales; family Rhodobacteraceae; genus CAWHXG01. The sequence goes on from CAWHXG010000004.1 coordinate 76,257, forward strand.
GCGCCGAACGCGCCCACGCCGGAATGCGTCGCGGTCGACAGGATGCGGTGCGAACTGAGCATGCCCGCTACGGGATCGCCCGACCAGATGACGTCTTCGCCCAGAAGCACCCTGTCGGGAAATTCGTGAAGCACCTCGAGGGTAGAGCGGGTCGCGGCCGGTTCTCCGCGGCCGATTCCGCCGGGCGTGCGCACGATCACATCCGGGTGGTAGTAGTCCTTCATGCGGGCGCCCACGCCACGATCTTCCCAGATCTCGCGGGTGATCGCGAGAATGTAGTCGGGGAAGTCCGCAAAGCGATTGTCGAAGCCCCTCATCGCGCCACCTTCATCCCGCCGCCCCTCATCCCGCCGTCCAGCCGCCGTCGACCATCAGGGCGGTGCCGGTGACCATCGCGGCCGCGTCCGAGGCGAGGAACACGACCGCGCCCATGATGTCCTCCACCAGGCCGACCCGGCCGAGCTTGATCTTCGAGGTCACCCAGGCCAGCCGTTCGGGGTCCGAGAACGTCGGCTCGGTCAGGGGGGTGCGGATGAAGGTGGGGCAGATCGTGTTCACGCGGATGCCGCGCGGCCCGAATTCCATGGCCATCGCCTTGGTCATGCCCTCCACGGCATGCTTGGTCGCGCAGTAGAGCGCGCGTTCAACCCCGCCCACATGGCCCATCTGGCTGGAGATGTGCAGGATCACGCCGGGGCGCTCGCGCGCGATTAGGTCGCGGGCCACGGCTTGCGCCTGGAAATACGCGGCGCGGACGTTGGCGGCCATGACGGCATCGTAGTCGGCCTCTTCGGTCTCCAGCGCGCTGCTGTTGCGGGTGCAGCCGGCGGAGTTGCACAGGATGTCGAAGGGCCCGTGTTCGGCGACCACGCGGCGCACCGCGGCCACGTCCGTCACGTCCATGCGCGCGGCCTGCGCATCCAGTCCCGCGGCGCGCATCTCGGCGACGCTGGCCTCCAGCGCCTCGATCCCGCGTGCCGCGGCCACCACGCTCGCGCCAGCCTCGGCCAGCGCCACCGCGCAGCCAAGGCCGATGCCGCTCGATCCGCCGGTGACGAGCGCGCGGCGGCCGTCGAGGCGCAGGCTGGGGGTGCGGGGCAGGGTCATCGGCGGTCCGTGGCGGCGTCGCGCCACCTGTCGCAAATCGGGCGAGCGGCGGCAAGCGATGTCGCGGGCTTCAAAGGGACCGCGCGCGCCCCGTTGCGGGGTCGAACCCCCGGCGCGCCTTGTTGAACTCCCGCATCCGCGCCAGAACGTCGACGCCGATCTGGTCGTAGAGGTGCAGAAGGTCGACGGTCACCCAGTTCTCGCGGATGCGCCCGGCCTCCAGCCGCCAGAAATCCAGCGACCGCAGTGTCACCCGCTTGCCCGAGGGCGCAATGCCGAGCCAGCCGCCATGGGTGATCGTCTGGATCATGTTGGGCCAGCCGGTCACCGCGGCATAGGGCCCGTCGCCGAAGAAGTGATAGGTGATCTCGTCGACGTACTGGCCCCGGTCGGGCATCGCCGTGAGGAAGGGGATCTGGTGCCATTGGCGGAACCCGTCGATCCCGCGGCCCGTCCCGATGCCCGCCGGCCCGTACCAGTTCATGCGGGGATGCCAGAAGCGGTCCATCTCCATCACCTCGGGGCCGCCCTGGCTTGGATGCCGCGTCATGGAGTCGAGCATCAAGACGATCAGCGCGGTCGTCGCGTCGCTTTCCTCGGGCCGGCGCGGCCCGGTGCGCAGTCCGTCCTGGCTGGCCGGCGCGGGGATCAGCCATTCCCGCCCGAGGCTCGGCACCAACGGCCAGGCGCCGGCCTGCATCATCACCTCGGGCAGGTCCCAGATCGCCTGCACCTCGACCACCCTGTCGCCCTCGAACCGGTAGAACTCGTGGAAGCGCATGGCCACCGCATGGCCCGTGGCCGGAATGTCGAGCCATGGCGCCGCGAAGGTACCCATGTAATGCCCGCCGCAGCCGACCCATTCGGCGCCGGGCAACGTGCCGCCGGCCATGACGATCCAGTCCCGCCGCTCCAGATCCGGCCAGGCGGCGAGAAGATCGCGGTAGAGCCCGTCATAGGCGGCGTCGGGGCCGATCAGATCGCCGAAGGGGTGGCAGAACCGCACCGCGGCGTCGGGTGCCAGCAGATCGCCGAGGGCCTGCCGTACGGGCCCCTCCTCGAAGTCCCGCATCGCCGTGCGCATCGGGCCAAGCCGCGCGCGCAGGGCCTCGAAGCGTTCACTCATGTCCACGCCGTCGCGACCGTCTGCGGCTGGTAGGTGCCGAAGGACCATTCGTGCCCCTCGGCATCGCGCGCCCGCCAGCGCCTCGTGCCGAATTCGGTGTCCTCCGGCGGATAGACCACCTCGATCCCGGCCGCCTGCGCGGTGGCGAAATGCGCGTCCACGTCCTCCACCACGAGGTAGATGCCGGGGGAGCCCTTGGCCGCCTCGCCGCTGCCCAGCATCACCACGCCGTTGCCGTGCGTCAGCTCGGCATGCATCACGCGGCCATCTGCGCCGTCATAGGCCTGCACCACCTCCATCCCGAAGGCCGAGGTCAGCTGCGCGATCGCGGCGCGGGCGTCGGCATAAGTCAGGTATGGCACGATGCTCGGACGGTCCGTCATGCCATCACTCCGCCGCCTCGCGCCAAGGGGCGGCGGCGCCATAGGGCACGTTCTGCCCGCCGTAGCGGCGCACGCGCACGTTGCACTGCTCGGCATGGCCCACGAACCCCTCCAGCATGCACAGCCTGCTGCCGTATTCGCCCACCAGCGTCGCCGCGGCATCGGTGGTGACCTTCTGGTAGCTGTGGGTCTTGAGGAACTTGCCCACCCAAAGCCCGCCGGTGTAGCGGCCGGCCTTCTTCGTCGGCAGCGTGTGGTTGGTGCCGATCACCTTGTCGCCGTTGGCCACGTTGGTACGGGGGCCGAGGAACAGCGCGCCGTAGCTGCGCATGTTCTCGAGGTACCAGTCGTCGCGGTCGGTCATCACCTGCACGTGCTCGCTGGCGATCTCCTCGCTGACGACCAGCATCTCGTCGTGGTCGGCGCACAGGATCACCTCGCCGTACTCCTTCCAGCTCACCGCCGCCGTATCGGCGGTGGGCAGGATCTGCAGCAGGCGGTCGATCTGGGCCAGGGTTTCCTCGGCCAACCTGCGGGAGTTGGTGATCAGCACCGCCGGCGAGTTGTAGCCGTGCTCGGCCTGGCCCAGCAGGTCGGTCGCCACGATCTCCCCGTCCACGGTGTCGTCGGCGATCACGCAGGTCTCCGTGGGGCCGGCGAAGAGGTCGATGCCGACGCGCCCGAAAAGCTGCCGCTTGGCCTCCGCCACGAAAGCGTTGCCGGGCCCGACCAGCATGTCGACGGGCGCGATGCTTTGCGTGCCGATCGCCATGGCGCCGATGGCCTGGACGCCGCCCAGTACCAGGACCTCGTCGGCGCCGCCCTCGTGCATGGCCGCGACGATGGCGGGATGCGGCGCGCCCTTCACCGGCGGGGCGCTGGCGACGATGCGGTCGACCCCGGCCACCTTCGCGGTGATGACCGACATGTGGGCCGAAGCGACCATCGGGAACTTGCCGCCCGGCACGTAGCAGCCGACCGAGGCGACGGGGATGTTGCGGTGGCCGAGGATCACGCCCGGCATCGTCTCGACCTCGATATCCGTCATGCTGGCCCGCTGCGCCTCGGCGAAGCCGCGGATCTGCTCCTGAGCAAAACGGATGTCGGCCATCTCGCGGTCGGTGACCTTCTGCATCGCGGCCTCGATCTCGGACTGCGTCAGCCGGAAGGCCTGCGGCTCAAAGCCGTCGAACTTCTTGGAAAGCTCCCGCACGGCCGCGTCGCCGCGCGCGTCGATGTCGCGCAGGATCTCCTCGACGGTGGCGCGGACCTTCGCGTCGTCTTCCGCCCGTTCTGCGGCGGGTTTGCCGGATTTCAGATGTTCGGCCATGCGCGCCCTCCCGGTTTCTGTCGCGCTCTGTCTAACGCTCGGTAAGGGCGCGGCTCAACACTCAATCGACGGGCAGCGCCTGCACCCACGCCGTGAGCCGGCGCACCATGGCCTCGGTCTGGCCGGGGCTCAGGATGTCGCCGGCGAGCACGTGCGAGGCGGGGTCGTCTTCCGGGCCCAGCGTCACGGGTGCCAGGGTGACCGGCCCGCCCCAGGCAGCGGCCGCCGCGCGGGTCGCGGCCGGGTCGACGACGGTATCCTCCTCCGAGAAGACAATGAGGACCGGCAGGGTGATACCGGCGAGATCCGCGGTTCGCGCGGCATGGACGAGCGCGCCGAGCGGGGCCAGGGCGACGGTAGGATACTCGGTCGTCCAGTGTTGCCCGTGGCCGGGTGAGCGAGGGGTGAAGCCGCGGGTCTGGCCCACTGCAAGCGGCCCCCAATGGCGCACACCGGGCATCTCGACCACCCGCCCGGCAATCCCATTGATGCGAAAGTTGGGGGAAATCAGGATGATGCCGGCAACGTTGTTAGAGAGGTCCGGGTCGGCGGCGGCGAGGGCGGCCAGGGTGCCGCCAGTCGATGTGCCCATCAGGATCACCCGCTGGCCGAGGCGGCGGCCGATGGCCAAGGCCTCGGCGATATCGTCCATCCAGTCCCCCATGGTGGGTTCGGCCATGGCCGCGCCATCCCGCCCGTGACCGGCGAGGCGGGTGAAAAAGAGATTGGCGCCAAGGGCTTCGGCCAACCTGTCGGGGACAGGGCGCAGCTCTTCGAGGCTGGCGGAAAAGCCGTGGAGATAGACGAGCGCGAGGGGCGTGCGGGTGCCGGGTTCGCCGGACCAGACGATCCGCTTGGCGGCCTTCGCGCGAAGCTGCGGGACGCCGGCTTCGCCGGTGGCGAGCCAGGCATCGAGATCTTCGGGGAGGGGCGCGACGGGCCGGGCGGCAAGGCGTGCGGGCTCCGTTGGGCCGAGGATCAGGAGGGCGGTAATCAGTAACGATATTAGCATGATAAGGCCACCGGCGGCCATCAGGATCATGCGTCCGACCCCGCGCACCCGGTCACCCCGCCCGGTTCTGGATGTCGGCCACGGCGGCCTCGATCAGGGCCAGGCAGCGGGGGGTGGAGAAGCGATGGTCGGCGCCCTTCACGAGGGTCAGGGTGATGTCTTGGCCGGTTGCGTGGGCGAGCAGCCGCGTGGCGGTACTTTCGGAAACGTCAGCGTCGTCAGTGCCTTGCAGGAGGCGAACCGGGAAGGGCAGCTGCAGCGGATCGCGCAGGACGAGGTTGCGGCGGCCGTCGTCTATCAGGCGGGCGGTGATGGGAATGGGGTCGCCGTAGTCCGAGGGCATCAGGACCCGGCCGGTCGCGGCCATCTCATAGTGTTGGGCGGGGGTGAAACCGGCGTGGAACCCGTCTTCGGTAAAGTCGGGAGCCGTGGCGATGCCGACAACTCCGGCAATTTTTTCAGGCATTTGGCGGGTGAGGAGCAGGGCGATCCAGCCGCCCATGCTGGAGCCTGCGAGGATCTGCGGGCCGGTCGTGCGCGCGGCAATTATGGCCGCGGCATCGGCGGCCCAGTCGCCGATCGAGCCTTCATCGAACGTGCCGGAGGAGGCGCCGTGGCCGGAATAATCGAAGCGCAGGAAGGGGTTACCCCGCGACTTCGCCCAAGCCTCCAGATGCGCGGCCTTGGTGCCGGTCATGTCGGAACGGAACCCGCCGAGGAAGACGATGCCGGGGCGGCCCTCGGCGCCTTCGGTCTGGATGTAGGCAAGGCGGCGGCCCTGGGGCGTGTCGAATTGGTACAAAGGGTACGATCCTCGGCCTGTTTCGTACGATCCGGCCCGCGAAAAACTGGCCGGAAATGGGGCGGATCGTACGCTTCGTACGGTTCGGCGGCGGCATCGTACTATCCCGCCACCGCCGCCCGGCCCGCGCCATCTCAGCCCCCGGCAGGTTGCAGATCGGGCGGCTCGGGTCAACAGACGGACCTCCTCATAAGTTACCCTATTGTCACGTGACTATCGAATCACGTATGGTCCGGCCATGGACGCGATCTTCAAGGCGCTGAACGACCCCGGGCGCCGCGCGCTTCTGGACGCCCTGCGGGAGCGGGACGGGCAGACGCTGGCGGAGCTGCAGGCGCGGCTGCCGGATCTGAGCCGGTTCGGGGTGATGAAGCACCTAGGCGTTCTGGAGGCGGCGCAGCTGATCGTCACGCGGCGGAAGGGGCGGTTCAAGCATCACTACCTGAATGCGGCCCCGCTTCAGGAGGTGATCGACCGCTGGGTCGAGCCGCTTCTGGCCCGGCCGATGGCGCGCGGCCTTCTCGATCTGAAACGCAAGCTGGAGGGACAGATGGACCAGAAACCGGACTTCGTGATGCAGACCTACATCCGCTGCTCGCAGGACGCCCTCTGGGCGGCGCTGACGGAGGCGGATGCGATGGGCGCCTGGCACTTCCTGGCCGACCGGGTGGAGGTGGAGGGCGAGGCCTATCACTACTATCTGCCGAACGGCGGCAGGATGATGACCGCGCGGACGCTCGAGGTGGAGCCGAAACGCCGGATCGCGGCGACCTTCGAGCCCGGCTGGGAGGGCGGCGGCGCGCCGTCGCGGACGGTGTTCCTGATCGCCGAGGAGGGGGATCATTGCCGCCTGACGGTCGAGCATTACGCGCTGACCTACCCGGTGGTGCCGGGGGAGGGCGTGGCTGATGGCTGGGCGCGTTGGGCGGCGGGGCTGAAGACCTGGCTGGAGACCGGCGCGAGCGTGCGGTTCGCCCAGGGCCCGGCCCCGGCCGTGCCCCGGGAGGTGCGGCCATGACCCCGGAGCTCTGGTGGCTGACCTGCACGGCGGTTCTGGCGTCGAGCCTGTGGATCCCCTTCATCGTGGGAATGAACACGGTGGCCAAGGCTCACGCCGATTTCGCCCGGCCGCCCGACATGCGGGCGATGCCCGACTGGGTGCAGCGGGCCCACCGGGCGCATCTGAACCTGATCGAGCAGTTCGTGCCCTTCGCGGTGGTGGTGCTGGTGGCGCATCTGGCGGGCGTTTCGAACGCGGTGACCGTGTGGGCGGCGGCGGGCTTCTTTTTCCTGCGCGTGGCCCATGCGGCGGGGATGATCGGCGGCTGGGCGCGGATGCCCGTGCGGCCGGCGCTTTTCACGGCGGCATGGCTCTGCGTGCTGGCGATCGCTGGCGCGGTGCTGATGGGCTGACCCGCTGGCGGCAGCGCCCCTGGACCCGACGGGCCGCGCCCGGCCCGCCCCACCCCCCCACCCGAGCGGTCCGGGCGCGGCCCGTTCCGCCCCTGGGCTACCTTTCCGCGCGGCAGCACGGCAAGGCGCCCTGCGCATCGGGCGCCCGTGTCGGGTCGTGGTTTCCGAGGGTCGTTGGCGGATGCCACACTTGGATGTCGCGGCGCGCGCAGACGCCGGCGGACCGGCTACCGCCCGCAGCGCCTCGTCGCTGCAGGCGGTGGCCGCTGCGGCCCGCCGGCCTCAGGCCGTCTGCAGCTTGGTCACGTTGTCGGCGGGGCCGTTGGCGTCGATGAAATCAAGCACCAGCGGCCGGATGTTGCTGCGCCAGCTCTTGCCCGCGAAGATGCCGTAATGGCCGGCGCCGGGCTCCAGATGGCTGGCCTTCAGCCGGTCCGGCAGGCCGGTCAGCAGATCGAGCGCGGCGAGGCACTGGCCGGGCGCGCTGATATCGTCCTCTTCGCCCTCGACCACCATCACGGCGACCGTGCTGATCCGGCCGATATCGATGGGGTCGCCCGCGACGGTGAACCGGTTCTGCGCGATCTCCAGCCCCTTAAAGATGCGCTCGACGGTGGAGAGGTAGAATTCCGCCGGCATGTCCATCACCGCGAGATATTCGTCGTAGAACCGGTTGTGGTGATCGTGGTCCTTCGCCTCGCCCTTGGCGACACGGAGGATCTGGTTGAAGAAGGCGCTGCCGTGGCGTTCGGCGTTCATCGAGACGAAGGAGCTGAGCTGCAGGAGGCCCGGATAGACCATCCGCCCGGCGCCCGCATGGTTGAACCCGACCCGCTGGATCGCGAGTTCCTCGAGCTGGCCCATGGTGATGCGGCGGCCGAAATCGGTCACGTCGGTGGCCGCGGCATCGGGGTCGATCGGGCCGCCGATGAGGGTGAGGCTGCGCGGCTGCGCCTTCGGCTTGCGCTCTGCCAGCCAGGCGGTTGCGGCCAGCGCCAGCGGCGCGGGCTGGCAGACGGCGATCACGTGGATATCGGGGCCGAGCGCCTCGATGAACTGCGCGAGATAAAGGGTGTAATCCTCGATGTCGAACTTGCCGTCGCTGACGGGGATGTCGCGGGCATTGTGCCAATCGGTGATGAACACCTCGGCATCCGGCAGGAGGCTTGCCACGGTGGAGCGCAGGAGCGTGGCGTAGTGCCCCGACATGGGCGCCACCAGCAGCACCCGGCGGCGGCGGGGGGCGCGGCCGCGCACCTCGAACTGCAGCAGGTCGCCAAAGGGACGCTTTACGATCTGTTTCGCGGCGACCACGTGGTCGCGCCCGTCGTCGCCGAGGACGCTGGGAATGTTCCAGTCCGGCCGGGCGACCATGCGGGCGAAGCTGCGTTCCATCACCTCGCCCCATGCGGCGAGGAACGGGAAGACGGGCGAGGGGACGAGGCCGGTCGCGGGGTAGGAGTTGAAGGCCCGGGCGGTGGAGCCCAGCCACTGGCCCGTGTTTCGCACGGTTTCCATCAGGTCGTAGGTGGCCATGTAGCGCATGTCTTCTCCTTCAACTCGGACCAATCCGCCCCGAATGGCGCGTACCCCGAAACAAATCGCCGTCTTGGCCCTCCCCTGCCGCGACCTTAAGGTATCGTTAAGGGAATTAGGGGGGAAACCGGGCCATGACAACTGACGATACGGATGCAGGCGGCGACCTTGCCCGCCGCGCGGCCGCGAATCTGGACCGCATGAACCTCAACATCGCCAGGATGGAGGAATTGTCTCAACGACTGGTAAGCGCGCTGGGGCAGGGCCGGCAGGTGCCGCACAGCCTGCAGGGGCCGAGCCAGGAGGTGTTCGTGAAAGCGGCCGGCGCTTACGTAGCGGAAGCGATCGCCAATCCCGCCAAGGTGATGGAGCATCAGGCGGCCTATTGGGGCGCGATCATGAAGCATTACGTCGAGGCGCAGCAGGTCTTGGGCAGCGGCAGGCTGGCGGCACCGGCCGATCCGACCCCGAAGGACCGGCGCTTCGCCAACCCGCTGTGGGACACGCATCCCTGGTTCAACTTCATCAAGCAGAACTACCTTCTGACGGCCCAGGCGGTGGACCGCGCCATCGCCGATCTGGACGGGCTGGATGCGCGCGAGAAGAAGCGGGTGGACTACTTCACCCGCCAGATCCTCGATCTCTACGCGCCGACCAACTACCTTGCGACCAATCCCGACGCGCTGGAGAAGGCGGTGGAGACCGAGGGGCAGAGCCTGGTGGACGGGCTGGAGAACCTGGTGCGCGACATCGAGGCGAACCAGGGCGATCTGGTGGTGACGCTGGCGGACCGCAAGGCGTTCACGGTGGGCGAGAACCTGGCGACGACGCCGGGCTCGGTGGTGTTCCGCAACCGGCTCTTCGAGCTGATCCAGTACGCGCCGACCACCGAAAAGGTCCATGAGACGCCGCTGGTTATCTTTCCGCCGTGGATCAACAAGTTCTACATCCTCGATCTCAAGGCGCAGAACAGCCTGATCAAGTGGATCGTCGATCAGGGCTTCACGCTGTTCGTGGTGAGCTGGGTGAACCCCGATCCCAGCTACCGCGACATCGGGCTGGAGGACTACATCCGCGAGGGGTACCTCGAGGCCATCGCGCAGGTGAAGGCGCTGGCGAAGGTGGAGCGGGTCAACGCGGTCGGCTACTGCATCGCGGGCACGACGCTGAGCCTGACGCTGGCCTGGATGAGCAAGCGCAAGGACACCTCCGTGAAGGCCGCGACGCTCTTTACCACGCTCACCGATTTCTCCGACCAGGGGGAGGTGGGGGTGTTCCTCGACGACGATTTCCTCGATGGGATCGAGCGCGAGGTGGAGGCGCACGGCATCCTCGACAGCTTCTACATGTCGCGGACCTTCAGCTACCTGCGTTCGAACGACCTGATCTATGCGCCCGCGATCCGCAGCTACATGATGGGCCAGGCGCCGCCGGCCTTCGATCTGCTCTACTGGAACGGCGATGGCACCAACCTGCCGGCGAAGATGGCGGTGGAGTACCTGCGCGGGCTCTGCCAGCAGGACCGTTTCGCGACCACGGGCTTTCCGGTGCTGGGCGAGACGGTGCATCCGCGCGACATCAGGCACCCGGTCTTCGCGGTGGCCTGCGAGACCGATCACATCGCCGCCTGGGCGTCCAGCTACGCCGGCGTGCGCAAGTTCGGCAGCCGGTCGAAGACGTTCGTGCTGTCGCAATCGGGGCATATCGCCGGCATCGTGAACCCGCCGAGCAAGAAGAAGTACGGGCACTACACGAACGGCGACATGATGGCCGAGGCCCCCGGCTGGCGGGAGGCGGCGGAGTTTCACGAAGGGTCGTGGTGGCCGCGTTGGGGGGCGTGGCTGGCCAGGCAATCGGGCAAGCAGGTGCCGGCGCGGGAGCCGGGCGACGCGGAGCATCCGGTGCTGGGCCCCGCGCCGGGCACCTACGTGGCTGCCGCCCGGGCGGGCTAGCCTCCGCGGGGAGGCGGGCATGCGCATCCTCTCGCTGAACGCCTGGGGCGGGCGCCTGCACGGCCCGCTGCTGGAATATCTGCGCGAAGCCGAGGCGGATATCCTCTGCCTGCAGGAGGTGGTGCATGCCCCCGGGGCGCGCGTGGATTGGCTGGAGTATCGCGACGGTGGGGTGGCGCTGCCGCAACGGGCCGACCTTTTCGGCGAGATCGCGGCGGCCCTGCCGGATCATGCGGCTAGCTTTTGTCCCGCGGCGCGCGGAATGCTGTGGGACGGCGCGCGCCCGGTGCCCTCGCTCTGGGGCCTCGCCACCTTCGTGCGCCGGAACCTGCCGGTGATCGCCCAGGCGCAGGGCTTCGTGCACAAGGGCTATGAGGCGGAGGGGTTCGGCGCCCATCCCCGCTCGCGGAACGCCCATGTGGTGCGCGTCCACGATCCGGCGGCCGGAAGGACGCTGACCGTCGCGCATGTGCACGGATTGAGGGACCCCGCCGGCAAGGGGGATACGCCGGAGCGGCTGGCGCAGGCGGAGCGGCTGGCGGCATTGGCGGCCGGGGTCGCGGCGCCGGGGGAGGGCCTGGTGGTGTGCGGCGACTTCAACGTGGAGCCGCAAAGCGCCACCTTCACGGTTCTGGCGCGACTGGGGCTGCATGATCTGGTGACCGGGCGGGGCCATCCCGGTACGCGGACGGCGCGCTACACCAAGCCCGGGCGCTTCGCGGATTACATGCTGGTGAACGCTATGGTGCAGGTTACAGGCTTCGACGTCGTGCGCGCGCCGGAAGTCTCCGACCATTGCCCGCTGGTGCTGGACCTTTAGCACAGGCCGAAGCGGTTTCGGAAGGCTGCGGTCCCGGGCTTGCCTTGGGCGCGCAGGTTTGGCCGGTCTGCCTGGTGTGTTGCAGCGGGCGCCTCTGGCTGTCCGCCCAAAAGGGGCGCCTGCCGTTCGGCCGGCGGCAGATTGCGCTTCCGACGGCAAGTCGCGCTTCACTGGGCGAATGGGCGACAATTCGCGCCCCTGCCGAATGATTGGCTCCGCCAGCAAAGGGGCGTGGAATCAGGGATTTGCCGGCCGCAGCCAACCCCGCATGACTTCCCAACGCAGATTTCTTATGCTGCACTGCAGAAAGGCAGTTGAAATGCTGCACTGCAGCATGCATATGAAGCTCAAGGCGACAACGCGAGGGACTACTTCCCTCCCTCGTTCCAACATACGGAGACGATCCAATGGCCATGACCAACACCAACGACCTGACCAAGATGATGCAAGACGTGATGGGCTCGTTCCCCGTCGACACCAAGGCGATGCAGGATGCCTTCAAGACCCAGGCGACCCTGAACGAGAAGATGAGCAAGGTCGCCCTGGAAGCCGCCGAGAAATCCACCGAGATCTCCTCGCGCTGGGCCAAGGACACCCTTGCGAAGCTGGCCGACGTGACGAGCGTCAAGGAGGACCCGCAGGACTATTCCAAGGCGATGACAGATTTCGCATCGACCCAGGCCGAGATGGCTTCGGAATCCATGGCCGCCTTCGCCGAGATCGCCAAGCGCGTGCAGATGGAAACGGTCGAGCTGATGCTGGCCGCCGGCAAGGACATGAGCGAAGACGCCTCTGCCGTGATGAAGAAGGCGACGAGCGACGTGACAACCGCCGCCAAGAAGGCAACGACGCGCACGAACTGAGCGCGTGACAGGATGCGTGGCGGCCCGGGGTCCTCCCCCCCGGGATCGCCGTGCGGGGGGTGGGCCTTGGTCCGCCCCTTTTTTCGTTGGGGCGGGCTCGTGCGGGTCCCCTTTCCTTTCGCGGGGCCGGGGCCTAGGTTGAGCGCCACGAGAAACGTCAGGGGGCGCCTTCTGTGGCCGAAACCGACAAGCCGCTGCTGATCAAGCGCTATGCCAGCCGGCGGCTCTACAATACCGAGACCAGCGATTACGTGACGCTCGAGGATATCGCCAAGGTGATCCGGGCGGGCCGCGAAGTAAAGATCGTCGATCTAAAGAGCGGCGACGAGCTGACCCGGCAATACCTTTTGCAGATCATCGCCGAGCACGAGAGCCGCGGCGAGAACGTGCTGCCCATCGCGGTGCTGACCGATCTGGTGCGCAGCTATGCCACCCAGGCGCAAAGCGTGGTGCCGCAGTTCCTGGCGGGGTCGTTCGAGATGCTGCGCGAAAGCCAGGCGAAGATGATCGAGGGCCTTGGCGTGGTGCCCAGCCCGCTGAACCCGATGGCGGGGTTCGAGGCGATGCAGAAGCAGCAGCGCGCGTTCCTGGCGACCATGGTGCCGGGCTGGCCGAAGGGCATGGGCAGCACGATGCCGGGTCCGGAGCCCGAGGCCCCGCCCGCCGCGGCGCCGCCTGTGCCACCCGCCGCGTCCGAGGAGGAGCTTCGCGACATCCGCGCCCAGCTGGCCGATCTGCAAAGCAAGCTGGCGAAGATGAACGAATAAGCGCGGTTCCCGCCGTTCCATTCCCGCCTGCCGAAGCTGCGCGCGCCGTCTTTGCCTTGAAAATATCCTCGGGGGTGAATGGGCCGGGAGGCCCAGAGGGGGCAGACGGCCCCCTTGCCCCGCCTCCCGAAAGCTCCCATCCCAGGCAGGAAGTGCCCCGCCGAAGCGCGCCACAGGACGCGACTTGCCCTGCCGTGCCGCGCTGCGAGCTGCCAGCCTCGGGCCGCATTCAGGCGACGGCGGCGAAAACCTCCGCCAATGCCCGGTCGAGCTTGCCGAACATCTCGTCCATCTGCGCCGAAGTCAGGATGAAGGGCGGGCAGAGCACGATGGCCTGGCCAAGCGGACGGCAGATCAGGCCCTGGTCGGCGCTGGCATTGGCGATGCGCTCCGAGACGCTGAGATGCCCCGCGAACGGGGTGCGGGTGCCGGGCTCGGCCACCGCCTCGAGCGCGCCCATCAGGCCGCGGCCGCGCAGCTCGCCGATGTTGGGGTGGCGGTCGCGGAGCCATTCCATGCCGGCCTCGAAGGACGGCGTCAGCGTGACGACGTTGTCCATCAGCCCCTCGTCGACGATCAGCCGGGTCGCCGCAAGCGCGATGGCGCAGCCGACCGGGTGGCCCGAGGCGGTGAACCCGTGGGGGAATTCCTCGGCCGCGCGGGCTGCGTCGCCGATGCGCGCGGCCAGGTCGGGCCCGAGGATCACCGCGCCCATGGGGAAGAATCCCGCCGTCATCGCCTTCGAGGCGATCACCGCGTCGGGGGTCAGGCTGTAGCTGTCGCAGCCCCAAAGGGTTCCGGTGCGCCCGAAGCCGCAGATCACCTCGTCGGCGATGAAGGGGATGCCGTGGGCCCGCAGGATCGGCAGGATTGCCTCGAAATATCCCGCGGCCGGGGGGATCACCCCGCCGGCGCCCTGCACCGGCTCGGCGAAGAAGCCGGCGATCGTCTCGGCGCCTTCGGCGGCGATGAGGTCTTCCAACTCCTTCGCCAGGCGGGCGACGAAGGCCGGCTCGTCCTCGCCCTCGCGGTGCTCGCGCCAGTAATGCGGGCAGGTCAGGTGCAGAAAGCCCGGCAACGGCAGCCCGAAAAGCGCGTTGTAGGGCTTGGCGGTCATCGAGGCGGCGAGCCCGGTGACCCCGTGATAGCCGTTGACCCGGGTCAGAATCTTGCGCCGCTCCGGCTTGCCCTCGGCGATGGCGAGAAACCACAGCATCTTGACCATGGTGTCGTTCGCCTCGGAGCCCGAGTTGGTATAGAAGACCTGCCCGCCCTCGAAGGGGGCGAGCGCGGCCAGGCGCTCGCTCAGCGCGACCGTCTGGTCCGACATCCGCCCGAAAAGCGAGTGATAGCCCGGGAACCGCGCGTATTGCGCCTGCGCGGCGGCGACGAGGGCTGGATGGTCGAAGCCCGCGACCATGTTCCAGAGACCGGAATTGGCGTCGAGATAGCGGGTGCCGGCGGTATCGACCACATAGGGCCCCTCGCCGTGGGTCAGCACGGTGGTGCCGCGATCGGCAAGTGTCGGCAGGTCGGTGAAACCATAGAACGAGGCGCGCGCGGCGCGCGCGGCCCAGCCGGTATCGGTTTCGTCGCGCATGGGGTCGGCCTCGGTCAGGGAAAGGGATCGCAGCGGGGCGCAGAATGCCGGTCTCACGCAGAGAGCGCAATGGCGCATGGTGGGCCGGTGTCGCGGTTGCACGTCGGCAGCCGCGGCGCGCCCGCGCCACCTGGTGGCGCGCGGACGCAAGGGGCTCGATGCCCCGCGCGGCCGGGCTTTTCGCTGGCGAAAGGCAAGGGGCTGTCTGCCCCCTCTGGGCCTCGCGGCCCATTCACCCCCGAGGATATTTTCAAGGCAAAGAGGGGCGCGATTTTTCCGGCCCGCTTCGGGCGAGTGGCTGACGGCGAGGGCCACGAGGGCTATTGCCGGACTTCCTGGGCGGCGGGCGGAGCGGGATGAACGGGGCACGGGGCACGCAGGGGCGGATCACGCTTCGGAGGACCGAGGTGGTCGCGGGGGTCGCGAAGGTTCGCTCGATCCTGGCCGCAGCGCGGCGCGTGGGCTCGAGCCCCTCGGCGGTCAGCCAGCAGCTGGGCAATCTTGAAGCCGGGCCCGGCGCGGTCCGCGTCGACCGGGCGGCGCGGCCGCAGCGGCTGACGCCCAGGCGCCATACCTTCTGCCGCCGGGCATCCACCATCCTGGACGAGGCGGCGTCGGCGCGGGCGGACCCGACCCGCGGGGATCACTCCAACCTCGCGCGGCTGCGCCTGCGATCGAGGATTTCGACGTCGACGTCACCCGGCGGCTCCTGACCGAGATAGCGGCCTCGCTGCAGACTTGCGGCTTTTCGCTGAAGACGGGGCCGAGCCACCGACCCCTGCGCCAGCTCCGCGGCTGGTCGCACGACGTGAAGGACGCCGCCGATACCGGGCTGGTGGCGGTGGGCTATGCCCGATCCTGCGGGATCCCGAAGTTGCGCCGGCGGTGGCGTGCCACGACTGGCTGGCCGGTAAGTTGACGGTTCTGGCGGTGCCGGCCCGAGGGCGTGGGCCCCGGGTGGGGGGCCCGGGGGCCATGCTGGACGCGGCGGGCGAGGCCCGCCTCTACTCAGGCACCGGGGTTGGCCTCGGCCGCCGCGTCCAGCAGCACCTCGGCGATGGCCTGGCATTCCGCCGCCGTGAGCCGGGAAGGCAGCCGGACGTCGCAGGCGCGCATGAGCATCGCCCGGGTCCGGGGCAGATCGGGTACGGGGCCAAGGAAGCCCCAGTTCCAGAAGGCGCGGGCATTGTCGGTGCTGAGCCCGAAGATCTGCACCGGCAGACCGCGCGCGCGGGCTGCCTCGATGAACTGCCGCGCCTGTGCGTCGCTCAGCCCGCGCAGGGTGAATTGCAGACTGTCGGGCGCGCGCGCCTCCCCCGGCAGCGCCTCGGGCACCGCGAACCGTTCCGGGCAGGCGCGCAGGCGTGCGGCCACGGCATCGTGGTTGGCGCGGCCGGCGGCGACCCGGGCGGGTAGCTCCGCCAATTGAGCCCGCACCAGAGCGGCGGAGAGGTTGCCGAGACGCATGTTGTAGAGCGGCAGGCGGTTCTGCCATCCGGCCAGCGCCACTGAGAGCGCCGCATCGGCATCGTGCTTGGCCCAGTTATGCTCGTAGGCGCCCGACATGACGATGGCACGGGCGGCGAGGCTCGGGTCGTCGGTGATGATCATGCCGCCCTCGCCGGCATTGAGCATCTTGTAGGACTGGAACGAGAAGCAGCCCATCGCGCCCAGCGTCCCGATGTGCCGGCCCTTCCAGAGGGTGCCGAGGGAATGGGCGGCATCCTCGATCACGGCCATGTCGTGCCGGGCGGCGAGCGCCAGGATCGCATCCATGTCGGAGGTGTGGCCGCGCATGTGGCTGACGAGGATCGCGGCGGCGCCGCCGCTCGCAAGCCGCGCTTCCAGGTCTTCCAAAACAATCCGGAAATCATCGCCAACCTCGACGAGGACGGGCGTGCAGCCGGCATGGACGATGGCCGAGGGCACCGCGGCGAAGGTGAAGGCCGGCACCAGGACGCGCGCGCCGGGCGGCAGCTCCAGCGCCTTCAGCGCCAGGAAAAGCGCCGCGGAGCACGACGAGACGGCCAGCGCGTAGCCGGCGCCGAGGGCGGCGGCGAATTCCCGCTCAAGCAGGGTGACGGGCGCATCCGCGGGGGCGGTGTAGCGGAAAAGGTCGCCGCTTTGCAGCAGGCGCTCGATTTCCGCGCGGGCGGCCTGCGGGATGGGTTCGGCGCAGGTTGTATCTGGCAGGGCGGGGAGGGAGGCGTCGAGCATGGGCTTTTCGGTGTTCCTGAACGTGTTCTACGGGAAAGCTGTAGACGAAAGTTTGCCGCATTTCCATGACGCGCCCCGTCGCGGGCCGGCTCCGGCTTTCAGACGCCTAGTCGGTCGCGCAAGGCGTACCAGCTCATCGCGGCCATCAGGATGGGGCTGCGCAGCGCGGCGCCGCCGGGGAAGGGCGGCACGGGCAGGCGGGCCATCAGCTCGAACCGCTCCGACGGGCCGCGCACCGCTTCGGCCAGAAGCGCGCCCGCGAGGGTGGCCAGCGCCACCCCGTGGCCGGAATATCCCGAGGCGGTCAGCAGGCCGGGGCCGGGGCGGCCGAACCATGGCAGGCGCGATCGGGTGATGGCCAGCGTGCCGCCCCAGGCATGGGTGACGGGGTGGGTGGCCAATTGCGGGTAGAGGCCGCGCATGCGGGCGGCCACGAGGCCGGCGATGTCCCGCGGGAAGGTGTAGCCGTAGCTTTCGCCGCCGCCGAAGATCATCCGGTTGTCGTGGCTGCGGCGCCAGTAGTTGACGACGAAGCGGTCGTCGGCCACGGCCACGTCGGTGGGCAGGATCTCGGGGAATGCGTCGAGCGGCTCGGTGGCGACGACGAAGTTGTTGATCGGCATGACGCGCGCCGCCGTCGGCAGGTTCAGCGCGCCCAGATAGCCGTTGCAGGCGAGGATGCCGTGGGGGGCGGTGACCGTGCCGCTTGCGGTGCTGGCCCGGACGGGCGTTCCGGGCGCGACGGCTGTGACCTCGGCGCCCTCGTGCAGGATCGCGCCGGCGGCCTGGGCGGCCCGCGCGAGGCCGAGGACGAAGCGCAGCGGGTGCAGGTGCCCCGCGCCGGTATCGAGGACGCCACCGGCGAAGGCGGTCGAGCCGGTGGTTTCGGCCATGGCGGGCGCGTCGAGGACCTGCAGTTTCGCGTAGGCGTAGTCGTGCGTCAGCTTGTCCGCCAGACGGCGGGCATGGTCGAAGCCCGCGGCGGTGCGCACCGCCTCGACGATGCCGCTGCGCCAGTGGCAGTCGATGGCGTGGCGCGCGATGAGGTGGCGGACCAGTGCCTTGGCGTCCTCGCCGACCTGCCAGAGGGCCTGCGCATCCGCCTGCGGCACCAACTTTTCCAGCGCGTCCTGCGTGACCCTTTGGCCGGAGCCCACCTGCCCGCCGTTGCGCCCCGAGGCGCCGAAGCCGATGCGCTGTGCTTCCAGCACCCTCACGCTCAGCCCCGCCTCGGCCAGATGCAGGGCGGCGGAAAGGCCGGTGTAGCCGGCGCCGACGATGCAGACGTCGGCGGCCACGTCGCCCTCCAGCGGCGGGCAGGGCGGCAACGGATCGGCGGTGGCGGCGTACCAGCTGGCCGGATAGGCGCCCGGGCTGTCGTTGCGGTGCAGCAGGCTCATACGGCCATCAGCAGGTGCTTGCGCTCCCAGGGGCTGATCTCCTGCAGGAACTCCTCGTATTCGGTCTCCTTTACGACCTCGTAGGTGCGGCTGAACTCCTCGCCCAGCACGGCGCGCAGGTCGGCGTCGCGGGCGAAAAGCTCCAGCGCCGCGAAGATGCCGCGCGGCACCTCTTCCTTGCCGTTGTAGGCATCGCCCACATAGAGCGCACGCGGCGCGATCTTGCGCTCGATGCCGATGAGGCCGCAGGCCAGCGAGGCGGCGATGCCGAGATAGGGGTTGCAGTCCATCCCCGCGACCCGGTTCTCGATCCGGCGGCTCTCTGGCGGCGAGATGGGCACCCGGATGCCGGTGGTGCGGTTGTCGCGGCCCCATTCGAGGTTGATCGGCGCGGCATGGTCCTTGACGTAGCGGCGGTAGCTGTTGACGTAGGGCGCCAGGATCGCGACGGCGGCCGGCAGGTGGGTCTGCATGCCGCCGATGAAGTGGTGGAAGATCTCCGACTCCCCGCCCTCGCCATCGCTGAAGATATTGGCGCCGGTGGCCTTCTCGAGCACGGAATGGTGGATGTGCATGGCGCTTCCCGGCTCGCCCTCGATGGGCTTGGCCATGAAGGTGGCGAAGCAGTCGTGTCGCAGCGCCGCCTCCCGGATCAGCCGCTTGAAGAAGAACACCTCGTCGGCCAGCTTCACCGGATCGCCGTGGCGCAGGTTGATCTCGACCTGCCCCGCGCCGCCCTCCTGGGTGATGCCGTCGATCTCGAAGCCCTGGGCCTCGGCGAAGTCGTAGATGTCGTCGATCACGGGCCCGTATTCGTCGACCGCCGACATGGAATAGGCTTGGCGCGCGGCGGCGGGGCGGCCCGAGCGGCCCATCATCGGCTGGATCGACTGGCCGGGGTCGATGTTGCGGGCGACCAGGTAGAACTCCATCTCGGGCGCCACCACGGGGCTTAGCCCCAGCTCGGCATAGGCCGCGACGACCCGCTTCAGCACGTTGCGCGGCGCCATGGACACCGGGCGGCCCTGACGGTCCGAGACGTCGTGGATGATCTGCAGGGTGCAGTCGGCGGTCCACGGCGCGGCGGTGGCGGTGGAGAAATCGGGCGTCAGGATCATGTCGGGCTCGGTGAAGCTTTGCCCGTCGGGCAGTTCGGCCCAGCCGCCCGCGATGGTCTGGTAGAAGATGCTGTCGGGCAGGTAGAAGGCCGATTGCCGCGCGAACTTGCTGGCGGGCATCGCCTTTCCGCGGGCGATGCCGGGCAGGTCGCTGACGATGCATTCGACCTCGTCGAGCCGTCGGCCCTCGAGATAGGCGCGGGCGGCGCCCGGGATCTTGGCGAGCCAGTCAGCCATGGGCGGCCTCCCGGCCGTCGTGCGCCCGACCATGGGCATGGGTGAGAAAATCCGCGAACCAGTCTGCCACGCGCGGCCCGTCGAGCGGCTGGCCGGCGCGGGCGGCGGCGGCATCGATCATGCCGGGCGGATATTCCGGATCGTGACGGCGGTTGTGGAAGTAGTCGGCCGAGACGGCGGCATCGAATTCCGGGTGCGGCTGGATCGTGAGGATCGTCTCGCCGTAGGCGAGCGCGGCATTGGCGCAGAAATCCGAGGCGCCGAGGTTGCGCGCGCCGGGCGGCAGGGCCGTGACCTGATCCTGGTGCCAGGCGGTGAGGGCGACGGTGCCAAGCCCGTCGATGGCATAGTCGGTGCGGCCGATGGCCCAGCCTTCGGGGTATTTCACCACCGTGCCGCCGAGCGCCTGGGCGACGATCTGGTGGCCGAAGCAGATGCCGAGGATCGGCGCCTCGGCGGCGGCGGCCTTACGGATGAAGGCCTCGAGCGGTGCGATGAAGGGCAGCGGCTCGTAGGCGCCGTGCCGCGAGCCGGTGATGAGCCATGCATCGGCCTCATGGGGGCCTTCGGGAAACTCCATGTCGACGACGTTCCAGGTGGTGAAGCGCCAGCCGCGCCCTGCGAGCAGGCGCCGGAACATCGCGTCGTAATCGCCGTGGGCGGTGACGATATCGGGCTTGGCGTGGCCGCATTGGAGGATGCCGATATGCATGATGGCCCTTTCGTCTGGCTCTGCGCCTGGGTTCGGGCCGGACGCCCGCAAGGTTGCCCGAAGGCGCCGCCCTGGCGCTGCACCCCTGGCACCGAAGCGCCCCCGGTGATGTGCGCCGGACCCTAGACGCGGCCCCCGGACCGGGCAAGCCGTGCCGTTGCCCGCTCACACCAGCTCGAACGTCTCCATCCCCAGGACCTCAGCGCGCATCGCGTCGGACTTGCGCAGCTCCTGCCGCTTGGTGCGCACCAGGTTGTCGACCAGCAGGCGCGGGAAGATCCGCGCCATCTTCGGCGAGCCGTCGAACCGGTCGATGGCCTCCTGCCAGTCGGTCGGGATCTGCAGAAGGCGCTGGCCGTAGGCGTTGCCGATCACCGGCACGGGCGGGTCGAGCGCATCCTCGATGCCCATCAGCATGGCGCCGAGGATCGCGGCGAGGACAAGGTAGGGATTGGTGTCGCCGCCCGGCGCGCGATGTTCCAGCCGCCGGGCGCGGGGTTCGCCGCCGGGGATGCGGATGGCTGTGGTGCGGTTCTCGTAGCCCCAGGAAGCGCCGGTGGGCGCATGGCTGCCGGGGGCGAACCTGTCGTAGCTGTTTGCGTGGGGCGCGAAGATCAGCGTGGCGCCGGGCATGCCGGCCACGGCCCCGGCGATGGCTTGGCGGAGGAGCGCGGAGCCGGTCATCAGGCCGTTGTCGAAGACGTTGCGGCCGCGCTCGTCGAGCACCGAGACGTGGAAATGCAGGCCGTTGCCGGCATCGCCCTCGAACGGCTTGGCCATGAAGGTGGCGGCCAGCGCATGCGCCCGGGCGGTGCCGCGCACGAGCGTCTTGAAGAGCGCCGTGTCGTCGGCGACCCGCATCGCGGGGCCGTGCATCAGGTTGACCTCGAACTGCGCGCGGCCGCTTTCCGAGATCGCGGTCTGCGCGTCGATGCCCATCGCTTCGGCGCCGGCATAGAGGGCATCGAAGAAGGCGGCGAAGCGATCAAGGCCCATCACGTCGTTTATGCGGCCGGCGGTGATCGGGCGCCCGGTGACGGGGTCGCGGGCAGGGGCGAGGGCCGTGCCGGCATCGTCCACAAGGGTGAATTCCAGCTCTGAGGCCGCGACGACCTTCCAGCCGCGCTTGGCGAAGCGGGCCAGCACCCGGGCCAGGGCGTGCCGCGCGTCGCCGTCGAAGGGCCGCCCCTCGTCGGTATACATCCACATCGGAACGAGGGTCGCGGGGGAGCCGAGCCAGGGCATGGGCACGGGTCCGCGGTCGGTCACGCGCAGCTGCCCGTCGGCGTCGCCGGTGGCGAAGACCAGCGGGCTGTCGTCGATGTCGGTGCCCCACAGATCGAGGTTGAGCGCCGAGAGCGGCATCCGGTGCCCCTCGAATTCCAGCTTGGCGCCATGCGCCGCCGGCATCCGCTTGCCGCGCCAGACGCCGTTCAGATCGGCGCAGGCGGTGCGCAGGCTGGCGGTTGGAAGGTCCATCTTTTCCTAGCGGACGAGCTGCATGCGCGGGCGCAGTCGGATGCGGGCGGCCTGCGGCAGGTGGCGGTTCAGGCGCTTGTTGACCGCGCCGAAGAGGGTGATGACACACAACGTCAGCAGGATGAAGTAGCCCGCGACGATGGGGTAGGGGATGAAGGGGTTGAACGTCTTGTCAGCGAAGTAGCTGGCGTAGTAGAGCGCGTCGCCGCGCTGCTGCCAGGCCGGGAAGCCCGAGAAGAAGACGAGCGTCGTGGCGTGGAAGAGAAAGATCGCCTCGTTGGTATAGGCCGGCCAGGCGAGCCTCAGCATGGTGGGCCATGTCACGCGGCGGAACTTGACCCAGCCGGACATGCCGTAGGCCTCCGCCGCCTCCAGATCGCCCTTCGGGACGGAGCGGAGCGCGCCGTAGAAGATCTCGCCGGTATAGGCGGCGGTGTTGAGGAAGAGCACGATCAGCGCGCCGCCCCAGGCCCGGGTGAGCCAGCCCGTGTCGGCGTCAAAGGCCACGCCGAGGACGCTGAACTCGATGCCGCCGCGGGGCAACAGCACGAACGCCTCGTAGGCCAGGAAGAACTGGATGAAGAGCGGCGAGCCGCGGAAGACGAAGACGAACCATTCCGCGGGAAGCCGCGCCCAACGCGACGGCGCGGCCTTGCCGAGCGCCACCAGCGTGGCGAGGAAGAATCCGAGGGCCAGTGCGACGAGTCCGAAGTAGACGTTCCAGATCAGGCCGGAGCCGATCAGCACGAATTGCTCGCAGAGGGTGAAGTCGGACCGGGGCAGCAGCCGCTCGCCGATCCCGACGCTGCGCAGGGCATAGTCCTGGAATGTCTGGGCGCAGCTCATGCGGGCACCTTGGCTTGCACTGGTTCATGGCCGTGACGCGGTGCGACCGACGGGCGACCGCAGGCGCAGTCTGCGAGCGGGGTGATCCGGGCGCCGCTCATGCCGGCACCGCGCGGCGCTGCGCCTCGCCGGCCATGGTCGCCTGCCCGTGGCTCATGGCGACCTGCAGGCGGCGGAAGACCCGCTCGGAGAAGGCCGTGAGCGTCAGGTAGAAGACCAGCAGGCCGAGGAAGTACCAGAGCCGCCAGTCTGGATGAGGATAGTCGAACATCGAGGTCTTTGCGCCGCCGAGCTCGCGCGCCCAGTAGACGATATCCTCGATGCCGAGCAGGAAAAGCAGCGGGGTCGCCTTGACGAGGATCTGCCAGAGGTTCGAAAGGCCGGGCAGCGCGAAGACCCACATCTGCGGCACCAGCACCCGCCAGAAGCTCTGGCGCGGGGTCATGCCGTAGGCCTCGGCCGTCTCGATCTGGGCGCGGGGCACGGCGGCCATGGCACCGCTGAGGACGTTCGCGGCGAAGGCCCCGAAGACGATCGAGAAGGCGACGACGGCAAGCGCGAAGCCGTAGGCATCGTGGGTGAAGGCGCTGGCGTTGGAGACGGGCAACTTCGCCGCGGGGCAGACGACGAAGTCGTTGCCCTGCCGGATCGCGCCCTCCCAATCGGGGCACTTGGCCTGGTGGCGCAGCCATTCGAGGCCCTGGTCGAGCGCGATGGGCACGAAGAGGAAGAACGCGACGTCGGGGATGCCGCGCACCATCGAGGTGTAGACCCGGCCGAAGAGGCGGAGTGCGAAGAAGGGCGAGCGCGCGGCCACGGCGCCGCCGAACCCGAAGGCCAGCGCGATGGGGGCGGTGATCGCCAGCAGCAGCAGGACGGTGCCGAAGCTGGCATAGAACGCCATGTGCTTGCCGGTAGTGAGGTAGCAGGCGAGCCAGGTCAGCCCCTCGATGGCGTCGGGATCGGTGCAGATGGCGAACATGGCTCAGGCCGCTCCGATTTCTGGAGCGGGGCAGGGGGCATGACGCCGCGGTTGGAGAGCCGTTAGACCCATCTGGATGTGGCCGGCGCGGGGTGCCGGGGGCGTCCCGCGCCAATCCTGGCTCAGTTGAAGGTGGGCGAATCTTCGCCGAACCATTTGGTGATCAGCCCGTCGATCGTGCCGTCGGCCTTCAGGTCGGTAATGACCGCGTCGAACGTTTCCTTCAGCTCCGTGTCGCTTTCGCGCAGGCCCATGCCGATACCGCCGCCCAGCTGTACGTCCTCGCCGACGAAGGTCATGTCGGAATCTTCCGCAACGATGTCGCTGAGAAAGTCCTTGTCGGCGAAGACCGCGTCGGCCTCGCCGTTTCGGACGGCGGCGATGGTCTCGTCGGGGGTGGCGAATTCGACGAGGGTGGCCCCGCTCTCGGCGATGAAGCCGGCCTGGATCGTGGAGGTCTGGGCCGCGATCACGCCGCCTTCGAGGTCGACATCGTCAGACATCGCGGCATAGGCGGAGGATGCGGGCGGCATGTAGTTCTGGGTAAAGTCGATGACCTCGTCACGCTCGGGCGTGATGCTCATGCCGGCCATGATCGTGTCGTAGTTGCCGGATGTGAGGTTGGGGATGATGCTGTCCCATTCGTTTGTGACCCATTCACAGGTCAGCCCGGCTTTCTCGCAGATGAGATTGCCGAGCTCGATCTCGTAGCCGTCGACCGTGCCGCTGTCGTTGATGAAGTTGTAGGGGGGGTAGGCGCCTTCTGTGCCCATGCGGATGGTGTCCTGGGCTGTGGCGATACCGGCGCCGAGGGCGAAGGCGGCGGCGAGTGCGAGGGTCTTCATTGGGGATCTCCGATGTTGGGACAGGTTTTTATGATTGCCGGTCAGGCCGGAAGCCGGGCCGGTTCGGGGGCCTGCGCCTCTGCCGGCATGGTGGCCGAGAGGAACTGACGCAGGCGAGTGGATTTCGGGGCGCCGAAGAGCGTGGCCGGCGGCCCTTCCTCCTCCACGCGGCCCTGATGCAGGAACACGACGTGATCCGAGACGTCGGCGGCCAGGCGCATGTCGTGGGTGACGATGAGCATCGTGCGCCCCTCGGCGGCCAGGTCGCGGATGACGCGCACGACCTCCTGCTCCAGCTCGGGGTCGAGGGCTGAGGTTGGCTCGTCGAAAAGAAGCGCCTTGGGTTCCATGCAGAGCGCGCGGGCGATGGCGGCGCGCTGCTGCTGGCCGCCCGAAAGCTGCGCGGGGTAGACGTCGCATTTTTCGCCGATGCCGACCTTGGCCAAGAGCGCGCGGGCGCGGGCCTCGACCGTGGCACGGTCCTGGCGAAGGACCGTCACGGGGGCCTCCATGACGTTCTGCAGGATGGTCATGTGGGCCCAGAGGTTGAACTGCTGGAAGACCATGCTGAGATTGGTGCGCACCCGAAGCACCTGCGCGCGGTTTGCCGGGCGGCGGCTATGGGCGGCGCCCTTCCAGGCGATGGGCTCGCCCTCGAAAAGGATCTCGCCCTGCTGGCTGTCTTCCAGCAGGTTGGCGCAGCGCAGCAGCGTGGACTTGCCGGACCCCGAGGAGCCGATGAGCGAGACGACATCGCCGCGGGCGGCGCGGAGTGAGACGCCCTTGAGCACCTCCAGTGCGCCATAGGCCTTGTGCAGGTCCCTGATCTCGATGACGGGGGGGAGTCGGGTCAATCCATGCTCGCTTCAGCCATTTTCGGCCACCGTCGCGTGCGGCCAGCCGCGATTACGGAGTACTGCGCCGGGTATTGCAAGCGTCGGGTCTGGGCCAAGCCTGCGAAAATCTGCCGAACCGCCTATTTAACAGGCGTTGGACCGATCTACCGTTGGGGAAGCTTGGAGGGATGCAGCGCGAATCTGCGGCGTCAGGCCAACCCCGAAGCCTTCTGTACGCGGCGGCGAGCCATGTTGCTGTCGCGGTCGTTGATGCCCAGGAGCGGCGCGATCTGGCGGAGCAGTGCGTCTTCCTCGGCCTCCCGCTCGCCATCGGCCAGCACCACCTGCCACATGGCCTCGATCACCGCGATCCGATCTTCAAGCGGAACGGCGCCCTTGATGGCCCGGGTGAAGCGCACCGTGTCGGGGGCCTCCGCCTCCAGACGCTCCGCTTGACCACGCAGCGCGGCGGCCTCGAAGGGACCGAGGCCGTAGCGCGCAGCCAGCACGCGATCGATCCGGGCCACCTCGGTCTTGGAATAGACCTCGTCGGCCCGGGCGATGCGCACCAGGATCGCCGCGAGCGCCACGCGGGCGTCGGGCTCCGTCAGAGGCTCGGAATCATTGGCGGTGAGGCGGCGAAGCAGGTTTTCGAACATGGCGCCAATCTAGGGCGCTCTGCGGCAGGCACAAGCCACGCCGCCTCAGCGGGCCGCGGCCTTGAGACGCCGGGCGAGCGTGGTGGTGTCGTCGCCCGCGGCGCGCGGCACGATCCGGTAGCCGGCATTCACGTAGCAGAAGAAGGCAAAGGCCAGCAGACCGGCGCAAAGCACGCCCACCAGAACCCGACCGTAGGCCTGCTGAGAGAGCCACTGGAAGGTCTTCCCAAGGCCGCCCGCCTGGCTGGGGTCGGTCGTCATCGCGGCATAGACGAGAAAGCCGCCGACGATGGTGACGGTGACCCCCTGGGCGGCGACGCCCATCATCAGCGCCGGGTTCCAGTTGAGGGTGAACTGGCTGGCTTGCAGGTTCTCGCGGTAATCCTGCGCGACAGCCTTCTTGATGTAGTAGAGGCCGGCGCCAACGGTAAGCAGGCCGGCCGCGCCGACGAGCCAGACGCCATAGGGTTGCGACATGATCCAGGAGACCGCCTCTGCGATCTTCGATCCTTCGCCGCCACTGCCGCCGCCCGAGGCCGCAGTGCCCCCGCCGCTCCCACTTCCGCCGCCAGAGCTTCCGCCCGTCCAGATCAGCGCCGCCGCCGCGCCGGCGAGGGCCAGGTGGATCGCGCCGGTGACGATCATGCCGCTCCGTGCGATCCAGGCCTTAGCGTCGCTCCCGTATGCTTCCAGATCCCAGAACGCATCGACGGCGCGCCAGATGGCGTAGGCAGCGAGGCCGAGAGCGATGCCGACCAGAACCGTGACCCCCCACCAGGTGGTCTCCAGTTGCTTGAAGGCCTGCGAGGTGCCCTGTGCCTGCCCGCCGCGGGAGATCGCATAAAGCGAAAAGCCCCCGATGACGGTGTAGACGAGCCCGCGGCCGAAATAGCCGGCCCGCATGAAGGGAATTGCCCAGGCGAAATCGTCGGGGTCGGTGTCAAGCTGGCGCAAGGCGGCGGTCCTTTCGTGACTCTCCTTCCCAATGCATGAGCCATGCCCGGCGTTCCCCCCAACCTTCGGGAAACCGGCCAGCACGGCGGCGCGTTGCGCCCCGGACCGCACCGTAGACAGGAGACCGACGATGGCGAAATCCCACGACGAGATCTGGGAAGAATGGGGCAAGTTGGTGAACATGGCGCCCAAGGAGCTGGAGGATTGGCTGGAGACCGAGGAAAGTCGCGAGGTGGGCGATACCGGCGGAGAGGGCGAAAGCACCGGCCACAAGTCGGGCCGCCGGATCGTGGAGATCAGGCGGACCAACAAGGGCGATCTGAGCGACGACCAGTGGGACTGGATGGGCAAGACCGTGGGCTACGTCAACCGTCATCTGGCCCAAGGCGGCCCGGATGAGGACATGGAACACAGCAAATGGCGGTATTCCCTGATGAACTGGGGGCATGACCCGGCGAAGTGATGGCCGGCCCTCCCGCCCGGGGGAGTGGGCCGGCAGGGTCTTCAGTGCCCAGCGTCGGGTACCCGGTAAACTTGGACGCGCGCCGCGTTATCCCGGCTGCGTCCATATCAGCCAAAGCGGGCTGTTTGGCGCGGTGGGAAGAATGTCGTGTATCCTCTTCTCCGGACGGACCATGTCTTCGCTGCGCATCAGGGCCACGACGCGGGCGTCATGGATCAGCGTGCCGTCGGGCGCTCTTTCGATAACCGGGGCGATCATGCAGGCGGGGTCAGCCTCGGTCCGGCCGCAGGGATTGCAAAGGCTGGGAACGTTCAGGTGCGCCGTGCGACCTGAATTTCAAACGTGCGCCCTGCAGCTAGGTCAGGAGTACGAGGCCACGCCTGTTCACGTTCCTGCTGAGGGCGCCCGTTCTGGTTTCGAAGTGCCGCGCATGCAGATCCTTGAAGACCTCGAGGCCGATAAGGTCGACATGCCGCAGGTAGCTTAGGAAGGGTCCACTGCAGCCTGCGCGCGATGCTGCACTGCCTCACCAAAAGGTATCATCAAACACCCGCGCTTCCGCCCGAACCACTATTTCGGCACAGCCCGCTCAATCGGGGTCATCCGCACCATGCGGCGGCGATCACCTCCGGCGCGGTCCGGCTGCTCGATGGCACGACGCGCCGCCGATGGCAAATCTGAGACCGGACCCGAGGCTATCCATCATTGTGACTGCCCACTTGCGAAAAGGGCCGGCACAAGGCCGACCCCAAAACTCACTACCTGATGAAAGCGCTCAGCTGTCGCCGCGCAGCTTGTCCTTCGCCTCGCCAACACCCTTCTGGATGCTGCCTTCGGCTTGGTCCGCATTGCCTTCGGCTTCCATGTCGTGGTTGCCGGTGGCCTTGCCGAACTCTTCCTTGGCCTTGCCGCCGGTCTTCTTCATCGAGCCTTTGATCTTGTCGTCGTCCATCTGTATGCCCTCCTGAGCTGGGTAGTAAACTTGCCGCCCGCTGACTTGTTCCCTCATAAGTGGCGATCGCGCGGACGATTGCAGCAGATCCCGGCGCCGTCCCCCCGAATGCCCCGCGCAGGCAGCTTCTGCAGCCGGCCCGCACCAAAGCTCATACAGCCGAATGAGGGGGAGCCGGGGCTCGGTGACCGATCCGACCCGGAAGGGTGGATTTCTCTGCACCGATCCGCGACGGACCGCAACTTTCCGTTAACCATGACGTACCTTGAGGTAGCGGTCGAATTACGCCCGCTTTCAATGAATGAGGGAGTGACGATGAGTTTTCCTGCAACCCCTCTGGCGATCGTTCTCGGCGCGGCGCTGGCATCGGGCCCGGCATTCGCCGCCGTGACCCTGCAGCCCGGCCCCGAGGGCAAGGACGCGTTCGTCTATGCATTCGAGGTTCCCGGTACCCTGGGCGTCCCCGGCATCCCGGCCGAGATCAATTTCGACGAAGTGAATGTGCCGGACACGGCGCTCGCCCCTTTCGGCCAAACACTGGGCGTCGCCGAGACGACCCCTTTCGTGAACCCGAGCGATCCTGAGTTTTCCAATACCGTCCGCGAGCACACGACACGCTCGCTGGTGGAATTCGATCTCTCGGACACCGGGCTGACCTCAAGCCGCGTCGCCTCGGGGTCGTTCAGCCTCAAGGGGATTGGCAACCTTGCGCCTTTCTCCGCGCCCACACCCGAATTTCCCATCGTGGTGGATATCAAGCGCGTGCTGGAAGCGTGGGACGAGCAGCTCGTGACCTGGAACACCCGGCCTGCCGTGGGTGAGATCGTGACCAGCGCCACGATGACCGGCGGCATGGAAGAGCTGGTCTTCGACGTGACCGGCCTGGTCAAGGACTGGCTCGGCGACACAGGCGGCAACTTCGGCTTCGAGCTGTCGCAACGCGGCGTCGTGCAGACCGATACGCCCAGCATGTTCACCCCGAACGACCTATTCGCGGTGGGCCTCTTTGCGTCGTCGGACAATGGCGATGCGTCCCTGCGGCCTTCGCTGACCGTGTCCGAGGTGCCGCTGCCTGCGGCGCTTCCGCTGATGCTGGGTGCCGGTGGCATGCTGGCCTTCGTCGGGCGCCGGCGCCGCGGCGCCTGACGGCCTTGAAGCTGGCCGGCTGGTTCCTGGCACGGCCGGCCCACTGCAGAGGATCCGGGCGGGGGGCATCAGAGCCGCCCCGCCCGGATCTCAGACCAGCCGGCTGACCTCGGTGGCGGCGCGCACGAAATCGGCGAAGAGCGGATGCGGCGCGAAAGGCTTGGATTTCAGCTCGGGGTGGAACTGCACGCCGATGTACCAGGGATGGTCCGCCAGCTCGACGATCTCGGGCAGCCGGCCGTCGGGCGACATGCCGCTGAAATGCAGGCCCGCCGCCTCCAGCGCCTCGCGGTAGGCGATGTCCACCTCGTAGCGGTGGCGGTGACGTTCCTCGATGATGGTGCTGCCGTAGATTTCGGCGACCCTGCTGCCCTCGCTGAGATGCGCGGTGTAGCTGCCAAGGCGCATGGTGCCGCCCTTGTCGTCGCCTTGCGTCCGGGTCACGCGGTGGTTGCCCTGCACCCACTCCTTCAGGTGGTAGACCACCGGCGTCAGCCGCCGCACATCGCCGCCGCCCCGGGCTGCGCCGGCGAATTCCTCCGACCCCGCATCTTCCAGTTCCGCCAGGTTTCGCGCCGCCTCGATCACGGCCATCTGCATGCCGAGGCAAATGCCGAAATAGGGGATCTTGCGGGTGCGGGCGAACTCCGCCGCGCGGATCTTTCCTTCGGTCCCCCGTTCGCCGAAGCCGCCGGGCACGAGGATGGCGTGGAACCCTTCGAGATGCGGTCCGGGATCCTCGGCTTCGAAGATCTCGGCGTCGATCCATTCGGCGCGGACGCGAACGCGATTGGCCATGCCGCCATGGGTCAGGGCCTCGGCGATGGATTTGTAGGCGTCGCCGAGCTGGGTGTACTTTCCGACGATGGCGATGCGCACCTCGCCCTCGGCATTCTCGATCCGGTCCTGCACGTCTTCCCAGCGGCCGAGCGCGGGCCGGGGCGCGGGCGAGATGGCGAAGGCATCCAGCACCGCCTGGTCCAGCCCCTCGCGGTGGTAGGCCAGCGGCGCGGCGTAGATCGTCGGCAGGTCCTGCGCGGCGATCACACTGTCGGGGCGGACGTTGCAGAACAGCGCCAGCTTCTCGCGCTCGCGCACCGGGATCGGGCCTTCGGCGCGGCAGACCAGGATGTCTGGTGCGAGGCCGATGGAGCGCAGCTCCTTGACGCTGTGCTGGGTGGGCTTGGTCTTCAGCTCGCCCGAGGCCGCGAGCCAAGGCAGCAGGGTGAGGTGCATGAACACGCACTGGCCGCGGGGGCGTTCCTGCCCGAACTGGCGGATGGCCTCGAAGAACGGCAGGCCCTCGATGTCGCCCACCGTGCCGCCGATCTCGCACAGCATGAAATCCACCTCGCCGTCGCCGATGGCGATGAAATCCTTGATCTCGTTGGTGACGTGGGGGATCACCTGGATCGTCTTGCCGAGGTAGTCGCCGCGGCGTTCCTTCTCGAGAACGTTGGAATAGACGCGGCCGGACGAGATGCTGTCGGTCTTGCGGGCGGCGACGCCGGTGAACCGCTCGTAATGGCCGAGGTCGAGGTCCGTCTCGGCGCCGTCGTCTGTCACGAAGACCTCGCCGTGCTCGAAGGGCGACATCGTGCCGGGATCGACATTCAGGTAGGGATCGAGTTTGCGGAGCCGGACGGTGAAGCCGCGGGCCTGCAAAAGCGCGCCGAGCGCCGCCGAGGCCAGGCCCTTGCCGAGCGACGACACCACGCCACCGGTGATGAAGACGTATCGCGTCATTTCAGGGTCCTTCCCGTGGGGCTGGCGCGGGCCGCAGAGGGAAGTGCGGCGCGGCAGGATCACGGGGGACGACGTATAGGAGATTCTCCGATGGGCCGCAACATGCAGGGGGCTGGAAATCGGGTGAAGCTAGGGATTGTGGGGTAACGACGCTCGCACCCGCCAGCCTGCCTGTGCTGGTTATTTTTAACGCGGCGCCTGATCTGCAGCAGCGGCCCGCAGGGGGAGCCGGCGTTCGACGCATCACCCACCTGCCGAGGGCACAGGGACCGGAACGGCCGAGGCTGAACCGACCGCTATCGACAGGTGCGGCAGAGACCCAAGCCCGCCGCTGCAGCGGCTGCCTCTACTATTCCGCGCGCGGGGGAAGCAATGGGTCCGTCGAGCTGCCAGCGTCGCCCGGTGCAGGCGGCGGCAGCAGGTCTGCGCCCGAGGGCAGGCCCGGTGCGCTGGACGGCGCCGGGGCATCGACGCCGAGGCGGTCGAGCACCGAAGTTCCGGCCGATTGCTGCGCGGCGATGATCGTCAGCGTGATCGACGTGCCGATGAAGGCGATGGCGAACGCCCATGTCAGCTTGCCGAGCGCCGTGGTCGAGCCCCGGCTCGACACCGCGCCGCCGCCGCCGCCGATCCCCAGACCGCCCCCTTCGGAGCGCTGCAGCAGCACCACCCCGATCAGGCAGAGCGCCAGGACGAGGTGCACGATGAGGACGATGTTTTGCATGGGCGGGCGGGTCCGGTCGGTTTCGGGATTGCAGGGACGTATAGGCTCCGCAGGCCCGCTGCAAGCCCGGGAGGGGGTTCCGCGGGGCGCGCGGAACGCCGCCGGGCAGGTGCTCCCCGCTCAGCCTCCTGAACCGATGGCGTGCTCGCGCGCCCAGCGGCGGGTCAAATGTAGATCGGGCGGCGATCGCGGATCCGCCAGCACCGGGCCGAGCATCGCCAGCCCGCGGCGAAGCTGGGCGAACTCGCTCCCCACTTCCTCCGGAGGATGACCGTCCGCCTCCGCGATGAGATCGGCCAGGCGCAGAACCGCATCCGGAAAGCTCAGCGCGGTGCGGCTGGGGGAAAAATACCGCGACAGCGGGCTGTGCGTGAGATCGACCACCAGTCCGCAGATCATCGGCCCGAGCGCTGCAATGTCGCACAGCGCCGAGGTGGGACTGCCGTTCAGCCGGCCCGCGTGATCGAGTGCGTCGACCCGCAAGGCGAAGCTGCGGAGCTGCGAGGTCGTCTGGATCACGTTCATGAGGAAGCTCACCGAGAGCGTCAGAACCACCATCCCGTTGACAGAGGCGACCATGGCCAGGAAATCCGCCGAGACATAGGCCGGGGTGGCATTGGCCGCGCCCAGGGTCGATAGCCGCGAGCCGGCGAAGGTCATCGCCTGGAAAAGGCCGGGTGCGCCGTCGGGCTCCAGCGTGAGGCCCCCGATCCCATGGAATATCATGCCGTAGCCCACCATCGGCACCGCGATCCAGACGAAGGCGACGGAACTGAGTACGAACGGGCCGACGGCTCCGCGCAGGGTCCGCACGGACCGTCCGCCGAACGGGCGCACGAGCGCGTTGGCGAGCGCGGCCGTGACGCGTGAGACCCCGCGGGTGAGGGGGCCGGAGCCGGACATGCTGATGGTGGTGTGCAGAACGTCGTAGAATGTTGCGACGACGATGAGGGTGCCGATCAGGACGCTTGAAGTATCCATGGAGGTGTAAGGCCGGGCATCGTGGAGTGTTCCGCTCCATCTCGTACGTTTCGGCCCCCCGCGGCATTTTCAGGCGTCGGCGGCCTCGGTCTTGTCGGCGATCCTTCGGCGCAGAAGGTCGATATGGACCCGTGCCGTGAAGGCGGCATCTCGGTAGGGCAGCGGCACGGAGAGGCTGGCGATCTCGCGATCCAGCCGCGCCAGGCGGGCCTTGATCTCGCCCAGCCGCTCGGGATCGCCGGTGGCGTAGACGGCATCCTCCAGTTCCCGCAGGGTGGCGTAGTGCAGGAACACCCGCCGCCGCATGCGCCATTGGTAGAGCCCGGGCAAGGTGCGCAGCAGCGGCAGAAGCAGGAAGACGATTGGCAGCAGCAGGATCGCGAAGCGGTTGACCTGAGCGACGACCCAGTAGGGCAGGAAGGATTGCAGCGGGCTCGGCCCGTCGGCCAGAAGGTCGCGGGCATAACTGTCGGCGGGCAGGGCGGCGAACTCCATCGTAGGAAAATCGCCATCGTCGCTGATCGCGTCGCGGGGCCCGTGGATCTCGCGCGCCGCCTCGACAAGCCTGTCGACGAGCGACGGATGCAGACCCGGCTGGGCGCCCATCCGCGCGACGAGGGCCAGCATGTTCACGCTCTGCGCAGGGACGGGGGGCGCCAGCGAGAAGGCCCCCGAGGGCAGCGCGATGAGCGAGGATTGCGGCAGGCGGCGTGCCAGCGTCTCGATGTGGTCGAGCCGCAGCAGACTGGTCTGGTCGGAGGCGAAGAGCGGCAGCAGATAGGGCGCGCCGACCGGGGCCACGAAGATGGCCACGTCGGCCCGGCCGTCCAGCAGCGCCGCCGCCGCATCGCCACCGCCGAGGGGCAGGAACGTGTTGGCGCCGGGCGCGATGCCTGCGGCACCGGCGAAATCCATCATCGCCGCGCGCGTGCCACTGCCCTCTCCGCCCGCAGCGATCCGCAGGCCCCGCCATTGGCCGGCATTCGGGGGCACCACGCCGCCCGCCTGCACGAAGAAGAAGACCGGTTCCAGAAACAGCGAGCCAAGCGTCTCGATCGGACCGTCGGGGGTGATGCCGCCTTGCAGAAGCGCCACATCCGCCAGCCCCTCGCTCAACAGTCTGGCATTCTCGACCGAGCCGGCGGTGGTCAGCACCTCGACCGCGATCCCGTCGCGCGCCAGGATCTCGGCGTAGCGCTGCGCGAGGGCGTTGTAGCCGCCGCCCTCGGCGCCCGACGCGAAGGTAAGCGACCGGGGCGGCAGCAAATCGCGGCTGAGCCACCAGAGGGCGGCGACCGCCGCGAGAAGGGCCAGCACGAAGAACAGGACGCGGACGATGGCGGCTCTCCCTGAGGGCGGGCCCATGCGGGCCTCGGGCAACGCTCTAAACGCTTCGGAGCCAAGGGGGCAAGGCGTTCGGCCGGTTGGGCGACCGGCCCGTGTCCCTCGCCATCCGCCGCGGAATGTGCAGGATGGCACAAAACCGCAAGGAGAACGGACCGGATGAAGATCGCAATGATGGCGCAGAACGCCAACCTCTACTCCCACAAGCGCATCAAGGAGGCCGCGGAGGCCAAGGGCCACACACTTGACATCATCAAGACGCTCGGCTGCTACATGAACATCGCGAGCCGGCGGCCGGACATCTACTACAACGGCGAGAAGCTGCCCCAGTATGACGCGGTGATCCCGCGCATCGGCGCCTCGGTCACATTCTACGGCCTCGCCGTTTTGCGGCAGTTCGAGATGCAGGGGGTCTATCCGCTGAACGAAAGCGTCGCCATCGGGCGTAGCCGCGACAAGCTGCGCTCCATGCAGCTGATGGCGCGCGACGGGATCGGCCTGCCGGTGACCACCTTCGCCCATGACCCGAAGCAGACCGAGGAGGTGCTGAAGATCGCCGGCGGCGCGCCCACGGTCATCAAGCTGCTCGAAGGCACGCAGGGCATCGGGGTGGTGCTGGCCGACACCGACCGCAGCGCCAAGTCGGTGATCGAGGCGTTCCGGGGCGCCAACGTCAACATCATGGTGCAGGAATTCATCAAGGAGGCCGGCGGTACCGACATCCGGGCGCTGGTGATCGGTGGCAAGGTGATCGCCGCGATGAAGCGCACAGGGGCGGAGGGGGAGTTCCGCTCCAACCTGCACCGTGGCGGATCGGCGGCGACGATCAAGATCAGCCCCGAGGAACGCTCCACCGCCATACGGGCGGCGAAGTCGATGGGCCTGAACGTCTGCGGCGTCGACATGCTGCGCGCCAATCACGGCCCGGTGGTGATGGAGGTGAACTCTTCTCCCGGGCTGGAAGGCGTCGAGAAGGCGACCGGCATCGACGTGGCCGGCAAGATCATCGAGTACCTGGAAAGCCACGCCAAGCCCGGCAAGACCAAGACGCGCGGGGCCGGCTGATGCGGGGCCGGCTGAAGCGGGGCGCCGCGGGGCGGGGCGGCTGATGCCGGAGACGAAGGGCAAGCCGGCGGCCAAAGCAATGACAGGCCGGCCTTCCTTCCAGATCGGGCATCGCTCGGTCGCGGCGGGCGCGCGGCAGACGATCGAGCTGCCGGTGAGCGTGCTGTCGGACCACACGCCGATCACGCTTTCGGTGCACGTGGTGCATGGCCGCCGCCCGGGGCCGACGATGTTCGTGAGCGCCGCGATCCACGGCGACGAGGTGATCGGGGTAGAGATCGCGCGGCGGCTGATGAAGGCCGAGGCGCTCGACACGATGAAGGGCACGCTGATGATCGCGCCCATCGTCAACACGTTCGGGTTCCTCAACCATTCGCGCTACCTGCCCGACCGGCGCGACCTCAACCGCTCTTTCCCCGGCAGCCCGCGCGGCTCGCTGGCCTCGCGTCTGGCGGACCTCTTCATGACCGAGATCGTCAAGCGTTCGGATCTGGGGATCGACCTGCATTCCGCTGCGATCCACCGCACCAACCTGCCGCAGATCCGCGTCTCGCCCTCCAAGGAGGCGACCGTGGCGCTGGCCGACGCCTTCGGCGCGCCGTTGGTGCTGACCGCTCCCCTGCGCGACGGCAGCCTGCGGATGGCGGCGCAGAAGGAAGGCGTGGACATGCTGCTCTACGAGGCGGGGGAGGGCCTGCGGTTCGATGAGATGGCGGTGCGCGCCGGGGTCTCCGGCTGCCTGCGGG
Source organism: uncultured Alphaproteobacteria bacterium (assembly GCA_963833235.1). Lineage (GTDB taxonomy): Bacteria > Pseudomonadota > Alphaproteobacteria > Rhodobacterales > Rhodobacteraceae > CAWHXG01. Next base: position 112,420 of record CAWHXG010000004.1, read on the forward strand.
TGATGCGGGAGCTGGGGATGGTGACCGGCAAGGGCACCGCGCGCCGGTCCGCAGCACCCATGCACGCGACGTCGAGCCACTGGGTGCGCTCGCCGGCCGGGGGGCTCCTGCGGGCGTTCATGGGCACGGGCGCAATGGCGGCGAAGGGCGACGTGCTGGGCATCGTCTCGGACCCGTTCGGCGAGGTGGAGCGCGAGGTGACGGCACCGGGGCCGGGGCTGGTGATCGGGCGGACGAACCTGCCCATCGTCAACGAGGGCGACGGGCTGTTTCATCTGGCGACTTTGGCGCGGCCGAAGGGGGCGGAGGACGCGATCGAGACGCTGGAGGATCAGCTGGCGGCGGATCCGTTGTTCGATGAGGATGAGATTATTTGAAAATGCGTGTGGCGCAGTCAAGTAACAAGCCGGGAACTTTACCCCCAATCAGCGAATCAAAGTAGCGACCTTTGGCTTCGCCATTTAAGGGTACATCGGGGCGAATCTAAACCTGCAAAAATAACGCTCTATAAGAGAGAGGAAGACCTTTTCGATGAACTGGTCAACGGCAAAAGTTATATTTATAGAATACATTAGTGACAGCTTTTCGTACATCATTGTTTTGGCTTTGGAGTGGCAAACGCTTATAGCAGGTTTGATTGCGCTCGTTGCCGCAATGTGGACGATAAGAACTATGCGGCGACAAGCGTTGGACGAGGACGGCCGTCATAAAGACCTCATGCGTCGTAAGAAAATGGCGGCCCGAGCGCGGATGCCGGATGCCCTAAGTGAAGTTTCCAGGTACGTCAAAGAAATGGGGTGCCATCTATTACTTGCTGGTTCCGAAGGCGCTATAGGGAAGAAGCCAAGCCCTCCAATTGCAGGCATAAATTCATTGCAACAGGTAATTGAGCATATCGACAATGAAGCCGCAGAAAGAACTTTCGAATTAGTTTCGTGGTATCAGGTGCAGAGAACGCGGACCGCTGACGGAATTGACCCTCTATTGGCGGTTCAACCGATTTACGACCTCGTTTTACTTCAAGCTTATGTCAATAGCCTGTTCGACTATGCGAGAAACGAGGACTCCGCTGAGCCAATCACCATGCTATCAATCCCCGAGATGTTTAACGCGATACAGACGGCATTCTTGCTGCCAAGACAACACCAGAATCCAGAGATATTCAATAAACTGAAGGAAAAAATAGATCGCGATCATTCACGTTAAGGAGTTCGAGGCCTTTAATCGTAAAGCTATCGGTATTGTATTTGTAAGTCGTCGATGGGCGCGGATCTGTTTTTTGAACGGGCGAAACAGAATTTCCTGTCTCGCTACGTTTGATGCTTCAAACCCCCCGCAAATAAGCCGCCAGCACATCCCGCGCCGCCGCCAGGTCTCCCTTGTCGGCCATCTCCGTCACCGTGTGGATGTACCGCGTGCCCACCACGATCCCCACGGCCCGGGCGCCCGCCGCCGCCTGCTGGGCCGCGGCGCCGTCCTGGCCTCCGGCGCGGAGCATGGTGCGCTGGTAGGGGATGCCCTCGCGCTCGGCCAGGGCCGCGAATTCGGCCACCAGCGCGCGGTCGGCGATGAAGCTGCTGTCGCGCACGTGCAGGCCGAACCCCTTGCCCTGTTCGGTCGTGCGGTCCTGCTCCGGCACGCCGGGGGTGTCGCAGGCGAGCGTCGTGTCGATGCCGATGCCGATGTCGGGCCTCACCGCGAAGGCCGCCGTGCGGGCGCCGCGCAGGCCCACCTCCTCCTGCGCGGTGAAGGCCACGTGCACCTCCGCCGGGCCGCGGTGGTCGCCGAGCGCGCGGATCGCCTCGATCCCCAGCCAGCAGGCGATGCGGTTGTCCATCGCCTTGCTCACCAGCTTGCCGCCCATCTCCATGAACGGCGCATCGAGGACCACCATGTCGCCCACCTGCACATGATCCTTCGCCTCCGCTCCCATGCCGATGTCGATGACGAACTCGTGCACCTCGGGGATCTTCTTGCGGTCCTCGGGGCTGGAGATGTGGATCGGGCGGCCGGCCGGGGTTCATGACGCCCGGCAGGTCGCCGCCCTCGGTGCAGACCAGCACGCGGCGCGAGAAGAGGTTGCGCGCGTCGAAGCCGCCGACGGCCTGGACGTGGATGAAGCCCTTGTCTGTGATGTGACTGACAAGAAAGCCGATCTCGTCCATGTGGCAAAGCAGCATGACCTTCAACGGGGTCTCGACCGAACCGTCGCCGTCGCGGCGACAAAGGAGCGAGCCCATCGGGTCGGTGCGCACCTCGTCGAAGAGCCCCTCGATCTCGGCTTCGATCAGCGCGCGGACGCGGTGCTCGTGCCCGGGCACGCCTGGGGTTTCGCAAAGGCGGCGCAGCAGGTCGATGTTCATGAGCGGTCCTTCGGAGGCTTCGGCCGGGAGGTGCCGAGCAATGGATTGGGGCACGGGCCGATCCTGTGGCTTCCCCGCGGCGGCCGCAAGATGACGTAGGCGGGCTTCAGCCGGTGTCGGCCATTTCCTCTTCCGGCGCGGCGGGCCGGCTCTTCGCCTCGGACGCATCGCCTGGCGGAAGCATTGCGATCAGCACGGTTCCGGCCTTGGCGTCGATCTCGACGTCCGGTCCGACGAGGCGCAGCTCGTCGGCGACGAGCTCCGCCGCGACGATGGCGTTCGGGCGCTTGTCGCGCCAGTCCTCGATCCCGTACTCCTTGGTCAGGGGGGTCGCCGAGAAGCGCCAGCCGTCCTGTACCCGCCCGTTCAGGTCGGCCAGCGAGGCTCCGTCCATGAAAGCGCGACCTCCGAGGGTCGGGGGCAGTTCGTGGCGTTTGCCAGCCGGCGCGTAGCGTGCGACCTGGAACACGTTGTCGCGTCCGTATTCCGGCCCCAGATTGGTGGCGACCAGGGTGTTGTAGGCATCGTTGTCGGTTGCGGCGATGACCGTCTCGAAGTTCACCAGCTCGACGCTGTGCTCGGCCGCCTCCGAGAGGATATCGCCATAGAAGCTGGGCAGATTCGCGTCGCGCACCTGTCGCAGGCGCCAGCGTTCGGGATCGGTGATCAGCACCGGCACCTCGGCGCGCTGCAGCGTTTCGGCGAGGGCGATGGAGAAGGGCGAGGCGCCCACGAGGATGACCCCCGTCGTCTCGCCCCCCGAAAGCCCCAGGCGCCGCGCCACGCGGCCCAGGGTGAAGCCATGCAGCACCACCGTCGCCATCACCAGAACGAAGGCCAGCGGTGCGATCAGGGCGCCGTCGGCCACGCCGACCTGCACGAGGCGCTCGCCGAAGAAGCCGGCCACCGCTACGAGAACCACGCCGCGCGGCCCGGTGAACGCCACCAGCGCCTGTTCCTTTATGGGCAGCCTGGTAGTCGCCAAGGCGCCGAAGACCGTGAGCGGCCGGGCGATCAGCACGATCAGCAGCACCAGCAGCACCGCCCTCCAGGTGAGCTGCGCCATCATCGCCAGATCGAGCGAGGCGGCCAGCAGGATGAACACGCCGGAGACCAGAAGGACGGTCGCATGCTCCTTGAAGCGCCGCAGCTCGACGAGGGAGGGCAGGTTGGAGTTGGCGATGACGATGCCCATGATCGTGACCGCGAGCAGCCCGCTCTCGTGCAGGACCTTGTCGGCGAGGGCGAAGACGAGAAGCAGGCTGGCGAAGAGGACCGAGACCTTCATGTATTCGGGCACCCAGCCCTTCTTGAAGGCCCGCGCAAGGCCGAAGCCGGCGGCGAGGCCGAGGCCGATGGCGATGGCGATGCCGATGGCCAGCTCCTGCACCGCCTCGCCCGCCGTCGTCGAGGCGCGCAGGACCAGCACGACCTCGAAGGCCAGGACCCCGGCCAGCGCGCCGATCGGGTCGTTGACGATCGCCTCCCATTGCAGGAGCTTTGCGGGGCGGCTTGTGAGCCGCGCCTGCCGCAAGAGGGGCGCGATCACGGTAGGGCCGGTGACGATCAGGATGCCGCCGAAGACGGCGGAGCTCTCCCAGCTCAGCCCGGCCCCGTAATGCGCCGCCAGGGTCGACAGGAACCAGCCCAGTGGCGCACCAATGATCACCAGGCGCCGCACCCCCGTCGCGGCATCGCGCAGGCCTGCGAAATTGAGGGTCAGGCCACCCTCGAAAAGGATCACGGCCACGGCGATGGCAATGATCGAGGTCGTCAGCGAACCGAGGTCGCGGGCGGGGTCGAATAGGCCCGTGATCGGCCCCACGATGAGCCCCGCCGCCAGCATGAAGACGATGGCCGGCATCCGCAGGCGCCAGGCGATCCACTGCGACCCGACCCCGAGCGCACCGACGAGGGCGATGGCCATGATCGGGCCGATCCCGCTGAGAAGCCCGGGCGCCATTTCGATGACGACGGTATCGCCGTGTTCCATGTGTAGGGTACCTGCATCCTGGCCGATCTCGGCGTTCCAAGCGTCCAACGTAGCCTGAAACTGCGGGGCGACGAAAGGCAGTGCGAACCGGGCAGTCCTTGGGGGTTTCGCCCTCCGGCGGGGCTGGCTAGAAGAAGCGCCGGGGCCAGGCCGGCCCAGGGGGAGGGCCGCATATGGCCAATGTCGTCGTCGTCGGTGCGCAATGGGGCGACGAGGGGAAGGGCAAGATCGTCGACTGGCTGAGCGAGCGGGCCGACGTGATCGCGCGCTTCCAGGGCGGCCACAATGCCGGGCACACGCTGGTGATCGACGGTACCGTCTACAAGCTGTCGCTTCTGCCTTCGGGCATCCTGCGGCCGGGCAAGATGGCGGTCATTGGCAACGGCGTCGTGCTGGACCCCTGGGCGCTGATCGACGAGATCGCGCGGATCGGGGCGCAGGGCGTCGCGATCTCGACCGAGAACCTCGCGATAGCCGAGAACGTGCCGCTGATCCTGCCATTGCATCAAGATCTCGACCGGATGCGCGAGGCGGCGGCGGGACGCGCGAAGATCGGCACCACGGGGCGCGGGATCGGGCCGGCCTACGAGGACAAGGTCGGTCGCCGGGCGGTGCGCCTGGCCGATCTGGCGGATCCCGAGACGCTGGAGACCCGGCTGGACCGGCTGCTCGCGCATCACGATGCGCTGCGTCGGGGCCTGGACGCCACGCCGGTTGATCGCGCCGCCTTGACCGCGCAGCTGCGTGAGATAGCGCCGAAGGTGTTGCCCTATGCCGCGCCGGTCTGGAAGCAGCTTGCGGAGGCGCGCCGCGCCGGTCGGCGGATCCTTTTCGAGGGTGCGCAGGGGGCGCTGCTGGATATTGATTTCGGCACCTATCCCTACGTCACGTCGTCCAATACCCTTGCCGGTATGGCGGCCACGGGCACCGGCATGGGGCCGGGGGCGGTGGGCTTCGTGCTGGGGATCGTCAAGGCCTACACCACCCGCGTGGGAGAGGGGCCGTTTCCGACCGAGCTCGACGACGCGGTGGGCCGGCATCTTGCCAGCGTCGGCCGCGAGAAGGGCACCGTGACCGGCCGCGACCGCCGCTGCGGCTGGTTCGACGCGGCGCTGGTGCGACAGACCTGCATGACGAGCGGGGTGCGGGGGATCGCCCTCACCAAGCTAGACGTGCTCGACGGGCTGGAGAGCCTGCAGATCTGTACCGGCTACACGCTCGACGGCGCACCTTGCGATTACCTGCCCATCGCGGCCGAGGCGCAGCGGCGGGTGCGCCCGGTCTACGAGACGCTGCCGGGCTGGTCTGGCAGCACCGCAGGAGCACGATCCTGGGCCGATCTGCCGGCGGAGGCTGTGAAGTACGTGCGCCGCATCGAGGAGCTGATCGGATGCCCGGTGGCCATGCTCTCGACCTCGCCGGAGCGAGAAGACACGATCCTGGTGACCGACCCTTTTTCGGATTGACCGTGGCGCCGGGATATCTTGCCTCCGGCGGGGATATTTTCGGAATATCGAATAGGCTGAGCGGCGAGCGGGGCGGAGATGGCGACTTTCCGGTGGATCGCTGCGGATTGCTCGATTTGCCTTGCGAGCGGGAAGGGCGAAAAGCAAGGGGCTGCGGCCCTCTTGCCATTGGATCGCCGATGCGCCGGGGCTAGGTTCGCCCGGGCTGGACGCGAGGAACGAAGGAGCGTTGCGATGGCCCTGCCCTACAAAGCCCGGAGGCGCTGGTCGCTGGTGATCCTGCTGGTCGGCATGCCGCTCTACATCGTGGTCGCCGTGACGGTGCTGAACCTGCTCGGGCGGCCGCCGATCCTGGTGGAGCTGCTCGTCTATGTCGTGCTGGGCATCTTGTGGGCGCTGCCGTTCCGCTCGGTCTTCCGGGGTATCGGCCGGCCAGATCCGGATGCCGCCCCACTGGAGGCGCCGCGCGGCCGCGGTGACTGACCGGATCGTCGCCGCCGACAGTGCCGTGACGCTTGTGGGTGGCGGGCCGGTTTCTGTGGCGGATCTGCACGAGGCGCTTCGACTGGCGCCGCAACTTGTGGCGGCCGATGGCGGCGCTGCCGCCTGCCTGGCAGCGGGCGCCGTACCAGAGGCCGTTATCGGCGACATGGACAGCCTCGACCTCGCGGCCCGCGCCCGGCTGCCCGCCGCGGCGCTGCACCCGATCCCCGAGCAGGACAGCACGGATTTCGAGAAGTGCCTGACCCGGATCGAGGCTCCGCTAATTATTGCCCTCGGCTTCGGCGGCGGATTGCTGGACCATACCCTCGCGGTTCTGAACGCCATGGCGCGCCATCCCGCCCGGCGCTGCGTTCTTATGAACCCCCGCGATGCCGTGTGCCTCGTTCCGCCGCGTCTGGAGGTCGATCTGCCGGCGGGGACGCGGGTCTCGCTCTTTCCCATGGCGCCGGCGGCCGGGACAAGCGAGGGGCTGCACTGGCCCATCGACGGGATCGATTTCGCGCCGGATGGCCGCAGCGGCACGTCGAACCGCGCCACCGGCCCCGTCGAGCTGACGACCCGGGCGCCCGGCCTGCTGCTGATATTGCCGCGGAATGCCGGCGACGCGTTGCTCTGCGCGCTGGCCACGGCGCCGGGCTGGGGCACCTGACCGCCGGCCCGACGACGACTTCTCGTCAAATTTGGGGGTCGCGGCGATGCGTCGGGCTGCCTATACCCCGCCGGAGGAAGAGTGCCCCGACCGGGGCGCTCGCAATCCTGCCGGACCCACCCCCGACGCGACCGCCTTGAGGAGCCGCGCAATGAGCCCCAATGCCCTGTCCCCGACCGATCGGGCCCGGTTCGCCGCCGCGCACCGGTCCGTCGCGCATGTCCAGGACGGGATGAAGCTGGGGCTTGGCACGGGGGGCACCGCGGCATGGATGGTGCGGGTCCTCGCCGCGCGCGTGCAGGCGGAGGGGCTGGGCCTGACCTGCGTGCCGACCTCGGAGCGGACGGCGGCGCTGGCGCGCGGGCTTGGGCTGCGTGTCGCGACGCTCGACGAGACCGGCCCGCTGGATCTGACCATCGACGGGGCCGACGAGATCGACGGGCACCGACGGCTGATCAAGGGCGGCGGCGGGGCGCTGCTGCGGGAGAAGATCGTGGCCGCAGCTTCCGCTCAGATGATCGTGATCGTCGATCCCGCGAAACGGGTGGAGACGCTGGGCGCCTTCCCGCTGCCGATCGAGGTCGTGCGCTTCGCCGCCGCCACCACCTTGCGCCGGATCGGCGAGGTTCTGGCAGAGGCCGATGTGGGCGGCCGCGCGGCCGCGTTCCGGGAAGAGGGCGGCGCGCCTCTGGCCACCGACAACGGCAATCTCATCGTCGATGCCCAGTTGCGGCGGATCGGCGACCCTGAAGGCCTGGCCGCGGCGCTGCTGGCGGTGCCGGGCGTGGTGGAGACGGGCTTGTTCGTAGGCCTCTGTACCGGCAGTGTCGTGGGGCACCCGGACGGTAGCTGGGAAGAGGGCTCGGCCTCTGGGCGCGTCGATCCTGCCGAAGCCGCCCGGCTGCCGGAACCCGCCGAGGAAAGTGCATGAGCTTCGATCACGACCTCTTCGTCATCGGCGGCGGATCGGGCGGAGTCCGCGCCGCGCGGGTCGCTGCCGCCACGGGTGCCAGCGTCGGCCTCGCCGAGGAAAGCCGCATGGGCGGTACCTGCGTGATCCGCGGCTGCGTGCCGAAGAAGCTGATGGTCTTCGCCAGCGGCTACCGCGAAGCCTTCGCCGATGCCCGGCTCTACGGTTGGGACGTCACCGAGCGCGGCTTCGACTGGCCGGCGTTCCGCGGGCGGCTCGCGAGCGATCTGGACCGGCTGGAAGGCGTCTACGAGGGGCTTCTCAGCGGCTCGGGCGTGACCTGGGTGAAGGATCGCGCCGTCCTGCAGGATCCCCATACCGTCGCGCTTTCCGATGGCCGGACCCTGCGCGCGCGGCACATCCTGGTGGCCACGGGCGGCCGGCCCTTCGTGCCGGAAATGCCCCATGCCGGTCGGGTCATAACCTCCGATGATATCTTCCACCTGCCCACTTTGCCCAAGAGCATCCTCATCGTTGGGGGCGGCTACATCGCCTGCGAGTTCGCCTGCATCCTGAACGGCCTCGGCGTGGAGGTGACGCAGTTCTACCGCGGCGCGCAGATCCTGCGCGGGTTCGACGACGAGGCGCGCGGGCTGATCGCGCAGCAGATGCAGGCCAGCGGCGTCTCCCTGCACACCGGCACCAACATCGTGGAGATGGAGCCGCGGGGCGAAGGCATGTGGGTGAAGGCGACCGACGGCAGCCACCGGACCTACGACACCGTCATGTACGCAACCGGCCGGACGCCCAATACCGAAGGGCTGGGGCTGGCCGAGATCGGGGTCAAGCTCGGTCGGCGCGGCGAGGTCGAGGTCGACCGCTACAGCCAGACGGCGATCCCTTCTGTCTACGCTATCGGAGACGTGACGAACCGTGTAAACCTCACGCCGGTGGCGATCCGCGAGGGCATGGCCTTCGTCGAGACGGTGTTCGGCGGCAATCCCACGGCGCCCGATCACGCGCTGATCCCCTCGGCGATCTTTACGCAGCCGGAGTTCGGCACCGTCGGCCTGAGCGAGGAGGCGGCGCGCGAACAGGAGCCCATCGAGGTCTACTGCACGTCGTTCCGCGCCATGCAGAAGGCCTTCGCGGGCCGCGATGACCGGGTGATGATGAAGCTGGTGGTGAGCCGGGAGACGCGGCGGGTGCTCGGCTGCCATATCGTGGCGCCACAAGCGGGCGAGATGATCCAGCTGGCCGGCATCGCGGTGAAGATGGGCGCGACGAAGGAAGATTTCGACCGTACGGTCGCGGTGCATCCGACCATGGCCGAGGAGCTGGTGACCATGAAGGCGCCGCTTCGCACGGCTTGAAAATCTGGGCTTCGCGCTCATCTACGAGACAAGCCTTTGGACACCTAAAGAGGAACATTCAGCAGATGGCAGGCAACAACGGCGGTCCCTGGGGCGGTAGCGGCGGCGGTCGCAATACCGGCGGCACTGGCGGCGGCACTGGCGGCGGCGGCGGCGACGATCGCGGCAGCCGCGGCACCGGTCCGCGCCGTCCGGGCGGGGACACGCCGCAGATACCCGAGATCGACGAGATCATGAAAAAGGGGCAGGAGCAGCTGCGCGTCCTGATGGGCGGGCGCGGCGGCAAGGGCCGTGGCCCCGGCGGCGGTGGCGGGGGCGGGGGGCTCAAGATCAACCGCGTGACGCTTGGGATCGGCGGCGCGGTCGTGCTTGGATTATGGCTTATCTCTTCGTTCTACACTGTGTTGCCGGACGAGCAGTCGGTCGAGCTGTTCCTCGGAGACTATTCCTCCACCGGAGACCCGGGGCTGAATTTCGCGCCCTGGCCGCTGGTCACCAAGGAGGTGATCCCGGTCTCGCGCCAGAACTCCGAGGACATCGGCGTCGGCCGCGGCGCCAATGACAGCGGTCTGATGCTGACCACCGACGAGAACATCGTCGACATCGACTTCCAGGTGGTCTGGAACATCAACGACCCCGCAAAGTACCTCTTCAACCTGCGGGACCCGCAAGCCACCGTTCGTTCGGTCAGCGAAAGCGCCATGCGCGAGATCATCGCGCAGTCGCAGCTGGCGCCGATCCTCAACCGCGACCGGGGGCAGATCGCCGCCCAGGCGCAGGAGCTGATCCAGAACATCCTGACCAGCTACGACAGCGGCATCAACATCGTGCTCGTCAACCTCGACAAGGCCGACCCGCCCGAGGAGGTGATCGACAGCTTCCGCGAGGTGCAGGCCGCCGAGCAGGAGCGCGACCGGCTGGAACGTCAGGCCGACGCCTACGCCAACCGCGTGCTGGCAGGCGCCCGAGGCGAAGCCGCGCAGGTGCTGGAGGAATCCGAAGGCTACCGGGCGCGCGTCGTCAACGAGGCCCAGGGCTGAGGCCAGCCGCTTCAGCGCGGTTCTGCAGGAGTATCAGCTCGCCCCGGAAGTGACCCGCAAGCGGCTGTATCTGGAGACTATGGAGAAGGTGCTGGGAGACGTGAACAAGGTCATCCTCGACAACAACGGCGAGGGCGGCGGCAACAACGGCCAGGGGGTCGTGCCCTACCTGCCGCTCGATCAGTTGCAGCGCAACAACGTCACCCGCAACGACCAGGGGAACTGAGCCGATGAGAAACGTGAACAAGCTGATGTATCTGGTGCCCGTGGTCGTGGTGCTGCTGGTGCTGCTGCTGTCTTCGGTCTTCATCGTGGACGAGCGCGAGAAGGCACTGGTGCTGCAGTTCGGCCAGATCAAGCGGGTCGAGACGGAGCCGGGCGTGGCGTTCAAGGTGCCGCTCATCCAGGACGTCGTGCGCTACGACGACCGGATCCTTTCGCTCGACACCTCGCCGATCGAGGTCACGCCGTCGGACGACCGGCGACTGGTGGTCGACGCCTTCGCGCGCTGGCGGATCGCCGATGTCGTGCAGTTCCGCCAGGCCGTCGGCAGCGGCGGCCTGCGTGTCGCCGAGGACCGGCTGTCGGACATCTTGACCACCCAGACCCGCGAGGTCCTGGGTTCCGACGGCGTCACCTCGAACACGATCCTGTCGTCCGACCGGGCTATCCTGATGACCCGCATCCGCGATCAGGCCCAGCTGCGTGCCGAGGCGCTTGGCCTCGACGTGGTGGACGTGCGGCTGAAGCAGACCAACCTGCCCGAGCAGAACCTCGACGCGACCTTCGCGCGAATGCGGGCGGAACGCGAACGCGAGGCCGCCGACGAAGTGGCGCGCGGCGAGGAAGCGGCGCAGCGCGTGCGGGCACAGGCGGACCGGACGGTCGTGGAGCTTGTCTCCGACGCCCGCCGCGAGAGCGAGATCGTCCGCGGTGAGGCCGATGCCACGCGCAACCGGGTCTTCGCGGAAGCCTACGGCGCCGATGCGGACTTCTTCGAATTCTATCGCTCGCTCACCGCCTACGAGCGGGCCCTGCAGGGGTCGAACTCCACGATGGTCATCACGCCCGACAGCGAGTTCTTCGACTATCTGGATGGATCGGACCGTGCAGCCGGACGGCCTGAATAGGCCAACGCACAGCGTCGGATCGTGATGTGATCGTGCTGTCCGTCCTTGGGGCGGTTCTGGTTCTGGAGGGGCTGGCGTTCGCGCTGGCTCCTTCGCGTCTGGAGGACCTGTTGAAAGTCCTGGCGCAGCTCTCGGACGAGGCGCGCCGCCTGGCCGGGTTGCTGGCCATCACTGCGGGTTTGGGGTTGATCTGGATCGGGCGGTTGCTGGGATGACGAGCGCCGCACCCCGGCCGCCGCCGCGTCTTACCGGTGCGGGGGCCTTTTCGGCACCGCTCCAAGACGGTCCCGGACCGCATAGCGAAACAAACCGTAACATAGGTGTGACGCCGCATTTCGCACCATCCCTTGGCATCCCCGCACTGCGTCCCCAGTATCGTCAACCAGTGACCGACAGCGTCGGCCTTTCTCCAGTTAGCAGAAGGAATCTCACGTGACGTTTCACTCTCCCGTTGCCACCGCCCCCGCCGCCCGCCGCACCGGCGGCGCCGCGATGGCCGCCCTGTTGGGCCTCGCGCTGGCGCTCGGTCAGCCGGCCGGCGCGCAATCACGCACCATTCCCGGCAGCTTCGCGGACCTGGCCGAACAGATCAGCGACAGCGTCGTCAACATCACCACGACCACCTCGGTCGCCAGCGCCAGCGCCGAACCCGGCCCGGTCGTGCCGGAGGGATCGCCGTTCGAGGAGTTCTTCCGCGACTTCATGGATCGCAACGAGGACGCCCCGCGCCGGCCGCGCCGTGGCTCCGCCCTCGGCTCCGGCTTCGTGATCAGCCAGGACGGCTACATCGTGACGAATAACCACGTCATCGACGGCGCCGACGAGATCATGATCGAGTTCTACAGCGGCAACGAGCTGCCGGCCGAGGTCATTGGCACCGACCCCAACACCGACATCGCTTTGTTGAAGGTGAGCAGCGACGATCCGCTGCCGTTCGTCGCTTTCGGCGACAGCGACGCGGCCCGCGTGGGCGACTGGGTCATGGCGATGGGCAACCCGCTGGGGCAGGGCTTTTCCGTCTCCGCCGGGATCGTCTCGGCCCGCGGTCGGGCGCTTTCCGGCAGCTACGACGACTACATCCAGACCGACGCCGCCATCAACCGCGGCAATTCCGGCGGCCCGCTCTTCAACATGGATGGCGAGGTGATCGGCGTGAACACCGCGATCCTGTCGCCCAACGGCGGCTCCATCGGCATCGGCTTCGCGATGTCCGCGGCCGTCGTGACACGCACGGTCGACCAGCTGAAGGAATTCGGCGAGACGCGGCGCGGCTGGCTGGGCGTGCGCATCCAGGACGTGACCGAGGATCTGGCCGAGGCGATCGGCCTCGGCAACACCGAAGGCGCCATGGTGACCGACGTGCCGGAGGGCCCCGCGGCCGAGGCGGGGATGGAATCGGGCGACGTGATCCTCAGCTTCGATGGGCGGCCCGTCTCCGACACGCGCGAGCTTGTGCGCCGCGTGGGCAATGCCGAAGTGGGCCGCGCGGTCGACGTCGAGGTGTTTCGCAACGGCAATACCGAAAGGCTGCAGATCACGCTCGGCCGGCGCGAGACGGCGGAAGCGGTGCCGGCCTCGGCTCCCGCCGACGAGCCGCTGGAGCGGCAGTTCCTCGGCATGACGGTGAGCAACCTCACCGACGAGCTGCGGGCGCAGCTGGAGCTTCCCGAAGATGCGACGGGCCTCGTGGTGACCGATCTCGACGAAGGCAGCGACGCCTTCGACAAGGGCCTGCGCGCCGGCGACGTCATCACCCAGGCCGGGCAGGAAGACGTGGCCTCGGCCGCCGATCTGGAGGACCGGATCGAAGCGGCACGGGAGGCCGGCCGGAAGTCCTTGCTGCTGCTCGTCCGCCGCGGCGGCGACCCGCGCTTCGTGGCGCTGTCGCTCAGCTAAGGGTTTTTGCTGAGGAGTTGGGGAAGGGGCGCTGCGGCGCCCCTTTTCGAAAGGGCCCGCCTTCGCGTGCCGCGAGGCGGGCGATCGGGCCGCTCTTGCCGGGGCTGCCCGCGGCTACCAGCTGCGCGGGGCGGGCGCCACCGGGCTGGGGCCGCTGCCCCGCCGGTTGCGGGGGTCGCGTTGGTCGGGGCTGCCGCCATTGTGCGGCTGGTCGCCCGCCCGGCAGATCGCGGGCGTGGCGCCTGGCCGCAGCAGCTCGTCGAGCATGGGCGAGATATCCTCGATATGCTCGGCGATCACGTGCGTGACCGAGGATTCCCGTTGCACCCGCCCGGTGACGCGCAAGAGCCGACCGGCGATGACCGCGCGCCGGAACGCCTCGTAGATCTTCCTCCAGACGACGACGTTGACCGTGCCGGTCTCGTCCTCCAGCGTGATGAAGATCACGCCCTTGGCCGTGCCCGGCCGCTGCCGCACCAGCACCAGCCCCGCCACCGTCACCCGCGCCCCGCGCGGCGGCCTGTCCAGCCACGCGGCGGGCAGGCAGGCGGGCGGCCGCGGCCAGCGATCCGGAAGCGGCGCCGACATGCCGTGCCGGGCTGGACCGGAGGAAGAGGGATCGGGTGGCGTCATGCGAACGAAGCTAGAACATCTGCGGCGCCGCGCAAGGGCCGCGGCCATGCTGGCCAACCCGCCCCGCATCGCCTATGTCCCCCGGAACGCAGGCGCGAATGTCAGGAGCGGACCCGAGAGATGGCCAAGATCACCTATATCGAACACGGCGGAAAAGAGCATGTGGTCGACGTGCCCAATGGCCTGACGGTCATGGAAGGCGCTCGCGACAATAGCATTCCGGGTATCGAGGCCGATTGCGGCGGGGCCTGCGCCTGTTCGACCTGCCATGTCTACGTGGCGCCCGACTGGGTCGAGAAGCTGCCCAAGAAGGACGCCATGGAAGAAGACATGCTGGACTTCGCCTACCAACCCGACCCGGCGCGGTCGCGCCTGACCTGCCAGCTCAAGGTCTCCGACGCGCTGGAGGGGCTCGTGGTGCAGATGCCCGAAAAGCAGATCTGAGCCAGTCCGGCCAGCTGCTCGGCCCTGCGGCGCGCGCGCCGATGCTCGGCCCTGCGGCGCGCGCGCCGATGCTCGGTCAGTCGCGCAGCGCTCGCCAGCCGATGTCGCGGCGGAAGGTGCCGCCGGGCCAGTCGATCGCCTCGGCCTGCGCATAGGCCCGCATGGCGGCCTCGGCCAGCGTGGCCCCGCGCCCCGTGGCGTTCAGCACCCGGCCCCCCGCCGAGACCACCTGCCCGCCGTGCGCCGCCGTTCCCGCGTGGAAGGTGATCGCGAACCCGTCGGCTTTCAGATCGTCCAGCCCGCCGATCGGCTCTCCCGTCGCATAGTCACCGGGATATCCCTGCGCCGCCAGCACCACGGTCAGGGCATGGTCTTCGGCGAAGGTCACGCGCATCCCCTCCAGCCGCTCCTCGGCGCAGGCCTGCATCAGGTCCAGCGCCTGCCCGCCCAGCCGCATCATCAGCACTTGCGCCTCGGGATCGCCGAAGCGCACGTTGTATTCCACCAGCCGCGGCACGCCGGCGTCGATCATCAGCCCGGCGTAGAGCACGCCGCGAAAGGGCGTGCCCCGCCGCGCCATCTCCGCCAAGGTCGGGCGGATCAGCTCGGCCATCGCCGCCTCGACCACCGCATCGGGCAGCACCGGTGCAGGCGAATAGGCCCCCATGCCGCCGGTATTGGGGCCCGTATCGCTCTCGCCCAGCCGCTTGTGGTCCTGCGCCGTGCCGATGGGCAGCGCCGTGATGCCGTCGCAGAGCACGAAAAGGCTCGCCTCTTCGCCCGTCAGCATCTCCTCGATCACCACGCTGGCGCCGGCCGAACCGAAGGCGCCGCCGAACATCGCGTCGATGGCCTCCACCGCGGTGGCCGTGTCCTGCGCCACCACCACGCCCTTGCCCGCCGCGAGCCCATCGGCCTTCACCACGATGGGCGCCCCTTCGGCCATCACATGGGCACGGGCGGCGGCGGCGCTGTCGAAACGCGCCCAGCGGGCCTGGGGCACCCCGGCGGCCGCGCAGACCTCGCGCGCGAACGCCTTTGAGGCTTCCAGCCGGGCCGCTTCGGCCGACGGACCCAGGCAGGGGATGCCGGCGTCGCGCAACGCGCCCGCCACGCCAGCGGCCAACGGCGCCTCGGGACCGATGACGACCAGATCGACGGCATGATCCACCGCCAGCGCCACCACCGCCCCGGGATCGGCGATGTCGAGCGCCGCGCAGTCCGCCAATCCCGCGATCCCGGCATTCCCCGGCGCCACGATCAGCCTGTCGCATTTCGGGTTCTGCAGGATCGCCCAGGCCAGCGCGTGCTCGCGCCCGCCCCCGCCGAGGATCAGGATGTTCATGCCGTGCCTTTCGCCTGCCGCCGCACCGGACCTGCCGCAAAGCGATGCTGACGGCAAGGCGGGCCGGCTGGCCCTTCCCGGTCTTTGCCGGCAGAATGGCGCGAAGC
The DNA here is from genome assembly GCA_963833235.1 of uncultured Alphaproteobacteria bacterium. Taxonomy (GTDB): domain Bacteria; phylum Pseudomonadota; class Alphaproteobacteria; order Rhodobacterales; family Rhodobacteraceae; genus CAWHXG01. Next base: position 128,273 of record CAWHXG010000004.1, read on the forward strand.
GGCAGGGGGCGCGTCATGGACGATCTGATCGAGGAGGCTGGCCCCGCGGGCAACGCCCCGGAATTCACCGTCTCGGAGCTCTCGGGCGCCGTGAAGCGCACCATCGAGGGTGGGTTCGCCCGGGTCCGGGTGCGCGGCGAGGTCGGCAGGGTCTCGCGGCCCCGCTCCGGGCACCTCTACCTCGACCTGAAGGACGACCGCGCGGTGCTGGCCGGCGTCGTCTGGAAGGGCCAGGCAGCGCGGCTTGCCACCCAGCCCGAAGAGGGGATGGAAGTGATCGCCACCGGACGGCTCACCACCTTCCCCGGCCAGTCGAAATACCAGATCGTGATCGACACGATTGCGCCCGCCGGCGTCGGCGCGCTGATGGCGATGCTGGAGAAGCGCCGCGCCGCTCTGGCCGCCGAAGGGCTCTTCGACGCCGCCCGCAAGCGCCCGCTTCCCTATCTGCCGGCGGTGATCGGGGTGGTCACCTCGCCCTCGGGTGCCGTGATCCGCGACATCCTGCACCGGCTGGCCGACAGGTTTCCCCGGCAGGTGCTGGTCTGGCCGGTCGCCGTGCAGGGCGAGCGCTGCGCGGCGGAGGTGGCCCGCGCCATCGCCGGGTTCAACGCGCTGCAACCGGGCGGGCCGGTCCCACGGCCGGACCTGCTGATCGTGGCGCGGGGCGGCGGCTCCCTCGAGGATCTCTGGGGCTTCAACGACGAGGCGGTGGTGCGCGCCGCCGCGGCCTCCACCATCCCGCTTATCTCGGCGGTTGGCCACGAGACGGACACGACGCTGATTGACCATGCCGCCGACCGGCGGGCTCCGACGCCGACCGCCGCCGCCGAGATGGCAGTGCCCGTCCGCGCCGACCTTTTGGCCTGGGCGGAGGCGCATGGTGCGCGGCTGACCGGCGCCGTGGCGCGCGACCTTGCCGGGCGGGGGCAGCGGCTGCGCGATGTGGGCCGTGCCCTGCCGCGGGCCGAGGACCTGACCCGCGGGTCCGAGCAGCGGCTCGATCTGTGGGGCGACAGGCTGCCCCGATCACTGCGCGCGCATGTCGCCGCCCGGCACCTGGCGCTCTCGCGGCTGTCGGGCGGTCTGCGGCCTGGAACGCTCGCGGGCGCGTTGCGAAGCCACGGGCGCGATCTGGGGGCGCTTGTCCAGCGGATCGCCCTGGCGCGCCGCAGCGGCGCCGCCCGTCGCCTGGCGTCGGTAGACGCGGCCGGAGACAGGCTGACCCTGCGCGGCATCCGCCGCCGCCTGGGCGAGGCCCGCGAAAATCTGCCCGGTGCCGCCCGCCGGATGGAGGCGGCGATGGCCACGGGCCTGGCGCGGCGGCACGACAGGCTGGCGGCGGCCCACAGGCTGAGCCGGGGCCTCAGCTACCATGCGACCCTGGCGCGCGGCTATGCCGTCGTCCGCGCCGCGGGGCATGTGGTGACCGACCGTGCCGCCGCCGTGGGCCACGCGGCGCTGGAACTGGAATTCGCTGATGGCCGGCTGGATGTGGCGTCCGCTGGCGCGGTGCCCGACCCGGCACCCCGGCGCGCGGCGCCCGGAAAGCCGAAGGCAGAACCAAGGGCCGCCCAGCCGGGGCTCTTCGACGACTGAGGCCCTAGACGCCGATCCGGGGGCCGAGGCATAGCATCTCGGCCTGCGCCCCCCGCACCTCGTAGAGGCGTGCGTCCAGCGGGTCGCCGGCGATGCGGGCGCTGAGCCCGCCGGCACCGGCGAAGAATTCCCAGCAGACCGGATCCTCGCGGCCCTCGTAGGCAAAGCAGATCGCGCTTCCCTGCGGGTACCACGTGCCGTCCAGGCATTCCCCGTCGAGGAAGGACCAGCGGACCCGGCGGTCGGGCAGGTACTCCTCGATCCCGTAGGGCGCGCCGCCGGCCGCGAAGCTGAGCGTGCGGCCCGCCGTATACGCCTCGAATTCCGCCGCGCCCATCGGCGTTTCGGCCAGCGCGGGTGCGGTCAGGGACAGGGCAAGGGCGATCGATGTCAGCTTCATGTCCAGACGCTACCCGGCCAGCGCCGATTGGCAAGGGTGCCACTGCGATTGCACGCCGCCCCATGCTGCGCGACAGTGCCGCGGCGAAGCGCGGAGGGCGAACCATGGCACTCGACAGAACCACCGGCGGCGGCCCGAAGCGGCGGCGGCGCACCACGCCCAAGGGTCGGCAGATCGACGATGCCGCGCTGGCCGAGGTGCAGGAGTTGCTCGGCGACCGGCCCCGCCGCCGCGACCTGTTGATCGAGCATCTGCACCTGATCCAGGATGCCCATGGCCATCTGTCCGCCGCCCATCTGCGGGCCCTGGCCGAAGAGATGCGGCTGGGCATGGCGGAGGTCTACGAGGTCGCCAGCTTCTACGCCCATTTCGACATCGTTAAGGAAGGCGAGGCACCGCCGCCGCCCGTGACCCTGCGGGTCTGCGACAGCTTGACTTGCCAGCTTGCGGGGGCCGAGGCTTTGACGCGGGCGCTGCTTGAGGGCACCGATCCGACGCAGGTGCGCGTGCTGCGCGCGCCCTGCATGGGCCGGTGCGACGTGGCGCCGACCGTCGAGATGGGTCACCGTCATATCGACAGGGCCACGCCCGAGGCGACGCGGGCGGCCGTCGCTGCGGGCGATGCGCACCCCGAGATGCCGGATTACGAGGCGCTCGCTGCCTACCGCACAGGCGGAGGCTACGCGACCCTTCAAGCCCTGCGCGATGGCGGCGACCCCGAGGCCGTGCAGGCCGATCTGCTCGCCTCGGGCCTGCGGGGCCTCGGCGGAGCAGGCTTTCCGGCGGGCCGCAAATGGTCGTTCGTGCGGGCCGCGCCAGGCCCCCGCTACCTCGCCGTGAATGGCGACGAGGGTGAGCCCGGCACCTTCAAGGACCGATGGTATCTGGAACGGCAGCCGCACCTCTTCCTCGAAGGCATGCTGATCGCCGCATGGGCCGTCGCCGCGGACCGGATCTACCTCTACATGCGCGACGAGTACCCTGCGGTTCTGGCGCTGCTGCGCACCGAGATCGCGGCGCTGGAAACCGCAGGCCTCGCCCCGCCCGGCTTCATCGAGCTGCGGCGCGGCGCCGGCGCCTATATCTGCGGCGAGGAAAGCGCCATGATCGAATCGATCGAGGGAAAGCGCGGGCTGCCCCGCCACCGCCCGCCCTATGTGGCTGAGGCCGGCATCTTCGGCCGCCCGACGCTCGTGCACAACGTCGAGACGCTGATCTGGGTGGCGCGGGTCTGCCGCGAGGGGCCGCAGGTGCTCTCCGGCGTCACGTTGAACGGGCGCACGGGCCTGCGGAACTATTCCGTCTCCGGCCGGGTGGCGCGGCCGGGGGTGTACCTGCTGCCCGCCGGCTCCACGATCCGCGACGTGATCGCGGCGGCCGGCGGCATGGCGGACGGTGAGACGCTCAAGGCCTATCAGCCCGGCGGGCCGTCGTCCGGGCTGCTGCCCGCCAGCCTCGACGACGTGCCGCTGGATTTCGACGTGCTGCAGGCCCATGGCAGCTTCATCGGGTCGGGCGCGGTCGTGGTGCTGGGGCTGGGCGATAGCGCCCGCGACGCCGCGCTGACCATGCTGCGGTTCTTCGAGCGGGAAAGCTGCGGCCAGTGCACGCCCTGCCGCGCGGGCTGCGAGAAGGCGGTGCAGCTGATGCAGGCGCCGCACTGGGATCGCCCGCTGCTGGAGGATCTCTGCACGGTGATGGAGGATGCCTCGATCTGCGGGTTGGGGCAGGCGGCGCCGAACCCGATCCGCCTGACGATGCGGCATTTCCCCCAAGAGGTCTGAGGTCGCCGCCCTTCCATCCCGGCGGAGCCGGGGTTAGGTGAAGGGCGTCCCTTCCCCCAAAGGCCCGTGCCCGCCCATGTCCTTCTTCGGCAAGCTGAAGTCCCGCATGTTCAAGTCCTCCTCGAAGATCGAGGGCGGGCTCGATGCCATCGTGGATGAGGGCGGCGATGCTGATGCCGATGCCGGCGGCCCGGACGGCGCGCAGGACGCCCCGCGGCAAGAGGCGGAGGCGTCAGCGCCGGCCAGCCTGGCGCCGCCCCTGCCACCAGCGCCCGCCGCCGCCCGGCCGAAGCCCGCAGGGCCGGCGCGGCTGCCCGATCCCGCGCCCCGCCCCGCCCCGTCGCCGCTGGACGCCCCCGCGCCGGCGCCGGTCGTCGCCCCGTCCGGCGGCGGGCTTCTGGGGCGGCTCATGGGCCGCGCCGCTCCGGGCGCCCCCCGCCGGACCATCGACGACGCCATGATCGAGGAGATCGAGGATCTGCTGATCGCCGCCGACATGGGCGTGCAGACCGCTGCGCGCGTCACCGCCAACATGGCCGCCGGCCGCTTCGGCGACAGGGTGACCTCGGCGGAGCTTAAGTCCCTCATGGCCCGCGAGGTCGCCGCGATCATGGAGCCGGTCGCCCGCCCGCTGCCGATCTACGCCAAGCGCCCGCAGGTGGTGCTGGTCGTGGGCGTCAACGGATCGGGCAAGACCACCACCATCGGCAAGCTGGCCAGCCAGTTCCGCGAGGCCGGCAAATCGGTGGTGATCGCGGCCGGCGATACGTTCCGCGCGGCGGCGGTGGAGCAGCTTCAGGTCTGGGGCGACCGCGCCGGCGTGCCGGTTCTCACCGCGCCGCAGGGCAGCGACCCCGCGAGCCTTGCCTATGACGCCATGGGGCGCGCCGAGGCCGACGGCGCCGACCTGCTGCTGATCGACACCGCCGGGCGCCTGCAGAACCGCGCCGACCTGATGGAGGAGCTGGCCAAGATCGTGCGGGTCATCCGCAAGCGCGACCCGAGCGCGCCGCACAATACCCTGCTGGTGCTCGACGCCACCACGGGCCAGAACGCGCTCAGCCAGGTCGAGATCTTCCAGCGGCTGGCGGACGTGACCGGGCTGGTGATGACCAAGCTCGACGGCACGGCCCGCGGCGGCGTGCTGGTGGCGCTGGCGGACAGATTCGGCCTGCCGATCCATGCCATCGGCGTGGGCGAGCAGATCGACGATCTGGCCCCCTTCGACCCCGAGGAGTTCGCCGCCGCGCTGACCGGCCTCGATGGCTGATCCCTGCCGCGGGGTGGAGGGCGTCGCCCCGCCATCCCGCAGCGACGCCCCTTGGAGCGCCGATCGCGCCACGCCGGAATGAGCCTCGGCGACTGGCTGATCGCCCTCGACGGAACGCCCGCCGGGCATCGCCTCGCGCTGGCCCTGGCGCTGCAGGCGGCGGTCCTGCACGCGGTCTTCGGGGCGCTGCAGAAGGGCCGCCACGATCCTTGGCTGACGCGGGGCGCCATCGATGCCTGCTACGGCGTCCTCGCAGCGCCATTCGCCTTTCTCGTCGTGCCCTGGCCCGAGCCGCACATGTCGCCGATCTTCGCGGGCGCCTTCACAATCCACCTCGCCTACAAGCTCCTGCAGGCGGCGGCCTATCAGCGGGGCGCCTATCACGGTCGTCTACCCCGTCGTGCGCGGCACCGGGCCGCTCTTCACCGTCATCGGCGCGATGCTTCTTTTCGGCGAGGTCTTCGCCCCGGTGCAGTGGGCGGGCATCGCGGTTCTGCTCTGCGGCATCTTCGGCCTGGCCGCCTACAACCTGCGGCACGTGAGCGTCGCGCGCGACACGCTGGTGCCGGCGCTTTGCCTCGCCTTCGCCACAGGTCTCTTCGTGGCCCTCTACACCACCTACGACGCCTACGGCATCCGCGCCACGGCGGACCCGTTCACCTTCCTGGCGTGGTTTTTCTTTCTCGACGGTCTGGTGATGCCGGTCCTCGCCTGGCGCCGCCGGGCGCGGATGCCCGATGCGCCCGCCCTCGGGCCGCTGATGCGGCGCGGCCTGATCGGCGCGGTCGTGGCGATCCTGTCCTTCGGGTCGGTCATGCTGGCCACGCGCCTCGACAAGGTGGGCGAGGTCGCCGTCCTGCGCGAGACCTCCACGGTCTTCGCCGCGCTCATCGGCTGGTTGGTGCTGCGCGAACCCGTCGGGCCGCGCCGCATGGCCCTGATGGCGCTGATCGCGGCCGGCGCCGTCATCGTCGAGATGGGCGGGTAGGCGGGGCCCGGTCACTTGTGGCGAAGCCGGGCTGGCCAAGGGCGCGCCGCCCGTCTAGGTCAAGGTCGAGCTTCGGCCCGGCCCTCCCGCCGACGCCAGACGCCCGTCCGGACCGCCCGAGGAACCGATGCCCAAGAGCAAGATCAACCCGCTGCTGAAGACCGCCCTGGAACTGGGACCCATCGTCCTGTTCTTCCTGGGCTACCTGCGCCTGCGAGATCAAAGCTACACGATCCTGGGAACCGAATATTCCGGCTTCATCGTCGTGACGGCGGCGTTCATCCCGATCATGCTGGCCAGCACCGCAGCACTCTGGGCGCTGACCGGCAAGCTCTCGCGCATGCAGCTGGTCACGGTGGTTCTGGTCGTGGTCTTCGGGGGCCTTTCGATCGCCTTCAACGACGAGCGGTTCTTCAAGATCAAGCCCACGATCATCTACGCGCTCTTTGCCGGCATTCTCGGCGTGGGGCTTCTGCGCGGCCAGTCCTACCTGCGGCTGGTCATGGCCGAGATCGTGCCACTGACGCCAGAGGGCTGGATGATCCTCACCCGCCGCGTCGCCTGGTTCTTCGTGCTGCTGATGGTGGCCAACGAGGTTGTCTGGCGCAACATGAGCACCGGCACCTGGGTGAATTTCAAGACCTTCGGGCTGCCGCTGCTCACCTTCGCCTTCTTCGCCGCGCAGGGCCGCCTCTTCGCCCGGCACGGGCAGGACGACGACGAACCGGCCGCCTGATCGGCTCGCCCTGGCCCGACTGGCGCCTCAGCGCTTGGCGAAGAGCACCTTCTGCGCCTCGCGGTCATCCTGCAGGGCCTTGCGCTTCTCCTCGGCCACGGCCTTGCCCTTCTGCACTGCCGGGCGGCTGCCTACCCTGTCGAGCCAGGCTGCCATGTTCGGCTTGTCGTCCAGGCTCTGCTGCTGGCCTTCCCAAAGCACCGCCCATGGCCAGATCGCCATGTCGGCGATGCTGAAAAAATCGCCGGCCACGAATTCCCGATCCGCCAGCCGCTTGTCGAGCACGCCGTAAAGTCGCCCGGTCTCGTTTCGATAGCGTTCCTTGGCGTAGGGCAGGTCGTTGGGCGGGTCCATCGCCGGCGCGTATTTCAGGAAGTGATGCGCCTGGCCAGCCATGGGGCCAAGGCCGCCCATCTGCCACATCAGCCATTGGTCCACCTCGATCACGCTCCCGCTCGGTCGGGCCGCCGAACTGACCGGTCTTGCGGGCGAGATACTGCAGGATCGCGCCGGATTCGAAGATCGAGATCGGCGCGCCGTCGGGCCCCTCGGGGTCTATGATGGCGGGCATCCGGTTGTTCGGCGCGATCTTCAGGAACGCCGGCTCGAACTGCTCGCCCTTACCTATGTTCACGAGGTGAAGATTGTAGGGCAGCCCCATCTCTTCCAGCGCGATGGTGACCTTCCAGCCGTTCGGCGTGGGCCAGTAGTGCAAGTCGATTGGCTGGGTCATCCCGGGGCTCCTGTCTGGGGTGGCGCCAAGATGCCGGTTTTGCCGCGTGGGGCAAGGGCGGGCGGCAGCCGGGGCACGCCAGCGTGAGGTGCGGGCCCGGCGCTTGACCGGTCGGGGCCGCTCGTCTACGCCCGCGCGCAAGGGGCCGGCTGCATCGGCCGCCCGTGCGGGGGGCGCCATGGCCGAGGACTTCACCAGATCGGGGATCGACGCTGGCGCGCGCCGGGCCTTGCGCACCCGCATGGTCCATGACGGGGCCCGCCGCAGCCAGTACGGCGAACTTTCCGAGGCGATGTTCCTTACCCAGGGCTTCGTCTACGACACGGCCGAGGCCGCGGAGGCGCGGTTCCTCGGCGCAGGGCCCGACGAATTCATCTACGCCCGCTACGGCAACCCGACCGTGGCGATGTTCGAGGATCGGATGGCCAGCCTCGAAGGGGCGGAGGATGCCTTCGCCACGGCCTCCGGCATGGCGGCGGTAAACGGCGCGCTCACCTCGATGCTGAAGGCGGGCGACCACGTCGTCTCCTCCCGGGCGCTCTTCGGCTCGTGCCTCTACGTGCTGCAGGAGGTGCTGAGCCGCTACGGGGTAGAGGTCACCTTCGTGGACGGCCGCGACATCGACGCGTGGCGCGCGGCGATCCGGCCGGGCACCGCCGCGGTGTTCCTGGAATCCATCTCGAACCCCACGCTTGAGGTGATCGACATCGCGGACGTGTCGCGGATCGCCCACGATGCCGGCGCGCTGGTTCTGGTCGACAACGTCTTCGCCACGCCAGTCTTCCAGCGATCGCTCGACCTTGGCGCCGACGTGGTGATCTATTCCGCCACCAAGCATATCGATGGGCAGGGCCGGGTTCTGGGCGGCGTTGTGCTGGGCACGAAGGACTTCATCCGCGGCACCCTCGAGCCCTACATGAAGCATACCGGCGGCTCGATGAGCCCGTTCACGGCCTGGGTGCTGCTGAAGGGGCTGGAGACGCTGGATCTTCGGGTCCGGGCGCAGGCGGCCACCGCCGCGGCGCTTGCGGCCGCGCTCGATGGCCATCCAGCGCTGGCCCGCGTGCTCTATCCGGGCCTCGCCAGCCACCCCGAGCATGCGGTGGCCGCCAGGCAGATGGAGACCGGCGGCACCATGGTGACCATCGATATCAAGGGCGGGCGCGACCCGGCCTTCCGAATGCTCAACGCGCTGGAGATCTGCACGATATCGAACAACCTGGGCGACGCCAAAAGCATCGTGACCCATCCCGCCAGCACCACCCACCAGCGCCTGCCCGACGACATGAAGGCGACCCTGGGCATCACGCCCGGTCTCGTGCGCATCTCGTGTGGGCTCGAGGACACCGACGATCTGATCGCCGACATCCGCCAGGGGCTCCAGGCTGCCCTCGGCTGAGTTCGCGCCGGCCTCAGTCCCGGCCGGTGATGATGTGGTGGATGTAACCCAGCTTCTCGAGCACCGGCAGCGACAGCACGAACGGATAGAGATCCGGTTGGCCCATGGAGCGGTTGATGCTGTTGATCGCGATGGTCAGCGGTACCCAGTTGCCAAGGATCGCCTCGATCCTGCCGGTCAGATAGGGGTTGAAGTCCAGCGTCGCATCGGGGTCGAGGCCGGGTTGCAGCTCGGGCGCCTGCACCGCCTCGGGCCGCAGCTTCAGCCCGAAGACGAATGCCGTCTCCAGCGCATCGACGATGTGGATGTAATGCGCCCACGTCTCCGCCCAGTCCTCCCAGGGATGCGACGTGGCGTAGGACGAGATGAAGCTGTTCTGCCAGCCGGGCGGCGGCCCCTCGGCGTAATTGCGCGCCAGCGCGGCGGCGTAGTCCTGACGCTCGTCGCCAAAGAGCGCCCGTGCCGCCTCCAGCCGTCCACCGTCGACGATCAACCTGTCCCAGTAGTAATGCCCCACCTCGTGGCGCATGTGCCCGATCAGCGTGCGGTAGGGCTCGCCCAGTGCGGTGCGCCGCGCCTCGCGCTCGGCATCGTCGCCTTCTGCGATGTTGAGGGTGATGAGGCCGTTGTCGTGCCCGGTGAGGACCCGCTTGACCCCGCCTGCCGCGTTCACCGTATCGGCGAGGAAATCGAAGGCCAGCCCGGTCTCGGGCGCCTCGATACGGCTCGGGTGCGGCAGGTTCCACTTGAGCAGCGAATAGAAGAGATAACGTTTCGCCAGCTCGATCTCTCGCCAGTTCGAGAGGTTCGCTGGCAGGCTGGTATCCGGGATCGTGCGGTTGTGGGTGCAGGCGACGCAGAGCCGCGAGCCGTCGTCCGAAGTCAGCCAGTTGCAGGCCACCATCTCGCGGTTGCCGCAAGGCGGGGCCCCGCCCGCATCCCCGAGGGCACGGAAGGCTTCGGAAAAGGGGTCATAGCCGATGGCGGTGCCGCAGGGCACGCAGAGCGTGTTGCCGAAATGAACCTCGCCTTGGCAGGTCGGGCAGGTAAAGCGTTGCATGGGTCTTCCTGATATTGCGTCCGCCAGTGCAGGTGCGGGCGGGCAACGCCGCTTGCGGCGCGCTGCCCTTGGGCCCGGCGCCGCCCGCGGCATGATGACCAATCGCCCCCCGGCCCTTGTTGTTCCGGCGCCGCGCTGCGGCCCTGCCGTCGCTTGACAGTTTCGGCGCGCGCCGCCAACCCTCGGCCATGATCGATCTTCGCGTCGTCGGCTATGTCCTTGGCATGCTCATGGCCATCCTCGGTGCGACGATGATGGTGCCGATGGCCGTGGATCTGCTTCTGGGCACGGGGCACTGGCCTGCCTTTCTCGAGGCTGCCGCCATCTCGGTGGCCATCGGCGGAGGCATGGCGCTCTCCTGCGCCAATGCCCCCGCGGGATTGTCCCTCCAGCAGGTGTTCCTTCTCACCACCAGCGTCTGGCTCGTCCTGCCCGTGATCGGCGCGCTGCCCTTCATCTTCGGGGCCACCGAGGCGCGGGTGGTCGACGCCTATTTCGAGGCGATGTCGGGGCTGACGACGACCGGGTCCACCGTGTTCACCGGGCTCGACGATCTGCCGGCGGGCCTGCTCCTCTGGCGCGGCATGCTGCAATGGTTCGGCGGGGTCGGGATCATCGTGGTCGCGATGGTCTTCCTGCCGGCGCTCGGGACAGGGGGGATGAGCCTTTTCAAGTCCGAAGGTTTCGACACCGAAGGCAAGATCCTTCCCAAGGCCGGGCAGATCGCCAGCCAGATCTCGGTGATCTACGTCGGCCTCACCATAGCCTGCGGGCTGATCTATCTGGGCCTCGGCATGGGCGCGCTCGATGCCGTGGTGCATGCCATGACGACCCTGTCCACGGGCGGCTTCGCCAATTACGACAGCTCCTTCGGCGATTTCTCGGCGGCCACGCACTATGTCTGCGCGGTCTTCATGATCCTGGCGGCGCTTCCCTTCGTGCGCTACATCCAGCTTGTCGCGGGCAGCCCGCGGCGGCTACTGCGGGACCCGCAGATCCGCACGTTCATGCAGGTGATCCTGGTGCTCGTGGTGATCCTCACGCTCTGGCAATGGCAGCGCTCCGGCGGCGGCGAGGCGGCGTTCCGCGAGGTCGTGTTCAACGTCGTCTCGGTCATCACCGGAACGGGATACTCCAGCGCGGACTACATGCTCTGGGGCAGTTTCGCGGTGACGCTGCTGTTCTTCGTGGGGTTGATCGGGGGCTGCGCGGGGTCGACCTCGTGCTCGATCAAGATCTTCCGCTACCAGCTGCTCTTCGCCGCACTGAAGACCCAGATCCGCCGCATCCATTCGCCCAACGGCCTTTTCATCACCCGCTACGCCGGGCGGCCGGTGGAGGATGCGATCATGTCGTCGGTGATGTCGTTCTTCGTGCTCTTCATCCTCACCCTCGGCGTGCTGGCGGTGCTCCTGGGGATGACGGGCCTCGACATGATCACCTCGATCAGCGGCGCGGCCACGGCAATCGCGAATATCGGCCCGGGCCTCGGCGACAGGATCGGGCCGGCCGGGAACTTTCAGGATCTCAACGACACCGCGAAATGGCTGCTGTCGTTCGGGATGCTCGCCGGGCGGCTAGAGCTGATGGCCGTCTTCGCGATCCTCACGCCGCAATTCTGGCGGCTCTGAGCCCGGCGGTCAGTTCCAGCAGCTTATCAGTACGGTGAAGTCCGTCGCATGGGCCGCCAGCGTCTCTGGCGGAAGGGCATCGTCGCCCGAAGTCGCCTCGATCGTGGCGCCGGCTTCTTCAAGCAGGCGAGCCACGGCAGCGGGCGAAGCGATCGTGCGCACGTTCGGCGGCAGCCGCCGTTCGCCCGATTGCGGCAGCGGCAGAAGCAGCCCGGCCAACCGGCCGGCATCGTCCAGCACCGGCCCGCCGACATCGCCGGCCAGGGCCTCGATCTCGATCCGGGGGGCAGGCAGGCCGCCCGAGCCCGCCAGGATCACAGGCGCGGCGCCCGACCCGAAGGTCAGCGAGGGCGCGCCGAGCGCCCCATTGTAGGAGTAGCCCGAAACGGCGATTTCGGCGCCGGCGGGCGGTGGTCCTTCGGCCAGCGCGGGGCGGCGGACCGGGCGGATCGGGGTCTCCGGGCGCAGCAGGGCGATGCCGGCATCGACATCCGTGGCAGCGACGGAGAATGCCGTCTCGGCCCCGTTATCGATCCCGGCGCAGGAGGCGACGAGCGCGTGGGCGGTGGCCACCAGCCCTGTTTCGGTCACATAAACACCGGAACCAGCCTGGCTCGGATTGCGCGGCTGCAGGCCGGCGAGGGAGGGCGGCGCCGGCCCCTCCGACCCCGCATCGGGCAGGACGGCGCCCGGGATCGGCGTGAAGCTGCCGCGCATCCGGTCGAGCACCCGCTCCATCCTGTCGGCCGGCTGCGCCTCCGTCAGCGGCCAGACCAGCATGAAGCCCTTGATCGCGCCGCCCTGCAGCAGCACTTCGGTCACCGACAGAAGATCGTCGCGCTCGCCGGTGAGGGTGAAGCCGTCGCGCCGCAGCGCCCGCGCGCCCTCGAGCGGCACGTCGTCGAGCGTCTGCATCACCTCGTAGAGCGCGGCGAGGCGGACGGCGTCGCCGCTTTGGCTGATGAGCAGCACTTCGGGGCCGGCGCCATCGCGGGCGGCGAAGCGCACGAACGGCGGCTCCGCCTGCGCCGGTTCCAGCAGCGCCATCGGCAGGTCTATCGCGATCCCGGCCTCCGGCCGCGTCACCCGCGCCATCCCAAGCGCGCGTTCCTCTCGCGCCTGCGCCGCGAAGAGGGCATCGCGCTCGACCTCCGCCAGCAGGCCGGTCACCGGAACGCCTTCGCGCCGCTGCCATGCCGCCATCGCCTGGCGCGTTCCCGGCCCGGGCACGCCATCCACGGCGCCGCGATAGACGCCCGCCCAGGCAAGCGCCGCCTGAAGGCGCGCCAGGTCCTCCCCGGCAGGCATGTCGCCGGGCACGGGCGCGCGCTCCGGCGCCTCGGGCGATGTTGGCGCAAGGGTCGCGCTGTCTATGGGCGCGGCGACACCCGGTGGCGCGCCCTCGGCGGCGTCCGGCCCGGCCAGCGCGACCTCGCCCCGGAAGCGGCCCCCATCGGTGACGAAACTGTCGGCGGGGATGCGCCCAGCCCAACGCCGCAGCAGCGCCTCAGACGCGGGCACCGGCTGCGGCCCCGCGACGACGGCGACCCAACCGGACGCCAGCCGAAAGGCCTGCACCGGCTGGCCCAGATCGGCCCCGAACCCGGCCGCAAGCCGCGCCGCGGAGCCCGGGTCGGGCCGTGCCGCCATCTGCACCCAACTGCGTTCCTGCGCGGCCAGCGGCAGGGCGAGGATAAGCCACAAGGCGCCGGCCAGCAGCCGCTGGGAAAGAACGTTCATCGACATCGTCCGGGGCATAGTGGCCGGTCCTTGCAAACTGGTTAACGAACATTCCGGAACCTACTGAATCGCGTGGGCAGCGCACCCCCCATCGGCCGGTGCCTCGATTGACGCCGCCGCACCTGTTGCCTAAGCAGAACGCGGATCCGGCCCGGCCCGGAACGTCGAGGCCCTTCACGATGTCGCACACTCCGCCACCCCGCTGTTTCCAGGACGTTATTCTGGCGCTGCAGACCTATTGGGCCGGGCAGGGCTGCGCCATACTGCAACCCTACGACATGGAGGTGGGCGCCGGCACGTTCCACCCCGCCACCACCCTGCGCGCGCTCGGGCCGGAGCCATGGGCGGCCGCCTTCGTCCAGCCCTCGCGCCGGCCCACTGACGGGCGCTACGGCGAGAACCCCAACCGCCTGCAGCATTTCTACCAGTACCAGGTGATCCTGAAGCCCTCGCCGCCTGATCTGCAGGCGCTCTATCTCGGCAGCCTCGCGGCCATCGGCATCGACTTCGCGCTGCACGACATCCGCTTCGTCGAGGACGATTGGGAAAGCCCGACGCTGGGCGCCTGGGGCCTTGGCTGGGAGGTCTGGTGCGACGGGATGGAGATCAGCCAGTTCACCTATTTCCAGCAGGTCGGCGGCCATGATTGCCGCCCGGTCTCCGGCGAGCTGACCTACGGGCTGGAACGGCTGGCGATGTACGTGCTCGGCATCGACCATGTGATGGACATGCCGTTCAATGGCCCCGATGCGCCCATCCCGCTCAGCTACGGCGATGTCTTTCGGCGGGCCGAACGGGAATATTCGCGCTTCAACTTCGACCAGGCGGATACGGCCGTGTTGCTGCGGCACTTTACGGATGCCGAAACCGAATGCCGGGCGATCCTGGCCGCCCCGCCGGAAGACCCGGCGACGGGCCGGCGCATCGTCATGGCGCAACCGGCCTATGACCAGTGCATCAAGGCGAGCCATCTCTTCAACCTGCTCGATGCCCGCGGGGTGATCTCGGTCACCGAGCGGCAGGCCTATATCGGGCGCGTCCGCGGGTTGGCCAAGGCCTGCGCCGATGCCTACGTGGAGGCCGCATGAGGCGCCCGTGCCCCATATGACAAGTGGCAAGGTCGTGGGCCTCGGGATCGTGGCCTGCGGGCTGATCGCCGGCGCGGCCCTCTACTACCTTCAGGTCTACCACTACTACGTCCGCCTGCCGGCGGAGGCCGTGGTGCTGCGCCTGACCCCGCCGGAGGGTGGCCTGCCGGTCGTCATGCCAGTTGGGCAGGTGGAGGCCATCGACAGCGAAAGCTCGCCCATCCGCTTCCGGGCCTGCTTCCGCCTCCCCGCCGGAGCGATTGCCGGCCAACCCTATCCCGCCGCCGAGCCGCTGAACGCGCCGGGCTGGTTCGGTTGCTTCGACGCGGACGCGATCGCCGCCAGCCTCGCCGATGGCACGGCACAAGCCTATCTGGGCGAGCCAAACGTGGTCTACGGCATAGACAGGGTGGTTGCCCTCTATGAGGACGGCCGCGGCCGGGCGTGGCACCAGATCAACCGCTGCGGCGAAGCGGCATTCGACGGCGACCCGGTGCCCGCCGGCTGCCCGCCCCCTCCGGCAAGGACCGAGTGATGCCCGATCTGCTGATCGAACTCTATTCCGAAGAGATCCCCGCCGGCATGCAGGCACGCGCCGCTGCCGATCTGCAGAGGCTGGTGACGGGCGGATTGGTCGAAGCCGGCCTGACCTATGCCGGGGCCGCCGCCTTCAGCACGCCGCGTCGGCTCTGCCTGGCCGTGGAAGGTCTGACCGCACACAGTCCACCCTCGCGGGAAGAACGCAAGGGTCCGCGCGCCGATGCGCCAGAAGCGGCACTGGCTGGCTTCCTGCGCTCGGCTGGCGTGCCCCGCGAGGCCTTGGAAGAGCGCGAGAGTAAGAAAGGTCCAATCCTGTTCGCGGTGATCGAGCGGCCCGGCCGCCCGGCGGCCGAGATCGTCGCCGAGGTGCTGGAGGCGACGATCCGCGCCTTCCCCTGGCCGAAATCGATGCGGTGGGGCGCGGGCAGCCTTCGATGGGTCCGGCCGCTGCACGGCATCCTGTGCATTCTCAACGACGAGGCCGGCGCGCAGGTCGTTCCGCTGGAGGTGGCGGGCATCAGCTCCGGGGCAGTCACGTGGGGCCACCCCTTCATGAGCCCGGGGCCGATCTCCGTGACCTCCTTCGAGGATTACGCGGCCAAGCTGAAACGCGCGCACGTGGTGCTCGACCCCGCCGAACGGGCGGCGGCGATCTGGGCCGACACGACAAATCTGGCCTTCGCTCAAGGGCTCGAGGTGATCGAGGACAAGGGGCTGCTGGCCGAGGTGACCGGGCTGGTCGAATGGCCCGTCGTGCTGATGGGCCGGATCGACGAGGCGTTCCTCGATCTGCCGGCCGAGGTCCTGCAGACCTCCATGCGCAGCCACCAGCGGTTCTTCAGCGTACGAAACGTACAAGGCGGCGGCGGGATCGTACATTTCGTCACCGTGGCCAACCGCGCCACGGCGGATGGCGGCGCCACGATCCTCGCCGGCAACGCCAAGGTGCTGGCCGCCCGCCTCGCCGACGCGCGCTTCTTTTACGACAACGATCTCACCGTGGCCCGCGCCGGCATGGGGGCCTGGCAGCAGGCGCTCGCCGATGTCACCTTCCACGCCAGGCTCGGCAGCGTCGCCGACAGGATCGCCCGCATCGCCGCCATCGCCCGCGAGACCGCGCCCGCCCTTGGCGCCGATCCGGATCTGTCGGAGCGTGCGGCGCAGCTGTGCAAGGCCGATCTGGCGAGCCAAATGGTTTACGAGTTCCCCGAGCTGCAGGGCGCGATGGGGCGGACCTATGCGCTCGCTGGCGGCGAGGCGCCGGAGGTGGCGGAGGCGGCCCATGCCCATTACAGCCCGCTCGGGCCGGGCGATGCGGTCCCGACCGCGCCTGTTTCGGTCGCCGTGGCGCTGGCCGACAAGATCGACATGCTGACCGGCTTCTGGGCCATCGGCGAGACCCCGACGGGCAGCAAGGACCCCTTCGCCCTGCGCCGCGCCGCTCTCGGCCTCGTGCGGATCCTGCTGGAGGCCGGCCAGACGCTGCCGCTCCGCCCCATCCTCACCCGGAGCGCCGAGGCCTTTCGCGAGATCGAGGGCGCGGGCGCGCCCGGGGCCACGGCTGAAAGCGTCCTTAGCTTCACGCAGGATCGACTGAAGGTCCATCTGCGCGAGCGCGGCATCCGCCACGACGTGATCGACGCCGCCCGCGCCCTGCCCGGTGACGACGATCTGGCACTCCTCACCCAGCGAGCCGAGGCGCTGCAAGCGTTCCTCGACACGTCAGAGGGCGCCGATCTGGTGCAGGGCTTCCGGCGGGCCAACAACATCCTCACCCAGGCCGAGGCCGCCGACGGGGTCGAATACAGCTACGGCCCGGACCGGAAGCTTGCGGCCGTCTCCGAGGAACGCGCGCTCTTCGACGCGCTCGACCGCGCCGAGCCTCCTATCGCCACCGCCATGGCCGATGGCGATTTCGGCGCCGCGCTCGCCCACATGTCCAGCCTGCGCATGGCCATCGACGCCTTCTTCGAGGCCGTCCAGGTCAACGCCGAAAGCGCCATCCTGCGCCGGAACCGGCTGAACCTGCTTCACCGCATCCGCGCCGCCTGCCTGCAGGTGGCCGATCTCGCCCGGTTGGAGAGCTGACCGGTTGCGCAGCGAGCCAGGCGGCCCGCATTAACCTCAACGCGGGCGCCTCTTTGTCTCTCAAATATCCCCGCCGGAGGCTCCCGCGCCCAGCCGCGCGCGCCCCTTCGCCCGCCCACTATCGCCTGCCTCGTCCCGGCGCTACCCTGCGCCCGACCCAGCCCCGGACGACCTGACCCAGATGCAGAAGCGCGCCACCCTCCGCGAGTTCACCGAGATCACGGGCGGCGCGCCGATCATCGTCGGGCAGCACGGGCGCCGCGCAAAGACCCTGCAGCGCCTGATCGGTCTTGGCCTGCCGGTGCCGCGCAGCGTCGCGCTCAGCTTCGAGACGGTGCAGGCCATCGCGGCCGGCAACATGCCGGACCTGCCGCGCCTCCTGTCGCATTTCGGCGCGACACCCCTGGTCTCCGTGCGCCCCAGTTCGGAAGATCCCGATTGGGGCGGGCCGGCGGCGGTGCTGAACATCGGCATGAACGACGCCCGCCATGCCGCCATGGCCGCCGACAAGGGCGACAGGGTGGCCAGCGCGCTCTACCTGCGGTTCATCCGCAGCTACGCGGTGCAGGTGGCGCGGCTGGATGCCGACCCGTTCGACATTCCCGGCCCACCCTCTTCGGACGCCGTGGCCGCCGCCCTCGTCGCCTTCGACACCGAGACCGAGACGCCCTTTCCCCAGGATCCCGCCACGCAGCTTTCCGGCGTCCTGCGGGCCACCGCGCGGGCTTGGTCGGGCACCAGCGCGCGGCTGCTGCGGGAGGCGCGGGGCGCACCCGCGGATGCCGGGCTGGGGCTGATCGTCCAGTCGATGGCGCTCGGCGTGGGCGCGCCCGAAAGCGGCTCGGGCGTGATGCAGTTCGTCGATGCCGGCACCGGGCGGGCGCAGATCACCGGGCGCTATCTAAGCCAGAGCCAGGGGCGCGATGCGCTTGGCGGCCCGGGCGGCGCTGGCAAGGGCGCGATCTACCTCACCCGCGATCCCCGGGGGCCGGCGCTGGAGGGTCTGGCGCCCGGGCTCTTCGCCCAGCTCAAAGGTTTCGGCGCGCTCTGCCGCAAGGCGCTGCGCGACGAGGTGCAGATCACCTTCACCATAGAAGCAGGCGCACTGAGCGTGCTCGATGCCGTGCGCGTCCGCCGGAGCGCCCGGGCCGGCCTCGCCATCGCCGTGGCGCTGGCCGAGGACGGCATCATCGGGCGCGACGCCGCGTTGATGCGGGTGGAGCCGCGGGCGCTCACCGAGCTTCTGCACCGCGCCGTCGATCCAGGTGCGGCGCGCGCGGTCCTGCTTCGGGGCATGGCCGCCAGCCCCGGGGCCGCCATCGGCCGGGTCGTCTTCTCGTCGGCCGCCGCCCAGGCCGCGGCGGCGCATGGCGAGGCGTGCATCCTGGTGAAGCGCGAGACCGCGCCGGAGGACGTGCGCGGCATGCATGCGGCCACCGGCGTGCTGACCGAGCGGGGCGGCATGTCAAGCCACGCGGCGGTGATCGCCCGCGGCCTTGGCGTGCCCTGCGTTGTGGGGGCCACCGAGTTGCGGATCGACCTGCGCCAGAACCTCGCGCATCTACCGGGCGGCCGGACCTTGCGGGAGGGAGAGACAGTGACCCTCGACGGGAGCGCGGGAGAGGTGCTGGAGGGCGCCGTGGCCACGCTGGAGCCGGCCCTCGATACGGCCTTCGAGACGCTTCTGGGCTGGGCCGACGACCGGCGCGACATCGGCGTGCGCGCCAATGCCGACACGCCTGCCGAGGCACAGATCGCCCATCGATTCAAGGCGGAGGGCATCGGGCTGTGCCGGACGGAGCACATGTTCTTCGCCGAGGAACGCCTGACCGTAATGCGCGAGATGATCTTCGCCGACCGCACCGAGGGCCGATCGGATGCGCTGCGGCAGTTGCTGCCGATGCAGCGCAGCGATTTCACGCGGATCTTCCAAATCATGGCGGGCAAGCCGGTGTGCCTGCGGCTGCTCGACCCGCCGCTGCATGAATTCCTGCCACGCGACCGGGCTGGCATCCTGGAGCTGGCGGCGTCGATCGGCCGGCCGGCGTCGGAGGTGACCCGGCGGATCGAGGCGATGGCGGAGTTCAATCCGATGCTGGGCCTGCGCGGCGTGCGGCTTGGCCTGACCGTGCCGGAGATCTACGACATGCAGGCCCGCGCGATCTTCGAGGCAGCGCTGGACGTCGGCGGCGATCCGGCATGGGAGGGGCCGCCGGTGGTGCCCGAGATCATGATCCCGCTGGTCTCGGCCCGCCGCGAGGTGGAGATTGTGAAGGCGCGGATCACGCGGATCGCGGCCGCCGTGCAGGCCGAGCGCGGCGCCGGCCTGGAGTACCGTCTGGGCGTGATGGTGGAGACCCCGCGCGCCGTTCTGAAGGCCGACGAGATCGCCGCCCATTGCGCATTTCTCAGCTTCGGCACGAACGACCTGACGCAGATGACCTATGGCCTGTCGCGCGACGACGCGGCCCGGTTCATGGGCGATTACGTGCGGCAGGGGGTATTCGACGAGGATCCCTTCCACGTGCTGGACCGCGACGGGGTGGGCGAGCTGCTGACGATGGGTGCCGTGCGGGGCAGGCGCGGGCAGCCGGGCATCACGCTGTCGGTCTGCGGCGAGCATGGCGGCAACGCCGAGAGCATCGCCTTCTGCCGGGAGGCGGGATTCGATTACGTCTCGTGCTCGCCCTACAGGGTGCCTTTGGCGCGGCTGGCGGCGGGCCGACTTGCGCTGAAATCCGCTGATCCGGATTACCCCGACAACCGACTGGCCTGAAACGGAAAAGTCCGGTCTATCGGAGCGCCTGCACAGCTTATCCACAGGCTGAACGCGGCGGCTCGGCCTGCCGGTTTGCGTTTACCCTTTGTTAACTAGTAGCTCTGTGTCGGTTTGGGGACGAGAGGTATTTTGGAGTTATGCGGCAACTGAAATTGATTGCGATCACAGCTATTCTTGCAGGAGCGGCTGCCGCCGCCTCTGCCGACATCACACTCAGCACATCGAACGATCCCGAGGCCGGCTTCGGCGCCGCCCTGACGGAGCGGTTCGGTCATGACAGGTGGACGACCGGAACGGCGAATTCGCCGCGCCTGGTCAGGCTGGTCGACGTTCCGCGCCCGAAGCGGCGCAGCGAACTGCGCTTCACCCGGGAGTGGCTGGCCGAGCAGCCGGCGCCCCGCGCCAGCGCGCCCCTGCAATGCCTGGCGGAGGCATTGTATTTCGAGGCGCGGGGGGAAAGCGTACGCGGTCAGTTCGCAGTGGCGGAGGTGATCCTGAACCGGGTCGCCTCGAAGGCTTATCCCAACACCGTCTGTGGGGTGATCGAGCAGGGGACCGGCCGGAAATATGCCTGCCAATTCACCTATACCTGCGACGGGCATCCCGAGCACATCCGCGAGAAGGGGGCCTGGCTCTCGGTGAAGAAGGTGGCGCGGGCCGTTCTGGATGGCCTGCCGCGTCGGCTGACGAACGGCGCAACGCATTACCACACCAATCAAGTCAATCCCTACTGGGCGCAGGTCTTCGACCGCACGACGACGATCGGGGTGCATCATTTCTATCGCAGTTCGGTGCAGACGGCGAACCGCTGACGACGCCTACGGGCGAGCCCTTCGACAGCAAGGCGAAGATCGGCGCAGGGAGGGCTTTCCCTGAGCCGATCTAAATTGCGCTTCTATGGAGCCTGACCTGTCCGGCCCGGCAATCATGGCTCAGGCGCGACGGCGGTGGGCAACGAAGCCGAGAACGCCGATCGCTGCGGCCAGAAGCGGCAACGCCGCGGGAAGCGGAACAGCGGCAACGGTGACACCGGTCAACTGGAAGCTGTCCGTGTGGCCGCCACAGGCCTGCGTGGGGCTGGTCTTGCAGCTCTGGTAGGGGAAGCCAGCCATGATGTCGAAGGACCGCCCGGTGAGGGGGAGGAACGTGCCGAGGGACGTGCCCTGGTTCGACAGGCGCATGCCGGGCTGGCCGCTGACCGCAATGTAGAAATCGTCGAAATCGTCGACGCCGGCGAATTGCAGCGCCGAGATGGTGACGGTCGTGCCGAAGCGCAGC
This sequence comes from uncultured Alphaproteobacteria bacterium, assembly GCA_963833235.1. GTDB lineage: Bacteria > Pseudomonadota > Alphaproteobacteria > Rhodobacterales > Rhodobacteraceae > CAWHXG01. The sequence continues at coordinate 149,386 of CAWHXG010000004.1, forward strand.
TGCAGCAGTTCGTTGCGGTCCACACCCAGCCCGTCGATGAAGAAATCGCTCGCCCTGATGCGCTTTCCGTTGGCGTCCTTTCCGCCGGTGCCGCTTAGTCCGGCCACGCCGAAGCCCCTGCCGTCATAACCCACGCGGGCGGCCCTCATATTGCCCAGATCGTCATCGAGGGTGAAGGCCGAGAACTGGACGGCGAGGCCGGAGACCGTGCCGTCGATCGACGAGGCGACGGTGTTGGCGGCCGCCGTGGTGGTGACGGTCGCGGCCGAAAGTGCGGAGGAAAAACCGAGGCCGATCCCGAGGCCGGCTGCGAGAACGAATTTCGAAAAGGTCATCTGCGTCTATCCCTTGAAGGCATTCGGGTTGCATTCGGGATAGTCGGGCAAATTCTCGGATGATAGTTATTCGAATGCGGATAGTTAATTCCCGCCGCGATCCTGCCCAATGCGGCGGGATTGCGGCGGGTGACGGGGGGATCGTGGCGGCGATGCGGCATCGATGCGATATTTCGGCCGCCTTCCCGCGGGGCGGCGCGGCCATGCGCCGCCGCCCCGCGCCCCGGCTCAGTTCTTCGTCTGGTCGACCAGCTGGCCTTCGGTGATCCACGGCATCATGCCACGCAGCTTCTTGCCCACCTCTTCGATCTGATGCGCGTCGTTCATCCGTCGGGTTCCCTTGAAGAACGGCTGGCCCACAGCGTTCTCCGCCATGAAGTCGCGCACGAAAGCACCGCGTTGGATGTCGTGCAAAATCGCCTTCATCCGTGCCTTCGTCTCGTCATAGGGCAAGACCCGTGGGCCGCTGACGTACTCGCCGTATTCCGCGGTGTTGGAGATCGAGTAGTTCATGTTGGCGATGCCGCCCTCGTAGATCAGGTCCACGATCAGCTTCACCTCGTGCAGGCACTCGAAATAGGCCATCTCGGGCGCGTATCCCGCCTCGACCAGCGTCTCGAAGCCCATGCGGATCAGCTCCACCAGCCCGCCGCAAAGCACGGCCTGCTCGCCGAAGAGGTCGGTCTCGCACTCCTCGCGGAAGTTGGTCTCGATGATGCCCGAACGCCCGCCGCCGATGGCCGCGCAGTAGCTTAGACCGATCTCAAGCGCGCGGCCGGAGGCGTCCTTGTCGACGGCCACGAGGCAGGGCACGCCGCCGCCCTTGACGTATTCGCCGCGCACCGTGTGGCCGGGGCCCTTCGGCGCCATCATAATCACGTCGACCCCGGCCTTCGGCTCTATAAGCCCGAAGTGGATGTTGAGGCCATGGGCGAAGGCGATGGCGGCACCCTCGCGGATGTTGTCATGGACATGCGCGCGGTAGGTGGCGCCCTGCAGCTCGTCGGGCATGGTGAACATAAGCAGGTCGCACCAGGCGGCGGCCTCGGCGATCCCCATGACCTTCAGGCCCTCGGCCTCGGCTTTCTTTGCCGAGGGCGAGCCATCGCGCAGGGCGACGACGAGGTTCTTGGCGCCGCTGTCGCGCAGGTTCAGCGCGTGGGCATGGCCCTGGCTGCCATAGCCGAGGATCGCCACCTTCATGTCCTTGATCAGATTGATGTCGCAGTCGCGGTCGTAATACACGCGCATGGGCCTTGGTCCTCTCCGCTTGCCGTCTCTGTGCTCGCGGGGATGGCCCGCTTTCCTGTCGCCGGCGGGCCGGGCCCGCAAATTTGACGCATGCGGGCGTAGCCCGCGGCGCGGCGGGGTGCAAGGGCGCCGGGCGGGGCGTCAGACGGCTTCGGTCGCGCCGAGGCCCAGTTTCATCAGCTGGCGGCGGACCGGCGCTGCGCCATGCAGGGCCTGAAGCCCGAGGCGGCGGGCATCGCGCAATGGCTGCGCCTCCGCCATCGCGGCACGGTTGAGCGCATCGATCCCGACGACCCGGGCCAGCACCTCTGGCCGGCGTTGCCGTGTGTAGAGGGCGAGCAAGTTGGGATCGCCGGGGTCGGGGGCGCCCGATAGCAGCGCGTGCAGTGCCGCGATGTCGGCGAGGCTGGTATTGAGCCCCTGGGCGCCGATGGGCGGCATGACGTGGGCGGCCTCGGCCACGAGGGCGGTACGCTCGGCATGAAAGCTGGCGGCGATCTGGCTGACGATCGGCCAGATCGTGCGCTGGCTCACAAGGGTCAGCGGGCCCAGCACGTGACCCGAGCGCTCCGACATGGCGGCTTCGAACTCGGGGACGTCGAGGGCCAAGAGCCGCTGGGCCTCCGCCGCGCGCTCCATCCAGACCACGGCCGAGGCGGGGCGCGGGGGGGCCTCGCCAGCCTGCCTGTCGGGCAGGGGCACCAGGGTGAAGGGCCCGCCGGTGCGGTGGATCTCGGTCGAGACATTCTGGTGGGGGATCGGATGCGAGACGGCGAAGGCCAGTGCCTTCTGGCCGTAGCGCAGGGTGCGCACGGCGATGCCGGCAGCCTGCCGGACGGTCGAGGCGCGGCCGTCAGCGCCGATCACGAGGCGCGCGGCCACTGTGCGGCCGTCGGTGAGGCGCAGGCGGGCCTCGCGCAGGCGGGTGGCCATGGTGGCGACGCCCGTGCCCGTCAGGTGGCGGATGCGAGGGTGTGCCTCGAGATGCGCGGCCATCTCGCGGCGGATCAGCCAGTTGGGCAGGTTCCATCCGAAAGGCAGATCACCGATCTCGGCGGCGTCGAAATTTCGGGTGAGGCGGGGCGCGGCCTGCGGCCCGCCGGCATCGACGAGGCGCATCACCTGCAGCGGCGCGGCTTCGGTCTGCAGGCGAACCCAGATCCCGAGGGCTTCGAGCAGATCGCGGGCTGGCTGCAGCAGTGCCGTGCTGCGCAGGTCGGCGCCGGGCGCGGCCTCCTCCGTCACGGGCGTCGCGAAATCGACGCACAGGACGTCGTGGCCGAGATCGGCCATCGCGGCAGCGGCGGCCATGCCGGCAAGCCCGCCCCCGGCCACGAGCACGTCCGTCTGCAGATCGGTTCTGGCCATCGCGCGGCACCTCCTCGTCGACGGGCAAGCTAGCGGTCCGGCGCGGGGCGGCCAGTGGGCGCATTGGCGCGGCGTGTCCGGAGGGCGGGGTGGCCAGGTGCCCGGGCGCATGGCCCGGCGTGGCGCGTTCGCAGGGTGCGTCGCCGCCTGTTGTGGAAGGGGCGTCAGGCGCTATCGTGTCCGCCGAAAGGGCCCCTGCCATGAATGTCGGCAAATCCGCGCCGCGCGACGCGTACGCGCTGATCCTGGATGCGATCGATGGGGGCGCCTATCGGCCGGGCGCCCGGCTGGTCGAATCCGAGCTGGCCGACAAGTTCGGCGTTTCGCGCACCCCGATCCGCGAGGCGCTGCAGCGGCTCGAGACGCAAGGCATGCTGAGCCGGGACGGGCGCAGCCTGATCGTGGCGTCGCTCGACCGCAACCAGATGGCGGAGCTCTACGTGGTGCGCACGGAGCTGGAGGGGCTGGCGGCCCGGCTGGCGGCCCGGCACGCGGCCGACGAGGAGGTGCGGGTGCTGCGTGAGATGGTGGCGGCCGATGGGGCGTTGATCGGCGACCCCGATGCATTGAGCCGGGCGAACCGGCGGTTCCACCGGCAGATCCATCTGGCCTCGCACAACCGTTATCTGGTTCAGCAGCTCGACCTTGTGCACCGCTCCATGGCGCTGCTGGCCACCACGTCGCTTGCCGCGTCGGGACGGGGGGCGGCCGCGCTTGCCGAGCACGATGCGATCGTGGCGGCGATCGAGGCGCGGGATGGCGATGCGGCGCATCTGGCGCTGAAGTCACACATCAGCCACGCCTTCGAAGACCCGGCTGCGCCTGGATGCGGCCGAAGGGCCCTAACCCGTCAATGCCACGGGCCCGGGCGGCGAACCCGCAGCGGCCGGGGCGCTTTCCGCGCCATGGGTGGTCTTGTCCCAGAAGAAGGGGCGGTGGGCCATCTCGATGAGCGCCTTCCACACGGCGATGCTGGCCAGCATGTTGTAGAAGTTCATCGCGAGGGCCCATGCGTAGAGGTTCGGCTTGCCGGTACGCCGCAGCGCGGTGAGCGACACGGCGAAAGTGGTGGCCTCGGACATTAGAAGCAGCGCGACGAACGGCCAGATCGCCCAGCCCGGCAGCCCGGCCAGCCCCGCCGGAAGCCCCCAGACCGCGCCCAGCCACCAGATCCAGAGCAGCGGCGCCATCAGCGCCTGCAACAGCGAGCCTGCGAACATCACCTGCATGCCCACGAAGCCCCGTGGCCCAAGATCGCGCCAGAGCGCCGCGGGATCGCGCATGTGGGCGGCATAGGTCATCGCATAGCCCTTCTGCCAGCGGGAACGCTGGCGGATCCACGGCCAGACCCGGCAATTCGCCTCTTCGCCGGTGGTCGTGTCAATCAGCTCGGTGCGATATCCGGCGCGGGCCAGCCGCAGCCCCAGATCGGCGTCCTCGGTGACGTTGTGCGCATCCCAGCCGCCCAGCCGCTCCAGAACGTCGCGGCGGAAGAACAGCGTCGTGCCGCCCAGCGGAACGGCCAGCCCCAGCCGCGCGATCCCGGGCAGGACCACGCCGAACCAGGCGGCATAATCGATGGTGAAGCAGCGGGAGACCCAGTTCTGCCGGGTGTTGTAGAAATCCAGCCGCCCCTGCAGGCACGCCACCTCTTCGGCGGCCACGGCGAAGCGCGCCACGATCCTGTCGATCTGGTCGGGCGCCGGCGCGTCTTCAGCGTCGTAGATCCCCACGATGCTGCCGCGGCAGAAGCCAAGCGCATAGTTCATCGCCCGCGGCTTGGTGCGCACCTGCCCCTCCGGCACCCGCACCACCCGCATCCAAGGCGGCAGCGGCGTGGCGGCGATCACGGCCTCGGTCACGTGATCGTCGACCTCCATCACGAGGATCACGTCGAGCAGGGCCGCGGGATAGCGCAGCCGCCCGAGCCGACGGATCAGCCGCTCGGCGATATGCTGCTCGCGGAAGATCGGCACCAGGATCGACACGACCGGCCGCCGCCCGGCATCGCCGGTATGCAGGGGCACCACATCGGGGTCCAGGCTCGCATCCGGCGCTGCGCGGGCCATGGGCAGCAACGTGGCGAGCTTCAGCCCGGTCTGCGCCAGCAGCGACAGCGCGGCGAAGCCCATCAGGGCCGCGAGCGCAACGATGGGTGCCGCCGCCAGCATCGCGACCGTCGCCGCCGCCAGGGCTAGGCAGGCCTTGCGGAACGGGCTGCCGCGCCAGGCCCGGCAACTGGTCGCGGCGTCGGTACTTTGCTCGGCGCGGGCGTTGATTGCGGTGCCGTGCTGCCGGGCAAGTGCCGCCTGTATCTCGGATTGGCCCGCCAATGCCATCATGGTCGGCCCCAGGACAGCCTCCAGCGCGGGGCGCTGCGCCTCGAACTGATCGGGCAGCGCGGTGGCGACCACGGTGCGCCCGCCGATGCGGCGCCAGGGCAGGCACAGCGTATCGAGGCACCGCTCGACCCCGGCGATGCGAGCGAGCGCGGGGTCGGGCGGCAGGGCCTCGAGGTCCGGCGCGCCCGCCTGCCACTGGCGCTGGAGCGCGGCCAGCAGATCGGTCTTCGACAGGCCGGCCTGCATGCGCAGCACGTCGCCAAGCCGCGCCCCCATCAGGGACTGCGCGTCGACCGCCTGCGCCACCTGATCGGCCGTCACGAGGCCCGCGCGCGCCAGTATTTCGCCCAGCCGCGGACGGACCGGGCCGGCCAGCTCTACCGCCTGCGGTGACGCCTTGCGGGCCGCGGCGGTGACGAGGCGGAGATTGGTGGTCGACATGGCACCCGGCACAGGCTGATAGGAAAGCTACGGTGCGGGCGCCTTACCTAATGGGGACTTAACGGGATGAGCCAAACTTGACATGAAGGTATATGGCATTTGCACACAACAACAGGGGTCGCGACCGTGATGATGTGGCGTGCCTGCAGGATACAGACTGGATGTCGTGGCCGAACGGCGGGCCTCGCCCTGATCAATAGGCGGTTATCGGCTGATCAGGCTGCGCCCATCGCCGCCCGAAAACGTTCGAACAAGTAGAAGCTGTCCTGCGGGCCGGGGCTGGCCTCGGGGTGGTACTGGACCGAGAACACCGGGCGATCCGTCATCGCAATTCCGCAGTTCGACCCGTCGAAGAGCGATACGTGGGTTTCCTGCACGTTCGCCGGCAGGGTCTGCAAATCGACGGTGAAACCGTGGTTCATCGAAGTGATCTCGACCTTTCCGGTCGTCAGGTCCTTCACGGGATGGTTCGCGCCGTGGTGGCCATGGTTCATCTTGATCGTGCGGGCGCCAAGGGCACGGGCCAGCATCTGGTGGCCGAGGCAGATGCCGAAAACGGGCATCTCCGTGCGGTCCAGCACGTCGCGGATCATCGGCACGGCATAGGCCCCGGTGGCCGCCGGGTCTCCGGGGCCGTTCGACAGGAACAGCCCGTCGGGAGACTGGGCCAGCACGTCGTCGGCGGTGGCGCTGGCGGGCATCACCGTGACGTCGCAGCCGGCCGAGGCGAGGCAGCGCAGGATGTTGCGTTTGGCCCCGTAATCGAGGGCAACCACCTTGGGCCGCGGCGCGCCATCCTGCGGCACCGGCGCGAAACCGTGCGGCCAGGCCCAGCGCGTTTCGTCCCACCGGTAGGATTGCGCGCAGGTCACATCGCGGGCCAGGTCGCGTCCTTCCAGCCCGGCGAAGCCGCGAGCCTGCCGCACCAGCGTGTCTATGTCGAACCGCCCCTCCGGATCGTGGCTGAGCGCCACGTGCGGGCTGCCCTGCATGCGTACGGCCCGGGTCAGTCGGCGCGTATCGACGCCGCCCATGCCGATGCGCCCGCGGCGGGTCAGCCACGGGGTGAGCGCTTCCTGTGCACGCCAGTTCGACGGCTCGGTAGGATCCCATTTGACGATCAGCCCGGCGGCCGCGGGCTCTGCGGATTCCTCGTCTTCCGGCGTTGCGCCGGTATTGCCGATATGGGGGAAGGTGAAGGTCACGATCTGGCCGGCATAGGAGGGGTCCGTGAGAATCTCCTGATAGCCGGTCATCGCGGTGTTGAAGCACAGCTCCGCCGTGACCGTGCCGGTGGCTCCGAAGCCGTGGCCATAGAACAGCGTTCCGTCGGCGAGAGCGAGGCAGGCAGTGGCATGGCCGGGCATGAGCGATCTTTCATGAAGCTGATAGCAACGGTGCAGGCTGGGACGAGGCCCACCGGTCGGGCGATATCTATGGGCGCGCTCCGGGGCGGGTCAAGATGGGGCGGGGCGCCGCCTTGTCACCGCCGGCGGCACCGCATAGCTGACGACCTGAAACGAGGGCAGACGGGCAGAGGTATCATGGGACTGAAAGCGCGTATCGCGACCAATCTGACGCAGGCCATGCGCGACCGCGATGCCGTGCGGCTCTCGACCCTGCGGCTGATCACGGCGGCCATCAAGGACCGCGAGATCGCGCTGCGCGGCGGCGACGAAGGGGCCGAGGGCATCCCCGAAGAGGCGGTTCTGGCGATCCTCGCGAAGATGGTGAAGCAGCGCAACGAGAGCGCGCGGGCCTACGAAGAGGGCGGGCGGCTGGAGCTGGCCGAGCAGGAGCGTGCGGAGATCGGGATCCTGGAGGAGTTCCTGCCCCGCCAGCTGACCGAGGACGAGGAAGCCGCCGCCATCGATGCCGCCGTGGCGGAGACGGAGGCGAGCTCCATCCGGGATATGGGCCGGGTCATGGGGGTGCTGAAGGCCAACCATGCCGGGCGGATGGATTTCGCCCGGGTGGGACCGAAGGTGCGTGAGCGGCTCGGCTGAAGGCTCGCCGCCGCAGCGGATAGGCCCGGCGGCGGGGACCGAACCGCGCCGGCGCGCGGGGCCGGCCTTCGGGCGGGGCCGCCGCGGCTGAAGGTTACTCCGCCGCGAGTTCGCGCAGGATCGGCAGGCCGGGCAGGCTCAACTTGATCGCGGTGCCCCTGTCGGACAGCTGGACGGTGATATCGGGCTGCAGCGCCGCGATCAGGCTGGCGCGTTGATCGGCCCGCGCCGCCGGGCAATGCGCCTCGACCCATTCCGCCGTCGCCAGGTAACGGCGGGGCTGTGCGGCATCGCGGATCATAATCCCGTCATTCCGGGTGAGATCGCCCATGGCATCGACGCAGGCCTGCTGGAAGGCCGCGACGGCGGGGTCGTCCGGCTCCCACCGCCAGACCATCAATCCGCCGCTCTCCACGTCGGGTGTGCCGAAGCGGGCGACCCAGGGCTTGCGATCCGCCGGCGTCAGGCCCGCCAGCCCGGCCGGAACGAAGACATTCAGCTGATGGACCCGCGAGGTTTCGGGATCCAGGGGGTCGCTGACCATCTCGAGGCCGCCAACGCTTACGCCGTCGGGCATTTCGTACATCGCGTTGATGTGGCTGGCGCGGTTCGGCGGCAGCCCGACCCGGGCGCTGAGCTCGCCGAGCGTCATGCCGCCCCAGACGCCCGCAACGGCCGCGTCATGGCCTCGCTCCAAGGCGATCCGCGTCAGGTCCGGGAGGTCGAATTCCGTCTGTGCCGGAGTCGCCAGCGGGGACAGGGTAAGGCACAGAGTCACGGCGGCAAAGCGGATCCTCGTTCCGGGGTTCCCGCCTGACTCGGGGAGCATGGAACCGTCTGTATGGCAGGGGCGCGTCATGCGACGCAGCGCAGACGGATCAGGAGGCTGTCAAGCTCCTCTTGCAGGGTGCGCCGCTCCTCGAGGGAAAGGAACCGGCCCAGCTCCACCTCCCGCCCGGCGCCGCGCAGCGTCAGGTAGCCAGCGACGGGGCCGCCGGTGTCGTGGCGGTGGACGCTGATCCAGTGGGGATTGGCGTTCCATGTCTGTGGCGGGCGCCCGGCCTCGGTATGGGTCAGCTCGGCATGGTCGGGCCAGAGCGCCAGTTCCTCCACGACCTCGCCGTCGCGGTAGCTTCGTCGCAGCGCCGCCCAGATCAATGCCAGTGCACCCAGCACGAAGGGAAGGAGGCCCCAGAGAACGGGTGTGCCGAGCACCGTGATAAGCGGCAGCATGATGAGTGCGAAGGTAATGCCGATGAAAAGCGCGAAGCCCCCCTTCGGGAGGGAGCGGTGCGGCCAAAGGCGCAGCAGTGCTAGGGGAGGCGCGCCGTCCGAATGGCGCGGCAAGGCCCGGCGCGCTTCTTGGGGAACGGCCCCGGGCAATGCCGGGGCCTGTTCAAATCGGGCGAGCCACTCGACAGGCATGTCAGTGCGCGTGGCTCTTGTCCCACTCCTCGCGCTTCGGAAGCGTCTCGAACGTATGCTCCGGCGGCGGGCAGGGCAGGGTCCATTCCAGCGTATCGGCGTATTCATTCCAGTAGTTGTTCTGCGTCACGCGGGCGCCGCGGGTCAGCGTGTAATAGACGATCCCGATGAAGAGCAGGAACGACGCGAAGGAGAGGAACGCACCGATCGACGACACCCAGTTCCAGAGCGCGAAGGCGTCCGGGTAGTCGATGTAGCGACGCGGCATCCCCTGGCGGCCGAGGAAGTGCTGGGGGAAGAACGTCAGGTTCGCGCCGACGAACATCATCCAGAAATGCACCTTGCCCCAGAACTCGGGGTATTGCCGCCCCGACATCTTGCCGATGTAGAAATAAATTCCCGCGAAGATGGCGAAGACCGCACCGAGGCTCATCACATAGTGGAAGTGCGCCACGACGTAATAGGTGTCATGATAGGCGCGGTCGACGCCGGCCTGGCTGAGCACGATGCCGGTGACGCCGCCGACGGTGAACAGGAACAGGAACCCTATCGCCCAGAGCATCGGGGTCCGGAAGTCGACCGACCCGCCCCACATGGTGGCGATCCAGCTAAAGACCTTCACGCCCGTCGGTACGGCGATGACCATCGTCGCGAGCATGAAGTAGCTCTGCTGGCTAAGGCTCATACCCACCGTGTACATGTGGTGCGCCCAGACGACGAAGCCCAGCACTCCTATCGCGACCATCGCGTACACCATGGGCAGATAGCCGAAGATCGGCTTGCGGCTGAAGGTAGCGATGACATGGGAGACGATCCCGAAGCCGGGCAGGATGATGATGTAGACCTCCGGATGCCCGAAGAACCACAGGATGTGCTGGTAGAGGATCGGGTCGCCGCCGCCTTCGGGCTGGAAGAACGTGGTGCCGAAGTTCCGGTCCGTCAGCAGCATGGTGATGGCGCCGGCAAGCACCGGCAGGGCCAGCAGGATCAGCCAGGCGGTGATGAAGATCGACCAGGAGAACAGCGGAACCTTGTGCAGCGTCATGCCGGGTGCGCGCATGTTCAGAAAGGTGGTGATCATGTTGATCGCGCCGAGGATCGAGGACGCGCCCGAAACGTGCACCGCGAAGATCGCCAGATCCATCGACATGCCGGCTTCGCTGGTCGAGAGCGGTGGATAGAGCACCCATCCGACGCCCGATCCCAGCTGCGCGTTGCCTCCCGGCGACAGGATCGAGGCGACGCCGAGCGTCGCGCCAGCAACGAAGAGCCAATAGCTGAGGTTGTTCAGTCTCGGGAACGCCATGTCGGGCGCGCCGATCTGCAACGGCATGAAATAGTTGCCGAAGCCGCCGAAGAGCGCAGGGATGACCACGAAGAACATCATCAGTACGCCATGATAGGTGATCATGACGTTCCAGAGATGGCCGTTAGGGGTGCATTCGCCGGCTGCGGCGGGCCAGAGGCGCGCGCCTTCGAGGCACATGAACTGCACGCCGGGATACATCAGCTCCATGCGCATGTAGATCGTGAAGGCCACCGACAGGAAGCCCAGAGCGCCGGCCGTGAAGAGGTAGAGGATGCCGATGTCCTTGTGGTTCGTCGACATGAACCAGCGAGTGAAGAACCCGCGCTGGTCTTCGTGGCCGTGGTCGTTGATGGCGGCGTCGGCCATGCGTTGCTCCCGATATTGGCGTGGGGTCAGGGCCGCGGGCGCCCTGAAGTTTGAAGTTGGTTCTAGTCCGTCGGCGGCGAACGGGCAACATCCCTGCGGCGATGTGGCCGTGTTGCGGTGACCAGCGGGCTTGCGGACGACCTTGTCTTCGTGAAGCCGATCTGAGGGGTGAACTTCATCGGGCGGCGAAGGCCCCCGCGAAGGTGCGTTTGAGGGCGGCGTCGAGGTCTTCCATCGACACGGGCAGACCGAGATCCACCAGGCTTGTCACGCCGTGATCGGTGATGCCGCATGGAACGATGCCGGCGTAATGCGCGAGGTCCGGCTCGACATTGATCGAGATGCCGTGAAAGCTCACCCACCGGCGGACGCGCAGGCCCACGGCGGCGATCTTCGCCTCGTGCGGTGCGCCGTCGGGCCCAGCCGGCCTGTCCTTCCGGACCACCCAGACGCCGACGCGCCCCGCACGCCGCTCGCCCTTCACGCCGAACTCGGCGAGGGTGGCGATGACCCAATCCTCCGCTTGAGCGACGAATGCCCGCACGTCGCGCCCGCGCCGCGACAGATCGAGCATCAGGTAGACGATCCGCTGACCCGGACCATGATAGGTGAACTGCCCGCCTCGGCGCGTACGGTGCACGGGGAAGCGGGCGGGATCGATCAGGTCGGCGTCTTTCGCGCTGCTTCCGGCCGTGTAAAGCGGCGGGTGCTCGAGGAGCCAGACAGCCTCGGCCGCACGCCCCTCGACGATCAGCGCCACCCTGGCTTCCATCAGAGCAACTGCGGCGGGATAGCTCACGGGATCGGGGGAAATGCACCAATCCGGGGGAGGCATTCCGGCCCCGCCCGACGACGCCGGGTCGGAGGGGTTCCAATTCTGGCGTCTCAAGGGTCTGGCGTCTCGCGGGTAACTTGTGTCTGCTGAAGCCCCCAGCCGGGGGGGGGCTTCTGCGGTATTGGAGAACGCACCATGATTGGCAAGCAGATCGTCGCGGGCCCGGTGGGACCCTCCTTGACCAGTCGCATCGCATCTTCCGCACCGGTCGATGGCGCGAAATCCCATTTGGGGTGATCGACCGGGCATCGCCAGCAGGGCACCCCAGCAACCGCGTACGGCCGACCGCAGCGCGTTGTGCACCTCGCGACCGACAATCTCTTTCGCATTATGTGAACAGAGTCGACAGGTTCAGAGCGCGCAGAAGGGCTTCGATTTCCTCGTCGGCACCGTCGACGGGGTTCTGGGGCAGGGGTTGTGCAACGGGATCTCCAACCACCGGGGCCAAATTAGCTAGGCCGTGACCGGACAGCACAGCGGTTTCGAGCGGAGCTTCCTTATCACCTCCCATGCCCGGGCGCAGGCTGGCGGGTTTGCCACGCAGCTTGAGCCGGCCACCTCTCGACACCGGGGTCACGCCGGTCTTCGGCGCGTCGGTCTCGCAGTGCCCGGAACTGCTGAAGGCCTCCGCGATGCGGATGCCCGGAACCGAAGCGCCCGCGGCAGAGGTGCATCCGGGGCCGCCGGCGGCTTTGCCACATTCCCGTTCACCCGGTGTTCCTCGGCGCTGCCCCCGGGGCGGGGAAGCCTCCATTCCGTGATCCGCCACGGCCCGGCAATTCCGGGAAGTTTGCGCTTCACAAGGCAGGCGGCGTTGGCTAGACACCGCCCACTGCCGGGCAGATGCGGTCGTGGCGGAATTGGTAGACGCGCAGCGTTGAGGTCGCTGTGGGGTAACACCCGTGGAAGTTCGAGTTTTCTCGACCGCACCAGTTTAATGACATGCGCCGAGCCGGCCACCGAGTTTTTCGCGAAGGGCCGGCGATTGGACGCTGCAAGGGATACTCCGACCCTTAGGGCCGGAGCTGTATCCATTTCCGCCATGTCTCGGCCTCACGCGTACGAACGTCCGGCGGCGCGCTTTCCGCACGCAGTTCAAAGTGCATGTAGGTGAGGCCCGTCTGCCATGCTTTTGCCGCCTCGGCTCGAGGGAAACCCGAACTTGGCCGGGGATCGATATGGGGCGATGTCGACAGTCGGTGCGGTGCCCGACACGACATCCTGAGCCTCGTGGCGGTGACGGCGCGTGCTGGCGATCCTTCTGGCGCAGGCAGCAAACGGCGCCCGGCCATTTCGGCTTGTGACTACCTGTCGAGCGCGTTTATACCCGTCCGCGGAGATGTGGCCGAGTGGTCGAAGGCGCTCCCCTGCTAAGGGAGTAGGCCCGGAAGGGTCTCGTGGGTTCGAATCCCATCGTCTCCGCCACCACCCAGCCGACTGTTCCAAGGCGATAACGACGCTCTTACGCCTCACCAGCTACCTGGTGCCTTGCCCGGCGCCCGGGCGAGCGTAACGTGAATATCGCTGCCAGTATGTTGGGTTGCCAGTCAACGTCTTTGCAAAGAGTTTCGCGCGGTGACGATCTCCAGCGAATGGCTTCCTGGGTCAGGCGGTCGCGTGTCTGGCAGCCGGCCGCGCAGCGGCAAGGTTGGCACTGGGCTGCGCATCCTCCGGTCGCGGGCGGCATCCTGTGACTGCAGCGATGAAGTCACCGGCGCGCTAGAATTGAGTGAGGGACAGCCGCGCCGACAGCGCCAGCCGGCCCAGGCTTGCAACCTTGTTCGAACTTCGGGTCACCGAGGCGGAGCCGCCCGCGGCCGCATCGAGGCGATCGACGATCTTGGCAAAGTTCGGGAGGGACCGGATCAGGCGCGCAACCTGGTAAATCACGATCCGGTCGACATGGTTGGCATCGATGGGGTCCAGCAGGGCCTCCCATCCCTAAAGCATCAAGGCCGGTATCGAGTACTGCCCCCAGATCCCCGAAGGCTCCTGCATCTCCATCGAGTCCATCGACGGCCTTGTACATGTCGATTAGCCCTCGCTGGCCGCGCCGGGGATCACGCGCATCTTCCGCCTCGGCAGCCTGACCTCTCACACGACCGTCTTCGCCTGCCGGTAGCACCCCTGGGCATTATTTGCGCCGTACACCCGATGGGCTGCGCCCCTTGTTCGAGGATTCCCCACTCTGATGGGCACCTTCAGCGACACCGATCTGCGTCGGGACATGATGGACAGGAGAAAGAATACTCTGGCAGCCGACGCCTTCGGAGGATGGCGCGTCCACCATGCCGGCGTGAAGCCGGCTGGCGATGCGCCGCCATGAGGTTGGGAGGGGCCAGTGTCGGGCTCCACCGATAGGTCCTGCCGGTGGGCGGTGGCGGCGGCAACCGGGCGGGTGGAAGGCCGGGCCGCCGGGACTGGGCATGCGTTTCTCCTGCCCGACCTCCCCTGGCATGGGGCGGCGATACGACGCCTGTTTCCAGGCGGCGATCCCGGGGTCGGGGAACCGCGGATGCGGCCCGGGACTTCGGATGAGACCCAACGGCAAATCCGGAGACACCCGATGCTCGACACGCCCACCATCAAGCAGATCGCGGCCAGCGCCCCTTCCGTCTACGCCTTCCGTATCCTCGGCGAGGTCACCAGCGAAGACATGGCCGCCATGGCAGACCTGATGAACGACGCCTTCGACGCGCATGACAAGGTGAGCATGCTGCTGATCTTTGAGCACTACAAAGGATCGGAAATGGGGGCGAGCTTCAGCATGGAGAACCTGAAGGCTCAGATGAGGTCCATCGCGAACGTCGAGAAATACGCGGTCGTAGGCGTACCCGATGCTGCCGAAACGATGATCTCGGCAATGGATGCGATCAGCCCGGTGGACGCGCGCAGCTTCGATATGGCGGACGAGGCCGCCGCCTGGGCGTTCGTGGGCGCGACAAAAGTCTGAGCCTGGCTACCCCGGCCAGCCCTAATGGTGGACGATGCCCCTCGGTGCGCCGGCCTTCTGGCGCGCCAAGCGATTGCCCCTGCGATATCATCGCCTGCCTCTTGCTTAATGCGCGCCGCGACTGTTAAGTCGGTGGATACATGAACCGAGGAGACCGACGATGCATCGCTTGACCCCCCTCCTGGCGGCTGCCCTGCTGTCCGGCACGGCTATTGGCGCCAGCGCCGAAACGCTCCGCTGGGCCCGCGCCGGCGACAGCCTGACGCTTGATCCCCATGCCCAGAACGAAGGGCCGACCCACACGCTGGCCCACCAGATCTACGAGCCGCTGCTGATCCGCGACGTCACGGGCGCGTTCGAGCCGGCGCTGGCCACCGATTGGGCCCCCAAGGAAGGCGACCCGAACGTCTGGGTCTTCAATCTTCGCGAGGGCGTGACATTTCACGACGGGGCGGACTTCACCGCCGACGACGTGGTGTTCTCCTTCGAGCGCGCCAAGAGCGAAGACAGCGACATGAAGGAGCTTCTGAATTCCATCGTCGAGGTCCGCGCGGTCGACGATCTGACGGTCGAGTTCGTCACCGACGGGCCGAACCCGATCCTGCCCAGCAACATGACGAACCTCTTCGTCATGGACCGCGACTGGGCGGAGGCAAACAACGCCACCAAGGTGCAGGATTTCGAGGGCGGCGAGGACACCTTTGCCGCGAAAAGCGCCAACGGCACCGGCCCCTACGAGCTGGTCAGCCGAGAGCCCGACGTGCGCACCGTTCTGCGCCAGTACGAAGGCTATTGGGGCAACGAAGATTTCCCGATGGACGTGACCGAGATCGTCTTCACCCCCATCCAGAACGCCGCGACCCGCGTGGCCGCCCTTCTGTCGGACGAGGTCGATTTCATCCAGGACGTGCCGGTGCAGGACCTCGCGCGCGTCGATGGCACGGAGAACCTGGTCGTGCGCACCGCGCCGCAGAACCGGGTGATCTTCTTCGGCATGAACATGGGCGCCGATGATCTGGCCAACGACGATGTGGAGGGGGCGAACCCACTGGCCGACAAGCGCGTGCGGCAGGCCATGAACATGGCGATCAACCGCGCCGCGATCCAGCAGGTGGTGATGCGCGGCCAGTCGCAGCCAGCGGGCGTGATAGCTCCGCCCTTCGTGGAAGGCTGGACGGAAGAGCTCGACACGGTCGCCGAGCCCGACATCGCCGCCGCGAAGGCGCTGCTCGAGGAAGCTGGCTACGCCGACGGATTCTCGATCCAGCTCGACTGCCCGAACGATCGCTACATCAACGACGAGGCGATCTGTCAGGCCGTCGTCGGCATGATGGCGCAGATCGGCGTGACCGTGAACCTCGACGCCAAGCCCAAGGCGATCCACTTCCCGCTCATCAGCAACGGCGAGACGGATCTCTATATGCTGGGCTGGGGCGTGCCGACCTACGACAGCGAATACATCTTCAACTTCCTGGTGCACACCAAGGGGGAGGACCGCGGGTCGTGGAATGCCACGGGCTATTCAGACCCGGAACTCGACGAGAAGATCAAGTCGCTCGCCTCCGAGACCGATCTGGACGCACGGGCTGCGACGGTGGCGGAGATATGGAAGACGGTGCAGGACGAGACGCTCTACCTGCCAGTCCACCATCAGGTTCTCAATTGGGGCATGGGCAACGGCGTGGGGATCGAGGTCGACCCCGAGGACCAGCCGAAGTTCAAGTATTTCGAGATGAACTAGGGTCGGCTCTCCCTGCCGCACCATTGACGCCGCGATCCTGCCCTATGGGGGTCGCGGCGTTCTTTAGGGGCTGTGCCGGCATCTTCAACGTGCCTTCGAGGACCGGCCGGGGCTGGCACGCTGCGCGATAGTTAGGCTCCGCATCGGCGCCTTGGGGGCTGGACCGGCGGGGGCGGCGCGGTCATGGTGCCCGTCGCCACCGGCCTTGGGCTTGGCACCTGGACCGGGTGCGCCCGGGCCCCATCACCCCGGGCGCACGCACAGTCGCCGCCAAGGAGCCGCCATGATCCGCCAGACCCTTCCGATCGCACTTGCCGCAAGCCTGGCCTTCGCCACGCCCCTCGCCGCGGCGGAGTTCCGTTGGGCCTCGACGACAGATCCCCAGACGATGGATCCCCATGCGGTCAATGCAACACCTGTTCTAGGTTTCCTCAACAACGTCTATGAGGGCCTCGTCCGGCGCGACAGGGACATGGCGATAGAGCCGGCCCTGGCGACCTCGTGGGAGCCGCTGGAGGGCGGCGCGGGCTGGCGCTTTGTGTTGCGCGAGGGCGTGACGTTCCATGACGGCGCGGACTTTACCGCCGAGGATGTGCTCTTCAGCTACGAGCGCGCGTCTTCCGAAGAGGCCGATACGGCTTCCTGGTTCGCGCCCGTCTCGGAGGTCGTGGTCGTCGACGACTACACCATCGATTTCCTCACCACCGACCCCAATCCGATCTTCCCCGACAGCATCGCGAATTGGATGATCATGGATCGCGGCTGGGCGGCCGCGAATGGCGCCGAACGCCCGGCCAAGGATGCCGAAAACCATGCGACGCTGAACGCCAATGGCACCGGCGCCTTCCGCCTGACGGAACGCCAACCGGGCCTGAAGACGGTTCTGGAGCCGTTCGAAGGCTGGTGGGGCGAGCCCGAGCACAACATCACTCGCGGCACTTTCACGCCCATCCAGAACCCGGCGACCGCCGTCGCGGCGCTGCTCTCGGGCGACGTGGACGTCATCAATCCCGTGCCCATCCAGGATGCCGCGCGGCTGGCGCAGGCCGACGGCGTGCAGGTGATCCAGGGTATCGAGGCCCGTGTGATGATGCTGGGCTTCGCCACGGCGGCGGAGTCGCTGAAGTACGGCGACGAAGGCGCGTCAAACCCGTTCCGCGATGCGCGGGTGCGCCGGGCCGTGGCGCAGGCGGTCAACGTGCCGGCGATCCTTCAGACCATCATGCGCGGCTATGCCGAACCGGCCTCGCAGCTCGTCAGCCCCGCGATGCGCGGCTATTCCCCCACCCTCGCCGAGCGGCCTGTCTTCGACGCGGCCGCGGCGAAGGCCCTGCTGACCGAGGCGGGGTATGGCGAGGGGTTCGCCTTCGGGCTGAAATGCCCGAACGACCGGTACCTGAACGACGAGGCGGTGTGCCAGGCGGTCGTCGGGCTTCTCGCGCAGATCGGGCTTGAGGCCGAGCTCGAGACGATGCCGGTGCGGAACTATTTCACCGAGCTGCGCGAAGACAATTTCGACATGTTCCTGCTCGGCTGGTCGCCCGGGACGTTCGACGCGGAGCATCCCATCCGCTTCCTGGCCGCCACGTCGGACGGGCGGTTGGGCACCTGGAACTTCACCGGGTACTCGTCGCCCCGGATCGACGAGCTTCTGCCGATGATCCAGTCGGAGATCGACGAGCCAACCCGCCAGGGGATGCTGGACGAGGTGGCGGCGCTGCTGCAGGAAGACATGCCTTACGTCACGCTCTACGTGCAGCCGCTGCTCTGGGGCGCGCGCGATACGGTAAGCCTGACTCAGCGGGCCGACGACTTTTTCATCCTGCGGTGGGTCACGGTGGAATGACCGAGCAGCCGGGACCGAGCCGGGAACGAAGATAACGGTGGAGGGATACCGATGGCCAAGCAGTTCGAGGCGCTCGACGACAGGCTGACGGGCTTCATCGCCCGGCAGAAGGTGTTCTTCACCGCCAGCGCGGCGGCCGGCAGCCGGGTGAACGTCTCGCCTCGCGAGGCAGCTGCCCTGCGGGTGATCGACCCCACGACGATCGTCTATCTCGACAAGACCGGCAGCGGCAACGAGACGGCCGCGCATCTGCGCGCCGATGGCCGGCTGACAATCATGTTTTGCGCCTTCGCCGGCCCACCGATGATCCTGCGGCTTTACGGCAGGGGCGCATCGCTAGGGTGGGACACGCCTGACTTCGCTGAATTGGTCGAGCAGCATTATGGCGGCGATGCTCCGCTCGGCGCGCGCCAGATCGTGCGGCTCGATATCGATCTGGTGCAGACCTCCTGTGGCTTCGGCGTGCCGTTGTTCGACTTTCAGGAAGACCGGCCGGGGCTGGAGAACTGGGCGCAGTCGAAAGGCCCCGATGGCATCCGGGCGTACTGGGCCGAGAACGGCCTGACCAGCATGGACGGGCTGCCGACCGGCCTCAGTGTCGAGTAGCGTAGGGGGCGGCACCCTTGATTGCGGGCTTCACTGCAGGGCTCCTGCCGTTCCGGCCCCGGCCGGACGGTGCTTTTCGCCTGCCCCCGGCCCGGCGGCGTGCTAAGCCGCCGCGTCATGGCATGGTCCTCCTCCACCCTCCCGCCCCGGCGGGTCGCCCTCATCGCGCTGCGGCTCGTTGCGGTGCTCGCCATGGTGCTGGCGCTGAACTACGGGCTCGGCGCGCTCGTGCACCTGCATCTCACCTCCATCGCCGCCGTGGCAGATGGAGGCATGCTGACGGTCATCATGGTGGTTCTGCTGGTCTGCTACACGCTTCTTCTGGCGGTGCCGTTCGTGCCGGGGGTCGAGGTGGGGCTGGCCCTGCTGGCGATCTTCGGGGCGTCCGTGGCACCGATGGTCTACGGGGCCACGGTCGTGGGGCTTTGCCTCGCCTTCTCCCTTGGCCGGAGCCTGCCCGCCTCGCTGACGGTGCGGGCGTTGCGGCGGATCGGCGCTACGGGCCTTGCGGGCGAGTTCGAGGTTGCCGCGGCATTGCAGGGGCGGGCGCGGGTGGAGGCGCTGCTGGCACGCTCCCGCGGTGGCGCGGTCGAATTCGTCCTCCGCCATCAGACGGCCGCCCTGGCCATCGCGCTGAACATGCCCGGCTCGGCGCTCGCCGGTGGCGGCGGCGGCATCGCGATGGCGGCCGGCCTCAGCCGCCTTTACTCGCCCGCCCGCTTCTGCCTGATCGTGGCGCTTTCCGTCGCACCCGTGCCGCTCTTCATGGCGCTCTTCGGCACCTCGCCCCTGGACCTGGCGATCGAAGCCGCACCGCAGGGCGCCCGGCTTGACGCACAGGGTGGCGGCTGACACACCGAAGGGATCGCGCGCCAAGGGAATGCCATGCTCGCCTACGTGATCCGCCGGGTCCTGCAATCCATCCTCGTGCTCCTCATGGTGGGCCTCGTCGCCTTCTCGATGTTCCGTTTCGTGGGCGATCCGGTCGACAGCCTCCTGGGCCAGGAACGGACTCAGGCGGATGTGGAGCGCGTGCGCGATCAGCTTGGCCTCAACGACCCATTTCCGGTGCAGTACGCCACCTTCCTCGGCCGGGCGCTGCAGGGCAATTTCGGCATCAGCTACCGGCAGGGCCGCCCGGTGACCGAGATCCTGCTGGAGCGCGCGCCGGCCACCCTGGAGCTTGCCGCCGTCTCGGGGCTCTTCGCGCTCGGCTTCGGGATCGGGCTGGGGGTGCTCACCGCGATCCGGCGCGACGGGTGGCTGGCCAACACGATCATGACGGTCTCGCTCATCGGGGTCTCCCTGCCGACATTTCTAATCGGGATCCTGCTGATCTATCTCTTTTCGGTCGAGCTCGATCTGCTGCCCAGCTTCGGGCGCGGCGAGGTGGTAAGGGTCGGCGGCTGGACGACCGGATTTCTCACCGCCAGCGGCCTGCAGGCGCTGATCCTGCCCTCGATCACGCTCGGCCTCTACCAGATGACGCTGATCATGCGCCTGGTGCGCTCTGAGATGCTCGAGGTGCTGCGGCAGGACTATATCCGCTTCGCCCGCGCCCGGGGCCTGACCGAGCGCAGCGTGAACTTTCGCCATGCGCTGAAGAACACGATGGTGCCCGTCATCACCGTCACCGGGCTGCAGCTTGGCTCGATCATCGCCTTCGCCATCATCACCGAGACCGTCTTCCAATGGCCCGGCGTGGGGCTGCTCTTCATCAACGCGATCCAGTTCGTGGATATCCCGGTGATGGCCGCGTACCTGATGCTGATCTCGGTGATGTTCGTCGGCATCAACCTGATCGTCGACATGCTTTACTTCGCCATCGACCCCCGGCTGCGCGCCGACCGCACCGCAAAGGCGCATTGATGGCCGACGTCCGAAGCGAAACCGTTCTGCCGCCCGATGCGCCCACGCCCCTCCCGGGACGGTGGCAGCGCCTTTGGGCCTCGGATCTGGGATATTCCTTCCGGCGCTCCCCGGTGGCCATGGCCTCGCTCGCCGTCGTCCTGGTTCTCGTCTTCGGCGCCATCCTGGCTCCCCTCATCGCACCCCACGACCCGTTCAATCCCGGCTCGCTCAACCTGATGAACGGCTTCTCCGCGCCCATGGCCCCCAATGCCTTCACCGGCGAGGTCTTTTGGCTGGGGACCGACGATCAGGGGCGCGACGTGTTCTCGACCATCCTCTTCGGCCTGCGGATCTCGCTCTTCGTGGGTTTCGCGGCGGTGGCGCTGGCCATGGCCATCGGCATCACGCTGGGGCTTCTCGCGGGGTATCTCGGCGGCTGGGTCGATGCGATCGTGATGCGGATCGCCGACGTGCAACTAACCTTCCCGTCGATCCTCGTGGCCATGCTGATCTTCGGCATCGCCAAAGGGATCATCCCGATCCAGTACCGCGATCAGGTGGCGATCTGGGTGCTGATCCTGGCCATCGGGCTCAGCGACTGGGTGC
The DNA here is from genome assembly GCA_963833235.1 of uncultured Alphaproteobacteria bacterium. Lineage (GTDB taxonomy): Bacteria > Pseudomonadota > Alphaproteobacteria > Rhodobacterales > Rhodobacteraceae > CAWHXG01. The sequence continues at coordinate 170,667 of CAWHXG010000004.1, forward strand.
AGTTCGCCCGGGTCGTGCGCGGGGCCACGATGGTGGAGAAAAGCCGCGAATACGTGCAGGCCGCGCGGCTGATCGGGCGTACCGGCCCTGCGATCATGATCCGCCACATCCTGCCCAACGTGCTGAGCCCGGTTCTCGTGATCGCGACGATCAGCCTGGCGCTGGCGATCATCGCCGAGGCGACGCTGAGCTTTCTGGGCATCGGCGCGCCGCCCACCCAGCCCAGCCTCGGCACGCTGATACGCATCGGCCAGGGCTTCCTCTTCTCCGGCGAATGGTGGATCCTCCTCTTCCCCGCGGCGACCCTGCTGGCCCTGGCGCTGGCGGTGAATCTGCTGGGCGACTGGCTGCGCGACGCCTTGAACCCGAAGTTGCGATGAGGGCCTTATCATGACGGACCAACCGGTTGCCCTGATCGTAGGCGGGGGTAGCGGCATCGGCGCCGATGCCGCACGGCTTCTGGCGGAGCGCGGGTTCGCCGTTGGGGTCATGTCGTCCTCCGGCAAGGGCGAGGCTCTGGGCGAGGAACTGTGCGGCCTCGGCTTCACAGGGTCCAACCTCGAGCCCGCCGATCTGGCGGCCTTCGTCACGGCCGCGACGGACAAATGGGGCCGCATCGACGCGGTCGTGAACGGCGCTGGCCACGGGCCGAAAGGCGACATCCTTGAGATCGCCGACGAGGACTGGCATCGCGGCCTCGACTACTACCTGCTCAACGTCGTCCGGATGGCACGGCTCGTGACGCCGATCTTGCAGCGGCAGGCGAGTGGCTCCATCGTGAACGTCTCGACCTTCGCGGCCTTCAAGCCTGATCCCCTGTTTCCGACCTCCGGCATCTTCCGCGCCGGCCTGGCCAGCTTCGCCAAGCTCTACAGCACGAAACATGCAGGCCAGGGCATCCGCATGAACAACGTGCTGCCCGGCTTCATCGACAGCCTTCCGGAAAAGGCGGAGCGGCGGGCACGCATCCCCGCCGGCCGCTACGCCCGCGTGCGCGAGCTTTCCGAGGTCATCGCCTTTCTGGCATCGAACGCATCGAGCTACGTCACCGGGCAGAACCTGCGCGTCGACGGCGGGCTGACCGCGTCGGTATGAGCGGGCCGGTCCTGTCGCTGCGCGGTCTGACGGTCGAGATCCCGATGCGGACCGGCATCATCCGCCCGGTGGAGGATATCAGCTACGACATCGCGGCGGGCGAGATCCTGGGCGTGGTCGGCGAGAGCGGGGCGGGCAAGTCGATGGCGGGAAACGCCGTGATCGGGCTTCTGAACCGGCCGGCTCGGATCGCCGCTGGGCATATCCTCCTGAACGGAAGGCGGATCGATGCGTTGCCGGCGGCGGAGTTCAGGCGGCTGCGCGGCAGCGAGATCGGCATGGTCTTCCAGGACCCGCTGACCTCCCTCAACCCGCTGCTCACCATCGGCGAGCAACTGACCGAGACGATCCTGCAGCATTTGCCGCTTGGCCGCGGCGAGGCCCGGCGCCGCGCCATCGCCGCGCTCGACGAAGTCGGCATACCGGCCGCCGCAAGCCGGATCGACAGCTATCCCCACGAGTTCTCGGGCGGCATGCGGCAGCGGGTGGTGATCGCCCTGGCGCTCTGTGCCGAACCATCGCTGGTGATCGCCGACGAGCCGACCACCGCGCTCGATGTCTCCGTGCAGGCGCAGATCATTGCACTTCTGAAGCGGCTCTGCCGGGAACGCGGGACTGCGGTTATGCTGGTGACCCACGACATGGGCGTGATCGCCGAGGCGGCCGACAGGGTGGCCGTGATGTATGCCGGGCGGCTGGCCGAGATTGGCGACGTCCGCTCGGTGCTCACGGCGCCGCGGCATCCCTACACGTCCGGGCTGATGGGGGCCACGCCGCTCGCCTCGGCCGGGCGGCGGCGGCTGAACCAGATCCCCGGGGCCATGCCGCGCCCCGGCGCCGTGCCGCCCGGCTGCGCCTTCCATCCGCGGTGCCCCAAGGCGCAGGAGCGCTGCGGGCGCGAACCGGGGCCGGACCTTTCGGCAGATGGCGGGCGGGCGGCCTGCTGGTATCCGATGACCGCCGAGACCGGCATGGAGCTGCCCGCATGAGCGCCCTCGTCGTGGTCGAACGGCTCAGCCGCATATTCGACGTGTCGAAGCCCTGGCTGAACCGGGCGATCGAACGGCTGCCCAAGGCGCTGCTGACGGCGGTGTCGGACGTCAGCTTCGAGATCGAGGAACGCCAGGTCTATGCGCTGGTGGGCGAAAGCGGATCGGGCAAGTCGACCATCGGCAAGATCGTCGTGGGCCTGGTTCCGCCCAGCGAGGGGTCGGTGAGGATCGCCGGGATCGACCTGGCGCGGGAGGCAGACCCGGCGCGGGTCGAGGCGGCGCGATCCGAGATCCAGATGATCTTCCAGGACCCGTTCGCCAGCCTCAATCCACGCTGGAAGGTGCGCGACATCATCGCCGAACCGGTAGCTGCGAAGGGCGGGGACACAGATGGGCTGGCGGAGCGGCTGCTGGAGCAGGTGGGGCTGTCGGGAGAGGATGCGCAGCGCTACCCGCACGAGTTCTCCGGCGGCCAGCGGCAGCGGATCTGCATCGCGCGGGCGCTGGCCTCGCGGCCGAAGCTGATCGTGTGCGACGAGCCGACCTCGGCGCTCGACGTCAGCGTCCAGGCGCAGGTTCTGAACCTCATGAGCGATCTGCAGGAAGAGCTGGGGCTGACCTACCTCTTCATCAGCCACGATCTGACCGTGGTGCAGCACATGGCCGACACGATCGGGGTGCTGTATCTGGGGCGGCTGGTGGAAGAGGCGGCGCCGGCCGAGCTTTTCGCCACGCCGCGCCATCCCTACACCCAGATGCTCTTCGCGGCGGCCCCGCGGATGGATGGCTTCGGGCGCGAGGTCGACCCGCCGAAGGGAGAGATTCCCGATCCGATCAACCCGCCGCCAGGGTGCGTCTATCACCCGCGCTGTCCCATCGCGGTGGCGCGGTGCCGCCGCGAGCGGCCCGAAATGCGGCGTTTGGGGGAGGCGAGGGTCGCCTGCCATCTGGCTGAAGCTTGAAGCGTCAGATCACCGCATCGATGGCGCGTTCGAGCTTGTCCACCAGCTCGCCGGTCTGGTCCTGCGTGAGAATGAAGGGCGGGGCGAGAAGTACGTGGTCCCCCGAAACCCCATCCATGGTGCCCGTACTCGGATAGCAGATCAGCCCCGCCTCGAAGGCCGCGGCCTTCAGCCGGGCGGCCAGCTTTCGCTCCGGCGGGAATGGCGCCTTCGTCTCGCGGTCGGCGACGAATTCCAGCGCCTGGAACAGCCCGCGGCCGCGAATGTCGCCCACGTGGGGATGCTGGGCGAAGCGGGCCAGCAGGGCGTCGCGCAGAAGCGCGCCCTTGGCTGGAACCTCCCCGGCCAACCCGCCCTCCGTGAGCTTGCGCAGAACGGCCCCGGCGGCCGCGGCGGCCACGGGATGGCCGAGATAGGTGTGCCCGTGCTGGAAGGCGCCGGAGCCCTGCAGGATCGCAGCGTGGATGGCATCGGTGCAGAGCATCGCGCCGATCGGCATGTAGCCGGCGCCGAGGCCCTTGGCGATGGCCAGGATGTCGGGCGCGACGCCCTCCTGCTCGCACGCGAACAGGGTGCCGGTGCGCCCCATGCCGCACATCACCTCGTCGAGGATCAACAGGATCCCGTGCCGGTCGCAGATCTCGCGGATCCGGGCGAAATAGCCGGGCACGGGCGGGACGGCGCCGAGGGTCGCGCCCACGACCGGCTCCGCCACGAAGGCCATCACGGTCTGGGGGCCAAGCCGCTGCACGGCCTCCTCCAGCTCGTCCGCGACCCGCAGGCCGTATGCCTTCGGCGCCTCGCCCGGCTCCTGCCCGCGATAGGCATAGCAGGGGGCAATGTGCTGCGTCTCGACCAGGAGCGGCGCGAAGGGCAGGCGGCGGGCCGCGTTGCCGCCGGTGGCCAGCGCGCCCAGCGTGTTGCCGTGGTAGCTCTGCCGCCGCGCGACGATCCGGTGTCGCCCGGGCTGCCCGGTCTCGATCATGTACTGCCGCGCGAGCTTCAGCGCCGCCTCCATCGCCTCGGACCCGCCCGAGACGAGGTATACCCGATCCAGCTGGCCGGGGGCCGTGGCGATCAACGCATCGGCCAGCGCCTCGGCCGGCTCGGAGGTGAAGAAGCCTGTATGGGCGAAGGCCACCTTGCCCATCTGCGCGGTCACCGCGGCCTCGACATCCGGATCGCCGTGGCCGAGGCACGACACGGCAGCACCCCCCGATCCGTCGAGATAGGCCTTGCCGGCCCGGTCGTAAAGATACGCGCCCGCCCCGTGAGAGACGACAGGCGGCGTGGCGGCGGAGCGCCCCAGAATATGCGACATCGGCAGTCTTTCTTCCCCGGCAGAGGCCCTGGACCCCATGCATCGTTGGGCAAGGACACGTCTCAGTGCTGTTGACAACATCGTGACGCCATGGAACCGTTGCCGCGATGACGCAGCGTGACGGATCGGCCACGGATGTTTGGGACTGTCGCGCGGGGCTCACCAGCCGTCGCGCCCGGCGTTCCCTCTTCCCGGCTCTCGTCGCGACCTGTCCCCAAGGGGCACCGGGCCTTGGCCCGGCCGCGCATTCAGAACCGACAAGGAGCAACCCATGAAGCCTACTCTGACCTTTACCGCCGCGGCGCTGGTCGCCGGCGCGATGGCGGCCCCCGCGGCCGCGCAGGATTTCTTCACCATCGGCACCGGCGGCGTGACCGGGGTCTACTATCCCACCGGCGGCGCGATTTGCCGGCTGGTCAATCAGGGCCGCAAGGATCACGGCCTGCGCTGCTCGGTCGAGTCCACCGGCGGCTCGGTCTACAACATCAACACCATCCGCGCGGGCGAGCTTGAGTTCGGCGTCGCCCAGTCCGATGCGCAGTACTTCGCGTTCAACGGCGAAGGCACCTTCGAGGATGCCGGCGCCTATGAGGATCTGCGGGCGGTCTTCTCGATCCACCCCGAACCGTTCACCGTGGTCGCGCGTGCCGGCGCTGGCATCGAGACGTTCGACGATCTGGCCGGCAAGCGCGTGAACATCGGCAATCCGGGCTCCGGCGCCCGCGAGACGACCGAGATCCTGCTGGAAGCCAAAGGCATGTCGAGCGACGATTTCGCCCTGGCGACCGAGCTGAAGGCGGCGGAGCAATCCGCAGCGCTTTGCGACAACCAGATCGACGCTATGTCCTACACCGTCGGGCACCCGTCCGGGTCCATCCAGGAAGCCACCACGGCCTGCGACAGCGTGCTGGTCAGCGTTACCGGCCCCGAAGTCGACAAGCTGGTCGAAGAGAACTCCTTCTACCGCAAGGCCACCATCCCCGGCGGCATGTACCGCGGCAACGACGAGGATACCAAGACGTTCGGTGTCGGCGCGACCTTCGTCACCTCCACGGCGGTGGACGAAGAGACGGTCTATCAGCTGGTGAAGTCGGTGTTCGACAATTTCGACAGCTTCAAGAACCTGCATCCTGCCTTCGCCAACCTTCAGGAAGACGAGATGATCTCGGCCGGTCTCTCGGCGCCACTGCACGACGGTGCAGTGCGCTACTACAAGGAGCGTGGCTGGATGGAGTGACGCCGCAAGGCGCATGACAACCGGGGGCCGGCCGATATTGCCGGGCGGCCCCACCGCTTCTGCCGACCTCCCCAAAACAAGAAGAACAGACAGGAGCGCATGATGGCCACTCGTGAGGGCACCCCGCTATCAGAGGCCGAGCTTCAGGAGCTTGTTCGATCCTCCGATGCCGGCTCGCGGGCGCCGGCGGGCGCCGTGGCGCTCTTCATGGCGATCGTGGCGGTCACCTGGTCTGTCTATCAGGTTGTTCTCGCCTCGCCGGTAGCGCCCTGGGTCATGCCCGGCGACCTCATCAACAACTCCCGCCAGATCCACCTCGCCTTCGCCGTCTTCCTTGCGTTCCTCGCCTACCCGGCGCTGAAATCCAGCCCGCGCGACCGCATCCCGCCGCAGGACTGGGTGATGGCCACGGTCGCGGCCGCCATCGCGCTTTACGGCTACATCTTCTACGACAAGGTCGTCGCCAGCGGCGGGCTGGCGGACGACACCGACAAGTGGTTCGCGCTGCTCGGGCTGATCCTTCTGTTCGAGGCGGCGCGTCGCGCCCTTGGCCCGGCCATGGCGATCATTGCCACGATCTTTCTTGTCTACGTCTTCTTCGGATCCGCGCCCTGGATCCCGGATGTCATCCGCTGGAACGGCGCGAGCCTGCAGAAGGCCATGAGCCATATGTGGATCACTTCCGAAGGCGTGTTCGGCATCGCGCTCGGGGTCTCCACCAAGTTCGTCTTCCTCTTCGTGCTCTTCGGCGCGCTTCTGGATAAGGCCGGCGCCGGCAACTACTTCATCAAGATGGCGTTCGGCGCGCTCGGCCACCTGCGCGGCGGGCCGGCCAAGGCCGCCGTGGTCGGGTCGGCCGCTACCGGGCTGATCTCCGGCTCGTCCATCGCCAACGTGGTCACAACCGGCACCTTCACCATCCCGCTGATGAAGCGGGTCGGCTTCACGTCCGAGCAGGCCGGATCGGTCGAGGTCGCCTCGTCGGTCAACGGCCAGATCATGCCGCCGGTCATGGGGGCCGCCGCCTTCCTGATGGTGGAATACGTGGGCATCTCCTACGTCGAGGTCATCACCCACGCGTTCCTGCCGGCGCTTATCAGCTACATCGCGCTGGTCTACATCGTGCATTTGGAAGCGGTGAAGCGGAACATGCCCACCATCGGCAACCGGGTCACCTCCATCGGCAAGACGGTGGGCGGCATGCTGGCCTTTTTCGCGGGTTTCGCGCTGCTGTGCTACGGCGTTCAGTATCCCATCGGCTGGATCACGGCGCTGGTGCCGGAAGGTGCCGGATGGGTGCTGGCGGTGCTGGTGCTGGTCGCCTACGTGGCGCTGCTCTGGCTCGCCGCCCAGGTCGACGATCTGGTGCCCGACGATCCCAATGCCCCGGTGGTCGAGCTGCCCGTGGTGGGAGAGATCTACAAGGCTGGGCTCTACTACCTGCTGCCGATCATCGTGCTCGTCTACTTCCTGATGATCGAGCAGAAATCGCCAGGCCTCTCGGCCTTCTGGGCCACGATGCTTCTCTTCGCGATCCTCCTCACCCAGCGACCGCTCAAGGCAGTGTTCCGCGGCGAGAACGACATGGCCAACACCGCCATGGCCGGCGTGATGGATCTTATCTCGGGCCTGATCGACGGCGCGCGCAACATGATCGGCATCGGCCTCGCCACCGCCACGGCCGGCGTCATCGTGGGCACCGTCACGCTCACCGGCATCGGGCAGGTGATGGCCGATCTGGTGGAGTTCGTCTCGGGCGGCAATCTGGTGCTGATGCTGATCTTCGTGGGCATCCTCTCGCTGATCCTCGGCATGGGCCTGCCGACCACGGCCAACTACATCGTCGTCTCTTCGCTGATGGCGGGGGTCGTTGTGGAACTGGGCGCCAATTCCGGCCTGATCGTGCCGCTGATCGCCGTGCACCTCTTCGTCTTCTACTTCGGGATCATGGCGGACGTGACGCCACCCGTGGGCCTTGCCAGTTTCGCGGCCGCGGCCGTGTCGGGCGGCGACGCGATCAAGACTGGCTTCATTGCCTTCTTTTACAGCCTGCGCACCATCGCGCTGCCCTTCGTCTTCATCTTCAACACCGATCTGCTGCTGATCGACGTCACATGGTACGGCGGCATCCTGGTGTTCATCATCGCCAGCATCGCCATCCTGATCTTCACGGCGGGCACGATGGGTTACTTCCTGACGAAGAACCGCATCTACGAGAGCGTGGCGCTGATACTGATAGCCTTCATCCTCTTCCGCCCGGACTTCGTGATGAACCGTATAATGCCGCCGTTCGAGCGGATCGCGCCGGCCAATCTGGAGCAGGCGATGGGCGAGGCCGCCGTGGGGCAGGAGCTGCGCGTGGTCGTGAGCGGCCCGGACTTCATGACCGGCGCCCCTTCCGAGACGACGCTGGCGCTGCCGGTGGAAGGCGAGGGCACCGGGGCGGAGCGGCTGGCCGATCTGGGCATCGTGCTGATGCCCGACGGGGATGTCGTGGGCATGGAAGAGCCCTTCCCCGGCACGCCCTATTTCGAGACGATGGGCAGCTTCGACTTCTACAACGACGCGCCGGTGCAGATCGTGCGGGCGCAGGCCGCCGCGGACCAGTTGCCGAAGGAGCTGATCTTCATCCCGGGGCTGTTGCTTCTGGGGGGCGTCGTGCTGCTGCAGCGGCGGCGGATGGAGCCCGAGGGCGCCGAGGTGCCGGCATGAGCGGCATCGTCCTCTGCGCGGTCGATGTCAGCCAGCCCGAACCCGAGGCGGCGGTGCTGCAACGCGCCAGTCAGCTCGCGCAGCTCGACGACGCCCGGCTCGACGTCATCACCGTGGTGCCCGATTTCGGCAGCAGCCTCGTGGGCGGCTATTTCAGCCCCGATTTCCACGACCGCGCCGTCGCAGAAACGAGGAAACGGCTGACGGACTACACGGCGAGCGTCTTGGGCGCGGAGGCGCAACCCGAGATCAGGCACCTCGTGGTCACCGGCAGCGTCTACGAAGAGGTGCTGCGCATCGCGAAGGCGGATGAGGCGTCGCTGATTGTCATCGGCTCGCACCGCCCTGCCTTCCGGGACTACCTGCTTGGGCCGAATGCTGCCCGGGTCGTCCGCCACGCCCATTGCTCGGTCTTCGTCGTCCGCTGACGGGTCGTCGAAGGGCTCCGGTTCTAGGCCCGATCTTCGGGCGGCCATCAAGTTCGGGAACCGTTGCGGCGCAGGGGGCGTTTCACACCGTATGAGTGCGTGAGGCGCAACCGATGCGCCCGCCGGACCCGACAAGCGAGGATGCCGGGTTGGCCATCAGAAACACCTTCTACTTCGTAGCGCTCACGGTCCTGCTGGTCTGGATCCTCGTGATCGGCAAGACCGTCATACTTCCGATGCTGGTCGCGGTGCTTTTGGCCTACATCCTCGTGGGCGCGGCGAAGTCATTGCGCCGTCTGCCGCTTCTGCGGTGGCTGCCGTCCTGGGCGCACCATGTCCTTGCCTTGCTGATCCTGGCAGCCGGACTATTGATGATCGGCGCCATCGTCGCCGCGAATGTCAGCGATCTGGTGGCACGGGCCCCTGAATTCCAGGAAAACATCAGCCTTCTGAGCGATCCGGTCACGATCTACTTCGGGCAGGATGGGCGCTACAGGCTCGACTTCCTCGAGATCCTCGCCCTCGACCGGATCGACGTTCCGGCCCTGTCGATCTTGTTGCTGACCAACGTCGCCAGCATCGGCGGCTTCACCGTGCTGATCATCACGTACGTCACCTTCCTGATGGCCGAACGTGCGCTGTTCCTGCGCAAGATCGCCCGCCTCATGCCGGATCGCGAGGAACGAAGTGCTGCGAGGGAGGTGTTCGTCCAGATCAACGAGCAGATCGTCGCGTATCTCTCGACCAAGACCCTGATCAACGGGGTTCTGGCGCTGATCTCCTATGCCATCCTGTGGCTGATCGGCGTGGAGAACGCGCTGTTCTGGGCGTTGCTGATCGGGCTTTTCAACTACATTCCCTATGTCGGGTCGTTCGCGGGGGTCGCGGTGGCGAGCCTCTATGCGATGGTGCAATTCGGCACCGCCAACCCGGTGCTGTTGACGCTCGGCGCGCTGACCGCGGCGCAGATGTATGTGGGCAACTTCCTTGAGCCGCGGCTGATGAGCCGGTCGCTGAACCTCAGCCCCTTCGTGGTTCTCGCCAGCCTCGTGGTCTGGGCGAGCATCTGGGGGTTGGCCGGGGCCATCATCGGCGTGCCGATGACCTCGATCCTGATGATCGTGCTCGGCTCGTTCGAGAAGACCCGCTTTCTGCCGATCCTGCTTTCGCGCGACGGATCGCTCTTCGATCCGCGGGTGGACGAGCCGACCGAGAAGGTGACGCAGGCCCGGATGTCAGAAATTCACCCCGACCCCGGGGAGCTTCAGTTCCGCGACTAGGTCGCGCACCTCCTGCCGGGCGGCGATGTTCGACATGCTCATCGCTGTGATACCCACGTCGCGCAGATCCAGGAGGGTCAGCCCCCGCGGGAAGAGCTCACGGAAGATCACCCGTTCGGCAAAGCCCGGCGCCACGCGAAAGCCGATCCGGCGCGAGAGCTCCGACAGCGCATCGCCGACCTTCTTCTTGTTGTGCATCTGCTGGCTGCCCATGCGGTTGCGCAGCACGATCCAGTCGATGGGGCGCAGCCCCGCCTTCGCGCGCAGCTGCCGGGCGTTCCACACCATCTCTGCATAGACGGAGGGGCCGGTGATCTGGCCGGTGTCGGGATCGTGCCGGGCCAGCAAATCGAAGTCGATGAAGCTGTCGTTGAGGGGCGTGATCAGCGTGTCGGCGAGGGAATGGGCCACCTGGCTGAGGCGGGTATGGCTGCCCGGGCAATCGATCAGGACGAAGTCGTGGCGCGCCTCCAGCTCCGTCACCGCCGCGTCGAGGCGCAGGTCGTAGACGTTGGCACCCTCCGGCACGTCGGCGGCCGCGATCTCGGGAAGGGGGATGTAATGGGGCGTGGGCAGCTTCAGCCCCTCGCGCCGGCAATGGGCCTGCCGGTTCTCGATGTAGCGTCCGAAGGAACGCTGCCGGAGGTCGAGGTCGAGCGCGCCCACCGAGTGGCCCATGCGCACCAGCGCGGTGGCCAGGTGCATCGTGGTCGTCGACTTCCCGGATCCGCCCTTTTCGTTCCCGACGACAACGATATGGGCCATGCAACCTCCCGGAGAGTGTGGGCCAGTTCAGGTGCGCCCTAGAGACCTGCTTACCATATGTGGTGTCCCGGTTCGGGGGAAGCGGGGAATGCCCTCCGAGCCGGGCGGCCGATACGAAAACGCCGCCCCGAAGGGCGGCGCGTTGACCAATGCCGGGTGGCCGCTGCCTAGAAACCCAGGCCCTCGTACTTCTTCTTGAACTTCGAGACGCGGCCGCCGGTATCCATCAGCCGGCCCGAGCCGCCCGTCCAGGCAGGGTGCACGCTGGGGTCGATGTCGAGCGACAGGCTGTCGCCCTCCGACCCCCAGGTGGACCGCATCTTCAGCACGGTGCCGTCCGTCATCTTGACGTCGATATCGTGATAGTCGGGGTGGATATCCTTTTTCATCGCGCGCGCTCCTATGCCTTGGCCCGGGCTTTGCCCTTGGCCTTGCCCTTCGCCTTGGGGGCCGGCACCGGGGCACCGTCCTTCGCCTTGTAGTTGGTGACCTCGGCGATCCGCGCCGATTTCCCGCGCCGGTCGCGCAGGTAGTAAAGCTTGGCGCGACGCACGCGGCCGCGGCGGACCACGGCGATCTCTTCGATATTGGTGGAGTAGAGGGGGAACACGCGTTCCACACCCTCGCCGAAGGAGATCTTGCGCACCGTGAACGAGCCCGCGATGCCGGCACCGTTCTTGCGCGCGATGCAGACGCCCTCGTAGTTCTGCACGCGGGTGCGGGTGCCCTCGGTCACCTTGTAGCCGACGCGGATCGTGTCGCCGGCCTTGAAATCCGGGATGGTCTTGTCGAGTGCGGCGATCTGCTCCGCCTCGATCTGCGCGATCAGGTTCATCGCCTTGGTCCTTGTTCAGCGCGGATGGGTTCCGCAACGTGGTGCCCCCTCAGAGCTCTGTATCTCCGCCCGGGTCCTTGCCGTGCGCTGCACGGTAAGCCCGCCAGAGGTCAGGGCGGCGTTCCTTGGTCAGCCTTTCGGCCATGTCCCTGCGCCAGCGGGCGATCATCGCATGATGCCCCGACAGGAGAATGTCGGGAACCGTACGGCCCTTCCAGTCGACGGGTTTCGTGTACTGGGGATGCTCCAGCAGCCCGGCGGAAAAGGATTCTTCCTCGACGGACGCGTGATTCCCAAGCACGCGGGGTATAAGGCGGACGGTCGCGTCGATCAAGGCTTGTGCGGCGATCTCTCCGCCGGTCATGATGAAATCGCCCATCGAGACCTCGGCGATGTCGTGATGGTCGAGCACGCGCTGGTCGATGCCCTCGAAGCGGCCGCAGATGAGGGTGATGCCGTCGAGGGTCGACAGGTGCTGCGCCATGGCTTGCGTGAAAGGTGCGCCGCGGGGCGAGAGGGCCAGGATGGGCCAGGCCGCGCGGTCTGCCGGGGTGCCGCGCGCCGCACGGGCCAGGGCGGCGTCAAGAATGTCGGGGCGCAGCACCATGCCGGGCCCGCCGCCCGCCGGCGTGTCATCGACGTTGCGGTGCCGGCCCTGGCCGAAGTCGCGCAAGGCGATCGGCTCCAGTCCCCAGAGCCCTTCCTGCAGGGCGCGGCCGGTGAGGGAGGCGCCGAGCGCGCCGGGAAAAAGCTCTGGGAACAGGGTGATGACCCTGGCCGTCCAGGCGCCGGGGCGGCTGCCCGGCGGGTCCATCAGATCGCGCGGAAGGGCGGAGGCGCTCAGGCTTTTGCGCCCGTGGGATCTGCCGCCTTGGTCAGCCATCGGGAAAGAGCCCCTCTGGAGGGTCGACGACCAGCCGGCCGGCGGAAAGATCGACCGTGGGGACGACGGCAAGGGTGAAGGGCAGCAGAACGGTATCCGGCCGGTCCGCCGCCTGCAGCTCCAGAAGGTCGGCGGCGCCGTGGCTATGGATGGCGGTGACCCGGCCCAGCGGCGCGCCTCCGGTATCCACCGCCAGTAGGCCGATCAGGTCGGCGTGGTAGTATTCGTCGTCGGGCAGCCCCGGCAGGCGGGCGCGCGGAGCGAAGAGGCGCGTGCCCCGCAGCGCCTCCGCCGCCTCGCGGGTGGGCACGCCCCCCAGCCGGCCGCTCAGGCCGTTTTTCACCTGCCCCGTCAAACGGATAGTAAAGCTGCGCCCGCCGTCCTCGGTGGTCAGCGGGGCGTAGGCGGCGATGGCCTCGGGTTCCGCGCAGAAGCTTTTCAGCCGCACCTCGCCGCGCACGCCGAAGGCGCCGGCGATGGCGCCGACGCAGATGAGCGAGGTCAACGGACCGGCCTTCGGTTCACCGCGGGGAACTCTTGCGGCGTTACTCGGCCGGGGCCTCGGCTGGCGTTTCGGCGGGGGCTTCGGCCGGTGCCTCGACAGGGGTCGCGTCGCGGGCGGCGCGGGCTTCGGCGCGGTCGGTGGCCTTCTTGCCGGGGACGCCCTTCTTGAGGTTCGCGCGCTCTTTTTTCGGCACAATTCCAGCGGCTTCGAGCATGCGGCTGACGCGGTCGGTCGGCAGGGCGCCGGTGCCGAGCCAGTGCTGCACGCGCTCGACGTCCATGCGCACCCGGTCTTCGCTGTCCTTGGGAAGCAAGGGATTGTAAATACCCAGCTTTTCGATGTAGCGGCCGTCGCGCGGCATGCGGCTGTCGGCGGCGACGATGCGGTAGAACGGGCGCTTCTTGGAGCCGCCGCGCGAGAGGCGAAGTTTCATGGCCATGGGTGTCGGGTCCTTTTTCTGTGGCAGGGGCGACGGGGTGACCTACCGCACCTCATGTCATTGAGATTGCTGGTGTTTCTTGTGGTGGCGGATGACTTCGTCGATGACGAAGCGGAGGAATTCGCGGGCGAAGTCCGGGTCGAGCTGGGCCTCGGCCGAGAGCCGCTCCAGCCGTTCGATCTGGGCCGCCTCGCGGGACGGGTCGCTGGGGGGCAAGTCGTTGGCGGCCTTCAGCAATCCGACCGCCTGGGTGTGCTTGAACCGCTCCGCCAGGGTATAGACGAGGATCGCGTCGAGCCGGTCGATGCTGTCGCGGTGGCCGGTCAAGAGGGTCGCGGGATCGGTCATGTCGAAGCCCCCGAAACGGCGGAATTCAGGTGTCGGCGTTGTGTCGGCTTTCGGTCGGCTTTGTGTCGGACCCCTGCGCGCGGTGCTGGCAGGGATCGGCAACGCCTGGAGCGGGCCGACGAGCGGGTCGCGCGGTCCCCGTGCGGTGCCCGAGAACCGGACACGCGGGGCGCCGGGGCGCTCGGGCGGCCCGGATCGCAGGGCGCGCCCTTGCGGCGGCTGGCGACCGGGGTCGTGGCGAGAGGCACGGCGACGGCCCTCACGGCGCAGCCCGGCCGGACAGGTCGTGCCGGTAGACCAGATCATCGGGATATTTAGGAGGCTTCGCGGCCTCGGGATCGTGGCGGGCACCGACGCGCTCGGCGACCGCGATGGAGGCGGCGTTCTGCGGGGCGATGTAGCTCACGGCCGTCCGAAATCCCAGCGTGTCGCGGGCGAACGGCAGGATCGCCTCGCGGAGCGCTTCGGCGACGTAGCCGCTTCCCTCGGCCTCGGACGACCAGAGCGACCAGCCAAGCTCGCGCTCTGGCCAGCCCTCGGGGAACCACGGGCCCACGGCGCCGATGCCGGGCGCGTCCTCCGCGGCCTCGCGCGGCACGATCACGAACGACCCCCAGCCGCGCAGCATCCAGTGCCCGGCGATATGGCCGAAGGCCCGCCAGGCATCGGCGCGCCCGAGCGGGCCGCCCATGTAGCGGGTGCGCTCGGTGGCGTAGAACGTGGCGAAGGCCTCGAAATCCCGTGCCGCGGGCAGGCGCAGGCGCAGGCGGGCCGTCGACAGCTCGAGCGGGGTGGCGAGGCCGAAGGAGGCGGGCGCGAGGCTCATTTCTTCTTGCCGAAGCCCGTGAGGCCGGGGGGCAGCTGCGCGCCGCCGCCCATACCGCCGCCCATGCCGCCGCCCATTCCGCCGGGGCCGCCGAGGCCGGAGAGGCCCGCGGGGGGCGTGATGCCCTTCATCTGGCTGCCCATGCGGGCCTGCGCCGCTGCGATCTCGGCCTGGCTGGGGCCGCCTGCGCCCATGCCGCCCCCCCGCCGAAGAGGCCGCCGAGGCTGCGCATCATGCCTTTCTTCCCCATCTTTCCCATCTTCTTCATCATGTCCGACATCTGGCGGTGCATCTTGAGAAGCTTGTTGAGATCGGAGACGTCGAGCCCGGCGCCCTTGGCGATGCGCTTCTTGCGGCTGGCCTGGAGGAGGGCGGGATTGGCGCGCTCCTTCTTGGTCATCGACTGGATGAGGGCGATCTGCTGGCGCAGGATCCTGTCGTCCATCCCCGCCGCCTCGGCCTGCTTCTTCATCTTGCCCATGCCGGGCATCATGCCCATGACGCCTTCCATGCCGCCCATCTTGATCATCTGGTCGAGCTGGCCGCGCAGGTCGTTCATGTTGAACTGACCCTTCTGGAAGCGGCGCATCATGCGCTCGGCCTGCTCGGCCTCCAGCGTCTCCTGCGCCTTCTCGACGAGGCTGACGATGTCGCCCATGCCGAGGATGCGGCCGGCGACGCGGGAGGGGTGGAATTCCTCCAGCGCGTCCGGACGTTCGCCCATCCCGATGAACTTGATCGGCTTGCCGGTGATGGCGCGCATGGAAAGCGCGGCGCCGCCGCGGCCGTCGCCGTCCATCCGGGTGAGGATCACGCCCGAGACGCCGATCTTGTCGTCGAACTCGCGGGCGACGTTCACCGCGTCCTGGCCGGTGAGGCCGTCGACGACCAGCAGGGTCTCGCGGGGGTTCGCGACGTCGCGGACCTCGGCGGCCTGGGCGATGAGTTCGGCGTCGATATGCAGCCGGCCGGCGGTGTCGAGGAGGTAGACGTCGTAGCCGCCGAGCGTCGCCTGCTGCTTGGCGCGCCGGGCGATCTGCACCGGCGTCTCGCCCGGCACGATGGGCAGGGTGGCGACGCCGATCTGGGTGCCGAGGATGGCCAGCTGCTCCATCGCCGCGGGGCGGTTGGTGTCGAGGGACGCCATCAGCACGCGCTTGCCGTTACGTTCCGTCAGGCGCTTGGCGAGCTTGGCGGTGGTGGTGGTCTTGCCGGAGCCCTGCAGGCCGACCATCAGGATCGGCGCCGGCGGGTTGTCGACCTTCAGCTCGCCGGGGTTCGCATCGTCGCCCGAGAGCACGTGCACGAGTTCGTCGTGGACGATCTTGACGACCTGCTGGCCGGGGGTGACGGACCTGGTGACCGCCTGCCCGGTGGCCTTGGCGGTGACGGCCTTGACGAAGTCGCGGGCGACCTCGAGCGAGACGTCGGCTTCCAGGAGCGCGGTGCGGACCTCGCGCAGGGCGGCGCGCACGTCGTCCTCGCCGAGCGCGCCCTGCTTGGTCAGCCGGTCGAAGACGCCGCCGAGACGTTCGGAGAGATTTTCGAACATGGGGCGCGGGCTCCTTCGCGGCGGGTGACGGTCTGGCGGATATGGGACCCGCCGCGGCAAACGAAAAGCGCCCCCGTGGGCGCAGCCGCGCTGACGGGGGGCGATCCCGGCACGGGGGCCGGGACCGGAAACGGGGGGTTTCCGGGTTGGCACGGGGTTTGGCCCGGGCGGCGGGGGGATGTCAAGTGGCCGGATGCGGCGGGCGGGCCCGCCTTGGCAGCAGGGCCGAAGCGCCCGCGCCGGCCCACCCGCCCGCCCCCGTCGCGCGGGCGCTTCGGCTGGGGCGGCGGGCTGGGCGCCGCGGCGCCGGGAACGCGGTGGCGCCGGAAGGGCAGTGGGGCCGGAAGCGCAGTGTGGCCGCCAATGGAGTGGGGCCGGGAACAGGGTGCGGCCGGATCCGAAGCGGGGCGGGGCGCGGCCGGGTGCGGGGTTGTCAGGTCGCAAGGCCTGTCGCAGTCTGGGTCTGGCGGTTCGCGGTTGCACAGAGGCTCTTCATGTCACTCGATGCCTGGGACGAGGTCCGCACGGCCTTCCACGTCGCGCGGTTCGGCACGGTTTCGGCCGCGGCGGCGGAGATCGGGGTGCATCATGCCACGGTGATCCGGCATGTGGACGCGCTGGAGGCGCGGCTGGGCACGAAGCTGTTCCAGCGGCATGCGCGGGGCTACACGGCGACCGAGGCGGGGCAGGACCTGCTGCGCGTGGCGGAGGCGACGGACGACCAGTTCACCCAGCTGGCCGGGCGGCTGCGCGGCCGCGGCGCGGGGGTAAGCGGCGAGGTGGTGGTGACGACGCTGGAGGCGTTGGCGCCGCTGCTGGCGCCGGCGCTCGCGGGGTTCGGCGCCGCGCATCCGCAGGTCGTGGTGCGGCTGCTGACCGGGGACCGGGTGCTGCGGCTGGAATACGGCGAGGCGCATGTGGCGGTGCGGGCGGGCGCGGCGCCGGGGCAGCCGGACAACGTGGTGCAGCGCTTCGCGACGAAGCGGGTGGGGCTGTATGCGGCGCCGGCCTATCTGGAGGCGCGGGGGCGGCCCGCCGGGCTGGACGATCTGGACGGGCACCTTTTCGTGGGGTCGGACCGGGAGGACAGCCGGGCGCCCTCCTATCGGTGGATGGCGCATGCGGTGCCGCGGGCGCAGGTGGTGTTTCGCGGCAACGGCGCGGGAACGCTGCGGGCGGCGCTGCTGGCGGGCGCGGGCCTGGGCTTCATGCCGGAATGGGAGGCGGCGGATCATCCGCAGCTGGTGCGGGTGCATGCGCCGCTGCCGGACTGGGACGTGCCGCTGTGGCTGGTGACCCATGTGGACCTGCACCGGACGGCGAAGGTGCAGGCGCTGCTGGCGCATCTGAAGGCGGCGGCGGAGGGCTGGGAGGGGATCTGAGGCAACCGCCGCGGGGTCTTCGGGTGGACGTGCGGGGGGGCTTGTCGACGGCACGGGTAGACGACCGGCAGGCGGAGTGGACCATCCGCGGATGGCGGGGTGGGTCGTGGTCGGCCGGGTGACCCCCGCCCTGCGGATTGGCGCAGGTCCTGCGCGGCGGGGAGGAATGGCGGGGTGGGCACCGCGCTAGGGGGTGGCGTCTGGCGGCGGGTCCTGCCCGGGCACGCCGTGCAGCTCGGCGGCGAGGAAGCGTTCGAAGGCATCGAGGTTCACCGGCTCGAACTGGCCGAAGCCCTGCATCCAGACGGAGGCGGCGCGCAGGGCATCGGGCTCCAGCTTGCACCAGGTGACCCGGCCGCGGCGCTCGCGGGCGATCAGGCCGGCCCGGTCCAGCGCGACGAGATGCTTGGAGATCGCCGCCAGCGACATCGCGAACGGCGCGGCGACGTCGGTCACGGCCATGTCGTCTTCCAGCAGCATCGCCAGGATCGCCCGGCGGGTCGGGTCGGCGAGGGCGGCGAAGACGGTGTCGAGCGGGTCCGGCATGGGGACACGGCTAGGGGAGCCGCGCCAGACGGTCAACCGCGGGGTTGAACTTGCCTCCCGCCGCGAGGGTGCGCCGCCGGCGTGCCCGGAGCGAACAAAGCCGTTTCTTATCAATATTTTGCTGGAAACACGCGGCGCGTTGACAGCCGCGGTGCGTCTGCATAGGGTCCGCCGCAACATCCTTTCTGAAAGCGCGCATGCCGCAGGATCCTGCCGAGAGCGACCGGCCCGGCGACCGGCCCCCGGGTGGCGGCCCGGACCTGACGGCCGGGGTGCCGGATGCGGCCAAGCTGGCCGCGCTCGACGCCCGGATCGCGAAGGCCCGCGGGAGCCAGACGCCTTCGCGCGCACATCAGGAGGAACACTATTCCCAGGCGCAGGTCGCCTGGCGGATGGTGATCGAACTCGTGGCCGGGCTCGGGATCGGGTTCGGCATAGGTTACGGCCTGGATGCCCTTTTCGGCACCCTGCCGCTGTTTCTGGTGGTGTTCGTCCTTCTGGGCTTCGCCGCCGGCGTGAAGGTGATGATGCGCACGGCGACCGAGGTCGGCCTTGCGAAGAAGGCGGCACAGCAGAACGCGGCCCTCGGGCGGCAGGACGGGAGCGACTGAGATGGCGGAACCCACCGAAGAAGGCGGCCTGGTCTTTCACCCGATGGACCAGTTCATCGTGAGCCCGCTCTTCGGCGACGGCCCTGTGCACTGGTACACGGTGACGAACGCGACGCTGTGGATGGCGCTGACCGTGGCCGCCGTGGCCGGCCTGCTGGTGATGGGCACCCGGGGCCGGGCGATGGTGCCGGGGCGGACGCAATCCATCGCGGAGCTGGCCTATGGCTTCGTATACAAGATGGTCGCCGACGTCACCGGGCGCGAGGGGCTGAAGTATTTTCCCTACATCATGACGCTGTTCCTCTTCATCGTCTTCGCCAACTTCCTCGGGCTATTGCCCACCGCCTTCACCCCCACCAGCCACATCGCGGTCACCGCGGTGCTGGCGCTGGCGGTGTTCCTGGCGGTGACGATCCTTGGCTTCGTGAAGAACGGCGCGGGGTTCCTTGGCCTGTTCTGGGTCAGCTCGGCGCCGTTGGCATTGCGGCCCGTCCTGGCGCTGATCGAGTTGATCAGCTACTTCGTGCGACCGGTCAGCCACTCCATCCGACTGGCGGGCAACATGATGGCCGGCCACGCGGTGATCAAGGTGTTCGCGGGCTTCGCGGCGATCCTTGCCGTGGCGCCGCTCTCGATCATCGCGATCGCCGCAATGTACGGGCTGGAGGTGCTGGTGTCGTTCATCCAGGCCTACGTGTTCACGATCCTCACATGCGTCTACCTGAAAGACGCGCTGCACCCGCACCACTGAGTTCAACCCACCACGCGCGCGGTCCGAGACGGGCCGCCCGTGCCTCACGACCACCAAAGGAGACGACCAATGGAAGGCGACATCGTTCAAATGGGGGCGTATATCGGCGCCGGACTGGCCTGCATGGGCATGGGCGGCTCGGCCATCGGCGTGGGCAACGTGGCGGGGAACTTCCTGTCGGGCGCCCTGCGCAACCCCTCGGCCGCGGCGGACCAGACGGCAACGCTGTTCATCGGCATCGCGTTCGCCGAAGCCCTGGGCATTTTCTCGTTCCTCGTGGCGCTGCTGCTGATGTTCGCCGTCTGATCGGCCCGTCCCGCCGGCGCCTGTTCCATCGAGGGCGGGTGCCGGCGGGGCAGTGACATCGCGGCCCGGGCCATCGGCCGGGGCGCGGCATTCTCGATCCCCGGGGGGCAAGCGCATGGCGCAACATACCGAGACCACCGACAGCCCGGTTGCCGGGCATGGCGCGGTCGATCACGGCACCGCCGCCGAAGGGGTGACCCCCGCGGCCGGCGATGCCGCGCAGCCAGGCGCCGCTGGCGCGCTGGATCACAGCGCCGCCGCCACGCCGGAGGGCGGGGTGGACGCAGCCCATGGCGGCGTCGAGGCCGTGGGCATGCCGCAGCTGGATTTCTCGACATTCCCGAACCAGATCTTCTGGTTGGCGATCGCGCTTGTGGCGATCTATCTGCTGCTGCAGCGCACGGCCCTTCCCCGCATCGCCGCCGTTCTGGCGGAGCGCAACGGCGCCATCGCCAACGACATCGCCCGCGCCGAAGAGCTGAAGAAGGCCGCGCAGGATGCCGAGGCCGCGTATGACAAGGCCCTGGCGGAGGCGCGTTCGGAAGGGCAGCGCATCGCCCAGGAGACCCGCGCCGGCATCCAGGCGGATCTGGACGAGGCGATCGCCCATGCGGATGCCGAGATCGCCGCGAAGGGGGCCGAGAGCGAGGCCGCCATCGCAGAGATCCGCGACGGCGCCATGGCGAATGTCGAGGAGGTGGCCCGCGAGACGGCCGCCGAGATCGTCCGCGCCTTCGGTGCGGAGCCGGATCAGGGCGCGGTGGACGCCGCCATCGACCAGCGGATGAAGGGATGAGGGTCATGCGGTTTGCGTTTGGGTCCGCGACGCTGGGGCTGGCGCTTGCCGCCGGGCCGGCGCTTGCGGCTGGCGAGACGTTCTTCTCGCTGACCAACACCGATTTCGTGGTGCTGCTGGCGTTCCTGCTGTTCCTCGGCGTGCTGGTCTACTTCAAGGTGCCGCGGATGCTGGCCGGCCTGCTCGACAGGCGCGCCGCCAAGATCTCGGAAGAGCTGGAGGAGGCGCGCGGCCTGCGCGAGGAGGCGCAGTCGCTGCTGGCGTCTTACGAGCGTCAGCAGCAGGACGTGAAGGCCCAGGCCGACCGCATCGTCGAGACGGCGCGCAAGGAGGCCGAGGCCGCCGCCCAGCAGGCGCGCGAGGATCTGAAGGTGTCCATCGCGCGGCGGCTGCAGGGGGCGGAGGACCAAATCGCCTCGGCCGAGGCGAAGGCGGTGCGGCAGGTGCGCGACCGGGCGATCACGGTGGCCGTGGCCGCGGCGCGCGAGGTCCTGGCGCAGCAGATGACCGGCGAGAAGGCCGACGCGATGATCGACGCCTCCATCGAGACGGTCGGCAAGCGGCTGCACTGAGCCGGACGCTTCGAAAATGCGGCCCGCGCCCGTTCCGGGATGGCGGGCCGTTCGCATGTGAGAGTGAGGCGATGCAGGCTCCCGAGACTTGCCACGATAGGGACAATGCCGGGCGCTGCGCCTCGACGGGCGACGTCGCGCGGGGCCGGTGGCCGTGAGCGCGCGGCTGATCGACGGCAAGGCGGTGGCCGCCGCCCTGCGCGGGCGCGTGGCTGGGGCGGTCGCCGGGCTGCTGGCGGATCACGGGCTGGTGCCGGGGCTGGCGGTGGTGCTTGTGGGCGAGGACGCGGCGAGCGACGTCTACGTTCGGGCAAAGGGCCGGGCGGTGGCCGAGGCGGGCATGCACGGGGTCGAGTACCGGCTGGACGCGGGGACCGACGCCGCGACCCTGCTGGCGCTGATCGCCGATCTGAACGCCGATCCGGCGATCCACGGAATCCTGGTGCAGCTGCCGCTGCCGGGGCATCTGGAAGCGGCGCCGGTTCTGGCGGCGATCGACCCCGGCAAGGACGTGGACGGGTTCCACGTGGAGAATGTGGGGGCGCTGGCGACGGGGCAGCCGGCGATGGTGCCCTGCACGCCGCTGGGCTGCCTGATGCTGCTGCGGGCGGAGCCAGAGCCGCTGGCGGGGGCCGAGGCGGTGATATTGGGGCGCTCCAACATCGTGGGCAAGCCGATGGCGCAGCTGCTTCTGGCCGCCGACTGCACCGTGACGCTGGCGCATTCGCGGACGCGCGATCTGCCGGGCGTGGTGCGCCGCGCCGATGTGGTCGTGGCGGCGGTGGGGCGGCCGGGGATGGTGCGCGGCGAGTGGATCAAGCCGGGGGCCGTGGTGATCGACGTCGGCATCAACCGGGTGCCGGGCGAGGCGGGCAAGTCGCGGATCGTGGGTGACGTGGATTTCGCCGAGGCAAGGGAAGTCGCCGGCGCGATCACGCCGGTGCCGGGCGGGGTGGGGCCGATGACCATCGCGTGCCTCTTGGCGAACACGGTGACGGCGGCCTGCCGATCCGCCGGGATCCCGGTGCCGGAGGGGCTGACGGCCTGAGCCCATCGGGCAGGGCCAGGGCCGCGCCCGCACCGCCCCACCCGCCCGCCCCCGGCGGCGCGGGCGCGGCGTCGCCCCCCAAGGCGGCGGGGCTGAGGGCGATGCCGGCCCGGGTCGGCGCGAGCGAAGCCATCCGCCGGTGCTTCCGTCAAATTGCCGGAACGGGGGGCGGTTACGGCGGATCTTCGGCACGCCTTGGCCGCCCCGCTGCACCATCCGCCGACAGGACCCATGGTGGCTTGCGGGATCGCAATGGTTGCCGGGGCCTGGCCCTCGGTCCCGGCGACCACCACCGTGCCGATCGAGAGTCCCGCGGGCCGTTCAGCATGGGTTTGGAGCCATGATGCCAGGCCCCCGACCCCCGCCGCGACCTCCGCGCGGACCGGGAGCGCGGTGGGCTGATCAGCCGGGGATTGGGACCATGGTGCCCTGCAGGATCGCGACAGTCACCGGGGCCCGTCCCTCGGTCTCGGCGACGACGTTGGCGCGGACCACGCTGAGCCGGCGTCCGGCCTTGACGACCTCGCCCGTGGCCACCAGGCGGTCGCCGCGGGCCGGGGCCAGGAGGTTGATCTTCATCTCGGCCGTCAGGACCTCGGAACCTGGGGGCATCAGGCCGAGTGCCGCATAGCCCGCCGCGCTGTCGCCAAGGGCGAAGGCGAGCGCCGCATGCCCGTGGCCGTGCTGCTGCCGGGCCGCCGGGAGGATCGGCGCGGCGATGCGGCAGGTGCCCGGCGCCAGCGCCACGATCCGCGCGCCGAGCGTTTCCAACATTGCTTGCCGGGCGAAGCTTTCCAGGATGGCGCGGCCGGTTTCCGGGGCAAGGCCCTCGATGCGAGTATCCATCAAAATTGGCCTATCAAGCAGGTTCCGTCATGCAGTTCCAAATGCCCCGGCCCCTCATGCGCGGCCCTCCACGGAAGGCTTCATTACACCGGCCGTCGCTGGCGGCGGCGGGCGCGGTAGGGCGGCTGCGGCTTCGGCGCCTCGCGGGGCATCGGCAGGGCGATGGCCTTGCGCCCGGTCAGCACCGCCAGCGCATCGGGCGACATCAGCCGCACCAGCACCTCGGCCGTGCTGTCGAGCCCCCCGGTGTAGGTGCCGAAGGCCGGCATCACCACGCGCGCGCCATCGATCAGGAAGCAGGGGCGCGAGAGCGAGCTGCCGCCACCCGAGACCCGCGCCTTGGGGTGATAATGCCCCGAGATCTCGGCCGCCCCGGCCCCCTCCGGCCGCGCGATATGCCGGAAGACGAGCGGGCCGGCGGTCAGCTCGGCCATGTGCGCGCCGCCGAGGGAAAGCGGGCCGGGGTCGTGGTTGCCCTCGATCCACGTCCAGCGGCGCCCGGCCATCAGCTTCGTGAGCCAGCCGGTCATCTCGGGGCCGAGCGCCTCGGCCGCCGCGCAATCGTCGAAGCTGTCGCCGAGGCAGACCACATGTGCGGGTGCCAGTGCCGCGATCTCGGCCTCCAGCCGCATCAGGGTCTCGGCGACCTCGTAGGGCGGCAGCATCGGGCCGCCGCGCCGCGCCATCCGTTCGGACTTGCACAGATGCAGGTCGGAGACGGCGAGGACCCCGGCCTCGCCCCACCAGAGCGCGCCGGAGGGGCGGGCCGACAGCGCCGCGCCCCTGAGGCGGAAAGCGTGATCGTTCATGCTTCGTTCGTTCCGCAAAACGCCGGGCCTTGCAAGCCCGGATCGGCTTTCAGGCGACATCGGCGAGCCCCGCGGTGGCCAAGAGCTCCGCCGCGGCTTCTTCGGCCAGGCGTTCGGCGGCATGGCCCTGCACCGGCACGCGGCCCCGCTCCAGCAGAAGCGGTGCGGACAGCGGGCTGACCCTGTCGAGCACGACGTGATCGATCCGGCCGCGGGTCCGCGCCAGCATCTCCTCGATGCGGGAGAAATCGACGAGGCCGCGCATCGCTTCTTCCCGGGTTATCCGCAGGAGCAGGTGATCGGGGTCGTACTTGCGCAGCGTGTCGTAGAGGATGTCGGCCGAGAAGGTCGCCTGCCGGCCGCTCTTCTGGCCCTGCAGGCTGCGCCGGTCGAGCAGGCCCGCGATGGTGGCGCAGGCCTTGAAGGTGCGCTTCATCACCGCGTTGCCCGCGAGCCAGGTCTCGAAGCCGGCGCGCAGATCCTCGCCCTCGAAGAGCGGCGCGGGGTCGCGAAGGGGCTCCAGCCCCCAGATCAGCACGGCGTAGTCGGTGGATACGAAGCCGATCGGGGCCAGCCCCAGCTCTTCCATCCGCTGGGTCAGCAACAGGCCGAGCGTCTGCATCGCGTTGCGGCCCGCGAAGCCGTAGATGCAGGTATGGGCGCGGCCCTCGTGGGGGAAGCTTTCGATCAGAAGCCTGTCGAGCTGCGGCAGCTGCGAGCGGGTGCGCTGCAGCTCCAGCCATTCGGCGGTGTGCGCCGGCAGCTCGGGCCACGCCGCCGCGCGGAACATGCGCAGGATCCGCGCGGAGAGCTGGGTGGAGGTGGCGAACTTCAGGCCGATATAGGTGGCGATGCGGGGGCTGTCGTTGGGATTGCGGCTGACCTCGACGGTCATCTCGCGCAGGCCCTCGTAGCGCACCACCTGGCCGCCGAAGAGGAACGTGTCGCCGGCCGAGAGGGTGGCGGCGAAGCCCTCCTCGATGTCGCCGAGCGGCTTGCCGCCGGCGCCGCCGCGGCTTTTCAGGCGGACCTTCAGGAGGTCGGTGTCCATGATGGTGCCGATGTTCATGCGGATCATGCGGGCGGCGCGGGGGTCGCGCAGCTGCCAGTCGCCACCGCGTTCGACCAGCCGCTGCCAGCGGTCGTAGGCGCGCAGGGCGTAGCCGCCGGTGGCGCAGAACTCCAGGCAGTCGTCGAACTCCGCCCGGGTGAGATCGGCGTAGGCGCCGGCGCTTCTCACTTCGCGGTAGAGGTCGGACGCCTCGAAGGGGCCGGCGCAGGCGACGATCAGGATGTGCTGGCAGAGCACGTCGCGCGGGCCGCGGCCGCGGGGCTCGCCGTCGAGGTCGCGCGCCTGCACGGCCTCCAGCGCCGCCACGCATTCGACTACCTCGAAGCGGTTGGCGGGCACCAGGCGGGCCTTGCTGGGGGCGTTGTAGCGGTGGTTGGCGCGGCCGATCCGCTGCACCAGCCGCTTGACGTGCTTGGGCGCGCCGATCTGGATCACCAGGTCCACGTCGCCCCAGTCGATGCCGAGATCGAGCGAGGACGTGCAGACGATGGCGCGCAGCTCGCCTGCGACCATCGCGGCCTCCACCCGGCGCCGTTGTTCCAGCGCCAGGCTTCCGTGGTGGATGCCGATGGGCAGGTCGTTGTCGTTGTTGAGCCAGAGCTCGTGGAAGAAGATCTCGGCCTGGGCGCGGGTGTTGTGGAAGATCAGCGTGGTGCGGTGCGCCTCGACCTCGCGCAGGACGGACCGGATGGCGTAGCCGCCGCCGCCGCCGGCCCAGGGCGGGTGCTCCGGCGCATCCAGCATGGCAATGTCGGGGGCGGGGCCGGGCTCTGCCTCAAGGATCGTGCAGGGATCGGGGTGGCGTGCGAGGAAGCGGGCGATGGCGGCCGGGTCCTCGACCGTGGCGGATAGGCCGACGCGGCGCAGCTCCGGCGCCAGCGTGTGAAGCCGGGCGAGGCCAAGCATCAGCTGGTCGCCACGCTTGCTTTCCGCCAGCGCGTGGATCTCGTCGACAACGACCCGCTGCAGGCCGGCGAAGATGCGCGGCGCGTCCTCGTAGCTGAGCAGGAGCGCGAGGCTTTCGGGCGTGGTGAGCAGGATATGCGGCGGGTCGGCGCGCTGCCGCTTCTTCTGGGTCGCGGTGGTGTCGCCCGTGCGGTCCTCCACCCGGATGGGCAGGCCCGCCTCGGCGATGGGGGTGCCGAGGTTGCGGCGGATGTCGGCGGCCAGCGCCTTCAGAGGCGACACGTAGAGGGTGTGCAGGCCGGTGCGCGGCGTGGCGGTGAGCTCTGCGAGGGTGGGCAGGAAGCCCGCCAGCGTCTTGCCGCCACCGGTAGGCGCGATGAGCAAAGTGCACGGGGCACCGGCGCGGGCGAGCATGTCTTCCTGGTGCGGATGCAGCGCCCAGCCGCGGGCGTCGATCCAGGACTGAAGCGGGGGCGGCAGGGCGGTCATGGGGATTGAGTTAGCCCGGCGCGCGGGGTTGCGCCAGTCACCGGCGGTTAACCATCGGGCTCGATTTCGGCGGCTTGGCGCGGGGGAGTTCACGGGCCGTCAATGCCGCGGGCGGCAGGCTCTACCCCTGGGGTGCCGTGAGGTCGGGGCGATGGTGTGGAACGTGGCGATGGCGGGGCGGATGCCCCTGCCGCTGGTGGTCGATCTGGATGTCGTGGTTCTGGCGGAGGATCCGGCGCTGACGCTGCTGCGCGCGGCCGGGCGGGGCGGCTGGGGCTGGCGGCGCGGGCGCGAGGGCCGGCGCGACAGGCGGGCCGTGGCGCTTGGGCTCGCGCGGCCGGCGTTGCCGCTGGTGCTGCGGGTCAACCGGGCCGTGGCCGATGCCGTGGCGGTGCAGCGGCGCATCGGCGGCGCGGTCCTGGCGCTGACGGCGTGCGACACCGCGATGGCACGTGCCGCCATGGAAGCGGCAGGGCTGGAGATCGAGGTTCTTGGCTCCGACCCCGGCCAGGCGATGACGAAAGGGCGGCGGCGGCTGGTGGTGCAGGCGCTCTTCGGGCCGCGCGGCTTCGCCTATTGCGGGGCCGCCGACGCGCCCGGCCCCTGCGATCTGGCGCGGCGGGCCAGCCTGGCGGGCGCGTCCGAGGCGCAGGTCGCGGCGATGCTCACGCGGGGCGTGCCGGTGCGCCGTCTCTCCACGGGGCCATGGCACGACGTGCCGGTGCGGGCCGGCCCGCTGGCGGCGGGGCAGGGGCCGAGCGGATCCTCGCGGATCAGCGCGGCGTTCTGGGCGGCCGACGACGAGGGGCGGCTGCTGCCGGAAAGCTGGCCGGGCCGGGCGCGCCCGCAGCGCGCCGAAGCGCTGCAGATCTGGCGGGCGCTGGCGACCGGATAGGGGGCAGGGCGCCACAGGGCCGCCGTCCTTTTCCCGGAGGCGACCGCAGGATCATCGGCCCTCAAGACCGGCGGAACTCCTGCTCGGCTACAATTCGGGCCGCGCATTTTCGTAGGCGCGCGCTGCGGGGGCGCCATCGCGCGGGATGATAGGCCTCTTGGAGAGGCGGCGCCCTTGCCGGGCAGCCATGGGACGAGCGCAGGCGCGCGGCTTCGGCAAGCCACCCGTGGGTCCCCGGCCCCCGCGACGCGCGACCCCGCAGCGGTGCGAACCGGCTCCGCGGCGCCGGCTTGCGGCGGCTCAGACCAGCGTCGCCTCGGTCGCTTCCCGCAACGCCGCCTCGGTGACGCCTGGCGCCGTCTCGACGATCCGCAGTCCGCCCTCGACCACGTCGAGGACGCCGAGATTGGTGATGATCCGGTCGACCACCGCCTTGCCGGTCAGCGGCAGGGTGCATTCGTGCAGGATCTTGCTCTCGCCCGCCTTGTTCTGGTGGTCCATGACCACCACCACCTTGCCGACCCCGGCGACCAGATCCATGGCGCCGCCCATGCCCTTCACCAGCTTGCCGGGGATCATCCAGTTCGCCAGATCGCCGTTCTCGGCCACCTCCATGGCGCCCAGGATGGCGCAGGCGATCTTGCCGCCGCGGATCATGCCGAAACTGGTGGCGCTGTCGAAGTAGCTGGTGCGCGCCAGCTCGGTGATCGTCTGCTTGCCGGCGTTGATCAGATCGGGGTCGATGGCGTCCTCGGTGGGGAATGGCCCCATGCCCAGCATCCCGTTCTCGGATTGCAGGGTCACGTCCTTGTCGCCCAGATGGTTGGCCACCAGCGTCGGGATGCCGATGCCGAGGTTGACGTACCATCCGTCTTCCAGCTCGTCGGCCGCGCGGGCGGCCATCTGGTCGCGGGTCCAGGGCATCGCGTTCTCCTTCAGTGTGTCATGTCTGTATCGCCGGCCTCGGCGAAGAGCATCAGAAATCCGTCGGGGTCCTTCACGTGGAATTCTCTCACGCCGTAGGGCTGCAGGAAGGGCGGGCGCACCCGGCCCTCGGGCAGATCGCGCAAGGCAGGCCCGACCTCCGCCCAGAGCGCGGCGAGATCGCGCACCCAGACCAGGGTGGCCATCATCTGCCCGGTGACCGCCACCGCCGCGGCATCCATGTTGCCCTGCAGGCCCAGCATCAGCCCTTCGCGCCGCACGGTGACGAACTTGCATGCATCGTTGCGGATCACTTCCCGGCAGCCGAGGGCGCCGGTGTAGAAGGCGACGCTGGCCGCGATGTCGCTCACGGGGATCAGCTGCGCTGCGCCGACAATCCGCGAGGCGGCCGCGGCCATCAGGCCGGCCTAGAGCGCGGCGCCGCCGGGGCGGCCGACCGGGGGGGAGGAGCGCGAACCACCCGTCGCCCTCAATCGCGCTGGCTTGCCGGCACGTCGACCGTGACGATCAGGCCGGAGGCGGCGCGGGTGACCACCACCTTGCTGTCCAGCCCAAGCGCCAATTCGCGGACGATGTGGCTGCCAAGCGCGCCGTCGTTAGGCCAGTCGACATCGTCGGGCAGGCCGATCCCGTCGTCGCTGATCTGGATGCGGATCACGTCGCCCGACAGCTCGCGCAGGCTCACCTCGACCAGCCCGCTGTCGCGCCCCTCGAAGGCATGCTGAAGCGCGTTGGTCAAGATCTCCGAGACCAGCAGCCCCAGCCGCGTCGCCGTCTCGAAGCGCACGGTGATCGCCTCGGCGTTGACGTTCACGCGCACCCCGCGGCGCCCGTCGAGATGCGCGATCGCGCTGGCGACGCGGGTGAGGTAGGCGCCGAGCGAGATGGGCGCCTCGTTGGACCCCGCGACGCTGGTCTTGCCCAGTTCCTCGTAAAGCAGCTGCAGCGATTCGATCCGTCGGGCGAGCGTGCCGAAATCCGCGCGCGCGTCGGATTGCCGGGCCTGCAGGCGGATCATGCCGACGATCATCGACAGGTGGTTCTTCACCCGGTGCTGGATCTCTTGCAGGGTCGTGTCGAGATCCGCGTCGCCCGCGCTGATCCGCGCATCGTCCGTCGGGTCGAAATCGAGCCGCATCTGCACGCCGAGGAAGTAGGGGGCGTGGCCGTCGTCGACCCTCACGGGCGCGATCATCAGGCGGTTCCAGAACGGCTTTCCATCGGCCCGGTAGTTCAGCAGGTCGACCGCGGTCTCGGCCTCTTCGGCCAGGGCGCGGCGCAGCCGATCTACCGCCTTCGGGTCGGTGCCCTCGCCTTGCAGGAACCGGCAGTTCCGGCCGATCGCGGCATCCGCGGAATACCCGGTCACCTTCTCGAACGCGGAGTTGACGTAGACGATCGGGTTGTCCTTTAGCCCCGGGTTGGTCAACACCATGGCGAAGGGCGCCCGCGAGAGCGCCTCCATGGCGATGTTGAACGGGATGGTGCGAGGTGGGGACTGATCTTCCGTCATGGTACCGCCGGCTAGCTTTTGCGGGTCACGATATTGCCGACGGCCCCGCCTTGTCCACCGGATCAGCCGGCGCTGACGGTCCGCTGCTCGATGCGCTTCTCGTGGTGGCCCTGTATCAGCCGGTGCACGTAGATGCCCGGCAGGTGGATGCCGTCGGGGTCGAGGCTGCCGCGCGGCACGATTTCTTCGACCTCGGCCACGCAGACGCGCCCGCACATGGCCGCCGGCGGGTTGAAGTTGCGCGCCGTCTTGCGGAACACCAGGTTGCCGGTGTCGTCGGCCTTCCAGGCCTTGACGATGGCGAGATCGGCCACCAGCCCCCGTTCGAGGATGTAGTCTTCGGGTCCGTCGGGTCCGTCGAAGCTCTTGACCTCCTTGCCCTCGGCGATCTGCGTGCCCACGCCGGTCTTCGTATAGAAGCCCGGAATTCCGCAGCCGCCGGCGCGCATGCGTTCGGCCAGGGTGCCTTGCGGGTTGAATTCCAGCTCCAGCTCGCCGGAGAGGTACTGCCGCATGAACTCCGCGTTCTCGCCCACGTAGGAACTGATCATCTTCTTCACCTGCCGGGTGTGCAGCAGGATGCCGATGCCGAAATCGTCGACCCCCGCATTGTTGCTGGCGAAGGTAAGGTCCTTGGTGCCGGCGTCGCGGATGGCGGCGAGCAGAAGCTCCGGGATGCCGCAAAGGCCGAAGCCCCCGGCGGCGATGAGCATGCCGTCGAAGAGCAGGCCGTCGAGAGCCTCGGCACCGTTTCCAAAGACCTTCTGCATCGCTTGCCCCTGCCGCCCGTTTCGCGCGGGACCGTGCCGAAAGGGCCCGGCGGTGTCAATCGGCGTGGGGAGGATCAGCCGTCGTCGATCACCTCGTCGGTCTCTGCCGAGGCTTTGCCGGCGGATTTTGCCGGCGCCTTCTTCTTCGCGGCTGGTTTCTTGGCCGCAGGCTTCTTCGCGGCGGGCTTCTTGGCTGCCGGCTTCATCGCGCTCGCCTTCTTCGCCGCGGGCTTCTTGCCGCCCTTGGCGGCCTTCTCGGCGATCAGCACCAATGCCGCGTCCATCTCCAGCGCGGCCGGATCGGCCTCCTTCGGCAACGTCGCGTTGATCTTGCCCCACTTCACATAAGGCCCGTAGCGCCCGTTCATCACCGCCACCGGGCCGCCATCGGGGTGCTCGCCCAGCTCCTTCAAGGGCTTGGCGGCGGCGGCGCGGCCGCGGGCGGGCTTGCTGGCCAGCACCTCCACCGCGCGGTTCATCCCGATGCTGAACACCTCGTCGACGTCCGGCAGGTTGGCATAGGTCTTGCCGTGCCGCACGAAGGGGCCGTAGCGCCCGATGCCGGCCTCGATGGTCTCGCCGTCGTCGGGATGGGGGCCGATGGGGCGGGGCAGGGAAAGCAGCAGTACCGCCTTCCCGAGGTCGATCGCGTCGATCTCCCAGCCCTTCGGCAGGGAAGAGCGCGGCGGCTTCGGCACCTCCTCGGTGGCCTCGCCGCGCTGCACGTAGGGGCCGAAGCGGCCCTTGCGCAGGGTGATCGCGTCGCCCGCATCCTCGCCCAGAAGCTTGCCGTCGGGCCCGATCTCGTCGTCGCCGGCGCCCGGCGGCCCGAAGGCGCGGGTGTAGCGGCATTCGGGATAGTTCGAGCAGCCGATGAAGGCGCCGCCCGAGCGCGCGGTGCGCATCGAAAGCCGCCCTTCGCCGCAATTGGGGCAGACGCGCGGGTTCGTCCCGTCGTCCCGCGGGGGGTAGAGATGCGGGGAGAGGACATCGTCGATCTTGTCGAGCACCTCGGTGATCCGCAACTCGGAGGTCTCGGCGATGGCCGCGGAGAAATCGCGCCAGAACTTCGCCAGCAGCTCCTTCCAGTCCCGGTCTCCGGCCGAGACATGGTCGAGCTGGTCCTCGAGGTCGGCGGTGAAATCGTAGCCCACGTAGCGGCCGAAGTAGTTGATCAGGAAGATCGTCACCAGCCGACCCTTGTCTTCGGGCTTCAGGCGGTTCTGCTCCTTGATCACATAGCCGCGGTCCTGGATCGTGGTGACGATGGAGGCATAGGTCGAGGGGCGGCCGATGCCGAGCTCTTCCATGCGCTTGACCAGCGTCGCCTCGGTGTAGCGCGGCGGCGGCTGGGTGAAATGCTGCTGGCCCAGGACGGCGCCGGCCGCATCAAGGATCGCGTTGGCGCGGCGCTGCATGCCGGCGGGCGCCTCGACGACGGCATCGGCATCGGCGCCGTCAGTCAGCTTCGCGTAGTCGGCGGCCAGCCCCTCGCCGGCCTTCTTCAGTGCATCGCCCTGATCGACCTGCGGCAGGCGAGCGTCGTCGTCGTCGCCCGAAGGCTCGTCGCGCCCCTCCTCGTAGACCTTCAGGAACCCGTCGAAAAGCACCACCTGACCGGTCGCGCGCAGGCCGACCTGGCCGCCGGCGTCGCCGATCTCGACGGTCGTGCGCTCCAGCCGCGCGGCCTCCATCTGGCTGGCCAGGGTGCGCTTCCAGATCAGATCGTAGAGCTTGCGCTGGTCGGCGTCGGCCATCTTCAGCTTGGCGGGGTCGAGCGACATCTCGGTCGGGCGGATGCACTCGTGCGCCTCTTGGGCGTTCTTGGCCTTGTTCTTGTACATGCGCGGGCTCTTCGGCACGTAGTTCGCCCCGTAGCGCGCCCTGATCTCGTCGCGCGCGGCGTGCACGGCCTCGGGCGCCATGTCGATCCCGTCGGTCCGCATGTAGGTGATGTAGCCGGCCTCGTAGAGGCGCTGCGCGGCGCTCATCGCCTGACGCGCGCCCATGCCGAACTTGCGGCTGGCCTCCTGCTGCAGGGTCGAGGTCATGAAGGGGGCGGAGGGGTTGCGGCTGGCGGGCTTGGCCTCGACCGAGGTGACCGCGAGATCGCGGGAGGCCACGGCCTGCACGGCCATCTCGGCGGCCTCGGCGGTGCCCAGCGAGAACCGGTCCAGCTTGTCGCCGGCCAGAACGGTCAGCCGCGCCTCGAAGGTCTTGCCGCGCGGCGTGACCAGTGCTGCGCGGACGCTCCAGTATTCGCGCGGGTCGAAGGCCTCG
Organism: uncultured Alphaproteobacteria bacterium; assembly: GCA_963833235.1. Classification (GTDB taxonomy): domain Bacteria; phylum Pseudomonadota; class Alphaproteobacteria; order Rhodobacterales; family Rhodobacteraceae; genus CAWHXG01. The sequence goes on from CAWHXG010000004.1 coordinate 203,384, forward strand.
ATCTCCATCTCGCGCTCGACGATGATCCGTAAGGACACGGACTGGACCCGCCCGGCGGACTTGGCGCCCGGCAGTTTGCGCCAGAGCACGGGGCTAAGGTTGAACCCTACCAGATAATCCAGCGCCCGGCGGGCGAGGTAGGCGTGGACCAGCGGCGCATCCACCTGGCGGGGGTTCTTCATCGCCTCGGTGACGGCGGATTTGGTGATGGCGTTGAAGACGACGCGGCTGACCGGCGTGTCCTTCTTCAGCGCCTTGCGGGCCAGCAGCGCCTCCTGCAGGTGCCAGCTGATCGCCTCGCCTTCCCGGTCGGGGTCGGTGGCGAGGATCAGCGACGGGTCGACCTTCAGCGCATCGGCGATGGCCTTCACGTGCTTTCGGCTGTCGGCCGCGATCTCCCATTTCATCGCGAAACCGTCTTCGGTGTCGACCGAGCCATCTTTCGGCGGCAGGTCGCGCACGTGCCCGTAAGAGGCGAGAACCGTGTAGTCGGAGCCCAGATACTTGTTGATTGTCTTGGCCTTGGCGGGTGACTCGACGACGACGACCGGCATTCGGGGTCCCTTCTGGGCGTGGAAACGCAGTGCGACAGATGGGTCGCGGCACACCGGCTTGTCAATGCGGGGTATCCCGGACCGGGACGGAAGCGGCGGGGATTGCGATGGTTGACGTGGCTGGGGGTTAGGGATGCGGCAGGTTGGCCCGGCGGTCAGGCGACCCGCGAGACGAGGCCGCCGGCATGCCGCTGGACCCGGCCGTCAAGCTCCAGATCAAGGAGCGCCGGCGCGACCTCGCGGGCCGGCATGGCCAGGTCGCGGATCAGCGCGTCCTCGGGCATCGGCGTTGGGCCGAGACGCCGCAGGAGTTCGCCCTGCAATCCGGCGGGATCGCGCGGCGGGGTCGCGTGCGGCGCGGGCGCGGCCCGCGCCGGGCCGCGCCGCGGGGCGGCAGGGCTGCGCAGGCGGTCGAGCGCCGCGCCGGCCTGCGCCCGCCATCCGCGGGGCGCCTCGGCGGCGCCATGCCGGCTCTCGGCGGCGGACCCCGCGGCGGCCATTGCCAGGGGCCCGAGCGCCTCGATCACGTCGGCCGCCCCGCGCACCAGGCGCGCGCCATCGCGGATCAGCAGGTTGCAGCCCGAGGCGCGGGCGTCGAACGGATGGCCGGGCACCGCCAGCACCTCCCGCCCCTGGTCGAGGGCTGTGCGCGCGGTGATCAGGCTGCCGGACTTCGCCGCCGCCTCGACCACGACGAGAGCGGCGCAGAGGCCCGAGATCAGCCGGTTGCGCCGGGGGAAGTGCCGCGCCTGCGGGGCGAGGCCCATCGGCTGCTCGGAAAGGCGCAGGCCCTCGCGGCCGATCTTGGCGTGGATGTCGCGGTTCTCCTGGGGGTAGAGCACGTCGGCCCCGCCGCCCAGCACCGCCACCGTGCCTGTGGCCAGCGCCGCCTCGTGGGCGGCCGCGTCGATGCCGCGGGCGAGGCCCGAGACCACGACGAAGCCGGCCTCGCCGAGTTCCGCCGCCAGCCGGCGGGCCATGCGCTCGCCGAGCGAGGAGGCGTTGCGCGCGCCGACGATGGCGATGGCGGGGCGTGCCAGGAGCCCGGTGCGCCCGATGGCCCAGAGGATCGGCGGCGCGTCGTCGAGCTCGGCCAGAAGGGCGGGATACTCAGGGGCGCCGGCGCAGATCATCCGGGCGCCGGAGCGTGCGGCCGCCCGCATCTCGGCACGCGCGACGTCGACGGGGCATAGCTCGTAATCCGAGACGCCCGCAGCGCCGGCGATCGCCGGCAGCGCGGCGAGCGCGGCCGAGGCCGTGCCGTGATCCTGCATGAGGCGGTAGAACGTGGCGGCGCCGACGCGCCGCGACCTCAGGAGGCGGAGCCACGATAAGCTGTCTTCTTCCGACTCAGGTGGGGTGAGGGGTGTGTCGGTGGAAGAAAACAGATTGTCTGTCATCGCGGCTCCGCCCCATGGGTGACACCTGTGTAGAAGCCTTAGTATTAAGCGAACGTGAACACGCGGTCGGGCGGGAGAAATAAATTAGCCGGTAAAGCCCCGGGCTCCCGGCCTGCGCGAGCCCCCACGCCCAGGCCCCCAGTTCAGGCCGCCGAGCCGCCCACCGTCAGCCCGCCGATGCGAAGCGTCGGCTGGCCCACCCCCACCGGCACCCATTGCCCGGCCTTGCCGCAATTGCCGATGCCCGGGTCGAGGCCCATGTCGTTGCCGATGGCGCGCACCTGCCGCATCGCATTCGGCCCGTCGCCGATCAACGTGGCGCCCCGCACCGGCGCGCCCACCCGGCCGTTCTTCACGCGGTAGGCCTCGGTGCAGGAGAACACGAACTTGCCATTCGTGATGTCGACCTGCCCGCCGCCGAAGCCCACGGCATAGATCCCATCCTCCAGCCCGGCGAGGATAGAGGCGGGGTCTTCCTGCCCGCCCAGCATGATCGTGTTGGTCATCCGCGGCATCGGCGTGTGGGCATAGCTCTGCCGCCGCCCGTTGCCGGTAGGCGCGACCCCCATCAGCCGGGCGTTCTGGCGGTCCTGCATGAAGCCCACGAGGATCCCGTCCTCGATCAGGGTGGTGCGGCCGCCCGGCGTCCCCTCGTCGTCGATGCTGATGGAGCCGCGCCTGTCGGGAATGGTGCCGTCGTCGATCACCGTCACGCCGGGGGCCGCCACCCTCTGCCCCATGAGCCCCGCAAAGGCGGAGGAGCCCTTGCGGTTGAAGTCGCCCTCCAGCCCGTGCCCCACCGCCTCGTGCAGCAGGATGCCCGGCCAGCCGGGGCCGAGCACCACGTCCATTATCCCCGCGGGCGCCGGCTCCGCGCCGAGGTTGACCAGCGCGATCCGAAGCGCCTCGCGCGCTTCTTCCTGCCAGTGCGCGGCGGTCATCAGGCCGGCCAGCCCGGCGCGGCCGCCGCCGCCGGATCCGCCGGCTTCGCGACGCCCGTTCTCCTCGACGATGACAGAGACGTTCAGCCGCGACATCGGGCGGATATCGCCTACCAAGCTCCCGTCGGGGCGCAGGATCGCCACCTCCTGCAGGCTCGCCGCAAGCGTCGCGCTGACCTGCACCACCCGCGGGTCGAGCGCCCGGGCATAGGCGTCGATCTCGCGCAGGGTCTCGACCTTCACGCCGAAGGTCGCATCGTCCTTGGGATCCGCATCGCCGTAGAGCTTGAGGTTGGTCGCCCGGGGCGGATCGGCGAGCGTGCCGCCGCCATCGCCCACCGCCAGCCGCGCCGTCTCGGCCGCGCGGGTCAGGGCGGCGGCGGTGATCTCGGTGGAATGGGCATAGCCCGAGGTCTCGCCGCGCACGGCGCGCAGCCCGAAGCCCTCCGAGGCGTCGTAGCCCGCATTGCGCAGCCGCCCGTCGTCGAAGCTCAGCACCTCCGAGCGGCGCCGCTCCAGGAAGAGCTCGCCGTCGTCGGCGCCGTCGGTCGCGGCGCGCAGGGTGGCCAGCGCATCGTCGCGGTCGAGCCGGGTCTCGAAGGGGCGGAAGGCGGGGTCGGTCATGGGCGGTGTCCTTTCGGGGCGGCCGAAGCGGGGGCGCGGCTGGGACGCGACGGGGGCAGGCGCGGCCCCGGATCGGGTAGATTCACAGTTCCTTCGGGAATTAGCGTCCGAATGACGCAAGCCCCTTTCTTGTTCGGTCCCTCGGAATATGGTTTGTCCCCATCAAAGCACAACGCATGATCGCCGTGCGGCCGCGCCCGGGGCAGACGCTACTCCCCCACGGCCGCGGCGCCCGATCCATCGACAGGAAACATCCATGAGCCAACCGCTTCGCACCGCCTTCCTGACCGCCGGGATCCTTCTTGCTGGGGTCGCGGCTCGGGCGCAGACGGCTCTGGAGGACCTGCCGATCGTGGGCAAGCCGACCCCAGGCGGCATGGGCTTCCAGCCCGCCTCGACCGAACTGGCCAGCGACCTGCAATGGCTCGACGGGTTCATGCTTATCATCATCACCGCCGTCGTCGTGTTCGTCACCGGCCTGATGGCGTGGGTCGCGATCCGCTTCAACGAGAAGCGCAACCCCAAGCCGGCGAACTTCACCCACAATAGCCCGCTGGAGATTGCCTGGACGATCGTGCCGATCCTGATCCTGGTCTTCATCGGCGCGTTCTCCCTGCCGATCCTCTTCAAGCAGCAGGAGATTCCGGAGGCCGACCTGACGATCAAGGTCACGGGCTACCAATGGTACTGGGGCTACGAGTACGTGGATGACGGCATCGAGTTCGAGAGCTACATGCTGGAGCGCGACGAACTGGAGGGCTTCGGATACAGCCAGGACGAATACCTGCTGGCCACCGACACCGCCGTGGTGGTGCCCTTGGGCGCGACCGTGGTGATGCAGGTGACCGGCGCCGACGTGATCCATTCCTGGACGATCCCGGCCTTTGGCGTGAAGCAGGACGCCGTGCCGGGGCGGCTGGCGGAACTTTGGTTCGCGGCCGATCGCGAGGGCGTTTTCTTCGGCCAGTGCTCCGAGCTCTGCGGCCAGGCGCACGCCTACATGCCGATTACCGTCAAAGTCGTGGCACCCGAAGTCTATGCGACGTGGCTGGAGGGCGCCAAGGAGCAGTATGCCGTGGCGCCGGCCGGCAAGACGCCCTTCCGCGTCGCCGCGAAGTGACCCGGCGCGGACCGAACCGCGGCGGGGCCCGTTTCCCCCATCTGGAATGCCAATGACAGATACGTCCATCGAAACCGCAGCCGGCACAGGCGAGGCCCGGTTCGGCGACTTCGTCGCCTTGCTGAAGCCGCGCGTGATGTCGCTGGTGGTCTTCACCGCGTTCGTCGGGCTGCTGGTGGCGCCGGTGCAGGTCCACCCGATGGTGGGCTTCGCGGCGATCCTGTTCATCGCGCTAGGCGCCGGCGCCTCCGGCGCGCTCAACATGTGGTGGGACGCCGACATCGACGCGATCATGCGCCGCACCCGCAGCCGTCCCGTGCCCTCTGGCGCGGTCAGCGGCGGCGATGCGCTGGCCATCGGCCTCGCACTTTCGGGCATTGCCGTGGTCATGCTCGGCCTCGCCACCAACCTCGCCGCCGCGGGGCTGCTCGCCTTCACGATCTTCTTCTACGCGGTCGTCTACACCATGTGGCTGAAGCGCTGGACCCCGCAGAACATCGTCATCGGCGGGGCGGCCGGGGCATTCCCGCCGCTGATCGGCTGGGTCGCGGCGACGGGCAGCGTCAGCGTCGAGGCCTGCCTGATGTTCGCGCTGATCTTCATGTGGACGCCGCCGCATTTTTGGGCTCTCGCGCTTTTCATGAAGTCCGACTATGCCGATGCCGGCATCCCGATGCTCACCGTTACCCATGGCCGCCCGGCGACCCGCCGGCACATCCTGGTCTACACGGTCCTGCTGGCGCCCGTCGCGCTCTGGGCCGCGCTCTCGGGCATCGGCGGCCCCGTTACCCTGGCGGCCGTACTGATCCTGAACGCGCGGTTCGTCTTTGGCGCCGTCGCCATCGCCAGACGGGACGAGGCCACGGCCGAGGCCGACGGCTACGCGACAGAGAAGGCCTTCTTCCGCTTCTCGCTGTGGTATCTCTTCGCGCATTTCGGGGCACTCCTGGCCGACGCGATCCTCGCGCGGCTGGGCTGGATGCCCACCCTGGGGGTCTGGTGATGGCCTTCGGCAAGGACCACGAGATCCACACCCGCCGCTTCGGGCGCAACCTCGGGCTCAGCCTGACCCTCGTGGCGTTCGTGGCGGTGATCTTCGGGCTGACTGTGGCGAAGGTCACCGGCGGTGGCGATCTGACCGAGGCGTTCGACCATGTCGTGCGCCCGGCCATCATCCCGCAGGAGGCCCCGCAATGAAGCCGTTCGCGACGCGCCTGCCGCAGGGCAAGTCCCGCACCGCGGTGCAGACCGTCGGCGTCGTGCTGTTCATGGGCGCGATGGCCTGGGCGTCCGTGCCGCTCTACGATCTCTTCTGCCGGGTCACCGGCTACGGCGGCACCACCTCGCAGGCCAGCGCGGGGTCGGACACGATCCTCGACCGGACCATCGGCATCCGCTTCGATGCCTCGCGCGATCGCGGCATGCCGTGGGAGTTCAAACCCGTCGTGCGCGAGATGGACATCCGCATCGGCGAGACCGGCCTCGCCTTCTACGAGGCCTACAATCCCACCGACAGGCCCATCGCCGGGACCGCCAGCTACAACGTCGCCCCCTATTCGGCCGGCGGCTACTTCACCAAGATCGACTGCTTCTGCTTCGAGATGCAGGTGCTGCAGCCCGGCGAGCGGGTGCAGATGCCGGTGACCTTCTACGTCGATCCCGAGATCGTCGATGATCGCGAGGCAAAATTTCTGCACACGATCACGCTGTCCTATACCTTCTACGAGACCGACCTGCCGCAGGAGGCCGCCGCGCTGGCGCCCGATGCGAACGCCTCGGTGAACTGACCTGAAAGGCGCGGACCCCACGATGGCCCATGAGAAGAACCACGACTATCACATCCTGCCGCCGTCGATCTGGCCGTTCATCGCCTCGATGGGCGCGTTCTTCATGCTGTTCGGCGCGGTGCTGTGGATGCACGGCAACGGCCCCTGGCTGTTCGCGATCGGGCTGACAGGCGTGCTCTACACGATGATCGGCTGGTGGTCGGACACGATCCAGGAGAGCAAGGCGGGGGATCACACGCCCGTCGTGCAGATCGGCCTGCGCTACGGCTTCATCTTCTTCATCATGTCCGAGATCATGTTCTTCGCGGCCTGGTTCTGGTCGTTCTTCAAGCACGCCATGTACCCGATGGAAGCGTCTGGCGGGGTCTGGCCGCCGGTCGGGATCGAGACCTTCGATCCCTGGCATCTGCCGCTGATCAACACGCTGATACTGCTGTGCTCGGGCGCCGCTGCCACCTGGGCGCACCATGCGCTGGTGCACGAGAACAACCGCGAGGACATGAAGTGGGGCCTGATCCTGGCCGTGGGCCTCGGCATCCTCTTCACGATCTTCCAGATCTACGAGTACGGGCATGCGGCCTTCGGCTTCGCCGGCAACATCTACGGCGCCAACTTCTTCATGGCGACGGGCTTCCACGGCGCGCACGTGGTGATCGGCACGATCTTCCTTGCCATCTGCCTGCTGCGCCTGACCCAGGGCGATTTCTCACCTGAGAAGCATTTCGGTTTCGAGGCGGCGGCGTGGTACTGGCACTTCGTCGATGTGGTGTGGCTCTTCCTCTTCGGCGCGATCTACATCTGGGGCGGCTGAGCGCCGGCGCGTGCCGGCGGCTCCGGGGCCACGCATGAGCCGAAAGCTGCTCTTCCCGCTCGTCCTCGGCATCGCGGGAACGGCGATCCTGCTGTGGCTCGGCACGTGGCAGCTTCAGCGGCTGCAATGGAAGGAGGCGATCCTGGCCGATATCCAGGCCCGGATCACCGCTTCTCCCGTTGCGATCCCGGCGCGCCCCGACCCCGAGGCGGACCGCTACCTGCCCGTCGCCGCCGAGGGGACAATCGGCGACCGGGAGATCCTCGTGCAATCCAGCCTGAAGGGGGTCGGCCCGGGCTTTCGGGTCATCGCCCCGTTCGACACGGGCGCGCGGCGCATCCTGATCGACCGCGGCTTTCTGCGCGCCGGCGACCGCAGCGCCCCGCGCAACGGCGGTCCCGCCAGCCTGACCGGCAACCTCTATTGGCCCGACGAGCTTGACGGCTTCACCCCCGAACCCGACCGCGAAGAGGGCCTCTGGTTCGCGCGCGACCTTCCTTCCCTGGCCGACGAGCTGAACGCCGAGCCGGTCCTCATGGTGGTCCGCTCCGCCGATCCCCCGGCGGCGGGCGCTGTGCCGCTGCCCGTCAGCAGCGCGGGGCTGCCCAACGACCATCTGCAATATGCCGTCACGTGGTTCCTCTTGGCGGTGGTCTGGCTGGGCATGAGCCTGTATCTGCTGGTGCGCACCCATCGCGGCACCGCCTGAAAGGCTCCCCATGAACGCCCCCCTGCCTTACGTCTCGACGCGCGGCCGCGCACCGTCCCTCGGGTTCGAGGACACGATGCTGACCGGCCTCGCGCGCGACGGCGGGCTTTACGTGCCTTCCGCGATCCCGCGCTTCTCCAAGGCCGAGATCGCCGCCATGGCGGGGCTTCCCTACGAGGAGGTTGCGTTCCGTGTCATGCGGCCGTTCATCGGCGACGCGTTCGGCGACGATCACTTCGCCGCTGCCATCGACCGCGCCTACGGCGCCTTCGTGCACCCGGCCCGGGCGCCGCTGGTGCAGATCGGCCCCGATCATCACCTGCTGGAACTGTTCCACGGCCCGACCCTGGCCTTCAAGGACTTCGCGATGCAGCTGATCGGCCAGCTGTTCCAGGTCGCCCTGACCCAGCGGGGCGAGCAGGTGACCATCGTCGGCGCCACGTCGGGCGATACCGGTTCGGCGGCGATCGAGGCCTTCCGCGGGATCGCCAACGTCTCGGTCTTCATCCTCTATCCGCATGGCCGGGTCTCCGAGGTGCAGCGCCGCCAGATGACCACGCCGGCAGAGCCGAACGTGCACGCGCTGGCCGTCGAGGGCGATTTCGACGATTGCCAGGCCGCCGTGAAGGCGATGTTCAACGATCACGCCTTCCGCGACCGCACCCACCTCGCGGCGGTCAACTCCATCAACTGGGCGCGGGTCCTGGCCCAGGTCGTCTACTACTTCACCGCGGCCACCACGCTTGGCGCACCGCACCGCCCCGTCTCCTTCACCGTACCCACCGGCAATTTCGGCGACATCTTCGCGGGCCACGTCGCGCGCGCCATGGGTCTGCCAATCGCCCGGCTGGTGATCGCCACGAACCGCAACGACATCCTGCACCGGACGCTGGAGACGGGCGCCTACACCAAGACGAGCGTCAGCCCCACGATCAGTCCGTCGATGGACATCCAGGTTTCGTCCAATTTCGAGCGGCTTCTGTACGATCTGTACGATCGCGACGGAGAGGCCGTGGCCCGCGCCATGGGGGAGCTTGGCGAGGGCGGGGCCTTCGCCATCGGGCAGGGCGCGCTCGACCGGTTGCGCGAGGGCTTCGCCAGCGGCCGCGCCTCCGAAGAGGACACGCGCGACACGATACGCCGGATGTTCGAGACCACCGGCGAGCTGCTCTGCCCGCACAGCGCCGTCGGCGTGCACGTCGCCGAGGCCCATCTGGAGCCGGGCATCCCCATGGTCACGCTGGCCACCGCGCATCCGGCAAAGTTTCCCGATGCGGTCGAGGCAGCGACCGGTATCCGCCCGCCCCTTCCAAATCGCATGGCGGATCTCTATGACCGTCCGGAACGCCTGACGGAGGTGCCCTGCGACCTCGGCACCCTGCAGACCCTGATCACGGAGCGCACCGGCCTTTGAGCGTCCAGACCCACAAGCTGCCAAACGGTTTGCGCATCGTGACCGAGCGCATGCCGGGGCTGAAATCCGCGACGCTCGGGCTCTGGATCACCGCTGGCGGCCGCCACGAGCGGCCCGAGCAGAACGGCATCGCGCATTTCCTCGAGCACATGGCGTTCAAGGGCACCGCCCGCCGTTCCGCGTTGCAGATCGCGGAAGTTCTGGAGGACGTGGGCGGCTACCTCAACGCCTATACCAGCCGCGAGATGACCGCCTACTACGCGCGGGTGCTGGAAGACGACGTGATGCTGGCGCTCGACGTGATCGCCGACATCGTGCTGAACCCGGTCTTCGATCTGAGCGAGATCGAGGTGGAGCGCGGGGTGATCCTGCAGGAGATCGGCCAGGCGCTCGACACGCCCGACGACATCGTCTTCGACTGGCTGCAGGAGGTTGCCTATCCCGATCAGCCGATGGGGCGCAGCATCCTTGGCCCCGCCGAGCGGGTGAGCGGCTTTGCCCGCGCCGATCTGGCGGCCTTCGTAGGCGAGCGCTATGGTCCGGACCAGATGATCCTGGCGGCGGCGGGGGCAGTGGACCACGACGAGATCGTGCGCGCGGCCGAGGCCCTCTTCGCGCATCTGCAGCCCCGGCCCTTCGGAAACCCCGAGCCGGCGCGTTTCTTCAGCGGCGAGCGGCGGCAGGAGAAGACGTTGGAACAGGTGCACTTCGCACTGGCCCTCGAAGGGCCGAGCTACCGCGACGCAGGGATCTACACTGCGCAGGTCTTCGCCACGGCGCTTGGCGGGGGCATGTCCTCCCGGCTCTTCCAGGAGGCACGGGAGAAGCGGGGCCTGTGCTACTCGATCTTCGCGCAGGCCTCGGCCTATGCAGATACCGGGGTCACCACGATCTACGCGGGCACCAGCGGCGAAGATCTGGCGGGGCTTGCGCATCTGACCATCGACGAGCTGCGCAAGGCGGCCGATCAGCTCGGGGCCGAAGAGATCGCCCGCGCCCGGGCGCAGATGAAGGCGGGGCTGCTCATGGGGCTGGAGAGCCCATCGACCCGCGCCGAACGGCTGGCCCGCCTGATCGCCATCTGGGATCGCGTGCCCTCGCTCGACGAGACCATCGCCCGGATCGAAGGGGTGGATGCGCAGACGCTGAAGACCTACGGCGCCGATCTGGTGGCGCGCGCCCCCGCGGCGCTGGCGCTCTACGGCCCGCTTGGCGCCACCGCGCCGGACCTGCCGCAGCTCAGGTCGCGACTGGCGGCATGATCGGGCTGAAGCGGCGGCGGGTGCGCATCTCGTCGCCGCGTCTTTACCTGCGGCCGCCCACCCATACGGACTTTCGCCCCTGGGCCGAGCTGCGCCAGGAAAGCGCCGATTTCCTCACGCCCTGGGATCCGGTCTGGGCGCCCGACCACCTGACCCGGCGCTCATTCATCAACCGGGTGTACTGGGCGCAGCGGTCGGTGAGCGACGACACCGCGCTGCCGCTGTTCCTGTTCCTGCGTGAGGGCGATACCTTCGTGGGCGCGATCACGGTCGACAACATCCGCCGCGGCCCGGCACAGGCAGCCACCATCGGCTACTGGATCGGGGCGTCTCATGCCCGGCAGGGCTACATGCGCGAGGCCATCGACGCGGTGGTGCACCATGCCTTCGCCGAGATGGGCCTGAGCCGGATGGAGGCGGGATGCCTGCCCGAGAACACGCCGTCGCGCGGGGTGCTGGAACGCTGCGGATTCAAGTACGAGGGGGTCGCGCAGAGCTACCTGCAGATCGCCGGGCGCTGGCGCAACCACGTGCTCTACGCGAACCTGCGCAGCGACCGGCGGGGGCGGAGCGAGGCGGGTTAGAGCCGCGCCCGGCCGCCCGGAAGGGCCCACGCCCGCACCGCCCGACCCGAGCCTTGCAGGCGTGGCCCTGCGGCGTTTGCATCCGGCACAGTCATTCGGCGCCGCGCGGGTGTGAGCGCCCCGGCGGGCCCCTCACCCGCGATAGTGCGTGACCCTGCCGGCGCCCGTGCTACCCTTCCGGCAAGGAGGGTTTGCCATGTTCCGCGCCATGATCTCGCTGCCTGTTCTCGCCGCCGCGCTCGCCGGCGTTTGGCTCGCCCCCGCCGCCGCGCAGACCGGCACGCAGGATCGTCGGCCGAGCCACTGCATCGCGCTCGTCGACCGCACGCCGGGGTTCGCCTACGTGCAGACCGCGAGCTTCCGCAAGCCGCTGCCCGAGTACACCGTGCGGATCAGCTACGTGGCCCACGCCATGTTCCTGATCCAGACCGAAGGCGGCCTTTCGGCGGCGACCGACTACACCGGCTTTCTCGGCAGCGCGGACTGGGTGCCCGACGTGGCGACGATGAACCGGGCGCATTCCTCGCACTGGACCTCGACCCCCGATCCGCGCATCCCCAACGTGCTTCCGGGATGGGGGCCGGACACCGAGGGGATCGAGCATCACCTCGATCTTGGCGAGATGCTGGTGCGCAACGTCACGACCGATATCCGATCGGGCTATTCCGATGGCGGGGTCAACGGCAATTCGATCTTCGTCTTCGAGGTGGCGGGCTTGTGCATCGGTCATCTGGGGCACCTGCACCACCAACCCACGGCCGAGCAGTTCGCGGCCCTCGGGCGGCTCGACGTGGTGATGGCGCCGGTCGATGGCGGCTTCACGGTGGACCTGCCCAGCATGATCTCGACGCTGAAGCGGCTGCGCTCTTCGGTGGTGATCCCGATGCACTGGTTCGGGCAGTCGAACCTTGAGCGGTTCCTCGACGGCATGTCGGAGGATTTCGCCATCGAGCGCACCGGCGCCTCGTTCCTCGAGGTCTCCCTGCGCGACCTGCCGGACCGGCCGACGATCATGGTCCTGGACCCGGCCTATCTGCGCGATGAATGAGGCGATGCTTCCCGGCGCGGCGGCCCTCGCTGCCTTGAGAGCAGAGCTTCCGGCGCGGGCCCTAAGGGCGGCCACGGAGGCGGACCTGGAAGAGCCGCGCGGCCATCATCGCGGCCAGGCCCTGATCGTGGCCACCCCGGACACGACCGAGGAGGTGGCGCAGGTGGTGCGCATCGCGGGGCGCACGGGCCAGGCGATCCTTCCCTATGGCGGGGGCACCGGGCTGGTGGGCGGCCAGGTGATGCCGTCGGGCACGCCGCCGATCCTGCTGTCGCTGGAGCGGATGACCGCGATCCGCGCCGTGCACCGCGAGGATTCCGTGCTGATCGCCGAGGCCGGCGCGATCCTGGCCGACGTGCAGCGCGCGGCGGACGATGCGGGGCTCTACTTCCCGCTTTCACTGGCCTCCGAAGGCTCGTGCCGGATCGGGGGCAACCTCGCGACCAATGCGGGCGGCGTGAACGTCCTGCGCTACGGCAACGCGCGCGATCTATGCCTGGGGCTGGAGGCGGTGATGGCCGACGGAACGATCTGGCATGGGCTTAAGCGGCTGCGGAAGGACAACACGGGCTATGACCTGCGCAACCTTCTGATCGGCTCCGAGGGCACGCTCGGCATCATCACCGCGGCCGCCCTGCGCCTGCATCCCCGGCCGGCGGTACGGGGTGCTGCGATCTTCGTGGTGCCCGATCCGGCCGCCGCCCTGCGCCTGCTGCGGATCGCGCGCAACGTCGCCGGAGAGGCGGTTTCTGCCTTCGAGCTGATGAGCCGGCAGGGGCTGAAGTTTCTCGCGCAGACCATGCCTCAGGTGCGGGTGCCCTTCGCCGAGGCGCCCGAGTGGATGGTGCTGGTCGATTTGGGGCTGTCGGACGGCGCCGATGCGGACGGTCTGCTGACCGCGATCTTCGAGGCGGCGATGGAGGACGACACCGCGAGCGACGGCGTGATCGCCGCGTCGGAGGCGCAGCGCGCGGAGTTCTGGGCGGTGCGTGAGAACATCCCCGAGGCGAACAGGCGGATCGGAGCCATCGCCTCGCACGACATCTCGCTTCCCCTGGGCGACATGCCCGATTTCGTGGCCGAAGGTCGCGAAGCCATCGCCGCTCTCGGCCCCTTCCGGATCAACATCTTCGGCCATGTGGGCGACGGCAACCTGCACTACAATATCTTCCCGCCCGAGGGGCGAAGCAATGCGGACTTCGCAGATCGCAAGGCCGAGATCATGCGCTGCGTCCACGATCTCGCGCATGCCCATGACGGATCGGTCAGCGCCGAGCACGGGATCGGCCGTCTGAAGGTGGACGATCTGGAGCGCTACGGAGACCCTGCGCGGCTTGCGGCGATGCGGGCGATCAAGACAGCGCTGGATCCCAAGGGCATCCTGAACCCAGGGGTGATCCTGCGCGCCTGATTTTTGTGCGGCCTCAATGCCCCTCGTAGGCGCAGAGCGCGTGCACCTTCATGCCGAGCCCTTCCAGCCGCTTGCGCCCGCCCAGCTCCGGCAGGTCGATGACGAAAGCGCAGCCCACGATCTCGCCGCCCAGCCGCTCGATCAGTCTGATCCCGGCCTCTGCCGTGCCGCCGGTGGCCAGGAGATCGTCCACCAGAAGCACGCTTTGCCCCGGCTTCAAGGCGTCGTCGTGGATCTCCACCGTCGCCTGCCCATATTCCAGCGTATAGTCCTCGCTGAGTGTCGCGGCCGGCAGCTTGCCCTTCTTGCGCACCGGAACGAACCCCGCGGAAAGCTGATGCGCCACGGCGCCGCCCAGGATGAAGCCGCGCGCCTCTAGCCCCACCACCTGATCGATGCGGCACCCAGAGTAGGGATGCAGCAGCTGGTCGACCGCCATGCGGAAGCCACGCGGATCCGAGAAAAGCGTGGTGACATCGCGGAAGAGGATGCCCTCGTGCGGAAAGTCGGGGATCGTGCGGATGTAGTCGCGGACGTCGGTCATGAAACGGGCCGACGCAGGGTGGCTGTGAGCGCGCCCATGGCCACCAGCGCGCCGCCGCCGGCGCGGGTTAGCCATGCCAGAACGAGGGGCCGGGCGATCTGGCCCCGCAGCAGATCTGCGGTCAGCGCCACGCTCAGCGCGAAGAGGCCCGCGATGGTCACGAAGGTGGCGATCAGGAGGGCGAATTGCGGGGCCAGCGGCGCGCCGGGGCTGAGGAACTGCGGCACGAAGGCGATGAAGAAGGTAAGGCTTTTGGGGTTCAGCGCGGTGACCGTCAGGGCGTGGGCGTAGACCGACCGTGGCGTCGCCCGGGGTGGAACCTTGCCGGGGCCGGTGGCTGCGGTGCCGCGGATCAGGCGGATGCCCAGCCAGACCAGATAGGCCGCGCCGACCCATTTCACGATTCCGAAGGCCGTGGCGGAGGCCAGCAGCAGCGCCCCCAACCCCAGGAGCGACACGCTCATCGCGATCAGATCGCCGGTGGCGACGCCGAGCGCGCATGCCAGCGCCACCGGGCGGCCCCGGTTCAGGGCGTAGGAGAGCGTGAGCATCATGGTCGGCCCCGGAACGATCATCAGGGCGAGGGTGGCGGCCACGAAGGCGGCCCAGAGGTCTGGCGGCATGGAGGTCTCCTTCGGGAAAATCGGTCGCGCGAGATGCGATTGCCCGGCACGTCAGCCAAACACCCGGCCCGCCACGGCATCGAGCCGGGCCGTGAGCTCAGGGTCGCGCGCATCGGGCGCTGTCATGATCGCATGCTCCAGCGCCCGGTCGCAGCCATGGGGGCAGGCGGCGCGCGGGCCGGAAAGCTGCGCCGGCAGCCCGGCGACGAGCCCCCGTGCGTGGCCGGCATTGCCCCGCATCACCCGCAGGATCTCGGTGATGTCGACACTGCCGTGATCCGGGTGCCAGCTGTCGTAGTCGGTGATCATCGCCACGGTGGCATAGCAGAGTTCCGCCTCGCGGGCGAGCTTGGCCTCCGGCATGTTGGTCATGCCGATCACGTCGCAGCCCCAAACCTCGCGGTAGAGGCGGGATTCGGCGAGCCGACGAGAATTGCGGGCCCTCCATCGCCAGGTAGGTGCCGCCCCGATGCACCCGCACCCCCGTCGCCCCGGCCGCCGCGGCGCAGGCCCCGGCCAGCCGTTCGCAGACCGGATGGGCGACCGAGACATGCGCGACGCAGCCGGTGCCGAAGAAGGAGTTCTCGCGCGCGACGGTGCGGTCGACGAACTGGTCGACCAGCACGAAATCGCCCGGCGCCATCTCATCGCGAAACGATCCGCAGGCGGAGATGCTGACCACGTCCGTCACGCCCAGCCGCTTCAGCGCGTCGATGTTGGCGCGGTAGGGGATCGTGGTGGGGCTGTGACGATGCCCGCGCCCGTGGCGCGGCAGGAAGGCCAGCGCGGTGCCATCGAGCGTACCGGTCAGCACCTCGTCCGATGCCGGGCCCCAGGGGCCGTCCACAGCCTGCCACCGCGCATCCTTCAGCCCATCGATCTCGTAGAGGCCGGACCCGCCGATGATGCCGATCATGGTCTCGGGCATGTCGCCTCCCGTTCGTTGCACTCGGGCGCAGGATGGCGCGCGACCATTGGGCGTTCCAGCGAAAAGCGGTGTGGCACGGATCGCCTGGGCCGCGCGTTACCCTTGTGCACCGGGGACCGGGGTCCCTCTGACCGGCCGACCGCTGGCCGATCCGCCGAACGCATCATTCCCCGGGGCGCTTCAGGCTGAATAGCTCCGTCACCCGCGCATAGTCGCGATAGCCGAGGCGGGCGAGGGGCTGGTAGGTCGTGACGTCGAAGATTCCGTCTTTCAGGCAATCGTCGCGCAGGTGCACGCCGGTCACCTCACCGAAGACGGCGAAGTTCGCCGCGCCGGGCAACTGCACCACCTGCGTCAGCCGGCATTCCAGATTGGCCGGCGCGGCGGCGACCCGGCTGCAGGCGATGCTGGTGCAGTCTTCCCGCGCAATCCCGGCCAGCTCGAACTCGTCGACATCGCGATCGTAGCCGCCCGATGTGGCGTTCATCGCGTCGCGCATCGCGTATTCCACCACGTTGACGCAGAAAACCCCCGTTTCGCGGATGTTGCCGAGGCTGTCCTTGGTGCCGTCGCGATCCGGCTTGGCGGAGGTGGAGGCGAACATGACCTGCGGCGGCGTGTAGGCGACCCCGTTGAAGAAGGAATAGGGGGCGAGGTTCTCGGATCCATCCGCGCCGCGGGTGGAGATCCAGCCGATGGGCCGGGGCGTGACGATGGCGTTGAAGGGGTTGTGGGGCAGGCCGTGGCCGTCTTCGGGGCGGTAGAACATGGGGGCCGCGGGCTCCTCTGCGGTGCTTTGCCGATGGCCTAGCGCCGTGCTAGGGCCGGGGAAAGCGGTTTTGCGCCGCGCACGGGCGGGAGCGGCGAACGGGTGTTTCGCTTGGAGCAGGAGAAGGCCGGCGACTATTGGGAGGTCGAGGCGCTGTACGACCTGTGCTTCGCGCCCGGGCGCGAGGCACTGTCGTCCTACCGGCTGCGTGACGGCGTGCCGCCGGTGGCCGGCCTGAGCCATGTGGCGCGCGACGGGAGCGGCATCCTGGCGGGTGCCATCCGGGTCTGGCCGGTGGAGGCGGGAGGCCAGCCGGCCCTGCTGCTGGGACCGATCGCGGTGCATCCCACCCGGCAGGGCGAGGGATTGGGCGGCCTGATGATCCGCGAAAGCCTGCAGGCGGCGCGGGAGCGAGGCTGGTCGCGGGCGATGCTGGTGGGCGACGCGCCCTACTACGCGCGGTTCGGCTTTTCGCGGCTGGAGGGCGTGGCGATGCCCCCGCCCACGAACCCCGAGCGGGTGCTGGGAACGGAGCTGACCCCCGGAGCCTGGGCGGGAGTGACGGGCGCCGTGACCCGGGCGCTGACCGAGAGCGCCGGCGCCGCCGCCGGCTGAGGACGAGCCGGGCGCGATCGCGAAGGTTTTGGGGGCACGGCCGGGGCACAGTAGCAGGGTACCGCCAAGCGTTGCGCAGGAAACTTCATGCGGCAATTGGGGCGTCGGCCGCGGGGCAGGGAACCCCGCGACCTCGGCCGGGGCTTCATGCCACCCAATCCGCGCGGCGCAGATGGTCCATCACCGCCTCGCGGACCGATTGCGCGCCGCTGGCACGCGCCTCCTCGATCACCTCCCGGACCGCGCCGAGGTCGCTGCGCCGTAGCATGTGCTTGACCGGGCCGATCGAGGCCGGGCGCATCGACAGCGCGCGCAACCCCATCGCCGCCAGGCACAGCGCCTCTACCGGCCGCCCCGCATCCTCGCCACAGAAGCTCAGCGGTGTATCGGTTTCGGCACAGCGCCGCACGATCAGCTCGATGATCCCGAGAAAGCTGACATTCAGCGTGTCGTAGCGGCGGCGCACGCGCTCGTTCTCGCGATCCGCTGCGAAGAAGAACTGCTTGAGGTCGTTGCCGCCGATGGAGATGAAATCGGCCATCTCGAAGAACTTCCGGGGCGCGAAGGCGAGGCTTGGCGTCTCCAGCATCGCGCCGATCCGCACGCTTTCGGGCAGCCGCCGGTCCTGTCGCGCCTCGCGGTCCAATTCGTCCAGCAGGTGCTGGCGGGCGCGGGTGAACTCCTCCATCTGCGCGACGAACGGGAACATCACGTACAGCGGCCGCCCGTCGGCGGCGCGGATCAGTGCCTGAAGCTGCATGCGCATCACCCCGGCCTTGTCGAGGCCGACCCGGATCGCCCGCCAGCCAAGCGCCGGGTTCGGCTCTTCGGTGGGCTTCATGTAGGGCAGCACCTTGTCGGACCCGATGTCCAGTGTGCGGAAGACTACGGGCTTCGGGCCAGCCGCCTTCATCACCCGGGCATAGATCTGCGCCAGTTCGCCGCGCTTGGGCATCTTGTTGCGGATGAGGAACTGCAGCTCGGTGCGGAAAAGGCCCACGCCCTCGGCGCCGGACCCTTCCAGGCTGGGCAGGTCGGCCATCAGGCCCGCGTTCATGTCGAGCCGCACGACGCTGCCGCACAGCGTTTCCGCCGGCACATCGCGTATCGAGGCATAGCGTTCCTGCGCCTTCGCCTGCATGGCGAGCTTGTCGCGGAAGGCGGCGGCGACGTTTTCGGACGGGCGAAGATGCACCACGCCCTCGTCGCCGTCCACGAGGATGGCGTCGCCGTTCAGTGCCTCGGTGGTGATGCCCGCGGCATTGATGACGAGCGGGATCGCCCAGGCGCGGGCGATGATGGTGGCGTGGCTGCCCACCGCGCCCTCTTCCAGCACGACGCCCTTCAGCGAGCGGCCGTATTCCAGCAGGTCGCCCGGGCCGATGTTGCGCGCCACCAGGATCGCGTCGTCGGGGCGTTCGGCGCCGGTTTCGCGGCCCTGGCCGGTCAGCATCCGCAGAAGCCGGTTCGACAGGTCATTGAGATCCTGCAGGCGCTCGCGCAGATAGGCATCGGGCACTCTGTCGAGCCGGCCGCGGGCCAGCGACTGCTCCTTCTCGACGGCCGCCTCGGCGGAAAGCCCGCGATCGATATCCGCCTCCATCCGGGTCATCCAGCCCTTGGAATTGGCGAACATGCGGTAGGCCTCGAGCACCTGACGCTGGTCGGTTTCGGTCGGCAAGGCCTGCGCCAGCATTTCGTCGACCGACACGCGCAGCCGGTCGATGGCGTCGCGCAGGCGGCCGCGCTCGACGTCGGGATCGTCGCCAAAGGGCCGGGTGACGACAACGCGGGGATCGTGCAGGAAGACGCGACCCTGCGCGCTGCCCTCCTGCCCGGTGCCGCCGCGATACATGGCCGGGCGCTTGTGCAGCGGCGAAAGCGCATCGCCCTCGCCGAGGAAGGCGCCGAGCTCTGTCATCTCGGCGAGGACCATCGCCACGACTTCCAGCGCATAAACCTCGTCGTCGGAATACCGCCGTGCATCGCGGGACTGCACCACCAGCACGCCCAGCCGCTGCCCAAGCCGCTGGATCGGGATGCCGAGGAAGCTGGAATACACCTCTTCCCCGGTCTCTGGCATGAAGCGGAACCCCGGCTGCGCCGGCGCGTCCCGCGTGTTGATGGGGCGCGACGTGCGGGCGACGCGGCCCACCAGTCCCTCGCCGAGCCGCATCCGGGTCTGATGGACGGCCTCGGCCTTCAATCCCTCGGTGGCGCAAAGCTCCAGGGTTTCGGCATCACGGAAGAGATAGATCGAGCAGACCTCCGTCCCCATGCTGTCGGCGATGAGGCTGGTGATCCTGTCGAGCCGTTCCTGCCCCGCACCGCCATCGGCCAGCGCTTCGCGCAGGCGGCCCAGAAGCTTGCGGCTTTCGCTTTCGGTGTTCTGCAGCATCTGGTCCTTTCGGGTGCGGGCACGCCCCCGGTGGACAGGTATAGCCGGAGCAGGGCCGTTTGGGGAGCCAGGATGCGCAGGACGTGCTTAATGGCTGTGCGTCTGCCTGCATTGTGGCTTGATCCGCTTGATCCCATGGAGTGATGCGGCGGTGCATCGGTGGCCGGCGCAACCCGGTCAGCGCCTGTCGTTCGCGGTCGGCGGTAAGGGCCGATGCCCGGGCGTGCCGGAAGGCTGCTGCTGGGATGGCCCTTGCCGCGCCGTACAGCGCCGCGGCCTGCGGATCAGGCGCGTTCCAGATCGAAGGCATCGTGAAGTGCCTGAACGGCCAGTTCCAGGTACTTGCGGTCGATCAGGACGGAGATCTTGATCTCGGACGTGGTGATGACGCGGATATTGATGCCCTCGTCGCGCAGCGCTTCGAACATGCGGGCGGCCACGCCGGCATGGCTGCGCATGCCGATGCCCACGACGGAGATCTTGCTGACCTCCCCGTCGATCACCAGATCCTCGTATTGCATCGTGCCACCGGCCAGAGTTGCCCGCATGGCGCGTTCTGCGCGCGGCACCTGATCGACGGGGCAGGAGAAGGTCATGTCGGTCACGCCCTCCTCGCTGATGTTCTGCACGATCATGTCGACGTTCACCCCGGCCTCGGCCAGCGGACCGAAGATGCCGGCGGCGATGCCGGGGCGGTCGGCGACCGACACCAGCGTGATCTTCGCCTCGTCGCGGGAATAGGCGACCCCGGCCACAACCTTGCTTTCCATGATTTCCTCCTCGGCACAGACAAGGGTGCCGGCCCCTTCCGTCTCTTCCTCGAAACTCGACAGCACCCGCAGCCGCACCTTGTAGCGCATCGCCAGCTCGACGGACCTGGTCTGCAGGACCCGCGCGCCGAGGGAGGCCAGCTCCAGCATTTCCTCGAAGGCGATGCGATCGAGCTTGCGGGCCTTGGAGGTGATGCGCGGGTCGGTGGTATAGACGCCGTCGACGTCGGTATAGATGTCGCAGCGTTCCGCCTCGAACGCGGCGGCAAAGGCCACGGCGGTGGTGTCCGAGCCGCCGCGGCCAAGTGTCGTGGTGCGCCCCTCGTCGCTGACGCCCTGGAAGCCGGCGACCACGGCCACCTTCATGCCTTCCTCGAACTTCTGATCGATGTGCTCGCGCGAGATGCCGCGGATGCGCGCGGCGGAATGCGCCGAGGTGGTGTGCACCGGAACCTGCCAGCCCTGCCAGGAGCGGGCCGGCACGTCCATCTCCTGCAGCGTGAGGGCCATCAGCCCGGCGGTGACGTTCTCGCCCGAGCTGACCACCGCGTCGTATTCGCGGGCGTCGAAGAAAGGCGAGGTCTGCCCGACCCAACCGACGAGCTCGTTCGTCTTGCCCGACATGGCCGAGACGATCACGATCACCCGGTAGCCGCGGGCCACCTCGCGCGCCACCTTGCCGGCGGCGTTGCGGATCCGGTCGAGATCGGCGACCGAGGTTCCCCCGAACTTCATCACGAGCAGCGGCATGGGTTAGGCGGTCTCGTGCGAGGAATGCGTTGTGGGTCGAAAGCGGCGCCGTGTCTCTTACGGGGGGCCGCGGGCCGGCACAAGGGCGGGTGCGGCCCCTGGGCCGCAGTGGGGAACGTGCGCCGCGCTCAGTTGGACCGGCGCGGCGGAGCCGGGGGCAGGGGCAGGACCGGCACACCCTCGGCCAGAAGCGCGCGGGCATCGGCAATGGCGGCGCGCCCGTGGATCGTGCGGGCCGGGGCCTCGCCGGCGTGAATGCGCCGGGCCTCTTGCACGAAGCGGTCGCCCACGTCCTCGGACCGAGGCGGCGCCTGCGGTGTCGGCGTCGCGTGCGCCGCATCGCCCTGTTTGCCTGGGGCCACGGAATTACCGGCCGGTGCCGGCGGGGCGGGCGGGGCCGGGCTGCCCCGCGACACGCCGGGCGCCATCAGCGCCTTGCGAATGTCGGCGCTGCCGCAATCGGGGCAGGCGAGATGCCCTGTGCCGGCGACCTGATCGAAGGTATCGGCGGATTTGAACCAGCTGTCGAAGCGGTGATCCGCCGGGCAGGTCAGGGTGTACCGGATCATCGGGTCTCCGTTCTCAATGGGCCGATACTAATAGGATACGGCAACAACGGTGAATAAAACGCGCCCAACCCTTTGTGATCGCCTCGGGTTGCCCGGCCTTCGTTGATCTGGCCCGCGGACGGAGTATTTCTACCCGGTCTCTGGAGGTACACCCATGTTTCGAAGACTTGCCCTGCTCGCCGCCCTCGCCGTTGCACCGGGGCTTGCCTTTGCGGCACAACCGTTCGTCTTCCCATCCATCGACGGCGGAACCCTGTCTTTGGGCGATTATGCCGGCCAGCCAGTCCTGGTGGTCAACACCGCCTCGTTCTGTGCCTTTACCCCGCAATACGAGGCGCTGCAGGCTCTGCAGGATGCCTATGAGGATCGGGGCCTGGTGGTGTTGGCGGTGCCCTCGGACGATTTTGGCCAAGAGAAGGACAGCGCCGCCGAGGTTGCAGAATTTTGCGAGCTGACCTTCGGCCTGGACCTGCCGATGACCGACATCACCCACGTCAAGGGGCCGGAGGCACATGCGTTCTACCGGTGGCTGCGCGAGGAAATCGGCTTTGTTCCGCGCTGGAACTTCAACAAGGTCCTACTGGATGGCGACGGCGCGGTGACGGGCACCTGGGGGTCGCGGACTGACCCGGCGGGGCCGCAGATCACGGGGGCCATCGACGCTCTGTTGACCCGGTGACGGGCAGCGCGGCGCCACAGCGCGCCGCTGTGTCGCCCGGCCCCGTTTTCATCGGCTCCGAGATATACCGCCGGTCGTCCTATGGCGGGGCGCATCCGCTGCGGGTGCCGCGCGTGTCCACCGTGATCGACTTGGCGCGCGCGATGAACTGGCTGCCCGCAGAGCGCTACCGCACCAGTCCGCGCGCTCGTCCGGGCGCATTGGAGATCTGGCACACGGGCGCCTACATCGCCGCCCTCGTCGCCGCGGAACGGGAGCAGGCTGTGACCGACGAGGTCCGCGCCCGCCACCATTTGGGCACCGCATCAAATCCGGTCTATCCGGAGGTCTATCGCCGCCCCGCCACGGCCGCCGGCGCGGCGTTCCTCGCCGCCTCGCTTCTACGCGACGGCGGCGTCGTTCACAGCCCCGGGGGCGGCACGCATCACGGCATGCCGGATCGCGCCAATGGCTTTTGCTACCTCAACGACCCGGTGCTGGCGATCCTGGCCCTGCGGGCGCAGGGGGTGGAGCGGGTGGCCTACATCGATATCGACGCGCATCATCCCGACGGGGTGGAGCATGCCTTCGCGCAGGACCCGCGGGTGGCGCTGGTCTCGATGCACGAAGAGGGGCGCTGGCCAAGGACGGGGGCGCTGACCGATCGCGGCGCCGGCAACGTCTGGAACCTGCCGGTGCCCGCTGGACTGAACGACGACGAGGCAGCAATGATCCTCGACGTCTTGATCCTGCCGGTCGTTGCGGCCCACCGTCCGCAAGCGATCATCCTGCAATGCGGGGCCGATGCGCTGGAGGAAGATCCGCTGTCGCGCCTGTCGCTGTCGAACAACGTCCATGTCTCGGTCGTCGCGGCGCTGCGCCCGCTTTCGCCCCGGTTCCTGGTGCTCGGTGGCGGGGGCTACAACCCTTGGTCGGTGGGGCGGGCCTGGACGCGCATCTGGGCGCAGCTCTGCGGCGCCGAGGTGCCGGACACTCTGCCGCCGAAGGCCGAGGCGATCCTGCGGGCGCTGCGCTGGACGGGGCACAGCCGGGCGCGCAACGTGCCGGAGGCGATGTTCACGACGCTTGCCGATGCGCCGCGCAACGGGCCGATCCGCCAGGAGGTTCGCGGTAGAGTGAAGGCGCTTATGGCCTGAGAAACTCCATACAGGGCGCAGGAGGCGGCGGAGAAGTCGAGGCGAAGGCGCGGGAGGACAGCGCCGCCGACAATGGTCCGGCCTTTCCACCGCGCCGGCAGTAGGGCACGCAAAAGGCCGGCTCCTGATCTATCGAAGCCTCTCGGATGCATGCGAATGGATGGAGGCGAGTAGGAGAATCGAACTCCTGTGCACGGATTTGCAATCCGCTGCGTAACCACTCCGCCAACTCGCCGGAAGATCACGTTCCGCTACCTTGCTTGGGCGCGGTTCGCAAGCTCTGCTCGCGTTCCTTGGCGGTTTCTGCTGCACGCGCCGCAAGGAGGATCGTTGGCCGCGCTCCGCCATCGAGTTCCGGCATGCCACAACCGTGCGACCGCTTACTCCGATTTCGGCGACGTGCCATTGCCCGGCCCTGATCCGTATGTCATGTGACCTCAACCCAACTAGACGAACGAGTTTAGTGCATGCCAGATTACGCCCGCCGCCGGACGACCATGGTCGACACGCAGGTGCGCCCGTCGGACGTTACGAAGTTTCCCATCATCGAGGCAATGCTCTCCGTCCCGCGCGAGGCCTACGTGCCCGCCAGCCTGACCGAGGCTGCCTATATTGGCGAGAACGTGCCCCTGGCGCCCGGCCGCGTGCTGCTGGAGCCGCGCACCTTCGCAAAGATGCTGGATGCGCTCTCCATCGGCGGCGGCGATCTGATGCTGCACCTGGGATGCGGCCTGGGCTACGGCGCGGCGGTTGCGGCGCGCTTTGCCGAGGCGGTGGTCGCGGTGGAGGACGATGCCGACATGGCCCGCGAGGCCGAGGCGACGCTCGCCGAGCAGGGGGCCGACAACGTCGCGGTCGTGCACAACCCCTTGACGGAGGGCGCCGCCAGCCTTGGACCCTACGACGTGATCCTGATCGAGGGCGCCATCGAGGCACTGCCTGATGCAATCGCATCACAGTTGAAGGATGGCGGGCGCATTGCGGCGCTCTTTGCCGAGGGCGCGCTTGGCGTCGTGCGGATCGGCTATAAGGTAGACGGGGCGATTTCCTGGCGTTTCGCGTTCAATGCCGGCGCCCCGGTGCTGCCGGGGTTCGCGCGACGCACCGCCTTCGCCTTCTGAGGTGAAAAGCCCGGGACAGGGCCAATCGAGGAGAGACGGGCAGGTCATGGGCAGGAAAACAAGAGGCGCGACGCTGTTCGCGCTGGCTATGGGGTGGTGTTTCGCGGCGGGCGGTCCTGCGGCAGGCCAGACGCTGGCTGATACGCTGGCCACGGCGTACAACAACAGCAATCTGCTGGCGCAGAACCGGGCCGTCCTGCGTGCCGCCGACGAGGACGTGGCGACGGCGGTCGCCGCCCTGCGCCCGACGCTGGATTACAGCCTCAGCCGCGATTGGGGCTTTCGCGACGAAGACAGCGTCCAAATCGACAACGACACGGTCAGCAACACGCTGTCGCTGACCTCCGACCTCACGCTCTTTGAATTCGGCCGCAACCGGCTTGCCATCGAGGCGGCCAAGGAGGCCGTGCTGGCGGCACGGCAATCGCTGCGTGCCGAAGAGCAGGGCGTGCTCTTCGATGCCGTCGAGGCCTACGTGGAGGTGCGGCGCGCGCTCGAATTCGTGGATCTCCGCCAGAACAACGTCCGGGTGCTGAGCGAGGAGGTGCGGGCCGCCAACGACCGCTTCGAGGTCGGTGAAGTGACCCGGACCGACGTGGCGCAGGCCGAGAGCCGCCTTGCGCTGGCAGAGTCAAACCTCGCCTCCGCCCGCGGCGATCTGGAGATCGCGCGGGAGCAGTACAACCTGACCGTCGGCCAGTATCCCCAGGGCCTCGCGGCCCCGCCATCGCTGCCCAACCTGCCGGCGGGGGCGACGGACGCTCGTGCGATCTCCATGCGGCTGCACCCCAGCATCCTGCAGGCGCAGCGGCTTGTCTCGGTGGCCGAACTCAACGTCGCGCGGGCGGAGGCGGCAGTGTTGCCCTCGCTCTCGGCCACGGCAAGCGTTGGCTATGCCGATGGGGGGCAGAACGGCGAGCTGGGCGATTTCCGCCGCAGCGGTTCCGTGGGCATCAACTTGCGTGGGCCGATCTATCGCGGCGGTGCCCTCAATTCGACGTATCGGAGCGCGGTCGCGCAGCGCGACCAGAACCGGGCGAACCTTCTGCAGACCACGCGGGCCATCTCCGAACAGGTCGGGCGCGCCTGGGCCGTTCTCCAGGTCGCGCGCGCTAGCCTGGCCGCGACCGCCCGCCAGATCGACGCGGCGCGGATCGCCTTCGAGGGCACCCGCGAGGAGGCGACCCTGGGCGCCCGCACGACGCTGGACGTGCTGAACGCCGAGCAGGAATTGCTGAACGCGCAGGGCGACCGGATCGAGGCGAACGCCCGCGAGCAGGTCGCCGTCTACGGGTTGCTTTCGGCGATGGGGCAGCTGACGGTCGACTATCTCGGCCTCGGCGTCGTGGAATACGATCCCTCGGTCTACTACAACGCCGTCAGGTCGGCCCCACCGATCACGAGCGAGCGCGGCCTGCAGCTCGACCGAGTTCTGAAAAGCATCGGCCGGAACTAAGCCCGCGTTGCGGCGGGTCTTGTGGGCCTGGCGCGCAGCCGTTCAGGAGGGCACCGGCGCGGCGAGGCGCAGGATCGCGGCGACGTCCAGATGCGCCTCGATATGCGTGGCGAGATCGTCGAGCGCCGCCTCGACCCCCGCCTCGTAGTCCAGCGGATCGGGCGTGGCGCCGAGGCGCCGAAGGTAGCTGGCGCGGAACGCATCAGCCGCGAAGAGGCCGTGCAGGTAGCAGCCGCGGATCCGCCCCGTGGGGTCTTCGGCACCCGCGGGCGCCCCTTCGATCGTAAGCCAGTGGCGGGCGGTATCGGGGCCCTCCGTCCGGCCCAGGTGGATCTCGTAGCCCTCCACCGGCTCGCCGCTGCCCACCACCACCCCACCCACAAGGGCGCAGCTGCTTTTCCGGACGCATCACGGTTTCGATGTCGAGATGCCCCAGGCCCGGCGTGCTGCCCGGCGCGCCTTCGAGCCCATCGGGGTCATGCACAGCGCGGCCGAGCATCTGGAAGCCGCCACAAAGCCCCAGCACATGCCCCCGCCGGCGGACATGGCCGGCGAGATCGACGTCCCAGCCCTGCCGGCGGAAATACGCGAGGTCCGCCCGTGTGGTCTTGCTGCCGGGGATCAGAACCAGATCCGCGGCGCCAGGCAGGGGGCGGCCGGGCTCGACGATCTCGACGGTCACGCCCGGCTCGGCCGTCAGCGGATCGAGATCGTCGAAGTTCGCGATCCGCGACAGGCGGGGAACGGCGATGCGCAATCCGCCCGCGGGCCGTGGGCCGCTGCCGCGCAGATCGAGGATGTCCTCCGCCGGCAGGCGCCATGCTGCATCGAACCAGGGCAGGACGCCAAGGTTCGGCCAACCCGTCCGGCGCACGATCTCGGCGGCGCCATCATCGAAGAGGGTGGGGTCGCCGCGGAACTTGTTGATGGCGAAGGCGACGATGCGCGCCCGATCCCGCTTCGGCAAAACGACGTGGGTGCCGACGAGCTGCGCGATCACCCCGCCGCGGTCGATGTCGCCGACCAGCAGTACGGGAACGCCCGCCGCCTCGGCAAATCCCATGTTAGCGATGTCGCCCTGGCGCAGGTTGATCTCTGCCGGGCTTCCCGCTCCCTCCACGACGATCAGATCCGCGCCCTGGCCGAGCCGTCCGAAGCTTTGCAGCACGGCCGCCATGAGCCCCGGCTTCGCGCGCGCATAATCGCGAGCACGCAAGCTGCCCGTACGGCGGCCCTGCACGACGACCTGCGCGCCCACATCCGTTTCGGGTTTGAGCAGCACCGGGTTCATGTCGACCAGCGGCGCGACCCCGCAGGCTCTGGCCTGCAACGCCTGGGCGCGACCGATCTCGCCGCCATCGGCGGTGACGGCGGCGTTGTTCGACATGTTCTGCGGCTTGAACGGCCGCACCTCGAGCCCGCGCCGCATGGCCGCCCGGCACAACCCGGCTACGATCAAGCTCTTGCCCACGTTCGAGCCGGCGCCTTGGATCATGATGGCTCTGGTCACGGCAGGCCGCGGGAATGAATACGCCGGCGCATCTGCTTCTGGGCACTGCGGCCTTCGCCCGGCCGGGCCAGCGGCGCATCACCGCGGCGGCCATGATTGGCGCGCTTCTGCCCGACCTGTCGCTTTATCTGCTGGTCGGGACCGCGTTGGCGATTGGCACATCGCCCGCCATCGTGTTTGGAGAGCTGTACTTCTCGCCCGAATGGCAACGGATCTTCGCCATCGACAATTCGACGATCCTCTGGGGGGGGCTGCTGGCACTTGGCCTGTGGCGCGAGCGCCCCGCCATCACCGCCTTCGCGGGAGCAGGGCTGCTGCATCTGCTCTGCGATCTGCCGCTGCACCACGACGACGGGCGAGCGCATTTCTGGCCGCTCACCGACTGGGTCTATGCCAGCCCGATCAGCTACTGGGACAGTGCGCGCCACGCCCGGTGGGTCGCCCCGGTAGAGGCGACGCTGGCGATGGCCGCAGCGCTCATCGTCTTTCGGCGCTTTGGAAGCTGGGGAATGCGCGCGGTCGTGATCGCGGTAGCGATGGCGGAGCTCTGGATCGTGCGGCAATGACTGGTGTTTTTCTGACAGCCGGACCCGCCTGCGGCCGCGCGCCTCAGGCGGCTTCGGCCTGCTGGCTGCGCCGCTCGCTTTCCTCGCGCGAGAGGGCCACGGAGGTCCGCACGCCCTTGCCGACGAATTCCATGAGGCCGTTAACCACCCGCTCGTTCGGATCGATCCCGGCACAGGACAGAACCTCGCGCCCGTCACGCGAACGCGCCCACCGGGCTATCTGGTCGGGGCCATTGCCGTACTTCTTGTCGTCGGCGATCGCGTCGTCCAACGCGGCCAGAACGACCGCGGCGAACAGTTTCCGTGCCCGATTGCCCTGCTCGTGGTTGAACGCCGTGGCATCCACAAACTCGCCCATGATAGATCCTTGTTCTTGCTCTTGCGTTAGCGGCAGAAGGCGCAATATGCAGCCTTTGCACCGATTCTGGTGACCTTTTCCTGCATATCACCTATGCGGTGTGTGCATGGCCGATGGCTGAACCGGGGCGATATACCGCTGGTTCGCACGCGCTTGCCACTCCAACATCGCCTCGATATAGGTTCGCGACACTCCCAATCAACCAGTCAGGTAACACCCGGATGCCCAAGATCAACGGCAACGAAATCCGCCCCGGCAACGTTTTGGAGCATAATGGCGGACTTTGGGCGGCCGTTAAGGTTGACCATGTGAAGCCCGGCAAGGGCGGAGCGTTTGCCCAGGTCGAACTCCGGAATCTTCGTAACGGCTCAAAGCTTAACGAGCGGTTTAGATCCGCCGACAAGGTCGAAAAGGTGCGGCTCGAGCAGAAGGACCAGCAGTTTCTCTATGAAAGCGACGGAATGCTGGTGGTCATGGATAGCGAAACCTACGAGCAGATCGAGTTGCCGGCCGCTATCCTTGGCGAGCGGCGGCCCTTTCTGCAGGACGGGATGACCGTCACGATCGAATACTATGAGGCCGAGGCGCTGAGTGCGTCACTGCCGCAGAAGGTCGTCTGCAAGGTGATCGAGACGGAACCTGTCGTGAAGGGCCAGACGGCCGCCAACAGCTTCAAGCCGGCGATCCTCGACAATGGCGTGAAGGTGATGGTGCCGCCCTTCGTGGGGCAGGACGAGGACATCGTGGTGAACACCGAGACGATGGACTATTCCGAGCGGGCCTGACCCAACCAACCGACCTTCGCCTCTCCGGCCCGCATGTCGGGACCGGCCCGATCGAAGCGCAGATGTGCCAGCGCCGCGCCGTTCGACTGGGTGAATAGCGTGCCCACCGTCTTGCCGGCGGCGGCGATGGCGGTGCCCACGGGCGCCGCCCCCTCGACGGTGACGCGTGCCAAGCCCTTGCGCAGCTCTGTCTTGTGCTTCATCCGTGCCGTCACCTCCTGGCCGACATAGCATCCCTTGCGGAAGTCGACGCCGTGCAACCGTTCGAAGCCTGCTTCGAGGATGTAGGTTTCGTCGGGGATCAGCTCGATCCCGCTCGCCGGAATGGCGTGGGCCACGCGCAGCGCATCCCAATCCACCGGGTCCGAGGGCGGCGCGGGCGCCTCGGCATACCGGCGCCAGCCCATCGCGGGATCCCGCGGATCGGCATGGGCATCCTTCGGGCAGGGGCCGAGGCCGCGCTGCACGCAGAGGTCCGCCGGCACGATCCGAACGTCGGCACGCAGGCGATACATAGTCAGGCGCTGTAGCAGGGCGGGCGCCAGCGCGGCATCCACATCGAGCAGGATCGCCACGCCGTCGGGATCGTCCACCAGGAAGAAATCGGCCAGGTACTTGCCCTGGGGGTTGAGGAGTGCCGCGTAGATCGGCCCCGCCGAGAGCCGCGCAAGGTCGTTCGTCACCAGCCCCTGAAGGAACTCCAGCCGGTCGCCGCCGGTCGCGCGCAGGACCTCGCGGGCCACTTCCGTGTTCGTCATCGCGTTCTCCATGGATGGCAGGTAGGCGCCCGGCGGCCGACGCGCAACGCCCGGGCGGCCGTTCAGGCGGGCTCGTCCACGTCGCGGAACTGCGCGCGGTAAAGTGTGCCGTAGGTGCCCGCCCGGGCGAGCAGCGCATCATGGGTGCCCGCCTCGATCACCCGGCCGCGGTCCATGACGACGATCTTGTCGGCGTTCCGCACCGTCGAGAGGCGATGCGCGATGACCAGCGTCGTGCGCCCCTCGGTCAGCCTGTCGAGTGCGGCCTGCACCACGGCTTCCGACCGGGTATCGAGCGCCGATGTCGCCTCGTCGAGCAACAGCACCGGCGTGTCGCGCAGAAGGGCCCGGGCGATCGCCACGCGCTGCCGCTGGCCGCCGGAGAGGTTCGAGCCGCGCGGACCCACCGGGCTGTCTGCGCCCTCCGGCAGCTGATCGAGGAAGTCGAGGACGTGCGCGGCCTCGAGGACCTCAGTCAGGCGCGCCTCGGGCACGTCGCGGCGGCCGAGCAGAACGTTCTCGCGCAGCGTCTCGTCGAACAACAGCGCGTCCTGCGTCACGACCGAGAAGAGGCCCCGCAACTCGCCGAGCTCGATCTCCCGCGTCGGCGTGCCGCCGAGCCGCACCTCGCCCGACTGGGGGTCGATCAGCCGGGTGAGCACGTTGAAGATGGTGCTCTTGCCGGCACCCGAGGCACCCACCAATGCCGTCGTCTTGCCGGCCTCTGCCACGAAGCTGACGCCCTGCAGCACGGGCAGATCGTCGTAGGCCGCGCGCACCTCGTCGAACTCGACCTGCGGCCGGGCGGCGTCGGCCGGGCGCGGGGCGGCCGGAGTGCGGATGCTCGGCGAGGTCTCGAAGAGGTTCTGCACCCTCTCCAGGCTCGCGGCCGCCGTCTGCCAGCCGCCGCCCAGGGCGGCGAGGCGGCGCAGCGGCTCGAAGGCCAGGGTCATCGCGGTGAAGAAGCTCATGAACTCGCCGATGGTCTTCTCGCCGCGGATGATCTCGCCGCCGCCGTAGTAGAGCACCGCCACGAACCCCAGGCCCGCCATGATGTCGACAAGCCCCGGGATGGCCGCGCGCCCGACATTCGAACGCAGCGCCAGATCGACGGACCGGGCCTGCAGTCCGTCGTAGCGGCCGGCCTGATACGCCTCCAACGCGTTCAGCTTGATCTGGTCTATGCCGTGGAACACCTCGTCGAGCCGTGTGGTGACCTGGCCCGCCACCTCGCGGCTCTCGCGCGCCGTGGATCGCACGAAGCGTTGCGCCGCGAGGACTGGCAGGATCGCCATCGGCACGCCGATCAGCGCCACCGCCGTCCACCGCCAATCGACCGAGATGGCCACCGTCATCAACGCGATCAGCGCCACGAAATCGCGCCCCGCGCCCGAGATCAGCGCCCGCCAGACCATCGTGATGCCTTCCACGTCGCCCTGGATGCGCGCCATCAGGTGGCCGGGCGGATGGGTCGCGTGGAACGTGGTGTCCAGCTGCATCACGTGGTTCAGAAGATCGCTGCGGATATTGGCGATGGATTTCTGCCCGACATAGGTCAGCAGGACTTTCTGCCCCATGCTCGTCACGGCGCGGGTGAGGAAGATGGCGAAGATCGCCAGAGCGACCCACTGCATCGCCCCGCGGTTTCCCGCGACGAAGACCTGGTCGAACATCGGCTGCAGCATGTAGCTGAGGAAACCCAGGGTGCTGCCCTCGATCGTCATCAGGATCAGCGCGCCGCCCATCCAGCGGGAGTAGCGGCGCAGGTAGGTGCGCCAGAGCCAGACGAAAAGCGGCCATCCCTTGGCGATGGGAATCTGGCGCGGCGGCGGCTCATCGCGCCTGGGCCCTGAAGCTTGCCGTCAGGGCAGCATGGTCGTAGCGCGTGGCGATCCAGGTCTCCAGCGGGATCGGCGCCACCGCGGCATCGGCCTCGTAGACGTCGAAGACGTGATCGAGGATGCCGGTATCGGTGCCGCTCAGATGCAGGTAGCGCCAGTGCAGATGCCGCCGCGCCTCGGCGATGGGCCGCCCTTCGACGATCGCGAGATAGAGAACGGAGGCGAAGCCGGCCCTGTCCGATCCCGATTTGCAGTGCAGCACGAAGGGTTTGGGTGTGGCGCGCAGCAGCGCGATCAACGCGATCAACTCCTCGCGCGGTACCAGCTTCCGGGCGCTCAGCGTGATGTCGTGAAGACCGAGGCCAAGGCGGGCGCAGGCCTCGGCTTCGAAGAGGTAGGGGCTGTTGCGCCCCGGACCGCGCAGGTTGACGACGTTGCGGATGCCCATCGCGTGGTAGCGCTGCAGCCGGCGGGGCGAGGGCTGGTTGGAGCGCCAGACGCCGGGCGCGATCTCCTCGAGGTTCCACCATAGTCCGCGCAGGATCGCATGGTCCAGCAACTGGAAGTGCAGCCAGGCCCGCCGCCGGGCCGCGGGGGTCGAGATGTCGCGCCCATAGCGGCGGCGCAATCCGTGCTCGATCTCGCGGAACCGGGATTTGATGAGGCTCGGCATGAGGTTGGCGGATCTTCCTGGCTTGGGCGGGCGGGCGGGCGCGGCCCTGGGCCCGTCTCGGCACGTCCCGCCTTCGGGCGGGAGGCCGCCCCTTCCGTGACCTGCCAGATACCCCCTGGCCCGCAGGCAATCAAGGCGGGCGGGGGCGTGGGCACGCCGGCTGTTTGACCCCTGTTGCGGATCGGCCTAGGTCGGCTCAGTCACTGGCCTGAAAGGTGCCCCTCCCCCATGTCACTCAACCACGGTCGCCAGTATCTCGCCATCCCCGGCCCCTCGGTCATTCCCGACAGGGTGTTGCAGGCCATGCACCGCCCGGCGCCGAACATCTATGCCGGCGAGATCGTCGACATGACCCGCGGCATCGTCGCCGACCTCAAGACCGTCGCGCGTACCTCCGGGGAGGTGGCGATCTACATCGGCAACGGCCATGCCGGCTGGGAGGCCGCGCTGAGCAACGTGATCCGCCGCGGCGACCGGATGCTGGTGCTGGGCACCGGCCATTTCGGCCCGGCCTGGGGGCAGATGGCCGCGCAGATGGGCGCCAAGACGGAGCTGCTCGATTTCGGGCGGCGCGCGGCGGTCGATCTGGCGAAGGTGGCCGAGGTCCTGCAGGCCGACACCAAGCACGAGATCACCGCGATCCTTGCGGTGCAGGTGGATACGGCGACCTCCGTGAAGAACGATATCAAGGGGTTGCGCAGAGTGCTTGACGAGGCTGGGCACCCGGCGCTGCTGATGGCCGATTGCATCGCCTGCCTCGCCTGCGACGCGTTCCACATGGACGACTGGGGCGTCGACGTGATGGTCTCGGGTTGTCAGAAGGGCCTGATGACCCCGCCGGGCCTCGCCTTCGTGTGGTTCAACGCGCGGGCCGAGGCGGTGCGGCAGCGGGCGAACGCGGTCACGAGCTACTGGGACTGGGAGCCCCGCGCCCGGCCGGATCAGTTCTACCAGCATTTCTGCGGCACCTCGCCCACCCATCATCTTCTACGCCCTGCGGGAGGCCATGCAGATGCTGCTGCGCGAGGAAGGGCTGGAGGCAGCCTGGGCGCGCCACGCCATGCTGGCCCGGGCCGTCTGGGCGGCGTTCGAGGCCTGGGGGGCCGAGGGGCCGCTGCAGATGAACATCGCCGATCCGGCGGAGCGCAGCAACGCGGTGACCGCGCTCACCATCGGCGCGCCCCATGGCACGGCCTTGCGGGACTGGGTCTTCGAAAAGGCCGGGCTCACCCTCGGCATCGGCGTGGGCATGGCGACGCAAGGCGATCCGCATTCCGACGGGTTCTTCCGCCTCGGCCATATGGGGCATGTGAACGCCCATATGATCCTCGGTGCGCTCGGCGCAATCCAGGCTGGCTTGACGGCGCTGGACATTCCCCACGGGAAGGGCGGGCTCGATGCGGCCGCGGCGGTCTGCGCCGAGGCCTGAGGCGAAAGGCCCGGGCGGCTCGTTCAGCCCCTCGCGGCCTTCAGGGCCTCGGGCAGGGCGGCGGCGAAGGTCTCCATATCCTCCGGCGGGCCGGCGGAGACCCGAATGCAGCGATCTTGCGGCCGGACGAACGGCATGCGGACGAACACCCCCCGCCGCCCCAGCTCGCGCACGAGCCGCCGCGAGAGGGCGCCATCGCCGCCGCAATCGATGGCAACGAAGTTCGCGGCCGAGGGCAGCGGCACCAGCCCGTTGTCTTCGGCGATCCGCCCGATCGTTCGGCGGGAGGCGGCGATTTGCTCGACGACGGCGGCGAGGTATTCAGGATCGCGCAACGCCGCGAGCGCCGCCACTTGCGAAAGGCGACCGACGCCGAAATGATTGCGCACCCGGTTGAAGACCGCGATCGTCTCGGCTGCCCCGATGGCATAGCCGATCCGCAGGCCGGCCAATCCGTAAGCCTTCGAAAACGTGCGCAGGCGGATCATCCGCAGGTCGTCTTCGTCAAAGGGCGGGGCGGTTCCGGACGGCGCCATATCCACGTAGGCTTCATCGAGAACCAGCAGGCAGTCCGGCGGCAGCGCGTCGCGGAAGGCAAGCACGCGTTCGGCGGGATGCACCGTACCCATCGGATTGTCGGGATTGGCCATGTAGACCATCTTCGCCTGCATGCGCCGCGCGGCGGCCGCCAGCCCGTCGGGATCCTCCATGTCGCCACGGTAGGAGACCAGCGTGAGCGCGCCGCCCTGCGCCTGCACGTGATAGGCGAAGGTCGGGTAGGCGCCTGACGAGGTGACCACAGGATCCCCCGGCGCCACCAGCAGGCGGCACAGCGTGCCCAGCAGCCCGTCGATCCCCTCGCCCAGAACCACGTTCTCGATCTCGGTCTCGTGCAGGTCGGCGATGGCGGCGCGGAGTTCGTATCCCTCGGGATCGCCATATTTCCAAGCTTCGGAAGCCGCCTGCGTCATCGCCGCGATCACAGACGGGGCAGGCCCGAACCCCGATTTGTTCGCGCCCAGCCGGGCGGCGAACGACCGGCGGGCGGCGCGTTCCTGCGTTTCGGGTCCGACGAACGGCACGCTGGAGGGCAGGCCCGCCACGGTCTTGGTGAACCGCGGGCCTGCAGGCGAATTTGTCAGGTCGTCGGGCATCCCGGCTCCTTGGCTCCCGGCTATCGTATCAGCGGGAGCGTTCCGGCCCCTCTGCCACGGCTTTCCTTAATTCCGGGTGCATCACCCAGACGAAGTCGCCGCTTTCGCGCGCCTCTCCCGTGCTTGCCAGGATGCCTATGGCAGGGTCGGCATCGGGCGCGGCGGGTTTGCCGGGCAGGTCGCACTCGGCCGCCTCGGCGACCGCGCGCCCCAGCAGGCTATAGCGCTTGGCGGCGGAGGCCTCGCTGGCGTAATCCGCCGCGGTGGCCAGCTCGCCGCCCGTCAGGCCGGCCTCCCCGGCCGCAGCATGGGCGCGCAGCATCGCCAGCTGACCCGCGCGGGGCTTGACCACCGACAGCGCGTTGGCGAATTCGGCCTCCGTCGGCACGTTGAAATCCAGCGCCTCGTCGTGGCGGCGGTCCTTGCGGGTCTGCGCGTCGGACGAGTCAAGCTTTTGTTTCAGCTCGTCAATCGCCACCTCGATGCTCTTTCCGGTCGCCTCGGCAATGGTGCCGGGGGCGCCGCCGATCAGGAACGCGCGCGCGGTTGGAACCTTGTTCAGGACCGCGGCGCGCAGGGTATAGCGGCCGAAGGTCTCGACGTGCGGCTTGTTGATCATGCCATCTCCTTGAGGCGGTCCAGGGCGGCGCGCAGGCGGGCGGCTTCGGCCTCGCCCTGGCCCAGCCTTTCCCGTGTCTCTTCAACAACTTCGGAAGGGGCTGAGGCCACAAACGCCTCGTTGGACAAACGTCCGCGCAAGCCCTTGAGTTCCTTCTCCGATTTTTGGAGTGTCTTGTCGAGTTGCGCCTGCTCTTCGGCGATGTCGATCGCGTCGGCGATGGGCAGCCCGAAGGTGCCGCCCGGAACCGCGACGGTCAGCGCATCGCGCGGCAACGCGTTGACTTCGCTTACGGAATTGATCCGCGCGAGGCGCTGGATCAGGGGCAGGGAACTGGCGAGCGTGGCGCCGCCGGCGGCATCGAGATCGAGCTGCAGGAGCGGCAGGCGGGCGCCGGCCGGCACGTGCATCTGGGCGCGGAGCGAGCGGATCTCGTCGATTAGAACGATCACCCAGCCCATCTCGGCATCCGCCATTTCATCAGCGATATCGGCGGCTTGCTCGGTAGGCCACGGGGCGTGGACCAGCATGGTCGCGCGGCCTTCGGGCGGGGCGGTCAGCGCCCAGAGCTCTTCGGTGACGAAGGGCATGAAGGGATGCAGCAGGATCAGGCAGCGGTCCAGCACCCAGGC
The DNA here is from genome assembly GCA_963833235.1 of uncultured Alphaproteobacteria bacterium. Lineage (GTDB taxonomy): Bacteria > Pseudomonadota > Alphaproteobacteria > Rhodobacterales > Rhodobacteraceae > CAWHXG01. Next base: position 239,732 of record CAWHXG010000004.1, read on the forward strand.
CATGACGGCGCGGGTTTCCTCAACGATTGCAGGGTCTTCGGAGGCGAAGAGGGGCTTTGCGAATTCCACGTACCAGTCGCAGACGCGACCCCAGACGAAGCCGTAGAGCGCGGCCGAGGCGTCGTTGAAGCGGTAGGCGGCGAGGGCCGCGTCGACCTCGGCGCAGGCCCGCGCCGTCTCGCCGAGGATCCAGCGATTTGCCGTCTGGGAGGCCTCTGGAAGGCGTCGGCCTTGTGTCGGCTTTGTGTCGGCTTTGTGTCGGACCCCTGCGCGCGGTTCGTAAACCCCGTTCATCTCGGCGAAGCGCACCGCGTTCCAGAGCTTGGTGCCGAAATTGCGGTAGCCGGCGATGCGGTCGCGGCTGAGCTTCAGGTCGCGGCCCATGGCGGCCATGGACGACAGGGTGAAGCGCACGGCATCGGCGCCGAACTCGTCGATGAGGTCGAGCGGGTCGAGCACGTTGCCGAGCGACTTCGACATCTTCTTGCCCTTCTCGTCGCGAACGAGGGCGTGGACGTAGACATCGCCGAACGGCTTCTGACCGACGACGGCGTATTGCATCATCATCATCCGGGCGACCCAGAAGAAGATGATGTCGAACCCGGTGATGAGGACGGAGGTGGGGAAGTAGGTCTGCAGGATCTCGTTCTGCGCATCCGCCTCGGCGTCGCCTGTCCAGCCCAAGGTGCCGAGCGGCCAGAGGCCGGAGGAGAACCAGGTGTCGAGGACGTCCGCATCCCGGTAGACCGGGATCGTGACGGGCGCCGCGGCCTGGGAGGCGCCGCTGGTCAGATCGCCGATCGAGGCCGACAGAAGTTCCTTGGCTTCCGCGGCCGTCTCGACGGCGCGGAAGTTGGCGTGACCGTAGTGTTCCGTCATGGCGGCGAAGGCAGCTTCCTCGCTGGCGGCAGCGAAGGCGCGCCATTCGCCGATGCCTTCGTTGCCGAGCTCGGGCGCATACCAGACCGGGATCCTGTGCCCCCACCAGAGCTGGCGGGAGATGCACCAGGGCTCGATGTTCTCCAGCCAGTTGAAATAGACCTTCCCGTGCTGCTCGGGCAGAATACGGACCTCGCCCGACCGGACGGCGTCGATGGCGGGGCCGACGATCTTGCCCGTGTCGACGAACCACTGGTCGGTCAGCATCGGCTCGATGACGACCTTCGAGCGGTCGCCGAAGGGCTGCATGATCGGCTTTCGGCTCGACCAGGGGGACGAGCGCGTCGGGCGCGGTGCGTTCCTCGCCGCCCTCCTCGGGCGCCAGCGGCGGCGCCCCGGCGGCGGATGACGAGGCGGCGGCCTTGCCGAGGCGCGGATCGGTGGCGGGGACCATGACGGCCAGGCCCTCGGCGGTGATGTCGGCGACCACGGCCTTGCGGGCCTCGAACCGGTCGAGGCCGCGATAGGCTTCGGGGACGAGGTTGACCTCGGTCACGTCCGGGGCGGCTTCGGCTTCGGGGAGCCCTCCGCCATGCGGGACTTGGCCAGCTCCATGGCGCGGGCGGCAGCCTCGACGTAGGGCAGGCCATCGCTGCGCATGGCGCCGCGCGTGTCCATCAGCGTGTAGAGCGGGATGCCGTTGCGCTGCGCCACGTCGTAGTCGTTGAAGTCGTGGGCGCCGGTGATCTTGACGGCGCCGGAGCCGAAGGCCGGGTCGGGGTAGTCGTCGGTGATGATCGGGATCAGGCGGCGATGCGCCTTCGGGCCGACGGGGATCTCGCAGAGCTGGCCGACAGGGGCGCATAGCGTTCGTCGGAGGGATGCACGGCCACGGCGCCGTCGCCCAGCATCGTCTCGGGCCGCGTGGTGGCGATGGAGATGTAGTCGCGGGTCTCGCGCAGGGTCTCGCGGCCGTCCTCGTCCTTCTCGACGTACTCGTAGGTCGCGCGTTCCCCGGTCGCGGGATCGGCGGCGAGCGGGTACTTGAAGTGCCACATATGGCCCGGGGTCTCGACGTTCTCGACCTCCAGATCGCTGATCGCGGTCTCGAACTTCGGGTCCCAGTTGACCAGCCGCTTGCCGCGATAGATCAGCCCGTCCTCGAACATGTCGCACGAAGACCCGCATGACGGCATCGTGGAAGCTGCCCTCCTCGCCCTCGGGCGCTTCCGGCGCGCCCGACATGGTGAAGGCCTCGCGCGACCAGTCGCAGGAGGCGCCGAGGCGCTTGAGCTGGCCGATGATCGTGCCGCGGGATTTCTGCTTCTGCGCCCAGACGCGGGCGGTGAAGGCGGTGCGGCCCATCTGGGCTCGGGTGCCCTCGCCGTTGGCCGCCATCTCGCGTTCGGTGACCATCTGGGTGGCGATGCCGGCATGGTCGGTGCCCGGTTGCCAGAGGGTGTCGTGGCCGCGCATCCGGTGCCAGCGGGTGAGGATGTCCTGCAACGTGTTGTTGAAGGCGTGGCCCATGTGCAGCGAGCCGGTGACGTTGGGCGGCGGGATGAGGATGCTGAACGCCTCGGCCCCCGGCGCGGCGTTGGCCCCGGCTTCGAAGGCGCCGGCCTCTTCCCAGGCGGAATAGAGGCGCGGTTCGGCCGTGGCGGCATCGAATGTCTTGTCCATGGCCATGGGTCGCCCTCCTCGCGTGCCGACGTGTCAGACGGGGGGGATAGCGAAACGGGCCGCCAAGGTGAAGGGGCGGCGTCGCGGCGCGGGCCTGGCCTTCAGCCGCCGGGGTCGAAGCCTTCGAAGATGCGGTTGTCGGCGAGGGGGCGCGCGGCAGCGTAATCGGCGGGGGTGAAGATGCCCCAGACCAGGACGGGCAGGCCGGCGGCGCGCCAGGCGCGGATCGGCGCCGTGCCGGCGATGGCGAGGGCGACGCCAAGGAAGTGCGGCGCGGCGAGGGGCGTCGCGGCGGCGCTGCGGTGCAGGGCCCGGCTGGCCGGCGGCAGGTGGCGGCCGGTGCCGGCGAGAAGGCCGCGGGGCAGGGCGGGCGCGTGGCGGCGGAACCAGCGGAGCGCCGCGACGTCGAAGGACTGGAGCGCGGCGGGGCCGGCGTGGCGGGCGAGCCTGGCGGCGAGGGCGGGCCAGAGCGGATCGGGGCGCGGGTCGGGCCGGCTGCGTTGCTTGACCTCGATCAGCAGGGGCACGCGGGCGCCGGCCAGTTCGAGGACGTCGTCGAGCGTCGGGATCGTCTGGTCGGTGCCGAGGAGGGTGTGGCGGGGAAGGTCGCCCGGGGTCAGATCGCCGATGCGGCCGGGCCGGCCGGTGAGGCGTGCGAGCGTTGCGTCGTGGAAGACCGCCGGGGTGCCGTCCGCCAGGCCGTGCACGTCGAGCTCGACGGGAAAGCCGCGGGCGGCGGCGGCCTCGAAGGCGGCCAGCGAGTTCTCGGGCCGGCCGGCGGCCATGTCGTGCAGGCCGCGATGCGCGATGGGGCGGCCCCGCAGCCAACCGGGGGCGGGCGTGGGAGCATTGCTCCGGAGCGGCATGGCCGGATGGCCCGCGGCGGGGCCGGGGCGCGGCTCAGGCGACCTTGCGCAGGGCGCTGCCGGTCTCGACGCCGAGCGCGTGGCAGATGTCGCGGGTGAGGTGCGGCTTGTTGAGGGTGTAGAAGTGCAGCTCCTCGACGCCGCCGGCCAGAAGCTCCGAGCAGAGTTCGGTCGCGAGCGCGGTGGCCAGCAGGTCGGCGCGGCCGTCGCGTTCGGCGGCGGCGAAGGCCTCATCCAGCATCGGCGGGATCGGGGTGCCGCAGCTTGTCGCGAAACGTTTGGTGCCGGTCCACGAGGCGATGGGCAGGATGCCGGGGACGATGGGCGCGGCGATGCCGGCGCGGGTGCAGGCGTCGCGGAAGCGGAAGAACGTTTCCGCCTCGAAGAAGAACTGGGTGATGGCGCGGTCGGCGCCCGCGTCGATCTTGCGCTTCAGCCAGTCGACGTCGGCGGTGTCGCTCGCGGCCTCGGGATGCCTGTCGGGGTAGGCGCCCACGGTCAGCTCGAAGCGCCCGGTCTCGGCCAGCGCCGCGATCAGCTCGCAGCTGTCGGCGAAGCCACCGGGATGCGGGGCGAAGGCGGTCTCGGCCTTCGGCGCGTCGCCGCGCAGGGCGACGATGCGGGTCACGCCGGCCTCGGCGTAGCGGTGCGCGATCTCCAGGGTTTCCTCGCGGGTCGCCTCGACGCAGGTGAGATGCGCGGCGACCTCGAGCCCGAAGCGCGTGCCGATGGTGGTCACCGCCTCGTGGGTCAGGTCGCGGGTGGTGCCGCCGGCGCCGTAGGTCACCGACACGTAGTCCGGCCCCAGGGGCGCCAGCGTCTGCACGGTGTCCCAAAGCCGGAACGCGCCTTCGAGCGACTTCGGCGGGAAGAATTCGAACGAGATGCGCGGTTCCGACATTTTCCATCCCTCCAGCGACAGGGGCGATCTATCCCATGGATTTTGCCGTGAGACAAATTCATAACGGTCATCATCATCATGAGGCGAACCGAGAGATGCATCTGGAGTTCAGGCATCTGCGCAGCGTCAAGGCGATCCACGAGGCCGGCGGTCTGGCGAAGGCCGCCGCCACCCTGCATGTCACGCAAAGCGCCCTGAGCCATCAGATCAAGGGGCTGGAGGCGCAGGCGGGGGTGGAGCTGTTCCTGCGCAAGTCCAAGCCCCTGCGGCTTTCGCCTGCGGGAATGAAGCTCCTGCGGCTCGCCGAGCGGGTGCTGCCCGAGGTCGCGGCGCTGGAGGAGGAATTCCGCGGCGTCGCGGCCGGAAAGTCTGGGCGGCTGCACATCGCCATCGAGTGCCATGCCTGCTTCGACTGGCTGCTGCCGGTGCTGGAGGCCTTCCGCAAGGTCTGGCCTGAGGTGGACGTGGACATCCGGCCCGGCCTCAGCTTCGGCGCCCTGCCGGCGTTGCAGCGCGAGGACGTGGACCTGGTGATCTCGTCCGATCCCGAGCCGCTGGACGACATCGAATTCGTGCCGCTCTTCGATTACGAGCCGGTGCTGGTGGCGGCGTCGGCGCATCCTCTTGCAGCCAAGCCCTTCGTGGTGGCGGAGGATCTCGCCGAGGAGCTGCTGATCACCTATCCGGTGCCGCGGCCCCGGCTGGACGCGTTCAGCCAGCTTCTGACCCCTGCGGGCGTGACCCCGCGGGCGGTGCGGCAGGTGGAGCTGACCGCGGTGATCCTGATGCTTGTGGCCTCGGGGCGCGGCGTGGCGGTGCTGCCCGACTGGGTGGTGCGCGGGCTGCGCGGCAATCCCGACTACGCGGTGCGGCCGCTGACCGAGCGCGGCATCACGCGGCGCCTTTACGGTGCGGTGCGGCGCGAGGCCCAGGAGGTGCCCTTCATGGCGCATGTGCTGCGGCTGTGCCGGACGGAGCCGATGAGGCTGCAGAAGGGGTAGGCCGGCATGCCGAGTGCGCGGCTTCGGATGTCGCCGGCTTGCGCTTCGGCCGCCGGGCCGCGTTCGTTGCCCGGGCCGATGCCTACCATCGCCCGGAGGACGGAAAGACCAGCGCTTCCGTGTCGGGCCGGGTCTCGAGCATCTGCTGGACCTCGTGGTCGGGCGCGTCGGGGATCTCGTCGGACCAGACCTTGAAGAAGTTAAGCTGATAGCCGCCGTAGGACGTGGCGATCGCCACGTCGGCGGCGTCTTCGCCATGCACCATCAGCACCCGGCCGATGCGGGGCGTGTTGTGTCGGGCGTCGAACGTATGCCAGCGGCCGCCGATATAGGCCTCGAACCAGGCGCAGAAATCGCCCGGGCCGGCATAGGGCACGTCGATATCCGGCAGGTAGCCGCTGGCGTATCGTGCGGGGATGTTCATCGCCCGGCACAGGGTCACGGAGAAATGCGCGAAGTCGCGGCAGACGCCGGTCTTCTCGCGCTGCACCTCGGAGGCGGTCTTGTCCGAACGGCCGAACTTGTAGCCGAAGGAGGTCTCCTCGTGGACATGGTCGCAGATCGCCTGCACCCGCGCCCAGCCGCCCTCGATATGCCCGAAGCGGTTCCAGGCGAAATTGCTGAGCGTGTCGCTGTCGCAATACCGGCTGGCCACGAGGTAGCGCAGCGTGTCGTCGGGCAGCTCGTCCACGGGATGCTGCACGGCGGACCAATCGACCGGGTCGGGTTCGCGCGACATCTCTATCACCGCGTCGGACCACAGGTGCAGCCGCCCGCCCGGCGCGACCATCCGGGTGATGCGGTTGCCGAACTGGTCGATGTATTCGCGGGCGGGCGTGACGGGATCGGTGCGCACCACGTCCTGCCCGATGATCCGCCCCGTGACGGAGGTATGCACCGAAAGGGCCAGCAGCAGCGGCACCGGGCCTGGGCAGTCGGCGGTGATCTCGAACCCGAAGCGCATGAGCATGGGCGATGTCCCTTCACGGTCTGATGCTGCGGCGCATCCGTTGGCGACCGGCGCTACCACGGGGCCGCAGGCGCTGCACGGGGAAAACGTTAACGCTGCGCGGGCCGGCCGTGCCCGGGGCCGTGCCGCGCCTTGCCCCTCTGGCGGCGCCCGCGTATGTGGCGCGCTTCACCAGCGAGGATACCGGACGTCATGCAGGGCAGCGCCAATCTGAACGTGATGATGAAGGCGGCGCGCAAGGCCGGGCGCGGGCTGGTGAAGGATTTCCGCGAGGTCGAGAACCTGCAGGTCACCGTGAAGGGGGCCGGCGACTTCGTGACCCGGGCCGACATCGCCGCCGAGGCCGTGCTGAAGGCGGAGCTGATGGGCGCGCGGCCGAGCTATGGCTGGCTTGGCGAGGAGAGCCCCGAGGAAGAGGGGCAGGACCCGACCCGGCGCTGGATCGTCGACCCGCTGGACGGCACGACGAACTACCTGCACGGGCTGCCGCACTGGGCGATCAGCATCGCGCTGGAGCACAAGGGCGAGGTGGTGGCCGGGGTCGTCTACGACCCCGCGAAGGACGAGATGTTCTATGCCGAGAAGGGGCAGGGCGCCTGGATGAACCTCAGCCAGCGCTTGCGGGTGTCGGGGCGGACGCGGATGATCGAGGGGCTTTTCGCGACGGGTGTGCCGTTTGCCGGGCGTCCGATGCTGCCGGCGACGTTGCAGGATCTGGCTCGGCTGATGCCGCAATGCGCGGGCGTGCGGCGGTGGGGGGCGGCGTCGCTGGACCTGGCCTATGTGGCCGCCGGGCGGTTCGACGGGTATTGGGAGCGCGGACTGGCGCCCTGGGGCATGGCGGCCGGGCTGATCATCGTGCGCGAGGCGGGCGGCTTCGCGGAGCCGCTGCGCAAGCCGGGCGACCGGGGCACCGGGCAGGACGCGGCGATCTTCGACAGCGGATCGGTGGTTGCGGGGAATTCGGGGTTGTTCGAGGGCTTCGCCGGGGTGATCCGCGAGCGGCCCTAGAGCCGCCGACCGACGTGCTTCGGGTCGAGGCGGAGCAGCGCCCGCACCGCCCGAGCGGCGCGGGTGCCGGCCCACGTCCGTTGCGGAACATCGCGCGGGACGTTCGGGGCGGAGCCGGTGCCTATCTGGCGTCGGATGGGTGGTTCACGCCGTCGGCCCAGGGCACGGGATCCAGATCGCGCGGGTTCAGTCCTTGGATCCCGCCGGCATTGACCCCGTATTCGTGAGGGTTCGAGCGGCGGCGGTGATGGGTGTAGCAGCCGCAGGTGGGGCAGAAATGGTGCCGAGCTGTGTGGGTGCCGAAGCTGTAGGTGGCCAGGTGCCCGGCGCCACGCAGAAGATGCAGGTCGCCCTCCGCCACGGTCAGGGCCACGGCGCCCCGGCGGCGGCAGAACGAGCAGTCGCAGCGACGGGCCTCGGCGACCCCCCCCTTCAGACGGATGCGCAGCTCGACCGCGCCGCAATGGCAGGTCAGGCGGTGGGTCTCGCCGCTGGGCAGGCTCACCGGCGGCGGCCCACCTTGGGAATGTCGCTGGCCGCGAGAGGCGGCGTGCGCCCCCGCCGCTTGGCGCGCCCCACCGCCGGGATGGCCGTGCGGCGGTAGGTGGCGGGCTCGTTCGGCGGGTGGCCGTGGGTGCGGCTCCAGAAGCCCGGGCCGCCACGCGAAAGCCAGAACGGCAGGATCAGCGCCAGCCCCACCACGAAGCCGCCCGCATGCGCCCAGTAGGCCACCCCGCCGCCCGCCGTGGGCGTCATCGCGCCGCTGAAGAGCTGGATACCGAACCAGATGCCGAGCACCGCGAAGGCGGGAATGGGCACGATCCGGAATATGATCACGATGATGAAGAGCACATCCACCCGGGCCTTCGGGAAAAGCAGCAGATAACCGCCCATCACGCCTGCGATGGCGCCGGACGCGCCCACCAGCGGCACCGTGGAGCCGGGATCGGCCAGGATCTGCGCCAGCCCTGCCCCGATCCCGGCCACCACATAGAAGGCGAGGTAGCGCAGATGACCCAGCTGATCCTCAAGATTGTCGCCGAAGATGTGCAGGAACAGCATGTTGCCACCCAGGTGCAGCCAGCCGCCATGCAGGAACATGGAGGTGACGAGGGTCGGCAGGGCGTGCCCTTCCGTGATGAAGGCCGGGACGATGGCCCAGGTGTAGAAGAATTCCTGCAGCGCGCGCGGATCGGACGAGAGCGGCCAGTAGGCGAGGAACACCAGAATGTTGGCGGCAATCAGGGCATAGTTCACGAAGGGCGTGCGGGCGGTGGGATTGTGATCGCGGAGCGGGAACATGCGCGCATAGGTGTGGCGGCGAGGGGCGCTGGTCAAGGTGCCGCCTTGCGGCTGGATTAACGGTCGCGCCGGATGCCGGCCCGTGGCATGAAGGCGTCCATGCGGACGTGGCGAAATCGGTAGACGCAGCAGACTTTGTTTGGAGTGCCCGGGGGGAAACGCCCGGTGCAGAACCGCTCAAATTCGGGGAACGCTCTGGGGCCTGCGATGTCGGGTGCCCGTGCCGATCCCGAGCCAAGCCCCGAAGCTTCGGGGAAGGTGTAGAGACTAGACGGGCGGCGCCTAAAGCCGGAAGGCCAGGGCGAAGGGATAGTCCAGACCACGAACGCGGCGGGCCCAGCACCCGTGGCGGCGGCGAAAGCCGAAGTGGTACGAAAATCTGTTTCCTTCGGGAGTGCGGGTTCAAGTCCCGCCGTCCGCACCAGCCTGGCCCGGCGTCGGGGGGGTGGTGCTCGCCCCCACCCCGGTGGGGCGCGTGGCCTGTGCCCGGTGGAGCCGGTGCTTGGGGCATCTTCTGGCGATCTCATGTGGCCGCCGGCCCCGCCCGTGACGCGCGCGGCTAGGGCAGCGTGCCTGCGGCGATGGCGCGGGAGATCTTCACGTAGGCGCTTGGCACCTCGATCCCGCCACGGCGCGCCGCGGCGATGGCCGCGGCGCGGCGGGCGCCGGGCAACCGGGCGCCCTCCAGCCCCTCGACGAGCGCCGCCAGCCCATCGAGCCGGGCGGCGAAGCGGCCATCGGCATCGGGCGGGCGGATCGCCAGCAGAAACTGGCCGGTGCCCGGCGGCGGCCCGTCGGCGGAGAAGAACGAGGACGCCTCGGTGCTGAGCGACGCGCCGGTGAGGACGGCCGAAAGGACCTCGACCATCAGCGCGAGCGACGTGCCCTTCGCCTGGCCGATGGGAACCATTGATCCGGCGAGCGCGGCTTCGGGATCGGTCGTGGGGGTGCCCTCGCGGTCCAGCGCCCAGCCCTCCGTCAGGGTCGCGCCGGTCTTGTGGGCATGCATGACCTTGCCGCGCGCCACCCGGCTGAGGCTGAGATCGATCACCAGCGGATCGCCCGTGCCGCGCGGTGCCGCGAAGGCGATGGGATTGGTGCCGTAGACCGGCTGCCGCGCGCCCCAGGGCGCGATGGAGGCCGGCGCGTTGGCCATCATCAGGCCGATCAGCCCGGCATGCGCCAGCTTCTCCACCTGCACCGACAGCGCGCCGCAATGATGCGAGCGGGAGACGGCCATGGTCGCGGTGCCGTGGGCACGGGCGGTCTCGATCCCGGCCTCGATGGCGCAGTCGAGCGCGGGGTAGGCGAAGCCGTGGCCGGCATCGACGCAGATCGTGGTCGTGGCCGGGCGGGTCAGGACCACCTGCGCCGCAGCAGCGATCTTGCCCGAACGGACCTGCCGCACGTAATCCTCGACGCGGGAGAACCCGTGGCCCATCTGGCCTTCGGCTTCGGCGGCCACGAGCGCGCGAGCCACCGAGGCGGCGGCGGGCCGGGGCACGCCTTCGGCGAGAAGGGCGGCGAGGATCAGCGCGTCCGCCTCGGTCAGGGTCAGGCGGACGGTGCTTGCCATGGCGGGGGGCCTTCCGGTGTACGTGGCGGCATCATCTGCCGCCCCCGGGATGTCGGGCGCGTCCCGGAGGCGGATGCCGCTCGGGGGCCTGAGGCGCTCGCTTCGGGGGGTGGTGGTGGGCGACCCTGGAATCGAACCAGGCGTGGGTCTCCCCGGCGGAGTTACAGTCCGCTGCCGCACCTTGCAGCACGTCGCCCGACGCGGAGGTGGGGATAGCCGTGGCCCCCTGAGGCGTCAATGGGGAATTCCCCGCCATGGCGCACGGTTGCCATCCCGCCCGCGGGGGCGCATCACGGCGCGCGACGGGGCAGGGGGCCAGGCATGGCGCAGAAACCGAAATGGGTGATCGAGAAGGAGCAGGGGCGCCGGGCCGCCGCCGCCGAGACCCTGTGGCTTTTCGGCCTGCACGCGGTGCGCGACGCGCTGGCGAACCCCGCCCGCGACCGCCGCCGCCTGATCGTGACGCGCAACGCCGCCGACAGGCTGGCCGAGGCCATCGCCGCATCGGGGATGGCGCCCGAGATCGCCGATCCGCGCCGCTTCCCGGCGCCGATCGATCCAGGCTCGGTGCATCAGGGCGCGGCGCTCGAGGTGCGGCCGCTGGACTGGGGCGGGGTCGAGGAGCGGTGCGCGATGCCCGCGCCTGGCGAGGCTGCGGGTGCGGCGCCGCTCGTTGTGCTGCTGGACCGGGTGACGGACCCGCACAACGTGGGCGCGATCCTGCGGTCGGCCGAGGTGTTCGGCGCCCGGGCGGTGATCGCGCCTGCGCGCCATGCCGCGCCAGAGACCGGGGCGCTGGCCAAGACGGCATCCGGTGCGCTGGAGCGGCAGCCCTACCTGCGGGTGCAGAACCTTGCGCGGGCGATGGAGGAGCTGCAGGGCATGGGGTTCGCCCTGATCGGGCTGGACGGCGCCGCCGAGATGCCGCTGGCGCAGGCGACCGGTGCGCTTTCCGGCCGGGCGGTGGGCCTTGTGCTGGGCGCCGAGGGGCCGGGGCTGCGCGAGGGCACGCGGGCGGCCTGCGACAGCCTTGCGCACATCCCCTCGCGGGGCGATTTCGGCTCGCTGAACGTGTCGAACGCGGCGGCCGTTGCCTTGTATGAAGCCGTACGGTCCGTCTGATACGCTGCGAGAGTTCACAAGTGGTTGAATGGCGGTGACGCTTCTGGCGCGCTGGCCTATTTGCCCTGGCAGGCGCATGATGGAACTTCTGCGCCTACGACTGTCCCTCGTTCCAGAACTGGCGCCCGGCGACTTTCGTCCGGGCGCTTTTTTGCGGGCGGCGGGGCAGCTCGTTGGAGTCTTGCCCGTTCGGGCGGCCCGTGAGAGGCAGGGCCGATGACAGACCACGTCACATTGCGCCGCATCCTTACCTCCACGAAGGCCATCGCCGTGGTGGGGCTTTCGGCCAACCCGATCCGGCCGAGCCATTACGTGGGCCTCTATCTGGCGCGCCGGGGGTATCGGGTGATCGGCGTCAATCCCGCCATCGCCGGGCAGACGATCTTCGGCGAGACGGCGGTGGCCCGGCTGGCGGACATCCCGGCTGGCACGGGCATCGACATGGTCGATATCTTCCGCCGATCCGAGGAGGTGCCGGCCATCGTCGAGGAGGCGCTGGCGGCGTTGCCCGATCTGCGGACGATCTGGATGCAGATCGGGGTTCGGCACGAGGCGGCGGCGGCGCGGGCGCGAGAGGCGGGGCTGGACGTGGTGCAGGACCTTTGCCCGAAGATGGAGCATCAGCGGCTTTGGGGCGATCTGCGCAAGGCCGGGATCGCTACCGGGATCGTCTCTTCCCGGCTCTAGCCGCTGCCGGCCTTCAGGCGGGCGGACGCGCGGCCTTCTCGGCGATGCCGGAGCGGCCCTGCCGGCGCTCCAGTTCCCGCAGGACGTCGGCAAGCGGTATCTCGCGGGCGGCCAGCAGAACGAGGAGGTGATAGAGGACGTCGGCGGCCTCGGCGGTCAGTGCGGCGCGGTCCTGCGCGACGGCGGCGATGACGGCCTCGATCGCCTCCTCCCCGAACTTCTCGGCGCATTTCGCCGGGCCCTTCGCCAGCAGCTGGGCCGTCCACGAGGCGTCCGGGTCGCCGGTCTGACGCGCGGCGATGGTTGCCTCGAGATCCTCCAGCACGCTCATGCCGGGCGCACGGGGATGCCCGCGGCGGCCATGTGGGCCTTCGCCGCGCCGATGGTGTGGGTGCCGAAATGGAAGATCGAGGCGGCGAGCACCGCGCTGGCGCCGCCCTTCCGCACGCCGTCGACCAGATGGTCGAGCGTGCCGACCCCGCCAGAGGCGATCACCGGCACCGGCACCGCGTCCGCCACCGCGCGGGTCAGGGCCAGATCGAAGCCGGCGCGGGTGCCGTCGCGGTCCATCGAGGTCAGGAGGATCTCGCCGGCGCCGCGCGCGGCCATTCCCACGGCGAAGTCGATCGCGTCGAGCCCGGTGGCACGGCGGCCGCCATGGGTGTGCACCTCCCAGCGGCCAGGCGCGCCCGTAACGGCGCGGGCGTCGATGGCGACCACGATGCACTGGCTGCCGAACCGGTCGGCGGCGGCGGCGATGACGTCGGGGTCCGCGACGGCGGCGGAATTGAAGCTGACCTTGTCGGCCCCGGCCAGCAGCAGGCGATGCACGTCTTCGGGGGTGCGCACCCCGCCGCCGATGGTCAGCGGCATGAAGCACTGCTCCGCGGTGCGGGTGGCCAGATCGTAGAGCGTCCCGCGGTTCTCGTGGGTGGCGTTAATGTCGAGAAAGCAGAGCTCGTCGGCGCCGGCGGAGTCATAGGCGCGGGCCGCCTCGACCGGATCGCCGGCGTCAACGAGATCCACGAAGTTGACGCCCTTGACGACGCGGCCGTCGGCCACGTCAAGGCAGGGGATGATGCGGGTCTTTAGCACGTGGGGCACATCCGGGGGGGCAGGGCGAGGGGCGGGTTTCCGCCCGTCTAGGGCATCGGCCGGGGCTGCGCCAGCCTTGGCGGCGGAACCCGTGGCTTGACCGCCGGGTTGCCCCGGTGTTCCCTGCGCGCGGCGCCCCTGACCGGTTTCGGGCGGCCATCGGCGCCGCGGCGCACCCCATTCAAGGAGATCCCCGATGCGTCTTGCCCCGCTGCTTCTGGCCGCCTTCGTCGCGACGCCGGCCCTGTCCGAGATCGTGACCGTGCCGGCCACCGCCTCCGTTCCGAAGGTGATGGACGCCCTCGTGGCGGCGGTGGAAGGCGCCGGCGCAACCGTCTTCGCGCGGGTCGACCACGGCGCCGGCGCCGAGGAGGTCGGCACGCCGATCGGGGCCTCGCAACTGCTGATCTTCGGCAACCCCGAGATGGGCACCCCGGCGATGATGGCCGACGCCCAGGCGGGCCTCTATCTGCCGCTGAAAGTGCTGGTCTACGAGGATGGCGACGAGGGCACGCTGCTGGCCTACGAGGCGCCGGCCGATACGTTCGAGGGGCTCGGGGTGGACGAGGAGGCCGAGTTCCTTCGCGCCATGGACGGTGCCCTGCAGCGCCTGACGAACAAGGCCGCCATCACGATGGAATGAGGCGCGGGCCGGGCCTTGGGTGGTGCGGCCCTCACCCCGCCGCCATGGCCTCTCCCGAAAGAACGCGGAGCGCCTCGGCCACGCCGAACGACCTGTCGTAAAGGGCGCGGCCCGCGATCACTCCGTTGAGGGGCGCCCGGCAATCCCGCAGGGCGGCCAGATCGGCGAGGCTGCCGACGCCCCCCGACGCGATCACCGGCACCATGACGTCGCGCGCGAGCGCCGCCGTGGCCGCGAGGTTCGGCCCGCGCTTGGCGCCATCGCGTTCGATGTCGGTGTAGATGATCGCCGAGATCCCGGCCTCCTCGAAGCGGCGGGCCAGATCGGAGACCAGCATGTGGGTCTCTTCGGCCCAGCCGTGGGTCGCGATCCGGCCGTTGCGCGCATCCAGCCCCACGGCGATCTTGCCGGGAAAGGCGGCGGCGGCCTCGTCGACCAGTTCCGGGGTCTCGGCGGCGGCGGTGCCGAGGATGATCCGGGCGACGCCTGCCTTCACCCAAGCTTCTATCCGATCCATGTCGCGAATGCCGCCGCCAAGCTGCACCGGCACGTCGACCGCCGAAAGGATGGCCTCGACGGCTGCCGCGTTGACCGGCGCACCCTCGAAGGCGCCATCGAGATCGACGATGTGGAGCCATTCGCAACCGGCTTTGGCGAAGGCGGTCGCCTGCCCGGCGGGATCCTCGTTGTAGACGCGGGCTGACTCCATCTCGCCGTGCAGAAGCCGCACGCAGGCGCCGTCCTTCAAGTCGATGGCGGGGTAGAGGATCATCGGATCGGCCTTCGTTGTGGCGGGCGCCTTGCCGGGCCAAACGGCCTGGCGCGGCGGCGGTTCCGCGTTCTGCAGCGCGGCGGTCAGGGCGACCAGGCGAGGAAGTTGGCGATCATCCGCAGACCCGCGGCCTGGCTCTTCTCGGGGTGGAATTGCAGGCCGATCGTGGTGTCGCGCGCGACGATGGCGGTCACCTCGCCGCCGTGGTCCACATGCGCGATCCGCGTGGAGGCGGCTGCCGGCAGGAAGTGGTAGGAATGCACGAAATAGGCATGCTCGCCGGTGTCGATCCCGCCGAGCACCGGATGCGCGGCGTCGACCACCAAATCGTTCCAGCCCATGTGGGGCACCTTCAGCGCCGGGTTGCCGGGTTCGATCCGGACCACGGTGCCGGCGATCCAGTCGAGGCCGGGGGTCCGGCCATGCTCCCGCCCTTCGGTCGCCATGAGCTGCATGCCGACGCAGATGCCGAGGAAGGGCCGGCCGCGCCGGGTCACGGCCTCCTCCATCGCCTCGAGCAGCCCCGGCTCCCCAGTCAGGCCATAGCGGCAGGCCGCGAACGCGCCGTCGCCGGGCAGGACGATGCGGTCGGCCCTCGCGGCGTCTTCGGGCCGCGCGCTTACCAGCACCTCGCCGCCGCCTGCCTCCGCGGCCATCCGCTGGAACGCCTTTTCCGCCGAGTGCAGATTTCCCGTGCGGCAATCGACCAGAACCGTCAGGCCGCTCACAGGACCCCCTTGGTGGAGGGCACGGCGTCGCCCGCGCGCGGATCGGGCTCCAGCGCCTCGCGGAGCGCGCGGGCCACGGCCTTGAAGGCGGCCTCGGCGATGTGATGGCTGTTGAACCCGGCCAGCGCGGTGACGTGGAGGGTCATGCCGGAATGGGTGGTGAGCGCCTGGAAGAACTCGCGCACCAGCTCCGCATCGAAGCTGCCGATCTTCGCCGCCGGCAGGGTCATGTCCCAGACCAGATAGGGGCGGCCGGAAAGATCGAGCGCCGCGCGCACGAGCGCATCGTCCATGGGCAGCAGGCACGACCCGTAGCGCCGGATGCCACGCTTGTCGCCCCAGGCCTGCGCCAACGCCTGACCGATGGCGATGCCGGTATCCTCGACGGTATGGTGATCGTCGACATGCCGGTCGCCCTCGGCGGAAACCGTCAGATCGATCAGCGCGTGGCGGGCCAGCTGATCGAGCATATGGTCGAAGAAGCCCACGCCGGTGGCGTTCCGCCCCCGGCCCGTTCCGTCGAGATCGAGGGTCACCTCGATGCGGGTCTCGGCCGTGTGGCGGCGCAGCTTGCTCTGGCGCATGGTGTGGTCTCCTGCCGTCGCCCGCCGGGGCAGGGCGCGGCCGGTATAGGCCGCAGTCGGGCGGGGCCGAAAGGCCCGAGCCGGCGGCCGGTACTGGGGGTGGACCCAACTGGAGCGGGCGATGAGATTCGAACTCACGACCCTAACCTTGGCAAGGTTATGCTCTACCCCTGAGCTACGCCCGCTTCCTTTGGGTGCGCGGGGAATAGCGGTCGGGGCGCAGGCCCGCAAGCGGAAAATCCCGGCATCCACCGGTTGCCAAGGCATCCCGCGGCGGGGCACCGCGCCTGGCCCGCCCGCATCACTCAAGCTCCACCAGCAGATCCTTGGCGTCGATCTCGCCGCCCGCCTGCACATGCACGGCCTTCACGCTGCCCGCGCGCTCGGCATAGAGCCCCGTCTCCATCTTCATCGCCTCGACGACGAGCAGCAGATCGCCCTCCTTCACCGATTGCCCCTTCGCCACCGCGACGGACGATACGATGCCGGGCATCGGAGCGCCCACATGGTCGGGGTTGTCCGGATCGGCCTTCGGGCGCACGGCGAGGGTCGCCTTCACGTGCCGGTTCGCTACGCGGATCACCCGCGGCTGGCCGTTCAGCTCGAAGAAGACCCGGGCATCCCCCTCCTCGTTAGTCTCGCCGATGACCTGCAGGCGGATCTCCAGCGTCTTGCCGGGATCGATTTCGACGGAAACTTCATCCCCCGGGGTCATCCCGTAGAAGAACGTGTGGGTCGGCAGGGTACGCACGGGGCCATAGCGCGCATGGCGCTCGGTGTAGTCGGCAAAGACCTTGGGGTACATCAGCGCGCCGGCAAGGTCCTCGTCGTCGATGCTCACCTCGAACTGCGCCTCGAGCTCGCCGCGCCGCGCCTCCAGATCGATCGGCGCCAGCCCCGCGCCCGGACGTTCGGTCAGCGGTGCGTCGCCCTTCAGCACCTTGTGCTGGATCCCGGCCGGAAAGCCCCCCGGGGGCTGGCCCAGATTGCCGTGCATCATGTCGATGACGCTTTCGGGGAAGGCGACGTTCACGCTCCGGGTCCTCGACCTGGGCACGGGTGAGGCCCTGACTGACCATCAAGAGCGCCATGTCGCCGACCACCTTCGAGGAGGGCGTGACCTTCACGATGTCGCCGAACATCTGGTTCACGTCGGCATAGGTCCGGGCGATCTGGGGCCATTGGTCCTCCAGCCCCATGGAGCGCGCCTGCGTCTTGAGATTGGTGAACTGTCCGCCCGGCATCTCGTGCAGGTAGACCTCGGAAGAGGGCGCCTGCTGGGCGCTCTCGAAGGCAGCGTACTGGCCGCGCACGGCCTCCCAGTAATCGCTGATCGCGCGCACGGCGGTCATGTCGATGCCGGTGTCGCGGTCGGTCCGGGCCATCGCCTCGACGATGGAGCCGAGGGTCGGCTGCGAGGTATTGCCGCTCAGCGCGTCCATTGCCGCGTCGACCGCATCCACGCCCGCCTCGGCGGCCGCCATGACCGAGGCGATGGCCGCGCCGGACGTGTCGTGCGTGTGGAAGTGGATCGGCAGCCCGACCTCCTCCTTCAAGGTCTTCATCAGAACCCGGGCCGCGGCGGGCTTGAGCAGCCCGGCCATGTCCTTCAGGCCCAGGATGTGGGAGCCGGCATCGCGCAGATCCTTGCCCATGGCGACGTAGTACTTCAGGTCGTACTTGGCGCGATCCGGGTCGAGGATGTCGCCGGTATAGCAGATGCTACCCTCGCAGATCTTGCCGGTCTCCAGCACCGCGTCCATCGCGACGCGCATGTTCTCGACCCAGTTCAGGCTGTCGAAGACGCGGAACACGTCCACCCCGCTTTCCGCCGCGCGGGCGACGAAAAACTGCACGACGTTGTCGGGGTAGTTGGTGTAGCCGACGCCGTTCGACCCGCGAAGCAGCATCTGGGTCATGACGTTGGGCAAGGCGGCGCGGATATCGCGCAGGCGCTGCCAGGGGCATTCCTGCAGGAACCTGTAAGCCACGTCGAAGGTGGCGCCCCCCCAGCATTCCACGCTGAAAAGCTGCGGCAGGGTCGCGGCGTAGGCTGGCGCGACGCGGATCATGTCGATCGAGCGCATGCGCGTCGCCAGAAGGGACTGGTGCCCGTCGCGCATGGTCGTGTCGGTCATCAGAAGCTGTGGCTGTGCGGCCATCCAGTCGGCCACGGCCTGCGGACCCTTCTCTTCCAGCAATTGTCTGGTGCCGGATTGCGGCGCAGCGCGGCCCGGCCCCCGGCGTTCGGGCGCCTTGGGAACACGGGCGCCGGCGGCTGGTTTCACCCGGCCGGCCGTCTCGGGGTGCCCGTTGACGCTGATATCCGCGATGTAGGTGAGGATCTTCGTCGCCCGGTCGCGCCGCGCCTTGAAGTCGTGCAGCTCGGGCGTGTTGTCGATGAAGGTGGTGGAATATTCATTGTTGAGGAAGGTCGGGTGCTTCAGCAGGTTCTCGACGAAGGCGATGTTGGTGCTGACGCCGCGGATGCGGAACTCCCGCAGCGCGCGGTCCATCCGGGCGATGGCGGCCTCGGGCGTCGGCGCCCAGGCGGTGACCTTCTCCAGCAGGCTGTCGTAGTAGCGGGTGATGACGGCACCGGAATAGGCGGTGCCGCCATCCAGCCGGATGCCCATGCCGGTGGCCCCGCGATAGGCGGTGATGCGGCCGTAATCGGGGATGAAGTTGTTGGCCGGATCCTCGGTGGTGATCCGGCACTGGATGGCGTGGCCGTCGAGCTTCACGTCGTACTGGCTGGCGGTGCCGGTCGCCTCCATGAGGCTCTTGCCCTCGGCGATCAGGATCTGGGCGCGGACGATGTCGATGCCGGTGACTTCTTCGGTCACGGTGTGCTCGACCTGAACCCGCGGATTGACCTCGATGAAGTAGAATTCGCCGCTGTCCATATCCATCAGGAACTCGACGGTGCCCGCGCATTCGTAGCTCACATGCGCGCAGAGCTTCTTGCCGAGGTTGCAGATCGTCTCGCGCTGCGCGGCCGAGAGGTAGGGGGCCGGCGCACGTTCGACCACCTTCTGGTTGCGGCGCTGTACCGAGCAGTCGCGCTCGTAGAGGTGGTAGATCTCGCCGTGCTTGTCGCCGAGGATCTGCACCTCGACGTGCCGGGCGCGGGTGATCATCTTCTCCAGATAGCCCTCGCCGTTGCCGAAGGCGGCCTCGGCCTCGCGCCGGCCTTCGCGCACCTTGTCGGCCAGTTCCCCTTCATTGGCGATGGGCCGCATGCCGCGGCCGCCACCGCCCCAGCTGGCCTTGAGCATCAGCGGGTAACCGATCTCGGCGGCGTCCTTCGCGATCGCGTCCATGTCGTCGCCCAGCACGCCCGTGGCCGGGATCACCGGAACGCCCGCCTCCATCGCCACCCGCCGCGCGCTTGCCTTGTCGCCCAGCTGGCGCATGGTCTCGGCACGCGGGCCGATGAAGGCGAGGCCGGCGGCTTCGACGGCATCCACGAATTCGGGGTTCTCGCTGAGCAGCCCGTAGCCGGGGTGGATCGCGTCGGCGCCGCAGGCGAGGGCGACGCGGATGATCTCCTCGATGCTGAGATAGGCGCTGACCGGCCCCAGCCCCTCGCCGATCTTGTAGGCCTCGTCGGCCTTGAACCGATGCAGGCAAAGCTTGTCCTCCTCGGCATAGACGGCGACGGTGCGTTTCCCCAGCTCGTTGGCCGCGCGCATCACCCGGATTGCGATCTCGCCGCGGTTCGCGATCAGCAGCTTCTGGAAATCGGCCATGCACGTCGTCCTTGCATCAGGGTCATCGCGTCAGGTCTAGCGATGCGGCAGCGCAGCGACAACGGGGGTCGGGCTTGGCCGGGGGCGCGCCGGGGGCTAGGTGAGGTCGAAACGCAGGAGGGAGACCGGCATGGCTCGATTCGAGGGCAAGCGCATACTCATCACGGGCGGCACGAACGGGATCGGCCTGGCGACCGCCCGGCGGATCGTGAACGAGGGCGGCGAGGTGGCGGTGACCGGCACCACCCAGGCGCATCTGGACGAGGCCGGCCGGACGCTGCCGCCGGCCAGCCTGGTCCTGCGCAACGATGCCGGCGACCCGGAGGCGGCGAAGGACCTGGCCGAGAAGGTCCGCGACAGCATGGGCGGGCTCGACGGGCTGTTCCTGAATGCCGGCTACGGCAAGTTCTTCGATGTGGAAGAGACTGACGCCGAGAGGTTCGACGCGATGATGAACGTCAACGTCCGTGGCCCGGCGCTGCAGATGGCCGCGCTGAAGCCGCTGATGAAGGATGGCGGCGCCGTTCTGGTCACCTCGTCCATCGCGCCCTTCGTGGCGACCCTCGGGTCGGCGATCTACGGAGCGACCAAGGCAAGCTGCGCCTCGCTGGCGCGATCCTGGGCGCGCGACCTCGCGCCGCGCGGCATCCGGGTCAACGCGGTAGCGCCCGGCCCGATCGAGACCGGCTTTACCGACGATCTTGGCCGCACGGCGGAGCAGGAGGCGGCGATGGCGGAACGCAACCGCAAGGTCATCCTGCTGGGCCGCGCAGGGACGGCAGAGGAAGCCGCGGCGGTCGCGTGCTTTCTATTGAGCGACGATGCCTCCTACGTCACCGGATCGGAATACGTCGTGGATGGCGGGCTGACCCTGCGGTGAGCGGCGTGCTGGATCATCGCAGCCGAGGGGCGCTGAGCCCGCACCTTCGTTGTCGAACAGAGCGCGAACAAACTTTTAATTCGCGCGACGTCGGTCTACTGTTGCGCCCATGAGCAACGATCACTGGCCCGACCCCGAAAGCGCCCCCGTCATCCCGCTCTCGCGGCAGGCGATGCAGGCGCGACCCGCAGCCTATCTCGACGGGCTGAACCCCGCGCAGGCCGAGGCGGTGCAGACCTTGGATGGCCCCGTCCTGATGCTGGCGGGCGCGGGCACCGGCAAGACACGCGCTTTGACCGCCCGGATCGCGCACCTGCTGACCACGGGCACTGCCCGGCAGAACGAGATCCTCGCGGTGACCTTCACCAACAAGGCCGCGCGCGAGATGAAGTTGCGGGTTGCCGCGCTGCTTGGCCAGCCGGTGGACGGGATGCCATGGCTCGGCACATTCCACTCGGTCAACGCCAAGCTCCTGCGCCGCCATGCCGAATTGGTCGGGCTGAAGCCGAACTTTACTATCCTCGACACCGACGATCAGATCCGCCTTCTGAAGCAGGTGATCGCCGCTGCGAACATCGACGAGAAGCGCTGGCCGGCGCGGCAATTGCTGGGGCTCATCGACAACTGGAAGAACCGCGCGCTGGTGCCGGCCAAGGTGCCGGCCGCCGATGCCTCGGCCTTCAACAACCGCGGGTCGGAGCTCTACGACGTTTACCAGGGCCGTCTGCGCGATCTGAACGCCTGCGATTTCGGCGACCTGATGCTGCACATGGTGACGATCTTCCAGTCCCACGGCGACGTGCTGGAGCAGTACCAGCGCTGGTTCCGCTTCATCCTCGTGGACGAGTACCAGGACACCAATGTCGCGCAGTACATGTGGCTGCGGCTGCTCGCGGCGGGGCATCGCAACATCTGCTGCGTCGGCGACGACGATCAGTCGATCTACGGCTGGCGCGGGGCCGAGGTGGGCAACATCCTGCGCTTCGAGCGGGATTTCCCTGGCGCCCACGTGGTTCGGCTCGAGCAGAACTACCGCTCGACCGCGCATATCCTCGCCGCCGCCTCCGCGGTGATCGCGGCGAACACCGGCCGGCTGGGCAAGACGCTGTGGACGGAGGCCGGCGGCGGCGACAAGGTGCGCCTGATCGGCCATTGGGACGGCGAGGAAGAGGCGCGCTGGATCGGCGAGGAGCTTGAGGCGATGGGCAAGGGCACCCGCGGCGCCCGGCCCTTCTCGCTCGACGAGGCCGCGATCCTCGTGCGCGCCAGCCACCAGATGCGCGCCTTCGAGGACAGGTTCCTGACCATCGGCCTGCCCTACCGCGTGATCGGCGGCCCGCGCTTCTACGAACGGCTCGAGATCCGCGATGCGATGGCCTACTTCCGGGTGGTCACCAGCCCCGACGACGACCTGGCCTTCGAGCGGATCGTCAACACGCCGAAGCGCGGCCTCGGCGACAAGGCCCAGCAGAAGATCCAGGTGGCGGCACGCGCCAACGGCGTCTCGCTGCTGGAGGCGGCGCGGATCGTGCTCGATGCCGGAGACATGGGCGGCAAGGGGCGGACCGAGCTGGACCGGCTCACCCGGCAGCTTTCCGAATGGCACGCGCTGGTGCGCGAGGGGCGGCTTGGGCATATCGAGATCGCCGAGCGGGTGCTGGACGAAAGCGGCTATACCGGCATGTGGCAGAACGACAAGACGCCAGAAGCCCCCGGTCGGCTGGAGAACCTGAAGGAGCTGGTCAAGGCGTTGGAGCAGTTCGAGAACCTGCAAGGGTTCCTCGAACACGTAGCCCTGATCATGGATAACGAGACCGACGAGGGCGGCGCGAAGGTCAGCATCATGACGCTGCACGCCGCGAAGGGGCTGGAGTTCCCGGCGGTTTTCCTTCCGGGCTGGGAAGACGGGCTCTTCCCCTCGCAGCGCTCGATGGACGAGAGCGGCCTGACCGGGCTGGAGGAGGAGCGGCGCCTCGCCTATGTGGGCATCACCCGCGCCGAGGAGCTGTGCACGATTTCCTTCGCCGCCAACCGCCGGGTCTACGGGCAATGGCAATCGGCGCTTCCGTCGCGGTTCATCGACGAGTTGCCGGCGGATCATGTGGAGGTGCTGACCCCGCCTGGCCTTTACGGCGGCGGCTACGGCGCGGCGGGCATGGCGGCCAGCGCATCTCCGGCGGCCATGGAGATGCAGGGCTCGAACCTTCACGAGAAGGCATCCGAGGCCAACGTCTATAATTCCCCAGGCTGGCGCCGGCTGCAGGCCCGCGCCGGCGCGCGCCCGATGTCGCAGCCGAAGGAAGCGCGCAACATGGTCATCGACCTCGACGCGGTCTCGAGCTTCACGGTCGGGGACCGGGTCTTCCATCAGAAGTTCGGGTACGGCCTTGTGGAGGGGATCGAGGGAGACAAGCTGGCGATCGCGTTCGACAAGGCCGGAACGAAGCACGTCGTTGCCCGCTTCATCACGGCCGCCGGCAGCGAGGGCGAGCAGCCTTTCTGAGCGTCCCACCGGCTCGTCTCGGCAGCAGGCGCGCTAAGTCTGAAAACCGGTCGTGACGGCATCGGGGGCCGTGCGGGAAGGGCGAGGGATAAAAAAGGCGGCGACACCAGGGAGGAGGAGGGTGCCGCCGCCAAGCACAGAAAGCCCAGGGAGGAGGAAGGACTTTCTGATCCGAAACTCGTGAACCTGCGACATTCGCCGCAGATATCGAAAACTGTTGCCTGCAAGACGCGGCAGGCCGCTTGCTCGTTACGCCGATTCTCGAACCGGCCCCGGCGCTCAACCCTGCGCCGATGAACAACAGATAGCGATATGCTGCGCATGCACAACGGGCTGGCGCGCAATGCTGCTATGCAGCAACCGCAAGACCGCCTGAATGCCAGCTTATGCAAAAAGCTTCAGCGGTTCGGCGGCCGTTGCGCAGCGGATGGGCGATTGCGCAAGGTCGAACGAGGATCAAACCTCAAGTCGCCGTCGGGATAGCAGCGACGATGCACCGCCGATCCGCACCCAATCCTTGTCCGAAGTCTAAGCAGCTTCCGCGCCGCCTTGTGTCCAGGCGTCGCTGGAGTCGCATATCTTGTGTTTTGCCGGCGGAAGGCTGGCGTATGACCATTTTCTCCCCGATATTCCCATGTTTTCCCTTGCTTCCCAGGAATTCCCATGCGATCCCATCTGCACGGAGCGGATGTTCTTCCATCTCAGGCGCACGCAGAGGCGCACGAAAAATCGGCAGGCTCATACAGGCAAACCGCATTCCTCCGATAACAACGACCTGCCGGGCGCTTCTCGTCCCCCAAGACCCGCGCCCAGGCAGGCACCCCCTTTCGAGGGACATTCGACGGCGGATCGGGCGGTGGCAGCGGCTCGGTCCGCCGTTCGCATGTCAGGGGCAAGGATAAGCGGGCGGCTTGGCCGCCGCAGGGGCAGGCGCAGTGAGCCGAAGGTTCAGAGGCGAACACATCCAGAAGGTCGACGGGAAGGGCCGCATGCTCATCCCCGCGACGTTCCGAAAGGTGATCGAAGCCTCGGATCCCGATTGGGTCGAGGGCGTACCGGCACGCCTTATCGTCGTTTACGGACCCGACAGCTGGGCGCATCTGCAATGCTTCACCGTGGGGGCGATGGACGAGGTCGACGCCCAGATCGCGAAGCTCACCCGCGGATCGCCCCGGCGCAAGGCCCTCGATTACATCTACAGCGGTCTGTCGCACGAGACGGCGGTGGACGGGACGGGGCGGCTGGTTCTGCCCAAGAAGCTGCGCGACAAGATCGATCTGCCTGCCGACACCGATGCCTACCTGATCGCCTCGGGTGACACCTTCCAGGTGTGGAACCACGAGACCTACCGCCAGAGCGAGATGCAGACCGTCACGGCCGTGCTCGACGAGCTGCCCTCGGGCGCCGATCCGCTGATCTGGCTCGACGAGGGCCTCGGCGCCTGATGCCGGCGGAGGCGTCCTCCGCGCGCCTGCACGTGCCGGTTCTGCTCGGGCCGCTCCTCGCGGCCGTGGCGCCGGTGCGCGGGCCCTGGCTCGATGGCACGTTCGGCGCGGGAGGGTATGCCGAGGGGCTGCTGGAGGCCGGCGCGGATCTGGTGATCGGGGTAGACCGCGATCCGCTGGCGGCCGAGATGGCCGAACCCCTGCAGGCCCGATGGGGCGCGCGGCTGCGGCTGGTGACCGATACGTTCGACCGGCTAGATGCCCACGCTCCCGAACAGCTCGCCGGCGTGGTCCTCGATCTGGGCGTCTCCTCGATGCAGCTCGACCGGGCCGAACGGGGGTTCTCGTTCCTGCGCGACGGCCCGCTCGACATGCGGATGGGCGAAGGCGGCCCCAGTGCCGCCGATCTGGTGCGTGACGCCACAGAGCCGGAGCTGGCCGACATCCTCTTCCAGTATGGCGAGGAGCGGGCCTCGCGGAAGATCGCGAGGGCCATCGTCGGCGCTCGGGCGCAAGGCCCCATCGAAACCACTGGCCGACTGGCCGCGATCGTCGCCGAAACGCTGCCCCGCCCGCGGCCGGGAACGAGCCACCCGGCGACCCGCACGTTCCAGGCTCTGCGCATCGCCGTGAACGACGAACTGGCCCAGCTGGTCGGTGGGCTGGAAGCCGCAGAGCGGGCGCTGGCCCCCGGAGGCGCGCTGGCCGTGGTGAGCTTTCATTCCACGGAAGACCGCGTGGTGAAGCGGTTCCTCCAAGCCCGCGCCGGCAAGGGTGGCGGCGGCAGCCGCCATGCGCCCGCCGGGGGGCAGGGGCCGGAGCCGACATTCCGGATCGCGCGCGGCGGGGCCATCGGGCCGGATGCCGAAGAGCTGGCGGCGAACCCGCGCGCCCGGTCCGCCAAGCTGCGCGTCGCCCATCGCACCGGCGCGCCCGCTTCGGACCGTGGCCGCGCGGGCCTCGGCCTGCCCGGCCTCAGCCTTCCGGATCCGACATGAGGGAGTTGCCATGCGCCTGACCATGGGGATCGTGATGGGCCTTGCGGTCCTGCTCCTGGCCTTCTGGGCCTATCAGGAAAACTACCGCACGCGGCAGGCGCTTGCCGATGCCCGCGCGATACAGGCAGAGATCGGCAGGCTGCAGGAACGCCGCGTGGTCCTGCGGGCCGAATGGGCCTGGCTGAACCGGCCTGAACGGCTACGCGATCTTGCGGAACTGAACTACGAGAAGCTCGGTCTGGGTCCGATGGAGCCGGAGCATTTCGGCAGCCTCGATCAGGTGGCCTATCCGCCCGCCGATCCGCTGCCCCTGCAGGTGGATGCCCCCGGGCAGCCGATCGACGCCGCCGCGGAGGCCGTCCCATGAGCGATCTCGACGCCGGCACAGCACCCCGCCGCCCCTTGCGGCCGCTTGCCAAGGTCATCCGGGCGCGGGACCGGGGCGAGAACCCCGACTGGATCGAGCGCGAGAATATTCGCCATCGCCATGCCCGGATGCGCGATCGCGCGCGGTTGCAGGCGGAGGGCCGCCTGCTGGTCCTGGCGCTCTTCTTCGTGGGCGCCTTTGCCCTTGTCGGCGTGCGCATGGGCGACATGGCCACCAGCCTGCCGGTCGAGCCGCACAGCACCGGACTCGCTCCCGCGATCAGCGGCGCACGGGCCGACATCGTGGACCGCCAGGGCCGGATCCTGGCCACCAACCTGACCACCCAGGCGCTTTATGCCCACCCGCAGGACATGGTCGACGTACCCCATGCCGCCGCGGAGCTGGCACGCATCTTCCCAGGTCTCGATGCAGCCGCGCTGCAGGCTCGCCTGTCGGGCGACCGCAAGTTCCTGTGGATCCGCAAGACGCTCTCGCCCGAGCAGATCCAGGCAGTGCACGACATCGGCGATCCCGGCCTGCTCTTTGCCACCCGCGAGATGCGGCTTTTCCCCAACGGGCGCCTTGCGGCCCACGTGCTGGGCGGCGCCAGCTTCGGCGACGAGGCGGTGCATGCCGCCGAGGTGATCGGCGTCGCGGGTGTCGAGAAGGCGTTCGACGACGTGCTGCGCGACCCGAGCCGTCAGCCCGGACCGCTGGAGCTGTCGATCGACCTCACCGTGCAATCTGCCGTGCGCGAGGTCCTGGCTGGCGGCATGCGGCTTTTCGGGGCGAAGGGCGCGAGCGCGGTGGTGATGGACGTCCATACCGGCGAGATCGTCGCGATGGCCTCGCTTCCCGATTTCGATCCCAACGACCGGCCGCAGGCGCTGGTGAAGGGCGATCAGGCCGACAGCCCGCTTTTCAACCGCGCGGTGCAGGGGGTCTACGAGCTGGGCTCGGTGTTCAAGATCTTCACCATCGCCCAGGCCATGCAGATCGGGCTGCTCACACCCGACACGATGGTCGACACCAAGGGCCCGCTGACCTGGGGCCGGCATCGCATCCGCGATTTCCGCAACTACGGGCCGAGCCTCAGCGCGACGGACGTGATCGTCAAATCCTCCAACATCGGCACGGCGCGGGTCGCGCAATCCATTGGCGCCGCCCGCCAGCGAGCGTTCCTCGGCAGTCTGGGGTTTCTCGAGGCGACGCCGCTGGAGGTGATCGAGGCGCCCTCCGGCCGCCCGCTGATCCCGGCCCAGTGGAAGGAGATCCAGACGATGACGATCTCCTACGGGCACGGGCTGTCGACCTCGCCGGTGCATCTGGCGGCGGGCTATGCCACGCTGCTGAACGGCGGCACCAGGGTCATGCCGACGCTCCTGCGCCGCGATGCCCGCCAGCTCGGGCCCCGCGTCGTCTCCGAAGAGGTCTCGGCCGCCGCCCGCAGCATGTTGCGGCAGGTGGTGGTGCGCGGCACGGCCTCGATGGGCCGGGTGGACGGCTATGCCGTCGGCGGCAAGACCGGCACGGCCGACAAGCCCAAGCCCGGCGGCGGCTACTACCGCGACCGCGTCCTGGCGACTTTCGCGGGCGCCTTCCCGATGAACGATCCGAAATACGTCTTCGTCGTGACCCTCGACGAAGGGGCCGAGACGATGGGCGACAAGCCCCGGCGCACCGCCGGGTGGACGGCCGTGCCGGTAAGCGCCGAGATGATCCGCCGGATCGCGCCTCTTCTTGGAATGCGGCCCGGCGTTGAACCCCATGGGGCATCCGGGATACGAGAGGCGCGCAACGGCGAATGAGGCGGCAGGGCATGGCGGAAGGGCGCGACGCACCCACGGGGGACCGCACGAGATCGCTGGCCGAGCTGGGCCTGCGCGCCCGCGGCGGCGTCGAGGCGCGGATCACCGGGCTCAGCCTCGACAGCCGCGCGATCCGGCCCGGACATCTGTTCGCAGCCCTTCCCGGCACGCGGGTCCACGGGGCGGAGTTCATCAGCTACGCGCTGCGCATGCGCGCCGGCGCCGTTCTGACAGACCGCGAGGGGCTGGCGCTTGCAGCCGACGTGTTGAAGAGCGCCGAGGTGCCCGTGGTCGTCGCCGAGGATGTGCGGCAAGTGCTTTCCTATGCGGCGGCGCTCTGGTTCGGCGCCCAGCCGGAAGTCTGCGTCGCGGTCACCGGCACCAACGGCAAGACATCGGTCGCCAGCTTCGCCCGGCAAATCTGGACCCACCTCGGCGTCAGCGCCGCCAGCCTCGGCACGACGGGGGTGGAGGGCGCCTACGAGGCGCCGCTGGCCCATACCACGCCGGACGCGATCCTGCTGCACCGGCACCTCGCGGCGATGGCCGAGGCGGGCGTGACACGGCTGGCGATGGAGGCCTCCTCCCATGGGCTGGATCAGCGGCGGCTCGACGGCGTGCGGCTGGCTGCTGCGGCCTTCACCAACTTCAGCCAGGACCATCTGGATTATCACGGCACGTTCGAGGCCTATCTCGAAGCCAAGGCCGGGCTTTTCGAGCGCGTGCTCGGTGAGGATGCGATCGTGGTCGCCAATCTCGACGACCCGAAGGGCCGGGAGGTGGCCGTGGCGGCACGCGCCCGCGGGCAGGAAGCGCTCGGCGTCGGGCTTGCCCAGGACGCCGACCTGCGCATTGCGGCGCAGCGCTTCGACGCCACGGGCCAGGATCTGCGGCTCGATTGGCACGGGCGGCCGCATCAGGCGCGGCTGGCGCTGATCGGCGGCTTCCAGGCATGGAACGTGCTGGTGGCGGCCGGGCTGGTGATCGCCAGCGGCGAGGACCCCGAAGACGTGTTCGCGACCTTTCCGAAGCTGACCACCGTGCGCGGCCGGATGCAGCTGGTGGCCACGCGGGCCAACGGCGCGGCCGTGTTCGTCGATTTCGCCCACACGCCGGATGCGCTGGCGACCGCCCTGCAGGCCCTGCGCCCGCACGTGATGGGGCGGCTGCACGTGGTCTTCGGTGCGGGCGGCGATCGCGACCGGGGCAAGCGCCCGCTGATGGGGGAGGCCGTGGCCCGGCACGCCGACGTGGCCATCGTCACCGACGACAATCCCCGCGGCGAGGACCGCGACGCCATTCGCGCCGCCGTCCGCGAAGGCTGCCCCGAGGCCGCGGACGTGGGGGACCGGGCCGAGGCGATCCTGCGCGGCGTCGACGGGCTGGAGCCGGGCGACGCGCTGCTGATCGCGGGCAAGGGCCACGAGACCGGGCAGATCGTCGGCGATACGGTCTATCCCTTCGACGATGCCGAGCAGGCGAGCGTCGCCGTCGCGGCGCTCGACGGGCGGTTGCCGTGACCCCAGGCGCCCCCGTTCTCTGGACGGCGCGAACCGCGCAGGCCGCGACTGGGGGAGAGGCGCAGGGCGACTGGGCGGCAACCTCGCTTTCCATCGACACCAGGACGCTGCCGGAAGGCGCGCTTTTCGTCGCGCTGGCGGATCGCCGCGACGGCCATGATTTCGTGGCGGAGGCGCTCGCGCGCGGGGCCGCCGCGGCGCTGGTCTCCCGCCGCCCTGAGGGGGTGGCCGCGGGCGCGCCGCTTCTGATCGTGGACGACGTGATGGACGGCCTGCGCGCCCTCGCACGGGCGGCGCGGGCGCGGACCGGGGCGCGGGTCGTGGCGGTCACCGGCTCCGTCGGCAAGACCTCCGTGAAGGAAATGCTGCGCTGCGCGCTGCAACCCTTCGGCCTCGTCCATGCCGCCGAGAAAAGCTTCAACAACCACTGGGGCGTGCCGCTGACCCTAGCGGGCTGCCCGCAAGAGGCCGATTTCGCCGTGATCGAGATCGGCATGAACCATCCCGGCGAGATCGCGCCGCTTGCCGCCATCGCCGCCCCGGACGTGTCGCTGATCACCACCATCGCCGCGGCGCATCTGGAGGCGTTCTCCGGCCCCGGCGGCGGCGGTATGGAGGGGATCGCCCGCGAGAAGGCGGTGATCTTCGGGGGGCTCCGCGCTGGCGGAACCGCGATCTGGCCCGCCGGCCTGCCGACCTCGGCCATCCTCGAGGCCGCCGCCGCCGGGGCCGCCCATCGCCTGAGTTTCGGGTCGGACGGGGCGGAGGCTCGCCTCCTGCCGTCTGCGCTTGACGCCCCGGGGAGCGGCGCGGCGGCCGAGGTCTGCGGCGAGCGGGTGGCGCTTTCGCTGGCACAGCCCGGGCGGCACATCGCGATGAACGCTCTTGCGACCCTGACCGCGACGAGGGCCCTCGGCCTCGATCTGCGGCGCGCGGCAGCGGGCCTGGCTGGCTGGGCGCCGCCGCCCGGGCGCGGCACGCACGAGAGGCTCGGTCTGCCCGGCGGCGGAACCGCGACCCTGATCGACGATGCCTACAACGCCAACCCGACGTCGCTCGCCGCGGCCCTCGAAGGTCTTGCGGGGTCGGAAGCGGCCAGGCGGGTGGCGATCCTCGGCGACATGCTGGAGCTCGGGCCGCAGGCCGCCGCCCTGCACGCGGAGCTTGCCGAGCACCCCGCCATGGCGCGGATCGATGTGGTGCATTGCGTCGGGCCGCTGATGCGGGGGCTTTGGGAAGCGCTACCGACGGCGCGGCGCGGCGAATGGCAGGAGGGGGCCGTCGCGATGGCTGGGCGGGCGGCGTGCCTCGTGGCACCCGGCGATGCGGTGCTGGTCAAGAGCTCGCTCGGCACCGGCCTGTCGCGGGTCGTTGACGCCCTTCGCGAAACCGGCCATGGCGGCGCACCTGCCGCATCGGGGACATGACATGCTCTATTGGCTGACCGCGTTCTCGGATGGCGGCGACGTCTTCAACCTTTTTCGCTACATCACCTTCCGGGCGGGGGCGGCGTTCTTTACCGCGCTGGTCTTCGGCTTCGTCTTCGGGCGCCCGTTGATCAACCTGCTCCGCAAGCGCCAGACCCTCGGCCAGCCGATCCGCAGCGACGGCCCCGAGAGCCATCTTCTCACCAAGGCGGGGACGCCGACGATGGGCGGCGTGCTGATCCTGGGTGCGGTCGTGGTCTCGACACTTCTCTGGGCCCGGCTCGACACGCCGTACGTTTGGATGGTGCTCTTCGTCACGATGGCCTTCGGTGCGATCGGCTTCGCCGACGACTATGCGAAGGTCAGCCGCAACAGCCATGCCGGCGTCTCGGGGCGGATGCGGATGGGGCTGGGCCTTCTGATCGCGGCGGTGGCGGGCTTCTGGGCTGCCTGGGCGCATCCCGTGGAGCTGACCGATCAGCTGGCGCTGCCGATCTTCAAGGACGTGCTGATCAATCTGGGCGTGCTCTTCGTGCCCTTCGCCATGCTGGTGATCGTCGGCTCGGCGAATGCCGTGAACCTGACCGACGGGCTGGACGGGTTGGCGATCATGCCGGTGATGATCGCCGCGGGCACGCTGGGGGTGATCTCTTATGCCGTCGGCCGTGTGGACTTCACCGAGTATCTCGACGTGCATTACGTGCCGGGAACGGGCGAGATCCTGGTGTTCGCCGCGAGCCTGATCGGGGGGGGGCTGGGGTTCCTATGGTACAATGCGCCGCCGGCGGCCGTTTTCATGGGCGATACCGGCAGCCTGGCGCTCGGTGGGGCGCTCGGGGCCATCGCGGTGGCGACCAAGCACGAGATCGTGCTGGCAATCGTGGGCGGGCTCTTCGTGGTCGAGGCGATGTCGGTGATCATCCAGGTGGCGTATTTCAAGCGGACGGGGAAGCGAGTGTTCCTGATGGCGCCAATCCACCACCATTTCGAGAAGAAGGGCTGGCAGGAGCCGCAGATCGTTATCCGGTTCTGGATCATCTCGCTGATCCTGGCGCTGATCGGGCTTGCCACGCTGAAGGTCCGGTGAACGGGCTGTCAAGCGGGGGCGCTGGCGCGCCGTTTTCGTTCTCCCCACCCACGCCTGTCGGCGCGGGCGGGGCCCGCCGCGCGTGGCTGGCGCCGCGGCATGGCGTTCGGCGGTGTGCCGTTTGGCGCGCATCCAGCCAAGGGCCGGGTAGGCCGGGGCCACTGCCCGCATGGGGAGGCGCTGGCCTCCGGTTGGCATCTGCGGCGAACGTCTTCGGGCGCCGTGCGGGGGGCGCGGATTTGCCCCAGGGCGGGTTGCACGGGTGGCTGGTCGAGGCGTCGCCATGATCCCCGTGGTGGGCTATGCGGGCCAGCGCGTGGTGGTGCTGGGGCTTGGGCGTACCGGCCTGACGGCGGCGCGCGCACTTGCGGCGGGCGGCGCCGTCCCGGAATGCTGGGACGACGGCGCGGAGGCGCGGGAGCGGGCCGAGGCGCTTGGGTTCGATTGCGCCGATCCCGCCCGGCCGGGGGCGCTCGACGGTGCCGCCGCCCTGATCGCCTCGCCCGGTATCCCGCACCTCTATCCCGCGCCGCACCCCGCCATCGCCGAGGCTTATCAGGCGGGCGTTCCGGTGGACAACGATATTGGCCTTTTTTTCCAGTCGCTTGCGACGCCCGATTGGGACAGGTTCAACCTTGCCCCGCGCGTGGTGGCGGTGACGGGATCGAACGGGAAATCGACGACCGCGGCGCTGATCCATCACTGCCTGGCGATGGCCGGGCGGGAGACGGCGCTTGCGGGTAATATCGGCCGCGGGGTGCTGGACCTCGACCCGCCCGGCGACGGGGCGGTGATCGTGCTGGAGCTTTCGTCCTACCAGACGGAGCTGGCACGGGGCCTGACGCCGGATGTCGCCGTCTTCACCAATCTCAGCCCCGATCATCTGGACCGGCACGGCGGCCTCGGCGGATATTTCGCGGCGAAGCGGCGGCTTTTCGCGGAGGGCGGACCGGACCGGGCGGTGATCGGAGTGGACGAGGCGGAGGGAGGATTCCTTGCCAACCAGACCGCCACGGGGCCGGCGGACGACCGGGTGATCCGCATCTCGGTCACCCGGAAGCTTACGGGGCCCGGCTGGAATGCGTTTGCGAACAAGGGGTTCCTGGTTGAGATTCGCAAGGCGCGGCAGGTGGCGGCCATCGATCTGCGGGAGGTTTCGGGGCTGCCGGGGCGGCACAACCACCAGAATGCCTGTTCGGCCTATGGGGCGCTGCGGGCGCTTGGGCTGGCGCCGCGGGTCATCGAGGCGGGGTTCCACAGCTTCAGGGGACTGCCGCATCGCAGCCAGCTGGTCGGGCGGCGGGGCGGGGTGGCCTTCGTCAACGACAGCAAGGCCACGAACGTCGACAGCGCGGCGCAGGCGCTGCAGGCCTTCGGGCGGATCCGGTGGATCGCCGGGGGGCTTGGCAAGGAGGGCGGCATCGCGGCGCTCGCCCCGCATCTAGGCGCCGTTTCAAAGGCTTACCTGATCGGGCATTCGGCGCGGGACTTCGCCGTGCAGCTTGGAGTGACGCCTTGCGAGGTCTGCGAGACGATGGATCGGGCCGTGGCAAGCGCGGCCGGAGAGGCCGAGCCGGGGGAGACGGTGCTGCTGGCGCCGGCGGCCGCGAGCTTCGACCAGTACCCCGATTTCGAGGCGCGGGGGGACCATTTCTCGGCGCTCGTGGCCGCGCTCCCGGGCATCGAGATGAACGGGCCGGGCCGCTGAAATGCCCCGGATCGGAGTGTCGGCCCGGCGTCGGCTTTCGGTCGGCTTTGTGTCGGACCCCTGCGCACGCCCCAGCCGCACCTTGTTAACCGGATCGCAACCGTGCGGGCCGCAATCTGGCCCCGTCGTTTCGCTGGCACGGGCGGCCGCTTTCGGCTAGGATCGCCGGCAGACCCGGACAACCGGGCGAGAGCAGAGTGCAGGCAACCGCATGACGGACATGGTACATGGCGCGGCACCCCTTGGGGTGGGCGAGCCGCTGCTGCCGAAATGGTGGCGCACGATCGACCGCTGGACGCTGGTCTGCATCGTGGGGCTTCTGGCGATCGGGCTGCTTCTGGGCCTCGCCGCCTCGCCGCCACTGGCCGAGCGCAACGGGCTGCCGCCCTTCTACTACGTGCAGCGGCAGGCGGTCTTCGGGGCGATGGGGCTGGTGGCGATGGCCTTCGCCTCGATGCTCACACCCCGGCAGGTGCGGCGGATCGGGGTGATCGGCTTCGGGCTGGCCCTGGTGGCTCTGGCGCTGCTGCCGATCTTCGGCACCAACTTCGGCAAGGGCGCGGTGCGCTGGTATTCGATGGGCTTCGGAAGCTTCCAGCCGAGCGAGTTCATGAAGCCGATGTTCGTGATCCTCACCGCCTGGCTGATGGCCGCGGGGCAGGAGATCAACGGGCCGCCGGGCCGCTCGATGTCGTTCCTGGTCGCCGGCACCATCGTGGCCATCCTGATCGCCCAGCCGGATTACGGGCAGGCCAGCCTGATCCTCTTCGCCTGGGGGGTGATGTATTTCGTGGCCGGCGCGCCGATCCTGCTGCTGATCGCCATCGGCGGCGCGGTGGTGGGCGGGGGCGTCTTCGCCTATTCCTCGAGCTCCCACGTGGCGCGGCGGATCGACGGCTACCTCTCGGCCGAGATCGACCCGACCACGCAGATCGGCTACGCCGCCAACGCGATCCGGCAGGGCGGCATCTTCGGGGTCGGCGTGGGCGAGGGCGAGGTGAAGCGCTTCCTGCCCGACGCCCATACCGATTTCATCGTCGCGGTGGCGGCCGAGGAATACGGGCTGATCCTGGTTCTGGTGCTGATCGCGCTTTACATGACCGTCGCCGTGCGGGGCCTCTTGCGGCTGCTGCGCGAGCGCGATCCGTTCGTGCGCTACGCGGCGACCGGGCTGGCAAGCATCTTCGGCATGCAGGCGATGGTGAACATGGGGGTCGCCGTGCGGCTCTTGCCGACCAAGGGGATGACGCTGCCCTTCGTCAGCTACGGCGGCTCTTCGGTGATCGCGGCGGGGCTGACGGTGGGGTTCCTGCTGGCGCTGACGCGGCGGCGGCCGCAGGGCGGCATCGCCGACGCGCTGACCCGGGGGGGCCGGGCCTGACCGTGGCGCGCCCCCTGGCGGTGATCGCCGCCGGCGGCACGGGCGGCCACATGTTCCCCGCGCAGGCGCTGGCCGAGGAGCTGCTGGCCCGCGGCTGGGACGTGCGGCTGAGCACCGACGCCCGCGGCGCGCGCTATGCCGGCGGGTTTCCGCAGGCGGTGCGGATCGCCGAGGTCGCCTCGGCCACCTTCGCGCGGGGCGGGCTTGCCGCGAAGCTGGGCGTGCCGTGGCGGATCGCCGGCGGCGTGCGCGCGGCGCTGTCCGCGATGCGGGCGGAGCGGCCGCAGGTGGTGATCGGCTTCGGCGGCTATCCCAGCATCCCGGCGCTGACGGCGGCGGCCTTCCTGCGCATTCCGCGGATGCTGCACGAGCAGAACGGGGTGCTGGGCCGGGTCAACACGCTTTTCGCCCGGCGGGTGGATCTGGTGGCCTGCGGCACCTGGCCGACGGAGCTGCCACGCGGGGTCGAGGCCGTCTATACCGGCAACCCGGTGCGCGCGGCGGTGCTCGACCGGGCCGGCGCGCCCTACATTCCGCCGGGGGACTACCCGATGCGGCTGGTCGTCTTCGGCGGCAGCCAGGGCGCGCGGGTGATCTCGGAGCGGGTGCCGGGCGCGGTGGCGGCGCTGCCGCCGGCCCTGCGGGACCGCCTGCGGGTCTCGCACCAAGCGCGCGATGAGGATGCCGAGGCCGCGGCCGAAACCTATGCGGCGGCCGGGGTCTCGGCCGACATCCGGCCCTTCTTTCAGGGACATGCCGGCGCTGATGGCCGAGGCACAGCTGGTGATCTGCCGCTCCGGCGCCTCTACGGTGGCGGATCTTTCGGTGATCGGGCGGCCCTCTATCCTGATCCCCTTTGCCGCTGCGACGGCCGATCACCAGACGGCGAATGCCCGCGGGCTGGTGCGCGCCGACGCGGCCGTTCTGATCCCCGAGGACCGGGCGAGCGTGGAGGTTCTGGCCGAGCACATCGCCGGCATCCTCGGCAACCCGAACGCGGCGGTGAAGATGGCGCATGGCGCGTTGGCGGCGGGGCGGCCCGACGCGGCGCGCGACCTTGCGGACAACGTTGAAAAGCTGAACCTGGAGGCGGGCGGATGAAACACTGGGAGGCACGGATGGCGGCGGCGACGAAGCTGCCCCTTGAGCTGGGGGCGATCCATTTCGTGGGGATCGGCGGCATCGGCATGTCGGGGATCGCCGAGGTTCTGGCGAACCACGGCTATCAGGTGCAGGGCAGCGACCTGAAGGCGAGCGCCATCACCGCGCGGCTGGAGGGGCTGGGGGTGACCGTGTTCCTCGACCAGCGTCCCGAGAACCTCGACGGCGCGGAGGTGGTGGTGATCTCGTCCGCAATCAAGCCGGGCAACGCGGAGCTTGACGCGGCGCGGGCGCGCGGCCTGCCGGTGGTGCGGCGCGCCGAGATGCTGGCGGAGCTGATGCGGCTGAAGTCGAACGTGGCGGTGGCGGGGACGCACGGCAAGACGACGACGACGACGATGGTGGCGACGCTGCTCGACGCGGGCGGGATCGACCCGACTGTGGTGAACGGCGGGATTATCCACGCTTACGGCTCCAACGCCCGGATGGGGCAGGGCGAGTGGATGGTGGTGGAGGCCGACGAGAGCGACGGGACGTTCACGCGGCTGCCCGCGACCATCGCCATCGTCACCAACATCGACCCAGAGCACATGGAGCATTGGGGCAGCATCGAGCGGCTGCGCGACGGCTTCGCGGAGTTCGTCGGCGGCATTCCGTTCTACGGGCTGGCCGTGTGCTGCACGGACCATCCGGAGGTGCAGGCGCTGGTGGGGCGGATCACCGACCGGCGGGTGACGACCTTCGGGTTCAACGCGCAGGCCGACGTGCGGGCGGTGAAGCTGCGCTATGAGGCGGGCGTGGCGCTGTTCGACGTGGCGCTGCAGGCCGAGGGCGCGGTGATCGAGGGCTGCCGCCTGCCGATGCCGGGGGACCACAACGTGAGCAACGCGTTGGCGGCGGTGGCGGTGGCGCGGCACCTGGGGATGAGCCGCGACGCGATCCGCGAGGCGCTGGCGGGGTTCAAGGGGGTCAACCGGCGGTTCACCAAGGTGGGGGAAGTCGGCGGCGTGACGATCATCGACGATTACGGGCACCACCCGGTGGAGATCGCGGCGGTGCTGCGCGCGGCAAGGCAGTCGCTGGGCGAGGTCGGCGGGCGGGTGATCGCGGTGCACCAGCCGCACCGGTTCAGCCGGCTTCATGCGCTTTTCGAGGAGTTCTGCACCTGCTTCAACGAGGCCGACGTGGTGGGCATCGCGGAGGTGTTCGGCGCCGGCGAGCCCCCGATCGAGGGCGCCACCCGCGAGGGCCTGGTGGCGGGGCTCATCGCCCATGGCCACAGGCATGCCCGCGCGGTGGTAAGCGAGGACGATCTGGAGCGGCTGGTCCGCGAGCAGGCCCGGCCCGGCGACATGGTGGTGTGCCTCGGCGCCGGCACGATCAGCGCCTGGGCGAACGGGCTCGCGGCGCGGCTGGAAGGGTGAGCCCGGCGCGACGTGGGCGTGATGACCTGGGCGGACACCTGCCAGACGGCAGGACCGGCGCGGCCGTGTGCATCCGGTTCGACGACGCGCCGCTCGGGATGCCGGGTGCCGGGCCCGACAGCGACCGGGAATCGCAGGGTGGCCCCCGCCCGACGGCATGACGGGGCGGGGTGGGGTTCGCTCAGCCAGCGCCGGAGATCCACCCCGATCCGAATGGTTGCAGACTGGAGGCGCGATGCTGACCGAGCCGCGCCCGCGCCCACATGCCGCGAGGCTGCGGGTCGGCGGCCCGGCAAAGATGTTCGTTCGCAGGGGGAGGGCGGGATCCGCTCCACCGTTGCCGGAGATGGACCCGGGCGGGATAGTGGCGGCGAGACCCTGACCCGGCTGCGCGCCCTGTCTGACCCTGCATGGCTTCGCGTCGGCCGGCCGGCGAAGCGGTTCGTGCACGAGGGTAGGACGGGGGCGACCCGGCCTTCGCGGGAAATGGTTCCCGACGCGTCAGAGGAGCAGAGACCCTGAGCCAGCAGCTATCCCTGTCCGATCTCACCTGGCTTCGCGTCGGCGGCCCGGCAGAGCGGTTCCTGCGGCCCGAGGGCATGGAGGAGCTTTGCGCGGCTCTGGCGGCGGACCCTGACGTGCCGGTCTTCCCCATGGGGGTCGGCTCCAACCTCATCGTGCGCGACGGGGGCATCCCGGGCCTGGTGATCCGTCTGGGGCGGGGGTTAAACGGCATCGAGATCGCGGGCGATACCGTCACCGCCGGGGCGGCGGCGCTCGATGCCCATGTGGCGCGCCGGGCGGCAGAGGCGGGGCTGGACCTGACCTTCCTGCGCACAATTCCCGGCAGCATCGGCGGCGCGGTGCGCATGAACGCCGGCTGCTACGGCAGCTATGTGGCGGACGTGCTGGTCTCGGCCGAGGCGGTGACGCGGGCGGGCGGGATAGTGACCCTGCGTCCGGCCGACCTTCGCCTCGCCTACCGCTCCAGCGTCCTGCCCGAAGGCTGGGTCATCACGCAGGCCACGTTCCGCGCCCCCCGGGCCGACCCCGCGGCGCTGGAGGCGAAGATGGCCGCCCAGATCGCCCGACGCGACGCGACACAGCCCACCAAGGCCCGCAGCGCCGGATCGACCTTCCGCAACCCCTCGGGCGCCAGTTCCACCGGCCGCGCCGACGACGTGCACGACCAGAAGGCCTGGGCCCTGATCGACGCGGCGGGCCTGCGCGGCGCGCGGCTGGGGCAGGCGCAGATGTCGCAGATGCACCCCAACTTCCTCGTCAACCTCGGTGGCGCCACGGCCACAGACCTCGAGGCTCTGGGCGAGCAGGTGCGACAAAGGGTAGTGGAGCACAGCGGAATTCTACTAGACTGGGAAATCATGCGGGTGGGCGAACCGGGCTGAAGCCCCGGGCCCTGCGTCGCCGGCCGACAGGCCGGCAGAGGGCAGTCGCCGGTCTCCGACAGGGCCGGCATAAACGAGGGCCGCAAAGGCCCCGCGAGCAGAGGCAGGGTCTGTCGATGACACACCCCTTG
Organism: uncultured Alphaproteobacteria bacterium; assembly: GCA_963833235.1. Classification (GTDB taxonomy): domain Bacteria; phylum Pseudomonadota; class Alphaproteobacteria; order Rhodobacterales; family Rhodobacteraceae; genus CAWHXG01. The sequence goes on from CAWHXG010000004.1 coordinate 278,490, forward strand.
ATCGCGGTCCTCCTTGGGGGGCCGTCGGCGGAGCGTGAGGTTTCGCTTTCGTCGGGTCGCGAATGCGCGGCCGCGCTGCGCGTGGCGGGCTTCGAGGTGATCGAGCTGGACGCGGGGCCGGACCTGCCGGATCGCCTGGCGCAGTCGGGCGCCGGCGTGGCCTTCAATGCGCTGCATGGCCGCTGGGGCGAGGATGGCTGCGTGCAGGGGCTGCTGGAATGGCTGCGCCTGCCCTTCACCCATTCCGGCGTCCTGGCCTCGGCCCTGGCGATGGACAAGACCCGCACCAAGGCCGCCTATCGCGCCGCCGGGCTGCCGGTGGTGGAAAGCGGGCTCTTCGATGTCGCGGCCGTGCAGGCGGCCCACGTGATGGCGCCGCCCTACGTGGTCAAGCCGAATGCCGAGGGCTCCAGCGTCGGCATCTACATCGTGCCGGAGGGGGCGAACGGGCCGCCCTGCCTTGGCGCGGACGCCGCGGGACGCGTGATGGTCGAGGCGTTCGCGCCCGGCCGCGAGCTGACCGTGACCGTGTTGGGGGAGGGCCTTGGCGGGCAGCCCGCGCGGCCGCTGACGGTGACCGACATCGTGACGACCGGCTGGTACGATTACGCGGCGAAGTATCAGCCGGGCGGCTCGCGGCACGTGGTGCCGGCGGACATGCCGCCCCCGGTCTTCGAGGCCTGCCTGTCCCATGCGCTGGCGGCGCACGAGGTGCTGGGCTGCCGCGGGATCAGCCGTACGGATTTCCGTTGGGACGAGGCGCGTGGCAGGGACGGGTTGATCCTGCTGGAGACCAACACCCAGCCCGGCATGACCCCCACCTCGCTGACGCCCGAACAGGCGGCGGCCTGCGGGATCGACTTTCCGACGCTTTGTCGCTGGCTGGTGGAGGACGCCTCGTGCGACCGCTAGGCCGCGCGCCCGGGCGGGTGCGCGCCGAGCCGCCGGGCGCCCGGGTGCTGGCGCGCGACGCGTCGCGGCATGCCTCCCGCGATCCCGCGCCCAGCCGCATGGCCTACCGGCTGACGCGGCTCTGGCTGTCGCCGCTGGTGCGGCGGATGACGACCCAGGTGATCCCGGCGGCGCTTGTGCTGGGCGCGCTCGTCTGGTGGGCCAGCCAGCCGGCGCAGCGCACGCGGGCGGTGGATTGGGCGGGCGAGCTGCGCGCCACGATCGAGGCGCAGCCGGAATTCCAGATCCGCCAGATGGTCATCGCCGGCGCCACTCCGGTGCTGGCCGACGAGGTGCGCCGGCGGCTTGACCTGAGGTTCCCGGTAAGCTGGTTCGCGGTGGATACCGTTGTGCTGCACCAGACGATCGAGCGGCTGGACGCGGTGAAGACGGCCCGCGTGAGCGTCGAGCTGGGCGGCGCGCTGCGGGTGGAGATCACCGAGCGTGAGCCTGCGGTGGTCTGGCGGACGGGGCGCATCCTGCGGCTTCTGGATGCCGAGGGGCAGCGGATCGGCTTCATCGACCGGCGCGACGGGCGGGCCGACCTGCCGCTGCTGACGGGCGAGGGCGCGCACCGGGCGGTGCCCGAGGCGCTGGCGCTGATCGCGGCCGCGCGGCCGCTGGCGGGGCGCCTGCGCGGGCTGACCCGGCAGGGCGAGCGGCGGTGGGATCTGGTGCTGGACCGCGGGCAGGTCATCCAGCTGCCGGAGGCCGGGGCGATCGCCGCGCTGGAGCGGGTGCTGGCGATGGACGCCGCGATGGAGGTGCTGGCGCGCGACGTGCCGGTGGTGGACATGCGCCGCCCGGACCGCCCGACGGTGCGGCTGGGCACGGGCGCGCAGGCATATCTGGCGCTGACGCGCGCCTTCGAGCGGGAGCTGACGACCCAATGAAGGACCTCTACAACACCCAGCGGGCGATGCGGCAGATGCGGCGCGCGGCGATGGCGCGCGGGCTGATCGCGGTGCTCGACATCGGGTCGAGCAAGGCGGTGTGCCTGATCCTGCGCTTCGATGGCGGGGCGATGCCAAGCGCCGAGGGCGTGGGGCCGATGGCCGGGCAATCGCAGTTCCGCATCATCGGGGCCGCCACCACCCGCTCGCGCGGGGTGCGCCACGGCGAGATCGAGACCATGGCCGAGACCGAGCGCGCTGTGCGCACCGTGGTGCAGGCGGCGCAGAAGATGGCGCAGGTGCGGGTGGACCATGCGATCGTGTGCTTCTCGGGGGCGCGGCCGCGCTCTTACGGGCTGACGGGCGAGATCGACGTGGAGGGCCGCGAGGTGGGCGAGGGCGACGTGGCGGGCGCGCTGGCCAGCTGCGACCTGCCGGATATCGGCGCGCACCGGACCGTGCTGCACGCGCAGCCGGTGAACTTCGCGCTCGACCAGCGCAGCGGGCTGCCGGACCCGCGCGGGCAGATCGGCAACCGGCTGACGACCGACATGCACATGCTGTCGGTCGACGAGACGGCGGTGCGCAACCTGCTGCACTGCATCAAGCGCTGCGACCTGGAGCTGGCGGGGCTGGCCTCGTCGGCCTACGTGGCCGGCATCGCCTCGATGGTGGAGGACGAGCAGAAGCTGGGCGCCGCCTGCATCGATCTGGGCGGCGGCACCACCGGGCTTTCGATCTTCCTGCGCGGGCACATGATCTATGCCGATGCGGTGCGGATCGGCGGCGCCCACGTGACCCAGGACATCCACAAGGGCCTCGACATCCCGGTGGACCTGGCCGAGCGGATCAAGACGGTGCATGGCGGGCTGACCGCCACGGGCCGCGACGACCGCGACATGATCGCGCTGAAGGCCGAGACCGGCGACTGGGAGCACGACCGCCGCGAGATCAGCCGCAGCGAGCTGATCGGGATCATGCGGCCGCGGGTCGAGGAGATCCTTGAAGAGGTGCGGCTGCGCCTTGACGCGGCGGGGTTCGATCACCTGCCGAGCAACCGGATCGTGCTGACCGGCGGCGGCAGCCAGATCCCCGGGCTCTCGGCCCTGGCGCACCGGATGCTGGGCCACCAGGTGCGGCTCGGCCGGCCCCTGCGGGTGCTGGGGCTGCCGCAGGCGGCGACCGGCCCGGGCTTCGCCGCCTCGGTGGGCCTTTGCCTCTTCGCCGCGCATCCCCAAGACGAGTGGTGGGATTTCGACATCACGGCCGACGGCTACCCGGCACGCTCGCTGCGCCGGGCGGTGAAGTGGTTCCGCGAGAACTGGTGACCCGATGCCCTCCGCGCCCCCTTCGATATTCCACAAATATCCCGGGGAGGTGCGGAGGGGCTGGCCCCTCCGCCTGCCGCAAGGGCCGCCGCCATCGAGGCGGCGCGCGGCGCGCGGCCTGACCCGCTGCGAAACCGGCAAATTCCCCCTCAATTCGTGTCAAGACGCTACATTTGCGCGTGACCGGGCGTGACGCGCCCGCTACACTCGGCCGCAATAAGGCAGTGGCGGGCGCAAAGTCCGCAGGGCAACGTGAACAGGCGGACACAAACATGGCTTTGAACCTCAACGTCCCCGAGCAGGACGATCTGAAGCCGAAGATCACGGTCTTCGGGGTCGGAGGGGCCGGCGGCAACGCCGTCAACAACATGATCGAGAAAGAGCTCGACGGGGTCGAGTTCGTGGTGGCCAACACCGACGCACAGGCGCTGCGTCAAAGCCGGTCGACCGCCAAGATCCAGATGGGCGTCAAGGCCACCGAGGGGCTGGGCGCCGGCGCGCGGCCCGCCGTGGGCGCCGCGGCCGCGGAAGAGACCATCGAGGAGATCATCGATCATCTGGTGGGAAGCCACATGTGCTTCATCACCGCCGGCATGGGTGGCGGCACCGGCACCGGGGCTGCCCCGATCATCGCCCAGGCGGCGCGTGAGCTGGGCGTGCTGACCGTCGGCGTGGTCACCAAGCCCTTCCAGTTCGAGGGCGCCAAGCGGATGCGCAAGGCCGAGGAGGGCGTCGAGGCGCTTCAGAAGGTCGTCGACACGCTGATCATCATCCCCAACCAGAACCTCTTCCGGCTGGCCAACGAAAAGACCACGTTCACCGAGGCATTCAGCCTGGCCGACGACGTGCTCTACCAGGGCGTCAAGGGCGTGACCGACCTGATGGTGCGCCCGGGCCTCATCAATCTCGACTTCGCCGACGTCCGCGCCGTGATGGACGAGATGGGCAAGGCGATGATGGGCACCGGCGAGGCCGAGGGCGAGGACCGCGCCATCCAGGCCGCCGAGAAGGCCATCGCCAACCCGCTGCTCGACGAGATCAGCCTGCGCGGCGCCAAAGGCGTGCTGATCAACATCACCGGCGGCTACGACCTGACGCTCTTCGAGCTGGACGAGGCCGCGAACCGCATCCGCGAGGAGGTCGACCCCGACGCCAACATCATCGTCGGCTCGACGCTCGACACCGCCTGCGAGGGCATGATGCGCGTTTCGGTCGTGGCCACCGGAATCGACGCGGCGGCCAAGACGGAAGAGGCGCCGGTGCAGCGCCGCCGCCTGGCGGAGCCTCTCACGAGCGGCCAGCAGACCGATCCCGCCGCCCTGCCGGAGCCGGTGGCGGTCGCCGCGACGGTGGCGGACGAGGAGCCGACGCTTTTTCAGAACCTGGACCCCGAGCGGGAGAGCATGCCCGACGCGGCCGAGACCGACGACGGCCTGCCGGCGCCGGCCTACATTCCGCAGGCTCCCGCCGGGCTTGGCGGCACCGGCGACATCGCGCAATTCGTGGCGCCGCGCCCGGGGTCGGCCGGCACCCCTTCGCCGGAAACCTTGCGGCGGCTCGAGGCGGCCGTGCGCCATCGCCCCGGCGGCGAAGCACCGGCCACCGCGATGCCGGGTTACGGCGCGGCGACCGGCCAGGACAAGACACGCTTCGGCATCAATTCGCTGATCAACCGCATGACGGGGCACGGGGCGGACGCCCGCCAGCACGACCCCCGGCTTCATGGAAAGCCGCATGTCACGCCTTCGACCGGTCCGTCGGGCGGCCAGCGCCCGGCCCCCGCCCGGGCGATCCCGGGGCCGATGCAGCCGGTCTCCGAAGATCAACTCGACGAACACGCCGAACTCGACCGGATCGAGATCCCGGCTTTCCTGAGGCGCCAGGCGAACTGACGCCCACCCCACTTTTTCGCGATCAGAGGGGCCGGTTTCCGGCCCCTCTTTCTTTTGCATGCAACAGTTTGGCAGGCAGAGTTGATGTTTCGGCACGATCTCGCCGAGGTCAAGCCGCGGGGTGTTTCAGGCCGTCGTAAAGTTTGAATTGAGCCCTTCAATGGGCCTGCCTAGGAAAGAACTCGAAAGGGGTGCCGCTTGCGTCAAGCAACGCCGGCTCCGGGTGATGCGATGCAAACGACGCTCTCACGAGACGTGGTCCTGCGCGGGACCGGCCTGCATTCCGGCCGACCGGTCCGCATGTGCCTCCGGCCCGCTTCCCCGAGACCGGCATCGTCTTCCTGCGCACCGAAGTCACCGCCACCGACCCGGTCATCCCCGCCCGCTGGGATCTGGTGGAGCCATCGGCGCTGTGCACCCGGCTGACCAACGAGGACGGGACCTCCGTCTCGACGGTCGAGCATGTGATGGCGGCGCTTTCGGGGCTGGGCATCCACAACGCGATCGTGGCGCTCGACGGCCCCGAAGTGCCGATCCTCGACGGTTCCGCGGCGCCGTTCGTGCGGGCGATCCTGGCGGCTGGCCTTGCGCAGGCGGCGGTGCCGCTGCGGGCGTGGCGGGTCGTGGCGCCGGTGGAGGTGCGTCAGGGACAGGCGGTGGCCCGGCTGGCGCCCCATGACGCACTGCGCATCGATTTCGCCATCGATTTCGCCGAGGCCGCGATCGGTGCGCAGGAGCTGGGGCTGGAGATGCGCAACGGCGCATTCGTGCGCGAGCTTTGCGACAGCCGGACGTTCTGCCTGCAGGCTGACGTGGACGCGATGCGGGCGCGCGGCCTGGCGCTTGGCGGTTCCGTGCGCAACGCGGTCGTGTTCGACCGCGGGCGGGTGTTGAGCCCGGGCGGGCTGCGCCACCGGGACGAGCCGGTGCGCCACAAGATGCTGGATGCCCTTGGAGATCTGGCGCTGGCCGGCGCGCCGATCCTGGGGCGCTACAGCGGGTTGCGCGCGGGCCATGCCCTGACCAACGCGCTGCTGCGGCGGGCCTTCGCGACCCCCGGGGCGATGCGCCGCGTGACGCTCGACCGCGCCGCCCTGGCCAAGCAGCCGGGCGCCGGCGTGGTCACCGGCGATCTGGCCCTGTGCGCCTGAGCCGGTGACATCGGCCGCGGCCGCCACCCCGTTCGCAATGCCGCGATTGGGCATTTTGACCCCGAAATCATTCATGCTATCCCCTGCCCAGAAGGTAGCGAGAGGCGGAACGTTGCGGTCACGCGGGGAACGGGGAAGGGCGGCATCGGGCCGGATGGCCGCGATGCTGATCGTCGCGTCGGTCGCCCTGGCGGCCTGTGGCGGCTCCCGCGAGCCGGGGCTCGAGGACTTCACCCCCAAGCAGATCTACGATCGCGCCGAGTTCGAGCTGGCCGACAACAACCCCGAGGTCGCCGCGCGCTACTTCGGCGAGGTCGAGCGGCTTTATCCCTATTCGGAATGGGCGAAGCGGGCGCTGATCATGCAGGCCTTCAGCTTTCACCGGGATCGGGATTACGTGTCCAGCCGCGCCGCGGCACAGCGCTATATCGACTTCTACCCAGCCGACGAGGATGCGGCGTATGCGCAGTATCTGCTGGCGCTGAGTTATTACGACCAGATCGACGAGGTGGGCCGCGACCAGGGGCTGACCTTCCAGGCGCTCCAGTCGCTGCGCGCGGTGATCGAGCAATACCCCGACAGCGAATATGCGCGCTCCGCGATCCTGAAGTTCGATCTGGCGTTCGACCATCTGGCCGCCAAGGAGATGGAGATCGGGCGCTACTACCTCAAGCGCGGGCACTACACCGCGGCGGTCAACCGCTTCCGCGTGGTGGTGGAGGACTTCCAGACGACGAGCCACACCGCCGAGGCGCTGCACCGGTTGGTCGAGAGCTACCTGTCTTTGGGGCTAGCGGACGAGGCGCGTTCGGCCGGGGCGGTGCTGGGCTACAACTACCGCTCGACCGACTGGTACAGCGACAGCTATACCCTGCTGACCGGGCAGGGGCTGCTGCTGGAGCCCGAGGGCGACAATTGGCTGACCAACATCTACCGGCAATCGGTGCGCGGCGAGTGGCTGTGACCGGGGGCGCGACCGTCACGGGAGCCGTGGCGGGACCGAGCTGAGGGGCGGCCCGTGCTGCGCAGCCTCGACATCCGCGATATCCTGATCATCGACCATCTGGTGCTGGACCTGGCGCCGGGGCTGAACGTGTTGACCGGCGAGACCGGTGCCGGCAAGTCGATCCTGCTCGATGCGCTTGGGTTCGTGCTGGGCTGGCGGGGCCGGGCCGATCTGGTGCGGCAGGGGGCGGCGCAGGGAGAGGTGACGGCGGTGTTCGATCTGCCGCCGGGGCATCCGGCGCGCGCTGTCTTGGAGGAGGCAGGGCTGCCGGGCGGCGACGAGTTGGTGCTGCGGCGGGTGAATGCCGGGGAGCGCAAGACCGCATGGGTCAACGACCGGCGGGTTGGCGGCGACGTGCTGCGGCGTCTTTCGGACGGGCTGGTGGAGCTCCACGGGCAGCAGGACGACCGCGGCCTGCTGGACGCCCGAAGCCATCTTGGCCTTCTGGACGATTTCGCGGATGCCCCTGCCGAGGTCGCAGCCGTGGGCGAGGCCTGGCGCGCGCTGGCGGCGGCGCGGCGGGCGCGCAAGGCCGCGGAGGCGGAGCTGAGTGCCGCGCGCGAGGAAGAGGATTTCCTGCGCCACGCGGTGGCCGAGCTTGAGGCGTTGCGGCCAGAGGAAGGCGAGGAGGCACAGCTCGACACCCGCCGCCGGGCGATGCAGGTGGCCGACAGGGTGGTCGCTGACGTGCAGCGCGCCGCCGCCGCGATCTCGCCCGACGGGGCGGAGGGGCGGGTCGCCGATGCGGCGCGCTGGCTGGAGGGCGCGGAAGGGTCCATCGAGGAGGGCCTGGCCGGGCCGCTGGCGGCGCTTGAGCGGGTGATGGCCGACCTCTCCGACGCGCAGGCCGGGATCGAGGCGGTGCTGGAGGCGCTGGCCTTCGACCCGCTGGAGCTGGAGGCGACCGAAGAGCGGCTTTTCGCGCTTCGCGGCCTCGCGCGCAAGCACGGGGTCGCCGCCGACGATTTGGCCACCCTGGCGGAGGATCTGGCAGCCCGGCGCGATGCGCTGGACGGCGGCGCCGATCTGCTCGCCGGTCTGGCGCAGGCGGAGGCCGTGGCGGAGGCCGGCTATGCAAGCGCCGCCGCTGCGCTGACGGCCCGGCGCACCAGGGCGGCGCGGGCGCTGGAAGCCGCCATGGCGCGCGAGATGGCGCCGCTGAAGATGGAGCGCGCGGTGTTCGCGGTGCAGATCGCCCCGGGGCTGGACGGGCCGGCGGGCCGCGACGCGGTGCGCTTCGAGGTGGCGACCAATCCAGGCGCGCCGGCGGGGCCGCTTGACAGGATCGCCTCCGGCGGCGAGCTTTCGCGGTTCCTGCTGGCGCTGAAGGTTTGCCTGACCCGCGACGCCACCGGCCTGACGCTGATCTTCGACGAGATCGACCGCGGCGTGGGCGGGGCCACGGCCGATGCGGTGGGTCGACGGCTGGCGGCGCTTGGCGCGCGCCCCGGCGGGCAGGTTCTGGTGGTCACCCATTCGCCGCAGGTGGCGGCCCTGGGCGACCATCACTGGCGGGTCGAGAAGGCCGTGCACAAGGGGCTGACGCTGAGCCGCGTGGTGCCGCTCGACCCGGCCGCGCGGGTGGACGAGATCGCGCGGATGCTATCGGGCGACCGGGTGAGCGACGAGGCGCGGGGGGCGGCGGTGGCGCTGCTGGCCACTTGAGACCGGCCGCGCCAGATCTCGTCCGCAGCGGCAGGCCGGCTGCATGATCGGCGCCCGGGTGGACGACGTGGTCGCGACCTTCCGAGGCGGTTGGCGCACGCTGCGCCACCGCAGCCCGGGGCGCATCAGGTTCTGGTTCCTGGCACTGGCCATCGGCACCGCCGCCGGCTTCGCCGCGCTTTTCTTCCGCAAGGGCGTCTCGGCGCTGCAGACCGGCCTTTACGGCAGCGACGATCTGATGCTGGCCTCGATGGCGCCGAACCTGCCGTGGTGGTGGGTGCTGACCCTGCCGATCCTCGGCGGCCTCGCGGTGGGCGCGATCTTGCACGTGCTCACGGACGACGGCCGCGTCCGCTCGGTCGCCGACGTGATCGAGGGCGCCGCGATGCGGGACGGCAGGGTCGAGGGGCGCGCCGGCCTCGCCTCGGCCGCGGTCTCGCTGATCACGCTGTCCACCGGCGGATCCTCGGGGCGCGAGGGGCCGGTGGTGCACCTGGCCGCGGTGATCTCGAGCTGGGTCTGCGCGCGCATCCATGCCGACGGGATCACCGGGCGCGACCTTCTGGGCTGCGCGGTGGCGGGCGCCGTCAGCGCCTCGTTCAATGCGCCCATCGCCGGCGCGCTCTTCGCGCTGGAGGTGGTGCTGCGGCATTTCGCGGTGCACGCCTTCGCGCCCATCGTCATCGCCTCGGTGGCGGGCACCATCATCAACCGGCTGGAATTCGGCGGCGTCACGGAATTCGTGCTGCCGGTTCCGGGCTCGCTGGTGTTCTACGTGGAATTGCCGGCCTTCCTGATCCTCGGGCTCGTCTGCGGCCTCGTGGCCGTGGTGCTGATGCGCGGCATCTTCTGGGCGGAGGACGTGACCGGCCGGGCGATGGCGCGCAGCCGCATGCCGAATTGGGCCCTGCCGGGGATCATGGGCGGGATCCTCGGGCTCATCGCCATCTGGTATCCGCATATCATCGGGGTCGGCTACGAGACGACCTCGGCCGCGCTGACGGGGCAGCTGGGGCTGATGGCGGCGGTGATCTTCGTGGTGGTGAAATGCGTCGCGGTGACGGTCACCTTCGCGGGGCGCATGGGGGGCGGCATCTTCTCGCCCTCGCTGATGGTGGGCGCGCTCACGGGGCTGGCCTTCGGGCATGTGGCCACGGGGATCTTCCCGAACGTCTCGGGGTCGGAGACGCTCTATGCGCTGGCGGGCATGGGAGCCGTGGCGGCCGCGGTGCTGGGGGCGCCGATCTCGACCACGCTGATCGTCTTCGAGCTGACGGGCGACTGGCAGACGGGGCTTGCGGTGATGACGGCGGTCTCGCTTTCCACCGCGCTGGCCAGCCGGCTGGTGAACCGCTCGTTCTTCCTGACGCAGCTGGAACGCCGCGGGGTGCATCTGGCGGCGGGGCCGCAGGAGTACCTGTTGGCGATGTTCCGGGTCTCTTCGGTGATGCGGGCGATGTCGCATCCGCGCGCGCCCGACCCCGAGCGCTGCGCGGCCCTGGTAACCGAAGGGCTGGCGCTGGAGCGGGATGCGACCCTGGCGCAGGCGATGCCGCTTTTCGAGCGCACGGATGCCGGGTTCCTGCCGGTGGTCTCTCGGCCGAAGGCGGACTTGCCGCCGCTGGTGATCGGGGCGCTCTTCCACGTCGATGCGCTGAAGGCGTTCAACCGGGCGCTGGCGGCCACGGCGGCGGAAGAGCATTCCTGAGGTCCGGGCGCCGGCGCCGCCCCTGCGGCCGATCGAGGCCGGGGCGGGGCGATGGCCCGGAGGCAGGGACGGGGGAACGGGGCGGCGGGCCGGGCGGCCTAGAGCCGTTCCACCGTGACCTTGCCGTCGTAGAAGGCGAGGTAGTCTTTGATCTGGGCCACATCCTCCTTCGGGGTCTCGTAGGACCAGGCCACGTCGGCCACCGTTTCGGTGCTGGTGACCAGCGAGAAATAGCTGGCCTCGCCTTTGTGGGGGCAATGGCTGGTGCGCTCCGAGCGGTCGAGGAAGGGCATCGCCACGTCGCCGCGCGGGAAGTAGATGACCGGCGCCATGCCGCCCTCGGTTAGTTCCAGCGCCTCGGCGGATTCAGCGATCACGGCGTCGCCGGTGCGCACGACCCAGGTCTTGTCCGCCTTGCGGATGGTGATGTGGGGGTCCATGGGCTGGCTCCTGAACTGGATTGGTCTAACGCCCCCGTCTATCACGCGGCCGGGGCTTTGACAGCAGGTGGCCGCGCCTAGAGCGGGGCGGTGGCGCGGGCGAGCCAGGCCTCGGCCTCGGGCGGCAGCTGGCCCTGCAGGCGGGCGCGGGTCTCGGCATGGTAGGCGTCGATCCAGTCGCGTTCGGCCGGCGCGAGGCGCTGCGCCACGATCAGGCGCCGGTCGATGGGCACGTAGGTGAGCGTGCGGAAGGCCAGCATCTCGCGTTGCGGGTCGGCCCCCTCCAGAGGCGGCGCCTCTTCCACCACCAGCAGGTTCTCGATGCGGATGCCGAAGGCACCTTCGCGGTAGTAGCCCGGTTCGTTGCTGAGGATCATGCCGGGGCGCAGCGGCTCCGACGAGCGGCGGGAGAGGCCCTGCGGGCCCTCGTGGACGCTGAGGTAGCTGCCGATCCCGTGGCCCGTGCCGTGGTCGTAATCCTGCCCGGCCATCCAGAGCGGCACGCGGGCGATGGCATCGAGATGGCTGCCGGCGAGGCCCTTGGGAAAGCGCAGGCGGCTGATCGCGATCATCCCCTGCAGCACTCGGGTAAAGGCGGCGCATTCGTCGTCGCCTGGAAGGCCCACGGGCAGGGTGCGCGTGATGTCGGTGGTGCCGCTTTCGTACTGGCCGCCGCTGTCGACCACGATGAGGTCGCCGTCCTGCAGCGCGCGGTCGCTGCGCTCGGTCACGCGGTAATGGCTGAGCGCGCCGTTGGGGCCGGAGCCGGCGATCGTCTCGAAGCTGATGTCGAGCAGGGCATTGCCGGCCCGGCGGCGTTCCTCCAGGACACGGACGACCTCGATCTCCGTCAGCGGCTGCGGGCGCTGCGCGAGGCTTGCGACTTCGGCATCGAACCAATGCAGGAACTGCACCATCGCGGCGGCATCGCGGGCTTGCGCGGCCTCGGCCCCGGCGACCTCGGAGGGGGTCTTGCAGGCTTTCGGCAACTGGCAGGGATCGGTGCCCCAGGCAACCTGTGCCGTGCCGGCCTCCAGCGCGCGGGCGACCGCGAAGGGCGCGGTGGCGCGATCGACGCGGACGGTCCCCGTGAGCGCGGTCAGGCTGTCGGCGAAGGCCTCTGCCGGGCGGATCGTGACCGCATCGCCGAAATGCGCGGCCAGGGCGGCGAACTTCGCCGGATTGCCGAAGAGGGTCACGTTGCCGTCCGCGCGAAGGATCGCAAAGGCATGGACGATGGGAATGCGCGGGATGTCGGCGCCGCGGATGTTGAGCAGCCATGCGATGCTGTCGGGCAAGGTCAGCACGACGGCCTCCTGCCTGGCCTTCTTCAAGGCCTCGGCGATCTCGCGCCGCTTCTCGGCGTGGGTCCGGCCTGCGAGCGTTTCCGGATACGCCCGAGCCGGGGCGGCGGGGGCCGCGGGCTGATCCGGCCAGATGGCGTCGATCAGGTTGGCATGTTCGACGAATTCGAGGCCACCGGGAGCATCGGCGCCGCGCAGATCCTCGATCTGCTTGACGGTGTGCAGCCAGGGGTCGAAGCCGATCCGGGCACCGGATGGCGCGGCCTCTCCCAGCCAGTCCGCCAGGCTGGTCCTGGGCCAGTCCACGGGGGTGAATTCCGTCGCGACCTGCTGACGCGCCTGGATGGTGTAGCGCCCGTCGATGAAAATGCCGGCCGTGTCGTGCAGGATCGCCGCGAAGCCGGCGGAGCCGGTGAACCCGGTGAGCCAGGCAAGCCGCTCGTCGCGCGGGGCCACGTACTCGCCCTGATGCGCGTCGGCGCGGGGCACGAGCACGCCCTGAAGCCCGGCCTTGGCCATCGCGGCTCGAAGTGCCGATAACCGGGGCGGGCCCTGATCGGGCGTGGCGGTGGCGGCGAAGCTTTGGAACATTGCCGTCAGGCCGCGCGGCGCAGGCGGTCGCGGGCGCGCTTCCTGGGGTCGGCGTCGAAGAGCCCGGCAAGCTGTTCGGTGATGGTGCCGGCGAGCTGCTCCACATCGGTGATCGTCACCGCGCGCTCGTAGTAGCGGGTCACGTCGTGGCCGATGCCGATGGCGATGAGCTCTACCGCGCGGCGCTTCTGGACCATCGCGATCACGTCGCGCAGGTGCTTCTCCAGATAGTTCGCGGAATTGACCGACAGGGTGCTGTCGTCGACCGGTGCACCGTCGGAGATGACCATCAGGATCTTGCGCGATTCCGGCCGGCCCGCCATCCGCCGGTGCGCCCATTCCAGCGCCTCGCCGTCGATGTTCTCCTTCAGAAGGCCTTCCTTCATCATCAGCCCCAGATTGTCGCGCGTGCGCCGCCAGGGCGCATCGGCGGCCTTGTAGATGATATGGCGCAGGTCGTTCAGGCGCCCGGGCCCGGCGGGGCGGCCGGCGGCCAGCCAATCCTCGCGGGCCTGTCCGCCCTTCCAGGCGCGGGTGGTGAAGCCGAGGATCTCGACCTTGACCTGGCAGCGCTCCAGCGTGCGGGCCAGCACGTCGGCGCAAATGGCGGCGATGCTGATCGGCCGTCCGCGCATGGAGCCCGAGTTGTCGAGGAGCAGCGTCACCACCGTATCGCGAAACTCCATGTCCTTCTCGACCTTGAAGCTGAGCGGCGTGGTGGGGTTCGCCACGACCCGCGCCAGCCGCCCGGCATCGAGGATGCCCTCCTCTAGGTCGAACTCCCAGCTGCGGTTCTGCTGCGCCTGAAGCCGCCGCTGCAGCTTGTTGGCAAGCCGGCTCACGGCCCCCTTCAGCGGGTCGAGCTGCTGGTCGAGGTAGGCGCGCAGGCGTTCCAGCTCGGGCGCCTCCGCCAGATCCTCGGCGCGGATCTCTTCGTCGTAGGCATTTCGGAAGACCTGGTAATCGGGGTCGGCATCCGAGATCGGCGGCGGCGGTGGCGGATCGAGCGGGGTTTCGCCATCGGCCAGCTCGTTGTCTTCCGACATCTCGGCATCGGCCATCTGATCCATCGAGACCTGCGCCTCGGAGCTGTCGCCGGTCTCGTCCTGCGACTGCTCTGGCGCGGCCTCCGCCTCGTCGGAGCTCTCGTCGTCGTCGCCCTGGTCGCCCTGGGGATCGGGATCGGCCTCGTCGCTCTCGGCGCTGTCCTCGTCGTCGCCGCTGTCGGGATCGTCGCCCAGCTGGTCGCCATAACCCAGATCCTCGATGATCTTGCGGGACAGGCGAGAGAACGCGATCTGATCGTAAAGGGTGTCGTCGAGGGAGGTGAGGGTCTCGGCGGCCTCGGTCTCGATATGGTCGCGCCAGAGCTCCATGACGTTGGCCGCACCCTCCGGCAGGGGGCGGCCGGTGGCGAGATGCCGGATGAGGTAGCCCGCGGCGATGGGCAGCGGCGCGCCGGCAGCTTCCTCGATCTGGCCGTAACCCTTCCGCTCGGCCTCGGCGGCGATCTTGGCGTCGATGTTACCGGCAGTGCCGGGCATGGCGCGGGCGCCTACGGCCTCGCAACGGGCCGTCTCCATCGCGTCGTAGAGATCGCGTGCCATCTGCCCGGCAGGCTCGTAGCGGGCATGGGTGCCCTCGTCGTGAAACCGGCGGCGCAGGGCGTAGGCATCGGCGGTGCCGCGCGCCAGCAGCACCTCCGACCGGGTCATCCGGCGGCTGATCTGCGGCAGGCGCACGCTGTCGCTGGTCATGCCGGGCGGATCGACCGAGTAGGTGACCCCCATGTCGGGGTCGTCGGCGAGGACGCGGGTCGCCTCGGCCAGGGCCTTCTTGAAGGGCTCGGCGGGGTTGTCGGGGGGCTTGCTCATCTGCGCGGTCCTGCCGGGGCTGTCCGACCCTTGCTGATATCGGGCGGCGGCGCTGTCAATCCAGCCATCGCCACAGCAAAGGACTGGCACAAGCCGCAGCCGGGGTCGACCCCGCTTGGCCTTACGTCAGGTCGGGGCGTCCGGGAACCCGCCCTCCCCGAAGGCCGTTCCCGCAAAACTTGAATGGCACAGTTGGGAGGGAGCAACGATGGGCAATTTAGACATCATGAGGGGCCCGGCGCGCCGGCCCATGGCGGCATCGCTGATGGCACTGATGCTGGCCATGCCGGCGGCGGCGCAAGACACGCAGGACGGCGGCGCCGCGGCCCCCGCGCAGGATGCGGCCGGTCAGGCCGGGTCAGCGGTTGGCGCCGCGGTGGAGAGCATCATCGATCAGGCGCTCGGCACCACGCAGGCGGAGGGCGGCGAGACTTCGACCGAAGAGGTCCGCGACACCCCGGCCGACGTCGCCCAGCAGGATGGCCAATCCGGAACCGGGACGGCGGCTGTGGAAGGGTCCGAAATGTCGGCCGAAGAGGTCCGCGACACTCCGGCAGAGGTCGCACAGCAGGACGGAGCCGCCACGCAAGAGGGGGCGAGCGGCACAAGCCAGCAGGCGGCGGATGACGCCGGCACGACCCAAGGCACCGGCGGCAATCTGGAAGCCGTCGTGGACGATGCCGAGGCGCCGGCGACGGAGCCCAGCCTTGGAGAGACCGAGGCTGTCGAGGATGGGACCGCCACCGCGCAGGGCGATGCCGGGGGGGCAGGCACGTCCGACAGCGGGGCCGCGCCGGAAACGGCGGGATCCGGCTCCAGCGGACCGGCTCCGGAGATGACGTCGCCCAACGAGGCAATGACCGAAGGCACAAGCGCGGCCGGGCCCGAGGGCCGGATGGTCTTCGATATCGAAGCGTTCGGCCAGAGTGTCTACGAGCGGGGCTATCGCCAGGGCTACCTGCGCGGCCTTCGCGAAGCCCGCACGGCGATGATGCGCCAGCAGCAGATGCAGCAACAGGCGGATCGGCAACGTCAGGCCGAGCAGCAGGCGCAGCAGCAAAGCGGACAGCAGATGCGCCGTGGCCAGGAACCCCTCGAGGGAGGAACGGTGGTCATCCTGCCGCCAGGCATGGATTTCGAGGGCTTCATCCGGCGCCTTGAACAGGGGAGCTGATCAGCGAGGGGGTGGCCGCCGCGGGGCCACCCCCGACATCGCGCGCCCTTTGCCGGTTGGGCGTGCGGAGGGGGCGTGCGAGACTGGGCGATTGCGGTAGCCGGGCGAAACCTGATCGGCGCGTTACCCCAGGCTCAGGCTCGCCGCACTCTCGGGCAGTTCCTCGTCGAAGCAGCGCTGGTAGAATTCCGCCACCGTCTGCCGCTCCAGCTCGTCGCACTTGTTGAGAAAGCTCAGGCGGAAGGCATAGCCGACATCGTGGAAGATCTCGGCGTTCTGCGCCCAGGAGATGACCGTGCGGGGGCTCATCACGGTGGAGAGCTCGCCGTTCATGAAGGCGGTGCGGCTGAGATCGGCCACCGTCACCATGTGCCCGATGGTCTTGCGACCGGCCGCGGTGTTGTAGTGCGGGCACTTGGCCAGGACGATCGCGGCCTCGGCGTCGTGGCTGAGATAGTTCAGCGTCGCGACCAGCGACCAGCGGTCCATCTGGCCCTGGTTGATCTGCTGGGTGCCGTGGTAGAGCCCGGTCGTGTCGCCCAGGCCGACCGTGTTGGACGTGGCGAAGATGCGGAACGAGGGATGCGGCGTCAGCACCTTGTTCTGATCGAGAAGGGTCAGCTTGCCGTCCGTCTCCAGCACCCGCTGGATCACGAACATCACATCGGCGCGGCCGGCATCGTATTCGTCGAAGACGATGGCGCAGGGATTGCGCAGCGCCCAGGGCAGGATGCCCTCCTGGAACTCGGTGACCTGCTTGCCGTCCTTCAGCTTGATCGCGTCCTTGCCGATCAGGTCGATGCGGCTGATATGGCTGTCGAGGTTCACCCGCACGGCCGGCCAGTTCAGCCGGGCGGCGACCTGTTCGATATGGGTCGATTTGCCCGTGCCGTGGTAGCCCTGGATCATCACGCGGCGGTTGTGCGCGAAGCCGGCCAGGATCGCCAGCGTCGTATCGGGGTCGAACTTGTAGGTCGGATCGATGTCGGGCACGCGGTCGGCCGCTTCGGCGAAGGCGCGGACCTTCATCGGCGTGTCGAGCCCGAACAGCTCCTGCACCGAGACCTCTTCGGTCGGTTTCCCGCTGATGTCCTTGCCGCCGTCCGCCATGTTGGGCCCTTCCTGTCGCATCGCTGCGGGGATGCAACATATGCTCCGCGGGGGCAAGGGGAAGGGCGGCCGCGGCGGCGGCCCGATGCCCGGCCTCAATCGCGGAAGCTGCGGCTTTCCTTGATCTGGTCCCACGCCCAGACGACCTCCTGCAGCCGCTCCTCGTCAGAGCGGTCGCCGCCGTTCATATCGGGGTGGAGCACCTTTATCAGTGCGCGATACTGCTTGCGGATCTCGATCTTGGTCATGCTGTCGCGGGCCTCGAGGATCTCCAGCGCACGGCGTTCGGTGGGTGGCAGGCGGCGGGTCGAGGTACCGGTGGACTTGCCGGGGTTGCGGGTTGCGTTCTCGCCCAGCACCTGATGCGGATCGTCGACCCCAAGACGCGCCCAGGCGCGGGCCTCGTCCGCCGATCCGCTGAAGGGCTTGGTGGCGCGCCCCCACACGCGATCCTCCTCGATCTGCGCCGCGAACTCCTCTTCGGTGGTGCCGTTGAAGAAGTTCCAGCGCAGGTTGTATTCGCGGACGTGGTCCTTGCAGAACCAGAGATACTCGTCGAGGTGGTCGGGGCTCTTGGGCGCGCGGTACTGGCCGGTCTCCTCGCAGCCCGGATGTTCGCAGCGCCGGGTCGAGGTCTCGAAGGCGCCCGACATGCCTCGCTTGCCGCGGGTCTTCCTCTTCTTCGCCGAGGAGACAGACATGTCGAAGCCGAAGGGGTCGCTTTTAGCCATGATCGTCACCTTTCCGGGCAGCGCCACACGCAGTACGTTTACCTGCGGACGCACGACTTTAACCGTTCCTTCACGAAGAAAAAGAGGCAGGTGACGAAAAATGGGGGTTGCATCCGAGATATCCGAAAGGCTGCGCACGGCGTTCGATCCGCGCGATCTGGAGGTGGTGGACGACAGCGAAAGCCACCGCGGCCATGGCGGTTGGCGCGAGGGTGGCGAGAGCCATTTCAACGTGCGGATCCGGGCGGATGCCTTCGCCGGGCAGTCGCGGCTGGCGCGGCACCGTGCGGTGCATGCGGCCCTCGGGCCAGAGCTCGTGGGGCGCATCCACGCGCTGGCCCTCGATATCGGGGCGTGAGGGCGCGGGCGGCCTAGCGTTCGGCGCGGGGAGAGAGCGGGCGGCCGGGGCGCTCCTCGCGATCCTCCAGCAGCCGAAGTGCCGCGCGGGTGGCGGAGCCTTCTTCGATGTCTTGCGCCCGGCGGAAGATCAGCAGCGTGCAGAGCACGGTCTTGCGCCCCCACAGCCCGCGGCGTTCTTCGCTGGAAAAGGTTTCTGCGCCTACATACTCCCAGCCGTCGCGCGCCTCGACGTTCAGCGCCTCGGCGAAACCGTGGGCGAAGCGGGCCTCTGGCGAACGTGCGCCCTTCGACTTCTCGCCGCGCGTCGGTGCCGGTACGGCCTTGTATTCGTGGCGCACTGGCCTCGCTCCCTCTTCCCTATCAGGGTGGTAGTATCGCGTTGGGGGCGGGGGGTGGCAATGGCGGTTTGGCGGGGCGGCGATTAACCGTCATCGTTAGAATTTGGCGCAATTCCGGGACAATCGGGCTAGGCCCTTGGCAACGACGCCTGACAATCCGCCCGGAGGATGCCCCATGACGCCGCCCCGCCACTTGCCCGCCCCCGCCTGCGCCCTTGCGCTGATCCTGCTTCTGGCGGGCTGTTCGGGAGGGATGCCGCAACCGCCGGCGCGCGCCGCGGCGACGGATGTGGAGATGAACGCGATCGGGCTGGTCGAGACGGCGGGGGATTTCCGCCGCGCGATCGTGGGGCAGACCCTGCGCGGCAACGGGACCGAGGTGGTCATCGCGCGGGGCGGGGCGCTGGTGGGGACCCGTGCGGGGCGACCCTTTGCGGGCACATGGGAGTTCACGCGCGGGCTTTTCTGCCATTCGATGACGGGCGAGGTCCGCCGCGCCGAGGACCGCACCTGCGCCCGGGCGGTGCTGCACCGCAACCGGGTGCATCTGGCGCCGGTGCCGACCGCAGACCGCTGACGCGGCAGGTTTTTCGTTCAATACATCGATGCTCTCGCCGCGGGGGGCGGCAGGCCACCGGGCCGGGCTCTGACCCGCCCGGGCCGCCCGAACCTGCGCCGGGGATGGACCGGGATCCTCCCGATGCCGCCTGCGCGACCGAACCGCCACACCTGTCACAGAACGTCCCGCAGACCGGCGGGCCTGAACCTTTCGTTCAGGTTCGGCTGCTGCCGTCAACCTTTCGGGCCGTAAAAGAGCGTCGGCGTTCGGTCGGCTTTCGGTCGGCAAAGTGTCGGACCCCTGCGTGCGGTCCTTCGGCGAATCGCGCAACGCCAGGCGGCGGATCGACGGACGGAACGGGCGGGTTCCGGAGGCACGGAACGGAGGGACGTGGCCGGAGCAGGCGCGGTCCCGGGGGACCCGGACGACGCGCGCGTGGCGCCGGAGGAAGCCGGACGGAGGGCGTGTGGCGACGGAAGACGCGACCGTCGCGCGCTTGGCGCCGGAGAGACGCGGACGACGCGCGCGCGGCGCCGAAGTGGGGACGCGAACGGAGCCCGCCTGGCCCCCCGGTTGCGCGGCCGGAGCATGCGTTGCCTCGAAGGGAGACGGACGAAGCACGCGTGGCGCCGAAGGGAGGCGGACGAAGCACGCGTGGCGCCGAAGGGAGGCGGACCGAGCGCGGGAGGGGCGGGGGCGGCGAACCCTGGTTAAGCGGCCCTGAGCCGGACGGCGCCGGACGGAGCGGTCAGCTCTGCGCGAGTTTCTGCGCCACGAGCTGGTTCACGGCCTGCGGGTTCGCCTTGCCGCCCGTCGCCTTCATCACCTGGCCCACGAACCAGCCGGCCAGCTTGGGATTTGCGCGGGCCTTCTCGACTTGGGCGGGGTTCTCGGCGATCACCTTGTCGACCGCCGCCTCGATGGCGCCGGTATCGGTGACCTGGCGCATGCCGCGTTCCTCGACGATCTGGGCCGGGTCGCCGCCCTCGCTCCAGACGATGTCGAACACGTCCTTGGCGATGCGCCCCGAGATGTCGCCGGCGCCGATGAGGGCGACGATGCCGCCGAGTTGCGCGGCGCTCACCGGGCTGTCCTCGATCGCCAGCTCTTCCTTCTTCAGCCGGCCGAAGAGCTCGTTGATGACCCAGTTGGCGGCCAGCTTGCCGTCGCGGCCCCGCGCCACCTCCTCGAAATAGGCGGCGGTATCGACATCGGCGGTCAGCACGCTGGCATCGTAGTCCGTCAGCCCGAAATCGGCGACGTAGCGGGCCTTGCGGGCATCCGGCAGCTCTGGCAGCGAGGCGGCGATGGCGTCGACCCAGGCCTGCTCGATCTCCAGCGGCAGAAGATCGGGGCAGGGGAAGTAGCGGTAGTCGTGCGCCTCTTCCTTGGACCGCATGGAACGGGTCTCGCCGCGGTCGGGATCGTAGAGGCGGGTCTCCTGCACCACCTCGCCGCCATCCTCAATCAGCGCGATCTGCCGGCGCGCCTCGAATTCGATGGCCGCCTGGATGAAGCGCATGGAGTTCATGTTCTTGATCTCGCAGCGGGTGCCCAGATGCGAGAAGTCCTGAGAGGCCTGATAGCGCTCGTAATCGCCCGGCCGGCAGACGCTGACGTTGACGTCGGCGCGCAGGTTGCCGTTCTGCATGTTGCCGTCGCAGGTGCCGAGGTAGCGCAGGATCTGCCGCAGCTTGGCCACGTAGGCCGCCGCCTCTTCGGGGCCGCGCAGGTCGGGCCGGCTGACGATCTCCATCAGCGCCACGCCGGTGCGGTTGAGATCGACGAAGGACAGCTCGGGGTCCATGTCGTGGATCGACTTGCCGGCATCCTGCTCCAGATGGATGCGCTCGATCCGCACCAGCCGCGCGACGCCGCCGCCCATGTCGACCAGCACCTCGCCCTCGCCGACGATGGGATGGTAGAGCTGGCTGATCTGATAGCCCTGGGGCAGGTCGGGATAGAAGTAGTTCTTGCGGTCGAAGGCCGAGACCAGATTGATCGCGGCCTTCAGGCCGAGCCCGGTGCGCACCGCCTGCTCGACGCAGAATTCGTTGATCACCGGCAACATGCCGGGCATCGCCGCATCGACGAACGAGACCTGCGCGTTGGGTTCCGCCCCGAAGGCGGTGGACGCGCCCGAGAAGAGCTTGGCGCGGCTGGCGACCTGGGCGTGCATCTCGAGCCCGATCACCAGCTCCCAATCGCCGGTGGCGCCGGAGATCACGCGCGGTTTCGGAGCGTCATAGGCGAGGTCGAGCATCGGGCCGTTCCCTGTTGGGTTGCAGGGCGCGGTTTAGAGCAGCGGCCGGCCACGGGCAAGCGTGGCCGACGCGGGATGGAGTGACAGGCAGGAAGCGAGGGGCCCCTTGGAGGGCCCCTCACGGTGCGGTCGATGGACGATCAGGCGGCCTTGCGGCGGCGCGCAGCGATCCCCAGGGCGCCGACGCCGGCAAGCAGCAGCGGCAGGGCGGCGGGCAGCGGCACGGGCGCATAGCTGACCGAGGAGATCGCGCCGCTGATGTTCTTCAGCTCGACCGAGAGCGAGGTGACGTTCAGCAGGTCGAACGTGAAGGTCCGCAGGGAGTTGTCACCGGAGAAGCCGGGATTCTGCAGGACGCCGCCGGTTCCGTCGAACATCTGGCTGGCACCGCCGGCGAAGCCGAAGGTGAAGGCGATCTTGGTGGCCAGGTTGCTTTCGTCGAGATCGAGGATGTCGATGGACGAGAAGGTCACCGGCGACAGGAAGGCGAAGTTGAACAGGCCGCCGCTGGCGTTGTCGTTGGGATTGGCGGAGGTTCCGCCGTTGTTGATCAGGACGTTGCCCTGCGGCGCGGTGCCGAAGGCCGGGCCGGTGGCGAGATCGCCATCGGTGGCGGTGGTGGTGCACGAGCTATCGAAGTCCGTGCCGCAATTGCTGTTGAAGAGCGCGAGGTTGGTGCCTGCCCCGCCGGTGATGACGACGCCGAAATCGGTGAATTCGCTGCCGGTGATGTTGCCCGGGCCGATCGAGCCGGTATTGGCGGTGTCGAAGTCGAGCGTGAGCGCCTGGGCGCCCGTCGCGAAGAGGCCGGCCATGGCTGCTGCGGCAAATGATTTCTTGAAAATGTTCATCGAAGGGTCCTTCGGCAATTGGTTCGGGAGGCCCCTTCATATCTCTCGTCGCAGATACCGGCAATTTGTATGGCACTTTATGATTAACGCGGTAAGACTCTGATATAAATTGGTAATATCTGGCTTCGGACGGCGCGCGAGCCCAGGGTGCGCTCCGGCATCGGCGGAAGCCCGCCGCCCGCCGCGGCCGGTGGCCTTTGCCACGGTCGGACGGCCTGTTAGCTTGCGCAAAAAGAACGAGGGCAGGGCATGGAACACAGGCGAACCGGAATCGCGGCGGCGCTGGCCGCGGCGCTGCTGCTGGCGGGATGCGCCGAGATGGCGGTGGTCGACGTGACGCGGGCGGCGGCGCCGGCGCCGGCGCAACCGGCGATGCGGTGGGATCACCGCCCCGAGGCCGCACGCTGGACGCAGACCACGCTGCGGGCGCTGCGGACCCATGGGGCTGACCTGCCCGCGACCGTGCCGGCGGATATCGAGACCTGGTGCCCCGACTATGCGGAGGCGACCCCGGCGGAGCGCGAGGCGTTCTGGGCCGGGTTGCTCTCGACCCTGGCCAAGCACGAGAGCACCTGGAACCCCGAGGCGGTGGGCGGCGGCGGGCGATGGTTCGGGCTGCTGCAGATTGCGCCCGCGACCGCGCGCGGCTACGGCTGCGCCGCCGAGACGGGATCGGCGCTGAAGGACGGGGCGGCGAACCTCAGCTGTGCCGTGCGGATCATGGCGCGGACGGTGCGGCGCGATGGCGTGGTGGCCCGCAACATGCGCGGGGTGGCGGCCGATTGGGGGCCGTTCCATTCCTCGGCGAAGCGCGCGGACATGATGGAATGGACGGCGGCGCAGCCCTATTGCACGGCGAAGGGCGGGGCCTCTTGAGCCGCGTGCCGGCCTAGCCCGAGGCCTGGCTGCCGAGCGAGTGCTTGGCCCAGCTCGGGATGCGCGAATTCTGCAAGAGCGAGACCGTGGGCGCGTAGCGGCCGCCGAGGGCCAGGGTGGCGCGGCGGAGCATCTCTATCCCGTCTTCCGACTTCGCCGGCAGGGCCGCGGGCGAGATCGCCTCGCCGACCGTGACCCGGAAGGGCTGGCGGTGCTTGTTGAGCGTTTCGTGGAAAAGCGTGATGTCCCGCAGGGTCGGGTGGATCAGGTCGAAGAGGTAGAAGATCACCGAGTTGCGGGCGCGCACGTTGACCGGGATGATCGGCAGGTCGAACTTGCGGGCGATCATCGCGGCAGAGGCCATCCAGGGCCGTTCGAACAGCTTCAGTCCGCGCCGCTTGGCGAGGCGCCCGGCGGGGAAGATCACGCCCAGCCGCCCTTCGTCGACGGCGCGGCGGGTGTAGGCCATGGTTTCGCGGGTCTTGGCGTGGCTGCGCTTGTCGAGCCGCCATTCGACGGGGGCGATGAGCCGCTCCATCTGCGGCAGAACGCGCAGGATGTCGCTGTTGGCGTAGAAGAACGCGTCGTCGCGGACCTGAGCCAGAAGGGTGTTGAGGATGATCCCGTCGGCGATGCCGGTGGGGTGGTTGGCGACGATGAGCGCTGCGCCCTGACGGGGGATGTTGCCGAGGCCCGAGACCTCGACGTCGCGCGCGAGAAGCTGGCCCATGATCGTCATGATCTCGCCCATGGGCTTGTCGCGCAGGTGCTCGGCCAGGCGGATGGTGCGGTTGTAGCCCAGCATCCGGGTGAGTGCCACGCGCGACGGCGCGGACCAGGGATGTCCTGCATAGAGCCATGGCGCACGTTCGGCGATCAGGGGGTCGATTCTGTCTTTCATGACGTCGCAAGACCATGGCAGTGCAAAGCTATCGTGACATCCATAGCGGCTTTGCGGGCGTGGGACAACGAAGGCCCCGCCGGTCGGCGGGGCCACGCTTGCGAGGGCCGGTGGCCCATGCCCATGCCCATACCCGCGGCGGCGGCGCCGGCCGCGGCCCGGCGCCGCATGTCAGGCGGCCGCGCGGGAATGGCGGCCTTCCTCGACCTCTTCGGCGATCTTGTCGACGAAAGCGGGCAGATCGTCGGGGTTGCGGCTGGTGATGATGCCGTTGTCGGTGGCGACGGCCTGGTCGACCCAGTTGCCGCCGGCGTTCGTCACGTCGGTCTTGATGGAGGGGTAGGACGTGATCTCGCGGCCGCGCACGGCATCGGCTTCGACCAGCATCCAGGGCCCATGGCAGATGGCGGCGACGATCCGGCCCGAGGCGACGAATTCGCGCACGATCTCGACGGCGCGGGCGTTGGTGCGCAGCACGTCGGGATTGATCTGGCCGCCGGGCAGGACGAGCGCATCGTAGTCGCCCGCGTCGACATCCTCGATGGCAAGGTCGTGGGAGGCGGTCCGGCCCCAGTCGTCGCCGTCCCAACCGCGGATGTCGCGGCCTTCGGGAGTGGCGAGATGGACGGTGGCGCCCCGCTCCGCGAGGTGCTTGCGGGGATAGTCCAGCTCCGACTGCTCGAAGCCGTCGGTGGCGAGGATGAGGATCTTGGCGTCGGTCATACGGGTCATGATCTGCTCCGTTTCGGTTGGTCCGTTCAGGCAGTGAAACACGGCCACGCGACGGCGGTTCCGCTCCGGCGGCACCCAGGGGGGAGGGCGGCGCGACGGCGGTTCCGCTCCGGCGGCCTGGGGGCAGGGCGGCGGCGCGGCAGGGCGGCGGGCAGCGCCCCTGCCGGCGGGAAGCGGCCAGCGCCCGCACCGCCCCACCCACCCGCCCATGCGGCGCGGGCGCTGGCCGCCGGCATGGCGCAGGGGCGTGCGAACGGTTGCCCGAACGGCCTGGCGGCGCCTGTCGGGCGCGCGTCGTCGAGCGGACCGAAGGCGGGGGCGGCGTGGCCTGGAGGTGGCCCGGCTGCGGGTAGGGGCGGCGCGTGCTGCGCGGCGGCGGGCCGATCCGTGAGCCCGGAAGGACCGGCCGGCGCACGCGCAAGGGAAAGAGCCCGGAAGGACCGGCCGGTGCGCGCCCAAGGGAAAGAGCCCGGCAGGACCGGCCGGCGCATGCCCAAGGAGGATGGCGCCCGGACGGGCCATGGCCCCGGCCTTGCGGCGGAGCCATCCGGCGCGGGCCCGACGCGGGAGCGCACGGCCCCGCGCCGGACGACGCCCGACGACGCCGGTCGACGCGCGGCGTCAGGGGCGCAGCGCGGTCTTGGGCTTCAGCCGAGGATACGGGTCACCATCTCGGCGGTGTCGCGGGAGAGGCCCTCGGCCTGCCCGATCCGGCCGAGCTCCGCCCGCATCTGCGCCTGACGGTCCGCGTCGTAGCGGGCCCAGGTCTCGAAGGCCGTGCAGGTGCGCGCGGCTGTCTGCGGGTTGACCGGGTCGAGCCGCAGGATCCAGTCGGCGAGGAACGCGTAGCCGGCGCCGGAAGGATCGTGGAAGCCCGCCGCGTTGCCCGCCAGCGACCCGATCACGGCGCGGAAGCGGTTGGGCGTCTTCCAGGTGAAATCCTCGTGCTCGGTGAGCCGCCGCGCGGTGTCCACCGCCGCACCGGGGGCGGCGGCGGCGACCTGCAGGCCGAACCACTTGTCGAGCACCAGCCGCTCCTGCCGCCAGCGGTCGTAGAACGTGGCAAGCTCGGGGTCGCCGTGGCCGTGGCGGACCAGTGGCGCCAGCGCGCCGAGCGACTGGGTCATGTTGTCGGCGACGGCGAACTGGGCGCGGGCGCGCTCGCCCTCGTCCCGGCGGGTGAGCAGGGCGAGCGCGGCGTTGGCGAGGCCCCGCTGCCCGGCGGCCTCGGCCCCCGGATCGTAGGGGCCGGGCACCTGCATCGCGTCATAGAGCCGGGCCAGCGTTTCCTCGCTGCCGCTGGCGATGGCGCCCGAGAACGACTCCAGCGCCTCGTGGATCGCCACCGGATCCGGCACCATCCCGGCGGCCTTGAGGGTGGCGGCCATGTCGTCGGGGCTGGGGCGCATGAGGCAGAGCGCCCGGAAGGCCGGGTCGGCGTCTTCGTCGTTCAGAAGGCTGTCGAGCGCCGAGAGATAGGCGTCGTCGGGCGCCGCGCCCTCGGCCAGCATGGCGACGAGGCTGGCCTTGGCGAGGCTGCGCCCGGCCTCCCAGCGGTTGAAGGGGTCGGTGTCGTGCGCCAGCAGCAGGGCGCGGGCCTTGGGGCCGGGCGTGTGATCGAGGATCACCGGTGCCGAGAAGCCGCGCAGGATCGAGGGCACGGGCCGGGCGGCGAGACCGGGGAACTCGAAGCTCTGCTCGCTCTCCGTCAGCTCCAGCACCCGGGTTCGCGCCACCTCCTCGCCGTTCTCGGCGATGAGGCCGACGGCGACGGGGATGACCAGCGGTTCGGGCGCGGGGAAGCCCGGAATGCGCGGCAGGTCCTGGCGGAGGGTCAGCGTGAAGGTTCCGGCCTCCCAGCTTTCGCGCACGGCGACGCGCGTCGTGCCGGGCTGGGCATACCAACGGGCGAACTGCGCGAGATCCCGGCCGGTGGCATCCTGGAAGACGGCCAGCCAATCCTCGATGGTGCAGGCCTGCCCGTCGTGCCGGGCGAAGTAGAGCTCCAGCGCCTCGTAGTAGGCATTCTCGCCCACCAGCGTCTGCAGCATGCCGATCAGCTCGGCGCCCTTGTCGTAGACGGTGGCGGTGTAGAAGTTGTTGATCTCGACGAAGCTCTCGGGGCGGACGGGATGCGCCAGCGGCCCCGCATCCTCGCGGAACTGGCGGGCCCGCAGCGCCAGCACATCCTCGATGCGCTTGACGGGGGCGGAGCGGACGGAGGCGGTGAACTGCTGGTCGCGGAAAACGGTGAGCCCTTCTTTGAGGCAGAGCTGGAACCAGTCGCGGCAGGTGATGCGGTTACCTGTCCAGTTGTGGAAATACTCGTGGGCGATGATCGATTCGATGCGTTCGAAATCGGCGTCGGTGGCCGTGGCGGGGCTGGCGAGCACGGCGGCGGAGTTAAAGACGTTCAGCCCCTTGTTCTCCATCGCGCCGAAGTTGAAGTCGTCGACCGCGACGATGTTGAAGGCCTCCAGATCGTATTCGCGTCCATAGGTCTCCTCGTCCCACCGCATGGAAAGCTTGAGGGAGGTCATGGCCCAGTCGCACTTGTCCTCGTCGCCCTCGCGGACCCAGACGGCGAGGTCCACGTCGTTGCCCGAGCAGGTCCGGACGCGGTCCTTGTGGGGGATGAGCTCTCCGGCGACGAGGGCGAAGAGATAGGCGGGTTTCGGCCAGGGGTCGCGCCATTCGGCCCAGCCGCGCCCCGCCCCGGTGCGGTTGCCGTTGGACAGAAGCACCGGGGCCTCGGATTCGATGCGCACGGTGAAGGGGGCCATCACGTCGGGGCGGTCGGGATAATAGGTGATCCTCCGGAAGCCCTCGGGCTCGCACTGGGTGCAGTACATGCCGCGCGACATGTAGAGGCCTTCGAGCGCGGTGTTGGCCTCTGGCGAGATCTCCACCTCGGCCTCGAAGGTAAAGGGCGCATCGGGGACCATGCAGGTGAGGCCCTGGGGGGTGAGCGTGGGCTGGATGGGGGTGCCGTCGATGCTCGCGGAGATGAGGGTAAGCCCTTCGCCGTGCAGGAAGAAAGGGCCGGGGGCTTCCGGGTTGGGCACCATGCGCAGGGCGGAGAGGACGCGCGTCGCGGTGGGCGCGAGGCGGAAGGTCAGGTGCACGTCCTCCACAAGATGTGCGGGCGCGCGGTATTCGCTGAGGTGGATCGTCTGGTCGGGTGCGGCGGGAGCCGCGACGGGGCCGTCCTGGCCGGCATCGGCGCTGCGCATCTGGACCTCCGGGAAGCTTCTGGGGAACTCGTTCGCGAGGGCGGACGTTATGGGTCAAACCTGCGCGCGGCAACCGCTGCGGCTTCGGCCCGCCCTTCAGCCTCGAGGAACCGCCATGTCAGCCCCCGATACCAACACCAAGAAACAGGCCGAACGTCACAAGCCCGCCCTGCTGGGCATGGGCAGCGCCATCCTCTTCGCGCTGCTGCTTCTGCTGGGGCTGATCGTGTTCCTGTTCGCCACGGGCGGCGCGCCCGACAACGAGCAGCCGCAGGTGGATGGACGCACCGGCGAAACGGAGGTCGTGCCTGAATAGTGCGGGAAGACGCCTAGGGGGGAGAAGCCGGAATGCCGAAGGGTGTTCAGAAGGTCGATCTGCCGACGAAGGTCTGCGTGATCTGCGGGCATCCCTTCGCCTGGCGGAAGAAGTGGGCGCGGGACTGGGACCATGTGCTCTACTGCTCGGAGCGGTGTCGGCGCGGCGCGCCGGCCTCGCGGCGGCTGTCGACCGTGGCCGAACCGCCTCGGGCCAGATACTGAGCGAAGCCCGGAGGCTGCCTCTTCGAGGGGCAGATACCGCGAGGTAGACCGCGCTCGCGGGTGATGACCGCACGGGGCGTCTCGACGCGCAGGCGGTTTGGGGATACTCAGGGGCGTCGCCGTTCCCTTGTGCCCCTCAACCTTTCAGGACGTCCCCGTGCCCATTCCGACCGCGCCGATCGGCGCCGACGCCTGCCCCGCCGCCGTGCCGGAGCCATCGGCTCGCGCCGACGGTGGCCCGGCGCGGCGCCCGATCATCGGGATCATCGGCAACAGCCACATGATCAACGACGAGTATCCCGCCTATGCGACGGGCGAGATCAACGTCTCGGCCGTGGCGGAGGTCGCGCAGGCGGTGCCGCTGATCGTGCCGCCCGATCCCAGATGGGTGGCGGCGGAAGACCTCATGGAGGTCTGTGCGGGGTTCCTGTTCACCGGCGGGCGGCCGAACGTGCACCCGGAGGAATACGGCGAGCCGGCGACCGAGGCGCATGGTGCCTTCGACCGGGCGCGCGATGCGGTGGTGTTGCGGCTGATCCGGGCCTGCGTGGCGCGCGGCCAGCCGATCTTCGGGGTCTGCCGTGGCTTTCAGGAGGTCGCGGTGGCCTTCGGCAGCACGCTCGATCCCGAGA
Source organism: uncultured Alphaproteobacteria bacterium (assembly GCA_963833235.1). GTDB lineage: Bacteria > Pseudomonadota > Alphaproteobacteria > Rhodobacterales > Rhodobacteraceae > CAWHXG01. The sequence goes on from CAWHXG010000004.1 coordinate 307,593, forward strand.
TCCGCGACCTGCCCGGGCGCGACAACCACCGGATGCCCCCCGAGGGCACCCAGGAGGAACGCTTTGCCTTGCGCCACGACGTGAGCTTTGCCGAGGGCGGGGTGTTTCACAGGCTGATGGGCGAGCGGGTGGTGCGGACCAACACGCTGCACGGACAGGGCCTGCGCGACCCCGGGCCGCGCATCGTGGTGGACGGCTGGGCGCCGGACGGCACCGCCGAGGCGCTTTATGTGGAGGGCGCGCCGGGCTTCTCGCTTTCGGTGCAGTGGCACCCCGAATGGAACGCCGCGCGGGATCCCGTATCGAGGACGCTTTTCGGCGCGTTCGGGGCCGCGGTGCGCGCCTGGGAGGCGGGCGCGCGCGTGCCGATGGCCCGTACGGCCTGATTGCCGGGCCGCGAGCAGGGACCTTTCGGAGCGAGGGGCCAGGCGGGCCGACGAGCGAGATGGCGACCCGGCCGACCCGATGCGGGCGCTGCGCCTTCGGACCAGCGGGACTTGCGGGGCGGCGAACCCCTTGCGATGACGCCCGGCAGGCGACCAAGGGAAGGCACCCGTCCATGAAACGATCCGACATCAACCGCATCATGGCCGAGGCCGACGCGATGATCCGCGGCCACGGGCACATCCTGCCGCCCTTCGCCTACTGGACGCCGCAGGAGATGCAGGCGCGGCAGGGCGATGCGACCGGGATCAGGGATGCCCGGCTGGGCTGGGACATCACCGATTACGGCGCCGGCGACTTCGCCGCGATGGGGCTTTTCCTCTTCACCACCCGCAACGGCCGGTTGAGCGACCTGAAGGGCGGCGGCGGCATGTGCTACGCCGAGAAGATCATGATCTCGCGCCAGGACCAGCTGAGCCCGATGCACCGGCATGTGGTGAAGGCCGAGGACATCATCAACCGCGGCGGGGCGACGCTGGCCATCGAGCTTTACGGCTCGGACGCCTTGGGCGGCTTCGACGACGGCGCGGGCGGCACCGTGTGGTGCGACGGACGCCGCCGTGACTTCACGCCCGGCGAGGTTCTGCGCTTCGCGCCAGGCGAGAGCGTGACCCTGATGCCGGGGGACTGGCACGCCTTCTGGGGCGAGGGGGGCGACGTGCTGATCGGCGAGGTCTCGACCGTCAACGACGACCTGGCGGACAACGTCTTCCGCGAGCCGATCGGCCGGTTTTCGGACATCGAGGAGGACGAGGCGCCGCGGCACCTGCTGGTCTCCGATTACGACGCCTGGCTGGGGTGAAGGGGCCGCTGCGCGGCGAAGGATGCCTCCGGCGGGGATATTTGTGGAACATCGAAGGGGGGCGGCTTTTCTGAGCGGCTACGCATGAGCCTGGGCCCGAAGGGCGCGGCGGGGTTTCGGCCGGGGGCCCGGCAGGCCGCCTGGCCGATCGTCGGCGCGTGCGGCGGTTCAGTCGAGGCGCAGCTCCATGCGGAAGTTGGTGAGTGTGATGCCGTTCAGTTCGACCTGCTGTTCGGCCAGAAGCGTCCAGCCGTGACGCAAGAAGAAGGGGCGGGCGAGGTGGCTGGCCTCGGTCGTCAGAGGCGCGATGCTGCGGGCGCGGGCCTCGGCGACGATGGCGCCGAGGAGCGCCGCGGCGACGCCGGTGCCCCTGCTTTCGGGGCGCACGAAGGCGAGGTCGAGATGCCCGTCATGGCCGAGCGTCATGAAGCCGAGCGGCGGGCCGCCGGCCGCTTCGGCCACCAGCGTGATCTGGTCGCCGAGGCGGGCGGGCCAGGCGGGGGGCAGGGCCGCGGCGCCCGCCCAGGCGGCGCGCTGCGCTGCGTCGTAATGCCCGGCGGCGCCGACGAGGACGGCCTGGCGGAAGATCCCGCGCAGGGCGACGGCATCCCGGGGATGGAAGGGGCGGACGTCGACCATCGGCGGCGCGTCTCCTGGCATGGTGCCGTGGCATCGGGCGGGCGGACGCTTTAGCGTGCCGGCGGGCCGTGGGCCAGCCCCCGGGCGCCGGCGCGGCGGCCCGCCACCGACTTGCGGCAATCGTGCGGGCGGTGTTACCTCGCGCGGAGGCGATATTCCCTCCGGTTCCGCCATGGGCGACGGCCGGGGACAGCGACGAGAGGGCACCAGCGTGAAATTCGGCGTTCCGGCAGAGATTTTCGAGGGCGAGGCGCGGGTTGCGCTGACGCCAGACAGCGCGGCGCAGCTCGGGAAGCTGGGACACGCGCCGGGGATCGAGGCCGGCGCCGGGGCGCATGCGGGTTTCTCTGACGACGCCTACCGGGCGGCCGGGGTCGAGGTGCTGGACGGTGCCGCAGCCCTTTGGGACTGGGCGGAGGTGGTGGCCAAGGTCCGCCCGCCGACGGACGGCGAGGTGGGCCGCCTGCGCCAGGGGCAGACGCTGATCTCGTTCTTCTACCCCGCTTCCAACGAGGCGCTGATGAAGGCCGCCGCCGAGACCGGCGCGACCATCGTGGCGATGGACATGGTGCCGCGGATCAGCCGGGCGCAGAAGATGGACGCGCTGAGCTCGATGGCCAACATCGCCGGCTACCGCGCGGTGATCGAGGCGGGCAGCAACTTCGGGCGGTTCTTCACCGGCCAGGTGACCGCCGCCGGCAAGGTGCCGCCCGCCAAGGTGCTGGTGGTGGGCGCCGGCGTGGCGGGGCTGGCGGCGATCGGCACCTCGACCTCGCTGGGCGCGATCACCTATGCTTTCGACGTGCGGCCGGAGGTGTCGGAGCAGATCGAGAGCATGGGCGCGGAATTCGTGTTCCTCGACTTCGAGGACACGCAGGACAGCTCGGGCTCGGGCGGCTATGCGGCGCCGTCCTCGCCGGAATTCCAGGAAAAGCAGCTTGCGAAGTTCCGCGAGATGGCGCCCGAGATCGACATCGTCATCACCACGGCGCTGATCCCGGGCCGCGACGCGCCGATCCTGTGGACGAAGGACATGGTGGCGGCGATGAAGCCGGGCTCGGTGATCGTGGATCTTGCGGCGGAGCGCGGCGGCAACTGCGAGCTGACGGTGAAGGACGACAAGATCGTCAGCGACAACGGCGTGACCATCGTGGGCTACACCGATTTCCCCAGCCGGATGGCGGCGCAGTCGAGCACGCTCTATTCCACGAACGTGCGCCACATGATGGCTGATCTGACACCCGAGAAAGACGGTACGCTCAAGCACAACATGGACGACGACGTGATCCGCGGCGCCACCATCGCCCATGGCGGGGAGGTGACCTATCCGCCGCCGAAGCCGAAGGTGGCGGCCATCGCCGCGGCGAAGCCGAAGGAAAAGGTGAAGCCGCCTACGCTGGAGGAACGCAAGGCCGCCGAGGCCGCCGCCTTCCGGGCCGCGACCCGCAGCCAGGTGACGCTGCTGGTGGCGGGCGCCGCGGTGATCGGCGCGATCGGGTTCTTCGCGCCGGCCAGCTTCATGTCGCATCTGATCGTCTTCGCGCTGGCCTGCTTCATAGGGTTCCAGGTGATCTGGAACGTCAGCCACGCGCTTCACACGCCCTTGATGGCGGTGACCAACGCGATCTCGGGGATCGTCATCCTGGGCGCGCTGCTGCAGGTAGGGTCGGGCAGTTTCCTTGTGGCGACGCTGGCCAGCATCTCGATCCTGATCGCGACCATCAACATCGTCGGCGGCTTCCTGGTGACGCGCCGGATGCTTGCCATGTTCCAGAAATCCTGAAGGGCCCGACATCATGAGCATCGGTCTTACCTCCGCGGCCTATATCGCCGCCGCGGTTCTGTTCATCCTGTCGCTGGGCGGCCTGTCGGGGCAGGAGAGCGCCAAGCGCGCCGTCTGGTACGGGATCGTCGGCATGGCGCTGGCGGTGGCGGCCACCGTCTTCGGGCCCGGCATGGGGCATCTCTTCATCGTCGGGCTGATGGTCGCCATCGGTGCTGCGGCGGGGGTGGTGGTGGCCACCCGCGTCGGCATGACGGACATGCCGCAGCTGGTCGCGGCGCTGCACAGCTTCGTGGGGCTCGCGGCCGTCTTCATCGGGATCAACGCCGATCTGGAGCTGGGTCGCGTGATGGCCGCGAAGGCCGCGGTGCTGGCCGATCCGGCGGTGCAGCTGGCGGTGTTCCGGGGCTTCGCCGCGACGCTGGCGGAGAAGACCGGCGCCGAGATTAGGATCCTGCGCACCGAGGTGTTCCTAGGCGTCTTCATCGGCGCGGTGACCTTCACCGGCTCCATCGTCGCCTTCGGCAAGCTGGCCGGCAAGCTCGACGGCAAGCCGACGCAGCTGCCGGGCGGGCATCTGCTGAACGCGGGTGCGGGTCTGCTCTGCCTGTTCCTGGGCGTGCTCTACGTGGGCGGCGCGGGGATCTGGGCGATCCTGCTGATCGGGCTGATCGCGGGCTTCATCGGCTACCACCTGATCATGGGGATCGGCGGCGCCGACATGCCGGTGGTCGTCTCGATGCTCAACAGCTATTCCGGCTGGGCGGCGGCGGCGATCGGCTTCACGCTGGGCAACGACCTGCTGATCGTCACCGGCGCGCTGGTCGGCTCTTCCGGCGCGATCCTCAGCTACATCATGTGCAAGGCGATGAACCGCAACTTCGTCAGCGTGATCCTTGGCGGCTGGGGCGGACCCTCGGGCGAGCAGATGGCGGTCGAGGGCGAGCAGGTCGCCATCGACGCCGATGGCGTCGCCGCGGCGCTGGACGACGCCGACAGCGTGGTGATCGTGCCCGGCTACGGCATGGCCGTGGCGCAAGCGCAGCAGAGCGTCAGCGAGTTGACCAAGCGGCTGCGGGCGCAGGGCAAGACCGTGCGCTTCGCCATCCACCCGGTGGCGGGGCGCCTGCCGGGGCACATGAACGTGCTGCTGGCCGAGGCGCGGGTGCCCTATGACATCGTGCTGGAGATGGACGAGATCAACGAGGATTTCCCCTCGACCGACGTGGTCATCGTCATCGGCTCCAACGACATCGTGAACCCTGCCGCGCAGGACGACCCGAACTCTCCCATCGCCGGCATGCCGGTGCTGGAGGTGTGGAAGGCCAAGCAGGTGTTCGTATCGAAGCGCGGCCAAGGCACCGGGTATTCCGGCATCGAGAACCCGCTTTTCTATAAGGACAACACGCGGATGTTCTACGGCGACGCGAAGGCCTCGCTCGATGCGCTGCTGACCAAGGTCGCCTGAGCGCGAAGGAAGGACCCGGCCTTGAAATTCGCTGTCATTCTCGAGGATGCGCCGGATGCCGATCCGGGTATCCGCAAGACCCACATGGCCGCCCACCTGGCCTTCCTGGAGGCGAACGGCGACAGCATCCTGTCCGCGGGCCCGTTGCGGGACGCGGATGGGGCGGGCCAGGGCGGCCTCTGGCTCGTGGAGGCACATGACGCGTCCAGGGTCGAGGCGCTGGTGCGTGCCGATCCGTTCTGGCCCACGGGGCTGCGCAAGTCTGTGCGGGTGCTGGAATGGGTGCAGGTCTTCGCCGACGGCGCGCCAATTTCGCGGCCGGGATAGCCCGGGTCGGCACGAAGGCTTTGCTTTCGCCTGCGCCGACGCCACGTTAGGACGAACCAAAGAGACGGCAGGCAGCGGGTATCAGGCATGATCGAGGACGAACCGCAGCGATACACGCTGGCCAACGAGCTGCACGCGCGGCCTTTCCCGGCGTTGCAAGCGCCCTGCCGCGCCGCCAGCGTCGCGATCATGTCGCCCGACGGGGCGGGCCGCGATAAGGGTCTGGACCGGGCGCATCTGCTGGCCCTTCTCGATCGGTTCGGCGCGCAGCATCCGCAACCCGATGCCACCCATTTCTACGGAGAGGTCGGCCGGTACCGGCTGAAATGGGAGAGCCATACCGAGTTCATGACCTACACGCTCTTCGCCGACGGCGTGGCGGAGCGGCCCTTCGACGGCTCCACCTTCCACGCCTTCCCCGAGGCGTGGCTGGATGCGGCGCCGGGGCAGCGGGTGACCTCTTCGCTGATCCGCGTCGAGGTGATGGACGACGTCGACCTCGTCATCGGCAAGCTCTCGAACTGGTTCGTGGCCGAAAGCCTCGCGATCAGCGAGGTCGTCGACCGGACGGCCCTGGTGGCCAGCGACTTCCGCATCGACCCGGCCGGGCACATCCGCATGGCCGTCTTCGTCCAGCCCGATCTGGGGCCCCGCCGGGTGGGCCGGATCGTGCAACGCCTGGCCGAGATCGAGGATTACAAGAGCATGTCGATGCTGGGGCTCGCTACCGCCCGGCAACTCGCCCCGCGCATCAACGCCATCGAGGGCAAGCTCTCGCATCTGGTCGGCGACATGACCGGCACCGTGACGAAGCCCGAGGAGACGCTGAAGGAGCTTCTGCAGATCGCCGCCGATCTCGAGAACCTGGCCGCCAAGTCATCGTTCCGCTTCGGCGCGACGGGCGCCTACGAGGCGCTGGTGAGCCAGCGGATCGACGTCATGCGCGAAGGGCGGTTCAACGGCCGGCAGACCTTCGGCGAGTTCATGATGCGGCGCTTCGACCCGGCGATGCGCACGGTCAAGTCCGCCGAGGCCCGGCTGGGCTCGATCGCCAACAGGGCCATCCGTGCGGGCGACCTCTTGCGTACGCGCGTGGACGTGGAGCGATCGGCCGAGAACCAGATGCTGCTGGAAAGCATGGACAGGCGGGCCGACCTGCAGCTGCGCCTGCAGCAGACGGTGGAGGGGCTGAGCGTGGTGGCGATCAGCTACTACGCGGTGAACCTCGCGGTGAACATCCTCGCCCCGCTCAGCGAGCAGGGCGAGATCACCAAGGTCGAGCTGACGGCGATCGCTACGCCGGTTGTCTTCCTGGCCGTGTGGTTTCTTGTGCGGCGGATCCGGAACGCCGTGGTTCACTGACGCCCGGCAGCGCGGCGGCCAGACGGCCGCCCGCGACGATAGCGGCCAGCGCCAGGATTGCCGCGACAGAGAGGGTCGAGACGCCCGCGAGCCCCGCGCCCACGGTGCAGCCGCCCGCCAGCACCCCGCCGGCGCCCATCAGCATTGCGCCTGCGAGGTAACGGCCGGTCTGGGCGGGGCTCTCGAAGCTCTGCCAGCGGAATTGGCCCGCCGCCAGCGCCGCGATGCCGCCGCCCGCCACGACGCCCCCGAAGAGGCCGACGCCGAAGCCTGCCGCGACAGACGTGGAAGCGATGGCCCAGAACAGCGTTTCCGCGGCTGGCAGCGTGAACGAGAGGCTCTCGAACGCGATGGGATCGAAATCGTCGGCCAGCACCAGGCCGGTCCCGATCCAGGCGGCGGGCACCAGCAGGCCGAGCGCCGCGGCCATGGCGAGGGGCAGGGGCCGGACGCCGCTGCGCCAGACGAAGGCGGCGGCGGCCAACGCCAGCGCGCCGGTCCAGAGCAGCGGCCCGCCGGGAAGCGCGCCCAGCCCGGCCGCCTCGCCAAGCGGCAGAGTGGGCGCGCCAAGGGCCAACCGCAGCGGGGCCAGCACCCCTTTCAGCGTGGCATGGGCGGCGATGGCGAAGACCACGAGCACCGCAAGCGCCCGCAGGTTGCCGCCGCCCGAGAGCACCGCGAGCCGCGAGACGCAGCCTCGGGTCAGCACCATCCCGGCGCCGAACATCAGCCCGCCCGCGACGATGGCGAGCCATGGCAGGTCGGGCGCCAGGAAGCGGTGCCCGGCGAAGTCTATCCAGCCGGCGGCGACGGCGGCCTGGGTGCCGAGCAGCGCCGCGGCGAGGGCTGTCAGCCAGATGCCGGCAGCCTCGCGCCGTTCGCCCGCAGGGCCGGCGACCGCGCGGCGCAGGCAGAAGCGGGTGCGTTGGCCGAGCACGCCGAAGGCAAGGCCGAGGAGCAGGCCGAGCAGCAGCGAGGCGCCGCGCGGGTCCGTCCAGTCGAGGCCGAGTTGTTCGAACATGGCGCTGATCCCTTTTGTAGCCGGTCGCTCGGATATGGGGCGCCGGGCGGTGCGGCAAGGGTTGCCCGGCGCCGGGAGCGGACCTTGCGGAAGGCGCGCGTTCGCGCTGCGCCGCGCGTGCGGAACAGGGGTTCGCGCGCGGCGGAGTGGCGCGGCCGCCCGTTCCGCAAGCGCCCCGCGTGGCAGGCCGGCGTCCTTTTCCACGGATCGGCCCGGGCTGGCGCGGCAGGGGCATCGGCAGGCTGGCGCCGGGGCCGGGCCGGGCGTAGGCTCGGGGCCGACCCCGTCCACCCGAAAGGCCCAAGCTCCCATGCCGATCAAGAACCGTTTCGCCGAGATGCTGCCCGAGATCACTGCTTGGCGGCGCGACATCCATGCCCATCCCGAACTGCTGTTCGAGACGCACCGGACGGCGGCGCTGGTGGCGGAGAAGTTGCGGGCGTTCGGCTGCGACGAGGTGGCCGAGGGGATCGGCGGCACCGGCGTGGTGGGGCTGATCCGCGGGCGCAGCACCAGCTCGGGGCGTACCATCGGGCTGCGCGCCGACATGGACGCGCTGCCGATCCTGGAGGCGACGGGCGCGCCGCATGCCTCGACCGTGCCCGGCGCGATGCATGCCTGCGGCCATGACGGGCACACCGCGATGCTGCTGGGTGCCGCGCAATACCTTGCCGAGACACGGAATTTCGACGGGACCGTGGCGGTGATCTTCCAGCCGGCGGAAGAGGGCGGCGGCGGCGCCAAGGTGATGATCGACGATGGCCTGCTGCAGCGATTTCCGATGGAGGAGGTCTACGGGATGCACAACATGCCGGGGCTGCCGCTTGGTTCCTTCGCGATCCGTCCGGGGCCGTTCTTTGCCGCGACGGACGAGTTCACCCTGGTCGTGGAAGGCCGCGGCGGGCATGCGGCCAAGCCCCACGACACGATCGACACGACCCTGATCGCGAGCCATATCGTCGTTGCATTACAAAGCATTGCAAGCCGGAACGTCGACCCCGTGGGGCAGATCGTGGTGAGCGTCACCAGCTTCGAGACGGAGAGCAAGGCCTACAACGTGATCCCGCCGCGCGCGACGCTGAAGGGCACCGTGCGGACGCTCGACGAGGGCGTGCGCGACCTGGCGCAGGCGCGGCTGATCGCGCTGGCCAGCGGCACCGCGGAGGCCTTCGGCGGGCAATGCGCGGTCGACTATCGCCGGGGCTATCCGGTGATGGCAAATGCCGGGGAACAAACGGAATTTGCCGCGGACGTGGCGCGGCGCGTCGCCGGGGACTGCGCCGATGCGCCGCTGATCATGGGCGGCGAGGATTTCGCCTACATGCTGCAGGAACGCCCCGGGGCCTACATCCTCGTCGGCAACGGCGACACCGCGATGGTGCACCACCCGGAATACGATTTCGACGACGAGGCGATGCCGGCGGGGTGCTCGTGGTGGGCGGAGATCGTGGAGCAGCGGCTGCCCGCGTCCTGAGCCTTTCGGGCCGAAAACGGGCGTCGGCCCGGCGTCGGCCTTCGGTCGGCCTTGTGTCGGACCCCTGCGCGCGGTCCCGGGCGGGTTGCGCAACATTTGGGGCGAGGCGGCACCTCAGGCGACGGAGGGCCGATATGCCGCCGCTTCCGTGGATTGCGGCAGGGATGCGGCCACTGCGCCGCCGCCTGCGCCCCGCCGCCCCGCGCCGCGCGGGTGCCAGGCGCGCCACGCATGGAGCAGATTGATCGGCAGCAGCATCGCGTGTGTCATCAGGATCAATCCGGCCTCGGCGTGGAGCGCGTAGGCGATGAAGGCCATGTTGGCGATGGCCGAGCCGGGGCGGAACCAGCGCATGTCGCTGGCCCCGGCCGAGAGGATCACCGCGAAGGCCGCGCCGAGATATCCGAGCCATTCCATCATCCGCCTCCCGCCGCGCCGGTGCCGCCCGATTGCGGGCCCGGGCGCTTCTTACTTTTGGATTAAGCGACGGAAGGCGGCGGGCACAGTCCGGGAAACCGGACCGTGGGCCCGGGCGGTGGCGGCGGCGGTGGCCGGAGCTGGGCCTATGTGGGGAGGTCCTCGGGTCGGGCCCGAGGGTGACCTGTCTGCCGGGCGGTGGCGCGGGCGGGGGGAGGTGCACGGGTCGGGCCCGAGGATGCCCTGTCTGCCGGCGGCGGCGCGGCGCTGGCCTAGCCGCCGGTGTGGCTCATGTGGCGGGTCATCTGGCCGCGCACCCGTGGCGGTACCGGTCCGGCCTGGCGGGCGTAGTCGAAATCGTGGCCCTTGGGCTTGCGGGCGATGGCGGCGCGGATCGCGGCGTGGAGCGGCGCGTCGCTTTGCGGATGGTCGCGCAGCGGCGCGCGCAGGTCGGCCTCGTCTTCCTGGCCGAGGCACTGGAAGAGCTGGCCGGTGCAGGTGAGCCGCACGCGGTTGCAGCTTTCGCAGAAGTTGTGGGTGAGCGGCGTGATGAAGCCGATCTTCTGGCCGGTCTCGCCGAGGCGCACGTAGCGGGCGGGGCCGCCGGAGCGTTCGTCGCTTTCCGTCAGGGTGTAACGCGTGGCGAGGCGGGCGCGCAGGTCGCTCACCGGCCAGTACTGGCCGGGGCGATCCTCGTTGCCGATGTCGCCCATGGGCATGACCTCGATGAAGGTGAGGTCGAGGTCGTTCGCGGCGGCCCATTCGACGAGAGGGAATAGCTCGTCCTCGTTCTGGCCCTTCAGGGCGACGGTGTTGATCTTGACCCGCAGGCCGGCTTCGCGGGCGGCGTCGATGCCGGCCAGCACCTGCGGCAGGCGCCCCCAGCGGGTGATCGCGGCGAAACGGTCGGCGTCGAGCGTGTCGAGCGAGACGTTGACGCGAGCCACGCCGGCGGCGGCGAGATCGGCGGCGAAGCGGGCCAGCTGCGAGCCGTTGGTGGTCAGCGTCAGCTCGGCCAGCCGGCCGCTTTCCAGATGCCGGGACATGGCGCGGAAGAAGGTGAGGATGTCGCGCCGCACCAGCGGCTCGCCGCCGGTGATGCGCAGCTTGGCGACGCCGAGGTGGATGAAGGCGGAGCAGAGGCGATCCAGCTCTTCGAGGGAGAGCAGCTCGCGCTTGGGCAGGAAGGTCATGTTCTCCGACATGCAGTAGACGCAGCGGAAATCGCAGCGGTCGGTGACCGAGACGCGCAGGTAGGTGATGGCCCGGGCGAAGGGATCGATCAGGGGCGCCGGCTGGTGCTGGGTATCGAGCATGGGGGCGAAGGTATCGCGGCAAGGGGGGGGCGGCAAGCGGCGTGCGGACGCGGCGGCCCACGGTTGCCAAGATGTGCACCGGCTTTTAGGAATTCCGGGCGTATGCGTCATGGTATTGGGGTGAGGGTGCGTCATGGGTTTGCCATTGAAAGCGGTTTCCGCAGGTCTTGCGGTGGCGGCCACCCTGCTGGCCGGCGCCGCGGCAGAGGCGCAGCTGGTGAGCCCGACCTCGTGCACCGCCGTGCCGGACGAGACGGGCGGCCGCTACACGACCCAGACCGACTACGTCGAGGGTGCAAAGGCGCGTGCGGCGGAGGCGCGACGCTATCTGGACCGGGCGCTTTCGATCAAGGCAGAGCTTGTCGGGGGGTCTGGCCTGACCCTTGCCGAGGGTGCGATCCACGAGGAGGGCAGCGGCCGGCTTGGCGAATTCTACACGCAGGTCCAGTCGGCGCTCGACTGCGCGGAGACCGAGGAGGGCCTGGCGCTGATGGCGGAGTTCAGGGAGGCCAGCGCGGCGAAGGGGCGGCGGATCGCGGCGGACCGCGAGGCCGCGGCGAACCGGCAGGCGGCCCTGGAGGCGGAGCGCGCACGGATGGCCGCGGCGGCGCCGCCCCTCGTGCTGCCCGAGATCACCCGGGCGGTGTTTCAGGACGCGCTGGACCGCTATCTGGCGGAGGGCATGCGCCTTTACATGCGGGCGACCTTCGGGCGCGCGGTGATGCGGGTCGAGGGTGGGCGGACCTACGTCTTGAGTCTTTCGATGCGGTACGTCGTCCGGTCCTTCGCGGGGTGCGACGTGGACGGCGCGACGGCGGTGTGCCGGGCGACCGTGAGCGCGGACATCCGCGACGAGATCAACAGCGGGATGCCGACCTTGCAGGGGGAGATGTCGGGGGTGATGCGCGGGATCGGCAACGCCTATCTCCAGGAGGGCGGCATTGCCCTGCGCTACGCGGAGGACGCCTGGCACGTCTCCGGGGATCCCGGGCGGCTGCTGCAGCGCTGACAGGGGCGCCGGTTGCCGAGTGCAGGGGGCCGACGCAGGCCGCACGACCGGCGGCGGCGCACGCGCCGGAGAGGCCGGCCGGCGCGCCTCAGCCCCGTGCCTTGAGCGCCCGCAGCCGGTCCATCAGCCGCTTGCCGAGGGCCGGCTTGTTGGTCTGCCGGGCGCGGCCAAGGGCCAGGGCGCCCTCGGGGACGTCTTCGGTGATGACCGAACCGCTGGCGGTCATGGCGTGGGCGCCGATGCTGACGGGGGCCACGAGCATGGTGTTGGAGCCGATGAACGCCCCCGCCCCGATGGTCGTGCGGTGCTTGAAGACGCCGTCGTAGTTGCAGGTGACGGTGCCCGCGCCGAGATTGGCGGCGGCGCCCACATCGGCATCGCCCACGTAGGAGAGGTGGCTGACCTTGGCGCCCTGGCCGATGCTGGCGTTCTTCACCTCGACGAAATTGCCGATGCGCGCATCCTCGGCCAGCTCGGCGCCGGGGCGCAGGCGGGCATAGGGGCCGACGACCGCGCCCGCCGAGACGTGGCAGCCCTCCAGGTGGCTGAAGGCGCGGATGCGGGCGCCCGTCTCGACCGTCACGCCGGGGCCGAAGACCACGTAGGGCTCCACGATGCAGTCGCGGCCGAGATGGGTGTCGAGGGCCAGCATCACCGTGTCGGGGGCGGCGAGCGTGGCGCCGGCCTCGATCGCGGCGGCGCGGGCCCTGGCCTGGAAGGCGGCCTCGGCGGCGGCGAGGTCGGCGCGGGTGTTGACGCCCAGCGTCTCGGCCTCGCTGCCGCGCACCACGCGGGCGTCGCCGCCCTGGGCGCGGGCGATGGCGGCGATGTCGGTGAGGTAGTATTCGCCGGCCTTGTTGGCGTTGCCGACCCGGGCGATCCAGTCGAAGAGGTCGCCGGCGGCGGCGAGCACGACGCCGCTGTTGCAGAGCGTCAGGGCGCGTTCCCCGGGCGTGGCGTCCTTCCATTCGACGATGCGCTCGAGCCTGTCCTCGGCATCGGCGACCAGCCGGCCGTAGCGGCCGGGATCGGCGGCCTCGAAGCCGAGGACGACGAGATCGGCGCCGGCTGTGCGGGCGGCCTGCATGGCGGCCAGCGTCCGGGGGCGGATGAAGGGCGTGTCGCCGTAGAGGACGAGCACGTCGCCCGCCGCCGCGCCGAGGGCGGGCGCGGCCTGCGCCACGGCATCGGCGGTGCCCTGCCGGGTGGCCTGGGTGACGATGTGCACCTCGGGGTCGATGGCGCGGGCGGCCTTCGCCACGGCTTCCCCCTGGTGGCCGGTGACCACGATCGTGGCGGCGGGATCGAGGGCGGCGCCTGCGGCCATGGCATGGGCGAGGAGCGGCGCGCCGCCGACCTCGTGCAGGACCTTGGCGCGATCCGAGGCCATGCGGCTGCCCTGGCCGGCGGCGAGGATGACGAGGGAGACGGTCATGGGGTGGATGCCTTTTCTTCGAAGCGGCAGTGCCGGCGCCGCCGGTCGGATGGAGGCGCGGGCGGGCCGCGCGCGATGCCCGGGGCTGTGGCCTGCCGCGGTGGCCGGGCGCGTCGGCCTCGGACGGTGGCCGGGCGCGGTGGCCTTGGGCGGTGGACTGGCCGGTGGACTGGGCGGGCGTCCGGCCTAGCTGCTGGCCTTCGGCCCGGGCCCGTTCTATCGCGGGGGCGCCGGGTGGCAAGGGTGCCGGGCGCGGTAACGGGGGAATGCATGGGTACTATTGTCTTCGATCTGGACGGGACGCTGGCGGACACGGCCGGGGACCTGATCGCCGCGGCCAACGCGGTGTTCCGCGCCGGCGGGCATGGCGACGTGCTGGTGCCGGGGCAGGACGACGGGACGGCGCATCGCGGCGGCCGGGCGATGCTGCGGCTGGGTTATGCGCGGCTGGGGATGGAAGGCGACGAGGCGCTGGTGGATGCCGGTTACGACCCGCTGCTGGTGGCCTACGGTGCGGCGATCGACACCCACACGGTGCTCTATCCCGGGGCACGGGCGGCGGTGGAAGCCCTGAGTGCCGCCGGCTACCGCGTGGCGGTGTGCACCAACAAGCCGGAGGGGCTGGCCGAGACGCTGCTGACCCGTCTGGGCGTCCGGAGCCTTTTCGGGGCCTTGGTGGGCGCCGATACGCTGAGCGTGCGCAAGCCCGACAGGGCGGCCTTCGTGGCGGCGGTGGAGCGCGCGGGCGGCGATGCGGGCCGCGCGGTGATGATCGGCGACACCGCGACCGACCGGGAGACGGCCGAGGCGGCCGGGGTGCCCTGCATCCTGGTGAGCTTCGGGCCGGAGGGCGACCGGGTGGCGGAGCTGGGGCCGGAGGCGCTGCTGGGGCATTTCGACGAGCTGCCGGAGCTGGTGGCACGGCTTCTGGGGCCGGCCGTGGCGGGCGACGCGGCGTCTGCATCGGGCTGAGGCCGGGAGCGGCCTGTGCCGGATCGGGCCTGCCATCGTTCCGGGGCGCGCGTTTCGCGATTGACCCCGGGCAGCCCCGGCACCGCCCCACCCGCCCACCCAAAGGCGGTGCCGGGGCTGCCCGGGGTCAGGCGGCGTCTGGCGAGGCGCGAGGTGGCTGCAGACGGCGCCGCGGAATTCCTGCAGCTTGCCTGGGTTCGGGCGGAGATCGCTGCCGCCGACCTTGGTACCGGGATTACGGCGGGCCGCCCTGGCTTGCGACGGACCAGAGCGAGGAGCCGTGATGCCGCATTCCCTGCCTGACACCTCTGCCGAGGTCTTCCGCGGCAGCTTCACCCAGCAGGAAGCGATCCCCGAGGCGGGCCTTGCAGCGGCAGAGCGCGTCCTGCGCTCTGGCCGGCTGCACCGCTACAACCTTGCGCCCGGCGAGCCGGGGGAGACCGGGCTGCTGGAGGCCGAATTCGCGGCGGCGATGGCGGCGCGCTACTGCCTTGCCGTCGCCTCCGGCGGGGCGGCGCTGGCGCTGGCGCTGCGGGCGGCGGGCGTGGGGCCGGGCGACGCGGTTCTGACCAACGCGTTCACGCTGGCGCCGGTGCCGGGGGCCATCGCCGGGATCGGCGCGCGCGCGGTGTTTCTGGAGGCGACCGAAGAGCTGACGCTGGATCTGGAGGATCTGGAGGGCAAGGCCGGGGCGTCGGGCGCCCGCGTGCTGCTGCTTAGCCACATGCGCGGGCATGTTTGCGACATGGACCGGCTGATGGCGATCTGCGAAGCGGCGGGCCTCGCGGTGATCGAGGATTGCGCCCATACGATGGGGGCGCGCTGGCGCGGCACGCTTTCGGGGCGGCACGGGATCGCGGGGTGCTATTCCACCCAGACCTACAAGCACCTGAACTCCGGCGAGGGCGGGCTGATCGTATGCGACGATGCGGGCCTTATGGCGCGGGCCACGGTGCTCTCCGGGGCCTACATGATGCACGGACGCCATCCGGCGGGGCCGGAGGCCGCGGCCTATGAGGGTCTGGGCGCCGGGCTGCCGAACCTCTCGGCGCGGATGGACCATCTGCGCGCGGCGATCCTGCGGCCGCAGGTCCCGCTGCTGGCGGCGCGCTGCGCGGCCTGGACGGCGCGTTACCGCGTGGTCGAGGCCGGCCTGCGGGGCGTTCCCGGGCTGGTTCTGATCGAGCGGCCGGCGGCGGAGGATTTCGTGGGCTCGTCCTTCCAGTTCCGCGTGCCCGGCTGGGCGGGCGCGCGGATCGAAGGGCTGGTCGCCGCCTGCGCCGCCCGGGGCGTGGAGCTGAAATGGTTCGGCGCGGCGGCGCCTTCGGGCTTCACCTCGCGCTACAGCCACTGGACCTATGCCGACCCGCCGGTGCTGCCGCGCACCGATGCGGTTCTGGCCGGGCTGCTCGACATGCGGCTGCCGCTGACCTTCAGCCCGGAGGATTGCGCCTGCATCGCGCGGATCGTGGCCGGCGAGGTGCGGGTCGCCAGCGCCCTTGCGGCGGCGCAATAGCCGGGCCATCGTGGGCACGTCCGGCGCGCTCGCCGGGCCTCGGGGGAGGAGCACCGGCATGTTCACCGGCACCATGGCGTTCGACGAGGACGAGGAGCTGACCGCGCTGCGCGAGACCGTCCATCGCTGGGCGCAGGAGCGCGTGAAGCCGATGGCCGCCGAGATCGACCGCGCCAACGTCTTTCCGACCGAGCTCTGGCGCGAGATGGGCGATCTGGGCCTTCTGGGCATCACCGTGCCCGAGGAATACGGCGGCGCCGGCATGGGATACCTCGACCACACGGTCGCGGTGGAGGAGATCGCGCGGGCCAGCGCCAGCGTGAGCCTGAGCTACGGCGCGCATTCGAACCTTTGCGTCAACCAGATCAAGCTGAACGGGACCGACGACCAGAAGGCGCGCTACCTGCCGAAGCTGGTGAGCGGCGAGCATGTGGGCGCGCTGGCCATGTCGGAGGCGGGGGCGGGCAGCGACGTGGTGGGCATGAAGCTGCGCGCCGAGAAGCGCAACGACCGGTACATCCTGAACGGCACGAAGTACTGGATCACCAACGGGCCTGATGCCCAGACGCTGGTGGTCTACGCCAAGACCGACCCCGATGCCGGGTCGAAGGGGATCACCGCGTTTCTGGTCGAGCGCGACATGACGGGCTTCAGCGCCAGCGCGCATTTCGACAAGCTCGGCATGCGCGGCTCCAACACCGCGGAGCTGGTCTTCGACGACGTGGAGGTACCGTTCGAGAACGTGCTGGGCGAGGAGGGGCGCGGCGTGCGGGTGCTGATGTCGGGCCTGGACTACGAGCGCGTGGTTCTGGCGGGCATCGGCGTGGGGATCATCGCGGCCTGCCTCGACGAGGTCATGCCGTATCTGGCGGAGCGCCGGCAGTTCGGCCAGCGGATCGGGGATTTCCAGCTGATGCAGGGCAAGATCGCCGACATGTACACCGCGCTGATGACGGCGCGGGCCTATGTCTATTCGGTCGCGCGGGCGTGCGACGCGGGCCGGGTGACGCGGGCGGATGCGGCGGCCTGCGTGCTTTATTCCAGCGAGGAGGCGATGAAGCAGGCGCATCAGTCGGTGCAGGCGATGGGCGGCGCGGGCTTCATGAACGACGTGCCCGTGAGCCGGCTCTTCCGCGATGCCAAGCTGATGGAGATCGGGGCCGGCACCAGCGAGATCCGGCGGATGCTGGTCGGCCGCGAGTTGATGGCGGCGATGGGCTGATGGAGCACGAGGGCAGCGGGCTGGACGGGCTTCTGGGCGACGCGAGCGAGGGCATCCTGCATTCCGAGATGTCGGGCATCGTGCACGGGCTGGAATGGGTGGCCGCGGGGGTCGATGTGCTGTCGATCCTGGTGATCCTGATCGGCGCCGTCCGTTTCGTGATCGGCGTGGCCCGGGCGGAGCTTTCGCGGGAGGGCGCGCACCGGGTCCAGGGGCTGAACCGGTACCGGATGGAGCTGGGGCGGTACATCCTGGCCGGGCTCGAGCTGCTGATCGTGAGCGACATCATCCACACCGCGCTGAGCCTGGCGTTGGCGGATCTTTTGTTCCTGGGCCTGCTGGTGATCATCCGCTCGGCGATCAGCTTCTTCCTCGACCGGGAGATCCGGGAGATCCGGGAAGAGATGGAGCGGGAGGCCCCATGAGGATGGCGGTGCTCGCGGCGGGGCTGCTGGCGGCCAGGGCGGCCACCGCCGGAGAGTTGGGGGTCGATGCGGGGGTCGTGCGCGCCTGCCTCGCAAGCGTGCCGGCGGGGGAGGTGGCGATCGGCTGCCTCGGCCACGCGGCCGATGCCTGCCGGGCGCGGCCGGGCGGCCAGACGACGCCGGGCATCGCGGGATGCATCGCCGCCGAGACCGCCGCCTGGGACGATCTGCTCAACGAGGCGTACCGTGCCACGCGCGATGACCTGACCGCGCAGGACCGGGCGGACGGCGCGCCAGCCGTGCCGCGGGCGCCGGCGCTTCTGGCGGCGCAGCGCGCCTGGTTGGCCTTTCGCGATGCGGAATGCGACCTGAGCTATGCGCGCTGGCAGGACGGCACGATCCGCAGCATTGTCGGGGCGAACTGCCGGATGGTCATGACCGCGGAGCGGACGGTGGCGCTGCGCGACATGCGGGGGGAGGGGCGATGACCGGTTCCGAGACCACGACCCTTTCCTCCCGGCAGCAGGCGCTCTGCGATGACAGCCCCCATGACTTCACCGGGCTGCGGGCGATGCTGTTTAACACCACGCTGAAGCTGGTTCCCGAGGAAAGCCATACCAAGCTGCTGCTGAACGCCGTCGCTCAGATGATGGAGAAGAACGGCGTCGAAGTGGAGCACGTGCATCTGGCCAGCGCGGGGGTGCCCGCCGGCGTGCAGCCCGACATGACCCAGCACGGCCACGCGTCCGACGGCTGGCCGGCCATCTGGGAGCGGGTGCGAGACGCGGATATCCTGGTGATCGGAACGCCGCTCTGGCTGGGCGAGGAGAGCAGCGTCTGCCGAGTGCTGATCGAGCGACTCTATGCCATGTCGGGCGTCCTGAACGACCGGGGGCAGTCGGTCTACTACGGCAAGGTGGGGGGCTGCGTGGTGACCGGCAACGAGGACGGGATCAAGCATGCCGCGATGACCATCGCCTTTGCACTCAACCATCTGGGGCTCACCATTCCGCCGCAGGCCGATTGCGGCTGGATCGGAGAGGCGGGGCCGGGCCCCTCCTACGGCGACGACGACGGGGCCGGAGGGCGCGTGGGCTTCGAAAACGAGTTCACACAGCGCAACGCGACGATCATGATCTGGAACCCGATGCACATGGCGCAGATGCTGAAGGGGCCGGCGGCCTGCCGAACCACGGCGACGACCGCCGGGCCTGGAAGGCCGGCGCCCGGTTCGACGTCGCGAACCTGGAGCACGTGACATGAGTGGCCCTGCGAAGGGCATGCCCGGCGGCCGCGATCTGGCCGATCCGACCGTGCGCGACGTGGTGGGCGAGGCGCTCAACAGCCAGCGCGCCTTCGAGGAGCAGCGCGCGACGCTGCTTGGCCGGGGGGCGGAGGCCGTCTCGGGCCCGTTCGGGCGGCTGCTTTCGGCGCTGATCTCGGCGAAGACGCTGAAGGCGGTGCTGGACGCGGCCGACGGCGCCGCGGGGCTGACCCTGCCGGCCAGCCTGACCCGCCACGACCGCGGGGACCTCGCGGCCTGCGAGGGCGCGGCGCTCGACATCCAGCGATGGGCGCAGGGGATGAGCGCGGCGACGGGCGGTGCGGCTGGCCTTTTCGGCGCGGCCGGCCTGGCGGCGGACATCCCCACCACCATCGGCCTCGCGGCGCGCACCGTGCGGGCGACGGCGGTGGCCTACGGATTCGAGGCTGACGTTGCCGAGGAGAAGGCCTTTCGGCTGATGGTGCTGGAGGTCGCGACCCTGCAGGCAGGCGACCGGCGGCGCGACGCCATCGGCCGGCTGAAGCGGGCCGCGGCGGTGCTGAGCTCGCCACAGGGGCGCTATGCCACCGAGATCGCCGGCGACTGGGTGAGCGAGAAGGTGGTGGACCGGATCGCCCGGCAGCTTGGCGTTTCGCTGGCCGGGCGCAAGGCGGGGCAGATCGCGCCGCTGGTCGGCGGGGTCGTGGCGGCGGCGGTCAACGCGAGCTTTCAGGCCGACGTCGCCCGCGCGGCGCGGTTCGCCTATCGCGAGCGCTGGCTGTCCGCGCAGCGGCTGCTGCCGGCGCCCGCCGGTACGATCCCGCCGGCCGGAGGGCCGCGCCATGGCTGATGGCGATGCGGCGCCGGCGCCGGCAGGCAACAGACAGGGGCATCTGAGCGCCCTTGCCGAGGTAGCGGCGGCTGCGGCCGCCGCCGCCGCGGGCGGAGGGGAGGCCGCCCGCGCGCGCCATGCGTCCCGCGGCAAGATGCTGCCGCGGGACCGCGTGGCCGGCCTGCTCGACCCGGGCTCGCCGTTCCTCGAGGTCGGGGCAACCGCCGGGCACGGGCTCTACGACGGCGCCTGCCCTGGCGGCGGGGCCATCGCGGGCGTCGGTCTGTGCCAGGGCCGCGAGGTGATGGTGGTGGCCAACGACGCCACGGTGAAGGGCGGCACGTACTACCCGATCACGGTGAAGAAGCACCTGCGCGCCCAAGAGATCGCCGAGCAATGCCACCTGCCGTGCGTCTATCTGGTGGACAGCGGCGGGGCGAACCTGCCGATGCAGGACGAGGTCTTTCCCGACCGCGACCATTTTGGCCGGATCTTCTACAACCAGGCGCGGATGAGCGCGAAGGGGATCGCGCAGATCGCGGTGGTGATGGGATCCTGCACGGCGGGCGGGGCCTATGTGCCGGCGATGTCGGACGTGAGCATCATCGTGCGGGATCAGGGCACGATCTTCCTAGCCGGGCCGCCGCTGGTGAAGGCGGCGACCGGCGAGGAGGTGAGCGTCGAGGACCTTGGCGGCGGCGACGTGCACACCAGGCTGTCGGGCGTGGCCGACTATCTGGCGGAGGACGATGCCCATGCCCTGGCGCTCGCGCGGCGCGCCGTCGCGGGGCTGAACCGGCCGGAACCCGCGCGACTACAATGGCTTGCGCCGGAGCCGCCGGCGGAGGACCCGGACGGGCTGCTGGACCTGGTGCCGACCGATCTGCGGCTGCCCTACGACATCCGGGGGGTGATCCGGCGGGTGGTGGACGGGTCGCGGCTGGACGAGTTCAAGGCGCGGTTCGGGGAGACCCTGGTCACCGGGTTCGCCCATATCGAGGGCTGTCCGGTGGGGATCGTGGCCAACAACGGGGTGCTCTTTTCGGAGAGCGCGCAGAAGGGGGCGCACTTCATCGAGCTGTGCGCTTCACGCCGTATCCCGCTGGTTTTCCTGCAGAACATCACCGGCTTCATGGTCGGGCGGAAGTACGAGAACGAGGGCATCGCGCGGCACGGGGCCAAGATGGTGACCGCGGTCGCCTGCGCGGCCGTGCCGAAGGTCACGCTGGTCGTCGGAGGGTCCTTCGGGGCCGGAAATTATGGCATGGCGGGAAGGGCTTACGGGACGAACTTCATGTGGTCGTGGCCGGCCAGCCGGATCTCGGTCATGGGCGGGGCGCAGGCCGCCGGCGTTCTGGCCAGCGTGCGTCGCGCCGGCATCGAGGCCAAGGGCGGCAGCTGGAGCGCCGAGGAGGAAACCGCGTTCAAACAGCCGGTTACGGAGCAGTTCTCACGTCAGTCCCATCCGCTCTATGCGTCCGCGCGGCTTTGGGACGACGGGATCATCGACCCGCGGGACAGTCGCGCGGTGCTGGCGCTGAGCCTGCGCGCGGCGCTGAACGCCCCGGTGGAGGAGACGCGGTTCGGCGTCTTCCGGATGTGATTTTCACGTGTCGGCAAACGGTCGGCTTTCGGTCGGCATTCCGTCGGACCCCTGCGCGCGGTGCGTTATGACCTTGGAAGAGGCCCGCGCCGCCTATCCGGGCGCCGAGACCTTCACCTTCGGCGACAGCCGGGCTCTTTGCGACGACCTGCTGGCCCGGGTCCGCGCCGGCGCCAAGACGGCCACCTGCGGGGCGTTGCGCGACTTCGGCCCCGGTCGTGAGCCGATGCCGCGGCCCGGCCGGCGCGACATCGCGCTGGATTGGGAGGGCCGCCCGGCGCTGGTGATCGAGACGTTGGAGGTGACCGAGCGGCGCTTCGACGCGGTCGACCACGCCTTTGCGCTGGCGGAGGGCGAGGACGATAGCCTGGAGGGCTGGCGCATGGGCCATCGGCGGTATTTCGGGCGCAACGGCGGCTGGAGCGAGGGCATGATGCTGGTCTGCGAGCGGTTCCGGATGGTGGCGGATCTGGCCGATGTTTGACCGCATCCTGATCGCCAATCGCGGCGAGATCGCGGCCCGCATCATCCGCACGGCCCGCGCCATGGGGATCGAGACGGTGGCGGTGCATTCCGATGCCGATGCGCACGCGCTGCACGTGGAGATGGCCGACCGCGCGGTGAGCCTCGGCGGCACCCGCCCGGCCGAAAGCTACCTGCGCGGCGACGCGGTGATCGCGGCGGCGCTGAAGACGGGCGCGCAGGCGATCCATCCGGGCTACGGCTTTCTGAGCGAGAACGCGGAGTTCGTGGCGGCGGTCGAGGCGGCGGGGCTAACCTTCATCGGGCCCTCGGCGGCCGCGATCCGCGCGATGGGGCTGAAGGACGCCGCCAAGGCGCGGATGGAGGCGGCGGGCGTGCCGGTGGTGCCCGGCTATCACGGCGCGGACCAGGCCGACGTGCGGCTGGCGCAGGAGGCGGCCGGCATCGGCTGGCCGGTGCTGATAAAGGCGGTGGCGGGCGGCGGCGGCAAGGGGATGCGGCGCGTCGACGCCGAGGCCGATTTTGGCGAGGCGCTGGCCAGCGCCCGGGCGGAGGCGAAGGGCGCCTTTGGCAACGACGCGGTGCTGGTGGAGAAGTTCGTGGCCACGCCGCGGCATATCGAGGTGCAGGTCTTCGGCGACGGCACTCGCGCGGTGCATCTCTTCGAGCGGGATTGCTCGCTGCAGCGGCGCCACCAGAAGGTGATCGAAGAGGCCCCGGCGCCGGGCATGACGCCCGCGATGCGCGCCGAGATGGGCGCCGCGGCGGTGCGCGCGGCCGAGGCCATCGGCTATGCCGGCGCGGGCACGGTGGAGTTCATTGTGGACGCGAGCGAGGGGCTGCGCGCCGACCGGTTCTATTTCATGGAGATGAACACGCGGCTGCAGGTGGAGCATCCGGTGACGGAGGCGATCACCGGCGTCGATCTGGTGGAGTGGCAGCTGCGCGTGGCGGCGGGCGAGGGGCTGCCCTGCGCGCAGGAGGATCTGGCCATCGCGGGCCACGCCTTCGAGGCGCGGCTCTATGCGGAGGACGCGGCGGCGGGGTTCCTGCCGGCCACCGGCACGCTGACGCATCTGGCGTTCCCGCCGGGCGTGCGGGCCGATGCCGGGGTGCGGGCCGGCGACGAGGTATCGCCCTGGTACGACCCGATGATCGCCAAGGTGATCGTGCACGGGGGCGACCGGGCGGCGGCGCTGGCGGCTTTGCGGCGGGGGCTGAGTGGCGTGGAGGTGGCCGGCTGCGTGACCAATCTGGGCTTCCTGCGGGCGCTGGCGGCGCATGAAGGCTTTGCGGCCGGCGACGTGGATACCGGCCTGATCGACCGTGACCGGGCGGCGCTGGTGGCGGCGCCCGAGGTGGCGCCGCTCGACCGGGCGCTGGCGGCCCTGGGCGCGCTGGGCCTGGCGGAGGCGGGCGGGCCGATGCAGGGATTTCACCTCTGGGCGCCGTTGCGGCGGCAGGCGGTCCTGCTGCCGCCCGGCGGCGGCGATGCGGTGGAGCTTTGGGTGACGAGCCTCGGCGCCGGGCGCTTCACGGTGGAGCACGGGGGGGCGATGCTGGAGCTGGCGCGGGCCGGGCCGGGGCGGTGGCGTGCCGGGGGCCGCGGTTTCGCCGCGACGGTGACGGCGCTGCCGGGGGCGGTGCTGGTGCATCGCGACGCGGCGCTGGTGTGGGGGGTCGTCGACCCGCTCGACCGCGAGGCGGAGGCGGGCGCGGGGGCCGACGTGGTTCTGGCGCCGATGCCGGGGCTGGTGACCCGGATGCTGGCGCGGCCCGGCGCGGAGGTGCGCGCCGGAGAGCGGCTGGCGGTGCTGGAGGCGATGAAGATGGAGCATGCGCTGACAGCGGGGCGCGACGGCGTGGTGGCGGAGGTTCTGGTGGCGGAGGGCGCGCAGGTGGCCGCCGGCGCGGCGCTGGTGCGGCTGGAGGCGGAGGCATGAGCGCCGGTCCTGTGGAGATCGTCGAGGTCGGGCCGCGCGACGGGTTGCAGAACGAGCCGGTGCCGGTGCCGCTGGCGGCGAAGGTGGCGTTGATCGATGCGCTTTCGGCCGCGGGGTTCCGGCGGATCGAGGCGGGGGCCTTCGTGAGCGCCCGCGCGGTGCCGCAGATGGCCGAGAGCGGTGCCGTGTTCGGCGCGATCCGGCGGGCGCCCGGCGTGCGCTATGCGGCGCTGGTGCCGAACCTGCAGGGGCTGGAAGCGGCGCTGGCGGCGGGGGCGGACGAGGTGGCGGTGTTCGCCAGCGCCTCGGACGGGTTCGCGCGGGCGAACATCCGCGCGACCGTGGCCGAAAGCCTGGACCGGCTGGGCGCGGTCGCCGCGGCGGCGGTGGCGCGGGGGGTGCCGGTGCGGGGCTATGTGAGCTGCATCACGGATTGCCCCTATGACGGGGCTGTGGCGCCCGGCGCGGTGGCGCGGGTGGCGGCGGCGCTGTTCGCGATGGGGTGCTATGAGGTGTCGCTTGGCGATACGATCGGGGCGGCGACGCCGGACGGGGTCGCGGCGGTGCTGGCGGCGGTCGATGGCCCGCCCGGGCGGCTGGCGGGGCATTTCCACGATACCGGCGGGCGGGCGCTGGAGAATGCGGAGGCGGCGCTGGCGGCGGGCGTGCGGGTCTTCGATGCGTCGATCGCGGGCCTCGGCGGCTGCCCCTTCGCGCCCGGCGCCAGCGGCAACGTGGCGACGGAGGCGCTGGCGGCGCGGCTGGCGGCCTTGGGCTATGAGACGGGGCTGGACGCGGGGCGGCTTGAGGCGGCGGCCGGGCTGGCGCGCCGGGTTCTGGGGGTGCGGGCATGACCTGGGAGACGCTGGAGGTGGAGACGGGCGGCGACGGCGTGGCGCATCTGTGGATGAACCGGCCGGGCAAGCACAACGCGCTGTCGGCGGCGATGATCGGCGATCTGGCGGCGGCGGCGGCGGTGCTGGGTGCCGACCCGGCGGTGCGGGTGGTGGTGCTGGGCGGCCGGGGCCGGAGCTTTTGCGCGGGCGGCGATCTGGACTGGATGCGCGGTCAGATGGCGGCGGACGACGCGACCCGGGCGGCCGGCGCGCGGGCGCTGGCGGCGATGCTTGGCGCCTGGGATGCGCTGCCCAAGGGGCTGATCGGCCGGGTGCAGGGGCGCGCCTTCGGCGGTGGTCTGGGGATGATGGCGGTCTGCGACGCGGTGGTGGCGGAGGAGGGCGCGGCGTTCGGGCTGACCGAGGTGCGGCTGGGGCTGATCCCGGCGACGATCGGGCCCTACGTGACCGCGCGGATCGGGGCGGCGGCGGCGCGGCGGCACTTCGCCTCCGGCCGGCCGTTCGACGCAGGCGCGGCGCTTGCGATGGGGCTGGCGAGCCAGGTCCGGGCGGCGGACGATCTGGACGCCGGCGTGGCCGACGAGGCGGGCCCCTGGCTGGCCGCGGCCCCGGGGGCGGTGGCCGCGGCGAAGGCGCAGATGCGCGGCCTTGGGCTGAGCCCCGATGCGGCGGCGGTGGAGGCCAGCGTCGCGGCGCTGCTGGAGCGCTGGCGGAGCGACGAGGCCGCGGAGGGCATCGGCGCCTTCTTCGAGCGCCGCCCGCCGCGCTGGACGGCGTGAGGGACAGGCCGGGCGCATAGTATGGCCGCGGGCTGGACGACCTCACGGAAAGATGCGGTGCCACCGCGAGGGCCGTGCCGGTCATTCCGGTGGCTGCTTCGCAACTTCGATCGCCGATCGCGCTGAAGTGCCAATGGGCAGCTGTTGGCGGATACCGGGGCAGAGGGCCCCGAGCCGGCGCGCCCTGGTGGGACAAGCGGCGCTCCCACCCTCCTCCCGAGCGCGATGCCTTTCATCTCTTTCGGCTCCTCCCGGAGCGCTCTGCCATGCACCGCCGCCCGTCATCCGCAAGGAGGCCTCTGGTGCGCGGTGCAGGCCGGCTCGGTTGACCGCGGGGCGGGTGGCCGCTAGGTCTGCCGGCAGGGCGCGCCGACGCCCTTCCTTCTCATTGGCCGGAGTCCCGCCTTGGACGAGATGCTGCGCGAATACCTGCCGATCATGGTCTTTCTGGGCGTCGCCATCGGGCTGGGCCTGGTGCTGCTGCTGGCCGCCGCGATCCTGGCCGTGCGCAACCCCGACCCCGAGAAGGTCAGCGCCTACGAATGCGGGTTCAACGCCTTCGACGACGCGCGCATGAAGTTCGACGTGCGCTTCTACCTGGTGTCGATCCTCTTCATCATCTTCGACCTGGAGATCGCGTTCCTCTTTCCCTGGGCGGTCAGCTTCGGGGGGCTCAGCGACGTCGCCTTCTGGTCGATGATGGTCTTCCTCGGGGTTCTCACGGTGGGCTTCGCCTATGAGTGGAAGAAGGGCGCGCTGGATTGGGAATGAGCGGCGCCGCCGTCTCACGGGCGCCGCGCGGGGCCTGACCGGGGAACTTCGGGGCACGCTTCGGCTGGCGGCGATCCGCGGCACGTCCGGCCGGGCGGTCGCCATTCAGCGCGCCTTCACATCCTGATACCTCATCGGGACGCCGCGTGGGCTGCGGCGCGATCGGTCCCGCGTCGGCGGGCATGGGAATGGGCGGCGGCGCCGCGGCTGGGGCGCGGTGCAGGGCCGGATCGGCCGGGGCGCCGTGCGGGGCCCTTTCCGCCCAAGGGGGCAGGGCGCGCCTCAGCTTGCGGCGATCCGCGGCGCCCCCGGCCCGGCGGCGATCCGCGGCGCCTGCGGCCCGGCGGTGGCCCCGTAGCGCGCCTCGAGGTCCTCGAAGCTCATCGGCCTGTCATGCAGGTAGCCCTGTTCCAGCGTGCATTGGGCGAGGCGGATCAACTGGCTCTGCGCCATCTCCTCGACGCCCTCGGCCACCACGTCGAGCTCGAAGGCCCGGCCCATCTGCACGATCGACTGGAAGAGGATATCCGCATGGGGATCGTTGCCCATGTTGGTGACGAAGCTGCGATCAATCTTCAGGCGGCTGAACGGAAAGCGCCGCAGATAGCTGATCGAGGCGAAGCCGGTGCCGAAATCGTCGAGCGCGAAGGCGAAGCCGGCGGCGCGCAGGTCGTCGATCCGGGCGCGGGCGATGTCGGGCACCTCGATCAGCGCGGTCTCGGTGATCTCGAGCACGATGCGCGCGGGATCGATGCGATGACGTTTGACGACCTCCTGCACGATGGCCGGGAAATCGGGGTCGAGCAGCTGCACCGGCGAGACGTTGACGCTGACCTTGAGGTCCGGCCATTCCCTCATCCGCTCGCAGACCTGCTCCAGCACCCAGCGGCCCAGCGGCGCGATCAGGGCGGTCGCCTCCGCGACGGGGATGAAGTCAACGGGCGACACGATGCCCAGCTCCTCGTCCGTCCAGCGCAGCAGCGCCTCGACGCTGGACAGGCTCTCGTCGCGCCGGTCGATGATCGGCTGATAGGCCAGCGCGAAGCCCGAAGTGCCCCATTGGGCGCGGTCGAGGTGATGGCGCAGGCGCAGTTCGATCTGCCGGCGCGTACGGGTCTCGCGGTCGAGCTCTTCGGAATAGGTGGTGGCCTCGCTCTTGCGCAGGGACTTCGACATGTACATGGCGACATCGGCGGCGAGCATCAGCGCATCGAGGCTCTGGCCGCCGGCGCGCGCATCGGCGATGCCGATGGACGCGAGCAGGCGGCGGGTATCCTCGCCCAGCTTCACAGGGTCCTGGCACATCGCGGCGAAGCGCCCGGCGAAGCCGCGCGCCGCCTCGGCGGCATCCGCGCCGGTGAAGAGCGCCGCGAACTCGTCGCCGCCGACCCGACCCAGCAGGTCGGACTTCCGCGCGGCGCGGCGCATCCGATCGGCGACGGTGCGCAGCGCCACGTCACCGGCCTCGTGGCCCATCGTGTCGTTGAGCGCCTTGAATTCGTTGAGGTCGATGTAGACGAGCGACGCGCGCCCGGCCGCAAGCTCGCGCGCGACGTCCATGTCTTCGGGCAATTCGGCGAAGCCCGTGCGGTTGAGCAGGCCCGTCATCCCGTCGGCCCGCGCGGCCGACCAGGCGCGCTGTCTCTCGGCGATCAGCTGGCGGGCCTGCCGCTGCATGACGAGGCCGGTGGCCGCGGCCCCGGCCAGCACGGTGAGGCCGAACGCAACGATCGCCGGGATGAGGCGCACGAGGTTGGCCCGCCCCGGCGCCGGGGACGCCCAGGTGATCCGCGCCACCGGCGATAGACCGCCCTCGCGCAGGACGATCTGGTCGCGCCCCTCGGACACGGCCAGCGGATCGAGGTGGAGGCGCATGTCGGTCAGCAGCAGCGTCTCGCCGATCTCGGCGACGCGGTCGGGCGAAAGCAGGATGCCCGCGACGAGGATCGGGAGCCTCGCCGTATCGACGCCTTCGAAATCGTAGGGCGTTATGCGCGCGGCGCCGAGGACGGCGATCTGCCCGTCGATCCGGTAGAAGCCGGTATGGGCCTCGACGGGTTCGATGGGCAGGTCGGCGACGCCGTTCAGGCCCTGCGCGGTGATCGAGGCGGGCAGAACCGTGTGGTCGGACGCCTCGCCCTTGCCGTCGCGCCATCCGTATAGCCGCCGCCCGTCGAAGCGCATGATCGAAATAAGATCGAAGGTCGAGCCCTCGGTCGCGCCCGAACCGATATTGGCATAGATCTGACCCAGATCGTCGTCGCGTACGTTGTCGTAGGCCTCCTGCCACCACGCGTAATCCTTGACCAAGGTCGCGACATTATCGCGCTTGGCCTGGAAGGCGATCCGCACGAGGTTCTTCGCATCCTCCCGGGCCTTCAGGTCGAAGTTGTGAGCCATCCAGACAAGCGACACCGCGACGAAGGATGCGGCGGCCAGCCCGGTGCACAGGACCGTGAAGAGAAAGAGCTGCGGCGCAGCGCGAGGAGAGGTCGCCATGGTTCGTCCATCGTCCTGGGGCATCGGGCGACAGCTTCGCCGCGCGACCTTTCCGGTGACTTACCTCGGCCCGCTCCCGCGGCATCGAAATGACCACCATTCCATTCAACCCCGCCGGTTCCGCAGCGCGAGTTGCGTTGACGCTTGCACCCCGCTCACCTAGGTGGAGCGGTAACGAGCCACCCGGCCGCGCCGCGGCATCGACACTGGCGGAAAGGACTTGCGACATGGGCGTTGCCACCGGGCTTACGCAGGCAGGGGTCGACCGGGAGGTCACGACGCAGGCCCTGAACAAGGATCTGCAGGACAAGGGCTTCCTGCTGACCTCGACCGAGGACATCGTGAACTGGGCGCGCACCGGCAGCCTGCACTGGATGACCTTCGGGCTGGCCTGCTGCGCGGTGGAGATGATGCACACCTCGATGCCGCGCTACGATCTGGAGCGGTTCGGCACGGCGCCGCGCGCCAGCCCGCGGCAAAGCGACCTGATGATCGTGGCGGGCACGCTGACCAACAAGATGGCGCCGGCATTGCGCAAGGTCTACGACCAGATGCCCGAGCCGCGCTACGTGATCTCGATGGGGTCCTGCGCCAATGGCGGGGGGTATTACCACTACAGCTACAGCGTGGTGCGGGGCTGCGACCGGATCGTGCCGGTGGACATCTACGTGCCCGGCTGCCCGCCGACGGCCGAGGCGCTGCTCTATGGCATCCTGCAGCTGCAGCGGCGGATCCGGCGGACGGGCACGATCACCCGTTGACGGCCGATGGCGGGCGGCGCGCGCCCGGGAAGGACATGACATGACCCAGGCCCTGCAGGATCTTGCCGCCCATCTCGAAGCGGCGCGCCCCGATTGCATCCTGTCGACCGAGATCGCGTTCGGCGAACTGACGGCAACGGTGACGCTGGCCTCGCTGCGCAGCTTCAGCGAGTTCCTGAAGTCGGACCCGACCTGCCGGTTCAGCACGATGGTGGACCTCACCGCCGTGGACCACCCGGAGCGCGAGCGGCGCTTCGACGTGGTCTATCACTACCTCTCGATGTACCAGAACCACCGCATCCGGGTTCGGACCGAGGTGAGGCGCGAGGAAATGGTGCCCTCGATCACCGATGTCTACCCGGCGGCCAACTGGTTCGAGCGGGAGGTGTTCGACATGTTCGGCATCCTCTTCTCGGGGCATCCCGACCTGCGGCGCATCCTCACCGATTACGGCTTTCGCGGACATCCGCTGCTGAAGGACTTCCCCACGACGGGCTATACCGAGGTGCGCTATGACGAGGAGCAGAAGCGCGTGGTCTACGAGCCGGTGAGCCTTGTGCAGGAATACCGGCAATTCGACTTCCTCAGCCCCTGGGAAGGCGCGCAATATGTGCTGCCCGGTGACGAGAAGACGAAGGAGGGGGCGTGATGGACGCGGTGACTTCCCCGGAAAATGCCGTGCGGGCGCTGGCCGTGGCCTATTGCGAGGGCATCCATTTCTCGACGCCGGAGGTGTTCGAGGACATGTGCCACGCGCGGTTCCTGATGACGGCCGTCACCGGATCGGGCGGCGCGTTGTTCTGGGACAAGGCGATGTATCTCGAACGGGTCGCCGGGCGGCCGCCCTTCGCGGGCAAGCCCTCCTACAATATCCTCTCGGTGGACGTGGCGGGCGGCGAGACGGCGCGCGTGCATCTCTGGGTCGATGTGCCGCCACGGCGGTTCGAGGACCATCTGGGATTCGTCCGCGTGGACGGCGCCTGGAAACTTGTCACCAAGGTGTTCCGGACCCTCGACGGTCCGGCGCTCGACGGCTGAGGAGACGACACGATGGACGGCGATCTGACCACGACCCGCGGCTTCGGCGATGCCCTCACCGGCGAGCAGAGGATCCGCAACTTCAACATCAATTTCGGGCCCCAGCACCCGGCGGCGCATGGCGTGCTGCGGCTGGTGCTGGAGCTGGACGGCGAGATCGTGGAGCGGTGCGACCCGCATATCGGCCTGCTGCACCGCGGCACCGAGAAGCTGATGGAAAGCCGCACCTACCTGCAGAACCTGCCCTATTTCGACAGGCTCGACTACGTCGCCCCGATAAATCAGGAGCATGCCTGGTGCCTGGCCATCGAGCGGCTGACGGGCACGGAGGTGCCGCGCCGGGCCAGCCTGATCCGGGTGCTCTACTGCGAGATCGGCCGCGTCCTGAGCCATCTGCTGAACGTCACCACCCAGGCCATGGACGTGGGCGCGCTGACCCCGCCGCTCTGGGGCTTCGAGGAGCGCGAGAAACTGATGGTCTTCTACGAGCGGGCCTGCGGGGCGCGGCTGCATGCGGCGTATTTCCGCCCCGGCGGGGTGCATTCCGACCTGCCGCCCGATCTGATCGACGACATCGAGGCCTGGTGCAAGACCTTCCCCAAGGTGCTGGACGACATCGACGGGCTGCTGACCGAGAACCGCATCTTCAAGCAGCGCAATGCCGACATCGCCATCGTGACCGAGCAGGAGGCGCTGGACTGGGGCTTTTCGGGCGTGATGGTGCGCGGCTCGGGCATGGCCTGGGACCTGCGGCGCGCGCAGCCCTACGAGTGCTACGACGAGTTCGACTTCCAGATCCCCATCGGCAAGAACGGCGACTGCTACGACCGCTATCTGTGCCGCATGGCCGAGATGCGCGAGAGCGTGCGGATCATGGAGCAGGCCTGCACGAAGCTTCGCGCGGAGCCGGGGCCGGTGATGTCGCGCGGCAAGATCAGCCCGCCCACGCGGACCGACATGAAGACCTCGATGGAGGCGCTGATCCACCACTTCAAGCTCTACACCGAGGGCTTTCACGTGCCGGCGGGTCAGGTCTATGCCGCGGTGGAGGCGCCGAAGGGCGAGTTCGGCGTGTATCTGGTGGCGGACGGGACCAACAAGCCCTACCGCGCCAAGCTGCGCGGGCCGGGATACCTGCACCTGCAGGCGATGGACCATCTGGTGAAGGGCCATCAGCTGGCGGATGTGAGCGCGGTCATGGGCACGCTGGATATCGTGTTCGGGGAGGTGGACCGATGAGATCGTGGATCGTGGCAGGCGCGGCGCTGGCGGCGGTGCTGTCGGCCGGGGCGGGCCGCGCGCAGGACGTGGGACAGTCGGACTACCGGCCGGTCTCGGAACTTGCCACCGAGGGCTTCGAACCCTTTTCGGTGGGCGCCAGCAGCAACGCCGTCTTCGCCATGCGCAATGGGCGCGAAATCTACCTGTGCTTCCTTGCCGATACCGACGAGCTGGCGACGGCACGCCGCGACGGCATCCTGGGCGGCATGGCCGGCACGTCGCAGGACCGGACGGTGCCGAACATCCCGCTTGTCTGCATCCTGACGGAATAGGACCACCATGCTTCGCCGCCTTCACCCGACCCAGCCGGAAAACTTCGCCCTCAAGCAAGATTACGGCAGCGGACCATCCGGTGATGGGCCATCGACGGGCCGATGCTCGCGCGGTGCGGGCACCTTCGCCACCATCTTTGGGAGGGTCAGCCGATGATCCGGGCGGTCGCCGTTCTGGCGGCCCTCGCCGTCACGGGTGCGGCGCAGGCGCAGGATCTTGCGACCGCCTCGCGCACGGATGGATCGGTGGCGTCGATCTGCGCGAATGCGGCCGATATGCGCGCCGCCCTCGGTGACCGTGCGGCCGACGTCGACGCGATGATCGCCAGGCCGGGGATCCGCGAGATCTTCGACGAGGCGAGTTCCTCCAACGGCGCCGCGCGGGTTGCCTGCATTGTTCCGCGGGACCTGTCCAGCCGGTTGCAGGACGCAGGGATGGCGGACGGCGACGCCAGCGATCTGCTGGCCGCGATGTTGCGGGTGGGTGATATCTCGGACGGGCGCATCTGGCGCTTCTGGGGCTACGACGATTGCGCCTGCCTCAGGAGGACTGCGCAATAGCCGCAGCCTCGCGACACGGTCGCACCAGAACTGCACGTGATCCGACGGAGAGTCGGGACGAAACGAGGAAATGGGACACAGATGCTCCGCCGACTTCACCCGACCCAGCCGGAAAGCTTCGCCTTCACGCCCGAGAACGCGGCGTGGGCGCGGGCGCAGATGACCAAGTTTCCCGAAGGCCGGCAGGCCAGCGCCATCATCCCGCTGCTCTGGCGCGCGCAGGAGCAGGAGGGCTGGCTGACCCGGCCGGCCATCGAGCATGTGAGCGACATGCTGGGGCTGGCGCACATTCGCGGGCTCGAGGTGGCGACGTTCTACTTCATGTTCCAGCTGCAGCCGGTGGGCAGCGTGGCGCATTTCCAGATCTGCGGCACGACGTCGTGCATGATCTGCGGCGCCGAGGATCTGGTGGCCGTGTGCAAGACGCGGATCGCCAAGGCGCCGCATGCGCTGAGCGAGGACGGCCGCTTCAGCTGGGAGGAGGTCGAATGCCTCGGCGCCTGCGCGAACGCGCCGATGGCGCAGATCGGCAAGGACTACTACGAGGACCTGACGCCGGAGCGGTTCGAGGCGCTGCTG
The DNA here is from genome assembly GCA_963833235.1 of uncultured Alphaproteobacteria bacterium. Taxonomy (GTDB): domain Bacteria; phylum Pseudomonadota; class Alphaproteobacteria; order Rhodobacterales; family Rhodobacteraceae; genus CAWHXG01. Next base: position 340,748 of record CAWHXG010000004.1, read on the forward strand.
GATGCGATGGCGGATGGGCAGGCACCGACGCCCGGCTCGGCGGCGGGGCGCTTTGCCTCGGAGCCGGCGGGCGGGGTGACCAGCCTTGAGACGGACGAAGACGACCGGATGGCGGCGAATGCCAGCGTGACCCTTGCGACCGATCTGGGCGACACGATCAAGCGGATCGACGGCACCGAGCAGTCGCTGCGGACGCCCTGGCTGGCGGAGGCGCCGGGCCATGACGCGCCGCCCGAGCGGGTGGAGAAGCCCCACGAGGACCGCGCGAAGGGCCGCCCGGTGGACGAAACCGGCATCCTGAAGGGCGAGGCGCCGGCGAAGGAACTGGCGCGCCCGCCCGAAGGCGCGCCGGCGCGGGCCGCCGAGGCCGAGACGGGTTCGGGAACCGAGGACGGTGACGGGGACGGTGCGAAGGCGGATCGTTCGGAAGGCGAGACATCCTAGGGAGCCTGCGCTAACATGCCGTTATCCGGGCGAAGCAGCCCGGTAGGTCAGACGCATGAGGGAGACGAGGATGCGTATGGAGAGAAGTGCCGGGGCGGTCTATCTGGAAGCCTTTCTGTTTGCGAGCATGACGGGCGCCGTGGGCGCCGTCGCGCTGATCGTCATGGGCGATATCGGCTGGATCTCGGCGGTGGCGCTTGGCGTGCTGATCGCGGCGGTCGTGTTCGTCGTGATGGGCACGCTGCTGAAGGGAACGCTGCCGCCGCCGCGCGGCCCCGGCAACATTTCGCCGACGAACGACCGCGACGCGGTGACGGCGGAGTCGCCCAGCCGAGATGCGCCGCCCGCTCCCATGGTGACCCACGGTGCGCAGGCCTCAGATGCGGCGCTGGACGCGACCCCCGGCGCCGAGGGGCGGGGGCCCGATGGCGAGGTGCCGCCCGAGACCCACGCCGAGGCCGCGGCCCAAGCGGACGTTTTCAGCGAGCGCACGCCTTCCGACGAGGGCGCGCCGACCGATGCGGGCGATGCCGACGCGGGCGATACTGATGCGGGCGATGCCGACGCGGGCGATACTGAGGTCGATGCCGAGGGCGATCCGATCCCGGATCCCGCGGCCGACGACCTGCCCGAGGCCGGCAAGAAGCCCCATACGCTCGATGGCGCCCGGGGGGCGGGGCGGACGACCTCAAGATGATCCGCGGCGTGGGCCCCAAGCTGGAGCAGATGCTGCACTCCATGGGCTTCTACCATTTCGACCAGATCGCGGGTTGGGACCATGACGAGATTGCCTGGGTCGATACCCATCTCGAAGGCTTCAAGGGCCGGGTCAGCCGCGACGAATGGGTGAGCCAGGCGCAGAAGCTGCAGGATGGCAGCGAGACGGACTTCTCGAAGCGCGCCGACGACGGCGACATGTACCAGTCCTGACCATGGCGGCACCGTCGGCCGACGAGATGCGCCTGGCCCGGAAGGCCCGCCTGGTGGCGATCGTGATGGTGGCGACCATCGTGGCGTGGATGCTGGCGCAGCTGATCGGCGGCGCGGCGGGATTGCCGACGCGCTACGCCTTCCTGTTCGACTTCGCCGCGCTAGCTGCCTTCGTATGGGCGCTGGCGGTGACCTGGCAGATCTGGCGGGCGCGACGCGACGCCGCCGGACATCCGGCGCTGAGGCCGATAGGGAACGCCGGACAGCCGGACACGGCCGCCCGCCTGGGCGGCTTGAGGAGACACGCGATGCTGAGCGACGACGACCGGATCTTCACGAACCTCTACGGGATGCGCGACCGGTCCCTGGCCGGCGCCAGTCGCGCGGCGCCTGGGACGGCACCGCGGACCTGATCGCCAAGGACCGCGCCTGGATCATCGACACGATGAAGGCCAGCGGCCTGCGCGGCCGGGGCGGCGCCGGCTTTCCGACGGGGCTGAAGTGGTCGTTCATGCCGAAGGAAGCGACGGTCGGCCGCATTACCTGGTGATCAACGCCGACGAAAGCGAGCCCGGCACCTGCAAGGACCGCGAGATCATGCGGCACGATCCGCATCTGCTGATCGAGGGCTGCCTGATCGCCGGCTTCGCCATGGGCGGCGAACGCCTGCTACATCTACATCCGAGGCGAATACATCCGCGAGCGCGAGGCGCTGCAGGCGCGATCGACGCGGCCTATGACGACGGGCTGCTGGGCGCCAACGCCGCAGGCTCGGCTGGGACTTCGACCTCTACCTGACCCACGGAGCAGGCGCCTACATCTGCGGCGAGGAGACGGCGCTGCTGGAGAGCCTCGAGGGCAAGAAGGGCATGCCGCGCATGAAGCCGCCCTTCCCGGCGGGCGCGGGGCTTTATGGCTGCCCAACGACGGTGAACAACGTCGAGAAGATCGCGGTCGTGCCGACCATCCTGCGCCGCGGCGGCGACTGGTTCGCGGGCTTCGGGCGGACGAACAACGCCGGCACGAAGCTTTCGCGATCTCGGGCATGTGGAGCGGCCCTGCGTGGTGGAGGAGGCGATGTCGATTCCGCTGCGCGAGTTGCTCGACAAGCATTGCGGCGGCGTGCGCGGCGGCTGGAAGAACCTCAAGGCGGTGATCCCCGGCGGCTCTTCGGTGCCGTGCCTGCCGCAGTCGATCTGCGGCGACGCGATCATGGACTTCGACTGGCTGCGCGAGCAGAAATCGGGCCTGGGGACCGCGGCGGTGATCGTGATGGATCAGATCGACCGACATCATCAAGGCGATCTCGCGGCTGGCGAAGTTCTACAAGCACGAGAGCTGCGGCCAGTGCACGCCCTGCCGCGAGGGCACCGGCTGGATGATGCAGGTGATGGACAGGCTGGTGACGGGCGAGGCGGAGGTCGAGGAGATCGACATGCTCTTCGACGTGACCAAGCAGGTCGAGGGCCACACGATCTGCGCGCTCGGCGATGCGGCCGCCTGGCCGATCCAGGGCTCATCCGGCACTACCGCGACGAGATCGAGGACCGGATCAAGGCGAAGCGGACCGGGCGGGTCGACCGCAGTCGCGGCGGAGTAGCCGCTGGCGTCCGGGGCGTTCGGCGGGCCGGGGCCTGAAGCTGAGGTGTCCTCGTTGATATCGCACGACGGGATCTGACCGCGTGGCGGATACGGGAACGGCCGCACATCCGGACTGGCGCTCTGCGAAGCCGGCGCTGCGCCACGTCTCCGACTTCTGCGTTCGGCGGAAGAAGGGCGATGGAACCTGGTGGACGTGGGCAACGACAATCCCGGCGGGGCTTCGGTCTCGATGCGGTTATCGGATTGACCGTGCATCCGTTCCGCCGAGGGGCGCCGACCCGCCCTGCCAGTCGCCTCCTTGGGCGCAATCGCTTCCTGTCGCCCCGCGGCGGACTATGTGACCGGTGTGTTCCGCCGGCGGGTCCCGGCCTTAGGCGACCGCCGTGTACCCTTTGGAGATTCTCCATGACATCCCGCGAAAATGGTTCCTGATGGGGCTGATCTGGCTTTGCGTATATCCGACCGTGCTGATCGTCAGCTATCTGCTGGCGGCGCTCTTCGGCGACGTGCCGCGCTGGCTCTCGATCCTGATCTCGACGCTCTGCACCGTGCCGCTGATCAGCCTCGTGGCCTCGCCCGGCGTGGAGAAGATGATCGCCGCCGCGCGTGGTGACAGCCATGCCGAGCTGAAGAAGGATCAGGCGCGCGAGGCGTCCGGCCCCGACCCCGAGGCGGCGGAATGACCCGGCATCTGGCGCAGCTGAACATGGGGCGCCTGCTGGCGCCCACCGACGACCCGCGCGTGGCGGAGTTCATGGCCGCGCTCGACCGGATCAACGGGCTGGGCCGGCGGATGCCCGGGTTCGTGTGGATGGCCGCCGGATCGGGCGAGCCGGGGACCGGCAACACCGAGGCCAAGATCGAGGGCGACCCGCAGTTCGTCTCGAACCTCACGGTGTGGAAGGACGCGGCGAGCCTTGAGCAATTCGTGTGGAACACGGTTCACCGGCAGTTCTACGAGCGGCGGGCGGAATGGTTCGAGGTTCTGGGAAAGATGCATTTCGTGACGTGGTGGATCGCGCCGGGCACCGCCCGACGCTGGACGAGGCGCTGGAGCGGCTGGCCCTTCGGGAGCGCGATGGCGACGGCGAGGCGGCGTTCGGCTGGGAATGGCTGCGCGAGGCGCATCTGTGGAAGAGCCGGGGCTGCGGGCCGGTCGCGGCTGAATGAGCTGCCGGCAGGCTCCGGTTCGTCGCCGGCCCTGACCGGAGGTTGTGACGGCGGGCATGCGCCGATCCGTCACGCGGCGATATCTATCGTAGTCCCGGTGCCCGCCCAGGCGGCCGCCGGGGTGGACCGACCGAATGCATCTTCGGTCGGCCCTTTGCAGGCGTCAGGCCCGGCGCAGGCGCGTGAGGCCGAAGAGCGCGCCGCCCAGCAGGAAGATGCCGGCGGGCAGCGGAACCGGTGCGACCGCGTCGAGGTCGACCGCGCTCGTTCCGATCGGGCTCAGGGTGAAGTTGCTCGCCTGGAATCCCGAGAACAGGCCGGACGAGATGGCGCCCGAGGCGCTGCGCTCGCCGGGGCCCTGAAGCTTCAGTCCTGGAGCAGGGCCAAGGTCAGCGGGCTGCCGTTGGGCTGCGACCGACGGTGCCGCGGGCGTCGAACTTGATCGACTTGATGATGCCCGGCACGGCGAAGCCGTCCTGGAAGACGAAGAAGCCGAGATCGGCGATCTTGCCCAGCCCGCCGCGGTCGCTGCTCTGGAACAGGCCGACGCGGTCGGTGACGGTGAACGTGCCGTTGCTGGACGCGACCGAAGCGCCGGAGATCGTGACGGTCGTGCTTTGCGCTTCGGCGAAGCTACGCTGGAAGGTCGTGCCATCGGCGAAGATCGTGTCGACCACGAAGGTCGAGCCGTCGAGACCGTTGGGGTCGGTCGGGAACGCGTCGGGCGCGACCGCGCCGCGGCTGACGTCGAACGTCGTCGTCAGCTTCAGGGTGGCCGCCGAAGCGGTGCTGCCAAGTACGGCTGCCGCCAGCGCCACTGCAATTGCACCAATAACTCTTATAACACTTACCTTTTTTGCGGTTACCAAGGGGAAGTCCTTGTCAGATGCATCTCTACGCGGGGCTCGCCGGATAGGTTTCGAAAGGTAATCGAGGCCCACCTTCGGGCCTCGTGGTAGATGCCTTCGGGCGCGGACAGGCCGTGGCGCCGACCCGCCCGGCGGGGGCATTCGCCGGGTCGCCGGGCGCCTGAATGCGGCAGCCGGGTACGCGGCCGTTGCGTCCCATCGCCGCCATTCGGTTGACCCAGCCCCCCCGGCCGAACATATGCGCGGTGCAAGGGCAACGTGCCGACGGGCCGTTCTGCCGCGCCAGAAGGGAGATCCCCCATGACCGAGCTGCGCACCATCAATATCGACGGCACGGATATCGACGTCGATCCCGCGCTGACGCTGATCCAGGCTTGCGAGCAGGCCGGTATCGAGATTCCGCGCTTCTGCTATCACGAGCGGCTGAGCATCGCGGCAATTGCCGGATGTGCCTGGTGGAGGTGGTGGGCGGCCCGCCGAAGCCGGCCGCGAGCTGTGCGATGCAGGTGCGCGACATGCGCCCGGGCAAGGACGGCGAGCCGCCGCAGATCCGCACCAACAGCCCGATGGTGAAGAAGGCCCGCGAGGGAGTGATGGAGTTCCTGCTGATCAACCATCCGCTCGACTGCCCGATCTGCGACCAGGGCGGCGAATGCGACCTGCAGGACCAGGCTATGGCCTACGGCGTTGACTTCAGCCGCTACCGCGAGCCGAAACGCGCGGTGGACGACATGGACCTGGGCCCGCTGGTGGGCACCCACATGACGCGCTGCATCTCGTGCACCCGCTGCGTGCGCTTCATCACCGAGGTGGCGGGGATGCCCGAGCTAGGCCAGACCGGCCGCGGCGAGGATGCCGAGATCACCGCCTATCTGGGTCAGACGCTGGACAGCGAGCTGCAGGGCAACATCATCGATCTCTGCCCCGTGGGCGCGCTGACCTCGAAGCCCTATGCCTTCACCGCGCGGCCCTGGGAGCTGACCAAGACCGAGACGATCGACGCGATGGACGCGCTCGGCTCGAATATCCGGGTCGACACGAAGGGCCGCGAGGTGATGCGCATTTTGCCGCGCAACCATGACGGCGTGAACGAGGAATGGCTGAGCGACCGTTCGCGCTTCGTGTGGGACGGGTTGCGGCGGCAACGGCTGGACAAGCCCTATATCCGCGAGAACGGCAAGCTTCGCCCCGCCGGCTGGGGCGAGGCGCTGGCGCTGGCGGCCGGCAAGCTGAAGGGTGGCAAGGTGGCCGGGCTGGTGGGCGACCTGGCGCCGGTCGAGGCGGGCTATGCGCTGAAGGCGCTGGTGGAGGGCCTGGGCGGCTCGGTCGAGTGCCGGACGGACGGCGCGCGGCTGCCCGCAGGCAACCGGTCGGGCTATGTGGGCACGGCCGAGCATCAAGGATATCGAGACCGCAGGGATGATCCTGCTGGTCGGCACCAACCCGCGCGACGAGGCGCCGGTGCTGAACGCGCGCATCCGCAAGGCGTGGCTGATGGGCGCCGAGATCGGGCTCGTTGGTGAGGCGGCGGACCTGACCTACCCCTACCACCATGCCGGCGAAGGCGTGGGCGCCCTTCGCGAGATGGCCGACAAGGGGGTCGAGCGAGGAGACCCGCGAGATGGACACGCTGGTGATCGTTGGACAGGGCGCGCTGCGGCGGCCCGACGGCGCGGCGGTGCTGGCCGAAGCGCTGCGGATCGCCGACGTGTTCCAACAGCGAGGCTCTGATCCTGCATACCGCGGCGGCGCGGGTCGGCGCCATGGATGCCGGCTGCACGACCGAGGGCGGGATGGACGCGGCGCTGGACGGGGCCGAGGTCGATCTATTCGCTCGGCGCCGACGAGGTCGAGATCGGCGAGGGGCCCTTCGTGATCTACCAGGGCAGTCATGGCGACCGCGGCGCCCACCGGGCGGACCTGATCCTGCCGGGCGCGGCCTGGACGGAAGAGGCGGGGCTCTTCGTCAACACCGAGGGGCGCCCTCAACTGGCCCTGCGCGCCGCCTTCGCGCCCGGCGAGGCGAAGGAGAACTGGGCGATCCTCCGGGCGCTCTCGGGCGAGCTTGGGGCGACGCTGCCCTACGACAGCCTCGCGCAGCTTCGCGCCCGGTTGATCGAGGCCGTGCCGCATCTGGGCGCGATCGACGAGGTGCCGCAGAACGTGGCGCAGGACGCGCGGGAGAATGCCGAGGGTGGCGAAGACTGGGGACGGGCCGCTGCGCAGCGCGGTGACCTCGCATTACCTGACCAACCCGATCATGCGCGCCTCGTCCCTGATGGGCGAGCTGAGCCGGGGCCACAAGAAAGGCGTCGCGCCCCGCTGGCGGCCGAATGAGGGGGCCGCTTGCGCTTCTGAAGGGCGCCGCCCTTTTGCCGCGATACGGTGCAAGACGCGGCGTTTGCACTGGAAAGCCCGCCGGCGATGCTGTTTACCGTCGCCAGACCGGCTGCGGGGCTGGCGGCGCGGCGGCGCCGCACGCATCCCCGCGCTGATACTCGAGGAGACCGCGCCGCATGGGTGACTTCTTTTCCACCGGCTTCGGGATCGGCGTGATCATCCTGGCCCAGTGCCTGGCGGTTCTGGGGTTCGTGATGATCTCGCTGCTGTTCCTGGTCTATGGCGACCGCAAGATCTGGGCCGCCGTGCAGATGCGCCGCGGGCCTAACGTGGTCGGTGTGTTCGGACTGCTTCAGACCGTCGCCGACGCGCTGAAATACGTGGTCAAGGAGATCGTGGTGCCGGCGGGGGCGGACCGCACGGTGTTCATGCTGGCGCCGATGACCTCGTTCGTGCTGGCGGTTGTCGCGTGGTCGGTGATCCCGTTCGGCGACACGTGGGTGCTGGCCGACATCAACGTGGCGATCCTCTTCGTCTTCGCGGTCTCTTCGCTGGAGGTCTACGGCGTGATCATGGGGGGCTGGGCCAGCAACTCGAAGTATCCGTTCCTCGGCTCGCTGCGTTCGGCCGCGCAGATGATCAGCTACGAGGTGTCGCTGGGGCTGATCATCGTCGGCGTGATCCTGACGACCGGCAGCCTGAACTTCGGCGACATCGTGCGCGCGCAGGACGGCGATCTAGGCTTCTTCAACTGGTACTGGCTGCCGCACTTCCCGATGGTCGTGCTGTTCTTCGTCAGCGCCCTGGCCGAAACCAACCGCCCGCCCTTCGATCTGCCCGAGGCCGAGAGCGAGCTGGTGGCAGGCTATCAGGTGGAATATTCATCGACGCCCTTTCTGCTTTTCATGGCGGGCGAATACATCGCGATCTTTTTGATGTGCGCGCTGATGAGCCTGCTGTTCTTCGGCGGCTGGCTGTCGCCCATCCCGTTCCTGCCCGACGGGGCGCTGTGGATGGTCGGCAAGATGGCTTTCTTCTTCTTTCTCTTCGCCATGGTGAAGGCGATCACGCCGCGCTATCGCTACGACCAGCTGATGCGGGTAGGCTGGAAGGTGTTCCTGCCGATGTCGCTGGGCTGGGTGGTGCTGGTGGCGTTCTTCGCGAAGTTCGAACTGTTCGGCGGCGCCTATGCTCGCTGGACGTTGGGGGGCTGAGGATGGCGGAGAACGTGGACAACATCGTTCTGGAGCAGCTGCGGCTGATCCGGGGGGTATCGCCGAGATTAAAGCCGAGCTCGGCGACGTTTCGGGCAAGGTCGACGGGCTGACCGGAGTGGTCATCGCGCTTGGCCGCTACATCCACGACATCGACGGACGCGTCGAAGCTATTGAGACGAAGATCGGAGGCTGACATGGCGACCACGATGGACTGGACCCGGGCCGGCAAGTACTTCCTGCTGTTCGATTTCATCAAGGGCCTTGGGCTTGGGATGAAGTACTTCCTCGCCCCCAAGGCGACGATCAACTACCCGCACGAGAAGGGCCCGCTTTCCCCCGCTTCCGCGGCGAGCATGCGCTGCGCCGCTATCCCAACGGCGAGGAACGCTGCATCGCGTGCAAGCTATGCGAGGCGATCTGCCCCGCACAGGCGATCACCATCGACGCCGAGCCGCGCGCCGACGGCAGCCGACGGACGACGCGCTTCGACATCGACATGACCAAGTGCATCTACTGCGGCTTCTGCCAGGAGGCCTGCCCGGTGGACAGCATCGTCGAGGGCCCGAACTTCGAATACTCGACCGAGACCCGCGAGGAGCTTTACTACAACAAGGAGAAGCTTCTGGCCAACGGCGACCGCTGGGAGGCCGAGATCGCGCGCAACCTCGAGATCGACGCCCCCTACCGATGAGCAGGGCTGAAAACCATTCGCCTGTCCAGGCGGTGCCCGGTGCCCTCGGTTGCCATTCCGATGGCGGCGAAGTCCCTGACGCCGCCGTTTCCAAGACCGGAGGCTGAGCCCATGACGATCGCCGATTTCGCCTTCTACGGTTTCGCGCTGGCCGCGCTTGCGGGCGGGCTATTCACCGTGATCTCGCGCAATCCGGTGCATTCGGTGCTTTGGCTGATCCTCGCGTTCCTGTCGGCGGCCGGGCTTTTCGTGCTGCTGGGGGCCGAGTTCGTGGCGATGCTGCTGATCATCGTCTACGTGGGCGCGGTCGCGGTGCTTTTCCTTTTCGTCGTGATGATGCTCGACGTCGACTTCGCGGAGCTCAAGGCCGAGACGGTGCGCTACGTGCCGGTGGGCCTGTTGATCGGAGTGGTGATCCTTGCCCAGCTCGGGCTGGCCTTCGGCACCTGGAAGTTCAGCGCGGGCGCGCAAGGCCTGCGGCAGGACCCGACCCCGGCGCTGGCCGTGGCGAACAACATCCACGCGCTCGGGCTGCTGATCTACGATCGCTACATCCTGCTGTTCCAGCTCTCGGGCCTGATCCTTCTGGTTGCCATGGTCGGCGCGATCGTGTTGACCCTTCGCCACCGCGAGGGGATCAAGCGGCAGAACGTGCTGCATCAGATGTACCGCGATCCCGCCGCCGCGATGGAACTGAAAGACGTCAAGCCCGGGGAGGGGCTATAGAACATGAGCCGCAACACAATCATCATCGTCGTTGTCGTCGTCCTGGTCATCCTGATCGGTGGCTTCGGCTTTCTCTGAAAACGGACGCCGCGCGGCGGGTAGGACACCATGGTCGGACTAGAGCACTACCTCACCGTCGCCGCGGCGCTGTTCGTGATCGGCATCTTCGGGCTGTTCCTGAACCGCAAGAACGTGATCATCATCCTGATGTCGATCGAGCTGATGCTTCTGGCGGTGAACATCAACTTCGTGGCGTTCTCGAGCTATCTTGGCGATCTGGCCGGGCAGGTCTTCACGCTTTTCGTGCTGACGGTCGCGGCGGCCGAGGCGGCGATCGGCCTGGCCATCCTGGTGTGCTTCTTCCGGAACCGCGGCACGATCGCGGTGGAAGACGTCAACGTGATGAAGGGGTGAGCGGGTGGGGATAACCTTCTGGATCTGCATCGCCCTGTCCCTTGCCGCGGCGTTCTGGCCGGACCGGTTCGACCAGCCGAAGCACGGCCCGGCCGACGACGAGGATTGACGCAATGACCACCATCATCCTCTTCGCGCCGCTTCTGGGCGCCCTGATCGCCGGCTTCGGCTGGCGGCTGACGGGCGAGAAGATGGCGATGTGGATCAGCACCGGGCTGCTCTTCCTCGCGGCGTTCCTGTCGTGGATCGTATTCCTGTTCTTCGACGGCGAGACGCGGGTGATCGAGCTCTTCCGCTGGATCGAGAGCGGCAGCCTTTCGGCCAGCTGGGCATCAGGCTCGACCGGCTGACGGCGATCATGCTGGTGGTGGTGACGAGCGTGTCGAGCCTCGTGCACCTATATTCCATCGGCTACATGGCCCACGACGAGAACTTCCGCGACGGCGAAAGCTATCGACCGCGGTTCTTCGCGTATCTTTCGTTCTTCACCTTCGCGATGCTGATGCTTGTGACGGCGAACAACCTCGCGCAGCTTTTCTTCGGGTGGGAGGGCGTGGGCGTCGCCTCGTACCTGCTGATCGGGTTCTACTACCGCAAGCCCTCGGCCAACGCAGCCGCCATGAAGGCCTTCATCGTCAACCGGGTCGGCGATTTCGCCTTCCTCCTGGGGATCTTCGCGATCTTCTTCCTGGTCGACAGCACCGACTTCGACGTGATCTTCGCCTCCGGCCCCGAGCTTGCGGAAACGCAGCTGAGCTTTCTGTGGCGAGACTGGAACGCGGCAGAGCTTGTGGCCTTCCTGCTCTTCGTCGGCGCCATGGGCAAGTCGGCCCAGCTTTTCCTGCACACCTGGCTGCCCGACGCCATGGAAGGCCCGACCCCGGTGAGCGCGCTGATCCACGCCGCGACCATGGTGACCGCGGGCGTGTTCCTCGTCTGCCGGATGTCGCCGATCATGGAATTCGCGCCCACCGCGCTGACCTTCGTCGTCTTCATCGGGGCAAGCACGGCGTTCTTCGCGGCGACGATCGGGCTGGTGCAGACCGACATCAAGCGCGTGATCGCCTATTCGACCTGTTCGCAGCTCGGCTACATGTTCGTGGCCGCGGGATCGGGCGTCTATGGCGCAGCGATGTTCCACCTGTTCACGCACGCCTTCTTCAAGGCGATGCTCTTCCTTGGCGCCGGCTCGATCATCCACGCGATGCATCATGAGCAGGACATGCGGAACTACGGCGGCCTGCGGAAGAAGCTGCCGATGACCTTCCTCGCGATGCTGATCGGCACCCTGGCGATCACCGGCGTGGGCATTCCGCTGACCCATATCGGCTTCGCCGGGTTCCTAAGCAAGGATGCCATCATCGAGAGCGCGTGGGCGGGCACGACCGCGATGAACGGCTATGCCTTCTGGCTGCTTGTTCTGGCCGCGGCGATGACCTCGTTCTACTCATGGCGGCTGATGTTCCTGACCTTCTTCGGCGAGGCGCGCGGCGACAGGCACACCCACGAGCATGCCCACGAGAGCCCGCGGGTGATGCTGATCCCGCTCGGCGCGCTGGCCGTGGGCGCGGTGTTCTCCGGCATGATCTGGTACAATTCCTTCTTCGGAGAGCACGACGCGGTGAGCCGGTTCTTCTCGCTGCCGCACCATGCCGAGGCGGAGGAGGGGCACGCGGAAGCCGCTGGCGAAGATGGGCAGGGTGAGGCGTCCGGTGAAGGCGTGACTGCGGCAGCGCGCGATCTGGCCGAGGGAGACGCCGAAGGTGCTGTGGCGGCGATCACGGACGATGTCGTCACCGGCGAGGCCGATGCTCTTGGCGGCCCTGGCAGCCAGGCCGATGCGCCGGGCGCCGCTGCCGAAAGCGCCGCGGCCGCCCACGGGCCAGAGGGCATCGGCGCGATCTACATGGGTGCCGAGAATACCGTGATGGAGGATGCGCACCATGCGCCGGTCTGGGTGAAGCTGTCGCCCTTCGTGGCGATGCTGACCGGGCTGGCGCTGGCCTGGGCGATGTACATCCGTCAGCCCGAGCTGCCGGCGCGGGTGGCCGCGGCCAACTGGCCGATCCACCGGTTCCTCCTGAACAAGTGGTACTTCGACGAGCTCTACGCGTTCCTCTTCATCCGGCCCGCCAAGGCCGTCGGCCGGGCGCTCTGGCGCTATGGTGACGGGGCCGCGATCGACGGCGGCATCAACGGGCTGACGATGGGAATCATCCCGCGGCTCACCCGCCTCGCCGGCCGGGCGCAGAGCGGCTATCTGTTCCATTACGCCTTCGCGATGGTCATCGGCATCGCGGCATTCATCACCTGGATGACCCTCTTCGGCGGTGCCTCGCGATGAACACGCTCCTCTCCATCATCACGTTCCTGCCGGCCATCGCCGGCGTGATCCTGGCGCTTTTCCTGCGCGGCGACGACGAGCCCGCCCGGCGCAACGCAAAGTGGGTTGCGCTTTCGGCGACCTCGCTGACGTTCCTGCTCTCGCTCTTCGTGCTCTTCGGCTTCGACGCGTCGAACACCGGCTTCCAGTTCGTGGAGGAGCGGCCCTGGATCCTCGGGCTGAACTACAAGATGGGGGTGGACGGCATCTCGGTCCTGTTCGTGATGCTGACGACGTTCCTGATGCCGATCACGATCCTCGCCGGCTGGGACGTGCAGACGCGGGTGAAGGAATACATGATCGCGTTCCTGATGCTGGAGACGCTGATGCTCGGCGTCTTCTGCGCGCTCGATCTGGTGCTCTTCTACCTCTTCTTCGAGGGCGGGCTGATCCCGATGTTCCTGATCATCGGCATCTGGGGCGGGGCGAACCGCATCTACGCGAGCTTCAAGTTCTTCCTCTACACGTTCCTCGGCTCGGTCCTGATGCTGGTCGCCATCGTCGCGATGGCCCTGGATGCCGGAACGACCGATATCCCGGCCCTGCTGCAGCACCCCTTCGGCACCGAGACGTTCAGCCTGCTGGGCGTGCAGGTGGTCGGCGGGCTGCAGATGATGCTGTGGATCGCCTTCTTCGCCAGCTTCGCAGTGAAGATGCCGATGTGGCCTGTCCATACGTGGCTTCCCGATGCGCATGTGCAGGCACCCACGGCGGGGTCCGTCGTTCTGGCCGCGATCCTCTTGAAGATGGGCGGCTACGGCTTCCTGCGGTTCAGCTTGCCGATGTTTCCCGTGGCGTCCGATATGATGGCGCCGCTGGTTCTCTGGCTCAGCGCCATCGCCATCGTCTACACCAGCCTCGTGGCGCTGGTGCAGGAGGACATGAAGAAGCTCATCGCCTATTCCTCGGTCGCGCATATGGGCTATGTGACGGCGGGCATCTTCGCGGCCAACCAGCAGGGCATCGACGGCGCGATCTTCCAGATGATCAGCCACGGCTTCGTCTCGGGCGCGCTCTTTCTTTGCGTCGGGGTGATCTACGACCGGATGCACACGCGCGACATCTCGGCCTATGGCGGGCTGGTCAACCGGATGCCGGCCTACGCGCTGATCTTCATGCTGTTCACCATGGCCAATGTCGGCCTGCCCGGCACCAGCGGCTTCGTGGGCGAGTTCCTGACCCTGATGGGCATGTTCCAGGCCAATACCTGGGTTGGCGTCGTGGCGACGACCGGCGTGATCCTCTCGGCGGGCTATGCGCTGTGGCTCTACCGCCGGGTGGTTTTGGGCGAGCTGATCAGCGAGAGCCTGCGCACGATCACCGACATCGGACCGCGGGAACGGGCGATCTTCGCGCCGCTCGTGGCGATGACGATCCTGCTCGGGGTCTATCCCTCGCTGGTGACCGACGTGATCGGCCCTGCGGTCGAGGCGATGGTCACCGATTATCGCGTGGCGGTGGCCGACTACGTTCCGGCCGTCCAGGTCGCGGCGACCGAGTGAAAGGAGCGACGACATGACGGGTTCGGACGTATCGGCCGCCCTGCCGGAGATCGCTCTGGCGCTTTACGCGATGATCGCGCTTCTGGCCGGGGTCTATGGCGGCAAGGACCGCCTGGCGCCGCTGCTGGTCTGGACGACGCCACCGCCTTCGTGGTCGTCGCCTTCTGGATCGCGGCCGGCGGCGACGGCACGCGCATCGCCTTCAGCGGCATGTTCGTCGACGATGGTTTCGCCCGCTTCGCCAAGTGCACCATCCTGCTTTCGGGGGCGGCCGTGCTGCTGATGAGCCGGGACTACATGGAGAGGCGCGACCTCTTGCGCTTCGAGTTTCCGGTGCTGATCTCGCTGGCGATCGTGGGCATGATGACGATGGTCTCGGCCGGCGACCTGATGACGCTCTACATGGGGCTGGAGCTGCAGTCGCTGGCGCTTTACGTCGTGGCGTCGTTGCGCCGCGACAGCATGAAATCCACCGAGGCCGGTCTGAAGTATTTCGTGCTGGGCGCGCTGAGGTCGGGCCTTCTGCTCTACGGCGCTTCGTTGACCTACGGCTTCGCCGGCACGACCGACTTCGCCGGGATCCTGAGCCCGGGACAGGAGGGCGATTGTCGCTCGGCCTGCTCTTCGGCCTGGTGTTCCTGATCTCGGGACTTGCGTTCAAGGTGTCCGCCGCGCCCTTCCACATGTGGACGCCGGACGTCTACGAAGGCTCGCCGACGCCCGTCACTGCCTTTTTCGCCACCGCGCCGAAGGTCGCCGCCATGGCGCTTTTTGCGCGAGTGGTGCACGACGCGTTCGGCGGCGTCGTTGGCGACTGGCAGCAGATCGTCGCGTTCCTGGCGTGGTGTCGATGTTCCTCGGCTCCATCGCCGCGATCGGGCAGCGCAACATCAAGCGACTGATGGCCTATTCGTCGATCGCGCATATGGGCTACGCGCTGATGGGGTTGGCGGCGGGCACGGCGTTCGGCGTGCAGGCGATGCTGGTCTATATGGCGATCTACGTGACGATGAACGTCGGCACGTTCGCGTTCATCCTGTCGATGGAACGCGACGGAAAGCCGGTCATCGATATCGGGTCGCTGAACCTCTATTCCGCGACCGAACCGCTCAAGGCGCTGGCGATGATGTTGCTGATGTTCACGCTGGCGGGCGTGCCGCCGCTTCTGGGCTTCTTCGGCAAGTACTATGTGCTGACAGCAGCCTACGACGCCGGGCTTGGCTGGCTGGCCGTGGCCGGGGTGATCGCCACGGTGATCGGCGCCTTCTATTACCTGCGGATCGTCTACTTCATGTATTTCGGCGAACGGCGAGCCGGCGAGGGGCTGGATGCGTCGGCGGCACGCCGGTGCTGTGGGGGCTTCTGGTCGCCTCCGCGGCGGCGATGGTCTTCGGCATCGTCAACCTGTTCGGCGTGGAAGGGCTGGCCGCGGCCGCGGCGGCGGCTCTTGTCAACTGAACCTGCGCCGGCCTGGCCCGAGGGGGTCGGCCGGATCGTCCTGACAGAGGTCGACAGCACGATGCCGAGGCGCTGCGGCGCCTGTCGGGGCCGATCACGCCTGCCTGGATCCTCGGCCTGCGCCAGACCGCCGGACGCGGGCGGCGGGGCAGGGCTTGGCTCGATCCGCCGGGCAACTTCGCAGCTACCCTGGTGCTGAAGCCCGGTGCCGGGCTCGACGGCGCAGAGCCCCGGCAGGCGGCGCAGATGTCGTTCGTGGCGGCGCTTGCACTGTTCGATGCGCTGGTGTGCTGTCGTGGAGCCTAGCGAGCTGGCCCTGAAATGGCCGAACGACGTGCTTTCGCGGGGCAAGGTTGCCGGGATCCTGCTGGAATCGGCTCCGCCTTCGGGAGGGTTGACGCTGTGCATCGGCATCGGGGTGAACCTGGCCGCGGCCCCCGATCCGGCGCGCTGCTGGAAGGGCCGTGCCGCCGATAGCACTGGTTCCCGCGAGAGGCCTCGTCGTTGCGCCCGAGGTCCTGCTGACGCGCTGGCCCCGGCCTTCGCCGCGTGGCAGGAACGGCTGCAGCGCGGGGGCTTCGCCACGATCCGCGAGACCTGGCTGGCCACGCCGCCCGCCGCGGCCAACCCATGACCGCCCGCACCACGCGCAGCAGCCTCACCGGCACGTTCGACGGCCTCGACCCCAACGGCGCACTGATTCTCGACACCGCCAAAGGCCCGGTCACGGTCGACGCCGCCGACGTCTTTTTCTGACAGCGGCGGACGCCCATGCTTCTGGCCATCGACTGCGGCAACACGAACACGGTCTTCTCGATCTGGGACGGTGCGGAATTTCTTGCGACTTGGCGTACCTCAACCGACCAGCACCGCACGGCGGACCAGTATTTCGTGTGGCTCGACCAGCCTTCTCGACTACCGCCGCCTGGAGGTGAGGATCGACGAGGTCATCATCTCGTCCACCGTGCCAAGGGTGGTATTCAACCTGCGGGTCCTGTCCGATCGCTACTACGATTGCCGCCCCATGGTGGTGGGCAAGCCCGAATGCCGGCTGCCGGTCGACCGCGGGTCGATGCGGGCACGCAGGTCGGCCCGGACAGGCTGGTGAACGCGGTCGCGGGGTTCGATCTGCATGGCGGCGACATCATCGTGGTCGATTTCGGCACCGCCACCACCTTCGATGTCGTCGATGACGATGGCGCCTATGTCGGCGGGGTGATCGCACCTGGGGTGAATCTCAGCCTGGAAGCGCTTCATCAGGCGGCGGCGGCCTTGCCGCATGTGGACATCTCGAAACCGCAGCGCGTCGTCGGCACGAACACCGTCGCCTGCATGCAGTCGGGCGTCTTCTGGGGATATATCGGTCTGGTCCGCGAGATCTGCACGCGCATCCGCGCCGAGCGCGACCGCGGGATGAAGGTCATCGCTACCGGTGGGCTGGCACCGTTGTTCCAGCAGACCGAGGCGTTGTTCGACGTCTTCGAGGACGATCTGACGATGCACGGGCTGACCGTGATCCATCGACTACAACAAGGAACTGATCGCGAATGAGCAGCGAGAGACTGATCTACCTGCCCCTCGGGGGCGGGCGAAATTGGCATGAACGCCTATGTTTACGGCTACGGGCCGGCCGACAAGGAACGCTTCATCCTGGTCGATCTGGGCGTGACCTTCCCGGATATGGACGGCACACCGGGGGTCGACCTGATCTTCGCCGACGTCGCCTGGCTCGCGGAGCGGGCCGACCGGCTCGACGGCATCTTCATCACCCACGCCCACGAGGATCACGTGGGCGCCGTGGGGCATCTGTGGAGCCGTCTGCGCGCGCCGGTCCATTGCCGCCCTTTCACCGCCAACATCGCCAAGCGCAAGATGGAAGAGCAGGGCGCGCCGGTGGCCGAGGTCAAGGTGGCAGAGCCCTGGCCTTCGCAGGTCGAGGCGGGGCCGTTCAGGGTCGGCTTCCTGCCGATCAGCCATTCGATCCCCGAAAGCTCGGCCCTCGTGATCGACACGCCGGCGGGGCGGATCGTGCATACCGGCGATTTCAAGATCGACCGCACGCCGCTGGTGGGCGAGGCGTTCGACCCCGATGCCTTCGAGGCCGTAGCGAAGGACGGCGTTCTGGCCCTGGTCTGCGACAGCACGAACGTGTTCTCGCCCCATGCCGGGCGATCCGAAGCCGTGGTGGGGCCCGAGGTCCGAAAGCTGATCGCCGAGGCGCCCGGCATGGTGGTGGCGACGACCTTCGCCTCCAACGTGGCGCGGGTGAAGACGCTCGCCGAGGCCGGGCGCGATGCGGGGCGCACGGTGGTTCTGATGGGACGCGCGATGAAGCGCATGGTCGGCGCCTCAATGGAATCGGGGGTGATGACCGACTTTCCCGGCCATATTCGCCGGAGGAGGCGGGGCAGGTCCCGCGCGAGAAGCTGATGCTGATCGTCACCGGCAGTCAGGGGGAGCGGCGCGCGGCCTCCGCCCAATTGGCGCGTGGAAAGTTCCTGGGGCTGGAGCTGAAGGATGGCGACACGTTCCTCTTCTCGTCGAAGACCATCCCCGGCAACGAGCGCGGCGTGATCCACATCGTCAATGCCTTCAGCGAGAAGGGCGTGGACGTGGTGGACGACACCTCGGGGCTTTACCACGTGTCGGGGCACGCGAACCGGCCGGACCTGATGACCATGCACGCACTGGTCAAGCCGCAGTTCCTCATCCCGATGCACGGCGAGCACCGGCACCTGCGCGAGCACGTGAAGCTCGGTGCGGAGACCGGGATCGCCGGAGTCCTGGCGCCGAACGGCACGATGGTGGAGCTGACCGGCAATGCGCCGCGGGTCGTGGGCTATGTGGAGACGGGGCGCACCTATCTCGACGGCAGCGTGCAGATCGGCGCGATGGACGGGATCGTGCGCGACCGTATCAGGCTGGCGCTGAACGGCCACGTGACGGTGACGGTGCTGATAGACGAGAACGACGATCCGCTGGGCGAGCCTTGGTGCGAGATCATGGGCCTGCCGGAGCGGGGCCGCTCGCGGACCGCTCTGGCCGAGGTGATCGAGGCAGAGCTGGATCAGGCACTGGGGCGCGCGAAGAACGGCGTGCTGGTGGATGACGACAAGCTGACCGAGGCGATGAAGCGCGTGGTGCGCAACACGGCGAATGCCGAGATCGGCAAGAAGCCGGAGGTCACGGTGGTGATCAGCCGTCTCTCGGAATAGGGGCGCTCCGGCGCCCCTGGGCGCCGGACTTCGAACTGGGGGCCCTCTGAGGCTGGCCTCAGGCCAGTTCGGATTGCCGGCGCTCGTCGAAGCTCATCGCGATGAAGTCCGGCATGTGATCGCCCATGCCCACCACGCCGTTGTCGCCGCCGCGGCCACGGCCGCCCCTGCTCCGCGGCTCGCGGCTGCGTTCGCGCGCTGGGGGGGCCTCCTTCGGGTCCGCCGGGAAGCTCTGCTGCACCTCGGCCTCGACCGGCGCTGCCAGCGGGGCCGGGGCCTCGGCGGCTTTCGGCGTCTCAACCTCGACCTCCGCCTTTGCACCGCGACTGCGCGAGGTGCGCGACCGGGTGCGCTTTGGCCGCGGCTCCCCAGCTTCCTCGGTAGCGGGGGGCGGCGGGGTTTCGGCCACGCTGGGGTCGCCATCGGGCTTTCCAGCCGCGGCACCTCCATCCCCACCAGCTTTTCGATGGCGGCAAGGTTCTTTTCGTCGGTCGGCGTGCTGATCATCAGCGCCTTGCCGGATTTGCCCGCCCGGCCGGTGCGCCCGATCCGATGCACGTAATCCTCGGCATGGCTCGGCACGTCGAAATTGAAGACATGGCTGACATTGGGAATGTCGAGTCCGCGGGCCGCCACGTCCGACGCGCACAGGAACCGTAGCGTCCCGTCGCGGAAGCCCTGCAAAGTGGTCGTGCGCTCCGACTGGTCGAGATCGCCGTGGATCGGTGCTGCGTCGTATCCGTGCTTCTTCAGGGACTTCGCCACCACGTCGACCTCGGTCTTGCGGTTGCAGAAGATGATCCCGTTGCGGCATTCGCCCGCCTCGCTCTCGATCAGCGCCCGCAGCAGGTTCCGCTTTTCGGCGGCGGTGCGATCCTTGCGACTGGGCCGGAAGAGGATCACGCCCTGCTCGATGGTCTCGGACGCGGTCGCCTGGCGCGCTACCTCGATCCGGGCGGGATTGCTGAGGAAGGTGTTGGTGATCCGCTCGATCTCGGGCGCCATCGTGGCGCTGAAGAACAACGTCTGCCGCGTGAAAGGGGTCAGCGAGAAGATCCGCTCGATATCGGGGATGAAGCCCATGTCGAGCATCCGGTCGGCCTCGTCGACCACCATGACCTGCACGCCGGTCAGCAACAGCTTGCCGCGTTCGAAATGGTCCAGCAGGCGCCCCGGGGTTGCGATCAACACGTCGACGCCACGGTCGATCAGCGCGTCCTGCTCCTTGAACGAGACGCCGCCGATCAGCAGCGCCTTGGTGAGTTTCAAGTGCTTGGTGTAGATGTCGAAGTTCTCGGCCACCTGGGCGGCCAGTTCGCGCGTCGGCGCCAGAACCAGGCTGCGCGGCATCCGCGCCCGGGCCCGGCCCTTGGCCAGAAGCGTGATCATCGGCAGCACGAAGCCGGCCGTCTTGCCGGTGCCGGTCTGCGCGATGCCAAGCACGTCTTGACCCTCCAGCGCCGGCGGTATGGCGCCGGCCTGGATCGGGGTCGGAGTTTCGTAGCCCGCATCGGCAACGGCCTTGAGGACGCGCGCGTCCAGTTTCAGGTCGGTGAATTTGGTCATGGGTGTCCGTGAAATGCGGGGGGCGGCCCCCCGGTGTGACTTGGCGCGGTTCGATCATCCGCTTCCAGTCGCGGACACGTCTTTCGGTCGGCCGGGCAGGCTCGTCGCCCGGCTTGGGCGTGGCTTTACACAACAGGCGCTTGCTGGTCAACGCATGCCTTCGTGAGATGGTTGACGACGCAGCGGCGCTGGCCGTCTCAGGCAGTCGGGGCTATGTCGGACGCAAGCTGCACAATCAAGAAGGAGATGGCAGATGATTAGCAAGACAGGATCCGCGAAATGGAGCGGCGGCCTTAAGGACGGCCAGGGCCATGTTTCGACGGAAACGCGGGTGTTGGCCGACCAGCCCTACGGCTTTGCCACACGCTTCGAAGGCAAGACCGGGACGAACCCCGAAGAGCTGATCGCCGCTGCGCATGCCAGCTGCTTCTCGATGGCGTTGTCGATGATCCTCGGCCAGCACGATCTGACCGCCGACAGCATCGAGACAAGCGCCAAGGTGAGCCTTGAGGAGAAGGACGGCGGGTTCGCCATCACCAAGATCCATCTCGACGTGATCGCCAGCGTGCCGGGTGCCGATGCGGCGAAGTTCGAGGAGGCCGCGACGACGGCGAAGGAGAATTGCCCGGTCTCCAAAGTGCTGAACGCCGAAATCACCATGGACGCCAAGCTGGCCTAGCAACGTCAGCCGGGGCGGCGGCCGGCTGGCCGCCGTGCCCGGGGCCGCCGCACGGGCATTCAGATGAGGCGGGTCGCGAAGTAGACCAGCGGCGCGAGCCAGACGAAGCCCGCGATGACGAAGACGCCGTCATCGGCGGTTAGGCCAATTCCGAACAACATGAGGTGGATCGCAATCAGAAAGGGCAGGAATGGCACGAACCCCACAACGATGATAGCGACGCCGGAAACGAGGACGATCAGCGCGATCACCGTCAGGACGGCACTTCCCGACGTTGCCCAGGTCAGCCGGTGCGACAGGACCGACCGCAGCTTGTCCGCATAGGGCGCGGCCTTGTCGGCCGATGCGCCGAGCCTGTCGGCGCCAAGCTTGAAACGCCGCACGAAGCCCGGCAGCCAGATCCCCTTCTTCCCCCGTAGCATCTGGACGCCGAGAGCCACGACGACGAGGCCGATGATCGCCGGAAGCCCGGGGACCGTGGCGATCGGCAGCATCAGTGCACCGGCCATGATCAGCAGCAGTGGGCCAAAGCCGCGCGATCCGAGCGCCTCGATTAAATCGCCGAACGCGACCTTGTCCCCATCCTCGGACAGTTCCGCGACATTCTTCAAGACCCCGTCGATACGGTCCTTGCTGTCCTCGTCGGTATCGATGCGGTCGGTCATGGCGTTGCCCCTTGCTTCCGCCGGCAATGCCGCTCTCGGGCGCATCGTTCCCCGTGATCAGGGGGGTGGACGGCCCGAGGCCGGTCGATTGCCGCCGTGGGGGGCGTACCGCCGGGATCGAGCTTCAGATGCCGCCACATGGCCGGCGACACGGGCATCAGCCCGGCGCGATGGAGATCACGGAAATCGTCCAGCCTTGCCGAGATCTCGCAGGTCAGCGTCCGGCGGCTCAGGGCTTCGACGAAGGGCAGAGTGTCCTTGTAGCCCTGCGCGCCGCGGGAATGCTGGCCGCGGTCGGCTGCGCTTTGCGTTTTCTCGGCCATGTCGTCGAGCAGCTTGAAGTGCAAGAGCACGCCCCATTCCTCGGCGAGCGGCATCGCCCGATCCACGCGGTGGGGGCCACGATGGAATTGCTGGCCCTTGCGCCATTTCAGGATCGCCATCTTCGATTGATGCCCCGCGGCGCGCGGCCGGTTCTGCATCAGCAGCCATTGCGCGGCGCGTTCGAGCCGCGGGGGCAGGCGGGGTTGGCCCAATGGCAGCCAGGCCCGGATCACGGCCTCCCACGCCACCGGGAAGCGCCGGCCGGGCCCGTTCAGCAGTCGCTGCCGCGCGCCGCCCATGACAAGCCGCGGCGGCACGGGATAGCGCCGTCGGGACCGGACCGACGGCGAGGCCTGCCAGAAGCCTTCAGCATCGAACCAGGCGCAGACCTCGGCCAGCCTCGACCCCGGCGTCGTGGCGAGATCGGCCATGGGCCGGTCGGCATACATGTCGAGCATGACGCAGTGGACGCCTTCCGCCCCGGCATCATCCCAGTGCGCGATCGCGTCCGTCAGCCCGCGGTGCGGCCAGCCGGGATACACCAGCTGCTCGTCGGCATCGGGGAAGATCGTCCAGTGCCCGTCGCAAAAGCGGTCGGCGATCAGGCTGCGCCAGGCGCGGACATGGGTGCTGTAGGGTTTCGTCGTGAAGATCCGCGTCACGTCCGGTGCGGCATCCAGAAGGGCCGCCGTCCCGTCGGTGGAGGCATTGTCGACGACGATGAACCGGGTGACGCCGATGGCCCGGTGGTGCCGCAGGAAATCCGGCAGCCGTTTCTCCTCGTTGAAGGCGATGGTCACGCAGACAGGGCCGTCTCCGAGATCGATCCGCGGCACCACCGTCACATCGAAGGCGTCGCGGAACGCCGCGTCGGTCGGCTCCGGACTGCCGGGCCGGGCCTTCCGCGGCGGCCGCATCTCAGGCCATCATCTCGCGCGTGGCGGTCAGCGTCAGGTCGGGATGGTCCCGCTCCACCCGGTCGATGTCCCATTGCAGGCGGGTGAGGTAGACGACCTCGCCGTCGTTGTCGTGGGCGATATGGCCCTTGTTGGCCTGCACGAACGCCTCGACCGCCGCCTTCGGCCCGGCTACCCAGCGGGCGGAGGTGAACTGCGACCCCTCGAAACGCACCGGCAGCCCGTATTCCCGCTCGATCCGGCTGGCCAGCACCTCGAACTGCAGCGCGCCCACGACGCCCACGATGAAGCCCGAGCCGATCATCGGCTTGAAGACCTTCGCGGCGCCTTCCTCGGCGAACTGCATCAGCGCCTTCTCCAGGTGCTTGGCCTTCATCGGGTCGCCGGCGCGCACGGTCTGCAGAAGCTCGGGCGCGAAGCTGGGGATGCCCGTCACCCGGATAGCCTCGCCCTCGGTCAGGGTATCGCCGATGCGCAGCTGCCCGTGGTTCGGGATGCCGATGATGTCGCCGGCCCAGGCCTCTTCCGCCAGTTCGCGGTCCGATGCGAGGAAGAGCACCGGGTTGCTGATCGCCATGGTCTTCTGCTGCGCACATGGGTCAGCTTCATTCCCCGCTGGAAATGCCCCGAGGCCAGCCGCAGGAAGGCCACCCGGTCGCGGTGCTTGGGATCCATGTTGGCCTGCACCTTGAAGACGAAGCCCGCGACGGACGTCTCTTCGGGCGCCACCTGGCGCGGCGTGGCGCTTTGCGGGCTGGGGCGGGGGGCCGTATTCGGTGATCCCTTCCATCAGTTCCTTGACGCCGAAGGAGTTGATCGCCGAGCCGAACCAGATCGGCGTCATCGTGCCGTTCAGAACCGCTGCGTATCAAGCGCCGGCAGCAGTTCGCGCGCCATCTCGACCTCTTCGCGCAGGGTCGCGAGCGCTCGGCGGGCACGTGGTCGGCCAGCGCGGGATCGTCGAGTCCGCTGGATCTGGATCGTCGTCGCCACCCGGTTGCGGTCGGCGCGGTCCATCAGCTCGAGCCGGTCGTGCAGCAGGTCGTAGCAGCCGACGAAATCGCGCCCACGCCCGATGGGCCAGCTTGCCGGGGTGACGTCGATGGCGAGGTTTTCCTGGATCTCGTCGATGATCTCGAAGGTGTCGCGGGTTTCGCGGTCCATCTTGTTGCAGAAGGTCAGGATCGGCAGGTCGCGCAGGCGGCACACCTCGAAAAGCTTGCGGGTCTGGCTTTCCACGCCCTTCGCGCCGTCGATCACCATGACCGCGGCGTCCACGGCGGTCAGCGTACGATAGGTATCCTCCGAAAAGTCGCTGTGGCCGGGCGTGTCCACCAGATTGAAGCGATAGTCCCGCCACCGTCGCGAAATCGAACGACATTGCGGAGGCGGAGACCGAGATGCCGCGGTCCTTCTCCATCGCCATGAAATCCGACCGCGTGCGCCGCGCCTCGCCCTTGGCGCGCACCTGACCGGCCATCTGGATGGCGCCGCCGTAAAGCAGGAATTTCTCCGTCAGCGTCGTCTTGCCGGCGTCGGGATGGGTGATGATGGCAAAGGTCCGCCGGCGCGCGATCTCGGGCGGCAGGGCGGGGGCGTTGGTCAGACCAAGGTCAGAAGCATCCGGCATGGGGGGGATATAGTGGGCGCCGCGGGGTGTCGCAATCGGCCGTGTCCGCCGTGGCGGCGCCTGGCTGCCGGCAGTCAGTGGCGTCCGGCGAAAGCCCAAGGGCGGTGCGGCGGGATCCATTCATACGCGCCCGCCCCGACGATTGCTTCGAAGATTACTTTAACGTCACTCTGAAAACGTGTGATACCGTGGCCATCCAACGGGAGAGACGCCATGACCATGCGGGAAATCGCCAGGGAGCTCGTCGCCGGGTGCCGGGAGGGCCGAGAGATGGAGAATCTCGGCAAGCTCTATGCTGAGGACTGCGTCTCGGTCGAGGCGATGGATCAGGGTCAGGGGCGCGTTACCGAAGGGCTGGCCGGCATCCGGGGCAAGCACGAATGGTGGAACAGCACCTTCGAGGTCAAGGACGGCAAGGTCGAGGGTCCGTTCCCCCATGGCGACGACAGGTTCGCCGTCATCTTCTCGATCGACGCGACCCACAAGGAAAGCGGCCAGCGCAGCAAGGTGCACGAGGTCGCCGTCTACCATGTGGCAGGCGGCAAGATCGTGCGGGAGGAATTCTTCTACTGACGCCACGTGCGAGGCCTACGGCGTCTGCCAAGGCCCTCCAGGGAAACGGCTCGGACGGCCGGGCCACCGCATGTTTATGGCAGGGACCGCCTGCTCCGGGCTGCGGCAACGGCGTCCGGCGCTTCCACGGGCCGGGTGGGGACCATCGGAAGCGATCCCGACCGGAGCGGTGCGGTGGTGGCGGCGCTCGCAGAACAGAAGCGTCCCTCGCCACGAGCCTGATCCAGGTGCCGCCCGCCGCCCGGGTCAGCCGCCTTTCGCCCCCCGGGCACCGATGCTAAGCCCGGCCATCAAGCCGACAGGGGAGACGACCATGGATCTGGGTATTGCAGGCAAGCGGGCGCTGGTGACGGCCTCGTCGAAGGGACTCGGACGCGGCTGCGCCGAGGCGCTGGCGGCGGCGGGTTGCGATCTGGTGCTGAACGCCCGGGGGAAGGCCGCCCTGACGAAGACGGCCGAGGCGATCCGTGCCGCCCATGGCGTGTCCGTCACCGACGTCGCCGCCGATATCGCCACCGCGGAGGGCCGCGCCGCCGTCCTCGAAGCCGCCGGCGCCGTCGACATCCTCGTCACCAATGCCGGCGGACCGCCCCCGGGCCTCTGGAGCGACTGGGGCCGCGACGATTTCATCGCCGCCCTCGACGCCAACATGCTGACCCCCATCGCCCTGATGACGGCCTGCATGCCCGGCATGATGGAGCGGGGCTGGGGCCGGGTCGTCAACATCACCAGCCAGTCGGTCAAGGCACCCATCCCGGCGCTCGGGCTCAGCAACGCTGCGCGCACGGGCCTCACCGGCTACGTCGCCGGCACGGCCCGCCAGGTCGCCGAGAAGGGCGTAACCATCAACAATCTGCTGCCGGGCATCCATGCCACCGACAGGGCCGACGCGCTCGACGGCGGCGTGGTGAAGGCCCAGGGCATCTCGCTTGAGGAAGCCCGCGCCAACCGCCGCGCCACCATCCCCACCCGCCACTACGGCACGGCCGAGGATTTCGGCGCCGCCTGCGCCTTTCTCTGCTCGATGCAGGCCCGCTTCATCGTCGGGCAGAACCTGCTGGTCGATGGCGGCGCCACCAACGCCACGATCTGAGCACGGACCGAGCGCCTCCCCCCTTCGATATTCCACAAATATCCCGGGGAGGTGCGGAGGGGCCGGCCCCTCCGCTCCCGCCGCATCCGCCCGCGCGCCGGCGTCCGCGAAGGCCGCAACCTCTGCCCCGCTTGAAGCCCGCGCGCCCGGATGCTAGCCCGCCGGCATGACCAAGCGTTCCTGTCGGAAATCCAGTGCCCGTCGCCCCTGAAGCCCCATCGCCGCGCCTGAAGGCCTCCGGGCTGACACGCCGGTTCGGCAATCGCGATGTCGTGACGGACGTCTCTCTGCAGGTCGCGGCGGGCGAGGTGCTCTGCCTGCTCGGCCCCTCCGGCTGCGGCAAATCCACAACCCTGCGCCTGCTCGCGGGGGTCGACGCGCCCGATGCCGGCACGATCGCCGTCGATGGCCGCCTCGTGCAGGGCCCCGCGGTGAGCATCCCGCCCGAGGCGCGCTCCATCGGCCTGATGTTCCAGGATTTCGCGCTTTTCCCGCATCTTACCGTGCGGCGCAACATCGCCTTCGGCCTGCGCGGCGCCCGCGCCGAAAAGCGCGCCCGGGTCGACGAGCTCCTCGAGCGTATCCACCTGCCAGGCTTCGCCGGCGCCTATCCCCACCAGCTCTCGGGGGGCGAGCAGCAGCGCGTGGCGTTGGCCCGCGCCCTGGCCCCGCGCCCCCGCGTGATGTTGATGGACGAGCCCTTCAGCGGCCTCGACAACCGCCTGCGCGACGGCATCCGCGACGAGACGCTGGGCCTTCTGAAGGAAGAGGGCGCCGCGGTGATCATGGTCACCCACGAGCCCGAGGAGGCCATGCGCATGGCCGACCGCATTGCGCTGATGCGCGACGGACGGATCGTCCAGCAGGGCGCGCCCTACAATCTCTACAACGCCCCCGTCGACAAGGCCGCCGCGGCCTTCTTCAGCGACATCAACGTCATCCGGGGCAGGGTCGAGGGCGGGCTGACCCGCACCGCCTTCGGCGAGTTCCTCGCCCCCGGCCATGCCAACGGCGCCGAGGTCGAGATCGTGATCCGCCCGCAGCACCTGATGCTCGACTTCGACCGCGCCGGAAACGGCCCCTCGCCGACCCCGCAGGCGGGCGTCCCGGCGCGGGGGCGGGTCCGGCGCGCGCGCTACCTCGGCCGCGAGAGCCTGGTGGAGTTCGACATGGATTTCGACGGCTCGCAGTTGGCCGCCGTGGTGCCTTCGGTCTTCCTGCCGAAGCCCGGCACCGTGCTGTGGCTGATGCTCCGGCGCGAGCGCTGCCATGTCTTTCCGGTGCGCCGCGAGGAGGCGCCGGAACCCGACCGGGGTGCTTCGTGATCGAGGAAAAGCCCCGCCCGCCCTTTTCGCGCCTTGCACTTGCGCATATGTCCACTAGTCACGACCGAACGCGCGGCCGCCCTTCCGGCGCTGGCCGCCAGCAACACGCCGCGGCGCCGCCAAGCGGAGGACCCTCCGTCCCGGCCGCCGCCACCGAGGGGAGACTATGAGATGCTGAACAATATCGGCCTGCCGGGCCTGCTGCTGATCGCCGTCGTCGTGCTGGTCCTCTTCGGGCGCGGCAAGATCAGCTCGCTCATGGGCGAGGTCGGCAAGGGCATCACCGCCTTCAAGCGCGGCGTCAAGGACGGCACCGCCGAGGCCGCCGAAAACGAAGACCAGGCCGTCGCTCGCGATCCCGCGCAGCTCGAGCCGGGCCATCCTGCGCCCGCCGCCGCCGCTGCCGAAGGCCCCGGGCAACGCCACGGGACCGAGGTCGAGGCCGCCCGCGACGTGACGCCCGGCGCCGCCCGTCAGGGAGAGAAGGCCTGATCCGGAACCGCGGCTGAGAGGCGGCGCGCCATGCTCGATATCGGTTGGTCGGAGCTTCTGGTCATCGGGGTGGTGGCGCTGATCGTCGTCGGCCCGAAGGACCTTCCGATGATGTTCCGCACGCTGGGGCGCGTCACCGGGCGAGCCCGGGCCATGGCACGTGAGTTCACGCAAGCGATGGACCGCGCCGCCGACGAGGCCGGCGTCAAGGAAATGCGCGACGACTTCCGCAAGATCTCCGATCCGCGCAAGATGGGTCTCGATGCGTTCGACGATGCGACCTCGGATTTTCGCAACCTGGAGCGCGACATGAAGGCGGGGGATGCCAAGAGGGGGAAGGCCGGTGACGGCAAGGGCGGGAAAGCCGGGGCCGGCAATGCGGACGTCGCCGCGACCCCGGGCAGCACGCCCCGCAGGCAGGACGGCCCCGAAACGGCCAAGCTGCGCGCCGAGAAGGCGGAGGCACAGGCCAAGCGCATGACCACGGCTGCGGACTTCGCCGAGGCGAAGGCCGCCCGTGCCGCCGCCGCGCCTACCGACGCCACCGAGGCTGCCGCCAACGCCGCTGCGGCAGGGCCTGCCACCGCGCCGGCTCCTGCAAGCACGGCCACCCCGAATGCCACACCCCATGACTGACGAGATCGAAGACAGCGCCGCCCCGCTCGTCGAGCATCTGGCAGAATTGCGTACCCGGCTCATACGCTCCGTCCTCGCGTTCCTCGTCGGCATGATCATCTGCTTCACCGTCGCCGAGCCGCTGCTAAACTTCGTCAGTCAGCCCATCGCCGACGTCCTGCGCGCCCGTGGCGAGGACCCGCGGCTGATCTTCACCGCGCCGCAGGAGAAATTCTTCGTCCTGATCCGGATCTCGCTGATCGGCGGTTTCGCCCTGGCTTTCCCGGTGATCGCCCACCAGCTCTGGCGGTTCGTGGCACCCGGCCTCTACAGGTCCGAGAAGAACGCCTTTCTGCCTTTCGTCATCTCATCGCCGGCGCTCTTTCTCGTGGGCGCCTCCTTCGCGCATTACGTCGTGACGCCGCTGGCCATGAACTTCTTCATCGGCTTCTCCGATGCGATCCCGGCGCTGGCCAGCCTGATCGCGGGCGACGGCACGTTCGAGCCCGGCGAGCAGAGCGAGGAATTGCAGACCGTCTTCCTCGGGTCCGTGCGCAAGTCGCTCGATCTGTCGCTGAAGTTCATCTTTGCCTTCGGCCTCTGCTTCCAGCTGCCGGTGCTGCTGACGCTGATGGGAAAGGCCGGGCTGGTCACGGCGAAAGGCCTGGGCGAGATGCGCAAGTACGCGGTCGTCGGCATCCTGACCCTCGCGGCGCTCGTCACCCCGCCAGACGTCATCACCCAGGTGATCCTCTTCGTCGTAGTCTACGGGCTCTACGAGATCTCCATCCAGCTCGTCGCCCGCGTGGATCGCCGGCGCGAGGCCGATCTGCGCGCACAGGGCCTGTGGGACGACGAGACCGACGGCGCCGACGCTCCCGATGCCTGACGGGCGCGAACCGGGCGATACCACGGCGCTGATCCGCATCGCCGAGGCGCTGGAACGCGCCGCGCCCGCCGCTGCCGGTGCCCGACATGGCGGCCGCCGACGCGTTCGTCTGGCATGTGGACCCCGATCGCCTGGCGCCCGTGCCGCGGGTGAACCGGATCGGCCTGCCGCTGCTTGTCGGCGTCGACCGCGCCCGCGACACGCTTCTCGCCAACACGCTGCAATTCGCCCGCGGCCTGCCCGCCAACAACGCGTTGCTCTGGGGCGCGCGGGGCATGGGCAAGTCGAGCCTGGTGAAGGCGATCCATGCGGAGGTTCTGGACCAGGGGGTCGCGCTGAAGATCGTCGAGGTCCAGCGCGAAGACCTTCCCAGCATCGGGCGCCTTCTGGCGATCCTGCGCGGGCTGCCGGCCCGCGTGCTGCTCTTCTGCGACGATCTGAGCTTCAGCCACGACGACGAGCACTACAAGAGCCTCAAGGCGGTGCTGGATGGCGGTATCGAGGGGCGTCCCGACAACGTCATCCTCTACGCCACGTCGAACCGGCGTCATCTGATGCCCCGCGACATGATCGAGAACGAACGCGGCAGCGCCATCTCGCCGGGCGAGGCGGTGGAAGAGAAGGTTTCGCTCTCCGACAGGTTCGGCCTGTGGCTGGGCTTCCACGCCTGCAGCCAGGAGGAATATCTGGAGATGGTGGCCGGCTATTGCGCAGCCTATGGCGTGACGGCCGATCCACAGGCGGTACGCGCCGAGGCGCTGGAGTGGGCGATCACCCGCGGGTCGCGGTCGGGGCGGGTGGCATGGCAGTTCTTCACGGATCTGGCCGGCAGACAGGGCGTGACGCTCGGCTGACAAGGGGTAGCGGCCGGGAGAGATCCTCGGGTCGAGCCAGAGAATGACCGTTCAATCACGCCGGCGCCTCCGATCCAGGACGCCCCCCGGCAAATCGCGGCTGTCATCCTCGGGCTCGACCCGAGGATCATCCGCATTCGCGCCCGGCGTCTACTGCGAGAGGAAGTCCACCGGGTCGAGGCTGTCGAAGCCCCGCCGCACCTCGAAACGCAGGAAGGCCGGGTCGGCGGCGCGCACGGCCGCGATGTCCTGCCCGCGGCGCACGGAGGCGCCCTTGGCCACCTTGATGTCGTCGATGTTGGCGTAGACCGTCAGCAGCCCGTCGTCGTGGCGCAGCACCAGGATCGGCACCTGATCCACGTCGCGGGTGATCGCCGCCACCGTGCCATCCGCCGCCGCGCGCACCGGCGTGCCGGCGGGGGCGGCGAAATCGAGCCCCTCGTTCTTGCCCTTGTCGTAGCCCCGGATGATCCGGCCCGAGACCGGCTGCCCCAGGCGGGTGGTATCGGACGCGGCCGTCCGGGTGCCGGCGAGTGCGCCCGAGGGCGCGGCGGCGGGGGGCTGGCTGGCCGGCGCGACCACTTCCGCCGGCTGCGGGGCGCTCGCTGAAGGCGGCACCGGCGTGGCGGAGCCGGCGCCGGGCGGTTCGGGCAGGACGGCCGTCCGCGTCGGCGCGGCGGTGTTCGGCACCGGGATCAGCAAGGTCTGCCCCTCGCGCACCGTCAGCGAGGCGTCAAGCGCGTTCCAGTCCGAGAGCGCGCGCACGGAGGTGTCGTAGAGCCGGGCGATGGAATAGGCGGTCTCGCCTCGCACCACCGTATGGCGCTGCGGGGTCGGCCCGGGGCCGGCCGCCGGCGCCGAGCTGGTGACCCGTGCGGGCGTTCGCGGCGCCGCCGCGGGCGTGCCCCCGGCGCCGCTTCCGCCGCCGGCCTCCGCGCGGTCGAGCGCGTTGCCGGCCAGGGTCGCCACGTCGATGCCGCCGCCGGGCGAGAGGGCCGTGCCGCCGTCGCCGGGGGCCACGGTATCCACCCGCCGGGGCAGCAGCACCAGCTCTCCGGGGCGCAGCGCCGCCTCTTGCGGCAGGCCGTTGGCGCGGGCCAGATTGGCGGGGTCGAGCCCCAGGCGCCCGGCGATCATGGTCACCGTGTCTCCGCCGCGCGCCTCGGCGACCTGATAGGTGGGATACGAGATGACGCCACGGGCATCCGCCTGCGGCCGCTCTGCCACCGGTTGTCGCTGCGGGCCGGAGCTGTCGAGGTTGCCCACCCCGGGCAGGTTGACGTTGGCACAGCCAGCCGCGGCCAGAAGGGTGACCCCCAGCAGCATCGCCCGACCGGCGCTTCGCGTCGTTTGCCCGTTCATTCCTGGCCCAGCCCTTCCAGCAGCGGCACGAAGCGCACCGGCGTCAGTTCCTCGTAGTCGATCCCGGTCTCGGTGCGTACCGCCTTGATCAGCGTCTGCACGGTGTCGGACTGCCCAACCGGGACGACCATGATACCTCCCACGCGCAACTGCGCCAAGAGGGGCCCGGGCGGATCCTCGGCCGCGGCGGTCACCAGGATCCGGTCGAACGGCGCCTGGCCCGGCAGGCCGTACGAGCCGTCGGCGGTGAAGACCGTGACGTTCGCCAGATCGAGCGCGCGCAGCCGCGCCTCCGCCGCTTCCGCCAGCCGCCGGTGCCTGTCGACCGTGTAGACCCGACGCGCCAGATGGCTGAGGATCGCCGCCTGGTAGCCCGATCCGGTGCCGATCTCGAGCACCGTGTCGCGCGGCCCAACCTGCAGCGCCTGGGTCATCCGGCCGACGACCGAAGGCTGGCTGATCGTCTGGCCGCAGGGAATGGGCAGGGGCATGTCGTCGTAGGCGCGATATTCGAAGGTGCCGCGCACGAAGGCGCCGCGATCGACCTTCTCCATGGCGTTCAGCACCCGCGCGTCGGTCACGCCTTTCGATCGCAACGCGTAGACGAAGGCCATCTTGCGGGTGGCCGGGTCCATCACGCGAAGCGCGCCCTGAGCGCATCGAGCGTGTCGTGGGCGGTCATGTCGCAGCGCAGCGGCGTGACCGAGATGTAGCCTGCGAGGTTCTCGCTCACGTCGGTGCCGGGGCCGGTCTCGACCGCCTGCGCCGGGCCCTGCACCCAGAGGAAGCGGCGCCCCGAGGGTGCCTCTGCTGGCAGCACTGAGAAGGGCGCGGCATCGCGAAAGCCCTGCGCGGTGATCCGCATCCCCGCCACGTCGTCCGCGGCCACGGGGGGGAAGTTGACGTTGTAGAAAAGCCGGTAGCCCGAGGTCTCCCAAAGCCCGCGGTCGAGCAGGTCGCGGATCAACCGGGCGCCGAGGGTGGCGGCGGCCTCGAACGGGTTCTCCAGCGTCGCGGTCGCCGGCCCCAGGAACTGCGAGAGCGCGATGGCGGGAAGACCCTGCAGCGCGGCTTCCATGGCGCCGCCGACGGTGCCGGAATAGACCACGTTCTGCCCCGCATTGTTGCCGCGGTTGATCCCCGACAGCACCAGGTCCGGCAGCGCCCCGGCCATTACGTCGTGAATGCCGGCAAGGACGCAATCCGCTGGGGAGCCCTCGGCGGCGAAGCGGCGCGGCGCCAGTTCGGCGATCATCGTGGGGTGGGTGTAGCTGATGCAATGGCCGACGCCCGATTGCTCGAAGGCCGGCGCGACCGTCCAGACCTCGCCGCCGGGGCCGGCGATCTCGGTGGCGATCTCGTGCAGCACGGCCAGGCCGGGGGCGTTGATGCCGTCGTCGTTGGTGATGAGAATGCGCATGCCCGACCCTGCCTGAGATGCCGTCTGATTAGGGCAGGGGGCGCGTGGGGTAAAGCGCTCCTGCAGGAGCGGATGCCGCGCTGATCGGTGGGGGCGGGAGCCTCCGGCGGGGATATTTAGGAGGCAAAGAGGTGCGGCGCGCCGGGATCGGGAAGGAGGGCGCTTGCAGCCTTGGCGCAGGGCGTGAGCGCGCCACGGTCCTCGCCCGGGAAGAAACGGGCGCGGGTGGCCGTGGGCATGGGCGGCGGGCACGCGATGTGGATGGCGGGGCCGTGGCGCGCGGTCTCGGCGGCCCAGGAGCGGGCGAGCGCCATTTGGGCGGCCTTGGTGGAGCCGTAGCTGCCGAAGAACTTCTGCCCGGCGCGGGGGTCGTCGAAGAAGAGCGCGGCGGCGTTCGGGTGCCCCCGCAGGAGCGGCGCGACGTAGCCGATCAGCCGCCGCGTCGCCTCGACGTTGATGGCCCAGCTCTTCTCCCAGTCGCGCGCGGCGATCTGATCGGCCGGGGTGAGGGGCGCGGCGTGGATGGCGGCATGGATCCAGAGCCCCGCCCCTCCCCAGCGGTCGTGGATGCCGCGGCACAGATGCTGCATGGCGGCATCGTCGGTCACGTCCATCGGGGCGAGCGTCGCGGTACCGCCGGCGGCGCGGATCCGGTCGTCGAGCTCTTCCAGCGCCCCGGTGGTCCGCGCCACCGCGACCACGTGCCAACCCGCGCCGCCGAGCCGTTCGGCCAGTGCCGCGCCGAGCCCGCGCGAGGCGCCGGTGACGAGGGCGAGGCGGGGCGGCTTTGAGGGCGACTGGGCATCGGGCGGGGTCATGGCCGCGTTCCTGCCTTGGCCGGGGGCTGGACGCAAGCGGGCGCGAGGCAGGGGGCGGGCGCGGGACCGGGCTCGCTTGACTTCGGCGGCCCCATTGCGAACAAACGGGGGTGAACGTACCGGCGACGAAGGGATGCCCCATGGCCCGCGAGATGACGCTTACCGATGCCCTTGTGCCCCACGGGATCCGCGCCGGCGGCCTGCCCGCGCAGGCGGCGCTGATCCTCGCGGGGTCGCTGCTCGTCGCGGCCTCCGCCCAGGTCGAGGTGCCGATGGTGCCGGTGCCGATGTCGCTGCAGACGCTGGCCGTCTCGGCGGTCGGGCTGGCCTACGGCGCGCGGCTCGCCGCGTTGACGCTGATCGCCTATCTCGCCCAGGGCGCCATCGGACTGCCTGTCTTTTCGGGCGGCGGCGCCGGGCTGGTGCATCTCTTCGGACCGACCTCGGGCTATCTCTTCGGCTTCGTCGCGATGGCCTGGGCCACGGGCTGGCTGGCCGAGCACGGGCTTGGCCGGGGCGTCGGGCGGCTCACGCTGGCGGCGCTGATCCCGGCGGCGGGGCTTTTCGTGCCCGGCGCGCTCTGGCTCTGGGCGATCACGCCGCTCAGCCTTTCGGGTGCCGTTGCCGCGGGCGTTACGCCGTTCCTGCTCGGCGGGCTGGTAAAGTCGGTGCTCGCCGCCCTTGCCGTCGCCGGCGGCTGGAGCCTAGCGCGCAAGCGCGGTGTCTGAGCTCCAGAAGGACACCGGGGAGACTTGGCGACGACCGGCTTGCCCTGGGCGAAGCCGGGCGGCTGGGCCTAGCGCCCGTTGCCGTCCCGCGCCGCATCCATTGCTTGCGTCAGCGCCCCGGGCTCGATCCTGACGCCGGTCTCCGCCTCGACAATGTGGGCGATCTCCGCGTCGTCATGTCCCGCGGCATGCATCTGATCGATCTCGTCCCCGAGCATCCGCGCGAAGTCGCGCATGTCGAAGCGCTCTTCGCCCATCCCGAGCCGATCGCGCAGCCGGGCGCGGACCTTTAGGGACTGTTCGAGCGTGAAATGCAGGTCATCGGCCATCGGTGGATCCTCTCGAGTGCATCGGGACTTATTCGGCGGCCTTCAATACGAACCCGCGGGCCACCATGTCTTCCGGCCTCACCGGATAATCGCCCGAAAAGCAGGCATCGCAATAGCGCGGGGCGGCGGCATCGCGCCCGCCGGCCTCGCCCACCGCCCGGTACAGCCCGTCGAGCGACAGGAACCGCAGCGAATCAACCCCCAGATGCGCCCGCATCTCCTCCTCCGTCATCGTGGCGGCGAGCAGCTTATCGCGCTCCGGCGTGTCGACCCCGTAAAAGCAGGGCCAGGACGTGGGCGGGCTGGCGATGCGGAAATGAACCTCCGCCGCGCCCGCATCCAACACCATCTCCTTGATCTTGCGGCTGGTCGTGCCGCGCACCACGCTGTCGTCCACAAGGCACACGCGCTTGCCGCGCAGCAGCCCGCGATTGACGTTCAGCTTCAGGCGTACGCCCATGTTGCGGATCTGCTCGGAGGGCTCGATGAACGTCCGGCCCACATACTGGTTGCGCACGATCCCGAGCGCGAAGGGAATGCCCGATTCCGCGCTGTAGCCCACCGCCGCCGGCGTGCCGCTGTCGGGCACGGGGCAGACGAGATCGGCCTCGACCGGCGCCTCGCGGGCCAGTTCCACACCGATGGCGCGCCGCGTCTCGTAGACGGACCGGCCGCCGAGGATGCTGTCGGGCCGGCTGAAATAGACGTGCTCGAAGATGCAGAAGCGCGGCGGCACCCGTTCGAAGGGAAAATGGCTCGCCACGCCGGCCTCGGTGATCACCACCATTTCGCCGGGCGCCACCTCGCGGATGAAGTCCGCGCCGATGATGTCGAGCGCGCAGGTCTCCGAGCTCAGCGCCCAGGCGTTGTTCTCGGCCGCGCCGATCCGGCCCAGTACCAGCGGCCGCACGCCCAACGGGTCGCGCACGCCGATCAGCTTGCTGCGCGTCATGGCGACGATGCTGAACGCCCCCTCGACCCGGCGCAGCGCGTCCTTCATCCGCTCGGGGATGTCGCGTTGCAGGGAGCGCGCCATGAGGTGGATGATGCATTCGCTGTCGGAACTGCTCTGGAAGATCGAGCCACGGTCGATCAGCTCGCGGCGCAGGCTTTCGGCGTTGGTGATGTTGCCGTTATGAGCAATGGCCGCGCCGCCCATACTGAACTCGCCGAAGAAGGGCTGCACGTCGCGGATCTGGGTGTTGCCCTTCGAGCCGGTGGTCGAATAGCGCACATGACCAATGGCGAGCGACCCCGGCAGCGTATCCATCACCGATTGGCTGGTGAAGTTGTCGCGTACGTAGCCGAAGCGGCGGGCAGAGTTGAAGCCATGCGCGTCGTCGTGGGTCACGATGCCGCCGGCCTCCTGCCCCCGGTGCTGCAGGGCGTGCAGGCCGAGCGCTACGAAGCTGGCCGCCTCGTTGGTTCCGAGCACGCCGAAGACGCCACATTCCTCGTGGAGCTTGTCATCGTCGAAGGGGTGTCGCGGGAAAACGTCCTTGAAGGGATGCCGGTTGAGAGCGGTGGCATTCGGGGCACCCCCAGCGTCGCCGGGGGGGGCATCGGGGGCGGCGCGTCGCGCGGGGCCGGCCTGCGCACGGCCGGCGGATCGGCGTGCGGCATCTGGGGAGCCATGTGGCACGGGGGCAGGGCCTGTCGGTCGTGGCGGGGACGCCCCGGTCTTACGCCAGCCGCCAAGCACTGTCACGAAAGGATCATGGAGGGCGGAGCGGGCGCGTCACCTGGCCGCCACCGGGCCGCTCACTTATCCCGCCAGCACCGGGATCAGCGTGGCCACCAGCAGGACCGCCATGATCACATTGAAGGCCCGCAGTCGGGCCGGCGCCTGCAGACCCTGTCGCAGCCTCTGCCCCACCATCACCCAGATCGAGACGGAGGGAAGATTTACCGCTGCGAAGATCGCCGCGACCAGCAGGACCGGGCCGATCTCGCGGGTCGGCGCATAGACGGTGATCGCCGTCAGCGCCATCGCCCAGGCCTTCGGGTTGACCCACTGGAACGCCGCCGCCTGCCAGAAGCCGAAGGGCCGGCCCGTCGCGGCCCTGGCATCGGGCGGCGCGGCGCGGGCGATCTTCCAGGCCAACCACAGCAGGTAGACGACGCTGGCCACCTTCAGCACCGTATGGGCTTGCGGCACCGTCTCGAAGATCTGCGCCAGCCCGGCCCCCACCATCGCGGCGAGAAAGGCGAAGCCAAGGCTCACGCCGGCCAGATGCGGCAGCGTCCGGCGAAAGCCGAAATTGGCGCCCGAGGCCATCAGCATCAGGTTGTTCGGCCCCGGCGTGATCGACATCACGAAGGCGTAGACGGTGAGTGCGGCGAGGAGGTCGAATGTCATGGCGCAAGTTTGCACCGGAAAGCATTGTCCGTTCTTGCAATTCGCAGCGGAATCGGCGCGACTCTGCAATCCATGAGCGATATGGATGCGACAGACAGCAGGATCTTGCGTGCGCTCGCCTCGGATGCCCGGCAGAGCAACCAGGCCCTGGCCGCGCGAATCGGGCTGTCGCCCTCCGCCTGCCTGCGCCGTGTGCAGGCGTTGGAGCGGGCGGGCGTGATCCGTGGCTACCGGGCCGTTCTCGATGCAGCGCGCTTGGGCCGGGGCTTCACCGCCTACGTAGCCGTGGGGCTTGCGGAGCATTCAAAGGCCGCGCAGGAGCGGTTCGAACGCGGCATCGCCCAGGCCCCCGAGGTGGTGGAATGCCACAACGTGACCGGCGGCATCGAATACCTTCTGCGGGTCGAGGCGGCGGATCTGGCGGCCTACAAGCGCTTCCACACCGATACATTGGGGGCGCTGCCGCAGGTGCGCCAGATCACCTCATACGTGGTGATGGCCTCCCCGAAGGATGCCCGCGCCTGATGCCGCACCGCAGCGCTGGCCAGGTTCAGATCGTCCCGGCCGCCCCGCAGGTGCCGACCAGCTCCTCGTAGCGGCCCAGGATCCAGCCGGGCGCGTCCTCGGGGATCTGCTCGTCGAGATTGCCCTGCACCCGCGCGAAGACCATCGCGGTGCGGCTGTCGTCGACCATCGGCACGGTGTCCGAGATCATCACCCGGTCGTAGACGACCAGCGCAACCAGCACCAACACGACCCCCCGCAGCGCCCCGAAGAGGAACCCGAGCCCCTGATCGAGAGCCCCAAGCGCTGAGCGCTGCACCGCCCCCGAAAGCAGCGGCGTGAACACCGAAACCACGATCAGCGCCAGCGCGAAGACCAGGCAGAAGGCCGCGATGATCGACAGCTCGCAGGACCCGCGCAGGAAGTCGCCCAGAAAGGGGATCTCCTTGACCAGCGGCTCGACCTGCCCGGCGAAGAGGAATGCCAGGATCGCCGCGGCGACCCAGCCCGCGATCGCCATCGCCTCGCGCACGAGGCCGCGCGAATAGGCCAGCAGCGCCGAGATGACGATCACCGCCGCCACGACCCCGTCGACTACCGTGAATCCGTCCATGCCTGCTCCGTTCCGCCACTGTTCCGCGGGCTGCCCCAAGGGGTGATACCCCGCGGGCCTTAACCGGCGCCGAAGATCTGACCGACGAACGCGGTAAGATCGGCCATGGCGCGGATCTCCATGCCGCCGGTCGCCTCGGCCCCGTCGCCGCCCCCGCCGCCTAGGGCCTCGCGCCCGCCCTGCGGCACGATCGCCGAGCTAAAACCAAGTTTGCCGGCCTCTTTCAACCTGTTTTCGGTCTGCGTCACCGGCCGCAGCGCGCCCGAAAGCCCGATCTCGCCAAAAAGCACGCAGCCGGGTGGCAAGGCTGCGTCCTCGCGCGCCGACAGCAATGCCGCTGCCGCCGCGAGGTCCGCCGCCGGCTCCGTCACCCGCAGGCCGCCCGCCACGTTGAGGTACACGTCGAGCCCCGCGAAGGGGATGCCGCAGCGCGCCTCCAGGACCGCCAGCACCATCGCCAGCCGCCCCGCGTCCCAGCCCACAACACTGCGCCGCGGCGTGCCGTGGGGCGCTGGCGCCACCAGCGCCTGGAACTCGCACAAGAGCGGCCGGGTGCCTTCGATCCCCGCGAATACCGCCGCCCCCGGCGCCCGCGCGCCGCCCGCACCGAGAAACAGCGCCGAGGGGTTGGCCACTTGCGCCAGCCCCTTGCCGGTCATCTCGAACACCCCGATCTCGTCGGCCGGGCCAAAGCGGTTCTTGTGGCTGCGCAGGATGCGGAACTGGTGCCCCCGCTCGCCCTCGAAATAGAGCACCGTATCGACCATGTGCTCGACCACGCGGGGCCCCGCGATCTGCCCCTCCTTGGTGACGTGCCCCACCAGGATCACCGCCATCCCCCGCCGCTTGGCGAAGCCCACCAGCTCGTGCGCCGCGGCGCGCACCTGGGCCACCGATCCCGGCGCGCTGTCGACGCTGTCGAGCCACATGGTCTGGATGCTGTCGATGATCGCGAGGTCGGGCGCCTCGGCCTCCAGCGTCGTCAGGATGTCGCGCAGGTTGGTCTCGGCGGCCAGCCGCACGGGCGCGTCGCTGAGGCCGAGCCGCTGTGCCCGCAGCCGGATCTGCGCGGTCGCCTCCTCGCCCGAGACGTAGATCGCGCTCAGGCCGCGCCGGGCGAAGGCCGCCGCGGCCTGCAGCAGCAGGGTGGACTTGCCGATCCCCGGATCGCCGCCCACAAGGATCGCCGAGGCCGCCACCAGCCCGCCGCCCAGCACCCGGTCGAGCTCCGCCACCCGGCTGGGCGTCCGCGCCGGCGCCGCCTCCCGCGCCGAAAGCGGCGACAGCGGCACCGCCCGGCCGCGCGCCAGCCCCGCCACGCGCCCGGCGCCCGGGGCGGCGTTCAGGGGCGTCTCTTCGACGATGGTATTCCAGCCGCCGCAGGCCTCGCACTGCCCCGACCATTTGGCATGGGCGGCGCCGCAGGCGGTGCAGGTGAAGGCGAGCGGCTTGGCCATCGCAGCCTGATGCCAGCGCCCCGGGCGCAAGGCAAGCCGACGCGCCGCCCCCGGCGTCAAGGCCGGAGAACGGCTCCCCCCCTCCAGCGCCCGGCCGCTCGCCCCCCTCTTTGCCTCTCAAATATCCCGAGGAGGGGCTGGCCCCTCCCGGGCCCGCCGCGTCCGCCCTCACATCTGCGGCAGCTTCTCGCCCGCCGCCGAAGCCGCCGCCGCTGCGGCGATCCGCTTCTCGCGCGTCGGCGCGGTCCTCGCCAGCTCGATCCAGCGCAGCCCGTTGCGCCGGTAGGAGCGGGCGGCGCCGTCGAACCTGCCCGCGCCCGGCCCGGAGGCTTCGAGCGCCGCGCGCAGGTCGTCCGGCACGCGCAGCGCGTCCACGTCCGCCATCGCGTCCCATAACCCCAGTCGCCGGCTCTCGGCGATGGCCGCCCGCCCCGGCGGCCGCATCCGCCCGTCCGCCTCCAGCCGCGCCGCACGGTCCTTGTAGCTCTGCGCCCAGGCCTGCATCCGGCGCGGGGCGATCAGCTGCATCGTCCGGTCGGCATCCAGCTTGCGGCGGATCCCGTCGACCCAGCCCCAGGCGATCAAGGCGTCCAGCACCGCGCCGGTGC
The DNA here is from genome assembly GCA_963833235.1 of uncultured Alphaproteobacteria bacterium. Taxonomy (GTDB): domain Bacteria; phylum Pseudomonadota; class Alphaproteobacteria; order Rhodobacterales; family Rhodobacteraceae; genus CAWHXG01. The sequence continues at coordinate 381,529 of CAWHXG010000004.1, forward strand.
TCAGATAGCGTTCGCCAGTGTGCTTCTTCCAGGTCACCAGCCAGACGCTCTCGACCTGCCCGTGATGCGCCGCAAGCCAGGCCTCAAGCTCCGCCGCAGAGGCGACCGCGACCTGCGCGAACGCTTCCGTGCGGATCACGCGGGGTCCCCCCTGCCGCCCGCCGCCCCGCCGGTTGCTTCATTCGTCGAGCCACCGGTCTCCCCAGCGATCGGACCGCCAGCCTCCCCATCGGCGGCCTCGCCCGACGATGTGTCAGCCGCCCCGACATCAGACCCGTCCGATGCGCCGCCCACCGTTTTGGCCCGCGTCTCGGAATGGGCCAGCGCCAGCGAGGCCAGCACGCAGCCGGTGAAGAGCCACAGCCCCCAGGCCGCCTCGACCCGGCCGAAGCCGCTGCCCTTGGCGACCACGATGTAGAGCGCCACGAGGAACACGTCGGCCATCGCCAGCCGCCCGGCCCAGGCCAGGGCGGGCAGGGCGCGCCGGCCGAGCCGCCCCGTCTGCACCGCCGCCAGCGCCAGCACCTTGCCATAAGGCGCCGCAAGCGCGAAGAACGCCACCAGCGCCGCCAGCGCCTTGTCCGTCCCCCAGAGACTGGAAAGCCCCGACAGCACCGAAATCTCAGTCAGCCCGAAGAGCGGCAGCAGCCCCGCGCGCAACAGCGGCGCCGACCAGGCGACCGGAAAGGCCAACAGCAGCGCCAGGTTCGCCCAGAGCCGCCAGCGCTGCATGTCGCGCCCCCCGCTCACAGCGCCCTCCAGGCAAGCCAGGCCCCGGCCAGGGCGCCGGCCAGACCCAGCCTGCGCAGCTCACTTTGCCAGCCGCTCTGCCGCAGGCGCGAGACTTCAAGCTGCAGCGAGGCGGCAAGCCCCGCCGGCACGACCAGCGCCAGGATCGCCACCACCGAGGGCAGGCCAAGGAAGCTGCCCATGAAGACCAGCAACACCACGCCTGAGCTCACTGGCACCAGCACCGCCATCAGCGACACGAAATGCCCCACATGCCCCCCCGGATCCTCCGCCGCCACGCTGCGCAGCCAGGACGTGGCAAGCACCAGCGCATAGGCCCAGAGGAACGTCGCGCAAAGCTCGATCACGCCGATCGCGCTCACCGCGCCGGCCATGCCCGGCCCGGGCCCGTCCGCACCATCCCGCGCCCCGCCCGCTCAGCGCACCGCGTCGATCGGCCCCTCGGCCGCGCCGGTGATGAACTGCTCCACATAGGGGTCGCCGCAGGCGTCCATCTCGCGCGACCGGGCCGGTCCAGCGGATCTTGCCGCCATGCAGCATCGCGACCTGGTCGGCGATGGCGCGCACGCTCGTCATGTCGTGGGTGATGGTCATCGCCGTCGCGCCCATCTCCGCCACGATCTCGCGGATCAGGTCGTTGATGACGCCGGCCATGATCGGGTCGAGGCCGGTGGTCGGCTCGTCGAAGAAGATGATCTCGGGCTCCGCGGCGATGGCACGGGCCAGGCCGCACGCGCTTCTGCATGCCGCCCGACAGCTCCGCCGGGAAACTGGTCGGCCACCTCCGGCGTCAGGCCGACCGCGGCGCAGCTTCTCGATGGCGATGGCGCGCGCCTCGCGCGCGGGCGCTCGCCTTGCCGCGCATCAGCCGGAAGGCGACGTTCTCCCAGACGGGCAGGCGTCGAACAGCGCCGCCGCCCTGGAACAGCATCCCGAACTCGCGCCAGGAACGCGTCGCGGTCGCGTGCGCGCACGGCCTGCGCCGTCGACGCGGATCGTGCCCCGCATCGGGCTGACGATGCCCAGGATGCACTTCAGCAGCACCGACTTGCCGGTGCCCGAGCCGCCGATGATGACCAGTGTTCTGCGCCCGTTCGGCGAGATCAGGTCGACCCCGCGCAGGACCTGCTTGGGCCGAAGGCCTTGTCCGGCACGTTCTTCGATGCGTCGGTCATGACGAGAAGAACACCTCCGTCAGGAGGTAGTTGCTGGCCAGGATCAGCACCGAGGCGGAGACCACCGCCGACTTCGTCGTCGCGCGTCCCACGCCCTGCGCGCCGCGGCGCGGAGTTGTAGCCCGAGATAGCAGCCCATCAGCGCGAGCGATGAACCCGAAGACGGCGGCCTTCACCAGGCCGGAGACGACGTCCCACGGCTCCAGGAACTGCACCGTGTTGCGCAGGTAGGTCGCCGCGTTGAAGCCCAGCCGCGCGGTCGACACCAGATAGCCGCCGAGGACGCCGATGATGTCGCCCACCACCACCAGCACCGGCACCGCGATCGTCGCCGCGAGCGACGCGCGGCACGACGAGGTACTTCATCGGGTTGGTGCTCAGCGTGCACCAGCGCGTCGATCTGCTCGGTCACCCGCATGGTGCCGATCTCCGCGGCGATGGAGGAGGCGACGCGTGCCGCCACCATCAGCCCGCCGAGGACGGGCCCGAGCTCGCGCACCATCCCGATGGCGACGATCTGCGGCACCACCGACTCCGCGCTGAACCGGGCGGAGCCGTGCGTAGATCTGCAGCGCCAGCGCGGCGCCCGTGAAGAGCGTGGTCATTCCCACCACCGGCAGGCTCAGCCAGCCGATCTGGATCAGCGCGATGCCAAGCTCGCGCGGGTAGAAGGGCGGGGTCACGATGTGGCGCAGGAGCGCGCCGGTGTAGATCGCGATCCGCCCCAGGGCCGCGACCATCCGCAGCACCGCAGCGCCAAGGGCCGCGATGGGCGCCAGCAGGGCGGGCGGGCCGCCGCTGTCGGGGGAATTGGCTGTGGCGGTCATGCACGGGCTCCGATCGGGTGAGGGGCGTTCTGCGATGTCGCGGCGTCGTTGGCAGCCGCAGCCAGATGGTGCCGCGCGTAGCGGCGGCCGAGCGAGGTCAGGATCTCGTAGCCGATCGTTCCCGCTGCTTCGGCAAGCGCATCGACCCCCTGATGCGGCCCGAGGATGTCGAGCGCGTCGGGATCGGCGCCCAGATCGCTGACGTCCACGGTCAGCAGGTCCATCGAGACGCGCCCGGCGAGCGGGCAGGGCACGTCGCCCGCCCAGAGCCTCGCCTGCCCGCCCATCGCCCGGATCAGCCCGTCGGCATAGCCCGCCTGCAGGGTCGCGATGCGCCGGGGCCGGTCGGCCACATAGGTGGCGCCATACCCTACGCTCTCGCCGGCGGCCACGTCGCGGCACTGGATCACCGGAAGCGACAGGCACACCACCGGCCGGCCCGCCGCAAAGGGCAGGCCGCCGTACAGCCCGATGCCCGGCCGCGTCAGGTCGAACCCATAGTCGCGGCCCAGAAGGATGCCCCCCGTCGCCGAAAGCGAACGCGGCGCCGCGATCCCGTCCGTCATGGCGCGAAAGGCGGCAAGCTGCGCCCCGTTCTGCGGGTGCCCGGGCAATTCGGCGCAGGCCAGATGCGACATCACCAGCGCCGGGCCGGGCGCGGGCAGCTCACCCCGCAGGGCCGCCCAATCCGCCGGCTCCAGCCCCAGCCTGTTCATCCCGGTGTCGAGTTGCACGCCGTAAGCTGCTCCGGGCAGCGCCTCGCGGTGCCGGGCGACCTGCTGCGGGCTGTTCAGGAGCGGGATCAGCGCGCCCTCGCGCAACGTCCCCGCATCGCCCGCCATGTGCCCCGAGAACACGTAGATCCGCGGTCCGGGGCCAAGCGCCGCGCGCAGCTCCGCGCCTTCCTCGGCCGTCGCCACGAAGAAGTCCCGCGCGCCGGCCGCCGCCAGCGTCAGCGCCACCTCGGCCGCGCCCAGCCCATAGCCGCCCGCCTTCACGACGGCCCCGGCTTCGGTGCCCGCCGCAGCCGCCAGCGCCCGCCAGTTGGCGGCCAGCGCCGTATGGTCGATCGTCAGGGTCGCCCGTGCCATGGCCGCCTTGTGACAGAGCCGCGGGTCGCGTCAAGGTGGCGCCGGACCGCCTTCGGTCACGGGCACGTGTCACCCCGGCCGGGACCGGGTGCGCAAGGCCGCAATGCCCTCAGGTGTCCGCCGCGCCGCGCCGTGCCCCTCGGGTCGGCCACCCGTCCTTCAGTCCGGCGCCCGGTCCGGCAGACCCGCTTGAACCGCCCGGGTCAGCTTCGCCCGCACCGCGCGGTAGGAGATACCCAGCCTGTCCGCCAGATCGTCCTCGGCCAGTTGGCCCTCGCCCGGATCGTCCGCGCCGCCGGCCGGCCCTGCGATCCCGGCCCAGGCCACCTGCATCCAGTCGCCGCGCTTGAGATAGGGCGCCGGGCGCGCCACGCCGATCTCGATCATGAAGGCGGCCGTTTCCCGGTCCCCGGCCTTCAGGCTGACGCCACGGTCCGCCACCAGCGCGAAGATCTTGCCGCCCACCTTCCAGGCATCGGTCTGCGGCCCGAACGGCTGCTCCAGCACCGCGCCGGGCAGTGCCGCGCAGGCCCGCCCGGCGCAGTCCCGCAGGCGGACCAGATCTGCGTCGTCCAACATCGCCCGATCCTGCCGCGGCCGCGTCTGTCGCGCAAGCTCGCGCACCGTTGGACAAGTCCGGCGCAGGATGCTACCCCCCGGCCCATGACCGGTCTGCCGATCCCGCCCAGCTGTCTCTGCCGCTGACCTCCGTCAGGCGGGCCGCTGGCCATCTTCCATGATCCCCGGTCCCGCCTGTCCCTCCGCACCACCTGCGACCTGAACAGGCTTCCCCGATGACCGACGCTCCGATCCGCCTCTACGACACCGCCACGCGCTCCACCGTGACGCTCGATCCCGTCGTGCCGGGCCGCGTCTCGATGTATGTCTGCGGACCGACCGTCTACGACCGCGCGCATCTGGGCAACGCCCGCTCCGCGGTGGTGTTCGACGTG
>CAWHXG010000005.1:0-202763 GCA_963833235.1 uncultured Alphaproteobacteria bacterium
TTTATGTTGACCCTGGATCATGTCGTATCCTGGGCGAGGGGTTGCGGTGGCGGCGCGCGATCAGGGGGGCATGATCCAGGCGGTCGAACGGGTCGCGCGACCCCTTCGCGCTCGGCGTCCAGTGGCATCCCGAGCATCTGTTCTACGCCCGCCGACAGCGCGCGATCTTCCGGGCGCTGGTACGCGCCGCGCAGGCGTACCGCGAGCGCCGGGGCCAGCCGAGGCGGTCGATACCGGCATCGTCGAGGATCCCGATCCGCCCGCCGCTTCGGGCACGGTCTGATCCGGGGCGGCGCGCCTGCGGCGGAGTTGCGCGCTTGGGAACCGCAGCGACGACAGGCGGTTGTGGCAGCATCCCAACCGAGGAACCACACCCATGGACGTTTTTGCCCTACTTCCCATACTTGTCGTCGTCACGCTGCTGGCGGTCGTGCTTTTCGCGCTCTTCAGCAAGAAGAAGGTGGAAGAACGGCGCCATGATCCGGATGCGCCGAAATCCACCCTGGCCGCCGATGCGCCCAACACCGGTACCGGCGCCGCCCAGGAGGATTAGGGCGGTTCGGCCGCGGGCGGGACGCCCTCGGCCGAACTTCTCTTATTATGGTGCAGGAACGGCGCGGATGGGATCTTCCACCGCGCCGTTCGTCTGCCGCAAACGCCTATCGGGTTGGATGGGAGTTCTAGAGAAACTCTGTGGATGCACGCCGCCCCGCTGCGGCGGAAGCCATGTGCGCCGCATGGTCCCCGCCGTCCGTCCATACCCTTGCAGCGCCCGCCTCGGGCCTGACGGATCCGGGGCATCGTGGCCCCTGCACCGCCGTCAGCCCGCGCCGGGACCGCCGGCGGGCTTCGGCGTGCGGCCGCCGCGCCGCCGTCCGGCAACCATGTTGAGCACCTCGACGAAGGCGGCGAAGGCCATCGCCGCATAGATGTAGCCCTTGGGCACATGCACGCCGAAGCCGTCGGCGATCAGCACCATGCCGATCATCAGCAGGAACGACAGCGCCAGCATCACCACGCTGGGGTTCGCGTTGACGAAGTCCGACACGGGGCCGGCGGCGAAATACATTACCGTCACCGCCACGATGACGGCGGCGAACATGATCGGCAGCTCGTCGGTCATGCCGATGGCCGTCAGGATGCTGTCGACCGAGAAGACGAGGTCGAGCAGGATGATCTGCACGATGGTGGTGCGCAGGTTCGCCCCCGCTGCCGCGGCAAGGCCGGGCGCCTCGGCGTTGCGCGCGACCTTCTCGTGGATCTCGGTCGTCGATTTCCAGACCAGGAAAAGCCCGCCCGCGATCAGGATGAGGTCGCGCCAGGAAAAGGCCGTCTCGAAGCTTGGCGCGCCGTGCGGGCCGGGCGCGCCGCTGATCCCAAGATCGAAGAGCGGCGCGGTGAGCCCGACGATCCAGGCGATCACCGTGAGCATCGCCAGGCGCAGCACCAGCGCGCCCCCGATGCCGATCTGCCGCGCCCGTGGCTGCTGCGCCTCGGGCAGCTTTCCGGTGACGATGGAGATGAAGATCAGATTGTCGATGCCGAGGATGATCTCCATGGTCACGAGTGCGAGGAAGGCGGCCCAGGCATTGGGCGAGACGAGCAGGTCGAGCATCGGGTTTCCTCAAGGGGCGGATCGGCGGGCGTTCGGGGCTCAGCGTGCCGGAGCTTGGGATGGTTCCCTCTTCCGTGCCTGGCGGCTCTGGATCTCTCGCGGCATGCGGCCGGGCACGCCTGGCCGGACCCGCCCCGTCGCCCCCCGCGCCGTGCGCCCTCCCGCGGCCGGGCGCCGCCCGCGCCGCGCCCACCCGCCCACCCCGCGGCGCGGGCGCCGCCCTTGACGGCGGCGGCAGCGCGATCGCAGCCGGGAGGGTCCGCGGCCGCTGGGATCGCCGACAGGGGCATGGGCCGCGCGGATCGCGGCAGGATCGCGCGGGCCGCGCGGATCGCGGCAAAATGGTGCGGGTAAGCGGGGCGAGCGCGGCCCGGTTAGGCGGACAGGACGACGGTCAGGCGGCAGGCGCAGCGGTCAGGCGGCAGGCGCGACGGTCAGGCGGCAGGCGCGACGGTCAGGCGCCAGGCGCGACGGTCAGGCGGCAGGCGCGACGGTCAGGCGGGGGCCGCGACGGTCAGGCGGCAGGCGCAGCGGTCAGGCGGGTGCCGACCGATCGGGCCCCGCGACGGTTGAGCGGGAACGTCGGCCGGCTGGGCGGCTGCACCGGTCAGGCGGCGCCCTTCTCCTTCTCCTCCGTCTCGACAGGACCGCCCACGGCGGCGAAAAGACGGCCCTGCTCGTCGGCCCAGGCGCGGATGTCGGAATGCCGGATCGCCTTCTGCAGCGCTTCCATCCGGCCGCGCCGCTCTGCTCCCTCCATGTTCAGCGCCTGCAGGATCGCGCTGTCCATGCTGCGGTGCGAGAACGGATTGGTCATCACCGCCGAGGAAAGCTCCACCGCGGCGCCCGCGAACTCCGACAGCACCAGCACCCCGTCGCCATCCACCCGCGCGGCCACGTATTCCTTGCAGACAAGGTTCATCCCGTCGGCCAAGGGCGTGATCCAGGCCACGTCGGCCACGCGGTAATAGGCCACCAGATCGGTGAAGGGGATCGCCCGGCTCACCAGCGAGACGGGCTGCCACTCGAAGCTGCCGTAAAGCCCGTTGATCCGCCCGGCGGTCTGCTCCAGCTCTTCCTGGATGGCCACGTAGGCCGCCATGCTGCGGTTCGCCTGCACCGAGACATGCAGCAGCCGCACCTTGCCGCGCAGGTCGGGATTGGCCTCCAGCAGCCGTTGGAAGCTTTGCAGCTGCTCGATGCCGCCCTTGGTGTAGTCCGTGCGCCCCACCGAAAGAATAAGCTTCGCCGCGCCCAGCTCCTCGCGGATCGCGGCGGCCTGGCGCGCGGTCTCCTCGCTGCCGGCCAGGCCCACGATATACTCCACGTCCACCCCCACCGGCGAGGCGCTGACGATCGTCTTGTGGCCGCGGTAGACCATGCCGTTCGGCATCCGCCGCTCGCTGAGCGCCGTGCCCTCGTGGATGGCACTTGCCGGCACCGCCTCCTCGCCGGTCACCCGCACCTCCAGCAGCGACCGGCAGACGCTTACGAAGTTCTCCGCGTAGCGCGGGATGTGGAACCCGACGATGTCGCAGCTCAGCAAGCTCTTCACGATTTCTCCCGCCACGGCAGCACGTTGAACATGTCCGGGGTTCGGGAACGGCGTGTGGTGAAAGAACGGCGATCTTCACATTCGGTTTGAGCTGCCGCAGATAGCCCGGCACCAACCACAGGTTGTAGTCGTGAATCCACACGACGGCATCGTCGCTGGCCTCCGCCGCGGCGGCCTCCGCGAAGGCCCAGTTGACCTGCCGGAAGGTCGGCCAGTCCACGGGATCATAGTTATAGCGCTCCTTGAACCCGTGCAGGATCGGCCAGAACGCCTCCTTGGACGAGACATGGTAGAAGCTGCTGACCTGCTCAGGCGTCAGCGGCAGGCGCGAGACAGAATACTTGCCGTAGCTGTCGTCGATCTCGATCACGACGCTCGAAACCGGGATTAGACGGATCGTCGGCGTATTTCCACGCGACCCAACTGGCTTTCTCGACCCGACCGAAGAAACTCTTGAGCGTGGGCACGATGCCGTTCGGGCTGGAATTCTCACGCAGCTCGATTTTTCCGTCGACCTCGACCTCTTCGTAAGGTTGGCGGTGATAGACGATGACCAGATCGGAACTCATGCGGATGTCTCCTTTGGCGTCGGGGTGCAGGTTGAAGGCGGCGATCGCCTCCATGATGCCTGCCGCACCGATCGCCTTGCATTTGCGGGCCGTGGCGATGTCACGCGTGGCGTCGAGCAGCGGCTGCTCCGCCGCCCCCGACCACCGCGCCGTTCAGACCCGTGCGAAACATCGACAGATCGTTGAGAGTGTCGCCCGCCACCAGAACGCGGCCGCGCGACATGCCGAAGGCGGTGATGAAGCGTTCCAGCGTCGGCCCCTTGCTGATGCCGCGCGGCAGCACATCGAAATACTTGTTGTCGGAAATCAGCCAGTCCAGACCCATACCCGTCACCACCTCGCACGCGGCGGCGTCGAATGCGGCGGGGTCCATGTCGTAGCTGACGCGGTATCGAAATTCGGTCGGTTGCAACGTCAATCCCGGCGCGACCATCCAGCACGCTGCGCACCTGCTCGCCGGCGTCGCCCCAGCGGGCGGAAATCTCGTGCTCCAGCTCCGGCAGGTTGGTCAGGCTGCGGGTTCCGTCCTCCGCCTGATCGACCCGCGCGACGGTGGTGCCGACATCACCGATCACGTAGTCGGGCCAGCGGCACCCACCCGTCGCGAACACAGGCCGTGGATGAACTCGGGGTCGCGCCCCGATACGAAGATCAGGCTGACGCTGTCGCGCCGCGCCTCGATCCAATCGTAGAGCGCCGTGCGGTCCGCGTCGGTCCCGCCCAGGAACGTGCCGTCCAGATCGGTGGCCAGTGCGAAGGTCGCTTTCGAGGGGTTGAGTGTCATGGGCGCTGCCCTCCATATCGGGTGTGGGCCGCATCGCTGGCCGGGTGGGGAAGTGTCGACGTCGAGGCCGCGCGGCTCCGCCTCGATGGGCGCGCTCCAGTAGTCGGCGAAAGGCGTCGCCGACCCCGCGACCCTCGGTGACGACGGCCGGACCATCTCGCAGATCGGCATGTGCAGCCACGCGGGCGCGCCAGATCGGTGACGGTCACGGCATTGGTGCGCCCTTCGACGACCACCGGGCGACCCTCGAACACGTCCGCCTCCGCGATGCCCTGCCCGCGCTGGGTACCTAGGAAAAGTTGCGCGACTTGGCGAGGAGCAGGTCAGCATCAGGTCGCCGATCCCGCTCAGCCCGGTGACCGTCTCACGCAGGCCGCCCATCGCGACGGCCAGCTCCTTGATCTCCGCCAGTCCGCGGGTGATCAGGGCCGCGCGCAGGTTCTCGCCGTAAGCCCGCGCCGTGTAAGCATTCCGCAGGCGATGGCGATCACGTTCTTCATGGCGCCGCCGATCTCCACCCCCGTCAGGTCGTTGGAGATATAGGGGCGGAAGTCTTCCGACCCCATCGCCAGGGCCACCCGGGTCGCGGCGCTGTCACCGGGGTGCAGGCGGTCCTGGTAGGTGAAGGGAAACGCCACCGTCGCCGCGGTCAGAAAGCCGCGCGCGGCCTCCACGGCGAAGGTCGGACCGCTCAGCGCGCCCACCGGATGCCCCGGCAGCTCCTGCTCCGCCACCTGGCTCATCAGCAGGCCCGTGCCGGTCTCGATCCCCTTGCAGCACAGCGCGATCGGCACGCCCGGCGGCAAGTGCGGGCGGAGCGCCGCGCAGATCTCGCGCAGGGTGCGCGAGGGGGTCACGATCAGGATGGCGCCCGCGTCCTTGCAGGCGGCGCCCAGGTCGACGGTCGCGCCGATCCTTTCGGGCAGCGCGACGCCGGGCAGATAGCCCTCGTTGGTATGGCGCTGCGCGATCTCTTCGATGACCGCCGGGTCCCGGCCCCAGATGGTCACGTCGCGCCCGGCGCGCGCCGCGACGCAGGCCAGCGCCGTGCCCCAGGCGCCGGAACCGATGACGGCGATCCGCGTGATCCGGTCTCCCTTCGCGGCCGCCAGTTCCGAGGTGCTCAGTTCGCGTGCCATGGGGCTCCTGTTCGATGGTCCGGGCGCGACGCCCTTGGCAGGCGCCCCGATCTGGTGCGGCCCAGTCTTGTGCAGCCCGGTCTGGTGCGCCCCGATCTGGTGCGGCCGTTCGGGGCATCGGCCGGCGGGGGGGCCGCCTGCGACCGAATCCCGCTGCCGTCGCGGCACGGATTTCCTTACGTTATCTCTTCGTCGCGTATCAGGTTTGCAATGCCTTGACCTTAGAAATATGGCGGCTGTGTGAACGCGTCGCGGGCAGGGCCCCGCAGCGGCGCCCCTACCCGGAGAGACCGAGCCATGACGTCGTCCGACCCGCTGCACCAGGGCACCGAAGCCGAGAAGGTCATCGAGGACGAGCACAAGAGCGTTCGGAAGGCGACCAAGCTGAATTCCCGGCTGATCTACGAGGTCGTGCGCCGCGACGGCGAGGACGAGCTGCGCCGGCCGCTGGGCTCGCTCATCTTCTCGGGCTTCGCCGCCGGCATCTTCATCGCCATGTCGATCCTCGGCGAGTCCATCCTGCGCCGCTCGCTGCCCGATGCGCCGTGGCGGCATCTGGTCGAGAATCTCGGCTATTCCATGGGCTTCCTCATCGTCATCCTGGGGCGGATGCAGCTCTTCACCGAGAACACCATCACGACGGTGCTGCCGCTGGTCGCGCGCCCCCGCTGGGACGTGGTGCGCCAGGTCGCCCGGCTCTGGTGCGTCGTGCTGGCGGCCAACGTCGTCGGCGCCTTCGTCGCGGCGCTCTGGATCGCCCATGTGCCCGCGCTGCCGCCGGAGCTGCGCCCCATCGTCGACGATCTCGCCCATCACGCGGTGGTGATGCCGCCGGAGACGGCCTTCTTCCGGGCGATCCCGGCGGGCCTGCTCATCGCCGCGCTGGTCTGGATGATGCCGCAGGCTGGCAGCGAGAAGCTGGTGCTGATCATCATCGTCACCTGGCTGATCGCCGCGGGCGACTTCGCCCACATCGTCGCGGGCTCGGTCGAGATGGCGTTCCTGATGGTCACGGGCCAGCTGGGGCCGGTGGAGGGCGTGGCGGGATGGTTCCTGCCGGTGCTCGCCGGCAACGTCTTCGGCGGCACGGCGATCTTCGCGCTGCTCGCCTGGGGGCAGGTCCGTCAGGAGGTGAGCTAGCCGCGCGTTCCGCGTTGGTGGCTCGTCCCGTTCGGGGCCGGGCGGCAACCGCCAGACCCCAGCCGAGCCACCCAAGCGTTGCGGACTTCCCACCACGATGCTCGCGACCATGGTTGAAGACCCATCGCCGCGCCTGGTCGAAGGGTGCGCCCGCCGGATGGCGCCCTGCCACTCGCCACGACCGGACGACCTCCGCACGGCGGCGCGACCGATCGGACCCTGACTGTCAGGCGCGGGCAATCCGGCCCCCGCCACGCGATGCCGGCGAGCGACCCCCCCCCCGCGACGCCGGCGAGCGACCCCCGCCGCGCGACGCCGGCAACCGACCCCCACCGCCTCGCTCCGGCAACCGACCCCTCCCATGCGGCGGCGGCAATCCAACCCCGCCGCGCGGCGCTGGCATCGCGCGCGCCGCCGGGCTACCCCTTGGCCTCGCCACGTCGCGATGCAAGCCCAGGAGCGGCCGGATGTTCGAGCTTCCCGATTTCGACGCCCACGAGCGGGTCGGCCTGTTCCATGATCCGGCCACCGGCCTGCGCGCCATCATCGCGATCCACTCCACGGCGCTCGGCCCCGCGGCGGGCGGCTGCCGTCTCTGGCGCTACCCGGGTACAGCCCAGGCCCTCACCGACGCGCTGCGCCTGTCGCGCGGCATGAGCTACAAGAACGCCATGGCGGGCCTGGCGCTTGGCGGCGGCAAGGCGGTGCTGCTCGGGCCGCTGCCGCACGAGGGGGGGCCGGGCGCCCGCGAGGCGGCGTTCCACGCCTTCGGCGACATGGTCGACAGCCTCGGCGGCAGCTACGTCACGGCCGAGGACGTGGGCGTCTCGGTCGAGGACATGCGCGCGGTCGCGGGCCGGACGCAGTTCGTCTCGGGCCTGCCGACCGACGCGGGCGATGCCGCCGCCGTGGGCGGCGACCCCTCGCCCTTCACCGCCCGCGGAACCCTGCGCGGGATCGAGGCGGTCGCCCGCCACCGGCTCGGCCGGTCGAGCCTCGACGGCCTGCGGATCTCCGTCCAGGGCCTCGGCCACGTGGGCGGCCACCTCTGCGCATTGCTGGCCGAGGCGGGGGCCGTGCTGACCGTCGCCGATACCGATCACGCCCGGGCCGCGGCGGTGGCGGCGGCCACACATGCGGAGGCCGTCGCCCCGGGCGAGATCCTCGCCCGGTCGGTCGACATCTTCGCCCCCTGCGCCATGGGCGCGGTGGTGACCCAGGACGTGGCGCACGGCATCGAGGTGGCGGCGATCTGCGGCGCGGCCAACAACCAGCTCGCCACCCCCCGGGCCGGCGCGATCCTGGCCGAGCGCGGCATCGCCTACGCGCCCGACTACGTGGTCAATGCCGGCGGGATCATCGCCATCGCCGCGGAGTATCTCGGCGGCCAGTCCCGCGCGGAGGTCCTGGCGCAGGTCGACGCCATCGGCCCGCGGATCTCCGGCCTGCTGGAACGCGCGGCCGAGGCCGGCCTCCCTCCGGGGCGGCTCGCCGACACCCTGGCGCAAGAGCGGATCGCGGCCGGCCGGCGCGCGGATTAGCCGGGCGGCGGCGCGCGCCGCAGGCCGGGGCAGGGGGGGCTGCCTGCCCCCCCTTGCCGCACTGAGGCGCGGCAATTCCCCCCCGGGGATACTTGAAAGGCAAAGACCGGCCGCAGGCGCAAGCCGGCACTCCCGCCTCAGGTTCGGGATGCGGGGCACGCCGGCAAAGTGGCAGGGGGGGCGAGCGCATGCCCCATGACCGCGAGCCGACCGCCATCGCCTCCGGACCCGGACCCGTACCCGGCATTAACCTTAACGCGCGCCTTCGATATTCCAGCAATATCCTCGGGGGGCGGCCCGGCTCGGGCCGGGGGGCAGACAGCCCCCCTCCCGTCGCCTCCCACCCGCACCACCGCTCAGGCGCGCAGCCCCTCGACCACGCCCTGCCGCAGCACCGCCGCCGCCGGCACCACCGCGAGCAGGCCCGCAAGGCTCACGAAGCCCGCGACCATCTGCACCTCCCCCCAGCCGAGCGCCGCCGCCACGGCCACGTCCGTCCGTGCCGTGACCAGCGCCGAAAGGCCCCGCGCCGCGACCCATCCAAGGCCCAGCCCAAGCACCGCGCCCGATGCAAGGAGCACGGTCGCATAGCCCCAGACCACCGCGAACACGAAGCGCCCCGGCGCGCCGAGCGCCCGCAGCAGCGACAATTGCCGCCGGAAGAGCCGCATCAGGATCAGCAGCCCGGTGAGGATGCTCGCGCCCACCAACCCTTGCGTGACCAGCGACAGAAGCGACATCGCCTGGCGCACGTCGCCCATCACCGCATAGAGCCGCGCCAGCACCTCGCCGGGGAAGAACGCCATCGTCGCCGGCGCCGCCCCGAAGCGGCCGCGCAACGCATAGGCGGCCCAAAGCTCGTCGGTCTGCACCACGATGGCCGGCGTGCCGGGGAAATAGGCGGCGTCGAAGGGCGGGCCCAGCCGGTCGCCGGCCTCGGGCGCATGGCCGGCGGCCAGCCCGTGGGCAGCCCAGACCTGCTCCACCGGCACCAGGATCGCCCGGTCCCAGGGCGTGCCCGTGGGCGCCATCCGCCCGACCACGCGCAGGGGCGCGCCGCCGTGGGCCCCGTGCTCGGCGGCCGGCCCGAAGCCATGCGCGGGGGCTGCCGTGTCGCCAAGGGCCAGCCCCGCCGCGGCGCCGGCCACGGCCTCCTGCGGGGCGGCGAACATCCGCCCCTCGATCGCGCCGCCCGAAAGATACGCCGCGAACGCCGCCGTCGTGCCGACCACCGGCGCCCGGCCGACGCTGTCGCCGAAGGCCAGCGGTGCTGCCAGCGTCACCCCCTCGGCGCCCGCCACCGCCTCCCAGGCGGCGCCGTCGAGCAGGCCGAGCGCGCTTGGCTGCAGGAAGACCGCGGCCAGCATCGCGGTGATCTCGCTGCCCGGCGCCGCCACGATCAGATCGAACTTGTCCGCCGCCGCGGCCGTCCCGCGGGCCAGCGCCCGTTCCTGCGCCAGTATCCCCACGCCCAGGCCCACGGAGACCGCGATGAGCGCTGTGAAGAGCGCGTTGGCCCAGCGAAAGCGCCACAGCATCGCCCCGATCACCGGCCAGGGCGCGTAGCCGCGCAGCGCCAGGAGGCCCACCAGCAGGGCCGGCAGGACCAGGCCCAGCGTCACCCCCGCATCCTGCACGACAGCCGGCAGGTCCGCCCAGAGATCGGCCAGCGCGGTCACGCGGCGGCCGCGCCCGCCCGATCCGCCACCGCGGCACCGTTCTCCAGGTGCAGCACCCGGTCCATCAGCCCCAGCAGATGCGCATCGTGGCTGACGGCGATCAGGGTCCGGCCGCGCACAAGCCCATTCGCCGGCTCATTCCCCGGCCCCTGCCGCCGCGCCGCGCCGGTCAGATCGCCCGCGATCGCCTCGGCCGCGGCGCGGTGCAGGCTCGCCGTCGGCTCGTCGGCCAGAAGGATCGCGGGCTCTCCGGCCAGCGCTCGGGCAAGGCCGACCCGCTGCCGCTCGCCGCCAGAGAAGCTGGCAACGCTCCGCGTGCCCTTCGGCACGCCCAACGCCGCAAGCCCGGCGCGCGCCCGCGCCCGCAGGCCGGCCCGCCGGGCCTTCGGCGCGAAGCAGGCGGCGATCCCGGCATTGCCGGCGGCACCAAGCTCGTCGAAGAGCATGAAATCCTGGAACACGAAGCCCAGATGCGCCGCCCGGAACGCCGCCCGCCCGGCGCCCGACAGGGCCAGGATATCGGTCTCCCCCCACCAGACCCGCCCGGCGGCGCGCGGCAGCAGCCCCGCCAGCGCGAAGAGCAGCGTCGACTTGCCGGCCCCCGAGGGCCCCGCGATGCCAAGGCTCGCACCCGCCGCCACCTGCAGCGCGGGCACCGAAAGCAGGACCCGCCCGTCGGGCGCCGACACCTCCAGCCCCTCGACCCGCAGCGCGGCGGGGCTCTCAGCCATAGGCGGCATCGACCAGCCGGACGCGGCTGAGAAAACCCGTCTCCTCGTCGCGCAGCGGCCCCAGCTCCAGCACGCCCCGCGCCCCGATGCGCACGTTGAAGGGCACCACCTCGACGGTTCGCTTGGTGTAGACGGCGAGGATATCGCGCGGCCAGTCCGCCTCGGTCTCGCAGAACGGGCAGACGGCCATGGGCCGCTTGGTCAGGACGAAGAAATCGGTGATGGCCTTCAGCGGCGGCGCCATGAAGCCCGTCACGTCCACCCGGGCACCCTCCAGCGAAAGGGCGAGATCGGAAAAGCTCTTGTCCTTCTCGTAGAGATCCCGCATCCGCAGCGGTCCCTCCTGCGGCCCCCCCTCCGGCAGGTCGGCGGCCGCCATGGCGCCGTGGGGCAGGGCCAGCGATGCCGCGCCCCCCAGCCCAAGCCGCAAAGCCGCGCGGCGATCGACGTCAGCCATGGCGAAACCCCCCCTTGTCGCGCCCGCCCCGGGGTGGGGCGGTGCCGGATCGCGCAACCCCGGGCGGCCCCGGGCAGCCCGGGCTGCGCGCCCCGAACGTCCCGCGATGCGCACCCGGATGTCCACCCCTGCACCGGCCCGGATGCAACCCGCCTGAACGGACCCGGATGCACCCTTCTGCAAGACCGGGACCGCAGCCCGCTCACCGGCCCGAAAGCTCCGCCGCGGAACGGCACGGGCACGGCCCCTTGCAGGACCGCGCCTGAGCCGAAAGCCGGCCCGCGAAAGGCCGGGCCGGCCGCGCGCCCTAGTCCGACGCCGAACCCAGCGTCGCGTGGTGCATCACGTGGAAGATGTAGTTCTGTTCGATCGTCCCGTCGAGAAGATGCGCGAACGGGCCCTTGGCGTAGACCGCCACGTCCTCGCCCGAATGGCTTTCGGAGGATTTCGGGATGGTCGCCTGCTGCAGGTATTCCGGGTCGGTCGCTTCTGCCTCGGTCAGGTCGGGGCGGCTGCCGGCGAACGTGCCGTCCGCCTGCTCCACCAGCACCGAACCCGGCCCGTTGAGGTAGCCGGCCACCGTGTAGGGCTTGCCGTCGTCGCCCGTCTCGGGCTCGCCGGAATGCTCCACCTGGCCGGCCTTGATCCCCATGCACAGCCCCACGATCGAAGAGCCGCGGCCGCAATAGCCGTTGAAGGCGATCGAATGCTCGTGGTCGGAGGTGGCGATCAGCAAGGTGTCGTCGTCGCTGGTCAGCTCGTCGGCCAGCGCCACGGCCTCCGCGAAGGCGGCGCCATCGGTCACCACCCGGTAGAGGTTGCCGGCATGGTTGGCATGATCCACCCGGCCGCTCTCGACCACCAGGTAATAGCCGTTCTCGTTCTGGCTCAGATACGCGATCGCCGCGCGCACGATCTCGGCCAGCGCCGGCTCGTCGGCATCGGCGCGGTCGTACTCGTATTCCATGTGGCTGTCGTTCAGCAGCCCCAGAACCGGGGTCGTGCCGTCGAGCTGCAGGGCGTTGAACGTCTCGGTGTTCCAGGCGTACTGCGCGCCCGCCGCCTCGGCCTCCTCCACCAGGTTGCGGCCGTCGGCGCGGCGGCCCTCGCCGCCCTCCTCGGTGCCGGTGCCCTCCGGCATGAAATGCCGGCGCCCGCCGCCCACGGCGAAGTCGATCACCCCGGCCTGCATCGCGTCCAGCAGCTGGGCGGCGATGTCCTGGGTGCTGTCGCAGCCCGCGGGCACGGCGTCTTCCCAGTTGCGGTTGGCGGTCTTGGCATAGACGGCCGCGGGCGTCGCATGGGTGATCCGCGCGGTCGAGACGATACCGACGGACTTGCCGTCCTCGGTCAGCATCTCGGCCAGCGTCGTCAGCCGGTTGCCCTCCTCGCTGGCGCACTCCTCGTGCACGCCCGCCTCGCTGAGGTTGATCGTGTTGAACACCTGCTTGACCCCGGTGTTCATGGCGCCCGCCGTCGGCGCGCTGTCGGGGGTCTGGGCGTTGATGTTGTAGGTCTTGACCAGGGCGAGGTTCGGGAAGGTCTCGTAGGAGATCACGTAGTCGTCGCCAAGGCCGCCCGCCTGCTGGCCCATCCACAGGCGCGTCGCGTAGTTCGTGCCGACGCCGTTGCCGTCGGCGACCATCAGGATCACGTTCCGGGCCGTGTTGGTGTTGGGCTGGCGCTCCAGCATCTCGGCCAGGGTGGCCTGACCGGCGGTGAACCAGTCGCTGCCGGCCTGGGGCAGCTGGGCGGCATCCTGGGCGATGGCGGTGGCGGCCATCGCGGTGGTGGCGAGAAAGGCGGCGACGGGCGCGGCTTTGGGCAGGGGCATTCGGTCACTCCAGAAGGTCTGTCAGGGCGGTGGTTAACGGCGCTGTGCGACACTTTTGTGTCAATGGTGGCCAGGGTGCCGCCCGGGTCGTCGCCGCGCGGCCGCGTGCGCCCCCCCCCCGGCGCGGCCCCGGGTGCAAGGGTCGCCGCGTCGGGCGGGCCTCAGCCCTCGCCCAGAACCTCGCCCAGAATGTCGCCGAACGCCCGCAGGCGGCGGCTGAGCGAGGCCGGCTCGGGGCAGAGGAAGACCACCGGGTCGGGCGGCGTCGCCCAGCCCGGCGCCATGTCGGCCAGCCGCCCCGCGGCAAGCTCCCCCGCCACCAGCCAGCGCGGCAGCAGCGCGATGCCGGCGCCGGCGAGGGCCGCGTCGCGCAAGGCCGTGGGCGCGGTGATGGCAAGGCCGCCGCGCACGCGGACCGCGCGCGTGACGGACCCGTCCGTCAGGTGCCAGGTCTGGATCAGGCCAGGGCCCGGCAGCAGGGCCGGCAACTCCGTCAGCCCGGCGGGGTCGGGCGGCGGCGGGGCAAGCCCCGGGGCGGCGACGGCGACATGATCGAGGCGCGCCACCTCCCAGCCGGCCTGGCCCTCGGGCAGGGGGCCGATCCGCACGGCGCCGTCGAAGCCCTCTTCGGCCAGGTCGGGGCGGCCGTCGGTCGCCACCAGCTCCAGCGTGACCTCGGGGTGCCGGTGGCGCAGCTCGGCCGCGATCCGCCCCAGATGGCTCTGCGCCAGAAGGCTCGGGGCGGCGATGCGCAGGTGCCCCGCGACCGCGTCGCGGGCGAGGCCGAGGGCGGCGGCGATCTCGCCGGCATCGGCGAGGATCCGCTCCGCCCGGCTCAGCACCAGCGCGCCCTCGGCGGTCAGCCGCAGCTTGCGGGTGGAGCGCTCGATCAGCCGCACCCCAAGCGCCGCCTCCAGATCCTGGATGCGCTTGCTGACGGTGGATTTGGGCGTGCCGAGCCGCCGGCCCGCCGCGGCGAAGGAGCCCTCGGCGATCACCGCGCTGAATTCCCGCAGGGCGTTGAGGTCCATGGCGGCTCCTTGCGATCCGGTCGGCAGACAATCACGGCCGGCGCCGCGATCCAAGAGGCGCCGTGCCGCCGGATCGCAGATCGGGTCGCGCGGATCGGACCACGGGGACAGGGACAGCAAGACAGGGCCGCAGGGATTCGGCATGGGGATGCGGCCATGGGAAGAGTGCTGCAAAGACGGGGCCGCAAAGACGGGGCTGTGAAGGTGGTGCCGCAAAGACGGGGCCGCAGAGACGGGGCTGCAAAGACGGGGCTGTGAAGGTGGGGCCGCAAAGACGGGGCCGCAATGACGGGGCCGCAGAGAAAGCGCCGCAAGGATCGCGCCCGGCGGAACGGGCGGCGGGGGGCTGCCTGCCCCCCCCTTGGCCCGCTGCGCGCGCCAATTCCCCCCCGGGGATATTTGGAAGGCAAAGAGGGCGCGGGAATGGATGAGGCGCAGGCGGGAGCGGGGCGGTATCGCGCTCGCCGCTCTTGGCGCTCCTGCAAGACCGGCCGCGCGTGTGGGAGCCGCAGGGTATCTCTTGGCGCGGCGTCTCGGCCGCGACCAGACCAGCTGCGCGCGCGAGAGCCGAAGCCTCCCCCTGACATCGAAGAGAATGACTTTGAGGCCTGCAGGCGAGGGGAAGGACGCGCCACCGAAGGGCGAGCGCGCGCTTCCCCGCAAATTAGCGTCAACCTGAACGGTCCAGGGCCTCGCGTTGACCTCAGGGCCTCCCGTCGACATTAATGCCCCCGCGTTAACCTTAATGCCCGCCTTCGATATTCCGGAAATATCCTCGGGGGGTGGCCCGGTACGGGCCGGGGGGCAGACAGCCCCCCTCCCGTCGCCTCCCGCGGGCGCCGCCGCTACCGGTCCCGGCGCGGCATCTGCCCGCCGATCCCGTCGGTGACAGCCGCGGCGGCCTCGGCCACGGCCGGGCCGTGGCGCCCGATGGCGGCGCGGTCGAGCCGTACCGTCGGCCCCGAGATCGAGATGCCGGCCACCGGCGCGCCGGACTGGTCGTGGATCGCCGCCGCGACGCAGCGCATGCCCAGATGGCGCTCCTCGTCGTCGAGCGCCCAGCCCCGTGCGGCGGTCTCGCTTCGTTCGGCCAGGATCGCCGCCGGATTGGTGCGGGTCTGCGCGGTGAACGCCTCCATCCCCGTACGGGTCAGCATCGCCTCGGCCTCCGCCGCCGGCATCGCCGCCAGCAACGCCTTGCCGATCCCCGAGGCGTGCATCGCGCTGCGGGTGCCGGGGCGGAAAAAGGCGCGGATCGGCTGATGCGTCTCCACCTGCCCGATGAAGACCACCTCGGGGCCGTCGGGGATCGCCATGTTCACCGTCTCGCCGCTTGAGTGCATGAGCCTCTGCATCACGCTGCGCCCCACCTCCAGCAGGCTGGTCTGCCGGGCGAAGGCGGCGCCGATGCGGAACGCCTCCACCCCCACCGCCCAGGTCTGGCCCAGCACGTCGAGCCGCGCGAAGCCCTGCGCCTCCAGCGTCGCGAGGATCCGGTGCAGGCTCGAGACCGGCAGCCCGGTGCGCGCGGCCAGCTCCGACAGGCCCAGCCCCTGCTCCTGCGCCAGGGCCCGCAGCACCTGCAGCCCCCGGTCGAGCGCCTGAACGGTTCCCCCGGTGCCCTCGGTGAAGGGCGAACGCGGCCGGCCGCGCGGTCGCCGCGCCGCCGCCTCCCGCTCCGCTCCGGAGCCCGCCGTCTTCTGCATCGCCAGACCCTCCCTCGGGTGGAAAACCGCAAGCCCCTGCAATCGCTGCGCATCCCGCCCTGCTAACGCGTTCCGGAAAACAATTCCAGAAATATTGCGCCTCGCCGCCCCCCGCCCTATGCTCCCGCCAACACGGAGGAGACCGCCCATGCCCGCCACCGCCCCCCGCTTCGCCGACATGAACCCGGTCTTCATCCCCGGCCCCACCAACGTGCCGGACGCCCTGCGCCGCGCCATGGACGTGCAGACCCGCGACCACCGCGCCCCCGACTTCCCCGACTTCCTCGCCCCCATCCTCGCCGATGCCGCCCGCGTCTTCGCCACGTCCCAGGGCCGGGTCGTCCTCTTCCCCGCCTCGGGCACCGGCGGCTGGGAGGCCGCGATCACCAACACCCTCAGCCCCGGCGACCGGGTGCTGATCGCCAGCTACGGGCATTTCTCCAACCGCTGGATCGACATGTGCCAGCGCCACGGCCTGCAGGTCGAGGTCATCGACTGCCCCTGGGGCACCGGCGCGCCCGCCGACCGGTTCGAGGCAGCGCTCCGCGCCCCCGGCGGCGGCGACATCCGCGCCGTCCTCGTCACCCACAACGAGACCGCCACCGGCGTGCGCGCCGACATCAAGGGCGTCCGCGCCGCCATGGACGCGGCGAAATCGGACGCGCTCCTGCTGGTCGACTGCGTCAGCTCGCTCGGCTCCATGCCCGTCGAGATGGACGCCTGGGGCGTCGACGTCGCCGTCGCCGGCTCCCAGAAGGGCTTCATGCTCAACACCGGCCTCGCGGTCGTGGCCCTCAGCCCCAGGGCCATCGCCGCGGGCCAGGCCGCCGCCCTGCCGCGCACCTTCTTCAGCTTCCGCGACATGCTGAAGGCCAACGAGGCCGGCAGCTTCCCCTACACGCCGCCGCTGCAGCTGATCGTCGGCCTGCGCGCCAGCCTCGACATGCTGCTGGGCGAGGGGCTCGACGCCGTCTATGCCCGCCACACCCGCATGGCCGGCGCCGTGCGCGCCGCGGTCGAGGCGTGGGGCCTGCGCCTGGTGGCACAATCGCCGGAGCTTTACTCCGACACCGTCAGCGCCATCTACACCGCCGAGGGCCACGACAGCGCCGAGCTGGTGCGCCACGCCTACACCGCCTACGGCACCTCCTTCGGGGCGGGGCTCGCCAAGCTTTCGGGCCGCGCCTTCCGCATCGGCCATCTGGGGGCGCTGACCGAAGGCATGGTGATCGCGGGCCTCGGCACCGCCGAGATGGCGATGGCGGACCTCAAGCACCCCGTCACGCTCGGCGCGGGCGTCGCCGCGGCCCAGAGCCACCTGATGCAGACCCGGTCCGCCGCCGCCGCCGCGCCCTCCTCCCGCGCCGCCGCCTGAGACCGCCCAAGGAAAGGAGCCCGCGCCCCATGAAAGACGCCGCCGATGGCCCGCAGGCCGCCGCCCTCAGCTATGAGGATGTCGTCGCCGCGCACGACCGCATCCGCCCCTACATCCACCGCACGCCGGTGCTCACCTCGTCCTACCTGAACGAGCTGACCGGGGCGGAGCTCTACTTCAAGTGCGAGAACTTCCAGAAGGCCGGCGCCTTCAAGGTCCGCGGCGCCTGCAACGCCGTGTTCGGGCTGCCCGACGACATGCTCCAGAAGGGCGTCGCCACCCATTCCTCCGGCAACCACGCGCTCAGCCTCAGCTACGCCGCCGGGCGCCGCGGCATCCCCTGCCACGTGGTGATGCCCCGCACGGCGCCCGCGGCCAAGAAGGACGCGGTGCGCGGCTATGGCGGCATCATCACCGAATGCGAGCCCTCCACCTCCTCGCGCGAGGCGACGTTCGAGAAGGTGCAGGCCGAGACCGGCGCCGATTTCGTCCACCCCTACAACGATCCGCGCGTGATCGCGGGGCAGGGCACCTGCAGCCGCGAGTTCCACGAGCAGGGCCAGGAGATGGGCGTCAGCTTCGATGCCATGGTCGCGCCCATCGGCGGCGGCGGCATGATCTCGGGCACCTGCCTGACGCTGACC
Organism: uncultured Alphaproteobacteria bacterium; assembly: GCA_963833235.1. GTDB lineage: Bacteria > Pseudomonadota > Alphaproteobacteria > Rhodobacterales > Rhodobacteraceae > CAWHXG01. Next base: position 17,801 of record CAWHXG010000005.1, read on the forward strand.
CACATCGCGCCGGAGGTGAAGATCTACGCCGCCGAGCCCGAGCAGGCCGACGACGCGATGCGCAGCTTCAAGGCCGGGCACATCATCGCCGACGATGCGCCCGAGACCATCGCCGACGGCCTGAAGGTGCCGCTGAAGGACAACACCTGGTATTTCGTGCAGCGGAACGTGGCCGACATCCTGACCGCCAGCGAGGACGAGATCGTCGAGGCGATGAAGCTCACCTGGAAGCGCATGAAGATCGTCATGGAGCCAAGCTGCGCCGTGCCGCTGGCGGTGATCCTGAAGAATCCCGGGGTCTTCAAGGGCAAGCGGGTCGGTGTTATCGTCACGGGAGGCAACGTGGATCTGGACAAGCTGCCGTGGATGGCGGGAAGCTGACGCAAGCCGCGCGGCCGCCCTGGCGCATCGCCGACACGCACGTCCCGGCCTTTGGCGGCGGGCAGCGTCCGCACCGCCCCACCCACCCGCCCGCGGTGCGGACGCTGCCCTCGCACCGAAGGTGCGGACGCTGACTTCGCACCGAAGGTGCGGACGCTGACTTCGCACCGAAGGTGCGGACGCTGCCCTCGCACCGAAGGTGCGGACGCTGACTTCGCACCGGAGGTGCGGACGCTGACTTCGCACCGGCGCGGCGCTGTAGCCCGGAAACATTGGCCGGCCCGCGGCGTTGACTTGACTGAACGGACAAACGCGGCCCCCACCTCCGCAATCCTTCAAGGAGAGACCCCATGAACGCCCCCACCAAATTCGACGATCTCGAAGTCGGCTACGACGTGCCCGCCACCGTCGGCATGGACGAGGCCGACATCGCCACGCCCTGCCTCGTGCTCGACCTCGACGCGCTGGAGCGCAACATCAAGAAGATGGGCGAGTTCGCCAAATCCCACGGCATGCGTCACCGGGTCCATGGCAAGATGCACAAGTCCGTCGACGTGGCGCTTCTGCAGGAGAAGCTCGGCGGCTCCGTCGGCGTCTGCTGCCAGAAGGTGTCCGAGGCCGAGGTCTTCGCCCGCGGCGGCATCAAGGACGTGCTGGTCAGCAACCAGGTGACCCAGCCGCGCAAGATCGACCGCCTCGCCCAGATGCCCAAGCTCGGCGCCCGCACCATCTGCTGCGTCGACGACATGGACAACATCCCCAATCTCAGCGCCGCGGCGGTGAAGCACGGCACCCAGATCGAATGCCTGGTCGAGATCGATTGCGGCGCCGGGCGCTGCGGCGTCACCACCACGCCTGCCGTGGTCGAGCTGGCCAAGGCAATCGACGCCGCCGAGGGGCTGAAGTTCGCCGGCCTGCAGGCCTATCAGGGCGCCATGCAGCACCTCGACAGCTACGACGAGCGCAAGGCCAAGACCCAGATCGCCATCGACATGGTCAAGGATGCCGTCTCGGCCCTGAAGGACGAGGGGCTGGACTGCGACATCGTCGGCGGCGGCGGCACCGGCAGCTACTACTTCGAAAGCAACTCGGGCGTCTTCAACGAGCTCCAATGCGGCTCCTACGCCTTCATGGACGCCGATTACGGCCGCATCCTCGACGAGAACGGCAACCGCATCGACAAGGGCGAATGGGAGAACGCGCTGTTCCTGCTGACCTCGGTGATGAGCCACGCCAAGGCCGACAAGGCGATCTGCGACGCGGGCCTCAAGGCGCAGTCGGTCGACAGCGGCCTGCCGGTGATCTACGGGCGCGACGACGTGAAATACGTCAAGTGCTCCGACGAGCACGGCGTGATCGCCGACCCCGACGGCGTGCTGAAGGTGAACGACAAGCTGAAGCTGGTGCCGGGCCATTGCGACCCAACCTGCAACGTCCACGACTGGTATGTCGGCGTGCGCGGCGGCAAGGTCGAGGTCGTCTGGCCGGTCAGCGCCCGCGGCAAGGCCTACTGAGCGGGTCGGGCGCGGCGGAGCGAGACCCGGCCCTACGGAGTGCAGTTGCGGCGGACAGACCCGTCGCGCTTCCGTAGGGCCGGGTTCGCTCCCTCCTCCCCCCGCTCCGGGCCGGCCGGCATGACCGAAGGGTGAACCGCCCGCCCGGAGGGGTCCGACACAAAGCCGACCGAAAGCCGACCGAACGCCGACCCTTGAAATCCGCCGATCCGGAGACATCCATGCCGACTTCGCCAGACACCGACGCCCACCGGATCCTCGTCGTCACCGAGGAGATGTGCCAAACCATCGTCGACGAAGATGGAGCGTTTTCAGCGGTTTCCGATGTCTTCGCCGCCATGGCGCGGGGCGAAGCCAGTAATTTTCCCGTCGTCCGCGAAGCTCTGGAGCATGCCGGCGCCGTCTACGGATTCAAAGGCGGCTTCGACAAGGCCGGCCTGGTTCTTGGTTTGAAAGCAGGGGGTTACTGGCCGGGCAACGCAGATCGGGGCCTGACGAACCACCAGTCCACCGTCTGCCTCTTCGATCCCGACACCGGCCGCCTCACCGCCCTCGTCGGCGGCAACTACCTCACCGCCCTGCGCACCGCCGCGTCCTCCTCCGTCTCCATCGCGCATCTTTCGCGTAAGGAATCCAAGGTGTTGGGCATGGTCGGCGCCGGGCACCAGGCGGGCTTCCAGCTCCGCGCCGCCGCCCGCCAGCGCGATTTCGAGCGCGTCGTGGCGTGGAACCCGCATCCCGAGATGCTTCCGAAGCTCAGCGCCGTCGCCGAAGAGCTGGGCCTGCCTTTCGAGGCGGTGGAGCAGGAGAGCCTCGGCGCACAAGCCGATGTAATCATTACGATCACCTCCGCCTTCGAGCCTCTGCTGATGCGCGACTGGATCAAGCCCGGCACCCATGTCGCCTGCATGGGCACCGACACCAAGGGCAAGCAAGAGGTCGACCCCGCCCTCATGGCCGACGCCACCGTCTTCACCGACGAGATCGCGCAATCCATCAGCATCGGCGAGACCCAGCACGCTATCACCGCAGGATCGTTGAAGGAATCCGATATCACCCCGATCGGTGCGGTGATCAACGGTGACCATCCGGGGCGGTCGTCCGAAGAAGAGATCACCCTCTTCGACGGCACCGGCGTCGGCCTGCAGGACCTCGCCGTCGCCGCCCTCGCCGCCCGCAAGGCGCAGGAGGCCGGAAAGGCCACCAAGGTGAGCCTCTAGTCGTAAATAACTGATATATCTGTATTTGAGTTTGCGAAGGCAAGCCAGCGCGGGAGGGCGAGCTGTGGTTCCAGAAGCAGCCTCTGAGCCCTGCCTACCTCAACCTCGCGCTGCAAGCCATTGTTAAGGCTATAGAAGTTCGTCGCGCCGGGGCGGATCGGCCCCCGGCCGCGAGACAGTCACCGCCGCCGCCCGCGCGGCAAGATCCAGCGCCCCGTCGAGCGCCGCATCCGGCAGATCGCTCAGCGCCCTCTTCGTCAGCGCACCCGCATCCCGCAATCCCGCCAGGATCCCCGCGTTGAAGGTGTCCCCCGCGCCGACCGTGTCCGCCACGCTCACCCGCCGCGCCTCCACCTGCCGCACGCCGCGCGCGGTGATCCCGAGCGCGCCGTGCCCTCCCCGGGTCACGCACACCAGCCGCGGACCGCGGTCGAGCAGCGCCTTGCCCAGATTCTCTGCCGATCCCTCGCCCATCAGCCAATGCAGGTCGTCGTCGGACACCTTCACCACGTCGCTGGCACCGATCATGCGGTCGATCCGCGCGCGATAGGCGGCTTCGTCGCGGATGAGGGCCGGGCGGATGTTGGGGTCTATCATGATCAGGCGTGCCGACGCCTCCCGATGGAGAAGCGCTTCGTAGGCCGCCCCGCAGGGCTCCGAGACCAGGCTGATCCCGCCGAAGAACATCGCCGCGACCCCATCCGGCACCGCCGGCATGTCGCCCGGCTCCAGCATCCGCCCCGCGGTGCCTTCGTCGTAGAAGACATAGGTTGCCTGCCCGTCGATCAACGTCACGAAGGCAAGGGTGGTCGGCCGGTCGGATCGCAACAGCAGGCCCGTCTCCACGCCGCTCGCGGCCAGCGACGCCTCGAGGCGTACTCCGAAGAGGTCCCGCGAGACGCCGCTGACCAGCCCCACGGGCGCGCCCAGCCGGCCGAGCGCTATGGCGGTGTTGAAGACGGCGCCGCCGACATGGGGCACGAAGCCCTCGATGCCGCTGGCATCCTTGCGGGGCAGCATGTCGATCAGGGCTTCGCCGCAGCAAAGAATGTCCGGTGATGTCATGCGGGCATTCTGGGCGGTGGCCGGTCCGGGTGCAACCGGATGCCGGGCCTCACAGCACCCCCTGGTTCAGCGCGTAGCCGTATCCCAGCACCGCCGCCGCGATCAGCGCCGCGATGACCGCCAGCGTGATCTTCCAGGTGGACCACGGGCGTTCGCCCTGCACCCGCCCCGTCTGGCCGTTGACGAGGAACCGGTAACTGCGGCCGCCATAGCGGTAGGCGGCCACCCAGACCGGCAGCAGCACGTGCTTGAACGTGACATCGGACACCTGCGTCTCGATGCCGTGCACGCGCTGCCTGTCGCCGCCGATGTCGAAGCGCACGTCGCGCTCGATGGCGCGGTCCATGTAGGCGCGGGCCTCGTGGAAGGCGGCGTCGAGCTCCACCGTATAGGCCTCGGCCCGCAGCCCCGCGATGTATTCGGGGCTGTAGGGCTGCATCAGCGACAGGTCCCACGGCGGCAGGCCGTCGGCGAAGCCCTTCGGCAGCGATTGCGAGGCGAGGATCAGCACGTCGTCGAAGAACCGCGCGACCCGCCCCGACTTCGGCCGCCAGCGGACCTTCGGCACCTGCTGGGTCATGCGCTTGCCGTCGCGCACCACCGTCCGGGTGACGTAGTAGACGGTGCCGCGCTCGCCGCGATAGGCGCTGCGGGTCTGCGCGTCGAACGTCCAGTAGGGGATGTAGATGCCAGACATGCGGCGGCCGCGACGGGCATAGCGCTTCAGCCCGTTGGGCGCGAACCAGAGGCGGCCGAACCAGTCGGTCATCGCGGCATGGGCCGCCGCCTCGTCGAGCGCGAAAGGCAGCAGGCCGCGCGGCTTGATGTGGCGGTCCGTGCCCGTGTCGGCCACCACAGGCGTGGCGCAGAAGGGACATTCGGCGGCGTGGATCGCCGGTTCGAACTCCACCTGCGCCCCGCAGTTGGTGCAGGACAGCACCCGCGTTGTCTCGTGCTCCGCCAGCGGCAGCTGGTCGGCGAGGGCGGCGCGGAAGTCCAGCTCCGCGATCTCGCGGCCCTTGTCCCAAGGGCCGGTCGACTTGCCCTGAAGGGGTGCCGTGTTGCCGCAATGGTCGCAGACCAGCGATCCGCGGGCCGGGTCGAACCGGAAGTCCGAGCCGCAGGCGGGGCAGGGGAACCGGTGCGGCTCGGCCTCCGAGGCAGGGCTGGGCGGGGCCGTGGGCGGGGCCGGCGGCGTCATCCCGCGGCGCGGCTTTGGCGCGCGTGCATGCCGTTCAGGCGCCGGGCGGCGGCGGCGGCATCACGGTGAAAAGCTGCGCCAGCTCCTGCACCTCGTCAGCGGTCTTCCAGCCGTCCTGCCCGGCGGTCCAGACATGCGCCTCGCGGGTGAGCGTGCCCTCCTGCACCATCCGGCCCATCGCGGCCCTGGAATAGGGGCCGCGGGTCTGACCGTTTTCGGCGATGTGCCAGACATGCTCCACCGGGGGCGGCGGCGGCGCGGGCGGCTGGGGGGCCGCAGGACGGGCGCCCCAGGGGCCCATCTGCGCCATCTGCGCGGCCATCCCCATCCCCATGCCGGCGCCCAGGCCAGCTCCCATGCTTCCTCCCGGGGCGGAGGCCGCAGCGCTCATGGCCTCGGCGGCGGAATACTGGGTGAACCGCCCCAGATCGCCGGCCAGCCCCATCGAGGTGCGCTTGTCGAGCGCCGCCTCCACGGCGGGCGGCATCGAGATGTTCTCGATGTAGAGCTCCGGCATCGTCAGGCCGTAGCCGTCGATGGTGCTTGATATCTCGGCCGCCACCAGCTTGCCCAGATCGGCGGTGTTGGCGGCCATGTCGAGCACCGGGATGCCCGAAGAAGCGACCACCCGGCTGAACTCCTGCACGATGATGTTGCGCACCTGGAAGCTGATCTCGTCCATGGTAAATTCGCCGTCCGTCCCGACGATCTCGACCATGAAGCGCGCCGGGTCCTTCACCCGGATCGAATAGGTGCCGAAGGCGCGGATGCGGGTGGGGCCGAATTCGGGGTCGCGCAGGATGATCGGGTTGCGCGTGCCCCACTTGAGGTCGTTGAACCGGGTCGTGGAGACGAAATAGACCTCGGACTTGAAGGGCGACCGAAAGCCGTGATCCCAGTGCTGCAGCGTCGTCATCACCGGCATGTTGTTGGTCTCGAGCATGTAGAGCCCGGGCGTGAACACGTCGGCGATCTGCCCTTCGTGGATGAAGACGGCCGCCTGGCCCTCGCGCACGGTCAGCTTCGCGCCGTACTTGATGGCGTGGCCCTGGCGCTCGAACCGCCAGACCATCGTGTCGCGGGTGTCGTCCGTCCAGGCGATGACGTCGATGAACTCGCCGGACAGGAAATCGAAAATGGCCATGGGTCTCAGCTCTCTTCGGGGGCGGCGGCCGTCTCGACCGGGCCGGGGGCGATCTCGCGGGCCACCTCGCGGACGAGCGGTGCGGCCTCGTCAAGCGTCATACCCGGTGTCAGGCGCGGGTCATAGAGGATGCGCAGCATCAACTCGTCCTGCCGGGTAAGATAGGCGAATTCCTTGTCGTCGTTGAAGATCGAGGGGCGCACCTCGGGGCTGTCGTTGGCAAGGCCCAGCCCCTGGGTGATTTCCTCGTGGAAACAGGCCTCGCGCAGCACCGGCGGGTGTTCCGCGCGGACGACGGCGATGGCCTGCCGATAGACGGCCGGGGCCGCATCGGCGGAGAACGCGATGACGAGGCAGAACGTGCCCTCGGGCATGTCGGTGATCGTGCGGCGGACCGTCGCGTCGAGGCCCGGCACGAGCGCCAGAAGCGCCGGCGAGAGGCCGCGCCGCTCGTCCTCGTCGACCACGAAGACGGTGAAGTTGCCGCCGGAGCCGATCAGGCCGATGTCGTGGCGGGCGGCGGCAGCCAGCCGGCCGGCCAGGGCCGCCACGCGCCCCCGGTCGGCCTCGCGCTGTGCATCGGCCACCGATCCGCCGAAGACCAGCGTGAGGCGCACCGGCCCCTCCCAGCGGCGCAGGCGGCTGGCGGTTTCCTGCGGCACGAACTGCCCGGTGAGCGGCTGGAACTCGTCGAACATCGCGATGCGCAGGAAATTGCGCGCCAAGGTATCGGCGTCGAAGGGCGTGTCGGCGCCGCCGCCATCGGTACGCAAGAGGCCGAGCGAGCGCAGCCGGTCCTCCGTCTGGGCATAGCGCTCCGCCAGGCGGCGGCTTTCGGCGGAGGCGACCCTGTCGGTCTGGGCGGGAGCATTGACGACCCGCGCGGGGCGTTCCGAGGGCGCTGGCGGAACCGGGCCGATCGGCACCGCGCAGGCCGAGAGCCCGCCAAACGCGACTGCAAGCGCGCAACGCCGCAGAAGGAAGCGCCGCCCACCGGCCATGACGCTAGGTGACCCCGGGTGGGGTGGGGGCGGCGGTGCTGGCCCGCGCGGCCCCCAGCGTCTGCCGCAGATCGGCCTCCATCTGTACCAGATCGGCCTCGGCCGCCTGGCGCTTGGCCTTGCCCGCGTCGGCGATGGCAAGGCTTTCTTCGATGGTGGCCACCAGATCGGCATTCGCGGCCTTCACAGCCTCGATGTCGAACACCCCGCGCTCCATCTGCTCGCGCACCGTCTTGTTGGCCTCGCGCAGGTTGCGGGCATTGGCCGTGAGCAGCTCGTTGGTCAGGTCGTTGGCATCGCGCACCGCGCCCGCGGCCTCCGAGGATCGCTGGATCGTCACCGCCTGGGCCAGCTGCGTCTCCCATAGGGGTACCGTGTTGACGAGGGTGGAGTTGATCTTGGTCACCAGCGACTTGTCGTTCTCTTGCACCAGCCGGATCGAGGGCAGGCTCTGCATGGTGACCTGCCGGGTCAGCCGCAGGTCGTGGACCCGACGCTCCAGATCGTCGCGGGCGGCGCGCAGGTCGCGCAGCTCCTGCGCCAGCATGGTCTTCTCGCCCTCGTCGGCCGCTTCGATCCGGGCCTCCTGCGCCGGGATCGTGCCGGCGTCGAGATCGGCCAGCTTCGCCTCGCCCGCCGCGATATACAGCGCCAGCTCGTCGTAGAAGGCCAGCGTCTTGTCGTAGAGGATGTCGAGCGACTTGATGTCCTTCAGCAACTGGTGCTCGTGGCCCAGCAGCGTGTCGGTGATGGTGTCGATCTGGCCCTGCACGGTCTCGTAGCGGGCCATGAACTTGGCCACGGGCTTGGCCTTGCCGGTCAGCCGCTCCCACCAGGAGCGCTTGCGGCCCGGGTCGAGCTCGCTGACCGAGAAGCCCCGGATCGTGCTGACGATCTCGCGCAGGCTGGCACCGGCGGGGCCGGCATCCTTGTTGCGCACGTCGGCCAGCATGGCCTGGCTGATCGCCTGCAGCTCGGCCTGCGCCGCGGAGCCGAAGGCGATGATCGAACCGGTATCGCCGATGTCGATCTGCTCCATCCGGCTCCTGATCTGCGCGCTCAGCGCCGGGTCGGCGGCGTCGAGCGGAACCGGAGGCGCCGGGTTCGGCTGGGCCAGCGGCGCGGCGACCTCGGCAACCAGCGGCTGTGCCTCGGCGGCCTTTGTCTGCACTGTCTTTGACATCTTCGGCGCGGCCTTTCTGTCGGGATGGGTCTTTGCGTTGGGCGGATCAGTCCGACGCGGTCAGGCGCTCGCGATCGAGGCGATCGCGCAGCACGCCGATCTCGACGTCGAGGTCGGTCCGGTCGTCGAGCAAAAGGGTTTCGGTCTTCGCGGCGAAGTTGGCCTCCAGATCGTCCAGAAGCGCCGTGTAGTCGCGGCGCGCGCCGGCCTCGCGGCGGCCACCCGGCCCGGCAGCCAGGTCGGCGAACTTCACCGTCGCGTCGCGGGCGCCCAGGAGGTAGACGCCAAGGAACTTGCGGGCGGCGGCCAGGTCGCGCGGATCGCCCTCCACCGTGCGGAACATCTGCCGGGCGGTCGCGGCGAAGCGCTCCACCCGCTCTTGCATGGCCCTGTCGCCGGTGCGGGCGATGGCGGCCTTCATGGCGGCCAGATGGCGTTCTGCCTCGTCGACCGCGCGCGCCACCCTGTCGCTCTGCATCCTGTCGGCGCTGTCGGCGCCCTTACTGCGCCATGGGTCGAGGCCGAAGGCCATGGCGTGCAGGCCGAGGCCTAGAAGCCCGAAGACGATGCCGTTCAGCACGCTGCCGTCCGCCAGGCCCGCCAGCGCCAGCCCGATGCCGGTGAGCGCCGAGCCGAAGCTCTTGCGCGGGATCGCCGGGCGGCGGGCGACCCGGCGGGCATCATAGGCCGCCTGCGCCAGAACGCCCTCGCGGGTCATCCAGGCCGCCGCCATCAGCGCACCGAAGGCCATCAGGTTCAGCGCCAGCCCGGCCGGGTCGCTCACGAAGGCCGAGAAGACAAAGGGAAAGGGCAGCAGGAACAGCGCGTTGACGCGCCCGCCCGCCCGGCTTCGCCGCCGTCCCTCGAACGGATGCGCGGGCGCCGCGTTCGGCGCGGCCCCCGGCGCGGCCTGCGGCGTGCCGGGGCTGTAGCGCCCGCCGAAGCGCCGGGTCGGCTTGCCCGTCATGCCGCCCGCCCGGTCACATTCCGCCCGTCGCCGCGGCGTAGAGCACCAGCGCGACGAGCAGAACGAATGACAGTTTGCGGACCCCCGGCTCGGACACGTGACCACCTGATGTTGAACTCACCTCTATGTAAGCGCTGCGGCATCCTTGTGAAAGGGAGGATCATGCGCCGCGCCGAGCTTGGCCCCGCCGGATCGGCGCGACCGGGTCAGGTGGGGCGGACCGGCATCGCCGCAGGCGAGGGGCTGCCCGCCCCCGTGGCCCTCAGCGCCCCTTCTGGGAGCGCCCCCTTGGGTCGGGCCGCGCCCGGCCGGGTTTCGGCACCCCAGGCTTCGAAGCGTCCGCCCTACTCGCCTTGGCTCTTGGCGTCTCGGCCCTCGGGGCATCGGCCTTCGCGGGGCCGGGCGTGCGCGGGGCGGGGCGCGTGCGCGGGGTCGCCTCCAGCCCCAGCTGGTCGCGCACCACCCGCGGGCGCACCTCTTCCACCGCGCCGGGCTTCAGGTCGCCCAGCCGGAACGGGCCGTAAGCGACCCGGATCAGCCGGTTCACCGTGAGCCCGACCAATTCCATCGCCCGGCGCACCTCGCGGTTGCGCCCCTCGCGCAGCGACACGGTCAGCCAGGCATTCGCCCCCTGCTGGCGGTCGACGGTCACGCCCATCGGCTGGAACGCCTCGCCGTCGATCGTGACGCCGCGCCGCAGGGGTGCCAGGCGATCCTCGTCGGGCAGGCCGTTCACCCGCACGCGGTACTTGCGGACCCAGCCGGTCGCGGGTAGCTCCAGCCGCCGCTTGATGCCGCCGTCGTTGGTGAGGATCAGCAGCCCTTCGGAGGTGATGTCGAGCCGCCCGACGCTGAGCACGCGCGGCATCTCCGGCGGCAGGCTGTCGTAGATCGTCCGGCGGCCCTTCTCGTCGCGGTCGCTCGTCACCAGCCCCGGCGGCTTGTGGTAGAGCCACAGGCGCGGCGGTTCCGGCGGGCCGACGGGCGCGCCGTCGACGGTGAGCTTGTCGGCGCCGGTGACGTTGAGCGCCGGGCTGTCGATCCGGACGCCGTTCACGGCGATCCGCCCGGCGCCGATCATCCGCTCGACCTCCCGGCGCGAGGCCACGCCGGCCCGCGCCAGCATCTTGGCGATCCGTTCGCCCTCGGGCGCAGGGCGTGCATCGGCATCGGCGCGCGGACCGGCCGCCTTGCGGGGGCCCGCCTTGCGCTTCGGGCCGGGGGGGGAGGCGGGGCGATCTTCCATCGCTCCCTCCTAGACTGCCGGCGCGCCGCACGAAAGCCGCTTGCGGCCCCGGGCCCCGCACTGGCATCACCTGCGCCATGAGCCCCTTCGCGCCGCACATGCAGACAGCCCTCGCCGAGGCCCGCGCCGCCGGCGCCCGCGGCGAGGTGCCGGTGGGGGCGGTCCTGGTTTCTCCCGATGGCTTCGCCATGGCCGCCGCCGGCAACCGCACCCGCGAGGCGCACGACCCCACCGCCCATGCCGAGATGCTGGTGATCCGCGCCGCCTGCGCGCTGCGGGGCACCGAACGTCTGCCGGGCCATGTGCTCTACGTCACCCTGGAGCCTTGCGCCATGTGCGCCGCCGCCATCGCCAACGCCCGGATTGCACGGCTGGTCTATGGCGCGGACGACCCTAAATCCGGCGGCGTCGCGCATGGCGCCCGGATCTTCGCGCAGCCCCAGAGCCACCACGCACCCGAGATCGTCGACGGGATCGGCGCGACCGAGGCGGAAGCCCTGCTGAAAGGTTTTTTCGCAACCCTGCGCCGAGGCAAGGAGGCCCGATGAGCAAGGCCGATATCGTCACCGATTTCGTCCGCGACGCCCTGCGCGCCGGGCAGTCGCGCGCCGCCATCGCCGAGGCGCTGAAGGCCGCCGGCTGGGCGGATCGTCAGGTGGCCCGGGCGCTCGATCTCTATGCCGAGGTGCCCTTTGCCGTGCCGGTGCCGCGCCCGCGCAGCGCGCTCTCGGGCCGCGACCTGCTGTTCTACGGGCTGATGTCGGTGGCGCTGGCCGTCTCGACCGTCCAGGTGGTGGAGCTTCTGCACGCGCTCATCGATCTTGCCTTTCCGCCGCAGGGCCGTACCCTGCCCGGCGACTGGCGGCGCGGCGCCGTGAACCGCGCCGTGGCGGCGTTGATCGTCTTCGGGCCGGTCTTCCTGCTTTTGCGGCGGCGCGACCGCAGCCTCGTGGCCGCCGACCCTTCCCGCCGCCGTTCCGACATCCGGCAGCTGACCACGGCACTCGCGCTCTTCGCGACCTCGGTCATCCTGCTCTCGACACTTGCCTTCGTGGTCTATTCGCTGCTGCAGGGCCAGGCGCGGCCGGCCTTCCTGCTCAAGGCGCTGTCGGTCGCGGCGGTGGCCGGCGCCGTCTTCGTTGCCTACCGCCGCCCCGGCGATCTGGACGACGCATGAGATCGGCGGTCGCAGGGGCGTCGCACGGCCAGCCTGCGCTGGCGGCCCGAGCAACCGAAAGGCGCCCATGGAGCTGACCCAGTTCATCGACGGCTATTGCGAGCGGACCGACATGAGCTACTGGTCGGAGCCCGCCAATGCCGTGACCAATGCCGCCTTCCTGATTGCGGCTGTCGTGATGTGGCGGCGCACGCGGGGGCAGGGGCTGCCGCTGGCCACGGCGCTGGTGGTGGTGCTGGCGTTGATCGGAATCGGCTCGTATCTCTTCCACACCCATGCGCAGGTCTGGGCGGCCATCGCCGATACCACCCCCATCACCGCCTGGATCCTGCTTTATGTCTTCGCGGCGAATCGGCATTTCCTGAACCTGTCGGTGCCGCTCGCCATCGGCGCCACGCTCCTTTTCTTCCCCTATACCTTCGCCACGGTCACCGTCTTCCGGGCGCTGCCGTTCTTCGAGATCTCCTCGGGCTACTGGCCGGTGCCGCTGCTGATCGGGGTCTACGCCTGGCTCCTGCGCGAGAAGGCGCCGGAGACGTCAAGGGGGCTGGCGATCGGCATCTGCATCCTCGTGGTGTCGCTCACCTTCCGCAGCGTCGACGAAGCAATCTGCCCGGCCTTCCCGCTTGGCACCCACTTCATGTGGCATCTGCTGAACGGCCTGATGCTGGGCTGGATGATCGAGGTCTACCGCCGCCATCGCACCGGTGGGGCTCCCGCAGGGCGCGGCGGTTCTGCAGGCACCGGGAGCGGCGGTTTTGCGGCCACCTCGGGCGGCGGTTTTGCGGCCACCTCGGGCGGCGGTTTCGCGGCCGCCTCGGGCGGCGGTCTTGCGGCCGCCTCGGGCGGCGGTCTTGCGGCCGCCTCGGGCGGCGGTCTTGCGGCCGCCTCGGGCGGCGGTGTTGCAGCCGCCGGGGCCGGGCGTTAAAGCGGCACCCATCCCGATGCCCGCAGAGGATCGCACCCCCATGTCCATCGATGAAGGCACCGCTGCCCGCGTCGCCAAGCTGGCGCGCATCCGGGTCGAGCCGGAGGCGCTGCCGGCGCTGGCGGCCGAATTCAACACCATCCTCGGTTTCATAGAGCAGCTCGGCGAGGTCGACGTGGAGGGGGTTGAGCCGATGACCGGCGTCACGCCCATGCGGCTGAAGCGGCGGCCCGACGTGATCACCGAAGGCGGCTATCCCGAGGCCGTGCTGGCCAACGCCCCGCTTTCGCGCGAAGGGTTCTTCGCCGTGCCGAAGGTCGTGGAATGAGCGGCGATCTGAACGCCCTGACCATCGCCGAGGCGCGCGATGCCCTGCGCGCCGGCGAGACCAGCGTCGCGGATCTGACCGAGGCGTGCCTGACCGCCATCGAGGGCGCCGGTTCGCTCAACGCCTTCGTGCACCACACGCCGGGTCTCGCCCGCGCCCGCGCCCGCGTCGCCGACGCCAGGATCGCCGCCGGCGACGCGCCCGCCATGTGCGGCATCCCCATCGGCATCAAGGATCTCTTCTGCACCGAAGGCGTGCCCAGCCAGGCCGGCTCGGCGATCCTGGGGGGCTTCCTGCCGCCCTACGAATCCACCGTCACCGCGCAGTTGCGCGAGGCGGGGGCGGTGATGCTGGGCAAGCTGAATATGGACGAGTTCGCCATGGGCTCCTCCAACGAGACCTCGACCTACGGCAATGCCGTCAACCCCTGGCGGCGCGGCAACGAAGAAACCGCGCTGACCCCCGGCGGCTCCTCGGGCGGTTCGGCGGCGGCGGTGGCGGCGGGGCTCTGCCTGGCCGCGACGGGCACCGATACCGGCGGCTCCATCCGTCAGCCGGCCGCCTTCACCGGCATCACCGGGCTGAAGCCTACCTATGGCCGGTGCTCCCGCTGGGGGATCGTCGCCTTCGCCTCCTCGCTCGACCAGGCCGGCCCGATGACCCGGACCGTGCGCGATGCCGCCATCATGCTCGGCGCCATGGCCGGGCACGACCCAAAGGACAGCACCTCCGCCGATCTCGCCGTCCCCGACTTCGAGGCCGCGCTGACCGGCGACATCCGCGGGCAGCGCATCGGCATCCCGCGCGAATACCGCATGGACGGCATGCCAGAGGAGATCGAGGCGCTCTGGTCCCGCGGCGCCGAGATGCTGCGCGACGCGGGCGCCGAGATCGTCGACATTTCCCTGCCGCACACGAAATACGCGCTGCCGGCCTATTACGTGATCGCGCCGGCCGAGGCGTCGTCGAACCTCGCGCGCTACGACGGCGTGCGCTACGGGCAGCGGGCGAAGCTGGCCAAGGGCGACGGCGTCACCGAGATGTACGAGAAGACCCGCGCCGAGGGCTTCGGGCCGGAGGTGCAGCGGCGCATCATGATCGGCACCTACGTGTTGTCGGCAGGCTTCTACGACGCTTACTACAACCGCGCCCGCAAGGTCCGGACCCTGATCAGGCGCGATTTCGAGGCCGTGTTCGCCGACGGGATCGACGCGATCCTGACCCCGGCGACGCCCTCGGCGGCCTTCCCGCTGGGGGGCATGTCGTCCGACGATCCCGTGGCGATGTATCTCAACGATGTCTTCACGGTCACGGTGAACCTCGCCGGGCTGCCCGGCATCGCCGTGCCCACGGGGCAGGACGCGCAGGGCCTGCCGCTCGGCCTTCAGCTCATCGGGCGGCCGTGGGAGGAAGGCGCGCTGCTGGCGCAGGCCGATGTGCTGGAGCGGGCGGCGGGCTTCGTCGCCCGGCCGGACCGCTGGTGGTGAGCCGCCGGCCTCTGCGGCCCGGCCTGGGCCTCCTGGCCGCGCTGGCGCTTGCGGCCTGCGCGCCGCGGCCGGGACCTGGCGATACCGTCTCGCTTGAGCTGATGGGGCCGGAGGCGCGGTCCGCCCGCACCGCGGAGCTGCAGGGGCTGCCGATGGGCGGCACCGGCGCGCGGTCGGCGGGGCCGGCGGCCCTCGGCGACGACGGTCGCGTCACGGGGGGTGCTGTGGCCGGCGCGACTGTCGTGCGGCCCCTCGGCCCGGTGGAACAGGTGGCGCCCCGCGCCGTGCCCGCGCGGCCCTCGGGCGCCAGATCCGGCATCGTCGCCTATGCACTGTCGAGCGACGCGGCCGTGGGCGTGCGCCGGTTCGAGCGGGCAGGGGCGGGCGACCCGGCCGGCACCGCCCGCGCCTGCGCGCGCTTCCCCTCTGCCGCGCGGGCGCAGGAGGCGTTCCTCGGTGCCGGCGGGCCTGCGCGCGATCCGCGCGGGCTCGACCCCGACGGCGACGGCTTTGCCTGCGGGTGGGACCCGACCCCCTTCCGCCGCGCGGTCGGGCGAAGCTAGGCACCTTCGTGGCCAAGCCGGCGCAGCCGTGCCCGCAGCCGCCGATCCCGGTGCAGGCTCCCTCTCCGAACCATGGCCCCCGCCGCGGCGGCGCCACGCCCCGGCTGGTCGTGCTGCACTACACCGCCATGCCAAGCGCCGCGGCGGCCCTTCAGCGCCTGTGCGACCCGGCGGCCGAGGTCTCTGCCCACTACCTGATCGGACGCGACGGGCGGCTATGGCAGATGGTGGACGAGGCGGCGCGTGCCTGGCATGCGGGCGCCGGGGCCTGGGGCGGCGTGACGGACGTCAACTCCGCCTCCATCGGCATCGAGATCGACAACGACGGGGCAAGCCCCTTCGCGGCCCGGGCCATGGCCACCCTCGAGGCTCTGCTGCCCGGGATCCTCGGACGCTGGCGGATCCCGCCGCAGGGCGTGATCGGGCACGAATGCGCGGCGCCGGGGCGCAAGGCCGATCCGGGCTGCCGCTTCGACTGGCGCCGCCTCGCGTTGCAGGGGCTGGCGATCTGGCCTGGCACGGCCGCCCCGATCCCGGTCGATGCCGCTGCCTTCTCAAAGGCGCTCACCGCCATCGGCTATCCGCCCGTCGCCCCCGACCTGCGGCTCGCTGCCTTCCGGGCACGCTTCCGCCCCGCCGCCTCGGGCCCCCTCGCGCCGACCGACATGGCCGCGGCGCTCGATCTCGCGGCCCGCTATCGCGTTGACCGCGCAACCCCGTCCACGTAAGCCGGCCAACGTGCGGATGGCTGGATGGCCGCGGTCCCGGTTGGGGTCGAGGAAAGTCCGGACTCCATGAAGCGACGGTGCCGGGTAACGCCCGGCCGGGGCAACCCGAGGGAAAGCGCCACAGAAAACAGACCGCCGGACCCGCAAGGGAACGGCAAGGGTGAAACGGTGGGGTAAGAGCCCACCGCGGGACGGGCGACCGGACCGGCACGGCAAGCCCCACCGGGAGCAATGCCAAATAGGGACCCCGCGCGCGCCGTCTGGCCGCAGGCCGCTTCAGCCCAGAGGGTCCGGGTTGGCAGCTAGAGCGCGTCGGCAACGGCGGGCCCAGAGGAATGGCCATCGGGGGCGCGAGCCCGCCACAAAATCCGGCTTACAGGCCATCCGCGCATTCGCCGCCCGCCTTGACACGCCGCCGCGCGGCGGTAAAAGGCAGGCTTCCAGATTTCCACGGGTGACGCATGCCCGGTTGAGGAGCGCACTCCATGGCGAAACCCACCACCATCAAGATCCGTCTGAACTCGACCGCGGGCACCGGCCATTTCTATGTGACCAAGAAGAACGCCCGCACGATGACCGAGAAGATGATGATCAAGAAGTACGATCCCGTCGCCCGCAAGCACGTGGATTACAAGGAAGGCAAGATCAAGTAGGTCGCCGGCGCCTTCTTGCTCGCTACGATGGCCGCGCCGCAGGGTGCGGCCTTTTGCGTTTTAGGGGGACGGAGGCCGGCATGGCGACGACGACGCGCTTCACCATCCGGGTGGCCGTGCCGGGCGATCTGGCGGCGCTCGACGCCCTCTTTGCGCGGGCGTATCCGCGGCTTCTGCGCGATGCCTATCCGCCCTCGATCCTCGTGACCGCCGTGCCGCGGATCGCCCGGGCGCAGCCGAGGCTGCTGGCCAGCCGCACGTTCCATCTGGCAGAGGACGCCGCGGGGCGGGTCCTTGGCGCCGGCGGGTGGACGCCGGGCCGAAAGACGGGCCAGGGCGACATCCGGCATTTCGTGACCGACGACAGGGCGACAAGGCAGGGCATCGGCGGCGCGCTTCTGCGCCATTGCATCGCCGAGGCGGCGCGGGCCGGGGTCAACCTGCTGCGCTGCCAGGCCACCCGCAATGCCGTGCCCTTCTATGCCTCCGAAGGGTTCCGCGAGCTGGGCGCCATCGAGGTGCCGCTGAGGCCCGGCATCGGCTTTCCGGCCATCGCCATGGAACGGCGGGGCTGACGACGCGGGCCGGGCGCAACGAAAAAGGGCCGGCGCGATGCCGGCCCTTCCAAGGTCGTCAGACGTTCTGATTACTCGCGCTGGCCGAAGAGCTGCAGCAGGAACATGAACATGTTGATGAAGTTCAGGTACAGGCTCAACGCTCCGAAGATCGCCGACTTCGCCAGCCATTCCTGATCGCCGTGCTGCGCATGGGCGACGTATTCGGTCTTGATGCGCTGCGTGTCATAGGCGGTCAGCGCCGCGAAGATAAGCACGCCCAGCACCGAGATGGCGAACATGATCGCCGGCGAGGCCAGGAAGATGTTGACGATCGACGCGACGATGAGGCCGATCACGCCCATGATCAGGAAAGTGCCCCAACCGCTCAGGTCCTTCTTGGTCGTGTAGCCGTAAAGGCTGAGACCCGCGAAGGCGATGGCGGTGATGAAGAACACCTGCGCGATCGACATGCCGGTGAAGACGCTGAAGATCCACGAGATCGAGATGCCCATGACCGCGGCGAAGGCATAGAAGAACAGCTGGGCGCCGGAGGCCGACAGCTTGTTGATCATCGCGCTGAAGGCGAAGACCATGATCAGCGGCGCGAACATCGCCACCCAGCCCAGGATGTTGGGCTGCAGCGTGATCGGGTCGCGCAGGATCGCCTGCAGGGCAGGGGCCGTGCCGAACGCCCATGACACCGCGCCGGTGACCAGCAGGCCCACCGACATCGTGCCGTAGACCCTGTTCATGTGGGCGCGCAGGCCCTCGTCGATCCGTACGGCGCGGGCACCGGCCCCGGCACGGATCGTTTGATAGTCAGCCATATGATGCCTCCTCAAGAGAAAACCGGGGCGATGACGTACGTCACCGCCGATGCCCCCAATATCGGTAAGGACTTCCGGCAATTCAAGAGAATGTACCGCCGCACGGGTGGGTTTCGTTAAGATCAGGCGCGCCAGTGGCCGGGCACGTCCCAGACGGGGCGCTTGGCCTCGATCTCGGCGGCCGAAGCGCTGACCCCGATATCGGCGAGGAGGTGTGCGTCGAGCGTCCGCAGCGCCCGGCGTTGCCGGTAGAGCGCCATGTAGTCCTGCAGATCCAGGGAGCGCGGGGTCGCCGTGGTCGTCCGCCACGGCAGGAAGGCATAGAGGGCGTGCATAGAAGCATCCTTTCGTTTGCGTGATGGAGCGTCGGCGTTTCAACACGGCGCTTGATGTATCTGGCAGGGCGTGCATCATATCGCAAACGAATGATTGTTACGTTTCTCATCATGAGGTGTGATGCTATGCGCAACCTGGATCTGGCCGCCCTGCGCTCTTTCGTGACCGTCGCCGATGCCGGCGGCGTCACCCGCGCGGCAAACCTGCTGAACCTCACGCAATCGGCGGTGTCGATGCAGATGAAGCGGCTGGAGACGGCGCTTGACGTTGCGCTTCTGGATCGCGGCGCGCGGCGGGTCACGCCCACCGCGGCAGGCGAGCAGCTTCTGGGCTACGCGCGACGGATGCTGGACCTCAACGACCGCGCGGTCTCGCGGCTCACGGATACCGCCTTCGAGGGCACGCTGCTGCTGGGCGTGCCGCACGACATCGTGTATCCGCACATTCCCACTGTCTTGCAGCGGTTCAACGCCGAATTCCCGCGCATGCGGGTCAATCTGATCTCCTCCTTCACCACGCGCCTGAAGGAGCTTTTCGCCCGCGGCGAGGCGGACGTGATCCTGACCACCGAAGACGACGGCGATGCCGGGGCCGAGCCGCTGGCGGAGCTGCCCCTGATGTGGGTCGGCGCGCCGGGTGGCCAGGCCTCCCGCCTGCGGCCCCTGCGCCTGGCCTTCGAGCCGGCCTGCATGTTCCGCGCACCCGTGCAGTCGGCGCTCGATGCCGCGGGCATCCCGTGGGAGATCGCGGTCGAATCCGAGAGCACCCGCACCATCGAGGCCAGCGTCTCGGCGGATCTCGCGATCACCGCGCTGATGTCGGGCACGGCGGCGCCCTATCTGGAAGAGATCCGCCATTGCGGTCAGTTGCCCGACCTGCCCAGCAAGCGCATCCTGCTCTATGTCTCGCGGGCGGGCCAATCATCGCCCCGCGAGCGACTGGGCGGGCTGGTGCGCGCTGCCTATGCGACCGAAGCGGCACGCAGCCTTGGCGCCGCCCCCGCGCTCCTCTCGCGCAGCGCCTGAGGCGCCCGTTGCCGGCGCTCAGGCGGGCGGGCCGCCCATGGTGACCACGATCTTGCCGGTGGCGGCCCTTTGCCTGAGCAGGTCGAACCCCTCCGGGGCCCGTTCCAGCGGCAGGACGTGGCTCACATGCGGGCGCAGGCCTCCCGCCTCGTACCATCCCATCAGTTCGCGCAAGCTGCCGGCCATGACCTCTGGCGCGAAGCGCGCATAGCCGCCCCAGTAGAGGCCGATCACGGTGACGTTCTTCACCAGCAGCAGGTTGGCCGGGATCTGCGGCACCCGCCCCCCGGCGAAGCCGATCAGCAGATACCGCGCCTCCGGGCGGCAGGCGCGCAGGGCCGCGGAGAAAAGCGGCTCGCCCACCGCGTCGAAGACCACGTCGACGCCGCCGGTCGCCTTCAGCGCCGTGCGCAGGGCCTCGCCCGTGATCTCGCCGCTGTCGATCGTCTCGTCCGCCCCAGCGTCACGGGCGACCGCAAGCCTTTCGGCGCCGCGGGCCACCGCGATCACCCGCGCGCCCAGCCGGTGCGCGATCTCGACAGCCGTCAGCCCCACGCCGCCGGCGGCGCCCAGCACCAGAACCGTCTCGCCGGGCCGAAGCGCGGCGCGGTGCACCAGCGCCAGATGCGCCGTGCCGTAGGCGATGAGGAACGCCGCCGCGTCGACATCTCCCATCACTTCGGGCAGGGGCACGCAGGCCCCGGCCGGGAACACCCCGTGCTCCGCCAGCCCGCCGCTGCCGGCGAAGACGGCGACCCGGCTGCCCAGCGGCGGCGCCGCGACGCCGGGGCCATGGGCCGTCACGACCCCCGAAACCTCCATTCCCAGCGTCGCCGGCAGGCGGGGCTTTTCCTGGTACCTTCCCTCGATCGTGAGGAGATCGGCGAAATTCAGCCCACAGGCCGCGATGCGAAGGGCAACCTCGCCGGCGCCCGGTCGCGGCAGCGGAATCTCCTTCAAGCCCGGGCCCTTGCCGAAGTGCTCGAGCACCATTGCGCGCATCGGTGGCCTCACTTGCCCTGAATAGCCGGGCATCTGCACACTTGATTTACTCACTTATGGGTAACCTGCGCGGAAGGCTGTTGACACCGCCATCATGTGGCGGGGAATATGATGACACGCATAGGGTGAGTAGAGTGCACATTTTTTATTCAACTCCATTCACGTCAGGATTGCGAATGCGGGAGATTTAACTAGGCGCCCTGCCGAATTAACGTTAACATATGTGGCGTTAGCGCAGACCGGACAAATACTTTACAAGGCTCTTGGAACTCGGGTGCAATCCACCGACGGGAGAGCAAGGAGACAGGATATGAAGCATCCCGTTGACGTGCATGTGGGCAAGCGCGTGCGGCATCGCCGCTGGCTGGTAGGCATGACGCAACAGCAGCTGGCCGAAAGGGTCGGGATCAAGTTCCAGCAGATCCAGAAATACGAGACCGGAATGAACAGGGTCAGCGCCTCGCGGCTCTGGGACATCTCGGATGCGCTGGACGTGCCGATCGCCTACTTCTTCGATGGCCTCGACGGGCGCGCGGCCCCGATGGCGGGCCTGCCCGGCGATATCCTGGCCGACAAGGAGGCGCTCGAACTGATCCGCTCGTATTACGCGATCCCCGAGAACCAGCGGCGGCGGCTGTTTGACCTCGCCCGCGTGCTGAGCGAGGCGGCCTGATCCCCGCAAGGCGGGCGGCCGCGTGTTGATCGGAAATGGCGGCCCGGGCGATCCCGAGCCCGGAAGGCCAGCCGTCTCGCATCCGCCGGAGGCTGCGGCCCTGATTTCCTTGGCGAACCGCCTGGCGGATGCCGCCCGGCCCATCGCGCTGCGCTACTTCCGGGATGCGAGCCTCGATGCGACCTCGAAGCAGGCCGACGGCTTCGATCCGGTCACGGAGGCCGATCGCTGCGGCGAGGCGGCGATGCGCGGGCTCCTTGGCCTGATCCGCCCGCAAGACGCCATCCTCGGCGAGGAGTTCGGCGCCCAGCCAGGCACCAGCGGCCTGACATGGGTGCTCGATCCGATCGACGGCACGCGCGGCTACATCGCCGGCACGCCCACCTGGGGCGTCCTCATAGCCGTGCGAGACGCGCAGCGCGTGCTCTACGGCGTGATCGACCAGCCCTATACGACCGAACGTTTTTCGGGCGGCCTGGGCGAGGCCCGTTTCGCCGGCCCGAACGGCGTCCATCGGATGACCACCCGCCCACCGCGACCCCTGGCGCAGGCGATCCTCTTCTCGACCTTCCCCGAGATCGGCACGCAGGCCGAGCGCGCGGCGTTCGGGCGGGTCGCCGGGGCGGTGCGGCTCACCCGCTACGGCTTGGATTGCTACGCCTACGGGCTCCTGGCGCTCGGCCAGATCGACCTGGTGATCGAGGCTGGCCTGCACGCCTACGATGTCGCGGCCCCCATCGCGGTGATCGAGGCGGCCGGCGGCATCGTCACCGACTGGCAGGGCGCGCCGGTGCTGGAGGGCGGGCAGGTGGTCGCCGCGGCAAACCGCGAGATCCATGCCGAGGCGCTGCGGCTGCTGAACGCCTAGGCGGCTGCAAGCCGGGCCTGCGCCGCGGCGCGGCAGGGCACGCCGTTCACCCAGACCTCGCGGATGCTGCGATCGTCGCCCATCATCATCGTCGGAAAGAGCGCCTCCCAGATGGTGTCGGCGCGGGCGGCCCGCTGCGCGATGGCCGGCGTCGCGGCCAGATCGAGGATCGTCAGGTCGGCCTCCATCCCCGGGGCGAGCCGGCCGATCCGCCCCTCCAGCCGCATCGCGGCCGCCGAGCCCTCGTTCGCCAGCCACAGAAGCTGCGCGGGGTGCAGTGCATCGCCGGCCAGCTGCCCGATCTCGTAGGCCGCCGCCATGGTCCGCAGCATGGAAAAGCTCGACCCGCCGCCGGTGTCGGTGGCCAGCCCCACGATCTGCCCCGCCCGGGCCAGCGGCATCGCCCCGAACAGCCCCGACCCGATGAACGTGTTCGACGTCGGGCAATGCACCACCGCCGACCCGCTTTCGCGCAGGCGGTCGCGTTCGCGGGCGGTCAGGTGGATGGCGTGGCCGAACATCGCGCCGGGGCCGATCAGCCCGTGGGCCTCGTAGACGTCAAGGTAGTCCCGCGCCTCGGGGTGCAGCGCCGCGACCCAGGCGACCTCGTCCACCTGCTCGCTCAGATGCGTCTGCATGGCGCAACCGGGATGCGCCGCCCAGAGCGCGCCAAGCGCCTCCAGCTGCTCGGGCGTCGAGGTCGGCGCGAAGCGCGGCGTGATCGCATAGCCGGCCCGCCCCCGCCCGTGCCAGCGCTGCAGCAGGGCGCGGCTCTCGTCATGTGCGCTCTGGGCCGTGTCGCGCAGCCCGTCGGGGGCGTTGCGGTCCATGCAGGTGCGCCCCGCCACGATCCGCATCCCCCGGGCGGCGGCGGCCTCGAAGATCGCATCGACGCTGCCGGGATGGATCGTGCAGAAGCTCGCCACGCTCGTCGTGCCGTTGACCATCAGGGTATCGAGGTAGAGCGCCGCGACCCCGGCGGCATGGGCGGGGTCGCCGAAGCGCAACTCTTCGGGGAAGGTGTAGGTCTGCAGCCAGTCGATCAGCCGCTTGCCCCAGCTCGCGACGATGCCGGTCTGGGGATAATGGGCGTGGGCATCGACGAAGCCGGGCAGGATCAGCGCGTCGCCATAGGCGATGTGCCGCGCCTGCGGGTGCGCAGCGCGCAGCGCCTCAGCCGCGCCCACCTCCGCGATCAGCCCGTCCTGCACCAGAACCCCGCCCTGCCGCTCGTGCCGCGCGGCGCCGCCGGGATCCTCCGCCTGCGCGCCGAACGGCTCGCCGGTGAAGCGCAGGATCTGCCCCGTCAGTAGGTATGCGTCGCCCAAAGTTCCCGCCCCGCCCGCCGAAAGTTCCCGTCCCGCCCGCCGAAAGTTCCCGTCCCGCCGAATTTTCCTTCCCCGCCCGCCGCCCGTGGCCGCCTGTTCGGGAGCGACGCTAAGCGCAGGGGCGCGTGCCGGAAAGGCGGAAATTTCCCCAGTTGCGCCCGGTCGACCCGCTTCTATGTTGGCGCGACCTGATCGCGGGAGCGGCGCCATGACCCCATCCGACAAGCCCGACCCGCAGGACGCGGACGACGCCAACCTGCGGGCGGCGCCGATGATGGAGCCTCCCGAGGAGCCGGAGGACGAGGCGCTGGAGCCCGACGAGCCGCGCAAGGAGGAGCCGCGCGAGCAGTCGCTCGACCCGCGCCGCGTGCAGCAGATCCGCGCCACCGTGGCCTCGGGCGACAAGCCCGGGCTGGCCGCGCAGCTGGGCGAGATGCACCCCGCCGACATCGCCGACCTGCTGGAGCAGATCGGCGAGCTCGACAGGAACGCGCTGCTGGCGATGTGGTCTGGCGAGATGGTCGGCGACGTCCTGTCGGAGCTCGACTGGGGCCTGCGCGAGGAGGTCATCGAGCAGCTCGAACCCGAGCAGCTCAGCCAGGCCGTCCGCGACCTGGAAACCGACGACGTGGTCGATCTGGTCGAAGACCTCGACAAGGCCCAGCAGGACCTGATCCTGAACGCGCTGGAGGCCGGCGACAGGCTCGCCGTGGAGCGCGCGCTCAGCTACCCCGAGGAAAGCGCCGGCCGCCTGATGCAGCGCGAGGTCGTGGCCGCGCCCGAGCACTGGACCGTCGGCCAGACCATCGACCACATCCGCGCCAACGACGACCTGCCGGAGCAGTTCTACCACATCATACTGGTGGACCCCCGGATGCGGCCCACCGGCTACGTGGCGCTCGGGCCCATGCTGGCGGCCCGCCGCTCCGTGCGCCTGACCGACATCACCGAAGACAGCTTCCGCGTCATCGCCGTCGCCGACCGCGAGGAGGATGTCGCCTACGCCTTCAACCAGTATCACCTGATCTCGGCGCCGGTGGTCGACGAGGCCGGGCGGCTCGCCGGGGTCATCACCATCGACGACGCGATGATCGTGCTCGACGAGGAGCACGAGGAAGACATCCTGCGCCTCGCGGGCGTGGGCGAGGGAAGCCTCTCCGACAGGTTCCGCGACACGGTGCGCTCGCGGCTGCCCTGGCTCGCGGTCAACCTGGTGACCGCCATCGTCGCCTCGGTGGTCATCGCGCAGTTCGAGGCCGCGCTGACGCAGATCGTGGCGCTGGCGGTGCTGATGCCCATCGTCGCCTCGATGGGCGGCAATGCCGGCACGCAAAGCCTCACGGTCGCCGTGCGGTCCTTGGCCACAAAGGACCTCACCGGCTCCAACGTCCTGCGCGTCGTGCGGCGCGAGGCGATGGTGGGGCTCTTCAACGGCGTCGTCTTCGCCGTGGTCATGGGGGTGGTGGGGATCGTCTGGTTCGGGTCGTTCGCCCTTGGCGGGGTGATCGCGGTCGCCATGGTCATCAACCTGCTTTTCGCCGGCCTCTCGGGCATCCTCGTGCCGGTGGTGATGGACAGGATGGGCGTCGATCCGGCGCTCGCCTCCGGCACGTTCGTCACCACCGTCACCGACGTGGTGGGCTTCTTCGCCTTCCTCGGCCTCGCCACCCTGGTGCTTCTGTGAGCGTCTCCGACGGTGCGGCCGGGGCCAGGCGCGGCGTCCAGGCGCAGACCGGGTCCGCCTCGGCGCCGAGTTCCGGCACGGGCGTCGGCGCGGCGGTGGGCTTCCTCGCCGTCCCGGTGCTCACCACGCCGGTGCTCCCGTGAGCGCGCCCGCCATGACGGCCGACAAGCGCAGCGCCCGCGAGGCCGCTACCGCCGCCCGGCGCCGCGCCCAGGCCCGGGCCGATCCCGCCCCGGCGCTGGCGGCGCTGGATGCCCTGCTGGCGGAACGGGCAGGGCAGGTCGTGGCCGGCTACCTTCCCATGCGCACCGAGATCGACCCGCGCCCTGCGATGGCGCTTGCGGCGGCGCGCGGGCCCGTGTGCGTGCCGGTGACCCACGGGCGGGGCAGGGGGCTGACCTTCCGGGCCTGGCGGCCGGACGCGCCGCTGGTCGATGGCGGCTTCGGCACGCAGGTGCCGGCAGAAGGTGCCGCGCTGCGCCCCGACGTGCTGATCGTGCCTTGCCTCGCCTTCGATGCCGCGGGCACACGCCTCGGCTACGGCGCCGGCCATTACGACCGCACCCTCGAGGCCCTGCGTGCCGAGGGCCCTTGCTTCGCCATCGGCCTCGCCTTCGCCGCGCAGCAGGTAGAAGGCCTGCCCACGGAGCCCACCGACCAGCCGCTCGACCTGGTCGTCACCGAGCGCGGCACGCTCTACCCGGGCCGCCCCACCCACCCGGCTCGCCCATGAGGCTGCTCTTTCTCGGCGACGTCATGGGCCGGTCGGGGCGCACCGCGATCGTCGAACGCCTTCCGAAGCTGCGGCAGGACTGGCGCCTCGACGCCATCGTCGTCAACGGCGAGAACGCGACCTCGGGCGCCGGGCTCTCGCCGGATCATGCCCGCGTCCTGCTGGACGCAGGGGCCGACGCGCTGACGCTCGGCGACCATGCCTTCGACCAGCGCGAGATGCTGGCCTTCGCCGAGACCGAAAAGCGCATCGTGCGCCCGCTGAACTTCGCCAAGGGCGCGCCGGGGCAGGGGCACCGGCTGATCGCGCTGCCGGGGGGGCGCAGCCTTCTGGTGGTGCAGGTGCTGGGCCAGGTCTTCATGAAGCGCCCCTTCGACGACCCCTTCTCGGCGCTGGAGCCCGTGCTGAAGGCGCATCCCCCCGGCGGCCGGGCGACGGCGGTGCTGGTCGACGTGCATGCCGAGGCGACATCCGAGAAGATGGCGCTTGGCCATTGGTGCGACGGACGCGCCAGCGCCGTGGTCGGCACCCACACCCATGTGCCCACGGGCGATGCGCAGATCCTCCCCGCCGGCACCGCGTACCTGACCGACGCGGGCATGTGCGGCGACTACCTTTCCGTCATCGGGATGGAGCGCGACGAGCCGCTGCGCCGCTTCGTCACCGGCATGGGGCGCGGGCGGTTCACGCCCGCGGGTGGCGAGGCGACGCTCTCGGGCCTCTTCGTCGAGACCGACGACCGCACCGGGCTGGCCACGCGCCTGGCGATGGTGCGGGTCGGCGGCCGCCTGCAGCCGGCGGCGCCGTGAGCCGGCAGGCGCGTAAGGCGCCGTCCGCGGCCGTGGCGGCATGATGCACAAAGGGCGGCGGGCACTTCAGGCGGCCGTGGCGGCCTCGTGACCGACTTGGCGGCGCCGCAGGCCCGCGTCGCGCGCGGCGAGCGGGCGCTCTACGCCGCCGTGCTGATCGCCCTCGGCATCGGCTGGGGCCTGACCCAGCCGATGAGCAAGATCGCCGTCGGCGGCGGCTACCGGCATTTCGGTCTGGTCTTCTGGCAGCTTGCCATCGGCGCGGTGCTGCTGGGGGCGCTGACGCTGGCGCGGGGCAAGGGGCTGCCGCTGCAGCCGCCGCACCTGCGGCTCTACGCGATCCTGGCGCTGATCGGCACGGTCGTGCCGAATTCGGCCTCCTACGCCGCGGCGGTGCACCTGCCCTCGGGCATCCTCTCGCTCGTCCTCTCGCTGGTGCCGATGTTCGCCTTCCCCGTGGCGCTGGCGCTCGGCAACGACAGCTTCCGCTGGTCGCGCCTGGCGGGGCTTTCGCTCGGGCTCGGCGGCGTGGCGCTGATCGCGCTGCCGCAAAGCAGCCTGCCGGATCCACGGATGGCCGCCTACCTGCCGCTGGCGCTGGTGGCACCGTTCCTCTACGCGCTGGAGGGCAACTACGTGGCCCGGTGGGGCACCGCGGGGCTCGATCCGGTGCAGGTGCTCGCCGGCGCCTCGCTCGCCGGCGCCGCGGTGGCGCTGCCGCTGGCGCTCTTCAGCGGCCATTGGATCGATCCGCGTCCGCCCTGGGGCGCCCCGGACGCGGCCGTGGTGATCCTCTCGGCGATCCACGCGGCGGTCTACACGGGCTACGTCTGGCTGGTCGGCCGGGCCGGGGCCGTCTTCGCGGCGCAGGTCTCGTATCTCGTCACCGGCTGCGGCCTTCTCTGGGCGATGGCGCTGCTGTCCGAGCGCTATTCGCTCTGGATCTGGGCGGCGCTGGCGCTGATGTTCGCGGGCCTCTTCCTCGTCCAGCCCCGCCCCAGAACACCACTTGCGGCCACCGTGCCCTTGCAGGACGATGCCGCGTCATGACCGCAGGCGCCCCATGAACCTGACCGACACGATGCCCGAACTGGTGGCCGATCTCACCCGCCTCACCGGCGGCCATCTGGAGGCCTACGTGGCGCTCGCCGTGATCCTGGCGATGTTCGTGGCCTTCATGCAGGATGCCTACCCGGCCGAGGTCGTGGCCATCGTCGGGGTTTCGGTGCTGCTGCTCATCGGGGTCCTGCCCTACGCAGAGGCGATCGAGGTCCTGTCGAATCCGGCCCCCTGGACCATCGCGACGATGTTCATCCTGGTAGGCGCGCTGGTGCGCACCGGCGCGCTCGACTGGTTCACCCAAGGCATCGAGGGCCGCACCCGCGGGCGGCCCCGCCTGGCCATCGCGGCGCTCCTGTGCTTCGTCGCGGCGGCCTCGGCCTTCGTCAATAACACCCCCGTGGTGGTGGTGATGATCCCGGTCTTCATGCAGTTGGGCCGCTCCATGGGCCTGGCGCCGTCGAAGCTGCTGATCCCCGTCTCCTACGCCGCGATCCTCGGCGGCACCGTCACGCTGATCGGCACGTCCACCAACCTGCTGGTCGATGGCGTCGGCCGCGCCCAGGGGCTGGAACCCTTCGGCATCTTCGAGATCACGCCGCTGGGCCTCGCCCATGTCGCCTGGGGCATGGTCTACCTGCTGTTCATCGCGCCGCACCTGCTGCCGGATCGCGAGAGCATGGCGAGCCTGCTGTCGAACAAGCGCTCGTCGATGAAGTTCTTCACCGAGGTCGCCGTGCCCGAGGGCAGCGGCCTGATCGGACGGGCGGTCCGCGAGGTCGACCTTTTCAAGCGCGAGGGCGTGCGGCTGATCGACGTGCTGCGCGGCGACGCCTCGCTGCGCCGCAACCTCGATGCCGTGGCGCTGGAGCCCGGCGACCGGGTCGTGCTGCGGACCCAGATGGCAGAGCTTCTGGGCCTGCAGAAAAGCCGCGACGTGCGCATGGTCGACAAGCTCTCCTCGGTCGAGACGACGACGGTGGAGGTGCTGATCACGCCCGGCTGCAAGATGATCGGGCGCTCGCTCGGCTCCATGCGGCTGCGGCGGCGCTACGGCGTCTATCCGCTCGCGGTGCATCGCTCCAACCAGAACATCGGCCGGCAGCTCGACGATCTGGTCGTCCGCGTCGGCGACACGCTGCTGCTGGAGGGCGCGCCCGACGACATTCACCGCCTGGCCACCGAGATGGGGCTGGTGGATGTGGCCACGCCGTCGGTCCGGGCGTTCCGGCGCAGCCATGCGCCCATCGCGCTGGCCTGCCTCGGCGGGATCGTCCTTCTGGCCGCGCTCGACGTGGCGCCGATCCTGCTGCTCTCGGTGGTCGCCGTCGCGGTCGTGCTGCTGACCCGCTGCATCGACGCGGAAGAGGCGTTCTCCTTTGTCGAAGGACGGCTGCTGGCGCTGATCTTCGCGATGCTCGCCATCGGGGCGAGCCTCGAGCATACCGGCGCCATCGGTCTGATCGTGGGCGGCATGACCCCCTATCTCGATGGCATGTCGCCCTTCTTCGTGATCCTGTCGATCTACGCCGTCACCTCCACGCTCACCGAACTCGTCTCGAACAATGCCGTGGCGGTGGTTGTCACGCCCGTGGCCATAGCGCTCGCCCAGGCGCTCGGGCTCGACCCGCGGCCGCTGATGGTGGCGGTGATGATGGCGGCCTCGGCCAGCTTCGCGACCCCCATCGGCTACCAGACCAACACGATGGTCTACGGGCCGGGCGGCTACCGCTTCACGGATTACCTGCGCGTGGGCATCCCGCTGAACATCTCCGTGGGGCTGCTCGCCTCGGCGCTGATCCCGCTGATCTGGCCGCTCTGAGGCGCCTCCGCACGGGCATTCCATGGCGCGCGCCGCTTCACCTTGCCAAGCCCCCGCACCCCCACCTATAGATCGCCCGCGTTGAACGGCGGAGGCACCGATGGCCGGACATTCCAAATGGGCAAACATCCAGCACCGCAAGGGCCGGCAGGATGCCGCGCGCTCCAAGCTCTTCAGCAAGCTTGCCAAGGAGATCACCGTGGCCGCCAAGATGGGCGACCCCGACCCCGAAAAGAACCCCCGCCTGCGCCTCGCCGTGAAGGAGGCCAAGGGCCAGTCCGTGCCGAAGGACGTGATCGACCGCGCCATCAAGAAGGCCATGGGCGGCGACGCCGAGAACTACGACGAGATCCGCTATGAGGGCTACGGCCCTGGCGGCGTGGCGGTGATCGTCGAGGCGATGACCGACAACCGCAACCGCACGGCCGGCAACGTCCGCTCGATGTTCGCCAAGAACGGCGGCAATCTCGGCGAGACGGGCTCGGTCAGCTTCATGTTCGAGCGCAAGGGCGAGGTCGTCTATCCCGCCGAGGTGGGCGATGCCGATACCGTTCTGATGGCCGCGATCGAGGCGGGGGCCGAGAACGTCGAGAGCGGCGAGGACGGCCACGTCATCCACTGCGCCGATACCGACCTCAACGAGGTCGCGGCGGCGCTGGAGGAAGCGCTTGGCGAGAGCGAGGCGACCCGCCTGATCTGGCAGCCGCAGACCTCGACCGAGCTGGAACTGGACGGCGCGCAGAAGCTCTTCAAGCTGATCGAGGCGCTGGAAGACGACGACGACGTGCAGAACGTCACCGCGAACTTCGAGGTGTCCGACGAGGTGATGGCCGCCCTCTGAGCCCGACGTCTGCCGCTCCCGCGCCTTCGCCGCCTCCCTCCCCGCGCGTTCGCCGCCACTTTCCCCGCGCGGTCAACTGCCCACGCGTTCCCGGCCACCGCAATTCGCCCCGCGGCGCCTTGCCGCTACCGCGCGATCACCAGATCCGCCCGCAGCCCGCCGAACGCCTCGCTGCGCCCCAGCGTCAGGGTGCCGCCATGCTTGCGCGCGATGTCCGCCGCGATGGCCAGCCCCAGGCCCACGCCGGTCGCCTTGTCCTGGTTGCGGGCGGGGTCGAGCTGCGCGAAGGCCTTCAGCGCCTCCTGCCGCTGGCCCTGCGGGATGCCGGGGCCGTCGTCCTCCACGCTGAAGCGCACCCCCCGCGCCAGCGCGTCCAGCCCCACCCAGGCGCCGCTGCCGTGCCGGGCCGCATTGCCGATCAGGTTGTCGAGCGCGCGCGCCACGGCCATCGGCCGCATCGGCATCAGCGCCGCCGCATCCGCATGGGTCAGGGTCACCCGCCGCCCGGCCCGCTGCGCCGCGGTCACCACATCCGCCAGAAGCGCGCCCGGATCGGTCGCCACCGGATCGTCCAGCGCGTCGCCCCGCGCGAAGCTCAGGAACTCGTCCACCAGACGCTCCATGTCGCGCACGTCGCGCAGCATCGCCTCGGTCTCGTCGGGTTCGGCATCCAGCATCTCCAGCGAAAGCTTCAGCCGGGTCAGGGGCGTGCGCAGGTCGTGGCTGACGCCAGAAAGCATCAGCGTGCGCTGCTCGATCTGCCGCTCGATCCGGCCACGCATGTCGAGGAAGGTCGTGCCCGCCAGCCGGACCTCGCTGGCGCCCGCCGGGCGATACGCCACGTGCCGCCCCTTGCCGAACGCATCCGCCGCCTCCGCCAGCTGCTTGATCGGGCGCAGCTGATTGCGCAGGAACAGATAGGCGATCACCGTCATGAGCGCGCCCGTGACGATCATCAGCACCAGAAGCTGATGCGGCGCCGAGGCGGTCACCCGGCTGCGCGGAAAGCTCAGGCGCAGCGGGCCGTGGCGCGTCTGCAGCGTGGCGTGCACCTCCCGCAGGCTGCCGGCCACGTCGACCGCGGTGACCGCCGGCAGGCGCGCGTGCAGCGTCTCCACGATCACCCGGCCGGGCAGGTCCCAGGGCCGCCAGGCATCCGTTGCGGCCGGCGGCGCCGGAAGCTCGGTCGTGAAGCCCAGGGCATCGCCCACCTCGCGCACCAGCGCCGCCGCCGCCTCGGTGTTTTCGGCCCCGTCGGCGCGCCCCACCATGAAGTCCATCTCAATCAGGGCGCTGCGGGTCATCTGCCGCGTCACGTCCTCGAAGTAGCGCTGCACGAAGACCACCGTGACGACGATCTGCAGCGTCAGGATCGGCAGGATCAGGATCAGCGCCGCCCTCGCATAGAGGCGGCGCGGCATGTAGCGTTTGAGCCAGTCCCAGGTCATGGGGCGAAGCTTGGGCTTCGGGGCGCAGGGTGGAAAGGGGCAAAATGGCAGGTCACGGCTTCGATCCGCCCGCCGGAACGGCGGTGACGCTGGCGCCGGGCCTGCGGCGGGTCCTGGCGCCGAACCCCTCGGCCATGACCTGGCGCGGTACCAACACCTATCTTCTGGGCGACCCTGCCGGCCCCGTCGCGGTCATCGATCCCGGCCCCGATCTGCCCGCGCACCTCCGCGCGATCCTCGCGGCAGCGCCCGGCGGCATAAGCCACGTGCTCGTGACCCACGCGCACGTGGATCACAGCGCGCTTGCCGGCCCGCTGGCCGCGGCGGCCGGCGCGCCGGTTCTGGCCTACGGCGACGCCGCGTCGGGGCGCAGCGCGGTCATGGCGCGGCTCGCGGCAGAGGGCCTGGCGGGCGGCGGCGAGGGCGTGGATGCCGGCTTCGCCCCCGACGTCCGGCTCGCCGACGGCGAGGAGGTCGCGGGCCCGGGCTGGCGCCTCACAGCCATCTGGACCCCGGGCCACATGGGCAACCACCTGAGCTTCCGCTGGCAGGAGGCGGCGTTCTGTGGCGATCTGGTCATGGGCTGGGCCTCTTCGCTGGTGTCGCCGCCCGATGGCGACGTGGCGGCCTTCCGGGCCTCCTGCGCGCGCCTCAAGGCCCTCGGCGCCAGCGTCCTGCATCCGGGCCATGGCGCGCCGATCGAAGATCCGGCCGGCCGCATCGACTGGCTGGTCGCCCACCGCGCTGGCCGCGAGGCGCAGATCCGCGCGGTCCTCGCGCAGGCGCCCGCCACCCTGCCGCAGCTTACCGCGGCGCTCTACGCCGAGACGCCGGCGCATCTGCATCCCGCCGCCTCCCGCAACGTCTTGGCGCATCTCGTCGATCTGCACGAACGCCGGCTGATCGATGCCAGCCCGCGCCTCTCCCCCGATGCCCTCTTCTCCGCCACGCCCCCATGAGGCCGATTTTTCTCCGGAGCCACTGGACGTACGGCGGCCGCCTTGCTAGGGGAGGCACCGGTATTCCGGCGTAGCTCAGCGGTAGAGCAGTTGACTGTTAATCAATTGGTCGTAGGTTCGATCCCTACCGCCGGAGCCAAAAGCCTTCATCCGCGCGCATGCCGCCCTCGCCTCGCAGGCGCCCCCGTCCGGGGCCGCCTCGGCCGGCGCAAAATCCACCTGAATTCGACAGCGCCTGGGTACTGATCGGTCGATGCCCTTGGGCGGTACGGTATCTGCCGACCGCGCGCCGATGGCAACGCAAGCGAACCCTTGCGCCGACAACCGGGATCGAGATCGGCGGCCAGGTCACGATGAAGGATGGCCAAATCGCCGAGGGCCTGATGCTGGCCAAGGTGGGCATCAAACTCACGGAAGACCGACACCAGCGCAGCCATCGCCGCCGCGTCAGACGGCTCGGGCATGTTCGGGTCCGCGCGACCGGTGGCCACCACCGAGGGGAGCCTCTGCCGCGACGTGAAAGTCTTCGGCCGGAGGAGCAGATGCCTCATTCCAGGATGTGATGACACATCAGGATGATATGATCGAAGCTAATGCGACAGCCACCCATTACGAAAGGGTTTCGATCGTACAGATCACGCCGGCAAACGTACGATCTGTACCAAACGCCGGGTTTTGACCCCTGATCAGGGTGGGCCGGATCGTACGTTCCGCCCCCTGAAGCGTACGATCCGTACGGATTCAGCCGCGCAGCGTCTCGATCATGAGCGCCACGTTCTCGGGGTTCGCGTCGGGGGTGATCCCGTGCCCCAGGTTGAAGATGTGTGGCCCGCCCGCGAAGGCCCGCTTGATCCGGCGGACCTCTTCGATCAGGGCATCCCCGCCCGTAACCATATGGTTCGGCGCAAGATTTCCCTGAACGCAGCCGTCCTTCTGCACCTCTGCGGCAGCCCATTCCGCATCCACGGAATTGTCGAGCGCCAGGCAATCGGCCCCTGTGGCCTTCGCGAAACCGATATACTTCTCGCCGGCCTCTCGGGGGAACGCGATGACCGGAATTCCGGGATGCCTTTCCTTCAGGGCCACGGTGATTTTCCGAGCCGGTTCAAGGGCATAGTCGTGAAAATCCTGCGCCTTCAGCGATCCGGCCCAGCTGTCGAAGATCTTGACCACTTCCGCCCCGGCCTCGATCTGGCGGCTGAGATACTCCACCGTCGCCGCCGTCAGACGTTCCATCAGCGCATTGAAAACGCCCGGGTTCTCGGCCTTCAGCTTGTGCGCCGGCCCCTGGTCCTTGGTGCCGCGCCCGGCGATCATGTAGGTCGCCACCGTCCATGGCGCGCCGGCAAACCCGATAAGCGCGGTCTCCGCCGGAAGCTCACGCTTAAGTATCTGCAATGTCTCGTAGATCGGCCCCAGTGTCTCGTGGATCCCGTCGACGTCGCCGAGCTTTCCCATGTCCGCCTCGCCGGTGATCGTGCTCAACCGCGGGCCTTCCCCCTCCACGAACCAGAGGTCGGCGCCAAGGGCTTGGGGAACAAGCAGAATATCGGCGAAGAGGATCGCCGCGTCGAAGCCAAAACGCCGGATCGGCTGCAGCGTTACTTCGGCCGCAAGCTCCGGCGCATAGCACAAGCTGAGGAAATCACCGGCTTTTTTCCGCGTCGCCCGATACTCCGGCAGGTAGCGCCCCGCCTGTCGCATCATCCAGATCGGGGGAACCGCCTGAACCTCGCCCGCAAGGCTCCGCAGCAATTTCTTGGTTTCCGCCATCCCGGTCCTCGCTTACACCCTTGAAGCAGGTGGTGGAGCGATGCGCGCGGGATGTCAACGCGATGGCACGACCTCCTCGCAAGGTGCTGAATTGGAAAGGGTAACCAGGATGGCCTTCACTTGGGCGAACGGCCCGGCATGAGCGGCGCGCGACCCAGCCCAAGCGCCCCCCTGCGCATCGGCACCCGCGGCTCGCCACTGGCGCTCGCCCAGGCCCACGAGACCCGCGCCCGCCTGATGGCCGCATTCGATCTGCCCGAGGCGGCCTTCGAGATCGTGGTGATCAAGACCACCGGCGACCGCATCCTCGACCGCCCCCTGAAGGAGATCGGCGGCAAGGGCCTGTTCACCCGCGAGATCGAGGACGACCTGCTTTCGGGGGCCATCGACATCGCGGTGCATTCCATGAAGGACATGCCGACGCTGCAGCCCGAGGGTCTGGTGATCGATTGCCACCTGCCGCGCGAAGATGTGCGTGATGCGTTCGTTTCCCTGAATATCAAGGGGTTGGACGATCTTCCTCAAGGCGCGATTGTCGGCTCCTCCAGCCTGAGGCGGCGCGCGCAGCTTGCCCACCGGCGGCCGGATCTGCAGCTGGTGGAGTTTCGCGGCAACGTCCAGACCCGTCTGCGCAAGCTCGACGACGGGGTCGCCGCGGCGACCTTCCTGGCGATGGCCGGGCTCAACCGCCTTGGCATGGACGACGTGCCGCGCACCGCGATCCCGGTCGACCGGATGCTGCCGGCGGTGGCCCAGGGCGCCATCGGCATCGAGCGGCGTCGGGACGATACGCGCGCGGCCGAATTGCTGGAGGCCATCCACGACCGCGACACCGGCCTGCGGCTTGCCGCCGAGCGCGCCTTTCTGCTGACGCTCGACGGCTCATGCGAGACGCCGATCGCGGGGCTCGCGGAACTGTCGAACGGAACCATAGCGATGCGCGGCGAGATCCTGCGGCCGGACGGCTCCGACGCCCTGGCCGAAAGCGGTGACGCTCCGGTCGAGGATGCCGCCGAGTTGGGGCATGCGCTGGCCGACCGGCTTCTCTCTCGCGCGCCTTCCGGCTTCTTCGACTGGCGAGCCGCCTGAGCGGAAAGGGCGGTCGGGCGCCGGCCGCGTCATGGGACCGATACGGACAAACTGTTACCCTGCCGGAACCCGAAGGCAACAGGACCCCACCGATGACCCATGACGCGAAGAATGGCGCCGCCGACTGGATGGAGGCAGAGCTTTCCGACACGCTCGATGAGGATCTCGAGCTCGAGATGTCGGAGCCGGCCATGTCGATGGAGATCCGCAAGATCTACCGCCAGGCCCATCCCAAGGCCATGGAACGGCCGGATTACTTCCGCCAGCTCATTGCCCTGCAATCGGAGCTGATCAAGCTGCAGGACTGGGTTCAGCACGAGGGTGAGAAAATCGTCGTGATCTTCGAGGGCCGCGACAGCGCCGGCAAGGGCGGAGTGATAAAGCGCATCACCCAGCGGCTCAATCCCCGCGTCGCCCGCGTGGTGGCACTGCCGGCGCCGAACGATCGCGAGAGGTCACAGTGGTATTTCCAGCGCTACGTGCCGCATCTGCCGGCGGCGGGCGAGATCGTACTGTTCGACCGGTCGTGGTACAATCGCTCCGGGGTGGAACGGGTCATGGGATTTGCCGACGAGACCCAGGTGGAGCAATTTTTCAATGATGTGCCGGAATTCGAACGGATGCTGGTGCGCTCGGGCATCCGCCTGGTGAAGTACTGGTTCTCGATCACCGACGAGGAACAGCAGATGCGGTTCCTCATGCGCATCCACGATCCGCTGAAGCAATGGAAGCTGAGCCCGATGGATCTGCAATCGCGCATTCGTTGGGAACAATACACCAAGGCCAAGGAAGAGACATTCGCACGCACCAATATCCCCGAGGCGCCGTGGTACATCGTGCCGGGTAACGACAAGAAGCGGGCGCGGCTGAACTGCATCGACCACCTGCTGTCGTTGATGCCCTACGGGCCGGTGCCGCATGAGGAGGTCGAGCTGCCGGAACGGGTATTCAATCCCGAATACGAACGTGCCGTCCTGCCGCCCGAACTCTACGCGCCGTCGAAGTACTGAGGCCGCACGCACGTTGCCGGCTCTCGCGGGCGACCGCGCCAAGTCGGATCTCAGGGACCGCCAAACGAAAAAGGGGCCCGTGCGGGGGCCCCTTCGTTTTGCGATGCCCGTGGTCGACCACGGACGTCACTGGGTCAGTTGTACTGATCGAGAATGGTCTCGGCGTTCAGCTTCATCGTCTGGTCGTTGGTATCGCTGCTGTTGAGCTGCTGGCTGAGCTCGACGGCCTGGGCCAGCGTGATCTCGTTGATGTTCGTGGTGTCGACGCCGAGGCCGTCGAGCGAGTTCTTCAGGCCGGCGAGCAGCATGTTGGCGCCCATGTTGGACATCATGCGGTCGTCGACCTGCGCCGTCGCAGGCAGGGCCAGCGGGGTGGCGACAACGGCGGCGAGCGCGATCGCCTGGAAGATCTTCTTCATTGGATGGTCCCTTTCGTTCTGCCGGGCACTTCGCCCGGCGCGTGCAAAGTCTCATTCGACGCGTTGCATGTAAATGCCGATGCGACGCCTTCAAGCATTTGTCAGAAGTCAATATTTCAATTCATCCGTCAAGGCCAGCCCTTGCCGGGCGCGCCTCACGGTTCTGGGGAAGCGATGTTTTTGTAACACAAAGGTCGCCGGCCCCCCTCGCTGCCCGGTCTCCCGCCGGGTTCACGGTCACTTTTATGGATTGTTATCGGTTTGACCCATACTGTCGGGCCAGCGCCGCAGATCAGCATTGGAAAATTCGCATGGCACACTCCACATTCAGCCGCCGTCAGGTTCTGGCGGCCTCGGGTTCGGCCCTGGCGGCCGGCGCCGTGGGGACGGGTGCGATCGCCTCCCGCGCCGCGGGACAGGACGGTTTCGAATACGAAGTCGCCCGCACGGATGCGGAATGGCGCGAAATGCTCGCCGAGGGCGATTACGCGATCCTGCGGGAAGGTGCGACAGAGACGCCGAAGACAAGCGCGCTTTGGAATGAAACGCGCGAGGGCCGGTATTTCTGCAAGGGCTGTGAACTGCATGTCTACGAATCCGAATGGAAGGTCGAATTGGATATTGGCTATGCGTTTTTCCGGCATGCCGTCCCGAATTCCATACTGACCGGGGTCGATTGGTTCGACGGGGTCGAGCCGGACCCCGCGCAGTATCTCCTTTCCGGGCTCGAGACGCATTGCCGGCGGTGCGGCAGCCATCAGGGTCACGTCTTCATCGTGCAGAACCAGTTGCTGCACTGCATCAACGGCGCGGCGCTTACGTTCGAGCCGTCCATGGCATAGCCGGGCGCCGGCAGGGGCGGGCAGGGCTGCGCCACGCGCCATCCGGTCTTGACGCCGCCCGCGTGCTTGCCTAAGCCCCCGCCAGTCTGGCGGAGTAGCTCAGCTGGTTAGAGCAGCGGAATCATAATCCGCGTGTCGGGGGTTCAAGTCCCTCCTCCGCTACCAAAGCCTTCGCGCGGGCGCCGGGATCGGCCGGTGATGGCATTGAACGATCGGCCCTTGGGCTATCGTCTGCCCCGTTTCTTGGGCCGCTGGATCTGCCATCTCTGCCGGCAAGCCGCCGCGCGACGAACCGAAACGATCCCGGTTCGCTCGGTCGGGCTCGCTGTTTTGGAGGCGGCGTCATCCGCCACCGCCACGGTGGTGTCCGTTCCGCTACGGGGGGGGCACCGGCAAAAGTTACAGCCCGCGCCCGCTCCGTTCTATTCGGCAAAGGTGTGGCGAAACCCCTCCAGGACGGCCTTGTGATGCAAACGCTTACTTGAGGCTAACCTTTTGCACGCCATGATGGCGGCATTGTCCGGTCTTCCGGCCTACCCAAGTCGGCCAAGCACCACAGGTAGGTGAGAGAACGGAAAGGGAATGTTTCCAAGTGGTATGGCCCGGTCTTTGGCCTCGCGATGCCGCAGTTGTATGTGAAGACCCCCGAGGAGTGACCCGCATGGTGACCAGACGGCATTTCATCGCTACCACCGCGGCCCTCTTCTCGCCGCCGATCTCCGGCGCCGCGCTGGCAGCGGCCACCACCTCGCGCGACCTGTGGGGAACCTGGGATGCCCGGGTGACGCCCGCGAACTACGATCCGGCCACGTCGAACCCCTGGGGCGTTCATCCGCGGTTCCTGCCACGGCAGGTAGAGGCGAATGACGGGCTGACGCCGGGCGATATCCACGTGGATGCCGTCGCGCGGTATCTCTACTTCGTGAACGGCAACGGCACCGCCCTGCGGTTCGGGGTCGCGATCGCGCGCGGCAATCTCTACGAACCGGGGGTCTACACCATCCGCCGGAAGGCAAAATGGCCAGGCTGGACGCCCACGCCCGACATGATCCGCCGCGATCCGGACGATTACGCGCAATTCGCCGACGGCATGCCGGGCGGGCCCACCAACCCCCTCGGCGCGCGGGCCTTGTACCTTTATGTTGGCAATCGTGACACTTATCTGCGGATACACGGCACCCCGTATCCCCGCTCCATCGGCGGGCGGGCAAGCTCGGGCTGCGTGCGCATGATCATGGCGCATATCATCGGGCTATACGATCAGGTCTCCACAGGTGCCACGGCGTATCTTTATTCACCAGACGGTGCTCTCGGTGCCTGATACGGCTTGGCTCGGGAAACCTGCCTGCCTCGGATCGGCGCCGGGGGCCGGTCAGGCCTCCGGGGTGGGCTGCGTGCAGATCGGATTGCCGTTGGCCGTCCGCAGCGGCAGCAGGGTCGTCTCCACCGGGCCGGAATGGCTGTACCAGTAGCACCCGTCTTCCGGCAGAACACGGGCGGTCTGCAGGTTCTGGTTGGGCGCCGCCATCGCGGCCACGGCCTCGGGCACGTCACCCATGGGCACCGCGCCCGCCCCGCCGATCCCGCCGGTCTGCAAATCTGTGCAGGCGCCCAGACCAAGCAGGGCTGCCAGAGGGCCGCCGTATCGAAAGTTCATGGGCGCACTCCGCCGCTGTTGTGTCCGAACCGGGGCCGCAGGCCCCTTGATGGCATCTTGCGGCGCGCTCGGCAACGAAATGCGGCCCTTGCCCCGCGCATTCCCGCCGCAATCGGGCGCATGGGCGCCATCCGCGATGTCGCGACCCTTCGGCAAGGTCTGGCCGCGGCCAGGCGCGAGGAGCCGATGCCTGCCAGGAGATCGCTGCCGCGTTCCGGCGGCCTCGCGCCGGGATCGCCGGCAATGGCCGGCATCACCGTGAAGGCCAGGCGGCGCAGGCCCCGGCAACGCGGCCGCCACGGCCGTTTGTCGGTGGCTCGGCGGTACGAGATCTGCAAGGTTCTCCTCTTTTGCAGCTTGGACGAACGGGGAGATCGATGGCATGGGACGACTTGAGGGAAGGTCCGCACTCATCACCGGAGCGGCGCGGGGCCTCGGGCTCGGCTTTGCCGAAGCCTACATCGCCGAAGGGGCCAGGGTTGCCATCGCCGACGTCAACATCGCCGCCGCGCGCGATGCCGCGCGAAGCCTGGGCGCAGCCGCCTATGCCGTCGAGATGGACGTGACCCGGCAGGACAGCATCGATGCGGGTATCGCCGCCGTGGTCGCCGAGGCGGGCAAACTCGACATCCTGGTCAACAACGCCGCCATCTTCGATGCTGCCCGCATCGTCGACATTACCCGCGACGGCTTCGAGCGGCTCTATGCGGTGAACGTCGCCGGCACGTTCTTCACCCTCCAGGCCGCGGCGCGGCGGATGATCGAGCAGGGGCATGGCGGAAAGATCATCAACATGGCCTCGCAGGCCGGGCGCCGGGGCGAGGCGTTGGTGGCCATCTACTGCTCGACGAAGGCGGCGGTCATCTCGCTCACCCAGTCTGCGGGCCTCGACCTCATCAAGCACGGGATCAACGTCAACGCGATCGCTCCCGGCGTGGTCGAGGGCGCGCATTGGGAGCATGTGGACGCGATGTTCGCGAAGCTCGAGGGCAAGCCGCTTGGCCAGAAGAAGGCCGAGGTCGCCGCGGGCGTGCCAGCCGGGCGCTTCGCGGTGCCGGCCGACCTGACAGGCATGGCGGTGTTCCTGGCCTCGGCCGAGGCCGACTACATCGTGTCGCAGACCTACAACGTCGATGGCGGCCAGTGGATGAGCTGAAACGGGCGCCGCACCCTGCCGAATGCGTGGCCGTGCGCGATCCCCAGGACAGCCGCGGCGCGCGCGCGTCCCAGTTTCACCGACGCCCCGTCCCAGGATACGCATCGCGGCACGGTGCGCCCGACATGTGAGAAGCATGACAAAAGTGTCGACAGTTAGCGCGAACCTGTCATACAGGTTTGGCGCCGATCTGGAGACCCCTCATGCCGCCCGCCGCCCAGGCCCTCGATACGGATCTCGTCTCGGCCACATCGCGCGGGATCTCGCAGATGATCCGGGCGCGCGAGCTAGGGCCCGGCGACGCGCTGCCGAGCGAAACCGCCCTTAGCCGCGAGATGAAGGTGAGCCGGACCGTGGTGCGAGAGGCGTTTCGCGGCCTCGCCGCCCTGCGCCTGATCGACCTCAGGGCCGGCCGCCGGGCAACCGTCGCGGCGCTCGACTACGGCGCCATGTCACCGCTGATCGAGCATGGCGTTCACATCGACCAGATCAGCATCCAGCAGATCTACGACGTGCGCCGCACCATCGAGACCCGCACCGCAACCCTCGCCGCGCTGCGCCGGACCGACACGCAGGCGCGGGACATCCGCGGATATGCCGTGGCGATGCAGGCCGCCATCGAGACGCCGCAGATCGTGCTCGACCATGACATCGCCTTTCACGTGGCCATCGCGCAGGCGGCCGGAAATCCCGTTTTCTCGCTCATCGTCGGCGCCTTCGACGGGGTTACCCGGCAGACCTGGCCCATCGGATGGCGCAGCCGCACCGACATCGAGGATCAGCGGCACATGCTGACGCTTCACCTGGCCATCGCCGATGCCATCGTGGCGGGCGATCCGCAGGCGGCGCATGCCCGGATGGCCGATCACTTCGACCAGAGCGTGAAGGCGCTGGTCGCGGCGGGGATCTCCTGAGCATGAAGATCACCGCCATCGAGACCGTCCGGATCGAGGAGCGGCCGAACCTCGTCTGGATCAGGGTCGAGACCGACGAGGGGCTGACGGGGCTCGGCGAGACGTTCTTCCATGCCGCGACGGTCGAGACCTACCTGCACGAACATCTGGCGCCCGCCGTCATCGGGCGCGATCCGCTCGCAATCGATCTGCTTGCGCGCCGATCTGGTGGGCTATCTCGGCTTTCGCTCCACCGGCGCCGAGATGCGCGGCAATTCCGCATTCGACATCGCGCTCTGGGACATCTTCGGCAAGGCCACGGGGCAGCCCATCGCGCAGCTTCTGGGCGGCTTCTCGCGGCCGCGCATCCGTACCTACAACACCTGCGCCGGGACCGAATACATCAAGGAGGCGAAAGGCCAGACGTCGGGCAATTTCGGGCTGGGCGCGTCGAAGGATCTACGACGACCTGAACGGTTTCCTGAACCACGCGGACGAGCTGGCCGAGAGCCTGCTGGCGGAGGGGATCACGGCGATGAAGATCTGGCCGTTCGATCTGGCCGCCGAGAACAGCCGCGGGCAGTACATCTCGGCCGCGGACATGACGCGGGCGCTGGAGCCGTTCGCGAAGATCCGCGACGCCGTCGGCGACAAGATAGACATCATGGTCGAGTTCCATTCGCTGTGGCAGCTTCTGCCGGCGATGGAGATCGCCCGCGAGCTCGCGCAGTTCGACACGTTCTGGCACGAGGACCCGATCCGGATGGACAGCCTGGGCTCGCTGCGCCGCTATGCCGAGGCCAGCCGCGCGCCGATCTGCGCGTCCGAGACGCTGGGCATCCGCTGGGCCTTCCGCGACCTGCTGGAGACCGGCGCCGCCGGGGTGGTGATGCTCGACATCTCGTGGTGCGGCGGGCTGTCGCGAGGCGCGCAAGATCGCGGCGATGGCCGAGGCGTGGCACCTGCCCGTCGCGCCGCACGACTGCACCGGGCCGGTGGTGCTCACCGCTTCCACGCATCTGTCGCTGAACGCGCCGAACGCGCTGGTGCAGGAGAGCGTGCGCGCCTTCTACCACACCTGGTACCGCGATCTGGTGACCGCGCTGCCAGAGGTGAAGGACGGCATGATCACCGTGCCGCCGGGCCCGGGCCTCGGCACGGAGCTCGCCCCCGATCTCGACCGCGCCTTCACCTGCCGGCGAAGGCGCACGGGCAGGGACGACATCTGAAAAGGGAGGATACCACCATGAAGAGACTGACCATAGCAGCCGCCTGCGCGGCCCTGCTCGGCACCGCCGCGCAGGCGCAGAACACCGAGCCGATGAACATCGTCTTCACCCACCATTCCAGCGCGTCCAACCCGTTCTGGCAGGCGGTGAAGAAGGGCTTCGACGATGGCTGCGCCCGGATCGAGGCGCGCTGCCAGATGATCTTCACCCAGACGGAAGGCGCCATCGACCAGCAATCCGCCAACATGATGGCCGGCCTCGCGCAGCAGCCCGACGCGCTGCTGACCACCATCGTCGACAACACCGCCTTCGACGACATGATCCAGCGCGCCGTCGACGACGGGGTCATCGTGATCGCCGTCAACGTCGACGACAGCGAGGGTGCGGAGGGCAACGCGCGGATGGCCTTCGTGGGCCAGGGCTTCGTGGCAGCCGGGCGATCGCTCGCGACCAAGATGACGGAGTTCTTTCCCGCTGACGGGCCGGTGAAGGCAGTCATCGGCATCTCGGCCCCCGGCCAGAACTGGTCGGAGCAGCGCGGGCAGGGGGTGCGCGAGGGGCTGGAGGCGTATGCCGAGAGCAGCGGCCGCGAGGTCGAGATCGTGCGGCTTGACACCGGCACCGATGGCGCCGTGGTGGCCGACAGGGTCGGCGCCTATCTCAACGCCAATCCCGACACGACCGCCTATTTCGATACCGGCCTCTGGCATGCCTACGTCGCCCAGGTCCTGTCCGACAGGGGTACGGAGCCGGGCGCCGTTCTGATGGGCGGCTTCGACATCGTCTCGGAGGTGCTGCAGCAGATGGAGGCCGGCTACATCCAGGTGCAGGTGGACCAGCAGCCCTACATGCAGGGTTACATGGGAGTGATGGACGCCTATCTCGCCCACACGGTCGATCTGGCGCCGTCCGACATCGACACCGGACAGGGGCTGGTGCTGGCCGAAGACGTGCCGGCGCTGAAGGAGCTGGCGGCGCAAGGCCTGCGCTGAGCCTGCGCTGAGCCAGCAACCGGGGCCGCGCCCGCCGCGGCCCCGGACATCGGAGAACGCACATCGGAGCACCGGCGATGAAGCGGCTGCTGAAGATCTATCTCGACAAGCCCGAGCTGACCGGGATCGCCTTTCTGGTGATCCTGACCGTGATATTCCAGGTCCGTTCCGGCGGGGTGTTCCTGAATGCCTACAACCTGCAGGGCATGCTGGGGCTGCTGCCAGAGATGGCGCTGGTGGCGATCGGAGTGACGCTTCTGATGATCTGCGGAGAGTTCGATCTTTCCGTCGGCTCGGTCTTTGCGCTGATGCCGATGGTGATGGGGGTTCTGCTGGCGGATGGCTGGCCCTTCGCGCTCGCCTTCCCGGCGGGTCTTGCCGTGGCGCTGCTGATCGGCCTGATCAACGGGGTCCTGACCATCCGCTTCTCGATCCCCAGCTTCATCACGACGCTCGGCATGCTCTTCGTCGCGCGCTCGCTGACGGTGGTGATCTCGGGCGGCTTTCCCCCGCTCATTCCGCCCGACGCGATGCCACGGGCGCTTTTCGTTTCGTTCGTGGGTCCGGGGGACATGTTCCGCGCCTCGTTCCTGTGGTTCCTCGGCGTCGCGATCCTGATCTCGCTGCTGCTCGGCCGCACCAATTTCGGCAACTG
Source organism: uncultured Alphaproteobacteria bacterium (assembly GCA_963833235.1). GTDB lineage: Bacteria > Pseudomonadota > Alphaproteobacteria > Rhodobacterales > Rhodobacteraceae > CAWHXG01. The sequence continues at coordinate 62,273 of CAWHXG010000005.1, forward strand.
GGTGCGCGCGACCGGGGGCTTCCTGCCGGCGGCGCAATCCATGGGCATTCCGACCGCGCGGGTGAAGATCGCGTGCTTCGTGCTCTGCTCGCTGCTGGCCGGGTTCGCCGGCACGATCCAGGTGATGCGGCTCGGCGCGCCGCTGCCGTCCGATCGGCGAGGGGCTGGAGCTGCAGGCGGTCGCCGCGGCGGTGATCGGCGGCACCGCGCTGACCGGCGGGATCGGCACGATCTTCGGCGGCATCATCGGCGCGGTGCTGATCCGGGTGATCGACAACGGCCTCGTGCTCAGCCGGGTGGATGCCAACTGGTTCAAGATGGCGCTCGGCACGCTCACGGTTGCCGCGGTGATCCTCAATTCCTGGCTGCGCAGCCGCTCGCGCGCGATCCGGGTGGAGACGGAGAAGTGAGCGCACAGGGCCCGATCATCCAGACCGAGAACCTGCACAAGTGGTATTCCGGCGTTCATGCGCTGACCGGCGTGACGCTGGATATCCACCGCGACGAGGCGCTTGGCCTCGTCGGCGACAACGGCGCGGGAAAATCAACGCTGATCAACATCCTGTCGGGGATCCAGTCGCCCGACGAGGGGACCATCCGGTTCGACGGGCGCCCGGTGCGCTTCCGCGGGCCGCGCGACGCGATGGAGCGCGGGATCGAGACGATCTACCAGTACAATTCGATGGTCCCGACCATGAGCATCGCGCGCAACGTGTTCATCGGCCGCGAGCCGCTGCGCCGCTCGGTCTTCGGGATCGGGGTGCTTGACCGGCAGAAGATGCGCGACGACAGCGTCAAGGCCATCGCCGACGTGGACCTGCACCTGCGGTCGCCCGACGCGCTGGTGGGCGAGCTTTCGGGCGGGCAGCGGCAGGGGGTGGCCATCGCCCGCGCGATGCATTTCAGATCCAAGGTCATGATCCTCGACGAGCCGACGAACCATCTGGCCGTGAAGGAGACCCAGAAGGTCATCGGCTTCGTGCAGTCGCTGGCGGCGATGGGCGTCACGGCGGTCTTCATCAGCCACAACATCCACCACGTCTTCGAATGCTGCGACAGGATCGTGGCGATGGCGCGCGGCGAGGTGGTGCTGGACCGGCGCGTCGGCGAGACGTCGATGGACGAGATACACTCGGTCCTTTGAGGGAGGCGGGCATGGACGGCTTGGAGGGCAGGCGCGTGCTGCTGACGGGGGGCTTGGGCTCGCTGGGGCGGGCGCAGGCGGCGGCTCTGGCGGAAGCGGGCGCGGCGGTGACAATCCTGGAGCGGCCGGAGATCGAGGAGGGCGCGGCCCGCGCGGATAAGCTCGGCGCCGCCTTTCTGCCCTGCGACTTGGGCGATCTCGCCGCTGCCAGCGCGACCGTGCGGGCGCAGCCGGGCTTCGACATCCTGATCAACAACGCCGCGCTGATCATCAACCGACCCTTCGACGCCTTCACGCTGGCGGAATACGAAGACCAGATCCGCGTGAACTCCTCGGCCGCCTATGCGCTTTCGGTGGTCTGCGCGGCGCACATGAAGGGGCAGGGCTGGGGCCGGATCGTCAATTTCACCTCGGTGACGCTGAAGGGCATGATCGACGGCTACGTACCCTACATCGCCTCGAAGGGTGCCATGCTGGGCCTGACCGTGAGCCTCGCGCGCGAGCTCGGGCGGTTCGGCATCACCGTCAACGCGGTGGCCCCCGGCGCGGTGGTGTCCGAGGCCGAAGCGCGGGTGTTCGGCGACAAAGCGGAGGAATACGGGCGTTGGGTCCTCGAGCAGCAGGCGCTGAAGACGCGGATCGAGCCCGGGCATGTGGCGGCGCTGGTGCGGTTCCTCGTCTCCGATGCCGCGGCGCTGATCACCGGCCAGAACATCGGCATCGACGGCGGCTGGATGGGCGGGCCCGCGCCGGGCACCTAAGGAATGGGCTTCGGGAGGGAAGCGCGCCGCCCCGGTGCCCGGTCCGCGAGGCTCAAATTAAGGGCGACGCGATCATATTCGGCTGGTCCAACATGCGAAGACGGGCGTTCCAAGTTCGCCCCGGCCCCTGCGCCGATGGCGACGGCGGCAAGGCCCCGCAGGACGACCGACCTTGCACCCCGAACCTAGGCCAGCCAAGAAGGCGGCCCCTCCGGCGCGACCCCGGTCGTCGCGGCTTGGGCGCAGGCGGCAAGCCCCCCGAACCGCACGAACCGACCGTGCAGGCCCGGTGCATAATGTGCGTATTTCCCGGAATTGGTCATCAGCGCGCGCGCTGCGGGCGGAAACACCGGCTCGGTGATCGAGCACCAGCATAGGTCCGGGATCAGCCGGGCGCCCGCCGCCTTAAGGCGCGCCGCGACCCCTTCGGCGTCCGCCGCCTCCAGAACGCCACGGCCCAGGGTCACGATCAGATCGACGCCGGGCGCGCAGTGCCGGCCCTGCATCAGATCAGCGAGGGCGCGCGCTTCGCCGAGCGAGGCATGCGGGCTGCCGATGGCCACCAGATCGACCTTGCCCGGACCGGGATCGAGCCGGTGCCAGGCGTCGCGCAGGGCGGCCATGTCCGCCCGCGCCGCATCGGCGCCGGGAGCCACCAGATGCGCCTCCGGGGTGATGCCGGCGATGTGCAGCATCGGCGCGGCCGAGGTGGTGCCGAACGCGGCGCAGAGCGCCTTGAGGTCGTCCGCGCCCGGGGCCGCGTGTTCCAGACCCGTCAGCACAGGGATGCGGGTGGGCGAAAGCCTGCCGGCCAGCCACCCCAGAAGCGGCCAGAAGGCATCGTCCCGCCCCTCGGGGCAGTCCACACGAATGACCCGCCGCGCGGCACGCGGGCCGTCGAGGTAGACGCCCGTGCGCGGCGCGCGACCCGTCAGCGCGATGCAGAGATCGAGGAAATCGGGATGCTTCGGGGTGCGGGCGCCGAGGATGCTGTTGGCGAAGATCACGGCGTTGGATTCCGACCAGCCGATCGCCTCGCCAAGGGCGGGCGGCGCCTCCAGCAGGTAGGGCGCGCAGGTGAAGGTGGGCTGCGCTCCCATCCCCACATAGGCATCCGCGAGCCGGCTGGCGGGATCGCCGAAGGCAGGCGGCACGCCCTGTCGCCGCCAGTTGGCACGATCCACCGAGATCGCGTTCATCGTCGTCGGCACGCGCACCTGCGCCCCCGTGGCCGCGAAGGCCAGCGCCACGCGCAGGTTGGCGGGGCTGGCATAGATGCAGCCGTCGATATGGGCGCGCGTGACGTCGATCAGGGCGTCGCCACCCTGCGCCCGGGTCATGCTTACCAGGATCTCCATCGCCAGGCGCGGGCCGTCGCCCTCATCGCCCCGCAGCATCGCGGCATCCCCGGGCGTCAGGTGAAGGTCGGCCGCCCCCGGAACGGCCAGAGCCACGTTGAGGTCGGGCGCCTGCAACCGCCCCGGCTCTATCGAGGCGTCGGTGGCAGCGGCGAGGGCGGCGTGGGTGCCGGCGCTCAGGCGCAGAACGGGCAGGACCTGCCCGAAGACGTGGCGCGCGACGAGGGCGCCGAGGGTCAGCACATCCTCCGGCTCCGAGAAGACGAGCGCCGCCGGCGCCCGGCCCGTCTCGATCAGCTCCAGCAGCACGCCGCTGCCGGTGCAGGAACCGCGGCTGGTGGGAATCACCAGGATCGCCCCGGCCAGCGTTTGACCGTGCAGCGGATGCTGCGCGTCGACGATCCGCCCCGTGGCGGGATCGACCCCGCCCCAGAAGCTCAGCCCTTCCTCGCAGGCGAGGACGGGGCCGGCGGCGTGGCCCTCGATAACGCTTCGGTTCATCGTCGTTCCTGATTTCTGCAGGCAGAGCCTGATCGCTTCGACGATTAGCGGTCGCCAGATGGCCAGGCTGCCCCGCCATCCATTTGCCCCGCTACTGCCGCGATGCCCGTGGCGTTCGTGGCGAACGGCGTGACCCGCCGGCGACCGACGTTCCGATGCGACCCCCCGCTGGCGCGGCGCCACCGTTTCTATCGTCAATTGCAGAAATGTTTACCTCTCGAAGTTATGATTTTGCCAGAGATGGATTGAACGAGGCGTCTTGCCTATATGCAGGGTCTTGCCGCAGCGTTGCCCTGCCGGCGTCGGATCCGGGGGCATCGCCAAATCGAACGAGGTAGACGCATGCGAACGGCCCTGTTGCAGCTTATGACCGCCACCGCCATTCTGGCCGCACAGACGATGCCGGTCCTCGCCCAGTCCGGCGAAGGCACCCGGACGGTGCCGGACACGATGCAGCAGATCTCGAACCACATGGGCGAGATGACGGCTGAGATGGGCGACGGCGATCTGGTCATCGACGACAGCCTGCGCTTCGAGCCGTTCCAGCAGCTGGAAGAGATGTTCCTGCGCGACGACGTGGTGTTCCTGATGCGCCATGGGCCGACGGACTGGTCGAAGCTCGACGTGAAGGACGTCGCCCCGGGCGATTGTGCCGACCAGCGGATCCTCAGCCCCCAGGGCACTGAGGACATGCGTAACCTCGGCACGCTCCTGGCTTCGAACGGCGTGCTGCCCTCGGAGATCGTGGTCAGCCAATGGTGCCGGAACCAGCAGACGCTTGACGCACTGTCCGAAGGGTTCGACCGGGTCGATCCGCAGATCGCCGCCGAGATGCCGCTTGAGACGGACCCGGAGCTGAACCTGCTGCTTTCGCTGCAGGGCGCGAAGAACACGACCGCCTTGCGCGAAAGGATCTCCGCTTGGGACGGTCATGCCACCCGTTCGGGGCCCCTGCTGATCGTCAGCCACTACACGAATATCGAGGAACTGACGCAGTTCCGCGTCTTCGAGGGCGAGATATTGGTTCTCGATCCCAAGCGCGACAATCAGGTTCTGGGCTATCTGCGGCTGAAATCGGCGCAGCCGGACGTGGGGCATTTCGCGGATGCCCTGGAATTGCCGCTGATGCAGCGGCAGCAGGCGCTCGACATGATCGACCGCTACTATCAGGCCCTGAATGCTCAGGACGGGGAAATGCTGCAGAGCGTCCTGAACGAGGGATGGATCGAACGGGGCGAATTTCCCTCGATTCCCGATCAGGATGCGGAGGGCTTTCTCGACGAGGTGACGGGAGTTTCAAGCGCTCTCGACGGGAGCCAGTTCGAGGTGGAGGACGTTTATCTTGCCGAAGACTTCATCACGGTGCGCGGAACGATCACGGGCCGCCATACCGGAATGCTCTTCGGGGTGCCGCCGACGAACCGGATGGTCAGTTTCGGAGCCCTCGCCGTGCACCGGATCAGCGATGGCGGTATCGCCGAGAGTTGGCAGATGGTGGACTGGAAGACGCTCATGACCCTGATCACCGGCTGAGCGCGGCGGCCTGTCGGGCAGATGCCGCCGCGGTCCCCTAGAGAAATCCAGAGAGTTGATGACCGAAGCCACCTCCCTCACCCTGATCGACGTGGAGCAGTACGAGCGCGACGTGCGGCTGCGCATGCCGTTCCGCTTCGGCGTGGTGACGCTGACCGAGGCGCCGCAGACCTACGTGCGCGCCCGGATCAAAACGGCCGACGGGCGCGAGGGATGGGGGATGTCGGCCGATCTGCTGGCGCCGAAATGGTTCGACAAGTCGCCCGATCTGACGAACGAGGAGAATTTCGAGCAGTTGCGCCGGGCGGTGGCGATTGCCGGGCGGGCCTATCTGGCGCAGCACGATCCGTTGACGGCATTCGGCCTGCATGCCGCCTGCGCGGGGGAGATCGCCGCCACCGCCGGCCCGGCCGGGTTGCCGCCGTTGGCGTCGGCCTTCGGGCCCGCCTGCCTTGACCGCGCGATCCTCGATGCCCTCCTGCGCCTCGAAGGCGTGAGCCTGTTCGAGGCGGTGCGGCGCAACCTGATCGGCCTCGATGCCGCGCTGACACCGGACCTCGCGGCGTTCGACCTGCCCGGCTTCCTCGGCAGTCTGCGACCGGCCCCGCACATCGCGGCGCGGCACACGATTGGCCTGGTCGATCCGATCAGGGGTGCGGACATCGCACCGCAGGATCGCGTCGGCGACGGGCTGCCCGAGACGCTGGAGGAGGTCGTCCGCGACTATGGCGTGACGCATTTCAAACTGAAGGTCAGCGGTGATCTGGATGCCGATCTGAAAAGGTTGCGGCGCATCGCGGGCGTCCTCGATGAGCGCCCGGGCTACCGCGCCACGCTGGACGGCAACGAGCAATATGCCGACGTGGACGGGATCGTGGCGCTTTGGAGCGCCATCGAGGCCGACCCGGCGCTGGAGCGGCTGCGCGCGGCGATCCTTTTCGTGGAGCAGCCGATCACCCGGGCGCGGGCGCTGCAGGCCGATGTGGGGCTCTCGCCCGCCGCATCCCCGCCGAGATCGACGAATCCGATGGCACGCTCGATGCCTTCCCGCAGGCCCGCGCCCTCGGCTATGCCGGCGTCTCCTCGAAATCCTGCAAGGGGGTCTACAAGTCACTTCTCAACCGCGCGAGGTGCGCGATGTGGAACGCCGAGGCCGGGGAGCAGCGGTTCTTCATGTCGGCGGAGGACCTGACCACGCAGGCCGGCCTTGCCGTGCAGCAGGATCTGGCGCTGGCGACCCTGATCGGCTGCACCCATGTGGAGCGCAACGGCCATCACTATGTCGATGGCATGGCCGCGGCGCCCGAGGTGGAGCAGGCCGCCTTTCTGGCCGCCCACGGCGATCTCTACCATCGGCATCTCGGCGCGGTTCGGGTCGACATCCGAGGCGGCGACATCGCCATCGGGTCGCTCGACGTGCCGGGCCTGGGCAGCGCCGTGCTGCCCGAGGTCGCGCACCTGCGGCGCTGCGACTACGCGGCCTAGGCACCCCGCTTCTCTGGTCTGCGCCGGCCCGACTTCGAAATAGGAGTTGTCAAGCCGCAACCGCATCGTGATGCCGATCGCCGTCGGAACCCTCTTGGGTAGGGGGGCGGAAGGCGAATACCTGCGGCCCGCAGATCGAGGCCCGCTGGCGTGGCCCTTCGGGCGTAAAGTCCGCCGGGCCTCCTGCAGACCCTGCATGGTCGGCCCATCGCCCACGGATGTATCGAAAGCCGGGTGCCTTGCCCTCGATCCCGTCGTTCCTCGACGACAAGCCTTGCACCGGGCCCGCGCTTCGCCCCAGACTGACGGGACTGAACGTCCACCCAAAAGCGTGGGATCTCGGCGATGGCCCTCCACCGCAGAACCTTTCTGACCTCCCTCGCGGCGCTTCCGATGGCCGGACGGGCCGCGGCGGCCGGCGCACGCGACCTTGGCTGGGAAGAGCTGATCCCCGAGGGCGTGCCCTATTCCGAGATCGTCGCCGACGGCAAGCGGGACGAGGTGAACGACCGCTGGCTGCCCATCTTCGACGTCAACGCCTATCGGTTCGTCGAGGCGCTGAACGGGTCGCGGGTGCGGATGCCGGGCTTCATCCTGCCGATGGAGACCGGCGCGGAGGGGGTGACCGAATTCATCCTCACCCCCTATGCCGGGGCCTGCGTGCACGTGCCGCCGCCGCCGCCGAACCAGCTTGTCTATGTGACCACCCGGCGGCCCTGGCCGGGCAACACGATGTTCGAGGCGATCTGGGTCACCGGCACCCTCAGCGTCAATCCGATCACCACCCCGCTGGCCGAGATCGGCTACGCGATGGAGGCGGACGACATCGAGATCTACGAATGGTCCTGACACGGCCCCAAGGCCAGGCCGCCGGCACCGGCAGGCGCCCGCTACCATACCCGGCCAATCCCCCAGCGAAAGACACCCCATGAATTGAACGACACTGGCCGCCCTGGCCCTGATGCTCCCCTCCGCCGCCCTTGCGCAGGAGATGACCGAGGCCGAGATGCGGGCGATCCACGACCGGCTCTTCACGCTCGACACCCACGTTGATATCGGCGCGGACTACGCGACCCCCTCGCTCGATCCCGGGCAGATGACGCGGGCGCAGGTGACCCTGCCGGGCATGCGCATCGGCGGCCTCGATTCCGGGTTCTTCATCGTCTACGTGGGCCAGCAGGCGCTCGACGAAGAGGGCAAGGCCGAAAAGCGGGCCGCCGCGGAGGAGAAGTATCGCGGGATCGAGCGGATGCTGCGCGCCTATCCCGAGCAGATCGGTCTCGCGACCACGGCCGACGCGGCCGAGGAGATCTACGAGTTCGGGCGGCTCGTGGCGCTGATCGGGATGGAGAATGCCAGCCCGCTGGGCGACAGCGTCGAAGACGTTGCCATGTGGGCCGACCGCGGCGTGCGCTACATGTCGATCACCCATTTCGGCAACAACCAGTTCGGCGACAGCTCCAACCCGCGCGACAGCTTGGGCGATCCCGAGGAGGACGAGGGGCTGACCGGTCTGGGGCGCGAGCTTGTCACGGCGCTGAACGACGCGGGCATCATGGTCGACATCAGTCATGTGGGAAAGCGCACCGGGATGGAGGCGATGGAGCTTTCGCGCTCGCCGATCATCGCTTCGCATTCCACGGCGCGCGCGGTCTACGACAACCCGCGCGGGCTGGACGACGAGCAGTTCCGCGCCATCGCCGAGGATGACGGCGTGGCCCAGATCACCGCGTTCCGCTCCTACATCGCGCCGGTAGACGAGGGGCTGAGCGACGCCATAGGCGAGCTGCGCACCCGCCTCGGGCTGGAGACCGGCGCCGATTTCCGCACGGCATCCCCGGCGACGCTGGACGAATACGCAAGGGAGCAGGAGCGCCTGCAGGACGAGTTTCCCGACGTGACGCTTTCGCAGTTCCTCGACCACGTGGACCACGCGGTGGAGATCGCCGGGATCGACCATGTGGGCCTCTCGGGCGATTTCGACGGCGGTGGCGGCGTGGACGGCTGGGACGGGGCGGATGACAGCTTCAACGTGACGGCGGAATTGCTGCGCCGGGGCTATACCGAGGAGGATCTGGTGAAGCTTTGGGGCGGCAACGTGCTGCGCGTGATGCGGTCGACGGAAGCGGCCGTGGACGGCTAGTCCCAGGCCCGCGGTTTGCCGGAGAGCTGAAGTGGAGACGCTGCGACCCGGGGCGAGATCCTCGGGTCGAGCCCGGTGATGAGCGTTGAGCCGCAGCCGTACTGTCTTTATTCCGCCGGTCGCCTGCCTCGGGCGGCGCGGCACGACACCTGCGCTTTACGCTTGGCAGCCGTCAGGCCCGGGGCGTCATCCCGTCGGCGAGGGAGAGGCGATAGGCGCGCCAGGCAGGGGCCAGGCTGGTGACGGCGGCGGCGAGGATCACGACGCCGACGATCCCGACCTCGCGGCCCGAGAGCGGCTCGATGGGCAGGTAGAGGCCGAACGTCGTGTCGACCCACGGCCGCGCCACAGCCAGCCCGCCATAGAGGAGCGCAATGCCGAGCAGCGCCGCGACCGCCCCCATGAGGGTGGCCTCGAGCATCAGCAGCCCCAGGATCGTGACAGGCCGCGCGCCGATCGTGCGCAGGATCGCCATCTCGCGCCGCCGCTCGTTGAGGCCGGAGAAGATCATCGCCGCCATGCCCAGCAAAGCCGTGACTACCACCATTGCCGAGACGCCGATCAGCGCGGTTTCCGCAACGCCGACGATCCCCCAGAGCTCCTGCAGCGCGACGCCGGGCAGGATCGCCAGAAGCGGCTCTTCGGGATATTCGTTGATGGCGCGCTGCAGCCCGAAGACCTGCAGCCGCGAGGTCACCCCGATCATGGCGGCGGTGACCGCCTCGGGCGCCAGATCCATGGCGCGGATCGCCTCCGGCGCGGTGGCCTGCCCGGGGATCGCGGCGCCGCCCCGCCAGTCGACATGCATCGCCTCGACCCCTTCGAGGCTGATGATGACCGTCCGGTCCACCGGCGTGCCGGTCTTGGCGAGGATGCCCGAAACCCGGAACGGCTGGTTCTGGTGCTGCGCGAAAGAGGCAAGGCCGTGGGCGACGACGATGGGCGCGCCGACCTCGTAGCCAAGGGCGCGCGCGACATCGGCGCCGATCACGGCGTCGAAGAGATCTTCGAAGGCGCGGCCCTGCGCGAACGCGAGGCTGCGGCCGCCGCGATACTTGTAACGCACGAAGTAGGGCGGGGTCGTGCCCATCACGCGGAACTGCCGGTGGCTGTCGCCAAGCGAGATGGGCACGATCCATTCGACCTCGGGGCGTTCGGCGATATCGAGATAGCTGTCCCAGGTGACGTTGTTGGTGGCGTTGCCGATGCGGAAGACCGAGTAGAGCAGAAGCTGCACCGCGCCGGACCGCGCGCCGACGATGAGGTCCGTGCCCGAGATCGTATCGGCGAAGCCGGCGCGGGCGCCCGTGCGCACCTTCTCGACGCCGAGGAAGAGCGCGACCGAGAGCGCGACCGCGAAGATGGTGAGGCCGACCGTGATCCAGCGGGCCAGGAGGCTGCGCAGCGCGAGGCGAAACAGGATCATGCGGCGGCCGCGCGGTCGATCAGGGCGATGTCGCCGAGAAAAACGGGTCTGTCGAAGCGCCCGGCGAGCCGTTCGTCGTGGCTGACCATCAGGAGGGTCGAGCCGGCGGCGGCGCATTGGGCGAAGAGCAGATCGAGGAACGCGGCCTGCGAGCCGGCATCGAGCGACGAGGTCGGCTCGTCGGCCACGATCAGCGGCGGCGCCCCGATGAGGGCCCGGGCCACGGCCACCCGCTGCTGCTGCCCGACGCTGAGCGCGCCGGAGGGCTGGTTCGCCATTCGGGCGGCGGGCAGGCCGAGCGCCTCCAGAAGCGCCATCGCGGCGGCGCGGGGATCATCGGCGCGCCGCCGCCGTTCGGGGGCAAAGCGCAGGGGCAGCAGGACGTTGTCGAGCGGCGTCATGTAGGGGAGCAGGTTGAACTGCTGGAAGATGATCCCGATCCGTTCCGCCCTGAACCTGTCGCGCGCCGAGTTGCCCAAGCCCGCGATATCGGTGCCGTCGACGTTGACCCGGCCGGCCTGCGGCGCGTTGATGCCGCAGATCAGGCTCAGCAGAGTCGATTTGCCGGATCCGCTGGCGCCGAGCATCAGCACGCGCTCGCCACGCCGAAGCTCGAACGCCGGCACCGATAGGGCGAACCCGCGCGCCCCCGCCCAGGCGAACCGGACGCTTGACATCGAAAGCGCCGGGGGGCCGGCCATGGGGCGGCTCAGATCTGGCCGGACAGGTCGAGGATAGGGTCGTCGCGGCCGACCTCGAAGCCTCGTGCGCCGGTCTCGGTGATCAGCTGAACGTCGACCTCCTCGGCATTCGGAAAGGCCTTGAAGAAGGCGAATCCGATCCTGTCGATTGCGCCGGGATCGGCGCAGTCCAGCTGCCAACGCGCCTGGAACTCGGTGTGCCCCGCATCGCCTTCGGCGTGATGCTCCGCGTGGGCATGCTCTTCGTGCTCGTCCTCCGCGTGCTCGTCGTGCGCGTGCTCGTCGGCATGCTCCTCGTGATGGTCCCCGCCGCCGACCAGTCCGACCTGCGCCTGCGTAACGGTGCAGGCCGCCGCCTGTGGCATCTCGAAGAGGGAAAGCGGGGTGGAGAGGACGGCGATGGCGGCGTCGATGCGGGCGCGGTCTTCTGCCGATGCGGCCCCGTGTTCGAAGCCCACGATATCGGCGCCCGGGGCGTCGAGCTCCAGCGCGATCGTCCCGCCGTCGAAGGCGATGTTCAGCGTGCTGTGACCGTGCTCATGGGCGCCAAGCTGCCGGGTATCCTGCGCCGTGACGGCCGCGGCGCTGCCGATGGCGAGTACGGCAAGGGGGAGGATGGAGGGCTTTATGGGGGGCGCATTCCTTTTGCTGGGCTGGGGCACGCGCCCCGTTCGCCGACATGCGCGACCCGGTGAAGACCGGCAGGCAGGCACCTGGGTGTATAGCGCAGCCGGCCCAAAGCGTCGCCGCCGACCCCGGCGCCGTACCTGCGGCCTGCTGTCGCGACCGTCTCACCACCATATCCGCGTCGTCTTGCACGACCCGCCGCAAACCGTTGGGGGAACGGTCCCGGCGCCGGATCGAGTGAGCTGGCACCCCGCGTCGAGGTAGCCCTGGCACCCTTGCCAAAGGGGGCACCCTTGCCGAAGGGAACCTGGCAGACACCAGGCATCCCGGCCCTGGCCGGACTGGCCCAGCTTGCAAGCAGGGAGTGCCTGACTTAGCCGCGCAGCACCCTGGTCCCGGCCTCATCCACGGCCCAGCCATATCCGTCATCGACCTCGCTGAGGGCTACCTTGTAGTCGGCCCGCGCGTGATCGACGCTGATGAACCCGTCCAGAACATCGTCGAGCACCTTCGCCGGGTCCCGCTGCGCCGGGTCGCCGTAGCCGCCGCCGGACGGTGAGAAGTACGACACGACGTCGCCCGTCTCGGTACGCAGGCCCGAAAATTTCGAATGTTCGTTCCGAACCTCATCGGGCGGGCGGACATTGTAGATCTCGACCTTGCCCACCGCGCCGTCATGGCCGCCGAAGATGCCCCAGGGCGCGTCCTCGTGGCGGTCGCTCTCGTGGGTCATGAAGCCCGGGGTCAGGTAGCGCTGCGACTTGACGACGCCCTGAGCCGCCGCGGAACTTGCCCGCGCCCGGCGACGACGTCGTCGCGCACCTCGTAACGGTCGCAGATCAGCGGCAGGTGCATGCCAAGATCCTCCAGCGGGTTGTTGCGCGTGTTGCGCATCAGCTCCTCCACGGTGTCCGGCCCGTCCGAAGCCGGCCGGCCGCCCATCGCCGCCTCGTTCACCTCCAGGAAGACCCAGTAGTCGCCGTCGGGTCGCACGCCCGAATAGGCCGCGAACGAAAGCGTGGCCGCGTTGCCCGCCGTGCACCTGTCCGGCAGCACCGGGGCGAGCGCCTTGATGACGAGATCGGCCATCCGCTGGATCTGGCAGAACCGCGCCTCGGCCGCGACCGGGGCGATGGGGTTGAAGATCGAGCCGTGCGGCGCGGTCACCTTGATCGGTCGGAACGAGCCTTCGTTCTGCGGGATGTATTCGCTGTTGGTGTAGGTGTCTAGCAGCATCGCGCGGAACACGAAGAAGGCCGCCACCTTCGTGGACCCCTCGAAGGGCACGTTGAAGGCGGTCGGCACCTGATCCGACGATCCGGTCAGATCGACCTCCACGTCGCCACCGCGGACTCGCACGCACACCTTGATCGGCAGCGTCACGTCGCGGTTGCGCCCGTCGTCGTCCAGGAAGCCCTCGGCGGAGTAGTCGCCATCGGGGATCTTCTCGATCTCGGCGCGCATCATGCGCTCGGTGTAGTCCATCAGCTGCCTTGTCGCCTTCAGGACGGTCTCCTTCCCGTAGGTTTCCAGCAGCTCCTCGAAGCGCCGCACGCCCAGCTCGGCAGACGCGATCTGCGCCTCCAGATCGCCCATCACCAGGCCGGGCACGCGGGTGTTGTCGCGGATGTACTTCCACATCGCGTCGTTGCGCTTGCCCTCGTCGTAGAGCTTGACGCCGTCCAGCAGCATGCCCTCGGCATACATGTCGGGCACGTCGATGATGAGGCCGGGGGTCGCCGCGCCGATGTCCACGTGGTGGGCGGTGTTGGCGGAAAAGCCGACCAGCTCGCCGTCGTGGAAGACGGGCATGACGATGGCAATGTCGGGCGTGTGGCAGGCGCCCTTGTAGGGGTGGTTGTGGATCACGCAATCGCCCGGCTTCCAGGCGCCCAGCGGCACGATTGCTCGATGCCGCGCAGGTAGCCGGGCAGCGAGCCGATGTGCATCGGCGTGGAATCGCTCTCGCACAGCGTGTTGTACTCGGTGTCGAACAGCCCCGCGCCCAGATCCTGGCTTTCGCGGATGATCGACGAATAGCTCATGCGGTAGAGCACGTTGCCCATCTGCTCGGCGATCGAATGCAGCGCGCCGCCGACCACCTGCAGCGTGATCGGATCAAGGTCGTCCTTGCTGGTGTCGGGCATCTCAGGCCTCCTTGCGGCGCGTCAGGCGCATGTCGCCGTGGCCGAGCACGGTCGCCGTCGTGCCGGGCGGGACGAGGGTGGTGGAATTGTGCTGCGTGATGATCGCGGGGCCGGTCACGGTATCGTCGGCCAGAAGCTTCGGGCGATCGTAGCGCGGAGTGTCCACTCGGGGCGCCGTCGTCGAAGACCGGTCTCGGCGTACGTGCAGCCGGCGTCCTCCGGGTCGGCGCGCCCGCCCTGCTGCAAGCTTGGGCAGGCTGAGCGTGCGGCACGGCGGCGCTGGCGACCAGGCGCAGCGTGATCGCCTCGGTCGTCTGGTCGCGGAAGGCGTGGCCGTAGGCCTGTTTGTGCGACGTCGAAGAAGGCGTCGATCACCGATGCGCTTTGTCCTTGCGTCAGCGGGCCGTCCGGCACGTCGGCGCGCAGCTCGAACCCCTGGCCCACATAGCGGCACTCCATGACCTTCTGTAGAAGCGCGCTCCGCCGGCGCGATGCCGTCGGCGTCGAGCTGCGCGTCGGCCTCCGCGCTCAGCTCGTCGGCGACGCGCGTTCAGCTCGTGCGAGCGCGTCTTCGTCGGCGGTGTCCAGCACCGTCAGCACCGAGTGGGTGTACTCGTACTGCAGGTCGGTCACGAGGAGCCCCATCGCGGCGGTGATGCCGGGCTGCAGCGGGCTGATCACGTCCTTCGCCGTGGATCATCTCGGCCAGCGCCGCGGCGTGGAGCGGCCCGGCCCCGCCGAAGCCCATCAGCGTGAAGCGCGCGCGGGTCGATGCCCTTGGCGACCGAGTTGGCGTTGATGGCGAGCGCCATGTTGTTGTTGATGATCTTCAGGATGCCGAGCGCCGCGTCGTCACCGACATGCCCAGCGGCTCGGCGATGTGCTCCTCGATCGCCTCGCGCGCCAGCCCTGCGTCGATGGTGAGGTCGCCGCCCAGGAACTGCTCGGGATCGAGGCGGCCGAGCGACCACCTGCGCATCCGTCACCGTGGGCTCGGTGCCGCCCTGGCCGTAGCAGGCCGGGCCCGGATCGGCGCCGGCCGAGCGCGGGCCGACGCGGAAGGCGCCGCCCTCGTCGATATAGGCGATGGAGCCGCCGCCGGCGCCGATGGCGTCGATGTCGATCATCGGCACCAGCACCGGCAGGCTGCGCCACCTCGGTGTCGCGCGGGTTCTTGATGCGCAGCTCCCCGTCCTGGATCACGGAGATGTCGGCCGAGGTGCCGCCGATGTCGATGGTGATGACGTTCGTCGGTGTCGCAATGGCCGCCCGTCCACTTGCCGCCGATCACGCCGCCCGCCGGCCCCGACAGCAGCAGCCCGACAGGGCGCGCCGAGGAATTGTCGATGGTGGAGATGCCGCCGTTCGACTGCATGATGCGCACGATGGCCTCGACGCCGGTCTCGCTTCAGCCGCGCCTCGAGGCGGCGCAGGTAGAGCGCTCGTCTTCGGCCCGATATAGGCGTTCATGGCGGAGGTGGAGAACCGCTCGTACTCGCGGATGACGTTCACCACCTCGTCGAGCAGCGACACGAACGCGTCCGGCATCACCTCCTCCACGATGGCCTTGGCGCGCTTCTCGTGCTCGTCGTTGAGGAACGCGAACAGGAACGCCGATGATCACCGCGTCGAGGCCGCGCTTCTTGAAGAGCTCGGCCGCCTCGCGCACCTCGTCCTCGTCGAGCGGCACCTCGATCTCGCCGGTGGGCGGCATCAGCCGCTCGGTGATGGGCAGCCGGTCGCGCCGCTTCACCAGCGGCTTCGACTGCCACGGCACGTCGAACTGAAGCGAGAAGTTGTGCGGCCGCTTGTGGCGCGCCATGTGCAGGATGTCGCGAAAGCCGCGCGTGGTGAGCATGCCGACCTCGCGCGCCGTTGCGCTCGATCACCATGTTGGTCGCCACCGTCGTGCCGTGGAAGCACCATGTCGATGTCGCCGGGCTCGACTCCCGGCCATGCTTGCAGATCTGCGGTCACGCCCGCCACGACGCCTTCGGACTGATCGTGCGGGCGTCGAGGGCACCTTGTGACGACGACCGCGATCGCCGTCGTCGCCATCGGCCTGCGTCCGCTCCAGGACGATGTCGGTGAAGGTGCCGCCGACATCAACGCCGACACGGATCATGGTATCATCCTCGTTCCGAATCTGGTGTTCCATGAGTGCCGCGCGTCCGAGCACCTGCCGGTGGCCGCGCGTTCAGCCGTCTCCAGCACGATGGTCGCCCGCTCCGGCTTCCAGCGCAGGTCCACCCGGCCGCCGCGCGCGATGCTGCTTTCGGCGATGGTGTCGCGGTAGGTCTCGAGCTGTACCTCGGTGCCGTTCTCCAGCGCGCACCGTGGCGTGGACGACGCGGCCCACGACGTCGAGCGACCGGATGGTGCCGGCCATGCCGTCGCCGCCCGTCGATCCGGCTGCCTTCGGCGGCGAAGCTCCACGTATTCCGAAGGCATCACCACCAAGGCCGTCGCGCCCGGCCGGACTGCCGGCCCGTCCGACGCCCGGCACGCCGGAGAGGTGGCCGAAGGCCGTCGACACGACTCGCCCGCCGGGGGCGGCCTCCGCCAGCTGCCGGCGACGATCTTGTTGCGGCCGATGAAGCGCGCGCGACGAAGGCGAGCGCGGGCCGGTGTAGAGCTCGAAAGGAGCACTGATCTGCTCCACCTGGCCAGCGTTCATCACCACCACGCGGTCGCCCATGGCCAGGGCCTCGGACTGGGCGTGGGTGACGAAGACGAAGGTGATATCCGAGGTCGCGCTGCAGGATCTTCAGCTCCTCCTGAATGGACTTGCGCAGGTTGGCGTCGAGCGCGCCCAGCGGCTCGTCGAGCAGCAGGATGTCCGGCTCCGTCACCAGGCCGCGGGCCAGCGCCACACGCTGCTTCTGCCCTCCCGAAAGCGCTCGCTCCTTCGCGTTCGCCACATCGCCGAGTTCGAGCTTCTCGATGATGCCGTCGACCCGGCGCGCGGGTCGTCATCGGTCGCGACCTCGCGCACCTGAAGCCCGAAGGCGATGTTCTCGCGGACGCTCATGTGCGGGAAGATCGCGTAGTTCTGGAAGATCGTGGCGGTGGGCCGCGTCTCGGCCGGTACATGGGTGAAGTTGCGGCCGCGGATCAGAAGCTCGCCCTCCGTGATCTCCTCGAGCCCGGCGATCATCCGCAGGGTGGTGGTCTTGCCGCAGCCGGAGGGCCCGACGAAGGAGATGAATTCGCCCTTCTCCACGCGCAGGTCGAACCCCTCCACGGCCATGGTGCCATCCGGATAGACCTTGCGCAGCTTTACGAGTTCGAGGTCGTGGACGCCATCGGGTACGGTTCCAGTTCAGGACGGGGCAGGGGCGGCGGGAGAGGATTGGCCCCTCCCGCCGCCGACGTTGACGCGGGAGAGGAACTCGTCCCACCGCATGATCAGGTGGTCGTACTCATCGGGCCACTGGTGCCAGTAGTTCACCTTCGAGGCGCGCTCCTCCAGGCTGCCGCCGTCGCGCAGCTCGCCCTCCTCGATGCCGCGTTCGCCCTCGCCCTGCCAGGGCTCGCCCTCGTACCAGAAGCCGTACTTGGCCGGGTCCATGACGTCCTTGATCTTGGTGGTGGGCGAGTAGTAGCCCTGCTCGGACACCGTGATCGCGGGCGGACCGGACAGCCAGTAGTCGGCATAGGCGCGCACGGCCTCGGCATTGGGCGAGTCGGCGATCTGGCTGATGCCGATCGACCAGGCGCGGTAGCCCTCGCGCGGCACGGCGTAGGAACACTGCATGCCCTGCGCCTTCACCGCCATCACGGCCGGCTGCCACGCATCGGCCAGGATCATCTCGCCCGAGGCGAGCAGGTTCACCAGTTCGCCGAAATCGCCCCAGAGCGCGCGGAACTGTCCGTCGCGCTTCTTGGCGATGAGGAACTTCGCGGCTTCGTCGATCTCTTCGATGCTGGGGTTGCCGGGGTTCGGGACCTCAAGCATGCCGAGCTCGTTCATCGCCAGGATCGCCTGACCGAAGGCGATCAGCGGGTCGACGTTGAGGCCAGTCTTGCCCTTGAACTTCTCGTCGAAGAGCGCCGTCCAGGTATTGGCCTCCTCGGCGTCGACAAGGTCGGGTCGATAGCCGATGGAGTCGAAGTTGTAGACGGTCGGCACCATCCAGAGCGAGGTCTTGGCCTCGTCCTGCCAGATCTGCCCGGAAATCTGCGCTTCGGGCGCCAGATCGGGATTGCCCTCGACGAAGATGGGCCGGATGTCGCCCCAGTTGCTGAGGCTGCCGGTCGGGATGGGCTCGATCTTGCTGGTGGCGATCACGGCAGGCAGCCGCTCTCCGATGGTCTCCCAGCAATCGTAGGCGTTGGTGCCCGAGAGAAGCTCGGTCTGGGTGTTCGGAAAGATGTCGGCCTTGCCGGAGACGCTGCCGACGCCGGAGGCCGCCTGGAATTCGCTGAGGATACGCTCCTGCACGGTGACCGAAAGGCCGACGGTGCGCAGCTCCTGGTCGCCGATGCTCTGGGCACGCCCCATGCCCGGCCACATCAGGCCCGTTCCCAGGGCGGCGGAGCCCGCAAGCGCGGTGGATCCGGCCATGAAGCCTCGGCGGGAGGGATGAAGATGTCTCATCTGATGTCTCCTTCTGGGTGCGATGCCATGCGGCATCTGGATTGTCGGCGCGCCTTGCCGCGCAGGGCGGCCGCATTCAGGGGTGGGGGCGGCTCAGTACCGCCCGACGAGCAGGCCTCCGTCGACGGTGAGGATCTGCCCGGTGATGTATCGGGCCGCGTCCGACGCAAGGAACGCGATGACATCGGCGATGTCCTCGGGTTCCGCCGCGCGCTTCATGGGAATGTATTTCTCCGCCTCGGCCAGCCCTTCGGGGCCGAGCGAATGCTCGCGCGAGAGCACCTGCGCGGTGCGCACGAAGCCCGGCGCGACCCCGTTCACCCGCAGTCCGTCGCCTGCAAGCTCCACGGCGAGGCCGCGCACCAGCCCGACGACGCCCGCCTTGGCGGCGGTGTAGTGCACGTGCTCGTCCCAGCCATAGGTCGAGCCCATGATCGACGACAGGCAGACGATGGCGCCCTTGCCGGCCGCCCGCATCTCCGGCGCGGCGGCTCGGACCAGCCGCAACATCCCCTTCAGATCGACGTCGAACGTGTGATCCCATTTCTCGTCGGTCAATTCGGCCAACGGCACCCTGTGGGCGATGCCGGCATTGCAGACCAGCACGTCGAGCGCGCCGTGGGCTGCCTCGATCTGGGCCACCAGCGCGTCGGTGCGCGGGGTGTCGCGCACGTCGAGCGGCTCGAAGAAGGCGGTGCCGCCGTCCGCCACGATCCCTTCGGCCACGGCCCGCCCGTCCTCCTCGAGGACGTCGGTCACGACCACACGGTCGCCCGCCGCGGCGAAGGCCCGTGCCGTCGCCCGGCCGATGCCGATGCCGGCGCCTGTCACGAGGACCGTCCTCACAGCATCACGTCCCCGGAGTTCGGGCCGAGGGTCTGACCCACGTAGAGCGCGGCATCGCTTGAGGCGAGGAACGCGACTGTGGCGGCCACGTCGTCCGGCGTACCGAACCGGCCGAGGGGCAGGGCGGCCGCCTTCGCCGCGCGCCATTCCCCGGATAGCGCCATCACCAGGTCCGTGTCCGATGGGGCCCGGCGCCACGGCGTTGACCCGCACGCCCGCCGCGCTGACCTCGCGGGCCAGAGATTTCGTCAACCCGATGATGCCCGCCTTTGCGGCGCTGTAGTGGCTCAGCTCCACGCCGCCGATCTGGCCCAGCTGCGAGGCGATGTTGACGATCACGCCGTCGCCTGCCTCGATCATCGGGCCGATCGCCCGGCGGCAGCCGAGGAACGTGCCGCGCAGATGCACCGCGATCATCCGGTCGAAATCCGCGATCTCCATGTCCGCCAGGCGCACCTGCTGGACGATCCCGGCATTGTTGACGGCCAGCGTGCATCGGCCCCAGGCCGCCTCGCAGGCGGAGAACGCCGCATCGACGTCGCCCGGGTCAGAGACATCTCCGGCGACCGAAAGGGCCGTTCCTCCGGCCCTTTCGATCACCGCTGCGGTGGCCTCGGCCGTTTCAGCATCCACATCGTTGGCGACCACGCGCGCCCCGTCCGCGGCCAGCCGCAGCGCGATGGCCCGCCCGATGCCGGTGCCGGCCCCGGTGACGACGGCGCGGTGCCCTTCGAGGCGGCTCATGCGATGTCTTCCTGGATGCCGCTGGCCCGTGCGTTCGAGCGGCGCACCGAGGCCGCCATGAGCACCCCGTAGACCGTCAGCAGCGCGAAGGAGAAGAGGGTGGTCAAGACCCCGAAGGCGAAGAGGTTCGGGTGGATCTCGACCGAGAACATCCCGTAGATCGCGATCGGCATCGTCACGTCGGAACCGCCTGTGAAGAGCGTGCGTGGAAACTCGTCGTAGCTGAGCGTGAAGGCGAAGAGCATCGCCGAGAGGACGCCCGGGAAGATCATCGGGAAGGTGACCTTCCGGAACGTCCGGCCCGGGGTGACGCCGAGCGCCCAGGCCGCTTCCTCCACCGAGGCGTCGAAGCGGTTGAAGATCGCCAGCATGACGAGGAAGGCGAAGGGATAGGTGTAGACCACGTGCAGGACGAAGGCAGTGCCCCACCAGGTGCGCTGGATGCCAAGCTGATCGGCGACCAGCGCCATGCCGAGGCCCAGCAGGACCCCCGGCACCATCATTCCCAGCACCACGAGGTAGAAGATCACGTCCGTGCCGCGCGAGCGCTTGCGGAAGGCCTGCGCCGTCAGCGTGCCGAGGATCGTGGAGACGACCATGGTGGCAAAGGCCAGCGTCAGCGAGCGGACCAACGCCTCGCCGATGGGCAGCGGCGCGATCCGCGACGGCGGCGCCACCCCGAAGACCTGCCTGTACCAGTAGAGCGACCATTCGATGATCGGGAACTGCGGACCGCCCTCGGGCCCCTGCTGGAAGCTGAGGATGCCCATCACCACGAACGGCCCGTAGAGAAAGGCGAGGAAAAGCGCTGTGTAGACGCCGAGGATCGCAGCGCATGGAGCCGATCTGCTGCATGGCGTCAGATCTCCCGCCGCAGATCGACGACGCGCAGCAGAAGGCCGATCACCGCGGCCATCACCACCGTCAGCACCACGCCGATCACCGCCGCGAAGGCCCATTTCAACGAGCCCACCTGGGTGACGATGATGTTGCCCAGAAGGTTGACCTTGCGCCCGGAGAGGGCCGAGGCGGTGGCGAACTCCCCCAGCACCATAACGGAGACGAAGATGGCGCCGACCACCACGCCAGGCAGGCTGAGCGGAAAGATGATCTTGCGGAAGATCGTCCAGCCCGATGCGCCGAGATCGCGCGCCGCCTCGATCAGGCTGGGATCGATCCGCGCAAGCATGAAGGCAATGGGGCCGACCATGAAGACCACGTAGATCTGCACCATGCCGATCACCACGGAAAGCTCGGTGAAAAGCAGCACCTCGATCGGCGCATCGATCAGGCCGACCTTCTGGAGGAGGATGTTGATGGCTCCCTCACGGCCCAGCATCGGCCGCCAGGCCAGCACCCGTATCAGGAACGACGTCCAGAATGGGATGACGCAGGCCACAAGCAAGATCGTCTGAGCCGACTTGTTGCGCACGAACTGCCCGATGAAGAGCGCGACCGGATAGCCGATGGCGAAGGTCAGCGCGAGCACGATCAGCCAAAGCCGCAGGGTGCGCAGGAGGGCGCCGAAATATGTCTCGGACGAGAAGAAGGTGACCCATGATTTCGTCGTCAGCGTCGGATTGATCGCGAAGGTCGTCTGGGTCCAGAACGAGACGTAGACCATCATCAGCAATGGCACGACGAGAAAGAGCAGCATCCAGACGACGCCCGGTGCGAGAAGGAGCGACGTGCGGTGTCGCCGCCAGAAGCCCTCGCGCGGCGCGGGGCCTTGGCGGGCGGGGGGGGCCGCCCCGGCCGGCAGGCTGGCGCTGTCGCTCATGCCGCAACCCCCAGCTCGGCCGGCGCGATCCGCAGGCCTGCGCGGTCGAACAGGATCACGTCGTCGGGCCGCCAGCTCAGGCATCTCGCCTCGCCCTTGCGATAGGCCTGCGGGTCGGACCGGCTGAGATGCCGCTCCACCTCGAAGAGCCCATCGGCACGTCGGAAGAAGTGCACGACCTTGGACCCCAGGAACTCGCTTGTCACGAAGGGCAGTTGCAGGGCGGCGGCGCCGTCGGCCGCATCGCAGATCTCGATCGCATCGAAGCGCAGACCATAGAAAGCCGCGTCGGACGGATCGCGGACAGACGGCGGCAGCGGTAGCGCGGCGCCAGCCGAATGGAAGGCGCCGTCCTGCACCTGGCCGGGAAGAATGTTGTAGGCGTTCAGCGCGCGGGCGACCCGGATGGTCGCCGGCCTGTCGAAGATCGCGCCGGGCGGATCGATCTGGATCGCGCGCCCCGCATCGAGCACGATCATGCGGTCGCCCATGGCCAGCGCCTCGGCCTCGTTGCCGGTCACGTGCAGGAAGCTGACGCCGAGCGTCTCGCGGATGCGGCGCAGTTCGCCCGTCATCCGTTCGCGCAGGTTGGCATCGAGCGCGCCCAGCGGCTCGTCCAGCAGGCAGATCTTCGGCTCCGTCACCAGGGTGCGCGCCAGCGAGACCCGCTGCTTCTGACCACCGGATATCTGGCCCACCATGCGCGCTTCGAGCCCTTCGAGCCCGACCAGCGCCAGCATCGCATCGACCCGCCGCGCCACTTCCGCCCGATCGGTCACGGGGTCGATCACCCGGTTCTCCAGCCCGAAGGCGACGTTCTGCGCCACGGTCATGTGCGGGAAGAGAGCGTAGGATTGCTGTACGAACCCGAGGCCACGCTCGTGGGTCGGCATGCGGGTGATATCTCGCCCCGCCAGCCGGATGACGCCGTCATCGGGACGTTCCAGCCCGGCGATCAGGCGCAGCAGCGTGGATTTCCCGGAGCCCGAGGGGCCGAGCAGCGTCAGGTACTCGTCGTCCTCCACGCTGAGCGAAATGTCCGACACGGCGACAATTCCGTCGAACGCTTTCGAGAGGTTCTGCAGCTCGAGCATTTGCGGCATTCCCCTTCTCGGTGCAGTGCGGTGGACCAACGCGCGAAGACGGCCCGCGCAGGCGGTACGTTAATCATTTCCCGATCGACCGTGCGGGCATTGTGCGCACAAGTCAATTCTCGAGAGAGGCAACGGTGGATGAACTGCCGAATGGACGGAGATGCCGGGCGTGCGATGCCGATTTAATCGAACGCGGTCTACAAAATGCGTTTCCTGAGGTAAGGTGATCCCGATACCCCGTTGCCCGCGCCGCGGCTGGGGGACCGGGATTCGGAGCCGCAGCCATGACACGCCATCCGCAGATCAGGCTTGGCCCGCCGGACGGGTCCTCGCAAGTGGCGCCCGAGGTTCCGGGCGGCCCCGGCGGCGCGCCGCCGCCGCGGTACCTCGCGATCCGGCGCCAGATCGACCTTGCGATCGCGCAGGGCAGGCTGCTGCCCGGCACCGTGCTTACCGAAGAGCCGATCGCCCGGGCCTTCGGCACCAGCCGTACCCCGGTACGGACCGCGCTTGCCGAACTGCTGCGGGCCGGGCGTCTCGAACGGTTCGATGGCCGCGGGTTCGTGGTCGCGGGGGCGGCGCCGGCCCGCCGTCTCGTCACGCCGACCGCGCTTGGGCTGGCCGATGGCCCGCCGCCCGAGCCCAAGCCGGCGGCCGGCGCCCGCATCGCGCTGGATTTCGAGAACACGCTCGCCGGCGCGCTGCCCTTCGGGCTGTGGCGGATCAACGAGCAGGGCGCGGCGAACCATTACGATGTCGAGCCGGACGGTGATCCGGGAACTGCTCTCCCGCTTGCAGGACAGGGGGCTGGTGGGCAAGGATGCCCGCTCGCACTGGATCGTCGGGCCGCTGACCGCACGGGACATCGCGCATTACTTCGCAATCCGGCGGCAGCTGGAGCCGCTGGCGCTGCTGGAGAGCGGCCCGCGGCAGCCGGGTGCCGTGCTGGGGGCGATGTGCGGTCGGATCGACGCGGCGCTGGCCGATCCGGCCGGATTGTCATCCACCGCGGTGACCGGGCTGGAGACCGATCTGCACGTGGAGCTTCTGGCCCGATCCCCCAATCCGCATCTGCTGCGGATGATCGGGCAGAGCCAGATCGCGCTGGTCGTCAACCAGGTCTTCGGCGCGGTGGTGGGGGTGCGCCCCTTCGCCATCGCCCTGCGCGAACATGCCATCGTGTTCGAGTTCGCGCGGCGCGGGGCGTGGGAGGCCGCGGCGCAGTCGCTTGGTCATCATCTCGATCTCTCGGCCGAACGCACCCGCCAGCGGCTGATGGCGATCTCGGTCTTTCCGTCGCCGGACCTGCCGGCCTATCTGCAACGGCAATCCCATTGACGGGCGGCGCCCCGCCGCCTCAACGGGCGACCGCGTTGTCCCACCGGCGCACCAGGTAATTGTGCTCGGTCATCACCGCATCCCACACCGCCACCCGCGACATGCGTTCGGCATAGGCGCCGCCTTCGCGCCGCTCGCCGATGTCGAAGACGGGGCGGCCGGCCATGTCGCGGATCGTTTCGCGCGCCGCCTGCCCGCCATACCAGAAATCCCATTCCGCCTCGCGCAGATGCCGACGCGACGTTTCGGGATTCGAGATGTAGGCCCCGTTCCGCGCGATCAGCGCGCCGGCCGGCCCGTCGAGCCACCAGTTCATGTAGTCGTAGGCGGCATCCCGCGCCCAAGGGTCCAGCCGGGCCGAAAGGCTGAGCCCGCCGAACCAGCCGCGATATCCCTCGCGCGGGGTCGTCACCGCGACCGGAACGCCAAGCGAGCGCAGGCGCGTGACCCCCGACCACCAGAGCGAGCCGATCATCGGGGAGCCGTCGCGCATCTGCGCCACGGCCTCGGCCTCGTCCGTCCAGAAGCCGCGGAAATGACCGGCCGCGAGATAGGCGTGCAACCGCGCCACCAGCGCGTCGATCTCCTCGATGTCGAGGTCGCCGAGGTCCTTGGCATCTGTCTCGCCGCGGGCTCGAAGCGCGAGGAGCATGTCGAGGCTGCCGATGGCGGCGTCGGCCTGCAGCATCACGCGGCCGCGCCAGGCCGGATCAAGAAGCATCCCCCAGCTTGCGGCCCCGACGCCCGGATCGCCGACGATGGCGAAGCTGTCGGCGTTGTGCACGGTGGGGACCATGCTGACCAGGTCCGAAGGCTCGCGCCCCAGCGAGCCATCGAGCTGCACATAGAGCCGCTTCGACGGGTCGCCCCCGGGGGCGGAGGGCAGGCCTGCGGCGATCCGCCCGGTCTTCGGCAGCGCGTTGATCTCCTCCCATCGGGCGATGCGCCCGATCTCGATCGGCTCGATGGATCCCGTCGGCCAGATCAGGTCGAGGTCGTGGAACCATTGGTCGTAGACGTCGAAGCTGTCCGGGGCCAACGCGCCGCGCCGCTGCGCCTCGGTACCGTCGAGGGTGATGAAGGCGATGGGTTGCCCGAGATCGCGCATCGCGGCCTCGGTGACCGCCCCGATCTGGGTGACCGAGGTGCCCAGAACCCTCAGGCGCGGCCGAACGCGGGCGATTCCGGGCGCCGCGGGGCGGGACGCGGCAGGGCCGTCGGCCGAAGTCAGGCGAGCGCCGCGCGGATCGCCTGCATCCGCCCGGCCCGTTCGGCGCGGGCGGCCAGGGCTTCCGCCATGTCGACCTCGGCGAAGCGCACCGGCATGTGCGGCTGCAACTGGCCGATCGCGTCCATGTCGGCGCTGATCACCGTGCCGATCATGAAGTATCCGCCGCCAGAGACCGCATCGCGGTGCAGCACGATCGGCTCGGTTCCGCCGGGCACCTGGATGGAGCCGTAGGGATAGCAGCCGTCGACGATGTTGGAGGGATCCGACCCCGCTCCGAAAGGGGGGTCGCGGGGCTCGAAATCTAACGGGCTGCCGCCACGGAAGCGATACCCCATGCGGTCGGCCTCCGGCGCGACCTTCCAGCCATCTGCGAAGAAGCCCGTCTGCGAGGCTTCGGTGATCCGGTGCCAGTAGAGGCCAGGAAGCACGCGCAGAACGGTCGTGTCCTGCCGCGCGGGCCGCAGATCCTCCGGCAGGGCCGCCTTCGCCGCGGCGCCGCCGGCAGGCCCGAGCGGCAGGTCGTCTCCCGCGGCTACCGCGCGCCCCTCGATCCCGCCGAGCGCGCCGATGGCGTAGGTGGACCGGGAACCGAGCACGGGGGCCGTGTCGATCCCGCCGGAGATGGCCACGTAGATGCGCGCGCCGCTGCGCAGGTATCCAAAGCTGAGCGTCTGCCCCGCCTTCACCGGCAGGGCCGCGTAGGTCCCGCGTTCCTCGCCGTCGATCAACACCGGCAGGTCGGCCCCGGTTACGGCGACGGTCGCATCCGCCTCGAAGCGCAGCTCCGGCCCGAGGAACGCCGCCTCCAACCCCGCGGCGCCTTCCGCGTTGCCGACGAGCAGGTTGCCCGTGCGCAGCGCCATCCGGTCCATCGCGCCGCCCATCGGGATGCCGAGATGGAAGTATCCGGGGCGGCCGAGGTCCTGGATGGTGGTCAGCAGACCGGGATTGACGACCTTAACCACGAAGCGCCTCCATCAGCTTGGCATTGGTGCCGTCCATGTCGGCATTGAAGGCGGCAAGGTCGAATTCCACCTCGGCGATCTTCGGCTCCCACGCTCCGCGCGCCACTTTCTCGGCGATGTCGTCGTGCTCCGCCCGGTCGATGGGCCGCCACTTCACGATGTCGCCGGGCCGGAAGAAGACCATGAAGTCGCTGAGATACGTGGTCTTCTGGGTGGGGTCGAAGATCGGCATGGGCGTGATGCCGAACATCTGGTAGCCGCCGGCGCCGCGCACCGAGTAGATACAGGCGAAGCAGCCGCCATGGCCCACGGTCAGCTTCGGCGTGTCGGTGCGCGGGCGCAGGTATTTCGGCACCTGCAGCTGCCGGTCCCGGTCGACGAGCTGGTAGAGGAACGGCAGGCCGGAGACGAAGCCCACCATCGACACGAACCAGGGGTTCGCGTGGTGGGCCTCGATGAACTGCGCAGCGGTCTCGAAGCCGTTGATCTTCGCCGCATAGTCCAGATCCGTGCCGCTTGGGTCCTGGTGCCGCTCGCGGAAGCGCATGACCGTCTCGTGGGTCCAGGGATCCTGGTAGTAGACGGGTATCTCGATGATGCGGGTCGTCAGGCGCTTTTCGGCCGCCTCGGCGGTACTCTCGAGGCGCTTCAGCTCCGCCATGAGGTCCTGCGGCGCGATCACGTCGGGGTCGAACTTCACCTGGAAGGAGGCGTTGGCCGGGCAGATCTCGGTCACGCCGTCTATGGCGCGGTCGCGGATCGCATTGGTGATGAAAAGGCTCTGGAAGAAGGCGTCGAGCGACATCTCGTCGTCCACCTCGACGAAGACGTGTTCGTCGCCGCCGAAGGAGTAGCGCGTTTTCATCGTGTGTCCTCGTGCATCGGTTCGGGCATCAGTCCGGGCTCAGGGGGTTTGCCTCGAGCCAGGGTTCGAGAAAGCGGGTATGCACATCGCCGGCCACCACCGCAGGTTCGCGCGCCAGCGCCGCGTGCAGCGGCAGGGTCGTCTTGAGCCCCTCGAGCCGCAATCCGCCGATGGCCCGTCGCAGGGCCTCCAGCGCGGCGGGGCGATCCGCGGCATGGACGATCAGCTTGCCCAGGAGAGAATCGTAGAAGGGCGGGATGGCGTACCCCTCGTAGAGCATCGTATCGAACCGTACGCCTTCGGGCACCTGCATCGCGCCCGTCAGCCCCGGGAAGGGCATGAAGCCGTTGGCCGGGTCCTCGGCGTTGACGCGCACCTCGATGGCATGGCCCGACATGGCGATGGCCTGCTGGTCGAGGCCCAGATCCCCCAGTGTCGCGCCGAAGGCGATGCGGATCATCGCTTGCACCAAATCGACGCCGGTGATCGCCTCGGTCACCGGGTGCTCGACCTGGATGCGGGTGTTCATCTCGATGAAGAACACCTCGCCGCTGGCCTCGTCGTAGAGGTATTCCAACGTGCCGGCGCCGCTGTAGCCCACGGCCTCGGCCAGGCGCACGGCCGCCTCGCAGACCCGGGCGCGGGCATCGGCGTCGAGGCAGGAGGCGGGTGCCTCTTCCCAGACCTTCTGGCGGCGACGCTGGAGCGAGCATTCCCTCTCGAAGAGATGTACCGCGCGGGTGCCGTCGCCCAGAACCTGCACCTCGATGTGGCGGGCCCTGCCGATCAGGCGCTCGAGGTAGAAGTCCGCCATCGCCGAAGGCCGCCTTCGCCTCCGTCTGCGCCTGCGGCACGAGCCGGTCGAGGTCGGCCTCGTCCTCGGCGATGCGGATGCCGCGCCCGCCGCCGCCCGCTGCGGCCTTGATCATCACCGGGTATCCGATGCGGCCGGCCGAGGCGCGGGCGGCCTCGGTGGTCTCCACGCGCCCGTCGCTTCCCGGCACCACGGGCACGCCGGCTTCACAGGCGGCGGCGCGGGCGGCGGCCTTGTCGCCCATGCGGCGGATCGTGGCTGCGGATGGCCCGACGAAGATCATGCCGGCGGCCTCGGTGGCCTCGGCGAAGGCGGCATTCTCGGAGAGGAACCCGTAGCCCGGATGGATGGCATCGGCGCCCGCCGCTTGAGCCGCGCCCACCACCGCCGCGACATCGAGGTAGGATCTCGATGCCTGTGGCGGCCCGATGCACACCGCCTCGTCCGCCATCCGAACGGCCAGCATATCGGCATCGGCCTCGGAATGCGCCTGTATCGCGGTCAGACCGAGCGCATGCGCCGCCCGAACGATGCGCACCGCGATCTCGCCGCGATTGGCGACGAACAGCCGGCGGCCGTCGAGGTCTGCAAGGCCGCCCGACATGCTCAGTCGATCTCGGCCAGAACGGCGCCGGCGGTGATCGGCGCCTCGTTCTCCACCACGAAGCGGATGTTGCTGCCGGCGGCACCGGCCTTCACCTCGTGGAAGCTCTTCATCACCTCGACCAGCCCGATCACGTCGCCCGGGGCCACCTCGGCGCCATCGGCGACGAATTCGTCCTGATCGGGTGCCGGGCGACGATAGAACGTGCCGGGGAGGGGAGAGCGGATTTCTGTGGCCATCGGAGTTCCTTGCGATGTTGTGGCTGGCGGCGCGATCAACCGGCGGCCTGGGGCCTGCCGATCGCGACGCCGGCCTCTTCCAGGCCGCGCCGTACCGCCCGGCCGATCTGCAGCGCGCCGGGCGTGTCGGAATGAAAGCAGATCGACTCGAACGCGATCTCGATCTCGTCGCCGTCGACCGTGGTGACCCGGCCCTCGCGGCAGGCCCTGACGCATTTCGCCGCCACGTCGCCGGGGTCGAAGGCCCGTACCTTGCGCGCGAAGACGATGCCGCCATCGGCGCCATAGTCGCGGTCGGCGTAGAATTCGCGGATGGCCGGATGGCCGAGCTCGGTCGCGACGCGGAAGGTCTCGGAGATGTCCATGCAGTAGAGCAACAGGTCCGGCCCCGTCCGCCGGAGCGCCTCGATCAGAAGGCGCGAGAGGTCGGCATCCTTCGCGGCTGTCATGTAGAGCGCGCCATGCGGCTTGACGTGTTGCAGGGCGACCCCGTGCCGGGCCGCAAATTCCCGCAGGGCGCCCGTTTGGTAGACGATGTCGTTGACCAGCTCCGCGGCCGAGGCACCGATGGTGCGGCGCCCGAAGCCCTGCAGGTCGCGGTAGCCCGGATGCGCACCGAGGCCGAGGCCGTGCTGCGCCGCCAGGCGGGCCATCGCATCCATCGTGTTGGGGTCCCCGGCATGGAAGCCGGTCGCCACGTTCGCCGAGGTGACGATGGCGGCCAGGTCCTCGTCGGACGCCTCGCCATAGCTCCAGTGGCCGAAGCCCTCGCCCATGTCGCAATTCAGGTCGATCCTCGATCGGTACATCCCGGGGCGGCTCCTTTCGGCGTCTGCGGCGATGCTGCACCGAAGAGCCCGGGGAGTGAAAGTGGTTTCGTCAGCCAAGTCCGGGCCGGCAGGCGTCGCGCCGCCGGCCGGCCCGGGTCTGGCTCGGCGTTTCGCCGAAGGCGGCGCGGTAGGCGCGCGAGAAGCTGGCGGCATCGGAGAAGCCGCTGGCAAAGGCGATCTCGGTGATCGTCCGCCCGCCCTGGTATCGGCGAAGCCTCTCGCGGGCGGCGGTGAGCCGGGCCGCGCGGAGCCGCTCGCCGAAGGTGGCGCCGTCGCCATGACAGACCGTATGCAGGTGCCGGGTGGAGATGCCGCAGACACGGGCGACCTCCCCGGGAGAGAGATCGGGGTCGGCAAACCGGGCGGCGACGACCCTCGCGATACGATCCAGATGTGCCGCCCGGATCGCACCGCACCTGCTCTGCAGCACCCGGGCGTCGCCCTCGACGGCCAGGGCCAGCATCTCGAGCAATTGGCGGCCCAGCGTTTCGCAGGCGGCAGGGGTGGCGGCAGCCCAACGCGCCTCGGTGGCTCTGAGCATGTCGACCATGAGCGCGCCGACGCCGTCGCGGGCATCGAAGTCTATGGCGCAGAACCGGCCGGGACGTGGAAGGTGGCGCTTCAGCGTCGTGGCGGAGACCTTGACCGCGATCAGATCGCTTCGTGCCGCGTAGCTGAACCTGTAGGGCTCGTTGCCCCGTTCCAGAACGAACCCCCCGGGCCGGCAGTCGACGCTGCGGCCCATCTGCGTGAACTGCACGGGCGCGGTACCCGGAACGGTGACGAGGAAGTCTTCCTCTTCGGCGCCCCGCAGGTGCCGCGCCTCGCGGCGATAGGACAGGGCATCGGATTGCAGGCGCGAGACAGAGAGCGCCCCGAGGGTCCAGGCCGCCAGCCGCCCGCTGAACCGCCCGGGATCGCGATACCGCAGCGTCAGCGGAAAGTACGAGCGGTCGATGGCGGCCGCCCAGGCGCGGGACCGGTCCGGCGGGTCGATCGCCGCGGTATCGAAGCCCTGCGGCATCCCGTGCGCGGCATCTCCGCGCGACCCGGCGGTCGGCACCGGCGTCATGGCCTGCCCGGGCCCGCCTCGGGGCCGCTCCTGAATTGTGTCACCGCATTCACGCGCCGGAGTGTCCGCACTCGTCGCCGCGGTGGCAAGCCCGAACGGCGCGCAGCGAAGACCCGCGCCCATTCCGGCAGCCCTGGGGGGCAAAGCCGGGGACCGCGCTTCGTGCAAAGCCGGATGGCGCTCAGGATCAAGACGCGCGGTGATCGCGCTGCTACGCTCCGGCGATCGCCTTGCGCCCAAGCGCTTCGCCGCCAGAGGAACCCACGCCATGCCAGACCGCCCAGTCGACCCCATCACCCTCAGCGTCGTGCGCGGCGTGCTCGAGACGACGCAACGCGAGATGACCGTTTCGCTGGAGAAAACGGCGCGTTCCTCGGTCTTCAACCTCGCGCACGATTATTCCACGGCGCTGTTCGACGGTACGCCCGAGATGATCTTGCAGGGACAGGACATTCCGATCCACCTCGGCAGCCTCATCCCCGCGATGAAGGCGGTCGCCGGATATTTCGGGGACGATATCCGCCCGGGCGACCTGCTGCTTCACAACGATCCCGCCTATGCCGGCTCGCACATCATCGACGTCTGCATGTACAAGCCCGTCTTCTTCGAGGGCCAACTGGTGTTCTGGACCGTGTGCAAGGGGCACCTGACCGACATCGGCGGGCCGGTCCCCGCCGGCTACAACCCCGACGCCAAGGAGATCTATGCCGAGGGCCTGCGCATCCCGCCGCTGAAGATCTGGGACGAGGGCGTGCCGCGCCGCGACGTGCTGAACCTCATCTTCACGAACATGCGCGCCCGCCGCAGCCAGGAGGGCGACTTCAACGCGCTCATCGGCGCCTGCCAGGTGGGGGAGCGGAACCTGCTCGCCCTTCTCGAGAAGTACGGATTGGAGGAGGTGCGCGCCTGCATCGCGACGCTGATGGACATGGCCGACAAGCACATGCGTTCGCTCATCGCCGATGTGCCTGACGGCACGTATTCCGGCACGGCGGTGCTGGAGGATGCCGGCCACGGCTTCGGCGATTTCGAGATCACGGCCACGGTCCGGATCGAGGGCGAGACCTGCCACATCGCCGTCGCGAGCCCGCCGCAGATCCCCTATTTCATCAACAGCTACGAGGGGAACAGCTATTCCGGCGTCTATCTGGGGTTGATGATGTTCGCCCAGCTGCCGCCGCCCTACAACGAGGGGCTCTATCGCTGCGTGTCTGTCAACATGGGTGAAAAGGGCACGATCTGCAACGCCCAGGCGCCGGCGCCTCATGCCAATTGCACGACCACGCCGATGGAGACCCTGACGGATGCCGTGCGGCTCGCCTTCGAGCAGGCGGCGCCGGACAAGGTCGCGGCTTCCTGGGGCCATGCCAACGGCTGCAACATCGCCGGCTGGGACACGCGCCACGACGAGGAATACGTGACCATGGTGCTGGCCTCGATCATCTCGGGCGCCGGCGCCACGCCCAGCCAGGACGGCTGGCACGCGGTGGGGCCGGAATGCTGCTTCGGCGCGCTGACCTCCGGCGATATCGAACTGCTGGAACACTCCTATCCGATCATCATCCACCGCTATTCGCTGATGACGGATTCGGGAGGCGCGGGCGAATTCCGCGGCGGCTCCGGTACCTGCTGGGAGGTGGAGCCGCTGGACACCGACATGACCTTCATCACCTTCGGCGAGGGCCGTCGCATCCCGGCGATGGGGGCGGCCGGTGCCGCCTCTGCGGATGTCGAGACGAAGGTGGGCCGGCTCGAGGTGACGCGGGGCGGCGCGACGCAGGTCATCAAGACCAACGTGATCGAGACGATCCGGCCCGGCGAACGGGCGGCCAACAAGAACCCCGGCGGCGGCGGCTACGGCGACCCGCAGCAGCGCGATCCGGCACGGGTGCTGGACGACGTGCGCAACGGGCTCGTGTCCATAGCCGGGGCCAGGGCCGACTATGGCGTCGTGGTCGCGGATGGGGCGGTGGACGCGGTCGCCACCCGGGCGGCGCGGTCCGGGACGAAGGGAGCCGACGCATGAGCAGCTATCGCCTGGGCGTCGATGCCGGCGGCACCTTCACCGATTTCGTCCTTGCCGATCCGGAGGGCCGGGTCCGTCTCTTCAAGGCCCTGTCGACGCCGGGCGACCCAACGCAGGCGATCCGCGACGGGCTGGGCCAGATCGCCGAGGCGACCGGGCTCACGCCGGAGGCGATCGTCTCGCAATCCGATCTTTGCATCAACGGCACCACCGTGGCGCTGAACGCGCTGATCCAGCACAAGGGGGCGCCGACCGGCTTGATCTGCACCCGCGGCCACGAGGACAGCCTGGAGATCAGGCTGGGCCACAAGGAGGACGGGCACCGCTACGATGCCGACTATCCGCCCGCGCGGATGCTGGTGCCGCGCTATCTCCGACGCGGCGTGACCGAGCGGGTCATCTCGACCGGCGCGGTGCACACCGCGATGATCGAGGACGACGTGCGCGAGGCCTGCCAACTCTTCCTCGACCAGAAGATCGGCTCGGTCGCGATCTCGTTCGTCTGGTCGGTGCTGAACCCCGCGCACGAACGCCGCGCCGCCGAGATCGTGCGCGAGATGATGCCGGACGTGCTGCTGACGGTGGGCTCGGAGCTCTACCCCCAGATCCGCGAATACACGCGCACCTCGACGGCGGTGGTCAACGCCTATCTCGGGCCCACCCTGCGCGCCTATGTGGGTGCGGTGGACAGCTACTTCGGCGAGCTCGGCGCCTCCAACCCGGTGCGCTACTTCCAGTCGAACGGCGGGTTGGCCATCGGGGCGGTGCTCTCGGACCGCTCGGTCTACGCGATCAACTCCGGCCCCGCCTCGGCGCCGCAGGCGGGGCTGCACGTGGCCGCCCCCTTCGGCGACACCAACATCATCACCGTCGACATGGGCGGCACCTCGTTCGACATCACGCTCACGAAGAACGGCGTCAGCAACATCGCCAAGGACATCGACTTCCTGCGCTACCGCCTCGGCGTGCCGATGATCCAGGTGGAGACGCTGGGCGCGGGCGGCGGCTCCATCGGGTCGATCGACACGATGGGACTTCTGCAGATGGGCCCGCAATCGGCGGGCTCCGACCCCGGCCCGGCCTGCTACGGGCGCGGCGGCAAGCTGCCAACCGTCTCCGACGCCAACCTGGTGCTGGGATACCTGAACCCCGCCGGCCTCGTGGGCGGGCGGCTGCCGCTGGATATCGACAAGGCGCGTGAGGCGATCCGGGTGCACGTTGCCGACCCGCTTGGCCTGAGCATCGAGCGGGCGGCCTACGGCATGTTCACCATCGTCAACGCCAACATGGTGAACGGCATCCGCCGCGTCTCGGTCGAGCGCGGCGACGACCCGCGCGACTTCGTGCTCGTGGGCGCAGGCGGGGCGACAGGCGCCCACATCACCGCGCTCGCCCGGGACATGGGGATCGCGCGGATCCTGGTGCCGAAGCTCGCCTCGGGGCTCTGCGCCTTCGGGCAGATCATCTCGGACGTGAAGTACAACTTCATGGCGCCGTTTCCCGCGCGCATCGGGGGGGAGGGGCTGGCGCGGGACCTTGCGGCCACCTTCGAAGAGTATCGAGGTCGAAGGACGCGCGGCGCTTGCAGCCGACGGCTTCGGCGAGGATCGGATCGGCATCCAACGCTCGCTCGACATACGGTACGTGGGGCAGGTCCACGAATGCACGGTCGAGATCGGGGATGGACCCATCACGCAGGCCGCCCTGCCGGAGATCGCCGAGGCGTTCCACCGGCGGCACAAGGAACTCTACACCTACTCGGAGCCGAACACGGTGGTCGAGATCGTCAACGTGGAAAGCGTGCTCTACGGCCGGATCGAGAAACCGAAGACAGCGAGCCTGCCGCCGGGCGACGGCGCCGAGGGCGCCCGGTCCGGAACCCGCCCGCTGATCCTGACCGCCGATGGCGCGGCGACGGAGGCCCCCGTCTATGACGGCGCACGCCTCGGTGCAGGCGATACGGTGAGGGGCCCGGCGATCATCGAGGAGGTGACGATGGCGATCCTCGTGGAGGCCGGGTGGCAGGCGAGCCTGCACGAGAGCGGGGTCTACGTGCTGACGACAGTAGAGTAGGGCGGGCCGGTTCCGCCGGCGCATGTCAGCGCCGGGACGGCCGGGCGGCCGGTGGCCCGGCCCATCGGATGGCCTGCGCGGAGCCTGTCGCCGGGCGCGGCCGCTTCACCGGGCAGGGCGACCGGCAGCACCCCTGCGCGGCAGCCGTTGCCCGGGGCCTATTCGGCGGCGGTCCGCAGGTCCGCGAGGCCTTCGATGTAGCGCACGCATGTCTCCACGGTTTCCACGTCGCCGAATTTCGCGTCGATGTCGAAGAGGTTCCAGGCCACGGCGCCGGGCACCCTGTCGCCGATGCACTCGCGCACCGCGATGGGGCGGAATCCGTCCGCGATCCCGTCGCAGACCGTCTGGCGCACGCAGGCGCAGGCGGTGACCCCGGTGACGAGGATGGTGTCCACGTCGTTGGCACGCAGGATGCCCGCCAGCTCCGTGCCATGGAAGGCGGATGCCCGTTTCTTCAGCAGGGTGTACTCGCCCTCGACCGGCGCGATCCGGCTGTCAATCGCCCAAAGCTCCGTGTCGGCGATGTTGACCGCGTCGATCGGGATCTTGTCGTGCCAGAGCCCCATGTCGGTGAAGGCCGCCGTGCGGTCGGTGATCTCGTAGGCGGTGGTCACATGCACCACCGGGAGCTTCTGCGCCCGGAACGCCTTCAGAAGGCGCTGCATGCCGGGGATGATCTCGCCGTCCATCTTCGTCTGATCGCAGGTGAACGGGTTGCCCGGGCGGGTCCAGGCATTGGCCAGATCGACGCTGATCAGGGCTGGCCGCCGCCCGAACCCGACGCGCCGCTGGAACCCCCTGTCCCGGTAGAGCTTCGACGATGCATCGAAGGCAGCCTGCAGCATCCGGTCGAGTTCGGTGGTGTCGACGTCGTCCATGGTGTCTCCTTGATCCGATGTGTCCGAAGGGCTTCATTGTGCGGCCCAGGGCAGTGTCCGTCCCGGGGAGGTCCGACGCAAGGATCGCATGGCGCGGGCCGCTTCGGAAACTGTCATCCCAGGCATATCGATGCGTGCGTCGCAGCACCCATGGCAAGACCGGCCACGAAAGACCGGAGGTCGACCCAGGCGGACCAATGATGTCGCCTTCCTTCCTCACCCTGGCACCACGGCACAGCTTCCGGCTCCACGCGCCGCGGCGGGCCGCACGTCGAACTCGCCGCGGGATGATACTCGCTGTGAACAGGCCGGAGCGGCGGTCGCCGACGATGGCGGCGGCATTTCCGGCGCCCGCCTCGGGGCCGTTCCCGGATCGACCGACAGGGTATGGCCCTGAACCTCGAGGCGAGGCAGGGAGCCCAGATGCCCGTCCCCGGCACATGGGTCGGAAGAATGTCGTCGCAACCACGGGCTGTAGGGGGAATGGGTAGCATATCTAGCGGCATGGCTGCCACTCTCCCCTTTCCCTAGGGCCGTTCACCGCCCATTAACCACTTGGCCCCTTTAATCCGCTATGGCGCACTTCTATAAGGGCCGCCAACCCGGCGTGGCGACTCGTTCGGGGCCAGAGGCAGAACGCAGACGGGACGACCGCTTATGTGGCTTTTATCGAGCTTGTTCTCGTCGGACATGGCGATCGACCTTGGCACGGCCAACACCCTGGTCTACGTCAAGGGCCGCGGCATCATCCTGAACGAGCCGTCCGTCGTGGCCTACCACGTCAAGGACGGCGTGAAGAAGGTGCTGGCCGTGGGCGAGGACGCCAAGCTGATGCTGGGCCGGACGCCCGGCAGCATCCAGGCGATCCGGCCGATGCGCGAGGGCGTGATCGCCGATTTCGACGTGGCCGAGGAGATGATCAAGCACTTCATCCGCAAGGTCCACAAGCGCACCACGTTCAGCAAGCCGAAGATCATCGTCTGCGTGCCGCACGGCGCCACCCCGGTGGAGAAGCGCGCGATCCGGCAATCGGTGATCTCTGCGGGCGCGCGCAAGGCGGGGCTGATCGCCGAGCCGATTTCGGCGGCCATCGGCGCCGGCATGCCGATCACCGACCCCACGGGCAACATGGTGGTCGATATCGGCGGCGGCACGACCGAGGTGGCGGTGCTGTCCCTGGGCGACATCGTCTATGCGCGCTCCGTCCGGGTCGGTGGAGACCGGATGGACGAGGCGATCATCAGCTACCTGCGGCGGCAGCATAATCTCTTGATCGGCGAGGCGACGGCGGAGCGGATCAAGACCTCCATCGGTACCGCGCGGATGCCCGACGACGGGCGCGGCGCCTCGATGATGATCCGCGGCCGCGACCTGCTGAACGGCGTCCCGAAAGAGACGGAGATCAGCCAGGCGCAGGTGGCCGAGGCGCTGGCCGAACCGGTGCAGGCGATCTGCGAGGCGGTGATGACGGCGCTGGAGGCGACGCCGCCCGACCTCGCCGCCGACATCGTCGACCGTGGCGTCATGCTCACGGGTGGCGGCGCGCTTCTGGGCGATCTCGATCTGGCCTTGCGCGAGCAGACCGGGCTGGCAGTATCGGTGGCGGAGGCGCCGCTCAACTGCGTGGCGCTCGGCACCGGCAAGGCCCTGGAATACGAGGCGCAGCTGCGCCACGTGATCGACTACGACAGTTAACCGCCCGCCATCCTGACCTTTCGGGAAGGGACGATCTTGGCAGACAGCAGCCGCCCGTCAGACCATTTCCGCCCGGTCCGCCGCATCCTCGTGGGCGGACTGGTGGCGGCCTTGCTGCTGACCTTCCTCGTCTGGCGGATCGACAGCCCGCGGGTCGAACGGCTGCGTACGGACCTTCTGGATGCGGTCCTGCCGCGGATGGAATGGGCGATGGCCCCGGCGACCAACCTTGTGGCCATGGCCGAGGATTTCCGCTCCTACGCGCGCATCTACGAGCAGAACAAGGAACTGCGGCGCGAGCTGCAGCAGATGCGCGAATGGAAGGAGGCGGCACTGCAGCTTGAGCAGAAGAACGCGCGCCTGCTCGACCTCAACAACGTGCGGCTCGACAAGAAGCTGACCTTCGTGACCGGCGTGGTGCTCGCCGACAGCGGATCGCCCTTCCGGCAGTCGGTGCTTCTGAACGTCGGCGCGCGCGACGGCATCCGCGACGGCTGGGCCGCCATCGACGGTCTGGGGCTGGTGGGCCGCATCTCGGGCGTGGGCAACCGCACGGCGCGGGTGATCTTGCTGACCGATCCCGCCTCCGGCATCCCGGTCACGATCCAGCCCTCCGGCCAGAAGGCGCTGCTGGTGGGCGACAATACCGGTTACCCGCGCCTCGATTTTCTCGAGACGATCGAGCTTGTGCGCCCCGGCGACAGGGTCGTGTCTTCGGGGGATGGCGGCGTGTTCCCCGCCGGGCTGGTGGTGGGGCAGGTGGCCCAAAGTCCCGACCGGCGGCTGCGGGTGCGACTTGCCGCGGATTACGGGCGGCTGGAGTTCCTGCGGGTGCTGCGCCATGGCGGGATCGAACGGATCGCCGAGGTCGGCGAACTGGTGCAGCCCTTCGACCGCGGGTTGCCGCCGGTCCAGGGCCCCGAGCGCCCCACCGGTTTGCCCGTCACGCCCGCCTCCGCCGATGGGGGCGAACGCGATGGATGAGGCGCGGCTCTTTAACAGGTTCGGCCGCATGGCGCTTTTCAGCGTCCTTTGCGCGCTCAGCCTTTTCGTGCCGCTGCTTCCGCTTACCGCCGAGCCGGGCGGCCTGCCCGGGCCCGACCTGATGCTGTGCCTGGCGGTGGCGTGGCTGATGCGGCGGCCCGACTACGTGCCGGCGCCGCTGCTCGCCGCGCTGTTCCTCGTGGCCGATCTGCTCACGATGCGCCCGCCGGGCCTCTGGGCCGGGCTGGTGGTGATCGCGGGCGAAAGTCTGCGCGGCCGCCAGCGGGGCCTGCGCACCCTTTCGATCTTCGGCGAGATCGGGGTGTTCGGGGCGCTGGCGATGGCGCTGACCTTCGCGCAATGGGCGATCCTGGCGGCGTTCTTCGTGGATCAGCCGGGGATCGGGCGGCAGCTTCTGGCGGTGCCCGTCACGGTCGCGGCCTATCCGGCGGTAGCGCTCGCGACCGCGATGATGTTCGGCGTGCGGCGACGGCCGACCACCGATGGGCTGATCGGGCGGGCGCGGCCATGAAGCGCAGCCCGAAGGATACCGAGGAGAGCGCGCGCCGTATCGGCCGCCGGGGGCTGGTGCTGGGCGCCGCGCAGGCGGGCGTGATCGCGGCGCTCGGGCTGCGGATGCGCTTCATGCAGATCGAGCAGGCCGAGGAGTTCCGCATGCTGGCGGAGGAGAACCGCATCAACATGCGGCTGCTGCCTCCGGCCCGTGGCCTGATCTTCGACCGCGCCGGCGTGCCCATCGCCGTCAACGACCAGAACTACCGCATCGTGATCGTGCGCGAGGATGCGGGCGACGTCGCGGCCGTGCTGGAACGGCTGGCGAAGATCGTGCCGCTCAGCGAGGAGGACATCGCCCGCACCCTGCGCGAGACCCAGCGGCGCAGTGCCTTCGTGCCGGTGACCGTGGCGGACCGCCTCGCCTGGGAGGATCTGGCCCGCGTCGGCGTCAACGCGCCCGCCCTGCCGGGCGTCCGGCCGGAGGTGGGGCTGTCGCGCAGCTATCCGCTGGGCGGCGATTTCGCCCATGTCGTGGGCTATGTCGGGCCGGTCAGCGACTGGGACCTGGCGCAGACGGAGGACCCGGACCCGCTGCTGCAGATCCCGAAGTTCCAGATCGGCAAGACCGGGGTCGAGGCCAAGATGGAGGGCGTGCTGCGCGGCCGCGCCGGCAACACCCGCATCGAGGTCAACGCCGCCGGCCGCGTCATGCGCGAGCTCGCCCGCGAGGGGGCCGATGCCGGGCGCAACCTGCAGCTTACCGTCGACGAGGGGCTGCAGAACTACGTGCAGGCGCGGCTCACCGGCGAAAGCGCCGCCGTGGTGGTGATGGATGCGCAGAACGGCGATCTGCTGGCCATCGGCTCCGCCCCTTCCTTCGATCCCAACATGTTCGTGCGCGGCATCTCCAGCGCCGATTACGGCCTGCTCACCGGCAACAAGTACCGCCCCCTTGCCAACAAGACCGTGCAGGGCGTCTATCCTCCGGGCTCCACCTTCAAGATGGTCACCGCGCTCGCGGCGCTCGAGGCCGGGGTGATCGGCCCGCAGGATACCGTCTGGTGCCCCGGGTACCTGACCGCCGGCGGCCGGCGCTTTCACTGCTGGAAGCGCGGCGGGCACGGTTACATGGACCTGCACAACAGCCTCGTGCAGTCCTGCGACGTCTACTACTACGAGGTGTCGCAGCGGGTCGGCATCGACCGGATCGCCGAGATGGGGCGGCGTCTGGGTCTCGGGACGCGCTATGACCTGCCGATGTCGGCAGTGGCCGAGGGGCTGGTGCCGCATATCGATTGGAAGCGGCGGACCCGCGGCGAGGAATGGCGGCCGGGCGACACGCTGAACGCCTGTATCGGTCAGGGCTACGTGCTGACCTCGCCCCTGCAGCTGGCGGTGATGACGGCACGGCTGGCCAGCGGCCGGGCGCTGACGCCGCGGCTGATCAGGTCCGTCGACGGGGTCGAGCAGCCGGTGCGGGACGAGGGCGATCTGGGGATCGGTCGCGGCAACATGGCGGCCGTCCGCCGGGCGATGGACGCCGTGTCCAACTACCGCCGCGGCACCGCCTATCGCAGCCGCATCGACGATCCGGCGATGAAGCTCGCGGGCAAGACAGGCACCAGCCAGGTGCGCAACATCAGCAAGGCCGAACGGGCGCGCGGCGTCTTCCGCAACGAGGATCTGCCGTGGGAGCGGCGGGACCATGCGCTGTTCGTGGGATACGCTCCGCTCGACGCGCCGAAATACGCGATTTCGGTGATCGTGGAGCATGGCGGCGGCGGCTCGGCGGCGGCGGCACCCGTGGCGCGCGACGTGCTGCTGCGGGCGATGCACGGCGATCTGCCACCGGTGGAGGCCTATCCGGCCGGCCAGCGCGAGGCGGCGGCGGAGCGCAACGCTGCCTTGCCCCTGCGGCGGCGTCCGGCCGAGCCGCCGAAGCGGACCCGCGCATGAGCTATCTGGAGCAGAACGTCCGCACGGTTCCCTCGGGTCTGCGCAAGGTGCTCTACCTCAACTGGCCGCTGCTGCTGGTGATCGCCTCGATCGCCGGCGTCGGCTTCCTGATGCTCTATTCGGTCGCCGGCGGCTCCTTTAGCCCTTGGGTGGAACCGCAGGCCAAGCGTTTCGGGCTGGGGCTGGTGCTGATGGTCGGCGTGGCGATGGTACCGATCTGGTTCTGGCGCAACATGGCCGGGGTCGCCTATCTGGGCGCGCTCGGGCTTCTTGTCGCCGTCGAACTCTTCGGGGCGATGGGGATGGGCGCGCAGCGGTGGATCGATCTGGGTTTCATGCGCCTGCAGCCTTCGGAGCTGATGAAGATCACGCTGGTGATGATGCTGGCGGCCTATTACGACTGGCTCGACATCCATCGCACCTCGCGCCCGCTCTGGGTGGCCGTGCCGCTGATCCTGATCCTGCTGCCGACGTTCCTTGTTCTGAAGCAGCCCGATCTGGGCACCTCGATCCTTCTGGTGGCGGGGGGCGGCTTTCTGATGTTCCTCGCGGGCGTTCACTGGCTCTACTTCGGGGCGGTGATCCTCGGGGCCGTGACGCTCGTCTGGGCGGTACTGGCCTCGCGCGGGACCGATTGGCAGCTTCTGAAGGATTACCAGTTCCGGCGGATCGACACGTTCCTCGATCCCGCGTCGGACCCGCTGGGCTCGGGCTACCACATCACCCAATCGAAGATCGCGCTCGGCTCCGGCGGGTGGACGGGCCGCGGCTTCATGCAGGGCACCCAGAGCCGGCTGAACTTCCTGCCCGAGAAGCACACCGACTTCATCTTCACCACACTGGCCGAGGAGTTCGGCTTCGTCGGCGCGGTCTCGCTGCTGGGGCTCTACGCGCTGGTGATCCTGTTCTGCGTCGCCTCGGCGCTGACCAACCGCGACAGGTTCGCGAGCCTGCTGACCTTTGGGGTGGCCGGCACGTTCTTCCTGTTCTTCTCGGTCAACATGGCCATGGTCATGGGCCTGGCGCCCGTCGTCGGCGTGCCGCTGCCGCTGGTGAGCTATGGCGGCTCGGCGATGCTGGTGCTGATGGGGGCGTTCGGCCTGGTGCAGAGCGCGCATGTGCACAAGCCGCGCTGAGCGGGGGGGCCTTCGGCGGGCCGCGCCCGCACCGCCCACCCGCGCACCCAAGCGGTACGGGCGCGGTCACTCCGGCCCGGAACCGAGCTGCACATGAGCTCACCCGAACCGAACCTCCAGACGAAAGCGCGCGCCATGGGCCAGACCGACCCCTCGATCCCCAAGATCCTTTTCTCCGCCCCGGACTTCTACTGGCCGATCTGGGAGGGGCGGCTGACGGACGCGCTGGCCGAAGCCGGGGTTGCCGCAGACCTCGCCCGCGCGCATCCGCCAGAGGAGGTGGACTGGATCGTCTATGCCCCGAGCGGCCCCCTGAAGGACTTCAGCCCGTTCACCCGCGCCAAGGCGGTGCTGAACCTCTGGGCCGGGGTCGAGACGGTCATCGGGAACCCGACCCTGACCCAGCCGCTCGCGCGGATGGTCGAGCCGGGCCTGCGCCAGGGGATGATGGAATGGGTCGCGGGACACGTCCTGCGGCACCATCTGGGGATGGATGCGCATCTGGCGCCGAAGGATCGCGGCTGGCACAACACCGCGCCCGCGCTCGCCGGCTCGCGCCGGGTGACGATCCTCGGCCTCGGCGAGCTCGGCGTCGCCTGCGCAAAGACCCTGCGCGACCTCGGCTTCGCCGTCACCGGATGGAGCCGGTCGCCGAAGGCGGTGGACGGCGTGCGCTGCCTGCATGGGCGACCCGGGTTCGCCACGGCCCTGGCCGAGGCCGACGTCCTCGTGCTGCTGCTGCCGTTGACGGACGCGACGGAGGCCATGATCGACGCCGGGGCACTGGCGCGGCTGCCGCAGGGGGCGGTGCTGCTGAACCCCGGACGCGGCGGGCTGATCGACGACGATGCGCTTCTCGCCGCGCTCGATGCCGGTCGCCTCGCCCACGCGACGCTCGACACCTTCCGGGTCGAGCCGCTGCCGCAGGACCATCCGTTCTGGGATCATCCGGGGGTGACGATCACGCCGCACATCGCCTCGGCCACGCGGGCCTCCACGGCGGCGCCGGTGATCGCCGAGAACATCCGCCGCGGCGAGGCGGGGCTGCCGCTCATGCATCTGGTCGACCGCGCCCGCGGATACTGAGGCACCCCCGGCCCTGGCTCAGCGCAGGCGGGGCGGGCGCGCGGGGTCGCTGCCGGGCGCGGGCGGCGGGCGCCCCGGCGCCTCCGGCAGATCGAAGCGCAGGGCCACGCGGTCGAGCCGCGCGATCAGGGGGTCGGCGGCCGGCAGGAAAGCGATGTCGAGGCTCGCGGCGTCCACCCCCGAGAAGGTCAGCGCTTCGCCAACGGCCTGCGCCAGCGCCGGCTCGGCCCCCCCGGCGACGCCGGTGAAGGCCAGCAGGTGCCCCGAGCGTCCGTCCTCATAGTGCACCCGTGCAAGCCGTGCCGCCCCGGCCAGCCCGGCGGCCGTGGCGAGCTTCGCGTCGAGCGCCGAAAGCAGGCGGCCGGGCAGATCGGCGGGGCGCGAGACTTCCATGGGACGGTCGTTCGCCGGCACCGGCGCGGCCGTCAGCGTCTGCGACAGCCAGGCGATGGCGCCCGGCGGGATCAGGATCGAGGAGGGCGCGACGCCGAGATTGAGCCCCAGGGTCAGGCCCTGACCTGCCAGATACGCCGCGATCCGCCGCCCCGACAGGGCGGCATAGTCGGCGGGCGCCCCGGTGAACGCCGCCAGCCGCGCCTCGCGGTCGAAGGCCAGCACCACCGGTCCGTCCTCCAGGGGGAAGACGCGCGGGATGAGGGCATCCGCCAGCGGGGCCGGATCCTCGAGCAGCAGGTAGAGCTCCGCCTCCGCGAGACGCCCGTAGAACGCCAGCCGCGTGGCGTCGTCTTCGGGCGCGGCCTGCATCGCGGCATGGGCCCGGTCGAGAGGGGTCGGATCGGCGTGCATCAGGGCCGCGGGTGTGGACCGGTTCGCCGCCCGTCGCAAGCGGGGTTGACCCCGGGCCCCCGGCGCCCACCTCTGCGGCATGCCAGACGCCGCCGACGCACCCGGCCTCGCCGCCCATCGAGAGGCGGACGGTTTCCCCGATCCGGGCGGCGTGCGCGCGCGGCTCGCCGCCTGCACGATCTGCGCGGACCGCTTCGCGGCAACCGTCACCGCGCACCGGCCCAACCCGGTCGTCT
This sequence comes from uncultured Alphaproteobacteria bacterium, assembly GCA_963833235.1. GTDB lineage: Bacteria > Pseudomonadota > Alphaproteobacteria > Rhodobacterales > Rhodobacteraceae > CAWHXG01. The sequence continues at coordinate 106,517 of CAWHXG010000005.1, forward strand.
GGTTCCGCCCGTCCGCGCGGCTTCTGATCGCCAGCCAGGCGCCGGGCGCCCGGGTGCATGCCGCCAATACGCCCTTCTGGGACCGCAGCGGCGACCGGCTGCGCGACTGGCTGGGGCTGGACGAGGCCGCCTTCTACGACCGCGCCCGCGTGGCCATCGTGCCCGCGGCCTTCTGCTTTCCGGGCTACGACGCCAAGGGGTCGGACCTGGCCCCGCCGCCCGTCTGCGCCAGAACCTGGAAAGTCCCGGTGATGGCGACGCTTCCGGACGTTCGCCTGCGGGTCCTGATCGGCGGCCACGCCCACAGGCTGCATCTGGGCGTGCGCACCCCCGTCACCCAGACGGTCGCAGGCTGGCGCCGGCATGCGCCCGACACGTTCGTGCTGCCGCATCCCTCGTGGCGCAACACGGCCTGGCTGAACCGGCACCCCTGGTTCGCGGCCGAGCTTCTGCCGGCGTTGCGGGCGCAGGTGGCCCGGGTGATGGCCGCGCCTCCCGCGGCGCCCGGCGATCCGGGCGGCTGAGGGCCCCGGCCTTTCTCCGGTCTGGCGCCGGCGCGGTCCGGTTGCCTGCGGCGCCCGGCTGCACTATCCCGATCCAAACAAACAGGAAGACCCGCCGATGTATCGCGTCTGGAACACCATCGCCAACTACTCGCTCCTGTTGATCGGCGGTGCGCTGCTGGCGCTGTTCTGGGCCAATATCGACGCCCACAGCTACCACGACTTCGTGGAGTTCGTGATCGCCGACGATTTCATCATCGGCCAAGCCCACGTTGACGCCGAAGGGCATATCCGCCGGACGCTGACCCTGCACTACCTCGTCAACGACGTGCTGATGGCGCTGTTCTTCGCCATTGCCGCCAAGGAGGTGTGGGAGGCGATCATCCTCAAGGACGGCTCGCTGCGCGGCAAGAAGGCGGCGACCCCGCTGATCGCCACCGTGGGCGGCATGGTCGGCCCCATCAGCGTCTATCTTGGACTGGCGCTGGTGCTTGGCTCTGACGTCTTCGACGCGGTGGCCAATGGCTGGGCGATCCCCACGGCGACCGATATCGCCTTCAGCTACCTCGTGGGGCGCATCGTCTTCGGAGCAGGGCATCCGGCGGTACGGTTCCTGCTTCTGCTGGCCATCGCCGACGATGCGGCGGGGCTCATCATCCTCGCGGTCTTCTACCCCAGCGGCGTCCTGGCGCCGCAATGGCTGCTGCTGTCGGTCGTCGCGGCGCTCGGCGTGTTCCTGGTGGCCAACTGGCTGCCGCGGCGGCTGGACCGCCGCAACCAGGCCCGGCCCAACGCCACCTTCATGCGCACACGCTTCGGCGCCTGGCCCTACGCCATCGCCGGGGCGCTCTCGTGGTACGGGTTCCAGGAGGCGGGGCTGCACCCGGCCCTCGGCCTGCTGCCCATCGTGCCCACGATCCCCCATGCGGACCGCGCCTTCGGCCTCTTCAGCGCGGCCGAGGTGCATCTGCACGATCTTCTCAACACCATCGAGCATGGGCTGAAGGTGCCGGTGGAATGGATCCTCTTCCTCTTCGGTCTGATGAATGCCGGGGTGGAGTTCAAATCGATCGGCGCGCCCACATGGCTGGTGCTGGCGGGGCTGCTGATCGGCAAGCCCGCCGGCATCCTCTTCTTCGGCTGGCTGGCGGCGGGGCCGATGAAGCTGGGACTGCCGCAGGGGATGCGCACGAGCGATCTTTTCGTGATCGGCTGCGTGGCGGCGATCGGCTTCACGGTGTCGCTCTTCATCGCCTCGGTGGCCTTCGATGCCGGGCCGGTGCAGGAAGCGGCCAAGATGGGCGCGCTCTTCAGCTTCGGGGCCGCGGCGGTGGCCATCGTCGCCGGGCGCGTGACCGGCATCAAGAAGCAGGAACTTTAGGGGCGGTCTCATGGGCAGCGCGATGAAGGCGGTGAAGGTGGGCGCCGTCACCTTCGGCAACGACAGGCCCCTGACGGTCATCGCCGGCCCCTGCCAGCTGGAAGGGCTGGAGCATGCCCTGCGCATCGCCAAGGCCATGCAGGCGGCCTGCGCGAAGGCAGGGGCGGGCTTCGTCTTCAAGGCGTCCTACGACAAGGCCAACCGCACGTCGCTCGGCGGCCAGCGGGGGCCGGGGCTGGAGGCGGGGCTGGAGGTTCTGGCGGAGGTGCGCGGGCGCCTGGGCGTGCCGGTTCTGACCGATGTGCACACCGCCGAGCAATGCGCGGCGGCGGCCAGGGCGGTGGACATCCTGCAGATCCCGGCCTTCCTCTGCCGGCAGACCGACCTGCTGCTTGCCGCCGGCGAGACCGGCGCCGCGATCAACATCAAGAAGGGCCAGTTCCTCGCCCCGTGGGACATGGCGAACGTGGCGCAGAAGGTCGCCTCCACCGGCAACGAGAGGCTGATGCTGACCGAGCGCGGCGCCTCGTTCGGCTACAACGCCCTGGTGACGGACATGCGCAGCCTGCCGACGATGATGAAGACGGGCTGGCCGGTGATCATGGACGCGACCCATGCGGTGCAGCAGCCTAGCGGGCTTGGCGGCTCCAGCGGCGGGCAGCGCGAATTCGCGCCGGTGCTGGCGCGCGCGGCGGTGAGCCTCGGCATCGCCGGGGTGTTCATCGAGACTCTATGAGGACCCCGACAACGCGCCGTCCGACGGGCCGAACATGATCCCGCTGACGCGGATGCCGGCGATGATAGCCTCGCTGATGGCGTTCGACGCGCTGGCCAAGGGCGACCCGCTGCGGGTCTGAGGGCGGCGGCGTTTTCCGCCCCGCCCGGTCTTGCGCGCCCCGGCGCCTTGGCGTAATTGCCAGCACCGTTGGGGTGTAGCCAAGTGGTAAGGCATCGGTTTTTGGTACCGTGTATCGTAGGTTCGAATCCTACCACCCCAGCCAAATCTCACTTGTCGCTACATTGAAATTAGCAATGCGCGCCGCACCCGGCGTCCAGCGCACGTCGCAGGCATTTCCGGAGTGGCATCGCAATGGCGACGATCATCGGTGGCGGCGGGTGCGTGTCCATTTCCCGCTGGTCTGTGGCCACGATGGCGAAGGTCGTGATGGTTGGGCGAACTACGCCGACACTCCGTCCACCGCATCGATCGCCTCTCGCGGCACCATCTGCATCCTGATCCTGCCCTCCGTCATCCCGGTCGCCTCCGGGCTGCTGACCGCGCCCTCGACGGTCGCGCGGTCCATGGCCGGCATCGTGTTCGGGCTGTCGGGGATCGTGCCTCATCTCGCCGCCGCCGCCCCTTCCTGGGGGATGATCACATGGCTCGTCTCGGCGGCTCTTTCGACGTCTGCCCGGGAGCGTCCTTCAATCTTCGCCCGGGGCGTCCGGCGGCCCGCGTGGTTCCAATCGGGGCTCTCCTGGCGACGAGCAGACGGCGCAAACTCCGACGGCAGCGCCGCCGACCCGACGCAGACTACAGCGCCGCCGAAACGGTTTTAGCGGCTTTACAGCCCGGGCTACGTTAGGGCAGGGTAGTCGCCAAATGACAGTTATCAGGTAGTGGATTATGGTTGGGGTTCCTCCGCGGCTTATTGTTGCCGCCCTGGCGCTTGTGCTCGCTTTCGGCACAGCTGAGGCCCGCGAGCTGCGGTTCGAGTTTCAGATCGACGCGCAGATGGCCGGGAGCCGGCCCTGGGACGGAACCGGGGTCAGTTCCGCCGCGATCGACATGGCTGGCGACACGGGCGGCGACGGCGCGCCGGGCCTGTTCGGCGGTCTGGGGACGCTCGCCGGACCGGTCCTTCAGTCCGGCCTGGACATGATGAACCAGAACATCGCACCGCCGGATCCGTATATCTGTGTCGTCACGCGCGTGCAGAGAGACCTGAGCGCCAGCGTCAACTGCACGATGCGCGCCAATGCCAAGCGGGATGCGACGCAGGTGACCTTCAATCTGGAAAGCTATGCCGACCTCGAGATCTTCGGCGTGGCCCTGCTCGATTCCGATTTCCGGAAACCCGGCGGGCGGCGCCATTGAGTCCCAGGACGACCTGATCGGGCTTGGCGTTTACGTGAACGACGAAGTCTATCGCCTGATCCAGTCCAGCGATCCCGCCACGCTGGATCTCGTGCGGCTCTACGTGGAGGGCGTGACGCAGGTCATCTCCGACCGGTTCGGCCTGTCGCGGGCCCGGATCTTCACCGCCGGAACGCAGGTGGAACTTGCCAAGCTCTCAGCGGCGCGCTGCGAGGGTGGATGCCGCATGGGCGACGCCCAGCTGACCATTGTCAGGGGCGTCGATGGATGGTGAAGCGGAGCGGGGCGCCCACCCACGAGGGCGACGCGGAACTGGCATGCAGATGATGACCGGGACGGGGTTCTGATGGCGTTCTCGTCCTTTCTTCGCTCGACCACTCTGGACGGTGCCGAACGGGTCGCTGTCGCGGGCGCCGCGCCGATCGCGCAATTCGACCGGATGCAGGACCGGATCGTGGCGGCGGCGGGGATCCCGGCGGCCAATCTTTTCTGCGAGCCGCTGGTGAGCGAAGGCAACGGCGCGGCCGAGACATCGATATCCTGGTACAGCGCCTACGAGGGCGAGGCCGTGCCGCTGACCTCGCTCGATCCGGGGCGCCGGGCCTCGGCGGAGGCCTTGCTGCGGGCGCGCATCGAAGCGCTGCAGCCGGTGATCGCGGCCGACGAGGCGGGCCGCACCATCGCCGCGGCGCTCTACGTCCGCGACGCGTCCGACGTCTTCGTGGTGCGCGGCGAGCCCGTCCTGACCAACTGGGGGATCGTTCCCGAGGGCGCGATGGCCAATGCGGTGACCCGGCGCGCCGCCTTCGATGCGGGCCTTGGCGCCTTCGGCATCCCGCTGACGGCGCCGCCGCTGGAACCCGATCGCTTCGAGGAGTGGCGCGCATCGCTTCCCGGCACGCGCCGGGCGGGCGGTTCGGGCGGCATCGGCGGGGCGGGGCTTGCCGCCGGAGGTGCCGCTGCCGGGGCGGCCATGCTCGCCGGCAGTGGTGCCCAGGGCGGCGAACGGGCCGGTGGCGTAGGCGATCCGGGAGGCGCGTCAGCCGGCGGCGGAGCGGATGGCGGCGGCCCCGGCATGCCGCCCCTCGCCGCCGGGCCGGTCGAACCTGCCCGAACGCCCTGGTATCGCACGGCATGGGCCCCGGCGCTGCTGGCGACGATCCTGGCGGCCGTCGTCCTGATCGTGCTGCTTATCCCGGGCGTGCTGATCTCTCCTGAAACGCCGCAGATCGCCGGCATCGAAGACCAGACACGCCTCGTGCGCGACAGCAATCAAGCCCTGGAGGAGCGCCTGCAATCCCTGCGCGACGCCAGGGAGCTGGGGGTCTGCACGGCGGAAGGCAACTTCGCCCTGACGGACCGACCGGGCGCACCGGGGGCGACCGGCTTGCCGGCGGCCCCGGCCCCGGGCGACCCTGGCGCGCCGGCGGACGCGGACGATCCTGACGCGCCGGCGGACGCGACCGCACCCGCGGAGGAGGACGCGCAGGCGCCGCAGCCGCTGATCCCGCCGCCGCTCGACCAGATCGCGCCGACGGACAGCGCCTCGGCCGACACCCTGTTGCAGCTGCTGGACCGCTCGACCGTGCTGGTGCTCGCCGGCAACGAAGAGGGGACGGGCATCGGCACGGGCTTCTTCATCGACGCCACGACGATCATCACGAACGCCCATGTCATCGCCGAGGGCCTTCCCGGCAAGATCTTCGTGACCAGCCCGGAGCTTGGCCGCGTCATTCCGGTGGAGGTCGTCGCGCGCACCGAAACGGCCGAGCCGGGAAGCCCCGATTTCGCGGCGCTGCGCGGACCATTCGGTCAGCCGGCAGCCACGCTTGCGGTGACGGAGGGGATCGACCGGCTCAACCACGTGGTCGCTGGAGGCTACCCCATGATCCTGACAAGCGGCGACGAGCGGTTCCGGCGGCTGATGGCGGATGGCGATGCCTCGGAGGCACCGCTGCTCTCGACGACGCGCGGGGTCGTCACGTCGATCCAGACGGGCAGCGGCGGGGTCTCCGTCATCGCCCACGATGCGGAGATCTCGCAAGGCAACAGCGGCGGGCCGCTCGTGGACCTCTGCGGGCGGGTCGTGGGCGTGAATTCGTTCGTGTCCCACAATGCCGAGACGATGGCGGCGGCGCGCTATTCGCTGCACACGACCGAACTTCTGAGCTTTCTCTCGGCGAACGGTCTGACGGCGCGGGTCGAGCAGGACGCCTGCCGCCCGCAGTCGGCGACGCCGGCCCGGCAAGCCTCGCTTCCCGGCACGGACGAGCCCGCCATTCCCGGCGACGCGGCGGAGGTGCCGGGAACAGCCTTGCCAGCGGCCGATGCGGCGGCCGACACGGGCGCGGCCGATGCGGCGGTACCTGCGTCGGAGCCCCCGGCACCGCCAGCGCCGCAGCCGGGCACGGAGCCTCAGACGGAGGCCGCCGCGCCGCCGGTTGCGGCGGGCGATACTGCTGACGTGGCGCAATCCGCCGACGCAGCCGAACGCGCGACCGCCCCTGACGACGAGGACGCCGCTGCGGCGCCGCCCGCCGGCGGCACCGCGCCCGTCGCTCCGCGACCGGACCCGGGACGCGGATTGCCGGCACCGGAGGACCGGGTCGAAAGCGCCGAGGCCGGTTTGCCCGACGGCGTTCTCGGCGACCGAAGCCTGACGCCGGAATGAGTGCCGCCGCCGCATGAGTTCGCTGTTCGTCACCCAGACGAGGATGTCCGAGATCAGGCTCGTCGATCCGGCGATGCCGGCATCGCGCGAGCGCCTGATGGGCCTTGCAAGGGCGCATCTGGACCCCGAGGAGATCGCGAACGTCGACCGGCTGTTCGCCGATCCCGAACGGGTGCGGTCCGGCGACGGAACGGACTGGTACACCGATGTGGATGGCGAGCCCGGCCCGCTCGGCGATTTGCCAGAGGCGGCGCGCGGCCCGTACCTGGACCAGGTCGGCGCGATCTGCGCCCGGCTGCGCGCCCTGGCCGACCGCCTTGAACAGTCGCCGGAGTCGCAAGCCGACGCCCGCTTCCTGCGCGCCGCGATCAGCGTGCCCGACAACGAGCGCTACGTCTTCGCGATCGGCGATCAGGCGGTGCTCGTGGGCTGGGCGCATCGGCCCGGGGTAGAGGGGGCCGCGGCAGTCCCGGCCGGACGCTGGGTCGAACAGAGGCGGCAGGACGAACCGCCGCGGGCCGCGCCGTCCGCTGGGGCGGCGACGGGCGCGGCACTCGGGGCGGCCGGCGCGGTTCCCGTCAGGGCGCCGACCGACGCGACGATCCTTCGGTCCGGGGTGGCGGCCCCGTTCCCGTGGCTTGCCTGGCTGCTCTGGGCGGTGTTCCTGCTGCTGCTGGCGATCATCCTCTATCTGATGCTGTCAGCCTGCAGCGCCGGCCTGCCGCGCACGGCATTGGCCGAACGCCTGGGCCTCTGGGCGCGCTGTCCGCTGCCCGTCGCCGCAGCCCAGACACCGATCCGCGAGGCCGAAGCCGAAAGCGCGGCCCTGCGGCAAGCGATCCGGGAGGCGGAGCTGGCGCTGGCGCGGGATGCGCAGGAATGCCGCATCGAACGGATCGAGGAGGCCGAGCGCCGCGCGGCGGCCATTCCGCCGGAGCCCGCGCCCCAGCCCGAGGTGCCGGAAACGGACGAGGCGATGGACGATCTGGACGAGCGGATCGAGGATGCCGGCGGTTCGCGCGGGGCGGTCCAGGTGATCCTGACCTGGGACGGCCCCGCCGACCTCGACCTGTCGGTCAGCTGCGGCTCCGAGACGATCTCGTATAACAGCGAACAGGGCTGTGCCGGCGGCGAACTGGACGTGGACGCCAATTACGATGTGGACATGGACCGCCCCGTCGAGAACATTCAATGGGGGACGCCACCGCCCCCCGGCACATACGACGTGTCCGTGCGCAACCCCAACAACAACGGCGATCCGCGGGCCGAGATCCCGTTCGAGGTGACCATCCGCGAGGGCGACGAGGTCACCCGGCATCGCGGCGCGGTCCGCCCCGGAGGCAGGGTCGAGATCCCGGGCTTTCGCATCCAATGACCATGGCAGCGCAGCCCGACAGCCGGCGCGCCGGCCACGACGCCAATCGAGGAACATGATCGATGCTCACAGACCTGCACGCATGGGGCGACGAGATCAGCCTGATCCCGAATTCGGGGATTCAGTTCGTCGATTTCGCCTTCGATCTGGCGGCGAACCGCAAGCTGTCGCGCACCTTCATCGAGCGTGCGACCTCCCGCGAGGGCGGCAGGCGCCATCTGGCGCTTCTGCGCATCCCGGAGTTGGCGAGGGCGACGACCTGCCGAAGGACTACGATTTGCTGCCGGACGATCTGGAGCGGGAGGTCAGCACGTCGAGGCTCTGGAAGTCTTCCGGGAACGCTGGGTGCCGGTCCCGTTCCTGCGGATCGAGGACGGCTCCACCTCGGCAGCGACGCGACGTTCGAACATGGGCCGACCAACTGGGCGCGCGTCCGCGTGGTCGAGATTCCCGACCGTCTCGCGGTGACGGGCCGAGCCACCGGGCCGTCTTCGCCTTCGACACCGCGATCTGCGGAACTGCGTCCCGACCGGCCCTATGTCGCCCCGACGCCCGAGAACGTGACGTCGCCGGTCTTCTTCCGGCTGGCCAGCGACCTCGGCAAGGTCGGCTGGTTCTTCTCGGATACGCGCAGCCCGGACGAGCGATCGAAATCGCGGTGGTTCCAGGGCTGGGTCGATCAATGGCTGATGGAGTCTCTACGCCGAATTCGCGCAGCGCAAGAGCACGCGCGCGACGTTCAGCCCCGAGGCGATGGAGTACCGGCTGGAGCACTGGATGCGCTACGTCGCCTTCCTGGAGACGCTGGAGGCCGTGCTCACCCCGCCGCGGGTCAAGTTCGTGGATACGATCAGCCGCGACCCGATGCAGGCGCAGCCGAAGATCGCGCGCGTCGGCGTCGACCTGGTGCTCGACATCGGCAACAGCCGGACCTGCGGTCTGCTGCACGAGACGATTCCGAGGGACGCGACGTCATCACGCTCGACGACACGCTGGTGCTGCAGATTGCGCGATCTGGAACGCGCCGAACACGTCTACGACGAGCCGTTCTCCAGCCAGGTCGAGCTGTCGGAGGCGCGCTTCGGCGCGCACGACATCGCGCGCCGGTCGACCCGGCGCAATCGCGTTCTTCTGGCCGAGCCTGGTGCGCGTGGGGCCGCAGGCGCAGCGCCTGCGCAGCGCGCAACGACGGGGCGGGCGCGGATACCGGCATGTCGTCGCCGAAGCGGTACCTGTGGGACGTCGATCCGGTCTCGACGCCGTGGGAGTTCCAGCCGTCGGACTACGACCGCGACCGGCTGCCACCGGCGGTGGAGGTGATCGGCGCGGCAGCTGCTCAACCGCGCGGGCGACCTGTCGACGACCAGCGGCGCCGCGGCGCGGAGCCGCGACCCGGAGGTCCTGAACCCGGCCGAGCGGCTCACCTTCTCGCGGTCGTCGTTCTTCTCGCTGATGCTGATGGAGGTGGTGTTCCAGGCTTTGGCATGGTCAACTCGCCCGGCGTGCGGATGCACCGGCTCCAAGGGCACTGCCGCGCGAGATCCGCCGCGTGGTTCTGACCATGCCGCCCGCGACGACCCTGCAGGAGCAGCAGATCATGCAGACGCGTGCCGACGCGGCGCTGCGGATGCTCTGGTCGATGATGGGGTGGGAGGACGCCGACGGGACGGTCGCGGCGACAGCGACCTGGGCGCAGCCTGCCGGCGCGCCCGAAGGTCCGCATCAACCTTGGACGAGGCGAGCTGCGTCCAGTTCGTCTGGCTCTACGGCGAGATCGCGCACAAGTTCAACGGCGGCGGCCGACACGTTCGTGGACCTGATGGGTCGGCCCCGCCCCTACGCCGCGCCGGAGGCGGAGCCCGCACCCGACGCGCCCGTCGAGCCGTCGGTGCGGGTCGCCAGCATCGACGTCGGCGGCGGCACGACGGACCTGATGGTCACGACCTACTACCTGCGGGACAAGCGCGCGCTGAACCCCGTGCAGAACTTCCGCGAGGGGTTCCGCATCGCCGGCGACGACGTTCTAAGCGGCGTGACCGAGCAGATGATACTGCCCGCGATCGAGGCCGCGCTGTCCGAGGCGGGGGCGCGCGACGCGCAGGCGCCTTGGTGCGGCTTTTCGGTGGCAACACCCACGATATGAGCGTGCAGGCCAAGCAGCTTCGCCGCCAGTTCTCCGACAAGGTCATCTATCCGCTGGGCGTCGCCATCCTGGCCGCGCACGAGGCCAAGGCGCCCTTCTCCGACGAGGAGGTCGACCGCGCCACGGTCCTCGCGCTGATGGGGGACGCGGCGGCCGCGCGGGTCAAGGCGGGGGAGCGGATCGTCTCGCCCGCCGTGACGGACTACCTTGAGGGCCCGGCGGCGGCGGACGGGGCCGAGGCGTTCCGGATCGAGGACGTGGAGCTTGTGCTTGACTTCGTGCAGCTGCGCGACGTGGTGGAGACCACGCTCGGCCACGCCGCCGACCAACTGACCGAGGTCGTGTCGGCATTCAACGTCGACGTTCTGCTGCTGTCGGGGCGCCCCGCGCGGCTGCCCGCCGTGCGCGACATGCTGCGTGAGCGGATGCCGGTCCGGCCCGACCGCGTCGTGCCGCTGGGCGAGTACCGCGCGCACCGCTGGTTCCCGTTCCGCAGCGCCGACAACGTCCGCATCGCCGATCCCAAGACCTGCACGGCGGTGGGCGGGATGCTGTGCGTGATGTCAGACGGTCAGATCGAGAACTTCACGCTGCTGGCCGAGAAGCTGACGATGCGCTCGACCGCCCGCTTCATCGGCCAGATCGAGGGGAGCGGCCAGATCCGGGACGAGGAGCTGCTGTTCGCGGGCGTCGACCTCGACCGCCGCGCCGGGGACGACGCGAACGAGGCCGAGCTGACCGTGTAGGCGCCGCAGCGGATCGGCTTCCGTCAGCTTCCGCTGGAGCGGTGGGTGACGACGCCCCTCTACCGGCTGGAGCTGCGGATGTCGCCCGATCGGCTGCGCGACGGCCGTCCGTTCAAGCTGACGTTGCAGCGCGCCGACGTCGACGTCGATCCCGACGTGACCGACCCCGACGAGATCATGCGGACGCAGGCCGGGCGCGAGGCGTTCCGCATCCTGTCGGCGGAGGACGCCAAGGGGCACCGGCGCGACCCCGACAAGGACTTCCGCCTGTCGCTGTGCACCCTGCCGAACGACGAGCTCTACTGGCTCGACACCGGCATCTTCACCCTGACATGATGAGGGACCGCGTGAGCACCGATCCATTGGCCGAGACCTGCGCGTCGATCCGGGCCGCCACCGACGAGGCGCTGACTTGGCTCGGCGACGCCGCGAACGCCGACACTGTGGGTGAGACGCGGGTGCAGACCGTGCGCGAGATGCGGCGCCATTCCAATGCCGCGCGGACCTTGGTCAAGGCGGTGGACCGGCCGATGTGCGTCGGCCTGTTCGGGGCCAGCCAGGCTGGCAAGTCCTTTCTCGCGGCCCGGCTCTGCCAGCAGGGCGGACAACCCGCCGCTGATCGATTTCGGCGCCGAGGGCCTCAAGAACTATCGCAACGAGATCAATCCCGCCGGCGACCGCGAATTCCACCGGGATCGTGACGCGCTTCAGCGTCAGGCCCTATGAGCATCCCGAGGGCTTTCCGGTCGCCTGCCGGTTGCTGAGCGAACCCGACATCATCAAGATCCTCGGCAATTCCTACTTCCTCGATACCGATCCGAAGATCATCAAGGCGATGGAGCAGGAGCGCCTGTCCGGGATCGTCGACAGCGTGCGCGGCGCCAAGAGCGCGCCGGGGGGCGGGCTGGCTGTGGAGCAGGTCTGGGACATCGAGGAATACTTCAAGAGCAGTTCGATCACCTGCCCCCGATGGCCGCCCTGATCGACTACTGGGACGATGCCGTGGCGCTGGCCGGCGATCTCGACGTGCGCGACAGGGCCATCCTTTTCTCGCCGCTCTGGGGCGGGTTCGAGCGCATGACCGAGCTCTACGTCACGCTCGTCACGGCGCTCGACAAACTCGGACATCCGAGCGATGCGTTTTCGGCGATGGAGGCGCTGATCCCGCGCTCGAAATCGATCATCGACGTGGAGACGCTGCTGGGGCTTGGCAAGGACGATGCCGACACGCTCGACATGCGCACCATGCGCGGCGCCCCGGTGGCGCTGCCGCGCGCCGTTGTCACCGCGCTCACGGCCGAGTTGCGCCTGACGATCCCGGAAAAGCCCTGGGAGTTCTTCGGAACCGCGGATCTGCTCGATTTTCCCGGCGCGCGGAACCGCAATCCGGTCGACATGGAGGAGTTCCTGAAGAAGGACGACGCCCTGAAGGAGCTGATGGTGCGCGGCAAGGTCGCCTATCTCTTCGACCGCTACGTCGCCGAACAGGAGCTGACCTCCATCTTCCTCGTTATGAAGCCCAGCAACCAGGACATCACCGGGCTGCCGGCGCTGATCGCCGACTGGATCGACCGCACCCACGGCGGCACCGCTGCCCTGCGGCAGGGCCGGCCGACCTTGCTTTTCCTGGTGTTCAGCTGGTTCAACCTTCACCTGGAGCGCAAGCCCGGCGAGGAGGGCGATGGGCTGGCCGAGCGCTTCAAGTCGCGGCTCGACGGGGCGATCAAGGGCTTCCTCGGCAAGGATCCGAAACGCGACTGGACCTCGAACTGGGCGGGCGGCACGCCGTTCCGCAACTCGTTCTGGCTGCGCGATCCGACCTTCTCCGGCGCTACTTTCGAGGCGGATGGCGACATCAAGAACGGCGCCAACGAGACCGGCGTGAAAGCCGACGAGGCCGACCGGCTGGACCGGATGCGAAGCGAAGCGCTGAAGCTGGACGAGGTGCAGAAGCATTTCGCCGAACCCGAAACGGCCTGGGACCGGGCGATGGTCCTGAACGACGGCGGAACGAGCTATCTGGCCGACAGCCTGGCGCCGGTCTGCACGCCCGACGTCAAGACACGCCAGATCGCGGCGCGGATCGACGACCTGCGCAGCCAGATGGCCGCCCAGCTCGAGAAGTTTCACCTGTCCGACGATGGAGAAAAGCGGCTGGCCGAGCGTCGCGAGGTCGCCTTCGACATCATCCTGTCGATCGAGACCGTCGCCGACCGCCGCCGGCTGAGCAGCCTGATCCGCGTGCTGCAGGTGGACGAGGGTTATCTGCAGGATCACCTTCGGCGGGCATCGCGCAAGGCGGCGCACGATCCCAAGGCCGAGCCGGTGCCATCCGCACCCCCGGCCCGCGCCAGCAGCCGCTTCGGCAACATCCGCGGGGCGGCACAGACGGAGGTGGTGGAGGAAGCACCTCGGGTCCAGGACAAGGCTCTGCTACAGGCCGAGGAGATGATCGCCGCCTGGATCGCCGTCATCGGGCAGCACGCCGAGAACGAGCGCATCGCCCGCGACCTTGGCATTGCCACCGACCTTCTCCGTGAGATCGTGCGTGAGTTGGCCAAGGCAGCCCGGCGCACGGATCTCGCCAGCCGCATCGCGAACGAGATCCGGCTTTATTCCTTCCCGGAGGACCGCGACCGTGCAATCCTGCGAAATGCCGTCATCGGGGCCAAGCGGATCAGCGAATTCGCGTCCGAACTGGGCTTCACCGGGCGGCCGGAGGCGGAACGTGCCGTGACCCTCAACGGCGATGCAAGCCGCGTCGTCTTCGAGCGGCCGCCATTCGTCTCTTCCAAGCTCGACCTGCCGCGCGAGCCGAACCCACCGGCGGAGGATTTTCTGATGGATTGGGGATTTGGCCTGAAAGGCCTCGTGGACGAAAACGCCATGTCCAACAAGGGCCAGCAGGTCAACTGGAAACAGAACGCGGCGTTGGGCGGATCGTCGCCGCCCTTGGCGGCACCGGGGAGGAAGCCTGATATGGCCATCGTCGTGGATGAGGATCTGGACCAGGTCGATGGCGGCCATGCAGTCATCTTACTGCCGCAGACGCTGAACGGCGCCGATCCCGGGCTGCGCATCACGCGCCTGCGCGGCGAGCCAGACAGGCTGGGCACGGATGGATGGCAGACCCAGGCGACCATTCTCGCGCCGCGCTCCGTCGAGGATATCGGCGGGGGGGCCGAGGTCCGTGTCGGCCCCGAGATCTGCCGCCACATCAAGGAGACGACGGAGATCGAGATCGAGATCCCCTCGATCGGGCTCAGCCAGCGGATGATCTGGCCCTACATTTCGCCAAGCGTGCAACTCGATACCGCACGCGGCGCGGTCGCCGTCTCGAAGCCCGCGGACCCGGCCGGGGGTGTCGGCAAGAACATGGGCGTATCCACCGGGGTCGGCTCCACGGGTGCGACGGGGGCGACGCTTCAGGGACAGCCGCCGGTCGTGACGAAGGAGCCCGGAGACGGCGAGGGGAAGGGCGGCATCTCCGACGGCGCCGGCATCAGGCCCGCCGTGGTCGGCACGGATGGCGGCAGCTCCGATGCCGCCGGCGTGGATGGCGGGAAGTCCGACGACGCCGGCATGGGCGGCGGCAAGGACAGCGCGCCCGCGCCGAAGCCGGGCCTGCCATGGGTCAAGATCGCGGCAGGATTGGTCGCGGCGGTGTTGGTGCTCGGCGCCGCATGGGTCTTTCTGCTTCAGGGCCCTGAGCCCGCGACCGATCCCGAACCCGACATCGTGCGTGTCGAAGAGGAGCCCGAGCCCGAGCCCGAGCCCGATCCCGAGCCGCGGACATCGGAAGAGCTGATGCAGGCGGCGCGCGGCTGCGTGGAGACGGGATGCGACGGTGCCGCCTATCTTGCGATCGGCCAGGAGCTCATTGCGCTTGACGACATCGACAACGCCTTTCGCGTCATGCTGACGGCGCTCAACCAGGGGTCCGGCGAGGCGGGGATGTGGCTGGGCGCGTTTTACGATCCGCGCCTGGACGACACGATGCGCGGCGACACCGCCGCCGATCCCGGCCAGGCCCTGGGCTACTACGCCCGTGCCGCCGAGGCCGGGATCGGCGACGCTGATGGTGAGATCGCCGCTCTCTGCGGCGCAGCCAGCACGGCGCTGAACGGCGATCTGCAGGGCACCGTTTTCGCCGATACCGGCCAATCCCGGCTCGGCACCATCGTCGAGGAGTCCTGCCCATGATACCTTTTCCGCGTTCCGCGATCGGCCCGGTGGCGGCGGCACCCCTTCTTCTGCTTGCGCTTGTCGGCGGCCTTGCTCTCACCGCTCCGGAAGCCCGAGCCGGCCGCGCGCTGCCCGTCAGCGACGAGGTCGAGGCACTCTACCGCCGCGTGCTGACCCGGCCCGGGGCGGAGCTGGTCGCGTCCCGCGGCGGCGATACCGGCCAGGCGCTGGCACCCTTCCAGGTGTTCTACGTCTATGCCCAGGACGACGAATGGACCGAGGTCGGCCAGCTTGTGGAGGGCGACGCCGCCGGTTTCATCCGGACGGAGAAGACCCTGGACTGGAACAGCAGCATCGTCGCGACCTTCAACAACCGCATCGCCAACGACCGCGACAGGATGCTGATCTTCGAGACCCGCGAGAAGCTGGTCGACCTCATCCGGGCAGAGAACGTCACCGGTGCCGCGGCGGCTTACCGTGCCGCGGCCATCGATGGCGCGCCCTGGCGGAATCGGGGGTCGTCTCGATCGAGCCCGAGGAGTACATCGACCTTCGCGAACGGCTCTACATCCTGCCGATCTTCGCCGCCGAAGACGTGACCCTGCCCGGACGCAACCGCGGCAAGATCCTGCAGATCGCGTCCATGTCGGCGCGCGACGAGGCGCCGGCCGTCCGCGACGAGACGCTGAAGGACTTCCCCGTAGAGATCGCGTTCGTCATCGATTCCACCCGCTCCATGCAGCCCTACATCGACGAGGTCAGGGATGCCGTCGCGGCGTTCACCGAAGAGGTCGGCAGCGGCCCCGTGGGCGAGCGCATGCGCTTCGCCCTCGTGGAGTACCGCGACAGCACCGATCTGGTGCCCGAACTCGAATTCGTTGCCGAGACCCGGCTCGATTTCGGGCCGGAGGCCACGGCGGAGGCCTTTCTCGGCGCGATCGGACAGGTGCAGGCGACGGATGTGTCGTCCCAGGGCTTCAACGAGGATGCCCTGGCGGGGCTGCACAAGGCGATCACCGAGCTGAACTGGAGCGAGGAGAACGGCGCGAAGCTGATCTTTCTGGTGTCCGATGCCGGGCCGCGTTTCGAGAACCTGACCATCGCGGACATGATGGAGCAGGAGATGCACGCCCTGGCCGAGGAGAAGGACATCGCCATCTCTGCCTGGCACCTGCGCACCGAGGGCGGCGCGTTCGACCATGCCTCGGCCGAGACCGCCTATCGCGAGCTGTCGTCGTTCGGCGGCATCGAAGCCTACAACGCCGTCGAACTCGGAGACGCGAATGCGTTCCGCGCCATGCTCGACGCCCAGGTGGAGGTCTACGGGCAGATCCTCGAGGGCGCCCAGGAAGGGCTGCGGGCCGACGAGATCGAGGAAATCGACCGCAACAGCCCCGCCTACGGGATCGGCCATGCCATGCAGCTTGCCTTTCTGGGCGCGGCGAACGGCGCACAGGCGCCCGATGTCTTCGACGGCTGGCTCCTGCGCGAGGACATCCCGCGTTTCGACACGCCGGGGCTGGACATCAGGATCATGCTGACCCGCAATCAGCTGTCGACGCTGAGCACCGTGGTCGAGACGATGATCGCGGAGCTCGACGCCTCGATCCTCGACCCGACCACGTTCTTCGACCGGCTGCAGACGGCGCTGGCCCTGCTGGCGCAGGACACCAGCCGGATCGCCGAGGCCAATCTGGAGGTGTTGGGCGATGCGGTGGGCAACCTCCTGAGCGATCTGCCATATCAGTCCGACATCATGGACATGACCCGGGAAGACTGGATCGGCGCCGGCGGGCCGGGTCAGCTTGCCCTCAACCAGCGGCTGCGCTCCAAGCTCCGGGCCTATCAGGACATCTATGCCGATGCCGGGCTCTGGACGGCGCTCGACGAGGCGGCGCCGCCGGGTGAGCATGTGACCCTGGTGAGCCTGGACCTGATGCCGTGACGGAGGCCGGGGCGCCGTTGGCCGTGCTCTCGGTTCATGGCGCGCGGAAATCGTGGTCCGACGGCGGGCGCCTGGTGGATATAGTGATCACACGGCTCGATCTGCACGCCGGCGATTTCCGGACCGTCACCGGGCCGTCGGGCTCTGGCAAGAGCACGGCGCTCGACATGCTGGCGCTGGCCCTGCGCCCCGACGCGCTTGACGCGATGGTCCTTCGCCGCCGTTCCGGCGGCCCTGATACGGATCTGAAGGCCGAAGTCCTGGCCGGGCGCGGCCGCGCCCTGGCCGCGCTGCGCGCGGAGGCCTTCGCCTACGTGGTGCAGACCGCGGAGCTGATGCCTTTTCTGACGCTGGCCCAGAACTTCGATCTGCAGCAGCGGATCTCTGGGCGGCGCGACCCCGCCCTCTGGCGCGATCATGCCGGCCGGCTCGACCTTTCGGACGTCTTGAAGGAACATCCCGGCAATCTTTCGGTCGGCCAGCGGCAGCGCGCCGCGGTGGTCCGGGCGACGGCAAGCCGGCCGGCGATCCTGCTGGCCGACGAGCCGACCTCGGCCAGCGACCCCGACCTGCGCGACCGGGTGATCGAGCTGCTGGGGACGGCGGCCTCCGATGGCAGCGCGGTCCTCATGGTGACGCACGATCTGGGACTGGCCGAGAAGCATGGCCTTCCTTCGGTTCCCGCGGCCTACGAGCGCCGCGAGAACGGCTGGCGAACGCGCTTCGGAGACGATCTGCCCGCCACCCCGCGGGGCGCTGCGACGTCCGGCACCATGCGGGCGGCCCATGCCGTTCCGCCCGCCGAAGCGGCGCCGGCATGATCGCGGCGGAACTTGCATTGCGGGATGCGCGGCACGACGCCCGCACGTTTCTCGGTCTGGCGTTGGCACTGGCCTCGGTGCTCGCACCCCTTCTGGTGCTGCTTGCCATGAAGACCGGGATCGCCGGCGCCTTGCTGGACGAGTTGCGCACGGCGCCTGACACGCTGCGGATCGACTTCGCCGGCGACCAGACGATCTCGCCCGAGCGCTATTCCGAGATCGCCGCGCTGCAGGGCGTCGGCTTCGTGGCGCCGCTGCCCCGCGGCATCTCCAGCACGGTCGAGCTCGTCGGGCCGGAGCTGCGCGCGGAATACGCCTCGCTCTGGTCCACGGGGCCCGGCGACCCGATGCTGGGCGGTCTCGCAGCCCCGGAGCCGGGAGAGGTCGTCCTCTCGCCGCGGGTTGCCGGCAATCTCAGGGTCGGCCCGGGCGACGAGATCGCCATCGTGCTCGCAAACGTCGATACCGGCGCTGCGTTCGAGCGCCCGCTGCGGGTGATCGGCATATCCGAGCGGCTGACCGCCCGGTTCGTGCTGGTCCGCGATCAGCTCGCCTTCGCGGCCGATGCCGTCCAGCGCGGCGTCGAAGTTCCGGCCCTCGATATCCCCGGCCGTCCGGACACGGCGGACGCGCCCGACATCACGCGGCTCAGGCTCTTTGCCGCCGATCTTGCCCGTGTCGCGGAGGTCGAGAGCCGACTGACCGCGATGGGGTTCGTCGTCGAAAGCCAGGGCGAGCGGATCGACAGCATCCTGCGGCTGGAGCAGAACATGAACCGGATCCTGCTGACCATCGGCGGCCTGTCCGGCGCGGGCTTCATGATCGCCCTGGCGATCAGCCTGGGCGTCAACGTCGACCGCAAACGTCGGAGTTTGGCGATGTTGAACCTCATGGGAACGCCGACGCGCGACCTCATGGTCTTCCCGGTGATCCAGGGGCTGCTTGTCGCGATCGTGGGGATTGCCATGGCCTTTGCGCTCTTCGCCGGGGTCGCCGCGATCCTCAATGCCACCTTCGCAGACGGGTTGCCCGCAGGGGCGCGGATCGTGACGCTGCCCCTGGGCGACGTGGCGTGGATCGTCGCAGGGACGCTTCTGGCAAGCGCGACCGCGGCCTGTCTCGGTGGGCTTCGGATCGCGCGCCTGGAACCGAAGGAGGCCCTCAGGGATGCCTGATCGCACCGTCGCCGCTCGCCGCGCCTGCCTTGCCACGCTTTCGGCGCTCACCCTTTTCGCCGGCGGCCCGGCCGGCGCGCAGGATTGGCCGCTGGACGATTGGAACCCGAACGCCGCAGAGGGCGACGTCGTGCTGCCGATGCCCTGCGGGGGGGCGATGGCCTTCCGGCAGGTCGTCACCAACCGGATCGCCGACGACCGCGAGGCACTGTATGGTGATCGGGCGATATGGATGGGCTGGAGCGGGGCGCGCGACACCGCCTTCCGGGAGGCGGAATGGAAGGATTTCGTATCGGGCGGGCTGAGCCGCGGCGAGACGCGCCACTACCTGATCGGGAAATACGAGCTGACCATCGGCCAGCTTGCGGCCCTCGAGGCCACGCGGGCCGGCGCGCCCTGCGGCGAGCCCGGCTTCGACGATGGACTGCCCGCTGCCGGCCTTGGGTATTTCGACGCCACGCAGGCCGCCCATGTCTATACCCTGTGGCTCTACGAGAACCAACCCGAGGCGCTGCCGCCCTCGCCCGGGGGCAACGCCTTCATCCGGCTGCCGACCGAGGCGGAATGGGAATTCGCCGCGCGGGGGGGGGCGATGGTTTCCGACAGCGAACGCCGCAACGAGCGGCACCCGATGGACGGCTCGTTCGGCGATTACGCCTGGTCGCGGGGCACCAACTCTTCGGACGGCGAGCTGCAGTTCATCGGGCTGAAGGCCGCCAATCCGCTGGGCCTGTTCGATGTCTACGGCAACGTCGCCGAGATCGTGCTGGATCCGTTCCGCACCAACAAGGCCGGGCGCATGCATGGCCATGCCGGCGCGGTCACGATCAAGGGCGGCTCCATCGCGTCCGATCCCGGTGAGATGCGATCTGGAAGCCGGCAGGAGCTTGCGCTCTACGATGTGCAGCTTCCGGGCGCGGTCGTGCGGCGGCGCGACGTGGGCACACGCTTCGTGGTCAATGCGACGGCAGCGGGTGACCTTGGGTTCAGCACACGCCTTGCCGAGGGCTGGGAGGAGCTCGGCCGCACCCGGACTCTGGACGATGCGGCCCCGATCGATACACTTCGCACGATGGCCGAGGAGACATCCGATCTGGTGCTGCAGACGGAGCTCAACGCCATCGCCGGCCAGTTCGCGGCGGAGCTTCGCGCGCGAGACGAGCTTGAGGCCGAAGCCCTGAAGAACCTGCTGCTTTCGGGTGCCCTGGTGACCTACCGCCTGCTGGGCCTGCGCACGAACCTGGATGTGACGTCCGACTTTCTGGGCAGCGTGCAGCGGCAGATGGACCTTCTGCGCGCGGATGCGTCGCAGGAGGAGCGGGGTACGCTTCAGCGCCAGATGGCGGAGGTTCTCGCGGTGCACGAGGCATCCCTCGACGATTTCGGCAATTTCGCCGAGGTCTATGCCGAGACGTTCCTTCGCCTGCGCGAGAACTACGAGGTGCAGCAGATGCGGACTAGCGCGCTTGCCCTGCTCGATGACCTCGATGCCCAGGGCCGCGGCCTTCTCGCCAACAGCCTCACGCTGCTCGCCGCGCAGGTGCGCGACTACGACGAGGGGCGCGGCTGGGACAGGGAACGCCAGGTGCTCGAGCTTCTGAAGTTGGGCAGTCCCACCGATGGCGAGCCGGACTGGTTCAGGGAGGCCGTCAGCCGTTGATCGGTCGGGAAGCCTCGGTTACCATACGTTAGTTGCAAGAATATCGGATTCAGGAGAACGCAGGTGATAGTCAACAAGTCCATTTCGGCGCTGCTCGCCGCGACGCTCATGCTCATGGCGTGCGACGACATTCCATTGCCGGGCAATCTCGCACCCGAGAACGCGCAGTTTCTCAGCGCCGAGGAAAACCAGATCCGGCAAGTCGAACGCAAGCGGGTCCAGACGGCAACGGCGGTTGGCTGCATCGGTGGCGGGCTGATCGGCGGTGTCGTGGCCAACCAAAGCGATCTCAGCCGTAATCAGCAGATCCTCGTGGCGGGCGTCGGCTGCGCCCTTGGCGGGTTAGCCGGCCGGGCCAGCGGGCAGTATGTCAACACCAGAACCCGGGATTTTTCCAACCAACAGCAGGGCTACCGCTCGATCATCGCCGCGGCCGACCAGGACATTGCGAACTACCGCTCCCTGAACGCGACGACCTCGCGGCTGGTCGGCCAGCAGCGCAGCAAGGTCGCGCGCCTGAATGCGCAGTACAAGGCTGGATCGCTGCAGAAGGACCAGTACCGCGCCCAGATCGCTTCGGCCGACACCAACCTGCGCACTTTGCGCAACCAGACCTCCGCCATCGACAAGCAGATTTCGGTCATGCAGGAGGATAGCCAGAAGATCTCGCAGAGCGGCGCCAGCACCAGTCAGCTCGACACGCGCATCGCGCGACTGCGGGCGGAGAAGACCAGGCTGGAAAGCAACCGCAGCGCGCTTGCCCGCGTCTACAGCGATGTGCCGTCCGATGTCGCACGCGTCTCGATCTGAGGGTGGCCTGATGTCTGTAAAAATGTTCCTTGCCGGCGGTTTGGGCCTTGGCCTCGTCCTCGGCGGCTGCAGTCCTTCCGCCTGCGGCGATCCAAGAACCGATGGCCTCCTCGCCGCAGCCGGTTGCACGGCTGGCGGGGGCTATCAGGGTCAGACCGATGCGCTGGCGCGGACGGCCGGGGAGCGGCAGGCGCTCGCTGGCCAGCTTGCCCGCGAGAATGCCGGTCTGCGCGACAGGCTGGGGCAGCTTCAGGGTGCCGAACGTCAGGCGACCCAGCGACTGATCGGGGTCAACAGCCAGATCGCTTCGCTCGATGGCGATCTGGAGCGACGTCGGCGCCAGCAGGAGATGACGCAAGGAGAGTATGCGATCATGCGCTCCGAACTGAATAGCCTGAATGCTCAGCGCGCGCGGATCGATCCCGACGATTCCGATGCCGCGGCCGAGATCGCCTCGCTCGAGGCGCAGGTGGCCGAACTTCGCAGCCTGATCGATTGAGGCCGCCGTGGCGCTGACGGATCGGGAGGCCGCGGCTCCGCAGCGCCGCGGGGTCGGGGCAGGCGTGGCCTATCTGCTGGCCGTCATCGTCCTGCTTCTCGGCGGCTTCGCGGCGTGGGCCTTGCTGGGGGCCTGCGGCGTCAGCGTCTTTGGCAAGACCTACCAGTTCCCGTGGTGCGAGGCCCGGATCGCTTCGTTGAACGTGCTGCGCGACGAAGAGGCCCGCAACCGCGCCATGCGCGACCGGGTCCATGACGCGGAGCTGGCCCTGCTGACGCCGGAGGCCTGCGGCCCGCCCGTCGAGCCCGTACGAGAGCCGGAGCCGGCGCCCGAACCGGAACCGGTGGAAGAGGCAGCGCTGTGCGAGCCGGGATCGGAGCCGCTGCCCCCGCCGCAGCGGGTCGCGCTGGTTCTCGATGGATCGGGAAGCATGGAATACTCCGTCGACGTTCCGGTCGAACTGGAAGCACAGTACCTCCGCGCCTACCGCGCAATGGTGCAGGCGCAGCGCGGCGCCGGCGGCGGGTCGATCCTCGAGATGATGGGGAACGCGGCGCGGATCAATGAACTGATCCAGCAAAACAATTCACTGGACCAGCAACTTCGCGCGGTCCCCGGACGGAGCCGCGCCGAGATGGCGCGCGAGGTCCTGCGCGATGTGGTGCGCCAGGCGCCCGACGCCCTGACCCTTGATCTGACGACATTCTCGGACTGCACCGAGGTGACGACCAGAAGCTACGGACCCGGCCAGAGGGACTCGGCGGTCTCGAGGATCAATCAGCTCAGGCCGCAGGGCGGAACGCCGCTGGCGCGGTCGATGGAGCAGGCGGCGCAATCGTTGCAGAGCCAGGCCGAGGATGCCGAGCGGGTGACGATGGTTCTAGTCACGGACGGCAACGACAGCTGTCAGGGGGATCCCTGCGCGACCGCCCGCAGGCTGAAAGAGCGGATGCCCAACCTGTCTATCAATGTCGTCGACTTGTCCCAGACGGAAGCGCTGCAATGCATCGCCGCGGCGACCGGCGGGACCTACAGCAGGACGCGTGGCGCGGACATTCCGGAGTTCAACGATATGGTCGAGGATGCGGCCGGCTATGGCGAAGGCGGGCGTTGCGCGCCGGCGGAGTGAAGGCTGGGGTTGCCGGGCTCCACGGATGACCGGTCCTCCGGCCCTGAGAGCCGCAGTTACAGTCGTGCATCTTGGCTTAAAGGCGAGTTGCGGAATCGGATCTTGGGCGAGGGCGCTGGTGGACCGGGCGTGTGCCAGGCGGTCTGCGGCGATGCTCGTGCGAGGAACTTCTGAACGGGCGCCGCCCTCGCCGCTGCCGGGTCGGCAGTTGGGGGAGGGGGCCATCGCCGGCGTACGTGGGGCGTTGCAGGCCGATGGTGGCGAAATCGCTTGCGGATCGCCCCCGGCGATCGCGCAGTTGACTATATGGCGGCCATGTCGTCTCCGCCGGGGGAACCCGGAATCGACGACTGGTTGAACGAGGAGATCGTCCGTGACCGCATTCACGACCATCGGCATATTGCTCACGGCTGCCTTCTGCGCCAACGTCGTACCCGCCGCCGCGCAGGAGGCGGGCGAACTCGATCAACTGCGCCAGCGCGCGCTCGATCTGGTGAATGCCGCCCGCAGGGAGGCCGAGCTTCCCGCGCTGAGCCACGGTACGGTGCTGGTCGAGGCCGCGCAGGACCACGCGGATGACATGCGCGCGCGAGACTACTACGCCCATGTCACCCCTGACGGCCGGACGCCGCGCGACCGGTTCAGCGCCGCGGGCGGCGAGAGGTGGGCGATGAGCGGCGAGAACATCGCCAAGTGCACGGGCTGCAGCCTGCCACCCGACATCGCGCGCATCGAGGCGTTCCAGGACGGCTGGATGCAGAGCCCCGAGCATCGCGAGAACATCCTGTCGCCGGGTTTCGACCGGTTCGGTTTCGGCATCGCGGGTGCGGCGGGCGAGATCTATGCCGTCCAGACCTTTGCCGGCCCCGGACAGGACGAGGACGCGCCGGCGCTCGACGGCGCGCAGGTTCGCGCCGCAGCGCTGGACGCGGTGAACGCCCGCCGCGCAGACACTGGCCTTGCCAAGCTCGAACCGAGCGAGCCGCTCGACGCCGCGGCGGCGAAAGTGCTGGAGGCGCGCCTGTCGGGCGCGGAGATGCCGGGGAACATCTTCGGCCTTCTGCCCGAGGGGGCGACCGGCTGGACAAGCATCGAGATCCGCAGCGGCAGCCGGGGCGGATCCGGCGTGGCGCTGTCGCAAGGCGATATAGCGTCGTTCGTCGAAGATTGGGCCTCGGGCGAGGACGGTGCCATGCTTGGCGGGGCAAGCGCCGGCTATCTGGGCTTCGCCGCCTCTGCAGGAAGCGACGGGCGCGCGACCGCAGTCGCCCTGTTCGGCGGGCGCGGCTGATCGTACCTGCGCGCCGGCGACCCCTTGGCCGGCGGTCCACCCGCATCGTCTTCAGTCAGGCCCGAAGTGCAAGCCAACGATGGCCAACGCCAGTCCCGTCAGCCCAAGATCGCGCCAACGCTTCACATTGCCTCCCGCTTCGCGGCAAGGGCATCGCCAACATCGGCCTCGCCCATCGCGTTTCGGCGTTTCAGGGCGCAAGGTCCAGCAAACTGCCGCTCGAGGTCGCGAGAGGGCACATCCATTCCGCCGCGGGACGTTTCGCTTCTGAACGGGTGGATGGTACTTGTTGCTTCATCACACGCGCCGGCCGGACGACCGCACCCTGCACGATGTCGAACCCCGGGAGGGGCCGTAACCGGAGACCGCCTCGTGGCCGGGGGCAGCCGGGCAGGGGTCATCCGGCCGATTGCGGGCTGATAGGATGGGCCCCCGCAGCAACGACGCTCTCGTCGAGCCCGGCCCCTCACCGACAGTCGCAGTTGCGTTGGATCTAGCTACAACGGTTCCTCAAGCCACTTGTGATGCACCTGAAGCGGATCTTCTGCAGCGATAGTTCGCAGGGCGGGGTTCGCAGCCATTGCCCTGTGCGCGCGGGTAGTATTCCTTGCGCGGACAAGAGGAGGAGACTTGCCCATGACCACCCACATCATCAGCCCGGCCGCGCTTGGCTGCGCGCTGGTCCTTGCGGCCACGCCGGCCTTCGCGCAGGACCAATGGCCCTCCGGGCCGCTGCACGTCTATGTCGGCTTCCCCGCGGGCTCGTCGCCCGACACGCTCGCGCGCATCGTCACGGAGCCGCTGGCCGAGCGGCTGGGCCAGCCCGTCGTGATCGAGAACCGCCCCGGCGCGGGCGGCGTGATCGGCATCCAGCAGATGCTGGCCAATGCCGATGACGACAACCTGACGTTTGGCACGACGATCAACGGACCGCTGACCACCGCGTCGCGGATGATGGGGGATACCGGCTTCGACGTGGAGGGCGATATCGCGCCCGTCACCCTGATCGCCACGTCTCCGCTGGTGCTTGCCGTGTCGAGCCGGTCCGGGACCGAGGATCTGGAAGGATTCGTCGACGCCGCCGGGGCGGAGGAGGAAGCCATCGCCTATGGGTCCGTCGGCCAAGGCTCCGGCGCGCACCTGACGGCGGAACTGTTCGCCAGCGAGGCGGGCGTCACCATGCTGCACATTCCGTTCACCAGCTATGCCGAGGTCACGACCTCGATCATGGGCGGCGAGATCGACGCGGGCTTCATGGCGCCCTCGGCCGCAATGCCCCATGTGGAGGGAGGCAACATGCGGCTGCTTGGGATCACCTCGTCGGAACCGTTCGCCCAGGCACCCGACGTGCCGGTGATCGCAGGCCAGGCTGGCCTTCCCGAGACTTTCCGCGCGGAGCTCTGGAACGGGTTCATCGCACCGTCGGGCACCGATCCGGCCGTGATCGAGCGCCTGACCTCCGAGATCAACGAGATCCTCGGCGATCCGTCCGTGCAGGAACGGCTTCTGGCCATCGGCTGGCAGGCGGCCCCCGGCACGGCACAGGAGATGGAAGAGCGCATCGCCGCAGATACCGAGATGTGGGGTGGCGTGATCGACCGCATCGAGGCGCAGTAGCCCTTCGATGCGACGCGACTGGCCCGACATCTGCGGTGGCCTGGCCCTCGCGTCGATCGGCGCGGCGGCGGCGGGGTGGGCATGGCTCCACTACGACGCGGGCTCGCTTCGGCAAATGGGCCCGGGCGCCTTTCCCCTGGCGCTTGGGCTGATGCTGGCGGCCATCGGCTTGATCGTGGCACTGCCGGGACTGCGCCGGGCGGGCGAGGCCGTGCCCTTCGAGCCATGGGCAGCCGTCGGCGTCCTGGCCTCGATCCTTGTCTTCGGATTGGGGCTCAGGCCGCTCGGGCTTGTCATTGCCTCCTTCGCCGGCGTGCTCGTCGCTTCGCTGCCAGCCCCGCGGCGTGGCTGGGCCTGGCGGCTGGGCCTTGCGACAGCCGTCACACTGCTGACGGTTCTGGTGTTCCGCGCAGGGTTGCAGATGTCGCTGCCGCTCTGGCCCCGCGGTTCCTGAGGCGCGCATGGGGACCTGGGAAGGCCTTGCCACGGGCCTGAACTTCGCATTGCAACCGGGCGTGCTGATCTACTGCCTGCTCGGCGTGCTCCTGGGAACCTTCGTCGGCGTCCTGCCGGGGATCGGCGCGATGGCCGCGATCTCGCTGCTCTTGCCGATCACCTATTACATCTCTGCAGAGGCCGCGCTCATCATGCTGGCCGGGGTCTATTACGGCGCGCAATACGGCGGCGCGGTCGCGTCGATCCTGATGCGTCTTCCCGGCACGCCCCAATCGGCCGTCACAGCGCTGGACGGCTATCCCATGGCGCGCGACGGCCGCGCGGGGGCGGCGCTTTTCGCCGCGATGGTTTCGTCCTTCGCGGGTTCGATCATCGGGATCGTCGTTCTGGTCCTGCTGGCCGGATGGCTGTCGCGCGTCGCGGTGGCGTTCGGCGCCGCGGACTACGCCGCGATGATGCTGCTTGGGCTGGTGGCGGCATCCACCATCGGCAGCGCCCGGCCTGCCAAGGGGTTCGCGATGATCGTTCTGGGCATGCTTCTGGGCTGCATCGGAACGGACGTGAACTCGGGCGCGATGCGCTACACGTTCGGGCAGACCGAACTGCTCGACGGGGTGAACCTCGTGGCGCTGGCCATGGGCCTTTTCGGCGTGGCCGAGGTGATCGGCAACGTTCGTGACCCGGAGCGTCAGGCCGTGGCCGACCGGATCGGACTCCGCCAGATGACCCCCACCCGCGATGACTTGTCCCGCATGTTTTTCCCGACCCTGCGGGGCAGCGGGCTGAGCAGCTTCTTCGGCGCCCTTCCGGGAACGGGATCGACCCTGTCGTCATTCCTGAGCTACGCGATGGAACGGCGCATCGCCCGCCGCCCCGAACGCTTCGGCCGCGGCGCGATCGAGGGCGTGGCCGGGCCGGAGGCCGCCAACAACGCCGCCGCCATCACCGCCTTCGTGCCCACCCTGACGCTGGGGATACCCGGCGATCCGATCATGGCGCTGATGCTGGGGGCCCTGGTCATCCACGGCGTGCAGCCGGGGCCGATGATGCTGGAGTCGCGCCCCGAGATGTTCTGGGGCCTCGTCGCGAGCTTCGGGATCGGCAACCTGCTGCTGCTGGTCCTCAACCTCCCGCTCATCGGTGTATGGGTCGCGCTCCTGCGCATCCCGTTCCGCTGGCTCTATCCGGCGATCCTGATCTTCATCTGCCTGGGCGTCTATTCCGTGCGAGGCCTGACCTATGACATCGTGGCCGTCGCGGCGATCGGCCTTGCGGGGTATCTTCTGGCGCTTGCCCGGTTCAGCCCGGCGCTGCTGCTCCTCGGGTTCGTCCTCGGACCTCTGATCGAGACCAACCTGCGCCGCGCCCTGCTGATCAGCCGCGGGGATCCCATGGTTTTTCTGGAGCGACCGATCTCGGCTGCGTTCGTCGCCGCCATCGCGGGGTTGCTTGTTCTGTCACTCGTCCAGGTGGTTCAGCGGCGTCGCCGGGGTGTGTCGAAGAACTGGAATGCTCGTCCTTGAAGCGCTTCGTTGAGTTGAAGGAGACTGACCTGCCACTGAACATTCATCCAGTCGCGCCCGGAGCCCGGTTGGTGAATACGCCGGTGGGCGCAGGTTGAGCAATCGCCCGACGCGCAGAGATTTCATCTCGCGGAGTGGGGCTGGCGATTGGCCTGCGATACCGTCATGCCGCCGAACTTGGCCTTGCAGTTGTAGAAGGTGCCCTCTGACCTGCCGTGCTTGCGACACAGGTCAGCGCACTTCGCGCCTGCCTCATGCTCGCCCAGGATGCCGATGATCTGTTCGTCCGTGAATCTCGTTCGCTTCATTGTCCGTCATCAAGTTGGTGCGGACTCTAATCGGCGGTGGAGGAGAAATCCCGTGGCAGGTCAGAATGACGAAAGAGGGAATAGAATTCGACCCCTTGGCGGCCAATGCCACGTCAATTCTGGGCTCCAATATTTGATTGCCCAATTGGGTTTGTCGAATGTATGATTGGCCATAGATGACCTTTCCTTCAGCTCGAGCTTCCACACCGCAGGCTTCACACATCGCTTTGCCGTCTGCGATGAGCGGCATCCGCCCCCTCTGGCTCAGCCTATAACGAGGTCGCTGAACGTGCTGTCGGCCCCGACGCCCTTGTCGTCGTCCATGACCAGCACCATTCGGTCGAACTCTCCGGTGAAGAACTGGCCGACCGGGATCTCGTACTCTCGAGGTCCGCTGCCCGTGGCGTAGAGGTCGTCGAAGGCCTGAAGGCCCCAGTCCTGCGTGCCGTGCAATTGAAAGACGAACTCGTCGCTGACCCGCCCGTCGTTCTCGAAGCCGATCCCATGGATTTCGCCCTCGACGTCCGCCGCGAAGCTGAACCGAAGCAGTGTATCCTCTTCGACTGTCACGTCCCTAAGCAACTGCTTCCAGGCGTTGTTCTCCAGCCGTATTTCGGATCCGTCGTCGGATACCTTGTAGGTGCCTTTGTCCTGGCTGCCGCCGAAGCTTGAAACTGACGCCGGTATCCCGTCCAGGACAGGCCTCGTTGCGGTCGCGAACGCGATGTCAACGAAGGTGCTGTCGGCCCCGACGCCCTTGTCGTCGTCCATGACCAGCACCATTCGGTCGAACTCTCCGGTGAAGAACTGGCCGACCGGGATCTCGTACTCTCGGGGTCCGCTGCCCGTGGCATAGAGGTCGTCGAAGGCCTGAAGGCCCCAGTCCTGCGTGCCGTGCAATTGAAAGACGAACTTGTCGCTGACCCGCCCGTCGTTCTCGAAGCCGATCCCGTGGATTTCGCCCTCGACGTCCGCCGCGAAGCTGAACCGAAGCAGTGTATCCTCTTCGATGGCCACATCTCGAAGCAGCTGCTTCCACGCGTTGTTCTCAAGCCGAACCGAAGACCCGTCATCCGATACCATGGCGGTACCCTTGTCCTGCGTGCCGCCAAAGCCTGAAAGAGGCGCCGGAGCGCCATTTATGGTAACGGTTGCGACAGGTGTCGGGACATCCGCGAACGAGATGTTGCCGAACGTGCTATCAGCCCCGACCCTGGCATCATCGTCCATGACCAGAACCAGGCGATCAAACTCGCCGGTAAAGAACTGGCCAACCGGAATCTCGTATTTCTGCGGCCCGCTACCCGTTTCGTAGAGATCGTCGTAGGCTCGATTGCCCCAGTTCTGCGTTCCGTGCAGCTGAAAGACGAACTCGTCGGTGACTTGGCCGTCATTCTCAAAGCCGATACCGTGGATCTCGCCCTCCACATTTGCCGCAAATTCGAACCGCAGGACTGTATCTTGGGTGACGCTCACGTCACGAAGCAGCTGCTTCCACGCGTTGTTCTCGAGCCGAACCGAAGACCCGTCATCCGATACCGTGGCCGTACCCTTGTCCTGTGTGCCGCCGAAGCCTGAAAGCGGGAGGGCGGCAAGGTTCAACACGTTGCTTGGTGAAGCGGTACGAGACACGGTCACGCTGACCGTCGCCAAATCCTCGCCGCCGAAGCCGTCGGCGACGGTATAGTCGAAGGAGGCCGCGCCGCTGTAGCCCGGCGTCGGTGTGAAGATCACCTCGTCGTTCGAGACATCCGCATCACCCTTGTCGTCGAGGCTGACCGTGCCGTTCACCGGGTTCGAGACCCCCGTGAGCGTCAGCGCATCGCCATCCGGATCGGTGTCGCCTTCGAGCAGCGTCGCCGCCGCAACCGCCAGCGCGCCGTTCTCGGCCACATCGAAGCTTTCCGCGTCCGGTATTGGCTCGGCGTTGCCGAGGTATCGAATATAGGTCCCGTCCGGAGCCGCCTCCGTGACGAAGGAAGCCAATCTGTAGGTTCCCTCCAATGTCACCGTGGCGTCCGACGCCCCGTCTCCATCGACGTCGATCCGCAGGATGGCCGAGCCTTTTTCGCGTTCGATATCGGCGCCCGTGAATTCGGCTCCCTGGATGAACATCCTGTCGGTGATCGTAAAGGCGTTCGCCGGCGACACGAATGGTGCCGTATCGAATGCGCTGCGAAACGTTTCCGGTCCGATTGCCGGAGCGATGAACCTGAGGTTTGCGTAATTATCCGGAACGCCCCAGACGACGTTCTGCCCTCCGGTCTGTTCGATCGTCGTCGACGGGTCGCTCAATGCGAAGAACGTGCCCGGCGCATTCGACTTCAGAACTTCACCCTCAGGATTGACGGCCACGTTCGTAACGTAGGCAGGAGAGGAATTCGCATACGAGCCATCTGTCACGACAGTCGGAGCGACCCCGTCCCTGCTGCCGGAAAGGAAGTTCGTCAGCGGGCTCGAAACCAGCAGAAGGTTATCCTGGGCCGTCTCTCCGATCGAGACGACGGATCGTGCAATCAGACCAAGTCCCGCGAGGGTCATATCTACGACCGGGATTGCCTTGACCGCTGCGGATGCCCCGCCGAGCACCGTAGAGAACGTCCTGACCGTTGATCGTGACGCTTGCTCCATCGTCGATCGCAGCGATGACCTGGTTGGCGGCTTCGAAGAAGGTTTCTCACGAGGTCGCCGTTCTCTCCCGCGAGCTCCTTCACGAGGCCGCCGCGCGTCGCCAGAGCGGAAAACAGGTCGGTTGCGAGGAAGGCCCCGAGACTGGTGCCGCTCGCATGCAGATCGATGATGGGCGTCGGATCTGCGGTCGTGCCGATGGAGACCCGGATGGCTCCTGGGTTGATCGCGATCGCGGATGCGATCATATTGCCGAGCGCCAGAACACTGGTCATGAACCCTGCATACTCCCAGTCCTGACCGTAAAAGCCTAATGCCGGCGAATACAAGTTTGACGACAATTGATCGTCGCTCAGGAAAAGGTTGCTTCGTGAGAACGGCGCCGCGAAAAACGGAAGCAGAGACCGGAGGCCTTCATTAACAAAATATCCCGTATGCCCTTTGAAGATGTTGGGAATGACAATCAATACGTTTGGGACATTGGTGTCGTGATATTCCACGACGCCGGGAACGAACGCATTGCCCGTCAGCGAGACGATATCGCTCGCGTTGATGGAATGTACGACGGGTGTGTCGAAGAACGGTATCTCGAGATCGTCGATCAGTGGCTGGGTCAGGGTGATGCCTGCAGAATTGAAAGTCGCGAGCTTAGCGACCTGCACGTCATTCGTTAGGGCGAACCTTGTCGCAAGCTGAGCCTGCGCCCCACCTTGACTATGCCCGGTTATGGAGAGGCCGTCATTTGCCAATATCCACTCGCGAAGTGTTGGTGCCGGCTCATCATCCGCTCGGAGTCCCGGCGCTCCAATAACATCCAACCCGCGATTGAGTTCGTCCAGACCAACGCCGGTGGGACGAAAGTTCTCAGCCCAATCGGCAAGCGCGCCATCCGCAAATCCGGAATCCGTTTTCGTTCCTCGAAAGGCGAGAACGGGCGCATGGCCCTCCTTGCTTAGGGCGACGGCGCGGAACGTGCCCCCTACATCGATAAACTCATATTCTTCCTCCCATCCGGTTATGTCTATCCTCAAGGCGGCCTGCTCTGGCGACAGAGTATCGAGGACGACTATGTTTGCAGGACTGCGATCGTAGGCGATCTGCTTGGCAATATATTCCAGGGAGGCCGAACTCGCGTTTTTCAGAACCCTGACCTGGAACGGTTGTTCATCCGTCAGCCCGTCACGGTCAGTGACTTGGGCGATCAGCTCGTAAATGCCGTCACCGTCCGCGTCGCCCGTAAGCGATATTCCTCCAGATTGGCTGAACTGGAGTTCGCCGGTCACTGTGTTCGTCGAGAAGAAGATGCCGTCGTCCGTCGAACCGAGCGAATACGTCAGACCGTTGCCTTCGCTGTCCCGGTCGTCGTTCGCGGACAGATCTGCGACGATAAGGGCTCCTTGATTGATCTCGAACAGGCGTGGAGACGTGATCGTCGGCGCGGTGTTGCCAGGCGTTGAGGTAACCCGGTCAGCCTGCCAGTTCTGAGTGATTATGCCATTTCCGCCAGATGTCCCGATCAACTGTGTGAAGTCGGTATTGAACTCCGCAAAGTAGTCGGCAGCAATAACGCCCGAAACAGGGTTGGCGAGTTCGGTTGATGTAAAGAAGATGTCTCCGTCATCTTCCAGAAGCCCGTCAAAGAGTATCCGAAATTCGATAGTACCATTTGCGACCCAGTCGAAGTATCCGCCCAATGTGAAACCATCTGTGAGCGGTTCCTGGAGCTCGAAGACGAGGTCGCCTTCAAAGGTATTTCCTTGCGCATCAACTCCACTTAGGTCCCAATCAAACGCTGTCAGGTCTGGCAAACCTGCCGTGAAACTCAGGCTTACGACGAACGGGTCGCTGACGTTGCCTGCGCTGTCAATGGCCTCGATCTGTATTGCATTCGTTCCAGTCGTCTTGGGAAGGTATTGCCATGCGTAGTCCCCGAATGGTCCCGATCTGTCGTCGAGTTGCGCGGACGTAAGCGTCAGTTGGTAGGGCTCTCCCGGTATCCGAGGCTCTGGGAACCATGCCCATCCCGCGGTTCCACTTACGACTTGGAAGACGTACCGACCGAACTCACCGCCGTCCGTGCCGGGCGTGTCGTCAGAGATTTCGATTGAGACGATGTCGTCGGCTCCGTCCGGGTCGGTCAAGGCAAAAAGGTTGGCCAACGGGATCGAATCGAGGGTCGAATACGTTTGAAGGGTGTCGCCGGATGCAACCGGTGGTGCGTTTGTTCCATCGGAGGAAACCGAAAAGATTTGAGCTTTTATGGCGGGGCCGCTGCCGTCTTGGGTTCCGTCTCTTGTGTCCCATGCCACCACGATGTCCCCGTTGGAGAGCGTAGTGAGGGCAGGCAGTCGCTGATCGAAGAGCGTTTCGGTGTTTACCAGAAACTCCGCTCCACGGGGAGTACCGTCACTGTCGAAGCTTCGGGCTTTGACAGCCGTTCCACTACCATCCTGCATTTCGTCGGTTGTCCCCCACGCCGCCACAAAGCCGCCATCGGGCAGAGGAGCGAGAGTCGGACGCCATTGAGTGCCGGCAGCCTCGATGTTCACGAGAAACTCTGCCCCTCGGGGCGTGCCGTCGGCGTCAAAGATTCTCGCTTTTATGGCGTTCTGGCTGCCGTCCTGCGCCGGGTCCAAGGTCCCCCACGCTACTACGAAGGTGCCGTCGAATAGTGTAGTAAGAACAGGCGTAATCTGAGCGGAAAACGTTTCGGTATTCACGAGAAACTCAGCCCCACGCGGTGTGCCGTCGGCATCGAAACTACGGGCCTTGATGGCGTCGGAATTGCCGTCCTGCGCAGGATCGTAAGTCGCCCAAGCCGCCACGAAGCCGCCATCGGGAAGCGATGTAATGGTGGAGGCGGTTTGATGCTGGAACGTCTCACTGTTGACCAGAAACTCTGCCCCTCGGGGCGTTCCGCTGGCGTCAAAGCTGCGCGCCTTTATAGCCCAGCCGCTACCGTCCTGCGCTTGGTCGGTTGTTTCCCATGCCACCACGAAGCCACCATCGGTCAGCGTGGTCAGGGCAGGTCGAGATCCCCCACCTGCCGTTTCTGTGTTTACAAGGAATTCTGCACCGCGCGGCGTCCCGTCGGCGTTGAAGCTCCGCGCGCTGATGGCGTTGTTACTGATACCGAATAGGGGATCAAAAACTGTGTACCAGGCCACCATGAAACCGCCGTCAGGAAGCGCGGTTAGGACAGGCTCTTGCTGGCGATCTTGCGCCTCGCTGTTGATAAGGAACTCCGCCCCACGCGGTATGCCGTCAGCATCAAAGCTGCGAGCCTTTATAGCAAAGTCACTGCCGTCCTGACTGGAGTCAGCTGTCACCCACGCTGCTACGAAGCCACCGTCGGACAGCGCGACCAGAGTGGATCCCGATTGGGTGCTGAACGTTTCGTTATTCACGAGGAACTCGGACCCCACCTTTTGTGGAACCTTAGAAACGCTATCTATTTCTCGGGTTAAGTCCGTAACAGCGAACTCCGCGAATGACCCAAACCCATTTCCATTAATATCTTCTGGAAAAGTCTCATTGACGTACGCCTCATCCAGCCGCGACACGAATGCCGCCCCAAACTGACCGCCCGGAGCGAAGGCCGCCGTGATGTCGTCAAGGGAATGTCGCACGATCCCCGCAGTGTTCCAGTTGTCCACCACCTCGACGCCAGCCTCGGTGACCGAGGTGACGACGAAAGAATGCGCGCCATAGCCGCCGCTGGGCAACAACGAATCCTCAGCCGCGTTGCCCACCGTGTAAACTCGCACGACGTCGCCCGGTCTCAGCGCTGCCGTCATGGCGCTGGCCGAGGTTCCGGAGAAGACCGATGTCCAGCCGTCTCCGGACACGTCATCGGTTCCCGATTTGATGCCCGGCGAGTGCGGCACGACGTAGGCAATGTCCTGCGGTTGAGCCGGGTCGCCGCCGATTGTGTTGTCCTTCAAATCGAAGAACGGGGCACCGGCGAGGTTGGAAACCCCCCAAACGAAATCGGTGCACCCATTGACGGTCCAGTCGATACCGATGTTGGAAATTGCGATATCTACTATTTCCTGTGCAGAAACCCCTGACCGGAGTTCATCTGCCTTCAACACATCTCTTGGCATCAAATATCCCCAAACCAAAAACTTGCATAAATTCAGTCAGGCTTAGTTCGGCGGATGGCGTAACGTCAACCCAATCCCGCCTGTCCATCCAGGTTTCAGCAAGAATAATTGGAAAAATAGCTAAGTTTTTAATCCCATGGTCAACGGCCCCGTGTTTCCTGGGCGCTTTCGGTTCTCTGTTTTTTGCGGTCGTTCAAACTGGACGGGCGACGGCATCGCGTTCCTCACGTGCTTGTCATCGCAGTTCCCTCGTCGGCCCATGGAGTGCTCGAGATCACGGGCCCGGAGGAACGCGAACTGGCCGATGCTGGTGAATTGGCTGCTTTGGTCCGAACGTACCGGCACCGTGTTCATCGGCTTCCGCCGCTAGCTGGCCGTCAGCAGCGCCTGTATGCGGACTGACCCCGAGCCGCCCCGACACCTCCCTGACCGGGTCGCCCCGCTGGTGATCTGTGCGACCGCATCTCGCCTGAAATCGTCGCCGAAGCTGCTGCCGCCCATCAGGGCCTCCGTGCCTCGAAATTGGGGAAGAAAGCGTCCACGAACAACGGGGCCATTCATTCCGCCCCGATGACTTCAGCGAATGGCGCTTCCGCATTGAATTATCAATGTCGAGGGACGGGTGAGTAGACCGCAAGCGTTTGATTTCTGTTCCATCTGATCGAACGCGACCGCCATCGAAGGTTTGAGCTCAGGAAGCCTACAGAACAATTTCTGTCAGTATGTTACAGAAATTAGACTAACATCGCGCGGTCACGAGGTCCGGAGAAATCCCCCTCTGAGGGAACGCTTCACGGCCACCTGGTGTCGGAGGCACTGTTAGGCACCTCCCGTATAACCCTCGCAATGAACGCGTAGTTTGTACCGCAGCCGGATCAAGAGAACGCTTTTGCGGGGGCAAGTGGCGGAGTGAATGGGCCTGACCTCGAACCTTCTCTACCTTAACCGATCGAAATATGACACCTACAGGTGGCTTCCATCTGCCTTCCAGGCCACCAATCCGATCATACTCACTCTACCCGTTTACCCGTCACATAGACGGTGAAAGAGCACGAGCAAATTTGGTTTTTGCGCACTCGCTGCACACGACGTTCGATCAAGAATGCGGAGAAAATGGAAATTTTCTGCGTTCGACACGGAGGTCCGTTCTGCCCAATTTCGACTGATAGAACGGTTCTCGGCGGCTTATACCTTCAATCAGATGTTCCCCAGAGTGGTAAGCTTGCCAACGCGCGCGATTTATATGAAATCCATGAACCGTCTCGGGCAGTGCTCGGCATCGAACATTGCCGCCTCCGTGAATTCGCTGCGTTGCGAGAAGGCGATGACTCCGAAACATGGGAGCCTGGCATCGTAGTTTAGCGACCGATGCATCGTGTATTCCTTTCGAACTACGTCCAAGTGGAACCGCCCGCAATAAGAAGCGCGGACATCGACCGTCTTCGCGGTATCGTGGCCATCGTTGAGCAGCGTGGAGCCGGTAATCTGCTGTCCTGCCTCGATCGTCTGTCCAGAATGTAGATGGTGGTGCCATCCGGGGCGAATTTCGAAGTCTCTGGTGAACTGGGTGATTTGATCCTCGGTGGGCACAATCATAAAACGACCCAAGCATCCGGCACCGGAAAGGTATATCGGCGGTCAAGATCCCGACGGCCGAACTCGCTACACCCAAGGTGCCGACGATTGCTGATACTCTTGGGTCAAGAAGTCGGCATATAGCTATAATTCCTCACTCTTTTGGCAGGCCGTTTGGTTTAATCGCGAAGCGATAGCGACCTTGGCAATCTGTGCAAGATGAGGTTTCCGCGTCATCTGTTCCTGGCAGGAAAGCACTGACCCGTTCGAGACATCGCACCTATGTGGAGTCTGTTCAGCACATCGCACCCCAGCAAGAAGGCCGCATGAGTCGTGTCGGCTGCTGCAATAGCGTCCTTGCCGCCTCCCGGAACGCTTCGGCTGCCGGCCCTTAACCCAAATGGGCCACTATGCTGCGTCAGCAGCGTGATCCGCTGAAGCCGCCGGTCATGCTCGCCGCAGCATCAGGTAATGTGGGCTCTTTCTAGACCGTCGCCGCGGGCCTCTCGAACGGCCTGTCTTGGACATACCGATCATTCCATGTAAAGCTGGAACTGAAAGATGGGGATAGTTTCGCCGTCCAACTGCCAGGCCGCGTCCAGACGTCTCAGCGACATGCCGGCGCCGGCTTTCTCATCACGGCGTAGTCGCTCTGCAGGTCCTCTATCGCAGAGCCTTCTGGTAGGTGCACAGGCTCATCGGCGGCCCTTGCCTGAAACTCCCGGTAATACTCCACGGCGGGGGCACACGTCCCGAACCTGCTCGTCTCGGAACCGACCGTCGCGCACCCGGCTAACCAGCACGTCGCGATCACGAGGACGGCGACCCGCTGCCTCGAGCATCCGTCGTTGGACATCATTGGCCTTCTCCGTGACCTCAAGGCGTTCGGCAAGGCGTCCTGCTCGCTTGCCGGAGCGGCGAAGGGCTAGCAGGCACAGAAGAATTGCCAGCGCGATCATACAGAAGCGCAGCGCCGCCCGCATCCACGGACTGGCGGCTATCCCGGCGAGCGAGGCGGCGATCACCGCCGCCCCCATTTCCAGTCATCGAGCCGGGCGTAGATGGTCACCGCGATGCCGCCGAGCGCCACGGCGATGAATACCGAGCGCAGGGTGTCGAGATACGGTACGACGGGCAAAATGGCGGACTGGGTCTCGGCCGGGACGCACTGCGCGACTTCGATCCCGGCTGCGCCCAGCGTCGCCACTCCGGCCGCTCCGCAGCCTTTCATGGTGCGACTGCCCGCAGACCATCACCCGCGCGCCATCTCTGACCAGCCGGGCCACCTCGGCAGCCTCATTGAGAAGCGCGTCCTGCACGTAGTGCGGCCGCGCCCCGCGCGAGACGGCGGTGACAAGCTGGGCCAGATTGCCCTCGTCCTGCCAGAGGGGCATCTCTTCACCGCAGAGGAGATTGCTGTCCGGGTGAGGCATCCCGAGGAAGGGATGGATGGGCCGCCACCTGGAGTTGCCGCGCCCGAAACCCGCCGTTGCGCCGATGCCGGTTCCGGCGCCGATCAGGATCAGCGGCGCTTGGCCACGGCCCGGTTGGAACCCCGGATTGCGGCGCAGGAATACGATGACGGTCGGCCCGGGTTCCAGCGCGCTCAGTTGGCCGGAACACCGTCCGACAGGTGCTTGGCGGGTCGGCTGGTCCGCCTTGCTCCATTTCCGTCATGTCGGTGTCCTCAATCTGTCACCAAATGATGATCACGCGGCAAATCGGCGATCTCGCGGCACCGCCCGGGGTCGATGCTCCGGCGCCGAATGCACTCTCGATTGCTCCGATCCCGCATATTCAGCTGATAGCCGGCATTGCCGGCGGGTTCGGCGGCGATTCGGACCGGAATCTGCTGCTGCGGACCCTGAAGGCGACGGTCCGGACGCGGCTGGCGAACCCGCGTCCCTATGGAAAAACGGTCCGGCTTTCACGTATCTGGCGATGGTCACCGCTTCGCGGGGCGTCAGGCGATGCGCAAGGCTGCAGGAGCGGGTCCGGACAGAGGGTATTCACGTCGCCCGCTTTTGCGACACGATCACGATCCCAGCCTTTCGGGTGCCCAGAAAGTCGTCCGTCGGTGGCTGAAAGATCCGGTTCTCCCGTAAAGGAATGTCATTTGCGCCATCAAATCCCGTATGGACGATCTCCAGCCCGGCGCTCCGGATGAGCGAGGCAAGCCCCTGCGGCGTGAAGAAGAGGGTGTGAGGATGCTGATAGTTCGGCTTCTTGAGATAGGAGAGTCCACCGTGGGGCACCTCCAAAAGAAAGAATGCGCCAGGTTTCAAAGACCTGACGACTGTGTGCAGATTCTCATGCAGCGTTGTCGTCGTAAAGTGCTCGAAGACGTGGGATGAGACCACTATATCGAATGATCCGGGCACGATCTGGTCCGGCTCGATCCGGGTTGCCCCGATGTACGCGAGATATTTCCGTGAGGCGACGTCCGGCTCGATGGCAAACGTAGCGGTTGCCCGGGACGTAAAGAGGAATGCGCCGTTGCCCGCACCGAAATCCAGAACCCTCTCGAACCTGGCACCCTGCGTCTGAAGTATCTCGACCTGGCGCCGGGCGCGCGTGAAGAACCTGGACGTTGCCTTGTCGGGCTCGGCAGCAAAGAACAACTCGGGATCGACGTCCCTGCCATAGGCACCCTGCGATCCATATTCAGCAAGATAGTAATCTCCCAGAAGATCGTCGGCCCCCGGAACGCTGCCGGATCCGCAGTCCGCGCAATATTCGATTGTCGCGGCCCTGAACCTGTCGGTGTTCGTCGGGTAGTTGGACTGCCGGTTGACCGACAGTTTTCCGCCGCACACCGGACAATCCTTCTTCTCCTCGAGTTGAGAAAAACGGATCTCAGGATAGGGCGGCCGGCGTCTGGATCGTGCGGGGGATGCCTGATCCGGGGCGTCCTTGCCAAGGACGAAGATCGCATTCGTGGTGGAAAGGTCCGTGTCGCTGAGCGCGCGAAACCGAGGGGCAAGACGTTCCCGAATGCCGTCCTCGATAGGTTCGGTCTGTATCCTGCGATCCAGAACCTGAAAGCCGGCCCGCTCGAACTCCGCGGTCATCTCGGAGGCCCCCAGAAGGTTGCCGATGCCGTCCTCGACATCCTCGGTCAGAAAGTCGGGCCGCCGCGAGCATTCCCCCGCCATCAAGCCGCAATGATCGCGGAAACCTACATTGTGCAGATGCACCCCGCCGGGGGCCGTCCGCCGATAAAGGTCGTCCGCAACCCCGGCGAAATCGCTTACGTGCTGCATTACCGCCTGCGAAACGACGAGGTCAAAATTCGCCTCGGCCGAGGGAAGTTCCCCAAGGGAACCGCAAAATCTCAGGAGCGGGCTAGCGTTCAATCCCGCCCCGAGCTCTCCTCGCTGCAACGCCGCCGGGTCCAGTTCATCGAGCTTCACCGCCCAATCACGCGTCTTGAAGCCGTAGTCATGCGGGTCCGACATGATCTCGCAAATGATATCCCAGAGGCTCTGCGCCGTCCTCGCGGAAATGAAGTCCGCCTGGTCGGACACGAGAGCCGGATCCGGATCAAGCGCCACGCACCGCTTCGCGCCATGCAGCCAGAACAGCGTGGAAAACGCGAGCGGCTGATAGGTGCCGGCCCCGAAATCGAGAAACCGGGTGGGAGGCCGACCGAGACGGCGAAGCGCAAAGTTCAAGTATCGGGCGAAGGTCGACTGGATCCTCTTTCCACCCAGACGCCATGCGGGCTCGTCCCTAAGCTCTGCGCGCAGCGCCCGCATCAGCGTGTCGGCACTATTCCAGTCCAGACCCTTCGCAAGCTCGCGAAGATAGGCGCGCCGCCTGCTGCCCTTGAACCGGGCCAAGCCTTGCATGACCGGATTCACGTCCGTCGCTGGTCCGATCCGGTTTCCGGCTCGAGGGCCCGAATGCGATACCACAGTCTACTGTCCGATCCCGTTGCATGTCACAGTCATCTCCCCGACCCGACCACCAGCCCCAATCCTGTACCGGGCGCCGCGGAAACACAGGTCCCATTATCCCGGAACGTGGCATTCAGGTCCAGATCCGGATTTATCGCTCTACGATCCAGTCTGGCATAACCTGTGTGTCGGGGCTGATCTTCCCGTTCGATGTCGATCGTCTCGATTTTTGTCGGCTTCGGGGACGCCTATTGCGCCCGGCATCATTTCGCACGACTTTATCGAGGAACCAAGATGTTGGCCACCGTCGTTTCGGCACCCAACCTCTTGGCTCGTCCTTCGGCCCGCGTCGGTTTCGACACGTCTGGTTCCGCCGTTTCCATGGCTTCGAGAAAGGCATGGGCTCCATTCAGACGACGCGCCTCGGGTCTGCACCGCTGCGGACCGGCCGCCGGGGGGCTGGAGCCCCGGCAGAACGCTTCGCCCGTGGCACGTCGTTCCCACCGGACGGCTCCCTTCGGATGAATCAAGGTATCCTTGCACCATCTTGCAATGCGCAACAAACATCCGTATCGGCGGACAACCACCATCTCGGACAGGGCCTTTTCACTTGAGCGATGGAGCATGCCCGACTTGCGCTGCATCTTCGACCCGAGGCCTGGGGTCGAGGTCCTGTTCTGCGTCGACCGGCGAGCTCGGGAATGACCTCGAACGGGCTCCGGTCTGGTCGCGCCTCTATCCGTTTCGTTACAATGCGGCTCTAGCGTGCTTGCCGGGTCCAAACGCGAATACATGAATGTTGCTGCCGATGAAATCAGAACACGTCCCGTTCGCAAACCATAGCCGACGCGTGCCATCCGTCCGCAGCAAGACATGGCGGACAACTTGAGCGATAGCCCCATCCTTTCGACGACGCCGGAAGAGATCCAACCGGCGCATGTCCTGATGTTCCAGCGTAGACTAACCCGCAACATTGCCGGCGGCGCGCGGTCCGTCTTTGATCGCAGCACTCTTCTGCAGGAGATGGGCCACAAGGTCGTCTTCGTCATCATGGACAAGACCGCCAGCCATGGTAACGCGATCGCCGCGCTGCGAAAAGATGGCCTCCTGCATCCGGTCAGCGAGATCATTTTCGTGCAGGACCTGCTGGAGACCCACGGCGACCGTATGCGCGCCCTGGCCAGCCCGCCGATCGCACCCGATTTCGGCTTGGAATCGAGGGGACGCGATACCATGCGCGGGCAATCGCTAGTTCGCCGCGAATATTTCGAAGGCGACATCCTCCGCGGCGCAATCCGTTTCCGTGACGGAAATGTCATCCTCCAGCAGGACATATACGACGCGCGCGGGGAGCTGGCCGAAGCCTGGATCCATGACCAGCACGGCGTCCTGCTCTATATCGATACGGTGAACGGCAATGTGAATGACAAGCTGAAGCGCAGGCTCGTCAGCCGCGGGCGCTCGGTCTTCTGCGAAATCGACCTGCGCCAGCCGCTCGGGCTCGGGCTTGCCACGACGAGCGAAACCATCGATGCCCCCATGAGCTTTGCCGCGCTGATCGCCCGGAAACTTGCCGCACGGTATGCCCACGTCCCGCGGATGGTCCTTGTCGCCGATGGCGAGAACACGTCGCAATCGGTGCTGCGCGCCTTTCCCGAAGGCCACCTGAAAGGCATTTCGGTCCTGCACAACAACCATACCCAGGCGCCTTACGCGAAAGGGTCACCGGTCAAGCCGGCATGGACGTCGATGTTGGAGGACATGCGCAACGTAAGTCGCGTGATCTGCCTGACCGCCCGCCAGCAGGACGATCTTGCGCGGCTCTACCCGGAGATGCCGTTGCAGAAGCTCAATCACCCTGTCTTCGCTCCGCCGAAGATGGGGAACGCGCGTCGCGCCATGCGGATCGTATTCGTCGGACGCCTCGCAGCGCAAAAACGCCTCGATCATCTGGTCAAGGTCTTCGCCCATGTGAATGACGCCATGCCGGAGGTGGAATTTCACGTCTATGGCGAGGGTGACCGGCGTCAGTGGCTCGAGGAGCTTGTCGATGCCGCAGGTTTGAACCACGTGGTCACCGTCCACGGTTTCACGGACCGACCGCTCGAGGCTTTCGCTTCCGGCGCGTTGACCGTGATGACATCGTATTACGAGGGCTTGCCGCTGACGATCCTCGAGGCGATGTCGGTCGGGACCCCGTTCGTGGCCTACGACCTCAATTACGGGCCGGCCGAAGTGATCACCGATGGCATTGACGGGAAACTGGTCGAAAACGGCAATCCGAAAGCGCTGGCCGATGCGGCTGTGTCCCTCCTGCGGGACCCCGCCCGGCTGGAGGCGATGTCGAAGGCCGCCCGTGACGTCGCGGTCACCTATACCGTCGAGGCCCATCGAACCGCCTGGAGCGAGTTGATCGAGGACGCCCTGCGTGATGCAGGACGCCGGCAGACCTCGAAGAGGATGGAGCCGTCATGAGCGACAGCACGCCCTCCC
Organism: uncultured Alphaproteobacteria bacterium; assembly: GCA_963833235.1. GTDB lineage: Bacteria > Pseudomonadota > Alphaproteobacteria > Rhodobacterales > Rhodobacteraceae > CAWHXG01. The sequence goes on from CAWHXG010000005.1 coordinate 149,554, forward strand.
GCGATGAAAGTCTCTACTGGAAGGGCCGCAAAGCGTTTCACAGGCTGCGCACAGGCAAACCCCTACGGCCGAAGCCGCGCCCAAAACCGATCAAGGCGCCGAAGCAGCCTCCGTGCGCCACGGAACCGGGCGCGCCGAGCAAGGCCGTGCGTACGCCTCGGCCGCCGCGCTTTGCCGAATGCAACCGGACGGTTGCCGACAGCCTCCGCCGATCGGACACAGCCCCCCTTCTGCTTCCGCTCCGGCAGGCGTTCCTCGCGATCTATGACGACGCCACCCACCCGCATCACCACGCGATGACGACCGGTCGCCACCGCTGGTTCGATCCCGTCCTCGGCCTCAACGATCTGGCGATTGATTGCGGCCGTTCGGCGCTTGCGGCGCGTGACCTCGTTGCAGCGCGGACCGTCGGGCATTTCATCCATCTGACCGGCTCTTCCGGGCCGGTGACGATGGCCTTTCTGGCCAACTGCGCCGCTGCCAATGGCGAATGGGGCGCGGCGGCCGACTTCTACCGGCGCTCCGCGAGGAGAGATCAGCCGCTGATTCCAAACTCCCTGAAATGGGAAAATCGCGAACGCATCTTCTACGAGATCGACCGGATGCTGCGCGACATCGACGTGGACTTCATCAACCTCAGCCCCGTTCGGTCTACCGGCTCGCGCATGCAGGCCCTCGACGTCTGGTGGAAGGCGATGCTCTCGGCGGGCAAATTGGCCAGGCCCGAATTTGCGCCGATCCTGGGAGCCATCGCCGAGCTGAGGAGCCAGCGCATCGACCAGGGCCCCCTCGCCCGCGCCGCACGAGACGTCTCCAGCCTCACACTCGCAGGTTTCCGCAACTACGTCGCCGGAAAGTCGATCTGCCTCGTCGCCAATTCAGGTCGGCTACTCGAGCATCGTCTCGGTGAGACCATCGATTCCTACGACATCGTCATGCGCTTCAATTCGTTCGTGATCAGTCCACCCCACACCGGATGCCGGACCGACATCCACGTTGCCGTGCATCTATACGAGTACAATCTGACCGTCCCCGTGGACGTCCGCATCCTTGTCTCCGGCAGGGTCGAGCTCTGGCAGAACTCCGTCCACGACAAGATCCGCCCGGGCAAGCAGAGACTGCTCGGAGACAGGGGTCTCTCCTGGCCGGCACGCGACCTCGGATTGATCGACCCCAAGCATGACACACGCACGCCGACCGCCGGCTTCAACATGCTCCGGCTGCTCCACCATCTGGACGTCAGCACCAAGATCGACCTGATAGCCTTCGACTTCTATTCCAGCGGCATGCTGCGCATCGACGAGGCCCGGCAGGTCGCGCACTCCGACGCCCACAACTCCATTGCCGAGAAGGAATGGACCCTGTCGAACGCACGACAAGTCGGCGACACGATCATCGCGATGCGCTAACCCGCAGGACCAGGCGGAGACGAGGCAAGATGCAGACCGAAAGCTCAGCGAACCTGATCGCGGCGGGCCGATTCCAGGAAGCCATTCCCATTCTGGAGCAGAAGATCCAGACATCCTTCGCCGTCTCCGAGGACGATCTGGTGCTCTACGCGCGCGCCCTCATGGCGGTCTCCAGGTACGACGAGGCCATGAACATACTGGCCCTGTCGATGACCGGTCGCGAGGACAAGGCCCGCGCCCTGGGGCTGCAGGCCGAGATCCGGTGGATCCAGCATCGGTATCAGGAGGCGCACAGTCTCTGCCTGCAATCGCTTGAACTGAACATGTTCAACACCAAGCTGCAGATCTTTCGCGATCGCTGCCAGCGGGTGTTCGACGACGGGTTGCGAACCAAGAACGCCGGACAGGAGGGCGGTCGCCGGTTCGGCCATGCCGCCTTCTACCTCGAGACCGGGGGAAATTTCGGCGATCTCGCCTTGCCTCCGACCGTCCGCGCAGCGGTGGTGCACTGGAAACCCGTGTCCGAGTGGACCAGATTTTACGTCCACCAGCGGTTCGACGAAGACCAGGTGGCCAAGGTCAATGCCCTTGACGGGTTGGTCCTTGGCGGGGGCGGACTTTTCCTGCCCGATACGTCGCCGAATGGCGAAAGCGGCTGGCAATGGAACGTCTCGCTTTCGAACCTCGAGGCGATCGAGGTCCCCATCTACGTCATCGCGGTCGGGTACAACCTCTTCGAGGGACAGCGGTTCTACGGCCAGACCTTTCGCAAATCGCTCGAGGCACTGGTCCGCCGCGCGACGATCGTCGGTCTGCGGAATTCCGGATCCATCCGCATGGTGCGGGAGATGCTGCCGGACGATCTGAAGGACAAGGTAAGGTACATGCCTTGCCCGACCACGATCCTCGATCGGCTGACCCCCGATCTGCCCGAACTCGCTCCTCCCGAGGCCGCCAGCAGACGCGTCTTTCTGAACGCCGCCTTCGATCGCAGCGAACGCCGGTTCGGTGACGGCTACGGTGCGTTCCTGTCGCGAATGGCGGAATTCGTGCAGGGCCTTCTACAAAGCGGCATTTCGGTCGAGATCGCGGCGCATCTGACCCGCGATGAAAAGCTCGCAGTGGACCTGAACCAGACTTACGGGATCAAGCTCCCCATCCACGGCTTCTACGACATGAGCTGCGCCGAGGGCTACGCCCTTTACCGTCAGGCCGGTGTCGTCATCGGGATGCGCGGGCACGCGACGATGATCCCCTTCGGCCTCAACGTGCCGGTCCTCAGCATCGTCTCGCACCCCAAGATGCAGTACTTTCTCGACGACATCGCGCGCCCCGGCTGGGGCGTGCGTGCCGACGATCCGGCATTGGCCGACACGCTTTTCGAGAAGACGATGGCAATTCTGGGAGATATCGCAGCCGCACGCAGGGATGTTCTCGACCGTCAGGAAGGGCTGTACGAGGATTGCCGTAAGACGATTGCCCTGATCGAGTGACCGGGGTCGCGACCGCTATTTCCAACGCCCGCGACCGGTCCGCGGGACCGACTTGCCGGTGTCTTTGTCGCAAAGGTTCCTGGCGTTCGAGACGCTCCACTGCCCGCCCCGCCACGTGAGCATCCCGCGGGCCGTCAGCTGCGACCGTGGCGCCGCGGGAGCGGGCGAAGTCGTCGATGCTGGCGCGCTCTGCCGGCAGGCCAAGCCCGCTGGCCTCCTGCCGTGCCGTCGACACCCGCTCGTAGGCAACGAAGCGTTCTGTACCCTGATCCAGTTTCACACCTGCCAAACGTTGGTTGCGCAGGTCTGTACCGAGGACGCGGCGGGGTAGTGAACGGGGAAGGGGCGGTCATTTCCGCAACTGTTCGGGGTGGACCGATCTCTCGCCAAGGACGGTCCTATTCTTCCTTGTCCCGCCGTACCGGCAGCCGCTTGTCGCGAAAAGAGCCTGTTCTGCATGGGGCGGGTCGACGTGAACCTCCGTCAAGGTCGGCTTTGAGCCCCTTTCGACAGATGCTGCAGGACGAGAGAACGGCTGCTACGACGAAAACGAGCGACATTCAGTTGAAACGTTCCGTATGGGTCTAGATCCACTGCCGGCTGTGTTCCTCAACTTAGAACCGAGCTTGTCGGAACGGTTGAAGCATTCCGTAGCGGCATCGCGGCAGCTTGCGCCCTAATCGACTTCATCGGCGCCTTCCTGACCGACGGTGCGCAGGCCAGGGACCGGCGCGTCCGCAACGAGCAGCGTCCCCGTCTCCGTCTCGGTCATGTAGAGGGTCGCCTCTCCAGGCCCGCCATAGGCCACGTTGGTGATCTTGCGCCCATGACCCGTCGGCGTGACGACCCGATGCGTCGGGGCCCCGTCGCGGTCGAGCAGCCAGACCGTCCCGAGGCGGTTGTGGCAGGCCGCGATCCCGCCCCGTGCGTCAAGAGCGAGCCCGTCCGTTCCGCTGTAGCCACCCGGCAGGGACTGGAAGACGCCGACCTTGTCCGCGGGACCGTCGGGCCGGACGCGGCCGCGCCAGATGGCGGGCCCGTAGGTCACCGCGACGAAGACATGCGCCTCGTCGGGGCTCAGGACGATGCCGTTCGGACCGGGTATGCCCTCCATGACCACGTCGCAGCGGCCATCCGGACGCAGCCGCAGGACGCGGCCCGTGGGCGAGAGCAAGTGGCTGTCACCCTGGTCCGTGAAGAAGATGTCGCCGCCGCGCCCGATGGTCAGGTCGCTTAGGCCATCGAACCCCCCGGGCGCGCCGTCCGGACCGAGATGCAGGTCGATCGCGCCCGAGGCGGGGTCCAGGCGCATCAATCCCAAGACCCGGTCGGTCACGTAGATCATGCCATCGGCGTCGACCTGCAGGCCGTTGGGGGCGCCGTCGTACTCGCAGACCACCTCCGGTCGTCCGTCGGGCGATACGCAGACGATCCGGCTGAAGGCGAAGTCGGCGACGTATAGGTTGCCCGCCCGATCGAAGGACGGGCCCTCCAGAAAAGAATGCGCGGGCCTGCCTACAAACTTCCTGATCATGGGGGTCATGCCAGGCGCCCAGCCGAGTTCGGCGACGAGATCCACCCAGACGCGCGCCTCGATGACCTGCGGAGCGGGGTAAAAGCTCATGCGATGGCCCTTTCGCGTACGGCCCGGTCCCGCGCGTCCGGCGCGCGGTTCAGGAACCATTCGTCGGCGCCAACGCGGGCCACGGCCTCGGGCATGTCGAGCACGGCTCCAAGCCCGAAGAGGCGCTCCCTCAGCAGGTTCGCCGGGACCGCGCCCGCGGCACAGTCCCGCTCCAGCGACACGCCGGCGGCGACGCCGGCCGCCTGGCCCATGGACATGGTCTGGCCCATCGACCGGCAACTCGCATGCGCCGAATGCTCCGCGCTGAAGCATCGTCCGGCGACCCACAGCCGGTCGTGGCCCGGCGTGTGCAGGCAGCGATAGGGAACCTGATAGACCCCGCCCTCGGGAATGTAGACCCATTCGGTCTCGTCGTCGCCGTCGGCGTTCATCCTGTGGTCCTCGATCGGCGCGCCGCAGATCAGCACGGCGTCATCGAAGCGCGCGCAGGCCAAGCAATCCTCGCGCGTCAATCGGTAAGCGCCGTAGAGACGGCGGGATTCCCGGATGCCGATCTGCGGCGAGGACATGCCGATGATCTTGGCGTCCTCGAAGCCCGCAACCTCGGACCGTAGGAACCGCTCGTAGACGAAGGCCTGCCGCCGCCCCTCCCGCTCGGCGCGTGTCAGGGCGACGGGATCGAAGGGCGACGAGAACGGCACGCGCACCGCGACCGTCGCGATGCAATTGGGCTGGACCATCGCGTGCACGCTGCCCTTCTTGCGCGGCAGGGCATGGGTTCCTGTCTCGACCGCCTCCGCCATGGCGGCGTTCAGAAGGTTCTTGCCCCCCGCCGCCCGGTAGCGATCGAGGTCGACGTTGCACATGCGGAACGTCGTGGTGAAGGTCTGTGCCGCCTCCTGCTCGCCGGCCTCCTCCAAGGGTGCGCCAAGCATGTGCGCGGCGTGGGCATCGCCCGAGGCATCGATCAGGCAACGGGCGCCGATCGCCATCAAGCCGCCCGGCGTGCGCAACGTCAGCCGAAAGCCATCGCCGACGGGCTCGGCGGCCACGAGTTGGCTGTGAAGCAGCACGTCGGCTCCGGCAAAGGCCATCAGCTCATCCCACAGGAGCTTTAGGTACTCGGGGTTGTAGGTGACGCCCGTCCCCGCGCCGTAGGTGTTCGGGCGCAGGAACATCTCGCCCGCCGCCGCGAGCCGGTCGACCACCATGTCCGGCACGCCGCCCGCCGTCTTGCGCGGAGCATTCCCCGGCGAGAAGAAGCCGTAGAACGTGTCGAGACTCTGCGTCGAGATACCCCCGAGAAAGCCGTATCGCTCGACCAGCAGAACGCTGCGGCCGGACGTTGTGGCGGCGGCGATGGCGGCGCTGCACCCGGCCGATCCGGCGCCGATCACGACGATGTCGTAGGTCTCATGGGTCATCCGACAGGTTCCTCGGTGGTATCGGGTACGCGAAGGGGGAAGCCGTCGCTGACCGACCAGCCTCCGTCGACGGCCAGCACCTGCCCGGTGATGAGGCGCGCGCCGTCCGACAGCAGAAAGACGCAGGTCGCCGCGAAATCGCCGGGCTGCGCGGGACCTCCGCCGCACAGGGGCTGCCGGGCGGCCGCGTAGGCGCGGATCGCGTCGTCCCGCATGGCGCGGCAGGCCATGGCCGTGTCCGTCAGCCCCGCGACGATGGCGTTCACCCGGATGTCGTCGGGCGCATAGTAGGCCGCCACCGAGCGGGTCAGCCCCTCGAGCCCGGCCTTGGCCGCGGCGTAGGTGTGGGTCGAGAAGAAGGCGGGGGCAGGGGAGGTCGCCAGCACGGAGCCGAGGTTGACGATGGCGCCACCCCGGCCTTCCGCAAGGAAGCGGCGCAGCGCGGCGCGGTTCGAGCGGAACGCGGAGGTCAGGTTGAGGTCGAGCGTTCCATGCCAGCCGTCGTCGCTCGCCTCGTGCAGCGGCCCGTCCCCAAAGCGTCGGCCGCTGCCGCCAGCGACATGGACAAGCCCGTCGAATCGCCCCGTCCGCGCCACGAGCGCCTCGATGGCCGCCTCGGCCGATCCAGGGGCTCGGGCGTCCCCCTCGATCGTCTGCAAGCGCCCGCCGGAGCGCCGCGCCGCGTCGGCCAGCGTCTCGGGCTCGTGGGAGGTGACGCAGACCTCGGCACCCGCCGCGAGGCAGGCCTCGGCGCAGGCCAGCCCGATCCCGGTCGATCCGCCGATCACGAGGATCGATCTGTCGGCGAGCCAAAGTCCTTCGGAGGGCGCGCGCTCAGTCACGACGCGTCTCGGCGAAGAGGACCGCCGCGCCCAGCAGCACCAGTCCCTGGGTGAACGCCCCGCCCGCCGCGCCCGCGCCCACGCCCGTCAGGAGGGCCGACAGGACTGTCAGCAGAAGCACGCCGCCCACGGTGCCCGACACGCCGCCGACGCCGCCGGACAGGAGCGTCCCGCCGATCACCGCCGCCACCAGCGAGGCGAGCATCAGCTCCTGTCCCGCGCCAAGCGTGCCGATGCCCACGAAGCCCGCCAGCAGCAGCCCGCCCGTGACGGCGCAAAGGCTCGACAGCACGTAGGAGCCGACTTGGATCGCCGCGATCGGGACGCCCAGGAAGCCCGCCGCCTTCGGGCTGGCCCCGAGCGCGTAAACGTAGCGCCCGTACCAGGTCCGCGCGAGGGCGAGCCCGATGAGCAGCGATGCCACGAGCCAGACGTAGACCGCATACGGGAGGCTCCAGAGCCGCCCCCGCGACAGCTCGCGGATGCCCTCGGGAATGTCGCCCGTGGGTGCCCCTCCGGTGTAGATGAGCATCGCGCCGGTCAGCACGAAGCCCGAACCCAGCGTCGCCACCAGCGGGGAGATGCGGCCGAAGGCGACCATCGCGCCGTTCAGCAGCCCCACGATCAGGCCGAACACGAAGCACAGCGCGATGACCGGCCCCGCGCCTAGCGTTTGCGCCAGTCCGCCGGCGGCTAGCACGTTCACGAAGCCGACCACCCCGCCCACGGACAGGTCGAAGCCCCGGCCGATCAGCAGGATCGTCTGTCCGAGGGCGAGCATTCCGAGAGGCGCCGCCTGCCGCAGCAGGATCGGCCATTGCTCGACGCGGATCAGCGCCGGGGCCAACGCCGCCGTCGCCACGAGGGTGAGCGCGAGCGCGATCCAGACCGCGCTGCGGCGAAGCGCGTTGGCCGGCAGGCGCCCGCGCCCGCCGCGCCTCGCTGCTTGGTTCCCCGTCATCATGGCCGTCCCATTTGCCGTAGCGCCGCGGCGCAGTCACGATAGCGATCGAAGCGCGCGGTCAGCGCGGCGACCTCGTCCCCCGGTTCGAAAGTGCGATCCACCTCGAGCGTCCCGGCATGGCGGGCGAACGCGTCCGCGTCGAAGAGGCCCAAGTCGAGCCCTGCCAGCAGCGCCGCGCCGCGCGCACCGAACTCGGAGCCCCTGGGGCGCGTCACTGTCGCGCCGGTCGCGCCGGCAATGGTCCGCAGCAGCAGGTCCGCCTGCGCCGCCCCGCCGATCGCGGTGATCTGCTCTACTGCGTTCGGCATCACGGCGTAGCCATGGGCCACTGCAAATGCGAGCCCCTCGACGGCGGCGCGGGCCATCTCTGCCGGGCCATGCCCGGCGCGCAGCCCCGCGAAGGCGCCGCGTGCGTACGGATCGACGAAGGGCGAGACGACCCCCGCCCCAGACAGGTACGGCAGCAGAACGGGCAGGTCGGACGTGTCGGCACCGCCCGCCATCGCGATCAGCCGGTTCACGTCACCCCCCGATAGCAGCCCGGCGGCCCAGTCGAGCGTCATCGAGCCGGAGGTATTGACCATCGTGCGTACCCATCGCCCAAGCGGGGCGGCCGCCATGATGCCGATGCCCCTGGGTTCGAAGGAGGGGGCGTCCGTCACGAGGGAGCTGTTGGCGCTGGTGCCGAGGATCGTCACCGCATGGTCGGGGGCGACGGCCCCGCCGCCGACGCAACCCGCGACGATGTCGGTCGCCCCGAGGGCCACGGGCACCCTCGCGGGCAGTCCCAGGGCATCGGCGGCCTCGCGGCGCAGCGGATCGGTCCGGCCGGGCGGGAACAGCTCGGGCAGCAGATGCGCGTGACCGGCAGTGCCCGTCAGTTCCAGCAGGCGTGGCTCCCATCTGCGGTCGGCGATGCCGAAGGGTGCATAGGAGGCATCGCTCTCCTCGCTCCCCTGCACGCCGGTCAGCCATGCCCTGATCCAGTCCTTGCAGAACAACATCCCGTCTGCCGCGGCGAGGCTCCCAGGCTCGTGCTCGGCGAGCCAGGCCAGCACGGCGAGGGTATAGCCGGGAAACGGCACGTTCCCCGATAACGCAAAGATCTCGTCCATCCGTCCGTCCGCATGCCAGCGCGCGACGATGTCGGCGGCGCGGCCGTCGTTCCACAGGATTGCGGGACGCACGGGCTCGATCCCGCGCACGAGCCATGCGCCGCAGGCGGTGCCGGAAAGACCGATTGCAGCGATCCGGCCCGGCACGCCGTCCCGCGCCGTCAGCTCTCGGACGCAGCCGGTCACCGCGTCCCGGACCTCCTCCGGGTTGCATTCGCTCCAAGACGGGTGGGGCACGCGCGTCGCGGAGGAACGCCGCGCCACGGCGAGCGGCACGGTGGGCCGATCCGCGTCGAACAGCGCGGCCTTCGTCGCCGTGGTGCCCACATCGATTCCCAGCAGGAGCGGACCGCTCATCGGGCGCCCCCCGCCACTTCCGCGGCCGCGCGATGCGCCCGCCTCCGGGACAGACCCCGCACGATCAGGGCCGGCAGCAGCACCGCCCCGATCACCAGAAGCCCCTTGAGCGGCGTCTGCCAGAAGGCGGGGACCTGGAGCAGGTTGAGCACGTTCGACAGAAGCCCGAGTGCGACCGCCCCGAAGATCGTGCCGGCCATGGCGACACGCCCCCCCCCGAGGAGCGTCCCGCCGAGCACGACGGCGGCCAAGCTGTCGAGGGTGAAGCGTGCGCCGATGGTCGGATCCCCGGTGCTCGTCCGTGCGACCAGGAAGAACGCCGCCAGCACGGCGAACCCGGCCGATAGGGCGTAGGCGCGGACATAGGTCGATCGCGGGTCTATTCCGCAGAGGAACGCGATGTCGCGGCTGCCCCCAACGGCGACGATATGCGCTCCCGTCCGTGTCCGACGCACCGACCAGACCGCGAGGGCCGCGAGCGCGATCCCCACGGGCAGGATGACCGGCACGTTCCCCCAGTAGCCCGCGATGGCCCTGTAGGTCGCCGGCACGTCCCCGCCGGGAACGGGGCTGACGAACAGCGCAACGCCTTGCGCGACCGAGAGCGTGCCCAGCGTGACGAGGAACGGCTCAACCCCGCGCGAAACGAAGAGGCCGTTGACCACGCCGATCGCAAGGCCCGTCACTGCCCCGAGTGCCAACGCACCGGGGATGCCGAAGGCCGCGAAGGACACCGCCGTTACCACCGCGACCACCGACACGGTGGAGCCGACGGAGAGATCCAGCCCGCCGCTGCCGACGGCATAGGTCTGGCCGATGGCCACCAGCATCAGGGGCAAGATCTGAACCGCGAGGTTGCCGATGTTGAAGCTGCTGAGGAAGACAGGGCTCTGGGAGGCGCCGACGCCCACCAGCACGAGGCAGAACAGCGCGGCCGGCACAACGGGCATCGCATCGCGCAGGATCGCGCGCAGGTCGGACGCGGAGAGGGCGGTCACGACGCCGCCTCCCGCGGCTGCCCGACGGCGGCGGCGAGGATCGTCTCCTCATCGTCCTCGGGGCTGCATTCGGCGACGATCCGGCCGTGGGCCATGACGAGGATGCGATCGCACAGACCCTGGAGCTCGGTGATCTCGCGCGCCACGACGATCGCGGTCGCGCCGGCCGCGCAGCGCGCCCGGATCAGCGCATAGATCTCTGACTTGGAGCCCACGTCGACGCCGCGGGTGGGCTGGTTGAGCAGGAACACCTCCGTGCCCGCCGCCAGCCAGCGGGCGAGCAGGATCTTCTGCTGGTTGCCGCCCGAGAGGGAGCGCACAGGAGCGCCGACGTCGCCGCGGACGCCGGCCTCCTCCGCCGCCCGTCCCGAAAGCTCCGCCTCGCGCTCGCGCATGACGACGCTGCGGCGCGACAGCCGCCGCAGAATCGGAAGGGTGACGTTGGCATGCCCGCTCATGCCCAGAACGAGGCCCTCCGACTTGCGGTCCTCCGGCACGAAACCCAATCCCTGCTCGACCATTCCCGCGACAGAGGACCACGGGACCGATCGGCCGCTTCGCTTTAGCGCGCCCCGCACGGGACGCCGGGCGCCGGCGAGGCAGGCGAGAACCTCGTCCTGCCCGCCACCCTCCAGACCGTAGATGCCGACCACCTCGCCGGCGCGGGCCTCCAGCGAGACGTCGAGAACGCGTGGCGGGTCGGACAGGCCGGAAACCGCAAGCGCGACCGGCGCGTCCGACCGAGGCCATGGCTTGGGCGGGAACAGGTTCTCGATGGTGCGACCGACCATCATGCGGATCATGGCGGCCGCGTCGAGCTCGGCGGCTGGACGCGTGTCCACGACCTGGCCGTCCTTGAGGACGGTGATCTCGTCGGCGAGCGCTTCGATCTCGTCGAGCCGGTGGCTGATGTAGATGACGGCCGTCCCGCGGGCGGCGAGGCGGCGCAGGACCGCGAAGAGCCGTTCTGTCTCCGCAGGCGGCAGGGCGGCGGTCGGCTCGTCGAGGATGATGACCCGGAAGTCCCTTAGGATCGCGCGAGCGATCTCGATCATCTGCTGCTGCGCGGTGGACAGCTCGCCCACCGGGCGGCGCATGTCGATCTCGACGCCGAGATCCCGCAGGACCGCATCGGCGCGCGCGCGCATCGCGCGTCGGTCTACCCCCAACCGCCCGTGCGGCTCGTGGCCGAGAAAGACGTTCTCGGCCGCATCGCCGAGCGGCAGCAGCGCGAGCTCTTGGTGGACGATGTGAATGCCCGCTGCCGAGGCGGCGGCCGGGCCGGCGAAGCGCACGGGCGTGCCATCCAGCTTGATCGTGCCCTCGTCGGGCTGCACGAGGCCGCTGACGATCTTGACCAGCGTGGACTTGCCGGCGCCGTTCTCGCCCACGAGCGCATGGACGCGCCCGGCGGCGACGCTGAGGTCTATGCCGTCGAGCGCGCGGGTGCCGCCGAAGGTCTTGCCGACGCCTGAAAGCGTCAGCAAGGCCGTTGCGGCATGCTCTGAAGTTGCCTCATCCATCGACGTTCAATCGACCGGGAATATCCGGGCAGCCTCTTCGTTGGTTAGGTATTGCTCGACCCAGTAGTCGTCGGAGACGTCCGGGAGAGCCGCGGCCGCCGCGTCGGTGATCGGCTCTGGCGTGAGCAGGTAGGAAGACATGATCGGCACGCCCTCCAACGCGCGGACCGCGAGCTTGAGGGCCTCGGGCCCCTGCCATGTCGGGAACTGCGGCCCGCTGCTGTCGAGTCCGAGCTCGGCCCAAAGCTTGATGAACCCATTGAGGTTCTCGCCCGACATCGGCACGAGGTCGCGTCCGGCCTCCTGGAACGCCTTGATGGCGCCCCGGGTCATGGCCGCCCCCGACGCCCAGACACCGTCGATCTCGGGGTTTGCCGCCAGGAACGTCTCGGTGATCGACTTGCCCTGGTCGAACGCCCAGGAGCCGAACTCCTCTCCGACGATCTCCAGGTCTTGGCCGAACTCCTCGAAGGCGGCGACCGCGCCGTCGTAGCGGGCCTGCTCCACGCTGTTCCCCGCGATGCCTCGCAGCATGATGACATCGCCGGACCCGCCCATGTCCTCCACCAGCTTGCGGCCACCCGCATATCCGAAGAAGAAGTCGTCGGCGACGACCCTGCTGGTCACGGCGTCGGTGGCGACGTCCGAACCCCAGACGATCACCGGGATCCCCAGGCCATGCGCACGTTCGACGATGGGGGCGAGCGGCTCGCTGGCGACGGGCGAGATCAGCAGGGCGTCAATCCCCTGTGCGAGCAGGTCCTCGGTGTCGGAGATCTGCTTGGTGGCGTCGCCGCTGGCATCGGTCACGCGCAGGTCCACGCCGAGGTTCTCGGCGAGCATCCGGGTCGACTCGAAGGCCTGCACCCGCCAGCTGTTGACCAGCCCGAAGCCCGCATAACCGATCGTGTAGGGTTCGTCGAAGCGATACTGCGCAACGTCCACCTCGGTCGCGCCCTCGGCGGGGGTCATGTTGGAGTGCAGTTCTATCGATGCGAGGTTGCTCTCCAGCGCAATGGCAGGAATGGCGAGCGCAGCGGCCATGAGCGCCGTCGTGCCGGCGAGCGTCATCCGAACCGGATGACAGTCCTTGTCCTGGATGTTCATCGTGATCTCCTCCCTTTGGTAGGTTGTCCGCAGTCCGGGGCCGTGGTCAGTAGGCGGGCTCCCTCTCGCCAGAGACCACCGCGTCCTGAACGTCTCCGATGATCTCGAGCCGTCCCGTCTCGGCGAACGCCGTGCGAAGGGGCGCGTTTTCCGCGCAGCAAAGGATCACCGCTCCCGAGCCGCACATGAGCGCCGGTTCCTCGGGGCTGATCCGATCGAGCACGAGCGCCTGCGCAATCTCCAGCGGCATGAGGCTGCGCGAATGGATGGTGGTCGCATCGATCTCGCCGTTCGCGACGGCGTAGGGCAGATTCACGTAGCGAACGTGCCGCATGGGGGAGCCAGGGAACAGACGCGCGCATAGATCGACATGGTCGAACGAGCTGGGATCCACCCCGATGACCCAGTCCTCTCTGGGTGCGGTGACACCTGCCCCGCGCAGAACATGATGGCCGCCGTAGTAGCTGCCATCTGCCAAGCTGGCGATGGAGACGATCCCCTCCACATCCGTGCGGATCAGGTCCGCGGCCCGTCGAGATACGACGATGAAATCCGCCTTGCCGTCTAGCAGCATGGCGAGCCGCGCCTTGGCGCCGTTCTTGAAGTTGAGGGTGAAGGGGATCTTCGTCCGATCAAACCACTCGGTGACCCCGGTCGCCAGACCAACGAAGTGCAGTGAGTTCGGCAGCGGCATCAACCCGATGGCCGACCCCAGGCCCGCAGCCTCCCACAGAAGCGCCAGGTTGCGATCGAGCAGAAAGGTTCCCTTCTGCCCGCGCGCTCGCGTCGCGATGGCTCCCGCCTCCTTGAGCGCTGTGATGGCCTTCTCCACCGTGCCGAAGCCGACCTCGAGGTCCGAGGCGATGTCGGAGGTCGTCGGTAGCCGCTCGCCCGGCGCAATCGCGAGAATACACCCGGCGACGTGTCGCGTAACGGCTCCAGCCTTGCTTTGAAAACGATTTATCGCCCTATAGTTCTATTTACTGTAAATTGGGTCAACCGGAAAATTGTCGCCCCGGCTGACCGTCAGTTCGGTCTGGACCAACTTGGGATCGAGAGCGCCGGCTCTCGCGGACAGTTGCGCCAGCAGGAGCGTCCGCGCGGCCCTGTTGTGCGACAGCGCCGGAATGCGCTGTCGCACTAGGTGCACCAGCCGAACCGATGCGGCCAGCGTGCAGCGGAACCAGGTCGTCTCCCAGCCCTGCCAGAAACCGCCCGGATCATAGGCGACCGTGTGGCCGACAACACCCCGCCGCGCCAACTCCAGCACCAGCCGGGCGCCAACGGAACTGCCGGCCGTGTCGGCTCCCGTCAGCCCGTTCCGGTCGATGAACTGTTCCAGCGCGTCCGCTTGGGCGGCAATTGTCTAGCGCCCCGAAAACGCCGGAGACCCGCCGTGCCCCGGCAGATCCACCAGCACGACCTCGCGCGCAGTAGACAGCGTCGGGACGATGCTTTCCCTTGACCGGACACTTCCCCCGAGCCCGTGAACGAGAAGCAAGGGTCGTCCGGCACCATGACGTTCGCAATTCAGTTCCATGGCCCGCCAACGGTCAGGGGCCCGCTTGGTTTCGCAGGTAGCCGGCAGCTCGTTGCTTCGTCGTCGCGTCCCCTCCGACGACTGCGTGTAACTGCCTCGAACCCGCCTGCCGCTGTCTGCGCACTACTCCGTCTAGTGACAGTCGCCGCGAAGGACCGCTCTCCGCCCTTGGTTCTGGCACCTTCACTGAGGCGGTGATCGAAATTGTGCGGCGAGCCACTCGAAAGTCCGCGCCCAAGCCCCTCGGTCGCATCACAGCGAAAGCCTGCCTCACCGCGAGACGGAGCAGGGGCGCGTTACAATCGTCTGCGGCGCAGTGGCATCACCAGGATGGGAGAACGTTCGACCTCGGTTCCCTCTCACCAAACGCCACCGCAGTCGAAGTGTTCAGATGCCAGACCGAAAATCACGTATGGCGCAATGTGCTACAAGCGCTGCACCAAACCGGCGCAGTCATGAGGCCCGGAGAATACCGGCCCTTGGGAACCATTTCCGGACATCTTGGGACCGGGGTTGGTGGTCAGCCCCTCCCGCATAACCCTTTAAAACAACGGGAAATTCCGGCTGCAGCCGGATCGGTAGAACGCTTTCTCTAGGGCAAGTGGCGGAGAGACAGGGATTCGAACCCTGGGAAGGCTTGCACCCTCAACGGTTTTCGAGACCGCCCCGTTCGACCACTCCGGCACCTCTCCGCGGCGATTGCGCGGGTCTAATGCGGGGCAGGCTTCCGCGCAACCGTTTTTGCCGCGCCGCGCCATTCAGCTTGCGGCGCCAGGCCGCCGCGTCCTCCCTTTGCCTCGGCGGCGCTACCGGCTATCCTTACCGGCAAGGAGGCCCGCACATGCGCATCGTCAGACTAACACTCCTCTTGCTGCTCCTGCCGGTCGTCGCGCTGGCGCAGGCCACCGCGCGGCCGAGCGACGCGATCCTCGATGCCATCCAGCTCGACGAGCTGTTGCAGATCATGTCGGCCGAGGCACGCGCCTCGGGCGAAGAGATGGCCGAGGGGCTGCTGGCGGGTCGTGGCGGCGAGGGCTGGGCGCAGAACGTGGCGCGGATCAACGCGCCGGAGCGTCTGGGCCCGCGGCTGCGCGACAGCTTCGCCGAGGCCATGCCGCAGAGCGAGGTCGCGCCGGTGCTCGACTTCCTCGGCGGCCCCACCGGGCGCAAGTTCGTGGGGCTGGAACTGTCGGCCCGCCGCGCCCTGCTGGATCCCGCCATCGAGGAGATGAGCCGCGAGAGGCTGGCCGAGCGCAACGACGACGATGCGCGGCTGGCGCAGGTGGAACGCTTCGTCGAGGTCAACCACCTGGTCGACGGCAACGTGGCGGGGGCCCTCAACGCGAACACCGCCTTTCTCACGGGGCTGCAGGCCGGCGCCGGGGCGGCGATGCCGGGCGGGCAGGGGGCGATCCTCGATCAGGTCTGGGAGCAGGAGCCGGAGATCCGCCGCGAAACGGAAGCCTGGGTCCATTCGTTCCTGCTGATGGCCTACGAGCCCGCGAGCGATGCCGAGCTCGATGCCTATATCGCGTTCTCCGAGACCGAAGCCGGCCAGGCGCTGAACACCGCGCTCTTCGCCGCCTTCGATGCGCTTTTCGTCGCCACCTCACGGGCAACCGGCGAGGCGGCGGCGCAGATCCTCTCGTCCGAAGACATCTGAGGGTCAGGCGCCCCGTTTGCCCTTGACAGGGCCGGCGCAATTCGCCAATTCGCACCTTCCGGAACGCCTGTGGGCGGGCCGTATGGCAATCGTCCCGATCGGGGCGCGCTGCCCGGGGCGCGCGGAAAGTCCGCGCCAACGCCCGGCTGATCGCCGGGGGCCGCAGGGCGCGATGAGAGAAGGAAGAACGCGATGTTTGCGGTGCTCAAGACCGGCGGCAAGCAATACAAGGTCCGCTCGGGCGACGTGCTTCGGGTGGAGCGGCTCGCTGCCGAAGCCGGCGAGACGATCCAGTTCAACGACGTGCTGATGCTGATGGGCGATACGTCCACCCTCGGCGCGCCGCTGGTAGAGGGCGCGGCCGTTCAGGCCGAGGTGATCGACCAGATCAAGGGCGACAAGGTCATCCATTTCGTCAAGCGCCGGCGCAAGCACGGCTCGCAGCGCACGAAGGGCCATCGGCAGAATCTGACCCTGGTACGGATCACCGACATTCTGGAGAGCGGCGCCGCCGACAGCGGCGTCAAGGCGGCGAAGGGCACCGGCGGCGCGCCGCGGGCCGACAAGCCGGGCGCCGGGGCCGCCATAGAGGCCGCCGCGGCCGAGCAGGGAGTGTAAGGGCACATGGCACACAAGAAAGCAGGCGGTTCCTCCCGCAACGGGCGCGACAGCGCCGGGCGCCGGCTGGGCGTCAAGAAGTTCGGCGGCGAGGCCGTGATCCCGGGCAACATCATCGTCCGCCAGCGCGGCACCAAGTGGTGGCCGGGCCAGGGCGTCGGCATGGGCCGCGATCACACGATCTTCGCCACGTTGGGCGGTCACGTTACCTTCCACACCGGCCTGAAGGGGCGAACCTTCATCTCGGTCAGCCCCGTGGCCGAGGCCGCCGAATAGCCGAACCGCGCCAAGATCTGGCCCCGGGGGGATCGGCGCAATCCGGTCCCCCCGTTACTTTTTGGCCGGGCGTCGGGAAGTCGCCGCTCCTCTGCGTCGCCGCCCACGACCGGGGAACACGCCGGCAGCGGCGATGGGGCCTGGTCCCGCCGGCCATGCGCACCGCCCTGGCCGTACCGCGCACGATCGGCCACGACACCGGACTCCGGTTCCGCCTTGCCCATTTGGGATAGCACACATGAAACTCGAAGCGATCGCCGGGCAGCCGGTCATCCCGTCCGACAGGTTCACGCTCCGCCCGCCGCGCCGCTCCGATGCGGGGCTGTTCGACCTCTATACCGGCGATGCGCGCGTCGCCCGCGCGACCACCCGCATCCCGCATCCCCTTCCCCCCGGGACGTCCGCCGCCTTCATCGAACGCGCGCGTGACCCGAAGCGAACGGAAGACGTATGGGTGCTCGACGGCTCCGCCAATGGGCTCGACGAGGTGCTGGGCGTCGTCAGCCTCAAACGCATGGATGGCGACCGCTCCGAGGTGGGCTACTGGGTGGCGCCAGCGTTCTGGAACACCGGCTTCGCCTCCGAGGCGGTGCGCACCCTGATGGAGGCCAATCCGCACGACAGCGCGACCGTGTTCGCCCAGGTCTTCCAGTCGAATGCCGTGTCGGCGCGGGTGCTCACCAACATCGGTTTCGCCTATATCGGCGACGCGGAGGCCTATTCCGTCTCGCAGGATCGTACCGTGCCCACATGGACCTACCTCAAGAAGCTCAGGTGACCGCCCCGCCCTCCGGCCCCGGCGGCGACGCGGCGCCAACGATCCGGACCGCGCGCCTTTGCCTGCGCCCCATGGCCGAGGCCGACGCGCCCGATCTCGCCCGCATCGGCGGCGACCCGAGGGTGGCGCCGATGCTGTTCCTGCCTACCATCCCCTGGCCCGTGGCTAAGGCCAAGGACTTCATCCACGCCTGGCGCTGGCAGGGGCGGCCGGGCTACCGGCTGGCGATCTGCGAGCCGGGCGGCCCGCCGTTGGGCACGGTCGGCCTTGGGCGGGGTGGCGAGGTCTTCTACTTCCTCGATCCCGATACATGGGGAAAGGGCTATGCGACGGAGGCGATGGCGGGCTTTCTCGCGGACGTCTTCCACCGCTTCGCCCTCGCCTCCCTCACGGCTGACGTGTTTTACGACAACCCCGCCTCCGCCCACGTTCTGCGCAAGCTGGGCTTCAAGCCGGCCGGGGAAGGCATTGCCGTCTCGGCCGCGCGGGTTGAGCCGGCGCCGGTTTGGCTCTATCGCCTGAGCCGGACAGCCTTTGAGGCACGCCGATGAAATTCCTCGATCTCGCCAAGGTGAACATCCGGTCCGGCGGCGGCGGCGCCGGCGCCGTCAGCTTCCGGCGCGAGAAGTTCATCGAGTACGGCGGCCCCAACGGCGGCGATGGCGGGCGCGGCGGCGACGTGGTGGCCGAAGCGGTGGAGGGGCTGAATACCCTCATCGATTTCCGCTACCAGCAGCACTTCTTCGCCCGCAACGGCCAGGGCGGCATGGGCCAGGGCCGTACCGGTGCCAGCGCCGACGACATCGTGCTGAAGGTGCCGGTGGGCACCGAGATCCTCGACGAGGACGAAGAGACCGTGATCGCCGACCTGACGGAGGTCGGGCAGCGCGTGGTGCTGGCCGAGGGCGGCAACGGCGGCTTCGGCAACCTGCGCTTCAAGTCCTCCACCAACCGCGCGCCGCGCCATGCCAACCCGGGGCAGCCGGGCGTCGAGCGGGCGCTCTGGCTGCGGCTGAAGCTCATCGCCGATGCCGGCCTGCTGGGCCTGCCCAATGCCGGCAAGTCCACCTTCCTCGCCGCGACCTCGAACGCCCGCCCGAAGATCGCCGACTATCCCTTCACCACGCTGCATCCCAATCTGGGGGTCGTCGGCGTGGACAATGCCGAGTTCGTCGTGGCCGACATTCCGGGCCTGATCGAGGGCGCGTCGGAAGGCAAGGGGATCGGCGACCGTTTCCTCGGCCATGTGGAACGCTGCGCCGTGCTGCTGCATCTGGTCGACGGGACCTCGGCGGACGTCGCGGGCGACTACCGCACGATCATCGGCGAGCTCGACGCCTATGGCGGTGAGCTGGCCGGGAAGCCCCGGATCACCGCGCTGAACAAGGTCGACGCGCTCGACGCCGAGACGCGCGCGGCGGCGGCGGCGGCGCTGGCAGAGGCCTGCGGCGGCCAGGTCTTCCAGATGTCGGGCATCAGCGGCGAGGGCGTCACGGACGTGCTGCGCGCCGTCCGCGCCTGCATCTCCGACGACCGCGTGCGCCGAAAGGCGGAGGAGGCGGGGCCGTTGCCCGCCGCCGAGACATGGACGCCCTGACCGAGGCCCCGATCCGCAGCCGCCCCACGCTGGCGGGGGCAAGCCGGCTGGTGGTCAAGGTCGGCTCGGCGCTGCTGGTCGATCAGGCGTCGGGGCTGCGGGCGGGCTGGCTCGCCGGCCTTGCCGCCGATATCGCCGCCCTGCGCACCCGCGGGGTCGAGGTGCTGGTGGTCTCCTCGGGTTCCATCGCGCTCGGCCGCTCGGTCCTGCGCCTGCCGCCAGGGCCCCTGCCGCTGGAGCAGTCGCAGGCCGCCGCCGCCATCGGCCAGATCCGCCTCGCCGGCTCTTGGGAGGCCGCGCTCTCGCCCCATGGCCTGACCGCCGCGCAGGTTCTGACCACCCTGGAAGACAGCACCGACCGCCGCCGCTACCTCAACATCCGCGCGACGCTGGGCCAGCTTCTGGCCTTCGGCGCGGTGCCCGTGGTCAACGAGAACGACACCGTGGCCACCGACGAGATCCGCTATGGCGACAACGACAGGCTGGCCGCCCAGGTCGCGGCAACGGTAAGCGCCGACGTTCTGGTTCTGCTCAGCGACGTCGACGGGCTCTACACCGCCAACCCCGGGCTCGATCCGGCCGCGACGCGGCTGGAGACGGTGGCCGAGATCACGCCCGAGATCGAGGCGATGGCGGGAGACGGGCTGTCGGGGCTTTCGCGCGGCGGCATGGTGACGAAGATCCTCGCCGCCCGCACGGCCACCGCGGCGGGCTGCGCCATGGTCATCGCGCAGGGCGGCCGGGAACGCCCGCTCTCGGCGCTGGAGGACGGCGCGCCCTGCACCTGGTTCCTGGCGCAGGGCGACCCGCAGACGGCGCGCAAGCGCTGGATCGCCGCGATGAAGCCGCGCGGTACCGTCACCGTCGATGCCGGAGCCGCCGCGGCTCTGGCGCGGGGCCGTTCGCTCCTGCCGGCCGGCATCCGCGCGGTCGTCGGCGATTTCGGGCGCGGCCAGCCGGTGGAGATCCTCGGCCCCGAAGGGGGTCTTCTCGGCAAGGGCCTCGCGCGCTACACGGCCCAGGAGGCCCGCGCCATCGCCGGACGACGCTCGGGAGACATCGCGGCGATCCTCGGCTACGAGGGGCGCGCGGCGCTCATTCACAGGGACGACATGGTGCTATGAAGGACATCGAGACCAGCGAAGACGTGCCCGCGCTGATGGCCGGGATCGGCGCCCGCGCAAAGGCCGCCGCCGCCATCCTCGCCACCGCCAGCTCGGAGCGGAAGTATGCCGCCCTGATCGGCGCGGCTGATGCGATACTGGAAGACCGCGAAAAGATCCTCTTCGCCAATTGCGAGGATCTCGTGACCGCCGAGGAAAAGGGCCTGACGGGCGCGATGCTCGACCGGCTGACGCTGGACGAAGGCCGCATCCGTGCCATGGCGAACGGCCTGCGCGATATCGCCGCGCAATCCGATCCCGTCGGCCAGGTCATCGCCGAATGGAGCCGCCCCAACGGCCTGCACATCCGCCGCGTGCGCACGCCTCTGGGCGTGATCGGCATCATCTACGAGAGCCGCCCGAACGTGACCGCCGATGCCGGCGCGCTCTGCCTGCAGGCGGGCAACGCGGCGATCCTGCGCGGCGGCTCCGAAAGCGCCGCTTCATCGGCCGCGATCCACGCCTGCCTGCTGCGCGGCCTGCGCAGCGCCGGCTTGCCCGAAGACGCAATCCAGCTCGTGCCCACGCGGGACCGTGCGGCGGTACGCGAGATGCTGACAATGGCGGGCACCATCGACGTGATCGTGCCGCGCGGCGGCAAGTCCCTCGTGGGGCTGGTGCAGGCCGAGGCGCGGGTGCCGGTCTTCGCGCATCTCGAAGGCATCTGCCACATCTATTGCGGCGCCACGGCACATCCCGATATGGCGCGTCGCGTGGTGGTCAACGCCAAGACCCGGCGCACTGGCATCTGCGGGGCGCTGGAATGCCTGCTGATCGACTGGCGGTTCTACACGCAGCACGGGGCCGTGCTGATCGAGGATCTTCTGAAGGCCGGGGTAGAGGTACGCGCCGAAGGCGAGCTGCTCAAGATCCCCGGGACGGTGCCCGCGAGCGCGGAGGATTTCGGCCGCGAGTTCCTCGACATGGTCGTCGCGGTCAAGCTGGTCGACGGGCTGGACGAAGCCATCGCCCATATACAGCGATACGGCTCGAACCATACCGATTGCATCCTCACCTCCGACGACATGGCCGCCGACACCTTCTTCGCCCGTCTCGACAGCGCCATCCTGATGCGCAACGCCTCGACCCAGTTCGCCGATGGCGGGGAGTTCGGGATGGGCGCCGAGATCGGGATCGCCACCGGCAAGATGCATGCTCGCGGCCCGGTGGGGGCCGAGCAGCTGACGAGCTTCAAGTACCTGGTGGTCGGCGACGGCGCGGTGCGCGGCTGATCAGAAGCGCACGGTGATCCGCGAGGATGTGGTCTCCACCACGATGCGCCGGCCCATCTCGGCGGCAAGCGCCGGGGCCATCAGGAACTGCACCTGCGCCGGGGTCACGGCGGCCTCCGCCGACGGGTTCGACAGAAGCGCCCACAGCTCGGGCTCGGCGCGCTGCTTCTCGGCCTTGCCGGTGATCTGCCAGGTATCGTCCGTCTTGATGATGGCGACGTCGCCGCCATAGGGCAGGGCGGTCTCCATGCATTGCAGCAGAAGGAACGCCAGCTTCACCTCGCGCCGGCCCACATCCCCGGCGGGCCGCCATTCGACCCGCAACCGCTGGCCCTGCATGAGCGCGCCGAGGACCTTGGTCACTTCGCTGCGGCCCAGCTGCTGCTCGGCGCCGGCCAGTCCATAGGCGATCCGGTAGAAGCGGATGCGCGCGTTGGCGTTTGACACGCTTTCGGTGATCAGCGACATTTCGGGGCCAAGGCCGGACCCGTCCATCGCCAGAAGCTCCAGCCCGTTGCCGATGGCCCCGATCGGGCTGATCAGGTCATGACAGATCCGCGAGCCGATCAGCGCGGCAAGGTCGCGACCGCCCTCACCCATCGGGACGCGCGGCAACCGGGCCGACCCCGCGAAAGGACGACATGACCGAACTCTTCGAACCCGGAATGCTCGTGCGCCACCCAGAGCGCCCGGACTGGGGCCGCGGGCAGGTACAATCCAACATCAACGGTCGGATCACGGTAACCTTCGAGAATGCCGGGAAAGTGGTCATTGACGGCTCGCGCGTTTACCTGCAGTTCGACGACGGGTCTTCGACATGACGCCTTCGTGTCACAACCCACGCGCGAG
The DNA here is from genome assembly GCA_963833235.1 of uncultured Alphaproteobacteria bacterium. Lineage (GTDB taxonomy): Bacteria > Pseudomonadota > Alphaproteobacteria > Rhodobacterales > Rhodobacteraceae > CAWHXG01. Next base: position 172,087 of record CAWHXG010000005.1, read on the forward strand.
TGCAATGGCCCGGTGATGCCGCGGGCGCTGCAGGGCATCGGGGCAAGAGGCCGGCGGGGGCAAGGTGCTGCGGGCCCTGGCGCCGGCCCGGCGCCGACGGATGGAAGAGGTCGAGCATGACGCGCGCCGCAGCCCGCCTGGACGGTACGGATTTCGAGGTGCGCCTGGCGGCGTCCGAGCGCGATATTCTGGCCGCGCAGCGCCTGCGCTATGCCGTCTTCGTGGAAGAGCTCGGCGGCGACGGCCCGCTGGTGGATCACGACAGGCGGTTGGAGGCCGACAGGTTCGACCCGTTCTACGACCACATGCTGCTGATCGACCGGCGCCGCGATTCCGACGCGCTCGACGACGTCGTGGGCGTCTACCGCCTGTTGCGCGGCGACAGGGCGGCGATGGCGGGGGGCTTCTATTCCTCGGGCGAGTACGACCTGACCCCGCTGACCCAAAGCGGCCGCCCGCTGCTGGAGCTTGGGCGCTCCTGCGTGCACCGCGCCTATCGCGGGGGGCCGGCGCTCTACCATCTCTGGCACGGGCTGGCCGCCTTCACGCTGGAGCACGGGATCGAGGTTCTCTTCGGCGTCGCCAGCTTCCACGGCACCGATCTGGAGGCTCTGGCACAGCCGCTCTCGCTGCTGCACCACCGGCATCTGGCGCCGCCCGACCTGCGCGTGCGGGCGGTGGAGGGGGCTTACCGCAGCCTCGACCTGATGCCCGAGGACCGGATCGACAGGCCTGCCGCCCTGCGCGCCACGCCGGCGCTGATCAAGGCGTATCTGCGGCTTGGCGGCTTCGTGGGCGACGGCGCCTTCGTGGATCGCGAGTTCAACACGATCGACGTCTGCCTGCTGCTCGACACCGCGCGGATGACCGAACGCCAGCGCGGGCTCTATACCCGTGGCGGCGGATGACGCGCCCGGCATGAAGGGCCAGCCCTGCGCGTGAGCGGCCCCTGGACCTCCGAGCGCCCGTGGGCGGGGCCGCCGCCGACCCCCGCGGGCGGGCTGCGCGCCGGCCTGCGCGGGGCGGCGGTGGCGGCGATCCTGGCCGTGGGGCTGGGGCTGTTGCTGCTGATCCGGCTGGTGGAGCGCCCCGTCTTCGGCGCCGCGCGCCCGGCCAGCCCCTGGGTCACCTGCCATGTCTGCCGGCTGTGCCTGCGGGTGCTGGGCCTGCGCGTCTCGCAGGAGGGCGCACCGATGGATCGCCCCGGCGTGCTGGTGGCGAACCATGCAAGCTGGCTCGACATCCTGGTGCTGAACGCGCCCGCGCCGGTCTACTTCGTGGCCAAGGCCGAGGTGGCGGGCTGGCCCGGGATCGGGCTTCTGGCACGCGCCACCGGCACCGTCTTCGTCGCCCGGGAGCGGCGCGAGGCGGCGGCGCAGGCGGCGCTTCTGCGCGCGCGGCTCGCCGCCGGCCACCGGTTGCTGATCTTCCCCGAAGGCACCAGCTCCGACGGGCGGCGGGTTCTGCCCTTCAAGGCAACGCTCTTCGCGGCCCTGCAGGGGTCGGACGGGCCCGCCCCGTGGGTCCAGCCGGTCAGCCTGATCTACACGGCGCCCGCCCGCGCCGATCCGCGCTTTTACGGCTGGTGGGGCGACATGGAGCTTGGCCCGCATCTTCTGGCGGTGCTGGCGATCCGCCGCAACGGCGCGGCGCGGATCGTCTGGCATCCGCCGCTGGCGACGGCCGGCGCCGATCGCAAGGCGCTGGCGCGGGCGGCCGAGGCCGCGGTGCGGGCGGGCATGGAGAAAGGGCTTAGCCGAGATCCCGCAGCAGCGCCTTGAGCGCCGCGGCCGGATCGTCGTGTTGCCAGATGCCGTTGCCGAGGGCGATGAAATCCGCCACGGGGGCGATGGCGGCCACGGCCTCGGCACCCTCCGCGCCCTCGGCCACCACCGGCAGCTCGATCATCTCGGACCACCAGGCGAAAAGTTCCTGCGGCGCGGTGGTGCCGTTACCGAGCGGCGTGGGCGAGACGGGGCCGAACGCCACGTAATCCGCCCCCGCCTCGCCGGCGCTTATCCCGTCGTGCCGCGTGGCGCCGCAGAAGGCGCCCACCACCGCGTCGGCCCCAAGCGCCTTGCGCGCCGCGCGGACGTTGCGCGCCCCGTCGGTCAGGTGCACGCCGTCCAGCCCGTGGCGTTCGGCCAGACGCCAATGGGCCTCGATCACCAGCGGCACGTCGCGGGCATGGGCGACTTCGCGCAGCGCATCGGCGGCGCGCCCTATGGCGGCCTCGTCGGCCGCGGCGAGGCGCAGGCGCAGGCAGGCGGTCTCGACCCGGTCGAGCACCGCGGCCAGCCGGTCGCCGAAGCCGTCGTCGAAGGGGTCGACGGGGGTGAGGAGGTAGAGCTGCGGGCGGTCTGGTTCGGCCATGGGAGGCAGGGGCCTTCGGGAGAGGGGGCGCGCGGGATCACGGGCAGGCGTGACTAGCCCGCGCGACCGGCCCCCGCAACCCATTGCTACGCCTTGCGAGCACGCCTAAGAGGCCCGCGACATGGCCGATCCTGCACCAGATACCGCAAGCCCCGAACCCGTCTTCGTGCTGGTCCGCCCGCAGATGGGCGAGAACATCGGGGCGGCGGCGCGGGCGATGCTGAATTTCGGACTGACCCGGATGCGGGTGGTGGCGCCGCGCGACGGCTGGCCGAACCCGCGCGCGGCGGCCATGGCCAGCGGCGCCGGGCGGCTCCTTGACGCGGCAGAGCTCTATCCCACCACGGCCGAGGCGGTGGCCGATTGCAGTTTCGTCTATGCCACCACCGCCCGCCCGCGCGGGCTGGTGAAGGACGTGGTGACGCCCGAGGCCGCGATGGCCGAGGCAAGGGCGCGCGGCGCCGGCGGCCAGCGCGTCGCGGTCCTTTTCGGGCCAGAGCGCGCGGGGTTGGAGAACGACGACATCGCGCGGGCCAACGCCATCGTCTCGGTGCCGGTGAACCCGGACTTTCCGTCGCTGAACCTTGCGCAATGCGTGCTGCTGACGGGCTACGAATGGCGCCGCCAGGGCGAGGTGCCGGCCCTCCCCGACCCCGACCGCGCGACCGCCATCGAGATCGAGAAGCTGGGCGACCAGTACGAGGCGCGGCTGGAGGAGGCGGGTTTCTTCCATCCCCCCGAGAAGGCGCCCTACATGCGCATGACCCTGCGCAACCTCTGGTCGCGGCTGCCGCTGGCGCCGGTGGACGTGCAGGTGCTGCACGGGGTCCTGCGGCAGCTCGTGCGCCGGCGGGGCTGATCGGCGCCGGAACTGGCCGGTGCAGTGGATAGAAGGTCGATGCCTCCGGCGGGGATATTTGGGGAATATCGAAGGGCAGACGTGCGGGCGCCGCGGCTTGCGGGGCGGGCGGGTGCGGCCTAGGTAGCGGCGCGGGATCGAGGGGGGCGGACATGGCGACCAAACGCAAGCTGTTCGAGGAGGTCGGCGCCGGGACGGCGGCGCCCGCAGCGCCGCGCGGCGGGGTGATCGACCGGGGCCGGCAGGGCGCGCGCGGCGCCATCCGGCTGTGGCTGCTGCTGCTCTTCGTGCTGGTCGTGGCGATGATCCAGATCGGCGGCTTGACGCGCCTGACCGACAGCGGGCTTGCGATCACCGAATGGGCGCCGGTCACCGGCGCGCTGCCGCCGCTTACGGTGGAAGACTGGACGGCGGAGTTCGAGCGCTACAAGGCGATCCCCGAATACCAGTTGCAGAACCGCGGCATGAGCTTGGCGGAATTCAAGACGATCTACTGGTGGGAATGGGGCCACCGGCAGATGGGCCGGGTGATCGGGCTGGTCTGGGCTGTGGGCTTCGTGGCCTTCCTGGCCTTGCGGAAGGTCCCGCCCGGCTGGACGGGGCGGCTTCTTGGCCTTGGCGCCCTCGGCGGGCTGCAGGGGGCGATCGGCTGGTGGATGGTCTCTTCGGGGCTGACCGGCACGGCGCTCGACGTGGCCTCCTACCGGCTCGCGGTGCATCTGGGGCTGGCCTTCGTGATCCTCGGGCTGATCGCCTGGTACGTCTTCAAGCTGGGGCAAAGCGAGCCTGCGTTGCTGCAGGCCCGCCGCGCCCGCGAGCCGCGGCTCTTCGCCGTCTCCACCGGGCTGATGCACCTGGCGTTCCTGCAGATCCTGATCGGCGCGCTCGTGGCGGGGATCGATGCCGGGCGCTCCTACGTGGACTGGCCGCTGATGAACGGCGATGTCTTCCCGCGCGAGGCGTTCGAGCTGCAGCCGCTCTGGCGCAACCTATTCGAGAACCCCGCGCTGGTGCAGTTCGTGCACCGGGTGACGGGCTATGCGCTGGCGGTCCTCGGGGTCGTGGCGTTCCTGCGGGCCCGCCGCTCGCCTCATGGCGCCACGCGCGGGGCGGCGGGGGTGATGCTGGCGGTGCTGGCCGTACAGGTCGCCTGGGGGATCTGGACGGTGCTGAACGGCGCGCTTTGGGAATACGCGATATTGCACCAGCTGGGCGCGATCGCGCTGTGGGTGGCCATCCTGCGGCTGCGGTTCCTGGCGCAGTATCCGCGCGCCACCGGGCTGCGGGAGGCCGGGCGGCCCGGGCGCCCCACGGGGGGTGCCGCCCGGCGGCATGGCTGACGCGGGCGGCGCCCCCGCTGTAGGGACGCGCACCGGGCTGATCCTTCTGCTCTTCCTCGCGGGGCTTCTGGCGGCGATGCAGTTCGCCAAGGTCTCGCTGACGCTGGAGGCGACCGCCCGGCTCTATCCCGGCGCGCCGGTGCCGCTGCTGGTCTCGGCGGTCTCGGTGATGGGGCTGGTCTTCGGGGCGATGGCGGGGGCCGTGGTGGCACGGATCGGGGCGCGCCGCGCGATCCTCTGGGCGGTGGCGTTGAGCGCCGCGGCCTCGTTGGCCGAAGCCGCCCTGCCGCCCTTCGCGGCGATGATGGCCCTGCGGCTGGCCGAGGGCGCCGGGCACCTCGGGCTGGTCGTGGCGCTGCCGACGATGATGGCCGCGGCCTCGAGCGATGCCGCGCGGCCGGTCGTGATGGGCCTCTGGGGCACGTTCTACGGCGTCGGCTTCGCGCTGCTGTCCCTGGCCTTGCCGTGGCTGCTGGGGGTCGGCGGCGTGGCGGCGGTGCATGCCGCGCACGGGGCCGTGCTTGCGCTGCTCTGGCCGGCGATGTGGCTGGCGCTGCCGCGGCTGGAGCAGCGCAGCGCCGCGATCCCGGGCTTCCGCGCCGTGCACGCGGCGATCTACGGCCGGGCCTCGCTGGTGGCCCCGGCCCTCGGGCACGGGCTCTATGCCTCGGTCTTCATCGCGGTCGTCGCGTTCCTGCCGGCGGCCCTGGGCGCGCTATGGCTCACGCCTCTGCTGCCGCTCGCCAACCTCGCGGGCACCTTCGCCTCGGGCCTCATGGCGCGCCGGGCGGATCCGGGCGCCATCGTCGTCTGGGGCTTCGCGGCTTCCGCCGGCCTCTTCGCGGCGCTGCCGCTTGCCGGACCGCTGGCGCCGGCCTGTGCATTGCTGGCGATGCTCGCGACCGGCTTCGTGGTGGGCGCCGGTTTCGCCGCCGTCCCGCACTACAACCCCGCCACCGCCGATCGCTCCCGCGCCAACGGGGCGATGGCGCAGCTCGGCAACGTCGGCACCTTCAGCGGCACGCCGCTTTTCGCGTTCGCCGTCCTCGCCCTGCCCGGGGCCGGGGTAGGGCTGCTCGCCGCGGCGATCTGCGCCATCGGCGCCCTGGCCGCCCGCATCGCCTATGCCCGTGCCGCCCGCAACCCGGGCAGGCCGTAACGTTTCGCGCCCGGCGTTCCCCGTCCGTTCGCCTTTTCGGATTGGAGAACCGCGCCGCATCGCCTATTCTTGGAAGACCGCCTGCAGGAGTCCGCCCATGCCCGAGCTGAAATTCATCGAGGTGCGCGGCGCCCGCGAGCACAACCTGAAAAGCATCGACGTGGATATCCCGCGGGATGCGCTGGTGGTGATCACCGGGCTCAGCGGATCGGGCAAGTCGAGCCTCGCCTTCGACACGATCTATGCCGAGGGCCAGCGGCGCTACGTGGAGAGCCTCAGCGCCTATGCGCGGCAGTTCCTCGACATGATGCAGAAGCCCGACGTCGATCACATCACCGGCCTCAGCCCTGCCATCAGCATCGAGCAGAAGACCACCAGCAAGAACCCGCGCTCGACCGTCGGCACCGTCACCGAGATCTACGACTACATGCGGCTTCTGTTCGCGCGGGTCGGCACGCCCTACAGCCCCGCCACCGGCCTGCCGATCGAGGCGCAGCAGGTGCAGGACATGGTCGACAGGATCATGGCGCTGGAGGAGGGCACGCGCGGTTACCTGCTGGCGCCCATCGTGCGCGACCGCAAGGGCGAGTACCGAAAGGAATTCGCCGACCTGCGCAAGCAGGGCTTCCAGAGGGTGAAGGTGAACGGCACGTTCCACGACCTCGACGACGCGCCGAAGCTCGACAAGAAGTTCCGCCACGACATCGACGTGGTGGTGGACCGGATCGTCGTGCGCGAGGGGATGGAGCAGCGGCTGGCCGACAGCTTGCGCACCGCGCTCGATCTGGCGGACGGCATCGCGTTCCTCGAGACCGCCCCGCAGGAGGCCGAGGACGGGACCACGCCCGAGCCCGAGCGGCTGACCTTCTCCGAGAAATTCGCCTGTCCGGTCAGCGGCTTCACCATCCCCGAGATCGAGCCGCGGCTCTTCAGCTTCAACGCGCCCTTCGGGGCGTGCCCCGTCTGCGACGGCCTGGGGCGCGAGCTGTTCTTCGACGAGCGCCTGATGGTGCCCGATGCCGCGCTGACCTTGGCCAACGGCGCCATCGCGCCCTGGCGCAAGGGCAAGAGCCCCTATTTCACCCAGACCATCGCCGCCATCGCGAAGCATTACAGCTTCGACAAGTCCATGCCATGGCGCGACCTTCCCGAGCAGGTGCAGCAAGTGTTCCTGCGCGGGTCGGGCGAGGAGGAGATCCAGTTCCGCTACGACGAGGGCGGACGGGTCTACCAGGTGAAGCGGGTGTTCGAAGGCGTGATCCCCAACATGGAGCGCCGCTACCGCGAGACCGACAGCGCCTGGATCCGCGAGGAGTTCGAGCGCTACCAGAACCAGCGGCCCTGCGGCGCCTGCGGCGGCTTTCGCCTGCGGCCGGAGGCGCTGGCGGTGAAGATCGGCAAGGGCAAGACCCTGATGCACGCGGGGCAGGTGGTCGCCATGTCGATCCGCGAGGCGGCGGAATGGTGCGAGGCGATCCCCGCCGCGCTGACCAAGCAGAAGACCGAGATCGCCCGCGCCATCCTCAAGGAGATCCGCGAGCGGCTGGGGTTCCTCAACAATGTCGGGCTGGAATACCTGACGCTGGCGCGCAATGCCGGGACGCTCAGCGGCGGCGAGAGCCAGCGCATCCGCCTCGCCTCCCAGATCGGCAGCGGGCTGACCGGCGTGCTCTACGTGCTCGACGAGCCCTCCATCGGCCTGCACCAGCGCGACAACGACCGCCTGCTGACGACGCTGAAGAACCTGCGCGACCAGGGCAACACCGTGATCGTGGTGGAGCACGACGAGGAGGCGATCCGCGAGGCCGACTACGTGTTCGACATCGGCCCCGGTGCGGGCGTGCATGGCGGGCAGGTGGTGGCGCATGGCAAGCCGGCCGACATCATGGCCAATCCCGCCTCGCTCACCGGCGACTACCTGGCCGGGCGCCGCGAGATCCCCGTGCCCGCCACCCGCCGCCGCGGCAACCGCAAGAAGCTGCGGGTGGTCAAGGCCACCGGCAACAACCTGCAGAACGTCAGCGTCGACTTCCCTCTGGGCAAGTTCGTCTGCGTCACCGGCGTCTCGGGCGGCGGCAAGTCCACGCTGACCATCGAGACGCTGTTCAAGACCGCGTCGGCCCGCCTCATGGGCGCCCGCCAGACGCCGGCGCCCTGCGAGACGATCAAGGGCCTGGAGCATCTCGACAAGGTCATTGACATCGACCAGCGCCCCATCGGGCGCACGCCCCGGTCGAACCCCGCCACCTATACCGGCGCCTTCACGCCCATCCGCGACTGGTTCGCCGGGCTGCCGGAATCGAAGGCCCGCGGCTACAAGCCCGGTCGTTTCAGCTTCAACGTCAAGGGCGGGCGCTGCGAGGCCTGCCAGGGCGACGGGGTCATCAAGATCGAGATGCACTTCCTGCCGGACGTCTACGTGGAATGCGAGACCTGCAAGGGCAAGCGCTACAACCGCGAGACGCTGGAGGTGCTCTTCAAGGGCAAGTCCATCGCCGACGTGCTCGACATGACGGTCGAGGACGCGCAGGGCTTCTTCCAGGCGGTGCCCTCCATCCGCGAGAAGATGGACGCGCTGGTGCGGGTGGGCCTTGGCTACATCAAGGTGGGCCAGCAGGCGACGACGCTCTCGGGCGGCGAGGCGCAGCGGGTGAAGCTGAGCAAGGAGCTGGCCAAACGCTCCACCGGCCGGACGCTCTACATCCTCGACGAGCCGACCACCGGCCTGCATTTCGAGGACGTCAAGAAGCTGCTGGAAGTGCTGCACGAACTGGTCGAGCAGGGCAATTCGATGATCGTGATCGAGCACAACCTCGACGTCATCAAGACCGCCGACTGGATCGTCGATATCGGCCCCGAAGGCGGCGATGGCGGCGGCGAGGTTGTGGCGACGGGCACGCCCGAGGCGGTCGCCGGGATCGAGGCGAGCTATACCGGGCGGTACCTTGCGCCGATGCTCAAGGCGCGGCGACTGGCGGCGGAGTGAGGGCCGGCGGCCGAAGGTTCGCCGGCCGCGATCTGCCTCAGGTCGTGCCCCGCGCGGCTCGCGGGCGATGCGGCCGGCTTTGAACGGCCGACCGCGCGGGTGCGGCGGCGGCCCTCTAGACGGCGGGCGGGCCGTTGCGTCCGTCGTTGATCGTGACCGACACGTTGGGCGCGGCGCCTGTGCCGAGGACTGTGACGAGCCCCCAGATCCATGCGCCCAGCATCATCGGGCCGCCGATGACCAGGCCGATCCCGAGGGTGATGAAGGTCAGGATGAAACCCAAGCCCCAGATCAGGATCTGGCCGATGCCTTCGGCGGTTCGCCCGATCACGAGCGATCCGCTGCCGGGGATGAATATGTTCAGGATGATGGCGAAAGCCTTCATGGCCGTGTTCCTTCTCGAATACTAGTTGAGGCCCGTGCCGGGTTCGGCGCAGGAAACCGAGCCGTAATAGATGCGGCAATTGTAGAACGTCCCGCGATAGCGGGTCTGGTAGCTCGTCCCCAGCAATCCCTTGTCGATGTTGCTGACGCGGAGCCGCCCCGGGGTCGTTCCGAAATAGTCGGCGGTCTTGGAGACGACGGTCTGGTCGGTCTCGCCGGCCGCCATGGATCCGGCGATGATCGGGGCGCAGCCGGGCATCGCCAGGCCGACGAACCCGAGGACGAGAAACTTTTGAAATAATTTGGTCATTGAAAATTCCTTGGTGCCTCCTTTCCCTAGCGACTTCTCCGGGCCTGCCAACCGCGCCGGTCCTCACCTTGCGGGAAACCGGCGCACAACCCGCATGACCGGCGCCGCCCCGCTCCGGCGGGCTCGCCATCCGGCCTCCCGTCCGGGCCGCGGGCTCTGCTCATCCGCGGAATTTCTTGACCCTAGGTCATACCAAGCCCCATAAGGCGGGATCGCGGAGCGCCATCCGCCTCGTCCGGTGAACCAAATGCTGCCTCGCCTCTCGCTGGAGATCGCCGGGCGCCGGGAGGCGCGCGGTCTGACGCAGATGGACCTGGCTGAAATGCTGGAGGTCGATGCCGCCTCCGTCCATCGCTGGGAGCGCGGGCAGGCCCGGCCCCGGCGTCCTGCGGTGATCCGCGCGCTGATGGCCGAACTCGGCTTCTCGCAGGCCGAGCTGGACCGGCTCTACGTCGACTGGATCGGCGGGCGGATGCTTGAACCCGGGCGCTTCCGGGTCGAGGGATGCGCCTACCTTCAGCGCGTCGGCATGGATGAATACGACCTTCTCGACCGGCTGCTGGAGATCGACACGCAGATGATCCCGGGGCTGGCGATGGCCGATTGCGGAGATGCCGAGCAATGGGTGCCGTTGTTCCACGCCCTGCCGGATTGCTGGCGGCTGGTCACCTGCGATGATCGCGTCGCCGGCTACTGGCAGTACCTGGTGGTCGACGACGCCTGCAGCCGCCTGATCGGGGAGGGGCGGCTGCGCGATTCCCAGTTCGTGCTGGAGCATCTGGTGAGCCCCCTGCCCATCACCGGGGCGGAAACCTACCACGGCTATCTGGTGGCGATCGGAATGGACCAGGCCTATGCCAATCCCACCTCCGAGATGCTCCTGCTGCGCTCGCTGATGACGCATTTCGGCGACCTGGCTCGGCAGGGCGTCTTCTTCGCGACGATCCATACGCGGGCCTTCACCCATTTCGGCGCGGACCTCGCGCGACGGCTCGGCTTCGCGCCGGTCCCCGGCTGCGTCGAGGGGCCCGGCCGCCTGTTCCGCATGGAGGGACGCGACATCGCCCGCAGCCCGGAGATGGCGTTCGGCCCCAAGGTCCATGCCGCCTACCGGGAAAGGTTCGCCTGACCGGCCCCCGCGCCGGGCGGGGCGGACGGGCACCGCCCCGAGGCCCGGTCCGGTCCGGTCCGGCCGGCGCCACGCCGGGTGCCCCCCGTCCCCGTCCCTGACAGCCCGCCCGACCGACCCACCGGCCGAACGAGCGGCGGCCCGGCGTCTCGGGGTCCCGACCCCACATCCGGGGTTGGACGACGCCCCCCGCGGGCGCTAGAGACACGGGCGGGCACTCGGTCTTTGGGATGACGGTACGGCATGAAGGTGGGTGTGGCACTTGGCATGGGCGGCGCGCGCGGCTGGTGTCATATCGGCGTCTTCCAGGCGCTGGAGCGGCTGGGCGTGGCCCCGATGGCCGCCGCCGGCAGCTCCATGGGTTCGGTCATCGGCGCGGCCTGGGCCGGCGGGCGGCTGGAGGCGCTGGAGGCGTTCGCCCGCGACATCAGCCCGCAATTCATGCTCTGGTCCATCGACGTCAAGCTGTTCAGCGGCGGCCTGATCGAGGGGCGCGAGATCACCCGCCTGCTCGACAGGCTGGAGCTGCCCAAGAACTTCGAGGATCTGGGCCGCGCCTTCGGGGTCGTCGCGACCGACCTGTCGACCGGCACGGAGGTCTGGTTCGACCGGGGGCCGCTGATGCCGGCGGTGCACGCCTCCTCGGCGATCCCCGGCCTCGTTTGCCCGATCCGCTTCGACGACCGCTGGCTTCTCGACGGGGCGCTGGTGAACCCGGTGCCGGTCTCGGGCGTGCGGCGCCTCGGCGCCGAGCGGGTCATCGCCGTCAATCCCAACGCCACCTTCGGAAAGCCGCTCTGGCACCCGGAGCGCGTGGCCACCCCGGCGCGGCCGTCGGACGGGCCGTCATTGCTGGCGGTGCAGCTGCCCGATGCCGTGCGCAACTGGTTCGGCGGCGGCGCGCCCGACCCCGAGCGCCCCGGGCAGCGGGCGCCGAACTACTTCGACGTGGTCTCGACCTCGATCGACGTGATGACGGAGGCGATCCTGAAGATGCGGCTTTCGCAGGACCCGCCGGACCTCGTGATCGACGTCGACCTGCGCCATATCGGCGTGATGGAGCTGCACCGCGCCGAAGAGGCGATCGCCGCCGGAGTGGCGGCGGTCGAGGCGCAGGCCGACGCGATCCTGGCATTGGCCGCACCGGGCGGGGGAGAGGTCGCGGCCCTGGCCTGAGGCGATGGGGCGGAAGGCACCTGCAGGGTGGCATATCCGCCGGACCCGCGACGGCACAGGAACCGCGAGGCGGTGCTCCGGCGCGGCGCCCTGTCGATCAATCCGCCAGTTCTGTGGTGATCCGGCTCTCCTGTTCCAGCGTGCGATGCACCGGGCATTTGTCGGCGATCTCGAGCAGACGGGCGCGCTGGTCGGGGTCGAGCTTGCCTTCGAGGTGCAGGACCCGGTGGAAGAGGTCGACCTTCGCGCTGTCGCCTTCCCGGCTTCCGGCATCCTGGGCATGCACCCGGTCATGGGTCACGTCGACCGAGACGTGGACCAGCGGCCAGCCCTTGCGGCGGGCATACATCCGCACCGTCATCGAGGTGCAGGCGCCGAGGCCCGCGGCGAGGAAGCCGTAGGGCGACATGCCGCGATCGGTGCCGCCATAGGCGCGCGGCTCGTCGGCCAGCGCGTGGTGGTGCTGGCCCGAGGTCACGTCCTGCAGGAAGCCGTCGGCCGCGGCCTCCGAGACACGCACCACCCCTTCCGGTGCGCCCGGCGGCGGGGCCGGCAGGGCGAGGGCGAGATCCCGCGCGGCCCAGGCTGCGATGATCCCGGCGGCGTATTCGGCATCCGCCTCGTCCGTCAGCAGGTGGTCCGCTCCGCCCAGGGAGACGAAGCTCTTGGGGTGCCGCGCGGCGAGGAAGATGCGGCTGGCGTTGTCGATGCCCACCGTCTCGTCGCGCGGGGCATGCAGGATCAGCAGGGGCTTGCCCAGGGCGGCGATGGCGGGCTCGAGGCGGGCGGCCGCGATGTCTTCGACAAAGCCCTGGCCGATGTGGATCTGCCGCCCGCCGAGGGTCACCGCGGCGCTGCCCTCTGCCGCGATCTGCGGCAGCGCCTCGGCGAAGTTGTGGGTGACGTGGCCGGGATCGGCGGGCGCGCCGATGGTCGCGACGGCGCGGGCAGAGGGAATTTCGCCCGCGGCGCGCAGGACGGCGGCGCCGCCCAGCGAATGGCCGATGAGCAGCGCCGGCGCCATGCCGCGCGCGGCCAGCGCCTCGGCGGCGAGGACCAGGTCGCGGACGTTGCCGGTGAAGCCGGTATTGGCGAACTCGCCCTTGGAATGCCCGAGCCCGGTGAAGTCGAAGCGCAACGTGGCGATGCCGGCGGCCGCCAGCCGCCCCGCGATCCGGCGCGCCGCCGCGATGTCCTTGCCGCAGGTGAAGCAATGGGCGAAGAGCGCCGTTGCCAGATGCGGCCCGTCGGGGCGATCGAGCCGGGCGGCCAGTGCGTCGCCGGCATGGCCGGCGAAGGTGAAGCGGTCTGTTGGCATGCGTGGACGTCCTCGCGGCGATGCGGCTGCTCTGCAGGACCATGACCCTTGGGCAAGCGACGCGGCAAGCGGACGGGCCCTGGCCTCACGCGAGGGTGTTCGCCGGGCCGGGATCGTGATGCGGGGATAGTCATGAGGACGCCTGACGGCGACTGGCTCAGTGTCGCCCTGGCGGGCGCGAGGCGGGGGGCTGTCTGCCCCCCGGCGCTCCCCGAGGGGAGCGCGCCCCCCCGAGGATATTTCGAGGCAAAGAGGCAATGCGGATGGCCCGCAAGCGGGCATGTTTCGAGGGCGCGCAGCATCCGAAATATCTTGAGGGGGCACCGGGTGTGCGTGTGGCGCGGGGGCGCGCCGGTTGTGCGTGTGGCGCGGGGGCGTGCCGGTTGTGCGTGCGGCGCGGGGGCGCGCCGGTTGTGCGTGCGGCGCGGGGGCGCGCCGGTGGTCCAGGGCCGCGCCGGTTGCGCGGCGGTCAGGCGTGGCCCATCAGCCGCTGGTCGAACGGATAGCGCGTGAGGTTCTCGTATCCCGTCTCGGTGATCAGCACCTGGTCTTCGAGCTTGATGGAGAAGTCGCCGTCCTCGGGGCTGACGAGGGCCTCGGCGCAGAGCACCATGCCGGGTTCGAGCGCATGGTCCCACGCCTCGGGATGGAACTTGTCGGGATAATCGATATGGGGCCACTCGTCGCAGAGGCCGACCCCGTGGAACTTGCAGCTGTACTTCTGCCGCCGGTACTGCGGGGCGAGGACGTGGCCGCCCGCGACGAACTCGGCAATGGGGATGCCGGGGCGCAGCATCTCCATGTTCTGCATGATGTGGTCGTGGGCATGGCGCATCGCGTCGATCATGTCGGGCCGCGGCGCGCGGTCGCCGATCCACCAGGTGCGGGAGATGTCGACACAGATGCCGTAGGCGCCGATGAGATCGGTGTCGAAGGCCACGATCTCGTTGTTGCCGACGATCCTTGGCCCGCATTCCTGGAACCAGGGATTGGTGCGCGGGCCGCTGGCGAGCAGTCGGGTCTCGATCCATTCGCCGCCGCGGCGGATGTTGCCGGCATGCAGATGCGCCCAGATGTCGTTCTCCGAGAGGCCGGGGGCGGCGGCCGCCTCCATCTCGTGCATGGCCGCCTCGCAGGCATGGATGGCGCAGCGCATGGCGCGGATCTCGTCGGGGCCCTTCACGGAGCGGGCGCGTTCGGTCACCTCCTCGCCTTCGGAGACCTCATGGCCCGCCGCCTCGAGGGCGCGCAGCCCGCCGATCATGATCTTGTCGACTGCGAGGCGCCGGTTCGAGCCGGCATGGGCGGCCATGACCTCGGTCACCTGCGCGGCGAACTCCCTTGCGGCCGCGGGGCCGCGGTCGCCGGTGGAGAAGTAGAACATCGAGGCGCCGGAGCGGATTTCGCGCACCAGCGGCGCGTGCTCGGCAAGGAAGGGCGCGTTCTTGTACTCCCACAGCACCATGTGGCCATCGGCGCAGAGCAGACAGGCACGGAACGGGTTGTGGGTGTTCCAGAGCTGCATGTTGGTGGTGTCGGTGGCGTAGCGGATGTTCAGCGGGTCGAACATCAGCAGGCCGCCGAGATCGCGTGCCACGATGTGGTCGGTCAGCCGCCGCCAGCGGAATTCGCGCATCGAGGGAAGATCGGGCAGGGCGAGGCCGGCGGCCCGCCATTCGGCGAAGGCGAGTTGGGTCGGGCCGATCTCGATCCGGTCGGCGAGGTTGGGGGTGCCGTCGCCGAGATGCTCGCCCCGTGTCGGGTCGATCTTGCGGCGGTCGCGCGACTGGACGTTCATGGCGGGCGGGCTTTCCTGCTGGGCCTTTTCCGCAGCAAGCGATGGCGGACGGCCCCTGTCAGGCCGGAAAACGACCGGTTCGCATGTCGTTTCGGGCGGCCGGGGTTGACAGCGGGGGCCCGACTGCGCATCTGCAGCGTCAAGGTTCCCTCCGCTGCCGCGTGAGCAGCGGCGCCGCCCGTCGGGTGCGCGAGGAGGTGCCTCAGTTTTTCACCGATAGGTTCCCATGTCACGCGGGGGTCCGGCGCCACCACGGGACCGGCAGGGCACGAGGCCCCCGGTTGGTCGTGTTGCGAGCAATCCTCCGCGGACGCGCTGCCGGCTGAAACCGGGGCCGTCGCGGCATTGCGGCCGGGTTCCTGCCCGGCTCGAAGGGAACGAGATATGGATTTCGACATGCTGGGGCTGCAGCCCCGCCTCATCGCCCGCCTGACCGAGATGGGCATCACCGAGCCGACGCCGATCCAGGCGCAGGCGATCCCCTATGCGATGCAGGGCCGCGACGTGATGGGCCTAGCCCAGACCGGCACCGGCAAGACGGCGGCCTTCGGGTTGCCGCTGGTGCATGCGCTGAGCGCCATCGGCAGCAAGCCCGACCCCAAGACGGTGCGCGGTCTGGTGCTGGCACCGACGCGCGAGCTGGCCAAGCAGATCGCCGAGACGCTGGGCGCGCTGACCCAGGGCACCCACATGAAGGTGGCGATGGTCGTCGGCGGCAAGGCGATCAATCCGCAGATCAAGCGGCTGGAGCGGGGCGTGGACCTGCTGGTGGCGACGCCGGGGCGGCTGATCGACCTGATCGACCGCCGCGCCGTTCTGCTGGAGCGCACGACGTTCCTGGTGCTGGACGAGGCGGACCAGATGCTTGATCTGGGCTTCATCCATGCCCTGCGGCGGATCGCGCCGCTTCTGGCGAAGGAGCGGCAGACGATGCTGTTCTCGGCGACCATGCCCAAGCAGATGTCGGAGCTGAGCCGCGCCTATCTGACCGACCCCGTGCGCATCGACGTGTCGCCGAAGACGCTGACGGCCGACAGGGTGAGCCAGTCGGTGCACTTCGTGGAGCAGGGCGACAAGCCGGCGCTGCTGGCGGAGCTTCTGGGGCGGCACAAGGGCGAGCTGGCGCTGGTGTTCAACCGCACCAAGCACGGGGCGGAACGGCTGATGAAGCAGCTCGACCGGCAGGGCTTCGCCGCCGCCTCGATCCACGGCAACAAGAGCCAGGGGCAGCGCGACCGGGCGCTGGCGGGCTTCCGCGAGGGCACGATCAAGGTGCTTGTGGCCACCGACGTGGCGGCGCGGGGCATCGACATTCCCGACGTGCGGCACGTGTACAACTACGATCTGCCGAACGTGGCCGAGAACTATGTGCACCGGATCGGGCGGACGGCGCGTGCCGGGCGCGACGGTGCTGCGGTGGCGTTCTGCGCGCCCGACGAGATGGGCGAGTTTCGGGACATCCAGAAGCTGACCGGGCAGCGGATCGAGGTCGTCGGCGGCACGCCGTGGGAAGGCTTCGCCGGCCCCGCCAAGAAGCGGCGCGGCGGTGGCGGCGGTGGCGGCCAGGGCGGCCAGCGTCGCCGGTCCGGCGGCGGGCAGGGCGGCGGTCGCGGCCGGTCGCAGCGCCGGGCGGCCTGAAGTCCCGAGGGTGCGCCTGCAGCCCCTTGCGGCCTGAGGGGGCACCTGGCTCGGGCGAGGCGGGGGGGCTGTCTGCCCCCCGCCCGTTCCGGGCCCCCCCCGAGGATATTTGTAGAACATCGAAGCCGGCGGGATGTCGGGCGGCGCCCCGATGGGCCGGCGGGGGGTGCCCGCGGCGATGTTCGGGCGGGCCGGAACGGTGTCGACGCGTCCGGCGGGGTCGGTCCGGCGGGGGTCGCGCGAACGGGACGGGGGGCAGGCTCGGATCGAGCGCGCCCCCCATTTCTCTCATGCGGGTTCGAGACCCCGGCGCGCCGTCAGCAGCCGTAGTACATCTTGAACTCGATCGGGTGCGGGCAGTGCTCGTAGGCGTAGATCTCTTCCCATTTGAGATCCATGTAGCCCTCTACCTGGTCGCGGGTGAAGACGTCGCCGGCGAGCAGGAAGTCCATGTCGGCCTCGAGCTCGTCCATCGCCTCGCGCAGGTTGGCGCAGACGGTGGGGATGCCGGCCAGCTCCTCCTTCGGCAGGTCGTAGAGGTCCTTGTCCATGGCCTCGCCCGGATGGATCTTGTCGGCGATCCCGTCGAGACCGGCCATCAGCAGCGCCGAGAAGCAGAGGTAGGGGTTGGACGAGGGGTCGGGGAACCGCGCCTCGACGCGCTTGGCCTTGGGGCTCTCTGCCCACGGAATGCGCACGCAGCCCGAGCGGTTCGACGCCGAATAGGCCCGCAGCACCGGCGCCTCGAAGCCCGGGATCAGCCGCTTGTAGCTGTTGGTCGAGGGGTTGGTGAAGGCATTCAGCGCCTTGGCGTGCTTCAGGATCCCGCCGATGTAGAAGAGCGCCTCGTCGCTGAGATCGGCGTACTTGTCGCCGGCGAAAAGCGGCTTGCCGTCCTTCCAGATCGACATGTTGACGTGCATGCCGGTGCCGTTGTCGCCGGCGATGGGCTTGGGCATGAACGTCGCCGACTTGCCGTAGGCCTGCGCGACGTTGTGGATGACGTACTTGTACTTCTGCAGCTCGTCGGCCTGCTTGGTGAGGCTGTCGAAGATCAGGCCGAGCTCGTGCTGGCAGGACGCGACCTCGTGGTGGTGCTTGTCCACCTTCATGCCCATGCGCTTCATCGTCGAGAGCATCTCGGAGCGGATGTCCTGGGCGTCGTCGGTCGGGTTCACCGGAAAGTAGCCGCCCTTGATCCCGGGGCGGTGGCCCATGTTGCCCATCTCGAACTCGGTATCGGTGTTCCAGGCGGCGTCCTGCGCATCCACCTGGTAGCTGACCTTGTTCATGCCGACCTGGAACCGCACGTCGTCGAAGAGGAAGAATTCCGCCTCCGGCCCGAAAAAGGCGGTGTCGCCGATGCCGGTGGATTTCAGGTAGGCCTCGGCGTTCTGCGCCGTGCCGCGCGGGTCGCGTCCGTAGCGCTCGCCCGTGTCGGGCTCCACCACGGTGTTGTGCAGGCAAAGCGTCTTCTCGGCATAGAACGGGTCCATGTAGGCGCTGTCGGTATCGGGCATCAGCTTCATGTCGGATTTGTCGATGCTCTTCCAGCCGGCGATCGAGGAGCCGTCGAACATGAAGCCGTCGTCGAGGAAATCCTCGTCGACCTGATCGGCCATCACCGTCACGTGCTGCAGCTTGCCGCGCGGGTCGGTAAAGCGGATGTCGACATATTCGACCTCCTCGTCGCGGATCGTCTTCAGAACGTCGTCCTTGCTCATAGGGTCTTTCCTTGCTTTGACAATTGGAATGGCGTGGCGGCCGGGGCGGCCCTCAGAGGGCCGTCTCGCCGTCTTCGCCGGTGCGGATGCGGATGGCCTGATCGACCGTCGATACGAAGATCTTGCCGTCCCCGATCTTCTCGGTCCGCGCGGCGCCGAGGATCGCGGCCACCGCCGCATCAACCTGGTCGTCCGGCAGGACCACCTCGATCTTCACCTTGGGGAGGAAGTCCACCACGTATTCGGCACCGCGGTAGAGCTCCGTATGGCCCTTCTGGCGCCCGAAGCCCTTGACCTCGGTGACCGAGAGACCCTGAACGCCGATGTCCTGCAGGGCCTCCTTCACCTCATCAAGTTTGAACGGCTTGATGACGGCTTCCACCTTCTTCATCACTACGACTCCCTCGCCCCGGATTTGCATGATTTGTGAGCATGATCGCGGGGGGGTCACAATTGGACCGCCCGGCGGGGCGCGAGCCAGCGAGCCGAAACGCAGGCGCGGTGCGCAAATTGCGGCAGGTCGCACAAGGAATGGGCGAAATGGGAACGGACGGGCGAGCGGATGCGGTGACGGCGGCCGAGATGCGGCGGCTGGAGGCCAAGGCGATGGGACGCGGCCGGGTGACGGGCGCGGCCCTGATGGAGCGGGCCGGGCAGGGCGCGGCCGCTGCCCTCCTGCGGTGGTGCCCGCGGCCGGGGCGCGCCGTGGCGCTGTGCGGCCCCGGGAACAACGGCGGCGACGGGTACGTGGTGGCGCGGGCGCTCGCGGCGGCGGGCTGGGACATGGGCGTCTTCGCCCTTGGGGAGGACGCGGCGGCGGGGCCGGACGCGGCCGCAATGCGGGCTCTTTGGGCGGCAGGGCATCCGGTCGGGCCGATCGCGGCAGCGCCGGGCGCGCTGCGGGGCGCCGATCTGGTGGTCGACGCGCTTTTCGGGATCGGCCTGGCGCGGCCCCTGCCGGAGGTGCTGCGCCCCGTCTTCGAGGCGATCCCCGCCGAGGCCGTTCGGGCCGCGCTCGACGTGCCGAGCGGCATCGACACCGACAGCGGCGATGTGCTGGGCGATCTGGCGTTTCCGGCGACCCATGTGGTGACCTTCCATGCCGAGAAGCCCTGCCATGCGCGGCTGCGGGCCGGCGGCGCCCTGGTGGACGTCGTGGAGATCGGTCTGTGAGCGCCGAAGCGCCGCCGCTTTCGCCGGCCCTCGCCGCGCGACTGGCGAAACGGGAGGATCAGCACAAGTACGATCACGGGCATGTCCTCGTGCTCTCCGGCGGGGTCGGGCGGGGCGGGGCGGCCCGGCTGGCGGCGCGCGCGGCGCTGCGGGTGGGGGCCGGGCTGGTGACGCTCGGCTGCCCGCCCGCCGCGATCCTGGAGAACGCAGCAAGGCTCGATGCCGTCATGCTGGCGCGGATCGGCGATGCCGCCGCGTTGACGGAGCGGCTGGCCGACAAGCGCCTGAACGCGCTCTGCCTCGGGCCGGGGCTCGGCACGGGCCAGGGTAAGGAAGACGCCACGCAGGCGCTGGTTCTGGCGGCGCTGGCCGCGCGGCGGGCCACGTTGCTCGATGCCGACGCCCTGACCGCCTTCGAGGGCGATCCGCAGCGCCTCTTCGACGCGCTGCACGGGCAGTGCGTGCTGACCCCCCATGCCGGCGAGTTCGCGCGCCTCTTCCCCGATGCGGCCCGTGCGCTGAAGGCCGACAGGAACGGCGCTGCCGCCGCGCGGCGGGATGCGGTGGCGGCCGCCGCCAGTGCGGCAGGAGCGGTGGTTCTGCTGAAGGGCGCCGATACCGTGATCGCCGATGCCGGCGGGCGCAGCGTGCAGCTCGCCGCCCGTGGGGCGGCGGCGGCGCCGTGGCTGGCCACCGCCGGCGCCGGAGACGTTCTGGCGGGGCTGATCGCGGGGCTGCTGGGGCGGGGCTTCTCGCCCATGCAGGCGGCGGAGGCGGGTGCCTGGCTGCACGCGGCGGCAGCCCGGAGGGTGGGCCCCGGCCTTATCGCGGAGGATCTGCCGGAGGCGATCCCCCTGGTCTTCGCCGATCTGGGTCTCTAGCCCGCCCGGGCCGCCATTTCCCGCTCGCATCCGCCGGGGGCCTTTGCTAGAAGGCGCCGAATTCGGCGGGGTCCGGCACGGGCGCCCGCCGGCGACGCATTGCGGGTGTGGCGGAACAGGTAGACGCACCAGATTTAGGTTCTGGCGCCGCAAGGCGTGGGGGTTCAAGTCCCTTCACCCGCACCAGGAATGACAATGAAGGACGACACCCGATGCAGGTCACCGAAACGCTGAACGACGGCCTGAAACGGGCCTACCAGATCACGCTGACGGCCGCCGAGCTGGATGCCAAGGTCAACGAGAAGCTGGGCGAGGCGCAGCCCGGGATCGAGATGAAGGGCTTCCGCAAGGGCAAGGTGCCGATGGCGCTGCTCAAGCGGCAGTTCGGGCCGAAGCTGATGGGCGAGGCGATGCAGGAAAGCATCGACGGCGCGATGAGCAAGCATTTCGAGGAAAGCGGCGACCGCCCGGCCCTGCAGCCCGACGTGAAGATGACCAACGACGCCTGGAAGGAAGGCGACGACGTGGAGGTGGCGCTCAGCTACGAGGCGCTGCCGGAGATTCCGGACCTCGACGCCACCGGCCTGACGCTGGAGAAGCTCGTGGTGAAGGCCGATGACGCGTCTGTCGACGAGGCGCTGCAGAGCCTCGCCACGTCGGCGCAAACCTTCGAGGACCGTGCCGAGGGCGCGGCCGCCGAGGACGGCGATCAGGTGACCATCGATTTCGTGGGCAAGGTCGACGGCGAGGCGTTCGAGGGCGGCACGGCGGAGGATTATCCGCTGGTCCTCGGCTCCAGCAGCTTCATCCCCGGCTTCGAAGAGCAGCTGGTGGGCGTGAAGTCCGGCGAGGAGAAGGCCGTGACGGTCAGCTTCCCCGAGGATTATCAGGCCGCCAATCTCGCCGGGAAAGAGGCTGTGTTCGACTGCACCGTGAAGGCGGTGAAGGCGCCGGCCGCCGCCGAGGTCGACGACGAGCTGGCCAAGAAGTTCGGCGCCGAGGATCTGGCGAGCCTGCGCAGCCAGATCGCCGGGCGGCTGGAAACGGAATATGCCGGGGCGGCCCGCGCGGTGATGAAGCGCCGGCTGCTCGACGCGCTCGACCAGCGGGTCAGCTTCGATCTGCCGCCAAGCCTGGTCGAGGCCGAGGCCAGCCAGATCGCGCATTCGCTCTGGCACGAGGAGAACCCCGACGTGCAGGGCCACGATCACCCCACGATCGAGCCGAGCGCCGAGCATCAGAGCCTGGCAGAGCGCCGGGTGCGCCTGGGCCTGCTGCTGGCGGAGCTCGGCCGGAAGAACGAGATCGAGGTGACCGATGCCGAGATGACCCAGGCGGTCATGACCCAGGCGCGCCAGTACCGCGGGCAGGAGCGGCAGTTCTTCGAGTTCGTCCAGCAGAACCCGCAGATGCAGCAGCAACTGCGCGCGCCCATCTTCGAGGACAAGGTGGTGGACTACGTGTTCGAGCTGATCGAGATCGAAGAGAAGACCGTCGGGAAGGACGATCTGAAGGCGGCGGTGGACGCGCTCGACGAGGAGTGAGCGCGGGATGCCGAGGCGAGCCCCGGCTTCACTCGACGTTCATGACGAACGGGTGAAGCTGGGCGCGGGCTTCATGAAGGCCGTCGGGCCAGGCCTACCGGGGTTTGCCGTGCTCCGGCCACTGACCGCCAATCCGATGAAGTTACAGGCAGTCTCGGCCTGGTGGGGTTTGCTCGGGCCGGCATTTCACGGCGCGGGGCACTACTTTCTGGGGTGGATGAAGACGCAGACGGCCTCATGACCCTCTACGAGTTTCTTGTGCCCCTTGTGCTGATGATACCCGCGGCCGGCATCGCTCTGTTCCTCAGATGGGAAGCCAGGAAGATCGACGAGGCCCGCGCGGAAGAGGCGCGCGCGGCCAAGCGGGCCTGAAACGCCGGGATCGCGCGGGCAGCGCGCCCAGCTGAACGGCGCGCGCCCGGCAAGGGGAACGTCAGTTCGTTGCCGACTTCGGCATGAAGTGCAGCAACTCCCCGGCCTCGCGATCGGTGATCGCCAGGAACGTGCCGTCCTCCAGCAGTTCGATGTCGCGCACCCGGCCCAGATCGCGCACAAGGCGCTCCTCGCCGGTCACGCGGTCCTCCTCCAGCACCACGCGCACGATGCCGCCCGGATAGAGCGACCCGATCAGGAATTCGCCCTGCCACTCGGGGAAGGCATCGCCCTCGTAGGCGACCATGCCGCCCGGGGCGATCACCGGGTCCCAGTAATATACCGGCTCCTCGAAGCCCTCGCCGCGCGGCTCGCCCGTGCCGATGGGGCCTTCGTCGTAGCGCTCGCCGTAGCTTACCTCGGGCCAGCCGTAGTTGGCGCCGGCCTGCGGGCGGTTCAGCTCGTCGCCGCCCTTCGGCCCGTGCTCGATGGTCCAGACCTGGCCGTCGCGCACCAGGGCGCCCTGAATGTTCCGGTGACCCAGCGACCAGATGCTGGCGACCGCGCCGTCCTGGCCCGCAAAGGGGTTGTCTTCAGGCACGGTGCCGTCGAGGTTGACGCGGATCACCTTGCCGTACGTCTTGTCGAGGTCCTGGGCATAGACCCGCTGATCGTCGGTGAAGTGCTCGCCGGTGGTCACGAAGGCATGGCCGGCGTCGTCGAAGACGATGCGCGAGCCGTAATGCATCGGGCTGGGCGAGGGCGGCTCCTGCACGAAGATGTCCTCGACCTCGGTCACCTCGGTCAGATCCTCGTTCAGAACCCCGCGACCCGCCGCGGTGGCCGACATGCCGCCCTCCAGCGGCTTGGCATAGGTCCAGTAGATGCGGCGGTCGTCGGCGAAATCCGGGCCGACGGCGATGTCGAGCAGGCCGCCCTGATCCTGGGCGAGCACCTCGGGCATGCCGGCGATGGGGCCGCTCAGGCTCCCGTCGGTGCTGACGTGCCGCAGACGGCCGGGGCGCTCGGTCACGAGGTAGCCGGCCCCCTCCGGCAGAACGGCGATGCCCCAGGGATGCTCCAGCCCGCCGGCCAGCGCGGTGCTGGTCAGCTCGGCTTCGGTGGTGACGGCAGGCGCGCGGGTCTGGTTCTCGAAGGCGGGCTCGAATTCGGGCACGTTCTTCTCGCCCTGGACGACGTAGCCGCCGCCACCGGCATCGGCCTGCGCCATGGCGGCGAAGGGCAGGGCAGCGGCGGACAGGGCGGCGAGGGTCGTCAGCGGCGTTGAGCTAATGGTCATGTCGTTCTCCCGGTCTGACAGGTTCACCGGGCGAACGGCAAGCGGCGCGTGACGGTTGCATCACGGTCTCGCGGGGTGGGCGCCTCACGGCCGAGGTAATCGCCGCCGGCCACACGAAAGTCGTGCGACGGGGCCCCCGCGAGAAGGCCGAAACGCGCCGCCCGCAGGCGCAGGGCGCGGTCCATGTGGAGAAACAGGGAGGCCCGCCCGTAGGCAGAGCTTCAAAGCGGAACCCTTCTGGAAGAGCCCCAGGCTTCGCCCAAACGAAAAGGCCGCGCCCCCTTTACGGAGGCGCGGCCAATCGCGGGTCGATGTTCGGTCCGGGTCAGTCGGTGCTTTCCGGCGTCTCCACCAGGCCGCTGGCCTCGCCGCCGCTCTCGCGGGCCTCGGGGCCGTCGTCGTCGTCCATGCCCGCCGCGCCGAGGTCGTCGAAGAGCTCTGCGATGTCGAACTCGGCCTCGGCGTCTTCCTCGGCCGCCAGCTCCTGGATCGACTTGCCGGAGGCCTGCATTTCGGCCTCCTCGGCGGAGCGGGCGACGTTGATGGTGATCGGTCGCGGTCACTTCGGGGTGCAGCACCACCTCCAGGTCATGCAGGCCCAGTTCCTTGATCGGCTGGTCGAGCACGATCTGACGACGCTCCAGCGGTGAAGCCGTTCTCGGTCGCCGCGTCGGACGCGTCGCGGGTGGTGACCGAGCCATAGAGCGCGCCGGCGTCGGATGCGGAGCGGATGATGACGAAGGTCTGGCCGTCGAGTTTGGCTGCAAGGCCCTCGGCTTCCTTCTTCGTCTCGAGGTTGTGCGCTTCGAGCTGAGCCTTCTGCGCCTCGAACCGTGCCATGTTGGCGTCGTTGGCGCGCATCGCCTTGCCCTGCGGCAGCAGGAAGTTGCGGGCGTAGCCCGGACTTCACCGAGACCACTTCGCCCATCTGGCCAAGCTTGGCGACGCGCTCCAGAAGAATGACGTCCATGTCTCAGACCCTCACTTCACGGCGTAGGGCAGCAGGGCGAGGAAGCGGGCGCGCTTGATCGCTTTCGCCAGTTCGCGCTGCTTTTTCGCCGACACTGCGGTGATACGGCGAAGGAACGATCTTGCCGCGCTCGGAGATGTACCGTTGCAGCAGTTTCACGTCCTTGTAGTCGATCGCGGGCGCGTTCTCGCCCGAGAACGGGCAGGATCTTGCGGCGGCGGAAGAATGGTTTACGTGCCATGTGTTCAAATACTCCTGATCAATCGCGACGGGGACGCTCGGACCGCCGGGGCGATCACCACGGTCTGGACGGTCGCCACGGTCGGGGCGGTCACCACGGTCCCGGCGCGGGCCGCGATCGTCACGCGAGTTTTTGCCTGAACCACGGCGGAGGGGCCTTCCTCATGCGCGTCGACGCTTGCACGGTCAGAACGCGCATCACGTCCTCGTGCAGGCCCATCAGACGCTCCATCTCCTGCACGGCGGCCGAAGGCGCGTCCGAGCGCAGATAGGCGTAATGGCCCTTGCGGTTCTTGTTGATCTTGTAGGCCATCGTCTTGAGGCCCCAGTATTCGAATTCTCGACACGGTTCCGCCATTGTCGGTCAGAACCTGCGAAAAATGCTCGATCAGGCCTTCAGCCTGCGCGGTGGACAGATCCTGCCGCGCGATGAAGGTATGCTCGTAAAGAGCCATGTCCGTTCCTTTTCAGAGGCGCATTTCATAGGACGGGGATGAGGCTTCCGCGCCCGTCCACCAGAGGCTGCGCCATGCGTGTCTGCGGAAGCTGCGGCCATACACCGGCAGGGGGCCGTTGGGCAAGAGGCGGCGGGCAAGGGGCGGCGGGCAAGCGGCGGCGGGCAGGGCGCGAAGGGCAAGGGACAGCGGGCAGGGGGCGGCGGGCGGGCGCCTTTCCCGCAAGCGTTCGCCAGCGAACGATAGGTGTGGAGCCGCGGGAGATTGAATAATCCGACCGCAATCCAAGATAAGCTATCACCGGGCGTCAACCGCCCTCGACGACCAACAAGGAGTTCCCTGATGAGACTGCCCCTGGTGCCGGTTCGCTGGCCCTGACCGCCGCCCTTTCCGGCACCGCCGCCTTCGCGGAGGCCGAGCCTGCACGCTCGACGCCAGCCACAGCCAGATCCTCTTCAGCTACAGCCACATGGGCTTCTCGACGACCTACGGGATGTTCTCGGGCTTCGAGGGCGACATCATGTGGGACAAGGAGAGCCCCGAGAACAGCAGCGTCACCGTCTCGATGCCGGTCGACAGCATGTTCACCGGCTGGGAGAAGCGCGACGCGCACTTCATGTCTGAGGACTTCTTTAACGCCGCCGACGAGGCCAACGGCGACGTGACCTTCACCTCGACCGCGATCGAGGTGACGGTCGAGGACACCGCGAACATCACCGGCGACCTCTACGATGAACGGGGTCACCAAGGAGATCGTGCTGGACGCCAAGCTGAACCAGGCCGGCGAGCATCCGATGGCCAAGACCGAATGGGCCGGCTTCGACGCGACGACGACGATCCTGCGCAGCGATTTCGGCGTCGACCGGTTCGCGCCGATCGTGGGCGACGAGGTGGAACTGATGATCTCGATCGAGGCCCAGAAGGCCGCCGACGAGACCTGAGCCCGGTCCCGCGCCGCTTGCGCGGCATCTGAGGCCAACGCGGCGCCGGGAACGTTCCGGCGCCTGTTTCATGTCCGGCGCGAAGGCGCGGCGCTCCCAGGCACACGCGATCGGCCATCAATGACCTTAGCTTCATCCGTTAACCTACTGTTCGCGTTTGTGTAGATTTTGAATTGTTTCCGGAGGTATTGCAGGGCAGACGCGCTGCAATGCGCTCTCGCAATTTTTTGAACCAAAGGATTACGACCATGAAGATCATTCCCTTCATCGCCGGTCTGGCCTTCTCGGCCTCAGCATCGCCACCACCTCCGGACGCCCAGGCAGGCACCCTCTATGCGACGGATGTCATCTGGACGAACAACGGCACGGTCGGCAGCGGCAACAACCGCGACGTCAAGGCGAACGCCCTCGGCGCGCCGGACCAGAAATTCCTCTCGCTCGGCAAGGGCGGCATGGCCGACTTCACCTTCGGCCAGCTCTTCACCGGTCCCGGCGTGAGCTACGAGGTCACCTTCGCCCGTTCCAACTATCTGGAAAGGCCGACGTCTTCGCCGGTCTGAACGGCAACTTCCAGAAGGTCGGCGCGGTCAACAACATCACCGGCGCGGGCTTCATGTTCAACTTTGCCGGCAGCTTCGACACGCTGCGCCTGATCGACACGACCCCCGGCAGCTCGCCCAGCGACGATGGCTACGACGTTGACGCGGTTGGCGTCTCTCCCGTGCCGCTGCCGGCCGCCGGCGCTCTGCTGGCGGGGGCCCTTGGCGGCATGTCCCTCCTGCGGCGCCGCCAGTCGGCCTGATCCGTTACTTACCCGATGCGAAAGGTGGGCGCTCCGATGGGGGCGCCCGCCGTTTCACGCGGCGTACCCGCCGGCTCTGCTGAAGCGAAGCGCGCGGCGGGCGCCTATTGCGCCGCGCGGCGGGCGGTCAGGGCGATGTCCACGGCCACGTCGTGGCCCACCGTACTGCCGTCCTGATAGCTGGCGGTGCCGATGCCGTATTCGCGCCGGTCGAGGGTGACGCGCCCGTCCATCGTTGCGGTCCCGCCGTCCAGCGTCAGCGTGAAGGGCAGGGTCAGCGGAACTTCCGCCCCCTTCATCGACAGCGTGCCCTCGGCGACATAGGCGTTCTCGCCCTCCGCGGCGCGGATGTCGCCGGCGAAGACGGCGGTGGGGAAGCGCGCCGCGTCGAAGAACTCGGCGCCAAGCGCGTCGCTGGTCACCGAGCCGAGCGTCAGGCTGTCGACCGCGATCTCGGCGCGCACGTCGCCCAGCACGTCGCCGGTCGCCTCCGGGTCGAAGGCGATGGCGGCGGTCCAGTCGGCGAAGCTGCCCTGCACGGCGCTGCCGAACTGCTCGACCGAGATGCTGACGCTGCCGTCCTCGACCACCCAGTCCGAGGTCACCTCGGCCAGCCCGGCCCCCGGCGCGCGCACCGCCTCCGCCGGCTCGCCCATCAGGCCCAGCACCGTGCCGAGCGCGATCGCGGCGGCCCAGATGCCGGTGGCCGCCCATATCGGGCGGCGGTCATGCGTCTGAGCCGGAACCTCCGGGGCGGTGCGCCCCGGCAGCATCCGGGCCAGCGTCTGGTCCTTGTCGACAAAATGGTGCTTGAGCGCCCCGGCGACATGCAGCAGCACCGCCGCGGCCAGAACCTTGGTGAAGACCTCGCGCCAGGCCCCGAAGAACCCCGCCACCGCCTCGCTGCGGGGCACCAGCGGCAGGGTCTGGCTGAACGGCCACCAGATCGGCGCGAAGCCCTGGCTGGCGGCATGGTTGATCCAGCCCGACAGCGGCACGATGACGAGGCTGGCATAGAGCAGCCAATGCGTGGTCTCCGCGGCGAGACTTTCCAGCTTGCGGTCGGGATGCAGCAGGCCGGGCTTCGGCTGGGTCACGGCCCAGGCGATGCGGGCCAGCGCTACGAAGAAAAGCGTCACGCCAAGGGTCTTGTGCAGGCTGAAGAGCGTGCCCTTGGTGGCGAGCGCCGCGGCGCTGTCATAGGACCAGTCGTTGGCGATCAGCCCCAGCGGGATGAGCGCGAAGATCGAGAGCGCGGTCAGCCAGTGGAAGGTCTTGGCGACCCCGCCATAGGTGACGGGGCTGTTGGCGGCAGGTGAGGCTGTGGACATGGGGGCGGGTGCCTTCGCATAGGGTTCGCTCAAGGTTAACGCTTGCGGCAGGCCGCGCAACGGCGCCTTTGCGCGCGGGCCCTGTGCGCCGCGGCAAGGCCGCCCGCGTGCGGTTGCGCCCCGGCACCCGTTCCCGGCGGGCCGCGGTCGGTGGTGGCGGCCATACCGATCGCTGTAAGTAAATAGATGGGAAGCACTTCCCCCAAAACCAGCTTCGTATTCACCGAAGGAAGCTTTCTCGACCTCCATAAAGACGGTGTATCCGTAGTGACCTTTCTGCAGCGTCACGTACTTTTTGCACGGATTAAGGCTATTGTCTTCGGCACTCATCCGATGATTGTCAAACTCTAAAACAATCTTACACCTATCCGACGTATTCTCCACAATCTTGAATCCGGTAGGATCATCCGTAAAGCTTCCTCCCACGTAAATCCAGTCTCCGAAGTCACCATCTTGGGCTAACACGTACTCCGTACCCTGCTTAAGATGAAGAAGATGAGCAGCCTTCTCGTTGCCAGTAAATCCCGTAGTACCGGGCTGCCCACGTAGGGCGGGGTAGGTAATCCGGATCAAACCGTTCTGCAGGACCATGTGGGTAGGGTCTAGATTGTTGGGTGTGTCTTCTACTACCGTCCAGGCACTTTCGTCTTCCGAACCATTGGTGTTGTAGATAATTACGTCCTCTCCAGTAGGTACCGAAACCGGGGGAGTATCGGCGGTTCCTCCAACGGTGAGGATAGCATTGAGCTGGTTATAGCCTGTTTCGGGTTCCCACGTATCCTGGTTCGCTAGGCGAACGCTGTAGCGCGGGTCATCGCGCAGCGAAGGTGCCGGATCAGGCAGATTCAGGAGCACCTCATACGCACCCGCCGGGGTATCATCCGGAACGGATAGCGAAATAGCCAGCTCTTTTTCTTGACCCGCTCCGGGGAACCACAAACGAAAGTCCGTGGAGGGCGTTACTTCAAGAGCCCACACCTCACCCGTAGTCGGGTGGCGCAAGATCACTTCCACCCGCCGGGGGTTAACCGGCCGGGCCCACCCTTGGTTTGCTACCGTTAGCGAGACAGTTAGCTGCTCACCCGGGGCCACCTCCGCGTTCAGGCGGCTACTCACCAGTTCGTAGCGATAGCCCAGATACTTCTCATAGTCATCGTAGACCCCGTCTTGCACCCAACGTTCGTAGATATCGTAGGTGTGGTTTTCGTCCTGAGGGTTGCTCAAGGCTACGTAGTGAAACTTTTTGGCATCGTCTAGCCACTCGTAAGAATCCATCGTCAGGTCCTGAAAATGGTCGCAGTGCGCCCACTGAGGAACAAATTCCGTAGACGGTGCCCACTGCGTCGCGTATTCCTGATCTTCGTGCCACAGCTTTTCGCCCGCTCCGAAGTTAGCGTACCAACCGGCTAACCGCGATTGATAGGTGCCATCATAGGCGTTATCTTCATTCAATGGAGTTTGAAATCCTAATGACCCATACTCATTTGGGTCTCTAAAAATGATCTGGGGATATCTAACCCCAATTACTCTATCCGCAGGAAAAACGTCCAGCGCTTTGTACAAAATTTTCTTGCCGCTATCGGACAGTCCTACCGTTTTTTCCACAATATGGCCGCTGGTGGAGGTGTGCATCTCGCCCCAGTAGCCGATGAAACCCATCTCCATCCAGGCAATTATGTCAGCGTTTTCGCTGAAAAAGGGTTCTAACTGTTCCAGGTGCTCGACGGTGATGTCGGTAGGGGCGTCCTCGTTGCTCACACTGTGGTTCCAGTTGTAGTTAAACCTGTAGAATATCTTCATCCCCTTGCTTCGAACTAGAGCAGCTTCTTGACTCATCTTGTCAAGAAAGTCCTGTGGCAAGTCGCCCGACGTAGTAGGAATCCGGATAATGTGCTTCACCAGCCGGTACCCTCGCGCATAGTAGGTGTCTAGGAGTGCGGCGGTAGCCCAGTTGTTGGCATTGGTAGCGTACGTTGGTTTGAGTTCCTTGAAGACAAACCATCCCCTTCTCCGGATTAGGGAAATTGCTATCGTCTGCCTGATAGGTAATCGTATTGGTGCTTTGGGCCAGGGCGCTACCGATCAGCAGCTGGGCGAGCAGTAAGCATGCTACAAGGTGTTTGATTAGTGTCATGGTGGTTGAAGTTAGATGATGGTTTAAAATAAGGGGGTAGGGTGAGTGCATGAAGAATTGTTATTTTACCGCCAGTTTGTACTGAGTAGAGGCGCCAGCTTCTTGCACTCGTACAATATACAAGCCGGTAGATAATCTTTTTCGGGGTCGCACCCGTAGCAGTTGTTGATCAAGAATCTGATTCAGCACGATACTTTTGCCTTGCAAGTCGTGCATTTCAACTTGGCTATCCTCAGTTGCGCCCGCTACCACGAAGCTACCGGTGGCGCTAGGATTAGGATAAATCAGCACTTCGCTGCTGGTTTGGTTTAAGACTGGCTTCTGCTTTAGGTTAGCCTGC
>CAWHXG010000006.1:0-533640 GCA_963833235.1 uncultured Alphaproteobacteria bacterium
ATCTGCTTCTGGCGGATCACGGCATCTACGTGCAGCCCATCAACTTCCCGACCGTGCCGCGGGGAACGGAGCGGCTTCGCTTCACGCCCTCCCCGGTGCACGGACCCCGCGAGATGGATGCCCTCGTGGCGGCGATGGACGACCTTTGGGGCCGCTGTGCCCTGAGCCGGCGCGCCATCCCGGCCTGATCGGCCCTTTCCCCGCACGGAAACGAACGGGCCGCGCGGCCCGCGTTTCGCGACGTTTGCCGCACGATTACTGCACCCCTGGCGGCCGCGTGAGTCAATTCGCGCAACCTGCCGGAATTGCTGCCCGAATGACCATGAGCCTTGCGAAACAAGCGCCTGCGGGGCTGCGTGAGTCCGACCCTCACGTATCTTGGGATGTTTGGTGCCGCAGATTGTGGTAACCAAAAGAAAATAAACCCCGTGCTAGACGAATCGTGGGGAATAAGGGGCGGATGGGCAGACGATGGGATTTCTCGCATGAGCGGGCGCAACGATGTGCCGCAAGCGGACGACATGACGGGACTGCAAAGTTTCGATGATTTCGAGCTTCGGCTGGGCGACGTCATGCGTGGCGAGCGGGCGACGCTGGGAAAATCGCTGCTGGATGTCCAGCGCGAGATCAAGATCAAGGCCGGCTATCTGGCGGCCATCGAGAATGCCGATCTGAATGCCTTCGAGACGCCGGGCTTCATCGCGGGCTACGTGCGCTCCTACGCCCGCTATCTGGGCATGAACCCCGATTGGGCTTACCGCGTCTTTTGCGAGGAGAGCGGGTTCAGCCATGTCGCCGGGTTGCAGGCGCAGGTCTATACCCGCCGCGATGCCCAACCCCGGCCGGCCGGTCGTGCGAAGGGCGGGCGCGACGTGTCGGACGACGTGCTGTCGCGCAGCCCGATCCCGGTGGCCCGCTCGGCCGGCGCCTTCGCAGGGCTGCAGGCCGGGGCGGTGGGCTCGCTTCTGGTTCTCGCGGGGCTTACCGTCGCGCTTGGCTATGGCGGCTGGTCCGTTCTGCAAGAGGTGCAGCGGGTCACGCTGGCTCCGGTGGAGACCCAGCTTTCGGCGATCCCCGGCCGGAGCGCGCCCGTGCCGGAGGCCGAGGGTGCAGCACCCCTGCCGGCGGAGTCGCTTCTTGCCGGCAACACGCCGCCGACGACCGAGGCGCTGGAACGCCTTTACCGCCCGGAGCCGTTGGAGCGCCCGGTCATGGTGGCGCGCGACAGCCCGATCGCCACGCTCGATCCACGCCGTCAGGGGCTCTATGCGCAATACGCCGCGCTGCCGGATGCGCCCGATCCGGTGCGGGCGGCTCCTGCAATGGATCTGGAGGGCCCGGTTCGCGCGGCGCTGAGCGATGCGCTCGGGACGCCGGGCGACGTGCAGGTGACCGAGGCCCGCCCGCCGGAGGTGGTGCTGTTTGCCCGCCGGCCGGTCTGGGTGCGGGTGCGCGGGGCGGACGGGACCATCCTTCTGGAGAAGATTCTCGAGGAGGGAGAGCGCTACGTGCTGCCGGATGTCGCCGATGCGCCGACCCTGCGCGCAGGCAATTCGGGCTCGCTTTTCTTCGCGGTCAACGGGCGGACCTTCGGGCCGGCGGGCCCGGGCGCGAGCGTGGCCAAGAACGTGCGCCTTTCGGCGGACGCGCTCACCGACGTCTATGCAGAGGCGGACCTCAGCGGCGATGCCGAACTGGCGCGGATGGCGGAACTGGTGATCGCGCCCGATCTGCCAGGCTCGCCCGCGCCCGCGCCCGCACCGGCGAACTGAACGCCGCGCCCGGCCGTGCAGCGCGTTGCGGCGCGCGGTGCGGAGGGCTATCTAGGGACCAAGCGCAACCAGCCCCGGGACACTTGCCATGGATCACAACGCCATCCGCCCCTGGCGCAACATCTATCGCCGCAAGTCCCGGCAGATCATGGTCGGCTCCGTGCCGGTGGGGGGCGACGCGCCGATCTCCGTCCAGACGATGACCAACACCGATACCGGCGACGTGGCCGCGACCGTCGCGCAGGTGCAGGCCTGTGCCGAGGCGGGGGCCGACATCGTGCGGATCTCCTGCCCCGACCGGGCCGCGACGATTGCGCTGCGCGAGATCGTGGCCGAAAGCCCGGTTCCCATCGTCGCCGACATCCATTTCCACTACAAGCGCGCGATCGAGGCGGCAGAAGCGGGCGCGGCGTGCCTGCGGATCAACCCCGGCAACATCGGCGATGCTGCGCGGGTGCGGGAGGTGATCAAGGCCGCGAAGGACCATGGCTGCTCGATCCGGATCGGGGTGAACGCCGGGAGCCTCGAGAAGCACCTGCTTGAGAAGTACCGCGAGCCCTGCCCCGAGGCGATGGTGGAAAGCGGGCTCGACCACATTCGCATCCTGCAGGACAACGACTTCCACGAGTTCAAGATCAGCGTGAAGGCCTCGGACGTGTTCCTCAGCGCGGCCGCCTATCAGGGCATCGCCGAGGCGACGGACGCGCCGATCCATCTGGGGATCACCGAGGCGGGCGGGCTGACGAGCGGCACGATCAAGTCGGCCATCGGGCTCGGCAACCTTTTGTGGATGGGCATCGGCGACACGTTGCGAGTGAGCCTGTCGGCCGATCCGGTGCAGGAGGTGAAGGTGGGCTTCGAGATCCTGAAGTCGCTGGGCCTGCGGCACCGCGGGGTCAACATCATCTCGTGCCCCTCCTGCGCGCGCCAGGGCTTCGACGTGATCAGGACGGTCGAGACGCTGGAGGCGCGGCTGGAGCACATCAAGACGCCGATGAGCCTCAGCATCATCGGCTGCGTGGTGAACGGGCCTGGCGAGGCGCTGATGACCGATGTGGGCTTTACCGGCGGCGGGGCGGGCAGCGGCATGGTGTATCTGGCCGGCAAGCAAAGCCACAAGCTGAGCAACGAGGCGTTGGTGGACCATATCGTCGCGCAGGTGGAGAAGCGCGCCGCGGTGATCGAGGCCGAGCGTGAGGTCGAGGCCGCGCCAGCGCTGGTCGGAGAGCCCGCGGAGTAGGGCACGCCGTCGTTTGCCGGCCTGGGCGAGGGGCGCGGCTGCCCCGCACGACCGTGGCACGCACTACTCGGCGCGGAGCGCGGCCACCATCTGCTGCATCCCGTCCAGCGGAACGTAGCCGCGCAGCATGTCGTCGCCCAGCACGAAGGTCGGCGTGCCGTTGATCGCCAGCTTCTCGGCCAGCGCCCGGTTCGCCTGCAGCTCCTCGGTGATGGCGGGGTCGCTCATCATTTCGAGGATCGGCGCGGCTTCCAGCCCCAGATCGGCGGCGAGGTTTTCCAGCGCCTGGGCGTTGGCGGGCCCGCGCAGGGTGATCAGGGCATCGTGGGCGGCCTTGTAGGCATCGGCACCGGCGATGTGGCGCACGGCGATGGCAAAGCGCGAAGAGGCGACCGATATCCTCGCCGAGGATGGGGAATTCCTTGACGATCAGGCGGATGTCGCCGTCGCCCTCGATCAGGGCGGTCACGTCGTCTTGGGCGCGTCGGCAATAGCCGCAACGGTAATCGAGGAATTCCACCAGCGTCACGTCGCCGTCCGGATTGCCCCCGACCCATGAGCGGCCGTCTTCATAGATCTCGTCATGCGCGGCGGCCACCAGGTCGCTGTCGGCCGTGGCCTGGGCATCGGCCTCGCGGGCTTCGAGAACCCCGATCGCCTCCATGAGCACTTCGGGGTTTTCGAGCAGGTAGGCCCGGATCTCCGCGCCGAAGGCCTGGCGTTCTTCCGGGCTCATCGCGGCAGGGTCGAAGCCCTGGGCCGCCGAGGGCAGCGGGGCGAGCCCGGCGGCGCAGAGCGCGAGGGCGGGCAGGAACGGATGGCGGGCCATCGTGACGTCTCCGTGGCTGGGGTCTGGCGTGGAATTTGGCGCGGGGCTTGCCTCTGCGGATGCTACGCTGTGATGGGACCCTTGCAAAGACGACAAGCGCGTGATCGCCCAGGGCGAAGAAATGCTGCGACAGCCAGCCGCTGCCAACCCAGAAGTGATTTTGACCCTTCCCGGTCACGGACTTATAACGGGATCATGCGATAGGCAGGGCCGCCGCCGTACCTGCCCGGCCTCCGACAGAAACGACCGAGGATATCCCGCCAGTGCTACGTTTCATTTTCGGCTTCTTCGGGGCGATCTTCAGCTTCTTCACCATCGGGGCGGTCATCGCCGGGCTCGTGGTGGGCGCGATCTTCTGGATGTACGGGCGCGACCTGCCCAATCACGAGCAGCTGGCGCAATACACGCCCGCCACGATCAGCCGGGTCTATTCCGCCGAAGGGCGCCTGATCGACGAGTTCGCCCAGGAACGCCGGCTGTTCGTGCCCTCGTCGGAGGTGCCCGACCTTGTGAAGCAGGCCTTCATCTCGGCGGAGGACAAGAACTTCTACAGCCATCGGGGCTACGACCCCGCGGGCATGGTGAAGGCCGCGGTGGATGCCGCGCAGGGGGGGCGGCTGCGGGGCGCCTCGACCATCACCCAGCAGGTGATGAAGAACTTCCTGCTTTCGGGGGATCGTTCGGCCGAGCGCAAGATCAAGGAACTGATCCTGGCCGGGCGGCTGGAGCAGACGCTGAGCAAGGACAAGATCCTGGAGCTTTATCTGAACGAGATCTACCTCGGCCAGAACAGCTACGGCGTGGCCGCGGCCGCGCAAACCTATTTCAACAAGACGCTGAGCGACCTGACCGCGCCCGAGGCGGCCTATCTCGCGGCGCTGCCGAAGGCGCCCTCTACCCTGCATCCGGTGCGCGAGCGCGAGCAGGCCGTGGCCCGGCGCAATTTCGTGCTGCGGGAGATGCGCGAGAACGGTTTCCTTACCGAGGAGGCCTATGCCGAAGCCCGCGAGGCGCCGCTTCTCAGCGTGCAGGGCGGCGACTTCGACGGGTTCCGGCAGGCGCTGCCGCCCCGCGACTACTTTACCGACGAGATCCGCCGCCAGCTGAGCCGTGACTTCGGCGAGACGGAATTCTTCTCGGGCGGCTACAGCGTGCGCGCGACGCTCGATCCCGACATGCAGACCCATGCGGCGGCAGCCTTGCGGCGGGGGCTGGAGGAATACGACCGCGGGCAGGGAGCCTGGCGCGGCACGGGCGTCAGCCTCGCCACGGACGCGCTGGACGACGAGGCCGCCTGGCGCGAGGCACTGGCGGCGGCGGACGTTCCCCGCGACATCGAAGGTTGGTTCCCGGCGGTGGTGCTGTCCACCGGCGGCGGCGACGCGGTGATCGGCATCGAGGGTTTGCCGCGCGACGAGACCCAGGTGATCCCGGCGAAGGACGTGGGATGGATCCGCGGGGCCAGCGCCCTGTCGGACGTCGTCTCGCCCGGCGACGTGGTGCACGTGCGCCGGATGACCGCCGACGCAGACGGCAGCTTCATCCGCTGGACCCTGCGCCAGGTGCCCGAGGTCGAGGGCGGCTTCATGGCGATGGACGTGAATACCGGCCGGGTGATCGCCATGCAGGGCGGCTTCTCCTACCAGCATTCGGTCTTCAACCGCGCCACGCAGGCGACCCGGCAGCCGGGATCCTCGTTCAAGCCCTTCGTCTATGCGGCGGCGCTCGACAGCGGCTACACACCCGCGACCGTGGTGATCGACGCGCCGATCGAGGTCGAGGTCGGCGGCACGATCTGGCGGCCGAAGAACTATTCCAACAAGTTCTATGGCCCGACGCCGCTGCGCACCGGGATCGAGCGGTCGCGCAACCTGATGACGGTGCGGCTGGCGCAGGCCGTGGGCATGCCGGTGGTCGCGAGCTATGCCGAGAAATTCGGGGTCTACGACACGATGAACCCGTTCCTCGCCAACGCGCTTGGCTCGGAGGAGACGACGCTTTACCGGATGGTCGCGGCCTACGCGATGTTCGCCAATGGCGGCGAGCGTGTGGTGCCGACGCTGGTGGACCGTGTGCAGGACCGTTTTGGCCGCACCGTCTACCGCCACGATCCGCGCCGCTGCGTCGATTGCGACACCACGCTTCTGCCGGAAGGTGCCGCGCCGCGGCTGGTGAGCGAGCGCGAGCGGGTGATGGACCCGGTGACGGCCTACCAGCTGACCTCGATGCTCAAGGGCGTGGTGGACCGCGGCACGGCCTCGGGCACGGTCAACCTGCCGGTGCCGATCGCCGGCAAGACCGGCACCACGAACGACGAGAAGGACGTGTGGTTCGTGGGCTTCTCCTCGAACATCGCGGCGGGCTGCTACATCGGCTTCGACCAGCCCCGGCCCTTGGGGCGCGGGTCTTCCGGCGGAGGCATGTGCGGGCCTGTCTTCAACGAGTTCATGGCCCATGCGATCGAGGTCTACGGCGGCGGGCCGTTCGAGGTTCCGCCCGGCGGGCATTTCATCAAGATCGACAGGTTGACCGGCGCCCGGCTGCCCGACAATGCCAGCGGCGCCAACGTGGTGGCGGAATATTTCCGCGACGGGATGGACCCGTTCTTCGGCGCCGGCTGGGTCGATGGCGGCTTCGCGATGGGATCCGACCTGCCGCTCTTCAGCCGCGACGAGGCGCTGAGCGGTGCCGCCGAGATCGTGACGTCGACCGGGCAGGTCAAGTCTATCCCCAAGGCGCAGGCCGGGTTCGGCACGATCAGCTCTGGCGGGCTCTACTGATCCTCCGAAGCGGGCCGGCTGCACTCGGCCTAGCCCCGGTGCGCCTCGGACCGGGCCCTGCGCGGCCCCGGTGCTCATCGAACCTGGCCCTGCGCGGCCCCGTGCTTGTCTGGCCTCGCCTTGCGCGGCCCCGCCCCGCCATTCTATAGAACGGTTCGGCCGGGCGGCGCCTGCCCCAAGCGGCCAGCCCGGATCCTTCCGTCACGGAGACCACAGCCCATGCGCGCCGAGACCCAGACCGCCGTTGCGGCCATCGAGAAGTCGCTGGAGCTGTTGGCGCAGCGAATGGACTGGGGCACAGCCAAGCATCGGCTGGAAGAATTTAACGCCATGGCCGAGGATCCGGACCTCTGGAACGACCCCGAGCGCGCGCAGGGCCTGATGCGCGACCGGCAGATGCTGGTCGACCGGATCGATACGCTGGAAAGCCTGCGGCGTGACCTTGCCGACAATGTCGAGCTGATCGCGATGGGCGAGGGCGAGGACGATGCGGAGGTGGTGACGGAGGCCGAGGCCGCCCTGCGTCGGCTTGCCGCAACGGCCGCGCAGAAGGAGATCGAGGCGCTGCTGGATGGCGAGGCCGATGGCAACGACACCTTCCTGGAGATCAACTCCGGCGCCGGCGGCACCGAG
Source organism: uncultured Alphaproteobacteria bacterium (assembly GCA_963833235.1). Classification (GTDB taxonomy): domain Bacteria; phylum Pseudomonadota; class Alphaproteobacteria; order Rhodobacterales; family Rhodobacteraceae; genus CAWHXG01. Next base: position 7,255 of record CAWHXG010000006.1, read on the forward strand.
AGCTGCGACTGGGCGGCGATGCTGGCGCGGATGTATGTACGCTGGGCCGAAAAGCACGGCTACAAGGTGGAGCTGCAATCGGAGAGTTCCGGCGAAGAGGCCGGCATCAAATCGGCCGCCTACAAGATCAGCGGGCCGAACGCCTATGGCTGGCTGAAATCGGAATCGGGCGTGCACCGGCTTGTGCGGATCAGCCCCTATGACAGCGCGGCGCGGCGGCACACCTCGTTCAGCAGCGTCTGGGTCTATCCGGTGGTGGACGACAACATCGAGATCGAGGTGGCGTCGAACGAAATCCGCATCGACACGTACCGGTCGTCCGGTGCCGGCGGGCAGCACGTGAACACCACGGATTCCGCGGTTCGGATCACCCATATCCCGACCAACATCGTGGTCACCTCTTCGGAGAAGTCGCAGCACCAGAACCGGGACATTGCCATGAAGGCGTTGAAATCGCGGCTCTACCAGATGGAGCTGGACCGGCGGAACGCGGCGATCACCGAGGCCCACGAGAACAAGGGCGACGCGGGATGGGGCAACCAGATCCGCTCCTACGTGCTGCAGCCCTACCAAATGGTGAAGGATCTGCGCACGCAGGTCGAGACGTCCGATACGCAGGGCGTGCTTGACGGCGATCTGGATCGCTTCATGGCCGCGACTCTGGCGATGGACGTGAGCGGCAAGAGCCGCAGCGAGGCGCAGGGCGCGGACTGAGCCTTCGGCAGGCGAGACCCGGCAGCCTACCGCGCCGTCTTCCGGCCCTGCGGCATGGCCAACGCGGTGACGGCGGCGGCCGCACCGGCCAGCCCGGAGGCGCACCACGCGAGGCGCTGGAAGGCCGCGTTCATCGCGGGTTCGTGACCGGAGGCGCCGGGCGCGGCTTCTCCGAAGCTCGCAGGGCCGCCGGCGGCGAGATACCAGTGCCCGACAAGCGTTCCCAGGGCCGCGATGGCGATCAGCCCGGCGATCCGCGACAGGGCATTGTTGACGCCCGAGGCCACGCCGCCCGAGGTGTCCGGTACGGATCCCATGACCGCGGAGGAGAGCGGGGCGACCACCAGCCCCATGCCGATCCCCGCCGCGGCCATGCAGGGGATCACGCCCCACCAGAAGGCCATGTGCGGTGTAGCGAGCGCCAGCGCGGCATAGGCGGCCGTGACCAGCAGCGTGCCGGCAAGGATCGGCCGCCGGGGGCCGGCGCGGTCCGCCCAGGCACCGGCGGGCCCCGAGAGGCTCGCCACAGCGATCGTCAGCGGCAGGAAGGCCAGCCCCGCCCGGAACGCATTCAGGCCCCATCCGGCGATCAGCGTCATGGGCAGGAAGAAGAGGATGGCCGAGAGGGCCGCGTAGAGCAGGAAGGTCAGCAGGTTCGCCGCCGCGAACACCCTGTCGCGGAAAAGCCCGAGCGGCATCATGGCATGGCCCGACCGCGCCTCGATGGCCAGGAAGACGGCAAGGCACAGCGCGCCCGCCACCGCGATGGGCAGCACCGTGCCCGGCGGGGCGCCGCCGCCCTCGCTGGCGCCCGTGAACGCGAAGGCAAGCAGCCCCAGCCCGAGGCTCGCCGCGAGGATGCCGCCGAGATCCAGCGGAACGGGGCGGGTGGGTGCCTCACGCTCCGCCTTCGCCAGCAACATCCACAGCGCCAGCCCTCCCAGCGGCAGGTTCACCGCGAAGATCCACCGCCAGGCGTCCGGCCCCCCGAGGCTCAATAGGCCGCCGCCGAGGAGCGGGCCGAGGGCGGTGGTGACCGCCGAGGCGGAGGCCCAGATGCCGATGGCCCGGCCCCGTTCCGCCGCCGGATAGGCACGCGCCACCAGTGCCAGCGAGCCCGGGATCATCAGCGCAGCGCCGATGCCCTGCAGGCCGCGGGCGGCGATCATGCCGGGTGGATCGCGGACGATGGCGCAGACCAGCGAGGCCGCCACGAAGGCGGCGATGCCGATGGCGAAGACCCGGACCAGACCGAACCGGTCCCCGAGCGCGCCCCCCGCGAGGATCAGCGGCGAGAGGGCCAGCAGGTAGGCATTTCCGATCCATTGCGCCTGGGGCAGGGTCGCGCCCAGCGATGCGCGCATGGCCGGCATGGCGATGGCCACGACGCTGCCATCGATGAAGCCGAGCGCCGAGGCGAGGACGGCGGCGGCCAGGAGCCAGGGGCGGGAGGATGGTGCGCAAAGCGCGGCCGAGGCGACGTTCCTCGGCAACGCGGCAGAGGTGGGGCGGGGGCCGGTCACTTAGCGCCCCGCATGCCCTGCGATCAGTCCTTGGCTGAAGCCGCGGCCTTGTTCTCGGCGACCGAGGGCGCCGGCAGGGTCTTGGCGCCGGCTCCGTTCAGCGGGTCTTCCTGCCGTTGCACGGACCCCTCGAAATGGGCGCCGCTCTCGATGGCGATGGTCTTGTGGACGATGTCGCCCTCGACCCGTGCCGTGGAGGTGAGCCGCACCTTCAGGCCGCGGACCCGGCCGATCACCCGGCCCGTCACCACCACATCGTCGGCCACGATCTCGCCGCGCACGGTTGCGGTCTCGCCGACCGTCAGTAGATGCGCGCGCACGTCGCCCTCGATCTGGCCTTCGATCTGGATGTCGCCGGAGGTGCGCAGGTTGCCCTGGACCATCAGATCGGAGGAGAGGATGGAGGCGGGGGGCTTTGCCTTTGGCGCGGTCGGCAGCGGGGCGTCGCCGGCGCCCGGCGTACCGCGGGCCTCGGATGGCCGCCGTTCGGGCTCTCCGGGCTTCGGCGCGCCCTCGTTCACCCGGCTCTTAGAAAACATCGCGTGCAGCCTCGATATAGGTCAGGGGATTCACCGGCTCGCCGCTCACCCTGATTTCGTAATGCAGATGGGTGCCCGTCGAGCGGCCGGAGTTTCCCATAGCACCGATCCTGTCGCCGCGCGATACCCTTTGGCCGACCTTAACGTTGATCTTCGAAGAGATGCGCGAAGCGGGTCTCGATCCCGAATTCGTGCTGGATCTTGACCAGGCGGCCGTATCCCGATTGCCAGCCGGCATGGACGACGACCCCATCGGCGCTGGCGATGATCGGTGTGCCGTAGGCCCCTGCCCAATCGGTGCCGGCATGCAGGCGCCGCCCGCCATTGATCGGATCGCGGCGGTAGCCGAAACCCGAGGTGCGGCGGATGCTGCCGGCCACCGGCTGCCAGAGCGGCAGCTTGTCGGCGGCAAGTCTGTAGAGGTTCATCTGGTCGAGATGCGACAGGATCGCGTTGGCGCGCACGGCCTCCGGATCGGGCGTGCCCATCGTCGACATGGCGATCGGCGTCAGCGGGCCGCCCGCACCGGCGTGACGGCGGCGCATCTGCTCGATGAGGCGTTCGGGCGGGTGGCCGACCTTGCGGAACATCTCGTCGAGCGGTTCCATGGAAACGGTCACGGCCTCTTCGAGCTGGGAGAAGATGCGATCCGTGGCCTCCTCGCGCAGGCGGGCCTCGTGCTCCAGCGCCGCGATCTCGACCTCGGCGGTGTCGAGGTCGCCGCGCAGCTGGTCGCGGTGGGCCGACGTCTGATCGAGCGCGCCGGACAGGAAGGCCATCGTCGCCACGGCCTCGCGCCCCGCCCCGGCACCGCCGGCCGCGCCGCCCTCGGCGAGCTGCAAGCTCGCCATGTCGGCCATCGCGCCGTCGCGCTCCACCAGCGTCTTGCGCAGGATGCCGCGCAGGGCTTCGGTGCTGCGGGTCAGCTCCTCCACGCGAAGCTCGGCCTCGAAGACGCGCTCCTGCATGCGCGAGACGTCTTCGAGCGCGCGGGAGAAATAGGTCTGTGCCTCGCGGGCGGCGGCCATCTGGGCATCGCGGTCTGACGCGAGCGTCTCGATCCGGCTGGCATAGAGATCCTGATCCCTCAGGGCAGCGTCGCGAACGGTATCGCCGGCGACGATGTCGAGCACCAGAAACGAGGTGGCGACGATGCACCAGACCACCGTGACAGCACCCAGCCCGAACGCCGCGAGCTGGCTCTTCGGGCCGAGGCGCACGAACCGCGTTCCACTGTCGGATTTAACGAAGATGCGTTTCTCGGAAAGATCGAAGCTATGTCTGCGCGTGCTGCCCGCGGTGCTGCCTACCACCATTTTGCCCTTTTGAGCTAAGCCCTTACCGAGCTGTTCGACGGCCCCGATGCATTGCCGGCGCCTGTCATCCCCTGATTTTCGTTAACCATGGCAGCGAGATGATGCAAGCGAGCCGCCGGGAGGGACGGGGCAGGAGGGCAAACCCCTGTCAGAACCGGCAGCTTTCCGCCTAAATGCGCGCATTGTGCAACTATCGGCAGGGCGCCCCCGGTTTTGGCGCGAGGCGGGCTTCAGAGAGCGCGGACCGCCGAGAGCACCGCCTCGACATGGCCCGGAACCTTCACCTTCCGCCAGATCTCGCGCACCGTCCCGTCGCCGTCGATGAGGACGGTCGAACGGTCGATGCCCATGTAGGTCTTGCCGTACATCTGCTTCTCGACCCACACGCCCCAATCCTCGCAGACGCGGCCCTCGGCATCCGAGAGCAGGGGAACGGCCAGATCGTGCTTGGCGCGGAACTTCTCGTGCTTGGCGATCGGATCCTTCGAGATGCCGAACACCGTGGCGCCGGCCTCGTCGAAGGCGGCAAGCGCATCCCCGAAGGCGATGGCCTCCTTGGTGCAACCCGACGTGTCGTCCTTGGGATAGAAGAACAGCACCACCTTGCGCGGCCGTTCCGCCGACAGGGTGACGTCATGGCCGCCGTCCTGCGGCAAGGTGAAGTCCGGGGCTGTCTGTCCGATCTCGATCATGATTGGGGTCCTTGTCACTGAAAGCATATGGCCGGCTTCTAAGGGCGTGCGTGCGGGGGGAAAAGCCGTGCCTTGCGTTTGCGCGGGGATGATCCGAAAACCGCCGGCGCCGCGGGACGTTCCGGTCCGCCGGCCAGGGATTGTGTGCCGATGGAGCTCTCCGATTTCGACTTCGATCTGCCGGATGAGCTGATCGCGCTGCGCCCCGCGTCGCCACGCTCGGCGGCGCGCCTGCTGGTGGCCACCGGCGATGCGGTGACGGACAGGGCGGTGGCGGATCTGCCGGACGTCCTGCGGCCCGGTGACCGCCTCGTGCTGAATGATACCAGGGTGCGGGCGGCGCGGCTGACCGGGCGGCGCCACCGTGAGGTCGCAGGCGCTGCCGCCGGTACGCCCGGCGGCGTGGCTTCGGCCCGGATAGAGGCGGTTCTGCTGGGCCCCCGGGCCGATGGCAGCTGGTCGGCGCTCGTGAAGCCCCTGCGCAAGCTGCGCACCGGCGAGCGGATCGAGTTTCCGGGCGGGCTTACGGCGGAGTTCCTGGGCCGCGACGGCGCCGATTTGGCGGTGCTTGGCCTGTCGCTGGCCGGTCCGGCGCTGGAGGCCGCGCTGGAGGCGACCGGCGCGATGCCGCTGCCGCCCTATATCGCCGGGCGAAGGGTGGCGGACGACCGCGACAGGACCGACTATCAGACGGTCTTCGCCACGCGCCCCGGCGCGGTGGCGGCGCCGACCGCCTCGCTGCATTTCGACGACGCCTTGCTCGCGGCCCTGACGCTGCGCGGCGTCGAATTCACGCGGGTCACTCTACATGTGGGCGCGGGCACGTTCCTTCCGGTGAAGGTCGCGGATCCGCGGCAGCACCGCATGCATTCCGAATGGGGCCAGGTGGACGAGGCGGCCGCCGCCGAGATCGCCGCGACCAGGGCCGCCGGTGGCCGCATCGTCCCGGTCGGCACCACGGCGCTGCGCCTGATCGAGACGGCGGCGCGGGCCAGCGGCCGTGTGGAGCCCTGGTCCGGCGAGACCGACATATTCATCTATCCCGGCTTCGACTTCCGCGCGACCGACGCGCTGATGACGAACTTCCACCTGCCCAGATCGACCCTGATGATGCTGGTGGCGGCGTGGATGGGGCAGGCGCGGATGCGGGCGATCTATGCCCATGCGATCGCCGCGCGCTACCGCTTCTTCTCCTATGGCGACAGCTCGCTGCTCATCCCCCCGCCAAGGTAAGCCTTTGCCTTTGGGCGCATGAAACTTGGCCTTTACCGGGACCGTCGCAGAATGTCCGGAGGCGCGCGCGAATCCGGTATGCCCGGCTGCCGTGAGCCGATAAGGCGCGGGCAAATGCAGTGGGCCTGGTCTCGGGTGGATCGGCCCGCCTCACCGAAGGGAAGCCTGCGCCATGTCGACCGCCATCACCCGATCCTGGGCGCTGCTTCTTGGAATGCTGCTGCTGATGGTCGGCAACGGGCTTCAGGGCACGCTGCTGGGCATTCGCGGAACGCTGGAAGGCTTCAGCACGGCCGAGATGTCGTTCATCATGTCGGCCTATTTCGTCGGCTTCCTCGGCGGCTCGCGACTGGCGCCGGGGATGATCCACCGCGTGGGCCATGTGCGGGTCTTCGCAGCACTCGGGTCCTTCATCTCGGCGATCCTCATCCTTTTTCCTACGATCACCGACCCCATCGCCTGGATCGTGCTGCGCATCCTCATCGGCTTCTGCTTCTCGGGGGTCTACGTGACCGCGGAGAGCTGGCTGAACAACAGCGCCACGAACGAAACCCGCGGGCAGATCCTCTCGCTCTACATGATCGTGCAGATGCTGGGGATCGTGGCGGCGCAAGCGCTGGTGGGCTTCGGCGACCCTTCCGGCTTCGTCCTCTTCGTGGTGCCGTCGGTGCTGGTCTCGATCGCCTTCGCGCCCATCCTGCTGGCGGTGACCCCCACGCCGTCATTCGAGAGAACGCGGCCGATGGGGTTCGTCGCGATCTTCAGGGCCTCGCCGTTGGGTTGCGTGGGCATCTTCCTGATGGGCGGGGTCTATTCGGCGCAGTTCGGGATGGCGGCCGTGTGGGGCGGGCTCGCCGGGCTGAGCGTCAAGGAGATCTCGCTATTCGTGGCGGCGATCTACACCGGCGGGCTGGTCCTGCAATTTCCCATCGGCGCGCTTTCGGACCGGATGGACCGGCGGGCGTTGATCCTCGGGGCCGGCGCGCTCGGCGCCGCTGCGTCGGTGCTCGGCATGCTGACAGGGACCTTCGAGGTGCTGCTGCTCGCCGCCTTCCTGATCGGGGGCATGTCGAACCCACTCTACGCGCTGCTATTGGCCTACACGAACGACTATCTGGAGCCGGAGAACATGGCTTCGGCCTCGGGTCGCCTGCTCTTTCTCAACGGGGTCGGGGCCATCGCGGGTCCGCCGATCAACGCAGGGATGATGACGGTCTTCGGTCCGGCCGGCTTCTTCGGCTTCATCGCGGTGCTGATGACCATGCTGACGGGCTATGCGGCGTGGCGCATGACCCGGCGGTCGGCGCCCGCGTGGCAGGAGACCGGCAGCTACGTGCCCGTTCTGCCCACCTCCTCGCCCATCGCCGTTGCGGCCGCGCAGGACTACTACATTGGCACAACCGCCGATGCCAATGCCGATGCCGGCGCCGCGGTGGCTGCGGCCGACCCAGGGGCCGCTGCTGCCACAGGTACCGCGTCGGAGGGCCGCCCGCTGTCGGGTTGACCGATCCGACGATACTGGAAAGGTCGGGCATTCCCTTCTTTTTGGCCCGGGCCATTGGGGATAGAGAAACCTCGGGACAGGCGCAGCGTTCGGTTGCCGAAGGGTCGTGAATCTGTGACCTTCGGAAATAGTGGCCTGCGGCGAGGGAGGATGTGGGGATGCAAGACCCGCAAAGCGTGTTGGGGTATTGGCTGGACGAGGTGGGCCCGCCCGGCTGGTATAGATCCGATCCGAAGGTCGACGCGACGATCCACGATCGTTTCGCGCCTCTTGTCGAAGCTGCCCGCGCCGAGCGCCTCGAATGGACGACGACGCCGCGCGGCACGCTGGCGCTGCTGGTGCTGCTCGACCAGTTCCCGCGCAACATGTTCCGCGGACAGGCGGACGCCTTCGCCAGCGACCCGCTGGCACGTGCCACCGCCAAGCGCTCCATCGATCAAGGCTGCGATATGCGGATCGAGCCGCCGGCCCGGCAGTTCTTCTACCTCCCGCTCATGCATTCCGAATGCCTGGGCGATCAGGAGCGCTCGGTTCGGCTGACCAAGGAGCGCCTGCCGGGACTGGACGAGACGCTTCTGCATGCCCGGGCTCATCGCGAGGTCATCCGCCGCTTCGGCCGCTTTCCCCATCGCAACCAGGATCTGGCGCGCAAGAGCACGACGGCAGAAGCGGCTTTCCTCGACGGCGGCGGCTATGGCGCCGTGGTCAATGCGCTGAAGGAACCGGCCTGATCCTCACCCAGGCGCCCGTCAGTGAAAGCTGTCGGGCGCGTTCTGCTGCCAGGGCTTGGCGAGGTTGCCGAAGCGGGTAAAGCGGCCCTCGAAGCTCATCTCGACCGTGCCGATGGGCCCGTGCCGCTGCTTGCCGATCACGACCTCGGCCTTGCCGTGTACCCGCTCCATCGCCTCCTGCCACTTGGCCATCTCGTCCAGCCGGTCGTCGCCGGGCTTTTCGCGTTCCTTGTAGTACTCCTCGCGGAACACGAACATCACCACGTCGGCATCCTGCTCGATCGACCCCGATTCACGCAGGTCGCTGAGCTGGGGACGCTTGTCTTCGCGGTTCTCCACCTGGCGGCTGAGCTGGCTCAGCGCCATGACCGGGATGTCGAGCTCCTTGGCGATGGCTTTCAGCCCCTGGGTGATCTCGCTGATCTCGTTCACCCGGTTCTCGGTCTTCCCCGCGCCGCGCAGAAGCTGCAGGTAGTCCACCACCAGCACGTCCAGACCATGCACCCGCTTCAGGCGACGGGCACGCGCCGCAAGCTGGCTGATCGGTAGCGCGGGCGTATCGTCGATGAAGAGCGGGCAGGCCTCCATGGTCTTCGCCGCCTCGATGAAGCGGCGGAACTCGCCCTCGGTCAGGTCGCCGCGGCGGATCTGCTCGCTGGGCACCTCGGCGGCGTCCGACAGAACCCGCGCCGCGAGCTGCTCCGCCGACATCTCGAGGCTGAAGAAACCCACGCAGCCGCCGTTCACCGCGCCTTCGGTTCCGTCGGGCAGCTTGCCCCGCCGGTAGGCCTTGGCGATGTTGAAGGCGATGTTGGTGGCCAACGAGGTCTTGCCCATCGACGGACGTCCGGCCAGGATCAGCAGGTCGGACCGATGCAGCCCGCCCAGCTTCTTGTCGAGATCGTCGAAGCCGGTGGCCAGCCCCGCCAGCCCGCCGTCGCGGGCATAGGCGGCACTGGCGATCTGAACGGCATCGGTCGCAGCCTTCAGGAACGACTGGAACCCGCGCGAGGTCTGCCCCTTCTCGCCCAGCTCGTAGAGCCTCTTTTCGGCCTCGACGATCTGCGCCGAAGGCTCGCTGTCGACCTCGACGCGGGAGGCCTGGTCGGCGATGTCGCGGCCGATGGTCATCAGCTCGCGCCGCACCGCGAGGTCGTGGATCATCTGCGCATAGTCCCGGGCGGCGAAGGTGCTGATGGCGGCACCCGCAAGGCGGGCCAGGTAGGCCCCACCGCCCAGCTCGCGCAGGCCGGGATCGTCCTCGAGATATGTCGCCAATGTTACCGGGGTCACCAGGGCGTTCTTGGCGATCCGCGCCGCCGCGACCTCGTAGATCCGCGCATGGACGGGATCGAAGAAATGCGCCGGGGTCACGATGGCGGCGATCCTATCGTAGATCTGGTCGTTGGTCAGAAGCGCCCCCAGAAGCTGTTGCTCGGCCTCGATGGAATGGGGTTGCGTGGCCAGGGCGCCCTCGGCGGCTGGGCTGGGAACGGCGGGGCTCATCGTCGCGATCTGGTTCATGATGTCCGGTCTGCCTCGTGCCATCTCCGGCTTGGCGCCGGATGTGTTGTAGCCCCGTGGCCTAGCCCAACGTGCCGGGTCACGGCAAGTTGTATAAGGCTGGGGACATCCTGTGAGCGGTGTCTTCCGGGACGATCTTGCGGCATCAAGGCTGCAGGCGTCAACATGCGGTGGTGCCGCATAGGCACCGGCGTTTACGAATTGTCAACGATTGTGGCGGGAAGGGGGCTCGCCAGGATCGGCACGGGGCCGTCGCTCAGGCTCGGGCCGCCTGCCAGCCCCGCGGGTCTTGCAGGAAGCCCGAGACCTCCTCCAGCGTGGCGGGGGCGAAACTCTGCCGCCGCCGGGCCTCGGCCAGCACGTCGTGCCAGGTGCACAGGGCATGCAGGCGCACCCCGTGATCGCCCAGGGTCTTCTCGGTCTCGGGAAAGATGCCGTAGGAGAAGATCACCGCGGTATGGGCACATGCCGCCCCGGTTTCGCGGATTGCGTCCACGAAGCTCAGCTTGCTGCCGCCATCCGTGGTCAGATCCTCGACCAGCAGCACCCGGTCGCCGGGGCCCATCACGCCCTCGATCCGGGCATTGCGGCCATAGCCCTTGGGCTTCTTGCGCACATAGGTCATCGGGAGGGCCAGCCGTTCGGCCATCATCGCGGCGAAAGGGATCCCCGCCGTCTCGCCGCCGGCGACGTTGGTGAACGCTTCGAACCCAGCGTCACGCAGGGCGGTGCACGCCAGGAAATCCATCAGCGTGGCCCGGATGCGCGGGAACGAGATCAGCCGCCGGCAATCCACGTAGGTGGGCGAGGGGAGGCCGGATGCCAGCGTATAGGGTTCTTCGGGGCGGAAATTGACGGCGCCCACCTCCAGCAGCATCGCCGCGGTGAGGCGCGCGATCTCCGCGGGGTCGGGATAGGACGTAGGGATCATGCCGATGCCTCAGCGTGCCAGTGCAGCGGAAAGCCCGGATCGAAGACGGTGACCGCGTCCGCGCCCTCGCCGATGGCCTCCGGGGCCGGAGGTGGAGCGCCGCGCCGCAGAATGAGCGTCGCCTCGTTGGGGGGCACCTTGTAGAACGCGGCGCCGTGCAGGCTGGTGAATCCTTCCAGTCGGTCCAGCGCGCCGGCGCGCTCGAAGACCTCCGCCACGCAGGCGATGGCATTGGGCGCCGTGAAGATCCCCGCGCAGCCGCAGGCCGCTTCTTTCGCCTCGCGCGGATGCGGCGCGCTGTCGGTGCCGAGGAAGAACCGCGCATCGCCGCTCGTGGCCGCGCGCACCAGCGCTGCACGGTGCCGCGCCCGCTTGGCCACCGGCAGGCAGTAGTAGTGCGGTCTGATGCCCCCGGCGAGGATGTGGTTGCGATCGATGATCAGGTGATGGGCGGTGATCGTGGCGGCCATGGTGCCTTCCGGCTGCGCCCTGACGAACTCGATCCCGTCCGAGGTCGTGACGTGCTCCAGCACCACGCGGAGTTTGGGATGTGCGGCGCGCAGCGGCTCCAGCACCCGGGACAGGAACACCGCCTCGCGATCGAAGATATCGATGGCCGGATCTGTCACCTCGCCGTGGACGCACAGCGGAATGCCCAGCTGCGCCATCGTTGCCAGCACCCGGTCGACCCTGCCAAGATCGCGCACGCCGGCGTCGGAATTCGTGGTCGCCCCGGCGGGGTAGAGCTTCACCGCACGGATCAGCCCGATTTCCCATGCGGCGCGCACGTCGCGCGGCTCGGTCGTCTCGGTGAGGTACAGGGTCATCAGCGGCTGGAACTTCGAATTCAGCGGTTTGGCGGCCATGATCCTGTCGCGGTAGTCGGCCGCATCGGCGGCGGTGACCACGGGCGGCACGAGGTTCGGCATGATCAGCGCTCGCGCGAAGTGGCGGGCGGTCTCGGGCAGGACGAGGCGCAGCATGTCGCCATCGCGCAGGTGCAGGTGCCAGTCGTCGGGGCGGCGGATGGTCAGCATGTCGGTCATAGGGCGGTTTGAGCAGATCGCCGGCGGCGGCGCCAGTGCGCGCCGGTGGCCTGATGGCCATGGCGGGCCGGGGGGCTTCGGTTTCGCCTGCAAATTAGGCCGTTTCTCGCAGGCGGGCCCGGCCTTGCCGGCGCGCGTCTACGGCCCGGTGGCGTGGGGGCGGGCGGCTTGCTACGTTCGCGCACAGCATCCCCGAGGACCCCCATGCTTGATAATTCGGCCCTTTCCGCCCCGATTGCCGCCGCCCCCCGCCATCAACGGATGCACGGCCATGCCGCGGTAGGGCTCTCGCGACGGCGCGGGGCCGTGAGGCTTGATGCGCTTTCGCAATCGGGGGCGGCCAAGGCCATGCTGCCGCGGGTGCACGGCCCGGTGCCGGAAGTTGTGTTCCTCAACACCGCAGGTGGGCTGACCGAGGGGGATCGCCTGTCCTACGCGCTTGCGTGCGGCGCCGGGGCGCAGGTGCTCGCCACGACCCAGACGGCGGAGCGGGGTTATGCCAGCGCCGGCGGGCACGCCGAGGTAGACGTGGCGATCACGCTCGGGGCTGGCGCGACGCTGCACTGGCTCCCGCAGGAGACGATCCTCTACCAGGAGGCCGCCATCGCCCGCCTGACCCGCATCGAGATGCCGCGCGACGCGACGCTGCTGATGAGCGAGATGCTGGTCCTCGGCCGCGCGGCGATGGGCGAACGGCTGACCCGGCTCGACCTGACCGAGACGCGGCAGGTGCGGCGCGGCGGGCGGCTGGCGCTGCACGATGCGCTGCGGCTGACCGATGAAACTCTGGCGAACCGATCCCACCCGGCGCATCTGGGCGATGCCACGGCGCTGGCCACGCTGCACCTTATCGCTCCACGGGCCGAGGACGCGCTGGAGCCGCTGCGCCGGCTGCTGGAGGGCTGCGGGCTGCGCGCCGCGGCCTCTGCCTGGGACGGGCGGCTGACCCTGCGTGCCCTCGCCGCCGACCCCGTGCCGCTGCGCCGCCTTCTGGCGCGGGTCATCCCGCACCTCACCGGCCGCCCGCTGCCGCGGGTCTGGCAGACCTGACAGCCATCCCAAACGGAGCCTTCGCCCATGAACCTCACCCCCCGCGAAAAGGACAAGCTGCTGGTCAGCCTCGCCGCCATGGTCGCCCGCGGCCGGCTCGACCGCGGCGTCAAGCTGAACCATCCCGAGGCGATCGCGCTGATCACAGACTACGTGGTGGAAGGTGCGCGCGACGGGCGCAGCGTGTCGGACTTGATGTCGGCCGGCGCGGGCGTGGTCTCGGCGGAGCACTGCATGGAGGGCGTGGCCGAGATGATCCACGACGTGCAGGTCGAGGCAACCTTTCCCGACGGGACGAAGCTCGTGACCGTGCATCATCCGATCCGCTGACGGTGCCGACCAGCCCCGCCCGGGAAGGCAATGGCGGAGGCGGGCCGGCGGGGTTGCCGCCGCAGCGGGATTGCGGCACCGATGCAGTGGACCGACAGGAGAAAGCGCATGACACCCGGTGAAATCCTTACCAAGGAAGGCGAGATCGAGCTGAATGCCGGGTCTCCCGTCACCACGCTGACCGTCGCCAATACCGGCGACCGCCCGGTGCAGGTGGGCAGCCACTATCACTTCGCGGAAGCCAACGCCGCGCTGGACTTCGACAGGGCCACCGCGCGCGGCCAGCGGCTGGACATCGCCGCGGGCACGGCCGTGCGGTTCGAGCCGGGCCAGACCCGCGACGTGCGCCTCGTCCCCTTTGGCGGGGCACGGCGCGTCACCGGCTTCAACGGGGCGGTGATGGGGGCGCTCGACGTCCGGACATGACGTTCTGGGCGGGGAGCAAGGGCCGGCGCGCGGCCAGGGGCCAGCGCCATCGGCGCCGTCCGCCTTGGCGGATCGCCTGAAGATCCGAGGTGGGAGAGGGCCATCGGCTCCGTCATCCTGCGCGGACATTTCGCTCGACGGACGCCGCATTGCCCCGACAAGGCTCCTCCGGCCCGTGCAATGCTGCGGTGCAGCGTAAATCCGTTGCCATGCCGGCCCGGCGGCGTTAGTCAGGGTCAGCTGCTGCGGTTCACAGGTCGTTGCCTGCTCCGTCAGCAAAGGAGAGCGCCATGCCGACCCGGCCCACTGCTCCGAAATCCGGGAACCCCTTCGAGTTCTGGGCCAGTGGCGTGCAGCTTGCGATGCTGGCAGCCGAGACCCAGACGGTTGTCGGCCTTCGGCTTCTTGGCATGTCCGGCATGTGGGCGGTCGCCCCGACGGAGAACGCCAGGATGATCGCCGAGAAGGGCCCCGCCTTCGCGGCGTCCGCAACCGCGGCGATGCGGGCTGCCGCCCGCGGCGAAAGCGCCGACGGGATCATGTCCGCAGCGATCCGGCCCCTGCGCCGCAAGACGAAATCGAACGCCAGACGCCTGACCCTGCGCGGCCCGCGCTTTCCGGGGTAGGGGGTCGCGCAAGAGGCCGGTGCGTTCGCCGCACAAATCCCGGGCATCGCCGGTGGATCGACGGCCGGCACCGCGCCCCCGGTCTTGCTTCCTCCGCTGCCCGCATGGTTCTGTAAGGCGCGCAGACCGCGCCCCAGCCCCACGGGAGCCCCCATGCCGGCCACGATCTCACGCGCGACCTATGCCGACATGTACGGCCCCACGACCGGAGACCGCGTGCGGCTGGCCGATACCGAGCTTTTCATCGAGGTGGAGCGCGACCTGACCACCTACGGCGAGGAGGTGAAGTTCGGCGGCGGCAAGGTGATCCGCGACGGGATGGGCCAAAGCCAGGCGACCCGCGCCGAGGGCGCCATGGACACCGTCATCACCAACGCGCTGATCGTCGACGTCACCGGCATCTACAAGGCAGATGTGGGCCTGAAGGACGGACGGATCGCCGCCATCGGCAAAGCTGGCAACCCCGACACGCAGCCAGGGGTCGACATCGTCATCGGACCCGGCACCGAGGCCATCGCCGGCGAGGGGCGGATCCTGACGGCAGGCGGCTTCGACGCGCATATCCATTTCATCTGCCCCCAGCAGATCGAGGACGCGCTGCATTCCGGCATCACCACCATGCTGGGCGGCGGCACCGGCCCGGCGCACGGCACGCTCGCCACCACCTGCACGCCGGGGCCCTGGCACATTGGCCGGATGCTGCAATCGCTCGATGCTTTCCCGATGAATTTCGGCCTGTCGGGCAAGGGCAACGCGTCGCGCCCCGACGCGCTGGTCGAGATGGTGCGCGCCGGGGCCTGCGCGCTGAAGCTGCACGAGGATTGGGGCACGACGCCCGCGGCCATCGACTGCTGCCTGACGGTCGCCGAGGATCACGACGTGCAGGTGATGATCCACACCGACACGCTGAACGAAAGCGGCTTCGTCGAGAACACCCTGGCGGCGATGAAGGGCCGCACCATCCATGCCTTCCACACCGAAGGCGCCGGCGGCGGCCACGCGCCCGACATCATCAAGGTCTGCGGCGAGGCGCATGTGATCCCGTCCAGCACCAACCCCACGCGGCCTTACACGGTCAACACGCTCGAAGAGCATCTGGACATGCTTATGGTCTGTCATCACCTCGACCGGTCGATCCCGGAGGACGTGGCCTTCGCCGAGAGCCGCATCCGCAAGGAGACGATTGCCGCGGAGGACATCCTCCACGATATCGGCGCCTTCAGCATCATCGCGTCCGACAGTCAGGCGATGGGGCGCGTGGGCGAGGTCGCCATCCGCACCTGGCAGACGGCGCACAAGATGAAGGTGCAGCGCGGCCGGCTGCCGGGCGAGACGGGCGACAACGACAACCTGCGCGTCCGCCGGTACATCGCGAAGTACACGATCAATCCGGCCATCGCCCATGGCATGGCGGCCGAGATCGGCAGCGTCGAGCCCGGCAAGCGCGCCGATCTCTGCCTCTGGTCGCCGGCCTTCTTCGGGGTGAAGCCCGAGATGGTGCTGATCGGCGGAACCATCGCCATGGCACAAATGGGCGACCCCAACGCCTCGATCCCCACGCCGCAGCCGGTCTATTCGCGGCCGATGTTCGGGGCCTTCGGGCGGTCGGTGGAGCGGTCCTCGGTGCTCTTCGTCAGCGCCGCGGCGCAGGCGGACGGGATCGGCGCCTCGCTCGGGCTGGCGAAGGAGACGCTGGCGGTGTCGGGCACGCGCGGCATCGGCAAGGCCGACATGAAGCTGAACGACGCGTTGCCGAAGATCGAGGTGAACCCCGAGACCTACGAGGTCCGCGCGGATGGCGAGTTGCTCACCTGCGAGCCGGCCGAGAGCCTGCCCATGGCACAGCGGTACTTTCTCTATTGACCGGCAAGGTCGCCTCGCCCGCCCCACGCCGCTGCGGTACGGTCCTGCGGGCGGGCACGCCAGGCGGCCCGCCGGCGACCGACAGGCTATCGCTCGACTACGAGGCGCGGTTCCTGCGCCGGAGGCGCCTGCTGACGGTGGCGGGCGTCGAGGTGCTGGTCGATCTGCCGGAGGCGACCGCGCTTGCGGACGGCGACCTTCTGGTCGATGCCGAAGGGGCGGGGATCGCGGTGGAGGCCGCGCCCGAGCCGCTGCTCGACATTCGCGGCGACCTGCCGCGGCTGGCCTGGCATATCGGCAACCGTCACACGCCCTGCGAGGTCGGCGGCGCCTCCCTGCGCATCCGCGCCGACCATGTGCTGCGCGACATGCTGGAACGCCTCGGCGCCGGCATCGAGGAAGTGACCGCCCCCTTCACCCCCGAGGGCGGGGCCTACGGGATGGGCCGCACCTTCGGCCACGCCCACGGGCCGGCCGATGCCGTGGGCCACGCCCACCACGACCATCCCGGGTGACCGCCGCCACCGACAGCCTGCCCGACCTGCTGCGCCTGACGCGGTGGCTCTCGCCGGCCTTTCCGCTGGGTAGCTTCGCCTATTCCCACGGGCTGGAATGGGCGGTTTCGACCGGCGAGGTGCGCGATGGCATTGAACTGCAGGCCTGGATCGGCGCGATCCTGCGCTTCGGCTCGGGCCGGCAGGATGCGATCTTGCTGACCATGGCGCGGCGGGACGTGGCCGACCCGGATGAGCTGGCCGAACTGGCCGCCGCGCTCGCGGCGGGCGCCGAGCGGCTGACCGAGACCTCCGAGCAGGGCCGCGCCTTTGTGGCTGCCACCGGCGGCGCAGCGGATGGGCTGGGCGAGACCTGCCCACTTCCCGTGGCCCTCGGTATCCGCTCCCGTTCGCTGGCGCTGGCCGATACGACGGTCTCGGCGCTCTACCTCTCGGCCTTCGCAGGCAATCTGGTCTCCTGCGGGCAGCGGCTTCTTCCGCTGGGGCAACTCGCGGCGCAGGGCGTCCTGGAGGCGCTGGAGCCGGTGATCGCAGCAGTCGCTCGCGACGCCGCCGGGTGCGGCGCCGACGATTTGCACAGCGGCACGCCGGGCGCCGATCTGGCGGCGCTGGCCCATGAAACCCAAGCTGTCCGGCTGTTCCGCAGCTGACTCCGATGGAGGATGCGATGACCCTCAACGCCAACGGCCCTCTGCGCGTGGGCATCGGCGGCCCGGTGGGTGCCGGCAAGACGACGCTGACCATTCATCTGGCCCGCCTGCTGGCGCCGCACCTCTCGATTGCGGTGATCACCAACGACATCTACACCCGGGAGGATGCCGACGCCTTGGTGCGCGCTCAGGTCCTGCCGGCCGAGCGCATCCGCGGCGTCGAGACGGGCGGCTGCCCCCACACGGCGATCCGTGAAGACGCCTCGGTCAACCTCGCGGCGCTGGCACATCTGCGCACGGCCTTCCCCGATCTCGACGTCGTGCTGATCGAGAGCGGCGGCGACAATCTGGCGGCGACGTTCAGCCCCGAGCTTGCGGACCTCACGATCTACGTGATCGACACCGCGGCCGGGCAGGACATTCCGCGCAAGAAGGGGCCGGGGATCACCCGGTCGGACCTTCTGGTGGTCAACAAGATCGACCTCGCCCCGCATGTGGGGGTCGACCTCGGACGGCTGGAGGCCGATGCGCAAGCCGCCCGCGGTGCAAGGCCCTTCGTGATGGCCGACCTGCGCCACGGCGATGCCGCGGTGCAGGTGGCGGCGTTCATCCTAAAGGAAGGCGGGCTGCCGTCCGCCGCTTCCGACATGGCGGACGAGATGGCGGCGCGGCGGGCCTGACGAAGCAGACGGACCGGCCGGCCTGATACGGCAGCCGGATCGGCTGACCTTATGGAGGTGCCAAGGCGGCGGGCTTGGCGGAGCAATCAGGCCGGCCTGACGGACCGGACCGGACCGGACCGGCGTGTTACTTGCTTGCCGGGCCGATCATCATCACCATCTGGCGGCCTTCCATCTTCGGCATGTTCTCGACCTTGCCGAGCGCCTGGATGTCGTCGGCCACCCGCTCGAGCAACTCGCGGCCCAGGTTCTGGTGCGCCATCTCGCGGCCGCGGAACCGCAGCGTGATCTTCACCTTGTCACCGCCTTCGAGAAAGCGTGTCACGTTGCGCATCTTCACCTCGTAGTCGTGGACGTCAGTGTTCGGGCGGAACTTGACCTCCTTGACCTCGATGATCTTCTGCTTCTTGCGCGCCTCGGCTTCCTTCTTCTGGGTCTCGTACTTGAACTTGCCGAAATCCATAATCTTGCAGACGGGCGGCGAGGCGTTCGGCGAAATCTCCACCAGGTCGAGGCCGGACTGGTCCGCCAGCTCCATGGCGCGCTCCGGCGAGACGACGCCGACGTTCTCCCCCTCCGCGCCGATCAGGCGAATTTCGGAGGCGCGGATGCGTCCATTGACGCGGGGTCCCGTTTCACGGGTCGGCGGGGCGTTGTGAGGTCTGCGGGCTATGTTGTCATTCCTTCGTATCGTTTCATGGTCGGGCGATGCCGTTGTCCGCCCCGAAAGGCTTCTCGGGGGCACATGCTCTGTGGCCGCGGGGCAAGCCGATTGCACGTAGGTAGAGATGTCCGCGGCGCGCTTCAACATCCAAGTGCGGCATCAGGATAGCACGATCCCGCCTGATTCTGCCCCAAATCGGGCGAAGGTCCGGAACAATCGCCCGGCCCGGCCGGTTCTGCTTCATGCACACTGCCCAGAAGTGACGGGCCCGGATTATCGTATGACAGGGAAGTATCGCAAATGAACAAACTTGGCTTGGTCGCCGGTGTAGGCGGAGTAGTCGTTCTTGGCCTGATGGGCGTGTTCGCGTTCACCGGGGGCAGCGACACGTCCGACGTCGCTTCCTCGGGCTCCGGCGCCGCTGCCCCGGCGGTGGAGGGTCTGTCCGACAATCCCGACGCCAGCGTGGGCGAGGTCGTCAGCGATGCGGTGGAAGCGACCGGAGACGCGATCGGCGATGCTGCCGTGGCCGTCGAAGAGGGTGCCGTCGCCGCAGTCGAAGCCGTCGAGAACGCGGCCGGGACGGCAGCCGATGCCGTTAGCGACGCGGCCAGCGACGCGGCCGATGCGACGGGCGATGTGATCGACGGTGCGGAAGATGAGACGGCGCAGTTGGCCGAATCCGCCGAGGAAACCACGGTCGAGGCGGCCGACAGCGTCAAGGAGATCTCGAGCGATACAGCCGAGGCGACCGGCGACGCCGCAGACGCCACCGAGGAGGCGGCTACCGACGCGGCAGCGGCCACCGAGGAGGCGGCCGAGGAGACCGCCGACGCCGCGGGCGATGCGGCAGACGCCACCGAGGAGGCGGCCAGCGACGCGGCAGCCGCGACCGAGGAGACGGCCGAGGACACCGCCGCCGCCGCTGGCGATGCAGCCGAGGCGACCGAGCAGGCGGCCGAAGGGGCCGCTGCCGACACCGCCGCCATTGCCGAGGATGCAACGGACGCGACCGCCGAGGCGTCGCAGGACGCGGCGCAGGCTACGGGCGATGCCGCCGCCGATGCCGCCGATGCCACGGCTGAGACGGCCGAGGCTGGTGCCGAAGCGACGGGCGATGCGGCCGAGGGCATCGTCGAGGGCGCAGAGGCCGTGCAGGCGGAACCGGGCACCGACAACGTCGTGGCGCAGACCGACGCCACCGAGGACCCGAGCCCCGAGACCGGCCCGGCGGAAAGCGCCTCGACCGGTGAGGCTGCGACGGAGGCGGAAGGTGGCGCCGCCCGGATGAGCGAGACGGCCAGCGACACGACCGAAGCGTCGCAGGAGGCGACGGAGGCAGCTGTGGATGCCGCGCAGTCGGGCGAGATGGCGGCGCAGGAAGCCGAGCCCGTAGCCGATGCGGCCGCGGCCGAGGAGAGCGTCGTTGGCGCGGCCGAGGTGACCCAGGGCGATGCGGAAAGCGCCGAAGCCCCGGCTGCGGCGGAGCCTGCGGCTTCGGATGCCGGAACGACCGTGACCGAGAGCGACGTTGGTACGGAAGACGGTGAAGCCGCCGAAGGCACTACGGAGATGGCGGCAGTGTCCCCCACGACCGATGCGCCCGCCGCCGTGGCCTCGCCAATGGAGACCGGCGACGGCGAGTGGAACTTCGACACCGCCATCGCCGCGATCGAAGACAGCGACCTGAGCGACAACATCAAGGAAGCGCTGCGGTCCGCCCTCGAGGCGGTGGAAGGCACACCGGAGGCGCTGGAGGAAACCCTCGCCTCGATCCGCGAGGCCCTCGGCATCACGACGCCCGCAAACCAGTAAGCGGCATCGATCTGTCGACGATCGGGGCCCTGCCGAAAGGCGGGGCCCTTTTCCGTCAGCCCACGAAGGCTTTCTCGACCACGTATTCCGCCGGCGCCGAATTCGCGCCCTCGCGTAGCCCGAAGCCTTCGAGGAGGCGCTTGAGGTCGGCATTCAACCCCATGGATCCGCAGATCATCGCGCGGTCGCTTGCCGCATCGATGGGCTCGACCCCAAGTTCGCGGAAGAGCGTGCCGTCCTCCAGAAGGGTCGTGACACGCCCCATATGCGGGCTCTGCTCGCGCGTCGTGGTGGGATAGTAGCGCAACCGCTCGCCCACCATCTCGCCGATCAGCGGATCCCTCGGCAGGCCCTCCACCAGATCGCGGCCATAGGCCAGCTCGGCCACGTCGCGGCAGGTATGGGTAAGGATGACGCTCTCGTAATCCTCCCAGGTCTGCGGTTCGCGCAGGAGCGAGGCGAAGGGCGCGATGCCCGTGCCGGTGGCGAAGAACCAAAGCCGCTTGCCCGGCAGCAGCGCGTCGTGCACCAGCGTTCCCACGGGTTTGGGGCGCAGGATGATCCTCTCGCCCTCCGTCAGGTGCTGGAGCCGCGAGGTAAGCGGCCCGTCGGGCACCTTGATCGAGTAGAACTCCAGCTCGTCGTCCCAGGCCGGCGAAGCGATGGAATAGGCCCGCAGCAGCGGCTTGCCCGTGGCCCCGGGCAGCCCGATCATCACGAACTCGCCGGAGCGGAAGCGCAGCGAGACCGGCCGCGTCACCCGGAAGCGAAAGAGGCGGTCGGTATAGTGCTGCACCTCGGTCACGATCTGGGTATCGGGCGACTGGGCGGTCAGCGGCGGGATGGTTGCGGCGTCGGTCACGGTGGGCTCGTTGGTCCTGTTGATGGGGCGGTCTTTCGGTTCTAGCGCCACGGCCGACGGTGCGACAGCCCCGGCCCCGCCGCGCGGCCGCGACTGATAGTCGTGGGCGCCCCAGTCGGCCGGTGCGAGCCATTGCGCTTCCGGCTGCGGGCGGGCCAGCTCACCTGCGAGGATCGCGGTGGTTGCGCACGAAGGCCTCGTCGAACTGGGTGTAGATGTACATGCAATGTTCCGTTTTCGAAGTGTCGGCGTTCGGTCGGCTTTTTGTCGGCCTTGTGTCGGACCCCTGCGGGCGCCCGGTTGAGGGACTGGAAAGCTTTTCGGGGTGCCTGGGGGGCGGGCTTCAGGGCGCGGCGGCGCGCCCGACGGAGGAGCCGCGGGCCCGGAACGCCTCGCGGAACTGCACCGGCTGCGGCCCTTGCGGCGACAGGCGGACCTCGGCGAGGTAGGCGCCGACGACCCGGGCCGTCTGCTGACTGGCCTCGATCAGGCGGATCTGCGCCTCGGCCTCGTCCTCGACCGGAGCGGCCTGCGCGATGTCGCGCGACCAGTCGCCGGCTTCGGTCAGGTAGACGACGCAGCCCTGGCGCAGGTCGCTGGCGGTGACGACGCTGGTGCGGAATTCGCGGCTCATGACGTGGCCTCCCGGAAGCCGATGGAGGGGACGCGGATCGCGGCGGCCTCGGCCGGGGCGATGCCGTAGAGCAGGACGGCCGGCCCGGTGAGGGCGGCGGCCCGAAGGTCGGCGGACAGCGTGCCGAGCCGCGCGACGAGATGGCGGACCTCCGGGCGGGATGCGTTCTCAACGATGGTCACGGGCGTGTCCGGGGCCGCGCCGAACATCAGGAGCCGGCCTTGCAGGAACCGCGCGCCGCGCTTGGCCATGTAGATGGCGGCGACCGATCCGGGACGGGCGAGGGACGCCCAATCCCGTTCGGCGAAGCCGGCGACGTCGTGCTTGGTGATCACGCGCAATTCGGGATTGAGGCCGCGGCGGGAGAGTTCGGAGCCGAGGCCGGCCGGCAGCGCCTCGGCCGCGCCCCGGATGGCCTTGACCTTCGCCGCGCGCAGGCCGAGGCGCACCGGCAGGCGTTCTTCGAGATCCGGCTCGATGGCGCGGGCGAGGCGCCGCCGGCCCGCGACGGCGAGGAAGGTCGGGAAGTGCTGCATGGCGTCGGCTCCTTCGCGGCCGCTATCGCTTTGGCGGCCCCTGGCTTGACGCTAGAACAATTTCCCTTGGATGGGGAGGTGGGGGCAGGTATCAGGGATGAACGTTTCGGATGCCGCCGCTTCGGGGCGCTGCGTTCCGCAATGGCGGGGAGAGATGGAATGGCAGCCCGGCTGGACGATCTGGACCGGAAAATTCTTGGCAGCCTGCAGCGCGATGCGGGGCAGTCGCTGGAGGAGATCGCCCGCGAGGTGGGCTCGTCGAAGACGCCCGTGTGGAATCGGGTGCGCAAGCTGCGCGAGGCCGGGGTGATCGGGCAGACGACGGTGATCCTGGACCCCGAGGCGTTGGGGCTGGAGGCGTGCTTCTTCGTGCTGATCCGCACGTCGGAGCACGAGGAGGGCTGGCAGAAGCGGTTCCTGGCGGCGTTGCAGGCGCGGCCGGAGGTGCTGGAGGCGCACAGGCTGGCGGGCGAGATCGACTATATCCTGAAGGTGCGGGTGGCGAATGCCCGGGCCTATGACGCGTTCTATCAGGCGCTGATCGCGGAGGTGCGGATCTTCAACGTGACGGCGCTGCTGTCGATGGAGGAGATCAAGGCGACGACGATGCTGCCGGTATAGGACGCGCGCGCCCCACGGCCGGCGGGGCAGCGCTGGGTGCGGCCACCGGGTCGGCGCCCGTGAAGGGCGCGCCCCATGGCCGGCGGGGCAGCGCCCGCAGCGCCCCGCCCGCCCACCCGCGCTGCGGGCGCTGCCCCGCCTTTGGCGTTCCGCATCGTGGTCCGGGGCCGCGGCCCTTCCCGGAAGCGCGGCTGGCCCCGCCTTGCGGGCGCGGCGGTCACCGGGCGCGCCGGGGGCGCCGCGTTGCGCGTCAGGCGATGACCTGCAGCGTCTCGACCCCGCGGAAATGCCAGATGTCGGCGATGCGCGGCGGTTCGGCCAGGCGCAGGCCGGGGCAGCGGGCGTAGAGGGTGGCGAGCGCGATGCGCAGCTCCATCCGGGCGAGCGGCGCGCCGAGGCAGAAGTGCCGCCCCGCGCCGAAGCTGGCGATGACCGGCGGGGATGTGCCGGTGGCGAAGCGGGCAGGGGCGAAGGCGTGCGGCTCGGGGTAGGCGGCGGGGTCGCGGTTGGCCGCGCCCAGCAGGCAGCCGACCCGATCGCCCGGTGCGAAGGCATGGCCGCCGAGGGTGACGGGGGCGTTCACCCAGCGGATGAAGAGGTGCAGCGGCGGATCGTGGC
The DNA here is from genome assembly GCA_963833235.1 of uncultured Alphaproteobacteria bacterium. Lineage (GTDB taxonomy): Bacteria > Pseudomonadota > Alphaproteobacteria > Rhodobacterales > Rhodobacteraceae > CAWHXG01. The sequence goes on from CAWHXG010000006.1 coordinate 30,898, forward strand.
GCAGGCCTTCCTCGACAGTGGCCTCGATGGCGCCGGGGGCGGTGAGGGCGGGCGCGTCGCGGCCGGCGAGCCCGGCCACGGCGTTGCCGAGGGCGTGGACGGTGGCCTCGTGCCCGGCGTTCAGGAGCAGGATGGCGGTGGCGATGGCCTCGTCGCGGCGCATCGTGCCGGCGGCGACGGCTTCGGCGAGATCGGCGAGGAGGGTTTCGGGGCGAGGGGCTGTGAGGGCGGCGTCGAGGACGGCGTGGAACTGGCGCGCGGCGGTCTCGGCGGCCATGGCCTCGGCCTCTGTGGGGCCCGGGCGGTACATCGCGCACATGGCGTGGGACCAGCGCAGCAGGTCGGGCGCCGAAGCCTCCGGCACGCCGAGGAGCCGGGCGATGAGGAGGACCGGGACGCGGGCGGCGTAGGCGGCGACCAGATCGACGGGGCCCGGCGGGAAAGCGTCGACGAGGTCGTGGCAGAGCGCCTCGATGTCGGGGGCGAGGCCCTTGAGGCGGGAACCGGTGAAGGCGCGCAGGACGGGGGCGCGCAGGCGGGTATGGCCTGGCGGCTCAAGGCTGAGGAGGGAGGGCGCCTCGACCCGGGCGAAGGCGGGCATGTCGGCGCGCCAGGCCTCGCGGCCGGGGGGGGCCGCGCGACCGAGGGCGGGGGAGCGCAGGGCGGCGGTGACGGCTTCGTGGGTGAGCAGGACGGGGAGGCCGAGCTCTTGCCAATGGGCGACGGGGCCATGGCGGCGGGCGCTTGCATAGGCGGCGTAGGGATCGGCGAGGAAAGCGGGGTCGCTGGGGTTCCGGGAAAAGGTGCGCATGCTAATCTCTGTTAGTTTCGGGGCCGGCGAGGTCTGCTACCAAGCGGTGGGGACGGCGTCGGGGAGGCGCCGGACCCAATTCAACGGACGCCCGGCCTGTCGTGTCTTGCCGGATTTCATGGCCCCCTCCTTGGGGTCCCTTTTCAGCACGCAGGTCGCCGTCCACGGGATGCGCGGCGGGCTTCGGGCGCGGGGCGCGTGCGCCTCCGTCCGGAGCCGATTTACCTCACGTCGGCCGGTCTTCTTCAAGTTTCCCTTTGCGTCGGCGCGTCTGTTCGCCATTCTGTGCCGCACGGCCGGACCAACCGGCCACCGGAACACCGCAAAAGTCCCAGGGAGATCACGATGAGAGCAAAGTTCAAGACGCTGACCGCGGCCGCCGCCATGGCCGGCCTGTCGCTGAGCGCGGGCGCGGCGCTGGCCGCCTGCGACGACGGCGAGATGGTCATCAAGTTCAGCCACGTCACCAATTCCGACCGGCACCCCAAGGGGATCGCCGCGAGCCTTTTCGCGGAGCGGGTCAACGCAGAGATGGACGGCACCGCCTGCGTGGAGGTGTTCCCCAACTCGACCCTCTACGACGACGACCAGGTGCTGGAGGCGATGCTGCAGAACGACGTGCAGATGGCCGCGCCCTCGCTGTCGAAGTTCGAGACCTTCACCAAGGTCTTCCGCATCTTCGATTTGCCGTTCATGTTCAAAAGCATCGAGGCCGTCGACGCCTTCCAGCAGGGCGAGGCCGGCCAGGAGATGATGAGCTCGATGGAGCGCCGCGGCCTGCTTGGCCTGGCGTTCTGGCACAACGGGCTGAAGCAGTTCTCGGCCAACAAGCCGCTTCTCATGCCGGAGGACGCCGAGGGCCTGAAGTTCCGCGTGCAGCCGAGCGACGTGCTGGTCGCGCAAATGGAGGCGCTTGGCGCCAGCCCGCAGCCGATGGCCTTCTCGGAGGTCTACGGCGCGTTGCAGACGGGCGTCGTGGACGGGCAGGAGAATTCCTGGTCGAACGTCTACGGCCAGAAGTTCTTCGAGGTGCAGGACGGCACGACGGAGACCAACCACGGCGTTCTCGACTACATGGTGGTGGTCGGGGTCGACTGGTGGGAAGGCCTTGACGCGCCGGTGCGCGAGCAGCTGGCGACGATCCTGCAGGAGGTGACCGACGAGCGGAACGCCGAGGTGAACAACGTCGACGCGGAAGCGCGGCAGGCGATCCTCGACGCCGGCGGGGTCATCCGCGAGCTGACGCCCGAGCAGCGCGAAGCCTGGATCGCGGCGATGAAGCCGGTCTGGGAGCAGTTCGAGACCGACGTGGGCGCCGACAACATCGCCGCGGCGCAGGAACTGAACGCCTCGATGTAGGCCCGGGTCCGCGCGGGATGGCTGCCGGTGGGGGCCGTGCCGCGCGGTCTTGTGCGACGGGGGGGTCGGCGCGGCCGGTCCGCCTGCGGCTTTCGACGGGCCGGATTGCGCGGAACATCGCACGTGTCGGCACGGCTGGACCCTGCAGGCCTCGGCATCCCCCGGTCCCTCGAACGGATCGGCCTTGCCCGGCCTCTCCGCCGGGCGGGAGGCCCCTGCGCGGCGAGGTGGGCCCTGCGCCTTCGGGGGCTGCCGCCTGACGCGCAGGCCGCCCCGGGGACGTGGGGCGCGAGACGTGACCAGACGAGCCGGGGCCGAGAGCCGGACCGTCGCCAAGCGGACCCGCAGGGCCGGGCCGGACGCACCAGCGGGGATTTCGGATGAGCAGCAAGCGATATGTGCCACGCAGCCGCGCCGGCGCCTTCGTCCATACCTTCGAGGAGACGCTGATCGCGGTGCTGCTGGGGCTGATGACGCTGGTCACCTTCGCCAACGTGGTGCTGCGCTATCTCTTCAACGACGCGCTGATCTGGGGCCTCGAGGTGACGCTGATCCTTTTCGCGTGGCTGGTGGTCTTCGGCATCAGCTATGGCGTGAAGGTGACCGCGCATCTGGGCGTGGACGCGGTGACCAACCTGCTGCCCGCCGCCGCGCGCCGGACCGTGGCGCTGCTGGCCGCGGCCGTCTGCCTGATCTACGCGGTGTTCCTGATGAAGGGCGCGTGGGACTACTGGGCGCCCTTCGCCTCGCTGCCCCAGACCACCGGCCGCTGGTTTCCCACCGGCCTCGACTTCGGCACCCGCGATCGCGCCTTCTTCGTGACCGAGCAGGTGCCGATGCTGGACATGTTCCGCTGGCTGGAGGGGCTGATCAACCAGGGCGACGCCTATGACAAGCTGCCCCGGGTGATCCCCTACATCTGCATGCCCATCGGGATGGCGCTGTTCCTGTGGCGGGTGATCGAGGCGACCGTGGCGATCTGGCGGGGCGAGCGCGACAGCCTGATCGTAAGCCACGAGGCCGAAGAGGCGGTGGAAGACGCCGCCGCCAAGAACGCGGAGATCTGAGCCCATGGACGTCGCGCTTCTGTTCGTCCTGGTCGTGGGGCTGCTGCTGATCGGGGTGCCCATCGCGGTGTCGCTGGGCCTTTCCTCTATCATCTTCCTGCTCGCCTTCTCGGAGACCTCGCTCGCCGCGGTGGCGCAGAGCTTCTATCAGGCGATGGAGGGGCATTACACGCTTCTGGCGATCCCGTTCTTCGTGCTCGCCTCGTCGTTCATGTCGACGGGGGGCGTGGCGCTGCGGATCATCCGCTTTTCCATCGCGCTGGTGGGGCACCTGCCGGGCGGGCTGGCCATCGCCGGGGTCGTGGCCTGCATGATGTTCGCGGCGCTCTCCGGCTCTTCGCCCGCGACCGTGGTGGCCATCGGCACCATCGTGATCGCCGGGATGCGGCAGGTGGGCTATTCCAAGGACTTCGCGGCCGGCGTGATCTGCAACGCCGGGACGCTGGGCATCCTCATCCCGCCCTCCATCGTCATGGTGGTCTATGCCAGCGCCACGGACGTGAGCGTGGGGCGGATGTTCCTGGCGGGCGTCATCCCGGGGCTGCTGGCGGGCTTCATGCTGATGGCGACGATCTACGTCATTGCGGTGGTGAAGGACCTGCCGAAGGGCACCTGGCAGGGCTGGGGCGAGGTCTGGGCCTCTGGCCGCGACGCGGGCTGGGGGCTGTTCCTGATCGTCATCATCCTCGGCGGCATCTATGGCGGCATCTTCACCCCGACCGAGGCGGCGGCGGTGGCGGCCGTCTATGCCTATGCCATCGCCACGTTCGTCTATCGCGACATGGGGCCGCTGCACGTGGCGGGCGAGGGGGCGAACCTGTCGCTGATGCGCCGCCCCTGGGCGCTGGCCACGGCCTTCGTGCATCCCGACACGCGCGACACGCTGTTCGATGCCGGCAAGCTGACCGTGACGCTGATGTTCATCATCGCCAACGCGCTGATCCTGAAGCATGTGCTGACCGACGAGCAGATCCCACAGGCCATCGCCGCCTCGATGCTGGATGCGGGGTTCGGGCCGATCATGTTCCTGGTGATCGTCAACGTGATCCTGCTGATCGGCGGGCAGTTCATGGAGCCTTCGGGGCTGATCGTGATCGTGGCGCCGCTGGTCTTTCCCATCGCGATCGAGCTGGGGATCGACCCGATCCACCTGGGCATCATCATGGTGGTGAACATGGAGATCGGGATGATCACGCCGCCGGTGGGTCTGAACCTGTTCGTGACGTCCGGCGTTGCGGGGATGCCGATCATGAGCGTGGTGCGCGCGGCGCTGCCGTTCCTGGCGGTGCTGTTCGTGTTCCTGATCATGGTGACGTACATCCCGATCCTGTCGACCTGGCTGCCGACGACCTTCATGGGGCCGGAGATCATCACCCGGTAGGTGGGGCGCGTCTGGTGGGGTGTTTGCGGGGCCGGGCCGACGGCTTGCGACGGGCGGCTGCGGCGCCTTGGGCGCCGGTTTTGACTTGACAGTGTTTTTTCATTAATCTTTCGCCACATGCCCGGCACGGATGCCGCGGCCCATGCGGGAGAGATGCCTTGGTCAGCCCAACCGGTTCGGGCCGGAGAGATGCGCGCGGCGGGCGGACCGCGCTGGCCGGGCTGGTGGCGCTGGCGCTGATCGGGTCGGCGGCCTGGGCCGTGTGGCCCGAGGGGCCAGCCGGCGGCGGTGGCGGTGGCGGCGGGGCGACCCTGGCGGAGGGCCCGGCCGAGGGCGCGGCGGCGGGCGCCGGGGCGGCGGGCGATGCCGGCGCGTCGCGGGAGCTGGTGCTGCTGGAGCGGCCCGGGGATACCCTGCCGGGGCCGGCGCGGGTGGGCCCAGCTGCGGCGGAGCCCGCGGTCGAGCCGCTGGGCGGCGGGGAGATCGTGCCCAGCATCGACACGGTGCGCGCGGAGCCGGACGGCTCGGCGTTGATCGCGGGCCGCGCGACGCCGGGCGCCTTGGTGCGGATCATCGTGGACGGCCGGGAAGTGGCCGAGGCCCATGCCGATGGCCGCGGCCAGTTCGTGACCTTCGTGAGCTTCGGTGAAGGCGCCGGGGCGCGGGTGATCTGGCTGGTGGCCGAAGGCGCCGACGGGGTCGGCCGCCGGTCGGAGGGCGACGTGATCCTGGCCCAGCCGCAGGTGCGGGTGGCCGGCGGGCCGGATGCGGCGGGCGGCGCCCCGAAGGCGATGGCGCAGGCGATGGCGCAGGCGATGGCGCCGGCCCTGGCTGATACGGCGGCTGCGGGCGGGGGGGCGCCGAAGGCCGGCGCGCGGGCGGCGACCCAGGGGCGCGCGGGCGGCCTGGCGGCGGCCCCGCAGGTGGGCGCGCCGCCGCCCGCCGGCGACGGGGCGAGCCCGGCGACGGATGAGCTTGCCCCCGACGCGCCGTCCGCCGCCGCGACGCAGACCGCCGGTGCCGCGCCGCGGACGGGCCTGGCCGCTGGCGGCGTGGCGTCCGGCACGGCCTCAGACGCCATGCCGCAGGCCGCGGATGCCATGCCGCAGGCGGCAGAGGGCATGCCGCAGGCCGTAGATGTCACGACGCAGGCCGCAGACGCTACTCCGCAGGCCGCAGATGTCACGACGCTGACGGCTCTGGCCCCGCGACCTGCCGCCCGGCCCGGACGGGGCGCGGGCGGCGAACGGGCGCCGGTGTCGGGGGCTGCGGCGCTGCCCCGGGCGGTTGGCGCGGCAGCGCCGGCCGTGGAGACGGGGCCCGCGGTTCCGCCTGCAGGGGAGGTTGCGTCCGCACCGGCCGCGCCCACGGTGCTGCTGAGCGACAGCGCCGGCATCCGCCCGCTCGGGTCGCCGCCGCTTGCCCCCGGTGAGCCGCTGCGGATCGACACGATCGCTTACGGCGCGGCCGACGACGTGATCCTGCGCGGGCGGCGCGACGGGCCGGGGCCGATCGAGCTTTCGCTCGACGGCCGGGTCGTGGCCGAGGCGCTGGCCGGTGACGACGGCACCTGGTCGGCCGTCCTGTCGGGCGTGGCGCCCGGCGATTACCGGCTTTCGGTCGGCCGGGTGGATCCGGCGGGCGGGGTGCGGGGCCGGATCGCGGTTCCGTTCCGCCGCGCGGCGCCGGAGGAGCTGGCCCGCGCGGCGATCGGCGCCGGCGATGCGGGGCCGGTGACGGTGCAGCCGGGCTCGACCCTTTGGGGGATCGCGCGGGAGCGCTATGGCGATGGCCTGCGCTACGTCGAGGTCTTCGACGCGAACCGCTCGCAGATCGAGGACCCGGACCTCATCTACCCCGGGCAGGTCTTCGAATTGCCGCGTTAGGCGCCGGGGCCCGCCCGGCCTGAGACCCCGGCGCGCGAGGACCGCACGACTGGGCGAGGCGTCGCCGCGCGGGCGGCTCCGGCGCATAGCCACCTTCCGACAGGGCAAAGGCCCCGCCGCGCCGGCGCCGCTGGTGCTGGACGGCTCGGCGACAGGTCCGAGGCTCCGCCGGGCGGGAGGCCGCGGCGCGGGGCGACCGCCATGATGCAGAGGTGGATAGACCGCACGCGCCTGCCCCGAGATCAGTGGCGCCGCCCGCGCGCCCCTGCCGCGTGACAATCCGCCCCGCGGCCCTTACATCCTCCTGATGCCGACAGACACACACCACGACGCCGCCGACCCGCCCCGGTCCGGTGCCGCCACGGCCGCGCCCGGCCCTGCTGGATCGCGCCTTTCCGCGCCCGCCGGCGCCGACCCTGCGCCGGAGGCCCGTGGCGCCACCGTCCTGCGCCGGGTGGTGCCCTATCTCTGGCCGAAGGACGCGCCGTGGATCCGCGTCCGCGTGGTCGTGGCCTTGCTGATCCTGGTGCTGGCCGAGCTCGTGGCCGTGGCGACGCCCTTCTTCTACAAGGCGGCGGTCGACAGCCTCGCGGGCGAGACCGACAGCCTGGACGCCTCTGTCTGGCTGGCCTTCGGTGCCGTGGGGCTGACTGTGGCCTATGGCATGGCGCGGCTGCTCAACACGTCCTTCCAGGAGCTGCGCGGCGTTCTTTTCGCGCCGGTCGGCCAGCGGGCGCTGCGGATGGTGGCGCTGCAGACCTTCCAGCACATCCACGCGATGTCCCTGCGCTATCACATCACCCGGAAGACGGGCGGCCTCAGCCGGGTGATCGAGCGCGGGGTGAAGGGGGTGTCGTTCCTTCTGCGCTTCGTGCTCTTCTCGATCGGGCCGCTGATCCTGAAGCTGGGGCTGACGGCGGGCGTGCTGACCGTGCTTTTCGACGCGTGGTATCTGGCGGTCGTGGGCGGCACCATCGTGGCCTACGTCGCCTTCACCTTCTCGGTCACCGAGTGGCGGGTGAAGATCCGCCGCGAGATGAACGCCCAGGATACCGACGCCAACCAGAAGGCCATCGACAGCCTGCTGAACTTCGAGACGGTGAAGTACTTCGGGGCCGAGGCGCGGGAGGCCGCGCGCTACGACGGCGCGATGGAGCGCTACGGGATCGCGTCGCTCAAGACATCGTATTCCCTGGCGTTCCTGAACATGGGGCAGACGGTGCTGATCACCGCCGGGCTGGTGGCGGTGATGGTGATGGCGGCCGTCGGCGTGCAGCGCGGCGCGATGACGGTGGGCGATTTCGTGATGGTCAACGCCTACATGATCCAGATCACCATGCCGCTGAACATGCTGGGCATGGTTTACCGCGAGATCCGGCAGAGCCTGATCGACATGGGCGAGATGTTCGGCCTTCTCGACCAGCCGCCCGAGATCGCCGATGCGCCGGATGCGCGGCCGCTCGAGGTGCGGCAGGGGCGGGTGACCTTCGAGGACGTGCGCTTTGCCTACGATCCAGAGCGGCCGATCCTGAAGGGCGTGGATTTCACGGTGCCGCCGGGGCGGACGGTGGCGGTGGTGGGCCCGTCGGGGGCCGGCAAGTCGACCCTGGGGCGGCTGCTTTTCCGGTTCTACGAGGTGACGGGGGGCGCGGTGCGGATCGACGGGCAGGACCTGCGGCAGGTGACCCAGGCCAGCCTGCACGCCGCCATCGGGATCGTGCCGCAGGACACCGTGCTGTTCAACGACACGATCCGCTACAACATCGCCTACGGGCGCGAGGGGGCGACCCAGGCGCAGGTGGAGGACGCGGCCCGCGCGGCGCGGCTGCACGACTTCATCGCGACGCTGCCCGAGGGCTACGACACCCAGGTGGGGGAGCGGGGGCTGAAGCTTTCGGGCGGCGAGAAGCAGCGGGTGGGGATCGCGCGGACGATCCTGAAGGACCCGCCCATCGTGCTGCTCGACGAGGCGACGAGCGCGCTCGACACCCAGACGGAGCGCGACATCCAGGAGAGCCTCGCGGCGGTGGGCGCCGGACGGACGGTGATCACCATCGCGCACCGCCTGTCGACGGTGGTGGAGGCCGACGAGATCATCGTGCTGGAAGACGGACGCATCGTGGAGCGCGGCAGCCATGCGGACCTGCTGGCCAAGGCTGGACGGTTCGCCGCGATGTGGGCGGCGCAGGCGCGGCAGGGGGAATGAATGACGCCGGCACGTGGATACTACACTTCCGGTATCGGGCATTGTAATTGTGCTTTTATCGTCCAGCAGTGTCTACTTCACTTGGGGTGGGATCACGAGGACTCAACTTGGGTTGCTGTTCTCAATATTCTGTGCTTCGCGTCGGAAGCCGCTCTAAAATCTTACCTAGTTGTGAATGGTATTGCTCCTGAGAGACTCTCAAGCAAACCATATGGCCACAACCTTCCAAACCTGTGGAGTAAAGCTAAAAGCTATGGCCTTGAAGACCAGTTGCTTGATCGTGGCGGATTCATCAATGCTAACATTTACTCAGCATTTATCGATATTGTTGGTAATGATTACAATACGCACAGCTATCGGTATCTGAATAGCAGCAAACTTAGAACCATTGATGGCAATAACGGAATGACCGGCGTAATAGAATCTATCAAAATTATATTGGAAGTTGTGGATGAAAATTTCGAAAAGAACGACGGGAGCGGAGTATGATCTCCTGATGGTATCTGGCAAACAATCACCTGGTCGGAGTGTGCAGCAGATTGGTGTCATTCGCTATAAAAGACCTCCGTAGTCGAGCTAGGGCCGTGCCTATGCTAGTTCGGCAAACTCGGGATCCCATTGCGCGCGCTGCTCGACGCCCGTCACGCGGGGGGCGAGCCGCAGGTGGGGCAGGCTGGCCGGATGCGTTGCCTGCGGCCATTCCAGCATCTTCTCGCGGACCTCGCAGCGCAGTTCTAAGGCGGCCGGCGAGTTACGGGCGCTCATCAGGCCGCGCACCTGCACGAAATTGCGGTCGGTGTCGCCGACCTGCAGGTTGCGGACCTCGCGGTTCCAGTATTTCGACGACAGGACGACGCTTTGCAGCTTCGCGCGGATCAGGGAGGCAAGGCGGGATAGTTGGCTGCTGGTCCCCGTTACTCCGCGGCCCGGAGCGTCAGTGGCGGGGCAGGGGCGTCCGGCAGCGGATCCACGTCCCACACGATCTCGGGCGCGGCGATCCGCCTTGCCTTGCGCCGCAGCACCCAGTCCTGCGCGGCGGCACTGCTCTTGCCGCCGGTCAGCCGCGCCAGCGCCCGGCCGAGGGCCAGCACGTAATCGGCGGCCCAGACGCGGGCGGCGAGCATGGCGGGCGTGAAGATCAGCGTCAGCACCGTCGCGATGCCGAGGCCGAAGACGACGGCCGTGGCCAGCTGCTTCCACCAGAGCGCCGTGGGGCTGTCGAGCGTGGCGCCGCCGCCGATGAAATCGAGGCTGAGGCCGAACATCATCGGGGTCAGGCCGGCCATGGTGGTCAGCGTCGTCAGCAGCACCGGGCGGATGCGGGTTTCGGCGGTGCGCACGATGGCCTCGATCCGCGGCATGTAGCGGCTGTATTCCTGATAGGTGTCGATCAGCACGATGTTGTTGTTCACCACGATGCCCGCCAGCGCGACGATGCCCGTGCCGGTCATGATGATGCTGAACGCCTGCCCCATGACCAGCATCCCGATCAGCACGCCGGAGACCGAAAGCACCACCGCCGCCAGCACCAGCACGGCGTTGTAGAAGCTGTTGAACTGCGCCAGCAGGATGATGAACATCAGCCCGAGCGCGCCGGCGAAGGCCGATTGCAGGAAGGCCTGGCTTTCCTCCTGCTCTTCCTGGTCGCCGGTCCATTCCCAGGTCACGCCGGCCGGCAGCGGCCTGTCCTCGTCGAGCCATTCGGTCAGCTGCGCGATGCGTTCGCTGGCGTTGATCGGCGCGCCGGCGGCGTTGGTCAGGCCCGTCGCCACGTCGGCCTTCACGTCGTAGTAGCGCTTGGTGTCGACCCGGCTGATCTCGGCCAGCTTCGCCACCGGTTCGATGGTGATGAAGTTTGCCAGCGGCACCAGCCCGTTGGCGGTGCGGACGCGCAGGGTATCGAGCGTCGCCAGCATCCGGTCCTCGGCGGGCAGGCGGACGCGGATGTCGATCTCTTCGTCCGACGAGGCGACGCGCATGGAATCCAGGTAGATGCCGCGGGTGATCATCTGCACCATGGCCCCCACGGTGGCCACGTCGGCCCCGAAGCGGCCGGCCTTCTCGACGTCGACGTTCACCTGAAAGTCGATGCCGGGCAGCGGCAGGCTGTCTTCCACGTCGATGATGCCCTCCGTGCCCTCGAAGCGGGTGCGGGCGAGGGTGGCGGCCTCGGTCAGCGCCTCCCAGTCGTCGCCCTTGAGGCGCAGATGCACCGGCTTGCCGGAGGCGGGGCCGCCGGCGAGGTTGAACACCTCGGTGTAGATGCCGGGCAGGGTATCGAGCTGGGTCTGCAGCCGCTCCAGCACCGCGTCGCCGTCGTAGTACGGATCGACGGTCTCGCGCAGGAACAGACGCTTGAGGAAGCTGCCCTCGACCGGCACGCGGGGCCGGTCGTCCCACTGGGTGATCTCGATCTGCACCTGGCCGATGGTGTCGCCGGGGCCCTCGCCGCCGCCGGTGTTGGCGTTGAGGCCGCCGGCGCCCGCGAAGGCGAAGGCGCTGTCGACCCCGTCGGTGGCCAACGCCACCTCCTCGACCGAGTGCACGATCGCGTCCTTCTCCTCCAGCGAGAGGTTGCCCCGGGCCTGGACGTAGACGATCGCCTGCTCCGGCTCGCTTTCGACGAAGAACTCAACGCCATTGTTGTTGGCGCCGAAGTAGCCGAAGACCGAGACGACGAAGAAGATCACGGCACCGACGGTGACGAGGGGCATGACCGGATTGCCGGCGATGGCCTGGATGACGCGGCCGAAGGGCGTGCGCCTGTAGCCGGTGCGCAGCGCCCGCTCGCGCCGGGGGCGCTGCACGGCCCCCATCGCGACGGAGGCGGCCATTGCGCCGAAGATGAAAAGCAGCAGGCCAGGCAGGGAGCCGGCGAGGCCGGGCGCAAGCGCCGCGCCCAGATAGGCCGGGTTCAGAAGAAGCATCGCGCCCAGCCACACCATCGCCAGCGTCATCGGCACGAGGGCGAGGCGCGCGGCCAGCGGCAGCCCGCGCAGGTGCAGCGACGCGTTGCCGAGCGCCCGCGAGAGGCGGCCCGAGACGCCGCCAAGGACGGGCAGGTAGATGAGGGCCACGACCAGCGAGGCCGAGAGCACGAAGATGAGTGTGACGGGCAGCATCCCCATGAACTCTCCGGGCACGCCGGGCCAGAAGAGCATCGGCAGGAAGGCGCAGAGCGTCGTGGCGGTGGAGCTGACGATGGGCCAGAACATCCGCTTTGCGGCCTCGACATAGGCGCGCATGGGGCCGGAGCCCTCGTCGATTCGCCGATCCGCGTATTCGACCACCACGATGGCGCCGTCGACCAGCATGCCCACCGCGAGGATCAGCCCGAACATAACGATGTTCGAGACGCTGATGCCCATGAGCGCGAGGAACACGAAGCAGAGCAGGAACGAGGTGGGGATCGCGAAGCCCACCAGCAGCGCCGGGCGCGCGCCGAGCGAGGCGAGGACCACGATCATCACCAGGGCTATGGCGGTAAGCACGGAGCTTTCCAGCTGGCTGACCATGCTGGCCACCTGGTTGGACTGGTCGTTGGACGTGTTGACCGCCACGGCGCTGCGCAGGTCGTCGGGCCAGCTCTCCTGCACGGCCGCGACCTCGGCGCGGACCATCGCCGCGGTGTCGATCAGGTTGAAGCCCTTGCGCTTGACCACCTGCAGCGCAACCGTCTTCTCGCCGTTGAAGCGCGCGGTGCCGGTGGCATCCTCGAAGGTCAGGCGGATGTCGGCGACATCGGCCAGGGTGACGACGCGGTCGCCGTTGCTTTTCACCGGCAGGGAGAAGACGTCGCGGGATTCGTTGAACGACGACGGGATCTTGACCGAGAAGGCGCCATCGCTGCCGCGCAGCTCGCCCGCGGCGATGAGCTGGTTGTTGTTGACGACGGCGCTGAGCAGGTCCTGCGCCGAGAGGTTGTAGGATTCCAGCTTCACCGGGTCGATCAGCACCTCGACCATCTCGTCGCGGTGTCCGGCCAGGGGGGCCTCCAGCACCGCGTCCAGCGCCTCTAGCCTGTCCTGCAGATCCTTGGCGACGCGCAGGAGAGTGCGTTCGGGCAGATCGCCGGTGAGGCTGACGATGATGATGGGGAATTCGCTGAAGTTGATCTCGTTGATCGAATACTTGTCGGCACCGGCGGGAAAGCTGCCCTCGGCGGTGTTCATCGCGTCGCGCACGTCGGCCAGCGTCTTGGTCTTGTCCCAGCCGAACTCGAATTCCAGGGCCACGCCGGCATAGCCTTCGGCGGCGGTGGCCGACATGCTCTTCAGCCCGTCGAGATCGCCGAGCTCGGTCTCCATCGTCTTCACGAGCAGGGTCTCGCTGTCTTCCGCCGAGATGCCGGGGAAGGGGACGGAGACGAAGAGCGCGGGGATCTCGATGTCCGGCTCGCCCTCCTTCGGCAGGCCGGTATAGGCCAGGGTGCCGGCGGCGAGCGACAGCACGATGAAGGCCAGCACCATGCGCGCATGGGAGGCGGCCCAGTCGACGATGCCGGTCATGTGGCGTCCTCCCGGAGGGTGGCCTTCACCTTCACGCCGTCGCCCACGTATTCCTGGCCGACGACGATGATGGTGGCGGTGTCGGGCAGCCCTGTGAGGTAGATGCCCTGGGGCGTGTCGCGCAGGATCCGCACGGGCACGAAGGCGGCGCGGCTGTCATCGTCCACCACCCGCAGCCCCATGGTGCCGCTGTCGTCGAGGGTCAGCGCCGAGGCGGGCACCAGATGCGCCGAGACGCCCTGGGCGGAGATGCCGATATCGGCGGTCTGGCCGTCGCGCAGCTCAAGGTCGGGGTTTGCCACCTCGACCTCGACGCGGAAGGTGCGGGTCTCGGGATCGGCGGACCGCGACAGGAAGGTGACCTGGCCCTGCACCTCGCGGCCGGTGGCCAGCCGCGCGCCCGCCGGCGCGCCGATACGCACGAGATCAACCTGGGTCTCGGGGAGGAAGCCGACCAGCCGGATCGGGTCGAGCTGCAGCACGGTCGCGCAGATCTCGCCGGGCTGCATCAGGCTGCCGAGCTCGGCGGTATCGCTTTCCAGCACGCCGCGGAAGGGCGCGTGGATCGTCAGCCTGTCGATCTCGGTCTCGGCGCGGTCCACCGCGGCTTCGGCCCCCTGCAGGGTGGCCTTGGCCGAAAGCTTCTGGGTCTCCGATCCGAAGCCGCCAGTGGCGAGGCGATCGGCGGCGGTAAAGCCGATCTCCGCGTCGGCCAGCAGCGCCTCCGCCTCGGAGAGCTGCGCGGGGCGGTTGCCGGGGGCGATCTCGCACAACAGGTCGCCGGCCTGCACCAGCGTGCCCTTCGGCAGCGGCTCCGACGCGATGAGGCCCGAAAGCTCGGCGCGGGCATCGACCTGGCGGGCCGCGTGGGTCTCGCCGCGCAGCATCACGCCGTTGTCGACCACCGCCGCCTCGCTCTGTATGGCGACGACCGAGACGACGCGGTCGGCGGCATCCGGGGCGGCCTTGGCCATCGCGTCGGGGGGCGGCGCTTCGGCGGTTTCGGGCGCGGTCTGCGCGACCTCGGACGGCGGCGCGCCGGCCTCTTGCCCCACGCCGGCGAACGCCAGCAGACGCTCGCGTTCGAAGACCAGCGCGTAAAGCGCGACCGCGACGATCAGGGCCGTCACTATGGGCAGAATTCGCATGCTACCGACCATTCCCGAAGCCCGGACCCCGATGCGGGCCACGCACGGGGGCGACATAGCACGACCGGGCGCCTGAACCAATCAGTTCGATTTAGGATCTCACCTTGCGCAGGGCAACCGCGCGGCGCGATTTCGCCGCGCGGCCTTGTCCCTGCGGCGCGTCTCGGGCTATCACCCCGGTCAGGCAGGGCAAGGGCATACCCCCGTGAGCAACAGCGACAGCTTCATCGACGAGGTGAGCCAGGAGGTCCGGCGCGACAGGTTCTATGGCCTTGCGCGCCGCTACGGGTGGATCGCGATCCTTGCGGTGGTTCTGATCGTGGCCGCCGCGGCCTTCGTGGAATGGCGCGGCGCCTCGCGCGAGGCGGCGGCGCGCGGGCTGGGCGACCGGATGCTGGCGGCGGTGCAGGCCGAGGCCCCGCAGTCGCGGATCGCGGCCCTCTCGGAGGTGCAGGCGAGCGGTGCCGCGGAGGCCCTGCGCGCCTATGCGCTGGCGGCGCAACTGGCCGAGACGGATGCCGAAGCCGCCGGCGATGTCCTTCTGGCGGTGATCGACGATGCCGAGGTGCCGCAGCTCTACCGCGATCTTGCGGTGATCAAGCTGGTCCTGATCCCCGATTACGGGTTGCTTTCCGACCAGAAGCTGGCGCGGCTGGAGCCGCTGACGGCCCCCGGAGCGCCCTTTCGGCTGAGCGCGCTGGAGCAGACGGCGATCCTGCATGCCGAGCGCGGAGAGCGCGAGGCGGCCCTGGAGGTGCTCGAGACCATCGCCAGCGACGTGGCGGCCTCGGCGGATCGCCGGACCCGTGCGCAGGAGCTGATCGTGGCGCTTGGCGGGCTGCCGGATGCGGGCTGACGCGGGGGGCGGCATGGCCCGGCAGGGATGGCGGCCGGCCCCGGTGGCGCTGTCGCTGGTGCTTCTGGCGCTGACGGGCTGCGTCGAGCCAGAGCCGCTGCTGCCCGGGCCGCGCTTCGACCCGCGGGCGCTGGACGAGGCCGCCGCATCCGTGCCGCAGACCGCGGCCGAGGCCGCTGCCGGGGCGCGGGCCCAGGCCATCCCGCCGCAGCCGCCGCGGCGCCTCCCGAACCCGCCCTACACGGTCGCGGGCGAGGGGCGGCCGCTGTCGCTGCCGGCGGCGCGCCCGAATGCCGAATGGACCCACCGGTTCGGCGGGCCGGCCCATGCGGTGACCCATCCGGCGCTGGCGGCGAACCTGACCGAGGTGTGGAGCGCGCCGATCGGGCAGGGGAACTCGCGGCGCCTGCGGATCACCGCCGATCCGGTGATCGCGGGCGGGCGGATCTTCACCATGGATGCCGTGGCCGGCGTGCAGGCGCGCGCGGCCTCGGGCGGCGGGCTGATCTGGGCGCGCAACCTCACCCCGGCCGAAGAGCGGGCCGGAGAGGCGGCGGGCGGCGGGCTCGCGGCATCCGGCGGGCGGCTCTACGTCACCACCGGCTACGGCCGGCTGCACGCGCTCGACGCCGCGAGCGGCGCGGTTCTCTGGACCCAGGAGCTGGATGCCGTGCCCGGCGCCGCGCCGACGGTGGTGGACGGGATCGTCTACGTCACCTCGCGCGATGCCCGCGGCTGGGCGGTGGACGCCGGCAACGGCCGGGTGCTGTGGCAGATCGGCGCGACGGAGACCGGGTCCGCGACGCTGGGCGGGGCCGCGCCCGCCGTCTCGGGGCGCAACGTGCTGTTCCCCTTCGGCTCGGGCGAGCTGATCTCGGCCCTGCGGCAGGGCGGCACCGAGCTCTGGACGGCGAGCATCGCCGGGCGGCGACTGGGCCGCGCCTATGCCGGGATCACCGATGTCTCGGCCGATCCGGTCGTGGTCGGCGGCACTGTCTACGTGGGCAACCCGCAGGGGCGCATCGTGGCGCTCGACCTCGCCTCGGGCACGCAGCGCTGGACGGCGCCGGACGGCGCCGCCTCGGCCGTCTGGGAAGAGGGCGGCGCGCTTTTCTACGTCTCCGACCAGAACGAGCTGGTGCGGCTGGACGCGCGCACCGGCACGCGGATCTGGGCGGCGACCCTGCCGCTGTACCTGACCGACCGGGTTATCCGGCGGCAGGGGATCTTTGCCCATTACGGGCCCGTCCTGGCCGGCGGGCGGCTGGTCCTGGCCTCGACCGACGGGATCCTGCGCGAGGTCGATCCGCGCAGCGGCGCGCTTCTGCGGGCCACCCGGCTGCCCGCCGCGGCGGCGCGGAACCCCGTGGTGGCCGGCGGCACGCTTTACATCGTGACCGCGAACGGGCAGTTGCACGCCTTCCGCTGAGCGCGCCCGCGGGCGTGGCCCTCTGACCGCCTGGACCCATCCCGATGCTGACCCTCGCCATCGTCGGCCGCCCCAACGTGGGCAAGTCGACCCTATTCAATCGCCTCGTGGGCAAGCGCCTGGCGCTGGTCGACGATCAGCCGGGCGTGACCCGCGACCTCCGCGAGGGCCTGGCGCGGCTGGGGGACCTGCGCTTCACCGTGATCGACACGGCGGGGCTGGACGAGATCAACGACGACAGCCTGCAGGGGCGGATGCGTCGGCTGACCGAGCGGGCAGTCGACATGGCCGACGTGTGCCTTTTCGTGATCGACGCGCGGGTGGGCGTGACACCGACCGACGAGATGCTGGCGGAGCTGCTGCGCCGCCGCTCGGCGCGGGTGATCGTGGCCGCCAACAAGTCCGAAGGCAACGCAGCCGATGCCGGCGTGATCGAGGCCTACGGGCTGGGCCTGGGCGAGCCGCTGCGGCTTTCGGCCGAGCATGGGCTGGGCCTGTCGGAGTTGCACCAGATGCTGATGCCGCTGGCCGACGCGGCCGATGCGGCGGCGCGCGACGTGGCGCCCGAGACCGACGTGGACGTGGAGGACGGCGAGGACGACGGGCCGCGGGCGCCGACCGCGGAGCGGCCCCTGCAGGTGGCGGTCGTGGGCCGCCCGAATGCCGGCAAGTCGACGCTGATCAACGCGATCCTGGGGACGGATCGGCTGCTGACCGGCCCCGAGGCGGGGATCACCCGCGACGCGATCTCGGTCGCCACCGAGTGGCACGGCACGCCGACACGCATCTTCGACACCGCCGGCATGCGCAAGCGCGCGAAGGTGCAGGAGAAGCTTGAGAAGCTGAGCGTCTCCGACGGTCTGCGGGCGGTGAAGTTCGCCGAGGTGGTGGTGGTGCTGCTCGACGGGCAGATCCCCTTCGAGACGCAGGACCTGCGCATCGCCGATCTGGCCGAGCGCGAGGGCCGCGCGGTGGTGGTGGCGGTGAACAAGTGGGATCTGGAGACCGACAAGCAGGGCCGGCTGAAGGCGCTGAAGGAGATGTTCGACCGTCTGCTGCCGCAGCTTCACGGGGCGCCGCTGGTCACGGTTTCTGCGGTGACGGGGCGGGGGCTCGACCGGCTGCATCAGGCGGTGCTGACGGCGCACGACGTGTGGAACCGTCGGATCACCACCGCGCAGCTCAACCGCTGGATCGGCGGCATGATCGAGGCGCATCCGCCGCCGGCGCCGGGCGGGCGGCGCATCCGCATCCGCTACGTCACGCAGGTGAAGACCCGGCCGCCCGCGTTCGTGGCGATGTGCTCGTTCCCGGAGAAGGTGCCGGAGAGCTATCGGCGCTATCTGGTGAACGGCCTCCGGGCGGATTTCGACATGCCGGGCACGCCGATCCGCTTGACGCTGCGCTCGCAATCCGCCGCGAACCCGTTCAAGGACCGCAAGAAGACGATGCCGTCGCGGCTGCGCAAGCATCTGGGCAAGCGGCCTCACGGGGAGTGATTGCGGCTCGAGGCCGGCCGGGGCAGCGCGCGCGGGCGCCCCACCCGCCCGCCCGCGCCGCGCGCGCTGCCCTCTACCATCCAAGCAGCGCTCCGTGTCGTCAGGCGTTCCGGAAGCGGAGCACGTCGACGGGGCGCAGGGCGAGGGCGACGATGACGAAGGCACCGAGCAGCGCCAGGACCGCCACGCCATAGGAGGTGCCCCAGTTGTGCACCGTGATGCCCACCAGCCCCCAGGCCACGGCGGCGCCGTAGAAGGGGGTGCGGGCGACGGTGACCTGGACGATCCCGGCGAAGACGATGGCGGCGATGAGCCCGAGCCAGGCCCAGCCGACACCCCCGAAGGCCACGCCGTAGCCGGCACCGGTAAGGCCCAGCGACACGAACGACGCCGCGGTGAGCCAGCCGGCGTAAAAGCCCATCGGCGCGCGGGCCAGCCAGCGGTCGGCCATGGGCGCCCGCGCCATCGCCACGATCGCGGCGATCAGCATCACCCAGATCTGCAGGGTCGCCCAGGCCGGGCTGAGGCTGGCCACTGCGAGCCACGGCACGCCGACGGCGAGGCTGACGATGGCGGGCCAGCGCATCGGCGCCCAGTCGATGTCGTCGTCGCGGCGCAGCAGGCCGAAGGCGCCATGGGCGATCAGCCACAGGTAGATCACGCCCCAGATCGAGAAGGCGTAGCCCGCCGGCTGGATCGGCGGATCATCCTGCGGGATCGGGAACTGCCCTGCCGCGAAGCCGTCGAACCCGGCGGAGAGGAGCGGCGAGACGGCGAAGGCCACGGCCGCGCCGAAGACGAGGGCGGCAGGGAGGGATTCGCGATCGAACAAGCTCATTGTAACTGACCTTCCGGGGTGATGCGTGTGGCGCCACGGAGGTAAGGAGCGAGCACCGCAGGCAGTTCCACGCCGCCCTCCGCCGTCTGGCCGTTCTCGACCACGGCGATGAGGGCGCGGCCGACGGCGAGGCCGGAGCCGTTGAGGGTATGGACGAAGGCCGGCTTGCCGCCATCCTCGGGGCGGTAGCGGGCATTCATCCGCCGGGCCTGGAAGTCGCCGCAGACGGAGACCGAGCTGATCTCGCGGTAGCGGTCCTGGCCGGGAAGCCAGACCTCGAGGTCGTAGGTCTTGGTGGCGCCGAAGCCGGTATCGCCCGAGCAGAGCAGCATCGTCCGGTAGGGCAGGCCGAGCCGCTCCAGGATGTCCTCGGCGCAGCGTGTCATGCGGGCATGCTCGGCGGGGCTGTCCTCGGGGCGGGTGACGCTGACCATTTCGACCTTCTCGAACTGGTGCTGGCGCAGCATGCCGGCGGTGTCGCGCCCCGCGCTGCCCGCCTCAGAGCGGAAGCACTGGGTATGGGCGACGTAGCGGCGCGGCAGCGTGGCCTCGTCGACGATCAGTCCGTTGACGAGGTTGGTCAGCGTCACCTCGGCGGTGGGGATCAGCCAGGGACCGTCGGCGGTACGGTAGCTGTCTGCGCCGAACTTCGGCAGCTGCCCGGTGCCGAGCATCATCTCCTCGCGCACGAGGATCGGCGTCCAGGTCTCGGTCAGGCCATTCTCCTCGACATGCACGTCGATCATGAACTGCGCCAACGCGCGGTGCAGCCGGGCGACGGCGCCGGAGAGGACGACGAAGCGGCTGCCGGAAAGCTTTGCCGCCGTCGCGAAATCAAGACCGCCCTGCAAGCCCTTGATCTCGTGGTGCTCGACGGGCGTGAAATCGAATGCGGGCCGCGCCCCGGTGCGGGCGATCTCGAGGTTGTCGGCCTCGTCGGCGCCGTCCGGGACGCTCTCGTCAAGCAGGTTCGGCAAGGTCATCAGCAGGTCGCGCAGCGCCTCGCCGGTCTCGCGGGCCTCGTCGTCGAGCCCGGCGATCTCGGCCTTGCCGCTTGAAACCCGTGCCCTAAGCTCTTGAAAGCGAGCCTCGTTGCCGGCCGCCTTGGCCTGGCCGACTTCCTTCGACGCAGCGTTCTGTTCGGCCTGCGCGGTCTCGGCGCGGGTGATGGCCTCGCGCCGCGCCGTATCGAGCGCAAGGAGCGTCTTCGCCTGGTCGCTCAGGCCGCGGCGCTTCATGGCGGCCTCGAACGCCTCGGGGGTCTCGCGGATGGCTTTGATGTCATGCATGGGGGGCTCGCGGCGCTGTGTCCGGCGCGGTTATGGACGACATCGGCGGCCGGGAAAAGGGCTGGGGCCGCTCCGCAGGACCCTCCGCGATCCGTGACACCCTGCGGCGGTTCGGCCGCCTTGCCACCGCCCACGCCGCGCAATAGGGTGCCCGCCAATCCAGCGACAGGGCCGCCGACGGCCCCGACCCAAGAGGACCGACCGATGTTCGTAACGCCCGCCTATGCGCAGGCCGGGGGGGATGCCGCGGGCATCCTGACCAGCTTCGTCCCGCTGATCCTGATCTTCGCGATCATGTATTTCCTGCTGATCCGGCCGCAGCAGAAGAAGGTGAAGGACCACCAGAAGATGGTGGCGGCCCTGCGGCGGGGCGATCAGGTGGTCACCCAGGGCGGGATCGTCGGCAAGGTCAGCAAGGTGCGTGACGATGGCGAGATCGAGGTGGAGATTGCGGAGGGCGTGCGGGTGCGGGTCATCAAGGCGACCGTGGCGCAGGTGCTGAGCAAGACGGAGCCAGCGCCGGCCACGTGACGAGCCGGTCGATTTCGGGCGGCGCCGTGCCTCAGGGGCGGTGCGCCGCCTTTCGTTAACCCGATCTTCGGGGTGCCCCGGCAAGGGTCGCGCCCGGGGCCGACAAGGACGCGGGCATGCTGCAGATCGAGTTGTGGAAGCGGGTGGCGATCTGGGCCCTTGTCGTCGTCGGGCTTGCGATGGCCATGCCCAACCTCTTCTATCCGCGGGTCGAACGGCACAACGATGCGGTGGCCGCACTCGAGGCCGGTGCCAGCGGCGCCCTGGTCGAGGCGGACCGTGCGGGCTGGCCCGGCTTCCTGCCGAGCGGGCTGGTAAATTTGGGGCTCGACCTGCGGGGCGGCGCGCATCTGCTGGCGGAAGTCGCGGTGGAAGACGTGTATGCCGACCGGATCGATGCGTTCTGGCCGGAGCTGCGCGACGCGCTGCGCGACGAACGCGCGACCGTCGGTCCGGTGCGCCGCCAGACCGGAACGTCCGGAGAGCTGCGCGTGCGCCTGGGCAACCCCGATGGCATGGACCGGGCGCTGGAGGTGGCGCGCGAGCTGGCCCGGCCCATCGTCTCGCTGACCGGCGTAGGCGCCAGCGACATCGCCGCGCGCGCCGAGGGCGGCGACCTTGTGGTGGGCCTCAGCGATGCCGAGAAGCAGGCGACAGACGAGCGCACCCTGCGCCAGAGCCTGGAGATCATCCGCCGGCGGGTCGACGAGGTCGGCACCCGCGAGCCCACCATCCAGCGGCAGGGCGCGGACCGCATCCTGATCCAGGTGCCCGGCATCGGGTCGGCCGGCGAGCTGAAGGACCTGATCGGCACCACCGCGCGGCTGACCTTCCATCCGGTCGTGGCGCGCACCGACGATGCCGGGCGGTCCGCCGGCCCGCGCGAGATGGTGCTGCCCTCGATGGACGAGCCGGGCACCTTCTTCGTGCTGGACCAATCGCCCGTGGTCAGCGGCGAGGAGCTGACCGACGCGCAGCCCGCCTTCGACCAGAACGGCCGGCCGGCGGTCAACTTCCGTTTCAACCCGGGCGGCGCGCGCAAGTTCGGCGACTACACCGCCGCCAACATCGGCAGCCCCTTCGCCATCGTCCTGGACGACGAGGTGATCAGCTCGCCGGTGATCCAGAGCCACATCGCCGGGGGATCGGGGATCATCACCGGCAGCTTCAACGTCGAGGAAAGCACCCAGCTTGCCGTTCTGCTGCGCGCGGGCGCCCTGCCTGCGGAGATGACCTTTCTCGAAGAGCGGACCATCGGCCCGGAGCTCGGCGCCGACAGCATCGCGGCGGGCCGCATCGCGTGCCTCGTGGCCTTCGGTGCGGTGCTGCTTTTCATGGGGCTGAGCTACGGGCTGTTCGGGTTGATCGCCAATATCGCCCTCGTCATCAATGTCGGGCTGATCTTCGGGCTGCTCTCGGCCATCGGCGCGACGCTGACGCTGCCGGGGATCGCGGGGATCGTGCTGACCATCGGCATGGCGGTGGACGCCAACGTACTGGTCTTCGAGCGCATCAAGGAAGAGCTGAAGACCGCCCGCGGTCCGGCACGTGCCATCGAGCTTGGCTACGAGCGCGCCCTCAGCGCCATCCTGGATGCCAACGTCACGACGCTGATCATCGCGGCGATCCTCTTCACGATGGGCTCGGGCCCGGTGCGCGGCTTCTCGGTGACCCTCGGCCTCGGGATCGTCACCTCGGTCTTCACGGCGATCTTCGTCACCCGCCTGCTGATCGTCATGTGGTTCGAGCGCCGCCGCCCCAGAACGATCGAGGTCTGACATGCGCCTGCGCCTGGTTCCCGCCGAGACCAAGATCGACTTCTTCGCCCATGCCCGCGCGACCTTCGGCGCCTCGGTGGTGGCGGTGCTGCTATCGCTCGTCGCCTTCGGGGTGTTCGGCCTGAACTACGGCATCGACTTCCTTGGCGGCACGACGATCCGCACCGAAAGCGCCGCCCCGGTCGACGTGGCCGCCTACCGCGCGGCGCTCGACCCGCTCGACCTCGGCGACGTGGCGATCACGGAGGTGTTCGATCCGGCCTTCGGCGACACCCGCAATGTGGCGCAGGTGCGCATCCAGTCCCAGGGCGAGGGCGACGACAGCGTCTCGGCCGCCACCATCGCGGCGGTCGAAGAGGCGCTGCGCGGCGTCGACCCGGCGATGGCGTTTCCCTCGGTCGAAAGCGTCGGGCCGAAGGTCTCGGGCGAGCTTGTGACCACGGCGGTACTGGCGGTTCTCGCGTCGCTCGCCGCGATCCTCGTCTACATCTGGCTGCGCTTCGAATGGCAGTTCTCGGTCGGCGCGGTGGCGGCGCTGTTCCACGACGTGATCGTGACCATCGGGATCTTCGCCATCTTTCGCATCCCGTTCGACCTGTCCGTCATCGCCGCGATCCTGACGATCATCGGCTATTCGATCAACGACACGGTGGTAATCTTCGACCGGCTGCGGGAGAACCTGCGCAAGTACAAGGTGATGCCGCTGAAGGACGTGATGAACCTCAGCGTCAACGAGACCCTCAGCCGGACGGTGATGACTTCGGGCACGACGCTGATCGCGCTGATCGCGCTTCTGATCCTCGGCGGCGACGTGATCCGCAACTTCGTGTTCGCGATCACCTGGGGGGTCGTGATCGGCACCTACAGCTCGGTCTTCGTGGCCAAGAACGTGGTTCTGATGCTCGGGGTCAAACGCGACTGGTCGAAACCCGATGCGGGCGCCGGCACGCAATTCGGCAAGGTGGACGCCTGAGGAGGCATGCGATGCGGCTGAACGAGGTGGTCTACCCCGAGGGCCGGCCGGTCGACGGCTACGGCCCGGGCTTCTTCCGCATCGCGGGCGAGGTGCACCGGGGCGGCGTGGCCGTACTGCCCGCCGGCGTGATGGCCTGGGCGGGCTTCGAGGACGCGGGCTGCCTGCTGGAGGCGGCGGGTCGGATCGACGTGCTGTTCCTCGGCACCGGGCCGGAGATCGCCCAAGCGCCCCAGGATCTGCGGCAGCGCTTGGAGGCGGTTGGGATCGGGGTGGAGGTGAGCAATTCGCCGGCAGCCTGCCGCACCTACAACGTCCTGCTGTCGGAAGGGCGGCGCGTGGGGCTCGCGGCGCTGCCGGTCTGAGCCGGGGGCGCCCGCCGCTGATGAAGCCTCTGCTCGAGGTCGCGGGGCTGGCCTGTGCCCGTGGCGGGGTCGCCGTGCTGCAAGGCCTTGGGTTTACGGTTCGGCCGGGCGGCCTCCTGCTGCTGCGCGGGCCGAACGGCGTCGGCAAGACCACCCTCCTGCGGACACTCGCCGGCCTGCAGCCGCCGCTTGCCGGCACGGTCACGGGCGGCGGCCCTCGCGCCGCCTATGCCGCCCATGCGGACGGGATCAAGGCGGTGCTGAGCGTCGAGGAGAACCTGCAGTTCTGGGCGCGGGTCCACGGGCGGCCCGGTGACGTCTCGCACGCGATCGCGGCCTTCGGGCTTGGGCCGCTGGCGGCGCGCGCCGCGCGGCACCTCTCTGCCGGGCAGAAGCGGCGGCTGGGCCTCGCGCGGCTTTGCGTCACGGACCGGCGCCTGTGGCTTCTCGACGAGCCGACCGTCTCGCTCGATGCTGAGGCGGTGGGACGCTTCGAGCGGGTGCTGGCAGCGCACGTCGCCGATGGCGGCGGCGCGGTGATCGCAACCCATGCGCCCCTCGACCTTCCCGCCCAGACGCTGGACCTCGCCCCCTTCCGGGCCGTGCCGGGGCACGAGGCGACCGGGGCCAGCGCCGACGCCTTCGCCCATGGCGACGCCGGAGACTTTCTGTGATCGCCCTCTTGCGCCGCGACCTCGCGCTCGCCGTCCGGGCGGGCGGCGGCTTCGGCCTTGGCCTTGCGTTCTTTCTAATCGTCGTGGTTCTGGTGCCGCTGGCCATTGGCCCGCAGGCGCAGCTTCTGGCCCGGGTGGCGCCCGGCATCCTGTGGCTCGGGGCGCTCTTGGCCTGCCTGCTCTCGCTCGACCGGATCTTCGCGCTCGACTTCGAGGACGGATCGCTCGACCTGCTCGCCGGCGCGCCGCTGCCCATGGAAGGCGTGGTGGCCGCCAAGGCGCTGGCGCACTGGCTCACCACCGGCCTGCCGCTGGTGCTGGCGGCGCCCGCGCTCGCGGTTCTGCTGAACCTGCCGGTCCCGGGCTATTTCTGGCTGGTCGCGTCCTTGGCGCTCGGCACCCCGGCGCTGAGCGTGATCGGTGCCTTCGGGGCGGCGCTGACAGTCGGCGTGCGCCGCGGCGGCCTGCTGCTTTCGCTGCTGGTGCTGCCGCTTTACGTGCCGACGCTGATCCTCGGCGCGGAGGTGGCGCGCCGCGGGGCCGAAGGGATGGCCGTGGCCACGCCGCTGGCGTTGCTCGCCGCCGTTTCGCTCGCCGCCTTCGCGCTGGTGCCTTACGCTGCGGCTGCGGCAATCCGCATCAACCTGCGCTGAGGTTTCACGGGCTATTCAATTGCCCATCGCCCTTCCGGGGCATAGGTGAACGCCATGTCGTTCTGGGAATACGCAAACCCGCGCCGCTTCATGCAGGTCTCGGCCGTCGCGCTGCCCTGGGTGGGCGGCGCCAGCGCCCTGTGCCTGATCGTGGGCCTGGCCTGGGGTTTCTTCCTGACGCCCGACGATTTTCGCCAGGGCGCGACCGTCAAGATCATCTACCTGCACGTGCCGTCGGCACTGATGGCGATCAACGGCTGGCTGATGATGCTGGTCGCCTCGCTGTTCTGGCTGATCCGGCGGCATCACGTGTCGGCGTTGGCCGCGCGGGCAGCGGCGCCCGTGGGCCTGACGATGACCGCGATCGCGCTGGCGACCGGCGCGCTCTGGGGTCAGCCCATGTGGGGCACCTGGTGGGTCTGGGACCCGCGGCTGACCTCGTTCCTGATCCTGGGGCTGTTCTACCTGGGCTACATCGCGCTTTGGGAGGCGCTGGAAGACCCCGACACCGCCGCCGACCTCACATCGGTGCTCTGCCTCGTCGGCTCCGTCTTCGCGATCCTGTCGCGCTATGCTGTGCTGTTCTGGAACCAGGGGCTGCATCAGGGCGCCAGCCTTTCGCTCGACGCCGAAGAGAACGTGGCGGACGTGTTCTATGCGCCGCTTCTCGTCAGCATCGCGGGGTTCGTCCTCCTGTTCCTGGCGCTGGTGCTGATGCGCACGCGAACCGAGATTCGCGCCCGCCGGCTGCGCGCCCTCATCGGACGGGAGCTGGCGACCTGATGCCGGATCTGGGGCGCTATGCCGGCACGGTCCTGTCGGCCTATGCGGTGGGGCTGGGGCTTATCCTGCTGCTCGTCGCGCTCACCTGGTGGCGCGGGCGGCGTGTGCGCCGCACCCTTGGCGAGGTCGAGGCGCGGCGGGTCGCACGGGCAGAGCCTGTATCGCCGGACGCGCGGCATGGCTAGGATCCGCCCGCTTCTGCTCTTGCCGCCGGTTCTGTTCGCAGCGCTCGCGGGGCTCTTCGCGGCGGGCATGTTCCGCGCCGATCCCGATGCCCTGCCGTCGGCACGGGCGGGGCAGGCGGCGCCGCCCGTCGCGCTGGTGCCATTGGGAGACAAGGTGCCATGGGGCGACCCGGCCCTGCGAGCGCCCGGCCCGAAGCTGGTGAACTACTGGGCAAGCTGGTGCGGGCCCTGCCGGGCCGAGCATCCGGCCCTGACCCGCCTTGCCGAAGAGGGCGTGCCGATCTTCGGCATCAACTACAAGGACGATCCGGCGAAGGGCCTCGCGTTCCTTGAGGAGCTCGGCGACCCCTATGCCGCGATAGGCGCCGACGCCAGCGGCCGCACGGCGCTGGACTGGGGGCTTTACGGCGTGCCCGAGACCTACGTAATCGACGGCGCGGGGCGCATCACCCTGCGTTTCGCCGGGCCGGTGACGTCGGAAATTTTGGAAACGGTCATCCGACCCGCGATCGAGGCCGCGCGCTAGTCCAGCAGGGTCGAGGAAAGGCTGCGCAGATCCTCGGGGCCGCGCACCTCTTCGGCGGTGAGGGTGAGGCCCATCACCCTGTCGGCCCCCTGGTTGAGCTTGATCGCCGCGAAGGGCACGACGATCCGCCCGCTGCCGTCGCCGTCATCGCCCTCTCCGCCGCTCAGCACCGCGGCGATCAGCCGACCGCCGGGGATAACGACGAAGTCGGTGACCGTGCCGATGACAGCGCCGTCGCGCCCCGTCAGCTCCATCCCCAGCAAGTCGGCGACCAGCAGCTTGTCTTCCGCCATTCCAGCCAGCGCCCGTGCCGCATCCGGCAGCTCGCTGACGTCGGTGACGGCATTGGGCATGGTTGCGCCGCCATCCTGCGCCGCGGCTGGGAGGCCGATCGCGAAGGCAAGAAGGATGGGGCTCAGGACGATGGGGGCGGGCAGGGCCATGTGTTTCCTCCGGGCGCGGATGGCGGGGTTCGCCGACGCAACGCGCCCGGAGGTGGATCGGTTGCGCGCCCGGGTCAGGCTGCCTTGGCCAGATTGCGCAGCACGTAGTGCAGCACACCGCCATTCTCGACGTATTCGATCTCGACGGCCGTATCGATCCGGCATTTCAACGTGATCTCCCGCGTCGATCCGTCGGCGGCGGTGATGGTGCAGGGCACTTCGGCCAGCGGCTTCAGTCCCTCGCTCAGCCCATGGATCGAGACAGTCTCGTCGCCCTTGAGTTCAAGGCTCTCGCGCGTATCGCCGCCGATGAACTCGAAGGGGATCACGCCCATGCCCACCAGGTTCGACCGGTGGATGCGCTTCGAAGCTTTCGGCGATCACGGCCTTGACGCCCAGAAGCGAGGTACCCTTGGCCGCCCAGTCCCGGCTGGACCCGGCGCCGTATTGCTCGCCCCCGAAGATCACCAGCGGCGTGCCGCGTTCGCCCCAGGCCATCGCGGCGTCGTAGATCGGCATCTGGTCGCCGTCCGGCCCGAGCGTATAGCCGCCCTCCACCCCGTCGAGCATCTCGTTGCGGATGCGGATGTTGGCGAAGGTGCCGCGCATCATCACCTGATGGTTGCCGCGGCGCGAGCCGTAGGAGTTGAACTCCCGCGGGCTGACCTGACGCTCCGCCAGATATTGGCCCGCCGGCGTCGCCTCCTTGAAGGAGCCGGCCGGGCTGATGTGGTCGGTGGTCACCATGTCGCCGAGGATCGCCAGCACATGGGCGCCCTCGATGTCGGAGATCGTGCCGGGCTCTTTCGCCATGTCCTTGAAGTAGGGCGGGTTCTGCACATAGGTCGACGCCGTCGGCCAGTCGTAGGTCAGGCCCTCGGTGGTCTCGACCCCCTGCCACTTCTCGTCGCCCTTGAAGACGTCGGCGTATTTCGACTGGAAGCTCTCGCGGGTCACGGTGCTTTCCACCAGCTCTGCGATCTCCGCCTGGGTCGGCCAGAGGTCGCGCAGGTAGACGTCTTGCCCATCCTTTCCCTTGGCGATGGGATCCTTCGCGATGTCGATGTTCATGTCGCCGGCCAGCGCATAGGCCACGACCAGCGGCGGCGAGGCGAGGTAGTTGGCGCGCACGTCTGGGCTGATCCGGCCTTCGAAATTGCGGTTGCCGCTGAGCACGCTGACCGCGATCAGGTCGTTCTCGGCGATGCATTCGCTGATCTCGGGCTCCAGCGGCCCGGAATTTCCGATGCAGGTCGTGCAGCCATAGCCCACCAGGTTGAAACCGATGGCGTCCAGGTCCTCCTGCAGGCCCGCGGCTTCCAGATAGGCGCTGACCACCTGGCTGCCCGGCGCGAGGCTGGTCTTGACCCATGGCTTGCGGTCCAGCCCCAGTTCGCGGGCCTTTCGGGCCACGAGGCCGGCGCCGATCATCACGTAGGGGTTCGAGGTGTTCGTGCACGAGGTGATCGAGGCGATCACGATGGACCCGTCATGCAGCTCGTAGTTGCCGCTTTCGGTCGTGACGTAGCCGCGCACGTGGTGCCCCTCGTCGCCGGGGATGTCCTTCGGCTCGGGCTGGCCGCCTTCCGCTTCCCAGCGGATCTCGGCCTTCGGCGCGACCTCCTTGCCCTCCCGCTGGCCCTTGACGTACTCGCCGAAGGCGCGACCGGCGACGTCGAGCGCGATGTGATCCTGCGGGCGCTTGGGACCCGAGATGGCCGGCACCACGGTGCCCATGTCGAGCTCCAGCGTATCGGTGTAGATCGGCTCGTAGCCGGTGTCCCGCCAAAGGCCGTTGGCCTTGGCGTAGGCTTCCACCAGGGCGATGCGGTCCTTGTCGCGGCCGGATTGCTCCAGATAACGCAGCACCTCGCCGTCGATGGGGAAGAACCCGCAGGTGGCGCCGTATTCGGGCGCCATGTTGCCGATGGTCGCGCGGTCGGCGAGTGGCACGTGATCGAGCCCGTCGCCGTAGAATTCCACGAACTTGCTGACCACGCCCTTCTCGCGCAGCATCTGAACCACGCGCAGCACCAGATCGGTGGCGGTGGTGCCCTCGGGCATCTTGCCGCTCAGCTTGAAGCCGACCACCTCGGGGATCAGCATCGAGATCGGCTGCCCCAGCATCGCGGCCTCCGCCTCGATCCCGCCGACGCCCCAGCCGAGCACGGCCAGGCCGTTGACCATGGTGGTGTGGCTGTCGGTGCCCACCAGGGTGTCGGGATACGCGACCTCCTCGCCGTTCTGGTCGGTGTCCGTCCAGACGGTCTGCGCCAGATATTCCAGGTTCACCTGATGGCAGATGCCGGTGCCGGGGGGGACCACGCGGAAGTTGTTGAACGCCTTCTGCCCCCACTTCAGGAAGGTATAGCGCTCGATGTTGCGCTCGTATTCCCGGTCGACGTTCATCTGGAAGGCGCGCGGGTTGCCGAACTCGTCGATCATCACCGAGTGGTCGATCACCAGATCGACCGGGTTCAGCGGGTTGATCTTTTCGGCATCGCCGCCGAGCGCCACGATCCCGTCGCGCATCGCCGCCAGATCGACCACGGCCGGCACCCCGGTGAAATCCTGCATCAGCACCCGGGCGGGCCGGTAGGCGATCTCGCGCGGGTTCCTGCCGCCATTCGCGGCCCATTCGGAAAAGGCGCGGATATCGTCGGTGGTGACCGTCTTGCCATCCTCGAAGCGCAGCATGTTCTCCAGCACCACCTTCAGGGCGGCGGGCAGGCGAGAGAAATCTCCCAGCCCGGCCTTCTCGGCCGCATCGATGGAATAATAGGCGATCGAGCGGCCGCCGCTCGAAAGCGTCTGGCGGGTCTTCGAGCTGTCCTGTCCGACGGTGATGGGCATGGGCGCGGGTTCCTTCGGCTGACTGATGGGCTGCTGCAGGATATGACGTGCCGCCCTGCGGCCATCAAGGGGATGCGGCGATTTGCATACATTAGTATACCGAGATAGGTTCTGCAAGTTCGCGCAAGGGTGATTGGCCCCCATGGGTGCGCCGGCTTAGCCTCGGTCGGATCACGCGAACCGGCCCGTCGGCCACGCGGCGTAGACAGACCCATGGGGCGGAATGGCACAATCCGGATTTTTCGGCAGGGCGGCATTTGTCGCGGCGTTCGTACTGGCGGGCGCTTCCGCGCAAGCGGAGCCGGCATCGCCCGTGGTGGTGGAGCTCTTCACCTCGCAAGGCTGTTCTTCGTGCCCTCCGGCGGATGCGCTGCTGCACCAGATCGCCGCGCAGGACGGTGTGATCGCCCTGTCGCTGCATGTGGATTACTGGGATTACATCGGCTGGGAAGACAGCTTTGCCAGGAAGCAGTTCACCAAGCGGCAGAAAGCCTATGCACGGGCGGGCAACCGCAAGTCTATATATACCCCACAGATCGTCGTGGGCGGCGAGGAGGCCGTGATCGGGCACCATGCGCTCGAGGTGCAGGACCTGATCCAGACCCATGGCGGGCAGATGCCGCGCATGACGCTGACGGTGGCGCGGGCTGCGGGGTCGGTGACGCTGCGCATGGCGCCCAACGGGCCGCTGCCACGTGAGGCCGATATCCTGCTGGTGCGTTTCATGCCCCGGGCGTCGGTCGAGATCGAGCGGGGCGAGAATGCCGGGCGGATCATGGACTATGTCAACGTCGTGACCGATTTGGTCGTGGTCGGCAGCTGGAGCGGTGCCGCGGTCGCCGAGCTCAAGGTGCCGGTGCCGGGTGAGGCGCCGGCTGTCGTGCTGGTGCAGGAGAAGGGGCCGCGGCGGATCCTGGCGGCGGCGCGGGTCAACTAGGCGGCGCGGCGGCCTTGGGTCTGCGCCGGGCAGACTTCCAGCGCCGGTGGATCCAGAGCCACTGATCCATATCCTGCCGGATGCGCGCCTCCAGGCTGTCGTTGACGGCCTGCGACATGATCAGGGGATCGGAATGGGGGATGGGCGCCTCGGCAATCAGCTCGAATCCCGCGCCCCGCCGGATGCCATAGGCCGGCACCAGAACGGCGTCGTATTTCAGCGCCATCTCTGCCGGCGAGGTGGAGGTCAGCGCCTCGCGACCGAAAAAGCGAAGCGGGGCGCCGCCGTGGACGAACTGGTCGGGCAGGATGGCCACGGTATTGCCGGCCCGCAGGAAGCGGATCATCTGCGCGAGCCCGCGGCGCCCGCGGGGAAAGACCGGGCTGGCGATGCTCGTAAGCGCGCGGAGAAAGGCCGCATCGAGGACCGGATCGTCCACCGGGCGGTAGAGCGCGCCGATGGCATGGCCGCGCAGTGCCAGCACGCCCCGGATCGCGTCGAAATTGCCGAAATGGCCGCTGACGATCACGATGGGGCGCCCGGCCGCGCGCGCCGCGTCAAGCGCGGGAACCCCGGGCCCGCGAAGGCTTCCGGGATCGAGGCGGCGCAGGAACTCGGTACCCGAGGCGATCTCTGTGAGCATGCGGCCGGTGTTCGCGGGAACGCTGCGGGCAAGCCGGGCGACCTCCCGCGGCGGCAGGTCGGGGAGGACGAGGGCGAGGTTCTCCCTGATGCGCCGCCGGTAGCCGCCGAGCGGAGCGACGACCTGGCCCATGAGCCAGGCCGCCACCGCCAGCCGGAAACGGTAGGGCAGTAGCAGCGGCGCCTTGAGCATGCCGGCCAGCGCAAGCCCGCGCGATCTTTGCAAGAACGTTCTCGGGCGGCGTCTGGTCATCGCGATCTGCCCCCGCCTGTCGACGTTGTGCGGCCCCAGGCTGCGGAGGGTCTGGCACCCTCGCACTTCGAGACGGGGGCGGTATAAGGGCCGGCCTGCACGGCGGCAAGGTCCGGCGCGGAACGAGAGGGTGGGCCCGGTCAGGCAGCGCGACTTGCCATTGCAGGGCAACCAGCGCTTGCGGGGTGCCTTACGCGTTTTCCTCTTCGGTCTCCTCGATCATGACCAGTTCGCCCGCGGCTTCCATCTCGCGGATGGCGGCGACGATGGCGGCAAGGGCGGCCTCCCGTTCGATGGGCTTGACGCGGGGCGCCTCGGCCACGTCCTCGCGCAGCTGCGTGGCCAGACGCTGGGACATGTTCTCCAACAGGTAGTCCCCCGCTTCCGGATAGAGTTCGGGCGCCGCGGCGAGGGCCACGACGAGAAGCTTCGGGTCCACCGCCCGCACGACCTTCGGCACGTCCTTCGCCTCGATCCGGCTGGGAATGTCGGAGAAGGTGAAGATCGTGCGGCGCACCTGGCCGGCCAACATCTCGTCGGTTTCGTCGAGGCCCGTCAGGATATCGGCCCGGGTCGCTTCCTTCGAGGAATTGAGGATCGCGCCGAGCCGTGCCACGGGGGCCACGTCGAAGGCATCCGGCGTGCGCGCGTCGAGCTGCTCGGCGATGGAATGGCCGATGGTGCGCACCGTTTCCGGCGCCACGCCGCCCGTGGCGGAGACGGCATAGGTGATGCGCCGGGCCAGATCCCCGGGCAGCCGCCCGAGAATCTCGGCCGATCGCGGCACCGGCAGCTTGGAGAGGATCACGGCGGCGATCTCAACGCTTTCGGCGCGCAGAATGTTCACCAGATCCACGACGTCGGCCTTGGCGACGAGGGCCCAAGGGTCCCCCCGCATCTGCACCCCGGTCTCCTGCCGGATGCGGCGCAGGCAATCGGGGCTCAGCGCCGTCTGCAGCGTATCCAGCGCGCCTTCGAGCCCGCCGGGGAACGCGATCCCGAGGTCCTTCACCTCGGCCACGAATTCGCCCACGACCGCATTCAGCGTGTCGCGGTCGATCCGCCGCATCGCTCCCATTTCATGGGTGAGTTCGACCTGCATCGCTTCCGGCAGATCGGCGAGGGAGAGGTTCGCCCCTTCCTTCAACAGCAGCCGCACGATGATGGCCGCCTTTTGACGTCGTGACAGCCGGATGGGCTGGGGATGCACCGGCATGGCCGGGGCCGCGTGGGTCTTCGACCCGTTCTGAACAGCTTGCGACATCGCATCCTCCACCCGCTTTTCGGTGGGATCAGCTTTGGACGAAGCTGCTTAATCGTATGTTACCCCGCAGGGGAAAAGGGGGAACAAAGGGCTACGCAATTGCGAACAAGTCGAGGCGAATTCGTGTTTTCTCGGGGCGACCTGGTGGCGGGCCGCCCCGGTTCGTCGGCCGATCTCAGCTTGTTGCCGCCGTGATGCAGGCTTGGGTCGTTGCATCCCAGACCTGGCCCTGGCCGCATTGGCTGGCGGTGGTGCTGGACTTGTCCCAGTTGCACATGGCCAGCGCGAGGCCGGGAGCAAGGGACAGGATCGCGGCAGTCATAAGGGTCTTCGCAGTCATGGCAGTCTCCTTTGGCTACGCGACGGAAGCTAGCACGTGGCCAGCCCCCGGCAAATGCCGATCATTGCGCGGGTCCGAACACCCGCGCAAAGATCGTGTCCACATGACGCAGATGATACTCCATGTCAAAATTTCGGGCGATTTCCGTCTCGTTCAGCGCCGCGCGCACGTCGGGATCCCCCAGCAGCTCCTCCTGGAAATCCGCGTCGTTCTCCCAAACCCGCATCGCGTTGCGCTGCACCAGACGATAGGCATCCTCGCGGCTGACCCCCTTCTGGGTCAGCGCCAACAGCACGCGCTGCGACTGCACGAGGCCGCGGAACTTCTCAAGATTTCTCGCGCATCCTGTCGGGGTATATCACCAGCTTCTCGACCAGCCCGGTCAGCCGCGCCAGTGCGAAATCAAGCGTCACGGTGGCGTCGGGTGCGATGCCGCGCTCCACCGAAGAATGGCTGATGTCGCGCTCGTGCCACAGCGCCACGTTCTCCAGCGCCGGTATCACCGCCATGCGCACCAGCCGCGCGAGACCGGTCAGGTTCTCGCTCAGCACCGGATTGCGCTTGTGCGGCATCGCGCTGGAGCCCTTCTGGCCGGGATTAAAGAACTCCTCGGCCTCCAGAACCTCGGTACGCTGCATGTGCCGGATCTCGATGACGATGTTCTCGATGCCCGAGGCCACCACGGCAAGCGCGGCGAAGAAGGCGGCGTGGCGGTCGCGCGGGATCACCTGGGTCGAGATGGGTTCGGGCACCAGACCCATCCTCGCGCAGACATGCGCCTCGACCGCGGGGTCGATGTTGGCGAAGGTGCCGACGGCGCCGGAAATCGCGCCTGTCGCCACCTCCGCGCGTGCCGTGACCAGCCGCTGCCGGTTACGCGCCATCTCGGCGAAGAACCGCGCGAAGGTCAGCCCCATTGTTGTGGGCTCCGCATGGATGCCGTGGCTCCGCCCGATCCGCAGCGTGTCCTTGTGCTCCATCGCCCGGCGCCGCAGGGCCACCAGCAGGGCATCGATATCTGCGATCAGAAGGTCGGCGGCGCGGGTCAGCTGCACGTTCAGGCAGGTATCAAGCACGTCCGAGCTCGTCATGCCCTGGTGCACGAAACGCGCGGCATCGGCGCCGACGATCTCGGCCAGATGGGTGAGAAAGGCGATCACGTCGTGGCGAGTGACCGCCTCGATCTCGTCGATCCGACCCACGTCGAAGGGCGTCCGGGCCGCCTTCCAGACGGCCTGCGCATTCTCGCGGGGGATCACGCCCAGATCCGCCTGGGCGTCGCAGGCATGCGCCTCGATCTCGAACCAGATGCGGAACTTGGTCTCGGGCGACCAGATCGCCGCCATCTCGGGGCGGGAATAGCGGGGGATCATCGCGGCGTCCTTCAACCGGGGGCCGGGCCGCTTCTAGGCGGCGGCCCCGGCCGGGACAAGACGCTCAGGCGGCGCGGCTCAGCGGTTCTCGACGTCCACGTATTCGCGGTGCGTCGCACCCATGTAAAGCTGCCGGGGACGGCCGATCTTCTGGTTGGGATCGTTCAGCATCTCTTTCCACTGGCTGATCCAGCCCACCGTCCGGCTGAGCGCGAAGATCGGCGTGAACATCGAGGTCGGGAAGCCCATCGCCTCGAGGATGATGCCGGAATAGAAGTCGACGTTCGGGAACAGCTTCTTCTCGGTGAAGTACGGGTCTTCCAGCGCCTGCTTCTCAAGCTCCTTGGCGACCTGCAGGATCGGGTTGTTCTCGACCCCCAGCAGGTCCAGAACCTCGTCCGCCGATTGCTTCATCACCGTCGCGCGCGGATCGTGGTTCTTGTAGACCCGATGCCCGAAGCCCATCAGGCGGAACGGATCGTCCTTGTCCTTGGCGCGGGCGATGTATTCCGGGATCCGGTCGGGCGTGCCGATCTCCTTCAGCATCTCAAGGCACGCCTGGTTGGCGCCGCCATGGGCGGGCCCCCAGAGGCAGGCGATGCCGGCCGCGATACAGGCGAAGGGGTTGGCCCCTGACGACGAGGCGAGGCGCACCGTGGAGGTCGAGGCGTTCTGCTCGTGATCCGCATGCAGGGTGAAGATCCTGTCCATCGCGCGGCTTAGGATCGGGTTCACCACGTATTCCTCGGCGGGCACCGAGAAGCACATGCGCAGGAAGTTCGAGGCATAGTCCAGATCGTTGCGGGGATACACGAAGGGCTGACCCACGTGGTACTTGTAGGCCCAGGCGGCGATCGTCGGCATCTTGGCGATCAGCCGGATGGAGGCGACCTCGCGCTGCCAGGGATCGTGGATGTCGGTGCTGTCGTGGTAGAACGCGCTCATCGCACCGACCACGCCCACCATGATCGCCATCGGATGCGCATCGCGGCGGAAGCCACGGAAAAAATTCATCATCTGCTCATGCAGCATCGTGTGATGGGTCACGCGCTGCTCGAAATCCTCAAGCTGCGCGCCGGTGGGCAACTCGCCATAGAGCAGCAGGTAGCAGACCTCGAGGTAGTGGGACTTCTCGGCCAGATCGCCTATGGCATAGCCGCGGTGCAGCAACTCGCCCTTGTCGCCGTCGATATAGGTGATCGTGCTCTCGCACGAGGCGGTCGAGGTGTAGCCTGGATCGTAGGTGAAGATGCCGCCCTGGGCGTAGAGCTTGGTGATGTCGATCACATCGGGGCCGATGCTGGGCGAATGCATGGGAAGCTGCAACGTCTTGTCGCCATAGCTCAGCGTCGCGGTCTGCGGGGTCTGGGACGTGTCAGGCAAGGGTCATCCTCCGTAGCCGACCGGCGCGTGGGCCTGGTCTCTTGTCTCTGGGCCGCCAACCCGGGTCGCACCATCGGTGCCGCGAGCCCGCATCGGGCGGGCGAAATCAGTAACAACGGACCTCGTCCGGCGCATGGCGGCTGGCGCCACGACGCCCCTTATGTAGCGACATCCTGCAGCCGGGCCAGCGTCTCTTCGCGCCCGATCACCAGCATCATGTCGAAGACGCTGGGCGTGGTGGTCCGGCCGGCGAGCGCGGCTCTGAGAGGCGGCGCGATCTTCCCCAGGCCCAACCCCTTCGCCTCGGCCATTCGGGTCACCGACGCCTCCAGCATCTCTCTGGTCCAGCTAGCATTTTGCAGGTGCGGCGTCAAATCCGCGAGCAACCCGCGGGCCTCTTCGGTCAGCGCGCCGGCGGCCTTCTCGTCGGGCAGGATCGGGCGGGACGCGAGCACGAAATGCGCCTTTTCAAGCAGTTCCGCGTAGGTCTTCGCGCGCTCCTTCAGCCCGGGCATCGCGGCGCGCAGCCCGGTCTCCTGCGCCTGGGTAAGCGGCGCCGCGCCGGTCGCGGCTAGATACGTCGCCACGCCTCTAAGCAGTGCAGCATCGTTCATCCGCGTCATGTGCTGGCCGCACACGCTGGCAAGCTTCTTGGAGTCGAGCCGCGCCGGCGCCCGGCCGATCCCGCCAAGATCGAACCAGTCGAGCGCCTGCGCGGTGTCGAACACCTCGTCGTCGCCATGGCTCCAGCCCAGCCGGGTCAGGTAGTTGCGCAGGCCCGGCACCGGATAGCCCATCGCGCGGTACTCGCCGACGCCGAGCGCCCCGTGCCGCTTGCTCAGCTTCTTGCCGTCCGGCCCGTGGATCAGCGGGATGTGGGCAAAGACCGGTAGCGGCCAGCCCATCGCCGCATAGACCAGCGATTGCCGGGCGGCGTTGCCTAGGTGATCGTCGCCGCGGACCACGTGGGTCACGCCGGCATCGTGATCGTCCACCACCACGGCCAGCATATAGGTCGGCGAGCCGTCCGAGCGCAGAAGCACCATGTCGTCAAGCTGATCGTTCGCCCAGGCGACCCGGCCCTGGACGGCATCCTCGATGACCGTCTCGCCCGTCTGAGGGGCGCGTAGGCGGATCGCGAAAGGAGCATCGGGATGGTCGGCCGGGTCGGCATCCCGCCACGGCGACCGGTAGAGGGTCGAGCGGCCTTCGGCCTTCGCCGTCTCCCGGAAAGCGGCGATCTCCTCTTGCGGAGCAAAGCACTTGTAGGCCTGGCCACGCTTCAGCATCGCGCGCGCCACTTCGGCATGCCGGGTGGCATTGGCCGCCTGGCTGACGACCGGACCGTCATGATCGAGCTCAAGCCACGCCAGCCCATCCAGGATCGCCGCTGTCGCCTCGGGGGTCGAGCGCGCGCGGTCGGTGTCCTCGATCCGCAGCAGGAACCGGCCGCCGCGGCCCCGGGCGAAAAGCCAGTTGAAAAGCGCCGTGCGGGCGCCGCCGATATGCAGGAACCCCGTGGGCGAGGGCGCGAAGCGCGTGACGACCGGGGGCTGGCTCATGGGGGTCTCCTGCTGACCAGCGCGGTCTAGCCGCCCGCCGGGCGCTGGTAAAGGCGCGGCTCCGCGAGGGCGCGACCCCCGCCGTTAATCCTTTCGCAAGAAAGATGGCGATTATGGGGCGCAGGGCCCGGGCCGGCCATCGCCCGGCAAGGCGGGCAGAGGCGGGCGGCCCCTTGCGTATCCTGGCGATCCTCGCGGCGTTCGTCGCCCGGCAGCGCGGCCATCTCTTCGGATGGGTGCCGGTCTGCCTCGCCATCGGCATCGGCGGCTTCTTCGGCCTGCCCATAGAGCCCGGCCGCACCGCGATCCTCGCCACGGCCGGCCTGTGCGCGCTCGCCGCCCTCGCCGCGCGCCGGGCGCCGGAAGCCCTGGCCCCGATGCTGGCCGGCCTTGCGCTGATCGCCGCCGGTGGCCTGCTGGCCGCCGCACGCACCCATGCCGTGGCCGAACCGCCGCTGTCGTTCCGCTATTACGGCCCGGTCGAGGGCCGCATCGTGGGTATCGACCGGTCGGCCAGCGACAATTTGCGCCTCACCCTCGCCGACGTGGTGCTCGACGACGTGCGCCCCGAACGGACCCCGCCGCGCGTCCGCGTCTCGCTGCATGGGCAACAGGGCTTCGTCGATCCGCAGCCCGGCCTGCCGGTGATGATGACGGCGCATCTCTCGCCGCCGCAGGGGCCGGTAGAGCCGGGGGGCTTCGACTTCCGCCGTCATGCCTGGTTCCAGGGCCTGGGCGCCGTGGGCTACACGCGCACGCCGGTGCTGGCCACCGGGCCGGTGGAGGGCGGCGGCCTGGCGCTGCGGCTGACCGCCTGGCGGATGGCGCTTTCGGGGCGGATCCAGACGGCCCTGCCGGGGCAGACGGGCGCCTTCGCCGCCGCCGTGCTCACGGGCGACCGCTCCGGCCTGACGCTCGAGACCGTCGCCGACATGCGCGACAGCAACCTCTCGCACCTCCTGGCGATCTCGGGCCTGCACATGGGCCTCCTGACCGGCTTCGTCTTCACCCTCGTGCGGGCCGGCATCGCGCTGATCCCGCCGCTGGCGCTGCGCGTCCCGTCGAAGAAATGGGCGGCGGTGGGGGCGCTTGCGGCGGCCACGATCTATCTGGGCCTCTCGGGCGGCAACATCGCCACCCAGCGGGCCTACATCATGGTGGCGGTGATGCTGTGCGCCGTGCTGCTGGACCGCCGCGCCCTGACGCTGCGCGCCGTGGCCTTCGCCGCGACGCTCGTGCTGCTGCTGCGCCCCGAGGCGCTGACCGGCCCGGGCTTCCAGATGTCGTTCGCCGCGACGACGGCGCTGGTGTGGGTCTTCTCAAACCTGCGCACAATCGAGGCGACGCGGGTTCCGCGTTGGCTGCGCCCTGTGATGGGGGTGGTCGTCTCCTCCGCCGTGGCGGGGCTGGCCACCGCGCCCATCGCGGCCGCGCACTTCAACCGCGCCGCCACCTACGGTCTGATCGCCAATCTGGTCTCGGTACCGGTCATGGGCAGCCTCGTGATCCCCACCGCGGTCGTCTCGGCGCTGGTCGCGCCCCTTGGCCTCTGGACCGAGGGAATGCAGGTCATGGGCTTCGGCATCGCCTGGATCCTCGGCGTGGCCAACACGGTCGCGGGGTTCGAGGGGGCCGTGCGCCACATCGTAAGCCCCGGGCCCTGGGTGCTGCCGCTCTTCTCGCTCGGTGCCCTATCGTTGATCCTCGTTCGCGGCCCGGCCCGGCTCGCGGGGCTCGCCGGCATCCTCGCGGCGTTCGTCATCTGGGGGCAGGGCGCGCGCCCCACGGTGCTGCTGGCGCAGAGCGGCGGGATCGCCGGCTACATGACCGGCGAGGGGCGGGCGCTGACCAAGCCGCGCGGAGACGGCTTCGTCGTGCGCAACTGGCTGGAGAACGACGGCGACGCCGCCACGCCCGAGGAGGCCGCGGCGCGCGGGCTCACCGGGCAAGGCGCAGTGGCCGGTCTCAACCTTCGGGTGTTGACAGGGGCGCAAGCCCGCAGCGGCCCCATCGACTGCGCGGGCGCCGACCTCGTGATCGCCCCCGAACCGCTCGACCCGCGCCCCGGATGCACCGTGCTGGGGGCCGACATCCTCGACTGGTCCGGCCCCATCGCGATCCGCCAAGATGGCGACGCGCTGCGCATCGCCACCGCGCGCGCCGCCTCAGGCGACAGGGCCTGGAACCGGGCGGGTCGGCGGGTGACGGACAGGCAGGAAGCGGCCTTCGAGGCACGGCTGACCGAGATGCGGACCCGATTGCAAGGGGTCCCGGGCGGGCAGGGTGCCGAGGCGCCCGCGCTGACGGTCGCCCGCCGCACTCAGTAGGTGCGGATCAGCCCCACGAGGCGGCCCTGCACGGCCACCTGATCCTCGCGGAACACGCGGGTCTCATACGAGGAATTGGCCGGCTCCAGCGCGATGGCGGCGCCCCGCTTGCGGAAGCGCTTCAACGTCGCCTCGTAGCCTTCCACGACCGCCACCACGATGTCGCCGTTGTCGGCCACGCTGCCCTCGCGGATCACCACCACGTCGCCGTCGTTGATGCCCGCCTCGATCATGCTGTCGCCACGGACCTCAAGCGCATAATGCTGCCCGCTTCCGGCCAGCATCTGCTCGGGCACGTAAATGTTGGCGGCGCTGTCGCTGATCGCCTCGATCGGCACGCCGGCCGCGATGCGCCCCAGCAGCGGCACGGAGGCAGCGCCGGTGGCCGCGACGGGCTGCGACCGGGCTGGCCGCGGCGGCGGGCCGGCATCGGGCAGATCGCCGTCGATCACCCGCGGGGTAAAGCCGGGGCCTGCCATGGCATCGGGCAGCTTCACGATCTCCAGCGCTCGGGCCTTGTGGGCCAGACGCCGGATGAAGCCTCGCTCCTCGAGCGCCGTGATCAGCCTGTGAATGCCGGATTTGGACCGCAAATCGAGTGCATCCTTCATCTCGTCGAAAGACGGTGGCACCCCGTCGCGCTGCACGCGCACATGGATGAACTCCAGAAGGTCGAGCTGCTTTCTGGTCAACATGTTGGCGTACCGCCCATTTTCCGGGTTCCGTTGCCGGGATGTTCTAGCCACGTTCGCCGTTTGTGTCAACGCCGCGTCAAAGCCGGATGCAGGGCACCGCGTCCCCGGGCGCGGCCGCGGGGGCGTTCGGCGGGCGCAGGACCAGCAGATCGGCCAACGCCAGCACCTGCAGCAGGCTGCTGTCCTGCCGGTCCGCCGGTTCCACGCCGCCATCCGGGCGCGACTGCGCGCGCATGTAATGGGCACGCGGGCCATTGGGGCCGAGCGGGCCGGTCAGCCGGCGGCCTTCGGCGGGGGCGGGCGCCGCCGGCAGGCCCATAATCGCGCGCACGACCGGGGCCACGAAGACCGCGCCGCACACCATGGCGGACACCGGGTTCCCCGGCAGGCCGATCAGCGGCGTGCCTTCGAGCCGCCCGGCCATCAACGGCTTGCCGGGCCGCATCGCGACCTTGTGGAAATCGAGCGTGAGGCCAAGCTCCGGCGCGGCCCGGGCCATCAGATCGTGATCGCCGACCGAAGCTCCGCCGGTGGTGACGACCAGGTCGGCGCCTTCGGTCATCGCCAGAACCTGCCGCAGAAGGCCCGGATCGTCGGGGGCGATGGGCAGCAGGCGCACCAGCGCGCCCTCGGCCTCCAGCATCGCGGCCAGGCCATAGCCATTCGAGGCGATGATCTGATCGGGGCCGGGGCCGCCGCCGGGCGGCACCAGCTCGTCGCCCGTGGCGACGATGGCCACCGCGGGGCGGCGATGCACGGCGACGGTGGCGCAATCCATCGCCGCAAGCAGCGCGATGTCGCGGGGGGCGAGCCGCCGCCCGGGGCCAAGGGCCATCCCGGCCTCGAAATCCCCGCCGGCGGGGCGCACGAAGCTGGCCGCTCCGGGATCGTCACCGAGCGTGATCGCATCGCCCTCGCGGCGGACGTCCTCCTGCGGGATCACCCGGTCCGCCCCACGGGGCAGCGGCGCGCCGGTGAAGATGCGCACCGCCTCGCCGCGCCCCACCCGGCCGTCGAACCGCCGGCCTGCCGCCGAGGTGCCGATCACCCGCAGCGTCGCGCCGGCCACCGCCTCCCGCGCCGCCAGCGCATAGCCGTCCATCGCCGAGGCATCGAAAGGCGGCTGCGCGCGACGGGCGATCGCGGGCTCGGCCAGGACCCGCCCCCCGGCATCGCGCAGCCGCACGGTCTCCGCGTCGGTCGGCCGGGCGAGCGCGAACAGCGCCTCCAGCGCCGCCTCGACCGAGATCACGGCGCCGCCTCGAACCGCCCCGAGGCGCCGCCTTCCTTCAGCTCCAGCCGCACCTCGCCGATCACCATGCCCTTCTCGACCGCCTTGACCATGTCGTAGATCGTCAGCCCGGCGATGCTCACCGCCGTCAGCGCCTCCATCTCCACCCCGGTCTGCCCGGTCGTGCCCACCGTCGCGGTGATCCGCACGCCCGGCAGGGACGGGTCCGCCACCAGATCCAGCGCCACCTTCGACAGGGGCAGAAGATGACAGAGCGGGATCAGATCGGCCGTCCGCTTCGCGCCCATGATCCCGGCCAGCCGCGCCACGCCCAGAACGTCGCCCTTGCTGGCGCGGCCCTCGGCGATCAGCGCCAGCGTCTCCGCCGACATGCGCACGTGGCCGGAAGCGACCGCGGTCCTGCTCGTGACCGGCTTCGCGGAGACGTCGACCATATGCGCCGCCCCCGACGCATCGAAATGCGTGAGCTCCGGCATCAATGCCCTCCGGACGTCAGCGGCGCGCGCAGCAGGGCGGTCGTGGCGGCGGCGACATCCTCCTGCCGCATCAGGCTTTCCCCGATCAGGAACCGGCGGACACCGTATCGCGCCAGATCGCGCAGGTCGTCCGGCGTGTTGAGGCCCGACTCCGCCACGATGCTGCGATCCTGCGGCACCCGCTTGGCCAGCGTCCGGGTGGTGTCGAGGCTGGTCCGGAACGTGTGCAGGTCGCGGTTGTTGATGCCGATCAGCGGCGAGGCCAGGCGGCCGGCCCGGTCCAGCTCGACGGCATCATGCACCTCGATCAGCACGTCCATGCCCAGATCCATCGCCACGGCTTCCAGATCGGTCGCCAGCGCATCCTCGACCGCGGCCATGATGATCAGGATGCAATCTGCCCCGAGCGCCCGGGATTCGTAGACCTGCCAAGTGTCGAACAGGAAATCCTTGCGCAGGACGGGAAGGGACACCGCTTCGCGCGCCGCGACCATATCGGCCTCGCTGCCCTGGAACGAGGGGCCGTCGGTCAGCACCGAAAGGCAGGTGGCGCCGCCGGTCTCGTAGGCGCGGGCCAGGTCGGCAGGGTCGAAGGCGGCGCGGATCAGGCCCTTGGAGGGGCTCGCCTTCTTCACCTCGGCGATCAGCCCGTAGCCGTGAACCACCGATTGAGAGAGCGCGTCTGCGAAGCCGCGGGGGCGGGGGGCGGCCTCTGCCCGGCGGCGCATCTGGGTCGCGTCCGTCTCCGCCTGGCGGGCGGCGATCTCGTCGAGCTTGTAAGCCTTGATGCGGTCGAGGATCGTGGCGCTCATGCTGCCGCCTCGCTGGTGATGCGGGCAAGGCCGCGCACCTTGTCGCGGGCCCGACCCGATGCGAGGCTTTCGGCCGCTATCTGGGCGCCCTCGCGCAGGCCAGCGGCGGCCCCGGCCACGACCAGCGCCGCCGCCGCGTTCAGCACCACCGCGTCGCGGTAGGCGCCGGCCGCCCCGTCGAGCAGGGCGGCGAAGGCGCGGCCGTTCTCTTCGGGGCTGCCGCCGAGGATCGCCTCCAGCGGGTGCACCGGCAGACCGGCCTCCTCGGGATGGATCTCGCTTTCGGTCACCGTACCATCCTTCAGCTCGGCCAGAAAGGTCGGCCCGGTGATCGCCACCTCGTCGGTCCCGTCGGCACCGTGGACGAGCCAGGCGCGCAAAGATCCGAGCGCGCCCAGCGTCTCGGCCATCGGGCGGATGAGGTCGCGTGAGAAGGCGCCGGTCAGCTGCCGGGTGACCGCGGCGGGGTTGGTGAGGGGGCCGAGGATATTGAAGATCGTCCGCGTCCCCAGCTCGCCGCGCGCCGGCATCACGTGCCGGATCGCGGGGTGGTGCATGGGCGCCATCATGAAGCCGATGCCGATCTCGCGCAGCGCGCGTTCCACCACGGGCGCCCCCACCATCACCTCGATGCCCATCTGCGCCAGCGCATCCGCCGCACCCGAGCGCGAGCTGAGGTTGCGGTTGCCGTGCTTGGCCACCGGCACGCCCGCGCCGGCCACCACGAAGGCGGCGGCGGTCGAGATGTTGAGCGTGCCCTTGCCGTCCCCGCCGGTGCCGACGAGGTCGATCGCGCCCTCCGGCGCCCGCACCGCGGTGCAGCGCGCCCGCATCACCGCGGCGGCGGCGGCGATCTCTTCCACCGTCTCGCCGCGGGCCCGAAGCGCCATCAGGAAGCCGCCGATCTGTGCCGCGGTCGCATCGCCGTCGAAGAGGATGCCGAAGGCCGCCTCCGCCTCTTCGCGGGTGAGCGCGCGGTCGGCGGCGATGGCGATCAGCGGCTTCAGCGCATCGCTCATGCCGGGACCGGAAGGCTGGCCACGAAGTTGCCCAGCATCGCCCGCCCATGCTCGGACGCGATGCTTTCGGGATGGAACTGCACCCCCTCGATGGGCAGGGCCTTGTGCCGCAGCCCCATGATCGTGCCGTCCTCCAGCCAGGCGGTCACCTCCAGCGCCGCGGGCAGGCT
Organism: uncultured Alphaproteobacteria bacterium; assembly: GCA_963833235.1. Taxonomy (GTDB): domain Bacteria; phylum Pseudomonadota; class Alphaproteobacteria; order Rhodobacterales; family Rhodobacteraceae; genus CAWHXG01. Next base: position 75,444 of record CAWHXG010000006.1, read on the forward strand.
CTCGCGCTCGACGATCAGGGAGTGATAGCGCGTGGCCCGCAGCGGGCTGGGCAGGCCGGCGAAGATACCGGCGGCACCGTGCTGGATCGCGCCGAGCTTGCCGTGCACGATCTCGCCGCAGCGCACGATGCGCCCGCCGAAGGCCTGCCCGATGGCTTGATGCCCCAGGCACACGCCCAGAAGCGGCACCCGCGCCTCGGCGGCGGCGGTCACGAGCGGCAGGCAGATGCCGGCGCGATCGGGGTCGCAGGGGCCCGGCGACAGCACGATCCCGGCGGGCTTCATCGCAAGGGCGCCGGCCACGTCGATGGCGTCGTTCCGCACCACCCGGGCCTCGGCGCCGATCTCGCCCAGAAGGTGCACGAGGTTGTAGGTGAAGCTGTCGTAGTTATCGATGAGTAGCAGCATGCTGCGGGTCGCTCCGTGCCTTGCGGGCGGGGCCGCATCTGGGGGACCAGATGCTCAGGTCGCGCGCGGGTGGTCAAGGCCCGGCGGAGCGGCTAGAGGATCGTGCGGAACGCGGGCAGAAGGGCATGGCGCTATGGGCAGGGGGCTACTGACAGGTATGCTGGCCGGGCTGATCGTCAGCGCCCTGGCGATCCTGGCGGCCTCCGTTCTGATCGAGCCGCAGAGCCTGGCGCGGGCGGTGTTGCCGGTGGAGGCTGCGCCATGGCGCACCGCCGCAGCACGGGAGCTGACGGTCCCGCCGCCGCCCCGCGAGGCTGTGGTCGAGGCCGCTCTGCCCGCCGACGCCGATGGCTTCGCCCCGCCCGATCGGGCGGCGCGGCCCACGCCCGCCGATGTGCCAGGGGCGCCAGCCGCCCGGATCGGTCCGCCCCCGGCCGCGCCACCGGCGCCGGAGGCGGCGTCTGAGGCGCCCCCGGAACCGGCATCGGCACAAGAGGCGGCCTCTGAGACGCCCCCGGAACCGGCATCGGCACCAGGGGCGCCTCGTGCCACGCAACCGGCCCCGGCAGCAGCGCCAGAGACGGCCCCGGCATCGTCGGCGGAACCGGCGTCTGAGGCATCGTCGGCGGAACCGGCGCCAGAGGCATCGTCGGCGGAACCGGCGCCAGAGGCATCGTCGGCGGAACCGGCGCCAGAGGCATCGTTGGCGGAACCGGCGCCAGAGGCGCCCCCGGTCGAACTGCCGGTGGCGGGGCGGCTGCTGATCCTGCAGGGAGACGCCGCGCCCGAGGCGCTCGCCGGGCTTGCGGAGGCCGAGGGCGATCTGGTGATCCTGCAAGGCGATGCGCTGGAGGCGGAGCTTGCGGCTCTGCGCCTGCGGCTCGATGGCCCGCGCCCGCCTGCCGGGTTGATCGTGGCGGAGGGCGCCCTGCCGCTGGCGCCGGGCGACCTGGCAGCGCTTGCCGATATCCTGGCCGCCGGCCCGACGCCGCTGGTCACGCCGCCGGGGGCACCCTGGCGCGAGCTGCGCGGTGCCGCGCGGGCCGCCGGCATCGGGGTCATTCCGGCCTATGCCCTCGCGCGGGACCTGCCGGATTCCGGGCGGCTGATCCGCCGGGCGCGACGCGACGGCGGGCTGCTGGTGCTTGCCGATCCCGGTGTCGCCCCGCCGGCCGATCTGATCGCGGCGACCGAAGCGGCCGGGCTGAGCGTGGTGGCCGGCGGCACCTGACGGATCAGGGGCGCGCGCCGGTCACCGGCTGCCGCCGCCCGGCCCGCGCCGTAGCCGAGCGCCTGCCGTCCTGCTCACCGTTCGCAGCCACCGCCCCTCAGCGGTTGCCGCCGCCGCCGAACTGCCCCGCCATCTCAGCGGCCTTCATGATCGCCTTCGACTTGTTGACCGATTCCTGCCACTCGGCCTCGGGGTCGCTGTCCCACACCACGCCGCCGCCGGCCTGCGCGTAGAGGTTGCCCTCCTTCAGCACCGCCGTGCGCAGCGCGATGCACATGTCCATGTCGCCGTTCGCCGCGAAATAGCCCACCCCGCCGCCGTAGACGCCGCGCTTCTCGGGCTCCAGCTCGTCGATGATCTCCATCGCCCGCACCTTCGGCGCGCCGCTCACCGTGCCCGCCGGCAGCCCCGCCAGAAGCGCCGAAAGCGCGTCGTGCTCGCCGGAAAGCTCGCCCACGACGTTCGAGACGATGTGCATCACGTGGCTGTAGCGCTCCACGATGAACTGCTCCGTCGGGCGCACCGTGCCAATCTTCGCCACGCGGCCCACGTCGTTGCGCCCCAGATCCAGCAGCATCAGATGCTCCGCCAGCTCCTTTGGGTCCGCCAGCAGATCCGCCTCCAGCATCGCGTCCTCGACGAGGTCAGCGCCGCGCGGCCGGGTGCCGGCGATGGGGCGGATCGTGACCTCGCGGCCGAAGACCCGCACGAGGATCTCGGGGCTGGCGCCGATCACCTGGAAGCCGCCGAAATCGAAGTGGAACATGAAGGGCGAGGGATTGGTGCGCCGCAGCGCCCGGTAGAGCGAGAAGGGGGGGTGCGGGAACGCCTGCCGCCAGCGCTGCGACGGCACGACCTGAAAGATGTCGCCGGCGCGGATGTACTCCCGCGCGGCATGCACGGCGGCCATGTAGTCTGCCTTGCCGGTGTTGCTGACAGGCTCGGCGGCGGCCTGCGCATCGTCCGCCAGCCCGCGGGTGGCGGACGGCGTCTGCCGGTCGAGGTCGCGCACCGCGTCCATCACCCGTTCGCCGGCCTGCGCATAGGCAGCCCGCGCCGAAAGCCCGCCACCCGTCCAGGCGGGGGACACCACGATCACCTCGCCCTTCACCCCGTCGAGCACCGCCACGACCGAGGGGCGCAGCAACACCGCGTCGGGCAGGCCGAGCGGGTCTGGATTGACGTCCGGCAACCGCTCGACCAGGCGGATCATGTCATAGCCGAGGTAGCCGAACAGGCCCGCCGCGATGGGCGGCAGATCCTCGGGCATGTCGATCCGGCATTCCGCGATCAGCGCCCGGAGGCTGTCGAGCGGGGGCGCCTCGCAGGGTTCGAACGCCGCGGGATCGAAGCGGGCGTTGCGGTTCAGCCGGGCGGTGGCGCCGCGGCATTCCCAGATCAGGTCGGGCTTCATGCCCACGACGGAATAGCGCCCCCGCACCTCGCCGCCCGTCACCGATTCCAGCAAGAAGCTGTCGGGCCGGGCCTCGGCCAGCTTCAGCATCAACGAGACCGGCGTGTCGAGATCGGCGGCGAGGTGCGTGTAGACGACCTGGTGCCGCCCGGCCTCATAGGCGGCGGCGAACGCCTGAAAACCGGGAAGCAGGCTCATCTGACCGGCGTCACGGAAGCTGGGCGTGGACGGCGTTCAGCGCCGCGGCATTGAGGCTGATGCCTTCGCGCGCCTGGATCGCGGCGGCGAACTCGTTGACCAGATCGCGGGCCATGCCCTCCGCCGCCTGCAGGCTCAGCGATTGCTGCAGGGGGGTGGCGCGCGGGTCTTCGGCGTCGGGCGGCTGGATCGCGTCGAGGCGCAGGACCAGAACGCGCCCCTCCGCAGCGACGATGGCCGTCTCGCCCGGGGCCAGTTCGAAGGCGCGGGTCGCCACCTCGCCCGGCACGTTGCCGATATCGGTACGGGTGAGCACGGCCTCCGTCGCCTCGGCGAAGCCGGCATCGGTCAGCCCGGCATCCTCTGCCATCTCGGCGATCCGCGCTTCGGCGGCGGCCACCAGGGCGGCCTGCCGCTTCGCCTCCGCCGCGAGGGTGGCGGCCTCCTCCCGAACGTCGTCCAGCGGCTGGACCTCGGCGGGCACGATCGCATCGAGGCGCAGCGCGAAGATCCCGCCATCGGGCAGCACGGTGATCTCCGGGAAGTCGTCCGTGCCGATCCGCGCGGCCGCCGCGGCGAAGGCGGGATAGGCCGCGATGCCGCCGGTCTCCGCCCCCGTCCAGTTCATCGTCTCAAGGCGCAGGTCGCTTTCGCGGGCCAGGTCCTCCAGCGTCGCGCCGCCCGCGAGCAGATCGTCCAGCCGGTCGATCTCGCCGGCGATGGCGGCCTCGGCCTCGGTGCGCCCAAGCGCCTCGCGCAACTCCGGCAGCGCCTGCTCGAAGCTCGTCGCTTGCGGCGCCAGGATAGCGCCGACCCGGTAGAGCGCGGGGCCGAGCGGCGAGGGCAGGGGCCCGGCCACCCCCGGTTCCTCCAGCGCGAAGATGCCGGCGCCGGCCTCGCCCAGCTCCGCCTCGCTGACGTCGTCCAGCGCCACGTCCGCCGCGGTCAGGCCCCGTTCCGCCACCAGGTCGTCGAAGCTCGCCCCGCCGGCCTCGATGGCGGCGCGGGCGGCCTCGGCGGCGGCGGCATCGGGCATCACGAGGCGGTCCACGATCCGACGCTCCGGGCGCACGAACTCGTTCAGCCGGCGGCCGTACTCCGTGCGCAGGGCCGCTTCCTCAAGCGCCACCTCGCCCGCCAGCATCTCGGGCGTCACCCAGGCATAGGTCAGCCGCCGCCGCTCGGGCAGGGTGAAGGGGGCGGGGGTCTCATCGTAGAAGGCCTGCACCTCGGCCCCGCTCGGGGCGGCCACCGGCGCCTCCAGCAGCGCCTCCGTCACCTCGGCGAAGCTTACGCCGCGCCGCTCTGCCAGGTAGGTCCAGATCGCCGCGGCATAGGCGGTGGGCGGCGCCACCCCCGCCGCGATCGCGCCGCTGAAGAGGGTGCGCGCCAGCTCCGCCCGGATGCCATCCTCGAAATCCGCCACCGAGAGCCCGGCATTGTCGAGCGCGCCGCGATAGGCGCCGGCGTTGAAGCCGCCATCGGCACCGCGGAAGGCCGGGATCTCGAGGATCTGCGCGCCCACCGCCGCGTCGCCCACCGAAAGGCCGGCGAGCCTTGCTGCCTCGTCGATCGCCGCGGAGGTCAGAAGCTCCTGCTGCACGACCGCGTCGAGCCCGAAGGTGCGCGCCTCGGCGAAGCTCAGCGGCTGGCCCGTGCGCTGCTGGAAGCCGCGCAGCTGCTGCTGCAGCGCCCTTGCATAGGCATCTACCGGAATCTCCGTCTGGCCGACCGCGCCGACGCTGCGGACGTTGCCGCCGAAATTGCCCACGCCGAAGCCCGCGAGGCCCACGATCAGCAGCGCCAGGATGACCCAGACGACGATGTTGGACGCCTTGCGCCGGACCTTGTCCGCCATCGATTTCCTCCTGCCGGGCCTGCGGTTCGCGGTGGTCTAGTCGCTTTGCCGGGGGGCGGCAAGCGAGCCTGCGGGCGGCGCTAGCGGCGGGGCCAGTCCAGCGCGCCGAGGCGGGTAAAGAGGGTGGCAATGGTGGCCGCGTCGATGTTCGCGAAGGCCACCCGCAGTTCCGTCCGGCCATCCGCGTCGCCGCCGGGGCGGAACATGGTGCCCGGCAGGCACAGGATCGCGGCCTCCGCCACCAGCCGCTGCGCGACTTCGGAGGAAGGCATCGCGAAAGGATGCCGCAGATACGCGAAGTAGGCGCCGCAGCCCAGCAGCCGCCAATCTTCCAGTTCCGCCGCCCCGGCCTCGATCGCCGCCCGCCGCGACAGGATCTCCTGCCGTTCGCCGGCCAGCCAGTCGCCGAGGTTCCGCAAGCCCCAGAGCGCGCCGATCTGACCGATCTGGGCGGGGCAGATCGTCACCGTGTCGAGGAACTTCTCGACCTCGGCCAGACGCGCGGGCGCGGCGATCATCGCCCCGACCCGATGCCCCGTCAGCCGGAAGGCCTTCGAGAAGGAATAGAGATGGATCAGCGTCGCGTCCCAGTCCGGATCGGCGAAGAGGTCGTGCGGCGCGCCCTCGGCGCCGCGGAAATCCCGGTAGGTCTCGTCGACGATCAGCGGCAGCCCGGCAGAGCGGGCGAGGTCGCGAAAGGCGGCGATTGCGCCCGCCGGATATTCGGCGCCGGTGGGGTTGTTCGGCGTCACCAGCACGATGGCGCGGGTGCGCGGCGTGATGGCGCGCGCGGCATCGGCGACGTCGGGCACCATGTCCGGCCCGGGCGGCACGGGCACGGCGCGGATGCCCTGCATCTGCAGCCACATCGCGTGGTTGAAGTACCAAGGCGTCGGCAGCAGTACCTCGTCGCCCGCCCCGGCCAGGGTCGATATGGCGGCCGCGAACGCCTCGTTGCAGCCCGAGGTGATCGCCACCTGATCGGGCGCGACGGTGCCGCCATAGTCCCGGCTCCACTGCCGGGCCACTTCCTCGCGCAACGCCAGCAGGCCCAGCACCGGGCCATAGAGATGCGCGGCAGGATCGTTCAGCACCGCCTCCGCCATCGCCGCGCGCAGGGGCTCCGGCGGCGGCTCCACCGGGGCGGCCTGGCTGACGTTGATCAGCGGCATCTCGGCCGAAGGCGGCGCATGGGCCAGCCAGCGCCGCGCCTCCATCACCGGCGGCGGCGAGGTGGCGCGCATCGCCGGGTTCAGCAGCAACGCCATCAGGTGCCCCGGTAGGGCTCGACGTATTGCAGCGCCATGTCCCACGGAAAGAAAATCCAGGTGTCCTGGCTGACCTCGGTGACGAACGTGTCGACCTGGCCGCGCCCCTCCGGCTTGGCGTAGACGGTGGCGAAATGGGCGGCGGGGTAGAGCCGGCGCACCAGTTCTAGCGTCCGCCCGGTATCCACCAGGTCATCGACGATCAGCACGCCGGTGCCGTCGCCCATCAGCGCTTCGTCGGGCGATTTCAGCACCGAGGCCTCGCGGCGGGACTGGTTGTCGTAGGACTTGACCGAGATCGTATCGACGGTGCGGATGTCGAGCTCGCGCGCCACGATCATCGCCGGCGCCATGCCGCCGCGGGTGATCGCGACCACCGCCCGCCAGGCGCCGTCGTCCGGCCCGTGCCCGTCAAGGCGCCAGGCCAGCGCGCGGCTGTCGCGGTGGATCTGGTCCCAGCTGACGTGGAACCCCTTCTCGTGGGGCAGGCGGTCGTTCATGGGGCGAGCCTCCTCAGCCGATGGCCATGGGCGTGCCGGGCGGGCCGCCGGCCAGGTCGACGCGGCGGCCGAACGCTGCTGCGATGCGAGGCACCAAGGCGGTCGGCAAGGGCTGCGTGCCCCTCATGCCTTCGCGATGTCCGGCGCGTCCACGGCCTTCATGCCCACCACGTGATATCCGGCATCCACGTGCAGCACCTCGCCGGTCACCGCAGAGCTGAGATCGGAAAGCAGATACAGGGCCGACTTGCCCACCTCGTCCTGGGTGACCGTGCGCCGCAGCGGAGAATTCAGCTCGTTCCACTTCATGATGTAGCGGAAATCGCCGATGCCCGAGGCCGCGAGCGTCTTGATCGTGCCGGCGCTGATGGCGTTCACGCGGATGCCGTCCTTGCCCAGATCCTCCGCAAGATACCGCACGCTGGCCTCCAGCGCCGCCTTGGCCACGCCCATGACGTTGTAATGCGGCATCACCTTCTCGGCGCCGTAATACGTGAGGGTCAGGCACGATCCGCCCTCCGTCATCAGCTTCTCGGCCCGCTGCACCACTGCCGTGAAGGAATAGACCGAGATGTCCATCGACATGGCGAAGTTGCCGCGGCTGGTATCCACGTAACGGCCGCGCAGCTCGCCCTTGTCGGAGAACCCGATGGCGTGCACCACGAAGTCGAGCCCGCCCCAGACCTCCTCAAGCCTGGCGAAGAGCGCGTCGAGCGAAGGCTCGTCGACCACGTCGCACTCCACCAGCAGGTCCGACCCCAGCTGCGCCGCCAGCGGCTCCACCCGCTTGCGCAGGGCGCCCCCCTGATACGAGAAGGCCAGCTCGGCGCCCGCGGCGGCACAGGCCTTGGCGATCCCCCAGGCGATCGACTTGTCGTTCGCCAAGCCCATGATCAGCCCGCGCTTTCCCGCCATAAGTTGCGTCGACATCCGGGCCCCTCTGGAAAGCTTGCTCGTCGGAACGGCTTAGGCGATCGCGCCGAGGGCTTCAAGTTGGATGCGCGGCGGCCAGCTTGAAGCCCTGGCCGCGTCCATGGTAGCGACCTCGCACCGACAGGAGGCATCATGGCAACCGAAACGCGCGGCGGCATCTTTTCCGGCGACGATCCGCTCGCGCTGGCACGGGCGTGGATGGCCGAGGCGGCGCGAAGCGAGCTGAACGATCCCGATGCGATGGCGCTGGCCACCGTGGATGCCGACGGGCTGCCGAACGTGCGGATCGTGCTGCTCAAGGAGATCGAGGCGGATGGACTGGTATTCTTCACCAACTACAACAGTGCCAAGGGGCGCGAGCTGACCGGCGCGGGCCTCGCGGCCACCGTGCTGCACTGGAAGAGCCTGCGCCGCCAGGTCCGCGCCCGCGGCATCGTGGAACGCCTGGCGGCCCATCGCTCCGATGCCTATTTCGCCACCCGCGCACTTCGACAGCCGGCTGGGCGCCTGGGCCTCGGCGCAATCGCAGCCCCTTGCCTCGCGGGCCGAATTGCAGGATCGCCTGGCACGCTACCGCGAAGAACTGGGCGAGGCGCCGCCACGGCCCTCGCACTGGGGAGGGTTTCGCCTGATCCCGACGGAGATGGAATTCTGGGCCGATGGCGCCAACCGCCTGCACGACAGGTTCCGCTGGCGGCGGATGCCCGGCGATGCGACATGGGCAGTCCAACGCCTGAACCCTTGACGTTGCGTTACGCCCGGATGACGGTCTGGCGGGCAATCGCATCTTGTCTTTACGAAAGCCGGCTGACTAGGTTTCCGTCATTGTACATTCGCCATTCCGATGGCGTGCATTTCAAGTGAGTATCATGAGTGTCCATGACGAGGCCGAAACGGTCGACGGGGTAGTGAAGTGGTTCGATCCCGGCAAGGGGTTCGGCTTCGTCGTCTCCGATGCCGGCGGGTCTGACATTCTGCTTCATGCCAATGTGCTGCGGAATTTCGGGCAGAGCTCGGTGGCCGATGGCGCGGCGATCTCGATCCTCGTGGCGCAGACGCCGCGGGGCCGGCAGGCCGTCGAGGTTCTCAGCATCGCGCCTCCCGACATCGACGGGGAAGATGCCGGGCTGGGTCTGGCCGAGGAATTCATCGATCCCGGCAAGATCGGGCCGCTGGAGCCCGCGCGGGTCAAGTGGTTCGACAAGGCGAAGGGCTTCGGCTTCGCGAACGTCTTCGGGAAGTCCGAGGATATCTTCGTGCATGTGGAGGTTCTGCGCCGCTCCGGCCTGGCCGATCTGCAGCCGGGCGAGGCGATCTGCCTGCGGGTCGTCGAGGGCCGGCGCGGGCTGATGGCGGCGGTGGTCACCTCGTGGGAGGCGGCGCTGCCGCCGCGCGGCGATCCCGGCAGGGGCGACGAGGGCGACGGGGGCGAGGACGACCGGGGAGACGAACGCGCATGATGGCGAGGCATCTCTGGTTTGCCGCAGCCCTGTGGCTTTGCGGAATGGCGGCGGGCTGGGCCGCCTGCACGCCGGATCACGTGGATCTGCGGGGGGAGTGGGGCACCGCGCGCTTCGCGGTCGAGGTGGCCGACACGCCGCAGGCCCGATCGCGGGGGCTGATGCACCGCCAGTCGATGCCGACGATGGCGGGCATGATCTTCTTCTACCCGGCGCCGCAGAACGTGGCGTTCTGGATGCGCAACACGCTGATCCCGCTCGACATGATCTTCGCGGACAGGCGCGGCGTGGTTCGCAGGGTGCACGCCAACGCCGTGCCGCTCGACGAGACGTCGATACCCGGCGGGCCGAACATCCAGTCGGTGCTTGAGATCAACGGCGGCATGGCGGCGCGCTTGGGCATCGGGCCGGGCACCCAGTTGCGGCATCCCGGTTTCGCGCAGGGTGACGCGGCGTGGCCGTGCGACTGAGGGCGGCGCCGGCGGGATTTGCGTCGGGCCGGGCCGGACGGATGCATGCAGCCTCGGTTTGTGCGTCGGCTCTGCGATTGCGTCAACGACCCTGTGGCTCTGTGCCTGTGGCCCCGTGATCGCAGGGGTGCAGGCGCGGCAGGCGGCAGGCCGGGCGAGGTGCGCATGGCGCCTCGCAGCCGCTGCCGTGATCGCCAGCCCCTCGATCGGAGGCGAACGCACTTTCCAAAGTGGCGCGGGTTGCGTAGAGGACGTCGGGTCGGGGCGTGGCGCAGCCTGGTAGCGCGGCGGTTTTGGGTACCGTAGGTCGTAGGTTCGAATCCTATCGCCCCGACCACGTCTCTGTCCAACGGGGCGTGAAGGAGGCCGGGCCGCGCGAGCCTTGTCCCGCGGGCGCACAAGACGCAGGGCGCCGACGGTTCCATCCCCTCCCAGCGGCCGTGCGATCGTCGGCGGACGCGGTGCGGGACCTTCCTTCCGATGCCCCGGCCACGGCTGGGGTCAGCGCGCCGCGGGGGTGGCGGGGCCGTGCAGAGCCATCCAGGTGGCACGAAAGACCGGGGTCGCCGACGGTCAACCTTCAGGATCTGCGACTTTGCCGAAAGCCACGGATTGGGCGCCTTGAAACCGACGCCCCGGCCGCGCCGCGAGAATTCCGCCGGCAGGGGCTCAGGCCGCGCGAGCCTTCTCCCGGTGGCGCAGAAGACGCAAGACGCCCACGGTTCCAAGCCCCCCGAGCAGCAGCGCGATCGCTGGCGGCAGCGGAACGGGGATCGGGTTCTGCTCGCTGCCGGGCGCGGGGGGCGAGCCGCCGCCGCCGCCACCGCCACCGCCGCCACCGCCGGAGTTTCCGCCGGACGAGCCGCCCTCCGGCGGCATGATATCCACGAAATCGTCGCGCACCGAGCCGCTGGAGCCGCCGCTATCTGTGGTTTGCTCGCCGCCTCCGCTCGTCGTGCCGCCGGTTCCGGTGCTCCCGGGCGCTTCGGGCCCAGCCACGTTGCCGGGCGGCGTTGCGGGGCCGCCATCGTCGCTTGGGGTCACGGGGGCAGGGGGCCGCTCCTGGTTCCGCTCTTCTTCGCCCGAAGGGGAATCGTCTCTCGATCTGCGCCCCTGATCCGACGATGGTGCCCGACCCTCCGTCGTCCGAGGCGCCAGTGTCGCTGCGCGATCCGCCGCCACCGCCACCACCCCCGCCGCTGCCGCCGGAGAGATTTCCCGGAAAGAAGTTGGGCACGTTGTAGCTGGAGCGGCGGACGACCGGCGTGTTCGGCAGCGCGGCGCGCTTGCGTTCCGGCATCACGAAGACATAATCTTCAGGGGGCAGGTATTCGGCGGCCAGGGTGAAGATGGTCGCGCCTTGGGTGACCTGGGGCAGCAGCGGCTCGGTCAGCGCGGCCGGCAGCTCTTCGGGGGCGGCGGCCAGGGCGATCAGCTCCTCGGGTGCATCGCCCATCGCGCAGACATCGGCCCATTTCGCCTCGTAGCTCGCAATCTCTTCGGGCTCGGGCTCCCGCCCGTAAATGTCGTAATGCAGGCGCCGCTCGTCGAGCCGGGCCATGCAGGGGTTTTCCATGCATGTCCGTGGCAGTTGGGCACCCTTGCCGAACCCCGATTCGAGATCCGTCTCGCGGATGCACAGCTCGCCCATGAAATCGGTGTAATACTGCACCGTATCGGCATGGGCTGGGGCCACGGGCGCCGTCGTCACGAATGCCGCCAGTGCCGCGGCAAGACCGCACCGGGAGAGGCGACCGGGCAGGTCGGCGCGGGCGGGGACGCCCCGAAGGCTCTGACGGCTTTGTTCGGTCATCGGATCTGGCATGCCTTATGCACGGGCATCATACCCGCAAAGTTTCGCAATACTTGTAGATACGAAGAAAAGGGCGCCATTATGGCGCTAATGAAAAGAGCCGCTCCGTGTCGGGGGTGCATTCCGCGAACAGTCTCCCGGTGAATAGAACCTGCCGGTCGAATTAAACTTTCGAGTTGTGAATTCCCGCTCCGCCTTTCTTGTGGCGTCAACCGAACATTCCACCAGATCTGGTGTTTTGTTCGCTTGACCGACTCGCCCCGACCCTCTCTATTGCGGTGGCGGGCAAAACGAGACACCACATATGGTGTAATACCCGCCCTGGTTGTTCCGCTCTCAGGAGCGTTCCAAGCAGAACCGAAACGCGAACGATCATCGCCGACCCGTACCTTCGCGCTCCATGCGCCGGGTGGGGCCCGGCGTAACCCGAGGGACTGTCGATGAGAATTGAGCGGAGCTTCACCCGGACCGAGGATGCCTATGCGGACGTCCGGTTCGCCACCACGGCCTCCGAGATCCGCAATCCGGATGGCACGGTGGTCTTCCGCCTCGATGCCGTGGAGGTTCCCGAAGGCTGGAGCCAGGTCGCCTCCGACGTGCTCGCCCAGAAGTACTTCCGCAAGGCCGGGGTCGCAGCACGGCTGAAGCGGGTCCGCGAGCGCGGCGTGCCCGCCTTTCTCTGGCGCTCGGTCCCCGACGAGGACGCGCTGGCAGAGCTGCCCGAAGGCCAGCGCTACGGCGGCGAGACCTCTGCCGTGCAGGTCTTCGACCGGCTGGCGGGCGCCTGGGCCTACTGGGGCTGGAAGGGCGGCTACTTCACCGCGGAAGCCGATGCCCGCGCCTATTTCGACGAGATGCGGCACATGCTGGCCACCCAGCGGGCGGCGCCGAACTCGCCGCAATGGTTCAACACCGGGCTGCATTGGGCGTACGGCATCGATGGCCCCGCGCAGGGCCACTACTACGTGGATTACAAGACGGGCAAGCTGACCGCCTCGACCTCCTCCTATGAACATCCCCAACCCCATGCCTGCTTCATCCAGGCTGTGAATGACGATCTCGTTAACGAGGGCGGGATCATGGACCTCTGGGTGCGCGAAGCGCGGCTTTTCAAGTACGGATCGGGCACCGGCACCAACTTCTCGTCGCTCCGCGGCGAGGGCGAGGCGCTTTCGGGCGGCGGCAAATCCTCGGGCCTCATGGGCTTCCTGCGAATTGGCGACCGCGCCGCGGGGGCCATCAAGTCCGGCGGCACCACCCGCCGGGCGGCCAAGATGGTCATCTGCGATGCCGACCACCCCGACATCGAGGCCTTCATCAACTGGAAGGTCATCGAGGAGCAGAAGGTCGCGAGCCTCGTCGCCGGCTCGAAATCCCACGAAGCCCGGCTGAACGAGATCTTCGCCGCCATCAAGGCCTGGGACGGCGACATCGACGCCGCGACGGACCCCAAGGTCAACGAGACCCTGAAGGCCGCCGTGAAGGCCGCCAAGAAGGCCGCCATCCCAGAGACCTACGTGAAGCGCGTGCTCGACTACGCCCGCCAGGGCTTCGAGAGCATCGCCTTCCCGACCTACGACACCGACTGGGACAGCGAGGCCTACAGCTCCGTCGCGGGGCAGAACTCGAACAACTCCGTGCGCCTGACGGACGCCTTCCTGCAGGCCGTGCGCGACGATGCCGGTTGGGATCTGATCCGCCGCACCGACGGCAAGGTCGCCAAGTCCCTGCGCGCCCGCGATCTCTGGGAGCAGATCGGCCACGCCGCCTGGGCCTGCGCCGATCCCGGCATCCAGTTCCACGACACCGTCAACGCCTGGCACACCTGCCCGGCCGACGGCGCGATCCGCGGCAGCAATCCGTGCAGCGAATACATGTTCCTCGACGATACCGCCTGCAACCTCGCCTCGCTGAACCTGCTCACCTTCTACCGCGAGGGCGCCTTCGCCGCCGAAGACTACATCCACGCCACCCGGCTCTGGACCCTGACGCTGGAGATCAGCGTGACGATGGCGCAGTTCCCCAGCAAGGAGATCGCGCAGCGCTCCTACGATTTCCGTACCCTCGGCCTCGGCTACGCCAACATCGGCGGCCTGCTGATGACCATGGGCCTCGGTTACGACAGCGACGAGGGCCGCGCGCTTTGCGGGGCGCTGACGGCCATCCTGACCGGCGTCTCCTACGCGACCAGCGCCGAGATCGCCGGCGAGGTGGGCGCCTTCCCGGGCCATGCGCGCAACGCCGACCACATGCTGCGCGTAATCCGCAACCACCGCGCCGCCGCCCTCGGCGCCACGGAAGGCTATGAGGATCTGGCCGTGAAGCCGGTGCCGCTCGACCATGCCAACTGCCCCGATCCGCGCCTGATCCAGCTTGCGACCCAGGCGTGGGACGAGGCGCTGCGGCTCGGTCAGGCCCATGGCTACCGCAACGCCCAGGTCAGCGTCATCGCCCCCACCGGCACGATCGGGCTGGTGATGGATTGCGACACCACCGGGATAGAGCCCGACTTCGCGCTGGTGAAGTTCAAGAAGCTCGCCGGCGGCGGCTACTTCAAGATCATCAACCGCTCCGTCCCCGCGGCGCTGGAATTGCTCGGCTACGGCCCGGCGCAGGCGGCCGAGATCGTGGCCCACGCGGTCGGCCACGGCACCATGGGCAACGCGCCCGGCATCAACCACACGGCACTCGCCGGCCACGGCTTCGGCGCCGCCGAGATCGACAAGATCGAGGCCGCGCTGCCAAGCGCCTTCGACATCCGCTTCGTCTTCAACCAGTGGACGCTTGGCGCCGCCTTCTGCACCGAGACCCTTGGCATACCGGCCGCGAAGCTCGCCGACCCGACCTTCGACATGCTGGGCCATCTGGGCTTCACCCGTGCCCAGATCGAGGCCGCCAACGACCATGTCTGCGGCACCATGACCCTCGAAGGCGCCCCGCATCTGGACCCGGCGCACTACCCGGTCTTCGATTGCGCCAATGCCTGCGGCAAGACCGGCCGCCGCTACCTCAGCGTCGCCGCCCACATCCACATGATGGCCGCCGCGCAAAGCTTCATCTCGGGCGCCATCAGCAAGACCATCAACATGGCCAACGACGCCACCATCGCCGATTGCCAGGACGCCTACGAGCTCAGCTGGTCGCTGGGCGTCAAGGCCAACGCGCTCTACCGCGACGGATCGAAGCTCAGCCAGCCGCTGGCCGCCGCCCTGGTGGAAGACGACGACGACGCCGAGGAGATCCTCGCCACCGGGTCGGCGCAGGAGAAGGCCATCGTGCTGGCCGAGAAGATCGTCGAGAAGGTCATCGTCAAGGAGATCGTGCGCAACCACCGCGAGAAGCTGCCCGAACGGCGCAAGGGCTACACCCAGAAGGCGATCGTCGGCGGCCACAAGGTGTATCTGCGGACCGGCGAGTACCGCGACGGGCAGCTGGGCGAGATCTTCATCGACATGCACAAGGAAGGGGCTGGCTTCCGCGCGATGATGAACAACTTCGCCATCGCGATCAGCGTCGGGCTGCAATACGGCGTGCCGCTGGAGGAATTCGTGGACGCCTTCACCTTCACCCGGTTCGAGCCGGCGGGGATGGTGCAGGGCAACGAGGCGATCAAGAACGCCACCTCGATCCTCGACTACATCTTCCGCGAGCTGGCGGTCAGCTACCTCGACCGCACCGACCTCGCCCATGTCTCGCCCGAAGGGGCCAGCTTCGACAGCCTCGGGCAGGGCGTCGGCGAGGGCAAGCGCAACGTCGCGCCGGTGGGCGAGAGTGCTGCGTCGAAATCCCTCGAGGTGCTCAAGCAGATCAGCTCCTCGGGCTACCTGCGCAAGCGCCTGCCGCACGAGCTGGTCGTGCTGCAGGGCGGGCAGGGGGCGGTGGCCTTCGACGGGGCGATGGTCGCCGACAGCATCGTCGAGACCATCGAGACCCGCACCACCGCCGTCACCGAAGCCGCCACCGTCAGCCTGCGCAGCCGCGCCAAGATGCAGGGCTTTGAGGGCGACCCCTGCGGCGAGTGCGGCAACTACACGCTGGTCCGCAACGGCACCTGCATGAAGTGCAACACCTGCGGGGGGACGAGCGGGTGTAGCTAGACAGATTGGGGGTTGGGGATCGGTGTTACAGCACCGATCCCCGGCCTTTCCCGCAAAAGAATAGCACGCTGCGGGATAAGCAAGTTCGGCCCAGTTCGGGTCGACATCAGATGGAGACCATTACCGGATGAGCGGATCAATGGCGTGCTCAGAACTACAGGGTTTATCCACGAGCAATCGGGCCTCCCTGTGGACATAGGAGACTCCAATGTCGGTGAAAAAGATCACGGTTACTCAAGAGAATTCGACCGGCCTAAACACTCACTTCAATGTGCCTGGTCAAGGTGAGTTACCTAGAGGAACGTTGGCGAACCAAATTGCGGCAGGAAAGCACCCTGGCTACCATGTCATGAAGGATCCCAACGGAAGACGAATTCCTCGCTCGAACCCAGATGGTTCTAGCGGCAACAATCTTGATTAAGAGTTCCGGGGCGCGTGCGCGCGTCCTTGACGCCGGCCAGGCCGCAGGCAGACAACGAAAAGACTATCGAGCGGTTAAGAATAACGAGCCGGGCTGGCGAAACTGGAAGGGGGCGGCAACGCCTCCTTCTTTCTGCGTCAGGAATGCGAGCCGCCGCCGCCCGTCACCCCATCACCTCGCCATGCGCCGCGTGCTGGGTCGGCCCCCGCGACAGCGCCGCCACGCCCGTCCGCGCAATCTCCAGCAGGCCCAGCGGTCGCATCAGCTCCGCGAAGGCATCGACCTTCTCCGAGGTCCCGGTGATCTCGAACACGAAGCTCGTCAGCGATGTGTCCACCACCTTGGCGCGGAAGATGTCCGCCAGCCGCAGCGCCTCCACCCGCTTCTCGCCGGTGCCCGCCACCTTGATCAGCGCCAGCTCGCGTTCCACCGAATGCCCCTCGACCGTCAGGTCGTGCACCTCGTGGGTCGGCACCATCCGGTCCAGCTGCGCCTTGATCTGCTGGATCACCTGCGGCGTGCCCGTGGTGACGATGGTGATCCGCGAGCGCCGCCCCTCGTGGTCCACCTCCGCCACGGTCAGGCTGTCGATGTTGTAGCCCCGCCCCGAGAACAGCCCGATCACCCGCGCCAGGACCCCCGCCTCGTTGTCGACCAGCACGGCCAGCGTGTGCCGCTCCTCCACGTCGCTCAGATGGCTGCGCAGGTCATAGGCCGAATGCTGCGACGTGCCCTTCTTGATATGCAGTTTCGTCATCGCGGATCTCCTTGGGTTTGCGGCGCGGCGCGGCGTGCGGGGGGCAGGGGCTGCAATATTCCGCCGAAGGCCGGGCCGACAGGCCGCATATTGTTACAGATTCCGGCCTGAAGCCGACGTTTGGTAAAGCCAGGCTCGCACCGGATCACGGGCCGGTGTAGAGGATTGCGCGAGACTACGGAATCCGTAGGTATACCGTACGAAAGCCGCGAAAGTATCGTCATTTCAACGCCCTGGAGGACACCCCCATGACCACCGCCACCGCAGAGCCCGGCCTCGACGTCGCCCGCATCGCCGGCAACACCCTGATCGCCGGCGCCATCGCCACGGTCGCGTTCGACTTCTTCGGCCAGTCGCTCAGCCCCGGCCTCGGCTTCGCATCGCTGGCGCCGGTGCCGCTGGCCAACTCCACCCTGCAGGCGCTCTTCGGCGCGCCGTGGGAGCCGGGCGCCCATGCGCTGCACTACGTCGCGGGGCTCGTCGCCTACCCCTTGGGCTGGCTGCTGGTCGCCGAGCCGCTGCGCCGCCGCGTCGCGCCGCAGGTGCCCTGGATCGCCGGCGCGGTCGCCTACGGCGTCGTGCTGTGGATCTTCGCGATGTACATCATGGCGCATCTGATCGCCGGCCTTCCCGCGTTTCTGGGCTTCACCGGCATCACCTGGGTGGCGCTGGTGGGGCATGTGCTTTTCGCCATCGTGGCGGCCTGGGCCTATCGCTGGCGCGGCGAGCCCGGCCCGTTCTGAGGCGCCGGGGGTGGGCGGGCGGCATCCCGCCGACCCGGGGGAGGGGGCGGCCCCGACCTCGCCGACCCGCGGCGGGGCAGGGTCCGCCCCGCCGCCCCTCAGACCAGCACCGCCCCCGTGCCCGTGATCGCCCCCTGCATCGCCGCGTTGGCCAGCAGCATCTCGTTGTGGGCCTTGCCCGAGGGGATCATCGGAAAGCAGTTCTCGTGCTTCTCGACCAGGCAGTCGAAGATCACCGGCCCGTCATAGGCCAGCATCTCCATGATCGCGTCGTCCAGATCGGCCGGGTCCTTGCACAGGATCCCCTTGCAGCCGAACGCCTCCGCCAGCTTCACGAAATCGGGCAGCGCCTCCGACCATGACTGGCTGTAGCGCTCGCCGTGCAGCAGCTCCTGCCATTGCCGCACCATCCCCAGCCGCTCGTTGTTCAGGATGAACTGCTTCACCGGCAGCCGGAACTGCACCGCCGTGCTGATCTCCTGCATGTTCATCAGCCAGCTCGCCTCGCCGGCAACATTGATGACCAGCGCGTCGGGGTGCGCGATCTGCACCCCGATCGAGGCCGGCGTGCCGTAGCCCATCGTGCCAAGGCCGCCGCTCGTCATCCAGCGGTTGGGGTCCTCGAAGCCCAGATACTGCGCCGCCCACATCTGGTGCTGCCCCACCTCGGTGGTGATGTAGCGGTCGCGGTCCTTGGTCAGCGCCTCCAGCCGCTGCACGGCGTATTGCGGCTTGATCGTCGTCTCCGAGCCCTTGTAGGCGAGGCAGTCCGCCTTGCGCCATTCGTCGATCGCCGCCCACCACTTGGCCAGCCCCTCGCGGTTCACCTTGCGGCCGCGCGACTTCCAGATCTTCAGCGCGTCCTCCAGAACGTGCCCGACATCGCCGATGATCGGAACGTCCGCATGGATGACCTTGTTGATCGAGGAGGGGTCGATATCGATATGCACCTTCTTCGAGTGCGGGCTGAAATCCTGCACCCGCCCGGTGATCCGGTCGTCGAACCGCGCGCCGACGTTGATCAGCAGGTCGCAGCCGTGCATCGCCAGGTTCGCCTCGTAGAGCCCGTGCATCCCCAGCATCCCCAGCCAGCTCTCGCCGCTCGCCGGATAGGCGCCAAGGCCCATCAGCGTCGAGGTCACCGGAAAGCCGGTCGCGGCCACGAACTCCCGCAGAAGCTGGCTGGCGCCGGGGCCGGAATTGATCACGCCGCCGCCGGTGTAGAAGACCGGCCGCTCGGCCGTCTCCATCAGCGCGACCATGCGGGTGATCTGATCCAGGTCGCCCTTCACCTTCGGCTGGTAGTGCGAGACCTTCGCCTTCGCGGGCGGCGTGTAGTCCGACTTCGCGAACTGGACGTCCTTGGGGATGTCCACCAGCACCGGGCCGGGGCGGCCGCGCATGGCCACGTGGAAGGCCTGGTGGATGACGTTGGACAGATCCTTGGTGTCCTTCACCAGCCAGTTGTGCTTGGTGCAGGGCCGGGTGATGCCCACCGTGTCGGCCTCCTGGAAGGCGTCGTTGCCGATCATGAAGGTCGGCACCTGGCCGGTCAGCACGACCAGCGGGATGCTGTCCATCAGCGCGTCGGTCAGCCCGGTGACGGCGTTGGTCGCGCCCGGCCCGGAGGTCACCAGAACGACCCCGGGCTTGCCGGTGGAGCGGGCATAGCCCTCGGCTGCGTGAACCGCACCCTGCTCGTGGCGCACCAGGATGTGGCGGATCTCGTTCTGCTGGAAGATCTCGTCGTAGATCGGCAGCACCGCGCCGCCCGGATAGCCGAACACCACGTCAACGCCCTGATCCTTCAGGGCCTGAACCACCATCTTCGCGCCGGTCATCTTGGTCATCGGTCCGCTCCGTTCCGCCACTCCGCGGGCGGTATCGCAAAAAAAAGCCCCAGAGGAAGGTCCGGGGCGCGTCGAAAGACTGGATCGGCCCCGTGCGGGCCGCCGCGCTATCGCCTCATGTCCGCTACATCGATGGTCATGGGGTCCTCCCGCGGTGTCGTCGGACCGTAGGCGGGTGAATTCCGGGGGTCAAGGCGAAAGATTGGAAGATTGGATATGAAACCGGTGCGCCCACGCAACTTTGTTGCAGGGATACGGCCCCGTGAAGTAACTTCCGTTCTCCATTCCTGATCGGGCCATACGCGCCTCGGTGGGGGTCGCGGGCATTCGGGTCCCTGCATCTGCAAAGCCGCGATGCAACCTCGGATCGTTGCCGCAAATGCGCGTTAGAATCTCGAATCCCCTGTTTTCCTGTTGGAAACTTGTCGCTAGTGTCGCGCGACAACCAAAGCACCCGGCACGGGGCCGGGGGTTCAAGGGAGGACGACACTTAATGGATCGCCGATCATTCATCCGTACCGCCGCCGTCGGTGGCGGTGCCGCCGCCGCGACGTCGCTGGCCGCACCCGCCATCGCCCAGGGCAACCGCACGCTGACCATGGTGACCACCTGGGGCCGCGGCCTCGCCGGCGTCCACGACAGCGCCCAGTATTGCGCCGACATGATCACCGCCGCGACCGACGGGCAGCTGACGGTCGACGTGAAGGCCGCGGGCGAGCTCGTCGGCGCCTTCGAGGTGTTCGACGCCGTCACCGCCGGCCAGGCCGACATGTATCACGGCGTCGACTACTATTTCGTCGGTCAGCATCCGGGCTACCAGTTCTTCGCATCGCTGCCCTTCGGCATGACGGCGCAGGAGCTGAACGTCTGGTACTACCACGACGGCGGCATGGAGCTGCACGACGAGCTGGGCCAGATCTTCAACCTCAAGTCCTTCCTCGGCGGCAACACCGGCGCCCAGTCCGGCGGCTGGTTCCGCAACGAGATCAAGGGACCCGAAGATTTCCAGGGCCTGAAGTTCCGGATGCCGGGGCAGGGCGGCGAAGTGCTGGGCAAGCTCGGCGCCTCGGTCCAGAACCTGCCGGGCGGCGAGGTCTACCAGGCGCTCGCGTCCGGCGCCATCGACGGGACCGAGTGGATCGGCCCCTGGGCCGACGAGAAGGCCGGCTTCCAGGAGATCACCAAGATCTACTACACCGGCGGTTTCCACGAGCCCGGGCCCGGCCTGACCCTCGCCACCAACCGCGAGGTCTTCGAGAGCCTGTCGCCTGCCCACCAGAAGGTGATCGAGCAGGTCGCGGCCTCGTCCACGCAATGGACCCTGTCGCTCTTCCTCAAGAACAACGGCGCGGCCCTGCAGCGGCTGCAGTCCGGCGGCGTGCAGATCATGGAATTCCCCGACAGCGTCTGGGATGCCTTCGGCACGGCCGCCCAGGAAGTCTGGCAGGACAACATGTCCGACGATCTCTACAAGAAGATCTTCGACAGCTACCAGGCCTCGCTCAAGTCGTCGTCGAGCTGGATCCAGCGCTCCGAAGGCGCCTTCACCAACCAGCGGAACCGCATCCTCGGCTGATCCGGCCCGCCCGGCCGGGCCCAACCGCCGAACGCCACCGCCCCGGTCCAGCCGGGGCGGTGGTCCCTCATCCCCAACATTACGGAGCGCCAGGATGGACGGCATCGTCTGGTTTCTGACGAACCTCGCGCAGGCCGTCGTCCATTTCGCCCAGGCGGTGGCGCAGCCCGGCCTCTGGCTGAACTGGTCCGACCCTGAAGCCATCATGCGCGTCGTCTACTATGGCGGCTCGACAGAACTGTTCTTCGTCGCCCTCCTGGCCTTCCTGATCCTGACCGGCATCGGCCTCTGGAAGCACGCGGTCCTCTGGGGCTACGTGCGCGGGGTCGAATGGTTCGGCAACACGGTCGGCCGCGCGGCCGCCTGGGTCGGCCTGCTCATGGTCCTGCAACAGCTGCTGATCGTCTTCCAGCAGCGGATCTTCCAGGTCGCCGAGATCTCCATCGGCCCCTTCGGTTCGGCCTTCACCAAGGACGTCAGCTGGTTCTCGGAAGAGCTGAAGCTCTACAACGCCATCGTCGTGGCGCTCTGCTGCGCCTACACCTTCATCCAGGGCGGTCATGTACGGGTCGACCTTATCTATGGCGGGGTGTCGCGCCGCGCCAAGAAGATCATGGACATGGTCGGCACCATGGTGCTGATGATCCCGGCACTTCTGCTGACATGGCTCTTCGCGTGGTACTTCCTCTGGCGTCACCTCATCACGCCCAAGGTCTCGGCCTCCGACACGCTCGACCTGCTGCTGCGCAAGGCCCAGATCGTGCGGTGGAACGTCGAGACCATCGGCTTCTCGCCCAACGGCTTCAACGCCTACTTCCTCTTCAAGATCCTGATCGTCGCCTTCGTCTTCATGATGCTGCTGCAGGCGGTGGCGTTCTTCTACCGCAACCTGCTTGAGCTGATCGAGGGCGAGGCGGCGGACGAACGCTACCACGACCGCGACAGCCTCGGCGACGAGTTGGCCGAGCGGGCCGCGGAAATCCATTAGGGGACATCGATGATACTTGGTCTGGACGGGGTCGAGGTCGGCCTCATCATCGTGTTCTTCTGCCTCTTCGGCGGCATCATGACGGGCTTCCCGGTCGCCTTCGCCATCGCCGGCGCCGGCGTCGTCTCGTTCGGGATCATCGCCGCGCTCGACAGTGCCGGCATCCTCATCCACCAGGCGGTCGATGTCGGCAGCGCCGAGTACCGCGCGCTTCTGGCCGAGGGCGTCAACCGCCTCGACATCTCGAAATTCCGATACCCCGAGCTGCCGCGCGTCGAAGAGGCCCTGTTCCCCGGCGGCTGGGAGCTGGCGATGGACCGCAACCTCAGCTTCATCGTCAACCGCATGAACGAACGCGTCTTCGCCGGCGCCTCCATCGAGACGCTGCTGGCGGTGCTGATGTTCGTCATGATGGGCATCACGCTGGAACGCTCGCGCATCGCCGAGGACCTGCTCACCACCATGGCGCGGGTCTTCGGCCCGCTGCCGGGCGGCCTGGCCGTCTCCGTCGTCGTGGTCGGCGCCTTCCTCGCCGCCTCCACCGGGATCGTCGGCGCCACCGTCGTCACCATGGGCCTGCTCAGCCTGCCCACGATGCTGCGCGCCGGCTATTCGCCCTCCCTGTCCACCGGCGTCATCGCCGCCTCCGGCACCCTCGGCCAGATCATCCCGCCCTCCATCGTCATCGTCCTGCTGGGCACGCTGGCGGGCGATCTCTACTCGACCGCGCAGGAGCAGCGCGCCATCGCCGCCGGCTGCTCCGATGCGCTGACCTATCTGGGCGAGGCGGCGGTCGTCTCGGTCGGCACCCTCTTCCAGGCGGCGATCCTGCCAGGCGTCCTGCTGGCCGTCCTTTATGCGGCCTATGCCTTCGCCTATGCCCTCTACGATCCCCGCAAGGCGCCCGCCGTCTTCTCCGACGGGCCGGCGGGCGTGCACCCCATCCCGCGCAACGACGCGCTGCTCTGGTTCGTCGGCGCGCCTGCGCTGCTGATCGGCGGCGCCATGATGCTGGGCTCCCTCGGGCTCCTCGGCAGCCAGAACGTCGACGTCGGCAGCTTCTCGGAAGCCAGCGAGGGCGCCAGCCTGCGCACGACGGTCTCGCCGCAATGCCAGGCATCGATGATCGAGCTGCACGGTCAGGCCGCCTGGGATCGCGCCGTGGCCGAGCAGACCGCCATCCGGGAAAGCGGCGGCTTCCAGCAGGCCCGCGAGCTGACCGAGGAAGAGCTGGCCACCGCCCGGGTCGACGCGATCCAGGGGGCCGCCCCGCTCAGCTCCGCCATCGCCACCGGCTTCATCATGCTGGCGCTCGTGCTCACCACCGCGCGCGGGGTCGCCCCGTTCGCCGATGGCCGCGACCTCTGGATCGGGCTCGGCGGCGTGGCGCTGGCCTTCCTCGTCGACGCGCTCCTCATCGGCCCCACCATGTCGCCGGGGCGCAGCCTGCTGCTGCTGGCCATCCCGCTGGCGCTGGTGATCTACGGATGCCGCACGGCCATCGGCCGGCTGGCGCAGAACGATCTGCTGCGGGTGGTCTTCCCGCCGCTGGTGCTGATCGTCGCCGTCCTCGGCTCCATCCTCGGCGGCATCACCAATCCCACGCCTGCGGCGGCCCTCGGGGCGGCGGGCGCGATCATGCTCGCCGCCTACCGCAAGCTGGCAGACCAGCACCGCTCCGGCCGCCTGGTCATCATGGCCAGCTTCGCGGTTGTCATCATGATCCTGCTGGGGGTGAACTTCGATCTGCGCGTCGGCCGCGAGGGCATGTCGGCCGAAGACTGGATCGCCTTCATCGTGGCGCAGGCGGCCTTTCACTTCGCCTTCTTCGGCATCCTCTATTCCTGCTGGGTGCTCTTGCGCTACGGCGTCCTGCCGCCCGTGGTGCGCGAGACGGCCAAGGTCACCTCGATGGTCTTCACCATCCTGATCGGCTCGCAGCTTCTCAACCTCGTCGTCATCTCCTTCGGGGGGGAGCATTACATCCAGGAGTTCCTGCGCAGCTTCGAACGGGAATGGGTGGTGTTCCTGATCGTGATGCTGGTGCTCTTCATCCTCGGCTTCGTCCTCGATTTCCTCGAGATCATCTACATCGTCGTGCCCATCGTCGGCCCGGTGATCTACGGCGGCACGATGGACCCCAAATGGGTGACCATCATGATCGCCGTGAACCTGCAGACCTCGTTCCTCACACCGCCCTTCGGCTTCGCGCTCTTCTACCTGCGCGGCGTCGCCCCGCCCGAGGTCACCACCCGGCACATCTACCGCGGCGTGATCCCGTTCGTGCTGATCCAGGTGCTGGGCCTGCTGATGCTCTGGTCGTTCCCGGGCGTGGTGACCATCGTGCCGGACCTGCTGGCGAACTAGGCCGTCCGCGCCCCTCCGCGCGAGCGTGCCGGTTCATCCCCGGTCCCGTCGTCGAGGTCGGGGTGAGGGAAGGGGCCGCAAGGCAGCCGCCGCCGCCTTCAGGCGCGTCGGTGCCCCGGGCGCTGCCGGATCGAGTGGGGTCTCACGAGCGGCATGCCCCGGGTCCCGGCTCGCCGGGAGCCGCTTGAAAAGAGGCGCGCGCAGGGCTCCGTTTCGGGACAGGGAGAGCCGCGCTTTCGCGCGTTGTCACGGGTGAGGCAGTGGACGGTTGCGGGCGGCAAAGGTCCGGCTTCTGGGCGGCTGGGCCGGCCCGATGATCGTGGCCCGATACGTCTGCCCGGAATACCTGACAGAAATAGTACGCATACACTTTGCCGACCGAAAGCCGACGCCGCGCCGACACGTCAATTCCGGTTGTTTTCCGCGAATTCGATCAGGTCCCAGCGGTTGCCGAACGGGTCGCGCCAGACGGCGACGGTGCCATAGGGCTCCTGCCGCGGCTCCTCCTCGAACGCGACGCCCTCGGCCAGCATTGCGGCATGATCCGCCGCAAAATCAGTGGTTTCCAGGAAGAGGCTCACCCTGTCGCCCGCCTGCTGGCCGATGACCGCCTTCTGTTCCGCCGTCGTCGCCCGCGCCAGGATCAGCGCGCATTCGCCCCCCGGCGGCGCGACCCGCACCCACCGCTTGCCATCGCCCAGATCGATATCCTGCAACAGCACAAACCCCAGTTTATGCACGTAAAAATTCAATGCAGGGCGGTAGTCCGGAACCAGCAGCGTGACGGCGTGCAGGCGTCTCATCCGCGGGTCGGGATCGAATCCGGCAGGTTGATCCGCGCCACCTGCTCGGCGATGGGATCGACCGAAAGCGGATGCGTCGCCGCGCTGTGCGAGCTCGGCTCCCCCATCTTCTGCCAGGCGCCGCCCTTGTAGATCTCCACCCCCGAGAAGTTCGCCTTGTACCCCATCTTGGTGCTGCCGGGCACCCAATACCCCAGATATACGAAGGGCAGGCCCGCCTCACGTGCGATCTCGATGTGATCGAGGATGGCGAAGGTGCCCAGCGACCGCCGGGTCTCTGCGGGGTCGTAGAACGAATAGACCATGCTCAATCCGTCATCGAGCACGTCGGTAAGGCACACGGCGGTCAGGTCGCCCTTGCCGCTGCCGGCCAGCGGCGGCGTGGTGTATTCGATCACCCGGCTGCGGATCGGCGTCTCCTCGACCATCGCGGCGAACTCGAAGATGTCCATGTCGGCCATGCCGCCATCGGCATGCCGGCTATCCAGATAGGTGCGGAACAGCGCGAACTGATCTTCCGTGGCCCAGGGCGAGGTGGCGCGCCGCGAAAGGTCGGCATTGCGCGCAAGCGTCCGGCGCTGGCTCTTGGACGGGCGGAACCCATCGACCCGGATCCGCGCCGAAAGGCAGGCATTGCACTCCGCGCAGGACGGCCGGTAGAGCACGTTCTGCGACCGCCGGAACCCCTGCTTCGATAGGGCATCGTTCAGTGTCTCTGCGCTGTCGCCCTGCAGGGCGGTAAACAGCTTCCGCTCCATCCGGCCCTCCAGGTAAGGGCAGGGCTGCGGAGCGGTAACGAAGAACTGAGGGGCGATGGGAAGGGTGTGGCGCATGGCATCCGTGGCTGCTTTGCGGCGAGACTAGCAATGCCGCCCCGCCCCGCCAAGCCCCGGATCCTCCCCATTTCGGGGGAGGGAGGACGGGCCTCCCGGTATGCCTGCCCTCCGGCTTGTCCGGGGCGCGGCACCGCACCCGCCGCCGCCGTCAGGCGTCGTCGGGTGTGTTGATGGCAGCGGTGCCGAGCATCATGTCGTGCAGTCCCTGACCGCGCGCGCCGATCAGCATGAAAAGAACCGAGATCGCCTGAAGCACCACCAGTGAGGCCATCGCGTAGTAGAGGAACGTGTGCCCGAGTGCTGTCGCGGCATCGAACCGCGCGCCCTGACGATTGCGCAACTGGATCGACATCAGGCGCATCCCCAGCGTCGCTGACCCGGCCGAGATGCTCGCGCTGCGGTAGGTGAAGCCGATCGCGATCCAGAGGATGGGGTACACGAAGAGGCCCATGAAGGCCGTGAACGGCAGAATCAGCAGTGTCAGGGCGAAGATGATGCAGGTGTCGGCAATCCACGCGATGAAGCGCTTGGTCGTGACATCCGCGTAGAATTCCGCGTGGTCGTCGGGGTCCGGAAGACCCCAGGTCTGGGCGGTCGAGGTCATGGATCGGGCTCCTTTTCGACCCGAGGGCGGGCGCGTGCAAGACGGCCCCGCGCATCGGGGGCCGGCTGGGTTTGTGGCAGCATTCCCCGGTAGGTGCCGGGGCCTGGGGCTGAACGTGGTGCCCCAGGCCCTTGGCATCAAGCCGCGTCGGACGCGTCGATCGTCGGCTTCGTCTCTCGGTCCGCCATGAACTGGTCGAATTCGGCCTTGTCCTTGGAGTCGCGCAGACGCTTGAGAAAAGCCTGGAAGCTGTCCTGCTCTTCCTCGAGGCGGCGCAGCGTGTCCGCCTTGTACGCGTCGAAGGCGGAGTTGCCGGAGGAGCGGAAGTTGCGGCCCGACATGCGGTTGCCCATGCGGTAAGAGGGCGAATTGCTGCGATTGAACATGCGTTTGCTCCAGGTCATGTAGGCAAGAAGGGCCAGACCGACAGGCCAGAAGAAGATGAAGCCGAAGATCATCGCCGCGATCCAGGCGCCCTTGCCGCGCTGGTCCAGCCACGTTTCGGCCTGCGAGGGCCAGGTTGCGACAGTGCTCATATTGGTCTCCATCGAAGGTTTGGTTCATGTGAATTGCCTTCACATGATCAAGATCGGGATCGCAAGCCGCGACTTCAAGAGGAAATGTGAACTTTCTTCACATCGCTAGGCAAAAGCTTTTTTCTACTCAAGTCTGGTTCTGCCGCCTTGGCCAAAGCCATCAGGGCGGCAGGTGCTACCGCGAACTTGTGCCGAGGCGAGCCTGCCGCGGCCCATGTCGCCCTGAGCTTCAGAAGTCGGAGACCGAACCACGCACGAGGCCGGGTCAGATGGCCCACGGGAGAGACCCCGCCGATGGCGAACCCCGTCTGCGCCCGGCCCGCTTCAGGCCCTTGCTCATCGCTCGGTACCTCCGCGCCTGTCTGGCAGGCGTTGACCGGGCGCTGCCGCGCCGCCATCGTCTTGCAATGGGGTTTGACACCAGGATCCGGCGCGCGCCAAGACCCTTCGATCCCGCCGTGACCGAAGAGCTTCGCGGCGGGCCGTTCGATGGACCGGGGGCAACCGCCGATCTCATCGCCGGGGCGGCGGGATCGAGCCCCTACCTCGCCGGGCTTGTCAAGCGCGAGGCGGCGTGGCTGGCATCCGCGCTTGCCCAGAGCCCCGAAACGGCCCTGACAGGCTGTCTGGACGCCCTCGCCCCGGAGATGGACGACCCGGGTGAGGGCCTGCGCCGCGCCAAACGCCGGATCGCCCTGCTGACCGGACTGGCCGATCTCGGCGGGGTCTGGACCCTCGACGAGGTGACGGGTGCCCTCACAGCCGTCGCCGATCGCGCCTGCGACGTGGCCCTGCGCGCGGCGCTGGCGCCGGAACTGCAGCGGGGCCGCCTGCCGGATCACGGGCCGGAGGCCGAAGACGCCGCGGGGCTTGCCGTTCTGGCCATGGGCAAGATGGGCGCCCATGAGCTGAACTATTCCTCCGACATCGATATCATCTGTCTTTTCGACGATACGCGCTTCGAGAACGCCGATCTGCCGGCCGCGCGGGCGGTCATGATCCGCGTCGTGCGCAGGGCGATGGCCCTGCTGAGCGACATCACGGCCGAGGGCTACGTGTTCCGGACCGACTTGCGCCTGCGCCCCGATCCCTCCGTCACGCCCGTTGCCGTGACGGTCTCGGCGGCGGAACGCTACTACGAGGCGCTCGGCCGGGCGTGGGAGCGGGCCGCCTTCGTCAAGGCCCGCCCGGCGGCAGGGTCGCTCGAGGTCGGCGATGCGTTCCTGCAGGCCATCAGCCCCTTCGTCTGGCGCCGGCATCTGGATTTCGCGGCCATCGAGGAGGCGCACGACATCCGCCGCAAGATCCGCATCCAGCGGGCCGGGGCGGACAACGCGGACCTGTCCGGGCGTAACGTCAAGCTTTGCCCGGGCGGCATTCGCGACATCGAGTTTTTCGCACAGACCCATCAACTGATCGCCGGGGGGCGCGATACCGCGCTGCGGGTCCGCGGCACGGTTCCGGCACTTCGGCTTCTCGCCGGCAACGGCTGGATCGCGCCCGAGGCCGCGGCCGATCTGGAGGCCGCCTATGTCGCCCTGCGGGAGGTCGAGCACCGGCTGCAGATGGTGCGCGATGCCCAGACCCACGACCTGCCGCGCAGCCCCGATGGATGGCGCAGGCTCGCGTGCCTGACGGGCGATGCCGGCCCGGAGGCGCTGAAAGCGCGGCTTTCGGAGGTATTCCGCAGCGTCGAGGCCACCTGTGCCCTGCTCTTCGCGGCACCCCAGGCCCCGCAGCCCAGGCCCATCGACCCCGAGATCAGCGAGATCGTCGACCGCTGGGCGAGCTATCCTGCGCTGCGCTCGCCCCGGGCGCAGGCGATCCTGGCGCGGCTGCGCCCCGCCATCCTGTCGCGCTTCGATGCCGCGGCGCGCCCGCGCGAGGCCATCGTGCAGTTCGACGGGTTCCTGCGCGGCCTGCCCGCCGGGGTCCAGGTGCTGTCGCTCTTCGAGGCGCGCCCGCAACTCATCGATCTGATGGTCGACATCTCGTCCACCGCGCCGGTTCTGGCGCGCTATCTCTCGGCGCATCCCGGCGTTCTGGATGCGGTGATCGGCGGCGCCTTCTTCGCGCCGTGGCCGGGCGTGGAGGGGCTTTCGGCCGGGCTCGAGGCAGCGCTGAAGGAGGCGGGCGACGATTACGAACGCAAGCTCGATGCCGCCCGCCGGTGGCAGAAGGAGTGGCACTTCCGCATCGGCGTCCATCATCTGCGCGGGCTTCTCAACGCGGAGGAGGCCGCGCGGCAATATGCCGATCTGGCGGAAGCGACGGTGGCGGCGCTGTGGCCGGCCGTCAGGGCCGAGATCGAACGCGTTCACGGGCAATGCCCCGGCAAGGGGGCCATCGTCGTGGGCATGGGATCTCTCGGCACCGGCGCGCTGACGGCACGCTCGGACCTTGACCTGATCCTGATCTACGACGCGCCGCCAGACGCAAGCTCGGACGGCCGCCGGCCGCTTCCGGCGCGCAGCTACTACGCGCGCCTGACCAAGTCGCTGATCACCGCGCTCAGCGCCAGGACGGCGGCGGGCGGGCTCTACGACGTCGACATGCGGCTGCGGCCCTCGGGGCGGCAGGGCCCGGCGGCAACCGGGTGGCGGGCTTACAGGACGTATCAGGCCGAGGAGGCCTGGACCTGGGAGCACCTGGCCCTGACCCGGGCCCGGGCCATCGCCGGAGGGCCCGGCCTCGCGCGCGCCTTCGAGGCGTTTCGCATCGCGATCCTGCAGCGCCCGTACCGGGCCGACACGGTGATGCGCGATCTCGCCGAGATGCGCCGGCGCCTGGCCGATGCGGATGCCGCAACGGTGCCGGAGGCGCGTGTCTGGAACACCGCCCAGGGCCCCGGCGGGCAGCGCGATATCGAGCTTTTCGCCCAGGCGCTGGCGTTGCTGGCAGGAACGACGACCCGGGACGCTCAGATGCAACTCGCGCAACCGTCTCCCCTTGTCGACGGCGAGGGCCTCGCAGCGCTTTCCGCGGCGCATCGCCTTTTTCAGGGCGTGAAGGCAACGGCAGCCCTTCTTGCCGGAGGCGCGTTGATCCCCCCAGATCTTGGCCATGGCGGGCGGGACGTCCTGCTGCGCAATTCCGGCGGCGCAGCCAGTGTGGAAGCGCTCGCGGCCTCGCTTGCGGCTGCCCGGGAAGCAGCGTTGACGGTCATCGACGCAGGTATCGCGGCGGGCTTGACAGGTGAAATGGCATCGCCACCGCTTGCCCCTCCGGCACGCGGATGATCATGCTCATGGCAGCACACGGGCCGGGAGACATGAGATGAGCACGGGGCAGGGCAGCGACGACCCCAAGGGCCTGATCGCCGAGAGTTTCCTGATCGAGGGGATCGGGCTGGCGGAATGCCGGTCGATCTTCCTCGATTGGGCGCTGACCGTTCCGGCCGACGGGGAAGAGCGCGCGCGGATCGACCGGCTTCTGAAGCGGCACGGGCAGGATGCCGGCCATCCCATGGTCACCGTGCTGACGGAGGGGCTGACCAGCTACGGGGCCCCGCGGCGGCGCGGGGGCTACGCGGCCCGGGCGAGGCCAGAGACGTGAAGGCAGCCCTCGCCTCAAGCGATGGGGCAGGGGCAGGGAAGGCGCCCCTATCCCCGGGCCGGGCGGGTAGGCCCCCCGGAACGTTCGGGCCGGTCAGGCCGAAGCCAGCTTGGCGGCCTTCGATGCAAGGTTCTGGATGCCGGCCCAGTCGCCTTCCTCCACCATCCGGTTCGGCGTCACCCACGATCCACCGACGCAGACGACGTTGGGCAGGCTGAGGTAGCTTGCCGCCGTGTCCGCCGTGATCCCGCCCGTCGGGCAGAAGACGATCTGCGGCAGCGGCGCGCCCACGGCCTTCAGGGCGGCACGCCCGCCGGAGGCCTCGGCCGGAAAGAATTTCTGGAAGGTATAGCCGCGCTCCAGCAGCGTCATCGCCTCGGTCGCCGTGGCGGCCCCCGGCAGCAGCGGGAAGGCGGCGGCCTCGCAGGCCTGAAGCAGCGCCGGGGTCGCACCCGGCGAGACGGCGAAGGTCGCGCCAGCCTCCTGGGCCGCGGCCACGTCCCGCTCCGTCAGCACCGTTCCGGCGCCAACGACCGCACCCTCGACCTCGGCCATCGCGCGGATGGCGTCGAAGGCCGCCGGGGTGCGCAGGGTCACCTCGAGCGTGAAGAGCCCGCCGGAGACGAGCGCCTCGGCCATGCGCCCGGCGTCGCGCGCATCGTCGATCACGATCACCGGGATCACGGGGGCCAGCGCGGCGATCTCCAGCAAGTTGATGCTGGCCTCGGCTGCGGTCATGGGATGTTCCTTGTGGCTGGGAGGGGCGGGCGCTCAGGTCGGTTCGGTGGCGGGCGCGGCGGCCGTTGGCACCACCACCCCCGCGCCGGCCGTAGCAGGCCCGACCGAGCGGCGGAAGACCTCGAAAAGCTCGCGCCCGATCCCGGTCTGGTTGGCGCTAAGATCGGGGGTGACCGGATCGCGCGCCTCCACGCCATCCGTCAGCACGTCGAGCCGGCCGGCCACCGCATCGACCCGCACCACGTCACCGTCGCGCAGCCGCGCCATCAGCCCGCCGTCGAGCGCTTCCGGCGAGACATGGATCGCGGACGGCACCTTTCCCGAGGCCCCCGACATGCGTCCGTCCGTGACCAGCGCCACCTTGTGGCCGCGGTCCTGCGTCACGGCGAGGATCGGAGTGAGACTGTGCAGTTCCGGCATGCCGTTGGCGCGCGGGCCCTGGAACCGCACGACCACCACGACGTCGCGGTTCAGATCGCCTGCCTGGAAAGCAGCCTTGACCGATGCCTGATCGTGGAAGATGCGTGCTGGCGCCTCGATCACGTGCCGCTCGGCGGCGACAGCGGAGGTCTTCATCATCGCCCGCCCGAGGTTGCCGGAAAGCTGCTTGGTGCCGCCGGTCTTCTGGAAGGGGTGCGCGGCGGGCCGCAGGATCTTGTCGTTTTGGGTCTCGCCCGCGCCCGGCGCCCAGGTGACGGCCCCGTCGGCGATCTTCGGCTCTTGTGTGTAAAGCTCCATCCCGTCGCCCGCGACGCTTTTGGTGTCGGGATGCAGGAGCCCCGCCTCCAGCAACTGCCCGATCATGTAGCCGAGCCCGCCCGCGGCATGGAAATGGTTCACGTCGGCCAGGCCATTGGGATAGACCTTCGCCAGCAGAGGCACGGCTTCCGAGACGTCCTCGAAATCCTCCAGATCCAGCAGGATGCCCGCGGCGCGCGCCATGGCCGGCAGGTGGATGACGAGGTTGGTCGATCCGCCGGTCGCCATCAGCCCCACGATGCCGTTGACGAAGGCCTTTTCGTCGAGGATGTCGCAGACCGGGCGGTACTCGTTGCCAAGCCCGGTGATCGCCAGTGCCCGTTCGGTCGCGGCCCGGGTCAGCGCCTCGCGCAACGGTGTGTTCGGGTTGACGAAGCTGGCGCCGGGCAGGTGCAGGCCCATGAACTCCATCAGCATCTGGTTGCTGTTGGCCGTGCCGTAGAAGGTGCAGGTGCCCGGCCCGTGATAGCTGGCCATCTCGGCCTCCATCAGCTTGTCGCGCCCCACCTCGCCAGCGGCGAATTGCTGGCGGACCCTGGCCTTCTGGTCGTTCGGCAATCCGCTGGTCATCGGCCCTGCCGGGATGAAGATGCCGGGGATGTGCCCGAAGGTTGCCGCGGCGATGACCAGGCCCGGCACGATCTTGTCGCAGACGCCCAGATAGGCGGCCGCGTCGAAGCAGTTGTGGCTGAGCGCCACGCCGGCCGCCAGCGCGATCACGTCGCGGGAGAAAAGCGACAGCTCCATGCCCACCTGGCCCTGGGTCACCCCGTCGCACATGGCCGGCACCCCGCCCGCCACCTGCGCCGTGCCGCCAGCGGCGCGCGCGGCGTCGCGGATGATCGCTGGGAACGCCTCGAACGGCTGGTGGGCGCTCAGCATGTCGTTGTAGGCGGTCACGATCCCGAGGTTGGGGGCGCGACCATCGGCCAGCGTCTCCTTGGCGTCGCCCATCGCGGCATAGGCATGGGCCTGGTTGCCGCAAGTCAGATGCGCGCGGAAGGGCCCGGCCTCTCCGGCGCAGCGCATGTTGGCGAGATAGGCCTCGCGGGTCGGGGCGGAGCGTTCGCGGATGCGGTCCGTCACGCGGTCGATCGTCGGGTCGAGGGTCATGGGCGGTGCCTCCGGGGCGGCAGATGGGGTTGGTGCCGTCATAATTGGTTACCGCTAACGGCGCCAGAGCGCGGCGTGTCGCGGGGGAGCCGGGCGGTGCGGGCGGCAGCGGCCGCGCGGCACTTCCCGGTTCCCGCCGCGGTGCGATGCGCTTAGGGTCCGTTCCATGACAGAGCTGACCGCCCCCGCCGCCGAGGCCGAACCCGACGTCGCCCACGACCGCCCGGTCGTGCGCCTGAAACCCCGCGCCGATGCCCGCAAGCTGCGGCACGGGTTCCCCTGGGTCTACGACGGCGATCTGGTGACCGACCGGCGCACGAAAGCCCTGCCGCCCGGTGCCCTGGCGGTTCTGGAGGATGCCGAGCGGCGGCCGATCGGGCTTGGCGCGGTGAACACCGGCAGCCGGATCGCCGTGCGTCTGCTCGATGCAGATCCGGAAGTGCGGATCGACGAGGCGTGGTTCGCCGCCCGGCTCGCCCGCGCCGCCGCCCTGCGCGAGCGGCTCTTTGAGGCGCCAGTCTACCGCCTTGTCCACGCCGAGGCGGACGGGCTCCCCGGCGTGGTCATCGACAGGTTCGGCGAGATCTGCGCAATTCAGCCGAATGCCGCCTGGGCCGAGGCACTGCTGGGGCCGCTGGTTGCGGCGCTGCGTGGCGTCACCGGCTGCACGAAGGTGGTGAAGAATGCCGGGGGGCGGGCGCGCAAGCTGGAGGGGCTCGACGACGAGACGCTGGTGCTGACAGGCGAGATCGACGGCCCGGTGCCGGTGCAGATGAACGGCGCGACCTTCATGGCGGATCTGCTCGGCGGGCAGAAGACCGGGCTCTTCCTCGACCAGCGCGGGACGCAAGCGGCCGTGGCGCGGTTGGCAGGCGGCGCGCGGGTGCTCGACGTCTTCTCGCATGTCGGCGGCTTCGCCCTTGCGGCGCTGGCGCAGGGGGCTGCCACGGCGCTGGCCGTCGATGCCTCCGCCGCGGCCCTCGATCTGGCGCGGCAGGGGGCGACGGCCTCGGGGCAGGGCGCGCGGTTCGAGACCCGGCAGGGCGATGCCTTTGCCGTGATGGCCGAGCTGGCGGCGGCGGGCGAGGCGTTCGACGTGGTCGTGTGCGATCCGCCTGCCTTCGCCCCCGCCAAGCCGGCGCTCGTCGCGGGCCTGCGCGCCTATGAGAAGGTCGCGCGGCAGGGGGCCCATCTGACCGCGCCGGGCGGGTTCCTCACGCTCTGCTCGTGCTCCCATGCCGTGGGCCTCGATGCCTTCCGCGAGGCCTGCGCGCGGGGCATCGGGCGGGCGGGGCGGCAGGCGCAGCTTCTGCGCACGGGCTTCGCCGGCCCCGATCACCCCCAGCATCCGTGGCTGGCCGAAAGCGGGTACCTGAAGTCGTTGATCTATCGGCTGGACTGATGCGCGTGCTGCTGGATGCCTGCGTGCTCTATCCCACCTTTCTGCGCGGCGTGCTGCTGGGCGCGGCCGAGGCAGGGCTCTTCGTGCCGCTCTGGTCGCCGCGGATCCTTGAGGAATGGCGCCGGGCAGTTCTGCGGCACCATCCCCTGCAGGGCACCCAGGCGGCGGCCGAGATCGCGCTGGCCCAAGCCTCGTGGCCCGGGGCGATGGTCCCCATCGGCAGCGAGCCTCCGACCATCGTCGGCCTGCCCGACCCCGACGACGAGCACGTTCTTGCCAGCGCGGTCGCGGGGCAAGCCGACATCCTGCTGACGCTGAACCTGAAGGATTTCCCCCCCGCTGCCCTTCAGCGGCAGGGGATCATGCTGCGAGATCCCGATACCCTGTTGATCGAGTTCTGGAACGGCGCGCCGGACCGGCTTCTGCCGGTCATCGCGAGTGGATTGGCCGGCTGCCCAGGGGAGGATACCCCCGGCAAGGTCCTGAAGCGGGCGCGGCTGCCGCGCCTCGGCAAGCTTCTGGACCGCGAGGGCGCCTTCTAGCGCGGCGCCTCGACCAGGCCCCACCTCGCCTCGTTCGCCTCGATCGCCGCCACCCGCAGCTCTGTCTTGGGGTGGCTCATCAGCCAGGCGGGAACCGCGCCGCCGGTCGATTTCGTCAGCGCGTCGAGCTTGCTGAAAAGCGCCTTCTGCGGCCCCGTGCCCAGCCCGGACTTGACCAGCAGCGCCGAGGCATAGGCGTCGGCCTCGTATTCGTCGTCGCGGCTGAGGCGTGCGGCAAGCAGGGTGGCCAGCGCATTGGCGATCATCACGCCGATGCCGGGGATCAGGCGCGACAACACCAGCGAAAGCCCCACCCGCAGGGCGTTCTGCCCCGAGAAATCGATCATCCGCTTGCGTGTATGGCCAAGCGCCACGTGGCCCAGCTCGTGGGCGACCACGCTCGCCATCTCGTCGGCCGTCACCTCGCCGGCGCGGTAGCGGTTGTAGAAGCCGCGGGTGATGAAGATGCGCCCGTCGGGGGCGGCGAGGCCGTTCACGGGGTCGATCTCATAGATGTTCACCTTGATCCGCGGCAGCTCGAGCGCTGCGGCGAGCCTGTCCATCCGGGCCTTCAGAACCGGATCGGCGAGCTCGGTGGATTTCGCATCCAGCTCCTTGCCGGTCCGCCAGGCGGAGAAGAGATACATCGCTACCCCGTAGAGCACGGCCAGCAGGATCGGTGTAAGCTTTATCATGGAGGGGATATGGGGGGCGACCCGGGCTCGGGCAAGTCGCCGGCGCATCCGAGGAACCAATCGCCGCGTCCGGGGTAGCCTGACAAAGGAGCCGCCATGACAGACCTTCCGCAAGTCGCCCAGATCATCCTCGATACCGTCTTTATGATCGCCTTGGTGATCTTGCTGACGCGGATCGTGGGCCTGCGGTCCTTCGCCAAATTCACGAGTTTCGACTTCGCACTCACCGTCGCCACCGGCTCGATCATCGCCTCGGTGGTGGTCAGCCCCGACCGATCCCTCGTCGTCGGCACCGTGGCGCTGTGCGCGATCTTCGCGCTGCAATGGGGGATCGCGCGGTTGCGGGTGCTGTTCCGTCCGGTGCACGACATGACCCGGAACACGCCTCTGCTTCTTGTACGCAACGGCCAGATTGACGACCAGGCCCTGGCGGTCTCCAACGTCACGCGAACTGATATCCTCTCGAAAATCCGCGGCAGCGGCGCACCTTCCATGGCCCAAGTGGCGGCTGTGGTGCTGGAGACGACCGGCGATGTAAGCGTTCTGGTTCGGCGCAGCGGCGACCCCGCCTTCGACACCTCGCTGATCGATGACGTCAGGCGCGTGGGACTGCCGATGGACCCGAAACCCGAGCAGGCCGCCTAGGCTCGGTCACCGGGGAATCCATACCGGAACGATCGATCGCGGGTGTCAAGGCGCAGAAACCTCACCCATCGACTCTGTTGACATAAGGTTAACGATTTGGTTCCCTTACGGCACATGAACCTTGTGTGGGATCCCCTATTATGAAGCGATCAGCAACGGCATTGGCGTGTCTCTTGGCCTGCGCGAGCCCCGCCGCCGCATCCCTCGTCACCTTTCAGGTCTATACCGGCGGCGTCGACGTCTCGACCGATGGCGCGGTTTCCACCGGCAATGTCGCGACGATCAGCGCCGGCATTCCTTCCGGCGCGAGCATCACGGCCGCCTATATGTATACCGCCACCCAATGGTTCGCTGGGGGAACGGATTTCAGCCTGTCACCGCCTCCGGGGGTCCAGCTGAATGGCAACGAGCTGACCTACGATGCGACGTTCTTCAACGCCGGGATCGCCGCGGCACGGCCGGAGATCCGCCTCTCGTCCCATCGCGCGGACGTGACGAACATCGTCGCGGCGGCCTATGACGGGCTCGGCGGGACCTATGACTTCGACTACGCTGAAACCGAGTTTGCCGGGGATATCGATGGCAGCGCGCTGGTCGTCGTCTTCGACGATCCGACACTCAGCGACCGGACCGTCGCAATCCTCAATGGCGCAAGCTCCAGCACCGGCGACACGGCAACGGCGACCTTCGAGGACCCGCTCGATCCCTCCGCGCCCGGCTTCGATGCCGAACTGTTCCTCGGGATCAACTTCAGCACGGGCGACAGTGGGCAGGTTTCCGAGATCAGGCTGAACGGCCAGCTCCTCAGCGGGAACGCCGGCGGCTTCGACGACGGCATCCGGTCCGACGGCCAGCTTCTGACGGTCGGCAGCTTCGACGACCCGATCTCGCCGCCGCTGCCGTCTTCCGCAGACGATACCGAGCGTTATGACCTTACGCCGTTCCTTTCTCTCGGAGACACGTCGCTTCAGATCGAACTCCTTCAACGGGACGAACGACGACAACATCTTCCTCGCGGTTCTCGACCTCACCGGGACCGCCACGATCACGACGCCCGACGATCCGGGCGGCCCGGTCATACCGCCGATCCCGCTGCCCGCGACGGGGCTGCTGCTGCTGGGAGCGCTCGGCCTTCTGGGTGCCCGCCAGCGGCTGAAATCCAGCTGAATGGCCGAACCGCGTGTCGGGGTGCGCCGGTTGGCGCGCCCCCTTTCAGCGGCGTTCCTTCTCTCGTCGGTCTGGGGCACGGCCGCCGCTCAGACCGGCGGCGAGGACCTCGAAGTTTTCGGAGTTTGGGCGCAGAGCTGTGAAGACGTCGCCTGTCAGGTCTTTACCACCCTGAACGATCCCGAAACGGGTGCGCTAGTGGTGGCTTGGACCTTCATCACCAACCCCGCCACGGGCGAGGTCACCGCGCTTCTGCGTCTTCCTCTTGGGCCCGCCCTGCCGCCGGGCGTTGTGGCGCGCGTCGATGCCGGCGGGGTTGCGCAGGCCGCTTTCCAGACATGCCGTGAGGATGGGTGCCTCGCCGTTCTGCGCCTGGACGACGGGTTCGTGCGGCAGATGAGGGAAGGGCGCGGGCTGTCTGCCGAGTACGTGCCCTATGGCGCGCGGGAGCAGGTCGGCGTTCTCACCCCCCTCGAAGGGTTTGACGCTGCCATGGATGCGATGGCCTCGCGGCTCGGCGAGTAGGCATTTCAACCTCATGGGGGATACACTGGAACGATCTGGGCCTGGGCAAAGCGGCGGCCTAGCCGAGCAGCTTCATGCCCCGGGTGATCCCGTCCAGGGTCATCGGCACCATCCGCCCCTCGAACGCCTCGGCGATCAGGCCGATGGATTGGGTCCGGCCCCAGTGTCGCTCGGGCACCGGATTGATCCACACGCTGTCGGGCCATTGCGCCCGGGCCCGCGCCAGCCACACGGCGCCGGCCTCGGCGTTCCAGTGCTCGTTGGCGCCGCCGGGCGCGACGACCTCGTAGGGGCTCATCGAGGCGTCGCCCACGAAGAGGCACTTGTAGTCGGAGCCGTAGGTGTTCAGCACCTCCCAGGTCGGCACGGTCTCGCGTCCACCTCCGGGCGATTGTCGCGCCAGACGCCCTCGTAGAGGCAGTTGTGGAAGTAGAAGTGTCGCAGGTGCTTGAACTCCGCCCGCGCCGCGCTGAAAAGTTCTTCCACGACCCTGACGTGATCGTCCATAGACCCGCCGACATCGAGAAAGAGCAGCACCTTGACCGCATTGCGCCGCTCGGGTCGGGTCTGCACGTCGAGATAGCCGTGATCCGCCGTGGCCCGAATGGTGCCGTCCAGATCCAGCTCCTCTGCGGCACCTTCGCGGGCCCAGCGGCGCAGGCGCTTCAGTGCCACCTTGATGTTGCGGGTGCCCAGCTCGACCTCGTCGTCGAGGTTGCGGAACTCGCGCTTGTCCCAGACCTTCACGGCCCGCCGGTGGCGGCTTTCCTCCTGGCCGATCCGCACGCCTTCGGGATTGTAGCCATAGGCGCCGAAGGGCGAGGTGCCCGCGGTGCCGATCCACTTCGATGCCGCCCTGATGCCGGCCCTTCTGCTCGTCCAGTCGTTCCTTCAGCTTCTCCATCAGCTTGTCGAAGCCGCCGAGCGCCTCGATCTCGGCTTTCTCCTCTTCGCTCAGATGCTTCTCGGCCATGCGGCGTAGCCAGTCGTCCGGCAGGTCGAGCGCCTCCATCACGGCCTCGTCGGTCACGGCCTCCAGTCCCTCGAAGGCGGCGGCGAAGGCCTGGTCGAACCGGTCGATATGGCGCTCGTCCTTCACCATCGCGGTGCGGGCGAGGTAGTAGAAGCCATCGACGTCGTAGATCACGAGGTCGGCGCGCATCGCGTCGAGGAACATCAGGAATTCGCGCAGGGTGACCGGCACCCCCGCCTTCCGCAACGCCTCGAAGAACGACAGGAACATCGTCCGGTCAGACGGAGCGGTCGATGAAGATCGTGACGAAGAGGCCGACCAGCGCAAAGGCGATGGCGAAGGCGGTGGCGTATTGCGCGATGTCCAGGCGGTTTCCGTTGCGCCTGCGGGCAAGGAGGCCGCCATAAGTGCCGCCGACCAGGGCGGAGAGGATGACGATCATGGGCCGGCGCTCCCGTCTTGAATAGTGGATCAACTGCCGCTGGCGGACCGTGGCGGAAGCCTGGCGATATCGTCGGCGCGCGCCCGCAATTCGGCTTCGTCGGCAAAGCCATACCGGCCCCAGCCAAGGCTGTCGAGCCGGGCGGTATCGGCCTCGGCGGCGCGACCGAGATTGGCGAGGGCGGCGGCACGGACCGAGAGAAGGTCGGCCAGAAGGGCCGCGTTCTCGCCCCGCTCGGCCGCCGGCACGTAGCGGTCCGCGATGGCCAGCGCCGCGCGCGGCTGCCCTGCTGCCAGCGCGAAGGCGGAGATCTGCATGCCCACATGGGCGGCATGGATCCCGGTGGAGGGGTCTGCGTCGTAGACCTCGACCGCCGCGAAGAACGACCCGATGGCGGTGGCGCCCTCGCGATCCGAGGCCAGCCGCCCGCGCGTGTAGTAAGAGAGGCCCAGCCGCCCGTCCTGCCATCCGGAAGCCTGAGCGATGGACAGCGCCTTGGCGGCGGCGGCCCGGCGCCGGGGCGTCCAGCGGTTGCCGCCGAGCGCCCGGCCGATGGCCTCCGACCAGGCGCGACTGGTCGGCTGCAGCGGGCGCGAGGCGACGCGGCGGCCATTGGGATTAAGCCGCGCGAGGATCGTCGGCAACCGCTCTGCCACCTGCTGCTTGGTCATTCCGTTCTTCAGCGCATCGTCGTAGGTGACCCGCAGCACCAGCATGTCGAAGCCGGTGAGCACCGAGTTCAGGTTGTCGTCGTTGAAGATACTGTCGTTCAGTCGCCAGAGATCGTTGAGCGGCCCGAGCGCCTGCGCGACCTCCTCGTGCAGGCAGTCCCGGATCTCCTGCGGCGAGATGTCGGACGGCACGAAGACGGTCGCCGCCCGCCGCACCCGCAGCGCGGCCCAATCCAGATCGTTGCGCCGCACGTTGCTGCGGAACTGGTCCCAGGTGATGCGCGTCGGCAGCACGAAGCAGGCGGCCTGGGGCACCAGGCGGCGCATCTCCGCGCGTGTGATGGCCTCTATCGTGATGTCTTCCACGGTGCCGACAGGCGCCAACCGCAGATCAATCCGCGCCTCTTTCTTCAGACGGTCCACGAGCCGTTGCAGCTCGCGCTCGACGATGGGCGTCGTCCGGCCTGTCAGGCCAATGGTCACCGGCGTCTCGAACCGGGTGAAAACGGGCAGCGGCGTGCCGCTTTCAAGCTCAAAGCTGAGGTCGAGGAAGTCGCGGGCGATCTCGGCGTTGCTGCGTTGCGGCGAGAGCGGGCGGGGCGCCCCGAAGACCCGCATCTGCGGCAGGGGTCCTGCCTGCGGCTGGGGGCCGGTCATACGCGGCGTGCCGGTGCAGCCCGCCAGCAAGAGAAGGGCCGCGCAGAAAGCCATAGACACGGCCCGGCGCATTCTCGTCAGGCCCGGACGTATTTGACGAAGGGGGTCAGCTTGCCGATGCGGTCGTAGAGGCGCCTGGCCGTGACGTTGAAGTCCTGCGTGGTCCAGTAGACCTCCGCGGCGCCGGCCTCGTCCGCCGCGGCATAGACCGCCTCGATCAGCGCGCGGCCCGCACCTGTGCCGCGGGTGGCGGGGTCGACGAACAGATCCTGCAGATAGCAGACCTGCGCCTCCTTCCAGCCATGGCGATGGAAAAGGTAGTGCGCGAGCCCCACCGGGCGGTCGCCCGCAACTGCCAGCAGCCCGTGATACTCGTGCAGATCGGCTGCCATCAGCCGCGCGAACGTCAGGTCGTACTGCTCAGGCGGCAGCACGGTCTCGTAATAGGCGAGGTAGCCCTCCCAGAGCCCAGCCCATTCCGCCCGGTCCTCCGGCGCCAGCGGGCGGATCGTGACGTTCATCGCTGGCCCCGCGACAGGAAGGCCAGCCGTTCGAACAGGTGCACGTCCTGCTCGTTCTTCAGGAGCGCGCCGTGCAACCGGGGCAGGGCGCCCGCGCCCGGCTGGCGCAGATCCTCGGCGGTCAGATCCTCTGCCATCAGCAGCTTCAGCCAGTCCAGCACCTCGGAGGTCGAGGGCTTCTTGCGGATGCCGCCCATGTCGCGCAGCTCGTAGAACTGGGTCAGCGCCGCGGTCAGCAGCGCGTCCTTGATGCCGGGATGATGCACCGCCACGATTCTGCGCAGCGTCTCCGGGTCCGGAAAGCGGATGTAGTGGAAGAAGCAGCGGCGCAAGAAGGCATCCGGCAGCTCCTTCTCGTTGTTCGAGGTGATGATCACGATCGGACGATGCCGCGCCTTCACCGTTCGCCCGGTCTCGTAGACGAAGAACTCCATCCGGTCGAGTTCCTGAAGCAGGTCGTTGGGAAACTCGATGTCGGCCTTGTCGATCTCGTCGATCAGCAGCACCACCCGGCCGGGGGCGTCGAAGGCCTGCCAGAGCTTGCCGGGGCGGATGTAGTTCGCAACGTCCTGCACCCGCGCGTCGCCCAGCTGGCTGTCGCGCAGACGGCTGACGGCGTCGTACTCATAGAGCCCCTGCTGCGCGCGGGTGGTGGACTTGATCGACCATTCGATCATTGGCAGATCAAGGGCGGTGGCCACTTGGCGCGCCAGCTCGGTCTTGCCCGTTCCGGGCTCGCCTTTCACCAGAAGCGGCCGTTCCAGCGTAACCGCGGCATTCACCGCGACCGTCAGGTCGTCCGTCGCCACGTAGGCGTCCGTGCCTTGGAATTTCATGGGGCTTTTCCTGACACTGCGCGGCGATGTTCAGAGACTATCACAAGCGCGCGCGGCTTCAACATGCCAGCGAAACTGGGTGACATCGATATGACGATCCGCTATGCCGCCGCCAACGTACAAACCACCCAGGCCGGCGTGACCGCCTGGAAGACGGGGTAACGATGGGAGCAGCAATGAAGGCCGAGACGTTTCTACCGGACGACTATCGTCCTGCCGAAGACGAACCCTTCATGAATGCGCGGCAGCTGGAATATTTCCGGCGCAAGTTGACCGGATGGAAACACGAGCTTCAGGCCGAGAGCCGCGACACCATCGAGGGCCTGCAGGACAGCAGCCGCAACATTCCCGATGTCGCCGACCGCGCCAGCGAAGAGACCGACCGCGCGCTCGAGCTGCGGACCCGCGACCGCCAGCGCAAGCTTGTCTCGAAGATCGACAGCGCGTTGCGTCGGATCGACCAGGGCGAGTATGGCTATTGCGACGAGACGGGTGAGCCGATTTCGCTCAAGCGTCTGGATGCACGGCCGATTGCGACGCTGTCGCTGGAAGCGCAGGAGCGGCACGAGCGGCGCGAGAAGGTGCACCGCGACGACTGAAGGTTGCGTGTCGCCCGGGCGCGCCCCGGCATGACCGGGCCGCTTTCGGGGCGGACCTTCACGATCCTCGGGGCCGGGATCGGCGGGCTGGCGACGGCGCTGGCGCTTGCTCGACGCGGGGCGCGCGTGGAGGTGATCGAACGCGCGCCGGCGTTGCGCGAGGTCGGTGCGGGGGTGCAGATAAGCCCCAACGGCATGCGCGTGCTGCAGGGGCTGGGCATCGCCGACGAGGTTGCCGCCGGGGCCCCGATTGCCGAAGAGATCGTGCTGCGCGCCGCCCCCCATGGGCGGGTCGTCACCACACTGCACCCCGGGCGGCTGAAGGCCGACGCGCCATGGTGCCTTGTTCATCGCGCGGATTTGATCGCGGCGCTGTCTGGGGCGCTGGCGAAGGCGGGCGTGACACTCCGGTTCGGCGTGGCGCTGCGTTCCGCCGCCCTCGTCGCTGAGGGCGTGCGGCTCGACATGGCCGACGGTTCGAGCCGGACTGTTGCGCATCTGATCGCCGCCGATGGGGTAGGATCCGTCGTGCGCCCGCTCGTCAATTCCGCGGCTCCTGCCTTTTCGGGGCAGGTCGCCTGGCGGGCTCTTGTCCCGCGCGCCGAGCCCATGGCGAACCGGGTCGAGGTAGTGATGGGGCCAGGCCGGCATCTCGTACGCTATCCCCTGCGAGGTGGGTATCTGGCGAACATAGTCGCAGTCGTCGAAGCTTCGGAATGGACGCCAGAAGGGTGGCAGCAGCCCGACACGCCGGAGGCCATGCGTTCCGCCTTCGCGGCCTTCCCGGCAGATGTGCGGCAGGATCTCGCGCATGTTCGCGACGTCCATCGCTGGGGACTTTTCAGGCATGCCGTGCCCGAGGCGTGGCACCACGGTCCCGTCGTCCTTCTCGGCGATGCCGTTCACCCGACCCTGCCGTTCCTCGCGCAAGGGGCGTGCATGGCGCTGGAGGACGCCTGGGTTCTGGCCGAGGCCCTCTCGGAGTGCGGGACGGTGGATGAAGCCTTTGCGGCCTACGCGGTCCGCCGCCAGGCGCGTTGCCGCCGGATCGTCGCCGCCGCCGATTTCAACGCGTTCGCCTATCATCTGACGCAGCCCATGGCGGCAGTCGGCCACGCGGTGCTGCGGCTCGGCGGATGGCTCGCCCCCGATGCCGCGCTGCGCCGCTTCGCCTGGCTCTACGAAGCCG
This sequence comes from uncultured Alphaproteobacteria bacterium, assembly GCA_963833235.1. Taxonomy (GTDB): domain Bacteria; phylum Pseudomonadota; class Alphaproteobacteria; order Rhodobacterales; family Rhodobacteraceae; genus CAWHXG01. The sequence goes on from CAWHXG010000006.1 coordinate 119,604, forward strand.
ACGTCACAGTTGCTCAGGCGTCGAGCTCGACCCAGACCGGCACATGATCGGAAGGCCGCGTGCGACCCCGCACCGCCGCGTCGATCTGGCAATCCTGCAGCAGGTCGGCCGCCTGCGGGCTGAGCAGCAGATGGTCAATCCGGATCCCGTCGTTTCGGTCGTAGGCCCCGGCCTGGTAATCCCAGAAGCTGTACTGCCTCGGCGGCGGGGCTGGGGGGGCGTGCGGATGGCAGGCGCGGAACGCGTCCGTCAGGCCGAGCGCCGCGAGCCGCCGCCACGCCGTCCGCGTCTCCGGCCGGAAGAGCGCGTCGTCCGCCCAGGCCTCGGGGCGCGCTGCATCCTCGGGCTGGGGGATGACGTTGTAGTCGCCGCAGATCACCGCCGGCTCCTCAAGCTGCAGCACATCCGTGATGCGTGCCTCCAGCCGCGCCATCCAGGCCAGCTTGTAGTCATATTTCGGCCCGGGCGAGGGGTTGCCATTGGGCAGGTACAGCCCGCAGATCCGAACCGCTCGCGCGCCCATCGCGGTCGCCTCGATCCAACGGGCCTGATCGTCGGCGTCGTCGCCGGGCAGGCCGCGCGATACGTCCTCCAGCGGCAAGCGCGACAGGATCGCCACACCGTTGAAGGATTTCTGCCCATGGGTCTCGACCGCGTAACCCCTGTCCGCGAACGGCTCCACCGGAAAGGCCGCATCGACGGATTTGATCTCCTGGAGAACGGCGACGTCTGGCGCAGCCTCGTCGAGCCAATCCAGCAGGGCCTCGATCCGGGCCTTGATGCCGTTGACGTTGTAGGTGGCGATCTTCATGGGGCCCTGGCTCCGCGCTTGGCAGCGCACACCTAGCAAGGAATACGCCCCACCCGCCAGACCCCGGCTTGGTCCGCCCCAATGCCCGTGCTAGGCCTCCGCCAACGCCATGCGCTGCCGGAGATTCCGATGAAGCCCAACCTCGCCCTCGCCCTCGCCCTAGCCTCGATCCTCGGGCTGGCCGCCTGCCAGACCGCCCAGACGCCCGCGCCGGTGACCACGGCGGGGATCAATGCCAGCTTCGACCAGCAGTACGCGCCCCGCCTGGCGCAGGCCTGCTCGGCACAGGAGATCGGCACACTGCGGCAGGGCAACTCGATCCTGATCACCGCGGCCACCGGCAGCGGCAGCGATCTGGCGGGGCAGGCCGCGCGGTTGAACACGCTCTTCGCCTCGGTCACGCCGCAATGCCTCGCGCAATACCGGCAGGTGAACTACGACTTCTGCGTCGAGGGCGCCGCGCGTGGGCAGACCGGCCGCGCCAATTGCGAGGCGCTGCGCGGCTAGGTCACATCGAGAACGAGGTGCCGCAGCCGCAGGACGACGTGGCGTTGGGGTTCTCGATGGTAAACCGTGCGCCGATCAGCTCCTCGGTGAAGTCGATGACCGCGTTGGCGAGGAACGGCAACGAGACGGCATCGACGACCACGCGCTGACCCGCCTCTTCGAGAATCAGGTCGTCGGTGCCGGGATCGTCCAGCGCGATCTCGTATAGAAAGCCCGAGCAGCCGCCGCCTTCCACCGCAACGCGCAGGGCCTTGGGGGCTTCAGCGGCTTCGTTGATCTCGGCCAGCCGGGCGAAGGCGCGCGGCGTGACCCTTGGCGGCAAGGCGATGTCCATCGAGGCTCTCCTGTGCTTGGAACGGTCACCCGTGAAATATAAGAAGGCTCAGCCGCCGCAGCAAGACGGCGCAGGATCCGGGCGCAGGGGGCGCAGCCATGCTGAAGCCGTATGCCGCCCATCCGGAGGCCAGCCGCGGGCGCCTGCATCCCGAGGACGGCAGCGCCTTTCGGACCTGCTTCCAGCGGGACCGTGACCGGATCATCCATGCCAGCGCCTTTCGCCGGCTGAAGCACAAGACCCAGGTGTTCGTCGAGCACGAGGGCGATTACTACCGCACCCGGCTGACCCATTCGCTGGAGGTCGCGCAGGTGGCGCGCAGCATTGCGGCGGCCCTTGGCCTGAACGAGGATCTGACCGAGGCGATCGCGCTCGCACACGATCTCGGCCATACGCCCTTCGGCCATACCGGGGAGGATGCCTTGGATGCACTGATGGCCCCCCATGGCGGTTTCGACCACAACGCCCAGACCCTGCGCATCGTCACCCGGCTGGAGCAGCATTATGCTGAGTTCGACGGACTGAACCTCAGCTGGGAGACGCTGGAGGGTCTGGCCAAGCACAATGGGCCCCTTCTCTCCGGGCCGTCGGCCGAGAGGGCGGGCCTGCCCTGGGCGCTGACAGAGTACGACGCAGGCCATTCGCTGGAGTTATGGACCCATGCCGGGGCCGAGGCGCAGGTGGCCGCGCTGTCGGACGACATCGCCTACAACAACCACGATCTGCACGACGGGCTGCGCGCGGGCCTGTTCACGACCGAGGATCTGCGCGGCCTGCCGATCGTCGGCACGGCTCTTGAGGCCGTCGACGCCCGCTGGCCGGGGCTCGAGCCCATGCGCCGCCGCCACGAGGCCCTGCGCCGGGTCTTCGGGGCGATGGTCGGCGACGTGATCGATACCTCGCGCACCTTGATCGCCGCCGACGCGCCTGGCAGCATCGAGGCGATCCGGGCCCTCGACCATCCGGTCATCCGTTTCTCGACCGGGATGGAGGCGTCGATCAAGGCGATCCGGGCCTTCCTCTTCGAACGCATGTACCGGGCGCCGCAGGTCATGGCCAAGCGCGCCGAAGCCACAGTGGTGGTGCGGGATCTCTTCGCCGCCTACGTTGCGGACCCCGCGCGGATGCCGCCCCGCTGGTCGAGAGCCTGCGGCGCGGATGCGGCGAGCCGGGCGCGCATCGTGGGCGACTACATCTCTGGGATGACCGACCGGTATGCCCTGTCGGCGCAGGCCGCCCTGCCGGGGTGACCCCACGCTAGGGTGGTGTGATTGCAGCCCGGGGCGAACCTGTTAAACCCCGGGCTCAGGTCCCGGAGAGCGCAGGCATGAACCTTTTCGCCGATATCAGAACGCTGGTCACCGAGACGCTGGGGGAGATGGCGCGCGAGGGATCGTTGCCGGAGGGGCTGGACCTGGCCAACGTCGCCGTAGAGCCGCCGCGCGACCCCGCGCACGGCGACATGGCGACGAACGCCGCGATGGTGCTGGCCAAGCCCGCCGGCCTCAAGCCGCGGCAGATAGCGCAGGATCTGGCAGAGCGTCTGGCGCGCGATCCGCGCGTCGCCGGGGTTGAGGTTGCCGGACCGGGCTTTCTGAACCTGCGGCTGACGTCGGATGTCTGGCGGGGCCTCCTGCGCGCGATCCTGGGCGATCCTTCAGGCTACGGCCGCTCCGCCATGGGCGCGGGGCGCAGGGTGAACGTGGAGTATGTCAGCGCAAACCCCACCGGGCCGCTGCATGTGGGGCATACGCGCGGGGCCGTCTTCGGCGACGCGCTCGCCAGTCTGCTTGCCTATACCGGCCATGACGTCACGCGCGAATACTACATCAACGACGGCGGCGGCCAGGTCGACGTGCTCGCCCGCTCGGTCTACCTGCGCTACCTCGAGGCACATGGCCGCGAGGTCGCCTTCGAGGACGGAACCTATCCGGGCGACTACCTGATCGCCGTCGGCACCGCCTTGAAGGACAAGGTCGGCGACGCCTATGTGGGCAAGCCCGAGGACGTCTGGCTGGCCGAAGTGCGGGACTTCGCGACGGAGGCGATGCTGATGCTGATCCGCGAGGATCTGGCGGCGCTCAACGTCACGATGGACAGGTATTTCAGCGAGAAATCGCTTTATGGCTCGGGCCTGATCGAGGCGGCGCTGAAGGATCTTTCCGACAAGGGGCTGATCTACGAAGGCACGCTCGACCCGCCGAAGGGCAAGCTGCCGGAAGACTGGGAGCCGCGCCAGCAGACCCTCTTCCGCGCCACGGCTCACGGCGACGACGTGGACCGGCCGGTGAAGAAGTCCGACGGGAGCTGGACCTACTTCGCCCCGGACATCGCCTATCACTACGACAAGGTGCAGCGCGGCTACGATGCCCTGATCGATGTCTTCGGCGCCGATCACGGCGGCTACGTGAAGCGGATGAAGGCGGTCGTCTCGGCCCTGTCGTCCGACCGCGTTCCGCTGGACGTGAAGCTGACCCAGCTGGTGCGGCTCATCAAGGACGGTCGCGACTTCAAGATGTCGAAGCGCGCGGGCACCTTCGTCACCCTGCGCGACGTGGTGGATCAAGTCGGGCCCGACGTGACCCGCTTTCACATGCTCACCCGCAAGAACGACGCGCCGCTGGAATTCGACCTCGACAAGGTGGTGGAGCAATCCAAGGACAATCCGGTCTTCTACGTGCAATACGCCCATGCCCGGGTTGCATCCGTCCTGCGCAAGGCGACCGAGCAGGGTGCAGACACCGGCGACCCTGCCATCGCTGCGGCAGACCTGTCGGGCCTGAGCGATCCCTCTGAGCTTGCACTGGTGGCAAAGCTGGCCGAATGGCCGCGGCTGGTCGAGATCGCGGCCCAGAGCGGCGAGCCGCATCGGGTGGCCTTCTATCTCTACGACCTTGCCGCGGCGTTCCACGCGCTCTGGAACCGTGGCAACGACCGCGCCGATCTGCGCTTCCTCCAGGACGACCGGGAACAAACCGTGGCCAAGTTGGCACTGCCGCGGGCCACATCCATTGTGATTTCCGCAGGTCTTGGTATCCTAGGCGTCATACCGCTGGACGAGATGCGCTGACAACAAGCGCGCGGTCCGGCCGGTTCGAGCAGGCAGCGACCGGGAGAGGCGAGCACGCCCGCACCCGGCATTGGGGCAAGGCATGGCAGTTCACGAAGGCTACGGGGCAGGTGCGCCCCGCCGATCCGCCGGGGGCGACGATCGCCCGGCAATGTCAACGCTTACCGGTTGGCTGGGGGCGCTGGCGTCCGCGGCCCTTGTAGCCGGGTTGGCCTGGTGGGCCTGGGATCTGGCGCATCGCGACGCCAGCGGCGTGCCGGTCGTGCGCGCACTTGAAGGCCCGGCGCGGCTGGCGCCGGAGGATCCCGGCGGCTTTCGCGCCGACCATACCGGGCTCAGCGTCAACCGGATCGCCTCGGACGAGCCGACAGCCCCGCTGGCCGATCGCATCACCCTCGCCCCCGCCGCCGACGCCGTGACTGAGGCCGACAGCCCGGCGCAGGCCGATGATGCCGGCGCGGCGCCCGTGACGGAAGGGTCTGGCTCGGTGACCGATGCTGCTTTGCGTGCCTCGATCCAAAGCGCGCTAGAGGAGGTGCAGGAGGCCGCGCCGGCCGCGCAGCCGGGCTCGGGCATACCGCGCCCGGAGCGCCGCCCGATCCGGCCGGCCGAGGCCGATCTGGCCACCCGCGCCGACCCCGGAACAGATATCGTGCTCGCCTCCGCAGCCATCGGACGGCGCGATGCGGCCGACATCCCGCCGGGCACCCGCCTCGTGCAGCTTGGCGCCTATGAAGACGAGGCGACCGCTCTCGCGGAATGGTCCCGCCTTTCGGCGACCTTTGCGAACTACCTCGCCGGCAAGGATCGCGTTATGGAACGCGCCGACGTGGCCGGCCGCGTGTTCTACCGGCTGCGGATCGCGGGGTTCGAGGATCTGGCGGACGCCCGGCGGTTCTGCTCGACCCTCATTGCCGAGCGGGCTGATTGCATCCCGGTGCTGACGCGGTAGACTGAGAACCCGGGTAGACGCCCACCCTTGGCCGGCGGAGCCCGCGGCGCCATCGAGCGGAAGGCGAAACGACCATGTCTCACGGCGCCACAATCCTAGGCTGCGCCGACCTGGAGCTCTCGCGGGGCGAGGCGGCCTTCTTCCGCGAGGCCGATCCCCTGGGGTTCATCCTCTTCGCGAGGAATGTGGGCGGTCCCGAGCAATTGCGGCGTCTCACCGGCGATCTGCGTGCCGCCGTGGGGCGCGATGCACCTGTGCTGATCGATCAGGAGGGCGGGCGCGTGGCCCGCATGCTGCCGCCGAACTGGCGCGAATGGCTGCCGCCGCTGTCGCAGATGGCGATGGCGGGGCAGGCCCGGGCGGCGCGCAGCATGTACCTGCGCTATCGCCTGATCGCGGCGGAACTGCGCGACGTGGGGATCGACGTGAACTGCGCGCCCGTGGCCGATATCGCCAGCCAGGCGACCCATGCCTTCCTGCGAAACCGCTGCTACGGCGAGGACCTGCCTACCGTTCTGGGCGCTGCGCGTGCGGTGGCGCAGGGGCTTCTGGCCGGGGGCGTGGTGCCGGTGGTCAAGCACATGCCGGGCCATGGCCGCGGCGCCGTCGACAGTCACTACGTCGTTCCGGTGGTCTACACCGATGCCCCGACCCTGAAGGCACAAGATTTCGCGGCCTTCCGTGGCCTTTCGGACCTTCCGATGGGCATGACGGCGCATGTGGTCTTCGCAGCGCTCGATGCCGAAGCGCCGGCGACCCTGTCGTCCCGGATGATCGACGTGGTTCGCCAGGACATCGGTTTCGACGGTTTGCTGATGACCGACGATATCTCGATGGAGGCGCTGCCGGGGGCGGTGGGCGCGCGCGCCGACAAGGCCATCCGGGCGGGATGCGACGTGGTCTTGCACTGCAATGGAGACCGTTCCGAGATGGAGGCGGTCGTGCGCGCCTCTGGACGGCTCAACCTGCGCGCCGCCGCTCGGGCCGAGCGCGCCCTCGCGGCCCGGTCGCAGCCCGACCACATAGATCTGGCTGGCATCGAGGCGGAACTCGGCGAGATCGTCCCGCAGGCCGCGATTGGTTGATCCGGACGCCACCGCATCGGTCGTCTCCCTCGGTGCGGCCGGCGAAGAGCTGCCGCTCATCGTCGACGTGGATGGGTTCGAGGGGCCGCTCGACCTGCTGCTGACCCTGTCGCGGACGCAGAAGGTCGACCTGCGCCGCATCTCGGTGCTGGCGCTGGCCGAGCAGTATCTGGGCTTTGTCGAGGCCGCGCGGGAGATGCGGATCGAGCTTGCGGCGGATTACCTCGTGATGGCTGCCTGGCTGGCCTATTTGAAATCGCGCCTGATGCTGCCGCCTGATCCGAAGGAGGAAGGGCCGTCGGCGAGCGATCTGGCGGCCCATCTGGCCTTTCAGCTCGAACGGCTTCAGGCGATGCGAGATGTCGGCGCCCGCCTGATGGCGCGCGACAGGCTGGGCCGCGACGTGTTCGCGCGCGGCGCCGTCGAGGCGGTCGCCCGGCGGCGGACCGTGCGCTTCGAGGCGAGCCTGCTGGACCTCATGCAGGCCTATGCCCGGTTGCGCACCCGCGACGAGTTTCGGCCCTACGTGATGGATCGCGACGCGGTTCTCTCGATGGAGGAGGCGCTGGCGAAGCTGCGCCCGCTGATCGGGTTCGCGGGGAACTGGGCCGATCTGGTCAGCTTCCTGCCGCCCGAATGGCGCGGAGAGCCGGCGCGCCGCCGCTCCGCCGTCGCCGCGACGTTCGCCGCGGCACTGGAGCTGGTGAAGGCGGGGCAGGTGGAGCTGCGGCAGGGCGAGGCCTTCACCCCCATCGAGATGCGGCGGCGGCCTGAGCGATGAGCGACCCCGAAGGCGCGGATGCGGGCGGCATGGACACCGAAAGCCTGTTCGAGGCCCCGCCCATGGCCGAGCAGGAGCGGATGGTCGAGGCGATCCTCTTCGCGTCCGCCGCGCCGATGCGGCTTGCCGAGCTGGCGGGGCGGCTGCCCCATGGCTGCGATCCGGCGGCGGCGCTGGAGCACCTCTCGCGGCGCTATGCGGGGCGGGGCGTGGCGCTTTCGCGGATCGGCGACGCCTGGGCCTTTCGCACCGCGGCAGACCTCGCGTTCCTGATGAGCCGCGAAACCGTGGAGGCCCGCAAGCTCAGCCGCGCCGCCATCGAAACCCTTTCCATCGTCGCCTACCACCAGCCTGTCACCCGCGCCGAGATCGAGGAGATCCGTGGCGTCGGCGTCAGCCGCGGCACGCTCGATCAGCTGCTCGAGATGGAGTGGATCCGGATCGGGCGGCGTCGCACCACGCCCGGTCGCCCCGCGACCTTCGCCACGACCGAGACGTTCCTCGACCATTTCAGCCTGCAGAGCGCGCGCGACCTGCCGGGCCTGCGGGACCTCAGGGCCGCCGGCCTGCTTGACGCTCGCCCGCCCCCGGAAGACGCCCCGGCGGATGACGCGAGCGGGGAGCAGCCCGAGCTTTTTGGCGAGGATTGAGCCCTGGCCAGGCGGGGACATCAGCCGCTTCGGAAGTGTTTGCTCAGCTTCAGCCCCTGGCCCTGATAGTTCGACGCGAGGCCAGCGCCGTAAAGAACGTCCGGCCGCGCAGCCATCCGCTCGTAGATCAGCCGGCCCACCCGTTGCCCGTGCTCCAGAACGAAGGGCGCCTCGTGGCAGCGGACCTCCAGGACGCCGCGCGCGCCGCTCCCTCCGGCGGCCGCATGGCCGAAGCCCGGATCGAAGAAGCCCGCGTAGTGCACGCGGAATTCTCCGACCAGGGCGAGATAGGGCGCCATCTCGGCGGCATAGTCGGGTGGGATATGCACCGCCTCGCGGCTGACGAGGATGTAGAACGCCCCCGGGTCCAGAATGATGCGGCCAGCCTCGGCATGCAGCTCGTCCCAGAAATCGGCCGCCCTGTAGGCGCCGATCCGGTCGAGATCCACGATGCCCGTGTGCGGCTTCGAGCGATAGCCCACGAGGCCCGAGGCGCCGCCCTCGAGACCCACCGAGAAGCCGATGCCGTCCGCGATATGGGGCGTGCCCGTCACCAGCGGATCGATGGCATGCAGGGCGCGCAGTGCCTCGTCGCCGAGCACCGCCCGGCCGCGGCGGAAGCGCATCTGGTTCAGGCGCATGCCGGGGCGCACCAAGACCGAAAAGCTGCGCGGGCAAACCTCGGCATAGAGCGGGCCGGCATAGCCCGCCGGCACCCTGTCGAACTCCGTCGCCCCGTCGGTGATCACCCGGGTCAAAAGGTCGAGCCGCCCGGTGGAGCTTTTGGCGTTCGCTACGGCCTCGACGTTGCGGGGCAGGGCGGCCTGTTCGACGAGGGGCACGACGTAGACGCACCCCTTTTCCAGAACCGCCCCGTCGGCCAGCTCCACCCGGTGCATCCCGAAGGCTTCCAGGCCATTGGCGACGGGCGTGCCGGCACCGGGCAGGAAAGACGCCCGAACGCGGTAGGCAACCGGGCCGAGGCGCAGATCGAGAGAGGCGGGCTGATACTGGGCTGGGTCGATGGCTGGCTTCGCGGTCAGTGCCCCTTCGGCGACCAGCGCCGCGATCTCCTGACGGGGCAGCACGCCGTGCCCTGGGATGGCCGCGACCTTAGGCATCTCGGTATCCCCCGATTGGCGCGGCGACCGTCAAGAAACGGCCCGCGGCCCAAACTTTGGGCTGCGGGCCGGTTTGCTCTGGTCGGGCTAGCAGGACTCGAACCTGCGACCTTCCGTCCCCCAGACGGACGCGCTACCAGGCTGCGCCATAGCCCGACAGCGCCGGTGTCTAGCAGACCTGGCGGGGGTGGCAAGACGATTGCGGGTGTCCACATGGGCGGCGCGGGACCGCGTCGCTTGTGCGGGCATCCGCGGCTGTCATGCCGAAAGCCGGCCGCGCAGTGCCTCCAGACGTGCCAGCAGCTCCGCCAGGGTCGGCCCCTCGGGCGCGCCATCGAGGCCGCGCAGATGGGCCGCGGTCGAAGGCAGGATCGGCTTTGTTGCGGGCATATCGTCGGGATGTGTCTCGGGGGCGACGACCTCCGCAGCGACGGCGCTCCGATCCAGGGGTTCAGCCCGATCGGCATGCGGCTCGGCGAAGGAAAGATCGCTGACCTCTTCTCCCTCGGGATCGGGAGCGACGGGCGGCAGGTTCGAGGGGGCGGTACTGGCTTGCTCCAGGGGGGTTTCGGGCACTGGAGAACGCCGGGCAATCTCTGTTTCCGGTTTCGGTACTGCTTCTGGTTCTGGGGCCGGGCGGGGCCTGCCTTCGTCCGCGTCGCTTTCATGGGCCGGTTGCGTGCCATCGTCGAAGGCGAAGGCCGCGGCTGGCGCCTTGGGGGGTGTGGCGGGTTCGCTCGGGCCGGCGACCGGCCCGGAGGCCGCAGCCTCGCGCGGCGGCTCTGCCGGGACAGGTATTTCGGCCGTGACCGGCGCCTCGGCCGCGGGAGGCGCCTCGTCCTCGGATCGCGCCTCGGCCTCGGATCGCACATCGGCCTCGGATCGCGCATCGGCCTCGGATCGCGCATCGGGCGTAGGGCGCCCGGTCGGTTCTGGCGCCGAGGCAGGCGCCGCCTGCGGCTCGCCTACAGCGGCCTCGTCAGGTGCGGGCGCCGCTCCGCCTTCCTGCACGGGCGCAGGCTCCATCGAGGACAGCGGTGGGCTGAGGCCCGAGACATCCTCGGCCCCGCCGGCCTCCAGCCTGTCCTGGACCGCCTTTATCGTCTGCCCTTCGTTGTGGAGAAGCTGCTTGATGCCGCCGAGAAGCCGCATGTCCTCTGGCCGGTAATAGCGACGCCCTCCAGCCCGCTTCACAGGCGCGATCTGGCTGAACCGGCTTTCCCAAAATCGCAGGACATGGGGCGGCGTCTCCAACCAGGCCGAGACTTCCGTGATGGTGCGGAAAGCGTCAGGCGACTTTTCCACCGGCATGTCCCTCTCCGTCAGCCGCGATTACCGTCGGCCACTCGTTCCTTCATAAGATGGGAGGGGCGGAACGTCAGCACACGACGCGGATGGATGGGTACTTCTTGCCCCGTCTTCGGATTGCGCCCGATCCGCGCCGCCTTGTCGCGCACGTTGAACGTGCCGAAGGACGAGATCTTCACGGCCTCGCCGCCAACGAGCGCATCGCTCATGTGGGCGAGCACCGATTCGACCAGATGCGCCGACTCGTTTCGCGACAAGCCGACCTCGCGGAACACCGCCTCGCTCAGGTCCATACGGGTCAGTGTCTTGGCGGTCATCGGCAACTCCTTGGTGCTTAACCGTACCTTAGGAAGAAACCAGAAATCCTGTCAACAAAAGCATTTACAGCACCTTGGCCGTTGACCTTTGCGCAAATTACCAGCGCAAGACCACCGATCCCCAGGCCAGCCCGCCGCCGATCGCCTCGACCACCACCAGATCGCCGCGGGAGATCTGGCCACGAGCGCAGCCGACCGATAGCGCCAGCGGGATGGAGGCGGCCGAGGTGTTGCCGTGGTCCGCGACGGTCACCACCACGTTCTCCATCGGAACGCCCATCCGGGCAGCGGTGGCGCGGATGATTCGGACATTCGCCTGGTGCGGCACCACCCAGTCGACGTCGGCGCCCGTCAGCCCCAGCTTCTCCAGCGCATGTTCGGCGGTCTCGGCCAGCTTCTCGACCGCCTGGCGGAACACCTCCTTGCCCTGCATGCGCAGATGCCCCGTGGTCTGGGTCGAAACGCCTCCGTCGACGTAGAGGATATCGCGGAACCGGCCGTCGGAATGCAGATCGGAGGAGAGGATCCCCCGATCGGCGTTGGTGCCCTCGCCGGTCTCCGCCTGCAGTAGCACTCCCCCGGCCCCGTCCCCGAAGAGCACGCAGGTCGAGCGGTCGGACCAGTCGAGGATACGGCTGAACGTCTCGGCCCCGATCACCAGGACGTTGTCGGCCTGGCCGGCGACGATCAGCGCGTTGGCGTTGGCCAGCGCATAGACGAAGCCGGCGCAGACGGCCTGAACGTCGAAGGCAAAGCCGCCGGTCATTCCGATCTCGGCCTGAACCATCGTCGCGGCCGAGGGAAAGGTGAAATCGGCTGTCGAGGTCGCCACGATCAGTGCCTGCACGTCGCAAGCCGCAACGCCGGCATCGGCGAGCGCCGCGCGGGCCGCACGGGCGGCGAGATCCGAGGTGGTTTCGACCTTCGGCCGCGAAATGCCGGCGTTCGATCCCGGAACGGGACCTGATCCAGTCGTCCGACGTATCGAGCGTCGCAGCGAATTCAGCGTTCTCGACGACCCTGTCCGGGAGGTAATGCCCGAGCCCTCGGACGACGGCACGTCGTGTCATTCCCCGGGTCCGTCCTTTCGTGTGCCGACCGCGCCGTCCGCCTTGGAGGGCACGCCCTGCCGCCCCATCTCGGGCGGGGTGCCGGCATCGCGCGTCTCGGGCTCGGCCCGCGTAGACACGCCGATGTCTTCGGCCTGCGAATTAATCTGTGCCGACCGGGCCTGGGATGCAAGGCGTGCGGCCAACCGTTCCGGAAAATTGGCCTGCCCGAGGGTAAAGGCCAGCTTCAGCGCTGCCGAGACCCCCGTCGCGTCGGCCGAGCCGTGGGATTTGACCACCGTGCCGTTCAGGCCCAGGAAAACGCCGCCATTCACCCGCCGCGGGTCGATCCGTTTGGACAGGCGCCGCAGCGAGGTCAGCGCCAGCACCGCGGCGATCCGCGACAGGGGCGAAAAGCGGAACGCGTCGCGCAGGAGTTCCCGGATCAGGGTCGCCGTGCCCTCGCCGGTCTTCAGCGCGATGTTGCCGGTGAAGCCGTCCGTGACGATCACGTCGACCCGGCGCGATGGAATGTCGCCGCCCTCCACGTAGCCCACGAAATCGTAGGCGCCGTGGGGCGCGGCGTCACGGATCAGGTTGTGCGCGGTGCGCAGTTCTGGCCTGCCCTTGTTCTCTTCGGTCCCGACATTCAGCAGCCCGATCCGCGGCTGCGCCAGCTCCAGGCCGATCCGGGCATAGGACGCTCCCATCAGCGCGAACTGCAGCAGGTCCTCGGCATCGGCGCGGATGTCGGCGCCCACATCCAGCATCAGGTTGAAGCCGCCGGGATTGCGCGAGGGCCAGAGGCAGGCGATTGCCGGGCGGTTCACGCCCGCGAGCTTGCGCAGCCGCACCATGCTGAGCGCCATCAGCGCGCCGGTGTTCCCGCACGAGACGGCCACCTGCGCCTCGCCCTCCCGCACCGCTTCGATGGCGGCCCACATCGAGGTGCCCTTGCCGTGGCGCATGACCTGCCCCGGTTTGGCATCCATCGTAACGACGCCATCGGTGTGGCGCAGGGTGCAGCGACCGCGCAGGCCGCGACGCCGCTCGACCAGCCGCGCCAACTGAGCGGTATCGCCGAAAACGAGAAAGTGGATGTCGGGGTTCTTGGCGGCAGACCGGGCCATGCCATCGAGGATGACGGCGGGCCCCTTGTCGCTGCCCATCGCATCGACGGCGATGACGACGTCGGTGCGGGTTCGACTGTCTGAGGTTTCGGCGGTCATCGGCATTCCGCCGTGTGCACCCCGAACCGGGGGTCGGGCCCGTTCAGGCCGCGTCTTCGTCCAGGTCGACCTCGTCGGCCTGCGCGATGACCTCGCGGTCGTTGTAGGTGCCGCACGACGGGCAGACATGGTGCGGACGCTTGAGTTCGCCGCAGCTTGCACATTCGGCGGGATTGGCGGCGACCAGCGCGTCGTGGGCGCGACGCATGTTCCGGCGGGATCGCGTGATCTTGTTCTGTGGGACAGCCATGTCTCGACCTCAAGGCTTGGCGCGCGTCGGGCGCCCGGGTGAAGCGGCGCAAGGCCGGATCATGCCCCGCCAGATCGTGCGCACCTGCAAATGGAGCCGGACCAATAGCGTCTTTCCCTGCGGGTGCAAGGAGTTTTTGCCCTGTCGCACGCCCACCGTGGGCGAAACCGGTCATGCCTCGTCGGGCGGATCCTCTGCTCTATCTTCACCGCCGAGCGACCGGCGCAGATCGGCGAGGCCGGCAAAGGGCTTCAGCGCATCGTCGGTGAGCGGGGGCTCTCCGGGCGGGGCGGCGATGGCCGCGCCTCCCTCGGCCCCCGGCGCCTGCGGATAGGCCGGCACTGCCAGGGCCAGCGCCTCTGCCAGAAGCGCAGAGAGATCGAGCGAGGCCGGCAGCTCCTCCACCGTGTCGTCCTCTGGCATCTCCATCTCCTCGGCCTCCGTCACGGGCGCGACCTCGGCGCGGTAGCGGCGCACGACCGGCTCTTCGATGCGGGTGGTCACCGGCTCCATGGTCAGCCGGCAAGGTTGCACGACGCTGGCACCGAGGCGGGCCTCGAGATCCCAGTCGCGCGCGCCCACCGGCCGCAGGCGCCCCTCCAGCCGAACCTTGCGCAGCGCCGAAAGCTCGAGCTGGCGCGTAAGCCCCGCGATCTCGGCCGCATCGGGAACGTGGGTGAAGGCATGGGGCTGCCGGCCGGGCAGGCTCGAGAGCCGCAGGATCGCCTGGCCGGTGCGCTTGGGGTCGCTCATGATCCGCCTTTCGATTGTTGAACCTCTGGCCCGGATTGATGTAAGCCGGTGCCAGATCGGAAAGTCACAGGCAAGGCGACAGATGCAGGGCAGGGCAGGGACCGGGGCGGGCCGGGTGGCACGACGGGTCCGGTATATGGGTCCCGCCGCACTACTGATCGCGGCGCTCGCTGCCGGTTGCTCCCCGATCCGGCAGAACCACGGCTACGTTCCCGATGCCGCGCAACTCTCGGAACTCACGATCGGGCGCGACACGCGCGACCGCGTGATAGAGGTGGTCGGCGCGCCGGCCTCCGAGGGGATGCAGCGCGGCGAGACCTGGTATTACGTGTCGTCGCGCCGCCAGACCATCGGGCTGCGGGCCCCGCGCGAGACCGAGCGTCAGATCGTGGCCATCAGCTTTGCCGAAAGCGGCACGCTTACGAATATCGAGCGCTTTGGGCTGGAGGATGGCCGCGTGGTGACCCTTTCGCGGCGGGTGACCGAGACCGCGGTGCCCGATCTGGGATTCCTGCGTCAGGTCTTCGGCAATCTCGGCTCTCCCCAGGCGGGAGACTTCCTGCAATAGCGCGCCGCCGGTGGGTCATCCCTCGGCCTCGAAGTTCAGCGCGACGCCATTGATGCAGTATCGCAGGCCGGTCGGGCGCGGCCCGTCGTTGAAAACGTGGCCGAGATGCGCTTCGCAGCGGTCGCAATGCACCTCCGTGCGACGCATCAGCCAGCTGTAGTCGGTGGTCTCGCCCACCATCGCCTCGTCGGCGGGCGCGTAGAAGCTGGGCCAGCCGGTGCCGCTGTCGAACTTCGTGCTGCTGTGGAAAAGCGCCGCGCCGCAGCAGACGCAGGTGAAAAGGCCAGTCTCCTTGGGAAAGTCGTCATGGGTGAAGGCGCGTTCGGTGCCGTGCTTGCGTGTCACGCGGTAAGCCTCGGGCGATAGTTGCGCCTGCCATTCGGCTTCCGACTTCTGCACCTTGTCGAGCGTCTCTTCCATGGCGTGTCTCCTGCGTAGCCAGGGTCACCGACGTTTGCCGTCGGTCACCGGTTCGCAGGGATGTAGGGTCGTGTAGCCCTCTGGGCAATCATGTTGCCTTGTCTGCTTTGCCAAGGCGACCGGCGGGGTTAGGTTGGCGCAGAACCGGTTCGTCCGGCCCGGCCCAACGCAGGAGCGATCGAATGCTGCCACCCGCTCTGCCAGGCCGGCCGCGCCGCCATACCGCGCGCTTTGCGCAGACCCCGCAGGACGTGGCCGCGGCGCAGGCCCTGCGGCACCTGGCCTTTCTAGGGAAGCCCGGGCATGACGCGGATCCCTTCGATCCGCTTTGCCGGCACGGGCTGGTCGAGGCGGCGGACGGGCGGCTGGTTTGCTGTTTCCGCCTGCTGCCGGTGGCGGGCGGCGCGGGGATCGCCGCGAGCTATTCCGCCCAGCACTACGACCTCACCCGTCTGCAGGCCTATGACCGCCCGATGGCCGAGCTGGGCCGCTTCTGCATTCATCCGCAGGCGCGCGATCCCGATATCCTCCGCCTCGCCTGGGGCCTGGTGAGCGCCCACGTGGCGGCCGAAGGGGTGGAGCTGCTCTTTGGCTGCGCCTCGTTCAACGGGGTGGAGGGCGCGCCCTACAGCGATGCCTTCGCGCTGCTGGCGGCGCGGCATCTGGCGCCCAAGCGCTGGCTTCCGAAGGTCAAGGCACCGGCGGTTCTGCGCTTCGCCCAGAAGCTGCGCGGCAAGCTGGAGCGCCCGGAGCCCGATCTGCGGCGGGGCCTCGCGGCGATGCCGCCGCTTTTGCGCAGCTACCTGGCGATGGGGGGCTGGGTTTCGGACCATGCCGTGGTCGACCGCGAGATGGATACGTTGCACGTGTTCACCGGGCTCGAGATCGGCCGCATCCCCCCGGCGCGCGCCCGTCTGCTGCGCGCCTTGGCTATGCCGGGCGCGGCCGGCGCCGCCGCCGGTTGACCGCCCCGCACGGCTGGCATAGCTGCCCGCCATGGCTCGTGCTCCCCTTCTCCAACTGACCGACATCGCGCTGACCTTCGGCGCGGCGCCGGTCTTTGCCGATCTCGCTCTCGCCGTGCAGCCGGGGGACAGGGTCGCCCTGGTGGGGCGCAATGGCTCCGGCAAGTCGACGCTGCTGAAGGTGATGGCAGGGCTGGTCGAGCCGGACGGCGGCACCCGCACCGTCGCGCCCGGCGTCACTGTGGGCTACCTGGAGCAGGATCCCGACCTGAGCGGCTTCGCGACGCTGGGCGACTATGCGGCCGCGGGCCTGCCGGAGGGCGAGGAATACCGGGTCGACATGGCCGCCGAGGGGCTGGACCTCGACCCGGCCGCCGACCCGGCCCGCGCCTCTGGCGGGGAGCGGCGGCGCGCGGCCCTGGCGCGGCTTCTGGCGGCCGATGCCGAGCTTATGCTGCTCGACGAGCCGACCAACCATCTCGACATCTCCGCCATCCGATGGCTGGAGGCGCGGCTGGCGCAGACCCGCGCGGCCTATGTGCTGATCTCCCACGACCGTGCCTTCCTCAGCGCCCTGACCCGCGCCACGCTGTGGATCGATCGCGGCGCCGTGCGCCGGCAGGAGGACGGGTTCGCCGCCTTCGAGGCGTGGCGCGACAAGACCTGGGAGGAGGAAGACGAGGCGCGCCACAAGCTGAACCGCAAGATCAAGGCGGAAGCGCGGTGGGCCGTGGAGGGCATCAGCGCCCGGCGCAAGCGCAACCAGGGCCGGGTTCGGGCGCTGGCGGAGCTGCGGGCCGAGCGTGCGGCCCAGATCCGCCGCGAGGGCCCTGCCGACCTGGCCCTTTCCTCGGGCTCGCAATCCGGGCGCCGGGTGATCGAAGCCAAAGACATCTCAAAGCGTTACGGCGACAAGCTCATCCTTCATCCGATGTCGCTGCGGATCCTGCGGGGCGACCGGGTTGCGTTCGTGGGGCCGAACGGCGCCGGCAAGTCGACCCTCCTGAAGATGCTGATCGGCGAGACGGCCCCGGATACCGGCAGCGTCAAGCTGGGCACCGGCCTGCAGATCGCCACGTTTGACCAGAACCGCGAGGCGCTCGACCCCGATGCGACCCTGTGGGACAGTTTGACCACGGATCGCGACATGGCCGTCTCGGGCCGCTCCGATCAGGTGATGGTGCGCGGCACGCCGAAGCACGTGGTGGGGTACCTGAAGGATTTCCTCTTCGACGAGGGGCAGGCGCGGGCGCCCGTCCGCTCGCTTTCGGGTGGCGAGAAGGCGCGGCTGCTGCTGGCGCGGATCATGGCGCGGGAAAGCAACCTGCTGGTCCTCGACGAGCCGACCAACGACCTCGACATCGAGACCCTCGACCTGCTGCAGGAGGTGATCGGCGGCTATGACGGCACGGTCTTGCTGGTCAGCCACGACCGGGATTTCCTGGATCGCGTCGCGACCACCACCGTGGCCTTCGAGGGTGGTGGCCGTACCGGCATCTATCCCGGCGGGTGGAGCGATTATCAGGCGCAGCGCCCGGCGGATCTGGGCTGGGAAGCCCCCCAGGCGGCGCAGGCCCCCGGATCGGGGCGGCCGGCGGAGGCAGCGCAGCGCCCGGATGCCGCGAAGCCCGGGCTGAACTTCACCGAGCGCCACCGCCTGGGCGCCCTGCCGGAAGAGATCTCCCGGCTGGAGGCGGAGATCACGCGGCTGGAAGGGCTTCTGGCCGATCCGGAGCTGTATGCGCGAGAGCCGGCCAAGTTCTCTAAGGCCACCGCCGCGCTGGTCGAGCGACAGGCCCGCCTCGCTTCCGCCGAAGACGAATGGCTGACCCTGGAGAGCCGCGCCGAAGCCTGAGATTGCGATGCATTCGAAGTATTTCCGGGGCGGTCTTTTACCTGCCCCTAAGCCGATGCCACCACTGGTTCCCCTCCGACTACCGGGAGGGATCAGCGATGACCGAGACGCAATTGATCGGCGCGACCATGGTCGCGCTGGAGGTGATCGGCGCCCGGGCCGGCCGTGCCCGCGCCGAAGTGCTCGTCGATGTCGCCCTGGGCCTTCGGCAGCCAGGCAGCCCGAGGATGGAAGTGAGGGCCAGCGACGGAACCCCTCTGGATCGCCCGGCGGAGTTTCTCGACGGCTCGGGTGCGCGCCCGGCGGCTTATCGCGGGATCGGGGCGGAAGGATAAGGCGGCCGCGAGGCCGTCAGGGCATTCGCAGGGCACCGTCGAGCCGGATCGTCTCGCCGTTCAGATAAGGCGCGGTGAGGATGAAGGCCACAAGGCGCGCGAACTCCACCGGCTCCCCGAGACGGGGGAAAGGTCACGTCGGCTGCGAGCCCGTCCATGACGTCCTGCCCGAGCCCCTCCAGCATCGGCGTGCGGAAGATGCCGGGCGCGATGGCGCAGACGCGGATGCCGTGGCTGGCTAGATCGCGCGCCAGCGGCAGGCTGAGCCCGGCGATCCCGGCCTTCGAGGCGGCATAGGCGGCCTGGCCCTTCTGCCCGTCGAAGGCGGCGATGGAGGCGGTGTTGACGATCACGCCGCGCTGGCCGCCCTCGTCTGGGGCGTTGTCGCTCATCGCGAGGGCCGCGAGGCGGGTGACGTTGAAGGTGCCGACGAGGTTGATGTCGACGGTGCGCCGGAAGCTTTCCAGCCGGTGCGCGCCCTTGCGGCCCACAACGCGTTCGGCAATGGCGATCCCGGCGCAGTTCACTGCGGCGTTGATTCCGCCCATCGCGGCCACAGCGTGGTCGATCGCGGCCTGGACGGAGGCTTCATCGGTCACGTCCGCTTCCGCGAAGGTGGCGCCATGGGCGGCTGCGGTGGCGGCGCCCTGCGCTGCCTCGCGATCCAGGACGGTCACGGAGGCCCCCTTGGCTGCCAGATGCGCCACCGTCGCCGCGCCCAGCCCGGACGCGCCACCGGTGACGATGGCCTTGACGCCCGCAAGGCTCATGCCGAATGCTCCGGGCCTGAATCGGCAAGCGTCGGCAAAGCCTTATTCCGCCGCCACGAGGGTGATCACCGGCTCCATCTCCGCGAACTGGTCGGGGCTCAGATGGCATTTGATCTGGTGGCCGGTATCAGAGGTCACCATCGGCGGCACCTCCGTCTCGCACAGGTTCCCCGGCACCCGGCTTTTCCACCGGCAGCGGGTCTGGAAGGGGCAGCCCGGCGGCGGGTTCATTGCCGAAGGGATATCGCCGTCGAGCACGATGTGCTTCTTCTTCACGCGGGTATCGGCGATGGGCACGGCGCTCAGCAGCGCCTCGGTGTAGGGGTGATAGGGGGGCGCGAAAACCTGGTCGGTCGTGCCCAGTTCCACCACGTGCCCCAGATACATGACCATAACGCGATCAGACAGATAGCGCACGATGCTCAGGTCGTGGGAGATGAAGAGCAGCGTCGTCTTGTTCTCGCGCTGGATCTCCATCAGCAGGTCCGTCACCGCCGCCTGGACGGAGACGTCGAGCGCCGAGACGGGCTCGTCGGCGACCACGATCTGCGCGTCTCCGGCGAAGGCGCGCGCGATGCCGACGCGCTGCTTCTGGCCGCCGGAAAGCTGGCGCGGCATGCGGCCGGCGAACTCGCGCGGCAGCTTTACGAGATCCAGCAAATTCAGCATCCTGGCGTGGCGTTCGTCGTCGTTCTTGCCGATCTTGAAGATCTCCAGCGCGCGGATGATCTGGCGGCCGACGGTCATCGACGGGTTGAGCGTGTCGAAAGGGTTCTGGAACACCATCTGCACGGAACTGACCGTATCGGTGTTGCGCTGCTCGATGGGGGTGTTCTCGATCGACTGGTTGTAGAGCATGATCTTGC
Organism: uncultured Alphaproteobacteria bacterium; assembly: GCA_963833235.1. GTDB lineage: Bacteria > Pseudomonadota > Alphaproteobacteria > Rhodobacterales > Rhodobacteraceae > CAWHXG01. Next base: position 139,600 of record CAWHXG010000006.1, read on the forward strand.
CCTCGGTCGCCGTTTCCAACCCCATGAGAACCTTGGCGAATGTGGACTTTCCACAGCCCGACTCCCCCACGATGGCCAGCGTCTCGCCCTCGCGCGCCTCGAAGCTGAGCGTCTCGTTGGCCTTCACGACCTTGGCGGGGCCGCTCGAGAAGAGCGCGTTGGAGGACACCTCGTAGTATTTGCGCAGGTTCTCCATGCGCAGCACGACGTCGCCCTGGACGGTCTTCTCGCGCACGATGGCGTCGGCCAGCTTGGCGTTCCAGTCGATCTCCTTGAAGCGTAGGCAACGGCTTGCGTGGCGATCCTCATCCGGCACGGGGAACATCGGGATGTCCTGCGCGTCGCAGCGGCCGGCCTCGAAATAGTCGCAGCGGGGGCCGAAGTTGCAGCCCGGGGGGCGCTCGTGCGGCAGGGGGAAATTGCCGGGGATGGCGACCAGCGGGCGCGAGGTTTTATTGGCCGTGGGCAAGGGGATGGAGCGGAACAGCGCCTGCGTGTAGGGGTGGCGCATCTTGTCGAACACGTCCTTGATCGAGCCCGTCTCGACCGCCTCGCCGGAATACATCACGCAGATGCGGTCGCAGGTCTCCAGCACAAGGCCGAGGTTGTGGCTGATGAACAGCATCGAGGTGCCGTACTTCTTGCCCAAGTCCTTGACGAGGGCCACGATTCCGGCCTCCACCGTCACGTCGAGCGCGGTGGTCGGCTCGTCGAGGATGAGAAGCGCCGGCTCGGACATCAGCGCCATGGCGATGACGATGCGCTGCTGCTGGCCGCCGGAAAGCTGGTGCGGATAGGCGTCGAGGATGCGCGCCGGATCGGGCAGGCGCACGTCGGTAACCACTTGCAACGCCAGCCTTTTCGCATCCTCTGCAGAGGCGCCGCGATGGATCATCGGCACCTCCATCAGCTGCTGGCCCACCTTCATGGCGGGGTTCAGGGAGGCCATCGGCTCCTGATAGATCATCGCGATCTCGGAGCCGCGGATGCCGCGCAGCTCTTCGGCGCTCATGGCGCCCAGGTCGCGGCCCTTGAACTTGATGCTGCCGCCGACGATTTTGCCATTGACGCCAAGGTCTTGCATGACCCCAAGCGCCACGGTGGACTTGCCGCAACCGCTTTCGCCCACCAGCCCCATCGCCTCGCCGGGGCGGACGTTGCAGGAGAAATCCATCACCGCCGGAATCTCCCGCGTGCGGGTGAAGAACGAGATGCTGAGGTTGTCGATCTCGAGGATCGGGCCGTCGTATTTCGCGTCGGACAGGGTTTCTGGAGCGGTCTTCATGGGGCGGTCTCCTGCGGGGTCGAGGGGGCCGGAATGGCGGGAAAACAAGTGTCGGCAAACTGTCGGCTTTGTGTCGGCTTTGTGTCGGACCCCTGCGCGCGGTGCGTCAGGGGCTTCTTGAAGATCGTGCGATAGACGCCAGGCGCGATCACAGGACGGTCACGGTGAAGACGTAGGGCACCGTGGCGCCGGTCTCGCGGTCGTTGCCCGTCAGATAGATGCGGATCGCATAGTCTCCGTCGGCGCGCAGGCGGATGGTCGCGTCGTTGCCGTCGATCGCGCCGTTGTAGACGACATTGCCGGCGCCGCCCGGCGGCAGCACGTCGAAGGCGGCGGAGCCGTGGGCATCGAAGGCGACGTACATCGTCTGGTCGGCGCGGGCGCCGAGGATGTAGTCGACGTAGCCCGCGCCGGTCAGCTTGCCCTCGAAGGCGGCGGTGTCGGCGCCCCGGTCGAACGTCACGCGCGTGACCTCCTGCGCCGCGGCGGGAAGGACCACCGCGGGGAAGGTGGCGGCGCAGACGAGCGCCGCCATGGATCCGAAGGGCCGGCGCATCAGTCTTTCAGGCTCTCCTCGCGCAGGCCGTCGGCCAGCAGGTTGAGGCCCAGCACCAGGGACATCAGCGCCAGCGCCGGCGGCAGGGCCGGATGCGGATAGATCGACAGGAGCCGCCGCCCCTCGTTGATCGTGCTGCCCCAGTCCGGGCTTTCGGGCGAGACGCCCAGGCCGAAGAAACCGAGCGTGCCGAGCAGGATCGTGGTGTAGCCGATGCGCAGGCAGAAATCGACGATCAGCGGCCCGCGCGCGTTCGGCAGGATCTCCCACAGCATGATGTACCAGGGGCCCTCGCCACGGGTCTGCCCGGCGGCCACGTAGTCGCGCGTCTTGATGTCGAGCACGATGCCGCGGACGATCCGGAAGACGGTTGGCGAGTTCACGAAGACCACCGAGACGAAGACGATCAGCACGTTGGGCGGCATGGAGATGATGCCCAGCGGATCGGCGTCGAAGGCAAGGCCCACGTAGAGCCAGAGGCCGATCACCAGGGTGACGGCGAGGTAGATGTTGCGCAGCTTCGGCTGGGTGAAATAGCGCGAGTTCCAGAGGATCACCAGGAAGATGATCGGGAAGAGGAAGAGCACCGCCGCGAGATAGATCGGGATGCCGGTGGCGACGATTTCCGGCGTGACGAGCAGGTAGAAGAGCAGGATCACCGGGAAGGCCAGCACCAGGTTGGCGAGGAACGACAGGAAGGTGTCGAGCTTGCCGCCGAAATAGCCCGCCGGCAGGCCCAGCACGATGCCGACCATGAAGGCGAAGAGGGTCGCCGCCGGCGCGATCTTGAGCACCTCGCGGGCGCCCATGACCATGCGGCTGAAGACGTCGCGCGCCAGGTTGTCGCCGCCGAGGAGGTAGTAGGGATAGCCCTCGTAATCCAAGGGCAGCGCCGAGCCGGGCACCTCGTTCTTCATCACCGCGATCACGTCGATCGGCCCGTGGGTGATGACGATGTTGGCGAAGATCGCGGTGAAGACCCAGAACATGACGAGGCCGAAGCCGGTCATGCCGATGGGGCTGTCGAAGAGCTTGCCGTAGAGCGCCAGGCGCCGCTTGTAGACGATGCTGAGCGCGAAGGTGACAATGAGGGCGATCCAGACCGGCCAGAAGCGGAACAGGATCTGGCCGATGATGGCGGCCCAGCCGAGAGGTTCCATGATGTTCCTTCAGGCGATGCGGATGCGCGGGTTGAGATAGACGTAGCCGACATCGGAGATGAGCTGGGTGACGAGCACCACGAAGACCGCGACGACCGAGCACGACAGCAGCAGCTCGATGTCGTTGTTCGAGGCCGCCTGCACGAGGGTCCAGCCGAAGCCCTTGTAGTTGAAGAGCGTCTCGACGATGACGACGCCGGTGAGCAGCCACGGGAATTGCAGCATGATGACCGTGAAGGGCGCGATGAGCGCGTTTCTGAGCGCGTGCTTGACCACGATGTTGCGGAAGCTGACGCCCTTCAGCCGCGCGGTGCGGATATACTGGGCGGTCATCACCTCGGCCATGGAGGCGCGGGTCATCCGGGCGATGTAGCCCATGCCGTAGAGCGCCATGGTGAGCACCGGCAGGGTGAAGTTGGAGAAGGTGATCTGGTCCATCGCGCTGGCCGACGAGCCCTTGAACCATTTCAGGCCGACTGCGGACGAGGCGAAGACGGTGATGAAGATGACGCCCGAGACGTATTCCGGCGTGGCCGTGGTGACGATGGCGAAGGTGCTGAGCGAGCGGTCGGTGCGGGTGCCCTCGCGCATGCCGGCCAGCACGCCGATGAGCAGCGCCATGGGGACCATGACGATCATCACCCAGAACATCAGGATGCCGGTGAGCCCGAGGCGCGTCGCGATGATGGTCGAGACATCATCGCGGAAGACGGTGGAGTAGCCGAGGTCGCCCTGCAGCAGGCCGCAGAAGGCGGGCGCCTCTTCGGCGGAGATGCCCGGCTGGATGCAGCGGCCGGTGGTGCGGCCGGTGGCCTCGTCGGTGCGGGTCCAGCCCGGGACGGCGCCGAGCCACTGGCCGTAGCGCACGATCATCGGGCCGCCGTAGCCGTTCTTGTCGATCCAGCCGGCGACCTCGGCATCGGTCATCCGCGCGTTGCCTTGCGTCTTGGCCAGCTTTTCGAGGTTCGGTTCCAGGTTGGTCAGGAAGAAGACCACGAAGGTGAGGCACAGCGCGGTGAGCGCCATGACGCCGAGGCGGCGGAGGATGAATAGAGCCATGCGTCAATCCGTGTTGGGGCGCCAGAATGGCGGCGCCGCAAGCGGGCGACCGGCGCGTGGAAGCGTACCGCCCGGCAGGGGCGGCGGCGCGTGGCGACGGGCCCCCGGGCGCGCGTGGCGGCGCCGAGGGCGCAGGGTCAGGACCAGCCGAGGTAGTGCGGGTTGATCTCGAACTTCTGGTGGACTTCGGCATTCACGACGCCGGGCTTGGCGTGGTTGTAGAGCGAGCGCCAAAAGGGCTGGATGACCACGCCTTCCTCCAGCATGATCTCCTGCAGGCGGCGCGACTTCTCGCGGCGCCGGTCGGGGTTGTCGATGGCGAGCGCCTCCGTCAGGACGCGGTCGAACTCCTCGTTGGCGAACCCCGTCTCGTTCCAGGCCTCGCCGGAGCGGTAGGCGAGCGCCAGGATCTGCACGCCCAGCTCGCGCGGGTTCCAGTTGGTCGAGCTGAAGGGATACTTCGTCCAGTCGTTCCAGAAGGTCGAGCCGGGGATGATCGTGCGCTTGACCTTGAAGCCGGCGTCGCGAAGCTGGGCGGCGACCGCGTCGGTGGTGTTGCGGCGCCAGTCGTCGTCGATGGAGAGCAGCTCGTGCTCGTAATCCATCATGCCGGCCTCCTCCATCAGCCGGCGCGCTTCCTCGACGTTCTTCTCGAAGGGCGGCAGCTTGGCGTATTCGGGATGGAAGGGGGCAACGTGCTGGTTGTCGGCCTTGACGCCGAGGCCGTTGTAGCCGAGGTCGAGCAGCACCTGGTTGTCGCAGGCGAGCTGCAGGGCGCGGCGGACGCGGGCGTCGCCGTAGGGGGTCATGCCGTCGACCTGGGCCTGCTGGTTGGTGCGGATGCAGATGGTCGAGGCGGTGGCGATCTCGGAGCGGGTCCAGCCGATGCCGTCGAAGATCTCGATGAAGTCGCCGACCGTCTCGTAGGTCATGTCGAATTCGTCGGCATCGGCGCCGGCGGCCCAGGCGGCCGGGTCCTGGCCGAGGTCGACCAGCACGATCTCATCGAGATAGGCCTCGCGCCAGTACTGGTGGTCGGGGTTCTTGCGCAGCACGGCCTGCACGCCGACGTCGTACTGCTCGATCACGTAGGCGCCGGTGCCGACACCGTGGTCGAGCACGTTGGTGCCAATGTAGTCGCGGTGCTGGATGGCGGCCGGATAATCCGAGATGCCGACGATGATGGTGATGTCGGAGGTCGGCAGCGACAGCTTGACGGTCATCGGGTCGACGATCTCGATGGCGCCTTCCAGAAGCGCGTCGGTCTCGGGGTCGACCAGCGTGGTGACGCGGCTGGCCATGGAATTGCCGTCGATGCTCTTGTCGGCCCAGCCGCGGAAGTTGGCCACAACGTCCTCGGCGGTGAAGTCGTCGCCGTTGTTGAACTTGACGCCGGGGCGCAGGCGCAGGGTGTATTCGGTGGCGTCGTCGTTGACCTCCCAGCTTTCCAGCAGGACGCCGGCGATGCTGCCGTCGCGGCGGGTCTCGACGAGGTACTCCATCACGCCGCGGGTGGCGTTGCCCATCTCGCTCCAGTCGTAGAGGCGGGGATCCTTGAGGCCGCGCACCTCGGTCTGGATGCGCAGGGTGCCGCCCATCTCGGGGGTGGCCATGTCGGCGTTGAATTGCGCCTCGGCGGGCGAGAGGCCGATCAGGCCGTAGGCGGCGGTGGCCGACAGCCCGAGGGCCGTGGCGCGGGTGAGGAACTCGCGGCGGCCCATCGTGCCGGCCAGATGTTCGGCGGCGAAGCTGCTGGCCGCAGGATGTGCGGTGCCGCCCGCGGCGGGCCGCGGATGCGTCGTGTCGGTCATTGTCGTACTCCCGGTCGTCTGTTCTTTTTGATTGATCGGTCACGCTTCTGGAGGCAGCTCGCGGGCTGCGCGCGGAGGACCGATTTGGCTGCTGGTGTTCATTGCGCACGGAAACGGCCCGCGCGTCAACGGCCCGGAAGCGACATTGAGGGGCCTTAAGCGACCTCTTGGTGGGAAAGTGACCGTGCCGATGGATTGGCGGGCAGGTGCTGGCGATGGGTCGTAGGATGACGCAGGGTCAAAACTGTGAGCGGCGGAGTCGGGTGATTTCGGGGGTCCTGGGGGGGGGCGTCCGCGCCCGCATGCGGGCGGAGTCTTGGGGGGTCTGACCGCATCTTGCGATGGCGGCGCGGGTCGTTGCCGGACCCTGCCCCATGGATGCACGGCGGGCCGGAGCGGAGGGGATGACGGAGGCGCGCGCCCCGGCGGTCGGGGCTGGCGGGCGCCTTCGGGGGTCAGCGTCCGCGGCCGAAGAGGCTCGGCCGGGGGGCGGAGTGGCCCGGCGCCGCAGTCCGCGGGCCGGTGCGGCCGGGCGCCGGGGCGGCGGCCGGACCGGGCAGGGCGGGGCCCTCGACAGGCCCGGGAAAATCCGCGCCGTGCATGCCTTCGGCGCCGCGCAGAAGCGTGGGCAGGGCCGGGCGGCCGGCGCGCTCTGCCTCCGCCCGGGCGAGCCAGTGCAGCGTCAGCGCGGAGCGGTGATAGAGCATCTCGTCGCGGAACGGGCTGGCGGCCAGCAATTCACGATGCAGCGCGTCGACCAGCTGGTTGAGCTCTGTCTGGCGCTGCAGATCCTGCAGCCGCAGGTGGATCAGCCCGCCCGGCAGGGGCAGGTCGGTCCGCCCGCCGAAGAACACCACGAGGCCCTGACCGCGGGCGCCGATCTCGCAGCTGTGCGAGGTGTTGGCGGGCAGGAAGATCGCGTTGTGCGAGGTGAAGCCCCGCACCAGCCCATCGAGCGAGAGGCGCCCCTGGCCGGCGGTGAACCAGAAGAGCACCGGCACCAGATAGCTGCGCGGCGTGTCGAGGGACCAGCAGCCTTCGCGGGCGAGGTGACCGACCGAGGCGACCCGGAACGGGCGGCGCGCGGCATCCTGGGATTGACTGTCGAACATGGCGTTCCGGTCCCTTCGTGATCCTGCGAGCCTACCCAGCCCGAGGGGATTCGGCCAAGTCCCCGCCGATCGTACGCGAGAATGTGCTGCTATTTTGTTATGACCGACGGGGAAGCGACTGGGAGGCGCCCGGCCTGCAGGAGTGCCTCATGCAGGCCTTGGGGGTCGTCTGCAAGGGCAGCGGCCGGAATGGGCGCCCAGCCGCCCATCCTGGCCCGGAACCATGTGCGCTGGCGCTTGGCGTAGGCGCGCGTGGCCTGCAGCGCGTCTGCCGTGGCGGCCTTGAGGCTGGTCTGGCCGCGCAGATGCGCGATGAGCTGCGCCGCGCCGATGGCCCGCGACGAAGGATGCGCGGGGTCCCAGCCCGGCGCCATGGCGCGGGCCTCCTCCAGCGCGCCGGCGTCGAGCATGGCGGCGAAGCGCGCGGCGATGCGGGGCGAGAGCACGGCCTTGTCGGCCTCGACCAGCAGGGCCGTCGCCCCGGCGAGCGGCAGCAGCGGCGGCAGCGTATCGGCCTGCCAGGCGGCCAGGCCGCGGCCGGTCTGGGCCTGCACCTCCCACGCCCGCTGGACGCGCCTGGGGTTGGCGGGGTCGATGCGGGCGAGGGTGGCCGGATCGAGCGCGGCCAGAAGGGCGGCGAGCCCGGCCTCGTGCCGCAACGCCGTGCCACGGGCGCGGATGGCAGGCAGCGTCTCGGGGATCTCCGCCAGCCCTTCGGTGAGGGCGGCGAAATAGAGCCCGGTGCCGCCGACGATCACCGGTGCGGGATCGACGGCGATGAGCGGCGCGACCTCGCGCAGCCAGGCGCCCACGGAATAGGCGGCATCGGGCGGCACGTGGCCGTAGAGCGCGTGCGGCGCGGCGGCGAGGGCCGTGTCATCCGGCCGTGCGGTGAGCAGGCGCCAGCCGCCATAGACCTGCAGCGCGTCGGCGTTGACGATGGCGCGCCCCTGCGCTGTGGCGATGGCCAGCGCGAGGGCCGATTTGCCCGAGGCGGTGGGCCCCGCGATCAGCACCGGCCGATCCGGCGGCAGCGGCGGCAGGCGGATCATCGCCGGGCCTCGGGGGCCGGGATGCGGCACTGCGGCATCACCCGGCGCGCCATCGCCGGGCCGCGGCCGCCGCCCCGATTGATGCCGCACGCGCTTTGCGACAGGGTGTGCGCGGATGGCGGTCGGCAGGCGGGGCGATGGGAATGGGCGAACTTCACGGGTCCGGTGCAGGCGAAGGGCGGGGCGGCACGCCGGCCGACGGGCCGGGCGGAACCTTGGGCGAACCGCGGGACGTGGCGAGGCCCCCGGCGCCCGATGTCAGCTACAAGCGGGTGATGCTGAAGATCTCGGGCGAGGCCCTGATGGGCGATCAGGGCTATGGCCTGCATCCGCCGACGGTCGAACGCATCGCCGGCGAGGTCAAGGCGGTGCACGACATGGGCGTCGAGATCTGCATGGTGATCGGCGGCGGCAACATCTTCCGCGGGCTGCAGGGCAGCGCCCAGGGGATGGAGCGCACGACCGCCGACTACATGGGCATGCTGGCCACGGTGATGAACGCGCTGGCGATGCAAAGCTCGCTGGAGGAGCTGAAGATCCACTGCCGGGTGATCAGCGCGATCCGGATGGACGAGGTGGCCGAGCCCTACATCCGCCGCCGCGCGGTGCGGCACCTCGAGAAGAAGCGCGTCTGCATCTTCGCCGCCGGCACCGGCAACCCGTACTTCACCACCGACACCGCCGCGACCCTGCGCGCCAACGAGATGGGTTGCGAGGCGATTTTGAAGGGCACCAAGGTGGACGGCGTCTACGACAAGGACCCCAAGCGCCACGCGGACGCGGTGCGCTACACCGAGGTGACCTATGACGAGGTGCTGGCCCAGCATCTGGGGGTGATGGATGCCAGCGCCATCGCGCTGGCGCGCGACAACGACAAGCCGATCATCGTGTTCTCGCTGGACGAGCCGGGCGGCTTCCGCGGCATCCTCAACGGGCAGGGCACCTATACGATCGTGCGGGACTGACCCGCCCGTGTGGCCGACCGGGGCGGGACTGACCTGACGGCGGGGCCGGCCTTGGCGCTTACGTTCGCGGGCGCGGGACGGTATAGACTGTGCGGAATTGTCCGCGCCGGCGCGGGCGATACGACAACGAGATGGACCACATGAGCGACGACCTCGATATCGACACCGACGATCTGGAACGGCGGATGCAGGGGGCCATGGCCTCGCTGCGGCAGGAATTCCTGTCGCTGCGCACCGGCCGGGCCGCCGCCTCGATGCTGGACCCGGTGAACGTGGACGCCTACGGGGCGACCACGCCGATTAACCAGATCGGAACCGTGAACGTGCCAGAACCCCGGATGCTGACGATCAACATCTGGGACAAGGCGCTGGTGAACAAGGCTGAGAAGGCGCTGCGGGAGAGCGGGCTGGGGATCAACCCGGTGGTCGACGGCACGATCATCCGGCTGCCCATTCCGGAGCTGAACGAGGAGCGGCGGCGGGAGCTGACCAAGGTGGCCGCGCATTACGCCGAGAACGCCCGCGTGGCGATCCGCAATGTGCGCCGCGACGGGATGGATCAGCTCAAGCGCGCCAAGGCCGGCGGCATGAGCGAGGACGACCAGAAGGTCTGGAGCACGGAGATCCAGGAGCTGACCGACAAGGCGATCGCCGGGATCGATGCGGCGCTGGAGGCCAAGCAGACCGAGATCATGCAGGTCTGACGACAGAGTGAAGACGCCCGGCGGCGCGCGCGGCGGCCCGGGCACGTGTGTTCGAGTGAGACCCCCGAAGCGAGGGACAGATGGCGGCCAAAGACACCACACATGCCCTGCCGGCCCATGTCGCCATCATCATGGACGGCAACGGCCGCTGGGCCTCGCGGCGCGGATTGCCGCGGCTCGAAGGCCACCGGATCGGCGCCCGCCGGGTACGCGAGATCGTCGAGGGCTGCCCGGATTTCGGCGTTCGCTACCTGACGCTCTTCGCTTTCTCCACCGAGAACTGGAAGCGCGGCCCCGAGGAGGTCTCGGGCCTGATGGCGCTGTTCCGGCGCTATATCCGCAGCGAGGCGAAGGACCTGATCACCAACGACGTGCGGGTGCGCTTCATCGGCGACCGCAGGGCCCTGGACCGCCGGCTGGTGGATCTGATGGGTTCGCTGGAGCGCGACACCGCGGCCAATGACGGTCTGCACCTGACCGTGGCGCTGAATTACGGCGGGCGCGACGAGATCGCCCGCGCCGCCGGGCGCCTGGCCGCCGACATCGCCGCCGGGCGGGTCGATGCGTGCGACGCCGCCGAGGGCGGGCTTGGCCGCTACCTCGACACCGCCGACCTGCCGGACCCGGACCTGGTGATCCGCACCTCGGGCGAGACGCGGATCTCGAACTTCCTGCTCTGGCAATGCGCCTACGCCGAATACGAGTTCACCCCGGTGTTGTGGCCCGACTTCACCCGCGACGAGCTGGGCCGGATCGTCACGGGCTTCTCCGCGCGCGAGCGGCGGTTCGGCGCCGTGATGCGGTGAGCGGGGCAGGAGACGGAGCGGGGCCGGGACGCGGTCCCGGGCAGGGACCTGCCACGGAGCCGGGACAGGGGCCGGAACAGGGGCCAGTGCCTGACCGAGGAACGGGTCAGGAACCGGGATCGGAGCTGGAACGAGGAACGGAGCCGAGACGGGGCCAAGTACCGGGCCAAGCACCGGAGCAGGAACCGGGGCAGGAACCGGCACCAGGATCGGGGCGGGGGTCCGAACGTGGAGCGAGCCCCGACCAACGACCGGCGCCGGGTCGTGACTTTCCCGACACGCCCGGTGCGGCGGCCGCGGCGCCGGCGCCGCCGACGGACCCCGCGCAGCTTGCGGCCGAGGCCCGCTGGGGCGATCTGGGCGTGCGGCTGGCCACCGGCGCCGGGCTGACGCTGACGGGGCTTGGCGCGATCTGGATCGGCGGCTGGCTGTTCGTGGGCTTCGTCGCGCTCTGCGTGGCGGTCACCGTCTGGGAGGTCAGCCGGATGACGCTGGCGCAGGCGCCGATCCTCGTGGCGGGCACTGCGGGCGGGTGCTTTCTGCTCGTGGCGGCCCTGCCCCCCGGCTGGGGCCTGCCGCTTCTGATGCTGCCGGTCCTGGTGTCGCTGGGGCGGATCGGCCGGGCGCGGCTGGCGCATGCGGTCTTCGTGGCGCTGATCGTTCTGGCCGGCTACGGCCTTGTGCACCTGCGGCAGGATTTCGGCACGCTCTGGCTGATCTGGCTGGTGATGGTCGTGGCCCTCACGGACGTCTTCGGCTACTTCGCCGGGCGGCTGATCGGGGGGCCGAAGTTCTGGCCGCGGGTGAGCCCCAAGAAGACGTGGTCGGGCACCGTCGCGGGCTGGATCGCCTCGGGCGTCTTCGGGGCGGGCCTGGTGCTGGCCGGGGTGGCCGCGCCGCCGATCGTCGCCATCAGCGTGGCGATCAGCATGGCCTCGCAATTCGGCGACATCGCGGAAAGCGCGCTGAAGCGCCGGGTGGGGGTCAAGGACAGCTCCAGCCTGCTGCCGGGCCATGGCGGCTTCTTCGACCGGTTCGACGGGGTGCTGGGCGCGGCGGTGTTCCTGCTGCTCGTGGAGCGGATGGTCGACTTCCCGCCGCTGCCCGGGCTCTGAGGCTTCCCCTTGCGCGCGGTCACGATCCTTGGCTCCACAGGCTCCATCGGGTGCCAGACGGTCGAGCTGATCGCCGCGGCGCCGGAGCGGTTCCGCACGGTCGCGCTGACCGGCGGGCGCAACGTCGCGCTGCTGGCCGAGCAGGCGCGGGCGCTGCGGGCGGAGCTGGCGGTGACCGCCGAGCCGGGGCTGCTGGGCGCGCTGCGTGCGCGGCTGCAGGGCAGCGGCGTCGAAGCGGCTGCGGGAGCGGAGGCGATCTGCGACGCGGCGCGGCGCCCGGCGGACTGGGTCATGTCGGCCATCGTGGGCGCGGCGGGGCTGCCGCCGGGGCTAGCGGCGCTGGAGCAGGGCACGACCCTGGCGCTGGCCAACAAGGAAAGCCTCGTTTGCGCGGGCCCGCTGATGATGGCCAGCGCGGCGCGGCACGGCGCGCGCATCCTGCCCGTGGACAGCGAGCATTCCGCGGTGTTCCAGGCGCTCGCCGGCGAAGACATCGCGGCGGTGGAACGGGTGGTGATCACCGCCTCGGGCGGCGCGTTCCGCGACTGGCCGCTGGAGCGGCTGGCCGCCGCCACGCCCGCCGAGGCCGCGACGCATCCCAACTGGGACATGGGCGCGCGGATCACCATCGACAGCGCCTCGATGTTCAACAAGGCGATGGAGCTGATCGAGACCCACGAGTTCTTCGGCGTGGCCCCGTCGCGGATCGAGGCGGTGGTGCATCCCGAGAGCCTGATCCATGCGCTGGTGGGGTTCCGCGACGGGGCGTTGATGGCGCATCTCGGCCCGCCCGACATGCGCCACGCGATCGGCTACGCCCTGAACTGGCCGCAGCGGGCGGCCCTGCCGGTGGCGCGGCTGGATCTGGGCGCCATCGGCAGCCTGACGTTCCGGGCGCCCTGCGAGCGGCGCTGGCCGGCGTTGCGGCTGGCGCGCGAGGTGATGGAGGCGGGCGGGCTGACGGGGGCCGTCTTCAACGCCGCCAAGGAGCGCGGGCTGGATCATTTCATCGCCGGGCGCATCGGTTTCACCGCGATGGCCGATCTGGTGGCGCGGGTGCTGGAGCGGATGGCGGGCGACGCCGCGGTCGCGGCATCCTGTTCCCTTGATAACGTGCGCGCCGTGGACCAGATGGCACGGGACATGGCCGATGGTCTGGCGCTGGCGCCGGCCCGGGCCTGAGCGCAACCTCGCAGCGGAGAACCCCCCTCACGTGGACCTCATCGGCCTCATCCCGTCCTTCGGCGGCCTGATCTACACGCTGGCGGCCTTCGTCGTCGCCCTGTCGGTGATCGTGGCGGTGCACGAATACGGCCATTACATCGTGGGGCGCTGGTGCGGCATCCATGCGGAGGTGTTCAGCCTGGGCTTCGGGCCGCGGCTGCTGCAGCGGCGCGACAGGCGGGGCACGCTCTGGCAGGTGGCGCTGTTGCCGCTGGGCGGCTACGTCAAGTTCCTCGGCGACGCGGACGCCGCCTCGGCCACGCCCGATGCCGGTGCCGTGGCCGGCATGGATGCGGCGACGCGGCGGCGGACGATGGCGGGCGCACCGCTCTGGGCGCGGGCGGCGACGGTGGCGGCGGGGCCGCTCTTCAACTTCGCGTTGTCCATCGCGGTCTTCGCCGGCATCGTCATGGCGCAGGGCCAGGCGCGCGCGCCACTGACCATCGACAGCCTCAAGCCGATGCCGGGCGATGTGCAGGAGCTGCGCCCGGGCGACACGCTGCTGGCGATCCACGGCCGCGAGGTGCCCGATTTCGAGCGGTTCGACGCCTTTGTGGCGGAGCTGCCGCGCGCCCCGGTGCTGGATTATACCGTGCTGCGCGACGGGGCGGAGCAACAGGTGCGCGGGCCCTTCCCCTATCCGCCGGTGGTCTCGGGCGTCTCGCCGCAATCGGCGGCGATGGACGCGGGGCTTGCAGAGGGCGACGTGATCCTGGCCGTCGAGGGCACACGGATCTCGACCTTCGAGGACCTGCGTAGCGCTGTGGCGGTGGGCGAGGGCGCCGCGCTCGATCTGGGCATCTGGCGCGACGGCGAGGCCTTCGACGTGACCCTGACGCCGCGCGCCACGGACATGCCGGCCGAGGGCGGCGGCTTCGAGACCCGCTATCTGATCGGGGTGACGGGCGGGCTGTTCTTCCAGCCGGTCACCGAAAGCCCCGGGCCGCTGCGGGCGCTCGGCTACGGCGTGACCCAGACGGCGTTCATCGTGGAGCAGAGCCTTTCGGGCCTCTGGCACATGATCACCGGCGCCATCAGCAGCTGCAACCTGCGCGGTCCGATCGGCATCGCCGAGACCTCGGGCGCGGCGGCGAGCCAGGGGGTCACCAGCTTCATCTGGTTCATCGCGGTGCTCTCGACGGCGGTGGGCCTGCTGAACCTCTTTCCCATCCCGGTGCTGGACGGCGGGCATCTGGTGTTCCACGCCTACGAGGGCATCGCCGGGCGGCCGCCAAGCGACCGGGCGCTGCGGGTGCTGATGGCCGGCGGCCTGGCGCTGATCCTGACGCTGATGGTGTTTGCGCTGACGAACGACCTGTTCTGTCCCTGATCGGCCCGACCCTGACCTTTCGGTGACCCCGATGGCCCGGCGCCCCGAAAGCCGCACCCGCCGGTCTTTCCGCCCTGGCGCGCCTCGCGCGTTTTGACATCGCGCTGCCAAGCGATTAACCCGATTGACAACAAAACGGGCGCGGGCAGGGGACGGACGGATGACGGGTGAACTTGGGCGGGTCACTCCGCGATCCTTGGGCGACGGGCCATGCCGGGCCGCGCGCCGCGCCGCGGTGCCGCTTCTGGCCCTTGGCCTCGCGGTGGCCATGCCGGTCGCCGGGCCCTCGCCCGCTCTTGCGCAATCGCTGCCTTCGGCGTTCTCGGGCGTCACGGTGGAGGGCAACCAACGCATCGATACCGCGACCATCCTGACCTATGCGGGGCTGAACACCGGCGCCGCCATCACCCCCGGCCAGGTCAACGCGGCGCTGCAGCGCATCACGGAATCAGGCCTTTTCGAGAGCGCCACGATCGACGTGCGGGGATCGCGGCTGGTGATCGTGGTCGAGGAATATCCCACGATCAACGCGATCAGCATCGAGGGCAACCGGCGTCTGAACGACGAGCAGCTGGCCGCCCTGGTCAGTTCGCAGCCGCGCCGGGTCTATTCGCCCACCACCGCCGAGGCCGACGCGCAGGCCATCGCGGACGCCTACGCTGAGGGCGGGCGGCTGGCCGCCACCGTCACCCCGCAGATCATCCCACGCAGCCAGAACCGGGTCGACCTGGTCTTCGAGATCACCGAGGGCGGGGTGATCGAGGTGGAGCGGATCGGCTTCGTCGGCAACCGCAGCTTCTCGGACCGCCGGCTGCGGCAGGTCCTTGTCACCACCCAGGCCGGCGTCTTCCGCCAGCTCATCCAGTCCGACACGTTCATCCAGGACCGCATCGCCTTCGACCGCCGGGTTCTGACCGACTTCTACCGCTCGCGCGGCTTCATCGATTTCAACATCCTCTCGGTCACGCCGGAATTCTCGCGCGAGCGCAACGCGTTCTTCCTGACCTTCAACATGCAGGAGGGCCAGCGGTACAGCTTTGCGCGGGTCGATGCGGTCTCGGAGATACCGGGGCTGGACGTGGCACCCTATGCGGCCGCGGTGCGGGTGCAGCCCGGGCAGCTTTACTCGCCGCAGCGGATCGACGACACCGTCGCGCGGATCGAACGCCAGGCCATCCGGGACGGGCGCGATTTCGTGGCCGCCGAGCCGCGGATCACCCGCAACCCCGCGAGCCAGACCCTGAACGTGACCTTCGCGCTTGTCCGCGCGCCGCGCATCTTCGTGGAGCGGATCGACATCGAGGGCAACGCGACCACGCTTGACCGGGTGATCCGCCGGCAGTTCGACATCGTCGAGGGCGATCCGTTCAACCCCCGCGAGATCCGCGAGAGCGCCGAGCGCATCCGCGCGCTTGGCTTCTTCACCACCGCCGAGGTCAATGCCCGCGAGGGCACCGCCTCCGACAGGGTGATCGTGGACGTTGACGTTGAAGAACAGCCCACCGGCTCGCTGTCCTTCGGGCTGAACTACTCCATCGGCGATGGCCCCGGCGCGGCAGTGGGCATCTCGGAGCGCAACTTCCTGGGCCGCGGGCAGCTCTTGAACTTCTCGGTGGGCGCGGGCGTCGACAATGCCGACACCGTGCTGACCTTCTCGGACCCGGCGCTGCTGGGGCGCGACCTGCGCGGCACGGTCGACCTCTACTACCGCGTGACCAACAACTTCAGCGCCGATTTCGACACCCGCCAGATCGGATTCGAACCCTCCATCTCGTTCCCGGTCAGCGAGTTCGGCTCGCTCGAGCTGCGCTACCGGCTGTCGGAGGACGAGGTGCGCGACGTCGAAACGGGGGACGAAGACGACCCGGACGACAACGGATCCTCCGCGATCATCCAGCGGGAGGAAGGATCGAAGCTGACGAGCGCTGTGGGCTACACCTACAGCTTCGACACGCGCCGTCGCGGGCTGGACCCGAATTCCGGCGTGCGCCTCGAATTCGGCCAGGATTTCGGCAGGCTGGGCGGGGATACCGAGTTCATCCGCACCCTCGCGGTGATCACCGCCGAGACCAAGGTGATGAACGAGGAGATCGGCCTGAGCGTGGAGCTGCAGGGCGGGGCGCTGAACTTCTTCAGCGGCGAGAGCCGGGTGATCGACCGCTTCCGCGGCGGCGGGCGGGTGCGCGGCTTCTCGCGCAACGGCATCGGGCCGCGCGACCTGACCGCCACCAACGAGGACGCGTTGGGCGGCAACTACGCCGCGTCGTTCTCGGTGGAGGCCGACTTCCCGCTGGGGCTGCCGCAGGAATACGGGATCCGCGGCGGGGTGTTCTTCGATGCCGGCTCGATCTGGGGGCTGGACGACACCGCCGGCACCGACGGCGAGGTGGACGACGATGCGATCCTGCGGGCGGCCATCGGCGCGTCCATCTTCTGGGCGACCCCCATCGGGCCATTGCGGTTCGATTTCACCCGGGCGCTGCAGAAAGAGGATTACGACGACGAGCGGACCTTCGATCTTTCGGTCTCGACCCGGTTCTGAGCCGGGAATGAGGTTGCCGCGGGCAGCCGGGGGCGGGGCGGCGGCGTTCCGGCGGCGCGCCCTCGGGGCGGCGCTTCGGCGGTTCGGCGTTCGCGGGGCGGAAATCTTCAGGCTGCGCCGCCGGTGGGGGATGGCGGTTCGGGCCGCTGCCCTCCCGGCGGCTCTGCTGGCCGCATCCGGGGCGGTGGCGCAGGAGGCCGGCGCGCCGCTTCCGCAGGGTCCGATCGCGGGTGGCCTGACCGAGTTCACGGTGCCGAGCCCGGTGCTTGTTCTGGATCAGGAGGCGCTTTTTGCGGGGTCCGCCTTCGGGCGGCGGGTTCAGGGGGAGCTGGAGGCCGAGAGCGCGGCGCTGACGGCGGAGAACCGGCAGATCGAGGCGGACCTGATGAAGGAGGAGCAGGCGTTGACCGTGCAGCGCGGCAGCCTTCCGCCCGAGGACTTCGTGGCGCTGGCGCGCAGCTTCGACGGCAAGGTGCAGCGGATCCGCGCCGAGCAGGACGGCAAGGCGCGCGAGCTTCAGGCGCGCGTGGACGCGGAGCGCCAGAGGTTCCTTTCGCAGGTGGCGCCGCTCTTGGCAGAGCTGGTGCGGGCGCGGGGGGCCGTGGCCATCATCGACCGCAAGGCGATCCTGCTGGCCTTCGACGGGATCGACATCACCGAGGCCGCGATAGAGGCGGTCGACACGCGGCTTGGCAGCGGCGCCGGGCAGGCGCCCCCGGGCCTCCCGGCCGCGACCGGGACCGACCCGGCGGCGGAGGACGCGCCCCGCAACGTGCCCGCCGCCCCGGGCGATGCCGGCAGCACGCCGGCCGCCGGGGCCGCCGCCTCGCCCGGGGACGACGCTCCGCCCGAGGGCGCCTCTGCGTCCGGGGACGATGCTCTGTCCGAGGGCGACCCCGCGTCCGAAGCCGCCGCCCCGCCCGAGGCCGCTGCACCGGCCGGGGAGGGCGCCGATCCGGGCGTGCGACGGACCGGTCCTTCCGCGCCCGGGGCCACCGGCGGAGTAGCGTCCCCGGCGCCTTCTACCCGCTGAGGCGACGGCTTGTTCCCCCAGGCGTCAATTGCTAGGTCTGAGCCTGGCCCGGAATGGCCCAGCCCTCCCCCGTCGCCCTCACGAGAAGCCAGCCCATGACAGACGCGCCCCCGCCAGACGCCGCCCCAGACGCCCCTCCGGCCGACTTCCCGAAGGCGGCCGATATCGGCCTCATCCAGCGACTGATCCCGCACCGCTATCCGTTCCTTCTGGTCGACCGGGTGGAGCGGATGATCGCCTCGAAAAGCGCCGTGGGCATCAAGCTGTGCAGCATGAACGAGCCGCAGTTCCAGGGGCATTTTCCGGGGCAGCCGGTGATGCCCGGCGTGCTGATCGTGGAGGCGATGGCGCAGACGGCCTCGGTGCTGGTCAGCGCGTCGCTGAAGCTGGCCGATACCGGCGCGCTGGTCTATTTCATGGGGATCGACAAGTGCCGCTTCCGCCGCAAGGTCGGCCCGGGCGACGTGCTGGAATTGCATGTCGAGGCGCTGCGCGGCGGCGGCAAGGTGTGGAAGTTCGCGGGCCGCGGCATGGTGGGCGGCGAGATGGCCGCCGAGTGCGAGTTCATGGCGATGATCGACCGGCAGGGCGGCTGAGGCGATGCCCGCCGGCGCGGCCGCGCAGATCCACCCTTCTGCCGTCGTGGAGCCGGGCGCGACGATCGGCGCGCGCGCCGTGGTCGGCCCGTTCAGCCTGATCGGCGCGCAGGTGCGCCTTGGCCCCGGCGTGATCGTCAAGAGCCATGCGGTGGTGACCGGGATCACCGAGATCGGCGAAGACACGGTGATCTTCCCAGGCGCCGTGATCGGCGAGATCCCGCAGGACCTGAAGTTCCGCGGCGAGGCCACGCGGCTGGTCGTGGGCGCGCGCAACCGCATCCGCGAGGGCGTGACCATGAACACCGGCACCGAGGGCGGCGGCGGCGTGACCCGGGTGGGCGACGATTGCCTTTTCATGACCGGCGCCCATGTGGGCCACGACGTGACCGTGGGCGACAGGGTGATCCTGGCCAACCAGGCGGCGCTGGCGGGGCATTGCCAGATCGGCGACGACGTGATCATCGGCGGGCTTTCCGGCATTCATCAATGGGTGCGTATCGGGCGCGGCGCCATCATCGGCGCTGTGACTATGGTGACCAACGACGTGATCCCCCACGGGCTGGTGCAGGCGCCGCGCGGCCGGCTCGACGGGCTGAACCTCGTGGGGCTGAAGCGGCGCGGCGTGGCGCGGGCGGACATCACCGCGCTGCGCGCCGCCTACCAGATGCTGGCCCAAGGCGAGGGCGCCTTCCATGCCCGGGCCAGCCGGATGGGGGAGGAGTTCGACAGCGACTACGTGCGCGAGATCGCCGAGTTCATCCTGGCCCGCAGCGACCGACATTTCCTGACGCCCTCCTGATGCCGCGCGGGGCCGTGGGCATCCTGGCCGGGCGGGGGGCGCTGCCACCCCTTTTGGCGCAGGCGCTGCGCCGGGCTGGGCGCGCCGTGGTCGTCGCCCATCCCGAGGGGCTGCAGATCGCCGCGCCGCAGGGATGCGAGCGGCTGGCCTACCGTGTCGAGAAGCTCGGCGCGCTCTTCCGGGGGCTGCGGGAGCGGGGCGTCGGCGAGGTGGTTCTGGCCGGCGGGATCGATCGGCCGAAGTTGCAGGTGAGCGCGTTCGATCTGAAGACGGCCGCGCTGGCGCCGCGCATCCTCGCGGCGCTGAAGGCCGGCGACGACGGGCTGCTGCGCGTGGTGCTGGCGATCTTCGAGGCGGAAGGCTTCGCGGTGCGCGCGGCGCAGGATCTGGCGCCCGAGCTTCTGCCGGCGGAGGGCGTGCCGACCGCCGCCCGCCCCTCGGCGCGCGACCGGGAAGACGCGGCGCGCGCAGCGGCCATCGTGGCGGCGCTTTCGGCGGTCGACGTGGGGCAGGGGGCGGTGGTGGCGCAGGGTGTCGCGCTTGCGGTCGAGGCGGCGCCCGGCACCGATGCGATGCTGGCGCAGGTCGCGGCGATGGACCCGGCGCGGCGCCCGGCGCCCGACGCGGGCCGCGGCATCCTCTACAAGGCGCCGAAGCTGGGGCAGGACCGGCGGGTCGACCTGCCCGCCATCGGGCCGCAGACGTTCCAAGCCGCGGCAGAGGCGGGGCTGGCCGGCATCGTCGTGGCGGCCGGCGGCGTGATGCTGCTCGAGCCGGAGCGGGCGCTGCCGCTGGCCGACGCCGCCGGGCTCTTCCTCTGGGTGCGCCCTTCGTGACCCGCGTGTTCCTCGTGGCTGGCGAGCCCTCGGGCGATGCCCTCGGCGCGGCGCTGATGCGCGGGCTGCGGCAGCTCGACCCCGGCGTGGCGTTCCAGGGCGTCGCCGGGCAGCTGATGCAGGCCGAGGGGATGGCGAGCCTCTTTCCCATGGAGGAACTTTCGGTGATGGGCCTCGCCGAGGTGCTGCCGAAGTACCCTCATCTGCGGCGCCGGATGGTGCAGACCGCCGGGGCCGTGGCGGCGGCCCGGCCGGACGTGCTGGTGACCATCGACAGCCCGGATTTCGGGCTGCTTGTGGCGCGCCGGGTGCGGCAGGCGGTGCCCGGGGTGCGGCGCGTGCATTACGTGGCGCCTTCGGTCTGGGCGTGGCGGCCGGGGCGGGCGGCGAAGATGGCACGCGACGTGCACCAGGTGCTGGCCCTTCTGCCCTTCGAGCCGCCCTACATGGAGGCGGCGGGCATGCGCTGCGACTTCGTGGGCCATCCGGTGGCGACGGTGGCGCAGGCCGGGCCGGCAGAGGCGGCGGCCTTCCGCGCCAGCCTGGGCCTGCGCGCCGACCGGCCGCTGATCCTGGCGCTTCCCGGCTCGCGGCGCTCGGAGGTGGCGCGGCTGGCGCCGGTCTTCGGCGAGACGCTGCGGCGTCTGTCGCGGGATGTGCCGAGCATGGCGGTGATCGTGCCGGCGGCGCCTGGCGTGGTCGATCTGGTCGCTGCGGCCATCGCCGACTGGCCGGGGGAGGTGCATCTGCTGCGCCCGGGCCCGGGCGCGGGCGATGCCGGGAAACGCGCGGCCTTCGCGGCGGCCGACGTGGCGCTTGCCGCCTCCGGCACCGTCTCGCTGGAGCTGGCGGCAGCCGGGACGCCGATGGTCATCGCCTACGACGTGGCCTGGGCCACGCGGGTGATCCTTGGAGCGCTCTTGCGGACGGATACGGTGACGCTGGTCAATCTTGTGTCCGAGACCCGGGTGGTGCCGGAGTTCCTGGGGCGCGCCTGCCGGCCCGAGCGGATCGCGCCGGCGCTTCTGGCCGCGTTGCGGGCGCCCGGGGCGCAATTAGCCGCCGCCAGGCTGACGATGGAGCGGCTGGGGCGCGGCGGCCCGGCCCCGGGCCTGCGCGCGGCAGAGGCGGTGCTGGATGGGCTGCGGGCGGCGCGGGCGCCCTAGCCGACCTCTTGCACCACCCGCCAGGCATGGACGAACCCGGCCAGCAGAACCGCCTCGGCGAAGAGCTTCGCCGCTTCCTCGCCAAGGGCCAGAACGTCGTGGCTTATACCGATCACGGCGCCGCCATCGCCGTTGGAGGCGGCATCCAGCAACACCTGCACGGCCATAAGCGCGAGGCCGAGGCCGAGATAGCGGGCGAGCCCCGGGATGCGCAGGATCTCGGCGCGGTGCACCAGCAGAACAGCCGCGCCGATCAGGCCGTAACCGAGGATGATGACGTCGTCGATCCGGTCGGTTGCGGGAGTTTCGGTAATGTTTCCGATGGAGTGGATCAGCTTGTCGAGATTTTCGTGGATCTGGCCGCCCTCGTCGAGCGCCAGAAACCCGAAGCCGAGCGCGATCGCCAGCCAGACGCGCCGCGCCGGTACCGCCGGCGCCGCCCGCCTGCGCTGGCGCCAGATCGCCCCGACGGTGGCCGCGGTGAGCAGAAGCAGCAGGATCGAGGCGATGGTGCCGGGCCGCCCCTCGTGGAAGGCGCCGGTAAGGTCGCCCGTGGCGAGGCCCCAGGCGAGGCCCGCGAGGAAGCAGGCCCCGGTGGCGGCGAGAATGGCGGGGGTCGAGGTGCGGGTCGGGTTCATGGGCAGGGCCGTTGTGGTGGGCGCCTGCCAATGTAACCGAATTGTGTCAGTTCTGTGAAGGATCGATCCGTCGGATGGCCGATACTTCTACTGTGCGGGAGGACTCGATGGAGGCAGACATCTGAGGAAAGTGCGCCCGGCTCGCCCCGGCGCGTCCGCCCGGCAGGACCTACTGCGTAGGCAGACGGGCCACGGCCCTTAGAGGCTGCGTACGATCCAGCCGCCGCCGAACACCCGGCTTCCCCCGGTCTCGTAGAAGACGCAGGCCTGCCCGGGGCTCACCCCGTCTTCGGGGCTGAGCAGCTCGACCTCGGCCGTGGTCTCGGTGACGGGACGCAGAATGGCCGGCCGCGGCGGGCGCGTGGAGCGGACCCGCACCGACACCTCCCATTCAGCACGCGAGGCCATCGGAGCATCGCCGAGCCAGTTCACCTCGCGGACGGGCACCGTGCGGGTGCTGAGCGCATCGCGCGGCCCCACGACCACTTGCCGCGCCGCTGGATCGAGGCGCACCACATAGAGCGGCGCGACGAGCCCGCCGAGGCCAAGCCCACGGCGCTGACCGATCGTGTAGTGGATCACGCCATCGTGATGGCTCAGAACGTTCCCTTCGAGATCCACGATCTCGCCGGGATCGGCCGCCTCGGGGCGCAGCTTGAGGATCACCTTGGCATAATCGCCATCGGGGACGAAGCAGATGTCCTGGCTGTCGGGCTTGTCGGCCACGGGCAGCCCGTATCGCTGCGCAAGGGCGCGCGTCTCGGACTTCGACGCCAGATGCCCCAGAGGGAACCGCAGGTAGTCGAGCTGCGCCCGGGTGGTGGAGAACAGGAAATAGGACTGGTCGCGCGCCCCGTCGGCTGCGGCGTGGAGCTCGGCGCCTCGAAGCCCCATCCTGCGCTGGATGTAGTGGCCGGTGGCCATGCAATCTGCGCCGAGGTCGCGCGCCGTCTCCATCAGGTCGCGAAACTTGACCCGTTCGTTGCAGCGGATGCAGGGCACCGGCGTGGCGCCCCCGAGGTAGCTTTCGGCGAACTCGTCGATCACGGCCTCGCGGAAGGCGGATTCGTAGTCGAGCACATAGTGAGGGAAGCCCATCGCCTCGGCGACCCGGCGGGCATCGTGGATGTCGCGGCCGGCACAGCACGCGCCTTTCTTTGCGAGGGCAGCCCCGTGATCATAAAGTTGCAGGGTAACGCCCACGACATCGTAGCCCTCTTCCGCCAGAAGGGCCGCGACGACCGAACTGTCGACGCCGCCCGACATCGCCACGACGACGCGGGTTTCGGCGGGAGATTTCTCCAGTCCGAGCGAGTTTGGCCTGTTCAGGGCAAGGGTCATCGAGGGCCTCGAGGGGGGCGTCGAACGACCGCCTTTCGGCGGGCAGCCCGGTTCGGAAGGATGAAGGTCACGGGCAGCGATGCTGCAAAGAGCGGCAATATAGGAAAAAGCGACGTAAAATCAAGCTGGACGTTTCAGACGGTCTTAAGCGTGGGGCTGGCATTCCTTTCCTCGTGGGAACGAGGGGTTTGTTATGTTCATCAAGAAGATCGGCGGCCCGAGGGTCGTCAAGCTGCCGGACGGCACGATGCTTAGCCGTGCGGATTTGCCGCCGCCTGAAACGACCCGATGGGTCGCCAGCAGGAAGGCGATCGTGACCAATGCGGTCCGTTTCGGCCTTCTGACGCAGGAAGAAGCGATGGAACGCTACGACCTGACGGAGGAGGAGCTGGACGAATGGTCGAGCGCGATCGAACGCCATGGCATCGGAGCCTTGAAGGCGACGGCGCTCCAGCGTTACCGACAACTTTAAGTTGATTGCTCTCCGAAGTATTAAACGGTAACGTTCAATTAACTTCGCTGCGCCAACGATGTCTGAACAACGAGGTAGCCCTGGAGAGCCAAACGATGCAAGTCCTGCTGGTTGAAGACGATCCGACGACAGCGAAAAGCATCGAGCTGATGCTGACGCACGCCAACCTCAACGTGTATTCCACCGATATGGGGGAGGAGGGGATCGATCTGGCCAAGCTCTACGACTACGACCTGATCCTTCTTGATCTGGGCCTGCCGGACATGAACGGGCACGAGGTGCTGCGCCAGCTGCGGCTCGCGCGCATCGACACGCCGATCCTGATCCTTTCAGGCGCGGACGATACGGAAAGCAAGCTCAAGGGGTTCGGCTTCGGCGCCGACGATTACCTGACCAAGCCGTTCCATCGCGAGGAACTGGTGGCGCGCATCCATGCGATCATCCGCCGGTCGAAGGGGCATTCGCAATCGGTCATCAGCACCGGCAAGATCGAGGTGAACCTCGATGCCAAGACGGTCGCCTCCGGCGGCGACCCGGTGCACCTGACCGGCAAGGAATACCAGATGCTGGAGCTGCTGTCGCTGCGCAAGGGCACGACGCTGACCAAGGAGATGTTCCTGAACCATCTTTATGGCGGCATGGACGAGCCGGAACTAAAGATCATCGACGTCTTCATCTGCAAACTGCGCAAGAAGCTGAGCCAGGCGACCGGCGGCGACAATTACATCGAGACGGTCTGGGGCCGCGGCTATGTGCTGCGCGATCCTGAGCGCGATACGCAAACCGCCAAGGTCGCCATCGGCGCGTGATCCTGGGCGGTCAGGGGTCGTAGCGGTCTCATCCGCGCGACCCGTCCCTGCCGGAGGGTTCGTCAGACCCGGAAATTGCGGTGGATTTACTCATGCACGCGCTGCGGCGCGTGCGGGGGCAAAGCCGAGCTTGGCGCCGTACACAAGCGCCCTCTGCGTGAGCCGCCGGAGCAGACATGGTAGCGCGCGGATCCTGCAAGCTTCCAAGCCCATCTTCCGCTCCGTCGGCGCCATGACCGGGTGCACTGGAAACCTTCGCGATCCCTGAGTATCACCTGTTCCGGCAGCAGGGGCGGAGCGGACGTGGCAGACGCAGAGCGCGACATTGAAGACCTCGACGCGCGCGCCGCCGCAACAGAGCTCGCGGCCCTCGCCCGCACCCTAGCCGAGGCGGACCGGGCCTACCACACTGATGACGCGCCACTGATTTCGGATGCGGAGTTCGACCGGCTGATCCGCCGCAATGCCGCGATCGAGGCAAGGTTTCCGGCGCTCGTCCGCGCCGACAGTCCCGCGGCGCGGATCGGGGCCGCCCCGGCCGAGGCGTTCGGCAAGATCGCCCATGCCCGGCGCATGACGTCGCTGGCGAAGGCCTTTACCGAAGCGGAGGTGCGCGAGTTCGACCGCTCCGTGCGCAAGTATCTGGGGTTGGCGGAGGAGGCGGGGCTGGCCTATTTCGCGGAGGCCAAGATCGACGGCCTCTCGCTTTCGCTACGCTACGAGGGCGGGGCCCTTACCCAGGCGGCCACGCGCGGGGACGGCGCGACCGGCGAGGACGTCCTGGCCAATGCCCGCACCATCGCCGACATCCCCGTGCAACTGATCGGCGCGCCGGAAATCCTGGAGGTGCGCGGCGAAGTCTACATGCGACATGCCGATTTCGCAGAACTGAACGCGCGCCAGACCGCGGCGGGCGCCCGGCCCTTCGCCAATCCGCGCAACGCCGCAGCCGGCTCCCTGCGCCAGCTCGACGCTGAAATCACTGCCACCCGGACGTTGCGCTTCTTCGCCCATGGCTGGGGCGAAACCTCGGCCGCCTTCGCAAAGACACAGACAAACTCGTTTAAAGCTCTGAAGGGGCTCGGTTTCGCAATCGAGCCGATGGGGCGGCTCTGCGATGGCGTGGAGGCAATTCTCGCGGCCTATGCCGAGATCGACGCCGCGCGCGACGGGCTCGGCTACGACATCGACGGCGTCGTCTACAAGGTCGACGATCTCGCCCTGCAGGGCCGGTTGGGGCAGCGCAGCACCACGCCCCGCTGGGCCATCGCCCACAAGTTCGCCGCCGAGCTTGCCTGGACCCGCCTCGACGCCATCGACATCCAGGTGGGCCGCACCGGCGCGCTCTCGCCCGTTGCGCGGCTGGAGCCGGTGACGGTCGGCGGCGTCGTGGTCTCCAGCGCGACGCTGCACAACGAGGATTACATCGCCGGGCGCGACGCGAGCGGTGCGGCGCTGCGCGGCGGGCACGACATCCGCCCCGGCGACCGCGTGCAGGTGTACCGCGCCGGCGACGTCATCCCGAAGATCGCGGATGTGGACATCGAAGCGAGGCCCCCCGATGCCGCGCCCTTCAAGTTCCCGCAAGTCTGCCCGCGCTGCGGCTCGGATGCGATGCGCGAGCCGGGCGATGCGGTCCGCCGCTGCACCGGCGGGCTCGCCTGCCCGGCGCAAGCCGTCGAGAAGCTGCGGCACCTGGTGTCGCGGGGCGCGTTCGACATCGAGGGGATGGGCGCCCGGCAGGTGCAGGCGTTCCACGCCGAGGGCTGGATCGCGGAGCCGGCCGACATCTTCACCCTCGGTGCGCGCCATGGCGCGGCACTGCGCAGTCGCGAGGGCTGGGGCGAAAGGTCGGCCGCCAACCTGCTGGCGGCGATCGAGGCGCGTCGGGCGATCCCGCTCGACCGGGTGATCTTCGGCCTCGGCCTGCGGCATGTGGGCGACGCGAGCGCAACCCTGCTGGCCCGCCACTACGGCACGTGGGAGGCCTTCGCCGCCGCGATGGACGAAGCCTCGGCCAGCATCGCGGACGATATCCCGAAGGGCGATGACGCGCCCCCGCCGGAGGTACATGCCTGGGCCGACCTGATCGCGATCGACGGTGTCGGCGCGGTAATGGCAACCTCGCTGGTGACGGCCTTCGCGCAACCGGCCGAACGCGCCCTGATCGACAGGCTGATCGCCCAGCTCGACGTGCAGCCGCTGGAGGGCGCCGTCACGGACAGCCCCGTTGCCGGCAAGACCCTGGTGTTCACTGGTACACTGGAGACGATGACCCGCGCCGAGGCCAAGGCCCGGGCGGAGGCGCTCGGCGCCAAGGTGGCGGGCTCCGTCTCGGCCCGTACCGATCTTCTGGTGGCGGGGCCCGGCGCGGGATCGAAGGCCACGAAGGCGGCGGCGTTGGGCGTGGAGGTGCTGGACGAGGCGCAGTGGCGGGCGCTGATCGGCGCGCCGCCCGTCGAAGCGACCAGTGGCGCCCCGGGCGAACCGGACGCCCCGTGAGCGGCCGCCCGCCCGTCCTTTTCGGGTTGTTCGGCGAGATCACGGGGCTTCCCGGCATCGGCCCCGGCACGGCGCGCCATCTGGCGCAGATGGAGATCACCCGGCCGCGCGACCTGGTCTTCACCCTGCCGACGGGGATGGTGGACCGGCGGCGGCGGGCTGGCCTGCTGGGGGTCCCCGCGGGGCAGGTGGTGACGCTGGACGTGACGGTGGAGGCGCATCATCCGCCCCGCAGCCGCGGCAGGCCCTATCGCGTTGCGGTGAGCGACGGGCATACCAGCTTCGCGCTCGTCTGGTTCCGGGCCCAGGGCGGCTATCTCAAGGAGCTGCTGCCGGTCGGCGCCCGGCGGCTGGTCAGCGGCAAGCTCGACTATTTCGACGGGATCGCGCAGATCGCCCATCCCGAGCATGTCCTGCCCCCCGATGAGGCGGCGGAGATCCCCGAGTTCGAGCCGGTCTATCCGCTGACAGTCAATCTGGGCGCCCGCGCGATGGCCAAGGCAGTACAGGCGGCGCTTGGCCGGTTGCCGGACCTTGCCGAATGGATCGACCCCGGCGTGCTGGCGGCACGCGGCTGGCCCGGCTGGGCCGACGCCCTGCGCGCGGCCCATGCGCCACGTGAGCCGGGCGACACGCTGGCCGAGGCGCCGGCCCGCGCCCGGCTGGCCTATGACGAGTTCCTGGCGCATCAGCTGACCCTGGCGCTGGCCCGGGCTGCCCGCCGCCGTGGCCGCGGGCGTGCGACCGCCGGCGACTGCACCCTGAGGGCGCGGATGCTCGGGGCCTTGAGCTATGTTCCGACTGGCGCGCAGACCCGCGCGGCCGAGGAGATCGCCGCCGACATGGGCGCGCCCGAGCGGATGCACCGGCTGCTGCAGGGCGACGTTGGCTCGGGCAAGACGCTGGTGGCGATGCTGGCGCTGCTGACCGCCGTGGAGGCGGGCGGGCAGGGAGTGCTGATGGCCCCGACGGAGATCCTTGCCAGGCAGCATCTGGAAAGCCTTGCGCCTCTTGCCGAGGCCGCTGGCGTGCGGCTGGAGCTGCTGACCGGGCGGGATGCGGGGGCCGCGCGCGCGGCGAAGCTGGCGGATCTGGCGGCCGGACGCATCGGCATCCTCGTGGGCACCCATGCGGTGTTCTCGGGCGACGTGGCCTTCGGCGACCTGCGGCTGGCGGTGGTGGACGAGCAGCACCGGTTCGGCGTGCGCCAGCGGCTGGAGCTGGGCGCCAAGGGGCAGGCGACCGACGTGCTGGTGATGACCGCGACCCCGATCCCCCGTTCGCTGACGCTGACCCAGTTCGGACACATGGACGTGTCGGTGCTGGACGAGAAGCCGCCCGGGCGGCAGCCGGTGACGACGGCCGTGATGTCCCTCGACAAGCTCGACGCCGTGGTCGCGCAACTGCGCAGCGCAGTGGCAGCCGGGCGGCAGGCCTACTGGATCTGCCCGCTGGTGGAGGACAGCGCCGCCTCGGATCTCACGGCGGCGGAGGCGCGGTTCGCCGATCTCGCGGCTCGGCTCGGTGCGCAGAACGTCGCGCTTGTGCACGGACAGATGCCGCCGGCGCGCAAGGATGCCGAGATGGCGCGCTTCGCAGAGGGGCGCTGCGGCGTGCTGGTGGCGACGACCGTGATCGAGGTTGGCGTGAACGTGCCCAATGCCTCGATCATGGTGATCGAGCATGCCGAGGGGTTCGGGCTGGCACAGCTGCATCAGCTCCGCGGTCGGGTGGGGCGGGGCGCCGCGCGATCGACCTGCCTTCTGCTCTACCGCCCGCCCTTGTCGGAGGCCGGCGCGCGGCGGCTGGAACTGCTGCGGGAGACCCAGGACGGATTTCGCATCGCCGAGGAGGATCTGGCGATGCGTGGCGCGGGCGACGTGATCGGCACCGCCCAGTCCGGCCTGCCGCGGTTCCGCATCGGCGATCTGGAGCGGCAGGCGGGCCTGATGGCCGTGGCGGCGGACGACGCGCGCACCCTGCTGGCACGGGATCCCGATCTCGGAACCCCGCGCGGCACCTCGGTGCGTGCGCTGCTCTGGCTGCTGGAGCAGGACAGGGCGCTGACCTTGTTAACGGCGGGGTAGATGGAAAATGGTTAAGAAGGGGTTTACAGCGGAACGGAAGTAGAACATTAAGGGAACAGAGATGAAGGAGGCCCTGCCGATGCTCTCGGATGTCAAGATTGCCCTTGCCCGTTCAGCCCCTGCGATGGCGCGCGATGCCTTGGGCTTGCTGGCCCTCGTGGCCGCCACGGTTGCCCTGCTGTCTCTACCCTTGGCCTGACGGCCCGACCCCATCCCCTGCATCCGGGGATCCGGCCGACTGCCCCCCTGGCAGCGGCCCTCTGCCCATACCCTGCAGGTCTTGCCTGGCCCAACGGGGTCTCCGGATGCCCGACTTCGCCGCCTCCATCATTGGAGCGCGGCGATTTTTTTGCGCGGTCGTCTGGCCCGGCTCGCAGTAGTGGAACGAGCGCTTCTGCGCAGACCACCGGCCTCAGCCCGCGGCCTTGGCCTCGACCGTGGCATCCTCGATCGCGGCGAGGGTCGCATCGAAGACCAGAAGAATTGAGGCGTGGCGGTTTGCGTACTCCTGCGCCGGACGGAGCGACTCGAGTTCTTCGAACGGCGCCTTCGGAGGCGGGCCGCCCGCCAGCATCGCCGCCAGATCTCGACGGCCCTGGCGGATCGCGGCGGCATCGAGCCCCGGAACGGCGCCGCCCACCACGCTGGCCGCCGCCTGCCCGAGCGCGCAGGCCTTCACGTCCTGCGCGAACGCGGTGACCCGGCCTTGCGCATCGAGGGTAACATCGACCGTCACGACCGACCCGCAGAGCGGCGCCCGCACCCGGCCGGTGCCGCCCGGCGCATCGAGCCGCCCCAGATGCGGGATCGCCGCCGTCAGCGCAAGGATCCGCTGCGAATAGAGCTTCATCAGATCGCCATCGGGCATCGTCGCTTCCCTTTGCTTTCGACGCCCTCTAGAGCATCCCCGCCCGAACCTGAACAGGCCAGGCCCCGTTCATGAGCTGGACTATCGCACCGGGGCCTCTTCACGCGCCGCCGCCACCGGTCCAGATAGGGCGCGATCCGGCAGCGCAAAGGAAACCGCATGGCCTTCGATCCCGCAACCCTGACCTACGACGCCGCGGGGCTGATCCCGGCCATCGCACAGGACGCGACGACCGGCGAGGTGCTGATGCTGGCCTGGATGAATGCCGAAGCCGTGGCGCGTACCCTGGCCACGGGGCGGGTGACCTACTGGTCGCGCTCGCGGGCGGCGTTCTGGGAGAAGGGCGCCACCAGCGGGCATCTTCAGCGGTTGGTCGAGTTGCGCCTGGATTGCGACCGCGACTGCCTGCTGCTGCAGGTCGACCAGACGGGGCCGGCCTGCCACACGGGCCGGCGGAGCTGCTTCTACACCGCCGTGCGCGCGGGCGGGGAAGCCGAGATCATGGCGCCCCAGAACACGGAGTGAGCCCGACCATCGCGCGCACGTCCAAGGGAGAACGCCCCTCGGCGCGGTAGAGCGCGATGGCGCGGGCATCGTCGCGCTTGGCGAGCCGCCGCCCGGCCGCGTCGCGGATCAACCGGTGGTGATGATAGCGCGGACTGGGCAGGCTGAGCAGGATCTGCAGCACGATGTGGATCGGCGTGGCATCGAGAAGATCCTCGCCGCGGATCACGTGGGTGATCCCCTGCGCGGCATCGTCGACGGTGACCGCGAGGTGATACGAGGTGCCAAGGCCGGGGCGGGCCAGCACCACGTCGCCGATGGCATCCGTCAGATGGGTATGCGGGACGGTAACACTGCCCTGCCGCGCGGGGCCGGTTTCCGTAAAGGTCAATGGATCGGGCAGGGCGCGCAGGGCGGCGCCTATGTCCAGCCGCAGGGCGGCATCGCCGCCGGCAGCCTGGACTGTATCGCTGCCGGCCACCCGACCGGGGCGCGGGGCCTCCGGCCGGCAGGTGCCGGGATAGACGGGGCCATCCGGCCCGGCCGAGGGTACGGCGTCGCCTTGCGGTGCGGAGAGTGCGGCGCGGATGTCGGCGCGGCTGCACCGGCAGGGATAGACCAGGCCCTGCGCGTCGAGCTCTTCCAGGGCCTGCGCATAGGCCCCGCCGCGATCCGATTGGCGCATCGGCGGCGTTGGCCAGTCGAGCCCGAGCCAGTGCAGATCGTCCCCGATCTGCCGCTCCCAGGCGTCGCGCGAACGGGCGCGGTCGATATCCTCGATCCGCAGCAGAAAGGTGCCGCCGGCGGCCAGCGCCATGTCGTGCGCCAGCATCGCCGAATAGGCATGGCCCAGATGCAACGGGCCGGTGGGCGACGGCGCGAAGCGGGTGCGCATCGCGGACGGGATCAGGCGACGCGCGCCAGATCGGCAGAGAGCCAGTTAAGCCACGCTGCCTTGGCGCGATCTGTATAGGCCTTGTACCGCAGCTTGCGCCCGCGCCGGCCGCCCTTGGCGTCGATCGGCGGGAATAGACCGAAATTGACGTTCATGGGCTGGAAGGTCTTGGCGTCGGCCCCGCCGGTGATGTGGGTGACCAGGGCGCCGGTGGCCGTCTCGGGCGGGGGCGTGGGCAGCGCGGTGCCATTCAGCTCCGCCGCGGCGAGCCGCCCGGCCAGCAGCCCCATCGCGGCGCTCTCGACGTAACCCTCGACGCCGGTGATCTGCCCGGCGAAACGGATATGCGGCGCGCTGCGCAGGCGGAGGGCCCCGTCGAGCAACGTCGGGGAGTTCAGGAACGTGTTGCGGTGGATGCCGCCGAGCCGCGCGAACAGGGCGTCCTGCAAGCCGGGAATCATCCGCAGAACATCGGCTTGCGCGCCGTACTTCATCTTGGTCTGGAAGCCGACGATGTTGTAGAGCGTGCCAAGCGCGTTGTCGCGGCGCAGCTGGACGATCGCGTGGGGCTTCACGTCCGGCGCGTGCGGGTTGGTAAGGCCCACGGGCTTCATCGGCCCCCATCGCAGGGTCTCGCGGCCGCGGGCGGCCATGACCTCGATGGGCAGGCAGCCATCGAAGTAGTTGGCCGTCTCGCCCGGCTTGAACTCCGCCTGATCGGCGGCGAGGATCGCGTCGATGAACGCCTCGTAGGTCTCGCGGTCCATCGGGCAGTTGAGGTAGGCGCGGCGCTGCTCCTCCGTCTCGCCCTTGTCGTAGCGCGACTGGAACCAGGCCTTCGACAGATCGATGCTGTCGAAATGCACGATGGGTGCGATGGCGTCGAAGAAGGCCAGCGCATCCGCCCCGGTCTCGGCGCGGATCGCCTCGGCCAGCGCGCCCGAGGTCAGCGGGCCGGTGGCGATGATCGTCGGCTGGTCGGGCGGCGGCAGGGCGGTGACCTCCTGCCCGGTGATCGTGATCAAGGGATGCGCCCGCAGGCGCGCGGTGACCGCAGCGGCGAACGGATCGCGGTCCACCGCGAGCGCGCCGCCGGCCGGCAGGGCATGGGCGTCGGCCGTCTCGATGATGAGGCCGCCGGCCGCACGCATTTCCCAGTGCAGCAGGCCCACGGCGTTCTGTTCGCTGTCGTCGGAGCGGAAGGAGTTCGAGCAGACCATCTCTGCCAGATCGCCGGTGCGGTGGGCGAAGGTGCCCGTGCCGGGGCGCATCTCGTGCAGGACGACGGGCACGCCGCGCGTGGCTGCCTGCCAGGCCGCCTCGGCGCCCGCCATGCCGCCGCCGATTATGTGAAGGGGGGGTGCCATCGTCCCAATTTAGGCCCTCGCGACGGCGGTGGGAAGGGGCCGCGTCAGGCCCGGTCCGCCCGGGCCGCGCTTTCGGACAGTGGATGGTGGTCGAGCACCAGTTCCTTCAGCCGGGCCTCGACTACATGGGTGTAGATCTCGGTGGTCGACAGATCGGCATGCCCCAGCATCAGCTGGATGGCGCGCAGGTCGGCGCCGTGCTCGAGCAGATGCGTGGCGAAGGCATGGCGCAGGGTGTGCGGCGTCACCGTGTCGGGTGGAATGCCGGCCTGGGCGGCGATGGTCTTGAGGGTCACGAAGAAGGTCTGGCGCGTGAGATGCGCGTGCCCGCCACGGCCCGGAAACAGATGCCCCGAGTGCGCGTATGCCGGCACGGCATCGCGGTGCGCAAGCCATGTCGCCGTCGCGGCGCGCGCCGGATCGGAGAGGGGAACGAGGCGTTCGCGGCCTCCCTTGCCGCGCACCAGCAGAACCTGCGGAGCGCCGCGCGCCGCCATCACCGGCAGGCTGACCAGTTCGGTCACCCGAAGGCCGGTGGCATAGAGCACCTCGATCAGGCAGACGTTGCGCGCCTTGTCGGCCGGTGTGCGGCCAACCTCGGGCGCCGCGTCGAGAAGGGCGGTGACCTCTGTTTCGGACAGCGTGCCGGGCAGGCGCTTGGAGCGGCCCGGCCCGCCGATCTGGATGGCCGGATTGTCGGCGCGCAGCCGTTCCTCGAAGGCGAAGCGGTAGAGCTGGCGGATCGCGGCGAGGCGGCGGGCGCGGGTCGCCCGGCTGAGCCCGCGCAGGTCGCAATCGGCAAGATAGGCCTCGACATCGGCGCGCTGCGCCGTCTCCATCGAAAGCCCGGCCTCGGCCAGCCAACGGTCGTAATCCTTCAGGTCGCGCCCATAGGCGAGCAGGGTGTTGCGCGCCGCGTCGAGCTCCGCGGCCTGCGCCTCGAGGAACCGGCCGATCCAGCCGTGCGGGGCGCGCACGGTCATCCGCGATCGTCCAGCAGCCAGATCTGCAGGGCGGCATGGCGGGCGAGCGTCTCGAAGCCGGCGCGGCGCAGGGCCTTCAGGGCCCGTTCCGCATCGTCGGGGTCGACCGAGGGGCCGGGGCGCAGG
The DNA here is from genome assembly GCA_963833235.1 of uncultured Alphaproteobacteria bacterium. Lineage (GTDB taxonomy): Bacteria > Pseudomonadota > Alphaproteobacteria > Rhodobacterales > Rhodobacteraceae > CAWHXG01. Next base: position 173,346 of record CAWHXG010000006.1, read on the forward strand.
TGGCGCAGCGCCTCCAGCAGCGCGGTGCCGGTGTCGCCGGGCGCCAGCGCGGGCACGCCCGGTTCGGCCGAGATCCCTGCGTGCAGGGCCGCCGCGAGGGCGGGCCGGGCGGAAGCCGCGGGCGCCATGCCTGCAGCCAGCGCCGCGGCGACACGCAGCCGCTGCGGCAAATCCAGCCCCGCCGGCGGCGGCAGGAACGCCTCGCCACCATCCGAGATCAGCGCCAGCTCATAGGATCGCGACGTGGCGGCGGGCGGCAGCGCCATGCGGGCCAGCCGCGGCGCCATCATCTGCGCCAGAGGCACGTCGAGCCCCGCGTGGTGCATCGCGGCCATCGCCGCCTCCAGCGCCTGCGCGGTGCCGGCGACGTCCCCCGCGGCGAGGCCGGTATCCAGCGCCCGGATCGCCGCGACCCGATCCCACACGCCGCCAGAGGCGGAGGGCGCCCGCGCGGTGTAGAGGCCGAGCAGCGTGTTGGGGTCGAGAACGCCGGCGCGCGCCAGACGCTCTCCCGCCTCGACCTGGGCCTTCCATCCCACGATGTGGCGCAGATCCGATTGCGCGAATGCCAGCGGCAGCGGTCCGGTCGGCACGTGATCGCCCACCGCCTCCAGCAGGCGGAACTGCAGTGGGGTCATCGGCTCGGGCTGCGGCGCCTGGGGGGCGCCTTCGAAGAGATCGGGATCGAGGAAGCGGGCCAGCAGATCGCGGTTGGCCGGCGGGATGCGCCCGAGCGCGGCGGCGACCTCGAGGGTCAGCGCCGCGGTCTCCCACCGGCCGGCGCGGGCCAGGCAGAAGACCCGCGCCTCGAAGCTGGCCGACAATTCCAGACTGGCCGCCAGGGTGTCGCAGGCGCGCGTCTCGTTGCCCGCCAGCAGCGCGGTGTCGAAGAGCCGCCGGAAGAGCGCCGGCGAGACGGGCCCCGCGCGGTCGATCAGCGCCCGGGCGGGGTCGAGCGCGCCGCGCGTCAGCAGCGCGTCCACCCGGGCGAGCAGCAGCGCATCGGGCGGCATGCCGGGCGGCGGCGCGGCCTCGACCAGCATCAGCATGGTCAAGAGCCGGCGCGCGGCGGGCAGTTCCAGGAGCGGCGTGGCGGCGATGAGGCGCAACAGGGCCTCCGGCTCCGCGTTGCTCCACAGCGCGTCGGACAGACCGACGCTGGCGGCGGGGTAGAGCCCGGTCGCATCGCGGGAGGGCCGGCCGAGGGGCTGCACGCTGATCGGCGCGCTCGGGGGGGCTACGGCGGCCCGGGGCTCCGCCGGCGTCGGGGCCGCGCCCTCAGGCATGACAAGGCTTTCGGAAAGCCACGGGATCGCGTTGAGGGGGGCATCGGCCGCCGCCGCCGGCACCGCGCCGATCAGCATCGCCGCGAGGATCCCGGGTGCCCTCACTCCGCCTCGATCTCCACCGGGATCCGCACCTCGCCGCGTGGCGCTTCGAGGTCGCCGAGATAGGCGAAGCCCAGCAGGGCGAGAAAGCCCACCACGATCAGGAACAGAATTATCCGGAACAACCGACCCATGGTCTGCCTGCCTGCCTCTTGCCGTTGCGGCTTTTTGAAGATCATATACAGCGTTGCGGCAAAGGTCACAGCCAAGAATGCCGAATTCGCCAAACTGACGGAGGGGGTGTGCCGGGGTGGCTTTGCGTCTGAGACGGAGCGTGGTGCTCGTGGGCATGATGGGCGCCGGCAAGACCTCTGTCGGGACGGCGCTGGCGCGGCAGCTCGGCGTGCCCTTCCTCGATCAGGACGACGAGATCGAGAAGGCGGCGCAAAGCACCATCGCGGAGCTGTTCAGCGACTACGGCGAGGCGTTCTTCCGCGACAAGGAGAGCCTCGTTCTGGCGCGGCTGCTGCACGGGCCGCCCTGCGTGCTCTCGACAGGCGGCGGCGCGTTCCTGGCCCCCGACAACCGCGCGGCGATCGCGGCCTCTGGCGTGGCGGTCTGGCTGCGGGCCGACCTGCCGCTGCTGTGGAGCCGGGTGCGGCAGAAGGCGACCCGCCCGCTCCTGCAGACCGAGGCGCCCTTCGAGACCCTCGCGGCCCTCTTCGACCGGCGCAACCCGGTGTATGCGCTGGCACCGATCCACGTGGCCACCCGGGCCGGCGATACGGTGGAGGATACCGCGCGGGCGGTCAACGCGGCGCTGGTCGAACGCTCCGACGCGTTCGGAAGGACTGCCCATGGCCGCGCCTGAGACGGTGCACGTCGCCCTTGGGTCCCGCGCCTACGACGTGGTGATCGGGCCGGGGCTCCTGGCGCAGGCCGGGGCGCGGATGGCACCGCTTCTGCGGCGCAAGCGCGTGGCCGTCGTGACCGACGACGTCGTGGGGCCGCTGCACCTGCCCGCTCTGGTCGCGGCGCTCGGGGCGGACGGCATCGAGGCCCGCGCGCTGCACCTGCCCGCCGGGGAGGCCACGAAAAGCTGGGCGGCGCTCTCGCGCACGGTCGAATGGCTGCTGGCCGAGGGGGTCGAGCGGCAGGATGTCGTCGTCGCCCTCGGCGGCGGCGTGATCGGCGATCTGGTTGGCTTCGCGGCGGCGATCCTGCGGCGCGGCGTGCGCTTCGTGCAGGTGCCCACCTCGCTTTTGGCCCAGGTCGACAGCTCGGTCGGCGGCAAGACGGGGATCAACACCGCCCAGGGGAAGAACCTCGCGGGCGCCTTCCATCAGCCTTCCCTGGTTCTGGCGGATATCGATGTGCTGACCACCCTGCCGGCGCGCGATTTCCTTTCGGGCTACGGCGAGGTGGTGAAGTACGGGCTGCTGGGCGACGCGGATTTCTACGGGTGGCTCGAAGGGCAGGGGCCGGCGCTGGCCCGGGGCGATGCCGCGGCGCGGGCGGTGGCGGTGCGTCGCTGCGTCGAGATGAAGGCCGGTATCGTGGCGCGCGACGAGACCGAGCAGGGCGAGCGCGCGCTGCTGAACCTGGGCCATACCTTCTGCCACGCGCTGGAGGCGGCGACGGGCTATGGCGGCCGGCTGCTGCATGGCGAGGGCGTGGCCATCGGCTGCGCGCTGGCCTTCGAGCTGTCGGCCCGTCTTGGCCTCTGCGCGCAGGAAGTGCCGGGAAGGGTCCGCGCCCATCTCGCGGAAATGGGCATGAAACGTGACCTGGCGGACATAGAGGGCGACCTGCCGGACGCCGACGGTCTGCTGGCGCTGATGGCGCAGGACAAGAAGGTCGTCGCCGGGCGAATGCGCTACATCCTCGCGCGGGGGATCGGCGCGGCGTTCGTTGCCGGGGACGTCGACCCCGCCATGGTCCGCGCGGTTCTGGAGGATGCCCTCGCGGGGCGCTAGGCTGCCGGCGACCGGGGCGCTTCGCCGCGCCCGCGGTACATGTCTCCCGGATCGTCAGTCCTCCCGCCCCAGCAGTCCTCCGTACCGCCAAGAAGCGATTGCGCGTATGCGTCGAACTCGGAACGGCCTAGAACGGGATCTCGTCGTCGTCCACGCGCGCGCCGCCACCGCCACCGCCACCGCCAGTATCGCCGAAGCGGTCGTCCGGCCCGCCACGGTCATAGCCGCCGCCAGATTGGTCGGAGACATAGCGGTCGTCGCTGCCACCAGACCCGCCGCCCGAGCCCCCGCCGTCGCCGCGCCCGCCCAGCATCGTCAACTCGCCCTTGTACGGGCGCAGGACGACCTCGGTCGAATATCTGTCCTGACCGGACTGGTCCTGCCATTTGCGGGTCTCGAGCTGCCCCTCGATATAGACCGTGGACCCCTTGCGAAGATACTGCTCGGCGACACGGACGAGCCCTTCCTGGAAGATCGCGACGCTGTGCCACTCGGTGCGCTCGCGGCGTTCTCCGGTGTTCTTGTCCTTCCAGTTCTCCGACGTGGCGATCCGCAGGTTGCACACCTTGCCGCCGTTCTGGAACGTCCGCACCTCGGGGTCGCGCCCCAGATTGCCGATGAGAATGACCTTGTTGACGGAGCCTGCCATGCCCGATTCCTCGCTGTGCTGATCCGGAGACCGATGTGACAGATCACGCGGGATTGTGCCACCATCCAAGGGTGCGCCTCGGCGCGTCGGCTCACGGGCCTTTACTGGGCGGGGTCCTGGGGTAAGCTACACGGGATGAGGGGCCATGGCCGGTCCGGGGTGGGATTGCAGGATGGCACGGCGAACCTTGACTTGTATGGCGAGCGCGTGGCTTGCGGCGGTGGTGACGCTGACGGCGGCGGGCGGGGCCGCCGAGACTGTCGCCGGGAAGGCGCGTACCGGGATCTTCAATTCGCAGACCGGCGTGCTCGACCGCCGGTCCTCCCAGCAATATGCCTTCTCCTCGCGGCTGCAGCCGCCATCGGAGATCCCCGAGGAGGTGTTCCTTCCTCCCGCCGGGCGCATCCGCTATACGGGCCGGTTCCTGCCGATGGCCAAGGCCGCCGCCCGTAAGCATTGGATTCCAGAGACTCTTTTTGTGCGGCTGGTGCAGCAGGAGAGCAACTGGAACCCGAAGGCCGTTTCACACAAGGGGGCCATCGGGCTGGCGCAGTTGATGCCGCAGACGGCGCGGCGGCTTGGGGTCGACCCGCACGACCCGCGGCAGAACCTCGATGGCGGCGCGCGCTACCTGCGCGACCAGTACCGCACGTTCCGCTCGTGGAAGCTGGCGCTGGCCGCTTACAACGCCGGACCGGGCGCGGTGAAGCAGCACGGCGGCGTGCCGCCCTACCGCGAGACGCGCAGCTACGTGACCCGCATTCTTGGCAGTGGCGGATGAGGTTCGGCCTGCAAAGACCTGAAGTCATTAGATAGTTTCGGCTTGGTGCGGAGCGCTTTCCGGCGGTCGCTGACCCGGTGGAATTCGTGGACTCCTGTGCATTCCCTTCGGCTGAAGTGGTCATGCGCATGGCCGGCCGCTGCCCGATTTCATGGCATGTTTGCCGTCCTATCGGCTTCGTTCGATGACCTGCCTCAGCCGAACTTTCTGCGTCGCGCAGAGACCGCCGTGAGGCAGGGAGCGTGTCGCCGTCATGGCCACGACGACGGGGTGTCGGCGGCGACCGGGTCGTTTTGCGGGTCGCGGAAGACCGCCGGCGCCTTCTGACCGGAGGGGCAAAAGACGGCGAAAACAAGTGTCGGCGTTCGGTCGGCTTTGTGTCGGCTTTGTGTCGGACCCCTGCGGGCGGTGGATTAGGGCGGTGGTCACGTGTGGACCCTGACGGGGGGCTGCCGGTGCGCGCCGCCGGGGCAGGCGGAAGGTGGCGGGCTTGGGGGGAGGGGCATCCAATTCCGGTAGGGACGGATCCAATGGTGCCCCGCCGGCAGAAATCACATGAGCCCTTCTGAGGGCGAAGTAGCCGAAGCACCCCATGGAAAGGTCGCCGGTCAGACCTTGACCGGGCAAAGAAGTTGACAGTGGACGCATCGAAGGTTGATCATTCTGGCTGAGGGAACAACGGCGCGACAACGCGCCGGGGCCTCATCCGAGGATTGGGAGGACTACATGAACGATCGAAGCAGTCTTACGGCGCTTCTGCTGGGAACAGTGTTGGTCGGGCCGGCTCTGGCTCAGGACAACATGGACCGGCTGACCAACATGCAGAAGACAGACGCGACCTTCACCTTCGTAGAGCAGGGAGGGGACCGGGCCGAGGCGCTCAAGGCGATCGTCGATCATATAGAGGTGCCCGAGGGTTTCGAGGTCAGCCTCTATGCGGTCGTGCCGGACGCGCGCTCCATGGCGATGGCGCCGCAGGGCACGGTGCTTTTTGCCGGCACGCGCAAGGACACGATGTGGTCGATCGTCGATCGCGACCGCGACCGGGTGGCGGATGAGGTCAAGGACTTCGCGCCCTCGGTCACCTTCGACATTCCGAACGGCCCCTGCTTCTCGCCCGACGGCTTTCTCTACATCGCCGAGCGCAACCGGGTGCTCGTTTTCCCCGCGGCCGAGTTCTTCTTCGAAGGCCCCGACCCGGCTGTCGGCATCGTCGTTCCCCAGGGTGAACTGATCCCGCCGGAGGAAGAGAGCTTCAACCACTCCGCCCGGGTCTGCGACATCGGGCCTGACGGGATGCTCTACGTCTCGCTTGGCCAGCCGCACAACGTTCAGCCCGTCGACAAGATCGAGATGTACGACGAGATCGGGATGGGCGGGATCGTCCGGATGAACACGGACGGGTCGGGCCGCGAAGTATTCACCCGCGGGGTGAGGAACTCGGTCGGGCAGGACTTCAATCCGGCGACGGGTGAGCTCTGGTGGACCGACAACCAGGTCGACGGCATGGGCGACGACATTCCGCCGGGCGAGCTGAACCGTCAGACGGCCGCCGGGCAGCATTTCGGCTTCCCCTGGACGAATGCCCGCGTCGAGATCGTCGCCGAGGCCGACCACCCGCGCCCCGAGGGGGTCGAGTTCGTCGAGCCGCAGCTTGAGCTGACCGCCCATGCGGCCGACCTTGGCATGCGCTTCTATCACGACGACAGCTTTCCCGAAGAATACCACGGCGGCATCTTCTGGGCGCAGCACGGCTCCTGGAACCGGACGGAGCCGGTCGGCGCGCGGGTGATGTTCACCCCGCTCGACCCCGAGACGGGCGACGCTGTCGGCGCCGAGGTGTTCGCCGATGGCTGGCTGAACGAGGAGACGGGCGAATACCGCGGCCGCCCGATGGACATCGAGTTCCTTCCCGACGGCTCGATGCTGGTGTCGGACGACTTCGCCGGCGCGATCTGGCGCATCGCCTACAATCCCGCCCCGGCGGAATGAGGCTTCCGGCAACGATCATCCTCGGCGGGCTCATGCTCGCCGGGGGCACGCCCGCCGCCGCCGACGATGCGGCCGCCGGGCGCAAGGTCGCCAACATGTGCCGGACGTGCCACGGGGTCGACGGATACGCGCAGATCCCGATCGCGCCCCATATCGGCGGCGAGCCGAAGGCGTACCTTGAGGCGCAGCTGATGGCGTTCAAGACCGGGGCGCGCGCGCACGAGATGATGTCGATCGTGGCGGCGGGGCTTTCGGCGCAGCAGATCTCCGACGTGGCGGCCTGGTATGCCTCGCACGAGGTCACGGCGACGCTGCCGGACGGCATGAGCGCGGACGACGCCCCCGCGGCCTGCGTCGCCTGCCACGGGGCCGACGGCATCTCGGTTCTGCTCGACGCGCCGAACCTGGCGGGCGAGGTGAACATCTATATCGACACCCAGCTGAAGGCGTTCCGGAACGGCAAGCGAGAGCACGATGTCATGTCCGAGGTCGCGGCAGGTCTGAGCGACGCGGAAATCCGGGAGTTCGCGGATTGGTACGCGATGGTCGAGCTGGAGATCCGGGCGGCCGAGTAGACGTTTCGGTCAGTCGGTCCGTCGGTCCGTCGGTCCGTCGGTCCGTCGGTCCGTCGGACGCGGTTCCGTGAAAGCGGGATGCGCGGCCTTCTTTCCATCGGCTCGGCGGCGCGCGGGTCGGTCCGAAGCTGGATGTCGGCGTTCGGCGGCCGCTTTGGCTGGCGAAGCGGGCTGTCGCAAGGCGGCCGATGTCCTAGAGGTCGCGGATTTCGCAGCCCGTCGCGTCGCGGATCAGGTCCGCCACGATCCGCCTGTGGCAGCCCGCGGCGCAGGCCTCGAAGCACAGCAGCGCCGCGTGGTTCTCGCGGGTGATGGCGATGGCGCGGGCGAGCCCGTCCTGCGCTTCGGGCGTGGCCATGTGGCCGGCGAAGATCGCCTCCATCTCGGCGATGCGGCCCTTGCGGGCGGCCTCGCGGCCCGGCTTGGGGGTGCCGAGGCCGCGCAGGTGTTCGTAGGCGATGCCCTCGGCTTCCAGGGAGTTGCGCAGGATGGTCTTGGAGAACCCGGCGCGGCGCGAGGCGGCGACGGCGCGGACGTCGATCAGCACCTCGACGCCGGCGGCCTTGAGCCGGGCCATCACCTCCGGCAGCGTCGCGGCCTCGTAGCCGATGGTGGAGAGGACGGCGGCCATGGCTCAGACCGTCGGGTCGGGCTGCCAGTTGCCGTCGAGGATGTCGCGGACCTTCTTCGACACGGCCTCGGGCGTGATGCCGAACTCGCGGTAGAGGTCCTCGGCCGGGGCGGAGGCGCCGAAGCCGTGCATGCCGACGAAGCCGGACTTCTCGCGGCGGCCACGCTCGCCGTAGAGCCAGCGGTCCCAGCCGAAGCGGCTGCCGGCCTCGACGGCCACGCGCACCGGCCCGCCGGGAAGGACGCGGCGGCGGGCGGCCTCGTCCTGCTCCTCGAAGAGCTCCCAGCAGGGCATGGAGACGACGCGGGTGCCGATGCCGTCGGCCTGCAGCAGGGCGCGGGCCTCCATGGCGATGGCGACCTCGGATCCGGTGGCCATGAGGATCGCGTGGCGCTTGCCCTCGGCCTCGGCCAGCACGTAGGCGCCTTGCGCGACCATGTTGCGGGTCTTGTAGCTGTCGCGCAGGCTGGGCAGGTTCTGCCGCGAGAGGGCGAGGACCGAGGGCGTGCCGGGCCGGGTCAGCGCGCATTCCCAGGCCTCGGCCGTCTCGGTCGCGTCGGCGGGGCGGAAGACGTGGGTGTTGGGCATGGCGCGCAGGCTTGCCAGATGCTCCACCGGCTGGTGGGTCGGGCCGTCTTCGCCGAGGCCGATGCTGTCGTGGCTCATCACGTAGACCACCCCTAGCCCCATCAGCGCCGAGAGCCGCATGGCGGGGCGGGCGTAGTCGGCGAAGCACAGGAACGTGCCGCCGTAGGGTCGCACGCCGCCGTGCAGCGCCATGCCGTTCATCGCGGCGGCCATGCCGTGCTCGCGGATGCCGTAGTGGACGTAGCGGCCCTCGCGGTTGCTCGGGGCGAAGATGCCCAGGTCGGCGGTGCGGGTGTTGTTGGAGCCGGTGAGGTCGGCGGAGCCGCCGATGGTCTCGGGCATGATGGCGTTGATGACCTCGAGCGCGGTCTCGCTGGCCTTGCGGGTGGCGACCTCTGGCTGGCCTTCGACGATCTGGCGCTTGAGGGCCTTGATGGCGGCGCCGAGCTTCTTCGGCGGTGCCCCGGCCATGACGCGGGTGAATTCCGCCTGGCGTCCGGAGCCGAGCGCGTCGTGGCGGCCCTGCCAGGCGGCGCGGGCCTCGGCGCCGCGGCGGCCGATCGCCTCCCAGCCCTGCTTGACGTTATCGGGCACCTCGAAGGGCCCGTAGGCCCAGCCGTAATTCGCCTTGGTGTCGGCGACGAGGCCGCTGTCGGTCAGGGCGCCGTGGCCCTTGGAGGTGTCCTGCGCGGAGGACCCGAGGGCGATATGGGTGCGGCACGCGACCATGGCGGGCTTGGAGGATTTGCGCGCGGACGTCAGCGCCTCGTCGATGTCGTCGGCGTTGTGGCCGTCGCAATCGAAGACGGCCCAGCCGGCGGCCTTGAAACGCGCCGCCTGGTCGGTGCGGTCGGCGATGTCGACGCGGCCGTCGATGGTGATGCCGTTGTCGTCCCAAAGCACGGTGAGGCGGCTCAGCTCCTGGCGGCCGGCAAGTGCTATGGCCTCGTGGCTGATGCCTTCCATCAGGCAGCCGTCGCCGACGATGCAATACGTGCGGTGATCGACGATCTTCGGCCCGAAGCGGGCGCGCAGCATCTCTTCGGCCATGGCGAAGCCGACGGCGTTGCCGAGGCCCTGGCCGAGCGGGCCCGTGGTGGTCTCGATCCCGCGGGCATGGCGGTATTCGGGGTGGCCGGCGGTGCGCGAGCCCCATTGCCGGAAGTTCTTGATCTCTTCCAGCGTCATGTCGGGGCTGCCTGTGAGGTAGAGCAGCGCGTAGAGCAGCATGGAGCCGTGACCGGCCGAGAGGATCATCCGGTCGCGGTCCGGCCATTCGGGCTCGGCGGCGTCGAACTTCAGGTGCTTCTCGTAGAGCACGGTCGCCACGTCGGCCATGCCCATGGGCATGCCGGAATGGCCGGACTTGGCGCCGGCGACGGCGTCGAGGGTGAGCGCGCGGATGGCCGCGGCCTTCATCCAGTGGTCGGCGTCGCGGTCGCGCAGGGTTTGCAGGGTCAAGGGGATCTGGCCTCCGGTCTGTCGGGATCCGGCGGCGGCCCCCTGGGGAGGGACGCGGCGCCGCGGGCGGAACGGATGGTCCGCCTCGGGTCGGTGGGGTTCGGTTGGGGCTTCGATAGCAAAGCGGTGGCCGAATTCAAGGTGCGACCGGTTCGCGGGCGTCGGCATCGGCCGTGGGGCGGCGCCCGGGGTTGTGACGCCGGGCAGAGTTTGGTGCGATGGCCCAAGTCGATTCGCCCCTGCGGGCGGCCCCGGCAGAAGCGGCAAGGGAGGCGTCCATGGCGGAGATCGAGACCCTGGAGGCGCGGCTGGTCGGCGCGCTCGACCGGATGCGCGCGGCGCATCTGACGCTGCGCGAGGCGGCGGTGGCGGCGGCGCTTCGGGCCGAGGCGGCGGAAGCGGCGCGCGACGCGCTGACCTCGGGGCCGGGATCGGCGGCGGCGCCGCAGGTCGAGGCGGTGCCGCAGGCCGAGGCGGGGCCGCAGGCCGGGGCGGGAGGCGCGGTGGCGGCCGGAATGGCCGGTGCGGACGCGGTGAGCGCCGCGCCCGCCGAAGAGGGCGAGAGCGCGGCGCCTGCGCCGGTCGCGGCCTTTCCGGGCCGCGCCGGAAGCGGGGCGGCGCCGGAAGCCGGGGTTGCCGCCGCCGAGGGCGCGGGCGACAGCGACGAAGGCGGGGCGATCGAGGCGGGCGGGGCCCGGGCGCAGGTCGAGCCCGCCCCCGTTGCTGAGCCCGTTGCTGAGCCCGATGCCGCGTCCGATGCCGAGCCCGATCCTGGGGATGGTCAGCCTGACGAGGCGGAGGCGATGGCCCGGGCCGGGGCGGACCTGCAGCGGATGGCGGAGCGCGCCGATCTGGAGGCGATGCAATCGCGGCTGAGCGACCTTGAGGGCATCTGCGACCGTCTGCGCCTGTCGAACGCGCAGCTGCGCGACAACAACGCGGCGCTGCGGCGGGCCCATTCGGCGGGCGTCGGCGATGCGGCGCTGATCAATTCGGGGCTGGCGGCGGAGGTCGAGGGCCTGCGCGCGACGCGGGCGGCGGACCGCGCCGAGGTGGACGCGATCCTGGCGGCGCTGGCGCCGATCACGACGCCGCGCCGGCCGGCCCCAGCGAAGGAGCGCAGCAATGCCTGAGATGACCATCATGATCGGCGGGCGCCGCTTCGAGGTGGCGTGCCAGGAGGGCGAGCAGCCCTATCTGACCGCCGCCGCGGCGATGCTGGATGCCGAGGCGCAGGTGCTGGGGCAGAGCCGCGGGGCGATGCCCGAAGCGCGGATGATGCTGCTGATGTCGGGGCTGATGCTGGCCGACAAGACCGGCGACCTTGAGGATCAGGTCGCGCAGTTGCAGGACCGGGTGCGGCGGCAGGACGCGGAGATCGCCGAGCTGCGCGGCCGCCCGGCGGCAAAGGCGGAGCGGGTGGAGGTGCCGGTGATCCCGGCCTCGGTCACCGACAGTCTGGCGGAGATGGCCGCGCGGGCCGAGGCCCTAGCGGACGAGATGGAGGAGGGGCTCGCCGCCGAGTGATGCTGTCCGTTGGGTGCCATTGGCCGGTGGCTGACATGGGGCGCCGAATGACACGGTGCGCAAGGCGGCGCCGGGGATTGCCAGCCGAGTGACACGGTGCGCAAGGCGGCGCCGGGGATTGCCAGCCGCGGAGGCGCAGGGCGCTTGGGTCGTTGCGGTCTCAGGTCGCCGCTGCTTGAGGTGTCCAGCGTTCCGCGCATGGGATGGTGGCCTTGCCCATCGCCGTACGGCCGCTTTGGGGTCGGCCGCGGTGTTCGGCTCCGTCGGCCGTTCGGACCCTGAAGCGCCCGGCGGTTTGCCTCCCACCTGACGCGCCCGGCGCGCCGCTTCACTGCCGCCCGGTGCGACCCTTGCGGCGAGCTGAACGCTGGGGGCCGGGCGGTCAGCCGTTGGCCTGGCGGATCTTGTCGGCGGCGTCCTTGTCGAAGGTCACGCCCTTGTCGGCGAAGAGCTGGTCGAGCTCGCCCGACAGGGTCATCTCGGTGATGATGTCGCAGCCGCCCACGAACTCGCCCTTGACGTAGAGCTGCGGCACGGTGGGCCAGTCGGAATAGTCCTTGATGCCCTGGCGCAGTTCTTCGTCGGCCAGCACGTTCACGTCCTGGAACTCCACACCCATGTAGTTGAGCACGCCCGCGACGCGGCTGGAGAAGCCGCATTGCGGCATCGCCTTGGTGCCCTTCATGAAGAGGACCACGTCGTTGGCGGCGACGGTTTCCTTGATCTGGGTCTCGGCGGTCATGGCGTTCGCTCCTGTTCTGGTCGGGGGGCGCTGGTGTTCTTGGCGAGGGGCGGCGGCGCTCACTCCGGCGCCTTGGTGGTCAGCGCAAGGGCATGCAGCTCGCCCGCGGGCCCGTCCATCCGGCCCTTCAGGGCCGCGTAGACGGCGCGCTGCTGCTGCACGCGGTTGAGGCCGCGGAAGCTTTCGTCGACGACCTCGGCGGCATAGTGGTTTCCGTCGCCGGCCATGTCGGTGATGGTGATGCTGGCCTGCGGGAAGGTCTCGCGCAGCAGCGTTTCGATCTCTTGGGCCTGCATGGCCATGGCGCTCTCCGTCCGGTCCGTCTGTCATCTAGGTTGCCGGGTTTCGGCCCGCAAGTCGAATGGCGCTCAGCCGATGGCGGCGGCGAAGGCGGTGCAGTGCAGCGCGACGAGATCCGCCATGGGCCCGGCCTCGTCGCCCAGCCGCAGCTCGGCGCCGCCGAAGCGGCCGACCCGCGCGAGGGGGATGCCGGCCTGCGCCGCGGCGGCTTCGAGCCGGGCGGCCCCGGCCGCGTCGCAGGCGACGAGGTAGCGGCCCTGGTCCTCGCCGAAGAGCGCGCCGATGTCGCCCGGCTCCAGCGCCAGGCCGCAGTCGCCGGCAGCGGCCAGCGCGAAGGCGGCAAGGGCCAGCCCGCCGTCGCCGAGGTCCCGCACGGCGGTGTCCGGCCCGCACGCGGCGCGGACGAAGTCGCCATGCCGCCGCTCCGCCTGCAGATCGACGGGGGGCGGCGGGCCGTCCTCGCGGCCCCAGAGGGCGAGGGCGAGGGCGGAGCGGGCGAGATGGCCGGGGGCGTCCGGGCGGGCGCCGAGGAGGAGCGCCACGTCGCCCGGCCGCGCGGCGGCGCGGGGCATCTGGGCGGGGTCCTCGATCAGCCCCACGGCGCCGATGGTGGGGGTGGGCAGGATCGCACGGCCGTCCGTCTCGTTGTAGAGGCTGACGTTGCCGCTGACGATGGGCATGTCGAGCGCCGTGCAGGCGGCGCCGATGCCTTCGATGGCGCCGACGAGCTGGCCCATGATGCGCGGCTTCTCGGGATTGCCGAAGTTGAGGTTGTCGGTCGCGGCGAGGGGGCGGGCGCCGGCGGCGCAGAGGTTGCGGAAGGCCTCGGCGACGGCCTGGCGGCCGCCCATGACGGGATCGGCGACGACGTAGCGCGGGGTGACGTGGGCGGTGAAGGCGAGCGCCTTGGCGGTGCCGTGGATGCGGACCACGCCCGCGCCGCCGCCGGGGCCGCGCAGGGTGTCGGCGCCGACCATGCTGTCGTATTGCTCCCACACCCAATGCTTGGCGGCGTGCGAGGGCGCGACAAGGAGCGCGCGCAGGGCGTCCATGGCCGCGATGGCGGGCAGGGGGGCGGCGGGCGCGGGCGGCGGCGTCGGCTCCCACGGGCGGTCGTATTCGGGGGCGGTGCCGCTGAGCGCGCCGAGCGGCAGGTCCGCCATCACCCGGCCGCCGCGCATCACGACGAAACGATCCTCGGGGATGGTCTCGCCCACCACCGCGAAATCCAGCTCCCACTTCTCGAAGACGGCGCGGGCGGCGGCTTCGCGGGCGGGGTCGAGGACCATCAGCATGCGTTCCTGCGACTCGCTGCAGCATCATCTCGTAGGCGCTCATGCCGGTCTCGCGCACCGGCACGGCGTCGAGGTCGAGCCGGATGCCCAGGGACCCCTTGTCGCCCATCTCGACGGCCGAGCAGGTGAGGCCGGCGGCGCCCATGTCCTGGATGGCGATGACGGCGCCGGTTGCCATCAGCTCAAGGCACGCCTCCATCAGGCGCTTTTCGGTGAAGGGGTCGCCGACCTGCACGGTGGGGCGTTTCTCGGCGATGGTGTCGTCGAACTCGGCGGAGGCCATGGTGGCGCCGCCGACCCCGTCGCGCCCGGTCTTGGCGCCGAGATAGACTACCGGGCGGCCGACGCCCGAGGCGGCGGAGTAGAAGATCGCGTCCGCCCGCGCGATCCCGGCGGCGAAGGCGTTGACCAGGCAGTTGCCGTCGTAGGCCGCATGGAAGCGGACCTCGCCGCCGACGGTGGGGACCCCGAAGGCATTGGCGTAGCCGCCGATCCCGGCCACGACGCCGTGCACCAGCGCGCGGGTGCGGGGATGGCCGGGCGTCCCGAAGCTGAGCGCGTTCATCGCCGCCATGGGGCGCGCGCCCATGGTGAAGACGTCGCGCAGGATGCCGCCCATGCCGGTGGCGGCGCCCTGGTAGGGCTCGATGTAGGAGGGGTGGTTGTGGCTCTCCATCTTGAAGACCACGGCCAGGGGGTTGCCCGCCTCGTCCGGCCCGATATCGACCACGCCGGCATTCTCGCCGGGGCCGCAGATGACCTGCGGGCCGGTGACGGGCAGGGTGCGCAGCCATTTCTTCGAGGATTTGTAGGAGCAGTGCTCGTTCCACATGGCCGACACGATGCCGAGCTCGGTGAAGCTGAGCGGACGGCCGGCCAGCGCCTCGGCGCGGGCGTATTCCTGCGGCGTCAGCCCGTGGGCGGCGACGAGCTCTGGCGTGAGGGCGGGGTCTGGCATGGCGCACTCCGTTGGCGGAACGCTTCTACGCAAGGCAGCGGCGGAGTGAAAGCGGCGGCGCGCAGGGCCCGGCCCCGGCGCGGCGCGGAACGTCGGCGGACGGCGCCGACCGGGCAGGCCGGGGGCACAAAAAAAGGCCGAGCAGATGCTCGGCCCAAGTCCAACAGGGAGGTAGAAACCAGCCGAGGCCGGCCTCTGCACACGAGCTAAGCAGATGCCGCCGGGCGATCAAGTCAGGAACTGCCTTTGCGGCAACAATGCTGCCATGCGCGCAGGACATGGCTTTGCTGCGGCACAAATCGCGGCGCCCCCTATCCGGCCGCCGCCTCGCGCTGACGGCGCCGCCGGGCGATGATCTCTTCCATCACGAAATCGCGGAAGGCGGCGATGCGCTTGGACTGCCGCAGCTCTTCGGGGTAGGCGAGGAACACCGGAACCTCGGCCCCGTCGAGCTCTGGCAAGACCCTGACAAGCTGGGGAAAATCTTCCGTCACGTAATCCGGCAGCAGGCCCACGCCGAGATTGTTCAGCACACCCTGGAGCACGCCGAAGTAATTGTTGACGGTGAGGGTCGAGGGAATCTCCTGCACCATGAGGGTCCTGACCATCTGCGCCGCGGCGCTGACCTGCGCGCTCGTGGGGCTCTGGCAGATGAGCCGGTGGTGTCGCATTTCGGCCACAGTCTTCGGCGTTCCGCGGTCTGCCAGATAATCGGGCGCCGCGTAGAGCCGCATGTGGACGCCCATCAGCCGCTTGCGGATCAGATCGGCCTGGGACGGCTCCTTCATGCGGATGGCCACGTCGGCCTCGCGCATGGGCAGGTCCAGCACCCGCTCCTCCAGCATCAGGTCGATCTTGAGGTCGGGATACTTGGCGAAGAGCGCCGGCAGGCGGGGCGCCAGCCAGAGGGTGCCGAAGCCGGTGGTGGTGGTGACACGCAGCTCGCCGAACACCTCGTCCTCGCTGTCGCGGATGCGCGCGGCGGTGGTGTCGAGCCGGCGGGCCATGGCGCTGGTGGCGTCGAACAGCAGCTCGCCCTGCTCTGTCAGGATCAGCCCGCGGGCGTGGCGGTGGAAGAGCGTGGTGCTGAGCTGGATCTCGAGCGCGCGGATCTGCCGGCTGACCGCCGATTGCGACAGGTGCAGGAACTCGCCCGCCGCGGTCAGGCTGCCGGCATCCGCGACGGCATGGAAGATGCGCAGCTTGTCCCAGTCCATCGGGGAGGGTGTTCCTTGGGTGAGCGTGACGGAAGGCGTGCCCGTGTCATGCCGCAAGTGCAGCACGATTGCAAAAGTCGCGTGACATGCGGGTGCCGACGGCGCTGCGTGCGGGGCGCGCGGGCGCGCGGGCGCGCGCGGTATCGCGGGGGGGGGGGCGAGCGGCCCCGGTGCGATGGTCCGGCATGGGGAGCGGCCTTCCGCGCGGCGGCGTTCCCTCCGCCATCGGCGGCGACCGCAAGGAGGGACGGCCGGGTGCGCCCTGCGACACCAAGGCGACCGGCCGGGCGGAGGTCCGCGGGGCGAAGGCCCCTTCGCCATTCGCCGGGACCGCGCGGAGGCGCGAGGGGGCCGACCCTGTGCGCTCCGCCCTGCGCGGCGCTGCAGACATGCGACGAGACCACGCGGCCTGCCGGGCAAGCCCGCCCGTGCCGCCCGTGCCGCCCGTGCCGCCCGCGCGAGACCGAGCGGCGCGCCGCGCCGGCTCACGGTTTCTTGCAGGGGCGAACCCCGGGCGGTACCTCTGCGTTGACACTTGCAGTGCGGGGAGGAACGGGTGACCCTTCCTCCACTTCCTGCGGATCCCGGCTTTGTAGAGGACTGGCCCCATGAACATGCGCGACGTTTCGCTGAACGATCGGTTCGACCTGTCCGTCAGCCCTGTCCTTCTGAACGGCACGCAGGCGTTGGTGCGGCTGGTGATCATGCAGGCGGCGCGCGACCGCGCGGCGGGGCACGACACGGCCGGCTACGTCACGGGCTACCGCGGCTCGCCGCTGGGGGCGGTCGACCAGCAGATGTGGCGCGCGTCGAAGGCGCTGGAGGCGGCGCAGGTGAAGTTCCAGCCGGGGTTGAACGAGGATCTGGCGGCGACCGCGCTTTGGGGCACGCAGCAGGCGCAGTTGCGCGGCGAGGGCAAGCATCAGGGCGTCTTCGGGCTGTGGTACGGGAAAGGCCCCGGGGTGGACCGGTCGGGCGACGTGATGCGGCATGCCAACATGGCGGGGACGGCGCCGCTGGGCGGCGTGCTGATGGCGATGGGCGACGACCATACCGGCGAGAGCAGCACCACGCTGCACCAGTCGGACTGGGCGATGCTGGATGCCTACATGCCGGTCCTGTCGCCCGCGGGCGTGCAGGAGATCATCGATTACGGGCTTTTCGGCTATGCGCTGAGCCGGTTCGCCGGGCTTTGGGTGGGCCTGAAGCTGATGAAGGACACCGTGGAGGCGACGGCCGTGGTGAGCGCCGATCCGGCCGCCTACGACTTCGTGATCCCGGAGTTCGAGATGCCGGACGGCGGGCTGAACATCCGGCTCATCGACACGCCGCAGGCCCAGGAGGCGCGGGTGATCGACTACCGGCGCCAGGCGGCGGAAGCGTTCGGGCGGGCCAACAGGATCGACCGGCGGGTCTGGGGCAAGCCGGGGGCGACGATCGGCTTCATGGCCGCGGGCAAGAACTGGCTCGATCTGGTTCATGCGCTCGACCTGCTGGGGATCGACGAAGCCGAGGCGGAGCGGCTGGGGATCAGCACCTACAAGGTCGGCATGGCCTGGCCGCTGGATATCGCGAGCTTCACCGAGTGGGCCGACGGGATCGAGCTGATCGTGGTGGTCGAGGAGAAGCGCAAGCTGCTTGAGGTGCAGGCCAAGGAGGCGATCTTCAACGACCGGCGGGGGCGGCGGGTCTATGGCCAGACCGACGAGCACGGGCAGGAGCTGTTCCCGACGCGCGCGGCGCTGGACCCGGTGGACATCGCGGTGAAGCTGGGGCGCATCCTGACCGACGAGGGCCGCGGGTCGGAGGCGCTGACCGCCCGGATCGACAGGCTGCGGCAGAGCCTCGAAGGCCACGGCATGCTCGATCTGGCGGAGCGCGTGCCGTATTTCTGCGCCGGCTGCCCGCACAACACCTCGACCAAGGTGCCGGACGGCGAGCGCGCCTATGCGGGCATCGGCTGCCACTACATGGTGCAGTGGATGGACCGCGAGACGGTGGGCTTCACGCAGATGGGCGGCGAGGGCGCCAACTGGATCGGCGAGGCGCCCTTCAGCACCCGCGGCCACATCTTCCAGAACCTCGGCGACGGCACCTACAACCATTCCGGCGTGCAGGCGATCCGCGCCGCCCTGATGACCGGCACGACGATCACCTACAAGATCCTCTACAACGACGCGGTCGCGATGACCGGCGGCCAGAAGAACGACGGCGACCTCAGCCCGCGCCAGATCGCGCGGGAGCTGGTGGCGATGGGGGTCAAGCGGGTCGCCTTCGTCTACGACCGCAACGAGCCGGTGGCGCTGGCGCCGCTGCCCGAGAGCGTCACGATCCACGAGCGCGAGCACCTGGACAAGGTGCAGCGCGAGATGGCCGGGATCGAGGGCGTCAGCGCCATCGTCTACGTGCAGACCTGCGCCGCCGAGAAGCGCCGCCGCCGCAAGAAGGGCGAGTTCCACGACCCCGGCAAGCGGGTGGTCATCAACCAGGCTGTCTGCGAGGGCTGCGGCGATTGCGGGGTGCAGTCGAACTGCGTGGCGCTGGTGCCGGTTGAGACCCCGATGGGGCGCAAGCGGGCCGTCGACCAGTCGCAGTGCAACCTGGATTTCTCGTGCCTCAAGGGCTTCTGCCCCAGCTTCGTGACGGTGGAGGGCGGCACGCTGCGCAAGGAGCCCAGCCGCCCGCTGGAGCTGCCCGAGATGGCGGAGCCGGAGCTGCCCCAGATCGACGGCACGCACAACGTGGTCATCACCGGGATCGGCGGCACCGGGGTGGTGACGATCGGCGCGGTGCTTTCCATGGCGGCGCATCTGCAGGAGCGCGCGGCGGGCATGATCGAGATGGCCGGCCTCGCGCAGAAGGGCGGCGCGGTGCACATCCATTGCCGCATCGCCGAGCGGCCGGAGGACATCAGCGCCGTGCGGGTGGCCGCGGGCGAGGCGCATGTGCTGATCGGCGGCGACCTCGTGGTCTCGGCGGGGCAGAAGACGCTGGCGCTGATGGGCGAGGCGACGGGCGGCGTGGTGAACGCCCACGAGACCGCGACGGGGGATTTCACGCGGAACGCCGATTTCACCTTGCCGGCGGATGGCCTGCGCGGCGCGCTTGGCGAAGCCCTGGGCGAAAGGCTTGTGCTCTTCGACGCCACCGTGCTGGCCCGGGCGGCCCTGGGCGACACCATCTTCGCCAACATGATCCTCTTGGGCGCAGCCTGGCAGATGGGGCGGGTGCCGCTGAGCCGCGAGGCCATCCTGAAGGCGGTGGAGCTGAACGGCGCCGCGGTTGCGGGCAACCAGAAGGCCTTCGAGATCGGCCGCTGGGCGGTGGCGGACCCGCAGACGATGGAGGCGTTCCTGGCGCCCGAGATCCCCAAGGCGCTGACCTTCGACGATCGCATGGCGCTGTGGGAGGCGCATCTGACCGCCTACCAGGATGCCGGCCTCGCGCGGCGCTTTCGCGCCATGGTCGAGCGGTTCGAGGACCCCGAGCTGCGCGAGGCGGTGGCGTTCAGCTACCAGAAGCTGCTGTCCTACAAGGACGAATACGAGGTGGCGCGATTGCTGAAGCAGACCCGCGACAGCCTGCACGAGACGTTCGAGGGCGACCTGCGGCTGACCTACCACATGGCGCCGCCGCTGGTCTCGAAGACGGGTGCCGACGGGCGGCCGAAGAAACGCCCCTTCTCGGAATGGGTGGAACGGCTTTTTCCACGCCTCGCCGCGCTGAAGCGGCTGCGGGGCACCGCGTTCGACGTCTTCGGCTACGGCGAGGAGCGGCGGATGGAGCGTGGGCTGATCACGCAGTTCGAGGGCGACATGGCCGAGGTTCTGAAGGGGCTCGACGCGCGCACCCACGCCGCGGCGCTGGACCTTGCCCGGCTGCCCGCCGGCATCCGCGGCTTCGGCCCCGTCAAGGCCGCGGCTGCGAAGCGCGCGGCGACGGATCGCGAGGCCATCCTCGCGCGCCTGCGCAACCCCGACGCAGCGGCGCCCGCCCTGGAAGCGGCGGAGTAGGCGCAGGCGCCGCTTGCCCTTCGCGCCACCCGGGCCGATATCTGTTCCTTCGGCAGGGGCGGAAGCGGCGACATCCGGTTGCGGCAGGCGGCCCGCGCCGGTGGGGGAGACATGACGACTGAGCGGCACATCGCGCGCGAAATCAGCTATGCCCATTCGGCCGCCACGCGCGGCGGCCGGGCGATGATCCGCATGATGGAGAACACCACCGGGCGGCTGCGGCTGATCCGGCAGGCGCGCGGATACGAGACCGAGGTGGCCCATGGCCGCGACTTCTGGGAGGTCATCTCGGAGCGCTACGGCCTGAGCCTGCGGGTGATCGCGGGCTCGCTCGACGACATCCCCCGGACCGGGCCGCTGGTGCTGATCGCCAACCATCCCTACGGCATCCTCGACGGGCTGATGATGGGCCGGATCCTGTCTGCCACGCGGGGCGATTTCCGCATCCTCGCGCATCAGGTGTTCCGCCGGGCGGAAGAGCTGAACCGGGTGATCCTGCCGGTCAGCTTCGACGAGACGAAGGAGGCGATGCGCCTGAACCTCGAGACCCGGAAGACCGCGCTGCGCTTTCTGGGGGAGGGCGGGGCCATGGGCGTGTTCCCGGGCGGCACGGTCTCTACCGCGGCAAAGCCTTTCTCGCAGCCGCTCGACCCGGGATGGCGCAGCTTCACCGCCAAGATGATCGCCCGGTCGGGCGCGCAGGTGGTGCCGATGTATTTCGTGGGCCACAACTCGCGCTTCTTCCAGGTGGCGAGCCATCTGCACTACACGTTGCGGATGGGACTGCTGATCAAGGAGTTCCGCGCGCGGGTGAACAAGCCCGTCGAGGTGGTGATCGGCAAGCCGATCCCGCAGGCGGCGCTGGCCGCCCATGTGCGCGAGCCGCGCGCGATGATGGATTTCCTGCGCCAGCAGACCTATGCGCTCAGCCCCGTGCCGCTGCGATCCACAGGCTACGGCTTCGAGTTCGAAGACCGGCACAAGGCGATCTGAATGGCCGTGGGCATCTTCGACAGCGGGCTGGGCGGGCTGACCGTGCTGGAGGCCGCCGTGCGCGAGATGCCGCAGGTGCCGTTCGTCTATCTCGGCGACAGCGCGCACGCGCCCTACGGCGTGCGCGAGCCCGAGGACATCTTCGCGCTGACCTGCGCCAGCGTGGAGCGGCTCTGGGCGGAGGGCTGCGACCTGGTGATCCTGGCATGCAACACCGCCTCGGCCGCGGCCTTGCGGCGGATGCAGGAAACCTGGGTTCCGGGCGACAAGCGGGTGCTCGGCGTCTTCGTGCCGTTGATCGAGGCGCTGACCGAACGGCGATGGGGCGACAATTCGCCACCGCGGCAGGTGGCGGTGGAGAACGTGGCGCTTTTCGCGACGCCGGCGACCGTGTCAAGCCGGGCCTTCCAGCGGGAGCTCGCGTTCCGCGCCATCGGGGTCGACGTGGAGGCGCAGCCCTGCGGCGGGCTGGTGGACGCCATCGAGGCGGGCGACGAGATGCTGGCCGAGGCGCTGGTCCGCAGCCACGTGGAGGCGCTGAAGCGGCGGATGCCGCATCCGCAGGCGGCCGTGCTGGGCTGCACGCACTATCCGCTGCTGGCGGAGGCCTTCCAGGCGGCGCTCGGGGCCCAGGTGACCGTCTACAGCCAGGCCGATCTGGTGGCGGCCTCGCTGCGCGACTATCTGGCGCGGCATCCCGACATGCTGGGCGAGGGGCGGGCATCGGGGTTCCTGACCACGGGCGATCCGGGCGCGGTTTCCGACAGGGCGACGCAGTTTCTGCGGCGAAAGATCACCTTTCGCGCCGCGTGACGGCACCTTGCGTTGCGCCGTTGCCGCCATCCGCATAGATCGGCGGCGGAGGAGCGGACATGGGCCACGGAATCGCGATACTGGGGGCGTCGGGCTATACCGGCGCCGAACTCGTCCGGCTCATCGCGACCCATCCGGGGATGCGCATCGCGGCGCTTTCGGCGGACCGCAAGGCCGGGCTGGCCATGGCGGAGGTGTTTGCGCATCTGCGGCATCTGAAGCTGCCGCGCCTGCAACGGATCGACGAGATCGACTTCGCCGGCGTCGATCTTGCCTTCTGCGCGCTGCCCCATGCCACCAGCCAGGAGGTGATCGCGGGCCTGCCGCGCGATCTGCGGATCGTCGACCTTTCCGCCGATTTCCGCCTGCGCGACCCGGCCGAATACGAGAAATGGTACGGCAAGCCGCACATGGCGCCCGACCTGCAGGCCGAAGCCGTCTATGGCCTGACGGAGTTCTACCGCGAAGAGATCGCTGCGGCGCGTCTGGTCGCCGGAACGGGCTGCAACGCGGCGGCCGGGCAATTCGCGCTGCGGCCGCTGATCTCGGCCGGGCTGATCGACCTCGACGAGATCGTGATCGACCTCAAGGCCGGGGTCTCGGGTGCCGGGCGGTCGCTGAAGGAGAACCTGTTGCATGCGGAGCTGTCCGAGGGCACCCATGCCTATGCGGCCGGCGGCACCCACCGGCATCTGGGCGAGTTCGACCAGGAATTCTCGGCCATCGCCGGCCGGCCGGTGGAGGTGCAGTTCACCCCGCACCTGACGCCCGCCAACCGCGGCATCCTTGCCACGTGCTACGTGCGCGGCGATCCGGCCGCCATCCATGCGCGCCTCAAGCAGGCCTATGCCGACGAGCCGTTCCTGCACGTCCTGCCGATGGGCGATCATCCCTCCACCCGCCACGTGCGCGGCTCGAACTTCGCACATCTCGGTGTAGTGGGTGACAGGCGCGCGGGGCGTGCTATCGTGATCGCGGCGCTCGACAATCTGACAAAGGGATCCTCGGGCCAGGCGCTGCAGAATGCCAACCTGATGCTGGGGGAGGACGAGACGACCGGTCTGATGCTTGCCCCCGTCTTTCCGTGACGGCGGCGGGAGGCCCAGACGCCCGCTTTTCCTTGCCACCCCCGCTTTCGGGCCCCATCTGATGAGCCGATGAAGAGCCTCAAGAAACGCCGCCGCATCCAGATCATCGCCACGGCCGCCGTGGCGCTGGCGCTGTCGACCGCGCTGATCGGCTATGCCATGCGCGACGGGATCAACCTATTCCGCAGCCCCAGCCAGGTGGCCGAGGCGCCGCCCGCGCCGAACGAGACGTTCCGCATCGGCGGGCTGGTGGAAGCCGGCAGCCTGATCCGCGGGCAGGGCGAGGCGATCACCTTCCGGGTGACCGACGGCGGCGCGGCGGTGCAGGTGAGCTATTCCGGCATCCTGCCCGACCTCTTCGAGGAGGGGCAGGGGACGGTCGCGACGGGGCGGCTGGTCGACGGCACCTTCCGCGCGACCGAGATCCTCGCCAAGCATGACGAGACGTACATGCCGAGGGAAGTGACCGACGCGCTGAAGGAACAGGGCGTCTTCCGGCCCGAGGCGGATGGACCGTCGTGAGGGGCCAGGGAGGTGACCGGCGCGCCGAGGAAACGCGGCGGCTCCCGGCCCGGAGCCGAGGCGCCATCACGAGGCTTGTCATGAGGAGAACCGGCGCATGATCACCGAACTGGGGCATTTCGCGCTGGTATTGGCGGCGACCATCTCTGTCCTCGCGGCGGTGATCCCGATGGTGGGCGCGCATCGCGGCTGGGCGGGATGGATGGCGGTGGCCGGCCCGGCCTCAACCGCGATGTTCGTGCTGACGGGCTTGAGCTTTGCGGCGCTGACCCATGCCTTCGTGACCTCGGACTTCTCGCTGCGGCTGGTGGTGCTCAACTCGCATTCGCTGAAGCCGATGCTCTACAAGGTCACCGGCGTCTGGGGGAACCACGAGGGCTCCTTGCTGCTCTGGGTGCTGATCCTCACGCTTTTCGGCGCCATGGCCGCCTGGTTCGGGGGCAACCTGCCACCGACGCTGCGCGCCCGCGTGCTGAGCGTGCAGGCCGCCATCGCGGTGGCGTTCTTCGCCTTCATCCTCTTCACCTCGAACCCGTTCCTGCGGGTCGCCGTGCCGCCGCTCGACGGGCAGGACCTGAACCCGCTTCTGCAGGACCCGGGCCTCGCCTTCCACCCGCCTTTTCTCTACCTCGGCTATGTGGGCCTTTCGATCTCGTTCAGCTTCGCGGTCGCGGCGCTCATCGAGGGGCGGGTCGATGCCGCCTGGGGCCGCTGGGTGCGGCCCTGGACGCTGGCGGCCTGGCTTTTCCTGACCATCGGCATCGCGCTCGGCTCGTGGTGGGCCTATTACGAGCTTGGCTGGGGCGGCTTCTGGTTCTGGGATCCGGTCGAGAATGCCAGCTTCATGCCCTGGCTCATCGCCGCGGCGCTGCTGCATTCCGCCATCGTCGTGGAGAAGCGCGAGGCCCTGAAGACCTGGACGATCCTGCTGGCCATCCTGGCCTTCGGCTTCTCGCTCATCGGCACGTTCATCGTGCGCTCGGGCGTGCTGACCTCTGTCCACGCCTTCGCCAACGACCCCGAGCGGGGCGTCTTCATCCTGATGATCCTGGCGTTCTTCATGGGTGGGGCGCTGACGCTTTTCGCCTGGCGGGCGGCGAGCATGGAGGCCAAGGGGGTCTTCGGCCTTGTCAGCCGCGAGAGCGCGCTGGTCCTGAACAACATCCTGCTGGCGGTCTCGTGCTTCGTGGTGTTCATCGGGACGGTCTGGCCGCTGGTGGCGGAGATGGCCTTCGGCCGCAAGCTCAGCGTCGGGCCGCCCTTCTTCGATGCCGCCTTCACGCCCTTCATGGTGGCGTTGGCGGTGATCCTGCCCATCGGCTCGATGCTGCCGTGGAAGCGCGCAAAGCTTGGCCGCGCGGTGCGCGCCATGTGGGGCGCGGGCCTGCTGGCCGTGGCCGTGGCGGCGCTGGCCTTCGCGGTGCAGACGGGACGCTCGGCGCTGGCGCCCATCGGGATCGGGCTTGCGGTGTGGCTGCTGGCGGCTTCGGCGGTCGATCTCTGGGCGAAGACCGGGCGGGGCGACCTGGCGGGCCGCGCGGCCCGGCTGCGGCGGCTGCCGATGGCCGATTGGGGCAAGGCCGTGGCGCATGCGGGCTTCGGCATCACCATCCTCGGCGTCTCGGCCATGACCGCCTGGCAGCAGGAGGATATCCGCGTGGCGCAGGTGGGCGAGGCCTTCGACGTGGGCGCCTACACCGTGACGCTGAACGGGGT
Organism: uncultured Alphaproteobacteria bacterium; assembly: GCA_963833235.1. Lineage (GTDB taxonomy): Bacteria > Pseudomonadota > Alphaproteobacteria > Rhodobacterales > Rhodobacteraceae > CAWHXG01. The sequence goes on from CAWHXG010000006.1 coordinate 198,511, forward strand.
GGAGCGGCTGACGGGCCCGAACTACTACACCACGATGGCCGACATCGCGATCTTCCGGGGCGCGCGGCGGGTCGCCACCCTGCATCCCGAGAAGCGCGACTATCCCGTGGCGCAGATGCCGACCACCGAGGCCGCCATCGACAACGGCATCTTCCGAGACCTCTACGTGGTCATCGGCGACCGCCAGGAGGCCGGCGGCTGGGCGGTGCGGACCTATATCAAGCCCTTCGCCAACTGGATCTGGGCCGGTGCCATCGTGATGGCCCTCGGCGGGGCGCTGAGCCTGATGGACCGGCGTCACCGGGTGGCGGCCGGCGCGCCGAAGGCCGGCGCGCGCAAGGACGGCGCGCGCGCCCCCTCGGCAATGCCGGCGGAATGAGCGGCCTGCGCGCGGTCTTGCTGGCGGCCCTTCTCGCCGGCAGCCCGGCTTTGGCCGTTCAACCAGACGAGATGCTTGCCGACCCGGCACTGGAAGCGCGCGCCCGCGATCTTGGCCGTGGGCTGCGCTGTCTCGTCTGCCGCAACGAGAGCATCGACGAGAGCAATGCCGACCTTGCCCGTGACCTGCGCCTGCTTGTCCGCGAGCGGCTGGTGGCGGGCGACAGCGATGCGCAGGTGATCGATTTCGTCACCGCGCGCTACGGCGAATACGTGCTGCTGAACCCGCAGGCCAACGGCTCGACCCTGATCCTCTGGGCGGCGGGGCCGGCGATGCTGCTCGCCGCGGGGGGCGTGGCGTATGCCTATCAGCGCCGGCGCCGACGTGCCGCCGATCCGGGCGACGGCGCGCTGACGGACGAGGAACGCGGCTCGCTCGACAGGATCCTGGGCGGGCGCTGATGCGCCGCTGCGTCACGCGCGCCGCCGGGGCTTTCGCTGCAGCAGGGCTGGCGTATGGTCCGGCAGCCACGCCGCGGGGGACGCCATGGACTACCAGACCATCACGCTTCACATCGCCGACGACATCGCGCGGATCACCCTGGACCGGCCCGAGGTCAAGAACGCCCTGAGCGCGCGTATGCGGGTGGAATTGTTGCATGCCGTGCGCCTGGCGTCCCGCGAGGCGCGGGTGGTGGCACTGACCGGCGCTGGCGGGGCGTTCTGTTCGGGGCAGGACCTGAGCGACCGGGGCAACGCCGCGAACCTCGATATCGAGCGGACGTTGCGCGACGAGTACGAGCCGCTGCTGCGCGCCATCTACGAGAGCCCCGTTCCCACCGTGGCGCTGGTGAACGGCGCCGCGGCGGGCGCAGGCGCCAACCTGGCGCTGGCCTGCGACGTGGTGATCGCGGCCGAGAGCGCGGTGTTCCTGCAGGCCTTCACGCGCATCGGGCTGATCCCGGATGCGGGCGGCACCTATTGGCTGCCCCGGCAGGTGGGCTTCGCGCGGGCGATGGGCGCCGCGCTTTTCGCCGAGCCGGTCAGTGCCCTGGACGCCGCGGCCTGGGGGATGATCTGGGAGGCGGTGCCCGATGCCACCTTCGAGGCCCATGCCGATGGCCGCCTGCGGCACCTCGCCGAAGGCCCGGGCGTCGCCTACACCCATGTGAAGGAAGCCCTGCGCGCCAGTTTCGGCAACGATCTCGATACGCAGCTGTCGCTCGAGGCGCATCTGCAGGGCAAATGCGGCGCCAGCCGGGATTTCCGGGAGGGCGTCGTGGCATTCCAGGAGAAGCGCCGGCCGCTCTACGAAGGGCGCTAGGCGGGGGCAGGCGCGACCGGGTTCAGCCCTTGGGGCGCCCGAACGCGACCGGGGCGCGCGGCCTCGGTGGCGGGATGTGAGGCATAATTGCGGGCGCGCGGCTCGATACAACCCGCGGGGCGCGCGGCTCGGGTGGGGCGCTACTGGGTCCATCCCGGTGGACGCTTGCCGAGGAAAGCCGCGATGCCCTCGGCGGTATCGGCATCGAGCATGTTGCGCACCATCGCCTCGCCGGTGAGGGCATAGGCTTCGGCCAGCGGCAGGTCGATCTGGTCGTAGAACGCCGATTTTCCGATCCGCACCGCGCGGCCGAGCTTGCCGGCGATCTGCGCGGCCAGCGCATCGGTCTCTGCCCGCAGCGCCTCTGGCGGCACGACCCGGTTCACCAGCCCCGCCTCGCGGGCACCGGCGGCATCGAGGAAATCCCCCGTCACAAGCATCTCGAAGGTCCGCTTGCGCCCCACGTTGCGGCTGAGCGCGACCATGGGCGTGGAGCAGAAGAGCCCGATGTTCACGCCGTTGACCCCGAAGCGCGTGCCCTCGGCGGCCACGGCCAGATCGCACGAGGCGACCAGCTGGCAGCCGGCCGCGGTGGCGATGCCGTGAACCTCGGCGATCACCGGTTGCGGCAGGCGGGGCAGGGCCTGCATCACCGCCGCGCAGCGTTCGAAGAGATCGGCGAAATAGGCCGCCCCGCCATCCGCGTCCGCGCGCCCTTCGGTCATCTCGCGCAGGTCGTGCCCGGCGCAGAAGGCGCGGCCCGCGCCCGCCAGCACCACCACGCGGATGCGCGTGTCCCGCGCCAGGTCCGCCAGCGCCGCGGCGAGCGCCGCGAGCATCGCATCCGACAGCGCGTTCAGCCGGTCTGGCGCGTTGAGCGTCAGCCGGGCGACCGCGCCCGCGTCCTCGCGCAGCACCAGATTGCCCGTCGTCCCCTGTCCGTTCATCTTGTTCCTCCCCCGCTCGCGGTGCAGCCTAGCGCGCGGCGCGGGGCGGAGGAACCGATGAGTGACGTGAAGATGGACAGGGAGGCGCTGCAGGCCTTCCTCACCGCGGAGTTTCCACAGGTCGAGGGGCTTTTCGTGGTCGATCGCGTGGCGCCCATGGCCCTGACCGTGCGGATGCCGGTGGCAGAGCGGCACCTGCGCCCCGGCGGCACCGTCTCTGGCCCCTCGATGTTCGGGCTGGCCGATGTGGGGGTTTATCTCGCGGTGCTGGCGATGATCGGCCCGCAGGCGCTGGCGGTGACGACCAATTGCAGCATCGACTTCATGCGCAAGCCCGCGGCGGGGGTCGACCTTCTGGCCGAGGTGCGCCTGCTGAAGCTGGGCCGCGCGCTGGCGGTGGGCGACGTGCTGATCCGCTCCGACGGCAACGAGGCAGTCGTGGCGCGGGCGAGCCTGACCTATGCGATCCCGCCGGAGCGGTCGATCTGAGCCGCTTGTGCGGTATATTGATACCTTAATCGTAAGCCGTTGAGCCAGCGCCGGAAATTCCGGCCTGTGCCGGTTGACTTGGCGCGTCCATCGGATAGAACCCACCGATCCGATCGACCGGGGCCGCCAGCGCCGCCCCCACCAGCCAAGGCCCGACCTCATGAAAACCTTCACGGCCACGCCGGCCGATATCGACAAGAAGTGGCTGATCATCGATGCCGAGGGCATCGTGCTGGGCCGGCTCGCCTCCATCGTGGCCATGCGCCTGCGCGGCAAGCACAAGCCCAGCTTCACGCCGCACATGGACATGGGTGACAACGTGATCGTCATCAATGCCGACAAGGTGCAGCTGACCGGCAACAAGCGGCAGGAGAAGACCTATTACCGCCACACCGGCTATCCCGGCGGCATCAAGTCGACCACCGCCGCGAAGGTGCTGGAAGGCAAGCATCCGACCCGCGTGGTCGAGATGGCGGTGAAGCGGATGCTGCCCGGCACCAAACTGGCGCGCCAACAGATGACGAACCTGCGCATCTATGCCGGTACGGAGCATCCCCACGAGGCGCAGGCGCCCACCGCGATCGACGTGAAATCCATGAACCCCAAGAACACCCGGAGCTGACGATGGCCGAAGAAATCAAGTCTCTGGACGATCTGCGCGGCGTGGTGACCGACGATATCGGCGGCGTGCAGGGCGCTGCCCCGGAAGCCGAGGCCGCGCCGGTCGAGCCGCAGCGCGACGAGCTGGGCCGCGCGTATGCCACAGGCAAGCGCAAGGACGCTATCGCCCGGGTCTGGATCAAGCCCGGTTCTGGCAAGGTGATGGTGAACGGCAAGGAAATGGCCGCCTACTTCGCGCGCCCCGTGCTGCAGATGATCCTGCGCCAGCCCTTTCAGGTGGCCGGCGTCGTCGACCAGTTCGACGTGATGGCCACCGTCAAGGGCGGCGGGCTTTCGGGGCAGGCGGGAGCCGTGAAGCACGGCGTCAGCAAGGCGCTGCAGCTCTACGATCCGTCGCTCCGTGGCGCCCTGAAGGCGGCGGGCTTCCTGACCCGCGACAGCCGCGTGGTGGAGCGCAAGAAGTTCGGCCGCGCCAAGGCCCGCAAGAGCTTCCAGTTCTTCGAAGCGCTGACGGTCGACGCGACGATGCAAAGAGGGCCGGCCTTCGGGCCGGCTTTCTCTTGCCGGTCGCTATCCGGTCGGAGCAGTCCGACGCAGCCTGCGAAGGTTCGCTACGCCAATCGGGTCTTCTCGCGTCGCTCGTCGGGTGTTGGAGATCCTGAAGAAGGGCGAGGCTTGTCAGCCATCGGTCAAAGGACAATGCCGGGCGCGTATTTCGCCGGGGTGCGAAGTGAGACACGCGTTTGTGGCCGAGCTTCGCAGGCGATTTTCCATGAGGGCGACGTGCCGATGCCTGCGCCTCCAGCCGAGCGGGTTTTGTACGTGGCTCAAGGCTCCCCGAGCACCCAACGAAGCTGGGTGATATGCTGGCCTGCAATCGGCGAAGCTATCGAGATCGAGCTGAAACGTCAGGCAACTGATCTTCCGACCAGCACCATGCGACGCGAGTGATGACGACCAGGGCAATCAGCTGGATGCTCATGAAGAACAGGTTGTCGAGGTCCGGATCGAGGTTGGCCGCGATGATCATGGCCGCCGTGAGAAGGCTGGCACCGGCGTTGGTCCACCGGTTGATGCATCGGGGAAGCACCAGGGCAAGGACAGCCATGAGGATGGGAATCTCGATCATCACACCGCCCGGAAGCATCAACGCTTCGGTTATTTCTGTTCCGTCGATCACGCCCGACATCATCTGTTCCAGCATGCCTGGTCGGCCCGGTTCGTGAATGTCTCTGGCGAAGAAGTTCAGAACGATGAAGATCCAGAGCACCGTGAGGAGCGCGCGTGGATCTCGCTGAAAGGCGTTCATATCAGGCCGTCCCCTTCGCACGATCAGCAACAGATCGCGGCCTTGCCGATCCCGCCCGTCGCATCCCGGGCCTTTGCAAGCGCCCGATCAGGACCTCCGCGACCGCCAGATTGAGGATCCACGCGGATACCATGATGACATCCCGCATCGATCCCCCCGCCTCCGATCCGGCGAAGACGATCCAGGCGATCCCCATCACCGTCTGGGTCGATGCGCCCTGACCGATCGCGTAGGCGCGCAGCATCGAAGCGGTGTGCCGGAACCTGTCACGAGACCGGATCGCGATCATTGCCCACACGATCAGAAGGATCATCGACGATCCCAGCACCATCCGGACCCAGTAGAGGAGGCTTCCCTGAAGGTCCGCCGGGAACGTGTAGACATGGGTCATCCACAGGCCTGTCGCGGCTGACATGCATCCTGCGATGGCGACGACGCGTCCGTTGATGCGATGAGTTGCCGGGTTATGGCGTCTGAAGCTTGGCAGGAACTGAAGCGCTCCGGCGAGGCAGAACACGAGACTGGTCAGGATGTGCACCGTGATCGGAAGCGGATCGGCCAGGGCGCGCGGGTTCGGGGGCGCGATGGCCGGACCGCCAGCCAGTTCGAGCACGCGTATCAGCCCGCCGACGGTGGGTACGAGCGAATAGATGAGTATGAACGCCAGCAACGCCCATTCGGATCGGCTCAGAGGCGTCATCGCGCGGGTCCTCCACGGGGCGTATCCGCTGCGTTCCGCGACGAGCCGCCAGTCCCAACGGGTTTTCGCGCCCAGAAAGCCGTGCTGGCCCGGCCAGCCCCGAACCCCAGTCCGATCGGCTGGAACCCGATGTCCTTCAAACCACTTTTCCGCAGCCAGGCGATGCCCAGGCGTTCGCTGACCACCCAGGTGCGCCAGCGGAGCTGGACGAACGTCCCGAACACGGACCGTCGCGTCATGCAGGCGAACAAGACGCCGCCGGGTCTGAGCACGCGCACCATCTCACCGAGCGCTATCTGAGGTTCGAAAAGGTGTTCGAGGACGTGCGCCGCCATCACGACGTCGAAGGTGCGATCGGGATAGGGGATTGCACGGACGTCTGACTGCCGAAGTTGGGCCACGATTCCCACGCGGCGCAACTCGGCGTCTGCCGCGGCCAGCATCGCGCCGGACGTATCGATGCCGTGGTAGTCGGGCGCTTCCGTGGCGATGCTTGCGAGCGCCAGCGAGAGGCTGCCGCTCCCTATTCCGCAATCAAGGACCCGAGCGTCCGGCGCACCGAGCACTTGGGCGATGCCGCTTGAAAGCAGCGGATCACGGTACGCCGTTTCGAGCTGCAAACGACGCGACGTACGTGCCCAGCTCTTGGACGCATCGTCGTACAAGCCAGCCAGGTCTCTTGCGGTGCGTGTGCGACGACGCAGAGCGATCTCCCACGACCCGAACCCACCGCTCGCGATGGGAATGCTGTCCGATGCGGCAGGCAGTGAGGAGGTCGTCGATGTTTGTTCGGCTATGGTCATCGCAAGGTTCCGTTCGGCCAGGATCGTTGTCGAAACCGTTCTGGACCGACTGCGCCCAATACGAAATTGTGCATTCTTCTGGGTCCGGTATACGTGGATCATGGAGTGGCGACGATCGGCCTTCGACTGGAACCAGGCGCGTGCGTTTCTCGTGACCGCCGAGGAAGGCTCGCTGTCGGCTGCCGCCCGCGCGCTCGGCCTGACGCAGCCGACGCTCAGTCGCCAGGTTGCGGGTCTTGAAGACGCACTCGGTGTGACCCTGTTCGAGCGGACGTCACGCGCCCTGCTTCTGACGCAGGCCGGTACGACGTTGCTGGAGCACTTTCGCGGCATGGGGGACGCGGCGAACCGCATTTCCCTCACGGCGACCGGCCAGTCCGAGGCCGTCACGGGCAAGGTCGTGATCGCCGCCACCAACGGCATGGCGACCTACGTCCTGCCGCGGGTGCTCAAGGACCTGCGGACCAGGGCACCCGGACTTCAGATCGAGATCATCGCCTCGAACGAGAACAGCGATCTGCGGCGGCGCGAAGCCGACATCGCGATCCGGCACAAGCGCCCGCAGGACGAGAACCTGTTCGCCAGACGCCTGCGCGACATGAAGGGGCAACTCTACGCATCGACGCAGTATCTGGACGAGGTCGGCCGTCCGTCGAATGCCGCCGATCTGGCGAAGATGCACTTCGTCGGCTTCGACGCGCCCGAACGGCGCCTCGCCCTCATGACCTCGCGCGGGATCGACCTCACGACGGCGAACTTCAACTTTCTCACGTCGAGCGTGACGCTTTGCGTCGCCCTCATTCGGCAGGGCTTCGGGATCGGGATTTTGCCGACCGGTATCGGCGACGTCTATCCCGAGCTGGAGAACCCCTTCCCCGATTTCGAGCCGATCCAGATCGAAACCTGGTTGGTCGCTCACCAAGAACTGAGAACCAATCCGCGGATCAGGCTCGTGTTCGACCTCATAGCAGATAGTCTATGACGGCGGCTCTGCCGCGAAAATCGGCTCAGGGATCCATTGTCTGGCGCAAGGTTCGTTTCGGCAGCAATGAGAAAACACCGGAAACCCGAGCGGTCGAGTTCACCAGCCGCGATCTCGGCGATGCACCCAGGGTGCCGGAGCTGCTCGACCAGATCCCGCCCGCTCAGGAGATCGGCAGCGCCACGGCAGACGGCGCCGACGACACCCGCACGTGTCACGATGCCATCGCTGACCGCCGGGCCATGCCGCGATACCGCACCGCAGGACCGCAGAACCCCGACACGGCGGCCTTTGCGTGTAATGAGGCCCTTCGGGCAACGGAATGCCCTGGGCGGGCACTTTGGCGAAACCCGAGCGGATACCACCGCCGAAGTCGCGCCGGGACGCGACGAAGATGCCCTGCTTGAAACTGCTGGGCCAACGGCTGACGGCGCGGCGACCCGACGGTCGGGCCGCCGAACTTCAGCTTCGCGTGGCCGTAGTGCACGGCTTCACCGCACTCGGCATTCCCGTCCCAGAGGCCGTGGGATACGTGTGTCCGGGAATAGGGGAGCCATGCCCGCCACTCGATCTGTGCGGCAGGGCCGGCGCCATCTCTCAATCGACAGAACGGGCGAGACGACATTCTTCCTGAACGACTGCGGTCGGCCGTTCACACCGGCTGGTTTCGGCCAACGCTTCCGCACGTGGTGCGACGCGGCGGGCCTCGGGAATTGCTCCGCGCATGGGTTGCGCAAGGCGATCGCAGCACGACCGGCGAAGCGCGGACGCAGCGGGTTCGAGATCATGGCGATTACCGGCCCTCAGACGTCAAAGGAAGTGACGCGCTACACCAAGGGGGCGTCCCAGAAATCGCGCGCCGCCAGCGCGTTTCGGAAGGTCACTGGACCGACATCTGCCGAAAAAAGTGTCCCACTTTTCATAGGCCGACCGACCGGTGGGACTATTTCTCGCCCTAAGGCTATGATGTCGAAAGATAATTTTGAAAAGTGGCAGCCCGTAGGGGAATCGAACCCCTCTTTCCAGGTTGAAAACCTGGCGTCCTAACCGATAGACGAACGGGCCAGCGCCGTGGCGTGTGGGGGTGATTAGGCAAACCACCTGAGCAGCGCAAGCCGAAAGTCGCGGCCTCGTCCATGCGCGGGCTGCCGCCGCCCGGCGCCGTTCTGCACAGCACCGCGTCAGGCGAGGGCCGCATCCTCGAGCCGCAGCTGCACGGTTTCGCGGCCCTGCCAGCGATTGACCTCCAGCCGCCCCGCGGCATGCAAGCGCCGACCGGCCGCGGCGGCCAGCCCTTCGCCCAGAGGGGTTGCGGCCGCCCCAAAGGCGATCGCGTCGAGCCTTCCCCCGGCCTCGCCGCTCAGCCGCAGCTTCAGATGCCCCTCGCCGACGATGCGCAGATCGGCCACCCGCAGCCCCGGCACCGCGAAGCGCGGCGCGGGGGCCCCGGCGCCGAACGGCCCCGCCCGGTCGAGCGCTGCAATCAGATCGATGGTGGCGGCCTCGGCCATCACCACCCCGTCGAGGCGCAAGTCGCCCGCGCCGGAGCCGGGGGGCATCTGCCCGGCGATCAGGGCGTCGAGGCGCGCCATCGCAACCTCGATCCGGTCCTCCGCCACCGTCAGGCCCGCCGCCATGCGATGGCCGCCGCCCTTCAGAGCCAGGCCCTCCGCCGCAAGCCGCTGGATCGCGGCGCCCAGATCGACACCGGGGACGGAGCGGCCGGAGCCTTTGCCGACCCCGTCCTGCACACCGATCACCACGGCCGGGCGGTGGGTCGCCTCCTTCACCCGCGCCGCGACGATGCCGACGACGCCGGGGTGCCAGCCCGGCCCCGCCGCCCAGGCCAGCCCGCCGGCACTGCCCCGCGCCGCGACCTGATCCAGCGCCGCATCGCGAACGCGGGCCTCGATGCCGCGGCGTTCGGTGTTCAGCGCGTCCAGCCGGGCGGCGAGGCCCGCCGCTTCCGCGGGATCCCCGGTGGCCAGCAGCCGCGCACCCAGATCGGCGCGGCCGACCCGGCCCCCCGCATTGATCCGGGGCCCTAGTATGAAGCCCAGGTGGTAGGCGGCGACCGGCCCATCGAGGCGGGCCACGTCGGCCAATGCGGCCAGTCCGGCATTTCCCCGCCCGGCCATCACCTGCAGCCCACGGCGCACGAAGGCGCGATTGACCCCGATCAGGGGCGCCACGTCGGCCACGGTCGCCACCGCCACGAGATCGAGCAGTGCCATGAGGTCCGGGCCGGGCAGCCCCGCCGCGCGCCGCTGGCGGTTCGCCTCGACGAGGCACAGGAACACCACACCCGCGGCGCAGAGATGCCCAAGATCGCCGGTCTCGTCCTGCCGGTTGGGGTTCACCACGGCCAGCGCGGACGGCAGGACCTCGCCGCCGAGGTGATGGTCGAGCACGATGACGTCGGCGGCCGACGCCGCGGCGATGGGCTCCACGCTCACCGTGCCGCAATCGACGCAGACGATCAGGTCATGGTCCGCTGCCAGGGCGGCCATGGCCGGCGCGTTGGGGCCATAGCCCTCGTCGATCCGGTCGGGGACGTAGAGCGTGGCGCCGCGCCCGAGCGACCTGAGCCAGCGAAGGAGCAACGCCGCCGAGGCACCGCCGTCGACGTCGTAGTCCGCGAAGACGGCGATACGCTCGGCCCCCGCGACGGCGGCGCAGAGCCGGGCGGCGGCAGCCTCCATGTCCATCAGGCTTCGTGGGTCCGGCAGCAGGTCCCGCAGGGTCGGGGCGAGGTAGGCCTCGGCCCCGCCCGTGACGACGCCCAGGCGCGCCAGCACGGCGCAGAGCGCGCGCGGCCGCCCGGTTCCCTGCGCAAGCGCCTCGGCCAGCCGCTCCACCTCCGGCGCCGGCCCGGCCCACCGGCGGCCCGAAAGCGACGCGGACACGCCGAGATACCCGGGCGCGGCGCCGCCCGGGGCAGGGGCGTCGGATGCGTTCAGTGGACGGGGTTGCGGTAGATCATCCGCCGGACGGAGCCGGTCTTGGACCGCATCAGGATCGTCTCGGCGGTCAGAAAGCCGATCTCGCGGCGGATGCCGCTGACCAGCGAGCCGTCCGTCACGCCCGTCGCGGCGAAGATCACGTCCTGGGTCACCAGGTCGTCGCGGGTATAGATGCGGTCGAGATCCTCGATCCCGGCCTTCGCGGCGCGGCCCCTCTCGTCGTCGTTGCGGAACAGCAGGCGGCCATACATCTGCCCGCCCATGCAGCGCAGCGCCGCCGCCGCCAACACGCCTTCCGGCGCCCCGCCGGACCCCATATACATGTCGATCCCGGTCTTCGCCGCCTCGGCGCAGTGGATCACGCCGGCCACGTCGCCATCGGTGATCAGGCGGATCGCGGCGCCGGTCTCGCGCAGCTCGGCGATCATGTCGTCGTGGCGCGGGCGTTCCAGTACGCAGACGGAGATGTCGCTCAACGCGCAGTTCCGGGCCTTCGCCAGGGCCGCCACGCGCTCCGCCGGGCTCATGTCCAGGGTCACGACGTCGGTCGCATAGCCCGGCCCGATGGCCAGCTTGTCCATGTAGACGTCGGGCGCGTGCAGCATCGAGCCGCGCGGCCCCATGGCGATCACGGCGAGCGCGTTCGGCATGTCCTTGGCAGTGAGCGACGTGCCCTCCAGCGGGTCGAGCGCGATGTCGACCGAGGGGCCCGTACCGGTGCCGACCTCCTCGCCGATATAAAGCATCGGGGCCTCGTCGCGCTCGCCCTCGCCGATGACTACGACGCCCTGGATGTCGAGCTGGTTGAGCTGCCGGCGCATGGCGTCCACCGCCGCCTGGTCTGCAGCCTTCTCGTCGCCGCGGCCGATCAGCTTGGCCGAGGCAAGCGCCGCGGCCTCGGAGACACGGGCAAGCCCCAGCGACAGGTTGCGGTCGTTGAAGTCGTTGGGGGTCGCCATGGCGTGCTCCTGCAAATCGTTCCGGTGGCAGGTATACACAAGGCCGCAGGCGGGCACACCCCGCTCGCATCGCAGGGCAAAGTCGGCCGCCCGGCCGCCGCGCCCGCGACATCTCGGGTTTGCGCCGCACGACCAGCCCTGGACCGCCGATGCCGCCCGCTGCTTCAAAGCGCCATGGACGAACGCCCCGCCATTTTTCAAAGCACGCCTCATTGGCCGGCCCTGTCGGCCCCTGGCCGCGTACCGAGGCTCAGACCTCCTCGATCCGCAGGGCCACGGGCGCGTCGATCAGCACGCCGGTCGCGTCCATCCCCGCCAGCGCCACATCAAGCGCGTCGCGCGCCACCCGGTGAGTCACCAGCAGAACCGGGGCGCTGCTGTTGTCATGCCCGTATTGGCGCATCCGCGCGATCGAGACGCCGGCATCGCCGAGGGCGGTGGCAATCTTCGCCAGCGCGCCGGGCTTGTCGACAAGCTTCAGCCGCACGTAATAGGCGGCCGGCGCAGGCAGCCGAGCCGGAAGGGCGGCGGCCAGCGAGGCGGCGGGCTGCCCGAAGGTCGAGAGCCGCGTGCCGCGCGCGAGGTCGAGCACGTCGGACAGCACCGCGCTGGCCGTGGGGCCTTCGCCCGCGCCGGCCCCCTGCAGGATGATCTGGCCCACCGCATCGCCTTGCAGCACGACCATGTTCATCGCCGCCTCCAACTGCCCCAGCGGGCTGATGGCGGGCACGAGGCAGGGCGACATGCGCGCGTCCAGCCCTCGGCCGGTCTTCTGCGCCACACCCAGAAGCTTGATCCGGTAGCCCATGTCGGCGGCGGCGCGGATGTCGTCGATGGTGACCCGCTCGATCCCCTCGATCGCGATGCCCGCGAAATCGACGCGCGTGCCGAAGGCGATCGCCGCCAGCAGCGCCAGCTTCTGCGCAGCGTCGATGCCGCCCACGTCCAGGGTCGGATCGGCCTCCAGGTAGCCGAGCGCGCGCGCCTCCTCGAAGACGGACCCGTAGGGCAGCCCGGCGCTCTCCATGCGCGTCAGGATGTAGTTGCAGGTGCCGTTCATCACCCCCATCACCCGGACGACCTCGTTTCCGGCCAGCCCTTCCGTCAGCGCCTTCACCACCGGGATGCCGCCGGCCACCCCGGCCTCGAAGCGCAGCACCGCGCCGCTTTCCTCGGCGGCCTCGGCCAGCGCCTGCCCGTGATGGGCCAGCATCGCCTTGTTGGCGGTCACCACGTCGCGCCCCGCGGCGATGGCGGCGCGGACAGCGTCGAGCGCCGCACCTTCGGCGCCGCCCATAAGCTCCACCAGCACATCGATGTCCTCGCGGCGGGCCAGCGCCACGGGGTCGCTTTCCCACTCGTAGCCCGACAGGTCGATCCCCCGGTCGCGGCCGCGGTCGCGGGCAGAGACGGCGGTGATGACGATGGGCCGCCCGGCCCGGCGGGCAAGCAGGTCGGCGCGGTCCTGCACGATCCGCACGACGCCGCGTCCGACAGTGCCCAGACCGGCGATGCCGAGGCGCAGGGGAAGGGTCATGGGCGGATGTCCTCGAAGCGGGGGTGATGGCGGTCGGCTGGGGCGGGCGCGCTCTCCTAGCCGGTTCGACACAGGCGCGCAATGTGGCCGGGCGGGCGGACCGAGGCGGCCCTGACTGGCGGCCTGATGGGCGGGCGGCCCGATGGGCGGCGGCTAGAGTTGCTGCGCCCGCACGGCCTCGGCCCGCGCCCGCAACGCATCGCCGCGGCGCCGCAGGTCGGGATCGGGGTCGGCGGCATCGGCCGGGGCGGGCCGCGCCTGCGCCAGCAACCCCTCCAGCGGCAGGATCGCCGGATAGGCCAACGGCGGCCCGGTGCGGTCCGCCGGGCGCTCCGCCTCGGGGAACGGCTCGGGCGTGCAGCCCGCCAGCGCCGCCGCCGCAGCCACCGCAAACGCCAAGCCGCGCATGGCGGCGGGCCGGAAGGCGGCGGCGTGGGGCATGCGATCTTCCTTGGCGGCTGGGTTGGGCAAGGCTACAAGTCCGGCCATGCCCATGACAACGCCCCCGATCGCCGCGGACGACAGCCTCGCCCCGGCCGACCCCGACGCCGTGATCGCCGTCCTCGCCCCATCGCCGGCACGCCGCGTCATGGCGGTCTTCGTGCTGGGGGCCACCGGCGGTCTGCTCCTCTGGGTGGCGCTGGCCTCGCCGCCCTCGTCGCTCGGCTGGCGGATCTACCTGCTCGTCTTCGGCGGGGCATGCCTCTGGATCACCTGGCGTCTCTGGCAGGCCACCCAGCGGCAGGTGCGTCTCACCGGACGCGGGCTTTTCGACAGCGAGGGAACGCTCCTCGCTCGTCTCGAGGACATCGCGAAGGTCGACCGCTCCACCTTCGCGTTCAAGCCCTCCAACGGCTTTCTCGTGCGCCTGCACCGCGCCGGCCCGCGCGGCTGGGCGCCGGGCCTCTGGTGGCGGCTGGGCCGCTCGCTGGGCCTCGGCGGCGTGACGCCCGGCGCCCAGGGCCGCTTCATGGCCGAGATGCTGGCCGGGCTCATCGCCGAGCGCGCCGCCCGCGCGGCCGATGCGGACCCCGCGCGGCGTCTCTGAGCCTCCGCAAATCCATGCGGGCTGCCTGAAATTGTCGCAAATACGTTGTCGTCATGGCAACCGATTGGGCCTAGGGTCGCCGCGATGGGTCCCCGAAGGGCCCGGGAAGCGACTGGGAGAGCGCAATGAACACCATGCAGAAGACAGCCTCAAGCGAGGTCGTGGAGCCGACCTTCCGCGAATCCGTCGATCTGATGTTCAACCGCGCCGTCGCCCTGATGGACCTGCCGCCCGGCCTCGAAGAGAAGATCCGCGTCTGCAACGCCTGCTACACGGTGCGCTTCGGCGTACGTCTGCGTGGCCAGATCCAGACCTTCACCGGCTACCGGGCCGTCCATTCCGAACACATGGAGCCGGTAAAGGGCGGCATCCGCTATGCCCCCAACGTCCATCAGGACGAGGTCGAGGCGCTGGCGGCGCTGATGACCTACAAGTGCGCGCTGGTGGAGACGCCCTTCGGCGGCTCCAAGGGCGGCCTGCGGATCGACCCCCGCGAATGGGACGAGGACGAGCTGGAGCGGATCACCCGGCGCTTCGCCTACGAGTTGATCAAGCGCGACCTGATCAACCCGTCGCAGAACGTGCCGGCCCCCGACATGGGCACCGGGGAGCGCGAGATGGCCTGGATCGCCGACCAGTATCGCCGCATGAACACCACCGACATCAACGGCAATGCCTGCGTCACCGGCAAGCCAGTGAATGCGGGCGGCATCTCCGGCCGGGTCGAGGCAACGGGCCGCGGCGTGCAATTCGCGCTGCAGGAGTTCTTCCGCCACCCCGAGGACGTCGCGACGGCCAACCTTGCCGGCAGCCTCGATGGCAAGAGGATCATCGTCCAGGGCCTTGGCAACGTGGGATATCATGCCGCGAAATTCCTCAGCGAGGAGGATGGAGCGAAGATCACCGGGATCATCGAACGCGACGGCGCGCTTCATAGCGAAGACGGGCTGAACGTCGAAGAGGTGTATCAGTGGATCCGCAGCCATGGCGGCGTGAAGGGCTACCACACCGGCACCTTCGTGGAAGATGGCGCCACGCTTCTGGAAGAGCCGTGCGACATCCTGATCCCGGCGGCGCTGGAAGGCACGATCAACCTCGACAATGCCGCGCGCATCCAGGCGCCGCTGATCATCGAGGCGGCGAACGGCCCGGTGACCTACGGCGCCGACGAGATCCTGCGCAAGAAGGGCTGCGTGATCATCCCCGACATGTATGCGAACGCCGGCGGCGTGACGGTCAGCTACTTCGAATGGGTCAAGAACCTCAGCCATATCCGCTTTGGCCGGATGCAACGGCGGCAGGAGGAATCGCGCCACCAGCTGATCGTCGACGAGCTTGAGCGGATCAGCCGCGACAGCTCGATCAACTGGACCCTCTCGCCCGGCTTCAAGGAGCGTTACCTGCGCGGCGCCGGCGAGCTGGAGCTGGTGCGCTCCGGCCTCGACGACACGATGCGCGCCGCCTACCAGGCCATGCGCGAGGTCTGGCACAGCCGCGACGACGTGCACGACCTGCGGGTCGCGGCCTATCTGGTGTCGATCGGTCGTGTCGCGGGGTCCTACAAGGCGAAGGGTTTGTGAAACGCCCCGCCGTGACGGAATGGAGCGTCGACGGGCGGAACCTCCACCTCGCCTGCGCTTGCGGCGCGGTGCAGGGGACCGTCGAGCGGCTCGATGCCGGCTGCGGCACGCATGTGGTCTGCTATTGCGCCGATTGCCAAAGTGCCGCCGCGCATCTGGGCGCGGCCGCCGCGATGGACCCGCAAGGCGGTGTGGCCATCTATCAGACCACGCCCGACCGGATCCGCATTGCCAAGGGGGCGGAGCAGTTGGCATGCCTGCGCCTTTCGAACCGGGGCATGTACCGCTGGTATGCCGCCTGCTGCGGCACGCCGCTTGCGGCGACCCCCGCGGCGCGGGGATTTCCCATGGCCGGCGTTCTCATGATGGCTGTGCCGGACGCGGCCGACAGGCGGGCGCTTGGCCCGCCTGTGGCGCGCGCGAATGTGGACGGCGCGCGCAGTGCCAGAGGTGCGCCGCCCAAGGGCGCGGGCCTCGGCCGGGCCGCGTGGGGCATCCTGCAGCGTGGGGTCGCCGCGTTGATTGCCGGGCGCGGGCGAAATTCGCCCTTCCGCGACGAGGCGGGGCAGGCGCGCGGCCCTGTCCGGGTTCTGAGTGCCTCAGAACGCCGGGCGGCACGGGCACAGGCCGCGGCGATGTGATCGCCCCGGCGGCTGCGGCCATGTCGCCCATTGGCAAGCGTCTGTCGTCCGTGTCATCGCATCCCGCGCGCGCCCCGCTAGGCTGGGCCGCACGTTGCCTTCAGGAGCCAGGGCCATGCGTTATTCCGGCTGGGAAATCGTCAAGCAGGGACTGACCGGCAATCGCGGCTGGGGGCCTCTCTGGCGCGCGCCCGAACCGAAGGCCGACTACGACGCGGTGATCGTCGGCGGCGGCGGGCACGGGCTGGCGACTGCGTTCTACCTTGCGAAGAACCACGGGATGACCAACATCGCCGTGCTGGAGAAGGGCTATCTTGGCTCTGGCAACATCGGGCGGAACACGACCATCGTGCGCGCCAACTACGTGCAGCCCGGCAATTCGGAGTTCTACTCGCATTCCCTGAAGCTGTGGGAAGGTATGGAATCCGCGTTGAATTACAACGTGATGCACAGCCAGCGCGGCATCGTGAATTTTTACCACTCCGATGCCCAGCGGGATCTGGCGGCCAAGCGCGGCAACGCCATGCGCAACCAAGGCGACGATGCGGAGCTGCTTGACCAGGACGCCGTGCGCGAGAAGCTGCCCTATCTCGATTACGAGCAGACGCGGTTCCCGATACATGGCGGGCTCTTCCATTCGCGCGGCGGCACGGCGCGGCACGATGCGGTGGCCTGGGGCTATGGCCGCGGAGCGGATCGCCTAGGCGTGGACTTGATCCAGAACTGCGAAGTTACCGGAATTGACGTTCAAGGTCAGCGGGTTACCGGCGTTCAGACAACGCGGGGCGCGATCCGGGCGAAGAAGGTCGGGCTGGTCGCGGCCGGGCGTTCGGGGCTGGTGGCCGGGCTGGCGGGGATCACGCTGCCCATCGAAAGCTACGTGCTGCAGGCCTTCGTGACCGAGGGGCTGAAGCCGGTGATCGACCACGTGATCACCTACGGGATGGGCCATTTCTATATCAGCCAGTCCGACAAGGGCGGGCTTGTCTTCGGCGGAGACCTTGATTTCTATACATCTTATGCCGCCCGCGGGAACCTGCCGATGGCCGAGCACGTGACCGAGGCGGCGATGACGCTGATGCCGGTGATCGGCAAGGCGCGGATGCTGAGGAGCTGGGGCGGGATCATGGACATGACGCCGGACGGCTCGCCGATCATCGACCGGACGCCAATCGACGGGCTCTATCTGAACGGCGGCTGGTGCTATGGCGGCTTCAAGGCGGTGCCCGCCTCTGGCTGGGCGATGGCGCATCTGATGGCGACGGACACGAGCCACGAGACGGCGGAACGTTTTCGGTTGGACCGGTTCGAGACGGGGCACCTGCTGGACGAGGAGGGTACCGGCAGCCAGCACAATATGCATTGATGCCGGGGTCTTGCGGGTCGATCCTTATGTGACGCTTGCGGCGCGCGACCTGCGGATCGGGACGCAAGCGATTGAAACTGCGGCATAACCGGTGTTCCGTCCAATGGACACATCGGGAACGTCTTACAAGATACGGGAAACGGACGAAAAATGCGCCTCCCATGCCCCCTTTGCGGTGATCGCGATTTGCGGGAATTCAGCTTCCTCGGTGCGGCCGACTACCTGGACCGACCGGGCGCGGAGGCCGAGCCGGCCGCCTGGGATGCCTACCTGCATCTTCGGTCCAACCCCGCCGGACCGACCGAGGATCTGTGGTTTCACGGGCAGGGATGCGGGGCGTGGCTGAAGGTTTCGCGCGACACGCTGACCCACGAGGTGCATGGATCGGTGCTGGCGCGGGATGCGGTGCTGGGCCGGGAGGCGGGCGATGGGGAGGCCTGAGATGGTACGAAACGTACCGTTCGCGGCCCGGATCGTACGATCGGCCCCGGCGCGGAACCGCCTGAAATGCCCCCCTTTCGTACGCTTCGTACGGTTGGCGGGCCGAAACGTACGAAACGGGGATATCGCCCATGCGGCTTGACGATCTGGGCGCCGTCGACCGCGCGAAACCGCTCGATTTCACCTTCGACGGCCGCGCCTATCGCGGGCTTGCCGGCGACACGCTGGCCTCGGCGCTGCTTGCCAACGACGTGCGGCTGGTGGCGCGGTCGTTCAAGTACCACCGCCCGCGCGGGATCATGACGGCGGGGTCGGAGGAACCGAACGCGCTGGTGACCGTGGGCGCCGGTGCCGAGGCGCAGCCCAACACCCGGGCGACGGTGCAGGAGCTTTACGTAGGGTTGAGCGCGCGGGCGCAGAACGCCTGGCCGTCGGTCCGGCGCGACGCGATGGCGGTGAACGATCTGCTGTCGCCGTTCTTCGGGGCGGGATTCTACTACAAGACGTTCATGTGGCCGCGCAGCTTCTGGGAGAAGCTCTATGAGCCGGCGATCCGGCGGGCGGCGGGGCTGGGCACGCTGCCGGGCGCGCCCGATGCCTTGGTGCGCGAGAAGGCGTTCGCCAGTTGCGACCTGCTGGTGATCGGGTCCGGCCCCGCGGGGCTGATGGCGGCGCTGACCGGCGCGCGCGGCGGTGCCGACGTGATCCTGGCGGAGGACGACGCGGTGGCCGGCGGCCGGATGCTGGCCGAGGGCGAGAGCGTGGGCGGGCGCGCCTGCCGGGACTGGGCCGCCGCGACGCTGGCGGAGCTGCGCGATCTGGGCGTGCGGGTCATGACGCGCACCGCGATTACCGGGGTCTACGACGGCGGCACCTTCGGCGCGCTGGAACGGGTGGGGCACCATCTGGCGGCGCCCGACCCGGACCTGCCCTATGAGACGTTCTGGCGCATCCATGCCCGCGCCGCGGTGCTGGCCGCGGGCGCGCTGGAGCGGCCGGTGGCCTTTGCCGACAACGACCGCCCCGGCGTGATGCTGGCGGGCGCCGTGCGTGCCTATGCCCATCGCTGGGGGGTGGCGCCGGGCCGCGCGATCACGGTCTTCGCCAACAACGACGACGCGCACCGCACGGCGCGCGACCTCGCCGCGGCGGGCGTCGGCATCGCCGCGGTCATCGACGCGCGGGACGACGCGACGCCGCTGGGGGATTACGAGCTGCTGGCGGGCGCCACCGTGACCGGCACGCGCGGGCGCGCGGGGCTGCGCGAGATCACCGTGAGCCACAAGGGCGCGGAGCGGCGGATCGCGACCGATTGCCTGGCCGTCTCGGGGGGCTGGAACCCCAGCGTGAACCTGACCTGCCATCGCGGCGCCCGGCCCACGTGGAACGATCGAATCGCGGGCTTCGTGCCGAAGGAGGGGGCCGTGCCGGGCCTGCACGTGGCCGGCGCGGCGCGGGGGACGTTCTCCACCGCGGGGTGCCTCGCCGAGGGTGCGGCGGCAGCGCGCGCGGCACTTTCCGGCATCGGGATGAGCGCGCCCGACCTGCCGGTGCCCGCGGCCGACCAGAGCGACTACGCCATCCGCCCGCTCTGGCACGTGAAGGGCCGCGGCCGCGCCTGGCTTGACCAGCAGAACGACGTGACCGTGAAGGATATTGCGCTTTCGGTGCAGGAGAACATGGTCAGCGTCGAGCACATGAAGCGCTACACGACCCAAGGGATGGCGCCGGACCAGGGCAAGAACTCCAACGTCGCGGCGCTGGCGGTGCTGGCGGAGCTGACCGGGCGCAGCATTCCCGAGACCGGCACCACCACCTTCCGCCCGCCCTTCGTGCCGGTGCCGCTGGCGGCCCTTGGCGCGGGCGCGCAGGGCAAGGGCTTTGCGCCGATCCGGCTGACCACGAGCGACGCGGCCAGCCGGGCGCGGGGCGCGCCGATGCTGGAGGCGGGGCTGTGGTATCGCCCGTCCTATTTCCCGGCGCCCGGAGAGACCACCTGGCGCGAGGCCTGCGACCGCGAGGTCGGCTACGTGCGCGAGGCGGTGGGCGTGACGGACGTGAGCACGTTGGGCAAGATCGACGTGCAGGGCCCAGATGCGGCGGCGTTCCTGGAAATGGTCTATACCGGGCGGATGGGCACGCTGCGCCCCGGGCGCGTGCGCTACGGGCTGATGCTGCGCGAGGACGGGCATGTGCTGGACGACGGCACCTGCGCGCGGCTGACCGACGAGCGGTTCCTCGTGACCACCACCACGGCGGCGGCGGGCCACGTGATGCGGCACATGGAGTTCGTGCACCAGTGCCTGATGCCGGGGGCGCGGGTGGCGCTGGCTTCCGTCACCGACCATTGGGCGCAGTTCGCGGTGGCCGGCCCGAAGGCGCGGGAGCTGCTGGCGGGGCTGATCGCCGAGGATGTGGGCGACGCGGCGCTGCCGTTCATGGGGTGGCGCGACGTTGCGGTGCACGGGGTTGCGGGGCGGCTTTTCCGGATCTCGTTCTCGGGCGAGCGGGGCTATGAGCTGGCGGTGCCGGCGCGGCACGGCGATGCGCTGTTCCGGAGCCTCGTGGCGCGGGCCGAGGGGATGGGCGGCGGCGCCTACGGGATGGAGGCGCTGAACGTGCTGCGCATCGAGAAGGGCTTTCCGACCCATGCCGAGATGGACGGACGGGTGACGGCCGGCGATCTGGGCCTGGGGCGGATGGTGGCCGACAAGGACTGCATCGGCCGGGCGGCGGCGCGGCGGCCGGGGCTTGCGGACGACGCGCGCGGGCAGCTGGTGGGCCTGCGGGCGGTGGCCTTGGACCGGGGGCTGCTTTCGGGCGCGTATCTCTTCGGAGCGGAGGCGGCGCCGGTGCGGGCTGAGGCGCAGGGGCACGTGACGAGCGCCTGCTGGTCGCCGACGCTGGGCCGGGCGCTGGCATTGGGGCTTTTGAGCAATGGCCGGGCGCGGCACGGGGAGCGGGTGAAGATGGTGGATCACGTGCGCGGGGTGACGACGCTGGCGGAGGTGTGCGACCCGGTGTTCCTCGACCCGGAAGGGGCGCGGGCCCGTGGCTGAGCTGGCGGCACTGAGCCCGGCGGCGGGGTTGCTGCCGCTTTCCCATGGCGGGCTGACGCTGGAGGAGGTGGACCTGGGGCCGCTGACGCTGGTGACCGCGTGGGACGCGGCGGCGGCCTCGGCCGCGCTGGAGGCGGCGTGCGGGCTGGCTTTTCCGGCGCCGGGTGAGGCAGCGCTGGAGGACGCGCGCGGGGTGCGCTGGTTCGGCCGGGCGCAGGCGCTGGTGCATGGCGTGGCGCTGCCGGAGGCGCTGGACGGCGCGGCGTTGGTTGACGTGAGCGACGGCTGGGCGGCGTTGCGGCTTGAGGGCGCCGGCGCCGAGGCGGTGCTGGCGCGGTTGGTGCCGGTGGACCTGCGGGAACCGGCGTTTGCCGAAGGCCGCACGGCGCGGACGGATCTGCGGCACATGATGGCCTCGGTCACGCGGGTGGGGCCGGCGGCCTTCGAGGTGCTGGTGATGCGCTCGTTCGCGGCGACGGCGGTGCTGGACCTTGGCGAGGCGATGGGCCGGGTCGTGGCGCGGCAGGCGCGGGGGGCCTGAACCCCGCGCGGTGGGGCGCGACTGGCCGGGCAGACGGCGCCTCTGGCGCTGCGCCCTTCTGGGCAGGGCGGCGCGGGGGCCGGAGGCTCGCGTGATCTGGCCGGAATGGCGTGCATGGGGCCGGTGCCGCCCCGACCCTGCGGACCGGGCGGGGCGCGGGGGGGGGCCTGAGCCGCGCGCGGCCCGGATTGGCTGTGCATAAGCGCGGTATGTGGCGGCGAGCCCGTGGACAGGGCGGCCGCCGTCGCGCGATGATCGGGGCATGAGTTTGCCTCCCGGTTTCCTCGAAGAGCTGCGCACCCGCACCTCGCTTTCGGCCATCGTCGGCAAGCGGGTCACCTGGGACATGCGCAAGACGAACCGCAATCGCGGGGATTGGTGGGCGCCGTGCCCGTTCCATCAGGAGAAGTCGCCGAGCTTCCACGTGGATGACGGCAAGGGCTTCTATTACTGCTTCGGCTGCCAGGCGAAGGGCGACGCGATCGGCTTCCTGCAGGAGACCGAGAACGCCAGCTTCATGGAGGCCGTCGAGATGCTGGCGCGCGAGGCGGGGATGGCCATGCCGGTGCGCGACCCCCAGGCGGCGGCGAGGGCGGACCGCCAGACCGAGCTGGCCGAGGTGACCGAGATCGCCGCGCGGCATTTTACGCGCGCGTTGGCGGGGGCCGGGGGGGCCGCGGCGCGGGCGTATCTGGAGGACCGCGGCCTCGATGCGGCGGCCTGCGCGCGGTGGGGGATCGGCTTCGCGCCGGATCTGGGGCAGGGGCTTTTCAAGGCGCTGACGGGGCAGGGCATCGCGCCCGCGCTGGTGCTGGCGGCGGGGCTGGCGGCGGAGCCGCGCGACAGGCCGGGCGGGGCGCCCTACGACGTGTTCCGCGGCCGCGTGATGTTCCCCATCCGCGACGCGCGGGGGCGCTGCATCGGCTTCGGCGGGCGGGCAATGGCCGAGGACGCGCGGGCGAAGTACCTCAATTCGCCGCAGAGCGACCTGTTCGACAAGGGCCGGAGCCTCTTCAACGTCGGGCCGGCGCGCGAGGCGCTGCGCGGGAGCCGGGCCGACCCGGTGCCGCTGATCGTGGCGGAAGGCTACATGGACGTGATCGCGCTTGGCGAGGCCGGGTTCGGTGCGGCGGTGGCGCCGCTCGGCACGGCGATCACCGAGACCCAGCTGCAGATGCTGTGGCGGATGGCGCCGGAGCCTGTGGTGGCGCTGGACGGCGACACGGCGGGGCTGGCCGCGGCGATGCGGCTGATCGACCTGGCGCTGCCGCTGATCGGGCCGGGGCGCAGCTTGCGCTTCGCGATGCTGCCGCCGAAGACCGACCCCGACGACCTGATCCGCGGGGCGGGCGGCGGCGAGGCGGGCCGGTCGGCGATGCAGGCGGTGCTGGATGCCGCGGCGCCGATGGTGGAGCTGCTGTGGCGGCGGCTGACCGAAGGCCAGCGTTTCGATACGCCGGAGCGGCGGGCGGGGCTGGATGCCGAGATTGCGGCGCTCACGGGGCGGATCGCCGACGCCTCCCTGCGCGGGCACTACCGCGAGGCGCTGCGCGAGCGGCGATGGGATCTGTTCCGCCGCCCGAAGGCCGTGGCGCGTGGGCCGGCGGGGCCGGGCCGCGCAGGCCGGGCGGGTGGCCGGCCGGGGCGTTGGGCGCCGCCGCCGGTGCCGGCGCCGGGCACCAAGGCCTCGGCGCTGGCCGGGGCGGACGCGGCGGCGGAGGAACGGCTGCGCGAGGCGGTGATTCTGGCGGTGGTGATCCGGGTGCCGGCGCTTTTGCCGCGCTTCGAGGACGCGCTGGAGCGGCTGGAGCTTTCGACCCCGGCGCACCGGGCGCTGTGCGCGGCCGCGCTGCGCGTGCCGGCGGGCGCGGATGCGGCGCAGGCGGCGGAGGCCGTGGCCGGCCGGGCCGGGCGGGCGGCGCTGGACGCGCTGATGGGCGAGCCGATCCTGGCGGTCATCCCGGCGCTGCGGGTGCCCGGCGACACCGAGCTGGCGGCGCTCTGCGTGGCCGAGGAGCTGGCCAAGCTGGAGACCGTGCGGGGGCTGGCCCGCGAGGTCGCCGAGGCAAGCGGCGAGATCGACGCGAGGGGCGACGAGCGGCTGACCTGGCGGCTGGCGCAGGCCGGCGCCGCGATGCGGCTGGCGCAGCGCCCCGACCTGGACGACGGTGAGGAATTCGAGACGGCCGAGAACGGGCTGAAGCTGAACCGGGCGGAGCGGGGTGTGTTCGACGCGCTGCTGGCCGCCTTGCCACGCAAGGGCGGCGGGGGGTAGGGCGCGGCCTGCGATGTGCGTGCCGCAGAGGCGCAAGCGCCGGGCGGTCTTGACCATCTGGGCAAGTTTCCCGGCGACGCCCCGCACCGCGCGCGCGGGCCGGGATGGGCATCGGCCTGTTCCGGCTGGGTTCGCATCGCTGCGGCGCGCGCGAGGCCGGGCCGGGCCGCTAGATCCGGGTAAGCGCCGACGCGGCCAGGGTCATTGAGACCGCCACCAGCGATACGAAGAGCGACGCCAGATAAAGCGAGCCCTTCTTCAGGATCGGCTTGGGAGCGTTGCAGCGGCCGCACTCGTCCCCGGCGACGCGCATCTTGTGACCGCACTCATGACAGGTGAAGATCCGCATCGTCTCAGTCTCCGACGTCGTTCGCTCGAGTTCCGACAATGCATTAAATTAAGCTGAAGGTGTCGCTTCTGCCAGCAGAAACGGCTGCGGCGCCGCGCCGTGCGCCACGCTTTGCCGGAAATTCAGGCGCCTTGCTGCCGAGGTCGGGGGGCCGTGGCGACAATCTCCGTTCTACCGCAGGGAGTATTGCCGCAGTTGCAGGGATCGCCGGGCGGTGGGCGCGAGGGCCGGGGCCCCGGGGGATTCGGCCTCGCCCGTTGCCGGGCAACGCGCTGGCCGGCCCTCGCGGTGGCGCGGATCACCGCGGCCACGTTGTCGCCGTATCCCGTCGAGGGCCGTCAGACGCGTCGCGGCCGCGTCCGGACGGGGCCGGGCCGCCCGACCCAATCCGGCCCCGGAGCGCCGGCGCCCCTGCCGCCGGGCAGAACCGACGGTGGCCCCGGGGGGGGCGACGCCCAGGGTCGTCATGCCATGGCGGCATTTTCGGCAAAACTGCGACCGGCCGGAGCCCCTGCCGCCGTCACTGGCGGACGGCCGACCGGTGCGACCGGTGCGACCGGTGCGACCGGTGCGACCGTCCAGATTGGCGGCGCCGGTATCGCCTGGGAAGCGCGGTGGGACGGCCGTAGGCGGCAGAGGCGTGGCTGGGAAACGAGCGTCGCTGCGGATCGGTCCTGCAGCCATGATGGGTCATCCGCGAACGATCCGGCGCGTCGGCGCGGATGGCCATCGTCGGGATCCGGGTTCCAGGTTCGGGACAATGCCTTCCGAGAAGGGCAACGCATCTCCTGGCTACCGCTTCCCCGAACAGGCGCCCCGTCGCGTCAGATGTCGAGGGTATGGGCCCGTTCCCACTGGGTGAAGTGGCGCGAATAGTCGTTCCACTCCTGATGCTTCAACTTCAGGAACGCGGCCGACAATTCCGCGCCCATCGCCGCGGCAGGACCGTGTCCTTGCGTAGGCGCGCAGCGCGTCGAGCAGGTTCAGCGGCAGCTTGACGCGCCGCGGACCTTGTGCCCCTCGGCGTACATGTCGACGTCGCGTGCGCGGGCCGGGGTCGGCCTTGTCCGCACGCCCGAGAGGCCTGCGGCGATGATGACCGCCTGGAGCAGGTACGGGTTCGCGGCGCCGTCGGCAGACGCAGCTCGAACCGGCCCGGGCCGGGGACGCGCACCATGTGGGTGCGGTTGTTGCCCGTCCACGTCACGGTGTTGGGCGCCCACGTCGCGCCCGATGTCGGTCACGCGGCGCGTTGATGCGCTTGTAGCTGTTGACGGTCGGGTTGGTGATCGCGGTCAGCGCCCGGCGCATGGCGCATGATGCCGCCGAGGAAGTGCTTGCCGTCGCCGACAGGCCCAGCTCCCGTCGGCTGCCGGGCCGGTTCGGTGGCGAAGACGTTGCCTGGGCGTCGCCCGGCGCGTCCCAGACCGAGACATGGTGCGTGGCAGCCGTTGCCGGTCAGGCTCGGGAAGGGCTTGGGCATGAAGGTCGCCCGCAGCCCGTGCTTTTCGGCGACGACTTGGTCATGAACTTGAAGAACGAGTGCCGGTCGGCCGTCGCCAGCGCGTCGTCGAACATCCCAGTTCATCTCGAACTGGCCGTTCGCGTCCTCGTGGTCGTTCTGGTACGGGCTCCCAGCCGAGCTCCAGCATGTAGTCGCAGATCTCGCGGATGACGTCGTAGCGCCGCATCAGCGCCTGGCTGGTCGTAGCAGGGCTTGTCGGCGGTATCGACCGGATCGGAGATCGGCCGCCCGTCGGGCGTCAGCAGGAAGAACTCGGCCTCGACGCCGGTCTTGATGGTGCAGCCCCTGCTCGGCGGCCTCGGCGATGCAGGCGCTTGCGCAGGACGTTGCGCGGGGCCTGTGCGACCTCCTCACCGTTCATGGTCGAATTGGCCGCGACCCACGCGACCTCGGGCTTCCAGGGCAGTTGGATGACCGCTGGACGGGTCCGGGCACGGCCAGCATGTCGGCATGGGCCGGGGTCATGTCGAGCCAGGTCGCGAAGCCCGCAAAGCCGGCGCCCTCGGTCTGCATGTCGCCGATGGCCTGCGGCGGGCACCAGCTTGGCGCGCTGGCCGCCGAAGAGGTCGGTGAATGAGATCATGAAGTACTGGACGTCGGCGGCGAATCCGGCGAGATCGGGGGTCATGGGGTCGTCCGCGTTCGTCATGGGAAGATCCTCGGTGTCGCGGCGGCCCCTCGCCCGCTCAGTCGAGCGGTGCCGGGCTTGCCGGGTATACCAGCTCGTGCCAGCCAGCGGGACCCGGCCATGGCCGCGGCCTCGATCGTCAGCGCGCACAGATCCTCCGGCTCGAGGTTGTGGAGGTGGTTCTGGCCGCAGGCGCGGGCGATGGTCTGCGCCTCCAGGGTCATGACCTTGAGGTAGTTGTTCAGGCGCCGGCCGCCGTCCACCGGATCGACCCGCTTCATCAGCTCGGGTCCTGCGTGGTGATGCCGGCGGGGTCGCGGCCCTCGTGCCAGTCGTCATAGGCGCCTGCGGTCGTGCCGAGCGCGTTGTACTCGGCCTCCCACCGGGGGTCGTTGTCGCCGAGCGCGATCAGAGCCGCCGTGCCGATGGCGACCGCGTCCGCGCCCAGCGCCAGCGCCTTGGCCACGTCCGCGCCGTAGCGGATGCCGCCCGAGACGATCAGCTGCACCTCGCGGTGCATGTCCAGATCCTGCAGCGCGCGGACGGCCTCGCGGATGCAGGCCAAGATGGGCAGGCCGACGTTTTCGATGAAGACGTCCTGCGTCGCCGCCGTGCCGCCCTGCATCCCGTCCAGCACGACGACGTCCGCGCCAGCCTTCACCGCCAGAGGTAGTGTCGAAGTAGGGCCGCGAGCCGCCGATCTTGACGTAGATCGGCTTCTCCCAGGCGGTGATCTCGCGCAGCTCGAGGATCTTGATCTCCAGGTCGTCCGGGCCGGTCCAGTCCGGGTGGCGGCAGGCGCGAGCGCTGGTCGATGCCCTTGGGCAGGTTGCGCATCTGCGGCGACGCGGTCGCTGATCTTCTGGCCGAGCAGCATACCGCCGCCGCCGGGCTTGGCGCCTTGGCCGACGACGATCTCGATGGCGTCGGCGCGGCGCAGGTCGTCGGGGTTCATGCCGTAGCGCGACGGGCAGGTACTGATAGACGAGCTTGTCGGAATGCCCGCGCTCTTCGTCCGTCATGCCGCCGTCGCCGGTGGTGGTCGAGGTGCCGGCCATGCGACGCGCCGCGGCCCAGCGCCTCCTTGGCGGGGCCGGAGAGCGCGCCGAAGGACATGCCCGCGATGGTGATGGGGATCTTCAGCTCGATGCGGCTTCTTGGCGAAGCGGGTGCCGAGCGTCACGTCTGGTGTCGCACGTCTCGCGGTACCCTTCGAGCGGGTAGCGCGACATGGACGCGCCCAGAACACGAGGTCGTCGAAATGGGGCAGCTTGCGCTTCGCCCCGCCGCCGCGGATGTCGTAGATGCCGGTGGCCGCGGCGCGGCGGATCTCGGCGTTCGTCTTCGAAGGTCGTCCGACTGGATCGGGGCGCGTGCGGCGGGCGTCCGGGCGGAATGTGTCCTTCATGTCGCCTCCCTAATATCGCGTTGTCGATGTCGAAATGGTAGAGCTTCCGGCCGAGCCGTAGCGCCTGAACTGGTCGGGCCGGGCGTCGCACCGCCGCGCTCCAAGGAGGTCGGCCAGCAGCGTCCAGATGCTCGTCCCGCATCTCTTCTCGCATGCAGTCGGCGCCCAGCGACTGCGACCGAACCGCGCACGAAAGATCGCGCCTCGTAGATGCGAGTCGCCCAGTGCCGTCGCCCGCGTCGCCGCAGACCACCAGTTGCCCGGACTGCGCCATGAAGGCCGACATGTGGCCGACGTTGCCGTGCACCACGATGTCGACGCCCTTCATGGAGATGCCGCAGCGCGAGGAGGCGTTGCCCGTGATGACGAGCGTCCCGCCGTTGCCCAGTGGCGCCGGCGTATTGGCTGCGCGTCGCCCGTCGATCACGAACGGTGCCGGACATCATGTTTTCGGCCACGCCCGGCCCAGCGGAACCGTCGACGCGGATCGTCGCCTGCTTGTTCATGCCGCCGCAATAGTAGCCGACCGAGCCCTTGCACGGTGACCTCGATCGGGGCGTCCAGGCCGACGGCGATGGCGTGGCTGCCCTTGGGGTTGACGATGTCCCAGACGGTCTGGTTGGTCTCTCGGTTTTGGGACTGCAGCGCGCGCGTTCAGTTCGCGCAGGTCACCTGCCTCGAGGTCGAAGGTCTGCATCAGGCAGCCGCCTGCCGGGATGCCGAGGCGCCGGCATGGGTCCAGAAATAGACGGTCGCGGGCTCCGGCTCCCACACGCGGGCCTGCTCGATGCCGGGCAGGTTCGCCAGCGCGCGATACTCGGACCCGAATGCCACGTAGTGGTCCGTCTCTGCCATGACGGCGGGCTTGCAGGCGATGGGGTCGCGCACCACGCCGAAGCCCGTCGCGCGTGCCGACGACGAAGGTGAAGAACCCGTCCAGATCGTCGAGGGAGGATCCAAGCGCCTCGCCAAGGGTCGCGCCGCCCTGCATCTTCCACGTCAGGTAGGCGGCGCCCACCTCGGTGTCGTTCTCGGTTTCGATCCGGATGCCGGCGTGGCGCAGTTTGCGGCGCAGCGTGTTGTGGTTCGACAGCGAGCCGTTGTGGACGAGGCATTGGTCGGCGCCCGGTGTTGAACGGATGCGCGCCGGTCGTCGTCACGGCCTATTCGGTGGCCATGCGGGTGTGGCCGATCCCGTGGGTGCCGGACATGGAGGCCAGATCGAAGCGCGCGCGCAACGTCGCGCGGCAGGCCGACCCCTTGTAGATCTCGATCGACGTCGCCGCGCCCCATCACCGCGGACGACGGGCGAAGCTCGCGAAGTGCTACCAGGGCGGGGTCGGCCAGGCCTTCGGGAAGGACGAGCACGGCGTGGTCGTCCCGGACGGCGATGGACGACATCGGCGCCTATCCGGTCTCCGAGATCGGCGGCGAGGGTCTGAAATCGGCGCCGGGCGTGTCGGACTGCACGGTGAGCTTCGTGCCGCCCGGCGCCGTGCCGCGGTAGATGGCGATCCCGGCGCAGTCGGGGCCGCGATTCGTCATGGTCATCAGCATGTCCGTCAGCAGCGCGCCGAGCCTCGGCTCCAGCGCACGGTCCTTGAGGAACAGTCCCACGATCCCGCACATCCCACGGCTCCCCATGCATCCCGCGGCGATCCTACCCATGGGCCGCGTAGCAATCAACTGTCGGGAAGTTTTTATTCTTGAGAGTGAAGGGCGCGATCAGGCCGGTGGCTGGGGATACGCGATGACGGACAGATAGCGCGCGGGCAGCACGATCATCTCCTCGGGACCATGCGGCGCGTCCGCGTCGAAGAACAGCGTGTCGCCCGGTCGGAGGCGATGCACCGTGTCGCCGTGGCGATAGGCGACCTCGCCCTCGAGCATGTAGATCGTCTCGATGCCCCCGTGCTGGAACGTCGGGGAAGACGTCCGACGCATCCGTGAGCGTGATGAGGTAGGGTTCGACGACGACGCCGGAGGCGTTGGCGCCGATATGTCCCAGTAGGTTGTACTGGTGGTTCGCGCGGGTCCCCGCCCTGTCCATCTCGACCCCGGTGCCGGCGGGGGTGTGCACGGCCGTCCGTCTCTCCTCGAACCGGCGGAAGAAGGCGGTCAGCGGTGCCGAGAGCGCGTGGGCCAACGCCTGCAGCGTCGAGAGCGACGGAGAGGTGTTGCCGTTCTCGATCTTCGAGAGCATGCCGGTGGAAAGGCCCGTCGACTGGGCGAGATCCGCGACGGTCATGCCGATGCGCTTGCGATGGGCGCGCACCTCCCGGCCGATCGCGACCTCCAGGACCTTCTCGCCCCCGCGCCCTTCGGAGCGGTGGGGGTCCTGCATCAGTTTCCCGGCCATCGCTTCCCCCAGAAATGATCGGAACCGCCGATCCGGCGACCCGTCGCCGGGGCTTGCGGCATCGCCGGCCCCGGCTCGCACGGTCGCCACGTTAGGCGATCGGTCCGATGGCGGACAACTCCCCTCGCGGACGGACGGTCTTTTCCCGGCCCGGCGGTTGCCCGCCCCCCGGGTAGGCCCCGGCCCGACCGATCAGGTATCTTCGCGGCGGCGAGACCGTGCGAAGCATCCGAAATCCCTGGACATCGCACCGGGGTCGTCGCGAACCCCTCGTGGGGTCAGCGTATTCGCCCATGCCCGTCTGCTTCTTCCCTGGCGCGGGCCCAAAGCGCGGAGGACGCCGCCTCCGCCGCGTCGAGCACCGCCATCTTGTCCACCCGGACCGGCTCGCCTCCCGTGACGACGACCTCGCCCTCGACGATCACGGTCTCTACATCGCGGCCCTGTCCGGTATGGACCAGCGTGCCGAGCACGTCCGTCATGGGGCGCAGATGCGGGCGGCGAAAGTCGAAGACCACCAGATCGGCCCGCTTGCCGACCTCGATGGAGCCCAGCTCTGCGTCGAGCCCGAGCGCGCGGGCACCGCCGATGGTCGCCGCCGCGAAGACCGTCGAGGGCTGCCAGGCCTCGGTGATCTCGCCCTCCTGCAGCCGGCCCGTCGCCAGCGCCCAGCGCATCAGCTCCACCATGTCGGCGTGCATGTTGTCGGTCGACAGCGCAAGCTTCATGCCCGCGGCGCGGAGCGCAGCAGTCGGGGCGGTGTGGCCATGCGTCTGGTTGCCCTTGGCGATATGGGCCAGATGCGCACCCGCCGTGCCGAGCCGGGCGATGTCTCCCGGCGAGACATGGATGCAATGCGCGCCGATCAGCCGGTCGTCGAGCAGGCCGACGTCGTCGAGCAATTCCGGCGGGCTCATCCCGTCGCGGTCGCGGATGAAATCGACCTCCACCCGGCTCTGGGCCACGTGGATGTTGATCCTCAGACCATGCGCATCGCGCATCTCGCGCACCTGCCGCAACAGGTCGGGCGTGCAGGTGTCCGGCGCGTGGGGGGCGAGCACCACGCCGGTGCGCAAACCGGCCGGATCGTGGAAGCTGTCGATCAGATCGGCGGCGAGGCGCAGCGTCCAGTCGCCGATCTTCGTGTCGTAGTCCCACTCGCCGAGATGCACGCGACTGAAATCGACGTCGTGGATCCGCCCGCAGCCCCAGGCGCGGATGCCGGTCTCGGCCATCGCCTCCAGCGCGATATCCTGATGCGTGAAGCTGTCGTTGACGAGGGTCGAGCCGAAGCACAGCGCCTCCATGGCGCCGAGTTGGGCCATCGCGCGCGCCTCCCCGGGGGTCACGTCGTGGCCATGCGGCACGCCCATCGTGTAGGCGGGCGCGAAGCCCATATCCTCCGCCACCCCGCGCACCATGCTGAGGATCGCATGGGTGTGCACGTTGACGAAGCCCGGCGTGACCACGCGCCCCGCGCCTTCGACGATCTGCGTGCGGGGGGCGATGCGCTCGGGCGCGCGGTCCCGGACCGCCGTTATCCGCCCACCCGCGACCTCGATCCAGCCGCGTTCGACGAACGGACGGTTCGGGTCCGAGGTGAGCACGGTCGCGCCGGCGACGATCAGGTCGGGCTCGGACGCGGGCGTCATCGCAATCCCCCCCTCAGAACCCGAACAGGTCCGGCAACCACAGCACGACCGGCGGAAACGCCACGCACAGGCCGAGCACGGCGAACTGCAGGGCAACGAAGGGCAGCACCTCCATCGTCAGCTGGCCCATCGGCACCCGGGTGATACCGCTCATCACGAACAGCAGCACGCCGACGGGCGGCGTCATCATGCCCACCACGAGGTTGTACATAAACAGGAAACCGAAGAAGAGCGGGTCGATCCCGTAGTTCAGCGCCATCGGCGCGAACAGCGGCACCAGCATGATGTAGGCGGCGTTCGAATTCGATCAGCATCCCCACGACCAGCAGCATGGCCATGACGATCGCGATGAAGACCATGGGGTCGGACGTCACCCCCTCGATGAAGGCGGACAGGCGCAAGGGCACCAGATCGAGCGTGAAAACGAAGGTCATGACGGAGGCAAAGGCGATCAGCGCGCCGACCATCGCCGCCAGCATCGCGGCGCGGAACAGGCAGCCCGGCAGGTCCGCGATCTTCAGCTTGCGCGTGACGAACAGTCCGACGGCGAGCGCGTAGACGACCGCGATGGCCGCGCCCTCGGTTGCGGTGAAGATGCCTCCGACGATCCCGCCCACGACGATCACCGGCATCAGCAGGATCAGCCCCGCACGCCGCGTCTCGGTCAACGCCCGCCGCCCCGAGAACGGCTCGCCCGACAGCGGATAACCACGGCGGCGCGCGATGAAGGACGCCAGCGCCATGAAGCCGAGCGTCAGGATGAGGCCGGGCACGATCCCGGCCATGAACATGCCGCCCACGGAGACCGACGATCCGGCCATCAGCGCATAGACGATCATCGCGTTCGACGGCGGAATGACCGGGCCCAGATTGGCCGCCGACGCGACCACCGCGCTTGAAAAGCCGTCGGGATAGGACTTGCGCAGGGCGGGCACCAGGGTGGAGCCGAGCGCGCTCGCCGACGCCACGGCAGCTCCGCTCACGGACGCGAAGACCGTACCCGCGAGGATGGTGACATGCGCCACACCGCCATGCACGCGGCCCACCAGCGAATTGGCGAAGCCGATCAGCCGGTCCACGATGCCCGCCTTCACCATCAGTTCGCCCGCCAGCATGAAGAGCGGGATCGCCATCAGCGGAAACGAGTTCACCGCGAACATCATGCGCTGTGGCAGCACCACGAGATCGAAATCGCCCAGATAGAGGGCGATGACGGCTCCGAGGCCGATCGCGAAGGCCAGCGGTGCGCCGATCAGCGCGAGCGCCGCGAAGACGGCGATCGCGATGGCGCTCACGCCGGTTCCTCCCGCCAGTCGTCCGGACCCCAGACCCCAGGCCCTCCGAGCGCGAAGAGCAACAGGTGCAGGGTCGCGTGCCCCGCGCAGAGACAGACGGGCACGTAGTAGAGGGCAGCGGTGACCTGCAGGGTCGGCATCAGTTCGCCCCACTTGTCCGAGGCGGCGACGACGGCGGCGACGAAGACGACGGCCATGAGGACAACGCCGGCGATGGCGGAGATACGGTTGAGCACACCCTGCACGACCAGGGGCGTCATCCGCGCGAACACGTCGATGCCCACGTGGACGCCGTGACGTATGCCATGGGGGATCGCGAGGAAGATCGACCACACGAAGAAAAGCCGCGACAGCTCGTCGGCCGCGTCGATCGACGAGTTCAACACGTAGCGCATGAAGACCTGCGCCGAGACGAGCAGCGCCATCCCGGCCATCGTCGCCACGATGATCCAGCGCGAAAGGCCGTCGATCCGGTCGATGGCCCGGCGCAGCCTGGCGACCGGGCCGGCGTGGACCGGCCCGGTCATGGGCGCGCCCTTGGTCACTCGGCCACCTTCGACAGAACGAGGTCGATCACCTCGGGGTCGACGCGCTCCTTCAGCTGTTCGGCGATACCCGCGGTGGCTTCCCGCAGACGCGCCCGTTCGGCGTCGGGCAGGGAGTCGAACTGCATGCCCTCGGCGACCAGCTGTTCGCGGAACCCAAGGTCGAGTTCGGCGGCCTCCGCGCGCTGCCATTCGACCGCGCTCAGCATCGCGGTGCGCACGGCCTCCTGGTGCTCGGCGCTCAACGCCTCGAAGGCGTCCGCGTTGGCGACCACGTTGATGAAGTCGAAGAAATGGCCGCTGTCGGACAGGTAGTCCTGCACCTCGAAGAACCGTCGGGTGTAGATGATGTTGTAGGGGTTCTCCTGCCCGTCGAGCACGCCCTGCTGCAGCGCGGAGTACAGCTCCGAGATGTCGAGCGGTTGCGGGTTGGCCCCGATGGCGCGGAAGCTGTCGAGATGGACCTCGTTGGGCTGGAGGCGAATGTCGAGCCCCTCGAAATCTTCCAGCGTGACCAGCGGTCGCACGCTGTTGGTCGCGTGCCGGAACCCCAGTTCCATGTAGCCCAGGTTGACGAACCCTTCCTCGAGCAGAGCGGCGTCCATAAGCTCGCCCACCTCGCCGTCCATCACCTCGAAGGCCTGTTCGCGGCTGTTGAACAGGAATGGCAGGCTCACGGCCTCAAGCTCCGGAACGGACCGGGTGAAGTAGGCGATCGAGGTGAATACCGCGAAGATCGCGCCCGACCGCACCTGGTCGACGTTCTCGGATGCGCCGCCCAGCTGCATCGCCGGGAAGTTCTGCACCGTGATCTCGCCGTCGGTCAGGCTTTCGACCTCCTGCTTGAAGATCTCCATCGCGCCGGTCGCGGTATGCTCTTCGGGGAAGTTGCCGGCGACGCGCAGGACGGTCTGCGCCGACGCTGCGCCGACGGCGAGCGATAGCCCGAGCGTGAAGCCCAGGGTGGTGGTGAGCATCTTGGTCATAAGTGCGATCCTTTTCTGCTAATTGAGTTCGGCGGCGGTCGAGCACGCTGCGAGCGGTGCCGCGCCGCGTCGGCCTTCGCCTGCGGTGGGACGCGCGAGATGGACCGCGTCCGTCGTGGGGTTTCTGACGCATGACGACAGGCGCGCCCTGATCGGTCGGACCGTCATGGCGATGCCTGCCGTGCGAAGCGGCGCGTCACCGCGTCCGGAAGGCCGTGGGCCGTCTTGGCGAGCGGTTTGCCGCCCCGTCGCGCGAATGCCGAAGGGGTGGTGACGGAGACGAGGGCCACCGCTTGCGCCACCGAAGCGGAAACCGGGTCGAGGACGATACAGCTGACATCCTTCGCGATCCGGTCGGCCAGCCCGGCCAACGGCGCGCCGCCGAGGATCACGACATCGGCCCCGTCTTCCTCGACCGCCGCATTGCACAGCGCGATCAGGTCGGACCGTAGCGTCTTGCCGACGCCGCCCAGATCGGCGGTATGGTGCGACGGCGTGCGAACCCCGGCGAAGCGCGACGCAAGCCCGGCTTGGCGCACTGAATCCCCGTACCAGCGCGTCATGACGGGCGAGAAGGTGACGATGGAGATCCGCTCGCCCAGCATCGCGGCCGTCATCAAGGCGCTCTCGGCCATACCGACGACGGGAAAGTCGAAGAGCTCGCGCGCACCGGCAAGGCCGGGATCGCCGAAGGCCGCGATAATCGCCGCATCCGCGCCGTCGGCATGGTCCGCGATCATCTCAAAGGCGATGGCCCCGCTTACCTGCGCCTCGGCCCGCGACGCGATGTAGGGAAATCCGCGCGTGGCCGAAAGCGGCACGATCTCGCACGTCTCGGGCATGACCTGGCGCGCGACGAGCGTCATCTGCTCGGTCATCGCCTCCGACATGTTTGGATTAACGAGTAGGATCCGCATGTGTGACCTGATCTGTCTGCGTCGATGCCGGTGACATCGGTCACCGCAGGTCCCGGTCTGGGGAATGGCCGGCGGGAGGTAAAGAAATGGCATGCCATCTGCAGCCGGATGGCATGCCATTTTTCCGATGCCCGTTCGATCCGCACAGGTCCGGGGCGTTGGCCGTATTAATGGGCGGACGCTGCACGGCGGGGCGGGCGACCGTCGAGCGGTGCCCTCAGCCGTCGGCGCGGTGCAGTACCTCGGCCATGGTCGTTCCCGTGTCGCGCAGATGCGCGCGCCATACGGTGCCCGCTTTCGTGGCGTCCCCGTCTCGGAACGCCGACATGACGGTCTCATGTTGCTGCACCGCCTGCGACCAGCGGCCCGCGTCGAAGATCGCCATGAACCGGCCCCGGCGGGCGCGGATCATGATCCGCGCATGGCTTTCGGCCAGGATCGGATTTCCCGCCTCTTGCACGATCAGGTCGTGGATGGAGGTATTCACGTCGAAATAGGACGGGGCATCGCCAGTGGCGTGGAAATCCAGCATCCGGGCGTGCAGATCTTCCAGTCGGTCCAGCACCGCGGGCGTCATCCGTTCGCTCAGCCGTTCGGCGGCGAGACCCTCGATCACCGCCGCAAGGTCGAAGAGTTCCCGCGCCTCCTTTTCGGTGTAGTGCGTCACCTGCGCGCCGCGATGCATCGAGATTTCGATGAGGCCATCGGCATGCAGCAGCTTCAGCGCTTCGCGCACGGGCGTCCGCGAGACCTTGAGATCGGCGGAAATCCGGCGCTCCACGATCCGTGCGCCGGGCGGAAGCTCGCCCTTGACGATCATGTCCCGCAATCGCGCGGAGACCCATTCCGCCGATGCCTGCGACCGGGTCGACATATCCGACATGCAGCCCGGGCCCTCCGCGTTCCTTATGCTTCTATCGCCCGGCCTGCCTGACGAGGCAACGCCTGCAGGTCGCGCGGGCGCAGCATCGAGGGCATGGCCGACGGCACCCGTGCGATCTGCGGCCTCCGCCGTCCGCCCAATCGGGCGCCGCAGTTGCCCAACTTCGCGCCGCTTCTGCAAGAGGCGGTCCGAACGGCGGTCCAGCCCGCGGCTCTGGTGGGACGAACCCGAAGAAACGTATTGCAAAGGAGCGTGGGGGACGCGACGATTGTCTGTATACACTAGGTATACCATGAGGCGGGCCGGAAAGAGCATTGGAAGACCAGGACATCTCCATAGCGCTTCTGCGCGATCTCATCGCCGCGCAGTCGGGTGGGGAAGCGGCGGTTCAGGACGTCGTTTCCCGCCGGCTGAGAGCGGCCGGCTGCACGGTCGCGGCGCATGACTACGATCCGGCCGAGGTCGAGGTGAAAGGCGAGTTCGCGCTGGACGCCGCCCGTGCCACCGAGCGGCGCACGGCAATCGTCGGCACGCTGGAGGGCGACCCGGGCCTGCCGAGCCTGCTGATGTTCGCCCATCCCGATGGCGAGCCGATCGGCGACACGTCCGACTGGCGACACGACCCTTTCGCGGGCGAGATCGACGGCGGGCGGCTCTATGGCTGGGGTGTCGCGGACGATCTCGCGGGCTGCGCCGCTGCCGTCCTCGCCATCGAGAAGGCCGCCGCCGGCAACATTCCATTGGGCCGCACGGTCTTCGCCTCCACCCCGTCCAAGCGGTACGCGCGGGGCGTCGCGGCGCTGCTGCACGGCGGATTGACGGCCGATGCCTCGCTTTATCTCCATCCGGCCGAATCCGGAGTTGGAATGCGCGAGATCAAGGCCGTCGCGTCGGGGCATATCGAGTTTCGCGTAACCGTCACGGGACGCGCCCCGGACACGACCGAGCCGGGCCACACCGCCTTCTCGCATCTCGGCGAGAACCCCGTCGACAAGGCGCTGGTCGTCCGCGCCGCTCTCATGGACCTCGCCGAAGCCCGCGCAGCGCGGGTGCGCCATCCGCAGATCGAAGCGGTGGTCGGGCGCTCCACCAACATCATGGTGTCGCGCATCGCAACCGGCGAAATGCGGCGACTGGCGCGGTTCGAGCAGACCTGCACCCTCGGATGCGCGGTGTCCTTCCCGCCGGGCGAAACGCTTGGCGACATCCGCGCGGAGATCACGGAGGCGGTGAACGGGGCGGCGGCGCGCGATCCGTGGCTCAAGCACCATCCGCCGGAGATCGTCTGGGTCACCGGCGTCACCGGCGGCGAGGTCTCGGCGGATCACCCGCTTTATCTCACCGCCGCCGGGGCGGTGTCGCGCATCACCGGCGACGCGCCACACGTCAATCCGATGCACACCTCCTCGGACATCCGCAATCCGATCGTCGAGGCTGGCATTCCCTGCGTCGGCCTTGGCTGCCTCGGTGGCGATCTGTCCCAGAACGACCGGCACGACGAATGGATCGACGTGGCCGACTTCGCCCGGATGGTGGACGTCACCGTCGCCATCGTGACCGACTGGTGCGGCGGAAGGCAGCCTCGGCCGACATGACAACGCAGGCCATCCCTCGGCCCGCGACACCCCCCAACAGAAAGGTATACGACATGAAGCACCTTACACTCGGCTCGATCGCACTCGTCCTCGTCGCCACCGGCAGCACCGCCATTGCGCAGGACTGCCCCGATCTGCCGACCGTCGAGCCCGGAAAGCTGACGATGTCCATCAACGCGACGCTGCCGCCGCGCCAGTATCTCGATGCGTCGGGCAACCTGCAGGGCCTGCATCCCGAGCTAGGCAACGAGATCGCCGAACGTCTCTGCCTGGAGCCGGTCTATCAGAACGTCGGCTTCGAGGTGCAGATCCCCGGCCTCGCAAGCCAGCGGTGGGACATGGTCAACACCGGCATGTACTACAATCCCGACCGTGCGAAGATCATGCGGATGGTGCCCTATGTCGTCAACGCGCTCGCCATCGTCGTCGAAGACGGCAATCCGATGGGCATTTCCGGCTACGAGGATCTGGCCGGCGAGCCGGTCGGAACGGAGATCTCGGGCTTCGCCGACAACCTGATCCGCACGATCAACGACGAACAGGTCGCCGAAGGCATGGAGCCGATGAAGATCCAGGCCTTCAATACGTTCGGCGACGCCTTCGCCGCACTCGGTGCAGGCCAGGTCAAGGCGGTCTTCGGTCCCGACGCCACGGCGGCCTACCTCGCCGAGCGCGGCTCGTTCGACGTGGGCGCATCGGGGCTCAACCCCGGCCTTCCGTCCTCCTTCGGCTTCGACGGCGAGACGGGCGAGGAACTGGCCGAAGCGGTGGCGCAGGTGCTGCGCGACATGGTCGAGGATGGCACCTATTCGGAAATGATGGGGGGCTACGGCGCCACCGAGATCCAGAACTGGGATGACTACGAGGGCGACATCACCATCTACTACAATCCCGAGTGAGCGAGGCGTTCGCGCGCGGGGCGGTCCGGCGGCATCCGAAGCCGACCGGTCCGTCCCACCGCACCGCGCTGACTGATCCGCGGTCCTTCTGGGCCGCGCCATTCGATCCTGACTGCAGGGGCGGACCGTGAACTGGAGCTGGGACTTCTTCTTCGCCTATCTGACCAACGGTCTGATGTTGCAGGGCGCGTGGACGACGATCTGGCTGAGCGTCATCTCGATGGTGCTGGGCCTCGGCCTCGGGGTCGTCGCCGCGATGATGAAGATGTACGGCAACGTCGTGCTGCGCTGGATCGCCGAGTTCTACATCTGGCTGTTCCGCGGCACGCCGATCCTGATCCAGCTCATCATCATCTATACCGGCCTGCCGCAGCTGGGCATCCGCTTCACGGTGATCGAGAGCGCGATCATCGGCCTTGCCTTGAACGAGGGCGCCTACCTCGCCGAGATCATCCGCTCGGGCATCATGTCCGTCGACAAGGGCCAGACCGACGCCTCCCGCGCCGTCGGCATGACGTGGCGCCAGCGCATGTATCTGGTGATCCTGCCGCAGGCCACGCGGACCATCATCCCGCCGCTCGGAAATCAGTTCAACGGAATGCTGAAGACGACATCGCTGGCCTCCGTGATCTCGATGGAGGAGCTGATGCGCACCGCCCAGATGCTTGCCCAGATCGAGTTCCGCGTGCTCGAGGCCTACGTCGTCGCGGCGGTCTGGTACTTGATCCTCGTCTCTGTCTGGAGCGTCATGCAGGTGCGCATCGAGGCGCATTACGAGAAGCCCTTCGGGCCGGCAGCCGCCACGTCGGCGGACGGCAGGAAGGATATCGAGAAGATCACCAGCGAAACCGAACGGATCTAGCGCATGGAACCGACCCAATCCCCGTCGCAACGCAGTGCCCGCGCCCGTCCCGCCGACCGCACCATCGGCGAGCCCATCGTCATCATAGACAGGGTCGGGAAACGGTTCGGAGACAACCATGTCCTCAAGGATGTGTCGCTGACGGTGCATCACAGCGAGGTGGTCGTCATCTGCGGGCGTTCGGGCAGCGGCAAGAGCACGCTGCTGCGCTGCATCGACCAGCTGGAGACGATCGACGACGGAACGATCACCGCGGCGGGCCATCTGATGGGCCACCGCGTCAGGAACGGCAAGCGGGTGCCGCTGCGCGATGCGGAGATCGCCCGCCAGCAGCGCGACCTCGGCATGGTGTTCCAGAGCTTCAACCTGTTCCCCCATGTCAGCGTGATCGAGAACATCACCATGGCCCCGGTCCGCATCCTCAAGCGCAAGAAGGCCGAGGTGCGCGAGGAGGCGCGCGAGCTGCTGAAGCGGGTCGGCCTGCCGGACAAGGAAAACGCCTATCCGCGCCAGCTGTCGGGCGGCCAGCAGCAGCGTGTCGCGATCGCGCGGGCGTTGGCGATGAAGCCCAAGGTCATGCTCTTCGACGAGCCGACGTCGGCGCTCGACCCCGAGATGATCTCCGAGGTGCTCGACGTGATGATCGGCCTGTCGAACGAGGGCATGACGATGATCGTGGTCACGCACGAGATGGGGTTCGCGCGCGCCGCCGCCGACCGCGTCGTCCTCATGCACGACGGTCGCATCGTCGAAGAGGCGCCGCCCGAAGCCTTCTTCACCGCCCCCGAGAGCGAGCACACCAAGCTGTTCCTCTCGAAGATCCTGACGCACTGACCGTGCCCGTCGTTCGCACGACCCTGGGCGACATATCTCCCCTTGGTGTCGGGCAAGTCCTGTTCCACGAGCATGTCCTGTTCGACATCGTCCCCCCCGGCGTGCCGGGGGACCGGCATGCGCCGATCGACCCGGCGGACCGGTGGCAGATCGACTACCGCTCGAACGAGGTACCCGCCAACGCCCACCAGACCGACCCGCAGGCCGCCGCCACGGAGCTGCGCTATCTGGCGCAGGACGGGGGAAGCCTGATCGTGGATCAATCGGTCGCGGGGCTGTCGCGCGACCCGTCGGGACTGGCGCAGGCGTCCAGCGCCTCGGGGGTCCACGTCGTCGCATCCGCCGGAAGCTACACCGCCGCCTACGTGCCGGCAGAGCTCGCGGCGATGGATCTCGACGCGCTGACCGACCGCTTCACCCGCGAGGTCACCGAAGGGCTGGACGGCACCGACGTGCGCGCGGGGCTGATCGGCGAGATGGGTTGTTCCTGGCCGCTGCACCCGTCCGAACGGACCGCCCTGCGCGCGGCGGCGCGGGCGGCGGTCGCGACCGGCGCGGCTCTTTCGGTGCATCCCGGACGTGCGGCCGCGGCCTGCGCGGAGATCCTCGACATCACCGAGGCGGAAGGGCTCGACCCCGCCCGCACCATTCTGTGCCACATGGACCGCACCCATCCGGACGGGACCGGCATCGCGCCGCTTCTGGTCCGCGGTGCCAACGTGGAGTGGGATTTCTTCGGGATCGAGCAGTCGTATTACTGGATGGGCAACGTCGATCTGCCGACCGACCGCGACCGATTGCGCCTGATCCGCGACGTCGCCGACGCGGGACATGCCGACCGGATCCTCGTCTCGCAGGACATCTGCACCAGGACCCGCCTGCGACGCTGGGGCGGCCATGGCTACGGGCATATCCCGCGCAACGTGGTGCCGCTGATGGAACGCTTCGGCTTCGAGCGGTCGCTCATAGAGAAACTTGTACGGGACACTCCCCTGAGACTGCTCACCCTGAAGGAGACGCCGGCATGACCGACAGCTTCCGCGGCACCTACACCGTGATGGTCACGGCCTTCGATGCGGAGGGGCGTCTCGACCTCGACGCGCAGGCGCGCTTCACCGACTGGCAGGTGCGCGAAGGCATCCACGGCCTGATCCCCCTGGGCTCGACGGGCGAGTTCCTGTCGCTCACCCCCGACGAACGCCGGGCCGTCGCCAAATGCGTCATCGACACCGTGGCGGGGCGGGTGCCGGTGCTGGTCGGCGCGGGGGCCGAGAGCACCGACGAGGTCATCGACAACGTCGCCATGGCCGAGGAGCTCGGCGCGGACGGCACGATGATCATCCCGCCCTTCTACTCGACCCCCACCTGGGACGAGCTGATCCACCATTTCGGCCGGATCGGCACGGCGGCCTCCCGCCCGGTCATGATCTACAACAACCCCGCGACGGCCAATGTGGACCTGACCCCGCCGCTGGTGGCCGAGCTGTCGAAGCTTCCGCGCATCGACTACATCAAGGAGTCCACGATGGACGTGACGCGCGTGCGCGACATCCTCGACATGAGCGAGGGCCGCATGACCGTGTTCGGCGGAATCATGGGGTTCGAAAGCTTCGTCGAAGGGGCCGAGGGATGGGTCGCGGTCGGCTCCATCATCCTGCCACGGGCGCTGGCGCGGCTCTTCACACTGACGGCCGACGCCAAGGACTATGACGCCGCGCGCGCGCTCTACCGCGAAGCCCTGCCGATCATCCGCCTCGTCGGGGGGCATCGGTACGTCTCCGCCAGCAAGGCGGCGCTCGACCTGATCGGACAGCCGGTCGGCCAGCCGCGCCCGCCGCGCCTGCCGCTTCCCGCAGCCGAGATGGCGCAGGTCCGCGCGGCGCTCAAGGCCGTGGGGCTGCTGCCGGAGGTCGCCGCCGCGTGAGCGATCCGACCTTCCAGTTCGAAGGTCTGCCGGTGCCCGGCCGTTCCGGCGACAGCATCGCCGCCGCCCTCGCCGCGACGGGCGAAACGGTGCTGGGCCGGCGCAACACCGGCGCGGCGCGCGGAGTATTCTGCGGCATGGGGGTCTGCCACGATTGTCTCGTGACCGTGGACGGCCAGCGGGGGCACCGGGCCTGCATGACCAGGGTGCGGGACGGGATGGTCGTCGCGCGCGAGGACGATCGCCGCGCCACCGCCGCGCCTGCACTGCCATGCGCGGTCCCGTCCGAGACGCTCCATACCGAAATCGCCATCGTCGGCGCGGGTCCCGCCGGTCTGACCGCCGCGGTCGAGGCGGCGGGTGCCGGGGCTGACGTGGTTGTGCTCGATGACCGCGATGACCCCGGCGGCCAGTATTTCAAGCCGCGCAGCGCGGGCTACCGTGCCTCTCGCAGTCCCGACCGGCAACACCGGCGCGGGGACGATCTGCGCGCTGAAGCCGTCGCCTGCGGCGCGCGCCTCGTCACGGGGCAGGGCGTCTGGTTTGCCCGCGGAACCGGCGAGGGCTTCGAGCTGCGCAGCCTCGGCGGGGCCGGCGGCGTCATCCTGCGTGCCCGCGTCGTTCTCCTTGCCCCTGGCGCGCATGAGCGTCCCGCGATGGTGCCCGGCTGGACCCTGCCCGGCGTGATGACCATCGGCGCGGCACAGACGCTCGCGCGCCGGTATGGCGTCGCCCCCGGCAAGCGCGTTCTGATCGCCGGGCACGGGCCGCTCGGGCTTCAGCTCGCATCCGAGCTGCTGGCGTTCGGCACCGACATCGTGGCGCTCGCCGAGCGTGGTCGCCTGAATGCGCCGAGCCGCCTTTTGGCACTGGCCGCCAGCAGCCCGCGCCTCGCCGCCGACGGCGCGAGGTATGCGCTGGCGGCCCTGCGCGCGCGCGTGCCGAACCTTCGCGGGTGGGAGTTGTCGTCTGTCCAGGGGACCGACCGGGTTGAGGGAGCGGAGCTGCGCGAGATCGCGACCGGGCGCATGCGCCGGTTCGACGTCGATGCCGTGGCGGCCGGCGACGGCTTCGCGCCGCAGTTCGAGCTCGCGCGGCTGCTCGGCGTGCCCGTCGTGGCGGATCCCGGCACCGGTGCGATCCAACCCGTGCGCGACGCGGAGGGCCGCACCCCAGTCCATGGCGTGTGGATCGCCGGGGATGCGGGGGGCCTCGGCGGGGCCGAGGTCGCGCTGGCTCAGGGCGCGCTGAGTGCGCAAGGCGCGCTCCGCTTCCTCGGGCGCGCCGCATCGGCCAACCTCGCGCCGACCCGCCGCCGGCTCGTCCGCGTCCAACGGTTCCAAACAGCACTCTGGTCGGCCTACGCGGCCCCCGACCGCGCGCCGCCGGACGGATCGACGATCCTGTGCCGCTGCGAAAGCGTGACCGCGCAGACGGCACGGGATGCGATGGCCGACGGCGCTCACGACCCGGCCGTCCTCAAACGTCGGACGCGCATCGGGATGGGCCGCTGCCAGGGGCGCTACTGCCTGCCGCAGGTGATGCGCCTTCTCGCCGCCGGGGGCCACGACGCCAGCGCCGACGCGATGTTCGCCCCGCAGGTACCCGCACGTCCCGTGCCGCTGGGGTCGTTGGCGCTGGAAAAGC
Source organism: uncultured Alphaproteobacteria bacterium (assembly GCA_963833235.1). GTDB lineage: Bacteria > Pseudomonadota > Alphaproteobacteria > Rhodobacterales > Rhodobacteraceae > CAWHXG01. Next base: position 242,782 of record CAWHXG010000006.1, read on the forward strand.
CCGAATGGGGCGGCCACCGCGAAAGCGCCCCCGCAGTCCGCCCCCGGCGTCCGCTCGATCGGCCGCTGGCGGTCACGTCGGCGGACCTCGTCGTGATCGGGGGCGGCGTCACCGGCATCTCGGCGGCGCTGTATGCCGCGCGCGCCGGGGCCTCGGTCGTCTGTCTCGACCGGGGACGCCTGAACGGCGAGGCGTCGGGCGGCAACGCCGGCAGCCTGCATCTGCAACTTTTGTCGTGGGATTACGGCGGCAAGGCAGTGGGCGACGGCGACCTTCAATTGCGCACCCTGCCGCTGCAGCAGGAATCCATCGCGCTCTGGACCGCGCTCGAAACCGAGCTCGGCGCCGATTTCGAGATGGCCGTCACCGGGGGCCTCATGGTCGCGGAAAAGCCCGAGCACATCGCCTTCCTCGAAGCCAAGGCGAAGGCGGAGGCCCGGGTCGGCATCCACACCGAGGTGATCGACGCCGCCGCCGTCCGCCGCATCATGCCGGCGATCTCGGACGCCATCGTCGGTGCCGCCTGGTGCCCCGGAGAGGGCAAGATCAACCCGCTCGCCGCCACGCCGCCGCTCGCGCAGGCCGCGCGCGCCGCAGGCGCGGTGATCGAGGAGTTCGCCCCGGTCACGGCGATCCACCGCGACGGCGACGGCTATGTCGTGGAAACGCCGCGCGGACGGATCGCGACGCGCCGCATCGTGATCGCCAGCGGGGGATGGTCGGACCAGATCGCCCGGCTGCTCGGCGCGCGCCTGCCGATCCGCGGGGCGCCGCTGCAGATGGTCGTGACCGCACCGGGGCCCACGCTCGTGCCCTGCCTTCTCGCCCATGCCGACCGCCACCTTACGATGAAGCAGACCGCTGCTGGATCCGTCATCATAGGTGGGGCCTGGCCCGCCATGACCGGCCCGACCGGCCAGTCGAGTGTGCTGCCCGAAAGCCTCGAGGGCAATCTGTGGGTGGCGGCGCATACCGTCCCGCAGCTCGGCGGGTTCCAGGTGATCCGAAGCTGGGCGGCCATGAACATAGACATCGACGGCGCACCCCTCATAGGCCCGGTGCCGGGGTTCGACGGGCTCAGCGTCGCCGCCACCGCGAACGGCTACACGCTTGGGCCACTCATGGGGCGCGAGGCCGCGGCCGCGGCCCTGTCGGGACGCCTGCGGCAGGACCTCTTGGCGTTCTCCATGTCGCGTTTCGACGGGGCGGGCGCATGATCCGCCTCGCGCTCGTTGGGCCAGGGCGGTGGGGCCGCATCCTCGTGGAGGCCGTCCAGGGCATCTCGCAAGAGGTGACGTTCACCCACGCGGTCGCGCGCAGCCCCGAGAAGGCGCGCGGCTGGTGTGACGCCCGGTGCATCGCGCTGGACGAGCTGCCGAACGTGCTCGCCGCGCCGCAGATCGACGGGGTGGTCCTGGCGACCCCCCATTCCCAGCACGCCGCCCAGATCGCGCAGGTCGCGCGCGCCGGCAAGCCCGTATTCTGCGAGAAGCCCGTCGCGCTGTCGGTCGCCGATGCGAGAGCCGCGCTCGACGCCGTCCGGTCCGGCGGGGTCGCCTTCGCCGCGGGTCACAATCGCCGTTTCCTGCCCGCCGTGGCGCGGATGAAGCGCATGATCGACGCGGGCGAGCTGGGGCGCGTCCTGCACGCCGAGGGCAACATGAGCAGCCATGTCGGCATCGGCGAGGTCTACACGCCCGACATCTGGCGCCTGGCGGACGGCGAAAGCCCCGCGGGCGGGCTGGCTGCTGCGGGCATCCATTTGATCGACCTGATGATCCATCTGCTCGGGCCGGTCGCGTCGGTCGTCGCGCAAAGCGACCGGCTGGTCCACGAGATCGACCACGACGACACGACCGCCATGATGCTGCGCTTCGCCAGTTGCGCGTCGGGATACGTCGGCACGATGACCGCCACGGCGCGGGAGTTCCGCCTTCAGGTCTTCGGCGACGCGGGCTGGCTGGAACTGCGCGGCGAGACGGAGCTGACTTGGTCGCCGGTCGAGGGCGTCAGGCGAACCTGGCGCTACCCGTCCGTCGCGACCGAGCGGCTTGAGCTGGAAGCGTTCGCGGCGGCGATCCGCACCGGCACACCGTATCCGATTTCCGACGACGAACTGATCAATGGCATCGCCGTGTTCGAGGCGGTCTCGGCCTCGCTCGCCAACGACACCCGCGTGGCCGTGTAGCGCCGACCGAACCCCCGCAAGGCAACAGACAGAGGACGACCATGACCAAGCTCATCGTGACCGCCGGCCCATTCACCTTCGATGCGAAGCTCGAGGAGGAGGCAGCCCCCGTGACCTGCGCCGCCTTCCGTGCGGCGATGCCATACAGCGGCCAGATCGTGCATGTCCGCTGGAGCGGTGAGGGCGTGTGGATCCCCTTGGGCGATTTCGACTTCGGCGTCGGATATGAGAACCATACCTCGCATCCCGCGCCGGGGCACATCATCCTCTATCCCGGCGGCATTTCGGAAACGGAGATCCTGCTCGCCTATGGCGGCGTCGATTTCTCGTCGAAGATGGGTCAGCTCGCCGGCAACCACTTCATCACCCTGACCTCCGGCCTCGAGAACCTGATGACGCTGGGCAACGCCGTGCTGTGGAAGGGTGCCCACGACATCAAGTTCGCGTTCGCCTGAGGCGCACCCCGCTCGGACCTCGGCGCGCGGGCTCGGCAGCCCTGCAGGCGGTGTCTTCGGTATCTTCCGGCCGCGAAGCCGGGGCGGGACGTCCTCGGTCGATCGCGCCGGGGATGCGGGCGTAGCCATGCCCGCCTCCCCGGCGCAGCTGCAGATGTCGTGCGAGATCACCTGACGCAAGTGCCCCGCATCCAGGACGCCCCGGATACGGCGCACGTGCAACGCATTGTCGGGCGGTCGTTATCCGCGAACGGGCAGGGGCTGCGCCCGATCCCGAAGGCGTTTGATTCCAGAACGGTAGATGCTTCTGTCGGGCATGGCGAAATGCAGGACGTAGATCTGCACCGGCTGCGCCGCCGGCGGAAGCGGCTCGGCAGGTCTGCGCTTCATCCTGCTCGAACCGTCCGGCTCACCTTATCTCGTCGAGCGCATAGCCGATCAGGCTGCGCAGATGTACGACCACCGCCGATCGTGCCGCTTCGGGATCGCTGGCTGCGAGCGCATCGAGGATCGCCATGTGCTCGGCATGGTCTGCGTCGATGCGCTGCCCGTGCTCGGCCACCTCGAATAGCCGCGTCGTGACCCGCAAGCGTTCGATCGTGTCGAACATCACCTGATTGCCGCAGGCCGCCCCGAACAGCCGGTGCAACCGGTCGTCCGCATCCCAATGCGCCTGCGTCTGCCGCCGGTCGACCGTATCGAGCGCGGCCACGTTCTGACGCACATGCGCAAGCGCCTCGTAGGAAATCGCGCCGACGGCGGAGGCCGCGGCCTCGGGCTCCAGGATCAGCCGCATCTTCAGGCTCTGCATGTATTCGCGCAGATCGACCTTGCGGACCATGTAGGAGCGGCCCGAATTCTTCTCGATCATCCCCTCTCCCTCGAGCCGCTGCAGCGCCTCGCGCAGGGGCGTGCGCGATACGCCCAGCTGCTCGGCCAGGCGCGTCTCGATTATGACCTGGCCGCCCGACAGTCCGCGGCTGCGGATCAGCTCCCTCAGCCGGCGCAGAACCTTGTCGGACAATGCGGTCTCACCCCTATCGGTCGTGGTCTGCAATGGCCTGCTCATCCATGGCTCTCCTGCGTGTCTCGACGGTCAGGTCGCCGATCCGCGAGGCAGGTAATGCCCCGAACCGGGCTCCGCTTCCAGCACACCGTCGCGGATCGCGACCTTGCCGCGCCGCAGCATGGCCTGAGGCCATCCGGTGAATGCCATATCCCCGTATGGCGGATATTCCGCGCCGTCGTTCCGGCCGGGCTGGAGGATGGTGCGGCGCGCGTCGGGATGCCGGAACGCCATGTGGAATGCCCCCTTTGAAGTGGTCCACCCGCTTGGACACGATTATCCCGTTGTCCCGAGGATTAACGAACGGCCAAGCTGCTGGGCCGACGGCTGACGGCGCGGCGACCTGACGGTCGGGCCGCCGAACTTCAGCTTCGCGCGGCCGTAGTGGACGGCGGCTTCACCGCACCCGGCATACCCGCCCAGAGGCCGTGGGATTCGTCTGTCCGGGAATAGGGGAGCGCCACCCGATCTGCCCGGCAGGGTCGCTGTGGAGAGAAATCGGATACCCTACCGCGGGCAGATCACTCCCACTCGATCGTGCCGGGCGGTTTGCTGGTGACGTCGTAGGTTACCCGATTGATCCCCGGCACCTCGTTGATGATGCGCGTCGCCGTCTCGGCGAGAAAATCGTGGGTGAGGGGATAGGCCTCGGCGGTCATCCCGTCCACCGAGGTGACCGCGCGCAGAGCCAGGGCGAAATCGTAGGTGCGCCCGTCGCCCATCACCCCCACGGTGCGCACCGGCAGGATGGCGGCGAAGGCCTGCCAGATCTCGTCGTAAAGCCCGTGGGCGCGGATCTGGTCGAGGTAGACGGCATCGGCGCGGCGCAGGATCTCGATCTTGGGGCGGGTGATCTCGCCGGGGCAGCGGATGGCCAGGCCGGGGCCGGGGAAGGGGTGCCGGCCGATGAAGCTCTGCGGCAAGCCGAGCTCGCGGCCGAGGGCGCGCACCTCGTCCTTGAAGAGTTCGCGCAGGGGCTCCACGAGCTTCAGGCCGAGCGTCTCCGGCAATCCGCCGACGTTGTGGTGCGACTTGATGGTGACGGACGGGCCGCCGGCGAAGCTGACCAATTCGATCACGTCGGGGTAGAGCGTGCCCTGGGCAAGGAATTCGGCACCGCCCACCTCTGCGGCGTGCTTCTGGAACACATCGATGAAGAGTTTGCCGATGATCTTGCGCTTGGTCTCGGGGTCGCTCTGCCCATCGAGCGCGGACAGGAACATCTCCAATTCGTCGGCGGCGATCAGCGGCATGTTGTAGTGATCGCGGAACATCGTCACGACCTCGGCCGCCTCGCCCTGGCGCAGAAGGCCGTGATCGACGAAGACGCAGGTGAGGCGGTCGCCGATGGCCTCGTGGATCAGGACCGCCGCGACCGAGCTGTCGACCCCGCCGGAGAGGCCGCAGATGACGCGGCCGTCGCCGACCTGGGCGCGGATGCGGGCCACGGCCTCTTCGCGGTAGGCGCCCATCGTCCAGTCGCCGGTGAAGCCCGCGAGGCGCACGAAGTTCGCCAGCAGAGCCGCGCCGCGGGGGGTGTGGTGAACCTCGGGGTGGAACTGCACGCCGTAGAACTGCCGGGCGGGGTCGGCGACGACCGCGCAGGGGGCGGCCGGGGAGGTGGCGAAGACGGAGAAGCCGGGAGCCAGCCGGCGCACGTGGTCGCCGTGACTCATCCAGACCTGCTCCGGCCCCTCGGCGAACCAGCCCTCCAGCAGCGGCGTCGGTTCCGAGGGGGTGACCCGGGCGCGGCCGAACTCGGCGGTGCCCTGGCCCCGCTCCACCGAGCCGCCGAGCTGCGCCATCATCGCCTGCTGGCCGTAGCAGATGCCGAGGATCGGAACGCCCAGCCCGTAGGCTTCCAGGGGCGGGAGCGGGGCGGCGGCATCGAAGACGCTGGCCGGCCCGCCGCTGAAGATCATAGCCCTCGGGGCGAAATCTCGCAAGAATTCCGGGGTGACGGCCTGGAATGGGTGGATCTCGCAATAGACGTTCAACTCGCGCAGTCGCCGCGCGATCAGCTGCGTCACCTGGCTGCCGAAATCGACGATCAGCAGGCGATCATGGGATGGCGTTTCCATGGGCCGAAGGGCTAGGCGCTGGCCGCGGGGCTGACAAGCGCAAGCGACCGGAAATCTGGCCGGGGCAGCCACAAAAGCGGGCCGCGCCCGGGCGGCGTTCGTGGCCCGGCGCGCGCCGGCGCCGGTTGCTCAGCCGACGATCTGCAAAGCGCGAGGGAACGCCGATCCCTCACGCGCCTGCTGAGTTGCGGGGGCCGCCACGAGGCGCTGCTCGGCCATCAATGCCGCCAGAACCTCCACATGGCGGGGAATTCCGTAGCTGGCGTCGCCCGTCAGTCGCGCGGCCTCGAGCGCGGCCTCGATCTCGATCAGCGCATCCAGTGCCGCTGCGGTGCGCGGAAGAACGGGCACCCGCAGAATGCGCCGCAGCATCGTGCCGCGCCGGTAATCGGCGAGGGCGAACCGGGCGGCCCGCACGAGCAGGGCGGGGCGCCGGATCGCCGCGACGGCCTCTGCTGGGGTCTCTGCAGGGGATGCCGCAAGAATCATGGCCATGTTGCTCATCGTCGATCTCCGCTAATTGCTTCGACCCCAGTTATCCACAACCACAGCGGGTGTTGCGCAGATGCCTTATTTCCGCACTGCAGCCTCAGGAAAATTTAGCTTTCCGAAACAATGCTTAAGGCGAACGAAAGTTTAACGGGGTTGTCACTGGTACAACCTGAGGTTGTTATTGGGGTGGATAGCGTCAAGTTGTACGCGGTCTGCCCCCGGGGAAGGAGGCAGATGTGAACATATCGACGATGCGTATTGAGAAGGAGAGAGGGGCCCCCGGCTGGGTTCCGGAAGACGCCGTGCACTACCTGACGCATATCGAGATGGGGCGATCGATCCGCCAGATTGCCCGGGACGCCGGCTGCCATGCCTCAACCATATCGCGCCGGATCCGCCGCTTCGAAAGTCGGCGCGACGATCCGCTGGTCGATCGCGCGCTCGACCGTCTGGGCGCCGTTCACTTCGCCGCCGCGACCACGCCGGTTCCCGCCAATTCCCCTGCACGCCTTTCCCCCTCCAGTTCCGACATTGCCAAGAAGGACCCCCACATGAGCGCCTGCCCCGATCACAAGAGCTTCGGCACCGCCGAAGGCAGCATTGAACGCGAAGCCCTGCGCATCCTGCGCCGTCTGGCCGAGACCGGCGCGATCCTGGCCGTCGCCAGGGACATGGACAAAGCCGTGGTTCTGCGGGATCTGCCGGATGGGAACACCGCACGCACCGCGGTGGTGGGGCGAGAGGTGGCCGAGGCGCTGGCGCTGAAGGACTGGATCGAGTGCCATACCCAAGGGGCCATCGCAAGATATCGCATCACGTCGTCGGGCCGGGCGAAGCTGCGCCGGCTGGCCGCGCGCGAGGAGGGCGATGCCGGTGGTTTCGCCGAGGCGGCCAGCCCCTTCGGCGAGCAGCATCGCGACTGGGAGGAGCGAGAGGTCGAGGGAGAGGCAGGCGGGCGCCGGAGGCTGCGGTTCAACCTGTCCGAAAGCCCGCTGACGGCGGTGGCACGGCGCCGCGACAAGGACGGCAAGCCGTTCCTCGATCATGGCCTCGTGGCGGCGGGCGAGCGGCTGCGGGAGGATTTCGAGCTGGCCCAGATGGGGCCGCGCGTGGCGCAGAACTGGGACAGGTTCCTGACCGCCGGCAGCCGTGGCGGCCCGGCCTCGGGCGGCACGGCCGACGGCCCGCGCGCGGCGCGCGAGCGGGTCGGCGAGGCGCTGGCCGATCTTGGCCCCGGGCTCGGCGACGTGGTTCTGCGCACCTGCTGCTTTCTTGAAGGCATGGAGACGACCGAGCGGCACATGGGCTGGTCGGCGCGTTCGGGCAAGATCGTGCTGCGCATCGCGCTGCAGCGGCTGAAGGCGCATTACGACATGCAGGGCCGCTACGCGCCGAGAATCGGCTGAGCGCGGGGGCGGCAGGAGCGGGGCGTCCCGCTCTTGCCGCGTGCCGGGCATTCCGGCGGGATTTAATGTTTTTCACGATTGATTGAGCGGTATTTTCTTCGAGGCCCGGCCATGGCGGGCGAGGTTTGCCGGCCCACCAGGCGGCTGCGATACGGCAGGGCGCGCCAGGACCGCCCGGGATGCGGCCGTGCGGGGCGGCGTGGGGCGTGGGTCGTTTGGCCGCCCGGCGCGCATCGTGCGGCTTGCTTGCGCGCCGGCCTGCGCGGCCCGGCCGCAGCTTGGCGGCGGGCGCCTCAGCCGTGATCCCTGCGGACGTTCCCCATTTCCTCCAGAGCGGCGGCGATGGTCCCCGCCGTATCGCGCCAGCGCGGCAGGGCCGTGCCGCGCTGCGCCGAGGCGCGGGACAACGCGCGGTACGCGCCGGCATCGCAGAGCAAGGTCCACAAGGCCGCCGCGAAGGCCGCCGGATCGTCGGGCGGCACGAGGCGGCCGGCATCGCCTACCGTATCGGGCACGGCACCCGACGCGCAGCTTACGATGGGCAGCCCCCAAAGCATCGCTTCGCCGAAAACGATCCCGTAGCCTTCGTACCGCGTTGCCAACGCGAAGACGCTTGCCGCCTGGTAGGCAGCGCGCAGGGAAGCAGGATCCAGCTCTCCGGCGAGGGTGACGCGGTCGCCGAGGCCGTGCGCCTGGATCTGCCCGGCCAGCGCCTCGGCGATCCGCACCTCGTGGGTGGCGCCGACGATCCGCGCCTGCCACGGCAGATCGGTCAACCGCGAGAGCGCCGCGATCAGAACGTCGTGCCCCTTGCGCTCGGCGAAAATGCCCACGGCTAGGATCACCGGCGGCGCGGCCGGGGTCCGTTCGCCGCCCCGTTGGTCGAAGCCGGGCGGGGCGATGGTGATGCGCGGCGCCGGCACGGCGAATTGCTCGCTCAGCTGGCGAGCGGTGTGCGGGCTGGGCACGATCATGTGGGCGGCGTGGACGAGCGACATGCGTTCGTTGCGCAACAGGAAGGCCGCGCGCGCCGGGCTGAGGCCGCTTTCCAGCCCCAGGGGATGATGGATGATCGGCACCAGCGGTGCGCGGATGGCGGCGAGCCCCCCGGGGTCCACCGTGCCGGGCACGAAACCGTCGAGCAGGATCGGCGTGTCGGCCGGCACCTCGCCCAGCAGCGCGAGGGTGCGGGCGGCATCGGCTTCGCTCGGGTCGGGGAAGCTTTCGGGCAGTTGCAGGTGATCGATCCGGTGGCCGAGCGCGCGGAGGGCGTGCAGGACGGAGGATTCGTAGACGAAGCCGCCGGTCAGCCGGTGCATGTCGCCGGGGATGGCGAAGACGGCCCTCACCGCGCCGTCTGCTCCGGCGCATAGACCCGCAGCACCGCACGCTCGGCGGTGGCCACCGCGGCATAGGCGAGGGTCGCCGTGGCGGCGACGAGGGCAATGGCACTCCACAGCATGTTGTAGTCGGAGGTAGAGGCGGTGAGCGCCATCAGGCTGCCGATGCCGTTGCCGGTGGCCAGCCACTCCGCCGTGGTGACCGCCAGGATCGCCGCCGGCACGCCCATGCGCGCGGCGGCGAAGAAGGCCGGCAGCATGGCGGGCAGCCGCGCGAGGCGCAGCTCGCGCCAGCGCCCGCTGGCGTAGGTGTCGAAGATGTCGATCACCTGGCCGGGGGTCTGCCGCAGCCCCTGCAGGCAGGCGACAAGGGTGGGGAAGAAGATCATCACCGCGACGATGACGATGGTGCCGGTGGCGCCACGCCCGAGGGCCAGAACGATCAGCGGCGCCGTGGTGACGATGGGCACCGAGCGCAGGGCGATCGAGATGGGCAGGGCGGTGGCCGCGAGCCCCGGCGCCAGGACGATGGCGCAGGCCAGCCCCGCGCCGAGCGCCAGGCCCGCGAGGTATCCCGGCAGGGCGAACCGCAGGGTCTCGCCATAGGCGCCCAGCAAGGCGGCGCGGTGCGACGCGGCTTCGGGGCCGGTGATGAGGAAGGCAAGGACATCGCCGGGCCGTTTGGCGAAGAAGGGGTTGAGGTGCAGCGCTTCCATCGCGAGATGCCAGAGGGCGAGGGCCATGGCGGCCATCAGCGCGGCCTCCAGTGCCGAGGCGCCGAGGCCGCGGGACGCGGCGGCGCCCGGCGCCGTCAGCAGCAGCGCGGGCGGTGCCCGCACCAGCCGTCGGCCGACGTAGCCAAGCGCCCAGTAGGCCACCATGGCGGTTGCGGCGGCGAGGGCGGCGATGGCCCAGGTCGCCTCCACGTCGAGCGCGCGGGTGGCACGGATGGTCAGCACGCCCAGTCCCCGCTCCGCCCCGGTGAACTCGCCGATCATCGCGCCGAGGATCGCGGCAGGCGCTGCGATCTGCAGGCCCGCGATCAGGTAGGGCAGTGAGGCGGCGGCGCGCACGTGGAAGAGCTGCGCGGCCGCCCCCCGGCCATGTGTGCGCACCAGATCGAGCCAGCTTTGCGGCACCGCGCGCAGCCCCACCATGAGGGCGAGGAACGTGGTGTAGTAGACAGCCAGCGCCGCCAGCACGATCTGCGGCCCGTCGCCGGGGCCGAAGACCACGCGCAAAATCGGGCCGGTTGCCACGAGGGGCAGGCAGAAGACAAGCAACGCAAGCGCGCCCAGGAGCCGCTCCAGCCGCGGGGCGAGCAGCACCGCGGCGGCAAGCGCGATGGCAGCAAGATTGCCCCAGACAAAGCCCCAGGCGGCGTTCTGCAGGGTCGTGGCGAGGGCGCGGGCGAGAAGCGGCGCGTGGGCGGCGCCATAGGCGGCGATGGCGCCCGGCCCGGCCAGCACGTAGCTGCCCGCCTGCAACCGCGCCGCGAGTTCCCAAAGCACCAGCAGCGCGACCAACCCAAGCACCCGCGAGACCGTAGCACCCAGGATCGGAGCGCCGAGTGCCGCGGCGCGGGCGGTCACTGGGCGGCCATCGGGCGATCCGGCGCGCTGGCCTCCAGCGCCGCGGTGACCTGCTCGACCAGATCGCGGAAGGCGGGCGCGTCCTCCAGCCGGGGGCGGGCCAGCGTCACCGCGATCTCGGCCACGATGCGGCCCGGGCGCGGCGAGAGCACCACGATCCGGTCGGCCAGCATCACCGCCTCGACCATCGAATGGGTGACCAGAACGGCGGTTGTGCCCTGCTCCTGCCACAGCGCCGGCAGGTCGCGGTTCAGCCGCCGGCGGGTCAGCTCGTCGACCGCGCCGAAGGGCTCGTCGAGCAGCAGAAGCTCGGGCGCGCCCACGAGGCAGCGGGCGATGGCGGCGCGCTGGCGCATGCCGCCCGAAAGCTCCGCCGGGCGCCTGTCCTCGAAGCCCTTGAGGCCGACCATCGCGATCAGCCGGTCCACCCGCGCCGGGTCGGCGGGCCGCCGCGCGAGGGTCAGCGCCAGGGCGATGTTGCCGCGCAGGCTGCGCCAGGGCAGCAGCGAGGCGTCCTGAAAGGCCATGGCGAGCCCCGCGCGGCGGGTCAGCTCCTGCGGGGTCTCGGCGCCGACGCGGATCGTGCCGCCGCTTGGCGCCTCCAGCCCCGCGACCATCCGCAGAAGCGTGGACTTGCCGCATCCGGAGGGACCGACCAGTGCGGTGGTTCGTCCGGCGGGAAACGTGGCGTCGAGGGGCCCGAGGGCGGGCAGGGGGTCGCCCGCGCCGCCGAACACCTTGATCAACCCCGTGCAGCGGACGGATTGCCCCCGTCCGCCGCGAACGTCTTCAGGCTGCATGCACTTCTTCGAGAAGGGAGCGATCCCACAGCGACGCATCGAACGTCGCGTCCCAGGAGGGCGAGGGTCTCGACGTTGGCGGCCACGGTCTCTTCGGTGAACCAGCCAAAGCCGTGCGCCTCGGTCAGCTCCGAGAACATCAAGGGCACCTGCCGTTCGGCCTGCACCTCCTGGGTGGGGAGGTCGAGGCCGGCATCGGGGAACATCCGCACCGTCAGCGCCGCCGCGGCGGCCGGGTCGGCCTGATAGTCGGCCCAGCCCATCACCTCGCCCTGCATCAGCGCCACAAGATCGGCGCGGCGGTTCGCCAGGCTATTTTCGGTCGCGATGTAGGTCTGGGAATGCACCGCGTAGCCATGATCGGCCATCAGCATCGTCACCGCCTCGATGCCGCGCATCGCCATGGCCACGGGCAGGTCGGTCGCCCAGCAGAGCAGGCAGTCGACCTGGCCTGCGACCAGCGGGGCCGCGTCGTACTGGGTCGGCACCACCTCGATCCGGTCGATGTCGACGTCGTTGAGGGTGCACAGCGCCTGCAGCACGGGCATGTTGGCCAATGCCATGCCGATGCGTTTGCCTTCCATGTCCTTGGGCACGTTCACCGGGTCCGTGGCAAGGGAGGCGATGGCGAAGGGGTTCTTCTGCATCGCGACACCGATGATCTTAAAGGGGGCGCCCTGCTCCACGGCCGCCGCCGTGTAATCGGCGGCCGAGATGCCCACCAGTGCGGTGCCGGCGACCACCGGCGGCTCTACCGGCGCGTTCGGGCCGCCCGGGTTCAGCGCCACGTCGAGGCCGCGTTCCGTCCAGTAACCGCGGTCGCGGGCGATGTAGCTGCCGCCGAACTGCACCGAATGCAACCACGAAAGTTGCAGGGCGACGCTGCGGTCCTGCGCCCGCAGGGGCAGGCCGGCCGCACCGAGGGCGAGTGCGGCCGATCCGGCGCCAAGGACGCGCCGGCGCGTGGGCGCGGGGCGGAAGCTTGCAAGTGTCATGGTCGAAATGTCTCCGTGGTTCGGGAATGAGGTTAACGTCCGGTGTCCCGCGGCGGCAAGATGTCCAAGCGGCGCTGCGGGCCGGGTTGGCCCGGGGGGCCTTGCGGGAGAGCCGGCGCCAGCGCGGGCCAGAGCAGGCCGGGCAGGCTGGTGGCCAGCAGCACCGCGCCGAAGGCGAGCCCCGCGGCCACGCCCGCCGCTGGGGCCGCGCCGGCCAGCGGGAAGAGCCCCGCGGCCGCGCCCTCGCGCCAGCCCCAGCCGGCGACCGAGAGCGGGATCAGCATGGCCACGAGAATGAGCGGCACGATGGTCAGCACCAATTCCGCATCGAGGGTGGTACCCGTGGCCCGGGCGCAGAAGGCGAAGGCGATGAGGTTGGACGCGGCGATGCACAGCGACAGCGCGATCTGCTTGGGCAGCACCTCGACATCCAGCAATGCTGCCCGGGCAGCCCGCCAGAGCGCGCCGATATGGGCCGAGCGGCGACCGAGCAGGCGCAGAGCGGCCACGAGGCAGACAGCGCCCGCGAGCGCCGCGGCAAGGGCCGCCATCGTCCAGCCCGGCCAGCCGATGCCGCCGGGACGGATCAGCGCCAGCGCGAAGCCAAGCGCCATCAGCGAGAAGAGCGCGATCTGCCCGGCCATCCGTTCGAGGATGACGGCATGGGTCGCGCGGGCGAGGCCCACGGGGTGCCGCGAGCGCATGGCCCGCGCCGCGTCGCCCAGGACCCCGCCGGGCAGGGTCGCGTTGACGATCTGCGAGAGGTAGTATTCGCCCACCGCGTGGCGCCACCCGATGCGCAACCCCAGCCGGCCGGCGGTCATGCGCCAGCGCAAAGCCATCAGCACGGTCTGGGCGATGAGCACGGCGGCGGCGGCCAGCAGCCAGCCCGGGGCCGCTGTGGACAGCCGCTGCCATGCGCCGGCTGCATCGGTGAAGGCCAGCACGGTGGCGACCAGCCCAAGTGAAAGCCCGACGCGCAGCGCGACCTTGAGGGCCTTTCTCATGCGGTCGCCCCGCTGGGAGGCGGGGAGGCGGCATCGTCGCCCCAGGGCGGCGGTTTGGCGGGCGCGCGCGGCGCCGCGCCAGGATCCTCAGGATGCATCATTCCACCTTAGATATGTCGCTCCGCCGACATGGCCATCGCGGGCCATGCCGGGCCATGCCGGGCCCTAGGCCGCTTGCGTCCAGGCGGGCCGGGCACGGATCGGCATCGGGCGCCCCGGCGCGATTTTTAGCCGCCGCACCGCCCCTCGCCCTTCGACGAAAGCGTCCCCGCGACACAGATCGCGGGGACGTTGCCTTGGTTTCGGATGGTGCCCCGGGGGTTGGTGCCCCGGTTCCGAAGCTGCCCGCCGAAGAGGACGGCCCCGGATGCGCGGATTACTCCGCCGCCTGGACCTGCGTGTCGTCGGTGATCGGTACCGCGTTCACGTCGCTGTCCATCGTCTCGTTGGCGCGGCGGACGCCGGCGGCGTAGTCGGGGTGCACCCGCTCCAGAACCGCGTACCAACGCTCCTTCACCTCCTGGCTGCAGGGGCCCATGGCGGCGGCATAATTGCTGTAGAGCCGCTGCTTCTGCCCTTCGTCGAAAAGGTTGAAGAGCGCCCGGGGCTGCACGTAGTCGGCATCCGCGTCCTGCTGCACGTAGCGCGCCGCGTCGCCCGAGATGCGCAAGGGCGGCTCGGCCACCGACGGGTCCGCCACGGGGCCGCCATACTGGTTGGGCTCGTAATAGGCGTTGGCATTGCCGAAGTCATTGGAGAAGAACCGCATCGCCCCGTCCTTGTGGTAGTGCTGGACGGTGGCGGCGTGGGGCGCGTTGGCGGGCAACGCCTCGTAATGCGTGCCAAGCCGATAGCGGTGCGCGTCGGCATAGCTGAACACCCGCGCCTGCAGCATCTTGTCGGGCGAATAGCCGATGCCCGGCACCACGTTGGAGGGGCTGTAGGCCGCGTTCTCGACCATCTGGAAGTAGTTCTCGCAATTGCGGTTCATCTCCAGCTCGCCGACCTCGATCAGCGGGTAGTCGCCATGCGGCCAGACCTTCGTCAGGTCGAACGGGTTGTAGGGCACGGTCTCGGCGTCCGCCTCCGGCATGACCTGCACGAAGAGGGTCCATTTCGGGAAGTCGCCGGCGTCGATCGCGTTGAAGAGGTCCTCCTGATAGGCCTCGCGGGTCTTGCCGATCAGCTTTTCAGCCTCGGCGTTGACGTAGTGCTTGTGGCCCTGCTGGGTCTTGAAGTGGAATTTCACCCAATGGCGCTCGCCAGCCTCGTTCCAGAAGCTGAACGTATGGCTGCCGTAGCCGTTCATGTGCATCGGATTGGTCGGGATGCCCCGGTCGGACATCAGGATGGTGACCTGGTGAACCGATTCAGGCTGCGCCGCCCAGAAGTCGAACATCGCCTCGGGCGAGCGCATGTTGGTCTTCGGATGACGCTTCTGGGTACGGATGAAATCGGGGAACTTGTAGGCGTCGCGCACGAAGAAGATGGGGGTGTTGTTGCCCACCATGTCCCAGTTGCCGTCGGGCGTGTAGAACTTCAGCGAGAAGCCGCGCACGTCGCGCTCGGTATCGGCGGCACCCAACTCACCGGCGACCGTGGACCAGCGGCTGAGCACGTCGGTCTTGGTGCCGGGGGTGAAGACCTTGGCGCAGGTGTACTGCGTGATGTCGTGCGTCACGGTAAAGGTACCCTGGGCGCCCCAGCCCTTGGCGTGGACCACCCGCTCGGGGATCCGCTCGCGGTTCTGGTGCGCCAGCTTCTCGAGCAGCTGATAATCCTCCAGCAACAGCGGGCCACGGGGGCCGGCCGTCTTCGACGTGTCGTTGCTGGGGACGGGCGCGCCGCCGGTCGTCGTCAGGCGAGGGGCATCGGTCATGGGGGTTCTCCTTAGCGTCGTTTGGAATCGTTCTAGCTTGTTCGGCGCCGCCGGACAACGCGGCGATGTGCGACCCTTCCGCCGGTATCGTGCGATTGCGGGCGGCCCCGTTCGGCGACGCCTGCGGTCGGGGCCGAACTGCAGATCGGCGCGGGGGCGAAGGCGGCAGACCGGCGGCGGGCCTGCGGAAGCGGGGGTTGCCCGGCCCGGTCAGGCGCTTTTCCGCAGCTTCAAGGCGGCCTGCTTGCGCGCCTGCGCCTTGGCACCCGGGCCCGGTTCGCCCTCGTCGTCGCTTTCGCGGCGGCTGGTGTCGAGCTGGTCGACCAGCGCGGTCTCGAGATCCTTGTTGAGCTGCCGGGCGCGGGCCACGTATTCCTCGTTGTCGGCGACCGAGATGCCGGGCTTCCACAGGGTCGCCAGCTCCAGCATCGCCTGGCGATCGAGCTTGAAGAAGAGCTTCTCGAGCTCGGCGGCCTCGAACTCGCTCAGCCCCATGTTCTCGAGCACGTAGCGCGCGGCGCGCAGCGAGCTGTCGAACATCTCGCGCACGATGTCGTCGGCCCCCGCCTGGTAGAGCTGGTAGACATGGACGCGGTCGTGGGCGCGGGCGACGATGTGCAGATCGGGGCGCTCCTTGCGGGCGTATTTCACGATGCGGGTCGAGACCTCGGGATCGTCCATCGCCACCACCAGCACCCGGGCATCGGGCAGCCCCGCGGCATGCAGCAGCTCGGGCCGCGAGGGATCGCCGAGGAACGCCTTGAAGCCGAAGCGACGCATCAGCCGGATGGTGGCCAGATCGTGATCGAGGACGGTGGCGCGGAAGCCGCTCATCTGGATCATCCGGTTCACCACCTGCCCGAAGCGCCCGACGCCGGCGATGATGATCGGCCCCTGCCTGTCGATCGTGTCGGGGGCGTGGGTGACGGCGGCGGGCCCCGCGATGCGCCGCGAGAGCAGGCCGTAGGCGATGAAGAAGAGCGGCGTGATCAGCATCGAGAGCGCCACGATCAGATAGAGCATCTGCGACAGGTCGGCCGGGATCACGTCTTGCTGCAGGCCGAAGCCGATGAGCACGAAGCCGAACTCCCCCGCCTGGGCCAGCCCCAGGGTGAAGAGCCAGCGGTCGCGGCCGTGCAGCCCGAAGATCAGCGTCAGAAGGTAGAGAACCAGCCCCTTGGCCAGCATGACCATCAGGGTCAGGGTCACGATGGTCACCGGCTGGGCGGTGAGCACGCCGAAGTTGATGCCGGCCCCCACGGTGATGAAGAAGAGCCCCAGCAGCAGGCCCTTGAAGGGCTCGAGATCGGATTCCAGCTCGTGGCGGAACTCGGAGTTGGCCAGGACGACGCCGGCGAGGAACGTGCCGAGCGCGGGCGAGAGGCCCACGAGAAGCATCAGGCAGGCGATGGAGACCACGATGAAGAGCGCCAGCGCGGTGTACATCTCGCGCAGCCGGGCGGTGTGGATGAAGCTGAAGACCGGGCGGGTGAGGTAGATGCCGGCAAGGATGATGCCGGCGACGGAGCCGAGCGTCATCAGCGTCGTGCCCCAGGCCGGCAGGTTGTCGAAGAAGGCGAAGGCCATCTGCGCGCTTTCGGGCAGGGCGTCGCCGCTGCCATGGCCGCCCGCCGCGACGTCCCGATGCCCGGCCTCGCTGCCGCTTGGGTCGGGAACTGCGCCTGCCTGAAGCCCGGCATCGCCGCCGCCATGGCCGTCCGCGACGCCCGCCTCGGTCCCGGCCTCCCCCTGGCTCCCGGCCACGGCGTTGTCTCCGGCGGTGGCCACCGGTGCCGTGGCCTCCGCGGCGATGGCGGTCTCGGGGATCGGCTGGGCATGGGCATGATCCTCCTGCAGCGTGCTCAGCGCCAGAAGCGGCAGCAGCGCCAGCATGGGGATCACGGCGACGTCCTGCGTGAGCAGCACCGCAAAGGCCGAGCGCCCGCCATTGGTCTGCATCAGCCCCTTCTCGGAAAGCGTCTGCAGCACGATCGCGGTGGACGACAGCGCAAAGGCCAGCCCCACGGCCAGCGCCACCGACCAGGTGAGCCCCAAGGCCATGCCCCCGCCCATGATCAGCAGCGTGGTCAGCACCACCTGCAGCCCGCCGAGGCCGATCAGCCGGTCGCGCATCGCCCAGAGCACCCGCGGCTCCAGCTCCAGCCCGATCAGGAACAGCATCATCACCACGCCGAACTCGGCGAAGTGCTGCAGATCGGCGGTCTCGCTGCCGACGATCCCGAGGATCGGGCCGATGACGAGGCCCGCGAGCAGATAGCCGAGGACGGAGCCGAGCCCCATGCGCGAGGCCAGCGGCACCGCGATCACGGCGGCGCCCAGATAGATGGTGGCCTGGAACAGAAAGCCTTCCATGGCGGCTCCTCGACGGGTCGCGTCACTCTATGGCCACGGGCGCGCCGCTGTCCAACCGGTAGGGCACGAAAGGCGGCCCATGATGCGGGAAAAGCGGCTAAAGTGGGGGGGCAGGCGTGGATCGGATGCGGCGTGCCGTCCGGCCATCGCCCGCGCGTAGGAAAACGCCACCGTGCTCAAACCGGGCGGTCATCTCGTGGCGGGCCATCGCCCTTGCGTAGGGAATTGCCATTGTCCGGGAAGACGAGGCACTCATGACGGACGTTCGCCCTCGCCCTCGCCCCCGCCGGGGGCTCGGGGCACGCCCGTCGCCAGTGGGGGGGAAGCTGACCCCGTGTGATCTCCGCACATCGCCGGCATGAAAAGGGGGCGCCCCTCCGAGGTCGATGACCGAAGGTTCCGACCAGGCCATCGCCCGCCCGCGCCCGCCCCGCCCGTCCAAGGCGGAATCCGGGGTCTCACGTCGTCGCCACCGCACGCATGCCCGCGGCCCGCCCGTGTGCCCCACATGATCGACCACCCGCCGGGCGGCGTCAGCCGCGAGGCATCCGCAGGATGATGTTCTGCCCGCGCTTGGTGTAGCGCAGCTCGCCCTGGCCGATCGCGGCGACCCGGCCGCCATCGACGTTGTCGCCGACGGTCAGCGTCAGGACCCGGCCGGAGGGCAGGCGCACCATGGCGCGGGGCCGCGTGGGGCTGCCGAAGGTGCCGAGCAGGTTCATCCGCGACAGGTCGATCCTGTCGGAATTGCGGGGCTGCCGGACGACCGCGGTGGCGGTGGCGGCGGCCCTTGCGGGGGCCGGTGCGGCCGCCGGCGGGGCGGCGAGGGCCGGGGCGCGCGGTGCGCTTGCGATGCCGGCCAGCGAGGCCGAGGCGACCCGCGCCGCGTCTCCCCCCGAGGGCGGTGCTTCGGCCGGTGCGGCGGCGCGGGCCATGGCGCGCTCGCGCAGGCCCGCGGGCCGTGCCGCGGGCGCCGGGGCGCCGGCGATGGGGGCGATCAGGGCGGCGCGTCCGGGATCGGCCGCCGCGACCTCCTGCGGGGAAGGCGTGCGCCGGTCGGGCTTCAGGCTGGAGAGCTCGGCGCGCGTGCGGCCGCCAAGCCGCTGCCTGTCGGCCCTGTCGGTCAGGTCGCCCGGGCGCCCGCGCGGCCGGATCAGGCGCAGGGCATCGTCGACCCCGCCCAGCACGGGCGCTTCGGCGGCCGCGGTCGCCTCGGCGACTGCGGCGGCGGCGGCGGTAGCGGGCCGGCGGCCCGGCATGAGCGGCGGCAGGCCCGCGACGACCCTGTGCCCGGCCGGGGCTTCCGCCCCTTCCGGCGTCGGGCGCACGAGCCCTTCGGTATCCACCGCAAAGCGCCGCCCCGCCTCGGGCGGCGGATCCAGCGAAAGCTCGACCTGCGGCGGGGGCGGCGCTGCCGGGATCGCGAAGGCATCGGTCGAGACGACGGCATCGAGCCCGGGCTGCACGAGGGCATCGAGGGAGGGCAGCGGGATCGGGCGGGCGAGAAGCGGATCGGCGGTGAAGCGCGCGCCCGGAGCCGAGGCTGCGGGCAGGGGCGCGCCGGCCCCTCCGGGCGCCGCGCCGGCCCGCGCGGCGCTGTCCGGTTGGGTCGGCGGAGCATCCGGGCGCGCGGCGGCGAGGGGCGGCACAGGTGCGTCCCGGAGATCTGCCGCAAGGGCAGGCGGCGGTTCCGCGCGCGGCGCGGCCCGGGCGATGACGCGCGGCGCCGCCGGATCGGGAGTGCCGGCGGTTCGTGCGGCAGGGTCTGCCGCCTCCGCCTGCGCAGGGCCGGCCAGCGGATCCGTCGTCAGCCCGATCTCGGCCATCCGGGCGGCCTCGACCGTCGCGGCACTCTCGGCGATGGCCGCAAGATCGAGGCCGGGAGGGGCGGCAGAGGCGGCCAGCTCTTCCGGCGCGGCCGTGAGCGCATCGCGGCCGCCCGTGGGCGTGGCCTCGACCCAGAGCGCCACCGCGGCCAGCCCCGCCACGAGCCCTGCCGTGAGCGCGGTGGCGGAGATCAGCGCCCGGCGCCCCGGCCGACTGCTGTCGACGCGCCGCCGGGCCTTACTGGCCGGCTGCCGCCGGGCGGCCCGGGGCGCCTCGGGGGCAGGGGCAGCCGCGCCGCCCGCCGCCTCTTCGAAGGTATCGGGGTCCGCAGGTGCCAGCCGGGCCAGCGCCTCAGCGATCCGGCGCGAATTTGCCTCGACGGCGCTGAGGCCCATAGGGCCCGGCGCGGCCCGGCGGGGCGCAGGAGCCCCCTTGCCGCGGTGGACCCGCTCTTCCGCCGGCAGCCCGCCACGCGGCGCCGCCCCGGTATGCGCGCCGGCATCCGGCCGCGCCGGCGCATCGGCCCCCGCCATGGGCGGCCCCATGGAAAGGCCCGGCACCACCGGCGCCAGCCCGCCCTCGGCCACCCCGAAGGGCGCCTGATCGTAGGAAAGGCCGAACCACGGGCTGCCGGGGCCGGCGCCTGCATGCTCCGGCCCCACGGCACCGACGGGAACGAACCCGCGCGCCCGCACGAAGACCTCGGCCTCGCGCAATGTCTCGATATCGGCCAGCGTCACCGCGAGCCGGCCCCCCTCCGGGGCGTCGTCGCGCACGGCCACCCGCAGTTCCGATACCGGCACGGGCACCTGCCCGGCGAGCAGCGGCGCGAGAAAGGGCCGCGGGTCGGCTCCCGGCGGCAGGTGCGCGGGACGTTCCAACAGCAGATGGCGCACGTGATCGGGCGGCAGGCACAGCAGCACGTGCGGGCCTTCCGGATCCTCCTGCGCGGCGCGGCGCTGCAGGGGGGCCATCGCGGCGCCGAGATCCTCGACATCGAGCGAGAGCTCGGCAAGCACCGTCCACCGCCCGCCGTCGCGGCGCTTCAGCGCGGCGCGCTCCGCACCGAACACCAGCGCCAGCCGCGCCGTTCTGCCCCTCTCGGCCGTCATTCCTGCCGTATGCCCCTTTCCGCCGCCTTCGCGGCGATCTGGCGTCAAATCCCGGCCTCGACTATATCAGCTTTGCGCGGCATGGATAGCGGGCAAGGGGCCTCGCGCGGGCCGCGCGGAACAACGGGCCTCGCGCGGGCCGCGCGGGACAGGGGCCTCGCTCGGGCCACGCGGGACAGGGCTCCTGCGCAGGCCAAGCGAGCTCGTGCGCCCCGCGCGGAACACGCCGATCCGGAGGGCAGAGTATGACGAGACCGATGACATGCCGGGCCGTGGCACGCGCAGCACTTCTGGCGCTGTCGCTGGCGCCGGCTGCGGCGCTGGCGCAGGCGGAGCTGCCGGACCGGCGGATCGCCGTGGGCGGCGAGGGCGAGGTTTCCGCTGCGCCCGACATGGCGACGATCTCGCTCGGCGTCGCCGCCACCGCGCCCGAAGCCCGCGCCGCGATGGACGCGATGAACGCGGCGGCCGATAGCCTGCTGGCGCGGCTGACGGCAGAGGGCGTGGCGCCGCGCGACGTGCAGACGGGCAGCCTGCGCCTGAGCCAGCCGCGGGTCTTTAACGATGCCGTCAGCGGCGCCGGGGATTTCGAGGCGGCGACGGACCTCGACATCCGCGTCCGCGATCTGGAGGCGCTCGGCCCGCTTCTGGACGCGCTGATCGACGAGGGCGCGAACCGGCTGAACTCCATCGCCTTCGGCTTGGCCGACCCGGCGCCGATGATCGAGGCGGCCCGCCGCGCCGCCATCGCCGACGCGCAGGCGCGCGCGACGCTCTATGCCGAGGCCGCCGGGCTGAGCCTTGGCCCCGTCCTGTCCATCACCGAGGGCGGCAGCGCAGCACCCCGGCCCGAAAGCTTCGCCAGGGCCGCCGCGATGTCGGACCAGGGGGTGCCGGTGGCGGGCGGCGAGATTACCGTGTCCGCCCGCGTCGACATGGTGTTGGCCCTGCAGGACTAGGCCGGTCCACTGGGGCCGGTCCGCCGGGGGCCGGCCCGGACCGGGTCAGGCGGTCGCCTTGTCCAGCGCCTGATCGAGATCGGCGATCAGGTCGTCGGCATCCTCGATCCCGATCGACAGCCGCACCACGTTCGGCGCCGCCCCCGCCGCGACCTGCTGCTCGACCGAGAGCTGCCGGTGGGTGGTGGAGGCCGAATGGATGACCAGGCTGCGCGTGTCGCCGAGATTGGCGACGTGGCTGAAGATCTCGAGCGCGTCCACCAGCCGCACGCAATTGTCGAACCCGCCCTTGACCCCGAAGGTAAAGAGCGCGCCCGCGCCGTGCGGGCAGATTGCCGCCATCCGGTCGTGATAGGGCGAGGAGGGCAGCCCGGCATAGGTGACGAAGTCCACGCGCGGGTCCTTCTCGAGCCAGGTCGCGACCTTCACCGCGTTCTCCACATGGCGCTGCATCCTAAGCGACAGCGTCTCGATCCCCATCAGCGTGTAGTGCGCGGCCTGCGGGTTCATGGTCATGCCGAGGTCGCGCAAGCCGATGGCGATGCCGTGGAAGGTGAAGGCGAGGCTGCCGAACGTCTCGTGGAACTTCATGCCGTGATAGGCGGGCTCGGGGTCGCTCAGGCTGGGGAACTTGCCGGAGGCCGACCAGTCGAACGTGCCGCTGTCGACGATGACGCCGCCGGTGACGGTGCCGTTGCCGGTGAGGTACTTGGTGGTGGAATGCACCACCAGCGTCGCGCCGTGCTCGATGGGCCGGCAGAGATAGGGCGTGGCACTGGTGTTGTCCACGATCAGCGGCAGGCCGGCCTTGTCGGCGACCTTGGCCACGGCGTCCAGATCGGTGATGTAGCCGCCGGGATTGGCGATGCTCTCGCAGAAGACCGCGCGGGTGTCGTCGTCGATGGCGGCCTCGATGGCATCGAGGTCGTCGAAGTCAACGAAGGTGCAGGACCAGCCGAAGCGCTTGATCGTCTGGGTGAACTGGGTGACCGTGCCGCCGTAGAGCCGTGTGGAGGCGACGATGTTGCGCCCTGGGCCCATCAGGGGGAAAAGCGCCATGATCTGCGCCGCATGCCCCGATGAGCAGCCGACGGCGCCCGCGCCGCCTTCCAGGGTCGCGACCCGCTCCTGCAGCACCGCAACGGTGGGGTTGGTGAGGCGGGAATAGATGAAGCCCACCTCCTGCAGGTTGAAGAGGGACGCGGCGTGCGCGGCGTCGCGAAAGACATAGGCGGTGGTCTGGTAGATCGGGGTCTGGCGGGCGCCTGTCGCGGGGTCCGGCCGGGCGCCGGCATGGACCTGCAGCGTGTCGAAGCCGTGGCGCGGCGCGGCCTCGGCGGGGTCTGTCGTCTCGGACATCCTGTCCTCCCTGGTCGGTATGTGGCCGCACGCCTAACCGAAAGGCGGGCGGGTGAACAGATGTCGGGGACCCCGGAGTGTGCGAGCGCCGTTAACCCGATCTTCGAACGGTTCGGGCGAGGGTGCGGGATGTGTGGATGGCGCGGGGTGCCGATGCGGCGGCCGGGTGTGGCCGGGGGCGGGACGGCGTAGCCTTGACCGCGGGGCCCGCACAACCCTAGGGTCTGTGCGCCTGCACGGCCGGATCCGTATGAGAAGGAGCGACGCCCCATGCGCGTGCCGATAGGCGCCTCGGCCGCCGTCTCGAGCCCGGATCGGCTTGGCCCGAGCAGTGGCGTGCTGCGGCCGCGCCAGGCCTCGCCGCGGCCAGCGTCGCAGGCGAGGCTTGCGACCGGGTGGGACGGCGACCACCGTGCTTTGGTATTGGCCGGTGCTCCTTGGCTAAGCCATGACGCTACGGCAGTTTTTTGCGGGCCGAACGCCGGTGCCTGACGATCCGGCGATGGGCGAGAAGGGGCGGGAGCGGCTGGCCGCGGCTCTGGAGCGGGCCCGTTCCAGGCACGGCGACGGCGGCGATCCCGGCGCCGGAAGCCCGCATCGCGGAGAGCCTTTCGCGCCGTCGCCGCGGCTGGATCCGCCGGCGCGGCCGTCCGGCCTACGCAGCGGCCCCGTCGCCGCGGCCAATGCAGCCGCCCCGCCGCGGCCGCCGCGCCAGCCCAAGCCGACCACGCGATACCCGCAGAAGGCGAGTGCTGTAGCGGGCGGGGCGGGGCCTCGGATTGAGGACACCCCTGGCCCCGCCCCTGCGTCGCCGGGGGCACCGGGCAGCGGCTTTGCCTCGTTGGGCGGCGGTGCCCGTTCGGCCCCGGCCTTGCCGGGTGCGATGGACCCGGACGGCCACCCTCCGGGACCGCCGGCAACCCAGGGGCCGCCCGCCGCCGATCGCGGTGCGCCGATGCCCGTGGGGTTGGCGCCGTTCGCCCGTTCGAACGCGTCCGCCCAGCCGTCGGACGAGACGCGCGGTCCGCAGCCCCTCAGGTTGGGGGCGGATGACCACGTCGGCGGGGCAGCGGCGCCTCCGGTGCCGCGGCCGATGTCAGCGTCGCGGCCCGTGTCAGCGCCGCGCCCCATGTCAGCACCGGTTGCGCCGGCGGCCGCGCTCAACGCAGCCCGGCCCCCGCCGGCACCGGAGGCGGCGCCGGCGGTCGAGAGAACCGCGCCCGTCGCCCTGTCGCGCATCCAATCCGCTGATGCGGAGCCCCGGGAGGCCCCATTTGCAGAAACGGGGGCGGTCAGGCCTGCAAGACTGCTGCCCTGGAGCCTGCTTCCGCTGGCTGCGCTTGCCGGGCTGCTGGCCCTCTGGCTCACGCCAGGCGGGCTCGCGCCGTCCGCTCCCAGACTTGCGGGGGCCTTCGCTGGCTGGGCCATGGCGACCGGTGCCGGGCTTGCGGCCGGCTTGACCCTCTTTCTTCCCGTGGCCGGCCTCGCGCACCTCTACAGGCGCACCGGCGTCGTGGGGTTCGCGCAGGGCGCCCTTGCCGGGCTGGGGGGGCTTGCCGCGCTCGCCGTCGCGGCAGAGATGGCAGGCAGCGCGGGCACTGGGCTGCCCGAGACGGTGCTGCTGGCCCTGGCCGCCGCCGCCCTTCTGCCGGCCTTTCTGGCGCTCGGCCTGGCAATGGCGTTGCTTAGACCCCTGCGGCGCAATCCCCTTGCGGCCACGGCGATGATGCTGGCGATCATGGCGGGCCTCGCGGCGATCCGCCCCGGGCTGGCACCCGGTATCGCGATGCCATCGCTGCCATGGCCCGATGCCGGCGGTCCGCCGGGCCTCGGCCTGCCGCTGCTCCTTGCGGGCGGCATCGGGCTTGCGGTGGCCGGGCTGATCCTGCTGGGCGGGCGGCCGCGCCGCGAGCCGCCCCGGTCGCGACACCGGCTGGAACGGCCGCCGCGCGCGCCCGGGCTGGTGGCGGCGACCGGGCTGGCCGCGCTTCTGGCGGGGCTCGGCGGCGGGCTCTGGGCGCTGCAGGGCGGCGATACCGGGCAGGGCGCGGGGATGGCGTTGCTGCTTCCGGTTCTGCTTGCGGCGGCGATGGGGGGCCTGGGCTCCCGCGAGGGCGCGCTGCTCGCGTCGCTGCTGCTGGGGCTGACGCAGGCCTATGGCTCCGCGATTGGTGGCGAAGCGGGCCGGTGGGCGCCGGTCGCCCTGACTTGCGCGGTGCTGCTGCTGCGGCCGCGCGGGCTGCTCGGCCAGCGCGTGCCATCGGCGGACGCGGCGGAATGAGCGTGCTGCGGGCGACCGTGCTGATCCTCGCCTTCGGCACGTTGGTGGCGGTGCCATGGCTCTTCGGCGGCCGCGCGGCGATGGCTCTCGCAGTGCAGGTCGCCCTGCTGTCGGTGGTGGCGCTCTCTGCCGGGATCGTCTGGACCCGGCTCGGGGCGGTGAGCCTGGCGCAGCCGATCTTCTTCGCGATGGGCAGCCTCGGCGCGCTTTCCGGCGCAAGGATCGCGCCCGATCTTACCGGGTTGCCCGCGCTTCTGACGGGGGGCGGTTTCGGCGTGCTGGCCGCGGCGGGGCTGGCCCTGCTGCTGGGCGGCGCCACCTTGCGCGCCGGCCCCATGGTTCTCGGCCTAGCGGCGGCGGTGCTGGCGATCCTCGCCGGCCTGCCGGGAGGTCCGGGCGATGCCGCCTTTGCGCTGGCCGGCCCGGCGCCGGCGCTGCCGCCCTGGCTTTCCGGCACGGCGGCGCTGCGCCCGGGCACGTTGGGTGGCCTGCCGATCACCGGGGATCTCGTGCGGTTCTTGGGGCTGATGGCGGCGTGCCTTGGCCTCCTGCTCGCCGCCGCCGGCGCCGCCCGGCCAGGGCGCCCGCCCGATGGCGCTGAAGCGCCCGGTAGCCTGCCCCGCGATCTAGCGGTCTTCTGCCTCGCCGCGGCGTTCGCGGCGGCGGCGGGTGTGCTCGCCGCCCTCTGGCTCGGCAGCGCGCCGCCGCGCGGAGTGCTCGGCGTCGAGGCCGGCCTTGCGGTGCTCGCGGCGGCGGTCCTCGGGGG
Organism: uncultured Alphaproteobacteria bacterium; assembly: GCA_963833235.1. Lineage (GTDB taxonomy): Bacteria > Pseudomonadota > Alphaproteobacteria > Rhodobacterales > Rhodobacteraceae > CAWHXG01. The sequence continues at coordinate 268,760 of CAWHXG010000006.1, forward strand.
GCCGGGGCGGCGCGCGGGTGCCCTTCCGGGCGCCGCGGCCGTGGTGCTGCTGGTGGCCTTCGGGCCGGAACTCGCGGCGCCCCTAGGGGCGGGCCTGCAGGGCCGGTGGCTCGACCCTTCCAAGGTGGACGTCTGGAAGCTCTGGCTGGCGCTCGGCGTCGCACTGGCCCTGCTGCTGCGGATGCGGCGCGCCCCGGGCCGCTAGGCGATGCTGCCTGCCACACGGGCAGGCCCACCCCGATTGCAGCATTGTGACCCGCTTCGGCCCTCAAGCGGCGGCAATTCGCTTTGACTGCGCGTCATATGTGCTAACTCACCGACATAATCGCCAACACAGATCGGAGAATGCCGGTGCGCCTGCCCGTGAAGGCCATCCTCGCCGGCCTCGTCCTCGCCTTGCAATCCGCCGCCCCCGCCGCCGCGCAGGGCGGGCCTTCGGGCGTCGCCACCGATTGGGTCGAGGCGCGCGCCGTCTCGGAAACCGTTCCGGTCTTCGCCGAGATCGTGGCGACCCGCGAAAGCGGGGTCGCCGTCCGGGTCGCGGGCGTGGTCGACGAGGTCATGGTCCGCGTCGGCGAGGTGGTGGAGGCCGGGCAGGCACTGGCGCGGCTCGATACCGAATTGCTGGAGATTGAGCTGAACCAGAGCCGCGCCGCCACCGCCGAGGCCGAGGCCGGCGTGGAGGTGGCGAACGCCACGCTGATCCTCGGGGAGCGTGGCTTTGCGCGGGTCGAGGGCCTGCGTGGCACCAATGCCTTCAGCCAGGGGGCGTTCGACGACCGCGAGGGCGCGGTGGCGCAGGCCCGCGGGCAACTGGCGCAGGCCCGTGCCAGGCTCGCCAGCGCCGAAGCGGCGGCCGCCGAGGCCGCCTACAACCTCGACCGCGCCACCATTCGCGCGCCGTTCCATGGCGCGATCCTGGAGGTTGCGCTCGACAGCGGCGAATACGTGCAGCCGGGCAGCCTGGCCGCAACGCTCGTCGATATCCGCGACGTGGAGGTGGAGGCGGCGGTGCCGGCCCGCTACATCGCGGCCCTGAGCACCGGCCAGCAGATCGACGGCCAGACCGAGGATGGCGACGCGCTGCGCCTGACCGTGCGTGCGCTTCTGCCGACGGAATCCACCGCCACCCGCACCCGCCCCGTGCGTCTGACCGCCGATCTGGGGCAGGCTGCAACGCCGGTGGCCATCGGCCAGTCGGTGACGGTGCAGATCCCGGTCACGGAAGCGCGCGACGCGCTGCTGGTGCCGAAGGACGCGCTGATCCAGGGGCGCGGCGGCTGGCAGGCCTTCGTCCACGAGGACGGCAAGGCGGTGCCGCGCGACGTGGCCATCGGCGCCAGCTTCGGGCCGGGGTTCGAAGTGGTCTCGGGGCTTGCGGCTGGCGACGAGGTGGTCGTGCGGGGCAACGAGCGGCTGCGCCCGGGGCAGGAGATCGCGCCGGACCCGGTGCGGCCCGCCCCCGGCGCCGCTGTCGGGGCCGCCGCCGGGGCCGACGGCGCGGGCGACGGCGCGGACGCGAGCCGCACGGCGGATGCCTCTGGTACGGCCCCTGACGCCGACGCCGCCGCCCCCGTAGCCGAGTAGGACGCGCGCCCATGGACCCGATCCGCATCGCCATCGAACGCCCCATCGCCGTTGTCGCGGTGGTGATCATGGCGATCCTTTTCGGCGTCCTCGCGCTCAGCCGCATCCCCATCCAGCTGGCCCCCGACGTGCGCAAGCCCATCGTGGTGATCGAGACCGCCTGGCCGGGCGCGGCGCCGGCGGAGGTCGAGCGCGAGATCGTCAATCCGCAGGAAGAGGCGCTGCGCGGTCTCGAGGGGCTCGAGATCATGACCTCTCGGTCGCGCAGCGGCGAGGCGGAGATCACGCTGGAATTCGCCATCGGCGCCGACATGGGCCAGACGCTGCTGCTGGTCAGCAACCGGCTCGACAGGGTCAACGGGTATCCCGAGGAGGCCAGCGAACCCTCGCTCGACACCTCGGGCGCCGATGACAGCCCCATCGCCTGGGTGCTCCTGACCGCGGCGGAAGGCAACGACACGCCGCTGCCGCGCTACGGCGACTTCGTGGAGGACGTGGTGAAGGAGCGGCTGGAACGGGTCGACGGCGTCTCGGCCGTCAACGTCTTCGGCGGGGTCAGCCGCGAGTTGCAGATCATCGTGCGCCCCGAGGACCTCTCCCGCTTCGGCCTCACCATCTCGGAGATCGTCACGCGCCTGCGCTCCGAGAACGTCTCCGTCTCGGCGGGCGACGTCGATGAGGGCAAGCGGCGCTACGTGGTGCGGGCCGAGGGCGCGCTCAACACCATCGAAGCGGTGCGCGGCGTGGTCCTGCGCTCGGAGCGCGGCGGCGCGGAAGGGCTGGGCCCACGCGGCCGGCTGCGCCTGGGCGACGTGGCCGACGTGCAGTTCGGCTTCAAGGAAAGCCGCGCCCGCCTGCGCTTTCGCGGCGAGCCGAGCCTCGCCTTCAACGTGGTGCGTGAGAACGGCGCCAACGTGATCGCGGTGATGGCCGACATCAAGGCGGTGCTGGCGGAGCTGGCCGAGGGGCCGGTGGCCGCGCGCGGCCTGAAGATGGAGCAGGTCTACGACGAGACCGTCTATATAGAGGGCGCCATAGACCTCGTCGTGCAGAACATCTGGATCGGGGGCGTGCTGGCGGCCGGCGTGCTGATGCTGTTCCTGCGCTCGCCCGCCGCGACGCTGGTGGTGTCGCTGGCCATCCCCGTCTCGATCGTGGCGACCTTCGTGGCCATGGCCGCGACGGGGCGGACGCTCAACGTGATCTCGCTCGCCGGCATCGCCTTCGCCGTGGGGATGATCGTGGATGCCGCCATTGTGGTGCTCGAGAACATCTATCGTCTGCGCGAGCAGGGGCGGCCCATGCGCGAGGCGGCGTATCTCGGGGCCAAGCAGGTGTGGGGCGCGATCCTCGTCTCGGCGCTGACGACGGTGATGGTCTTCATCCCGATCCTCGTGATGAAGCTCGAGGCCGGCCAGCTCTTTCGCGACATCGCGGTCGCGATCTCCGTCTCTGTTGTGCTCTCGCTGCTGGTGGCGGTCACGGTGATCCCGGCGCTCGCCTCGCGGCTTCTGCGCAATGCGGGGCAATCGGCACCCCTGCGGCTGCCGGGGATCGACCATGCCGCGGCCGGCTTCACCGCCGCCGTCATGGCCTACACCCGCCTCACCGTGCGCTACCGCGGGGCGGGGCTGGCCATGGTCGCGGCCATCGCGGGCACGGCCATCGCGGCCTCGCTGATCTTCCTGCCGAAGCTCGAATACCTGCCGGAGGGCAACCGCAACCTTGTGTTCGGCCTGATCATCCCGCCGCCTGGCTACAACCTGGAGACCACCGAAACCATCGCCCAGCGGATCGAAGGCGTCGCGCGTCCGCTCTGGGAGGCCGCGCCCGATGCGGCGACGGCGGAGGGTCTGCCGTCCCTGTCGAGCTTCTTCTTCGTGGCGACACCGGGCAACAGCTTCGTCGGCGCCGCGGCGGTGGACGGCACCCGCGTGGGCGAGCTGATCCCGATCCTCTCGAGGCCGATCTTCGCGGAGCCCGGCACCTTCGGCTTCATGACCCAGCCCTCGCTCTTCGGGCGCGGGGTGGGCGGCGGGCGCACGATCGAGCTGAACGTCTCGGGGCAGGACCTGAACGACATTCTCGCCGTCGCGGGGCAGGCGGCCGGGATCGTCAGCGGCCTCTTGCCGCGCAGCGAGGGCCACCAGTTCCGCCCCATCCCGGGGCTGGAGCTTGGCGCGCCCGAGGTGCGGCTGCTGCCGGACAGGCTGCGGCTGGCCGATGCCGGCGTGGGCACCGCCGCGCTGGCCGCGTCGGTCGACGCCTACAACGACGGGCTGCGCGTGGCCGAGGTGACCGTGGGCGCCGACCGGATCGACCTGACCCTGAAGGGCGCCGTGGCCGACGGGCGGCGCACCCAGGACGTGGGCAGCTTTCCCATCGTCACCCCCTCTGGCGCGATCCTGCCGGTCTCGGCCCTGGCGGAGGTGCAGGTGACCGCGGGGCCGACGGAGATCCGCCACCGCGACCGGCTGCGCACCGTCACGCTGGAGGTGCGCCCCTCGGCGGCGCTGCCGCTGGAATCGGCCGTGGAGATGCTGGAGACCGACGTGATCGCAGCCCTGGAAGAGCGCGGCCTGCCCGACGGCGTGCGCATGACCGTGTCGGGCACCGCCGACCAGCTGAGCCAGACCTGGGAGGCGATCCAGATCAACCTGCTGGTCGCCATGGTCATCGTGTTCCTCGTGATGGCGATCCTCTTCGAAAGCTTCGTGCTGCCGCTGGTGATCATGATCTCGGTGCCCGTGGCCGCGGCGGGGGGCGTGGGCGGGCTGGCGTTGCTGAACACGTTCCAGACCCAGCCGCTCGACATGCTGACCCTGCTTGGCTTCGTGATCCTGGTGGGCATCGTGGTGAACAACGCGATCCTGATCGTGCACCAGTCGCTCTTTCATCTGCGCGAGGAGGGCATGGCGCCCATCGCCGCGATCGAGGAGGCGACCCGCAACCGCATCCGCCCGATCTTCATGTCGACGCTGACCTCCGTCTGCGGGATGCTGCCGCTGGTGGTTTTCCCCGGCGAGGGCTCGGAGCTTTACCGGGGCCTTGGCGCGGTGGTCGTGGGGGGCCTGTCGATGTCGGCTTTCCTGACGCTGCTGACGGTGCCGCCGCTCCTGCGGCTTTGCCTCGTTGCGGCGCCAGAGGAGCGCCCGGCGTCCGCGCAGGCTGCCCCGGCTCCGGCGGAGTAGGGCGCGGCGGCGACCGGCAGGCGCGCGCGACCTGTCTTCCCCCGCTTCACCGTGCCGATTGCGCCATGGGAGCCGATATAAAGCGCACCCTCGCGGCAGATCGCGCGGGCCCTTCCATGAAGGGCACCGCGCCACGCTTGGGGCTTCGGGGGCCCGCGGATGCGCCCGGGTAAGCGCCTGCCTACGCGGAGACGCCCTCCACGATCACCGCCAGATCGCGCGATACCTGCTCGATGCTCGCCATCGCATCCACCCGGTGCAGGGCGCCGCGCTTGTCGTAATGCGAGATCAGCGGCGCCGTCTGGTCGTGGTAGGCCTGGAGGCGGGAGCGAACGGTCTCGGCGTTGTCGTCCGCCCGGCGCTTGAACTCGGTTCCCTGGCACTTGTCGCAGACGCCCGGTTCGGCCGGCTGCTTGAAGCTGTCGTGATATCCCTCGCCGCAGGTGGCACAGGTATAGCGCCCGGCGACCCGATCGATCATGGCGCCATCCGAAACCTCCATGGAGATCGCGGCGTCGATCTTCTGGTTGCTCGCGATCAGCAGCCCGTCCAGCGCCTCCGCCTGGCCCGGCGTGCGGGGAAAGCCGTCGAGGATCACGCCCTGCCTGGTGTCGGGGTTGGCCAGCCTGTCCTTCAGGACTTGCAGCACGATGTCGTCGGACACGAGGCCGCCCTCGTCCATCACAGCCTTCGCCTTCTGGCCGGCATCGGTGCCCTCCGCCACGGCGGCCCGCAGCAGGTCGCCCGTCGAGAGCTGCACCAGCCCGAAGCTTTCCTGAAGCCGCCGTGCCTGGGTGCCCTTGCCGGCGCCCGGAGGCCCCAGCAGAACGAGCACGGGCGCGCCTTTCGGGAGGTCGGGGTTGCGTTCGCTTCCATCCATGCGCTCAGGCCTTGTTCATGCGGTTCTCGACGAGATCGTCGACGACGGCGGGGTCTGCCAGGGTCGAGGTGTCGCCCAGGCTGTCGTGCTGGTTCTCGGCGATCTTGCGCAGGATCCGGCGCATGATCTTGCCGGACCTCGTCTTCGGCAAACCGGGCGCCCACTGGATCAGATCCGGGCTGGCGATCGGCCCGATCTCGGTCCGGACCCAGCCGCGCAGTTCCTTGCGCAGCTCTTCGGAGGGATCGATCCCGTTCATCAGGGTCACGTAGCAATAGATGCCCTGGCCCTTCACGTCGTGCGGGTAGCCCACCACCGCGGCTTCGGCGACCTTGGGGTGTGCGACGAGCGCGCTTTCCACCTCGGCCGTGCCCATGCGGTGGCCCGAGACGTTGATGACGTCGTCCACCCGCCCGGTGATCCAGTAGTAGCCATCGGCATCCCGCCGGCAGCCGTCGCCCGAGAAGTAGTGGCCTGGATACTGCGAGAAATAGGTCTGCTCGAACCGTTCGTGGTCGCCCCAGACGGTCCGCATCTGACCCGGCCAGCTGGACTTGAGGCAAAGCACGCCCTCGGCTTCGGTCTCGGCGATTTCCTTGCCGCTGGCGGCGTCGAGGATGACCGGCTCGACGCCGAAGAATGGCAGCGTGGCCGATCCAGGCTTGGTCGGGATGGCGCCGGGCAGGGGCGTCAGCAGGTGGCCGCCCGTCTCGGTCTGCCACCACGTGTCGACGATGGGGCAGCGCCCGCCGCCGACCTTGCGATCGTACCAGTTCCACGCCTCGGGGTTGATCGGCTCGCCCACCGTTCCGAGCAGGCGCAGCGAGGAGAGGTCGGCGTTCTCGACGAATTCGTCGCCCTTGCCCATCAGCGCGCGGATGGCGGTGGGGGCGGTGTAGAACTGGGTGACCTTGTGCTTGTCCACGACCTGCCAGAAGCGGCTGGCATCGGGCCAGGTCGGCACGCCCTCGAACATCACCGTGACCGCACCGATCGCGAGAGGGCCATAGACGATATAGCTGTGCCCGGTGACCCAGCCCACATCGGCGGTGCACCAGAAGACATCGCCATCGTGATAGTCGAAGACGTATTCCATCGTCATCGACGCGAAGACGAGATAGCCGGCGGACGAATGCACCACGCCCTTCGGCTGCCCGGTGGAGCCCGAGGTGTAGAGGATGAAGAGCGGATCCTCGGCGCTTACCTCGGCCGGCGCGCAGCTGTCGCTCGCCTCCTCGGCCAGCGCATTGTAGTCGAAGTCGCGCCCTTCGGTCCACGTGGTCTGGCCGCCCGTGCGCTTGATCACCAGCAGCTTGACGTTGTCGGGGGTGTGCAGCAGCGCCTCGTCGGCGTTGGACTTGAGCTTCGTCGCCTTGCCGCCGCGGGGGGCATGATCGGCGGTGACCACGACCTTCGCGCCGCAACCGTTGATCCGCGCGCTCAGGGCATCGGGCGAGAAGCCGGCGAAGACCACCGAATGCACCGCCCCCAGCCGCGCGCAGGCCAGCATGGCATATGCGGCCTCGGGGATCATCGGCATGTAGAGCACCACCCGGTCGCCCTTCGTCACGCCCAAGTCCAGCAGCACGTTGGCCATCTTGCAGACCTGGGCGTGCAGCTCGCGGTAGGTGATGTGGCGGGCGCCCTCCTCGGGGTCGTCGGGTTCCCAGATGATCGCTGTCTGGTCGCCGCGGGTGGCCAGATGCCTGTCGACGCAATTGACGCAGACGTTCAGCGTGCCGTCGCCGTACCACTCGATCTCCACCGAGCCGAGGCTGAAATCGACGTTGCGGACGGTCGAGAACGGCTTGATCCAGTCCACCCGCGCACCGGCCTCGCGCCAGAAGGCCTCCGGGTCGGCGATGGAATTCGCATACATCCGGTCGTACTTTGCGCGGTCGATATGGGCGCCGGCCACGAATTCTTCGCTCGGCGCGTGGCTCTTCACGGCGCTGGCCTGGTCTGACATCTGATCCCTCCCTGTCGGTCCCGGTCGCGTTCGGGCCGGATCTGCGCCGCCGCCCCCTTGGCGGAGCGATGCGGCCCGAACCGGTTGTCTTGTGCCTAAGCGAAGAAACCAGACGCGCCCAGAGATTAACACAGCTTTCTTGCAGGCGGCGCGGCCGGTCAAGAGGGCGATCGCCCGGGGCTGTCCTGACGGGCGGGAATTGCGAATAATTCCAGCGCGTTGGCGCTTGAAGGGTATACTGGCCAGGGCGCCGCTCGCCCAGGCCCTTCGGGACGGGGCGAGGTGGGTCGCGCGATCCCGCGCTTGTGCTCGGGACACCCGGGCGTGACGCCGCCGCCCGCCGCCGCGCGCCCTCAGTCGACGGGCAGGCCGCTTGGCACCGCGAGTGGTCGACCCATGGGGCGGCGTCGCGCATCGGTCTCCGTCAGGCTCTCCAGAAAGGCCACCAGATCGTCGATATCGCCTGGGGCGAGGGCCACCTCGGGCAGATCCCGGGCCGCGCCCTGCCGCGCCATCTCGGTTCTGTCATCGCGGATGGCGAAGTCGGTAGCGGCGAGCCAAGGCGCTGCGGGCAGATTGGCCGAAAGTGGCGTCCAGGCAGCGAGGGCGGCGTCCGGGTCAGCGTGATGGGCGACGATCTCGCGCAGCGTCGGATAGGCGCCGTTATGGCCATAAGGCGCCGTCAGCGCGACGTTGCGCAGGGAGGGCGTACGGAAGCGGTAGGCGTCCTCCAGGCGGTCGCTGGCGGCGATCCTCCCGGCATCGCGCGGCATCGGATCGAAGGCGCGGGTGCGCCCCGGGCCGAAGCCCGGCAGGCCGATGGCGTGGAAGCCCTGGTCGGTGAAGAGCGGGCCGGAATGGCACGACGCGCAGTGCGCCCGGCCGAAGAAAAGCTGCGCGCCCCGCGCCGCCCCCGCCGGCAGGGCGGGGCCGCCGGCGCGCCAGCGATCCCAGGGACTGTCGTGGCTCTGCCATTCGGCGTTGATGAAATCCGATAGAGCCTCCGCGATGTGCACGATGGTCACGTCCTGCGGTGCGGCGACCTCGTCAAAGGCATCTGCGAACATCGCGGCATAGGCCGGAATGCCCCGCACGCGCCTGGCGAGGATCGGCCAGGCCGCATCCACGCGGTCGTGCACGGCGCCCGCTACCTCGTTCTCGGACGGGTTCCCGGCCATCTCGAACTGCGCCACCAGTGGAAAGAGCGCTTGAGCGGCCAGCGGGTTCGGCAATCCCTCGGGCAGCCATTCCTGCGCCGGCGTGTCGAAGCCGCGGCCGTAGATGTCGGAGACCTCCAGCCGCCCGTCGTGGAACATCACGGTCACGGAGCGATGGCCGAGGTTCCACAGGCCAGGCGCGTTGCGGGGGATGCGCTTGGGGATGCGGCTGCGGCCGATCCCGGCGGTGCGGGCCGGCCCCACCCCGCTGCCGCCCTCGCCGATCCCCAGCGAGAGGCCATCGGCCGAGCCGTGATCGTGATGGTGGCAGGTGCCGCAGGAGATGTTCCTGTTTCCCGACAGGATCCTGTCGTAGAACAGAAGCCGCCCGATCGCCGCCTTGGCGGGGTCGTGGGGGTGGTAATCGGCCGCCGCGATGGGCGGCGGCAGGTCGTAGGCGGCGGCCGGGGCCGCGGCGAGGCAGAAGGAGGCCAGAAGATGAGCCAGACGCCGCTTTGGGCTGCCCTGGTGCTGGCGCTCGGCGCGGGCGGGGCCGTGGCCGAGATCGAGGCGGCGCGCGACGCGATGGAGGAGGGCCGCTTTGCCGAGGCGATGGACGCGCTGCGCCCCGCCGCGCGATCCGGAAACGCCGAGGCCGAAGAGCTGATCGGCGTGATGTACGCGATGGGCCTCGGCGTGCCGCAGGACGACGCGCGCGCCTTCGAGTGGTATCTGCGCTCGGCGATGAAGGGGCACCCGGGCGCGCAATCCGGCGTGGGCTGGTACTACGAGGTTGGCCGCGGCCTGCCGGCGCCCGACCTGACCCGCGCCTACATGTGGTACGTGCTCAGCGCCATCGGCGGCGACCCCGATGCCGCGATCAGCCAGGAAGAGGTCGTCAAGAAGATGACGCCGGAAGAGATCGATCATGCGCATGTGCTGGTGCGGGACTATCGGGCCTGGATGTATCCGTTCCGCTGATCCTGCCCCGTCTGCTGCCCCACGGGCAAGTGTCGAGGCTGCCGTTCGCTGGATGACACGATCGCTTGTCCCAGGGACCCGCCTGGCCCGCCGGAGGTTTCTTTCGTGTGCCACCGTCCTAGTTTTTGGTGGCGAAGTTGAAGGGCGTTCACGATTATGGCAGTCTATCTTCAGGGCCTCGCGACGGCGGTGCCCGACTATCTGCTGCCGCAGGACGAGGTGGTCGACCGGGCGCGGCGCATCCTGGGGCCGAAATATCCGTTCTTCGAAAAGCTGGTGCCGGCCTTCCGGAGCGCCGGGATCGAGACGCGGCATTCCATGGCGCCCTTCGACTGGTTCGAGACGCCGAAGACCTGGACGGACCGCAACAGCCTCTATGTGTCGGCGGGCACCCGGCTCTACGCCGATGCGGCGCGGGCGGCGCTGGCGGATGCCGGACTGTCGGCAGCGGACGTGGACATCGCCGTTACCGTCTCTTCTACCGGGATCGCGACCCCGACACTGGAGGCACGTGCGGCGGCAGAGCTCGGCTTCCGGGCCGATCTGCGGCGCGTGCCGGTTTTCGGGCTGGGCTGCGCGGGCGGGGTCGCGGGGATGGAGATCGCGCGCGCCATGGCGGCGGCCAGCCCCGGTGCCACGGTGCTGCTGGTCAGCCTCGAAGGCTGCACGCTCAGTTTCCGCTCGGACCGGCTGACCAAGGCCGACGTGATCGCCACGGTGCTTTTCGGCGACGGGGCGGCGGCGGCGGTTCTGGGCGCGGCACCGGGGCCGCGTGGCCAGATCACCCTCGAGGCCGGCGCGCAGCATACCTGGCCCGACACCCTGCAGATCATGGGCTGGGACGTGGACGACACCGGTCTGGGCGTGGTCTTCGACCGCTCGATCCCTGAATTCGCCGAGCGCGAGTTCGCCCCTGCCGCCGGACCAGCGCTGAAGGCCATGGGCGTGCCGCGCGACGCCATCGACCGGTTCGTCTGCCACCCCGGCGGCGCAAAGGTGGTGACGGCGCTGGAGGCGGCGCTGGACCTGCCGGCCGACAGCCTCGACGTCGAGCGCGAGGTCCTGCGGCATCACGGCAACATGTCGGCGCCCACGGTGCTTTTCGTGCTGCACGAGGTGCTGGCCCGCGGCGCGACCGGCCAGATGGTGATGACGGCACTGGGCCCGGGCTTCACCGCGGCGTTCCTGCCGTTCAGGGTGGGATGAGCGCCTCGCTGCCCGCCCTTGCGTTCATCGCCTTCCTCATCGTTCAGCGGCTGGGGGAGCTGGCCCTCGCCCGGCGCAACACCGCGCGGCTGCTGGCGGACGGCGCGCGGGAGGTGGGGGCGGGCCACTACCCCTTCATCGTGGCGCTGCACACCGCGTGGATCCTCGCGATCCTCGTGTTGGGCTACGACAGGCCGGTGCAACCGGGCTGGCTGGCGGCCTTCGCGGTCTTGCAGGCTCTGCGGATCTGGGTGCTGGTCACGCTTGGCCCGCGCTGGACGACGCGGATCATCCTTGCCGAGGGGCCGCTGGCGACGGGGGGGCCGTTCCGCTTCCTGCGGCATCCCAACTACACCGTCGTGGTGGCCGAGATCGCGGTGGCGCCGATGGTGCTGGGGCTGGTCTGGGTGGCGGTCGTGTTCACCGTGCTGAACGCGGCGATGCTGGCGGTGCGCATCCGGGTGGAGGGGCAGGCGCTGGCGCCGCGCCGATAGGGGAAGGGGGCGCGGCCCTCGCGGCCACGCCCCCCCATTGTCGTCCGAACCTCAGTCTCGGCTCAGTTCATTTCCTTGGCGTAGGTCTCGTCCATCGCGGCTTCGGCCTTCGCCACCTCGTCGCGCAGGGCGGCCAGCACCTCCTCGCCGCCGTCGACGTTGCTGGCGAACCAGTCGTAGACCGGCTCGACCGCGGTCTTGAACGCGTCCTTCTCTTCGGGCGACGGCACGTAGAGATCGCCGCCGCCGGCCACGAAATCCTCGTAGGCCTGGATCGACTTGCGCTTCGGCGAGGCGAAAGTGGCCTGCTGCAGCTCCTTGAAGCCATCCACGACGATCTTCTTCTGCGCGTCGGTCATCGACATGAAGCGGTCGTTGTTCATCACCCAGACCGCGGCCATGTAGGCATGTCCGTCGAGGGTCATGTACTTCAGGCCGGCATCGGGGAACTTCATGCCCATGATGTCGGTGATGCCGTTTGCGGTGCCCTCGACCACGCCGGTCTGCAGCGAGGTGAAGAGCTCGGGCCACGGGATCGGGGTGGGCGAGGCGCCGAGCGTGTTGACCATCTCCTGCGGGAGGTCGGCCACGACGGTCCGCAGCTTCAGGCCCTTGATGTCTTCCGGCGTTTCGATCCGGCGCTCGGTATTGGCGAAGTTGCGCCAGCCGCCGGTGTTGCCGATCGACATGATGCGGATCGTGTCGCCCGAGCTTTCCAGCGCCTTGTCGCGCAGCAGCTTGGTAAAGTCGCCGCCGGTCAGGACAGCCTCCGCGGTGCGGTCGTCGCGCATGAGATAGGGCAGATCGAAGATCTGGATGTAGGGGAAGATGCCCGCGGCGCCGCCCGAGGTGGTGACGAAGATGTCGATCGAGCCGTCGGAGATGCCCTGGAGGCATTCCGTGCCGTTCGAGCAGAGCTGCGTGCCGATGAAGAGTTCGACCGCGATCTCGCCGTTCGAGGCCTTCTCGACGAAGTCCTTGAAGACGATCAGGCCGTCGTAGTCCTCGTCGTTCTCGTTGCTGTTGGCGGTGGCGCGCAGGGTGATCTCCTGCGCGGCCGCGGCGAGGGGCGCGGTGAGCATTGTGGCCGCCAGAAGCGACAGGCCGAGTTTCTTGAACATTCAAAGTCCTCCCTGGGATTGGTGGGCGTAAGTGATGTCAGTTGAGGAAGCCGGTCAAGCGCGGGATGGTGAGCGACAGGGCCGGGATGTAGGTGATCAGGAAGATCACGACGACCTCCACCGCTAGGAACGGCAGGATCGCCCGGCTGATCGTCTCGACCCGTTCGCCCGAGACCGACGAGGCGACGAAAAGCACGAGCCCCATGGGCGGCGTCGCCAGCCCCACGGTCAGGTTCACCGACATGATGATGGCGAAATGCACGCTGTTGACGCCGAGGTCGGTGAAGATCGGCCCGAGGATGGGGCCGAGGATGATGATCGCCGGCCCCGCGTCGAGGAACATGCCGACGACGAAAAGCAGGATGTTGATGAGGAACAGCAGCATCAGCGGGTTCTCGGAAAGCCCGAGGATGAACTCCGCCAGGATCTCGGGCGCATGGCTGAGCGACACGACCGTCTTGAACGACACCGCTGCGCCGACCAGCAGCAGGACCGTGGCCGAGGCGAGGGCCGAGCGGGCCAGCACGTCCGTCAGGTCGCCCAAGGTCATCGAACGCAGCACCCCGAAGGCGATGACGAGCGCGTAGAGCACCGCGATGGCGCTGGCCTCGGTGGGCGTGAAGACACCGAAGACGATGCCGCCCAGGATGATGATCGGCGTCTGCATGGGTGCCACCGCCTTCTTCACCACCACGCGGAAATCGTGGCTGACCTGCCCGCGCATCCGCATCACGAAGAGATGCGCGATCAGCACCGCGATGGCGAAGGCGGCCAGGCGGATGCCGGTGCCCTGCGGCACGAAGAAGGTGCCCAGCAGGTAGACCAGCCAGCCGATGTTCAGCCGCAGCAGGATGAACGACACCCAGTGTTCCACCGCCGAGATCGGCTGCGACTTCTTCACGATGCGTTCGGCCTTGGGCAGGTTGTAGCGGTCGGCCATCAGCCGGACCATGATCATCAGCCCCAGGCCCACCATGATGCCCGGCACGATCCCGGCGAGGAACAGCGCCGCCACGCTTTCGCCCATCACGTAGGCATAGATGATCATGATGCCCGAGGGCGGGATGATCGGCCCGATGACCGAGGATGCGGCGGTGATCGCGGCGGCGAAGGGACGGGTGTAGCCGTTCTTCTCCATCGCCGGGATGAGGGTAGAGCCGAGCGCCGAGGTATCGGCCACCGCCGAGCCCGAGAGCCCCGCGAAGAGCATCGAGCTGAGGATGTTCACATGTGCCAACCCGCCGCGCAGGTGACCCATGAAAGCCTGGCTGAATTCCACCAGCCGTTCGGTGATGCCGCCGCGGTTCATCACTTCGCCCGCCAGCAGGAAGAACGGCAGCGCCATCAGGGGAAAGCTGTCCATCCCGTTGTAGAGGTTGCGGTAGAGCAGCGCGAGGTCGCGTTCGGACCCCTGCAGCGCGAGCAGGATGCCGGGCGCGGCGAGCAAGCCGAAGAAGACCGGCATGCCGACCATGAGGAAGAGCAGGAAGACCGGCAGGAACCAGATGAGCATGCGCGTCGTCCCTTTCTATTCGGCTTCGGGAAGGCCGGGCGCGGCCAGCGGCATCACCTGACCGCCCGCCAGGGTGATCAGGCTGCGCAGGATCAGCTCGACGTTCACGAGGGTCAGCAGCACCATGCCCACCCAGAGCGAGAGATACATCCAGGCCAGCTTGACCTTCGCGCTGGTGCCGCCGATCAGATCGAGCGGCACGCGCAGCGAGGACGAGGCGAAGAGCCAGCCGGAATTGACGTGCTTCCAGCCGTACTGGATCGCCGTCAGCAGCACGGCGAGGGCCACGATCTGCAGGAACAGCATCAGCAGGGCGGCGGCGCTGCGGGGAATCGCGCGCTCCAGCATGTCGATGGCCACGAAGCCCCCGCGACGATAGGCGACGGGCGCTGCAAGGCCGGTCATCCACAGCATCAGGAACCGCGCGGCCTCGTCTGGCCAAGGCAAGGCGGTGCCCAGCACGTAGCGGCAGAAGACCTGCAGCAGGATCACGAAGACCATGATCGCCAGCGCCACGATGGCCGCCCACCGCCCGACATGGCCCAGCAGGCCGTTCACCGCCTGGAACGGCGCGAGCACCGCCTGGAACGGCGCGAGCACCGTCTGCAACACCGCCATGGCGGCCTCCTCCCCCCAAGGTGCCCACCTCCGGGTGATCCGGGCGGGCCTTCGTCAGTCTGCCCCCGATCCTCCCCTGGGAAACGAGGGTCGCGGCGCCGGCCGTCTTGCGTGCGGCTTCGGCGGTCGACCTTGCGCCGTGCCGGTCACTCGGCGCGGCTGAATTCTCCGTACCCGCCGCTGCAGAAGACCAGCGGCGTGCCCTCGCGCATCTCGGCTGCCAGGACGTTGCCCAGCACGATGAGGTGATCGCCGCCGTCGTGGGTCGCTGCAAGATCGCATTCGAACCGCGCGAGGCAGCCTGCGATCAGCGGCACGCCACCTGCGCCCAGTGCCCAGTTCAGCCCTTCGAAGGCCCGCCCGTTCCGGACGAAGCGGGTTGCCACATCCGCCTGCTCGGCCCCGATGACGTGGATGGCAAAGCGCGGCGCGGTGGAGAACACCCCGAAGCGGGCCGAGGATTTCGCCGGCGACCACAGAACCATCGGCGGGTCGAGCGAGACGCTGGCGAAGCTGTTGGCCGTGATCCCCAGCGGTCCGGCGGGCGAGGGCGCGGTCACCACCGTCACCCCCGTCGCGAACCGGCCGAGCGCGTCGCGGAAAGCCCGCGCGGTCTCCGGCCCGGGGGTGAATGCCTGCATCGCGTCTCCCTGTCCGTCCATCAGGGCACCTCTTGCCCGATCGCGGCGGTGTAGAGATCGAACCACAACTGGCGGTCCATCTCCACCGAAAGTGCGGTGGAGAACGCGCGGATCCGCTCCAGCTTGTTGGTGCCCATCACCGGCACGATGCCTGCGGGATGCCGCAGGAGCCACGCGATGGCCACGGCGGTGGCATCGGTGCCCGCCTCTGTCGCGACCTCGCGCAGGCGCTTGTTGCAGCTGCGAGTTCCCCGGCGAAAAGCGCGCCCCCAGCCAGCGGCGACCATGCCATGGGCGGCAGGCCACGCTCCTGCAGGAACGCGATGTCGCCGTTGGTGAAGGCGGCGTTGGCCACGAGGCTCAGCTCGATCTGGTTGGTCAGAAGCGGCGCGTCGCAGGCCGATTGCAGCAGCGTGAAGTCGTGCGGGCGGAAGTTCGAGACGCCCAGATGCCGGACCTTGCCGGACGCCACCAGCGCATCGAGCGCGGCGCCGGTCTCGCGGTGGTCCATCAGCGGGTCGGGGCGGTGCACGAGCAGAAGGTCGATCCGGTCGGTCGCCATCTCCCGCAGGCTGGTCTCCACCGAGGCGGTGATGTGGGCGGCCGATGTGTCGTAATGCTTCACCCGGGCCGCGGCGTGGCGCCCCGCCGGCGCAACGATATCGCATTTCGTGATCGAGCTCGACCTTGTCGCGCAGGCCGGGCGCCGCCTTGAACGCCCCGCCGAGGAACCCCTCCGCGGTGTACCCGCCATAGATATCGGCCTGGTCCATCGTGGTCAGGCCCTGCTCGAGGCACGCCTCGATCTTCGCCTGGATATGGGCCGGCGCCGTGTCGTCCTCGTCCAGCCGCCACATGCCGTAGGCCAGTCGCGAGAGGGAAAGGTCTGACGCCAGCTCAATGCGTTCCATCGCGGCGCTCATGCTCTGAGCCCCGTACCGAGCGGCGTATCCGGTACGGTTCCCGGCACCCGCCCATAGGCGTGCGGCAGCGAGCACGTCTTGATCTGCGGCAGCAGCTTCTCGCCCACGTGGCGGGCCTCTTCCAGATGCGGGTAGCCCGAGAAGATGAAGGCCCGGATACCCATGCGGCGGTACGCCTCGATCCTGCTCAGCACCTGGTCGGTTGAGCCCACGAGTGCCGCGCCGCAGCCCGAACGGGCCCGGCCGATGCCCGTCCACAGATGCGGCTCGACATAGCCGAACTGGTCGGCCAGCTCCCGCGCGCGGGCCTGATGGCTGACGCCGAGCGAGGTGGAATCGTGCGCCCGGTCGCGGATCAGGGTGCCGAGCTCGTCGTCGAGCTGGCTGACGAGGTGATCCGCATACTCCCGCGCTTCGGCCTCGGTATCGCGCACGATCATGTGCACCCGCAGGCCGTAATCAAGCGTTCTGTCATATTTCTCAGCCACTTGGTGGACGGCCCTCATGCGCTCCGCCAGCTGTTCCTGCGGCTCCGGCCACATCAGGTAGACGTCGCAATGCTGCGCCGCAAAGCTCCAGCGCGGCGGGCGAATAGCCGCCGAAGTAAAGGAGCGGACCGCCGATCTGGTAGGGTTTCGCGGGACCGGTGGTGACGCCCTTGAAGTCATAGACTTCGCCGGTGTAGTTGATCTCGTCCTGCGTCCAGGCCTGCTTCAGGATCTCGACCACCTCGCGCGATCGCTGGTAACGCACGGCGCTCTCCGCCTTCTCGCCGGGAAAGTCCGAGGAGATGACGTTGAGCGTCAGCCGGCCCTGCAGCATGTGGTCCAGCGTCGCCACGGTGCGGGCCAGCATGATGGGCTGCATCTCGCCGCAGCGGATCGCGGCCAGCATGTTGATCCGGTCGGTGATCGCCGCACCGCCCGCCACGAAGCTGAGCGTGTCCTGCCCCACCTGATAGGAGGAGGGGCACAGGATGTTGCGGAAGCCCTGCGCCTCGGCCTCCTTCAGGATCGCGCTGCAATGCGCCCAGGACGATCGCAGATCGCCTTCCGGCACGCCCAGCAGGCGGTAATCGTCCGAGCAGAGGGCCGCGAACCACGAAACCTCGACGGCGTCGAGATCGGCGGATGTGACGGGGACGATGCTCATGCGCGGGCCATTCGTTGCTGGGCTTGGTGCCGGGATCGATGTGGATTGCTATTGCGTAGCAGGCGCAAACGAGGTGTATCAATAGTGGATCAATCCGAGTGCCGCAAATCTTTACGATGACCGCCGACGCCAACCTCTTCCAAGTGCCCGAAGGGCCCGCGCGGGCGCATCCCGCCGCGGATGCCACGGCCTTGCCGAAATGGCTGCAGGTGAGCGAGATGATCCAGCGCGAGATCGCCTCGGGCCGGCTCACCCCAGGCGACAGGCTGCCGCCGGAGCGTGAGATGGCGGCGGATCTGGGTGTCGCGGTTGGCACCCTGCGCAAGGCGCTGGCCGAGCTGCAGGCGCGCGGGGCCATCGAGCGGCGGCAGGGTTCGGGCAACTACATCTGCGAGGCCCCGGCCGGCGCGTCGGTCTATGCGTTCTTTCGGCTGGAACGGCTGGATGGCGGCGGGCTTCCGACGGCGCGGGTGCTTTCGGTCGACCGGCTGCCGAAGCCGGCGCATCTGCCGCCCTTCGGGACCAGCACCGAGGCGCACCGGATCCGCCGGATGCGCGCGCTTGACGGGCTGATCGTCGCCGCCGAGGAGATCTGGCTCGACGGCGGCTATGCTGCCGTCATCGCCGCCGCGGACCTTTCGGAATTGCTTTACCTGCATTACCGCACTCGCCTCGGCTTCTGGATCGCCCAGGCCGACGACCGCGTGGGGCTGGCCGCGCTGCCGAACTGGGCCGCGGGCCTCTCCGGCGCGCCGGGCACCCCCTGCGGGCACGTGACCCGCATCGGCCGCGACCAGACCGGCGCGCGGGCCGAGATATCCTACACATGGTTCGATCACACCCGCGCGGCCTATGTCGCCCGGCTGCGATAGGGAGGATTGATGGACGACGTGAAGCGCTACGGCCTGATCGGTTGCGGCATGATGGGCCAGGAGCACCTGCGCAACATCGCGATCCTCGACGGCGCGGCTGTGGCGGCGATCTTCGAGCCCGATGCCGGCATGGCCGCGGCGTCGGCCCGGATCGCCCCGCAGGCGCGGATATGCGGCAGCGTCGAGGCGTTGCTGGCGGTGGAGGGCCTCGATGCGCTCGTCATCGCCAGCCCCAACGATTGCCACGTCGCGCAGATGGAGGAGATCGCGCGCCTGCGCCCGCTGCCGCTTCTGGTCGAGAAGCCGCTTTACGTTGCGGCGCACGAGGCCGAGCGGCTTGATGCACTGATGGCGGCATATCCCGCGCCGGTCTGGGTGGCGATGGAATACCGCTACATGCCACCCATCGCCGCCTTCATCGCCGAGGCCGCGGAGGCGACCGGCGGGATCGCGATGCTGAGCATCCGCGAGCACCGGTTTCCGTTCCTGCACAAGGTCGGCGCCTGGAACCGCTTCAACGCCCGCACCGGTGGCACGCTGGTCGAGAAATGCTGCCACTTCTTCGATCTGATGCGGCTGATCCTGGGGTCAGAGCCGGTGCGGGTGATGGCCTCGGCCGGGCAATCGGTGAACCACAAGAGCGAGACGATCGGCGGCGCGGTGCCCGACATCTGGGACAACGGCTACGTCGTAATCGATTTCGCCAGCGGCGCGCGGGCGATGCTCGAGCTGTGCATGTTCGCGGAAGGCTCGGAATACCAGGAGGAGCTGACCGCGCTTGGCCCTGCCGGCAAGATCGAGGCGCGGGTGCCGGGGCCGGGGCGGTTCTGGCCCGTCGCGCTCGGCCCCGCGCCCGTGCCGCAGATCATCGTCAGCCCGCGCGAGCCGAAGGGGCCGCGGCGGCGCGAGATCCCGGTGGACCCGGCTTTGCTGGAGGCGGGCGACCACAACGGCGCCACCTTCTATCAGCACCAGCGGTTCCTCGAGGTGGTGCGCGGCAAAGAGGCGCCGCAGGTGGGTTTCCGCGACGGGGCGGTGGCTGTGGCGGTGGGGCTCGCGGCGCAGATGTCGGCCAGCACGGGCCAGGCGGTCAGCCTGCCGGTACCGGCCGAGGCGCCACCCGCGCGGGCGGTGGCCTCGGCTCGCTAGGCCGGGGCGGTGGGCGGCGCGGGACAGTCGCTCTGCCCGCAGATGCCCGACAAGCGGCTCCCTGCGCTGGTGGCGACCTTCCCGGTCCAGGTCGAAGTGGCGTGCGGCGCGGGCCGGGCGCCGTCACCCCTGGCAGGGCCAGTCGGCCTTCGCCCCGGCCTCCTGCGCGATCAGCCGGTCGAAGGCCTCCCGCGTCAGGTTGCCGATGGCCAGCGTGCGGCCGGCGACGATGGCCGGCGTGCCGGGGATGCCGAAGGCGGCGGCAAGGCCGAGGCTGCGCGCGATCCGCGCCTCCGTCCGGGGCGCGTCCATGTCCGCCAGAAGGCGGGCTGGATCGAGGCCCAGCCCGGCGGCGAGCGCGGTCAGGTAACCCTCCTCCGCCTGGAAGCGGGTGCGGTGCAGGCGGCGGCGCATCGCATCGCCGGCCCCCTGCGCCTCGGCGGCGATGGTGGCACGGGCCGCGGCGATCGACCCGGGGCCGAGCAGCGGCAGGTTCTTCCAGGTCAGATCGATGGTGTCGCCATCCGCCTCCGTCAACCAATCGGCCATGATCCGGCAATAGGGACAGTTCACGTCGGTGAAGAAGGCCACCGGCACGAGGCCCGGCCGGGGCGGCGCGGGGAAGAGGGCTGCGCAGACCTCGTTCGGGGGAACCGGCTGGGCAGCGATCTTTCCCGGCTCGGCCGCGCCCGGCAGCCCCACGAAGGGATCGGAGAGACCCGTCACGGGCCCCCCGGCGGTCCGGCGAAATCCGGGCAAGCCGGCGATGGGCGTGGCCTGCGGCTGCGGGGCCAGCGCCTGCCAGAGCCGCGGCAGGCCACCCACCAGCGCCACGGCGCCTACAAGCGCTATGATCCCGCGGCGGCTGCTCATGGCTGGCCCGCCCGGGCAGGGCTTGCAACTTCGGGTGGCATCGGCCCTCGCTTCGATCCTGTACCGCCGGCCTCGCACGGGCGGCGCCGCCGGGCAAGCGCCGCGGCGGCCGGTGGCAGCCCCGTGGCAGGAAGCGTTTGCAACACCGCCACGGATGCGGTTCCCTCTGCGCTGCGCGCCGCATCCCGGCCGATCCCCGCGCCATCCGGAAGGGCCGACCATGAACCTGCATTCCGATCCCGCCGCGACCGACCCCGCCGCCACGCCAGCCGCCACGCTTGCGGCGCTGCGCGGCGCCTACGGCCGCCCGGAAGGCGAGGTGCTGCGCGATCTGGCGGATGGCCTCGACCTGCCGCAGGCCGATCGCGCCGCGATCTCGGAGGCCGCGGCGCGCCTCGTCGCCCGCATCCGGGCCGAGACCTCGCCGACGATGATGGAGGCGTTTCTCGCCGAGTACGGCCTGTCGACCGCCGAAGGCGTCGGTCTGATGTGCCTGGCCGAGGCGCTGCTGCGCGTGCCGGATGCCGAGACCATCGACGAGCTGATCGACGACAAGATCGCGCCCTCGGACTGGGGCGCGCATCTGGGGCATTCGACCTCGTCGCTGGTCAACGCCTCGACCTGGGCGCTGATGCTGACCGGCACGCGTGCTCGACGACGAGACCGACGGGCCCGGCCGCCGGCCCTGCGCGCGGCTGGTCAAGCGGCTCGGCGAACCGGTCGTGCGCAACGCCGTCGGCCAGTCGATGCAGATCCTGGGCGGCCAGTTCGTGCTGGGCGCAGACCATCGAGGAGGCGCATGAAGCGCGCCGCGCGAGCTCGAGAACAAGGGCTACACCTATTCCTACGACATGCTGGGCGAGGCGGCGCGCACCGACGCCGACGCGAAGCGCTATCATGCTGGCCTATGCCGAGGCGATCGCCGCGATTGCCAAGCAGGCGCAAGGGCGACGTGCGCGTCCAGCCCCGGCATTTCGGTAAAGCTGTCGGCGCTGCATCCGCGCTACGAATACGACCCATCCGGACGCGGTCATGGCGCGAACTGGTGCCGCGCGCCCGCGCGATCTGGCCCAGCAGGCGGCGGCGGCCAGCATCGGCTTCAACATCGATGCCGAGGAGCAGGACCGGCTCGACCTGTCGCTGGACGTGATCGAGGCGATGCTGTCGGATCCCGACCTCGACGGCTGGGACGGCTTCGGCGTGGTCGTGCAGGCCTACGGCCGCCGTGCGGCCGCCGGTGATCGACTGCTGTACGCACTGGCCGAACGCCACCGACCGCCGGATCATGGTGCGGCTGGTCAAGGGCGCCTACTGGGACACCGAGATCAAGCTGGCGCAGGAACTCGGCGTCGACGAGCTTTCCGGTCTTCACCCGCAAGGCCAACACCGACTGTCAGCTACATCGCCTGCGCGCAGATGCTGCTGGACCGACGCGACCGGATCTATCCGCAATTTGCCACCCATAACGCCCATACCGTCGCGGCGGTCCTGCAGATGGCCGGCAACGACACGGCAGCTTCGAATTCCAGCGCCTGCACGGCATGGGCGAGGCGCTGCACACAGATCTGGTCAAGGAGGCGCGAAGGCACGCCGCTGCCGCATCTACGCGCCGGTCGGGGCGCACCAGGATCTGCTGGCCTATCTCGTGCGCCGCCTGCTGGAGAACGGGGCCAATTCGCTCCTTCGTCAACCAGATCGTCGACGAGGACATGCCCGCCGAGGCGATCTGCCGCGCGATCCCGGTGCGCGAGATGCGAGGCGCTGGCGACCGCGACGCCAGACCCGGCTGATCCGCGCAGCCGCTCGGACTGTTCGGGCCGGACGCGGCGCAATTCCACGCGGCTTCCGCATCAACGAGCCCGCGTCGATCGCTGCCGCTGCTGACGGCGCGCGAGGCGTTCGCGGAGACGACGTGGCAGGCGGCCCCGATGCTCGCCGGGCGAGCGCGAACCGCAACGGCGAGTCCGCGACGGTCACGTCACCCGCCGATCCGACGCGCGCGCGTCGGCACGGTGCAGCGACGCCACCGGCCGAGGATGTGCGCAGCGCCATCGACGCGGCCGACGACGGCTTCACCGACTGGTCCGCCACGCCGGCCGCGGAGCGCGCCGCGATCCTGCGCCGACGGCGGACCTCTACGAGGACCAACACCGCCGAATCTGACGCCATCGCCACGCGCGAGGCCGGCAAGACCCTGCCCGACGGCATCGCCGAGGTGCGCGAGGCGGTCGATTTCCTGCGCTATTACGCCAACGAGGCCGAACGGCTGGAGGCCGAGGCGGACCGGGCAGCCGCCGCGGCGTCTTCGTCTGCATCAGCCCGTGGAACTTCCCGCTGGCGATCTTCACCGGTCAGGTCGCGGCGGCGCTGGCCGCCGGCAATGCGGTGCTGGCCAAACCGGCCGAGCAGACCCCGCTGATCGCCGCGCCGCGCGGTCGAGCTGATGCGCGCAGGCGGGCTGCCCGAAGCGGCGCTGCAACTGCTGCCGGGCGACGGCGACGGTCGGCGGCGCCGCTGACCGGCGATCCGCGCATCGCCGGCGTCTGCTTCACCGGCTCGACCGAGACGGCGCAGATCATCCACCGGGCGCTGGCCGCGAATGCCGGGCCCGACGCCGTGCTGATCGCCGAGACCGGCGGCCTGAACGCGATGATCGTCGACCGCACCGCCCTGCCGGAACAGGCGGTGCGCGACATCGTGATCTCGGCCTTCCAGAGCGCCGGCCAGCGCTGTTCGGCGCTGCGCATCCTCTATGTGCAGGAGGATGTCGCAGGAGCGGCTGATGCACATGCTGACGGGCGCGATGGATGCGCTGGTGATCGGCGATCCGTGGCGCTGTCGACACCGATGTCGTCGCCCGGTGATCGACGCCGAGGCCAGCGAGGGGATCATGGGCTATATCGACGAGCAGCGGCGAGGCAGGCACGCTGGTCAAGACGCTGACCCGCGCCGGCGCGCGGCACCTTCGTCGCCCCGCGCATCGTCAGCGTCGACGGCATCGACGACCTGGAGCGCGAGGTCTTCGGCCCGGTCCTGCACGTCGCGACCTTCAGGGCGCGCGACATCGACGCGGTCGTCGACGCGATCAACGCCACGCGGCTACGGCCTGACCTTCGGTCTGCACACCCGCATCGACGACCGGGTGCAGCAGATCGTCGAGCGGCATCCAGGTCGGCAACATCTACGTCAACCGCAACCAGATCGGCGCCATCGTCGGCTCGCAGCCCTTCGGCGGCGAGGGGCTTTCCGGCACCGGCCCGAAGGCGGGCGGCCCGCACTACGTCGCGCGGTTCGCGCGAGCGCCGGGCGGGGCGGCGCCCTCGGCGGCACCGGTGGGCGCGGCGCTATCGCGGGGCGCGGTGCAGGCGGCCATCGACGGGATCGACGCGCGCAACTGGGCGGCGCGGGGCGACCGGGTGGGCGTGCTGCGCCGCGCGATGCAGGGCGGCGACGCGACCGTTCGCCGGGCGCTGTCGGCCACGGCCGCCTTCGATGCGGGACCGTTCGACATGCCGGGACCGACGGGCGAGACCAACCGGCTTTCGCTGCATCCCAAGGGGGTCGTGCTCTGCCTCGGCGCGACGGTGGAGATCGCGCTGGCCCAGGCGGTGCAGGCGCTGGTGGCCGGCTGCGGGGTGGTCATCGCGGTGCCGGGGTCCGCGCGCGCCGTGGCGCCTCTGGCCGCCGCCGGGGCGCCCGTCGCCGCGCTCGACGGCACGATTCCGGCAGAGATGCTGCAGCAGCTCAGGGGCGTCGCCGCCGTCGGCGCCGTCGGCCCGACGGCGTGGACAGGCCCGCTGCGGCGGGCGCTTGCGGCGCGCGACGGCGCGATCCTGCCGCTCGAGACCGAAGCGGTCGCGCCCGGGCGATACTACGTCGAGCGTCACCTTTGCGTCGACACGACCGCCGCGGGCGGCAATGCCAGCCTGCTGGCCAGTACCGAAGAGGCATGAGGCCGGGCAGGGGAGGGCTGGGCCGGAGCAAGGGCAACGCCCCTGCCGCTTTGCTGCCGGCAAGGCGGAAGAGGCTGAAGGGATGCGAAACTGCGACAGGGAGCATCGGGCCTGAACCCGCGCGCGCCCGTCGACCCTGCCGTGGATAGCCCGGTCGGCTGAGGCGCCAGACGGAGGGCGCCGGGCCGCTACCCCTTGCGGTGCCCCTGCCTCAGCGCTGGAACGCCCGGAAGGCGGCAGAGGCGCCCCAGCCGGCGACGACCGCGATCACCAGCGACAGGATCCCGTAGAGCAGCGGGGTCTCGTGAGCCATCGTGTGAAGGAACTCCTCAAGCCCGACCTTGCGCACCTCGATCGCCGTCTCCGTCACGTTCAGAACCGCCTGGCCGCGCAGCAGGAAGATGCGGGCGTCATAGGCACCCTCGACCAGGTTGGTCGGCAGGTCGATCCGGGTGCGGAAGAGGGTCGACTGATCCAGCCGCACCGAGCCTTCCAGCCGCTGATAGAGGTCCGCCCGCGTGCGGATCCGCAGCAGCGCCTCGGTGAAGTTCGCGACGTCGGGCGCGTCGTTGGCGGCGCCCACCGTGCGCATCGCCCGCGGCAGCGTGATCCGGTAGCGCAGATCGTCGGTCTCGCTGAGGATCGCGGATATCGGGCGGGTGCTGGCGACCGCATAGAAGCTGGGCACCCGGTCGATCCGCACGGCGGCGGCGTTGACCCAGATGCCCCAGCGGCGTGCCTTGCGCCGCACCTGCACCGACTGGTCCGGCCCCTCCACGGTGATGATCACCTCAAGCGGCGGGCCATCCGGCACGGGCACCTCGCGCTTGACCGCGCCGAAGATCAGGATCTGGCTGCCATCGAAGCCCGAGGTGATGGCGATCTCGTCCTGCGAGAGGCCGAGCACCACCTCTTCGGCGGGCGCCCGGCCGACCGGGCCGAGGACCAGCAGCAGGGCAAGGCACAGCGCCCTCACCGGTAGGCTCCGCCCGGGGCAAGGGAATAAAGCTCGGACGGCTCCAGCAGCAGATCGAAGGCCAGCTTGCCGCAGACCGCCAGCACCAGCGAAGCGAGCAGGATCCGCAGCTGCTCGGCCTTCATCCGCGCCCCGATCCGCGTGCCGATCTGCGCCCCGATGACACCGCCCAGAAGAAGCAGCACGGCCAGGACGATATCCACGGTCTGGGTGGTGACGGCATGGGCGATGGTGGCGAAGCCGGTCACGAAGATGATCTGGAAGAGCGAGGTGCCGATGACCACCTTCGTGGGCACCCCGAGGATGTAGATCATCGCCGGTACCATGATGAAGCCGCCGCCGACCCCCATGACTGCCGAAAGCAGCCCCACGCCCAGGCCCACGACCAGCGGCGGCAGCACCGAGATATACAGCCCAGAGGTGCGGAACTTCATCTTCAGCGGCAAGGAATGCACCCAGTTGTGCTTGTTGCGCCGCCGCCGGGGCTGATGCGGCAGGCGCGCGCGGCGCAGGGCGTTGACGCTTTCGGCGAACATCAAGCCGCCCACCAGGCCGAGGAACACCACGTAGCAGATCGTCACAAGCAGATCGACCTGACCGATCCGGGCCAGCGCCGCGAAGATCTGCACCCCGATCGCGGCCCCCACGAGGCCGCCGGCCAGAAGAACGCAGCCCATCCGCAGGTCCACGTTGCGGCGCCGCAGATGCGCCAGGACGCCCGAGACCGAGGAGGCGACGATCTGGTTGGCGCCGGTGGCCACGGCGACGGCGGGCGGAATGCCGATGAAGAACATCAGCGGGGTCATCAGGAAACCGCCGCCGACCCCGAACATGCCCGAGAGAATGCCGACGAGCCCGCCGAGGCCCAGAAGGAGGAAGGCGTTGACGGAGATTTCGGCGATGGGAAGGTAGATCTGCATCGGCGCCTGTCCGCGTGTCCTTTCCCCTGCGTAGCAGAGCCGGAGCATTCTCGGTCCTGCCGACGTTTGCGGCATATCGGAGCATGGCCGGCCCCGGCCCGGTCTCGCGGGGCCGGGCGCCCCGGCTAGAGGCCCGCTTGCATCGCCCGGGCCTGCAGGCGCTTCAGCTTCTCGGCCCCGAGCGGCGCCATCGCCTTGGTGTGTTCGTGGCCCAGGTCCTCGTCGCTGAGGCCGGCGGCCATGTTGGTGATCGCCGACATCGCCGCCACCCGCAGGCCGAGGAACCGCGCGAGGATCACCTCCGGCACGGTCGACATCCCAACAGCATCGGCGCCGAGGGTCGCGATGGCGCGGATCTCGGCCGGGGTCTC
This sequence comes from uncultured Alphaproteobacteria bacterium, assembly GCA_963833235.1. Classification (GTDB taxonomy): domain Bacteria; phylum Pseudomonadota; class Alphaproteobacteria; order Rhodobacterales; family Rhodobacteraceae; genus CAWHXG01. Next base: position 295,307 of record CAWHXG010000006.1, read on the forward strand.
GAAGGACGGCCCGGAATACCAGGCATAGACGCCCTCTGGCAGGGCGATGCCCTCGGCCTCTGCAGCCGCGGCGAGGCTTGCGCGCAGGCCCCGATCGTAGGCATCGCCCATCGGCACGAAGCGCCTGTCGGACGGCTCGCCGATCAGCGGGTTCAGCCCGGAGAAGTTGATGTGGTCCGAAAGCAGCATGACGCTGCCGGTTGGCATCTGCGGGCGCAGGGACCCGGCGGCGTTTGTGGCGATCAGGCTACCCGCCCCGAGCGCGCTGAGCACCTCCAGCGGCAGGCGCATGGCATCCGCGCGCCCGGCCTCGTAGTAATGTGCCCGCCCGGCGAAGACGGCGACGCGGCGGCCGTGCAGATCGCCTATGGCGAGGCGCGCGGCATGGCCCGAGACACCGGAATGCGGAAACCCCTCGAGCTCGTCGTAGGGGATCGACACGCCCTCCACCGCGTCGGCCAGCGCGCCCAGCCCCGACCCGAGGATGAGACCCATCTCGACCGGCGCCGCTCCGGCCCGGTCGCGGATCGTGGCGGCCAGCGCTTCAGCTTTCCTTGACATAGGGCTCCCCTCCGGCGCGCGGCGGCACCGCCTTGCCGACGAAGCCGGCGAGTATGACCACGGTGAGGATGTAGGGCAGGGCCTGCATGAATTGCGAGGGCAGGGCGATCCCCAGAACCTCGATACTCTGGAAGCGGTTGCCGAGCGCGTCGAGCAGCCCGAAGAGCAGGCAGGCCGACAGCGCGTACCACGGCCGCCATTTCGCGAAGATCAGCGCCGCCAGCGCGATGAACCCCCGGCCCGCGCTCATGTCCTTGACGAAGCCGGCGGAGAGGCCGGTGGCCAGATAGGCCCCCGCCAGCCCGCAGAGCAGCCCGCAGATGCCCACCGCGGCAAAGCGCAGCCCGACGACCGAGACGCCCGCGGTATCCACCGCCGCGGGGTTCTCGCCCACCGCCCGCAGGCGAAGGCCGAAGCGGGTGCGGAAGAGGATGTACCAGGTAAGCGGCACGGTCAGCAGCCCGACATAGACAAGGATCGTGTGCCCCGAGAGGACCTGCGCATAGAGCGGCCCGAGGATCGGGACCCCTTCCAGCAGGCCCGCGAGCGGCAGCTCGATGTTCTGGAACCGCGCGGCGCCCTCGAGCGAAGGGGTGCGCCCGCCGAGGCCGAACCAGTTCTGCCCGATGAGCACGGTGATCCCGGCGGCCAAGAAGTTGATCGCCACGCCCGAGATCAGCTGGTTGCCGCGGAAGGTGATCGAGGCGAGCCCATGGATGCCCGCCAGCACCATCGAGGCCGCGCAGCCCGCCAGCAGCCCCAGCCAGACAGAGCCGGTGGCCGCCGCCGCCGCCGCGCTGAAGAAGGCGGCGGCCAGCATCTTGCCCTCCAGCCCGATGTCGAAGATCCCGGCGCGCTCGGAGAACAGGCCCGCAAGGCAGGCGAAGAGCAGCGGCGTGGCGAGACGCAGCGTGCTGTCGAGAAGCTGGATGATGGTGGTCAGGTCCATCGCCGACGCGCTCCGGTCATTCCGCCGGCGCCTTGCGATCCGGCATCGGGTTGGACCGTCGGCGCGCGCGCAGGAAGGCCCGCTCCACCGGGGCGCGGACCATGTTGTCGAGCGCGCCGGTGAAGAGGATCACCAGCGCCTGGATCACCACGATCATCTCGCGGCTGATCGCCGGGATCTCGAATTCCAGCTCCGCGCCGCCCTGGTAGAGCATGCCGAAGAGCAGCGCGGCCAGCAGCACGCCCAAGGGGTGCGAGCGGCCCATCAGCGCCACGGCGATGCCCACGAACCCGGCACCCTGCACGCTGTCGATCACCAGACGCTCCGCCTCGCCCTGCACGGCGTTCACGGCCATCAGCCCGGCCAGCCCGCCCGAGATGAGCATCGCCACCATGATGATCTTGAAGGGTGAGATGCCGGCATAGACGGCCGCCGGCTCCGACTGCCCGAAGGCCCGGATCTCGTAGCCCAGCCGCGTGCGCCAGATCAGCGCCCAGACGCCGACGCAGCAGGCAAGCGCCACGAAGAACGCGACGTTGAGCGGGGCGGAACGGGTGAAGCCCAGCCAGCTGGCGAAGTCGTAGGCCGAGGGCAGGCGCGAGCCTTCCGGGAAGCGCGGCGTCTCGGGCGCCATCGATCCCGGCACCTTCAGCACGTTCACCAGCAGATAGACGAGCAGCGCCGAGGCGATGAAGTTGAACATGATCGTGGTGATCACGATGTGGCTGCCCCGGCGCGCCTGCAGATAGGCCGGGATCGCCGCCCAGGCCGCCCCGAAAAGCGCCCCGCCGACGATGGCCGCGGGCAGCGCCAGCGTCCAGTGCGGCCAGGGCAGGGTGAGGCACACGAGGGTGACGCCCAGCCCCCCGAGCGCCGCCTGCCCCTCGCCGCCGATGTTGAAGAGCCGCGCGTGGAAGGCCACGGCCACCGCAAGCCCGGTGAAGATGAAGTTGGTGGCGTAAAAGAGCGTGTAGCCCCAGCCATAGGCCGATCCGACCGCGCCCTTTACCATTATGCCAAGCGCCTGCACCGGGCTTTCCCCGATATAGGCGATGACGACCCCGGAGAGCAGCAGCGCCAGCGCAAGGTTGATCAGCGGGATCAGCGCGATGTCCGCCCATTTCGGCATCGCGTCGGTCATGCCGCGCCCCGCTTCGGCCCCTCGGCGGACGCGCCGTCCATTCCCGCCATCAGCATCCCCAGCTCGGTCTCGCTGGTCTCCGCCGGCAGGCGTTCGCCCATCAGCCGCCCGTCGAACATCACGGCGATGCGGTCGCTCAGCGCCAGGATCTCCTCCAGCTCCACGCTCACCAGCAGGATGGCCTTGCCGGTGTCGCGCAGCTCCACGATGCGCTGGTGGATGAACTCGATGGCGCCGATATCCACCCCGCGGGTCGGCTGACCGATCAGCAGCAGGTCGGGATTGCGCTCGATCTCGCGGGCCAGCACGATCTTCTGCTGGTTGCCGCCTGAAAAGCTCTTGGCGGTCAGGTTGCAGTTGTTCGGGCGCACGTCGAAGCGGCCCATCTTGCCGCGCGTGTCGTCGCGCAGGGCGGCGTTGTCCATCATCATGCCGTGGCAGTATTCCGGCAGGTCGTGGTAGCCGAAGCCGGTGTTTTCCCAGGCCATGAAATCCAGGATCAGGCCAAGACGGTGGCGATCCTCCGGCACGTGGGTGATACCCGCCCCGCGCCGGGCGCCGCCGTCGGATCCGGGGCCGGAGAGCGCCAGCGCCTTGCCGTTCAGCGTGACCCGGCCGGTGGCCTCCGTGATGCCGCCCAGCACCTCCAGCAGTTCCGACTGACCGTTGCCCGCAACGCCCGCGATGCCAAGGATCTCTCCGGCGCGCACCTGCAGGCTCACGCCCTTCACCCGCTCGACCCCCTTGGCGTCGCGCACTTTCAGGTCGGCCACGTCGAGCACCACCGCGCCCGGCCGCGGCGGCGCCTTCTCGACGCGCAGCAGCACCTTGCGGCCGACCATCAGCTCGGCCAGCTCGGCCGGCGAGGTCTCGGCCGTCCTGACCGTCGCGGTCATCTCGCCGCGGCGCATGACGCTGACGGTGTCCGTCGCCTCCATGATCTCGCGCAGCTTGTGGGTGATGAGGATGATCGTCTTGCCCTCGTCGCGCAGGTTGCGCAGGATGCGGAAAAGGTGATCGGCCTCCGCGGGGGTCAGCACGCCGGTGGGCTCGTCGAGGATCAGGATGTCGGCCTGCCGGTAAAGCGCCTTCAGGATCTCCACTCGCTGCTGCATGCCGACGCCGAGGTTCTCGATCCGCGCGTCGGGATCGACGTTCAGCTCGTACTCGTCGGCCAGCTGGGTCAGCAGCTTGCGCGCCTTGGCCAGCGACGGGCGCAGGAACGCGCCTTCCTCGGCGCCGAGCACGACGTTCTCGAGAACCGTGAAGTTCTCGACCAGCTTGAAGTGCTGGAAGACCATGCCGATGCCGGCGCGGATCGCGGCCTGGCTGTCGGGGATGTCGACGCGCTCGCCGCCGATCAGGATCTCGCCGGCATCGGCCTTGTAGAAGCCGTAGAGGATCGACATCAGGGTCGACTTGCCCGCGCCGTTCTCGCCGATGATGCCGTGGATCGACCCGCGCGCGACGCGGATCGAGATGTCCTTGTTGGCCTGGACGGGGCCGAACGCCTTGGAGATGCCGCGCAGCTCGATGGCCAGCGGTGCGTCGGGGGCGGCGCCTGGCCGCCCCGCGCGCGTCGTGTCCGCCGCGTCCACCTCAGAAGGCCGGGCAGGACCCGTCGGTGGTGTAGTCGTGCACCATGATCTCGCCAGAGACGATGCTGGCCTGGGTTTTCTCCAGGGTGGACATCATCTCGGGCGTGATCAGATCGGCGTTGTTCTCGTCCATCGCGACGCCGACGCCGTCGTTGTCGAGGCCCATGACCATCACGCCGGGGGTGAAGCTGCCGTCGGTGCCGGCGGCGAACGCCTCGTAGACGGCGTTGTCGACCCGCTTGGTCATCGAGGTCAGGATCGATCCGGGATGCAGGTAGTTCTGGTTGCTGTCGACGCCGATGGCCAGCACGCCCTCGTCGGCGGCCGCCTGCAGCACGCCGATGCCGGTGCCGCCCGCCGCGGCATAGACCACGTCGGAGCCCTGGCTGATCTGGCTGCGCGTCAGCTCGCCGCCCTTCACCGGGTCGTTCCAGGCCGAGGGCGTGGTGCCGGTCATGTTGACGATCACGTTGGCGTCTGGCGAGATCGCCTTGACGCCCTGCGCGTAGCCGCAGGCGAACTTGCTGATCAGCGGCACGTCCATGCCACCGACGAAGCTGACCGTGCCGGTCTCGGAGGCCATGGCGGCGAGGACGCCCACGAGAAAGCTGCCCTCGTGCTCCTTGAAGACGACCGACTGCACGTTCGGCTGGTCGACGACCATGTCGACGATGGTGAAGTTGGTATCGGGGTAGTCGGGCGCGACCTTCTCGAGCGTCGAGGCGTTGGCGAAGCCCAGCACCACGACGGGGTTCGCGCCGGTCTCGGCCATGCGGCGCATGGATTGCTCGCGCTGCGCCTCGGACTGAAGCTCGGTTTCCTTGTAGGTGCCGCCGGTCTCGGCCTGCCAGCGCTCCGCGCCGTTATAGGCACTCTCGTTGAAGCTCTTGTCGAACTTGCCGCCGAGATCGATGATCAGGCCGGGGTCGGCCAGCGCGGCGCCGGCGCCGAGGATCAGGGCGGCGGTGCTGCCCATGAGGGCTTTCATCAGGGTCATGCGGGTCTCCTGTTGGGGCATCGGGCTGCGGTGCGCCCGGTGTCGGTGAGGCGTCAGGCGGGCCGGCAGGCCCGCGATCGGCAGATTAAGGACGTGCGAGCGAAGGAGGGTCAATAGCTATCTCGGCGGCAGGCGGGGCCGGGGCGGGAGGAACCGCGCCGGGGCCTCCGGATGCGGCAGCGCGCGGCGCAGGACGAGGGCATCGACGGGGGCGCCGCCGGCATCGCGGTAGTAGGCGCGGCGCAGGCCGGCCTGCGTGAAGCCCGCGGCGGCGTAGAGCGACCGGGCGGCCTCATTGTCGGCGCCGACTTCGAGAAACGCCTCCGCCGCGCCCGCCGCCGCGCTGCGCTCCAGGAAGGCCGCGACGAGCGCGGTGCCGATCCCCTGCCGACGGCGGGCGGGATCGACCGCGACGGTCAGAAGCTCCGCCTCGCCCGCCGCCGTGCGGGCCAGCAGGAAGCCGCCCGGTTCGCTGACGTGGAAGGTGGCGGGATCTGCGAGGAGCGCCGCGAATTCGGCCGCGCTCCAGGGGCGCGGGGCGGCGAAGGCGGCGGCGTGGAGATCGGCCAGCGCCTCGGGCGTCACCGCGGCGCGGCCCGCGGCAGGGCGGCATCGGCGGGGCGCCCATAGGCCGGGGACGGGCGCGGGCCGCGCCACGGCATGCGCTCCGCGGCGAGATTGGCCATCGCCGCGGGCAGGCTGGCGGCGGGTGCGGCGACCTGGCCGCCCGTGGCCGCCGCCACAGCAGCGGCCATCTCGCCAAGGCAGGGCAGGCCGCGGGGCATGCCCGGCGCCGGAAGCTCCGCGAGGTCCGAGAGCACGGGCGCGCTCGGCCCGTCGCCGAAGACCTGCCAGTGAACGCCGCCGCGCCGGGCATCGGCCGTGGCGACGAGGGGGCGCTGGCCGCCCCAGGCCAGCGCCTCCAGCCGCCCGATGCCGACGGCCGGCCGGCCGGTGGAAAGCGAAAGCCCGCGCGCCGCGGCCACCGAGATGCGGATGCCGGTGAAATTGCCGGGGCCGGTGCCCACCGCGATCGCGTCGAGGTCCCGCCAGGCCAGCGATTGGGCTGCAAGCGCCTCCTGCAGCAGGCCCATCAGCCGCTCTGCCTGGCCACGCGCCATCGGCTCCACGATCTCGGAGAGGATGCGGCCATCGCAGAGCAACGCCGCCGCCACGTGGGCGGCCGACGTGTCGAAGGCAAGGATCTTCACGGGGTGCGGTAGAACGTCAGCGGCCTGGTGTCGGCGCGGGCCACCTCGCCGCGCGCCTCGGCATCGAGCTGCACGGTCTTCATCCACCAGCCTGCCGTCTTGCCGCCGGGAAAGAGCGCTTCGGGCAGATGCGGCAGCAGACGTTCCTTCGCCTCGGCATGGCTGACGCCCGGAGGCCCGGCCGGCAGCGCGCCGAGATAGGCCGCGCGCATCGCCGCGAACTTCCTCGCGTCGACGCGCGTCTCCACCCCCGGCGCGTTCACGTTCAGCACCGCGACGGTTTCCTTGCCGGGGGCCCGGCCCATGGCTCAGACCGCGACGGGCCGAACCTCGACCACTTCGGGGATGTAGTGCCGCAGCAGGTTCTCGATGCCCATCTTCAGCGTCAGCGTCGAGGAGGGGCAGCCGGCGCAGGCCCCCTGCATGTGCAGGTAGACCACGCCGCGCTCGAAGCCGTGGAACGTGATGTCGCCGCCATCCTGCGCCACGGCGGGCCGCACGCGGGTGTCGAGCAGTTCCTTGATCTGGCCGACGATCTCGGCGTCGGGGCCGTCATGCGCCGCATGGCCCGAGGCCGGCGCGGCCGCATCGCCCGCCATCACCGGCGCGCCGGATTGGTAATGCTCCATCACCGCGCCGAGAACGGCGGGCTTGATGTGGTCCCATTCGACCGCTTCGTCCTTCGTGACGGTGACGAAATCGATCCCGAAGAACACCGCGCGCACGCCGTCCACGCCGAAGATGCGCTGCGCCAGCGGCGACGATCCGGCTGCCTCGGCAGACGGGAAATCGGCCGTCCCGACCTCCAGCACTTCCTGCCCGGGCAGGAACTTGAGCGTCGCGGGATTGGGCGTGGTCTCGGTCTGGATGAACATGGGCGCGGGCCTTCCGTGGTTACCTTCGATATGCGAACCGCCCGGTCGCGTGTCAAGGCGCGCCCCGGTCCAGCCGCCAGTCCAGATCGGCCCGTACCGCCGGCCATTCCGCCGCCGTGATCGAATAGACGGCCGTATCCCGAAGCGTGCCGTTGGGCATGATCTTGTGCGACCGCAGGATCCCGTCGAGCCGGGCGCCGAGCCGCGCCACCGCCGCGCGGCTCTGGTGGTTCAGAACGTGAATGCGGAACTCCACCGCGATGGCGTCGCAGGCGTCGAAGGCATGGGCGAGCAACTGCCGCTTGGCGTCGGCGTTGATCCCGGTGCCCTGGCAGGACCGGCGCAGCCAAGTGTGCCCGATCTCGAGCCGCCGGCTGGCCGGGTCGATGTTCATGTAGGTCGTCATGCCCACGGCCTTGCCGCTTGCCCGGTCGAGGATCGCGAAAGGGTGCATCAGGCCGGATCGTGCCAGATCGAGGCGGCGCGCGATCTCGGCCTGCATCCCCGCGGGGTCCGGCACGGGCGTGTACCAGATCCGGTGCAGGCCGCCTTCCGCGACCGCGTCGCACAGCTCGTCATGGTGATCCGCCTTTAGCGGCACGACCCCGGCGCGGGGTCCCTCGCCGGCGAGCGGGGTGGGCCAGCTCACGTGACCGCCTCAAGCTGCTCCTTGCTGAGCGATCCCGGCACCACCGTGAAGGGAATCGTCAGGGTCGCGACCTGCTTGGTCAGCTGCGCCACAAGCGGCCCCGGCCCGCCCCGCTCCACGCCCGCGCCAAGGACCAGCACGCCGATCTCGGGGGTCTCCCTGATCTGCGCCATCAGTTCGGGCAGCAGCTCGCCCTCGCGGATCACCAGCTCGGGGTCGACGCCGTGCTTGTCGCGCATCCATTTCGCGAAGACCTCGAAATGCGCGTGGATGCGGTCGGTCGCCTCCTCGCGCATGATGTCGCCGACGCCGATCCATTGGCCGATCTCTTCCGCCACGATGACCGAAAGTACCTGCACGCCACCGCCGGTCTTCTCGGCACGCATCGCGGCGAAGCGCATGGCGTTGAGGCATTCGCGGCTGTCGTCAAGAACGACGAGGAACTTGCGCATGGACGGACCTTCCCCGGGGAGTGCGGTGCGCAGTGTGCCGCGCGGGCGGGGCACTGGCAACCGAGCACGGCAGTGTACCATCCCGTGGCATCCGCACCCGGGTGGCTTCGCCGCGAAAGGCGGGCGAGGGTGGCGGACGGCGCGGATGCTGCTTCCGCCGGCCGGTCATGCGGGGCGATCCACAAGGGCCGGCTGGGAAGCCGCCTGCAGCGCGTGTCCCCCCGGGCGGTGGAGGCCCTGGCCTTCGAGGTGTGGGTCGTTCGGCACCGGGTCGGCCGCAAGGGCTGCGGCCCCGCTCCGATCACTCACCCACGGGCGCGGCCTTCGGGGTCACGGGGCGGGCGAGGTCGCCGTTTTGGCGGCAGGGGCGCCTCAGGCGGCCGCTTCCGCCGACAGCGCCCAATCCCAGTAAAGCTCCCTCGCCCGAAGCGTGATCGGCCCCACGGGGTAGCGGACGTCGTCGAAGGCCGTGACGGGGGTGATCTTGTTCATGTTGCCCGTCAGGAACACCTCCTCGGCCGCAGCGACATCGGCGAAGGTCAGCACCGCCTCGCGCACCGGCACGCCATCGGCCCGCAGGTTGGCGATGTGGCGGGCGCGGGTGATCCCGGCGAGGAAGGTGCCGTTGGCGATGGGGGTCAGCACCTCGCCGCCCCGCACGATGAACACGTTCGACGTGGCCGTCTCGGCGACGTTGCCCATCGCATCGGCCACCAGCGCGTTGCCGAAGCCCTTGCCGCGCGCCTCGGTCAGCATCCGCGCGTTGTTGGGGTAGAGGCAGCCCGCCTTGGCGCTCACGACGTTGTCGGCCAGCACCGGGCGGCGGAAGCGGGTGGTCGTGAGGGTCGTGGTGGCGCCGGCGGGAGCCAGCGGGATCGCTTCCAGCGAGATGCAGAAGCCCGTCTTGTCTGGTGCGGGCAGGATGGCGGTCACGTCGCCATCGATGCCCCAGTACATGGGCCGGATGTAGACCGCCGTATCGGGCGGATAGGCGGCGAGGCCTTCGCGCACGATGGCCTCGATCCGGGCGGCTTCGAGTGTGGGGGTGAGCATCAGGGCGACGGCGGAGGCGTTCAGCCGGGCGCAGTGCAGGTCGAGGTCGGGGGCGACGCCATGGCTGTACCGCGCGCCGTCGAAGACGGTGGAGCCGAGCCAGGCGCCGTGATCGGCCGCCCGCATGACGGGCAGGTCGCCCTCATGCCAGCGTCCCTCGAACCACGTGCGGATATCTGAGCCGGTTGCCATGGGCCAGACCCTAGCCGCAAGCCCGGCGCGTGGTCCAGACGGGTCGCGCGGCAAGTCGCAGGGCGGGAGGCGCTTCAGGTCCGATGGTGAGTGGTGCCGCCACGAGCATAGGCCGGGCGGCTGCCGAAGCCGGCCGCGACGCGGCGGATGGGCCGGGCCTTCCACAGTCCCCCGCCCGGGGCGCTCATGCCCTTGATCGCCGCGGCGACATGGGCAAGTGTCGGCAATGGCGGCGGCCGGGCCATGCCACCCGCCGGCGTCCCATGCGTCGAGCCGCTGCGCCCGGCCTGCGAGGGCAGGGGTGCCGGCCAAGGACAGGACTGGGTGACATGACGATCAGGATGCTCTTCCCGCTCGCCGCGGCAATGGCGCTCGGCGCCCTCCAGGCCGCCGCCCAGGATCAGGCGGCCGGCGAGACGCTGTATCAGGACGTTTGCCGCAACTGCCACGGGCCGAAGGCCAAGGGTATGGCGAGCTTCCCCAAGTTGGTGGGCGACGATGCGGCCTACCTCACGATGCGCCTCGAACAGTACCGCGCGGGCGAGAAGGTGGGGCCCAACACCGCCCTGATGATGCCGCTGGCGCAGGACCTGACGGACGCGGAGATCGCCGATCTCGCGGCCTACATCACCGCGTTCGAGTAGCGCCGCCCCCGTTCCGGCGCAGCGCTGTTGTCGCCCGCCAGCAGGGCTGAGCCGATCCCCTGATGCTTCCCCCCAGGCGCATGCCCCGTGCCGTTCCCATCGCTTCCTGTCGCGACACGCGGCGCCCCGGGACGGAACGACGTCTCGTCCCGCCGGTCCGCAGCCTTCCGCCCGCGCCCGTGGATGCGACGGCGCGCGGGGCAAAGCGTCAGAATCGTTGATGTGCCGGAAACGGCGACCTAGCTTAACGCTACTTCGGCGGATGGCCGGGGGCCGCACGCCACGCGGGTCGCCGGGCCATCCTGTCGCGGGTCTCAGGGAGGAGAATTCATGACACACCATAACCGCTCACGGCTTGCCCCGTGGCTCGTGCCACTGGTCGGCGGCGCGCTGGCGATCGGATCGGGGGCCATCGCCCAGACCGGGGCCAACACCAGCAGCCTGCAGCACAGCGTCGTCCTGTCGGATCTGGAGAACCCCTGGGACATGGCGTTCCTGCCCGACGGCACGATGTTCTACACCGAGAAATGCCTGGGCCTTTCGGTGATGATGCCCTCGGGCGAGGTCAATCCGCTGCTCGGCATGGGCGGCGCCGAAGGCTATCCGAGCAATGCCGAGGATCTGTTCTGCGAAGGGCAGGCGGGGATGATGGGCGTCGCCATCGACCCCGACTTTCCCGAGAACCGCCGGATCTACGTCTACTCGACCTCGAACATGTCCGAGCCGCAGACCAACCGCCTGATGCGCTTCACGGTGAGCGAGGATTTCACCAGCGTCGCCGATCGCACCGACATCGTCGACGACGTGCCCTACAAGGTGACGGCAACCGAGCATCCGTTCGGCGGGCCGGGCGCGCATAACGGCGGGCGGGTCCGTTTCGGGCCGTCGGACGGGTTCATCTATCTGACCACCGGCGACAACCACAACAGCGAGATCCCGCAGAGTCCCACCATGATGGGAAGCAAGGTGCTGCGCATCGACACCGACGGCAACGCCGCGCCCGACAACGCGCCGCCCGAGGGCTTCGACGAGCGGACCTATTCCTACGGGCACCGCAACGTGCAGGGCATCACCTTCCACCCCGGGACGGACACGCCGATCGTGGCCGAGCACGGGCCCTGGCATTCCGACGAGATCACCGTGCTGCAAAACGGCGGCAACGGCGGCTGGGACCCGCGCCCGAACATGGCCGGCCGCGGCGACTGCCCCGACGATTACTGCGGGTACATGCCCAACCAGATGGAGGGTATGAACCGGTTCGAGCGGGCCGCCTTCATGCCGATGACGGATTTCGCCACCTATCCCGAAGCGATGCCGCCGATCTGGGAGAACAACGGCTGGTCGCAGGGCACCTCCTCGGCAGCTTTCCTCACCGGCGATGCGTGGGGCGACTGGGATGGCAACATGGTGGTCGGGATCATGGGGATCGGCTTCGGCGGCACGCCCATCGGCCAGCGCATCGACGTGATCGAGCTGTCGGACGACGGCACGTCGGTGGTCGACGTCACCGAGATGACGCTGCCGATGGAGGCCGGTCGCTTCCGCTCGCTGGTCGTGGGCCCGGACGGCAGCCTCTACGCGGCGGTGGACGAGGGCATGATCCACAAGCTCACGCCGGGCGGCTGATCCGCCGCTCGCGCTGCGCCCTCCCTATGGCGCAGTGCGGGCCAGGGTCGCGCGGGTCCCGGGCTGCGACGCCCGGGGCCACTTCTGCCGTCCGACGCTGACAGGCGATGTCGCGCCTTTGCCTGCGGCCCGGCTTTGTGCCTTGGGGCGCGTCGTTCTCGATGGCGCCCGTCAGTCGATAGGAATGTGGCGACACAATTACGGCTGCGTAGACAACGCTGGTGCACAGAACTTTTATACATAATTCAGCTTCTCTTATATTCGAGGCTTCGCCAGGCACAAGCCACGACCTTACTTGTGACCTTCCCCGGTCCACTGCGCGGCGCACTCCGTCGAGGGGCGTAATTCGTGACTCGGCCGGTCACCATCGGCCTCGATCTGGCCAAAGCTATCTCCCAGGTTCACGGCGTCGCACCGGACGGCTCCGTCGTGGTCCGACGCCAGTTGCGGCGATCGCGGTCGCAGATTTCCTCAGGCAGCTCGCACCGTGCCTCATGGGAATGGAGGGCCAGTTCAGGCCCCCCGGAGTTCAGGCCCCCCAAAGAGTTCATGGCCAGCAACAGGACTTCCGCCACGTGCCGGACGACCCCCGAAGACAGGCAAAGGCCCGGTCAGTCGATCTCCGTTCCCAGAAATCCACCGACATCCGATTTGACGGCGGCGAACTCGGCCACGAGCGTGTCGATCGCTTCGGCCGTCGCCGATGCGCCGGCCTTGCCCATGAAGAAAAAATGGTTGCCGTCGACATAGGTCGACAAGCGGTCGTCGATCCCGCGCGTGAGATCGAGTAGCCCGGTCCATGCCTCGTCCGACAGGGCGTTCACGTCGATGTCGCTGCCGCCAATGTAGCGCTTGTAGATCGTATTCGCGTTGTAGATCGCCCAGGAGGCCTGATCGACCATCGCATGGCGGCCATCGCCTCGTCCGTTCGGCACGACCGCGCCGACAAGGGGAAACGCCTGGAAGTCGAACGGCTTTCCGTCGGCCTGGGTGGCGAGGAAGTCGGTCACGAAGGCCCCGTCGCGGTACTGCTGCCCGTAACCCTGAAGATTGATCGGGATGTCGCCCTGATAGACCGTCTTGAACACCTCCTCCGAAACGATCGGGCGATCCTGCGCCGCGCCATTGTCGGCGACCTGGCCGTACCAGCCGTCGAACCGGTTGCGCCGGTCGGTATAGCCGCTCTCCTCCAGCATCGGATATTGCAGCGGCTCGTGCCAGATGAGGCCGGGGATCGGCGGCGTGGCCGAGAGGGAGACGTAGCCCTCCAGGTCGAGATCGCTTTCGCCCATGGCCTCGTGGACCGCCTGCACGATGTTGCCGCCCATCGACCAGGCGACCACGACGACGTCGCCCGACAGGTCGTTCGCCTCGACGAAACGCTCCGCGATGGCGGTCGTCTGACGGCCCCAGTCCCGCATCATGAACTCCGGGTGGTCGGTGGTGATGGCCGGCGTGGCCGTGGCGATGGGATAGCTGAGCGCCAGGACGGGATAGCCCAGTTCCGCCGCGTGGGTCGCCACGAAATCCTCGGGAACCGAGCCGTCATGCCCGCCGTAGAAGACCCGCGAGGTGTGGTGCGCGCCCGGCACGAAGACCAGAAGCGGCTTGTCGGCATCCCCGGCCTGGAACCAGGCGATCGCGGGGAAGCCCGCGCCCTGCTCTATCGTCTCTCCGGGCAGCAGCGTTCCCTGCGCCTGCGCGCCGATCGCGACAAGCGCGGCGGCCGCCGCGGTCGTGTATGTCATGGCATTGGTCATCCGCATGATCCTCCTTGCGGTGCGGCGCCCCTTCCGTGAGGGCGCCCCTTCGGTCGGGCGCAGCGGAGCTGCGCCCACGATGTCGCGTCAGGCCGCTTCGATACGCGGGACGGCGGACAGAAGACGCCGGGTATAGTCGGCTTTGGGGTGCGCGAAGATGTCGGCCCGGCTTCCGGTCTCGACGATCTTGCCGTCCTTCATGATGACCACCCTTTCGGCGATCTGCTCGATCACCGCCATGTCGTGCGAAACGAAAAGAGCGCAGAAGCCGAAGCGAACCTGAAGATCCGCGATGAGCGCAAGAACCTCCTTCTGCACGGTGAGATCGAGCGCCGAGACCGGCTCGTCGGCAACCACGAAGCGGGGATGCGTGACAAGGGCGCGGGCGATGCAGACGCGCTGGCGCTGCCCGCCCGAAAGCTGATGCGGAAGGCGCCCGCCGTAACGTTCGACCGGCAGCCGGACGGCCGAGAGAAGCTCGGCCACCCGGTCCGACTTGGTGGCACGGTCCATCCCCCGATGCCGCAGCCCCGCGGCGACGATCGAGGCAACGTCGCGGCGCGGGTCGAGCGATGAGTAGGGATCCTGAAAGATGATCTGCATATCGCGGCGGAAATCGCGCGGGCGCGGCTTGCCGTCGAGCAGGACCGTGCCCGCGGACATCGGCACAAGGTCCAGCGCGGCTCGCCCCAGCGTCGTCTTGCCCGAACCCGACTGCCCCACGAGACCCACGATCTCGCCTTCGCGCACCGTCAGGCTGACGCCGTCGACGGCGCGGGTCTCTGTGGCCCGGGCCCAGGGCATCGCGTTGCGGGGCCGCGTGCGGAATGTGACGGAGACGTCGCGCAGCTCGACCACCGGCGGCGTTTCGCGGGGCGCCCCGGTTCCCGGCCTCGGCAAGGCCCTCACCAAGCGGGCGGTATAGGCCTTTGCGGGCGACTTGAGGATGCGCGCGATCGGCCCGCTCTCGACGACGCGACCCGCCTCCATGATGATCGCCCGTTCGGTATGCTGTGCCACCAGCGGCAGATCGTGGCTGACCAGCATAAGCGTCGTGCCGGTATCGGCGACGAGTTCGTCGGCGAGGTCCATGATGTCGCGCTGGATTACCGCATCGAGCGCGGTCGTCGGCTCGTCGGCGATCAGGAGGGCCGGGCGCAACATCAGGACGGAGGCCAGCATGATCCGCTGCCGCATCCCGCCCGAGAATTCGTGCGGGTGCCGGTGGAGAACGGCGCGCGGATCGGCCATCGCGACGCGGGTAAGCATTGCCACGGCGGCATCCTCTGCGGCGCGGCGCGACAGGCCCTGATGCAGCATCGGCCCTTCGGTCATCTGCCGTCCGATGGTCAGCGACGGGTTGAGCGACGTCATCGGCTCCTGAAAGACCATGCCGATCCGCGCGCCGCGGATCGCACGCAATTCAGGCGCGGGCATCGTCACCACGTCGCGCCCCTCCCAGAGGATGCGGCCGGCTTCGACCCGGCCGCCCGCGGGCAGCAGGCCCAGGATCGCGCGCCCGATCATCGTCTTGCCAGAGCCGCTCTCGCCGATCACGCCAAGGCGCTCTCGCGGCTCCAGCGCGAACGAGACGCCGTCGACGACCCGCGTCCGGCCGCCCTGCCCGTCCGGAAAGCTGATGCTCAGGTCCTCGACCGACAGCAGGCTCATCGCCTCCCCTCCATGCCGCTCATGTGGGGGTCCAGCCGGTCGCGCAGCGCGTCGCCGAAGACGTTGATCCCCAGCAGGGCCAGGCTGATGCACAGGCCAGGAAAGATCGCGAGCCAGGGCGCCTCGATGAAGCTGCCGCGCGCCTCGGACAGCATGTTGCCCCATGTGGGCGCCGGCGGCGGAACGCCCAGCCCCAGAAAGCTCAGAGCGCTTTCGGCCAGAAGGGCGGACCCGAACAAGGCGGTGCCCATCACGATGAGCGGTGCGGTGCAGTTCGGCAGGACATGCGCGAAGAGCGTACGGAACGACCCGTCGCCGACCGCGCGGCTCGCCTCCACGAACTCCTTCTCGCGCACCGACAGGACCGTGCCGCGCACCAGACGCAGGACCGAAGGCGCATAGCTGAGCGACAGCGCGACGATGACGCCCAGTTCCGACGGCCCGGCGATGGCCATGATCGCCAGCGCCAGCAAAAGCCCCGGGAACGCCAGCAGCGCGTCGGTCAGCATCATCGCGATACGGTCCAGCCAGCCGCCGAAATAGCCGGCGATGCCGCCCGCCAGCGTGCCGAACCCGACCGCGAAGACCACCGTGGCGGCCGCGACGAGAACGGAGGTCCGCGCGCCCACCAGGATGCGCGACAGGACGTCCCGCCCCCATTCGTCCGTCCCCATCGGGTGTCGTGCAGACGGCGCGCCGAAGCGGTTCAGGAAGTCGGGCGCGAGCGGATCGTAGGGGGTCCAGACGGATCCCATCAGCGCGGCACCGAAGACGAGGGCGAGGAAGATGCTGCCGACGATGCCGTTGAACCGCCGCAGGAACCACGGCCGCCGCAGGCCCCGCCGCAGGCGGACCGGCGCATCGGTGCCCGCGCCGACGCTCACATCCGCACCCGCGGATCGAACACCATGTAGAGCAGATCGACCATCAGGTTCACGCAGACGTAAATGGCCGCGATGAACAGCAGGCACCCCTGCAGGACCGGGTAGTCGCGTGCATAGATCGCGTCCACAAGCAGGCGCCCGATGCCGGGAAGGCTGAACACCGTCTCGGTCACCGACGCGCCCCCCAGCATGCCGCCGAGGATCAGCCCGATCACCGTGAGCGCCGGGCCGAAGGCGTTGCGGAAGACGTGCCGCGTCAGCACGACCGTCTCGCTGAGACCCTTGGCGCGGGCATGGGTGACGTAATCGAGGCGCAGCACCTCAAGGGTCTGGGCGCGAAGCATGCGCGCGATCACCGCCATCTCGACCAGCGCCAGCGTCGCCACCGGCATCACGAGGTAGCGCACGCCGCCCAGGAAGTCTTCGGCCACCGAGACGAAGCCGATTGTCGGCAGCCAGCCCAGATTGATCGCGAAGAGGTAGATCATCATCAGGCCGAGCCAGAAGGACGGAAGCGACAGGAAGAGGATCGAGACGAAGACGATGGCATAGTCGATGCCGGTGTCCTGCCGCCAGGCGGCGATCAGGCCCGCGGGCGTCGCGATCAGCAGGGCGAGCCCGACGGCCAGCGCGGTGATCGTCGCGGTGACGCCGAAGCGCTGCGCGATGGCCTCGGTCACGGGCTCGCCCGACTTGATCGAGACGCCAAGATCGCCCTGCGCGAGGTTGCCCAGCCAGATCGCGAACTGGACGGGGATCGGCTTGTCGAGGCCAAGCTCGGCGCGCATGGCCTCGACGGCGGCGTCGCTGTCGGCGTCGTTCAGCATGATCGCCGCGGGATCGCCGGGAATCAGGCGGATCAGGGCAAAAACGATCACCGACACCAGAAACAGTGTCGGGATCGTCATCGCCACCCGGCGGAGCGCGTAGCCCCACATCGGTTCAGCCGCCGCCCCCGGCCGCGTCGATCAACCGTCGACCGTGACGTTCCAGAACCGAAGCGTCCCGCCGGGCCAGGGGGTGAAGCCCGCGACCCGGTCGCTGACGACGACGGCGGCGGGCTGCGAGTAGAGGCCGATGGCCGGCACCTGCTCCAGGAACAACCCCATCAACTCGTCGGAGATGGCGGCGCGCGCCGTGTCGTCGGTCTCGCGCATCAGCGCGTCGATCTTCTCTAGGGCCTCGGGATCGGCCCAGACCTTGCGCTGCTGGTCGCCCGAGAACATGTCCCAGCTCAGCGCGGGATCGAGCCGCGACGAGAAGCCGAACGACATCACCTGATAGTCGCCGTCGCGGTAGCGGTCGAGCTGCGTTCCCCATTCCAGAACCTCGATCTCGATGTTCAGGCCGGCCTGCTGCCACATCGCCTGCGCGACCACGGCCTGGTCGTACATCGTCGCCGACCGGCGCGAGGTGATCAGCCGGATCGGCTCGCCGTCGTACCCGGCCTCCTGCAGAAGCGCCTTCGCCGCCTCTGGGTCGTAGCCATAGGTGGCCTGCTGCGCCTCGGTGTGGAAGCTAGAGATGGGCGGGATCGGCGTGGCGTTCGCGCTGTCGTAGCCCATCAGCATCGCAAGCTGATTGACGTCGAGCGCCTTCGCCATCGCCTGGCGGAGGGGAATGCTCGACATCACGTCGTCGTGGCGCGAGATCAGGAAGGCGCCCCAGGCCGGCGTCTGCTCCACCGTAACCTCGAAGCCCGCGTTCCGCATCTCCTCGACGTCGGAGGTGGAGATGTCGAGCAGATCGACCTCGCCCGCGCGCATCGCCGCCTTGGCGGAGGCGGCGTCCGGCACGATCGTGATGCGGACCTCGTCCACCTCCGGCATCTTGGCGCCGGTATAGCCGCTCACCTCGCCCTCGGCGGGCGCATAATCCTCGAACCGCGACAGCACGACGCGCTGGCCGGGCCGCCATTCGACGAAGCGGAACGGGCCGGTGCCGATGGGCCCCTCCCATTCGCCGTCGGGGCCGAGGCTGTCCATGTGGATCACAGGCGTGGAGCCGCAGTCGAACCGGGCCAGGTCCTTGAGGAACAGCGGCGACGGCTCCGAGATGACGTACTCTACGGTCATGTCGTCCAGTGCGCTGACCGAGGTGACCTCGATCCCGTCCTCGCCCGAGAACCGGTCGCGGCAGCGCCAGTCCGTCTCGGGCAGCATCAGGCGGTCCCAGGACGCCACGACGGAGTTCGCGTCCATCGGTTCGCCGTTGTGGAAGGTGACGCCCTCGCGCAGCGGAAAGGTGTAGGTCAGCCCGTCGTCGGATACCTGGACCTCGGTCGCAAGCACCGGGCCGACGCTCAGGTCGTCGCGGTAGCCCACCAGCCCCTCGACGATGTTCATGTGAACCTGGTCGGTGAAGCCCGACCGGTCGACGCCCGGATTGGTGGAGGTGATGTCGCTCTGCGAGGCGACGCGCAGGGTGGTCTGTGCCGACCCCGGTCCCGATGTCAGCGCCAGCGTCGCGGCAGATAGAAGAAGCAGTCGTGTCATGGTTTTTCCCCGGTTGGTTTTAGATCCGCCGGTCTTCGCGCCGACGATGTTCGGTTCATTCGGCTGCGGCAGCCAGGCCCGGCCGGAGGCGGTGGACCGCCCAGGTCGTCCTTGGATCGTAGGGCGCGGGCCGCACGTGCATCTCGCCCGCGGCGGCATCGAAGATCACGCTGGCCACGGAGGCCGACAGATGCCCGGACCGCGACCGGACCGGCGGGCGGCAGACCGCGTAGGGCGTGCCGAAATCGTCCGTCAGAGCGGCCCGGAAGGTATCGGTATCCACACCGTCCGCTGCCTCCAGATAGGCGCGGACGCGGCGGTCGCGGTAGAAGGTGCAGGGCGTTCGCCCGGTCCGGGCGCCGTCGCGGATCTTCGTCGTCGCCACCGCACTTTGAAAATGGTTCGAATGGGCGAAAAGGCCGTCCGCCCCGGGCCAGGTCGGAAACACCTCCTCGGGCGTCGTCTCGAGGTTGATCGCCTCGTCCCCGCGTGCTGCCGCCAGCGTCATGTTGTTGGACACCGCGCGCGGGGCCGACGTCACGGCGCCGATCGCCTCGGCGAAGGTCGGCGACGTCAGGATGCGCCGCCGGATCATCGACAGCGGCATCCCCGTGCGCCCGCCGTCGAGCTCGCATTCCAGGTTGTTCGCCGTCACCGAGATGCCCTGGTCGTTGAAGCCCGACCGCGCGAGGCCCCCGGCCTCGACGAACGTCATCAGGGCGGGGCCGTCGTCCGGCACGACCTCCAGCACGATGGAGGAATGGACGCAGGCGGCGTTGAAGTCCCAGTTCTGCCCGTGCAGAAGGCGCCCGGCCGCCGTCGCCCGGCCAAGCGCGAGGCCACTGGTGCATCCTTCGGCCGGCATAGCGTCTACCGCCTTGGGGTCGCGGCCGTTGAAGATCTCCGAACGCGCGTTGATCACGATCACCGTCTCGACATCGATCCCCGCACCCTCCGCGATGGCATCGATCTCGGTGAGGTATTCCGCGTCGACCGTCGCGATGGCCGGACGGAACTCCGCGGCAAGGCGGCGGACGACCGACCAGTCGAAGCCCCGGGCGCCCATGGCCTCGCGATAGATCGCCTCGCCCCGGGCGATGCGTTCTGCCGCCTGTCGACCATAGGCGAGGCCGCGCTCGCGCGGTGGGCCCTCGATGCGGATGTACGGAAACGGCGAGATGTCCATTCGTTAAGATTGTACGAAATTGCGATACCGGTCAATCGGCATGTTCCCACCGGGGCGTCCGATCTGTTATGGGGCCTACATGAACGCCTTTCCCGATCTCGCGACCTTCGGGGCACGCCATCACCGCCTGGCCGTTCAGATCGTCGAGATCGCGCGGATGCGGGGCCTGGCTTCGGGCGCGCATCTCACCGCCGCGCCGCTGGCGGTCGAGCTGGACGTGTCGAGGTCGCCTGTCCTGCGGGCGCTCGAGCTGCTGTCGGCCGTCGGCGTCCTGCGCCGCGAGGACAATTGCGGATACTTCATCGCGGATCTCGATGCGTTCGACGCTCGGATGCTGATGTCCGACGAGGATCGCGTCTATCGCCGGATCGCCAACGACCGGATCGACGGACGCCTGCCCGAGGTGGTGGACGAGGCCGGGCTGATGCGCCGGTACGACGCGCCGCGCCGCCTGGTGTCGCGCGTCATGGGGCGTCTGGCCGAGGAGGACGTCGTTGTCCGGCGCGCCGGTCAGGGCTGGGCGTTCCACCCGCCCCTCGGCCCGTGCGAGGCCGCGGCGAGCGTGCGGTACCGGCTGGTCATCGAACCGGCGGCGCTGCTCGAGCCGAACTTCCGTGCGCCCGAGCGCGAGCTGGCCGGGATCGCCGACGAGCAGCGCCGGATGCAGGACGAGGCCGAGGTGCCCGGCCGGTCGGTCCTCAACTTCGACCGCAACGCGCGCTTTCACGAAGCCGTCGCGGAATGGTCCGGAAGTCCGTTCCTGCGCGACGCGGTGCGGCGGCACAACCGGCGCCGCCGACTGACGCAGTATCGCCACTTCGTCCGCCCGCCTCGCATCCGCGTGTCCGCCGAAGAGCATCTGGGCGTTCTGGCCGCCATCGCAGACGGTGACCTGGCGCAGGCGCGGCGCCGCCTCATCGACCACATCCGCGGCGCCCCGATCTCGGCCCAGGCTCTGTCGGAGCGCAGCGATCCATGACCGGCGAAGACCTCGTTGCCTGGCGTCGCCATCTGCACGCCCGGCCCGAAGCTTCCGGCCGGGAGGAATGGACCGCCGGCCAGGTCGCCGCCGCCCTCGACGCCGCCGCACCCGACGCGGTGGTGCGCGGGCTCGGTGGCCACGGCGTCGCGGCCGTCTACGAAGGCCCCGCGCCGGGCCAAACGATCATGGTCAGATGCGAGCTGGACGGCCTTCCCATCCCCGAGATCTCGGACCTAGCGTATCGCTCCACCATACCGTGCCACGGGCATCTCTGCGGCCATGACGGCCACATGGCCATCGTGCTGGGCCTCGCCCATCGTCTTTCCCGCCGCCGGCCTGCCGGTGGCCGGGTCGTCCTTCTCTTCCAACCGGCGGAGGAGGATGGCTCGGGCGCGGCCGCCGTGCTCGCCGATCCCCGCTTTGCGCCGCTCGCCCCCGATTGGGCCTTTGCGCTTCACAACATGCCGGGCCTTCCGCTCGGCCATGCCTCCGTGATGGCGGGGCCGGTGAACTGCGCGTCGCGCGGCCTGCGCATGGTCCTGACCGGGCGAACGGCCCACGCCTCGCGCCCAGACGAGGGCGTCGCGTCCACCATGGCCCTTGCGGAGCTTCTTGCCGAACTGACGGCTCTGCGCGCCGGAGACGACGTGACCGATCCGGCCTTCCGGCTCGCGACCGTCACCCATGCGGCCCTCGGCGAGCCGACCTTCGGCGTCGCGCCGGGGCGGGCCGAGCTTCGGGTCACGCTTCGAACCCTCCGCGACGACGGAATGGCGGAACTCGTCGCAGTGACCGTCGCGGGCCTCGATGCCGCCGGTCGCCGGCACGGGCTGGTCACGACGTTCGACGAGCACGACGTCTTCGTCCATTGCGACAACGATCCCGAAGCGACGGCCATCCTCGCGCAGGCCGTGGCGGATGCGGGTCTCTCCCTCGGCACGGAAGGTCTGCCGATGCGCGGCTCGGAGGATTTCGGCCGGTTCGGTCGAACGGCGAAGTCCGCGATGCTCCTGCTCGGTGCGGGAACGGATCGGCCGGGCCTGCATGCGCCCGACTACGACTTCCCCGACCAGATCATCCCGATGGGGGTTGCTATCTTCGAGCGGGCCATCGAACAAGTTGACGGGATCCGCCAGACACCGTGACATCTTCGATCCAGACCGGCTCCTGCCGATCCTTCGCTAGATCATCAAGTCGCCGTCCCCGCGCCGATCTCGACCATCGAGCTGCCGGGTGTGGCAACGGAGGGCTTGCGCGTCGCCGCGATCGGCGCAGGAGTCGGGGGCTGCTCCCTCGCCAGATCGATCTTGGAAGGACGACCCGACCGCCCGCATCGGCACGAATAGGATCGACGCCGAGGAGGTCGCCGGGGCCCTGCGCGCCGATCTTGCCTGCAAGCCGGTGCGCCACGATGCCCCCGGCCTTGACCCCGTGGGCGCAATCCCGCGGCGACGGGGCCGACATCGCCCGTGGGGAAAGGCGCCGGGGCGCCATCCGTGGCCACGGGCCGCTGCGTTTCATCGCTTTGCAGGAGGCGCGGGATCGGCTGGCCGGCTTCGGCCGCCTTCGGCTCAACGATGCCGCCCTGACGCCGGAAACGATGGAAGCCGGACGCCCCGACCCGCGTAACGAGATCGCCCGGCTTGAGGCAATCGCCCGGACCTTCGTCTCGCTTGCCTGCCTGACCCGGCGCAGCGGTATACCAGCCGCAGCCGCCCTCGGCCATGGCGCACGGTGCATTCCGAGAGCGCCCGGGCGAACCGTGGCTCGTCGGCCTTTCGGCAAGGGGCGTCAGGCGTTCGGGACGACGGCGGCGCGGATGGGGAACATCGTAAGGCGCAGCTCCGATCCGGTGTTGCAAGCGAGCCCGAGGTTCATGGCGGCCGCCCGGGCCGACCCGATCGCCCCGGGCAAGTCGGCCTCAAACATCGACCCCACAAGCCGCCGCACTCGTGGCGACCGTGCAACCCGATCCATGCCACGGCGACGGATAGGTTCCGGCTCCATGCACCGATGCCGTTTCCACGGACGCCGCGGGGCGGACGCCAAAGCGTTCCGCCCCTCCTTCATGCGCCGACTGCGCGCCGGACAGTCCTCCTTGCAAGGGGCGTGCCGTGGCCCGTCACCCTTGCAGCAACCGCGACAGCAAATGCCGTCGCACCATCTGACCTTACCCGAACAGGAAGTCGCCCGTCAGAAGATCCGCTTTCACGATATCCTCCAGCAGGATGCTGTTGCTGCCGGCGGCGATCCGCGCCCCTTCCGAGGTGTCCGTGGTCGCTGCCAGAACCTGCTGGGCGTTCGCGAAGGCCGACACCTGGCTGAAGTCGATCTTGTCGGCCTCGTCGCCCGCCTTGAAGTCGGTGATCCGGTCGTTGCCCCAGTTGTCGGCGAACACGAACGTGTCGGCCGCGGGCGTGATCAGCCGTGTCTGCACGCCCTGGTCGCCGAAGCCCACGATGTCTGCGATGCCATCACCGTTCAGGTCCGCCATGGTGCGCGGCTGGGTCGCCTGGCTGGTCCAGCCCTGCGCGGCGGTGAAATCGCTCACCAGCGCCGTGCTGGGGCCGAACGTGCCGTCGCCGTTGCTCAGTGAATAGAGCACCCGGCTGCCGCCGAAACCCACGATGTCGTCCAGCCCGTCGCCATTGACATCCGAGATCACCCGCGGCGTCTTGTCGTTGCTGGTCCAGCCCTGGGCCTTGGTGAAGTCGGTGATGGCGGTTTGGAAGCTGGTGTAGGTGCCGTCTACTTCGGCCAGCGCCGTGAAGGTGCGGCTGCCGCCGAAGCCGATCAGGTCATCGCGCCCGTCGCCGTTGACGTCGCCGACAAGGCGCAGGGTGGTGTCGTTGCTTGTCCAGCCCTGGCGTTTGGAGAAATCGGCGATGGCCGTCTGGAACACCTCGAACGTCCCGTCACCCGAGGCGCTGGCCAGCGCCGTGAAGGTGCGCGCGCCGCCGAAGCCGATGATGTCGTCGCGCCCGTCGCCGTTGACGTCGCCGATGACGCGGGGAAATTCGTCGTCGCTGTTCCAGCCCTGGGTCGGGGTGAAGTTGCGCACCGCCGCCTTGAAGGTGCCGAATGTACCGTCGCCCTGCCCCAGAGCGGTGAAGGTGCGGCTGGCGCCAAAGCCGAAGACGTCCTGGATCCCGTCACCGTCGACGTCGCCAAGTAGCCGCGGAAGCGTGTCGTTCGAAGTCCAGCCCTGCGCCTTGGCGAAGTTGGCGACCGCGGGCTGGATCGGCTGGAAGCCGCCCTCGCCGTCGCTCAGCGCCGAGAACGTGACCCGGCTGCCGAAGCCCACGATGTCGGCCTGGCCGTCGCCATCGACGTCGCCGGCCAGCCGCGGAAAGGCATCCTGGCTGACCCAGCCGCCGGCCTGCGTGCCGAAATCCGAGATGCCGAACTGCTTGGCTCCGGTGGTGATCTCCGGCCCCGTGCCGCCTGTCAAGATATCGTTGCCCGAGCCGCCGGTGATGCGGTCGGAACCGCCGCCGCCGTTCACGATGTCGTTGCCGCCGCCCGCGGTGATCTCGTCGCCCGCGCCGCCGCCGGAGAGCTGATCGATCGCCGGCGAGCCGAAGATGATGTCCGCCTCGGTGGTACCGACCACGGTGCCGCCCCCGACCGCCGGGAAAAGCACGTTCTCCGGCGCCGTGATCACCGGCGTGTCGTCGCCCGCCACGCCGATCGCGGCGTTGAGGTTGGTCACCCGCGAACCGCCCTCGGCCGTCAACGCCACCTCCGCCAGGCTGGTGCCGCCACTGACCGCATTATCCACGGTGAAATTTATCTGGGTCCGGATGGACGTATTGCTTTGGTTGACCTGCGCCTCAAAGCTTCCCGGCACCAGCAGGTTCGGGATCACATCGGTCACGCCGGGGCTGTCGTGGGTGAGGAGGAAAGCAAAGCTCGCGCCGCTGCTGATGGGGTCCTGGCTGCTGAGCGTCAGCAGCAGGCGGCCATTGTCGTAGCGTGGGACGATGCGGAAGAATATGTTCGCCATGAGATGTCGTGTCCTTGGACTGATGGGCAACAGACGCCCGAACCGATGAATACTTGAGCATCATTAGCGCAAAGGAGGAGGCCTTCCCAGCCGGTAAGCGAGAACTTGCCGCTTCGTCACGAAAAGCGGGGGGTTTGCCTGGCACGAACGGCCGCCGTCAAGGCGAGGGAGGGCGCCGCCGGGGCAATGGACGTCGCGCGAACGCCGGATGCCGTCAGGCGTCGGAGCCGCCGCGTTTCAGCGCTCGCAGCCGCGCGATGAGGCTCGACGTGTCCCATCGCCCCCCGCCAAGGGTCTGCACGTCGCCGTAGAACTGGTCCACCAGCGCCGCCACCGGCAGCGACGCGCCGATCTCGCGGGCCTGCGCCAGCGCGATCCCCAGATCCTTGCGCATCCAGTCCACCGCAAAACCATGGTCGAACTTGCCGTCCACCATCGTCTCGGCCCGGTTCGACATCTGCCACGAGCCGCCAGCCCCCTGCGCCACGAGCCCGGCCACGGCCTTGGGGTCGAGTCCGGCTGTCTCGGCAAAGTTCAGGCCCTCGGAGAGGCCCTGGACGATCCCTGCGATGCAGATCTGGTTCACCATCTTCGTCAACTGGCCGGCGCCCGCCTCGCCGAAGCGCTGGCAGGCCTTCGCATAGGTCTCCATCACCGGGAGGGTCGCGTCGAAATCCTCCTGTGCGCCGCCGCACATGATGGCAAGCTTGCCCGCCTGCGCCCCGGCCTGGCCGCCCGAGACCGGAGCGTCAACGAAGCCGATCCCGGCCGCCTTCGCCTCTTCGGCGATCTCGCGCGCGACGGTCGCCGATGCGGTGGTGTGATCCACGAAATGGCTGCCCTCCGCCATTCCCGCCAACGCGCCGTCGGGACCAAGGACCACCGAGCGCAGGTCGTCGTCGTTGCCGACGCAGGCGAAGACCACGGCGCAACCCTGCGCCGCCTCTCGCGGTGTGGGTGCATGTGCGCCGCCATGCTCGGAGACCCAGGCCTCGGCCTTCGCGGCGGTGCGGTTGTAGACGGTCACGTCATGCCCGGCGGCCGCCAGATGCCCGGCCATCGGATAGCCCATCACCCCAAGTCCAAGAAACGCCACTTTCGCCACTGCCGCAAAGCTCCCATGCCGGTCGTCCCGCGCCTACCCTGCGCCTGCCCGGGTCTCAAGGCATTCCTGCCTGCGAAGGTCAAACGATTGCCCGGCACGTTGGGGCGCCTGGATCGGTCCGCCGGCGCCTGCCGGCCACGCTCGCTGGCGGCGCTGTAAGGGTTTCTTAACTTTTCCTTGCGCCTCGGGCGACGCAATGCAACCGATATAGGCCCGCCTTCGTACCTGAAGGCGAGGACGACAGCAGGAGCCGCATGAGAACGTGATGACGCAACGTCCCCCCTGGCGCGCCGCATTGCTGGCTGGCGCCGTCATGTGCGCTTCGGGCCCCGTCTTGTCCCTGGAAACCGTCACCGTGAACGTGTCGGGCGTCCAAGACGACGACCGGCGCGAGGATATCGTCGACAGATTGCGAACCGCCTCGTTCTCGCAGCAGGCGCTCGAGGACGAAACGACCAACGGTCAGGACATCCTCGGCGGGGCGCAGGCGGATTACGCCCGGCTCGTCGGCGCGCTCTACTCCGAAGGATATTATGGCCCGGTGGTGTCGATCCTGGTGGATGGCCGCGAGGCTGCGGGGATCGACCCGTTCCGCCCGCCTGCCGCCGTGAGGGAGATAACGATCAACGTCGAGGCCGGGCAACGCTTCCGCTTCGGCGAGGCCACGCTTGCGCCCCGGCCCCCGACAGCCCCCGCCGGCCCCATCGTCGACGAGTTCCGCCGCGGGCAGATCGCCCGGTCCGATGCCGTGGGTGCCGCGGCCAATGCCGGCGTGGCCGAATGGCGCGAGGTGGGTCATGCCAAGGCCGATGTGGCCGGGCAGACGATCATCGCGCGCCATGCAGACAGGCGGCTCGACGTGGATATCCAAGTGGCGCCCGGCCCACGCCTGCGGTTCGGCAGACTGCGCTTCGCCGGCGAGACCGGTGTGAGCCAGCGGCGCCTGCGCGAGATCCTCGGCTTTCCCGAGGGCGAGGTGTTCTCACCCGATGCCCTGCGCGCCTCGGTCGCGCGGCTGCGGCGCACGGGCGTCTTCAGCTCGGTCGCCCTGCGCGAGGCCGACCAGCCGAACCCCGACGGCACGCTGGACTACACACTGACCCTGGCCGAACGCCTGCCCCGCCGCTTCGGGGTCAGCGCCGAATACTCCACGCTCGACGGGTTTCTGATCGGCGGGTTCTGGCTGCACCGCAACCTCTTCGGCGGCGCCGAGCGGCTGCGCGTGGATGGCGAGATCTCCAACATCGCCGGCGGCAACGACGCGTTCGGCGACAAGGACGGCACGGACTATTCGCTCGACGTGCGGCTGACCCGCCCCGGCACCTTCAACAGCGATACCGACGCCTTCCTCTTCGGCTCGCTGTCGCGCGAGGCCGAGGAAGACTACATCGAGAACCAGGTCACCTTCGGTCTGGGCTTCAGCCGCTTCTTCTCAGACACGCTTTATGGCGAGGTCTCGGCGGGCCTGCGCTATTCCAACGTCGACGACGATTTCGGCCAGCGGGAATTCTACCATGTCGTGTTCCCCTCGCTGCTGGAATGGGACAGGCGGAACGATGTGGGCAACCCCAGTTCGGGCTACTTTCTCAGGGCCGGATTGCAGCCCTATATCGGGGTCGCGGGCAGCCAGACAGGCCTGCAATCCACCCTCGACGCCAGAACGTACTACGGCTTCGGGGCGGAGGACCGGCTCGTGCTGGCGGGGCGGCTGCAGCTTGGAAACGTGGTCGGCTCGACATTGCGCCAGACGCCGCCGGACTTCCTGTTCTTCTCGGGCGGCGGCGATACCGTCCGCGGTCATCCCTACCAGGACCTGGGCGTCGAGGAGGTCAGCGAGACCACCGGCGGCCGCACCTTCATCGGGCTCTCCGCCGAGATGCGCGGCCAAGCCACAGACAGCATCGGCGTCGTCGGCTTCGTCGATGCGGGCTACATCGGCCCGGACAGCATCTACTCCACCGATGGCGAGTGGCATTCTGGCGTTGGCCTCGGCGTGCGCTACAATACCCCCATCGGGCCGCTGCGGGTCGATCTGGCCACGCCGTCGAGCGGGCCGGACGGGTCGTTCAACGCGGTGGAGCTTTATATCGGCGTGGGGCAGTCCTTTTGATGCGCAGAACCATTTCACGGCTCGCCACCCTTCTGATCGTCGCAGCGTGCCTCACCGTTCCGGGCGCCAGGGCGCAGCAGAACGGCGAGGCACGAGAGGATGCCGGTTTCTTGGAAGGGCTGATCCAGGACGCGCTTGGCGGCCAGGGCCGCGACGTTCAGGTGATCGGGCTTGAAGGCGCGCTGAGTTCTCAGGTCAGCATAGCCGCCGTGGAGATCGCCGACGACGAAGGCGTCTGGCTGCGGGTCGAGGACATCGTGCTCGACTGGAGCCGCAGGGCGCTTCTGCGTCGGCGGCTGGAGGTGGAAACGCTCAGCATCGGCCGCATCGCGCTGAGCCGGCGGCCGAACCCGGCTTCCGGCCCGCCGCCTGCCATATCCGCAGATATGGAGGCCACCCCCTTCTCCCTGCCGGAACTGCCGGTCTCGGTACAGATCGGCGCCTTCCGGGTCGCGGCGCTCGATCTGGGAGAACCGGTCATCGGGCTGGCGGCGACGCTCAGCCTCGCCGGCCAGGCCAATCTGGCGGATGGGGAAGGCTCCCTTGGCATCGAGATCGAGAGGCTGGACGGGCCTCAGGGGCAGATCGCCCTCTCTGCCGGCTTCGAGAACGGATCGCGCCGCCTTTTCGTCGATCTCGACGTGGTCGAGGACGAGGGCGGCCTGATCGCGACCGCGGCCAGCATCCCCGGCACGCCGTCCCTCACCCTAACGGTCGCCGGCGACGCACCGATCGACGATTTCACCGCCCGGATCGACCTCGCCACCAGCGGCGAGGAGCGACTGGCCGGCACGGTCTCCCTGGCGACGGTCGAGAACGACGCGACCGACGCGCCGACGCGCGCGATCTCGGCCGACGTGGCGGGCAACATCGCCGAACTCTTCCTGCCGGATTATCAGGACTTCTTCGGCCGCCGCGTGGCGCTCGACATCGCGCTGACCCAGAACGCCGAGCTGGGGCTGGAGGTGCAGCGCCTCGCCCTCAGCGGCGGCGCGTTGCAGCTGAACGGCACGCTCGCGGTGGGGCCCGACGGTTGGCCGCGCCGGATCGACCTGACGGGCGCGGTCCGCACCGATCTGGGGCTGCCTGTCGTGCTGCCGTTGTCCGGCCCGGCCACCCTGGTGAACTTCGTGGATCTCGACATCGACTACGATGCCGAGGCCGGCGACGCGCTGAACGCGCTGATCGTGGCCGACGGGATCATGCGCGCCGACGGGCTCATGCTGTCTCGCGCGGAGGTCCGGGTCGATGGCAGCCTCGCGCGCGGCGACGGCACCGCGGTCGACCGGATCGTTGGCGATATCAACGCGGCGCTGTCCGGCATTTCCTCCGACGACCCCGCCCTTTCAGAGGCCATCGGCGACGACGTGACCTTCGACGGCAACGTCGACTGGACCCAGGGCGGGGCGATCGCGATCACCGGGATGGATCTGGTGGCCGGCGATGCGACCGTCACTGGCGACGTTGAGGTGACCGGCGTCGAGTCGGGCACGCCGGCGGCCGCCTTCGACGTGGCGGCCGCCCTGCCCCGGCTCGCACGCTTCGCTCCGCTGGCGGGGCAGCCCCTTGCGGGCGCGCTGGACGCGCAGACCAGCGGCACGTTCGAGTTCGTGTCCCGTGCCTTCGACGTGGAGCTTTCGGGCCGCGGGACGGACCTTGAGACCGGGCAGGCCGATGCCGACAATCTGCTCGAAGGCGATACGCTGGTCGATGTCAGCGCTGCCCGCACGGCAGACGGGCTGACCATCGACCGGCTGTCGTTGAAGAACCCCGCGATCGACGTGGCCGGCAACGCGACCCTCGGGCCCGACGGGTTTCCCCTTGTGGTGGACCTGTCCGGGCGCATCGCGGCGCCGAGCGGCGGCCCGCTGGTCCTGCCGATCCCCGACATGGACGCCTCGCTGGGCAGCGCCACCTTCGACGTGGCCTATGACGCGGCCACCGGCGAGACCTTCGACGTGAACGCGCTGGTTCGCGACCTTGCACGGCCGGGCATGGCGACCATCGGGCGCGCCTCGCTCGATGCCGATGGCAGCCTCGTGCGCGGCGAGGATGGCGCGCTTTCGCAGATCCTCGCCCGGATCGACGCCGCCATCGCCGAGGTCGCCGCCGAGGACCCGGCGCTGGCGGAGGCCATCGGCGAGGGGCTTGGCCTGACGGCAGCCATCGACTTCACCATCGGCGGCCCGCTGCGCCTCGACGACCTGGCCCTGACGTCCGGCGATCTCTCGCTCACCGGCGGCGCCGTGGCCACCGGCATCGGCACAGGCCCGGTGGCCGTGGCCGGCCAGGTCGACGTGACGACAGGGTCGCTGGCGCGCTTCGCCGCGATCTCCGGCCAGCCGCTCGACGGCGTTCTCAGCGCCGATGTGGAAGGCGGTTACGACACCGGCGACGGCAGCTTCAACCTGCGCCTCGACGGCACCGGGCAGGATCTGGCCGTCGGGCGGGCCGATGCGGACCGCCTTCTGGCCGGACGCAGCACGGTGGCCGTGACCGCGGCGCGCGATGCGGCAGGGATCCGCGTGGACCGGCTGAACCTGACCGCACCGGCCATCGACATCAGCGGGCAGGCGAACATCGGCCCCGACAACTGGCCGCAGAGCGTCGCCCTGACCGGCCGCATCGGCGACCCGAGCGGCCGCCCCCTTGCCCTGCCCGTTCCGAACGCCGCCGTGACGCTGGGCGATGCCGATATCGACATCGCCTACGACGCGGCCTCGGGCGATGCCTTCACCGCCGATATCGTCGCCCGGCAATTCGTGCAGGACGGTGCCGTGACGATCGACGAGGCGCGACTGAACGCCGAGGGGCAGCTGGTGCGGGGTGCCGGCACCGCCGTCAGCCAGGTCATCGCCACCGTCGAGGCCGCCATCGACGGGATCGCCCCTGCAGACGAGAGCCTCGGCACCGCCGCCGGCCAGGATGCGACGCTTTCCGCCGCAGCCGACTGGACCCTCGACGGGCCGCTCGTGCTGTCGCGCCTGTCGCTGGTCTCGGGCGATCTGACGGTGGATGGCAACGCCACCGTCAACGGCCTGACCGGCGATGCGCCGCTGACCGCGACGGGCCGGGTCGAGGCGGATACGGGCGACCTTGGGCGTTTCGCCGCTCTGGCCGGACGTGATCTGGGCGGTCGCGCGCAGCTGACGGCGGAAGCCGATTTCGACCGATCGAGCATGGATTTCACCGTCTCTGCCTCTGGCCGGTCGCAGGATCTGACCGTGGGGATCGACCCTGCGGACAAGGTGCTTGCCGGCGACACGCGGATCGTCGTGGATGCGGCACGCACGGACGGGGTGCTGGAGATCGACGCGTTCGAGGTGGCCAACGACCAGCTGTCCGTCACCGCCGACGGCCGGATGCAGGGAGAGGACGGTCAATTCGACCTGTCCGCACGGCTGGCGAATGTCGGCCTTCTGGTGCCGGATTTCCCGGGGCCGCTTTCGGTCGAGACGACGGCGACGAAGACCGGGGCGACATGGGCGGTCGACGGCCGTGCCCAGGGGCCCGGCGGCGTGACCGCCACGGTGACCGGCGAGGTGCTGCGCCCCGATGGCAGCGTCGATCTGGTGGCGAACGGCACGCTGCCGCTTGGCCTCGCGAACCGGGTGATCGCCCCCCGCTCGATCCAGGGCGACGCGCGCTTCGATCTGGCGGTGCGCGGCCAGCCGGGGCTCGATGCCGTCAGCGGAACCATCACTACCGGCGGCGCCCGGGTCAGCGACCCCGGCACCCAGATCGCGCTGGAAGCGCTGAACGCGACCATCGCCCTGCAGAGCGGGCGCGCGGCGATCGACATCGGTGCCAACATCTCTTCCGGCGGAAGCCTTTCGGTCTCCGGCCCGGTGACCCTGAGCGGCGGCTACCCGGCCGACCTTTCCATCGCACTCGACGAGGCGACGCTGGTCGACCCCAGGCTCTACAGGGCAATCCTCGGCGGCGGCGTCACGGTGACCGGCCCGCTGACCGGCGGCGCGCGGATCGCGGGCCAGATCGTCGTTGAGGAAGCCGAGATCAAGGTGCCCACTGGCGGGGTCGGCGCCGGCACGCTGCTTGACGTCACCCACCGGTCAGAGCCCGCCGACAGCCGCGCCACCCGCCGCCGCGCCGGCCTGATCGAGGATGCAGCCAGCGGTGGCGGCGGCGGTGGCGGGCCCGCCTACCCGCTCGACATCCTGATCAGCGCGCCCGACGAGGTCTATGTGCGCGGCCGCGGTCTTGACGCCGAACTGGGCGGCGAGGTGCGCATTCGTGGCACCACGGCCAACATCGCCCCCTCCGGCGGCCTGCAGCTTCTGCGCGGCCGGTTGAACCTGCTGACCCGGCGGCTCGACATCGAAGAGGCGAGCATCACGCTGGCCGGCGATCTTGTGCCGGACCTTCGGCTGGTCGCAAGCTCGAGCAACGGCGACATCAAGGCGCTCATCACCATCGCCGGGCCGGTCAACGCGCCCGAGATCACCCTGTCGTCGGAGCCCGAGCTGCCCGAGGACGAGGTGCTGGCGCAGCTTTTCTTCAACAAGTCGATCTCGGACCTGTCCCCGCTGGAGCTGGCACAGCTGGCCGCGGCCATCCGCCGGCTCACCGGCGGCGGCGGCCCCGGCCTTCTGGAGCGGCTGCGCCAGGGGCTTGGCGTGGACGACCTCGACGTGGCGACCGACGAGGATGGCAACACCCAGGTCACGGCCGGCAAGTACATCACCGAGCGGCTTTACTCCGACGTTACCCTAGGGGCGGGCGGGAATACCGAAGTGCAGCTGAACTACGACATCACGCCCAGCTTCAAGGCCCGCACCAGCTTCGACACGGACGGCGACACCGGGATCGGCCTGCATTTCGAGCGGGATTACTGACCGAGGCTAGCACAGCTAAGCAACGACGGCCGAAGCGGCAAAAGCCCGGGTCTTCGACGTCTCCGTGCGGGTCGCCCGCCGCGCGGGAGAGGCGGCAGAGTTCGCCCTCCCAAGGATGTAGCAGTCCCGCGACGGCTTTGGCCGGCGCTGCGATCAGCCGAGCGCGTAGCCGGCGCCACGGACGGTGCGCACAGGATCGGCCCCGCCGTGCTGGCAGAGCGCCTTGCGCAGCCGTCCGATATGCACATCGACGGTGCGCGTATCGACGTAGATGTCGCGGCCCCAGACCCTGTCGAGGAGTTGGTCGCGGCTCCAGACCCGGCCGGGTTTCTCCATGAAGGTGCTCAGCAAGCGAAACTCCGTTGGCCCCAGCTTCAGCGGCTTGTCGGCGCGGAACACCCTGTGGCTTTCGGCGTCTAAGACGATATCGGTGAATTCCAGCCGCTCGCCCACGGTTGCGGGTCGCGTGCGGCGCAGCTGGGCGCGGACGCGAGCCATCAGTTCCGCTACCGAATAGGGCTTGATCACGTAGTCGTCGGCGCCCGTCTCTAGCCCGCGCACCCGGTCGACCTCTTCGGAGCGCGCCGAGAGCATGATTATGGGCAGATGCCTCGTTTCGCTGCGGGTCTTGAGCTGGCGGCAGACCTCGATGCCTGAGACGGAAGGCAGCATCCAGTCGAGCACGATCAGATCGGGTGTTTCCTCTCGCACGAGCACAAGCGCCTCTTCGCCGTTCGCGGCACGGGTGACGCGGTAGCCTTCGGTCTCGAGGTTGTAGGCCAGCACCTCGCGCTGCGCCGGCTCATCCTCGACGATCATGACGGTAGGCTGCGACGGCGCCATAAAGTGTCCTTTCCGCGAGGGGCGATGCGGGGCTCAGGCCCCGGGATGGATCACGAAGGGGGTGCGGTCCTGCTTGGGGCGGACATCCTCGGGCAGCTCGCCGGTGACGAGGTAGATCACCTGCTCGGCGATGGAGGTCACGTGATCGCCCATCCGCTCGATGTTCTTGGCGATGAAATGCAGGTGCATGCAGCCGGTGATGTTGCGCGGATCCTCCATCATGTAGGTGAGGAACTGCCGGAAGAGCGCGTTGTACATCTGGTCCACCTCGCTGTCGCGCAGGCGGACGTCATGCGCCAGATCCACGTCGCGGTGGATGTAGCTGTCGAGCGCGTCCTTCAGCATCAGCTCCACCGCCTTGGCCATGCGCCGCATGTCGGAGGGCGAGCCCTCGATGGGCTGCATCTGAACGAGGACCGAGGTGCGCTTGGCGATGTTCTTGGCATAGTCGCCGACGCGTTCGAGGTTGGTGCTGATCTTCAGGACCGTGAGCACGGTGCGCAGATCGCCGGCGGTGGGGGCCCGAAGCGCGATCAGGCGCGCGGCCTCCTGGTTGATGCGCTGCTCCATCTGGTCGATCTCGTGATCGCCGGCGCGCACCTTCTCGGCCAAGTCCTGATCCCGCGTCTCGAGCGATTGCGCGGCATCGAGAATGGCCACCTCGACCAGCCCGCCCATCCGCATGATGTGGGATTGAACGGCCTCGAGCTCGCGGTCGTAGACCGATGAGATGTGCAGATCTTGCATGGCGTCCTGTCTCAGCCGATCCGGCCGGTGATGTAGCTTTCGGTGCGCCGGTCCTTGGGGTTGGTGAAGATCTCGCCGGTCTCGCCATACTCGACCAGATGGCCGAGATGGAAGAAGGCGGTCTTCTGGCTGACCCGCGCGGCCTGCTGCATCGAATGGGTGACGATCACCACGCTGTAATTCTTACGTAGCTCGTCGATCAGCTCCTCGACCTGAGCCGTGGCGATGGGATCGAGCGCGCTGCAGGGCTCGTCCATCAGCAGGACCTCGGGTTCGGTCGCCACGGCCCGCGCGATGCACAGGCGCTGCTGCTGGCCGCCGGAAAGGCCGGTGCCGGGCGCTTGGAGGCGGTCCTTCACCTCGTCCCAGATGGCACCGCGGCGCAGGGATTTCTCGACGATCTCGTCGAGGTCGGCCTTGTTGCGCGACATGCCGTGGATGCGGGGCCCGTAGGCGACGTTGTCGTAGATCGACTTCGGGAACGGGTTGGGCTTTTGGAAGACCATGCCCACCTTGGCGCGCAGCTGCACCGGGTCCACCCGCTTGTCGTAGATGTCCTCGTCGTCGATCTTGATCAGGCCTTCCACGCGGCACACGTCGATCGTGTCGTTCATCCGGTTGAGGCAGCGCAGGAAGGTCGACTTGCCGCAGCCCGACGGCCCGATGAAGGCGGTGACGGTCTTGTCGTCGATGTCAACATCCACGTCCTTGATGGCGTGGTTGTCGCCGTAATAGACCTGCACCTTGCGCGCCGTGATCTTCGTCGGCTGCTCGGGGCGGTTCTTGCTGCCGGCGCGGGCGGCCTGGCCAGGGCCGGCGAGACTTCCGGCGAGACCTTCGGCGGGGCGATCTTGGCAGGGCGTTCTGCGAGGTCGGTCATCTGTCGTTCCTTCCAGGATTACCAGCGGCGTTCGAACTGGCGGCGCAGGATGATGGCGATCGCGTTCATGCACACGAGAAAGACCAGCAGCACGATAATCGCCCCCGAGGCCCGTTCCACGAAGGCCGGGGTCGGACCGCTGGGTCCAGTTGTAGACCTGCACCGGCAGGGCGGAGGCCGGGTCGAACAGCCCCTCGGGCGGGGCCGCGGGAAACTCGCGCACGAAGGCCACCATGCCGATCAGCAGAAGCGGCGCGGTCTCGCCAAGCGCCTGGGCGAGGCCGATGATGGTCCCGGTGAGGATGCCGGGGGCGGCGAGCGGCAGGACGTGGTGGAAGACGCTCTGCATCTTCGAGGCGCCGACGCCGAGGGCGGCGTCGCGGATCGAGGGTGGCACGGATTTCAGCGAGGCGCGGGTCGAGATGATGATGGTCGGCAGCGTCATCAGGGTCAGCACCAGGCCGCCCACGATGGGCGCCGATTGCGGCAGGCCGGCATAGTTGATGAAGATCGCGAGGCCGAGGATGCCGAAGACGATCGAGGGCACGGCCGCCAGGTTGGAGATGTTGACCTCGATCACGTCGGTCAGCCAGTTCTTCGGGGCAAATTCCTCGAGATAGATGGAGGCGGCGACGCCGATGGGCAAGGCCAGCACCAGCACCACGAGCATCATGTAAAGCGAGCCGAGGATCGCGACGCCGAGGCCGGCGGCTTCGGGCCGCTGATCCGAGGCGTCGGGATAGGTCAGGAAGTTCCAGTTGAAGCGCTTTTCGATGAAGCCCGCCTCCAGCATCCTGTCGGCGGCGACAAGCTGCTCTGGCGTCACGTTGCTGTCGAGCGCGGCGCTGGCCATGCTCACCCGGCCCTTCAGGTAGCCGTCGATCCGCCCGTTCACCAGGAATTCGAAGCTTTCGCGCGTGCCGATCGCCTCGGGTTGGCGATCACGTAGTTGCGCAGCTGCGCCGGCGCCTCCTTCGAGATCATGTCGCCGATCATCTCGTCGGTCAGCCCGTCGACGTCGCCTTCGATCTGCCGCACGAGAAGCTGCGCGGCGTCGCGGATAAGCGGCGCGTAGCCGAAGGTCGACACCTTCTTGAGGTCCTCGGGGTCGCGGTTGCCGTTCTCGTCGAGCCGCTCCTGGTTCAGGTTCACGTCCATGACAATAAAGGTCTGGGTGAAGGCCGGAGTCGCACGGCCGAGGATCGTGACCAGCAGGATCACGAGGGCAAGGATGCCGATGCCAACGGCGACGGCCCCATAGGTGCGAAACCGGGCCTCGGCGGCGTTGCGCTGCTTGGTGCGCGCATCGAGCTCGAGGATCGAGCTGCGGCGCCTCGGCGGGGTCGCTGTCGCGTCGGTCATTCGTATTGTTCCCGGTATTCTACGACGACGTAGAGGGCGAAGACGTTCAGCCCCAGCGTGATGACGAAAAGCGTGATGCCGAGCGCGAAGGCCACGAGGGTTTCGGGCGAGGCGAAGTCGGTGTCGCCGGTCAGCTGGCTGACGATCTTCACCGTCACCGTGGTCATCGCCTCGAACGGATTGAGGGAGAGCCGCGCCGCCGCCCCCGCGCCCAGAACCACGATCATCGTCTCGCCGATGGCACGGCTGGCCGCCAGCAGGATGGCGCCGACGATACCCGGCAGCGCCGCCGGCACGACGACCTGCTTGATCGTCTCGGATTTCGTGGCGCCGAGGCCCAGCGAGCCGTCGCGCATGGATTGCGGCACCGCGTTCGATGATGTCGTCCGACAGCGACGAGACGAACGGGATCAGCATGACCCCCATCACCACGCCCGCCGTCATCACCGAGGAAGAGCTGTCGCCGATGCCGAGCGGTCGCGCGAAGTAATCTCGCAGCATCGGGCCGACGGTGATCAGCGCGAAGAGGCCGTAGACGATCGTGGGGATGCCCGCGAGGATCTCGATCAGCGGCTTGGCGAAGGCGCGCACCGTGGGCGTGGCGTATTCGGAGAGGTAGATCGCCGCGAAGAGCCCGATGGGCACCGCCACCAGCAGCGCGATCAGGCTGACGTAGAGCGTGCCCCAGAGCAGCGGCAGGACGCCCAGATCGCTGTCGCCGCCGAAGTTCGGCGCCCAGTTGGTGCCGAAGAAGAACTCGTGCCATGGATACTGCGAGAGAAGTTCATCGTGCTCAAGAGCATCGAGACGATGATGCCGACGGTGGTTAGGATCGCGATGCGTGGAGGCGATGAGGAGCAGCGCCAGGATCGCCTGTTCCACCACGTTGCGGGCGCGGAGATCGGGCTGGGTGCGGATGTAGGCGAAGGCAAGGCCGCCAGCCGCGAGGCCAAGCGCCACCACCGACATCCAGAAGCCGCTGCGTCGCGGTCATCGTGCGGTAGCGCTGCGCGGCGCGCAGGACCGTCGCGTCGACGTTCGACCCCAAGGCCACGCCGACGGCGGCAGCCTGCGCCGAACGTGGTCGAACTCCGTGCGGATGCTGTCCGCCTCCAGGGGGGTCATCTCCCCCATCTCGACCGCGGTATCGAGCCCACCGGCCACCCGGCGCACATCGGCCATCATCAGGCTGCGGGTATCCGGGTCCGAGGCGACGCTTTGCGAAATGCCGCCGGCCACGCGTCTTCGATGATCGTCGGCGACGCCACCATCCACACGAGGATGAGCAGGAAGGCGGGCACGATCGCGAAGAGGGTGATGTTCAGCCCGTAATAGGACGGCAGCGAATGCAGCGCCGTATGTCGCCGCCAGCCGTCGCCATGGCGCGCTGCCGCCCGAGGACGTAGCCGACGATGCCGATGCGCGAGCAGGACGAGGCTTGACCAGAAAAAGGACATGGGATAAGTCGCCCAGAAGTAAAACGGGCTCGGGGCGGCCCGCCCTGGCGCGCCGCCCCTTCGGTCGTTTCGTGAGCGCCTACATGGAGGCGTTCATGACCTCTTCCTCTTCGACGACCGTCTGGGTCTGCTCAAGCTCGGGATCGGCAACGAGGCCGTATCCGAAAGCGGGCCGCCCGGGCCGGCGATGTCGTCGGACACGAAGAACTCAGCGAATTCCTTCAGGCCCGGATCACGCCGATATGGGCCTTCTTGACGTAGAAGAAGAGGGGGCGCGACACGGGTATTCGCCCGAAGAGATGGTCTCGGTCGAGGGCATGACGCCGTCCATCGAAGCGACCTTCAGCTTGTCGGTGTTGTTCTCGTAGAACGCCAGACCGAACACGCCGATGCCGTTGGGGTTGCTGTCGATGCGGGCCAGCGTCTCGGTGTAGTCGCCGTCGATGTCGACGGAGGCGCCGTCGTCGCGGATGGCCATGCAGGAGGCTTCGGCCGCGTCCTCGTCGCCGCCGGATCTGCATGATCTGCTCCATCGCGCCGCTGTCCTCGCAGCCTTTCAGGATCACCTTCTCCTCGAACACCTCGCGCGTGCCGTGCTTGGTGCCGGGGATGAACGCGATGATCTCCACCTCGGGAAGGTCGCCCTCGACGTCTGCCCAGTTCGTGGCGGGGTTCGCGGCCATCGCGCCGTCCATCGGCACGTCCTTGGCCAACGCCTGATACCAGTGGCTCGGCGTGAACTCGTCGTAGGCCGGGCCGTCCATCTGGCTGGCGAAGACGATGCCGTCATAGCCCAGGCGCACCTCGATGATGTCGGTCACGCCGGCATCGGCGCAGGCCTGCACCTCGCCTTCGCGGATCTGCCGCGAGGAATTCGCGATGTCGATGGTGTTCTCGCCCACGCCCTCGCAGAAACGCTTGAGCCCGGCCGAGGAGCCGCCCGATTCGACGACTGGCGTCGGAAACTCGAAATTCTCGCCAAAGGCTTCGGCGGCGATGTTGGCATAGGGCAGCACGGTGGACGAGCCGGCGATCTGGACCTGATCGCGGCTTTGCGCGACAGCGGCGGTGGCGGATACCGCGGCGATGGCCAGCGCCGACAGGGACAGTTCGGCAACGGACATGAATAGCCTCCGAGTGCATGACGGATGCCGCCCGGAACACCCGGGCGGGCATGGCCCACCTGCTACTCCTGTGGCGCACGGCTTTTGTGACAGTAGAGTTACAGATTTATGACAACCGGCGGAGTCACACCCGGTCATCCCTCAAGGCCTTGGCAGAACGACGGAAAAGCAGCTGCCCTGCCCCGGCTCGCTGGCGATTTTCAGCCGGCCGCGATGGCGGTTGACGATGTGCTTCACGATGGCCAGACCCAAACCGGTTCCACCCATCTCGCGGGCCCGGTGACTGTCCACGCGGTAGAAACGCTCGGTGAGGCGGTGAAGATAATCGGGTCGATTCCCGGCCCGTCGTCCCGAACGTCGATCTGCAGGGCCGAAGAACGCAGCACCGGGTCGCGGTCCACCAGCGAGATCGCGAAGGTCACCTGACCGCCCTCTCCGCCATACTTGATCGCGTTGGCCGCGAGGTTGGTGAAGACCTGCATAAGCTGGTCCTCGTCGCCGATGAGCGTCGCGTCGACGGCGGGATCGAGCACGCTCAGCTGCACAGCGGCGGCATCGGCCAGCGGCCGCAGCCCCAGGCAGACGGACCGGACCACGGCCAACACGTCCACCCGCTCGGTCGGCCGCACCCGCTCCTCGCCCTCGACGCGCGAGAGCGCAAGAAGATCGGTGATCAGGCGGTTCATCCGCTCGGCCTCGCGTTCCATCGTCTGCAGGAACCGATCGCGCGCCGCCGCATCGTTCTTCGCCGGGCCGCGCAGGGTCTCGATGAAGCCCAGGATCGCCGTGAGCGGCGTCCGCAGCTCGTGGCTGACGTTGGCCACGAAATCGCGGCGCATCTGGCCCGCCGTCTCGAACGAGGTCACATCCTCGAAGCTGACCATCACCCCACTGTCTCCAGGGCTGACGACCGGGATGCAGCGCACGAGGTACAGCGTTTCCTGGGCGTGGTCCTGGCGGTGGAAGCGGGCCTGACCCTCTGCGCCGGTATCAAAGGCCGTGGCGATGCATTCGAGCACGCTGGGCTGGCGCAAGACCGCGTAGAAGTGGCGCCCCGTCATCCCGGGGCCAAACATCCTCTCGGCGGCTGGGTTGAGGGCGCGGACCCGCTCGTCGTCGCCGATCAGCAGCAACGGCAGGGGTATGCCGGCGAGAAGCGCAGATACACTGTCAGTGGCCAAAGCCATTCCCGTCACAAATTGCCTGCCGTAAAGTAATTGTCGCTGTTTCCCAAATAAATTGAAGCAACTTGGTAACGCTTGCCGTGTCTACGAAACAGAGCACTTGCCCTCAGCGGATTCTTGCTCAATTTGGGCGGAATTGCTGGTTACCGGCGGACATGTGATCACGCAGTTCCGTATTTCGCGTGACCGCAACTTCAGAAACGTAAGGACGACGGACCTGTGATCAACAAGGCTGTAGCGTTCCATCCACCGATTATCCTCGTCGTCCAAGAATTCGAAGCGGCCGCCGCCAAGCATACGGGGCGGGCGCTGGAAGGGGCCGGCGGTGCGCTTCACGCGGTCGCGTTCCAGGCGCTGACCCGCGAATACCTCGACGCCCTGAACCCCGGGATCGTTCTGTGCAGCCTCTTCTCCGCCAGGTTCGATTGCATGGACGTGGCCGGGGTTCTCGCGGAAGCGGAATATTCCGGTCGCCTGCAGATCCTCAGCATCCCCCTGCCCCGGCCCCACCTCGTACTTCTGG
Source organism: uncultured Alphaproteobacteria bacterium (assembly GCA_963833235.1). Taxonomy (GTDB): domain Bacteria; phylum Pseudomonadota; class Alphaproteobacteria; order Rhodobacterales; family Rhodobacteraceae; genus CAWHXG01. The sequence goes on from CAWHXG010000006.1 coordinate 336,430, forward strand.
AGTTGAAGCAGTCCTTCCCCACGCTCGACATCGAGTTCGTCGCCCTGCCGGAACGCCCGGCGCAGGCCATCAGGAAACCGCGGACAGGGCACGCCTGAAGCGGTCCAGCACCCAATCGGTTTCTTCGATCCCCACAGACACGCGGATCGTGCCCTCCGTGATGCCGATCGAACGGCGCGCCGCTTCGGTAAGGCCGCGATGCGAGGAGGAGGCGGGATGCGACAGGGTCGTCGCCACGTCGCCGAGGGTCGGCGCGAAGGGCAGGTCGGCGGCGGCCCGCACGAACGCGTTCGCCGCGTCGCGCCCGCCCGCCAGATCGAAGGTGACCATGTTGCCGTTGCGGCCCCGCAGCAGGCTGTGCGCGCGCGCGCGATCGGGGTGGTCCTCCCGCCCCGGATAAGCGACCCGCGCGACGGCGGCGTGATCGGGAAGCGTATCCGCCAGAGCTGTTGCGGTGGCGCAGGCACGGTCGTAGCGCAGGGCGAAGCTGTGCAGGCCGCGTTCCGCCATCCAGCAATCCCACGGGCTCGGCGTCATCCCGAAGGTGGTGATGGCGGTCAGCAGGCGCTGCCGGACCTCGGGGTCGCGCGCCGCCACGTAGCCCAGCGTCACGTCGGAATGCCCGGCGAGCAGCTTGGTGACCGAATGCAGCACGATGTCGGCGCCCATGTCGATGCCGCGCAGGGCTGCCGGCGTGGTGAACGTGTTGTCGACCACCAGCAGCGCCCCGGCCTCGCGGGCGACCGCCGCGGCGCCGTTCATGTCCGTCAGGCGCAGCGTCGGGTTGGAGACGACCTCAACGAGAATCAGCTTTGTCTGCGGGGTCACCGCCGCGCGCAGGGCGTCCGCATCGGTGGGATCGGCAAGGCTCGTCGCGATCCCGAGGCGCGGCAAGTCCTCGCGCATCAATCGCAGGGAGCGCCCGTAAAGCTGCGTGCCGCCGATCACGTGGTCGCCGCTGTGGGGCAGCCCAAGCAGCACCGCCGCCACCGCCGCCATGCCGGAGCCGGTCATCAGCCCGCCGCTCATGCCTTCGAGCGCGTCGATCTTGGCGGCCAGGACGTCGGCATTGGCATGGCCCTCGCGGGCATAGCTGTAACCGGCGACCCGCCCCTCGTACTGGGCGTCGAGCGCATCGGGATCGTCCGACACGTGGGCGACGGAGGGTTGCAGCGGCGTGCCCAAGGGGCGGCTGGCGCTTTGCGGCCAGGGCATGCGGCGCACCGGCGTGCCGGGGGCTGCGGGTTTGCCCCGCCCATCGGCGCTCATGGCAGCGGCTCGCAGCCGTCTCGGAACGCCCGCATCTTGCCCCTGTAGCGCTCGGCGGAGGCGGCGAGCCCGGCGCGGGCGGCCTCGTCCAGCGGTCGCACGACCTTGCCGGGCACGCCCATCACCAGAGAGCCGTCGGGGATCACCTTGCCTTCGGTGATCAGGGCGCCGGCGCCGATCAGGCAATCCTGTCCGACTTGTGCGCCGTTCATCACCATGGCCCCCATGCCGACCAGCGACCTGTCGCCGATGGTGCAGCCATGCAGAAGGGCCCGATGCCCGATGGTGCAGTCCCGCCCGACGGTGAGCGGAAAGCCTGGATCGGTGTGAAAGACGCAGTTCTCCTGCACATTGCTGCCCTCTCCCACCACGATCGCCTCGTTGTCCCCCCGCAGGGTCGCCCCGAACCAGACGGAGACGCCGCGGCCAAGGGTCACCAGGCCGATCACGTTGGCATCGGGCGCGACCCAGAAATCCCCGCCGTCCGGCAGGGTCGGTGAGGTGCCGTCCAAAGCATAGAGCGTCATGACTTCTCCTCGAATTCGGCGTTCAGGGCCCGCACCCGCTCGATCAGCCCCGGCTGGCGGCTGCGCTTGAGACGCTCGGCGACGACGATGGCGCGCACCTCGTCCTCGGCCCTGTCCACATCGTTGTTGACCAGAACATAGTCGTATTCCGCCCAATGGCTGATCTCGTCGCGCGAGCGCATCATCCGCTTGGCAACCGTGCCGGGCGAATCCTGCCCGCGCGCGATCAGGCGGCGTTCCAGCTCGGCGATCGAGGGCGGCAGCACGAAGATCGACACCACGTCTTCCGCCCGCATGGAGTTGCGGATCTGCTGGCCGCCCTGCCAGTCGATGTCGAAGAGCACGTCGATCCCCGCCTTCAGCGCCGCGGTTGCCGGGGTCTTGGGCGATCCGTAGAAATTCCCGAACACCTCTGCATGCTCCAGCATCTCGCCGCCGGCGACCATGGCATCGAAGCCCGCGCGATCCGTGAAGACGTAGTCGCGGCCGTCGACCTCGCCCTCGCGCGGCGGGCGCGTGGTGGCCGAGACCGAGAAGCGGATGGTCGGGTCCCAATCGCGCAAGCGTCTGGCAAGCGTGGATTTTCCGGCGCCCGAGGGCGAGGACAGGATGATAAGCAGGCCCCGTCTTTCGGGCATCGGCACCTCTGTCGGTCATGGCAGGGGATCGGGCGATCGCGTCAGGCGGGGCTTGGGGGATGCCCGCCCGAGCGTCAAGAGCGAACCCGCGCCGGGCCGATCTCCCCGCAACGGCCGGTCGAACTGACCCCTGCAAGTTAACCAGCCATTAAGATGACCCGTCGCATTTGCGGTATGTTGTGCGAAATAGCGAGGGACATCGACGGACAGGTCGCAGACGCTCCTTTCCGTTGGCTTTCCGCCGGAGCCGCCTGCCGGCGCCCGCCTTGAATACAACATGATGCGAGTTTGAGATATGATGTGCGAAGTTTCCGTTGATGCCAATGTCGTTTCGCTGTTTGGATCGGAGCCGATGACATACCATCCCGCCATCAAGCAGGTGGAAGCCTACTGGGAAGGCCTTCGGGGCGGTCGCCTGCTGCCGCTGCGCTCGGAGATCGATCCCCGCGGGATCGAGCGCGCGCTGGAGCATGCCTTCGTGCTGGAGCGTGTGGCGCCGGGCATCGCCCGGTTCCGCCTTGCGGGGATGCACCTGAACGACCTGATGGGCATGGAGGTGCGCGGCATGCCGCTGACGACCTTCTTCACGCCCGATGCGCGCCGCATGGTGAGCGATGCGCTGGAGCATGTCTTCGAAGAGCCCGCGACGGTCCGGTTCCACCTGGTCGCCGAGCCGGGCGTCGGCAAGCCTGCCCTCTCGGCGGAGCTTCTGATCCTGCCGCTGCGCAGCGATCTGGGCGATGTCAGCCGGGCGCTCGGCATCCTCGTCAGCAAGGGCGAGACCGGCCGGACCCCGCGCCGCTTCTCCATAGCCGCGGCCGACACGCGCACGATCCGCGCCAACCGCCCGCATTTCGACGACCGGCGCGCGCCGCGCCCGGCCCCCGTGTCGGTGCCTGAGCCCGTGGAAGGTTTTGCCGACAAGGCGGCCCCGTTCGGCCGGGCGCCCGGCGGATCCGGTCCGACCCCCTCGACCGTGAAGCCGGTCAGCGGCATGGCGCCCCGCGGGCTTGCCCCGGTCGGCGGGACCGGCGGCTCGAATGACGCGACCCCGGACCCGCGGCCCGAAGCTTCCAGGCTCGGGGGCCCAGGCGGCGGCGCCCGCCCCCGCCTGCGCCTGATCAAGAACGACGAGTAAGCCGCACCGGCTGAAAGCGGTGGCGAGCACCGGGCCCGAGGCCCGGCGCAGACGCCTCAGACGGCGCTAACGGCCTCCAGTTGCCGGGCCGCGGAAAGCTCCGCCGCCACGAGGAACGCCAGCTCAAGCGCCTGGCTGGCATTCAGCCGCGGATCGCAGGCCGTGTGATAGCGCGACGACAGATCGTCTTCGGTCACCTCGCGCACGCCGCCGGTGCATTCGGTCACGTCCTTGCCGGTCATCTCGAAATGCACGCCGCCCGGCACGGTGCCCTCGCCGCGATGGATCTCGAAGAACTCCTGCACCTCGCGCAGCACGCTGTCGAACGGCCGTGTCTTGTAGCCGTTGGCCGACTTGATCGTGTTGCCGTGCATCGGATCGCAGGACCACACGAACGTCGGCGCCCTCTTCCCGTACCGCCTGGATCAGCCGGGGCAGCGTATCGGCCGGACCTTGCCGGCGCCGAAGCGGGTGATCAGCGTCAGCCGCCCCGGCTCGTTGGCCGGATTGAGCGCGGCCATCAGCGACTTCAGATCGGCGGCCGTCATGCGTCGGCCCGCATTTCAGGCCGATCGGGTTCTGCACGCCGCGGCAGAACTCCACATGCGCGCCGTCCGGCTGCCGGGTGCGGTCGCCGATCCAGAGCATGTGCGCCGATCCGGCCACGGGCCGACCGGTGGTGGTGTCGATCCGGCACAGCGCCTCCTCGTACTCCAGCAGCAGCGCCTCGTGGCTGGTGTAGAAGTCCACCGATTGCAGCGTATGCGCAGTATCCTGGGTGACCCCGGCCGCCTTCATGAAGTCCAGCGTGTCGCTGATCCGGTCGGCCAGCTCGCGGTACCGCTCCGCCTTCTCGCGCTCGGTGAAGCCGAGCGTCCAGGCATGGACCTGGTGCACGTCCGCATACCCACCCTGGCTGAAGGCGCGCACCAGGTTCAGCGAGGCCGCGGCCTGGGTGTAGGCCTGCAGCATTCGCGTCGGGTCGGGAATGCGCGCCTCGGGCGTGAAGGCGATGTCGTTGACGATGTCGCCGCGATAGGTCGGCAGCTCGACGCCGTTCTGGGTCTCGGTCGGGGCGGAGCGCGGCTTGGCGAACTGACCGGCCATGCGCCCGACCTTCACCACCGGCACCTTTGCGCCGTAGGTCAGGACCATGGCCATCTGAAGCATCACCTTGAAGGTGTCGCGGATGGTGTCGGCGCCGAACTCGGCGAAGCTTTCGGCGCAGTCGCCGCCCTGCAGCAGGAACGCCTCGCCGCGCGCCGCCTTGCCCAGCTGCGCCTTCAGCCGTCGCGCCTCGCCCGCGAAGACGAGCGGAGGGTACTTCGCCAGCTGGGTTTCAGCCGCAGCCAGCGCCGTGGCATCGGTGTAGTCGGGCATCTGCACGCGGGGTTTCTGGCGCCAGTCCGATTTCGTCCAAGGGGCGGTCATGTCTACGGTCCGTTCAGGTTTCTTGAGCTTTCGGGTGTGCCGCGCGTGCGACGGGTGCCTTGTCAAGAGCAGGGAGCCGCAGGCTTGGGCTTTCCGCCCGGCCTCAGGCAGGCGGCAGGTGCATTTGCCTTGCCCCACAGTGGGGAATGCGGTTCCCTATGGGAATGATGCGCGAGGGACGGGCCGCCATGAACACCGTCGCACCGCCGACGCCCGGCCGGGCGATCCACGCGCGATCCGCCTCCCGGCATTTCGTCTTCCTGCTCCTGCCGCAATTCTCGCTGCTCAGCTTCGCGTCGGCGATGGAGGTTCTGCGCATCGCCAACCGGATGTCCCGGCGCGAGCTCTATACCTGGTCGTGCATCGGCGATGGCGCGCCGGCGATCCGCTGCTCCGCCGGAACCATGTTCCAGCTCGATGGCGACCTGGGGGAGCTGGCGCGCGAGGATACCGTGCTGATCTGCGGCGGCATCGACGTGCAGGCGGCCACCTCGCGGCGGCTTCTCAACTGGGTCCGGCGTGAGGCGCGGCGCGGCATCGCCATCGGCGGGCTGTGCACGGCCGGCTACGTGATGGCGAAGGCGGGGCTGCTCGACGGGCGCCGCGCCACCGTGCACTGGGAGAACCAGGACAGCTTCGCCGAGGAGTTCCTCGAGGTCACGCTGACGAAATCGGTCTTCACCGTCGACGGCAACCGCTACACGACCGCGGGCGGCACCTCGTCGATCGATCTGATGCTCAAGCTCGTGGCGGCCGATCACGGGGAGGACCTGGCCAACGAGGTCGCCGATCAGCTCATCTATTCATCCATCCGCACCGATCAGGACACGCAGCGCCTGTCGATCCCGACCCGGATCGGCGTGCGCCACCCCAAGCTCTCGGCGGTGATCCAGCGCATGGAGGCGAACGTGGAGGATCCGATCAGCCCGTCGCTCCTGGCGCGCGACGTGGACCTTTCGACCCGGCAGCTGGAACGGCTGTTCCGCCGTTACCTCAACCGCTCGCCGAAGCGGTACTACATGGAACTGCGGCTGCAGAAGGCCCGCAACCTGCTGATGCAGACCGACATGAGCGTGATCAACGTGGCGCTGGCCTGCGGCTTCACCTCGCCCTCGCATTTCTCGAAATGCTACCGGGCGCAGTACAAGACCACGCCTTACCGCGAACGCGGCGCGCAGGCGGCGCGGCTGTCTGTCTGAGGGGCGTCAGCCCGGCGTGAGCCGCCAGATCGTGCCGTTGCCCTCTGCGATCACCCAGATCGACCCGTCCGGCGCCTCGCGGATGTCGCGGACGCGCGCGGTCTGCGGCCCCTCGATCCGCTCGACCTCGCGCAGGCTGTCGCCGTCCACCCGGCTGATCAGGTCGAACTTCAGCGAGCCCACGAAGAGGTCCCCGCGCCATTCGGGCCAGAGCTTGCCGGAATAGATCATCAGCCCGGAGGGTGCGATGGAAGGGTCCCAGTAATGCGCCGGCTGCTCCAGCCCGGGTTTGGCCGTACCCTCGCCGATGCGGGCGCCGGAATAGTGCCGGCCGTAGGAGATGACCGGCCAGCCGTAATTGCCGCCGCGGCGGATGCGGTTCACCTCGTCGCCGCCCCGGGCGCCGTGCTCGACCACCCAGACAGTACCGTCTGCATCGAGGGCGGCCCCCTGCGGGTTGCGATGCCCCAATGACCAGATCTCGGGCCGCGCGCCTGGCTGCCCGCGGAACGGGTTGTCGCGCGGCACCGTGCCGTCGCGCGCCAGGCGCACCACCTTCCCGTTGTGCCGCCCGGCATCCTGCGCCAGCGCCCCCTCCCCACGGTCGCCGATGGTGACGAAAATCGTGCCGTCCGCCGCCTCGACCAGGCGAGAGCCGAAATGCCGGCCCCCGGCGCCGCCGTCCGCCATGGCGAAGATCTCGCGGAACCCCTCCAGCCGCTGCCCGTCGGCCGATAGCGCGCCGACGCCCACGGCGGTGCCCGCGCCGCCGCCCATGGGCTTGGCGTAGCTGAGATAGACCTGCCGGGTGCTGCCGAAATCCCGCGGCACCATCACGTCCAGAAGCCCGCCCTGCCCGGTGGCCGCCACACGCGGCACGCCTGAAACCCGGCTGGCCCTGCCGCCGCCCACGTGGCGCAGCACTCCCTCGCGCTCGGTCACCAGGAACTCGGCCCCAGGCAGGAACGCCAGCCCCCAGGGCGCGTCCAGCCCCCGCACGACCGGATCGATCCGCACCGGCCCGGCCGACGTGCGCAGTGTCTCCGCCGTCGCCGGTGCCGCCACCATCGCCAACCAAAGCCCCAGAACCGCTGCAAATTGCTTCATCTCGCCCTTGTCCCTCGCATCTCCGTCGCGAAACCTAGCAGGTCGCCCCCGAGGTGCCCGTGACAAGGCCGTGAGACGAGCCCGCTTCCCCGCATGTGCACGACCGCTTTTCTTTTCAAGCGGCGTCCGTATGATCCTGTGTCTTAGAATGGCGTCGTTCAGGCGCAACAGGGAGATATCGATGAAAAAGACAATGATCACGGCTACGGCCGTACTCGCGCTCGGGGCCGGGTCGGCCTTCGCGCAGAGCGGCTCCTCCGAAGTGAAAATCGGGATCGTTCTGGGCTTCACCGGTCCGCTGGAATTGCTGGCCCCCGACATGGCCGCCGGCGCCGAACTGGCGATGAGCGAAGTGACCGAAAGCGGTATGCTCCTCGACGGGCTGACCGTGACCCCGGTGCGCGCCGACAGCACCTGCATCGACGCCGGCGCCGCGACGACCGCGGCCGAGCGCCTCGTGACCTCCGATGGCGTGGCCGCCATCATGGGCGCCGACTGCTCGGGCGTCACGGGCGCCATCCTGCAGAACGTGGCGATGCCGAACGGCGTCGTGATGATCTCGCCGTCGGCCACATCGCCGGGCCTCTCGAACGCCGAAGACAACGGGCTGTTCTTCCGCACCTCGCCGTCCGATGCGCGGCAGGGCCTGATCATGACCCAGGTGATCATGGACCGCGGGATCGAGGAGGTCGCGCTGACCTACACCAACAACGATTACGGCAAGGGCCTGGCCGACGCCTTCCAGAGCGAGTTCGAGGCGGCCGGCGGCACCGTCACCATCTCGACCCCGCACGAGGACGGCAAGGGCGACTATTCCGCCGAGATCGGCGCGCTGGCCTCGGCCGGCGGCGAGGTGCTGGTGGTCGCGGGCTACGTCGACCAGGGCGGCAGCGGCATCGTGCGCTCGGCGCTCGACAGCGGCGCCTTCGACACGTTCGTCTTCCCGGACGGCATGATCTCGACCGCGCTGACCGACAATTTCGGCGACGCCATCGACGGCTCGTTCGGCCAGCACCCGGGCACCGACAGCCCCGGCGCGCAGATGATGGAAGACATGGCCGGCGAGCTCGGCTTCGACGGCACCTCGCCCTTCTCGAAGGAGGCCTACGACGCGGCCGCCCTCATCATGCTGGCGATGCAGGCCGCCGGCTCGACCGACAGCGGCGCCCTGAAGGAGCACGTGATGGACGTGGCCAACGCACCTGGCGAAGAGATTTTGCCGGGCGAGCTTGGCAAGGCGCTGCAGATCCTGAAGGACGGCGGCGACATCGACTATGTCGGGGCCTCGGCGGTGGAGCTGGTCGGCGGCGGCGAGAGCGGCGGCAACTACCGCGAGATCAACGTCGAGGGCGGCGAGATCGTCACGGCGCGCTACCGCTGATCGGGTGACGCCGGGCCGCGCAGGCATGGCTTGCGCGGCCCGCTTTCTTGCTAGGATATTCGCATGAACTCATGGCTGGCGCCGCAATGACGGCCGCATCCCGACCGCCCGCATCGTCCACCGCGATGATCCGGGTCGACGACGTCCACAAGCATTTCGGCGGGTTCCATGCGGTCGACGGCGCCACGCTGGAGATCGCGGAGGGCTCCATCACCGGTCTGATCGGTCCGAACGGCGCGGGCAAGACCACGCTTTTCAACGTGATCGCCGGCGTTCTTCCACCGACCTCCGGGCGCGTCAGCATGGCGGGGCAGGACATCACCGGCCTGCCGCCCCACGCGCTCTTCGATCGCGGCCTGCTGCGTACCTTCCAGATCGCCCACGAGTTCGGCTCCATGAGCGTGCGCGAGAACCTGATGATGGTGCCCGCCCGGCAATCGGGCGAGACCCTGTGGAACGCCTGGTTCGGCCGCGGCCGCATCGCCGCCGAGGAACGCGACCTGGTGAAGAAGGCCGACGAGGTCCTAGAGTTCCTGACCATCGACCACCTGAGGGACGAGAAGGCCGGCAATCTCTCCGGCGGGCAGAAGAAGCTGCTCGAGCTGGGCCGGACCATGATGGTCGACGCGCGGATCGTCTTTCTCGACGAGGTCGGCGCCGGCGTGAACCGGACGTTGCTGAACACCATCGGCGACGCGATCCTGCGGCTCAACCGCGAGCGCGGCTATACCTTCTGCATGATCGAGCACGACATGGATTTCATCGGCCGCCTCTGCGACCCGGTGATCGTGATGGCAGAGGGCAAGGTGCTGGCGCGCGGCACCATCGACGAGATAAAGGCCGACGAGCATGTGATCGAGGCGTATCTGGGCACCGGACTGAAGAACAAGGGCCCCAAGGCGGAGCAGGCCATCCATGCATCATAGCGCGCGATCCGCGGTGACGCGATGAGCTTCGGAGAGGCTGACGCGCCCGACCGCGGCACGATGGCCCCCGGCGGCAACGCCCCGTTCCTGATCGGCGACAGCATGACCGGCGGCTACGGCAGCGGCGCCGACATCCTGCACGAGTGCACGCTGGCGGTCGAGAAGGGCGAGATCGCGGTGATCGTCGGGCCGAACGGCGCCGGCAAGTCCACCGCGATGAAGGCGGTCTTTGGGATGCTCAACCTGCGCTCTGGCGCGGTGCGGCTCGACGGCAACGACATCAGCGCGCTGTCCCCTCAGGCACGGGTGCGGCACGGCATGGGGTTCGTGCCGCAGACGAAGAACATCTTCACCTCGATGACGGTAGAGGAGAACCTCGAGATGGGTGCCTTCATCCGCAAGGAGGGCACCGCGGAAACCCTGGAGCAGGTCTACGAGCTGTTCCCCATCCTGCGCGACAAGCGCCGGCAGGCGGCGGGCGAGCTGAGCGGCGGGCAGCGCCAGCAGGTGGCCGTGGGGCGGGCGCTGATGACGCGGCCGAAGGTGCTGATGCTCGACGAGCCGACGGCGGGCGTCAGCCCCATCGTGATGGACGAGCTATTCGACCGCATCATCGAGGTCGCCCGCACCGGCATCTGCATTCTGATGGTCGAGCAGAACGCCCGCCAGGCGCTGGAGATCGCCGACAAGGGTTACGTCCTGGTACAGGGCCGGAACCGCTTCACCGATACCGGGGCGGCACTGCTGGCGAACGACGACGTGCGGCGCTCGTTCCTTGGCGGATAGGATGCGCGGCCTCGCCCTGCCTCTGGTGCTGGCCGCCCTCGCTGGCCCGGCCGGCGCGGCGCTGACCCTGCCGGCCGCCTGCACCTTCTCGGTGGAATGCTTCGAGGCGGAAGCCTGCGACGAGACCGCCTTGCGCCTCGCGCTCACCCGCAACGGCACGCCCGATACGGTGCGCATCGGGTCGGTGGCCGAGCATTTCACCGCGCAGCGCAGCGTCACCGAACGCGGCGCGACCGTTCTGCAGGCGCTCGGCCCCACCAGCGCGCAGATCCTCTCTGTCGGGCCGGATGGCACGGCGCGCTACTCGCTGCACCTGACCGACGGCCCCGCCGCGCTGACATACCTGGGAACCTGCGAGGCGAGTAAGTGACCCGGCCGCCGACATACGCCAGAGGAGCCGACCCATGGACCTGCTGAACGCCCTCGTGGCCTTCGCGAACTTCGTCTTCGTGCCCGCGGTCGCCTACGGCAGCCAGCTGGCGCTCGGCGCGCTCGGGGTGACGCTGATCTACGGGATCCTGCGCTTCTCGAACTTCGCGCATGGCGACACGATGGCCTTTGGCGCCATGTGCACGATCCTTGTGACCTGGCTTTTCCAGGGCTGGGGCGTATCGATCGACCCGCTGCCCACCGCGCTTCTCGCCCTGCCCTTCGGCATCGCCGGCTGTGCCGCTCTGCTGCTGGCGACCGACCGGGCCGTCTATCGCTTCTACCGGCAGGCCAAGGCGGCGCCGGTGATCCTGCTGATCGTCTCGATGGGGGTCATGTTCATCCTCAACGGCCTCGTGCGCTTCATCATCGGACCCGAAGACCAGCGCTTCGAGGATGGCGAGCGGTTCATCATCACCGCCCGCGAGTTTCGCAACGTCACCGGGCTGTACGAGGGCCTGGCCTTGAAGACCAGCCAGGGGATCACCGTGATCGTGGCGATGCTAGTGGTCGTGGCGCTGTTCTGGTTCCTCAACCGCACCCGCACCGGCAAGTCCATGCGGGCGTTCAGCGACAACGAGGATCTGGCGCTTCTGTCGGGCATCAACCCCGAGAAGGTCGTGCTGATCACCTGGCTGATCGTCGCGGCCCTCGCCACCATCGCCGGCACGCTCTACGGCCTCGACAAGTCGTTCCGCCCGTTCACCTACTTCCAACTCCTGCTGCCGATCTTCGCCAGCGCCATCGTCGGCGGCCTCGGCTCTCCCATCGGCGCCATCGCTGGCGGCTACCTGATCGCGTTCTCGGAAGTCATGGTCACCTATGCCTGGAAGAAGGTGCTCGAATACCTCGTGCCTGAATCCTGGGAGCCCGACGGCCTGGTGCAGCTGATGGCCACCGACTACAAGTTCGCGGTCAGCTTCGCGATCCTCATTATCGTGCTGCTCTTCCGCCCCACCGGCCTTTTCGCGGGGAAATCGGTATGAGCGCCCGGATCCGCACCGCGGGCATGTTCGCCCTGATCGTGTTCCTCATGCTGCTCACCGCCTGGGTGCAGGGCTGGAACTCGGCGCTGATCATCTTCAACATGGGGCTCGTCAGCGCCATCATGGCCCTTGGCGTCAACCTGCAATGGGGCTTTGCGGGGCTCGTGAACTTCGGGGTCATGGGCTTCGTGGCGCTTGGCGGGCTGGCGGCGGTCATCATCACGGTGCCGCCGGTGAACGAGGCCTGGGCCGCCGGCGGCGTGCGCGCCCTTCTGGGGCTGGCCATCGGCATCGGCACCATCGTCGCTGCCGTCCAGGTCTGGATCCGGCTTGCCGGGCACGCCTGGCGCGGCATCGCCATGGTGGCGGTTCTGATCGTGGGGCTCTTCGTCTACCGCGCCGTCTTCGGCCCGGCCATCGCCGCCATCGAGGCGGTGAACCCCGCCGCCACCGGCTATCTGGGTGGCCTGGGGCTCCCGGTGCTGCTGGCCTGGCCGGTCGGCGGCGCGCTGGCGGCGGGGGCGGCCTGGCTCATCGGCAAGACGGCCCTCGGCCTGCGCTCGGACTATCTGGCCATCGCCACGCTCGGCATCTCCGAGATCGTCATCGCCATCCTGAAGAACGAGGACTGGCTGAGCCGGGGCGTCAAGAACGTCGTCGGCCTGCCCCGCCCGGTGCCCTACGAGATCGACCTGCAGGCCGATCCGGGCTTCGTGGACCGCGCGGCCGACCTGGGGCTCGATCCCGTCACCGCCTCGACCCTCTGGGTGAAGCTGGGCTATACGGGCCTCTTCTCGGTCGTGCTGATCCTGATCCTCGTTCTGGCGCAGCTGGCGCTGAGATCCCCCTGGGGCCGCATGATGCGCGCCATCCGCGACAACGAGGTCGCCGCCGAGGCGATGGGCAAGGACGTCAAGCGCCGGCACCTGCAGATCTTCATCCTGGGCTCGGCGATCTGCGGCCTCGCGGGGGCGATGCTCACCACGCTCGACGGCCAGCTGACGCCCGGTACCTACCAGCCGCTGCGCTTCACTTTCCTCGTCTGGGTGATGGTGATCGTGGGCGGCTCCGGCAACAATTTCGGCGCCGTGCTCGGCGGGTTCCTGATCTGGTTCCTGTGGGTGCAGGTCGAGCCGATCGGCTTCTGGCTGCTCACCACCGTCACCTCGCCACTCGCGGAAGACAACGCGCTGCGGATGCATCTGCTCGAGGCGGCGGCGCATATGCGGCTTCTGACCATGGGGCTGGTGCTGCTGATCGTGCTGCGCTTCAGCCCGCGGGGGCTTCTGCCCGAACGGTAACGTGGCCCCCCTGTGGTGCTGACGCTGGGGCTCCCCCGGGCGGGGCTGGGCCCGACCCGCGTCCAGCCCGTGTCCGGGCTCAGCCTGGCCCCGGGCTTACCTTGCGTCGGGACTCAGCCCGCGTCCGGCCTCAGGTCGCGTCAGGACCGATCCAGATCTCGACAAGGCCGGGGGCCGGGCTGGGCGCGAAGTCGGTGAAGTTCCGCAGCCCGGGTTCCAGGCCGAGGGGGGCCGAGATGACCGCGATGGACCGTTCCGCAAGCCCCGTGTCCATTTCGCGGTAGAGCCGCAGGTGGGTTGCGGCGATCTCGAAGGGCACCTCGACCAGATGCACCTGCCGGGCGCCGTCGGCCCGCAGCCGCGCCGCCGCGCGTTCGGCCGCGGCAAGGCTGGCACCGCCGGTGTGGTGCAGCGCCACGTAGTGCGACACGCCCCATCCCGTTAGTCGCGGCGGCGTCGGCAGGGCGTCCGCCGGAAACGCGGCGGCCCGGATCGCCGCCGGTGGCGTGCCGGCAGCGGGGCCGGCCCGGCGCACTGCCGCGTCCTGCGCCGGACGCGGGGCGCGCATGGCCTTCGCAGGGGCCAACGCGACGCGGAGCGGCGAGGCCTCGGCCTCTGCCGCCATCGGCCCACGCGCCAGCCGCACAGCCGACGGCTGACCGGGAACCGAGGATCGTATCGCACTGGGCTGCATGGCCTTAGACGGGCGCACGCCCGGTGCATTGGGCACGAAGATTGCGGCACCGAAGGATGGCGCGCTGGCCGGCCCGGAGAGCAGCAGGGGCGCAACCGGCCCGATCGCGGCCGTCGACAGCGAGACGTGGCCCGGGATCGCCGCAGTGGCCAGCGCCAGCGAAGCGGTCAGCGCCCGAAATTGCGCGCGGCGCCTGGTCTGCAGGCGCGGCGGACCCTTGGCTGGGACAACCGTCCTCACCGGCCGGATCGCCAGCAGCGGCGGGCGCGCCACGACCGGAACCGGCGACGGCGCCTGCGGGCGGGCAGCCTCCGGCGTCGCGAAAGGCGCTACTGCAAAAGGCGCCTCCGCCAGGGTCGGCCCGGCAACGATCATCGCCGCCCCGTCCGGCTGGGGCGGCAGCGGCAGGTCCGCCGGGCGCGGCAACCGCGTGGCGCCCGCCCCCGCAACCCGCTGCCGTGGGCCGTTCATGGGCTGTGCCATGCGCCGCTTGGCCGGCGCGGGGCTTTGCCGCGCCCGCGCCAGCGCCGCGTCGAGGCGTCCCATCCCGGCCTCTGCCCGCCGGACCGCAGGCTGCGGCGTCGCCGCCTCGAGGCCCGGGGTCTGAGCGGCCGCGCGGGGGCCGAAGCCGGCGCCGGCATCACGCCGGAACTCGAACGTGTCGTTGTCGCGAAGCTGCGCAAGAAGGCCGAGCTCCAATGGTCCGCTCCCGTCCATCTGCTGACGCTCCCTAATAAGGCTAATATCCGGTTAATTACGCGGTGAACCTGCAAAGGTTTCACCCAGTCGGTCGCGGACCCGTAGAAAGGCCGACCCCAAAGGCCGCCACGCGACGCGCAGGGTCGCTTTTCGGCATGACCTCACCCGCGCCGGGCGCGAAACTTCGGCGACTCGTCAATCGGAGCCCATCCATGAAAACCCATACCCGCGTGGTCGTGATCGGCGGCGGCGTCGTCGGCGCCTCGGTCCTCTATCACCTCACCAAGCTCGGCTGGTCCGACGTGACGCTGATCGAACGCTCCGACCTGACCAGCGGGTCGACCTGGCATGCCGCCGGCGGCTTCCACACGCTGAACGGCGATACCAACATGGCGGCGCTTCAGGGCTACACGATCGGGCTCTACAAGGAGCTGGAAGAGATCACCGGACTGTCCTGCGGGCTGCACCACGTGGGCGGCATCACCATCGCCGACAATCAGGACCGGATGGACATGCTGAAGGCCGAGCGTGCCAAGCATCGCTACATGGGGCTGGATACCGAGATCCTCGGACCCAAGGAGATCGCCGAGAAGGCCGAGCTGGTGAACCTCGACGGCATCGTCGGCGCGCTCTACGACCCGCTCGACGGGCATCTGGACCCGTCGGGCACCACGCACGCCTATGCCAAGGCCGCCAAGATGGGCGGCGCCGAGATCGTGCTGCATAACCGCGTGCTGGAGACCAACCCCCGCCCCGACGGCGGCTGGGACGTGGTGACCGAGAAGGGCACCATCATAGCCGAGCACGTGGTCAACGCCGGCGGGCTCTGGGCGCGAGAGGTCGCGGCGATGGCTGGCGTCTACCTGCCGCTTCTGCCGATGGCGCACCAGTACCTGGTGACGGACGACATCCCCGAGATCTACGAGCGCGGCCACGAGTTTCCCCACGTGATCGACCCGGGCGGCGAGAGCTACCTGCGCCAGGAGGGCCGGGGCCTGTGCATCGGCTTCTACGAGCAGCCCTGCGAGCCCTGGGCCGTCGGCGGCACGCCGTGGGACTTTGGCCACGAGCTGCTCAACGACCATCTGGAAAAGGTCGAGGCCAGCATCGAATTTGCCTATCGCCGGTTCCCGGTGCTCGAACGCTCGGGCGTCAAGCGGGTGATCCACGGGCCCTTCACCTTCGCGCCAGACGGCAACCCGCTGGTCGGCCCGGTGCCGTCCTTGCGCAACTACTGGTCGGCCTGCGCGGTCATGGCGGGCTTCAGCCAGGGCGGCGGCGTTGGCCTCGCGCTGGCGCAATGGATGATCGAGGGCGAGACGGAGCGCGACCCCCGCGCCATGGACGTGGCCCGCTTCGGCACCTGGACGACGCCGGGCTACACCGTGCCGAAGGTCACCGAGAACTACCGGCGCCGCTTCTCGGTGAACTATCCCAACGAAGAGCTGCCGGCCGCCCGCCCATTCCGCACCACGCCGATGTACGACATCTGGAACGAGATGGGCGCGGTCTTCGGCGCGAGCTACGGCCTTGAGGTGGTGAACTACTTCGCGCCCGAGGGCGAGGCGCGGTTCGAGACGCCCAGCTTCCGGCGCTCCAACGCCTTCGCCGCGGCGGCGGCCGAGGTTGCGGCGGTGCGCGGCGCCGTGGGCCTCAACGAGGTGCACAACTTCGGCAAGTTCCGCGTGACCGGCCCGAACGCGCGGCCTTGGCTCGACAGGATCATGGCCGGGCGGATCCCCCAGCCCGGACGCCTTTCGCTGACACCGATGCTGGCACCCTCGGGGCGCATGGTGGGCGACTTCACCGTCTCGTGCATCTCCGAAGGCGAGTTCCAGCTCACCGCCTCCTACGGCGCGCAGGCCCAGCATCTGCGCTGGTTCCAGACGCATCTTGACGAGGGCGTGCACGTCGAGAACGTCAGCGACGCGCGCACCGGCTTCCAGATCGCCGGGCCGCAGGCACGAGAGCTGATCACGCGCGTCACCCGGCCCGAGGCGGGGGCGGCCGCGATGAAGTTCATGGACGTGCGGCGCATGGCCGTGGGCATGGCCGATTGCCTTGTGCAGCGCGTCAGCTACACCGGCGATCTGGGCTTCGAGATCTACTGCGACCCCACCAGCCAGCGGCATCTCTTCCACACTCTCTGGGAGGCCGGGCAGAATCTGGGCGTAACGCCGTTCGGCATGCGCGCGATGATGTCGCTCAGGCTCGACAAGTTCTTCGGCGCCTGGAACCGCGAGTATTCGCTGGACTACACCGCCGCGGAGACCGGGCTGGACCGTTTCATCGCCTTCCGCAAGAACGGCGATTTCATCGGGCGAAGCGCCGCGGAGGCCGAGCGCGCCGCACCGCCCGCCCGCAAGCTCAGCGCGTTCACCGTGGACGCCGGGGATGCCGATGTGGTGGCCTACGAGCCGATCTTCCTCGATGGCAAGGTGGCCGGCTTCTGTACGTCGGGGGGCTATTCCCACCATGCGCGGCAATCGGTGGCGCTTGGCTTCGTGCCGCGCGATAGGGCGGCCGAAGGACTGCGGGCCGAGATCGAGATTCTGGGAGAGCTGCGCCCGGCGAACCTCGTCACCACGCCGCTCTTCGATCCCGACGGGGCGCGCATGCGCGGCTGAGGCCGCGGCCCCTCCTCCCGCTGCTCAGTAGCCGGCGGCGCCCCTTACGGGCGCTGCCGACGCATCGCGCCTGCGGCTCAGTGCAGCTTCTTCTCGGCGCGCTCCCACCGGGCATAGGTGTAGAACAGGAACGACAGCGCACAGGTCCCGGCCATCACGTAGAAGCCCAGGAACCCGGTCAGCCCCGGATAGGACGGGCTGCTGAAAAGCGTCAGCCACACGGTCAGCCAGGTAAGGCCGAAGAACGCCGCGAAGAGCAGGATCACCGAATAGCGGTTCCGGCCCCAGAGCATGTAGGCCCCCATGAAGCCACCGAGCGTGCCGAGCAGCCACAGCCCGTCCATCCAGAACGGCAGCGCCGAGAAGAAGCTGGCCTGTTCCAGGTTGAACCCGTCGACGTAGAAGCCCAGGCGCAGCTTCGTCAGGATCATGTCGAGCAGGCCGATCCCGTAGAAGACAAGGGCAAGGGCGGCGACGGGCCAGTGATGCCAGGCGGGGCGGGACGAGATCATGGGCGGGCTCCGGGATCTGGGGCGTTTGTGGCAAGGTCGGTCTTCGCGGCGGCGTTGTCCAGTGGTGCGTTGGGGAGGACGGCCCCGCGCGGCCGCGGCAGCAGATCGGCCTGCAGCGCCGCCACCCATACGCTTATCCCGGGCGCCAGCGGCAGCGGTGTCGGCGGCAGGGTCAGTCGGCGCGTGCCGATTGCCAGAACGATGCCCTCAGGCCCGAGGCTCGCAACGGTGCCGGGCAAGATCGCCCGGGCGGTGCTGGGCGGCGGCGGCGCGGTGCACAGCAGCAAGGCGGTGGCGGGCAGCCGAAGCCGGGCCAGCGACCCCACCGCGCCGGTGCCCGGCAGCCGCAGGGCATGGCCGCCGAAATCCACGGTCAGCCACCCCGCCTCGGCGCCCGTGATCCTCAGGTCGTGGCAATCGGGCGGCGGGCGCAGGCCGCCCGGCGCGATCCGCCCGGCCTCCAGCGGCAGTACCCTGTCTGCCAGCATCGCCACCTCCTCGGCGTCGTGTGTGACGTAGAGCACCGGCGCTCCCGCGCGGGAGATCGCGGCAAGGATCACCGGCAAAAGTTCCTGCCGGCGGGGCCGGTCGAGGCCGCTCAGAGGCTCGTCGAGGCACAGCAGCGCCGGCTTCATCGCCAGCGCCCGCCCCAGGGCCACGCGTCGGGCCTCGCCGCCAGAGAGGCCCCGCACCTGCCGCCCCAGCAGCTGGCCGAGATCGAGCGCGTCGGCCACCTCGGCCACCGCGCCGGCGCTTTGCCCCGCACGGCGTGCGCCGTAGGCCAGGTTCTGCGCCACGTCGAGATGCGGAAAGAGCCGTGGCTCCTGAAATACCATGCCGACCCGCCGGCGATGCGGCGGCACGCGGCCCCCCGGCCCCTGCCATTCGGTGCGCCCCAGCCGGACATGCCCCGCCGCCCGCGGCTCCAGCCCCGCGATCGCCCGCAGCAGCGTGGTCTTGCCGGAACCGGACGGCCCCCAGATGACCGTAATCCCCTGCAGCGGCAACCGGGCGGCGACCGCCAGCGCGAAGCCCGGATGCTCCAGCGCCAGATCGAGGTCGAGCACATCCGCCGCGCCCTCGTTCATCGCCCCGCCTTGCCGAACGGCCCGGCGCCCCGGTAGACCAGCGTCAGCACGACCAGCGAGACGATCAGCAGCCCGGCCGACAGGCGATGCGCGGTGGCGTAGTCCAGCGTTTCCACGGCGGTGTAGATCTCCACCGCGATGACCCGCGTCTCGCCGGGGATGTTGCCGCCCACCATCAGCACCACGCCGAACTCGCCCAGCGTATGCGCGAAACTCAGCACCGCCGCCGCCAGGAACCCCTGCCTCGAGAGCGGCGCCACGAGGCTCGCGAAGCGGTCCAGCGGCCCCGCGCCCATCAGGCAGGCGGCCTCCCGCAGGCCCGGGCCCACGCCCCGGAACGCGGTGTGCAGCGGCTGCACGGCGAAGGGCAGCGAGTAGAGGATCGAGGCCAGGACCAGCCCGGTGAAGGAGAACGTCAGCGTCGTGCCGGTCAGGGTCAGGAAGGCCGAGCCCAGCGGCGCCGAGGGGCTGAAAAGGATCAGCAGGTAGAAACCCAGCACCGTGGGCGGCAGAACCAAAGGCAGGGCGGTGACCGCCTCGACCAGCGGCCGCAGCCGGGACCGTGTGGTGGCCAGCCACCAGGCCAGCGGCGTCGCGATGGCCAGCAGGCAGACCGTCGTCACCGCCGCCAGCCGCAGGGTCAGCCAGACAGGCTCCCACAGCCCCGTCACGGGATCGGGTCGTAGCCGTAGGCGGCGATCGTGGCCTGCCCGGTAGGCGAGAGGAGCTTGTCGAGAAACCCCGCCGCCGCGCCGCCGGCGCGCCGCATCAGGGCGGCGTCCTGCCGGATCGGCGCGTGCAGGGCGGCCTCGAGCGGCACGAACCCAGCACGGGCCCCGGGCGGCACCGCGTCGCGCTGGCTGAGGGCTATGAAGCCCAGATCGGCATTGCCCGTGGCGATCAGGCTGAAGGTCTGGCCGATGCTCTCGCCGATCACGCGCCGCCCGGCGGCCGCGGCCGTCAGCCCCATCGCCGCCAGCGCCTGCTCCGCGGCCGTACCGTAAGGCGCCAGCCGCGCATCGGCGAGGGCAAGCGCCCGGTAATGGCCCTCCTCAAGCGCCCGCAGCGCGGCCGCTCCGCTCGCGGCGCCCGGATGCCACAGCGCCAGGCGGCCCACGGCATAGGTCGCCACGCGGGCCGTCAGCCCGGCGGCGGCAAGGCGCGCCGGCCGCGCCGCATCGGCGGAGAGGAACAGATCGACCGGCCCACCGTTCAGGATCATCGCCGCGTGCTTTCCCGAAGAGCCGAGGATCAGCCGCGGCACGGGGGTCCCCTGCATCGCGAAATCGGCGGCAAGGCGTTCGGCGGGGGCCCGGAAGTTCGAGGCCACCGCCACGGTGATCGCTTCGGCCTGCGCGCGCAGGATCCCGGGCGCTCCGCTCAGCCCGAAGGCCGCGCCCGCGATCCGGCGCAGGGCGCGCCGACGTCCGATCCCCTCGCCGTTGTCCATCGCCCCGCCCCGCCTCCGCGCGCCCCGCACCTAGCCTTGCGTGCCGCCACCGGCAAGCGGCACTGGCGGCGTCAGGGCCACAGGGGGGCGGCAGTGTTCAGCCCGGTCAGCCGCCACCCGGCAGGGCCATGTCGCGCATCTTGCGCAGCAGCTCGATCATCCCCGCGACCTGATGCGCCGCGGTCGCCTCGCCCTTCTCGGCCGTGGCGCGGCTGGCATCTCCCACGGTCCCGTGCTCCGAGAGGTCCGAGGCGATCCACCCGTACGACACCGGCCCAACGGGCGAGATCGCCCCCGTCTCGGCGCTCGAACGGGCATTCGGCGCAGCCCCCATGTCCACGCATTCCGGCCGGAAGGCCAGCATCATCGAGGTCTCCACGTCGCCGCCATGGATGCCGAAGCGCAGCTCGTGGTCGCTGTACATCCCCGGCGGATGGCCGAACGCGCCCCACTGGCACTTCACCGCCAGCATCCCCGCCTGCACGCGCAGCTCGCGCGTGAGGATCGAGACGAGGTCGAGGTTGCCGCCATGGCTGTTGACGATGGCGATGCGCGGAATGCCCGCCCGCGCCACCGACAGCCCGATCTCCACCCAGGCGCGCAGGGCCGTCTCGGCGGTCAGTGTCAGGGTGCCGGCCGCATGCAGATGCTCGTTGGACTTGCCAACCGCCTGGATCGGCAGGATGCGCAGGTCGAGGTCCGCGGGGCAGGCCGCGCGCAGCCGCTCCAGCATGCCTTGGGCGATCAGGGTGTCCGTCCCCACCGGCAGGTGCGGCCCGTGCTGCTCGATCGCCGCCGTGGGCAGGATCGCGATGGCGCGTTCGGGCGCAGCCGCGCCGAACTCGCCGGCCCGGAAATCCGCCCAGTCCAGGCGCCGGGTCACGCCCCGCCCCCATAGGTCGCGTCCAGACGGCTGCGCAGATAGTCGGCGCCGGTCACGGCGGGGTAGCGCGCCGGCCCGGTCCCCGGAAGCGCCGCGATCACCGCGCCAGGGTCGGGATCGAGGAAAAACGCGATCGATCGCCGCTCCCGGGCCGGCGGCAACACCCGGTGCGGGGTCGAGACGTAGACATCGTTTGTCCAGCGCATCAGGCAATCTCCGATATTCACCACGTAGGCGCCCGGCACGTGCGGCACGTCGCGCCACGCGGCATCGCCGCGCGGGCGCACCTGCAGGCCCGGTTCCCCATCCGTCAGCAGAAGCGTGATCGCCCCGTAATCGGTATGGGCGCCCGCGGCCGGGCCCGCATCGCCGGGTTCGCGCGCAGGGTAGTGCAGCAGCCGCAAGGTAGCCATCGGCGCCGCGAGGCTGGGCGCGAAATGATCCCGCTCCAGCCCCAGATCGGCGGCGAAGACCCGGTGCAGCGCCAGCCCCTGCGCCAGGGCGGCGTCGTAGTAGGCGCGCATCGCCTCGGCGAAGTCCTGCACCGGCGGCCACACGTTGACCCCGCGAAAGGGCTCGCCCGCCAGCACCCGGGGATCGTCCGGCGCCAGATCGAGGCCGATGTTGAAGGCCTCCTTGCGGTCGGCGTGCCCAGAGGCGGCATCGAGCCGCTCGTCGCCCGCCCGAACCCAGCCGCGATTGTGCGGATTGCGGGTGATGGCGAGCGGTTCCTTGCGCTCCGCCGGCAACGCGAAGAACGCGTCCGCCTCCGCGAAGGCCCGCGCGCGCAGATCCTCCGGGATGTCGCTGCCGGCCAGCAGGAAGAAGCCCGGCCCCCGCACCGCGGCCGAGATCGCCGCGGCGAACCCGGCCGGATCGCTTTCGGCGCGGCCCCAGTCCAGCAGGGGAATGTCCGCGCCGCTCATGCCGGCTGCCCGCTGAGCGCCCGCGCCTCCGCGCCCGCCGCCAGGCGATCCACGGCCCGTGCGACGCGCTCCAGATGGGCGGCGCGGCTTTCGGGGGTCGAGCTGTCCATCCGGTAGTGCGCCGCGAAGGCCGTGCGGCACCGCCTGGCGCAGACGGCGCGAACGCCCCGCAGCAGGGTCCGCCGGCCGGGCGCGCCCATCAGGGCCGTCACCAGGGCGCTCGCCCCGCAGGTGGTGAACGCCCCCAGCCGGGTGATGTGCTGCAATCCCGGCCGGATGGCCCGCTCTTGCGGCCCCGGCATGTGGAACGCGACACCGGGCACCAGCGCCCTGTCAAGCCAGCCCTTCAGCATCGCCGGCAGCCCGTACCACCACGTCGGATAGACGAAGACCAGCGTGTCGCACCAGCGCAGGTCGGCCACGTCCCGCGCCACGGCGGCGGCATTGCCTTGGGTATCCAGGTAGGCGCCCAGACCCTCCCCCGACAGGCGTGGCTCGAACCCCTCGGCATAAAGGTCGCGCAGCCGTATCTCCGCCCCGGCCGCGCGCAGCCGGGCGACCGCCACGTCACGCACCGCCATGGTGAAGCTGTCCGCCCTGGGGTGGCACACCAGGATCAGCGCCCGCATTCAGAATGCCTCCATCTCGCGCCGCACCCGAAGAGGAACCCCTCCCGCCGCGCCGCATCCGCCCGGTTCATGTCGTACAGCGCCAGATACCGCATCTTCTGCGGCCGGCAGACATGCCAGACCGCCCGCGTCACGCAGCGCCGCGGCGGATCGCCCGCCATCACCGCACGCATCCGGGTGCCGCCATAGGTGGTCACCGCCGCCAGCTTGCCGATGTTGCGCAGGTTCGGCACCACGCGGCCCGCCTCCAGCCGGAACGACACGCCCGGCAGGAACACCCGGTCGAAGAACCCCTTCAGGATCGCCGGATACCCGAAGTTCCACACCGGAAAGACCAGCACCAGCGCCTGCGCCGCCCGCAGCCGCGCCACGTACTCCGCAACCGGGGCCACGTTGGCGCCCACCTCGTGGTAGCCGCGCCGCTCGGCCTCCCGCAGCACCGGGTCGAACCCCTCGGCGTTCAGGTCGCAATCGTCCACCTCCCAGCCGCCGCCCTCCAGCGCCGCCACCGTCGCGCCGTGCAGCGCCGCCGAGAAGCTTTCGGCACAAGGATGCGCATGGATCACCATCGCCCGCATCAGGCCCGCCGCCCGCCGCTTCGATATTCCGGAAATATCCCCGCCGGAGGCATCCGCCCGCCCCGCCCGGCGCCCCGCCCAAGGGTCATTCCGCCGCCTGCAGCGCCGGATAGGCGTACATCCCCTCGTACCGCCAGTCCGGATCGTCCCAGGCGATCATCTTGCCGGGGTTCAGCAAGCCCTTGGGATCCGCCTCGCGCTTGAAGGCCAGCTGCCGGTCGTCCACCGCCTGCCGCCCGCCCTCCTCCAGCGTGTAGCGGTGCGGGTTGAAGATCATCGCCCCCATCGCCTCGTGCCGCGCCACGATCTCGTCCAGCCGCGCCTCGGTGGTGAACTTCACCAGCGACAGCCCGGCGAACATCGGCCGGCCCTGCCCGCGCATCAGCTCCAGATGCTGCAGCACCTCGCCGGGGAACTCCGCCCGGATCGCCTCGATCAGCGCCAGATGATCCGGCGGGCCGTAACGCACCTGCAGGTAGGTGATCGCGGGATCGACCTTCAGGGCCCGCAGCGTGGTGTGGTTCCAGCCATACTCATAGACCGGCCCGGGCTCCCGCTCCCAGTCCGGTGCGTCCGAGCGCCAGATCAGCCGCGCGTCCGGGCGACGGGCGAGGAACGTCAGCGAACCCGTCCATCGCATGCGGCGCCACCATCAGGCCGATCAGCGTGTCGCGCCTCCGTCACGTGCGGGCGGACCCGCTGGAAATACGCGTGCGCCATCGGCGCCTCGTAGACCGAGGCGAGCTTGATCAAGGAGGCCGTCCTCGTCGCCGAGCGCGTCGACGAAGCGCGCGGCGAAGGCGAAATCCTCGGTGGCCAGGAACATCTCGACCCAGTCATAGGCCGGGGCCAGCGGCATCTCGATCTCGGTGATGATGCCGTTGGTCCCGTAGGCATGGCTGACCCGGGCCAGCTCCTCGCCGCGGAACTCCAGAACCCGCGGCTCCGCCTCCATCGTCACCACCCGCAGCCGCAGGATGTTGCCCAGATCGCGCAAGGCCCCCCAGGTGCAGCTGCCCACCCCGCCGGAGCCGCCGGCGATGAAGCCGCCGATGGTCGCCGTGGCCCAGGTCGAGGAGAACATGCGGATCTCCTGCCCGCGAATGCGCCCGCGTCGCCGCGTCCAGATCCTTCAGCAGGCAGCCGGGTTCCACGATCACCCGGCCGGGATGGATCTCCTTCACCTCGGCCATGTGCCGCAGATGCATGACGCAGCCGCCCGCCAGCGGCATCGCCTGGCCGTAATTGCCGGTTCCGGCGCCGCGGGTGGTCACCGGGCAGTCATGGGCATGGCAGACCCGCAGAACCTCGATCACCTCCGCCTCGCTGCGCGGGTTCACCACGAAATCGGCCACCACGTGATCCAGCCGGTCCTTCAGCACGCGGCGAATACCAGAAGAAATCCCGGCTCTTGGCGCGGATGGCGGTGTCGGACGTTTCAAGGTCCAGATGCGCCAGCGCCTCGCGCGCGGCAGCGATATTGGGTCGGTCATGCGGGCTCCATAAGGTCGTCGAGTTCTGCATAATCGGGAAGTGCGTCGCGATGCTTATGCCATCCCGCAGCACGATCCGGTCCGACTGCGGGCGGGCGAGAAGTTCCGTCCAGCTCCGGGCGCGGCAGATCACCAGATCGGCGGGCGCGCCGGGGGCCAGGCTTGGCGCCTCGAAGCCGCAGGCCCGCGCCGGGTTGCCAAGGAAGGCCTGCGGCCAGTCCGGTCGGGAATGGTCCAGATGCGCGATCCGCGTCGCCTCGCGCATCACCTCCAGCATGTCGAGATCGCCATAGGCATAGAACGGATCGCGCGTGTTGTCGCTTGCAAAGCAGACGTTTACACCGCGTTCCTTCAGCTCGTGCACCAGCGTGACCCCGCGCCAGCGCGGGCGTGCGACCGGCCGTCGCCGGTCCTGCAGGTAGAGGTTGCACAGCGGCAGGCGAGACCACGCTCAGCCCCGCCTGTGCCACGAGGTCCATCGTCCGGTCCGCCTCGTCCTCCGCCTGCACCGCCAGCGAACAGCAATGGCCCACGGTCACCGGCGCCGTCATAGCCGGTCTCGATCACCGCTTCGGCGATCGGCGCAAAGTCGCCGCCGCCGGATCGCCCGTTTCGTCAACGTGGAAATCGACGGCGAGGCCCCGTTCGGCGGCCAGCCGGAAGAAGTGCGCGCAGTCGATCCGGCAGGTCCGCCATCGGATAGGTCACGAGGCCCAGCACACCGCCGCTCTCGGCGACGGTCTCGCGACGGTCTCGAGCGTGCCGCCCGGTAGCAGCGCGGCCGCGTCCATCAGGCTCGCGGCCTGCAAGTCGATCCGCCCCGCCCACTCGGCGCGCATCTCGCGGAAGACCGGCCAGCTGATCTCCGGCTGCGGCGGGATGCTGTCCAGATGGGTGCGGATCGCGCGCGTGCCGTGGGCGAACGCGCAGCGCAGCGCGAAGTCCATCCGCCGCGCGCACGTCCTCGGCGGTCCAGTTGGCGACGCGATCCTCCCCCACGGCTTGCAGCGCGCCCTTGAAGACTGCCGTTCGGGTTGGCCGCGCGGGCCAGATGTGGCCCTTGTCCAGATGGGTGTGCATGTCGATGAAGGCGGGGAAGACCATGCGCCGCCCTTCGACTCCACGATCCGCGCGCCGGGCCCGGCCTCCGCCGCCAGCCGGCCATCAGCGATATCAGGTCGCGGCGCACCAGATCGCCGCCTCCCCCAGCAGGCAGGCCGCCACCGTCACATCGCGCAGGGTCACGCCGGCGCCCTCCGGGCCTGTCAGGTCGAAGCCAGTTCATGCGTCGCGTTTGAGAGCGCTTTCGTGCCACTTGCGCAACAGCAGGTGGCTGAGGACCGAGAGCGCCGCGAAGATGAACACGCCCATCGCCGCGATCAGCGACAGCGCGGCGAACATGCCGCGCGATGTTCAGCCGATAGCCCGCCTCGAGGATGCGGAAGGCCAGCCCCGCACCCGACGCCGCCGGTGCCCGCCACCAACTCGGCCACGACCGCGCCGATCAGCGCTCAGCCCGCCGGCGATCTTCAGGCCGCCGAGGAAGTAGGGCAGCGCCGAGGGCAGCTGCAGGAGACGCAGCGTCTGCCAGCGCGAGGCGCCGTAGATGCTGTAGAGGTCGCGCAGGTTGCGGTCGACGGAGTTCAGGCCCAGCGTGTGTTCGAGCTGAGCACCGGGAAGAACGCCACGATCCAGGCGCACAGCAGCATGCCCGCCACCTTGCTGTCGACATAGATGAAGATCAGCGGCGCGATGGCGACGACGGGTGTCACCTGCAGGATCACCGCGTAGGGATAGAAGCGACATCTCCACCAGCTTCGACTGGTTGAAGAGAATGGCCAGCCCCACGCCGCCGACCACCGCGATCAGCAGCGCCAGCAGCGTGATGCGCCCGGTCAGCAGGGCGGCGTCGACGAGGATAGGCCAGTCGGTGACCAGGCTCTCCCACACCCGTCCCGGCCCCGGCAGAATGTAGTGCGGGATCTCGTTCCACACCACGATCCGCCCCCAGAGCCAGATCGCGAGGATCATCACCAATGCCGGCAGCGCACACTTGGCGATGCCCTCGATCCGGCGACGGCGGGCGCGGGCCATCTCGTCGGCGATCCACCGCCTCGGGCGGCCAGCCGTGGGCGCGTGATCGGCAAGGTCATGGCGCGTCTCCCATCGCCTGGTGCAGCGCGTCGGAGGCCTCGCGGCAATGCGCGGCGTAGTCGGCCGAGGTGCGGAACGCCTCGTCGCGCGGATAGGGCTCGTCCACCGCCACCTCGCGGATCACCCGGCCGGGCCGAGCGGCCATCACCACGATCCGGTCGGAGAGGAAGACGGTTTCGAAGACCGAATGGGTCACGAAGATCACCGTGCAGCCGATCCGCGCCTTCAGCTGCAGCAGATCGTTGTTCAGCTTGAAGCGGGTGATCTCGTCGAGCGCGGCGAAGGGCTCGTCCATCAGGATCAGCCGCGGCCGGGTCACCATCGCCCGCGCGATCGCCACCCGCATCTTCATGCCGCCCGACAGCTCGCGCGGATAGGCGTTCTGGAACTTGTCCAGCCCCACCAGCCGCAGCACCGCCAGCACCTCGTCGCGCACCGCGCTGTAGGTCTTGCCGCGCAGCCGGAAGGGCAGCCAGCACGTTCTGCGCGACCGTCGCCCAGGGCATCAGCGTCGGCTCCTGGAAGACGATGCCAAGGTCGCCCTGCCCCTGCCCGCCGGCCCAGACGATCCGCCCGGCCGTGGGCTGGCTCAGCCCCGCGATCAGCCGCAGCGCGGTGGACTTGCCGCAGCCGGATGGCCCCAAGAGCGAGATGAAGTCGCCCTGCCCCACGGTCAGCGACATGCCGTCGAGCGCCACGACATCGCGCCCGAAGGTCTTGTCGACCCCCTCGATGCGCAGCACCGCGTCGCGCGGGCCGGCGGCGACTTCGGGCGCGGAGCGTCCGGGGAGGGTCGAGGAAGCGGGCAACGCGGTCATGGCCTTCTCGCGGAACGGGGGGTCTGCCGGCCGCCGCGGGCCGGCAGCTTGGGTCAGTTGCGAGGGCTTGAGGTCCATGCCCACGCCCTTGCCGGTGTAGGAGGCGTCGAAGGCGGCCTGCCAGTCGATCCCGTCCTCGATCACCCCGGCCTCGACCATCTTGTCGTAGAAGTCCTTCGACCTTCGCCTCGGTCAGCACCCCGATCCCCATCTCCACGGCATCGCCGCTGTCGACGATCCCCTCGCCCAGCATCTTGTCGATGGCGAAGGCGATCTTGTCCTCGGTCATGTCGGGGTTGGCCTCGATGATCAGGGCGTTGGCGGCCGCGTTGTCGCCGTAAAGGTAGTTGTACCAGCCCTTGATCGACCCCTCCACGAAGCAGGTCACCACCTCGGGCCGTTCCTCGATGGTCTGCGCCATCGTCTCGACGGTCGTCGCATAGGTCGAATAGCCCGCGTCGGCGATCAGGAACACCTCGGGCACGAACCCGCCCTCCTTCTCGATCACGTAGGGCTCCGAGCTCAGATAGCCCTGCATGCCGGTCATGTCGTCGGCGAGGAACGGCGCGGGGTTGAACGTGTAGGGCTGCCGCTGCTCCACGGTAAAGCCGTAGGCGGCGATCATCCACTGGTAGTACGAGGCAAAGCCGTTGTCGCCGATGAACAGCGTCAGGTCCTTGAGGTCCTCGAAGCTTTCCGCCTTGCCGGGATGCGCGATGATCACCTGCGGGTGCTTCTGGAAGATCGCCGCGACCGACACCACCGGGATGCCCTCTTTCACCGCGTTGAACGCCTGCAGCATGTCGCCGCCCATGTGAAAGTCGATCCGCCCGGCCAGCATCAGCGCCCGGTTGTTCACCTGCGGCCCCCCCGGCACGATCTCCACCTCCAGCCCGCAGGCCTCATAGGTGCCGTCGGCCACCGACTGGTAGAAGCCGCCATGCTCGGCCTGGGCCAGCCAGTTGGTGCCGAAGGCGACCTTGGTCAGGTCCTGCGCCGCGGCGGCGGCGGCGCATCCCGCGGCAAGCCCCGCAAGGGTCAGCGTGGTCCGGGCACGGGCATGGCCCCTGGAACGGGGGAAAATCTGCGCGGATCGGGTCGAAGTCATGCAAGCATCCTCTCAAGCTGGCGTCGCGAGCGTCGTCGTTGCGGCAGACTGTGCCGGATCGGCCCGCCGGGGAAAGCGCGGCCCGTCCGCTTCCCGCATTCACCGCGGCCAGGCGGTTCGGCGCTTCGACGGTCGCACGGAAAAGAGGCGGGTCGCAATCGGTTTGCCCACATCATGAACACATAGCGGTTCGACACCTCGGGCAGCAGGGGCAAGCTGTGGCCACGGGCGCCCGGCGGCGGCCCCTTCGTTCGCGGATCAAAGGAAGCCTTCCATGAAAGAACTCGCGCCGCCCGGCATCGCCCCGCCCTTTGCCCGCTATGCCCACGGCATCGAGGTGCCGGCCGGTGCCGCCCTCGTCGTCACCTCGGGGCAGCTCGGCCTCGCCGCCGACGGCACCGTGCCGGAAGGCGCCGAGGCGCAGGCGCGGCTTTGCTTCGCGAACATCGCCGCCATCCTCGCCGAGGCCGGGCTCGGCGCCGCCGACGTCGTGCGCCTCAATGCCTACGTCACCGGCCGCGACCACATGGCCGGCTACATGGCGGCGCGCGACGCCTGGCTGGCCGAGGTCGCGCGCCTGCCCGCCTCGACCCTCGTCATCGTCTCGGGCTTCACGCGGCCGGAATTCCTGGTGGAGGTCGAGGCGATGGCGGCGCGGCCATGATGGGGCCGCGCCGCCCGCGACGGCTCGACACGCGCGGCAGGCGCGGGCTAGCCTCCGGCGAAAACAGGGGGACCGACATGAGACCGACATCCGGCGGCCGCGCGACGCCCCGCCGCCCGCCGCGGACTGCGGGCCGCGCATGACGCCGCTCGCGTTCATCGGCGCCGTCACCGATGCCCGCACGGTCGAGGATGTGTGGCGGCTGCACACAGACCGGATGGGCGCCTACGGGTTCGACCGCCTGCTCTACGGGTTCACGCGGTTCCGCACGGCGAGAAGCTTCGGCGACCCGATGGATTTCCTCGTCCTCACCAACCACCCGGACCATTACGTCGATCGGTTCCTCGGGGAAGAGATGTATCTCAACGCGCCCATGGTGCGATGGGCCGCCGAGAACGAGGGCGCCTGTTCGTGGCGCTGGATCCTCGAGCGCGCCGAAAGCATGACCGAGAAAGAGCGCGCCATCGTCGCGTTCAACGCCAAGGCGGGTGTGACGGCGGGCTACTCCATCAGCTTCAAGGATGCCACCATCCGGGCCAAGGGCGCCATCGCGCTGACCGCCGCCAAGGGCGTGCCGCAGGAGGACGTCGACGCGCTCTGGGCTGCGAAGGGCCGCGAGATCGAGATCATGAACAACGTCGTGCATCTGAAGATCACCGGCCTGCCCTACACCGCCGCGCGGCGGGCGCTGACCTCGCGCCAGCGCGAGACGCTGGAATGGGTGGGCGACGGCAAGACCACGCAGGACATCGCCACCATCATGGGGCTGACCCAGGCCACGATCGAGAAGCACCTGCGCCTGGCCCGCGAGGCGCTCGACGTGGATACCACCGCGCAGGCCGTCCTGAAGGCCTCGTTCCAGAACCAGATCTTCGTGCTGACGCCGTGATCGGCTAGTCGTACCAAATGGTACCCTACCGTTTCGTAGGACAATTCCCACTTTCCTGGGAAATTGTTAATTGCGATAAACGGGGCGTTCCCACGCTGGTGGCAATTTCGGCCGGGGAACATCCTCGGGGATTCCCCCGTCGCGATTACGGCGGGTCCCGGGGGCCATTCCATCAGGGTCGCGCAGGCCGGGCCGCCAGGTTGGCGCGGGGCTGACGCGCAAGGCAAGGGCCCGGGCCGTCCCCGAAACCGAAGGGGCTAATGCAGTCTGACGGCGGTCGGGATCAGGCCCGGCCGCCGCTCACTTCACGCGGCGCTCTCAGGGCACCGCAACGGCGCAAGGCGCCGGAGCCGGGGTTCAGGACTGCCCGACCTTGGCGACCTCGGCGGCGAAATCCTCCACCACGCGCTCGATGCCCTCGCCCACCTCGACCCGCTTGAAGCCGGTGATGCTCACGCCCGCAGCCTCGGCCGCCTGGGCGACCGTCAGATCTGGGTTCACCACGAACTTCTGGCCAAGCAGCGTCACCTCCTCGAAGAACTTCTTCATCCGGCCCACGATCATCTTCTCGATCACCGCGTCGGGCTTGCCGCTCTCGCGCGCCTGCTCGGTCAGGATCGCCTTCTCGCGAGACACCAGCGCGGGGTCGATGTCGTCCTCGCTCAGGCTCGCGGGGTTCAGCGCCGCGACGTGCATCGCCACCTGGCGGCCAAAGGCCGTGTCGTCGCCGGTCATCGCCACCAGCACGCCGATCTTGCCCATGTTCTCCGCGGCGGGGTTGTGCACGTAGCTGACCACGCTGGCGCCCTCCAGCACCTCCATCCGGCGCAGCGACATGTTCTCGCCCACGGTCGCGATCTTGGAGGTGATCGCCTCGTCGACGCTTTGCCCGTCCATGTCGGCCGTCTTCAGCGCGGCGAGGTCCTCGACCTCCAGCGCCTTGCCGACGATGGCGCGCACCATCGCCTGGAAGTCGGCGTTCTTGGCCACGAAATCGGTCTCGGAATTGACCTCGACCGCCACGCCGCGCCCGTCCTTCGTCGCCACGGCCACGAGGCCCTCGGCGGCGGTGCGGCCGGACTTCTTCGCCGCCTTGGCCAGGCCCTTGGTGCGCAGCCAGTCGACGGCCGCGTCCATCTCGCCGTTCGCTTCGGTCAGCGCCTTCTTGGCGTCCATCATGCCGGCGCCGGTCTTGTCGCGCAGCTCTTTCACCTGGGAGGCCGTGATTGCCATCTTTGGGGTGTCCTTTGCCTGTCGTCCAATGCAGCGCGCCGCGGGACCATCCGCGGCGCATGTCGGTTCCGTGTCGGGGCGGCGGGCCGGGGCTGCCCCATGGCAGCGCCCGGCTTCGCCGCCGCCTGTTCGCTTACGCCGACCAGTTCGGGCCAATCAGCTCGGGCCAATCAGCTCGGGCCAATCAGCTCGGGCCAATCAGCTCGGGCCAATCGGCGCGCGCCAGCCGAAGCGGGCCAGTCAGCCCAGGCCAGCTAGCCCGGACCGGTCGGCGCGGGGCCGGTCAGCTGGCGGCAGCCGGTTCGGGAGCGTCGGCGTTGGCCTTCGCGTCGGCCTTCGCATCGGTCGCGGCTTCGGCGGGCGCCTCTGCGGCGGCCGGCTCGGCCGGGGGGTCGACCTCGGTGCCGTCCATCGGCAGCCCCTCTTCGGACTGCTCCTCGAGCTCGCCCAGGTCGATGCCCGCGGCCCCCATCTGCGCCGTCATCCCGTCAAGCGCCGCGCGCGCCACCAGATCGCAGTAAAGCGCGATCGCCCGCGCCGCGTCGTCGTTGCCGGGAATGATGTAGTCCACCCCGTCGGGCGAGCAGTTGGTGTCGACCACGGCCACCACAGGAATGCCCAGCTTCTTGGCCTCGAGGATCGCCAGATCCTCCTTGTTGACGTCGATCACGAACAGCATGTCCGGCACGCTGCCCATCTCGCGGATGCCGCCGAGGCTGGCCTGCAGCTTGTTCTGCTCGCGCTCCATCGACAGGCGCTCGCGCTTGGTCAGGCCGTCAAAGCCCTTCTCCATCTGCTCGTCGATGGCCTTCAGCCGCGAGATGGAGTTCGACACGGTCTTCCAGTTGGTCAGCGTGCCGCCCAGCCAGCGGTGGTTCATGTAGTATTGCGCGCATTTCTCGGCGGCGTCGGCGACGGGCTTCTGCGCCTGCCGCTTGGTACCCACGAAGAGGATGCGGCCGCCGCGGGCGACGGTTTCCTTGATCGCCTGCAGCGCCGCGTCGAGCATCGGCACGGTCTGCGTCAGGTCGACGATGTGGATGCCGTTGCGCGCGCCGTAGATGAACTGCCCCATGCGGGGATTCCAGCGCTGCGTCTGGTGGCCGAAGTGGACGCCGGCTTCCAAGAGCTGGCGCATGGAGAAATCGGGTGTCATGCCCCGTGATCCTTTCCGGTTTGATGCCTCGGCGGGGAGCAAGGGCAGGATGCCCAACCGGCGGACCGTCCGGGGATGTCTCCCCCGGGGGCCCAGCCCCGCCTGCGAAGTGATGCGCGCATAGAGGGTTTCGGGCGCGGGTGCAAGGGCGGACGGGGGCGGGCGAAGCCCGGATGGCAGGGGCGCCCCCCGGGGAAGGCCGACGGTGGCGCGGGCCCTTCATCGGCAAGCCGGACGGTCGCGCACCGATGCGGGCGGCGGCGGCGGCCCGGCCGGCGGCGGGGGCTGCCTGCCCCCGCTTGGCGCGAGGCGCGCCAAGCCCCCCCGGGGATATTTGCGAGGCAAAGAGGGGCGCGATTTTTCGGGGTCGCGTCCTGGGGGCCATTTTTCGGGCCGCCGCGCGGGGGGGGCCTTGCCAGCCCGGCGCACGGGCGGCACTGAGAGGGGATGAAGGACACCCCCGACATCCTGTGCATCGGATCGGTTCTCTGGGACACGATCGGCCGCTCCGATCTGCCGATGCGCGCCGGCGACGACCGGCCGGGCCGGATCGTGCGGGTCCCGGGCGGCGTGGCGCTCAACATCGCCATGGCGCTGGTGCGCTTCGGGATGCGCCCGTTCGTGCTCAGCGTGGTGGGCACCGACCCCGAGGGGGCCGAGCTTAGCCGCGCCATCGCAGCACTCGGGGTGGGCACCGCCTATCTGCTGGCGCGCGACGATCTGCCGACGGACAGCTACATGGCCATCGAAAGCGCCGGCGGCCTCGTCGCAGCCATCGCCGACGCGCATTCGCTGGAGGCGGCCGGCGACGCGGTGCTGGCGCCGCTCTCCGACGGGCGGCTCGGCCGGGCGGGCGCGCCCTATGGCGGGCCGATCGCGCTCGACGGGAACCTGACCCACGCGCTGCTGGCCGAGATCGCGGCCTCGCCCTTCTTCGCCGCCGCCGACATGCGGATCGCGCCCGCCTCCCCGGGCAAGGCGGACCGGCTGGCGCCGCTGCTGCGGGCGCCGAACGCGACGCTTTACCTGAACCTCGAGGAGGCCGGGCTTCTGGCCGGCGCCGACTTCGTCAGCGCGGCGGCGGCGGCCCGGGCGCTCGTGGCCTCCGGCACGGCGCGCGCCATCGTCACCGCCGGCCCGCTGGCGGCCGCCGATGCCGACGCGACGGGCGTGATCGAGGCCACCCCGCCCTTCGTGGAGCCGCGCCGGGTGACCGGCGCGGGCGACACCTTCATGGCCGCCCATATCGCCGCGGAGATCGAGGGACACCGGCGCGACTATGCCCTGGGCGCCGCCCTTGCCGCCGCGGCCACCTACGTGTCGCAGACCGGCACGTGACCCAGCGGCACCCGCCCCTGTCCCTCTCGCCGGAGGTGGCGGCGGCGCGCGCGGCCGGGCGACCTCTGGTGGCGCTGGAGAGCACGATCATCACCCACGGCATGCCCTGGCCGCAGAACCGCGACACCGCCCTGCAGGTCGAGGCGGCCATCCGCGAGGGCGGCGCGGTGCCGGCCACGATCGCCGTGCGGGACGGCCGGATCCGGGTCGGGCTGACGCCGGCAGAGCTCGACGCGCTGGCGCAGGCGCAAGGCGTGGCAAAGCTCTCCCGCGCCGATCTGGCCGTCTGCCTCGCCACCGGGGGCACCGGTGCCACGACCGTCGCCGCCACCATGATCGCTGCAGCCCTGGCCGGCGTCCAGGTGTTCGCGACGGGGGGCATCGGCGGCGTGCACCGGGGCGCCGAGACCAGCTTCGACGTGTCCGCCGACCTGCACGAGCTGGCGCACAGCCCGGTCACGGTGGTCTCGGCCGGGGCCAAGGCGATCCTCGATCTGCCGAAGACCTTCGAGCTGCTGGAGACGCTCGGCGTGCCGGTGATCGCCGTGGGACAGGACGCCATCCCCGCCTTCTGGTCGCGCGACAGCGGCCTGGCCGCGCCGCTGCGGCTGGATGCCCCCCGCGCCATCGCCGCGGCCGCCGCGACGCGGGCCGCGCTTGGCCTTCCGGGCGGCCAGCTGGTGGTCAACCCGATCCCGGCGGAGGCGGAGATCCCCATGGCCCGCCTGGCGCCTCTGATCGACCGGGCCCTGGCCGAGGCCGCGGAACAGGGGATCGCCGCCAAGGCCGTGACGCCCTTCCTGCTCGAGCGTCTGGGCAGGCTGACAGGTGGCGCCACGCTGCAGGCGAATATCGCACTGGTTCTCAACAATGCCCGGCTGGCGGCCCGGATCGCCGCGGAATTCGCCGACGTCGCGCGGCCGGCATGAGGCGCGCCGCCGCAAGCCCCGCCAAATCATTGTGCCCGCCCGCCGCCGCCCCTACATTTTGCCGATGACACCAGGAGCCCAGAGCGACCTTCATGCGTGACCTGCCAGATCCCAACCCCCCGGAGCGCCGCCGCCCGGGCCCCGTCGCCTCGATCCGCAGCAGCTTCCTGACGGGGCTCGTCGTGGTGCTGCCGCTGGGCCTGACCGCCTGGCTGGTCTGGACCCTTGCCGGCTGGGTCGACGGGGTGGTGCTCCCGCTGGTGCCGCGCCGCTTCCAGCCCGAGCAGTATATCGGCATCAACCTGCACGGCATCGGGATCATCTTCTTCCTGCTCTTCACGCTCACCATCGGCTGGACGGCGAAGGGATTGATCGGGAAGTCGCTGCTCAGGTGGTCCGAGAACATCGTCGACAGGATGCCGATCGTCCGCTCGATCTACGGCGGCATCAAGCAGATCGCCGAGACGATCTTCGCCCAGCAGGATACCAGCTTCGACATGGCCTGCCTGCTGGAATATCCGCGCAAGGGGGTCTGGGCGATCGGCTTTGTCTCGACCACGGCCAAGGGCGAGATCGCGCGCGCGGTCGAGGGCGGCGAGGACATGCTGAGCATCTTCCTGCCCACCACGCCCAATCCCACCTCGGGCTTCCTGCTCTTCGTGCCGCGCGAGGACGTGACGATCCTCGACATGAGCGTCGAGGACGCCGCGAAGCTCGTGATCTCCGCAGGGCTGGTCTATCCCGGGCCGAAAGAGCCCGACGCGGCGGAGCCGAAGCCCCTGCCGGAGCCCCTGCCCGAGCCGCAGCGCGCCTGACCCTTGCTCGCGCCGGGGCTCTGGGCGGCGGCCGCCACGGGTTTCCTGACGGGGCTGTCGCTGATCCTGGCCATCGGGTCGCAGAACGCCTTCGTGCTGCGGCAGGGCCTGCTGCGCGCCCACGTGCTGCCGCTCTGCCTGCTTTGCGCGGCGTCGGACGCGGTGCTCATCGCGGCGGGCGTGCTGGGGTTCGGCGCGGTCACGGCACGCTATCCGCAGTTTCCGGCCGCGATGGCGCTGGCCGGCGCGGCCTTCCTCGCGGTCTACGGCGCCCTGCGGCTGCGGGCGGCATGGCGGGGCGCGTACGCGCTGGAGCTCGGCGGCACCTCCCCCGGCCTCGCCGCGACCCTCGCCATGGGGGCCGCCTTCACCTGGGCGAACCCGCATGTCTACCTCGACACGCTGGGCCTCGTCGGCGCCGTCTCGGTACAGTTCGCGCAGGGCGGCCCGCGCGTGGCCTTCGCGCTCGGCGCAATCCTTGCCTCGTTCGCCTTCTTCTTCTCGCTCGGCTACGGGGCGCGGCTGCTGGCGCCGCTCCTGCGCACCGCCCGCGCCTGGCGGTGGCTCGACATCGCCATCGCGCTGGTCATGTGGGCGCTCGCCGCCGGGCTGATCGCCGGCCTCTGAAACGCAAGAAGCCCCGCCGGATCGCTCCGGCAGGGCCTCGCACGGACAGTCGGCTAACGCCTAGTTCGCGGCGTCTTCGGCCACGTTCTCGATGGCCTGGCCGCCGGCCTGAACGTCCTGCCCGGCGCCCTCGATGGTGTTGCAGGCCGCAAGCGCCGCGAAGGCGAAGATCATGGCGGTCAGTCGGTACATGGGTCTCTCCAGTTCAATTCCACCGCGTCAACGCCGGCACGCCCCCCCGGTTCCCGCCGCCTCAGCTGAACATCTCCGCCAGATCCACCGTGCTTCGCTGCCCCAGATCGCCGCGATGCCGTTCCAGGAACGCGTCCGTCGCGCGGTACCCCGCCGCGCGCAGCTGCGCCATGATGTAGGGCTGCGGCAGAAGCTTCGTCACCGCCGAGAGCGACCGCATCAGATCGTCGTCGGCGATCATGTGGATCTTCACGTCGCGCATCTGCCCCGGCGCCAGCGTGCCGTCCACCAGCAGCCGCTGCACGAAGCCGATCGCCCGCAGCTCGCGCAGCAGCGACGAGTTGAAGCTGATCTCGTTCATCCGGTTCTCGATGGCGCGCGGGGTCTTGGGCACCTCGTCGCGCTCCAGCGGGTTGATGTTGACGATCACGATATCCTCGGGAAACGCCGGATCGAACAGCGGGTAGAGCGCCGGGTTCCCCGTATAGCCGCCATCCCAGAACGCCTCCACCCGGCCCGAACGCGCGTCATAGATCTCGATGGCCTGGAACATCGTCGGCAGGCAGGCCGAGGCCAGGATCACGTCGGTCGTCACCTCCGACTCGTCGAACACCCGGATCTTGCCGTCGCGCACCTTGGTGGTGTTCACGAAGAAGGCCGGGCCGTCGGTGCTGCACACCTGTCGAAGGCGGAATGGTCCACCACCCGGCGCAGCGGATGGTGATACGCGGCGCCCGTGGCATAGGGCGCTGATCACCTGGGCGATCGCGTCGCCCACCGCCAGCGGCATCGACAGTTCCATCGCCCGGGCGATCGCGCCCGTGCGCCGGCAAAAAGCTCTCATCCAGGTGGTCAGCCGCAGGTCGCTGACGGCCCCCACCTGCCCCCAGAGCCAGTCGAGGTTCGCGCGCGCCGCCGCCCGCCTCGGCGCCCGGCGCCGAGGCCAGCCCCGCCTTCACCGCAGCCCCGTTGAGCGCGCCGGCCGAGGTGCCCGAGATCGCCGCGATCTCCAGGTCGTCGTCCTCCAGCACCCGCAGCGAGCGCGCCCCAGGTGAAGGCACCATGCGCGCCGCCGCCCTGCAGCGCCAGGTTGATGCGCCGGGTCACGCCCCCTGCCACTTCGCCAGAAGGTCGTTGACCAGGATGCCGTCGATCGTCAGCCCTCAAGGGTCACGTCGGCGATTGCAGGCCACTCAGGTCGGCATGGCGGATCGTGGCGCCCGACAGGTTCACGTCGTGAACCGCGCGCCGCTCAGGTTGACGTTCTCGAAGGCGATGCCGGAGGCCCACGTCCCACGTCGTCGATGCACCGCCTGCCATCAGATGGCAGTCGGCGATCCGCGCCCCCGCCAGGCTGACCCGCTCGAAGTCGACCCCTGCGGCAACCGATCGCTGACGTTGCAGCGCCTCGCCGCTTCGGCGCCGCGCCGCCGCTCACAGCGCCGTCCATCCGCCATCCACGCTGATCGTCGTGCCTGTGATCTGCGCCGCCGCGTCCGAACACAGGAACATCGCCGTGCCGCCCATCTGCTCGACGGTGGCGAATTCCTTGCTGCGGCTGACGCGCCAGCATGACCTTCTCGATCACCTCGTCGCGGTCCATGCCGTATTCCTTCATCGTCTCGGGGATCTGCGCCTCGACCAGCGGGGTCAGCACGTAGCCGGGGCAGATCGCGTTGGCGGTGATCGGCTCTCGCGCCGTCTCCAGCGCCACCGTCTTGGTCAGCCCGACGATCCCGTGCTTGGCGGCGATATAGGCGGATTTGTAGGGCGAGGCGGTCAGCCCGTGGGCCGAGGCGATGTTGATGACCCGGCCCCATCCGGCCGCGCGCATCTTCGGCAGCGCCGCGGCGGTGGTGTGGAAGGCGGACGTGAGGTTGATCGCGATGATCGCGTCCCACGTCTCGGGCGGAAACTCGTCGATCGGCGCCACATGCTGGATGCCGGCATTGTTGATCAGGATGTCGCAGGCGCCCGCCTGTCTCGACCAGCGCCCGGCATTGCTCGCCGTTGCCCATGTCGGCCTGGATGTAGCGCGCCTCCACCCCGTGCTCCTGGCCAATCTCCCGGGCCAGCGCATGATCCTCGGCGGTGTCGCTGAAGGAGTTCAGCACCACCGTGGCGCCGTGGCGCGCCAGCACCTTGGCGATGCCCAGCCCGATGCCGGAATTCGAGCCGGTGATGATCGCTGTCTTGCCTTTGAGCGGCATGGGGGCCTCCTGTGCTGAATATGCGGCGAAGATACATGCTGCGCCTGCGAAAGACAGGGGGCGACGCGCCGGTCACGTCCTGCGGGAACGGGCGTCGCCGGGGGGGCCGGATGGCAAACGCGACGTTCGGGTGGCGCATGGCTCAGTTGGGAAGACGACGGCTGGCTCATCCATGGGGACGACGACAGGCGCTCCTTCGGGGCGACGTCAGTCGCTCCTTCGCGGCGATGTCAGGTAACGGAGGGTGACCGGCAGGTGAAGCGCGCCGATGTGATCGTCGCGCGAGGCGCGCGCCGTCGCCGAAAAGGCAGGAATGGATCGCCGGAACCGTGAACGCACCGCCCGCAGGGGTCCGACAGAACGCCGACCGAAAGCCGACCGTTTGCCGACGCTTGAAATCGGCCCCCGAACCGCCTCGGCCCGACCCGCCGCGGCTGCCGCGACAGCATGAAAATGGCGGCCCACGGTCTTGCGGGGCCGCGGATCGCCTGCTTGGAGGGGACATGAAGGATGAACGCACCGCCCGCAGGGGTCCGACAGAACGCCGACCGAACGCCGACCGTTTGCCGACACTCGAAATCGGGCCCCGAAGCCAGCCGCGCCCACGCCGCCCGGCCAAAAAAAACGCCCGCACAAGGCGGGCGTCAAGTCTTTGAGGCAGGTTTCATACAGGCAAGAAACCTATCGAGCAGTGAAGCCAATATAGGCAATGCCTCGCGCAGCGCAAGCCAAAAGTTTGAAAAATCAGAATGGCTCGGTTAACCTTCGACACTCAACCTTAAGGGGCAGGGTGCACGCGATGATAGAAGAATTTCGGCGGTGGAGCCGCCTTTACGCGGCCGGTTGTGTGGCGGGAATGGCATTGGCCGGCCCGCTGGAGGCCGAGCCGCGCCATGGCATAGCTATGTACGGCGACCCGGCCCTTCCACCCGATTTTGTGTCCCTCCCCTACGCAAACCCGGAGGCGCCGAAGGGTGGCCGGATCGTCTTCGGCGAGCGCGGCGGCTTCGACAGCCTGAACCCCCACATCCTGAAGGGCGATGCGGCCTACGGGGTCCAGGCGCATGTCTTCGAATCCCTGATGGGCCGGAACTGGGACGAACCGTTTACGCTTTACGGCCTTCTGGCGGAAACGATCGAGATCGGCCCGAATCGCGACTGGGTCGAATTCACCCTCCGCCCAGAGGCCCGATTCTCCGACGGCAGCCCCGTCACCGTCGAGGACGTCATCTGGTCCTACGAGACCCTCGGCACCCAAGGCCACCCCCGCTACCGCACCGCCTGGAACCGCATCACCGCCATAGAACCCGTCGGCGAACACGGCATCCGCCTGACCTTCGATGCGCCGGACCGCGAGCTGCCGCTGCTCATGGGCCTGCGCCCGATTCTGCAGAAGGTCCAGTGGGAGGGGCGGGACTTCGCGGCAAGCTCAATGACCCCGCCCATCGGCAGCGCCGCCTACGTGGTCGCCGAGGCCGAGCCGGGCCGCAAGCTGGTGCTGCGCCGCGATCCCGACTGGTGGGGCGCGGGCCTGCCCTTCAACCGCGGGCAGCACAACCTCGACGAAATCGTCTACGAGTACTTCGCCGATGGCAGCGTGATCTTCGAGGCATTCAAGGCCGGCGAGATCACCAGCTACCGCGAGCCCAACGCCGCGCGATGGGAGGATGCCTACGACTTTCCCGCCGTCGCCCGCGGCGATGTCGTGAAATCCGAGATCCCGCACCAGCGCCCGACCGGCATGACCGGCCTCGTCTTCAACACCCGCCTGCCCGTCTTCGCCGACTGGCGCGTGCGCGAGGCGCTGATCCACGCCTTCAACTACGAGTTCATCGCCCAGACCCAGACCGGCGGCGACGTGAAGCGCATCGCCTCGTACTATCACAACTCCGTGCTGGGCATGCGCCCTGGCCCGGCGGAGGGGCGTGTGCGCGATCTGTTGCAGGGCGTCGAGGCCGATCTGCTGCCCGGCGCCCTTGAAGGCTATGCCCTGCCCGTCTCCGACGGGTCGGCCCGCAACCGTTCGGGCATCGAAGCCGCGGTCGGGTTGCTCGAGGAGGCCGGATGGACGCCCGAGGGCGGCACCCTGCGCGATGCCGATGGCGCGCCCTTCACCTTCGAGATCGTCCTGCGCCAAGGTTCGCGCGAGGAAC
The DNA here is from genome assembly GCA_963833235.1 of uncultured Alphaproteobacteria bacterium. Taxonomy (GTDB): domain Bacteria; phylum Pseudomonadota; class Alphaproteobacteria; order Rhodobacterales; family Rhodobacteraceae; genus CAWHXG01. Next base: position 377,413 of record CAWHXG010000006.1, read on the forward strand.
AGGCCATCGTCGGCATCTACGTGCAGGCGCTGGAGCGTCTGGGCATCCGCCCCACCGTCACCACCATCGACAGCGCGCAATATACCGAGCGCACGAACCTCTACGACTTCGGCATGACGTTCTACAACCGCGGCCTGTCGCTCAGCCCCGGCAACGAACAGCTGCTCTACTGGGGATCGGAGGGCGTGACCCAGCCGGGCACCCGCAACTGGATGGGCATGGCCAGCCCCGCGGCCGAGGCGATGATCGCGGCGATGCTCGCCTCCGAGACGCGGGAGGATTTCGTGGCGGCTGTCCGCGCGCTCGACAGGGTGCTGACCACCGGGCGCTACGTGATCCCGTTGTGGTACACCGATGTCTCGCTGCTCGCCCATTCCGCAAGCCTGCACTACCCCGAAAGCCTGCCGATCTACGGCGACTGGATCGGCTTCCAGCCCGACGTCTGGTGGCACGCGGAATGATGCCCGCAGGGTTGCGCGGCGCACGGGCCGGGGCCATGTGGGCGCATTGCCTTTGCCTTCCCTAACGGAGCCTCGCCCGATGAAACTCGATATCCTGTCGGACCCGATCTGCCCCTGGTGCTACATCGGCAAGGCCGGGCTGGACCAGGCGCTCGCCGCCCGCCCGGACCATCCGCTTGAGGTCACCTGGCATCCCTTCCAGCTCAACCCCGACATGCCCTCCGAGGGGATGGACCGCGACGCCTATCTCTCGGCAAAGTTCGGCGGTGCCGAAGGCGCGGCATCGGTCTACGACAGGATCGCGCAGACGGCGAAGGACGCAGGCCTGCCCGCCGATCTGAACGGGATCGCGCGTACCCCGAACACCGTCGACGCGCACCGCTTGATCCACTGGGCGGGGATCGAGGGCCATCAGAACGCGGTCGTCGACGCGCTCTTCGCGGCTTATTTCGTCGAGGGGCGCGACATTGGCGACCCGGACGTGCTGGCCGACATCGCCGATGCGGCGGGGCTGGACGCCGCCCTGATCCGCCGCCTGCTGGCCAGCGATGCCGACGCCGAGGATATCCGCGCCCGCGACAAGGCGGCGCGCGAGATGGGCGTGACGGGCGTGCCGACCTTCATCCTTGGCGACAGGCACGCCGTGCCCGGGGCGCAGCCGACCGAGCTGTGGCTGCAAGTGATCGACGAGCTTGCCGGGGCGGACGCGCCCTCGAGCTGACCGCTGCCACCGGCATCAACCCTTTTCTTTCGCCCTCGCCGCACCACCTGCCGAAGGGTCGCCCGCATCCGCCTCGAGGCCCGCCCATGATCCTTCCCAACCTCGCCATCGGGCTGCTCGCCGCGGCAGCCTGGATCGCGCTTCTGAAATGGTCCGACGCCAATCCCGAGAAGCGGCTCTGGCCGCCGCGGCACGGCAGCTGGGGCACCGCCGCCTGGGCCTGGGGGCTGACGATCCTGATCTATGTCGGGCTGATCCGGGTGGCTGCCATCGACTTCAACGTGCTCGGGCTGCCCGCCTGGCTCAGATGGGGCGTCGGCGGCGGCATCTCGCTGGTCGGCAGCGCGGTGCAGACCTGGGGCGCCTCGAACCTGGGGCTGAAGGGCACCAGCGGCTGGCCCGTGGGCCTCGTTACCAACGGCGCCTATGCCAGATTGCGCCACCCGCAGTATCTGGGCCAGATCGCCACGCTGATCGGCATCGCGATCTTCGCGGGAAGTCTGCTGGCCTGGCCGGTAGCGCTGGCGGGTTCCGCGGCGTTAGTCTATGCCGCGCGCGTCGAGGGCCGCCATCTGGCCGCGACCCAGCCCGGCCATGCGGCCTATGCAGCCCGGGTGCGTTCCTTCCTCTGACCGGAGCCTGCCGATGCCCGCCCCCGTGACCGCCAAGCAACCGTCGCGCGCGGAGTTCGTGGCGCTTCTCGCCATGCTGATGGCGACAATCGCCATCTCGATCGACGCGATGCTGCCGGCGCTGCCCGGCATCGCCGCGGAGCTGACGCCGGATGCCCCCAACCGCGCGCAGTTCGTGGTGACCAGTTTTCTGCTCGGCCTCGGCATCGGGACGCTGGTGGTCGGCCCCATCTCGGACGCGATCGGGCGCAAGCGCACCATCCTGATCACCGCCACGCTCTTTTGCATCGGCGCGGCGCTGGCCTGGGCGGCGCCCTCGCTGGAGCTGCTGCTGGCCGCCCGGGTGATCCAGGGCCTCGGCGGCGCCGGCGCCCGCGTGGTGGCCTTCGCGATCATCCGAGACAGGTTCTCGGGGCGGGCCATGGCGCAGATCGTCTCGCTGGTCATCGTCGTCTTCACACTGGTGCCCGCCATCGCGCCGCTGATCGGCGCGGGCATCATCAGCATCGCCGGCTGGCGGGCAATCTTCCTGCTCTTCATCGTCTTCGCCATCGTCAGCGTTACCTGGCTTACCGTGCGCCAGCCCGAAACGCTCGACCCGGCCAATCGCCGCCCCATCAGCGCCAGCAACCTCTGGATCGCCGCGCGCGAGGTTCTGGGCAACGCGATGGTCCGGCGGACCACGATGGTGCAGGCCCTGGCCTTCGCGACCTTGTTCATCGCCATCTCGACGACGCAGATGGTCTTCGACCAGACCTTCGGCATTCCCGAGGAATTCCCGTTCTGGTTCGCCGGGATCGCCGTGATGTCGGCCACGGGCGGCGCGCTCAACGCGTCCCTCGTGATCCGGATCGGGATGCACCGGGTGGTGACCGGAGCGCTGGCCATGCAGATGGTGATCTGCTCTGCATTCCTAGCCGCGTGGCTTCTGGGGCCCGACGCGCTGCACTTCCCCGCCTATGTCCTCTGGACGACGAGCATCTTCTTCATGGCCGGGCTCAGCCTTGGAAACCTGAACTCGATGGCTATGGAGCCGATGGGCCATATCGCCGGCATCGCCTCTTCGGTGATCGCGGCGCTCGCCACCATGGGGGCGGTGCTGATCGCGGGCCCGGTGGGGCAGCTCTTCGACGGCACGCCGGTGCCGGTGGCCATCGGCGTGCTGGCCAGCGTGACCGTCGCGCTGCTGCTGCTGCGCCGGATCGATGCCGATCTGGTGGAACCCGAGGTCGCGCCCGTCCCCTGAGGCGATGCCGGGGGCACGTCGGCCCTCCCGCCGCACGATACGTCATAGAGGGGTGCGCGCGGCCTCCTCGCCCTGCAGCCGTTCCGCGTATGGATGCAGTTTCGGCTCTTCCGCGGCGTCCGGGTCATCCTCTTCGTCCTCGCCGATGGCGAAGTTGGCAGCGAAGCCATGAACCAGGATCGACAGGCAGATCGTCAGGACCGCGATCCGCCAGACGTCGTCTATCCCGGGAAAGTCTCCGTGGGTCTGCGCATAGGCGATGTAGAAGACCGAGCCCATGCCGCGGACGCCGAAGAAGGCGATCTTGCCAGCCTGCATCTTCGGGCAATCGTAGCCGAACATGGCGATGCCGCCCGCCAGCGGCCGGACGACCAGGATCAGCGCCAGCGCCAGCGCCAGTTCCGGCAGGGTGGTCTCGGCCAGGATACCGTTGCCGACGAAGACGCCGAGCCAAAGCAACAGCAACGCCAGCAGGATCGTCTCCAGCTGATCGGCGCCGTGATGCACGAATTTTTCGTAGCTGCCCTTCTCGGTGCCGCTGCTGCGCGAACGCCCGGCCCGTGCGCAGGCGAAGACCGCCAGGAAGCCATAGCCATCCACCGCCTCGGCCGCGCCGTAGCTCACCATCGTCGCGGCCAGCACCATCACGATGGAGTTCCAGGCTCCCGCGCGCGCATCGCCGATCCGGCTGAAGGCCAGCCATGAAAGCGCCCGCCCGCAGCCATACCCCACGATCCATCCGGCCGCGACGCGATAGATGAGGTCGAACCCGACCCAGCCCCAGCCCCAGTCCGGCCAGCCGTCGCCAAGGGCATAGCCCGAGGTCGCCACCGCGATGGCCAGGTAGATGAAGGGAAAGGCCAGCCCGTCGTTCAGCCCGGCCTCCGCCGTCAGCGCGACCTCCAGCGGGGTTTCGTCGCGCCCCGGCGGGCCGACCTGCACCGACTGCGCCAGCACCGGATCGGTGGGCGCGAGGGCCGCGGCCAGCAGCAGTGCGGCGGCCAGCGGCAGCCCGGCCAGCGCCATGCCGCCCCAGGTCACCGCGAGCAAAGTCAGCGGCATCGCCACAATCAGAAGCCGGAAGGTCGGCTGCCAGTTCCGCCAGGTCGCCTTGGTGTCGATGGCCAGCCCAGCCCCCGCCAGCGAGATGATGACGATCAACTCCGAGGCATGCTCCACGACCTTCGCCGAAAGCTCGTTTGCCCGTGGGTCGATCACGTCGAGCCCGAGCCAGCCGATCAGCGCGCCGAAGCCCACGTAGATCAGCGGCACGTTCATGATCCGGTAGCGTTCCAGCGCCGGCCGCAGCGTCAGCCCCAGAAGCGCGAGCCCCAGGAGGCCATAGAAGATGTCGCGCGCATCGAGCGTGCCCATCGAGATATCCCTTCAGTCGTCAGAGTGCAGGCGGCGTCGGCGTCGGGCGTTCGCGGGGCCGTCGCACCCATGGCGCGGCGGCTTTCGAGGGGCGGTCATGCGGCCCTGCGCACCTGCCCGGCCTTGCCCGCCAGATCGCGCGCAATGGAGAAGGCGCCCTTGATCCGCTCGCTCTCCTTCGCCCAGTCGCGCCAGACGACGATCTTGTTGTCCTTGACCTTCGCCTCGCCGTTCTGCGCGCGGATGAACTCCACCAGCCCCTCGGGCGAGGCGTACTTGTCGCCGTGGAACTGGATCGTGGCGCCTTTCGGACCCACATCCAGCTTTGCGATCCCGGCCTTCTTGCACTCCGCCTTGATCCGCACGACGACCAGCAGCGTCTCGACCTCGCGCGGCAGCTTGCCGAAGCGGTCGATCAGCTCTGCGGCAAAGCCTTCCAGCTCCACCTTGGTCGTCAGGTCGCTCAAGCGACGGTAGAGGCCCAGCCGCACGTCCAGGTCAGGTACATACGCCTCGGGGATCAGCACGGGCACGCCAAGGTTCAACTGCGGCGCCCAATGGCCATCCAGCTCCGTCAGCCCTTCGCCCGCGCCGGATTTCAGGGCGGCGACAGCCTCTTCCAGCATCTCCCGGTACAACTCGAAGCCGACCTCGCGGATCTGGCCGGATTGCTCCTCGCCCACGATGTTGCCGGCGCCGCGGATATCCAGATCCTGGCTGGCCAGCGTGAACCCCGCGCCGAGGCTCTCGAGGCTGCCCAGCACCCGCAGGCGCTTCTCGGCAGTGGCGGTCAGCTTGGCGCGCGGCTTGGTGGTGAGGTAGGCATAGGCGCGGGTTTTCGAGCGCCCCACCCGTCCGCGGATCTGATAGAGCTGCGCCAGCCCGAACATGTCGGCGTGGTGGATGACCATCGTGTTCGCGGTCGGGATGTCCCAGCCCGGATTCGACGATCGTCGTAGCCACCAGCACGTCGTACTTGCCGTCGTAGAAGGCGTTCATCCGGTCGTCGAGCTCGCCGGCCGCCATCTGCCCATGGGCGATGACATAGCTTACTTCCGGCACCTGCTCGCGCAGGAACTCCTCGATCTCGGGCAGGTCGGCGATGCGTGGCACCACGAAGAAACTCTGCCCGCCGCGGAAATGCTCGCGCAGCAGCGCCTCGCGCACCGTCACCGCGTCGAACTCGCTCACATAAGTGCGGATCGCCAGCCGGTCCACCGGCGGAGTGCCGATGATGCTCAGCTCGCGGACCCCGGCAAGCGACATCTGCAGCGTTCGCGGGATCGGCGTGGCGGTGAGGGTCAGAACGTGCACGTCGGTGCGCATCGCCTTCAGCCGCTCCTTGTGGTTCACGCCGAAGCGCTGCTCCTCGTCGATGATCAGCATCCCGAGGTTCTGGAACCGCACCGACTTGGCCAACAGCGCATGGGTGCCGATGACGATGTCGATGGTCCCGCGGGCGATCCCGTCGCGCGTCATATCGGCCTCCTTGCTGCCGACGAAGCGCGAAAGCTGCCGCACCTCCATCGGGAAGCCGCGGAACCTTTCGGCAAAGCTCTGGGCGTGCTGCCGGGCGAGAAGCGTCGTGGGTGCGATCACCGCCACCTGCACGCCCGACATCGCCGCCACGAAAGCCGCGCGCATGGCAACCTCGGTCTTGCCGAAGCCCACGTCGCCGCAGATCAGCCTGTCCATCGGGCTGCCGCTGGCCATGTCGGTCAGCACATCGTCGATGGCCGAAAGCTGGTCTTCCGTCTCCTCATAGGGAAAGCGCGCGCAGAAGGCGTCCCACATCTCGGGGGGCGGTTCCATGATGGGGGCGCTGCGCAGGGCGCGCTCGGCGGCCGTGCGTATGAGCTTGTCGGCGATCTCCTTGATGCGCTCTTTCAGGCGGGCCTTCTTGGCCTGCCACGCACCGCCGCCCAGCTTGTCGAGCATCCCCTCTTCGTGGCCGAAGCGGCTGAGGAGCTCGATGTTCTCGACGGGCAGGAACAGCCGGTCGCCGCCGGCATATTCCAGCGCCACGCATTCATGCGCGGCCCCCATCGCGGTCACCACCTCGAGGCCCTTGTAGCGGCCGACGCCGTGATCGACATGCACGATCAGGTCGCCGGGGCTGAGGCTGGTGGTCTCCGTCAGGAAGTTGTCGGCCCGCTTCTTGCGCTTGGCAGAGCGGATCAGCCTGTCGCCCAGCACGTCCTGCTCGGACACCACGGTCAGCCCCTCGGCGGTGAACCCGTGCTCCAGCGCCCAGACGGTCAGGAAGACGGCGCCGCCCTTCTTGCCCTTCGCCGGCCGCTCCGGCAGGTCGCGGAAAGCGCCGATGTCGCCCGGCCGGTCCAGCCCCTCGTCTTCCATGAGCCCGCGCAGGCGGTCGCGCGCGCCGTCGGAATAGGACGCGATCACCACCGGCCCATGCTTCTGCCGGTCGCGCACATGGGCGGCGAGCGACTTGAAGAGGTTGACGTTCTCCTGATTGCGCTCGGGCGAGAAGTTGCGCCCGATCCGCCCGCCGGCATCCCGCGTGCCGGGTCCCGAGGCCTGCGGCAGCGGGTTGAAGGCCAACGTGCGCCGCCCGTTCAACATCTTCGCCCAGGCGGCATTGTCCAGATAGAGCCGCTCCGGCGGACAGGGCTTGTAGACGCTGTCCATCCGTCCCTTGGCGTTCATCGCGGCGCTGCGCGTCTCATAGGCATCGGCGATCAGCGTCCAGCGCGCGTCGCGGGCCGGTTCGATCTGATCGTCGAGGCAGACCGGCGCGCCGGGCAGATAGTCGAACAGCGTCTCCATCTTCTCGTGGAAGAACGGCAGCCAGTGCTCCATCCCCTGATGCTTGCGCCCGGCGCTCACCGCCTCGTAGAGCGGATCGTCGCTGCCCGCGGTGCCGAAGAGCCCGCGATAGGTGCTGCGGAACCGCTGGATCGCCGGCTCGTCGAGGATCACCTCGCTGACGGGCGCCAGCTCTACCACGTCGAGCTTCTCGGTCGTGCGCTGGTTCGATGGGTCGAACCGCCGCGCGCCGTCGAGCGTGTCGCCGAAAAGGTCGAGCCGCACCGGCCCGCCCTCGCCCGGCGGATAGATGTCGATGATCCCGCCGCGCACCGCATAGTCGCCCGGCTCCATCACCGTGGCGCTTCGGCTGAAGCCCATGCGCACCAGGAAGGCGCGCAGCGCGGCCTCGTCCACCCGGTGGCCGACCCGCGCGGTAAAAGCGGCCTCGCGCAGGATGTCGCGAGCCGGCACGAACTGGGTGGCGGCGTTAACGGTGGTCAGCAGAACGAACCGCTTCGGCCCGCCATGGGCCAACGTGGCCAGCGTCGCCATCCGCGCCGCCGAGATCCCCGCATTGGGCGAGACGCGATCGAAGGGCAGACATTCCCAGGCGGGGAAGGTCAGGACCGGCAGCGAGGGATCCCAGAAGGCCAGCGCCCGGGCCATCGCCTCCAGCCGCCTGTCGTCGCGGGCGACGTGCAGCACCGGGCCGTCGGCCGCCTCGACCTCGCGCACGACGAGGCTGGCGTCGAACCCCTCCGGGGCCCCGCCGACCTTTACGCTCATCTTCGCCGGCTCCGCCATTCGGCCGTTCCGTTCCCTATCCGGTCCTGCCACCTATCCGCCGGGCGGGTCATGTCAAGGTGCGGGCGGCGGCCTTAGAGCGCGTAACGCGAGAGGTTGACGTACATCCCCCAGATCGCCGTGAGGAAGATGGCCGCAAGCCCGATCACCTGGACGGTCAGCTTCAGCCGCAGCAGCCGGTTGCACAGGTCGACCCCGCCAGGCGAGGCCTGGGCGATCCGCGTCGCCGCCCGGAGGCTCAGCCAATGGGTCGCGGCCCCGGGGATCGCGAGCAGCAGAACCCCCTGCGCCAGCTCGGATCCGTAGATCACCCCCAACCCGAACAGCGCCGTCAAGGCAAAGGCCCAGGCGGCAACGATCAGCATCCCGCCGCGCGCGGCCATGTCGAGGCGTCGGCGGATCAGCGCCTCCGCCATCGCCTCGAGATCCGCCATGGCGGTGCCGCCATCGCGTGCCGCCACGCGCACCAGATCGACCGGTACGCCGAGGGGCATGTGGATCGCCCGCATCCAGAGGCCGAGGACGGCCACCCAGTACCACAGGCTCGAGAACGACCGCAGGTCGATGAGATCCAGAAGGCTGGTCGGCAAGGGCAGGCTCCGCGTCCGGGGGGTCCGGCCAAAGCAGCTATCAAGCGTGCGGGCGGATTGACAGCCTCCATGGGGCACGGGCAGTTTGCATCCGGTAAAGACGGGGAGACGCCGGCCATGACAGAGATGCGCACGCCGAAATCGGGCACACCCGGCGTGGGCGATGCCGCGCCCGTGCCCATCGAGGCGGGGCCTGCCGCCGTTCTGCGCCCCATGCGCCAGCGGCTGCGGCGCACCCGCGCCACATCCGCGATCCGCGGGCTCGTGCGCGAGACGCTGCTGTGCCCCAAGGACCTGATCTGGCCGATCTTCTTGTGCGACGGTGTGGGCGTGGAGGACCCGGTGGCCTCGATGCCGGGCGTCGTGCGCCGCTCGCTCGACCGGGCGGTCGCGGCGGCGCGGGAGGCCGTGGACCTCGGCATTCCCGCAATGTGCCTCTTCCCTTACACCGATCCGGCGCTGCGAACCTTGGGCTGCGAAGAGGCCTGGAACCCCGACAACCTGACCAACCGCGCGATCGCCGCGATCAAGGATGCGGTACCGGACCTGGCGATCATGACCGACATCGCGCTCGACCCCTACAACGCGGCGGGCCATGACGGGATCGTCCGGAACGGAAAGATCGTGAACGACGAAAGCGTCGATGCGCTGGTGCGCATGGCGCTGGCGCAGGCGTCGGCGGGCGCCGACATCCTCGGCCCGTCCGACATGATGGACGGCCGCGTGGGCGCCATGCGCGACGCGCTGGAGGAGGCCGGGCATACCGACGTGTCGATCCTCAGCTACTCGGCGAAATACGCTTCCGCCTTCTACGGGCCGTTCCGCGACGCGGTGGGCGCCTCGGCGGCGCTGAAGGGCGACAAGAAGACCTATCAGATGGACCCCGCCAATGCCGACGAGGCGATGCGGCTGGTGGCCCGCGACCTCGCCGAAGGGGCCGACATGGTGATGGTCAAGCCGGGGATCGCCTATCTCGATATCTGCCGCCGGGTGAAGGACACGTTCGGCGCGCCGACCTATGCCTATCAGGTCTCGGGCGAGTACAGCATGATCGAGGCCGCGGCGGCGAATGGCTGGATCGACGGGCAGGCGGTGATGATGGAGACGCTGACCGCCTTCAAGCGCGCCGGCTGCAACGGGGTGCTCACATATTTCGCCCCCCGCGCCGCCCGTCTGATGAACGGCTGACCCCGCCGCGTTCGTGGATGACAGCCCGCCCCTGCTGGGTTAGGGTTCGCCCCGAGACCCGAACAACGGGCGCCGCATGACGGCACGCATTGCAGGCATATCGCAGCAGAGGGCATTACCCATGAACACCACCACCCGGCGCGGATTTGTGTTGGGGGCGCTGGCCCTCACCGCGGCGTGCGACAATTCCGTGAATTCCGGCGCCGCGAGCGTCATCGATCGCCGCGTGGTCTCGACCCGGGCCTACATGTTCGACCAGTTTCCCGATACCCGCCAGCTGGCCGACACCGCCGCGGGCATGCTGATCATGCCGCTGGTGGCCGAAGCCGGCTTCTTCGTGGGTGGCGGCTATGGCGAGGGCGCCCTGCTGATCGACGGTGCGACGGTGGATTACTATTCGGCCACACAGGCCAGCGTCGGCTTTCAGATCGGCGCTCAGCAATACGCCCATACGATCTTCTTCATGACGCCGGGCGCGCTGCAGCGGTTCCGCACCTCGGCCGGCTGGTCGGCCGGCGCCGACATCGAATATGTCGGCGGGGAACGCGGGGCGACCCTCGCTTCCGATACGAACCAGGCGCAAAGCGCCGTGATCGCGCTGATCTTCGCGCAGCAGGGGCTGCGCGTGGGCGCAACGCTGGACGGGACCAAGTACACCCGCATCGTGCGCTGAGCCGCCATGGCGCCCTTCTCTGCGGCGTCTGACTTTAGGTCCATCGTCGGGGCCGGAGGCCCGGGGGCCGCATGATCGCCGCCCTGCGATGGACCCTGCGCGCCTTCCTGGCGCTGCTGGGGCTGACGGTCGCCGTGGCGTTCCTCGGCTACTACCTGGCGGGCCGTTCGTTGCCGGACTACGCGGCCGAGGGCCGCGCGCGCGGGCTCGGCGCCCCGCTGGAGATCGTCCGCGACACCGCCAACGTGCCCCACATCCTAGGCCAGACGGACGCCGACAGCTATTTCGGCCTCGGCTACGTGCATGCCCAGGACCGCCTGTGGCAGATGACGATGCTGCGGCGCACCGCCCAGGGCAAGCTTTCGGAGCTTTTCGGGCAACGCACCGTGGGCATCGACACGCTGATGCGGCGGCTCGATCTCTATCGCCTCGCCGCACGTTCGGTCTCGGCGCAGACGCCCGAGGCGCAGGTTGCGCTGCGGGCCTACGCGGCGGGCGTCAACGCCTGGATCGCCACGGTGAACGAGGGCGCGCGGGGCCGCGGCGCGCCGGAATTCTTCCTTTTCGCGCCCGACATCGCCCTGTGGCAACCGGCGGACAGCCTCGCCGTGGCCAAGCTGATGGGGGTGCAACTCTCCTCGCAGTTGCAGGCGGAGGTTCTGCGCGCCAGCGTCGCGCTTGCCCTGCCGCCGGAGCGGGTGGCCGACATCCTGCCGGACGATCCCGCGGGTGCCATCGCAGCCCTCCCCGAGCTGGCGGGCCGCGCTCCGGGCCGAGGATCGCAATGGGCGGAGGCACCGGCCACGCCCGGCGATCCTCAACAGAGCAGCAACCTGTTCGGCGAGCGGCTCGCCGCGCGCACGGCGGGCGAACGGCGCTCCGATCGGCCCTCCGGCGGGCAGCACGCTACCGACGTGCAGACCGGTCGCCCCCCTGCCGGCACGGCCGGGCCGGGTCGCACCAAGGTGGGCGGCGCCTTTACGGGCGATCTGCGCGACGATCCGCTCTCTCCCGTGCGGCGGGCGGCCTTCGGCTCCGCCTCCAATGCCTGGGCGGCGGCGCCCATGCGCGCGGCCACGGGCGGGACCCTTCTGGCCAACGATCCGCATCTGGGCCTGACGGCGCCGTCGATCTGGTACCTGGCCCGCCTCGAGCTCTCAGGCGGCGGCGTGATCGGCGGAACGATCCCCGGGCTGCCCTCCGTTCTCGCCGGGCGCAACGACAGCCTTGGCTGGGGTCTGACCAGCGCCTATGCCGACGATCAGGACCTCTACATCGAGGAGGTCGCGCCCGGCGATCCGGGCCGCTACCGCACGCCCGGTGGCGGCAGTGCCGCCTTCCGCACCGAACGCTCGATCCTGCGCATCAAGGACGCGCCGCCGCAGACGCTGACCCTGCGCTGGACGGCGAACGGCCCCGTCCTGCCGCTCGACACGTTCGACCTCGGCCGCGTGACGCCCGCGGGCCATGTGCCGAGCCTCGCCTGGACGCTGCTCGACCCCGCCGACACCTCCGTCAGCGCCAGCATCGCGCTGATGAGCGCCCGCACCATCGACGAGGCGACCCGCGCGCTGGAGCTGCACGTCGCGCCGGCGCAGAACGTCGTTCTGGTGGATGGCGAGGGGATCGCGATGCAACTGGCCGGCGCCCTGCCCCGCCGCGACCCCGCGCACGAAAGCCTCGGACGCCTGCCCTCGCGCGGCTGGCGGGAGGCCAACCGCTGGCAGGGCGTCCTGCCCTATGCCGACAACCCGCGCATCATCGATCCGCCGGGCGGCATCCTCGGCAACACCAACAACAAAAGCGTCGACCGCCCCTTCCCGGACCACGTCAGCTTCACCTGGGGCGACACGCAGCGGGTGCATCGCTGGGCCAAGCTGATGCAGGACAGGCGGGTGCATACCCGCGAAAGCTTCATGGAGGCGCAGCTCGATACCGTCTCGCTGCCGGCGCGCACGCTGCTGCCGCTGATCGCCCGCGATCTCTGGTTCCAGGACGAGGCCGCGGCTGGCGGCACGGTGGAGCGCCGGCGACGGGCGGCGCTGGAGCTTCTGGCCGACTGGAACGGCGAGATGAACGAACACATGCCCGAGCCGCTGATCTATGCGGCCTGGCTGCGCGAGCTGCAGACCCGCCTTATCCGCGATGAGCTGGGCGGGGTGCTGGCGGCGGACCTCGCACGTGCCGACCCGCTCTTCATCGAACGGGTCTATCGCAACGTCGATGGCGCGGGCATCTGGTGCGACGTGGTGCAATCCGGGCCCGTGGAGGACTGCGCCGACATGGCGCGGCGCGCACTCGACGACGCGCTGCAATGGATCGACGACACCTACGGCGGGTCGCTGGAGAGCCTTCAGTGGGGCGATGCGCACCAGGCGCAGCAGGACCATCCGGTTCTGGGCGACGTGCCGCTGCTGGGCTGGCTGGTGAACATCCGGCAATCCACCAGCGGCGGTGATCATACGCTCATGCGCGGGATGACGGCAGGCGGCGGCCCGCAGCCTTTCGCCAACGTCCATGCCGCCGGATACCGCGGCATCTACGACATGGCCGACCCCGATGCATCACTCTTCGTTCTGTCCACCGGACAGTCCGGGCACCCGCTGTCGCGGTATTACGACAACCTGGGCGAGCTTTGGCGGCGGGGGGAGTATATTCCGATGTCGCTGGACGTGGATCTTGCGCGGGCGGCGGCGGTGGGCGTGACGCGGCTGGAGCCTGTGGGAGACTAGGGTGAGCGTGCGGAGGATGGCTATTTGGAGTCCAGATCTCTCGCATCTTCATCTCGTAGGGATGGCGGCTGTCGCAGGCGCGGCCGGAAACGTGACAAGAATAGCCGAGTTTGGCGAAGGATTTGTGCGATGATCATTCCAACTATTTCAAGCGAGCGGGCGTCCATGGACCAGAACGACCATTTTGGCATCCGATAACCAAGGCTAGGGAAGTGCCGATTTTGGGAAAGCGGCTGTTAGCCCGGCCGTAGAGCAACCTCGCCTTATCCGCCTGGCCGCTCCCTGGTCGGTGCCTTCACAGCCCCGCGAACCGGTCCTTCTGGCGTGTCGTCCACCGCACGTCGAGCATCATGCCATCCTCGGCTTGCCGTTCGCCTTGCACCACACCCTGCTCGTAGAGCCAGGCACGCCTGCGGCCGTCATCCGGGGCCAGCGCGATCACCTCGTCGCTGAGCGGCGCGGTCAGCACATTGGCGATCCCGGCAATCAGGCCGGGCAACCCGGTGCCAGTGACGGCAGAAACCACGTGCACGTTCTCGGCGCGCTCGGCCCTGGTCATCAGAGCCGCCTGATCCGGGTCCGGCACCAGGTCGGCCTTGTTCCACACCTCGAACATCGGCGTCTCCTCGGCCACGCCGAGGGTACCGAGGATGTCGCGCACGTCGGCCGCCTGCGCCTCCGTCTCGGCATGGGCGATGTCGCGGACATGCAGGATGAGGTCGGCGCTCAGCACCTCTTCCAGGGTGGCGCGGAAGGCCGCGACAAGCTCCGTCGGAAGCGCGCTGATGAAGCCCACCGTATCGCTCAGGATCACCTTCGGCCCGTCAGGCAGCGCCACGGCCCGCATCGTGGGGTCGAGCGTGGCGAAGAGCATGTCCTTGGCCATCACCTCGGCTCCGGTCAGGCGGTTGAACAGCGTGGACTTCCCGGCATTGGTGTAGCCGACCAGCGCCACTACCGGAAACGGCACCTTGGCGCGCGCGGAGCGGTGAAGGTCTCGGGTGCGGACCACCTTGTCGAGTTGCCGGCGCAGGTTCACCAGCTGGGTGTCGATGGCGCGCCTGTCCGACTCGATCTGGGTCTCGCCGGGGCCGCCGACAAAGCCGAGGCCGCCGCGCTGACGCTCCAGGTGGGTCCAGGCGCGCACCAGCCGCGTGCGCTGATAGCTGAGCGCGGCCATCTCGACCTGCAGCACGCCCTCGCGGGTGCCGGCGCGGTCGCTGAAGATCTCCAGGATCAGCGCGGTGCGGTCGAGGATCTTGACCTTCCAGGCGCGTTCCAGATTGCGCTGCTGCACCGGGGTGAGCGGCCCGTCGACCAGCACCAGCTCGATCTCGGCGCCTTCGATGACCTCGCGCAGCTCGTCCACCTTGCCAGGCCCGAAGAGAAGCCCCGGCCGCGGGGTCCGCACCCGCACCACGCTGTCTCCCACGACATCGAGCCCCGGCAGCGCATGGGCCAGGGCCACGGCCTCCTCCAGCGCATGCGCCGGCTCCCGGCGCCCCTGCTGCGAAGGGATGTCGGGGTGCAGGACCCAGGCGCGGGTCGGCTCCGGCGTGCGGGGGGTCGCTTCGGTCAGTCTTCGCCCTCGTAGAGGCTGATCGGCTGGCTCGGCATGATCGTCGAGATCGCATGCTTGTAGACCAGCTGGCTCTGTCCGTCGCGGCGCAGCAGCACGCAGAAATTGTCGAACCAGGTGATGACGCCCTGCAGCTTGACCCCGTTGATCAGGAAGATGGTCACGGGCACCTTCGTCTTGCGGACGTGGTTCAGGAAGACATCCTGCAAGTTCTTGTTCTCAGCAGCCATGTTTGTCCAGCCTTGGTCTTGGCCCGGCGAGGTCGGGCAAGTCTTGCGTCTTACGAAGACAGCGCTTGAAGCGCAAGTATGGCGCCGGGCGTCCCAGGTTTCCAGCCCTCCCCCGGCTCGACAAGCACATGGCCCTGCATTTGCGGTATAATTGCATCCTCGGGATTGGCCCGGCCCTCAGGCGCGCCAGAACCCGGGGTTGAAAAGCGCCACGATCGCCAGCGTTTCAAGGCGGCCCAGCACCATCGCCATGCAAAGGACCAACTGCGCGGCTGCATCCAGATCGGCGGGCACCACGGGGGCGTCTCCGGCCACGGCGATCAGCGGCCCGGTGGTCGACATCGTGGCGACGGTCAGGATCACGGCCTGCTCGAACCCCACGCCGGTCGCCGCAAGCGCCAGCATCACCGCGGCGACGGACAACGCGAAGATCATGAAGAAGAGCCAGGCGATGAAGGCGGTCTGCAGGCTGATCCGGCGAGCGCGGTGGCCGGGCTGGTCGATCAGATGCGGGTGGATCAGGCGCGAAAGCTCCAGCTGCCCGTGCTTGTAGAGCGCGTAGACCCGCAGCAGCTTCACCCCGCCGGCCGTGGTCGCGACCCCGCCGCCGACGAGCGCGAGCCCCATCAGCAGGAGCCCCGGCGTGGTCAGGCCAGACCAGGTGCGCGCCACCTCCCAGTCGGCCGAGACGAAGCCCGTCGTCGACAGGAACGACATCGTCATGAAGATCCCCGCCCAGTAGGAGCGCAGCGCCCCCTCGATGCCCGAGATCGCGCCCACCTCGACCGTCGCCAGCACGTGGTGCAGCAACATCGCCGCGGGCACGACGGCGACGAACGCGATGGCGAACCGCAGCTCCGGGTCCTCCAGCCGCCGCCGCCGCACGGCCATCGGCATGTCGCTGGCGAAGGTGACCCGCGCGAAGGCGAAGATCAGGAAAAGGGCGATCACCGCCTCGCCCATCAGCCCGCCCTTGGCCGAGGAAAGGTCGGCCAGTGGAGAGATCCCGCTGGTCGAGAGGGTCGACATCGCATGGCAGAGCGCCACGAACTGATCCTCCCCGGCGAAGATGAGACCGAGCCAGACCAGCAGCGTCAGCGTGAGGTAGACCGGGAACAGCAGCTTGAAGTGTCGGCCCAGCCGAATGAGGGGCGCCTGCGAGGCCCGGGCCTGGCCCATCGTGGCGTCTCGGCCCACGGCGGCCCCGGTCAGCGCAACCTCGAAGCCGCCCAACCGCATCGGTGCCAGGATCGCGATCGCCGCCACCCAGATCAGCAGCCCGCCCAGCCACCCCACGAGGGCCCGCCAAAGATGCACGGACGGCACGATGAGCGACGGCTCGATGAAGATGGTCGCCCCGGTGGTGGTGAGGCTCGAGACCATTTCGAAATAGGCATCGCGGAACGGCAGGCCCGGCACGGCTTCGAGTAGCGGCATGGCCAGCATGGCGGGCAAGGCGATCAACGCCCCCAGCAGCGAAAGCAGCTGGGCACGCGCGGGATTGCCGGTGGTCAGCCGCTGGGTGGTAAGTGCAAGCAGCCCCCCCAGGCCCAGGAAAATCCCCCCCTGAAAGGCGAAGATCCAGGCCGCGTCCGGGGTCTCCGCTGCTGAGCGCGTATATCGCGGGAATGCCCATGGCCGCCGCGCCGATCAGCCAGAGCAGCACGAAGAGCGGCAGGTCGCGCGCCGCCGCCCGGCGCGACCCGCGGACGTGATGGCGGGCGCCCGCCCTAGAAGTACTCAACGCTGACCTGCAGCAGCCGCTCGACCTCGGGCACGTCAGCGGACAGCGCGAAGATCGTCACGAGGTCGCCCTCGTCGATCCTTGTGCCACCCTTGGGAATGATCACCTCACCGGCCTTCACGATGGGCCCCAGCAGGACACCTTCGGGAAAATCGATGTCCCGCACCAGCCGCCCCGACATCGGCGCGGTCGAGAGGACCTGCGCCTCGAGCACCTCGGCTTCCGCATCGCCGACGGAATAGACGCCCCGCACCCGGCCGTGCCGGACATGCCGCAGGATCGAGGAAACCGTCGTGCTTCGCGGATTGATGTAGGCATCGATGTCGAGCGGGTTCAGCAGCGGCAGCAGCGCCGGATCGTTCACCAGCACGATGGCCATGGGGCACCCCATGGACTTCGCCCGCACCGCCGCCAGAAGGTTCGTCTTGTCGTCGTCGGTGAGCGTCAGGATCGCGTCGGCCTTGGACACGTTCGCCTCGCTGAGAAGATCGGCGTTCAGGCCGTCGCCGTTCAGTACCGATCGTCCGCTCAAGCATTCCGCGGCCAGCTCCGCGCAGCGGCGATTCTTCTCGATCATCTTGACCCGCACGCGCGAGGCGCTGGCCTCCAGCGCCCGGGCCACCGCCAGCCCGACGTTGCCGCCGCCCACGATCACCACCCGCGTCTGCCGCTTGATGCTCTTGCCGAAGATGCCCAGCGTGCGGTCCATGTCGTCGGTGTGGCAGAAGACGTAGATCTCGTCGGCCTCGAACAGCTGGTCGCTCGGTTCTGGCAGGAACAGCTTGCCCTCGCGGCGGATGCCGACGACCAGCGCCCGCAAGGTCGAGAACAGATCAGTCAGCTGCCGCAGGGGGGTGTTCAGCACCGGGCAATCGGCGTCGAGCGACAGGCCCATAAGCTGCGCCCTGCCATCGAGGAAGCTCTCGATGTCGAAGGTCGCGGGGGCCGCGAGGCGCTGCAGCGCGGCCTCGGCGACCTCCTTCTCGGGGCTGATCACCACGTCGATGGGCAGGTGATCGCGGCGGTAAAGATCGGCGTGGATCGCGTTGAGGTAACTCTGCGCCCGAAGCCGCGCGATCTTCTGCGGCACGTTGAAGACCGAATGGGCCACCTGGCAGGTGACCATGTTCACTTCGTCGGCATGGGTGGCCGCGATGATCATGTCGGCATCCGCAGCGCCCGCTTCGGCAAGGACGTCGGGGTAGGAGGCGAAGCCCGTCACGCCGCGCACGTCGAGCACGTCGGTGGCGCGGCGCACCAGTTCCTCGTCGCGGTCGACGACCGTCACGTCGTTGCGCTCTCCCGAGAGGTGCTTGGCGATCTGCGCCAGCCCACCTGGCCGGCGCCGCAGATGATGACCTTCATGGGGGCGGGCTCCGCCGGCCTGCGGCTGGGAATGGCGTTGGGCATGGCGCCTCGCTTGGCATGCCGGGGAATTGCGGTCAATTCTGCACGTCGGTGTCGAGCGCCGCGATCCGCCCGCCGGAGCGGACTCGGTGACCACGTTCAGCGACTTCAGCTTGCGGTGCAGGGCCGAGCGCTCCATCCCCACGAACGCCGCCGTGCGTGAGATGTTGCCGCCGAAGCGGTTAATCTGGTTGAGCAGATACTCACGCTCGAACAGTTCGCGCGCCTCCCGCAGGGGCAGCCGCGAGATCGCCGAAGACAGGATCACCCGCCCGTCGTCGGTGGGCAGCGGCTCGGGGTCGGGCAGCTCCTCGGCCGTGATCGGCCCCGCGCTGCTGCCCATGATGAGGATGCGCTCGATCACGTTGCGCAGCTGCCGCAGGTTGCCGGGCCAGAGCACCGTCTGCAGCTGCGTCACCGCCTCTTCGGTCAACGCCCGATCCGGAAGCCCCTCCACCTTGTGGAACTGCGCGATGAAGTGCGCGGCGAGCGCGGGAATGTCTGCGCGTCGCTCGGCGAGGCTGGGCACATCGATGGGCACGACCGCAAGGCGGTGGAACAACTCCTGCCGGAAACGGCCAGCACGAACTTCGGCCTGCAAGTCCTTGGCGCTGCTGGACAGGATGCGCACGTCGACCTTGACCTGTCCGGTGCCGCCCACCCGTTGGAACTGTTGGTCCACCAGCACCCGCAGGATCCGCGCCTGGGTCTCGCCGGGCATCTCGGCCACTTCGTCGAGGTAGAGCGTTCCCAGATGCGCCTGCTCCAGCAAGCCCGGCTCCAACCGTTGGCCCTGCGCCTCGGTGCCAAAAAGCAGTGACTCCATCCTGTCGGGCAGGGCGACCGCGCAGTTGAGGCCCACGAAGGGCTGCTCCGACCGTCCGGAATGGCTGTGGATGAACCGTGCGGCGGTTTCCTTGCCGGACCCCGGCGGGCCCTGAAGAAGCACCCGGCCGTTCGATTTCGTAACCCGGTCCAGCTGCGATTTCAGAACCTTGTAGGACGCACTTGATCCCACCATCTCGGCGCTGCCCGCATCTGCCCGGCGCAGGTCGCTGTTCTCGCGGCGCAGGCGCGCGGTCTCCATCGCCCGGCGAATCACCACCAGAAGCTGATCGATGTTGAACGGCTTCTCGATGAAGTCGTAGGCGCCCTGCTTGATCGCGGCCACGGCGATCTCGATGTTGCCATGGCCCGAAATGATCACGATAGGCACCTGCGGGGTCTCGCGCTTGACCTTCGTCAGGATGTCGATCCCGTCCATCCGGCTGTCCTTCAGCCAGATGTCGAGGATCATCAGCGCCGGCAGCTGGGCGTCCAGTTCGGCGAGGCAGGCATCCGACGTGCCGGCCTTGCGGGTCGCAAACCCTTCGTCCTCCAGGATGTCCCCGATCAGCTCGCGGATGTCGCGTTCGTCGTCGACGATCAGAATGTCGCTCATGTGCCTGCCTCACCTTGCCTTTTCCTGCGTATCCGCCGCTTGCGGGCGGTTCGCGCTTCTTGCGTCTATTCCGCGGCCACCTGTGCCGGGTCCTCGTCGAGCGGCAGGTAGAGCACCACCGCCGCACCCGCCCGCCCCTCCGGGCCGAAGGCAGGGGCATCCTCCAGCACCAGCCGCCCGCCATGTTCCTCGATGATCTTCTTCACGATGGGCAAACCGAGGCCGGTGCCGCTGTCGCGTGTGGTGACGTAAGGCTCGAAGAGGCGCTGCCGGTCCTCGGGGAAGCCGGTCCCGTTATCGGCAACGACGAGGCGCGCCATGTGGCCGTCGCGGTCGAGCGTCAGGCGGACCTCCGGGGCATAGTCCGCCCCGCCGGACCGTTCGGCATGGGTTTCGGTGGCTTCAACGGCATTCTTGATGAGGTTCGTGAGGGCCTGACCGATAAGGGTGGCGTCGATCTGGGCGGTCAGCGCGTCGTCTGGCAGGTTCGTCAGGATCGTCACGGCAGGGTTGCCGCTGGCCTGCAGAAGGGCCGCGTCCCGCACGATCCGTACGATATCCTCGCGCAATTGTACGGGCTCGGGCATCCGGGCGAATTTCGAGAACTCGTCGACGATGCGGCGCAGGTCGCCCGTCTGCCGGACGATCACGCCGGTCAGGTTCTCCAGCGCGACCGCGTCGTCCTCGGAAAGCTTGCTGCCGAACTTCCGGCGGATGCGCTCGGCCGAGAGTTGGATGGGGGTGAGCGGGTTCTTGATCTCGTGGGCGATGCGGCGGGCCACGTCGCCCCAGGCCGCCATCCGCTGGGCGCTGACCAGATCGGTCACGTCGTCGAAGGCGATCACGTAGCCTTCCAGGCGGCCGCTCTTGCCGCGGCGGACGGCCATGCGGACCAGCACGATCTCCTGGACCCCGCGGCGGCGCAGCTTTACCTCCTCCTGCGCGACCTCGCCGCGCCCCTGGCGGAGCTGCTCCAGCACCGGCAGGAACTCCGGCACCACGGCGGCCAGGGGGCGGCCGGCGACGTCGGTCTCGTCGAGCCCGACGAGGCGGGCGCCGGAGCGGTTGACGAAATCCAGCCGCCCCTTCGCGTCGAGCCCCATGACCCCCGAGGTGACGGACCACAGAACGCTGTCGAACAGCCGCCGCCGATCCTCGATCTGGCGGTTGGAGGCGAGCAGAGACTGGCGCTGCGCCTTGAGCTGGCGGGTCATCTGGTTGAAGACGCGGCCGAGCGTGGCGATCTCGTCGCCGCTCGACTGCTCGGGCACCCGCACGTCCAGGTCGCCGTCGCCCACCCGCTGCGCCGCCGCGGCCAGCCGGCCCACCGGGCGCGAGAGGCGTTCGGCGAACCAAAGGCCCAGCCAGATGGTGGCGAGGATGAGGATCACCGCGAAGCCCAGATAGAGCAGCCCGAACTCGAAGAGCATCCGCCCCCTGTCGCGCTCGAGCTGCTGATAGAGCTGCGCGGTCGCTTGCGTATCGTCCAGCAGGTTCAGGATGTCGCCGTCGACTGCGCGGGCGACCAGCAGATAGCGATCGGCGAAGCCGTCCAGCAGCACCAGGGCGCGGAACTCGTTGTTGTCCCAATCCTCGACCGTCACGGTTGCGCCGGTCGCAGCCTCGGCAAGCTGCGCGGGCGTCGGCGGCTCGTAGTCGAAAAGATAGGAGCGTTCGCCACGGGCCCGGATCTCGGCGCCGCCGTCGATCACGTAGGCCTCCTTCAGCCCACGCTGGATGCGCGCCTGCCCCTGGCTTAGGATCTGGCGGAATTCGCCATCCGTCATCAGGAAGGTCTCGCGGCGTTGCGCATCGACCATCGCCGCCAGCGTCTCGGCATCGGCGGCCAGATCGCGGCGATGCTCGGCCTCGTAGGCTTCCGCCGCCTCCAGCGAAGCGCCGACGACCAGCCGAACCCGTTCCGAGAACCAGCCTTCCATGCCGACGTTCAGCGTGAGGCCCGCGAAGACAGCGACGAGTACGGTCGGCACGAGGGCCACGAAGGCGAACGTGGCCGTCAGCCGCAGGTGCAGGGCGGAGCCGGCCGATTTCGCCCGCCGCGCGCCGATCATCTGCGCGACGCGCTGCAGGACGAGCGCCGCGACCACGAGGACGTAGACGAGATCGGCGAGCAGCACGAGCCGCAGCCCGAAGAGCGAGACGCCGAAGCCGAAGGGGCCGAGGGCCAGGAACGTCGCCAGCGCAAGCAGCGGCCCAAGCGCCACGAGGCCGAGGGTCGCGGAGTTCTGCACGCGGCGCCGGCGGCGCAACGCGTCGAGCCTCGCCCAGGTTTCGCGGCCCAGATCGGCGCGCATCAGCCGCTCCCCGTTCCCGAGGGACCCTGGGCCCGGACATGCTCCGGTCAGGCCCCCCTGCCCTGCCTTCCGGGCTGCGCGGTCTCGGCCGCCTCCCCCGCCGCGCGCGCCGCGCCCCCCGAAGGGTGACGCATATGGGCCACGCAGTGTTGCCGTGTTACATCAACTTTCGGCGGCGTGTCACGCGGATATCGAGGTCGGTGATCTTCTTGCGCAGGGTATTGCGGTTGATCCCCAGGAGATCCGCGCATTTGGCCTGGTTGCCCCCCGTGGCGTCGAGCGCGATCTCGATCAGCGGCATCTCCACCTCGCGCAGGATGCGTTGGTAGAGCCCCGGCGGCGGCAGGACGCCGCCATGCAGATCGAAGTAGCGCTTGAGATGCTTGGCGACGGAGGCCGAGAGCTTTTCGGCGTCGGGCTGGCCGCCCGTGGGCTCCATGGCGGGCTGGTTTCCCAGAACGGTATCCACCTCCGCGCGCGCGATCTCCTCCTCGCCGCTGGTCACCACCAGCCGGCGCACGGTATTCTCCAGCTGCCGGACGTTGCCGGGCCAGCTGTAGGTGCGGATCAGCTCCAGAGCCTGCTCGCTGAAGACCCGCGCCGGGCTGCCCTCGCGCTCGGCCCGCGCCAGGAAATGGTCGGCGAGCAGCGGAATGTCGTCGACCCGCTCGCGCAAAGCCGGGACGCTCAGGCTGACGCCGCCGAGGCGATAGAACAGATCCTGCCGGAAGGCGCCCTCGTCCATCCGGCGGGCCAGATCGCCCTGGCTGGTCGCCATCACCCGCGGCGCCGGATCGCCGAAGGCATCGAGCATCCGCACGATCCGGGCCTGCGCTTCTTCGTCGAAATCGCCGACCTCGTCGAAAAGGATCGAGCCGCCCCGTGCCCGTGCGATGATCCCGGCCGGCCCGTCCATGCCGCCCAGATCGGCGGCCGAGGCCACCACGAAGGGCATGTTGCGCCGGTCGCTGAAATCGTGGATCGCGCGGGCGATCAGGCTCTTGCCGGTGCCGCTCTCGCCGGTGATCATCACGGTCAGCTCGGTGTTCATCACCCGCGCGACCAGCCGGTAGAGCGTCTGCATCGCCGGCGTGCGTCCCACCAGCGGCAGATCGCCCGACGTGTCGCGCGGCGGGTCACGGCGCGGCGGGGCGCGGCGCTTGACCTCCAGCGCGCGGGCGGCGCGCTTCATCAGGTCGGGCAGATCGAAGGGCTTGGGCAGATAGTCGAAGGCATCCGCCTCGGCCGCCTGGATCGCGGTCATGATGGTGTTCTGCGCCGAGATGACGATCACCGGCATGCCGGGGCGCTCCATGGCGATGCGCGGCAGCTGATCGAGCCCGTTGCCGTCGGGCATGATGACATCGGAGATCACGAGGTCGCCCTTGCCCTCCTCGACCCACCGCATCAGCGTCATCAGCGACGAGGTCGCGTGCACCCGGCAGCCCGCGCGCGTCAGCGCCTGGGTCAGTACCGTGCGGATGGTGCGGTCGTCGTCGGCAACCAGGATCGTGCCATCCATGTCAGTCGGTTCCTTTCGGTTCTCTGCCCTGTTCTGTGTCGTCCTTGGGTGCCACGGGCAGCGAAAGGCGGAACGCTGTCCGCCCCGGCACCGAGTCCACGCCGATCCAGCCATCGTGATCGGCGATGATCTTCGAGACGAGGGCGAGGCCGAGGCCGGTGCCGTTCTCCCGCCCCGAGACGAAGGGATCGAAGATGTCGCCGTCGATCTCGGGCGGCAGGCCCGGGCCGTCATCGACGATCTCGACCTGCAGCGGCAGGGCGGCGCCGGTGCCGTCGGCGCGGCGCATCCGCAGGGCCAGGTCGTAGAAGGTGCGGATGCGGATCGTGCCATGGCCATTTTCGCTGGCCTCGGCGGCGTTCTTGAGCAGGTTCAGGAAGACCTGCAGCATCTGGTCGCCATCGACATAGGTCTGCGGCAGCGAGGGGTCGTATTCCTCGACGATGCGCATGTGGGCCGCGAAGCCCACAGCGGCGGACTTGCGGGCACGGTCGAGAAGGTCGTGGACGTTGACCGCGCCCAGCTTCGGCGGGCGCAGGTTGCCGAACTGCTCGACCTGCTCCAGCAGCTTCACGATGCGGCGGCTCTCGGCGACGATAAGGTCAGTCAGTTCCCGGTCGTCCCCGGTGAGGTTCATGGAAAGAAGCTGCGCCGCGCCGGTGATGCCGGCCAGCGGGTTCTTTATCTCGTGGGCCAGCATCTCGGACATGCCGATGGCGGATTTGGCGGCGGCCTGCGCCTGGCGGCCGCGGGCCAGCCTGTCGCCGATGCGCCGCGGCTCCAGCAGCACCAGGACGTAGCCGGAATTGTCGGCCAGCGGGCCGATCTGGATGTTGCAGGGCACCGGGGCACGGGCTCCGCCGCCCACGTCGACGTTGTCGATGAAAAGCTCCGCACCGTCGCGGCGGACCCGCGCGAAGGCCTCCTCCAGCGGCGCGTCGACCATCAGCTTGTCCCAGACCGGGTAGCCGCACATGGACTTCGCAGAGAGGTTCAGGAAGAGCTCGGCCGCGGGCGTGACGTCGGCGATGGTATCATCGTTGCGCAGCAGCAGCGCCGGCACCGGGAGCGAGGCCCAGAGCGTTTCCCCCCAGTCGATGCTCATGCCGCTATGGCCGCGTCGGCGTGGACTGCGAGCGCGAGGGGAAGCAGCCGGGCCACCTCCGCCGCGGTCGACGCCGTCAGCACCTCGCGGCGCAGGGCGGGAGGCGTGCCGGCCCCGTCCATGTACCAGCCAAGGTGCTTGCGGGCGACGCGCAGGCCCAGTTCGGCGCCGTAGAATGCCAGCATGTCCTGGTGGTGGGCGGCGACGTAATCGGCCAGCGCCGCCCCTTGCGGGATCTCGGGGGCGTCCCGGTGGCCGAGCGCCGCGGCGATGGCGGCGGGCGCCCAGGGGCGGCCCTGCGCGCCGCGGCCGATCATGATCCCGGCCGCACCAGACTGCCTCAGCGCGTCGCGCGCGGTGTCGCCGCAGACGATATCGCCGTTGACGACGACCGGCACGGCCACGGCGCCGACCGCCGGGCGGATCGCGCGCCAATCGGCCCGGCCCTTGTAGAACTGGCAGCGGCTGCGCCCGTGCACGGTGACCATCGCGGCGCCGGCCTCGACCAGTCGCCTGGCCAGGGCGGCGGCGGTAGGCTGGCCCGCCTCCCAGCCGAGGCGCATCTTGACCGTCACCGGGCAAGCGACGGCACCGCGCACCGCCTCGACCAGGCGCAGCGCCAGATCGGGCTCGCGCATCAGCGCCGCACCCGCCGCCTGACCGCCGGTGACCTTCTTGGCCGGGCAACCCATGTTGATATCGACAAGTGCCGCGCCATTGGCCTCGGCGAGGCGCGCGGCTTCGGCCATCCAGTAGGGCGCGCGCCCGGCGATCTGCACGGCCGACGGCGATCCCGCCCGGCCGCCGCCCAGATCCGCGCGCGCGCGGATGCCCGGCTTGGCCTGCACCATCTCCTGACTGGCCACCATCTCGCTGACCACCAGCCCTGCGCCGAAAGCCGCCACCCGGGCGCGGAACGGCAGATCGGTGATCCCGGCCATGGGCGCCAGAAGCACCGGCGTCGTGAGACCCAATCCTGCCAGTTCCGACGTCAAACGCTTAATCCTTATGCGGCGCTGACCTCATCTAGGCTGTCGTCCCCGGCAGGGGAACCATGCTTCGCCGCAATGCCCGCGTCCGATCGCGCAACGCCTATTAATTGAGCGATCGCGGGCGGTATCCGGGCTGATTGTCAGCGTTCCGCGCAGGCCATAGACAAGGCGAAGGCGCGGAGGACCGGGCCGGACCCGCCCCGAGGAGGCCCCATGACCATCGCCGCGCTGATCGTCGCCGCAGGACGCGGCCTGCGGGCCGGTGGCGCGCGGCCGAAGCAATATCAGGATCTTGCCGGGCAGACCGTGCTGGGCCGTTCGCTGGCGGCGATCACGGCGCATCCGCTGGTGAAGATTGCCGTGGTGGTGGTGCATCCCGAGGATCGCGCGCTCATCGCGGCCTCGGTCCTAGCGCCCGAAGATGTGGCGTTGAGGCTCGTCGACGGGGGCGAGACGCGCGACGCCTCGGTCCGGGCAGGCCTCGCGGCCCTGCCCGCGGCCTGCGAACGGGTGCTGATCCACGACGCCGCCCGTCCGCTGCTGCCGCTGGCGGTGATCGAGCGGGTGCTCAAGGCGCTCGATGCCCATGACGGCGCAGCCCCCGGCCTCGCCCTGACGGACGCCCTGTGGCGGGGCGCTGCCGGCGGCGCCATCGTGGCCGCCGTGCCGCGCGAGGGCCTCTGGCGGGCGCAGACGCCGCAAGGGTTCCGCGTGCCGGCGATCCGCGCCGCCCATGCGGCCGCGGCGGCAGCGGCCGGCCCAGGGGAGCCGCCGCCCGCCGATGACGTGGCCGTCGCCCTCGCCGCGGGCCTTGACGTGGCCGTGGTGGACGGGGATTACGAGAACATCAAGATCACGTTGCCCGGCGATCTTTACCGCGCAGCCGCGATCCTCGCGGCGCGGGCGGCGCCGGCCCGCGCCGAAGGAAACACTGACGCAATGGTCGATCTGCGCCTCGGCAACGGCTTCGACGTGCACGCCTTCGGGCCCGGCGCGGCGGTGACCCTCTGCGGGGTGCCGGTGCCGCACGATCGCGGGCTCGTGGGCCATTCCGACGCCGATGTGGGGATGCACGCCTTGACGGATGCGATCTACGGCGCACTCGCCGAGGGCGATATAGGACGACATTTCCCGCCCAGCGATCCGCAATGGAAGGGGGCCGACAGCCGGGTCTTCCTTGCCCATGCGGCAGGACTGGCGGCGCAACGGGGGTTCGCCCTGGCCAACGCCGACGTGACGATGATCTGCGAGCGCCCGAAGATCGGCCCGCATGTGGAGGCAATGCGGGTCGCACTGGCGGGCATCCTGCGGACCGGCGTCGAGCGGATCAGCGTCAAGGCCACCACATCGGAACGCCTTGGCTTCACAGGCCGGGAAGAGGGCATCGCCGCCCTCGCAACCGTCGCCCTTGTCGCGGAGGGCGGGCAGTGAGGGCGAGCCGCCTCGTGGCCACCTGGTTCGGGGCGGGGCTGATCCGCCCGGCGCCGGGCACCTGGGGCTCGCTGGCCGCGCTGCCTTGCGCCTGGGGGCTGCACGGTCTGGGCGGCTTTCCCCTGCTGCTGGCAGCGACCGTCGTCGTGGGCCTGGCGGGGCTCTGGGCGGCGAATGCCGAAGCCGCGGCAACGGGCGATCACGATGCCGGCGAGATCGTGATCGACGAGGTGGCCGGGCAGTGGATCGCGCTCTGGCCGCTGTCCGCCGGGCTCTGGGCTGCCGGCGCGGATCCGTGGCTCTTTCCCTGGCCGGGCTGGGTGGGCGCGTTCGTGCTTTTCCGCCTCTTCGACATCTGGAAGCCGGGGCCGGTCGGCTGGGCGGACCGACTGCCGGGCGCGAAGGGCGTGATGCTCGATGACGTGATCGCCGGCGGCATCGCGGCGCTCTGCGTCGCGGCCGCGGCGGCGGTGGCGCATCTGGGCGTGATGGGGTGAGCGCCGCGGTCGTTCTGGCCGCCGCCCGGGCCGCCGGGCTGAGGCTTGCCGTGGCCGAGAGTTGCACGGGCGGGCTGCTTTCGGCCGCCCTGACCGAGCGCGCCGGGTCCTCGGACGTGTTCGACAGGGGCTACGTGACCTATTCCAATGCGGCGAAGATCGAACTCCTGGGCGTACGGCCTGCGACCCTGGAGGCGCATGGTGCCGTCAGCGAGGAGGTGGCTCTGGAGATGGCAGAAGGCGCTCTTGCCCGCTCGGGCGCGGACCTCGCGGTCGCCATCACCGGCATCGCCGGACCAGGCGGCTCGGAACACAAGCCGGAAGGCCGGGTGTGTTTCGGCGTCGCATCGGCCGGCTCCCCCGCAAGCGCGACCACGGTGGAGTTCGGCCCCCTCGGCCGCGCGGCCGTGCGGCGCGCCAGCGTGGACCGGGCGCTCGATCTGCTGCGCCGTGCCTTGCCTGCTGAGCCCTAACTGGCGCGCTTCGCGGAAGGCCCGTAGAGCGCCGCGGCCCGCCGTTCGAAGGCGCGCACGATGCGCTGCATCGCATCGTTGAAGACCACCCCGATCACGCCCTGCAGCATCCGGTTGCGGAACTCGAAATCGACGAAGAAATGCGCCTCGCACCCCCCCGGGGCCTCGGTGAACCGCCAGTTGGACCTCATATGGCGGAACGGTCCGTCGAGATACTCGGTGTCGATGCGCCGGTCGTCCTCCCACAGGGTCACGCGGCTGCCGAACTTCTCGCGGAAGACCCGGAAGGAGATCACCAGATCGGCCTCCATCACCTCCGCCTCGCCTTCGTCGCGCCTGTCGCGGATCCGCGCCGCGGCGCACCAGGGCAGGAATTGCGGATAGGCGTCCACGTCGGCGACGAGGTCGTACATCTGCTGCGGGGTGTAGGGCAGCGTTCGGGTTTCGGAATGCGTTGGCATGGGGGCCGGAAACTCTCTTGCCGCGTGACAGTTCCTTGCAGGATCGTAGAGTGGCGGGGAGAAGGCAAGCGAGGGCCCGGCCATTGACACAGACAGGCAAGGCCGACGCGGCCGCGACCATCGGCGAGGCGATGCGCCCGGCCGCCCCGCAGGCGCCGCTCATCGGCCCGGGCGGCGCGCCTTACGTGATCGATCCGATGATCTCCGCCAAGACCATCGCCGCGCGGATCGAGGCGCTGGCCCGCGAGATCGAGGCGCATTACGCCGGGGTCGAGAAGCTGGTGGTCGTGGGGTTGCTGCGCGGATCGTTCGTGTTCATCGCCGATCTGGTGCGCGAGCTGGCCCTGCCCGTGGAGGTCGATTTCATCGAGGCGTCGAGCTACGGCGACGCGATGGAAAGCAGCCGCGAGGTGCGCATCCTGAAGGATCTGCGCAGCGGCGTGGGCGGGCGCGACGTTCTGGTGGTGGAGGACCTGATCGATACCGGCTTCACGATGGCGCATGTGCTGGGGCTGCTGGCCTCGCGCGGTCCGGGCTCGCTCAGGTCGGTGGCGCTGCTCGACAAGCCCTCCCGGCGCGAAGCAGAGGTGCAGGCCGACTGGACTGGCTTCCAGATACCGGACGCGTTCGTCGTGGGGTATGGAATTGATTATGCCCAGAGCAACCGCAATCTTCCCTACATTGGCAAGGTCAGGTTCCTGTGACCTGACAATTGGACCCATCTTCTTAATGTGGCAGAAAATATTCCCGTTTACGGGTGGCTGCGTTGCACAGGAGGTTGCCGATGTCGCTGGACGTAAATGAATTGATGCAGCGCGGGCCCCGCGAGGTGATCGACGGGGCATTGACGGCTGTCCGCGAGCATCTGGGGATGGACATCGCCTACCTCTCGGAATTCATCGGCGACAGAAGCGTGTTCCGTGCGGTCAGCGCGCCGGGGCTGGAGCATCTCGCCAAAGTCGACGATGCGCACGATATCAAGGATGTCTACTGCCAGCACATCCTCGACGGGCGCCTTCCGGAGCTGATCCCCGACACGTCGGCCGAACCGATCGCCGTGGCGTTGCCGATCACCGCCACAGCCCCGATCGGATCGCATGTGAGCGTTCCGATCCACCGGCCAGATGGCAGCGTCTACGGCATGTTCTGCTGCCTGGCTGCGACGCCGCGGCCCGATCTCAATCCGCGCGATCTGGCCGTGATGCGCATGTTCGCCGATCTGGCCGCCGATCAGGTCAACAACGCCCTGTCGCGGCAGAGCCGCATCGCCGAGGTGACGCGCCGCATGAACGACGCGATAAAGAAGAACGGGATCGATATCGTCTATCAGCCGATCTTCGATCTCGGTCAGTCCCTGCCCGGAAGGATTCGAGGCGCTCAGCCGTTTCCGCGGCGAACCGCGTCGCGCGCCCGATCTCTGGTTCAACGAGGCGGCCGATGTGGGCATGCAGGTGCAGCTGGAGGAACGGGCGATCGCGCTGGCGCTCATCGGGCTCGAGGCGCTGCCGCCGCGCGTCTATCTGTCGGTGAACGCGTCTCCCGAAACGATCGTGGCTGGCAACTTGCGCAGGGTGTTCGCCGGGTACGATCCCGCACGGATCGTGCTGGAGGTGACGGAGCACGCGGCCGTGCCGGACCACGAGGCGCTGCACGCGGCCCTTCGACCGCTTCGCGAGGCCGGCGTGAAACTGGCGGTCGACGATGCCGGCGCGGGACATTCGGGGCTGCAGCAGATCCTTCGACTGCGCCCAGACATCATAAAGCTCGACGTTCTCGCTCACCTGCGACATCGACAAGGATCAGGCCCGGCGGTCGCTGACCGCGGCGATCATGGCGTTCGCCCGCGAGACAGACGCGCAGGTGATCGCCGAGGGGATCGAGCGCGAGGGTGAGCTTGAGGTGCTGATCGAGCTCGGCGTGGACCGGGGCCAGGGCTACCTTCTGGGCCGCCCCGCGCCGCTTTCTGACGCGCTGGACAGGTTCGGGCTGAGCGAGAACCTTTTCGTGGTGCAGGCGATGCCCGCCTGAACCGGCGCCCAGGTCATTGGCGCGCGCCCGGCCCCGGACGCCCGGGCCGGAGCCGCGCCTAGCCTGCTTTGCCTGTGCCGGAGCGCGCCGCGCGCAACCGGGCGAAATCGTCTCCGGCATGGTAGCTGGAGCGCGTCAACGGGCTTGCCGACACCATGGAAAATCCCTTGCCCCAGGCGGCTGCCTCATAGCCCGCGAACTCCTCGGGCGTAACGTAGCGGGCGACCGCATGGTGCTTCGGCGTCGGCTGCAGGTACTGGCCGACGGTGATGAAATCCACGCCCGCGGCGCGCATGTCGTCCATAACCTGCAGAACCGATTGGCGTTCTTCGCCGAGGCCGACCATGATGCCGGACTTGGTGAAGGTGGCGGGGTCGATTTCCTTGGCGCGTTGCAGGAGGCGCAGGGAGTGGAAGTAGCGGGCGCCGGGGCGGACCTCGGGGTAGAGGCCGGGGACCGTTTCCAGGTTGTGGTTGAAGACGTTCGGGCCGGGCCTCCAGCAGCACCTCCAGCGCCTCGGGGCCGCAGCGCAGGAAATCGGGGGTCAGCACCTCGATGGTAGTGCCGGGCGCGCGGTGGCGGATGGCGCGGATGGTCTGGGCGAAATGCGCGGCGCCGCCGTCGCCGAGGTCGTCGCGGTCGACCGAGGTCACTACCACATGCGCCAGGCCGAGCTTCACCACGGCGTCCGCCACGCGCCCGGGTTCGAATGAATCCAAGGCGTTGGGCCGCCCGGTGGCGACGTTGCAGAAGGTGCAGCCACGGGTGCAGATCTCGCCCATGATCATCATCGTGGCGTGGCCCTTCGACCAGCATTCGCCGGCATTGGGGCAGCCCGCCTCCTGACAGACGGTCACGAGGCCGTTGGTCCTGATGATCTCGCGGGTCTTCAGATACCCCTCGGACCCCGGCGCCCTGACCCTGATCCAGGCCGGTTTCGGCAGCCGCGGGGCATCGGCGCGCCGGGCCTTTTCGGGGTGCCGCTGGCTGGGAATCGTCAGGTCGCGGGGGGACATGTGCATCTCCTTCGAGGGGTATCTAAGGCGTTCGGGGGGCGGTTTCCAAGTGTCGGCGTCGTGTCGGCCTTCGGTCGGCCTTTTGTCGGACCCCTGCGCGCGGTCGGGCGGCGCGGACGCAACGCAAAACCTGTGCGCCAGCGCACAGAGCCGGCGGTTGCGACGCCCGCCCATCCGGCTAGGTGCCTGCCCGAGGATCGGCCGCGGCCGGCCCGCGCAGCAAAGGAGCCCCCCATGACCAGCATCGCGATCGTCTATCATTCCGGCTACGGCCATACCGAGAAGCAGGCGCAGGCCGTGCGCGACGGCGCCATCGAGGCCGGCGCCGAGGTGCGGCTGCTGAAGGCCGCCGACCTGGCCAGCCCCGAGAGCGGCCCGTGGGACGTGCTGGAGGCGGCGGACGCGATCGTCTTCGGCGCGCCGACCTACATGGGCAGCGTCGCGGCGCCGTTCGAGGCCTTCGCCGATGCCACGAGCAAGCCGTGGCACGCGCAGAAGTGGAAGGACAAGCTGGCGGCGGGCTTCACCTGCTCCTCGGGCCTTGCGGGCGACAAGTCGGCGACGCTGCTGCGGATGGCGACGCTGGCGGCGCAGCACGGGATGCTGTGGGTGGGGCTCGGCCTGCCGCCGGGCACGCCGGACCATCCGGGCGACGACGCGGAGAACCTCAACCGGCTGGGATACTTCCTGGGCGCCGGCGCGCAGGCGGGCGCGACCGAGGGGCCGGACGTGGCGCCGCGGGCCTCGGACCTGGCGACGGCGAAGTTTCTGGGGGCGCGGGTCGCGGGGTTCGCGGCGAAGCTGGCGGGGTGAGGGTGGATGGGGAGGCATTGCGGAGTTGTGACGCTACGCGGGCACATCCCCATCCTGTGACCCTTAATCAATTTGTACCAACATAGAAATTTTCACCCGTTAGCGGCTCGCAAATCGACGTTTCTATCGGCTGTCCTAATAGGGGCGGCAATATTCGGTATAAGCCTTATACTGTCATTCCGGACCGCCATTTTATCAGGGCTCCGTTTATTCGCTCTTTGCAGCTTTCGATGGAGGAAAATCCCCGCCACCCCGTAGCGCCTCAAGCATCTTCAGGGGATCAGGGGTGTTCGAACGACGACCCTCAATCTTCTTCTGATAACTCCCTGCGTCCGGCCCCCAGTCGAAGTAAATACCATGATCGGGTTTCCGCAGCTGTTCCGCTTCGTGGGCATCGATTGAAAGCTGAATGGTGGATAGAAGAAGCGTCGCATCCTTACCGATGATTTTTCCGAACACATCAAGCTCGTAGTCCCCCGCCGCAAAGTCGAACCCCTTGATGTCCGTCGGGGTCAGAAAGTGATGGTTCGTAGCGATACCATCTTGACCCACGAACAAGCCACTTCCCCGCGCCAAATGTTTTTCTCCATAAACCCAAATGCTGAAATTCTGTTGGGTCTCGCCACGGCGCAATCGAATGAAAAGATGTTCAAGGACAATTCCTTGCTTCCCCGTGGCATAAAGAAGCGTTCGTAAGAAGACCTTCGATATACCACCTTCGTTCCCGTCGGGGCCGAAGAATACAACTGTCGGACGTGTCATTTTCAACGACCCCCGCCGAAGATGTGTCAACCATAAGGTTGCGCAAGATACAATTAAGGCAAAGAGCGAGATTCCGATAGTAAAGTATTGCATCCAGTGGCCTCGCTCATTCCTTGGAACGACTTGGGGAACAGCATCCGCTGAAGCAACCAAACCGCTCCCGTGCGTCCGTAGTGCCCGCAAGGCGGACGTTCAAGTTACAGTCAGATATGAACCTCAAACCCGCTCGATATCCCCCGTCTCCCGCAGCGCATGAAACCCCGCCTGCCACGCCGCGAAGCGCCCTTCGCCGATGGCCTCGCGCATCCCCGCCATCAGCTCCTGATAATAGTGCAGGTTGTGCCAGGTGAGGAGCATGCCGGAGATCATCTCCTTCGACCGAAACACGTGGTGCAGGTAGGCGCGGGAGTAGTTGCGGCAGGCGGGGCATCCGCATTCCTCGTCCAGCGGGCGGGGGTCGTCGGCGTGGCGGGCGTTGTCGATGTTCACCGACCCGCGGCGGGTGAAGGCCTGGCCGGTGCGGCCGGAGCGGGAGGGCAGCACGCAATCCATCATGTCGATCCCGCGGGCCACGGCGCCGACGATGTCGTCGGGCTTGCCGACGCCCATGAGGTAGCGCGGGGCGTCCTCGGGCAGCATGTCGGTCGCGTCGTCGAGCACGCCGAACATCGCCGCCTGCCCCTCGCCCACCGCCAGCCCGCCCACCGCGTAGCCATGAAAGCCGATGGCGCGCAGGGCCTCGGCGCTGGCGGCGCGCTGGTCGGGGAAGACGCTGCCCTGCTGGATGCCGAAAAGCGCGTGGCCCGGGCGGTCTCCGAACGCCTCGCGGGAGCGGGCGGCCCACCGCATGGAGAGCTCCATGGAGGCGCGGGCGGTGCCCTCCTCCGCCGGGAAGGGGGTGCATTCGTCGAAGCACATCACGATGTCGGAGCCGAGGAGGGCCTGGATCTCCATGCTGCGCTCGGGGGTGAGCAGGTGCTCGGAGCCGTCGATATGGCTTTTGAAGCGGACGCCGTGCTCGTCCATCCGGCGCAGCGCGTTGAGGCTCATGACCTGGAAGCCGCCGGAATCGGTGAGGATGGGCCTGGGCCAGTCCATGAAGCGGTGCAGGCCGCCGAGGCGGGCGATGCGCTCGGCGCCGGGGCGGAGCATCAGGTGGTAGGTATTGCCCAGGAGGATGTCGGCGCCGGTGGCCGCGACGCTGGCTGGCAGCATCGCCTTGACGGTGGCGGCGGTGCCGACGGGCATGAAGGCGGGCGTGCGGATGGGCCCGCGGGGGGTGTCGATGACCCCGGTGCGCGCCCGGCCCTCGGTGGCGGCGCGGGTGAATTGGAATTGACGGGTCATGGATTCCGCTGTTGGACAGGAGGCCACCGCTTCTTGCGGCGGATGGCGAGGCAGATCAAGGGAGCCCCATGGGCGAGATCGAGGACGAGAGCGCGGCGCCCGACTATTTCCGGGTGGGCTGGGAGGAATGGGTGAGCCTGCCGGATCTGGGGCTGCCGGCGATGCGCGCGAAGGTGGATACCGGGGCGCGGACCTCGGCGCTGCATGCCTTCGACATCGAGCCCTTCGGGCCGGAGGACGCGCCGCGGGTGCGTTTCGGCATCCATCCGATCCCGGGGCGGGACGACGTGTCGATCCCGTGCTCGGCGCAGGTGCTGGACCGGCGGGAGGTGACGTCGTCGAACGGCGAGATGGAGCTGCGCTACGTGATCGGCACGGTGATCTCGGTGGGCGGGCGGACCTGGCCGATCGAGGTGACGCTGACGGACAGGGGCAGCATGGCCTACCGGATGCTTCTGGGCCGGCAGGCGCTGGCCGAGGACATCGTGGTGGTGCCGGGCGAACGGCGGTTCCAGCCGGAGCTGAGCTACGACGTGTATCACACGGGCGCGGTGGCGGAGGCGGCGCCGCGGCGGTCGCTTCGGGTGGCGGTGCTGAGCCGCGAGGCGCGGACCTACACGACCCGCCGGCTGGTGGATGAGGGGCAGGCGCGCGGCCACGTGGTGGAGGTGATCGACACGACGCGGTGCTACATGGCGATCAACGCCGAGGCGCCCGACGTGCATTACGACGGCCGTCGGCTGCCGCGCTACGACGTGGTGATCCCGCGGATCGGGGCCAGCACCACCGCCTACGGCGCGGCGGTGATCCGGCAGTTCGAGACCATCGGGACATTCGTGGTGAACCCCGCGGAGGGGATCCTGGCGAGCCGCGACAAGCTCTGGGCGCATCAGGTGCTGGCGCGGCACCGGATCGGGATGCCGGAGACAGCGTTCGCCGCCTCGCCGCAGGACACCGACAACCTGATCGGGCTGGTGGGCACGGCGCCGCTGGTGGTGAAGCTGCTGCAGGGCTCGGCCGGTCAGGGCGTGGTGCTGGCCGAAACCCGCAAGGCGGCGGTGGCGGTGATCGCGGCGTTCCGGGGGCTGAAGGCGAATTTCCTGGTGCAGCATTTCGTGAAGGAGGCGGCGGGCGAGACGATCCGCTGCCTGGTGATCGGCGGCCGCGTCGTGGCGGCGGTGAAGCGCGCGGCGCCCGAGGGGGTGCGGCGGGTGCAGGGGCCGGAGGTGACGGCCGTGAAGGTGCGCCTGCGCCGCGCGGAGCGGGAGGCGGCGGTGAAGGCGGCCCGCGCGCTGAAGCTGCGGCTGGCGGCCGTGGACCTTCTGCGCGCCGCCGACGGGCCGAAGGTGGTCGAGGTGAACGCGACGCCGGGCTTCGAGGGACTGGAGCCGGTCGTGGGCGGGAACCTCGCGGGGCTGCTCTACGACGAGATCGAGAAGCGGGTGCGGCCGCATCCGGCGCGGCGGCGGGCCGTGGCCGCGGCGCGGGACTGACCCGGCCTTTACGCCCCGGGCGGGCATGCCTATGTTGGGTGACTGAAACACTAGGGGATTGCCGATGCCCGGAACCGATGCCGCCAGCCGCCCCATGAGCGATGCCGACCAGCCCGCGCAGGAGCGGCTTGAAGGCGCGCCGCTGATCCGCCCGTCGAGCACCGACCATCCGCTCTACGACGACGTGGTGGCCGCGTGCCGATCCGTCTACGACCCCGAGATTCCGGTGAACATCTACGACCTGGGGCTGATCTACACGATCCTCATCACCGAGGAGTCCGACGTGGACGTGACGATGTCGCTTACCGCGCCCGGCTGCCCGGTGGCGGGCGAGATGCCGGGCTGGGTGGCCGATGCGGTCGAGCCCCTGCCCGGCGTGCGTCAGGTCAACGTGGCGCTGACCTTCGAGCCGCCCTGGGGCATGGAGATGATGTCGGACGAGGCGCGGCTGGAGCTGGGCTTCATGTAGGCCAGCCAGCGCGCGGCGCGGGCAAGGCGCGCGCGGCGCTTGCGGTTTCGGGAGGCGACTTTCATTTCTGCAAAGAGCAGCTGTTCGGCCTCGTATTCCGTCGTGGGAACGCGGGGTTGGGCGCGGTGGACGTTGAGCATGGGGTCTCTCCTTTGCTGCAGGGATGACCTATGCCGGGCGGCGCCCCGTTGTGAGCCGCCACGCCCGCGAGTAGACTTGCATCCATGAAAGCGTTCTCGTGGGATGACATGTCGCTTTTCGCCGCCGTGGCGCGGGCCGGTTCGCTGGCCGGGGCCGCCGGGCGGACCGGCGTGAGCATCGCGACGCTCAGCCGGCGGATGACGGCGCTGGAGGCGCGGCTGGGCCGGCGGCTGTTCCTGCACGGCACGTCGGGCTATGCGGTCACGGGCGACGGGCGCGACCTGCTGGCGCGCGCCGAACGGATGGAGGCCGCCGCCGCCGAGATCGACGGCTGGCGGCAGGCGGGCGCCGGGCCGGTGCGGGTGCGCATCTCGGCCGGGACCTGGACGATGGAGCATCTGGCCGCGAACCTTCCCCGCTTCCGCCCGGCAAAGGCCGCCTGGATCCCGGAATTCCTGCATTGCAACCTCGACATGGATATCGCCCGGCGGGAGGTCGACATCGGCATCCGCAACCGGCGGCCCGAGCAGCCCTGGCTTGCGGGGCGCCGCACGGGCGAGGTGCATTACGCCGTCTATGCCGCGCATGAGGGCGTGGCGGGCTGGATCGGGGCGAGCCACGACGCGGCGCAGACGCGCAGCGCGGCCTGGGTGACGGCGCATCACGGCCACGAGATCGTCACCAGCGCCAACGAGCCGAGGCTGGCGATGGCACTGGCCGAGGCGGGGATCGGCCGGGTGGTGCTGCCCGATTTCGCCGGCGACCCGCGCCCCGGGCTGGTGCGGATCGGCGGGCGGATCGAGGCGCTGACCCACGAGGAATGGCTGGTGAGCCACCACGAGGGCCGCCACGAGCCGCCGGTGCGCGCGGCGCTGGAGGCTTTGGGGACGTTCCTGACGAACTGGGACAGCGACGCATGAGCGACACCGAAACCGAACGGATGCGGATGACCCGGGGCGATCTGTACCGCCCCGGCGACCCCGGGCTGGTGGCCGACAGGGCGCGGGCGCAGGCGCTGATGCTGGCCTACAACGCCACCACCGTGGCCGATGCCAGAGCCCGCGCGCCGATCCTGGCGGAGCTTCTGGGCGCCATCGGGCCGGGCACCGCCCTGCGCGCGCCGGTCTACGTGGATTACGGCTACAACATCCGGCTGGGGGCCGACGTGTTCCTGAACTACGGCTGCGTGCTGCTGGACGTGGCGCCGGTCACGGTGGGCGACGGCACCCAGATCGGGCCGATGACCCAGCTTCTGGCGGCAGACCATCCGCGCGACCCGGCGGTGCGCGCGCAGGGGCTTGAGAACGGGCGGCCGGTGAGCATCGGCCGCAACGTCTGGATCGGGGGCGGCGTCTTGATCCTGCCGGGGGTGTGCGTGGGCGACGACGCGACCGTGGGCGCGGGCGCGGTGGTGACCCGCGACGTGGCGTCCGGCACGACCGTGGCCGGCAACCCGGCGCGGGTGCTTTAACCTTGCCGAAACCCGGGGCGGACTAGCCTTGGGGGAACCGGGCCGGACGCGGTCCGCTTGATCCCGGTAGGGCTGTTTGAGAGGCGCGGATGGCGATGACCCGACCCAGGCGGACGGCCCTGGCGATGTGCCGGCTGTGGCTGCTGCTGATGGCGGCGGCGCTGGCGGGGCAGCCGGCCTTCGCGCAATCGGGCAGCAGCGGGCCGGCCGCGTTCGAGCAGCCGGCGCTGAACCCCGGGCTTGGCCCCCTGCCCGACCGCATCCACCGCGACACGCCGCAGGCGGCGATGGAGAGCTTCGTGGATGCCACCGAGGCCGGCGACGATGCCGGCGCGGCGCATCTGCTGAACCTCGCCGACGTGCCCGAGGCCGAGCAGGCGGCGCGCGGCCCGGAGCTGGCGCGGCGGCTGGCCGTGGTCATCGACCGCAACCTGGTGGTGGACTGGGACGGACTGCTGGGCCGCCCCGATGCCGTGGACGTCCGCGCGCCGAGCGAGGAGCCCATGGCCGGGGAGCCGCGGCAGAGCCTGCTGATCGGCCTTCTGAACCTCGACGGGCGGCCCGTGGCGATCCGGCTGAACCGGGTGATCCCGGAGGGGGGCGCGCCGGCCTGGGTCTTCTCCGAGCAGAGCGTGCGGCGGATCGACCGGCTCTATGCGCGCTACGGGCCCTCGGACCTGGAGCTGGCCCTGCCGGAGCCGGTGCGCGCGGTCGCCTTCTGGGACCTGCGCTGGTGGGAGGTGATCGGCCTGCCGGTCCTGGCGGTGCTGCTGATCGTGGTGGCGCGCTCCACCTTCGCGCTGCTGGGGCGGCTGGCCCGGGGCGAGGACAGGCCGCTGCTGCGCCGGGTGATGCGCGAGCTGCGCTGGCCGGTGACCATCCTGCTGCTGACCGCGATCCTGCAGCTGGCCACGGCGCGGTTCTTCGTGGTCTCCGGCAAGATCGCCACGCTCACGGGCCCGCTGATCGCGATCGGCTACGTGGCGGGGATCCTGCTGATCATCGTCTCGCTGGTCGATGCGATGCTCGACGAGATCGTCGACGACAATCCCGAGGACATGTCGGCGCCAGAGGCGAGGAGCGATCGTTCGCTGGCGACCAAGGTCTCGGCGGCGCGCCGGGTCGTGGTGCTGATCGCGGTGATCGCTGGCGCAGGGATCGTGCTGACCTCCGCCAACGTCTTCAAGACCATGGGCTTCTCGCTACTGGCCTCGGCCGGGGTGCTGACGCTGGTGCTGGGCTTTGCGGCACGCGAGGTGCTGGGCAACATCATCGCGTCGCTGCAGATCTCGCTCAACCGCTCGGCGCGGATCGGCGATCAGGTGCTTTTCGAGGGCAAGTGGTGCACGGTGGAGCGGATCCATCTGACCTTCGTGCAGCTGAAGATCTGGAACGGCAACAGGCTGGTCGTGCCGGTGGGCCGCTTCGTGGCGGAGCCGTTCGAGAACTGGTCCCTGAAGGACGACGCGATGGTGCGGCTGGCGAAGGTCAAGCTGGCCTCGACCGCCGATCTGGAGCCGATGCGCCGGGCCTTCCGGGAGTTCGTGGACCGCGAGGACGGCATCTCGCCGAAGGACGAGGCGACGAGCTACGTGATTTCGCAGGACGCCTTCGGGATGACGGTGCGGTTCGGGGTGCCGGTGCCCGACCCGACCGACGGCTGGGACATCGAATGTCGGCTTCGCGAGCACATGATCGCCGCGGCGCGGGATCAGGGCGTGGCGCTGCCCAACGAGGTAGCAAGGATGGACGCGGCCTGAGCGAAGCTGTCCGCCGGGCGGTCTTTCGTTTGATCCTTCGCACTGCGGGCTCGCCGGGGCATGGCCTTGGCGAAACCGCACTGCGGGCCGGCCGGGGCATGGCCTGGGGAAACCGCACTGCGGGCCCGCCGGGGCATGGCCTTGGCGAAACCGCACTGCGGGCCGGCCGGGGCATGGCCTGGGGAAACCGCACTGCGGGCCGGCCGGGGCATGGCCTGGGGAAACCGCACTGCGGGCCCGCCGGGGCATGGCCTTGGCGAAACCGCACTGCGGGCCCGCCGGGGCATGGCCTGGCGAAACGTGGCGGAGGCGACGGTGGCGGACCGATCCTGGGCGGTGCCACATGCCTGGCGCGCGGTTCTCAGCAGTCGCTCCGGCGACCGAGGTCGATTGACGTCGATGTCGTACGCGTCTGGCGAGGCGACTGCCAGGGAGAGCCCCCGGGTCCGCGCCGACGCCCGGCTCCGGGAGCCCGCGAACAAGGTCGCGACGTCGAGAGCCCCCCGGGTCCGCGCCGACGCCCGGATCCATGTCAGTCTGGCGCCCGAACAGGTCGACCCGAGATGTGTGGCCCTGGCGAGGCTTGAGGCGCGGGCCGCGAGCGCCTATCTTGACAAGCGACAGCACGAGCGGAGCGGACCCATGTTCAGCATTCCCGGAAAACAGGCGGTGACGATCACTTCGGCCGCCGCGCGGCAGATCGCCCGGCTCATGGCCCGCGACGCCACGCAGGGTCTGCGCATCGGCGTCAAGAAGGGCGGCTGCGCGGGGATGGAATACACGATGGATTACGTCACCGCGGTGGACCCGCTCGACGAGGTGGTCGAGCAGGACGGCGCGCGGGTGATGATCGCGCCGATGGCGCAGATGTTCCTCTTCGGCACCGAGATCGACTATGAGGTGACGCTGCTGGAGGCGGGCTTCAAGTTTCGCAATCCCAACGTCACCGAGGCCTGCGGCTGCGGGGAATCGATCAAGTTCGATCCGGCGCTGAGCGCGGGCTGACGCCGTGGCGGGCAAGGCCGCCGCCGCACCACCGAAGCGCGCGCCGGGCAGGATCGCCATGGCCGAATGGATGCGGGCCGGCCGACCCTGGCACGGGCGGGTGGAGGGAAGGCGCTTCGGCACCGGCGCGACGCTGCTTTTCTTCAGCAGCGAAGAGATCGGCGCCGGGCCGCCGCTGCACGTGCACCCCTACGACGAGATGTTCGTTCTGCGCGCGGGCCGCGCCCGGTTCACCATCGGCGAACGGACGATCGAGGCGGAGGCGGGCGACGTCGTGTTCGGGCCCGCGCACGTTCCCCACAGGTTCGTCAATCTCGGGCCGGGGCGGCTGGAGACCACCGACATCCACCTGAGCGACCGGGTGATCCAGACCGACCTCGAGGCACCGGGGCCGCCCGCGCCGGCCGAACCCTAGCGGGATGCTGCGGCGATGGCGGACGGCAGGCCGGCCCCTGACGGGCCCGCCCGCGCGACCGCCCGCGTGACCGCCGCCACCCGCCCTGCCCGGTTGCCCTGACGGTCCGCCTTACCGCCGCGGCCGCGCCATGCCGCACCCACGCCGCCCGATCGCCCCGCCCACTTGACCGCCCCGGCGCGGCCTGCAACCCATGGGCCGAACAATCGGGAGACGACGGGATGCGGCGGAAACTGGCGGCGGGCAACTGGAAGATGAACGGCGATGCGGGCGCCTTGACCGAGGTGTCGGACCTGATGCGGGCGCATCCCGAGCCCGGTTGCGAGGTGCTGATCTGCCCGCCCGCCACGCTGGTCGACCGGCTGCGCGCGCTGATCGGCAACGGCCCGGTGACGGTGGGCGGGCAGGATTGCCACGCGGCGGAGGCGGGCGCCCATACCGGCGACGTGAGCGCCGCGATGCTGCGCGATGCCGGCGCCGCCTACGTGATCGTGGGGCATTCGGAGCGTCGCCAGGACCACCGCGAGACCGACGAGACGATCCGTTCGAAGGCGCGCACGGCCCAGGCGGCGGGCCTGATCACCATCGTCTGCGTCGGCGAGACGGAGGCGGAGCGCAACGCCGCCAACACGCTCGACATCATCAGCGGGCAGCTCAGCCGTTCGGTGCCCGACGCCTCGAACGGCCAGAGCCTGGTGGTGGCCTACGAGCCGATCTGGGCCATCGGCACCGGCCGGACGCCGACGCTGGACGAGATCGGCGAGGTGCATGACTACATCCGCGCCAAGCTTGAGCGGCGCTTCGGCGAGGGGGTGGGCCGCTCCGTGCGGCTGCTCTATGGCGGCTCGGTGAAGCCGGGCAACGCGGCCGAGATCTTCGACGTCTCGAACGTCGACGGCGCGCTGGTGGGCGGCGCCTCGCTGAAGGCGGCGGATTTCGGCGCCATCGTGGCGGCGCTGGACGCCTCGGCGAGGGAACTCGCGGAGGATTGAGGGTGGCGGTCAGCGGTCGGCGGCGCCCGCGTCCGACCGTTTGAACATTGATTCCTCGGCGACGCCGTTCAGCAGGAAGAGGTAGGCGAGCGGCTCCGACATGCCCTGACCGGGGAAGTATGTGTCGAAGAGCGCGCTGGCCTCGGAGCGGTGCGAGAAGAACTCGTAGATGCGCCGCTGCACGTGCTGGAAAAGCTCGGGGTTGGTCTTGGTGACGACGAGGGCGTACGGCTCGTAGGTGTAGCTGTCGCGCTTGCGCTGCGCGTCGATGTCGGTCGCGGTGTTGTCGATGGACCCGCAGGCCGAATTGCCGGCCAGCCATCCGGTCAGCTTGGCCAGGATGATGTCGCGGTCGCCGAAGTAGATGCGGTCGGGGCCCGGCGTGACGATTGGCGCCGGTGGAAAGTGCTCCCGGCCCTT
Organism: uncultured Alphaproteobacteria bacterium; assembly: GCA_963833235.1. GTDB lineage: Bacteria > Pseudomonadota > Alphaproteobacteria > Rhodobacterales > Rhodobacteraceae > CAWHXG01. Next base: position 419,935 of record CAWHXG010000006.1, read on the forward strand.
CCGGGTGTCGGACGCCGCCCGCGCCTCTGTCGCGTCCCGGGGAATGTCCAGGACCGACCGGCAGAGCCAGCGCACCAGATCGGCATGGGTCGTGAAGGCGCAGAAGCGGTAACTTCCGGTGTCGGTGCTGCTTTCCACCAGGCTGTCGCAGGCCGCGCGGTCGATCTCTTCGCGGGTCGCCTGATCCGGCGCGGGCGGGCAGGCCATCCCCGACCCGTCCGACCCGGAGCTGATGCGGAACGTGTTGGACGTGCAGGCCCGCTGCGCAACGGTTGCCGCGGTGGTGTTCGCGACATAGCCCAGCATGACGTCCCGCGAGGGGGCGCTCGACGCCTTGTTCTGGATGTAGGAGACGCCGGAGACGAAGACGATGGGCGAGTAGATCCCGTTGGCGATCTGGGCGGTCCGCTCCAGACGCAGCGTGTTGGGATCGCAGAGCAGATCGACCGGCTGGTTCCTGGGATCGTCGACGCCGAAATAGGCTCGCTTCGACGGGTCGAACGGCGGATCCCCGGGGTCGCGCAGCCGCGCGAACCGATCCGTCGCCCGGACAGGCACGGAGACGACGCGGTACGCCGATCCCTGGAACAGCCCATAGCAGAGGTCGGCGAGGTATCCGACGAACTGCGGCTGACCGTCGATGGTGACCTGATACGAGAACGGCTCTGCATCCTCGCGAAACCCCACGACGACGACATCCTTGGCGCCGGTCCGGTCATCGGGAGAGAACCGCGTCGGCTGGGCCCTTGCTGGCATTCGACCCCAGGATCAGGAAAAGGATCGCCAGACCGAAGGCCGCGCCGACGAGGCGATCGCGGCCGCGGGGCGCGGGTTCGGCCGGCCGGATGACGGTTTCCGACGGCTCCGGGCGCCAATCCCGGATCAGGACGCTGGTGCCGAGAAAGGCCGCCAGCGAATAGAGGATCAGGTCGAGGCCGCCAAGATAGGTGAAGCACCACCTTTCCGCGACCGGGTCGAGCGGCAGCCATGACGGCTCTCGCGCGCAGGCGAAGCCCCAGCCGTCCAGATGCAGGATCTGCAGGGTCAGGACGCAGGCCGTCGCGGCGACGGGCAGCGCGACGCGCGGCAGACCGAAGGGCAGCGGCCGGTTGCGGGGCGTGTCGGTGGCGATCATGAAGAAGAAGATCGCCGGCAGCGTCACGAAGCTTTGCGAGACGAAGAACCAGAAGGCCGGGTAGTTTCCGCCATAGAGTATGGCGCGGTAGGCCTTGATGTCGGGCGACAGGAGTGCGGCGTAGAACCAGGCATGCGCGGTCATGTAGATCAGCGAGACGCCGAAGCCGAGCGTGAGCATCCAGAAGATCTGCCAGCCGGCCCGCGGCATCGTATCGAGCCGGACCCTGTGCCAGCGGCCACGCCCCTCCTCGCGGTCGCCATGGACCATCCTGACGGAGAAGACCGCGACGGCGGGCAGAACGAGCAGACCGGCCAGCCGCGCGGTGTCGATCCCGGCGGTGATCAGGACCGGCTTCGGCCCGACGGCCGCCGGCCCCGTCAGCGCGTGCCAGCCGGTGGCCGCGAAGAGGGTGTAGAGCGCGAAGGCGAAGGCGACATAGATCATGAGGCCCTGTTCGGGGCCGGTATTGATCCGGCGGCCGCCGAACGTCTGGTCGAGCAGGCGATGCAGATAGCCGGCATGCGGGGAGATGCGGGCGTAACTGTCGTCGCGCTCGGCATAGACGGCGACGATCGAGGCGAGCTGCGCGCGCAGGCGGGTCATCCGCTCGACGATGGCGGTGAGGTTGGTCTCGAGGCTCTTGCGATGCACCTGCCCCGGATCCTGCTCGGCGCGGGCGGTGCGCAGATGCGCAAGGTCGGGCGCCTCGTTGTAGTTGCGCGCGATGATCTGCTCGAATTCCTGGATTGCGGCCTGGGCCTCGCGGACCTCCTCGGTCTCCAGCCGCCCCAGCTCCTCGCGGACCTCGCGGCGGGGCCAGGCGCTGCCGCGGGTGATCGTCCAGCGGATCAGCAGCTCGATGTCGTCGCGGACGCGGAAGACCCGGTCGACGTTGTCGAGTTCGCTCAGATGGGTCTTGACCCAGGTGCGCAGGTTGTCGGGGGCGCCCAGATCGTCGGGGAGGTCGCCGCGGTCGGCCTCGCGGGGGTCGAGATTGGCGAGGAGCTTCACGGTACGTTCCTCGACCCGCACCGGCAGGCCGACGGCGGTGTGGGCGCGGCGGCGCAGCCACGCCTCGAACACCACCAGCGGCGGCAGCAGTGGCGTGGCGCCGGCAAAGCCGAAGGCGATGAGCAGCGGCCATTCGTAGCTGTCGAAATCAAGCCCGGTGGGATCGACCTGCAGCCCCGCCACGGGCAGCAGCGGCGTGAGCGTGGTGAGGATCAGCTCGCCGAAGAAGGTCAGCAGCGCATAGACCGCGATGAGCGTGGCGGCATAGAGGCCATAGGAACGGCGCATGGGGTCGCGGCCGCGCAGCGCCTGCGGGGCCAGCTCGCGGATGAACTCGGTAATCGAGCGCGGTTTCGTTGTAGCTCAGATCGTTGAACCGTCGCAGGCCGAATACGGCGATCACCCCCACCCCGAAGGCGAACGCGATCCAGAACTCGCGCTGGAAGGTGACGCCCAGCAGCGGATAGTCCGGCACGACATCCGGGTCCAGCGCGCCGAAATTCCAGAGCGACTGCACGACGCCCTCGGGCCACTGCGTGGCGAGCGGAAAAATCATGGGAAAATGGCCCTGTCAGGCCGCGCAGATCAGGCAGCCCGCGCGGCGATGCGGCGTGAATATGCGTGGCGGCTCAGCCGCAGCGCTGCACCTGAGGATTGCACGGATTGGCGGCCAGCGCGGGTGACGGCAAGGTGACGGCGGCACCGACCGTGAACACTGCAATGGTAACGGTCACAATAATGCTTTTCATGATGCGATCTCCCGTTCTCCGTGGATATTAACCAAACGGCAACTTTGCGGCAACCTGATTCGCGACGGCGTCGTCAACCCAAATCGGTCGAGTGGGGAGATCCGTGCCGCCGGGCGCCGATGGCCCCGGCGGCAGATCGTCTGTGTAACTTGCCTATGCGGCCGACAGACGCTGGGCGACGTTCTCCCAGTTCACGAGATTTTCCATGAAGTTCTGAAGGTAGACAGGCCGCTTGTTGCGGAAATCGATGTAGTAGGCATGTTCCCACACATCGCAGCCCATCAGGGCGGTCTGGCCGAAGCACAGCGGATTCACGCCGTTTTCGGTCTTGGTGACCTTCAGGCTGCCGTCCGTGTCCTTCACCAGCCAGCACCAGCCCGAGCCGAACTGTCCGGCGCCGGCGGCCTTGAAGTCGTCGGTGAATTTCTCGATGGAGCCGAAGCTTTCCTTCAGCGCGCTCTCCAGCTCGCCCGGCATGTCGCGCCCGGTGGGGCCCATCATCTCCCAGAACTGGGTGTGGTTCCAGTGCTGCGAGGCATTGTTGAAGATGCCGCTCTGGGCGACGGCGCCCTTGTCGTAGGTGCCGGTCACGATCTCTTCGACCGACTTGCCGGCCCATTCGGTGCCCTCGATCAGCTTGTTGCCGTTGTCGACATAGGCCTTGTGGTGGATGTCGTGATGGAACTCCAACGTTTCCTTGGACATGCCGCCAGAGGCGAGCGCGTCGTGGGAATACGGGAGATCGGGAAGTTCGAATGCCATTCTGGGCCCCTTCGCGGTGTTTCTGTGCGGTCCGGTGCGCCCGTGATGGGCGCGGTCGGACCTAGCGTCAAGGCCGGGGGCGTGGCTGCCGTGGACGGCGCTTGCCGCTCCGGCGGTGCGTCACCGGCCTTGCGGGCTCAACGCGGCGGAGCGGGCCGCGTTCCGCAGCAGCGCGCCGGCATAGGGCGCGTGCGAGGCGAAGCACAGAACGTCGAAGGCTTCGCCCTCCGGCCAGAGGGCGGCGGGGATCTGCGCCAGCCGGGTGCGGCGGAAGGCACCTTGCGGGAAGGCGGCGGGGGCGATGTCCATCGGGGTGAGCCTGGCGAGGACGTCGCGGGCGGCGGGGCCCGTCACGGTGAACGCCGCGCGGGCGTCGGTCATGTCGACCACGAGGTGATGATGGTCGGCGAGCGCCTTGGCCAGCGCCTCGGCGAGCGCGGCCGCCGCACCGGGTTCCGTGAGGATCAGCAGCTCGTCGGGCGACATCCAGGCCGCCTGCCCGGCCTCGCCCGCCCTGATGGACAACGGACCCGGCAGGGCCAGGCCGACCGCGACGAGGTCACCGTCGAGGCCGGGCGCGTCGAGGGCCGCGCGCAGCGCGAGCATGCCGCGGGCCGGACCTTCGATGACGGCGGCGGACGCCTGCGGCGCTTCGGGAAAGTCACGCATCCTGGCGGGTTCCTTCGGGATCGTAGAAGACCGGCGAGACGACCTCGGCGGCGATCGTGCGGCCATCGAGGGTTGGGAAGTTCAGCACGTCTCCCATCCGCTCCGGCCCGTCCTCGACCAGCCCCATGGCGATGCCGCGGCCCAGCGTCGGCGAGACGTAGGTGGAGGTGACGCGGCCGATCATGCGGGCATGGCCCAGCTCCGTCCGGCCGGGGGCGATGGCGTAGGCGCCATCGGGCAGGACCGATCCATCGGTGGTCTGCAGCCCCACGAGCCGCCAGCGCGCGGGGTCGGTCATGTGCGGCCGGGCCTGCGCGCGCTTGCCGATGTAGTCGGGCTTCTTCTTGCCGATCGCCCAGGACATGCCGAGGTCCTGCGGGATCACCGTGCCGTCGGTCTCGTCGCCGATCATGATGAGGCCCTTCTCGGCGCGCATGACGTGCAGGGCCTCGGTGCCGTAGGGGGTGACGCCCAGGTCTTCGCCCTTCGCCATCAGCAGCTCCCACAGGCCTGGCGCCTCGGCAGGCGGCACGGCCAGCTCGTAACTGAGCTCGCCCGAGAAGGAGATGCGGAAGACGCGCACGGAGAGGCCGGCCAGCGTGCCGTCGGCCCAGCCCATGAACGGCAGCGCCGCCTTCGAGACGTCGAGGCCGCCGAGACGTTCCAGAAGCACGCGCGCCTTCGGGCCGACGACGCCGATCTGGGCGCTGGCCTCGGTGACGTTGACGACGAAGACGCGCAGGTCCCACCATTCGGTCTGCAGCCATTCCTCCAGGTGCTGCGTGGATGCGCTCGGCGCCGCCGGTGGTGGTGTGGCAGAGGAACGTGGAGGCGTCGATGCGGGCGACGACGCCGTCGTCGACGAGAAAGCCGTTGTCGGTGCACATCAGGCCGTAGCGGCAGCGGCCGGGCTTCAGGCTGCTCATGGTGCCGGTGTAGATGCGGTCGAGGAAGGTGGCGGCGTCGGGGCCGGAGACGATCAGCTTGCCCAGCGTCGAGGCGTCGAGCAGGCCCACGCCGCCCCGGGTGGCGGTGACCTCGCGGGCGACGGCCTCTGCCGTGGTCTCGCCCGCGCGGCGGTAGCAATAGGGGCGGCGCCACTGGCCGACCGGCTCCCATTCGGCGCCGTGGGCCTCGTGCCATCCGTGCAGCGGGGTCTGGCGAACGGGCTGGAACAGCTCGTCGCGCGCCTCGCCGGCGATGGCGCCCATGGGCACGGGCGCGTAGGGCGGGCGGAAGGTGGTGGTGCCGACCTGCGGGATGGAGCGGCCGAGCGCGCCGCCGAGGATCGCGAGGCCGTTGACGTTGGAGAGCTTGCCCTGGTCGGTGGCCATGCCGAGGGTGGTGTAGCGCTTGGCGTGCTCGACGCTCTCGTAGCCCTCGGCGGCGGCGAGCTGCACGTCGGTCACCTTCACGTCGTTCTGGAAATCGAGCCAGGTCTTGCGGCGGAGCGCCACGGCGCGGCGTCGGGCATCAGCCAGACGGGCAGGATCGGGGCGGCTTCCTCGGGCTCGGCCTGCGGCACTTGCGGATCGGGGGTATCGTGCCCTGCCTCGCGCGCGGCGCGGGCGCCGGCGGCGGCGGCGTCGCGCAGGATGTGGGCGGTGGCGAGGTCGCCGGCGGCGAGCCCGGCGCAAAGCGCGGCGCCCTGCCCGTCGGCGCCCGTCGGCGGCCTCTCGGGATCGGGGCGGAACATCGCCAGCGCCTCGTCCCAGACCAGCTTGCCGCCGCCCTGGGACCAGAGATGCACGACCGGCGACCAGCCGCCCGACATGGCGATGGCATCGCAGGCGATGCTTTCCACCGGCGCGCCCTGCCCTGCCTGACGGCCGAGCTGCAGGCCGGTGACGCGCTTGTGCCCCGCCACGCCGACGATGGCGGCGCCCGCCTCGACCCGGATGCCGGCGGTGCGGGCAGCGGCCATCAGCGGGCCGCCGCCGCCCTCGCGCGCGTCGATCACGATTGGCACGACTAGCCCGGCCGCGGCGCAGGCCAGCGCGGTGCGGTAGGCGTCGTCGTTGTTGGTGACGACCACGATCCGGTCGCCGGGGGCGACGGCATAGTCGGTGACGTAGTCGCGCACGGCCCCCGCCAGCATCACGCCGGGCAGGTCGTTGCCCGGGAAGCTGAGCGGCCGCTCGATGGCGCCGGTGGCGGCGATCAGACGACGTGTGCGGATCTTCCACAGGCGGTGGCGGGGGCCGCCGGGGACGGGCACGCAGGTTTCGGTGGCCAGCACGTAGCCGTGGTCGTAGGCGCCGCTGACCTGCGCGCGGGACAGCAGCGTGACGCCGCCGCGGGCGGCCAGCGTGGCGAGGGCCGCGTCGACCCAGGCCTCTGCCGGCTGCCCATCGATCCGGGCGCCATCGGTCGCGGCCCGCCCGCCCCAATTCGGCTGCTGCTCCATCAGGATCACCCGCGCGCCGCCGGCCGAGGCGGCGAGCGCCGCCGCCAGCCCCGCGATGCCGCCGCCCGCGATCAGCACGTCGCAGTGGGCATGGGAGTGCTCGTAGACGTCGCCGTCGCGTTCCTTCGGGGGCCGGCCGAGCCCGGCGGACTGGCGGATGAACGGCTCGAAGACGTGCTTCCAGAAGGGGCGCGGATGGATGAACGTCTTGTAGTAGAAGCCCGCGGGGAGGAACCGGGCCATCAGGCCGTTCACCGCGCCCACGTCGCGCTCGAGGGAGGGCCAGCGGTTCTGGCTTTCCGCCTCCATCCCCTCGTTCAGCTCGGTCGTGGTGGCGCGCTGGTTCGGCTCGAAGAAGGCGCCGGCGCCGAGGTTCACCAGGGCGTTCGGCTCTTCGGGACCGGACGCCACGATGCCGCGTGGACGGTGATACTTGAACGACCGCGCGACCAGCAGCCGGTCGTTGGCCAGAAGCGCCGAGGCGAGCGTGTCGCCGGCGAGGCCCGCCATCGCGGCCCCGTCGAAGCTGAAGCGGCGGGGCGCGCCCGGTCGATCAGCCGGCCGCCGGCCTCGAGCCTGCGGCTCATTCCGGGACCTCCTGCGGCCGCTCCGGCGGTGCCCAGCCGGGGCGCCGCGCGCGGATGCGGGCGATCAGATCGTCGGGCGGGCCGAGGGTCTGCGCGGGATAGGTGCCGAAGACTTCCTGGGTGATCGTGCAGCGCGCGGCGTGGAACCACTTGCCGCAGCCATAGGCATGGCGCCACCGCTCTAGATGCACGCCCATCGGGTTCTCGCGCAGGAAAAAGTAGGCCTCGAACGCGGCCTCCCCGGCCTCCGCGCCGGCACGGGTGATGTGGGCCTGTCCGCCAGGCGCAAGCTCCGTCTCGTCGGCCTGCACATTGCAGACGGGGCATCGCAGGCTCAGCATGGGGCGCGGCCCGGGCGGGCTTCAGAAGTTGGGATAGACGGGCGTGCTGTCCGCCTGGTTGACGTCCCACAGGGCCACCGCCGCCGGCCAGCACGCTGACCATGAGCGCCAGGAAGACGGTCCCGACGATCCCGGCGGCGAACCCGGCGAGGCGGGTGGGTCGTTTGGACATGCGGTCGTCTCCCTCAAGGTCACGGCGGGGCCTTTGGCCCACCGGCCAATTTTAGCGTCTGGCGCGGCCGCGTGTTCCGCCCCTTGGGGAAAAATCTGGCCCGGATGCTCGTTACCGGAGCGATCTGCGGTGTGCAATGGGGGCGCTGGGCGGGCGGTGTTCAGGCGGGCGGAGGGAGCCTGCTGGACCAGAAGGCCCGGCGGCACGGCGATGGCCCCTGCCGCATTGGCGGGGCGTGACCCATGGGATCGGGACGGTTCGCTTCGGGCGGTTGCGGCGCCACTCCGGCGGCGGCCCCTCGATGCGGCCAGCCTGCGCCCGTTCAACGGCCCTTCACACCCGCGGCAATCTGTCGGTGCGCCACTCCCGCGAGGGCCGCTCGATGCGCCACTGCCGCGGCAGTACTCCAATGCACCACTCCCGGGGCGATACGTTGATGCGCCACACCGGCGGCGGTCCCTCAATGCGCCACTCCTGCGGCGATACCTCCATGCGCCACGCCTGCGGCGACGCTCAATGCGCCACTCCGGCGGCGGTCCGTCAATGCGCCACTCCGGCGGCGGTCCGTCAATGCGCCACTCCGGCGGCGGTCCGTCAATGCGCCACTCCGGCGGCGACGCTCTCGTCGATGAAGCGCCCCTCGCGGAAGCGGTCCAGCCCGAAGGCGGCGGCGAGCGGGCCGGGCGCGCCCTTGGCCATCAGCTCGGCCATCGCCCAGCCGGAGCCGGGGATCGCCTTGAAGCCGCCCGTGCCCCAGCCGCAATTGACGAAGCAGTTGCCGAGCGGCGTGCGGCTGAGGATGGGCGACCGGTCGCCGGTCATGTCGACGATGCCGCCCCATTGCCGCAGCATCCGCAGGCGGCTGATCATCGGGAACGTCTCGACCAGGGCGCGCACGGTCTCCTCGATATGGTGGAAGCTGCCGCGCTGGCTGTAGTTGTTGTAGCCGTCGGCGCCGCCGCCGATCACCATCTCGCCCTTGTCGGACTGGCTCATGTAGCCATGGACGGTGTTGGCCATCACGACCACGTCCATGCAGGGCTTGATCGGCTCGCTGACCAGCGCCTGCAGCGCCACGCTTTCCACCGGCAGGCGGAAGCCGGCCATCTCGGCCAGCCGCCCCGAATGCCCGGCCACCACGAGGCCGAGCTTGTCGCAGTCGACCGGGCCCTTGCTGGTCTCGACCCCCATGACCTCGCCGTTGGAGCTGCGGATGCCGGTGACCTCGCATTGCTGCACCACGTCCATGCCCATGTCGGAGCAGGCCCGCGCATAGCCCCAGGCCACGGCATCGTGCCGGGCGGTGCCGCCCCGCGCCTGCCAGAGCGCGCCGAGCACCGGGTAGCGGGGGCCGGAGACGTTGATGATCGGGCAGAGCTCCTTCACCCGGTCGGGCCCGACGTAGTCCGTCTCCACCCCCTGAAGCGCGTTGGCGTGCGCAGTGCGCCGGTAGCCGCGGACCTCGTGATGGGTCTGGGCCAGCATCAGCACGCCGCGGGGGCTGAACATGACGTTGTAGTTCAGGTCCTGGCTCATCGTCTCGTAGAGGCTGCGCGCCTTCTCGTAGATCGCGGCGGAGGGATCCTGAAGGTAGTTCGACCGGATGATCGTGGTGTTGCGGCCGGTATTGCCGCCGCCGAGCCAGCCCTTTTCCAGGATCGCGACGTTGCGCATCCCGTGGTTGCGGCCGAGGTAGTAGGCGGTGGCGAGGCCATGCCCCCCGGCGCCGACGATCACCGCGTCGTAGCGGGGCTTCAGCGGTCTGTCGGCCCAGGTGCGGCCCCAGCCGGAATGGTCGCGCATGGCCTCGCGCGCGATCGCGGCTGCGGAATACCGGCGGCGGGGCGGCAGGCTGGGCGACATGGGCGTACTTTCGTGCCGGGGCGCGCGCGGGGCACGCGTACACGGCATGTACGGTAGGGCGCGGCGGACGCCCGGGCAAGGGCATGCGCTGTCGCGGGCAACCTGCCGCGGCGCGCGGGCTTTTGCCTGCCGGGCGAAGCGACTATGTGGGCCGGGATGATGACATTCTGGGCCATAGCGGCGGTGCTCGCCGCGGGCGTCGCCGCGACGCTTGCCGGGGCGCTGCTGGTGCGCGGGCGCGGGCCGGCGGCGCGCGAGGGGCGGGACTACGACATCGCCGTCTACCGCGATCAGCTGGCGGAGGTGGACCGCGACGTGGCGCGCGGCATGCTCGACCCGGAGGCGGCGGAGCGGACCCGCACCGAGGTGTCCCGGCGCATCCTGGAAGCGGACCGGGGGCGCAGCGGCGCGCCGGACGGCGCGGCGCCGGGCTGGAGCGGCATCGCCGGGGCGCTGGCCATCGCGGCGGTGGCCGGCGCGGGCAGCCTGGGGCTCTACGCGCTGCTCGGCGCGCCGGGCTACGGCGACCTGCCCCGGGCGGACCGGCTGGCGGCCGCCGCGGCCTTGCGCGAGGCCCGGCCCGGTCAGGCGGCGGCCGAGGAACAGGCCGCTGCCCGGCGCGTGCCCCTGCCCGCCCCCGACCCCGACTTCGCGGCGCTGGTGGAGCAGTTGCGCGTGGCGATGGCCGGGCGCCCGGACGACGTGCGGGGCCTGGGCCTGTTGGCGCGCAACGAAGCGACGCTGGGCAACTACGCCGCGGCCCGCGCGGCGCAGGAGCGGCTGGTGGCCGCGAAGGGGGCGGAAGCGGATGCGGCGGATCACGTCGACCTCGCCGATCTGCTGATCCTCGCGGCGGGCGGCTACGTGTCGCCCGAGGCGGAGGCGGCGCTGGAGGCGGCGCTGGCGCTGGACCCGGCGGACGGTCCGGCGCGGTACTACACGGGCCTGCTGCATCTGCAGACGGGGCGGCCGGACCTCGCCTTCCGCACTTGGCGGGCGCTGCTCGCCGATAGCCCCGACGGCGCGCCATGGGTGCCGGCGGTGGAGGCGCAGATCGGCGATGCGGCGGCGCGGGCCGGCATTCGCTATGCGCCCGAGGCGGGCGGTGTGCCGACCACCGCCCCGACCACCGCCCCGGCGACCGACCTGCAAGGGGGCCCGCCCGCTACTCTCGACGGCGCCCTGCCCGGCCCCGATGCGGCGCAGGTGGGCGATGCCGCGGCGATGGACCCGGCGGCCCGGGCCGAGATGATCGAGGGCATGGTCGCCGGCCTTTCGGACCGGCTGGCCCGCGAGGGCGGCACGCCGGCGGAATGGGCGCGGCTCATCGGGGCGCTCGGCGTTCTGGGGCGCACGGAGGGGGCGGCGGCGATCTGGGCGGAGGCGCAGGACGTGTTCGCCGGCTCCGAGGCGGCGCTTTCGGTCGTGCGGGCGGCGGCCCGGCAGGCGGGGGTCGACGGGTGACCGTCGGAGCGGCCGGCACGCTGCACGACGACATCGCGGGCTTCGCGGCGGCGCTGCCGGAGCGGCGGGCGGTGGCGGGGCTCGACCTTGGGACGCGGACCATCGGCGTGGCCGTCTCGGACGTGTTCGCGCAGGTGGCGAGCCCGCTGCGGACGCTGCCGCGGACGAAGTTCACCGCCGATGCCGCGGCACTGCTGGCGATCCTGGGGCCGCGGTCCATCGGCGGGCTGGTCCTTGGGCTGCCGCTGAACATGGACGGCAGCGAGGGGCCGCGGTGCCAGGCGACCCGGGCCTTCGCGCGCAACCTGGCGCGGCTGGTGCCCCTGCCCATCGCGTTCTGGGACGAGCGGCTTTCGACGGTGGCGGCGGAGCGCGCGCTTCTGGAGGCCGACACCTCGCGGCGGCGGCGCGGCGAGGTGATCGACCACGTGGCGGCGGCGTACATCCTGCAGGGCGCGCTCGACCGTCTGCGGCACTTGAAGGACTTTCCATGAGCGACGACGTCTGGCGGCGCGAGGAGATCGCCTCGCCCTGCATCAAGGTATGCGTGATCCATCCCGAGACGCGGCTCTGCGCCGGCTGCCGACGCAGCATCGACGAGATCATGGGCTGGGGCGCGATGACGCCCGAGGCGCGCGCGGCGGTGATGGCCGACCTGCCGGCGCGCGAGGCGTCGCCGGTGCGGCGGCGCGGCGGGCGGGCGGGGCGGCTGACGCGCAAGCCGTGATGGCGGCGCCCGTGGACGCGGCGGGAGCGGAGGGGCCGGCCCCTCCGCACCTCCCCGGGATATTTGTGGAATATCGAAGGGGGGGAGCGGCTCAGCCCGCGAGGGCGTCGCGCAGCATCAGGGCGGAGAGGGTGACGAGGAAGACGGCGAAGATGGCACGCAAGGGGCGTGACGGGAGCCTGTGCGCCAGGGCCGCGCCAAGGGGGGCGGTGAGGAGCGTCATGGCGATGACCACCGCGACCCCCGGCAGGTTGACGGCGCCGAGGGTGAAGGGCGGGCGCGTGCCGGGCGGCAGCGCGAGCAGCGCGAAGGCGGCGACCGACGGGATGGCGATGGCCAGGCCGAAGCCGGGCGCGGTGCCGATCGCGCGGTGGATCGGCACGCCGTAGAGGCTCATCAGCGGCACCGCGAAGGCGCCGCCGCCGATCCCCATCAGCACCGAGACGAGCCCGATGACCGGCGACAGCAGGCGCTTGGGCCAGGGCCCCGGCATCGCGGCACCGAGGCGCCAGGCGGGCCGGCCGAGGCCGAGATAAGCGCCGATGGCCATGCCGAGAGCGCCGAAGATCAGCTGCAGCAGGTGCGAGGACAGGCCCGCGACGACCCAGACGCCGGCCAGCGCGCCGAGGGCAATGCCCGGAACCCAGCCGCGCAGGATCGCGAGATCGACCGCGCCGCGGCGGTGGTGGGCGCCGAGCGAGCGGGCGGAGGTGACCACGATGGTCGCCAGCGACGTGGCAAGGCAGACCTGCATCAGCCCCGGGCCGCCGAAGCCGAGGCGTTCGAAGATGAAGTGGAAGCACGGCACCAGGAGGATGCCGCCGCCGACGCCCAGAAGCCCGGCCATGACGCCCGCCACCGCGCCCGTGGCGGCGAGGAGGGCCGCCAGCGCCAGCAGCGTTCCGGGATCGGCCGTCATGCGGGGGATTTCATTCGGGCGGCTTTCGAGATGGCGGCTTTCGGACGGGCGGCTTTCGGGTGGGCAGCTTTCGCGCGGGGGCTTTCGGGCGGGGGCGCGCTGGAACGCAGGTACCGGCGGCGCCCCGGTTTGACCAGCCTCGATCGCCGGCGGTCGCCCCCTGCCCCTTCGGGTCGCTCAGGCGGCGGCCCGCGCGGCGGCGCTGGCGGCCTGCATCGCGGCCAACGCCTCCGGCACGATCCGGGCGTCGGCCTTCGGGCAGGCGGCGGCCTCGGAAAGATGACGCCGCCAGTGCCTTGCGCCGGGCTGCCCCGCGAAGAGGCCGAGCATGTGCCGGGTCACGGAATGGGCGCGCCCGCCTTCGGCCACATGAGCCTCGATATAGGGGATCATCCGATGCGCCACCGCCACCGGGTCGGCCTCCGGCGCGGGATCGGACCAGAGACGCGCGTCGGCGCCTGCGAGGATCTGCGCCGGGCTCTGGTAGGCCGCGCGGCCGATCATCACGCCGGCGAAACCGGCGTCGAGATGCCGCGCCGCATCCTCCAGCGTGGCGATCCCGCCGTTGAGGCAGATCCGCAGATCCGGGAAGGCCCGCACCATCTCGGCCACGAGCGCGTGATCGAGCGGCGGGACGGTGCGGTTCTGCTTGGGGCTGAGGCCGTTCAGCCAGGCCTTGCGGGCATGCACGATCACGCGGCGCAGACCGGTGGCGCGCAAGGTCTCGAGAAAGGCCGGAAGCGTCTCGCGCGGCTCCTGCTCGTCGACCCCGATGCGGCACTTGACGGTGATCTCCGCGCGCGTGGCCTCGCGCATGGCGGCCACGCATTCCGCGACGCGGGCGGGCTCCTTCATCAGGACGGCGCCGAAGCAACCGGAACGGACCCTGTCGGAGGGGCAGCCGACGTTGAGGTTCACCTCGGCAAAGCCCGCGCCATCGGCGAGGCCCGCGGCGCTCGCAAGCTCCACGGGATCGCTGCCGCCAAGCTGCAGGGCCACCGGCCGTTCTACGGGATCGTGACGCAGGAGCGCCGCGGCATCGCCCCGCAGAAGCGCGGGGGCGGTGACCATCTCTGTATAGAGGAGGACGCGGGACGAGAGCTGCCGGTGGAAGTAGCGGCAATGGCGGTCGGTCCACTCCATCATGGGTGCGACGGACAGTCTGGAATGTTCAGTCAGCATCATGCTTTGCGTATCTTCGAACTGTTGATGCCGACGGTCCCCACGCCAGGCTGCGCCCAGATATCCGGCGATCCGACCCTTTGCGACGACACGGAGCGCACGCGACGGAGCCTACCATATTCGAACTCCCGTCCGATGCCCACCATGTCCAGATCCGGCGCAAGGGGCGGCTCCTGCGAGCGGGACCTTTCTGCGCCGCGGCGACGCCCCCGTGCCGGGCCCGCCGGGCCGGGACCCGCAGCGATCAGGGGCCGGCACTACAGCAGCTTTTTGATTTTCATCCGATCGGGTTCGGCAATCCTGGCGAGGTTATCCCTCAGTCATGGGGGCTATCGGAAAGCCGCCGTCGCAGAGCAAGGCCGCGACGCTTGCCGCGCCGAAACCGCAGCTCGACCAGCCATAGATCGGCTATCCCGATCGTCAGATACTGTTCGCCCCCGGACGGTGCCGCGCGGCGGCGGGCGCGGGACCCGTCACGCTTGGCATCGACAGCGGGGCGGCCCGGACGATGATTCGGCATTCTGACCGACGGGATCGAGACGCGCCTCGCGCGAGTTGAGATGCCGCTTCGCCGAGACGTCTTCATCGGGCCGATGCGGCCCGGCGACAGGTCGCAGGGTGCGCTTCCGCTGGCGCGTGGAAGACGAGGCCCCCTTGCCGTCCCCCTCCGACGTCAAGTCAGATCCAGGAAGCCAACAGTCTCACGCAGGGGCGGTGCCGTCCGCAATGCGGTGAGATCCGGTCGTCTGTTGTCGAGATCCGGCGTTCGTCCGATGGCCGCCTGCACCGCGGCAGCTATGGACAGAAGTCGCAGATCGTCATGGCGGCGACCGACGATCTGAAGTCCGAAGGGCAGCCCTTCTTCGTCGATGCCGCAAGGCACCGATATCGACGGATGCCCTGCGAGAGTGGAAGCGTAGGCCAGACCGAGCCATTGATAGTAGCTTTGCATGGCCCTGCCGTCGATCTCGGTCGGGGCGAGCTCGTGCCAGTTGCGCGGCTGCAGGGTGGCGACGGGCGACAGGACGATGTCCACGTCACCGAAGAACGCCTGCCAGCGACGGTGGTACGCTCCCTGCATCGCCAGCGCCCGTGCGACGTCGCCCGCATCGTATTGACGCCCCTCCAGCACGTTGGCGGTCACGTTCGGCCCGACCAGCTCCGGGCGCGCCTCAACATGATCGGAGTACGCCGCGAGGAAGTAGACGGCCCGCAGAACCGCGAAGATGCGGTCCGCGTCGGCGCAGTCGGGATGGGCGGCCTCCACGGCGCCGAAGGTCGACGTCAGTGCGGCGATGGCCGCATCGAACGTGCGGCGGACGGCGGCGGAGGTCGGGGCGAAGCCGAAGTCCGGCGTCACGGCCACGCGCAGGCGACCGAGGTCGCTCGCAGGCAGACGGGCGAAGTCGTCGGACCGCCAGGCGGTGCGGCCGTCCGCGACCGCGGTGAGCGGATCGCGGCCGTCCGCATGGGCCTGGACCGACAGGAGCAGGGCCGCATCGGCGACGTCGCGCCCCATCGGTCCGTAGGTCGAGAGCGCCAGTGCCGCCATCCCGCGAACCTCGTCGGGCACCACGCCGGGGCTGGGCCGGAAGCCGACGACGCCGCAATAGGCGGCAGGGGTCCGCAGCGAGCCGCCCATGTCCGATCCGGTCGCAAGCGGCGCATAGCCGAGCGCCAGCGCCACGGCCGAGCCGCCCGATGACCCCGCACAGCTTCGCGTCGTGTCGAACGGGTTGGCGGTCGTGCCGTAGACGCGGTTGCGGGTGTTCGCGCCCGCGCTCCATTCCGGGACGTTGGTCTTCGCGAAGGGCAGGCCGCCGGCGGCGCGGATGGCCGCCACGCGCGCGCCGTCGGTGGCGGGACGGTTGTCGCGATGGATTTCCGAGCCGTAGGTCGTGGGCAGGCCTGCCACGTCCTCCATGTCCTTGACCACCACCGGCAAGCCATGGAGCGGGCCGAGCGCCTCACCCGCCATCACTGCCCGCTCTGCCGCCCGGGCGCTGTCGCGCAGGGCATCGAGGTCGCAGGCGACGATGGCGTTGACCGCATGGTCGAGCGTCTCGATCCGGTCGATGCAGGCCTCGGCCAGCTCTACCGGCGAAAGCGCCCTGCCCCCGATCAGGGCGCGCGCCTCCCGCGCCGAGAGGTCCGCAGGGTCGCCGCTCATGCCGGGCTTCCCCGCGGGCTCGGGGCCTCGCCGGTATCCCGGAACGGCCCCGCCATGCGCCGCAGCGCGTCGCTGCTATGGGCGGACACGGGGTCAAGGGTCATCGCGCCGCGCGGGCCCATGAACATCGTCGGCGTGTCGGGGCGGGGCCTGGGGCCGTCGGACGCGATCGGCATGTCGGCGGAGAGGCGGTGCCTGTTGGCCCCGAGGGACGCCGCGCGCCCGTGCGATCCGGCCTCCGCGGACATCTCCCGCTCGACCATGATGTCGAAGCCAAGCAAGCCTCGGGGCACGGGCACCGCCTTCATCTTCGCAATGTCGACGCGGTGCCGGCCCTTTCTGTCGGCTGTCCCGCACCCGCGGAGGCGGTCGCCCCCTTCCGTCGGCCGGAAGGCATGCAGCCCCCCGCGACATTCCTCCGTCTGCGCCCGGATCGCGTCGCCACGGCCAAAGGCGAGGACGGTCACGCGCGCCGCATCCAACCGGGGGCGCAGGCCTCGCGCGCACGGCGTGGCCGAAGCCATCGCAATCACGTCAACCTGGTCAGCAGGCCGGCCATCAGGCGCCCGCGCTGGTCGAGGCTTTCGACGAGGATGTGCTCGTTCAGGGTATGCAGGCCCGCCCCCATCACGCCCAGCCCGTCCAGCGTCGGGATGCCCATCGCGCCGGTGAAATTGCCGTCGGACCCGCCGCCCTGACTACGGCCGGTCAGCTCGAACCCCAGGTCCGCGGCGATCTCCTTCGCGGTATCGAAGATCCTCGCGGCGCCCGGCATGTCGGGTTGCCAGACGGGTCGCGTGACGCCCCGGCTGACCTGGAACTCGACGCCGTCCCGCGTGCCCTGCAGCGCCAGCATCCGCGCCACGCCGTCGTCGAGATCCTCCTGCTTCTTCGCCATGCTGCAGCACCTGCGCGTCGCAGTGGGAAGACACGCAGTTCACCCATTGCCCGGCGTGGATCGTGCCGACGCTGAAGGTGCAGTCGGGGCCGGTCATCTCCTCGATCTCGGCGATCCGGCGGGCCATGGCGGCGATGGCGGATCGGCCGTCCTGCAGCCGCCAGCCCGCATGGCTGGGCTTGCCGATGGTGCGCAGCGCGAACCGCGCGATGGCGTAGCGGCCGGTGGTGACGCCGCCGTCGTCGTGGCCCGGCTCGGGCACCAGGACGTAGGCGTGACGCGCCGCCTCCGCCTCGATCAGGTCGCGCGTCGATGGCGTGCCGACCTCCTCGTCGGGCGTGAACAGGACCGTCACCGGCAGCGGCGTCTGGCAGCCCCGCGCGGGCGAGCTGCCGGATTGCCTCGAGGGCCGACGTAGTTGCCGCCCTTCATGTCCATCAGCCCCGGCCCGTAGCAGACGTCGCCCTCGCGCCGGAACGGCAGCGACGTCCAGCGTGCCGACGGGATGCACCGTGTCCATGTGCCCCGCGATCAGGATGCCCGGCACCGCGGCCGCGTCGGGATGCGGAAAGACCGCGCGCACCGATCCGCCGAAGCCCATGCGGCCGGGGATCCGTTCGACCCGCGCGCCCAGGGCGGCCAGGTCGTGGGCGGCGATGTCCATCATCCGGTCGACGGCGGCGGCGTCGAAGGTCGGGCTCTCGCATTCGATCCACGGGCGCAGGCCCGCGATCATCTCGTCGGTGTCGAAGGGCAGGTCGAGCGGGTTCATGGCGGTATCCTCTCAGGCGGCCAGGCGACGCTCGACGATGCGCGCCATGATGGACGCGCCGACGGGCAGGATCGTCGGGATCGAGGAAGAAGCTCGGGTTGTGCAGGCCGGTCGGTGCCGGAATGGCCCGACCCGGCAATAGGCGCCGGGCACCACCTTCAGCATGTCGGCGAAATCCTCGGAGCCGGTCGCGGGCTCGTCCTCGCCCGAGACGTTCTCGGCGCCCACGATGTCCGCGGCCGCGTCGAGATAGGCGTCGGAGAGGTCGTCGTCGTTCATCAGCACGTCGAATACGTTGCGCAGGTCGATGTCGGATCTCGACGCCGTAGGCCAGCGCGAAGCCCGCGCAGAGTTCGCGCATCCGCGTCGTGGGCCAGGTCGCGGACCTCGTCGTTGAAGTAGCGGATCGTGCCCGCCAGCGTCGCGGTGTCCGGCACCACGTTGTAGGCCGAGCCCGCATGCAGCTGCGTCACCGACAGCACGCAGGTCTCCAGCGGCGGCGACGTTGCGCGACAGGATGGTCTGCAGGCTGCCGACCAGGGCCGAGGCGATCACGAGCGGGATCGCGCGACTGGTGCGGCATGGCGGCATGGCTGCCGCTTGCCCTGCACGGTGATGTCGAAGAACGACGCGCCGGCCATCGCGGCGCCCTTGCAGATGCCGACCGTGCCCGGCGTGCCGTTGGGCGAATTGTGCATCCCGTAGATCTCGTCGCAGGGAAAGCGGTCGAACAGGCCGTCGGCGAGCATGCGCCGCGCGCCGCCCAGCCCCTCCTCGGCGGGCTGGAAGATCAGCACGGCGGTCCCCGCGAAGTCGCGCGTCGCCGCGAGGTGCCGCGCCGCACCCAGCAGCATCGTGGTGTGGCCGTCGTGGCCGCAGGCATGCATCACGCCCGGGTGTGGTCGAGGCGTAGTCGAGGTTCGACTGCTCCTCGATCGGCAGCGCGTCCATGTCGGCGCGCAGGCCGACGCGCCGAGTCCGCCGCCGGCTGCCCTTGACGATGCCCACGACCCCGGTGCCGGCGATGCCCTCGTGCACCTCGTCGACGCCGTAGTCGCGCAGCTTGGCCGCGACGATGCCGGCCGTCCGGTGCTCCTCGAACCCCAGTTCGGGATGGGCGTGCAGGTCGCGGAAGATCGCGGTCAGCTCGTCGGCGCTGTCGGCGATGGTGGGCAGGATGTTCATGTGGCGGTCTCCAGGTGTTCGGCGGGTCGCTTCGGCGAAGGGGCGGAAGTTGGCGAAGTCCCAGTGACGACCCGGCGCGGCGGCGATCAGGGCCTTGGTATAGTCCTGCTGCGGCGCGCCCAGGACCTGCGCCGCGGCCCCGTATTCGACGACGCGGCCGTGCTGCATCACCAGCACGTCGTCGCAGATCTGCGCGGCGACGCCGAGGTCGTGGGTGATGAAGAGGATGCCGAGGCCCAGCCGCTCCTGCAGTTCGGCCAGCAGGTCCAGCACCTGCGCCTGCACCGAGACGTCGAGCGCCGAGACCGCCTCGTCCGCGACCAGCACGTCGGGGTCCATCGCCAGCGCGCGGGCGATGGCGATGCGCTGCCGCTGGCCGCCCGAGAACTGGTGCGGAAAGCGGTCCACCGCGCTCGCCGGCAGGCCCACCAGCTCCAGCAGCTCGCGCGCGCGCGCCATCGCCTCGTCGCGCGGCACGCCGAAGTTCAGCGGCCCCTCGATGATCGACTGCCCGATCTCGATGCGCGGGTTGAGCGAGCGCATCGGGTCCTGGAAGACGATCTGGATGTTGCGGCGCTGCGGCTTCAGCTCCTTCGGCGACAGCGTCGCGATGTCGGTGCCGCCGACCGTGATGCTGCCCGAGGTCGGATCGATCAGCCGCATGATGCAGCGCGCCACGGTCGTCTTGCCCGACCCGCTTTCGCCGACGATGCCGAGCGTGCGGCCCTTGGCCAGATGTGAGGTCACGTCCTGCGCCGCCACGACCTCGCGGCCGCTGCCGAAGAACCCGCCGCCGCCGTAGGTCTTGCACAGGTCGCCGGTGGCCAGCGCGATCTCGTCGCGACCGCGCCGGCGCGCGCCATGCGCGGCACCTGGCTCGGCACCGCGCGCAGCAGGTCGCGGGTGTAGTCGGTCGCGCGGATGGCGCAGCAGGGCGTCGACCGCCTTGCGTCTCCATCACCTCGCCCAGCTTGCAGCACGCGTCACGTCGTCGGCGATCTCGGAGACCACGCCCATGTCGTGGGTGATGAACAGGACCGCCGCGCCCTGCTCCTCGCGCAGCTCGCGGATCAGGCTCAGGATCTGCGCCTGCGTGGTCACGTCCAGCGCCGTCGTCGGCTCGTCCGCGATCAGCAGCTGCGGCCGCATGACCAGCGCCATGGCGATCATGATGCGCTGCCGCTGCCCGCCCGAAAGCTGGTGCGGGAAGCTGCGGTACATCGTTCGGCACGTCCGGCAGGTGGACCGCTTCCATCATCTCCATCGCGCGGGTCGCGCCGTGCCGCGGCCGACAGGTCGGAGTGGAACTCCAGCACCTCCTCGATCTGCTGGCCGACCCGCGCCACCGGGTTCAGCGCGGTCATCGGCTCCTGGAAGATCATCGACATCGACACGCGCGCGCAGGTCGCGCATCCGCGCGGTGCTCGCCTCCAGCAGGTTCTCGCCCTTCAGCTGGATGCGACCCCGCGATGGGCCGCAGCACCGGCGGCAGCAGCCCCATCGTCGCCAGCGCGGTCAGCGACTTGCCCGACCCGCTCTCGCCCACGAGGCAGATGGTCTGGCCCGGGCTCGATGCTCAGGTCGAGGCCCTTGACCACCTGCTGGTCCGCGTCGCCCGTTCAGCGCGATCGCGCAGGTTCGCGGATCTCCAGCAGGCTCATCGCTCGATCCCCCGCTTGCGCCATGCGCGGGTCGAGCGCGTCGCGCACCGCGTCGCCCAGCAGGTTGATCGACAGGATCGCCACCGACACGCACCAGCCCGGGCCAGAGCACGATGCCCGGGTTGATCTGGAAGTAGATCCGCCCCTCGGCCATGATGTTGCCCCAGCTCGGCGTCTCGGGGTTGATGCCGGCGCCGAGGAAGGACAGGATCGCCTCGGTCAGGATGGCGCAGGCGCAGATGTAGGTGCCCTGGATGATGAGCGGCGCGATGGTGTTGGGCATCAGGTGCCGGCGCATGATGAGCCAGGTCGGCGTGCCCGCCGCGATGGCCGCCTCGACGTAGGGCTCCTCGCGCGCCGACAGCACCAGCGAGCGCACCAGCCGCACGACGCGCGGCACCTCCGGGATGGTGATCGCGACGAGCACCGTCCAGAGGCTGGCGCCCCAGAGCGAGACGATGGCGATGGCCAGCAGGATGCTGGGGATCGCCATCAGCCCGTCCACCATCCGCATCAGCACCGCGTCGACCCAGCGGATGTAGCCCGCGAGCGAGCCCGAGCAGCAGCCCGACCGCCACCGCGACGAGCGCCGCCGCCACGCCGACGACGCAGCGAGATGCGCCCGCCGTAGACGATCCGCGAGAAGAGGTCGCGGCCGAAGGCGTCGGTGCCCAGCCAGAACTCGTCGCCCGGCGGCTTGCAGCCGCGACGGAGGGCGACAGGCGCACGCGGATCGTGCGGCACGCACCAGGGCGCGAGGAGCGGCGGACAGCACGATCGACGGCCAGGATCGCCGCGGCGACCGTGACCAGCGGGCTCGAGAACACGATCTGCGCGCCGCGCCGGCGCAAGGGCGCGAGGGCCGGTCGCGGCGGGGCGATGGCGACGGTGCTGTCGGTCATGCAGTAGCGGATCCTCGGGTCGAAGCAGCGACGTAGGCGATGTCGATCAGCAGGTTGATCACCACGTAGATCAGCGAGGCGAGCAGGATCACCGCCTGGATCACCGGATAGTCCCGCGCCAGCACCGCATCCACGGTCAGCCGCCCGAGGCCCGGCAGGTTGAAGACGCTCTCGGTCACCACCACGCCCGAGATGATGAGCGCGAAGCCGATGCCGATGACCGTGATGATCGGCACCGAGCAGTTGCGCAGCGCGTGGCGCATCAGCACCGCGGCTCTCGGGCAGCGCCCTTGGCGCGGGCGGTGCGCATGTAGTCCTCGCCCAGGATCTCCAGCATCGAGGTGCGGGTGATCCGCGCGATCAGCGCGATGTAGAGCAGCGTCAGCGTGAAGCGTCGGCAGCGCGATGCGGTGGAAGAACGGCGCCCAGCCCCTCGCCGATGGGGCGGTAGCCCTGCACCGGGAACCAGCCCAGCTCGCATCGAGAAGAGCGAGATCATCAGGTAGCCGATCACGAAGACCGGCACCGAGAAGCCCAGCACCGACAGCACCATGACGAAGCGGTCGATCAGCGTGCCCTGCCTCCAGGCGGCGATGACGCCCAGCGGCACGGCGATGCACGACCGACAGGATGATGGTCGTCAGCGCGAGGCTGATCGTCGGCTCCATCCGGTCGGCGATCAGCTCGATCACCGGCGTGCTCGACAGGATCGACGTGCCGAAGTCGCCCCGCAGCAGCTGGCCGATCCAGGTCGACGAACTGCACGAGGAGCGGATCGTTGAGCCCCAGCGAGGTCGCGGATCGCGCTCGAGCTGTGCCGGCGTCGCGGTGTCGCCCGCGATGATCGCCGCCGGGTCGCCGGGCGTCAGGCGCAGCAGCAGGAAGACGAAGAGCGCGACGAACCCCATCACCGGGATCGTGGCGAGGATGCGCTTGAGGATGTAGGCGACCATGCGCGGCCCCTTGCGGATGCGGGACGTCGGGGTCGCGCCGGCCGCGCCGCGCGCGCGGGGCCGGATCAGCCGTCAGTTCTTGGTGATGTTCCAGAAGTACCGGCACCGGCGCCGTCGGCCACGCCCTCGAGCGTGTTGCGACCAGGCGGTCGGCACGAAGTACTGGCCGATCGGCGCGTAGATCACCTTCCTCGAAGGCGATGCTTCTGGATCTCCTCGGCGAGCTCCTTCTGCTCGTCGCAGCGACTGCGACGTCGCATAGGCGGTGCGCAGCTCCTCGAGCTTCGGCACGTCCGGCCAGCCGAACCAGCCGCCGTCCTTGCCCTTGCCGTTCACCATGTTGTTGACCAGCGGGTTGAACACGTCCGCGCCCACCCAGTTGGTCAAGAACATGTTCCAGCCGCCGTCGGCGATCGAGGCCTGGCTGGCGCGCTTGCCGCACCAGCGTCTGCCAGTCCATCGCCTGCAGGTCGACGGTGAAGCCGGCGTCGCGCAGCGCCTGCGCCACCACGACCGGCTGCGTGCGCAGGCGTGCTCACGTCGGTCGGGTGCATCATGCACGATGGGCGTGCCGTCGTAGCCCGCCTCCTCCAGCAGGGCTCGGCCTTCTCCATGCCGTTGCCCTCGACCAGCGTCTCGGAGCCGACGTCGGTCGCCAGCGGCGTGCTCGCAGACGAACATCGCGCCGCAGATCTTGTAGTAGCTCGGGGTTGCCCACCATCGCGTCCAGCACGTCCTTCTGGTTCACGCGCCGCGATCGCCGCGTTGCGGATCCGCTTGTCGTCCATCGGCGGGTTCAGGAAGTTCGGCCGCATGATCGTCTGGAAGCCCAGCTCGTTGAGGATGCTCACCGTCACGTCCGGGTTCGCCTCGAGGATCGGCAGCAGGTCCGACCGGCGGCTGCTCCCAGATAGTCGATCTCGCCGGCCTGCAGCGCGTTCAGCGCGGTCTGGTCGTCGGGCATCACGATCCATTCGACCCGGTCGACCTTGACGACCTTGCCGCCCGCCGCCCAGCTCGCGGGCTCGTCGCGCGGCACGTAGTCCTCGAACTTGTCGTAGACCGCGCGGACGCCGGGCTGGAACTCGTCCTCGACCAACATGAACGGGCCGGAGCCGATCTGCTCGGGCACGGCCTCGGTCGAGGGCGTCTCGGCCAGCCGCGCGGGCATGATGAACGGCACGTTCGACGACGGCTTGGCGAGGCTGTCGATGACGCAGGCCGTAGGGCTCCGTCAGCGTCATCACGAACTCGTTCGGTGCCGTCGCCCTGCTCCATCGCTGTCCGACGAAGGACATCAGCACCTGGCCCATGCCGTCGCGCTCGCCCCACCGCTCGATCGAGGCGACGACGTCCGCGCCCGGTGACGTCGGCGCCGTCGTGGAACGTCAGCCCGTCGCGCAGGGTGAAGGTGTAGGTCAGCCCGTCGTCGGAGACGGTGTGGCTCGTCGACCATCTGCGGCTGCGGCACCAGATCGTCGTCGAGCGCGTACAGCGTGTCGTAGATCATGTAGCCGTGGTTGCGGCTCATGTAGGCGGTGGTCAGGATCGGGTCGAGCACCCGCAGGTCGGAGTGCATCACCGCGCGCAGCGTCTGCGCGCCCGCCGCGCCGCGCGGCAGGGCGGCCACCAGCGAGCGTTGCGCCGAGGAGCGGCGGACCGCAGCGGCCCGCGGGGCGTCCGGTTCGAGATGTCATGAAGGCTTCATGTCGGTCTCCGTCGGTTGGTGTAGGTGCGGCGCGGGTCAGCTGTCCGGCCGTGCGCGGTCGTCTCGGGTCAAGTCCGGTCGATCATGCGGCGTCCTGCGGCGCGAAGGCGGCCCCCATGGGCTCCAGCCGCATCCCCGGCGCAGGCGGTGAACGGCAGGCTGCGCGGGGCTCACGGGCATCGGGCCGGGGGCCGTGCAGGCCAGGATCGTCTCGGCGATGGCGTCGAAGTCCGCCCGGAAGTGCACCGAGCTCTTGACCACCAGGATCGCCTGCGCCTCCGGCTCGATGCCCGACGAAGCGGAACATCTCCCGGTCGGCCATCTGCGCCTTGCGGCGTGGTCACGACGACGCGCACGCCGCCGATCCGCAGGCAGGCCGACGGCCCGAGGTCCAGCGGTGCGCCGCCGTAGAACGGACCGGTCGCCACCAGCTTGCCGTCCGACAGCGCGCTCGACGGTGAAACGTCCCTCGAGCGGCGCGTCGCCCGCGACGCCCGAGATCCGCCGAGCGCGATCGTCGATCTCGGCGCCCTCGCCCGCGGCATGCGCCGCGGCGGCCGCGCGCCGGGTCGACCATGTTGCCCGAGGGCGGCGTCCCGCGCGCCCTGCCCAACCAGCGCGCGCAGCATGCCCGTCGTGTCGGAGTCGCCGCCCGCGCCGGGGTTGTCCTGCGTGTCGGCGATGACGACCGGGCGCGTCGCCGTCTCGGCGATCCGCATCGCCTCGGCCACGCCCGCCTCCGGCGCGTAGGTCGCGCCGGCCAGCGCCGGCTCGGCGTCGCGAGGACCGCGGCCTCGATCGTGTCGGCGGCCGCGTCCGCGTCCGCCTGCGTCGTCGCCGTAGCAGACCAGCGTCGGACCGCAGCCGGGAAAGTCCGCCGCCGGAAAGCCGAAGAAGAACGACGCGCTCGCCACCGCGCCCCGCTTCGCGTGCGCGCGACCAGATCGTAGAGCGCCGCGACCGGGCTCGGCCCGCGTGCTCTGCCAGGCGATGGGGACGAGGAACGGCATCCGCCGGAACGCCTTCGCAAGGCGCGCGCCGCGCGCATCAGCGCGTCCAGCTGCACCGCCGCCCGCCGCGCCCGTCTCGGCCATGTCGACATGCGGATAGGTGCGGAAGCCGACCAGCACGTCCGCCGCGTCCACCATCTCGCGCGGTGATGTTGCCGTGCAGGTCGAGCGCCGCGGCGATGGGCACGTCCGGCCCGACCGCCGCGCGCAGCCGCGTCAGCAGCCGGCCCTCGCCGTCGTCGACATGCTCGGCCACCATCGCGCCGTGCAGGTCGAGGAAGATGCCGTCGAGCGGGCCCGCGGCGACGATGCCGGAAATGATCTCGTCGGCGATCGCTTCGTAGGCATCCCGGGAAACGTGCGCCGAGGGAATCGCCCCGGCCCAGAGGATCGGCACCATGTCCCAGCCCGCCGCATCGCCGTGGTCCGACAGCGCCGCCGATGCCGAGATTGATGCCCCGGCACTGCGGACGATCAGCGCCGGACCGCGCGCCATCGGCATGTAACCGCCGCCCTGGACGAAATCCTCCAGCCGTGCCCTCGTCGGCGCGAAGGTGTTCGTTTCGTGCAGGAATCCGGCCAGCGCCACCGTCTTGGACACGCTTCGCCTCCGTGCTGTCGATCGCGACCTATCATCGGCGATCCGCGCGCGGACTGGGTGCGATGTGACGCGCCCGACCCGCATGACGAGCGTAGGGTTCGCCGTGCCTCGCCGTCAATGCCGCCGGGCCGGGCCGAACCCGGCCGCCGTCCGGCCGGACAGCGCGCGCGGGCGCACCTGTCGTCCAACCGGTCGGGAAGGGGCGCCTCATGCTCTCCGGTCCATCGGCCCGATGAAAAACCTCCCCGACATCGCGGCCCGCGCCGAGGACGGCGCGGCGACGTCCGAGCCGACCCTGCCCTTCGACGTTGCCACTGGCGTCGCAGTCGCCTGGATGTTGCCCGCAGGCGCGTTCGTCCACTGGCGGGGCGAGATCGTCGGTCTCGGTGCCGCCGAATGGCAATCAAGGCCGCCGGACCGAATTTCCGCCAGCGATGATCCGGTTGATGAAGTCGGCCACCTCACCGTGGAACGCCGCCTCTCCGTCGTCGCCGGGGTCGTTGCCATGTGCCGCCGCGGCGTCGCGCAGGATGCCGACGATCTCGCGTTCGGGCAGGATCTTGCGATCGTTCAGCGCCAGCAGAAGCGCCTCGCAGATGGCGAGCGCCGCGGCGCCTGTCACGCACGACCCGGGCAGAGGCGCTCTGGAAGCCGGGTTGGAGGGCATTCGGATGGACATGGGCGACGCTCTTCCCTGAAATGGCCCGCGGCTGGGCGGCTGCGGATTTGAGTGTCGTCATCATGGCAGGTTTGGAGTAAGGTAAACTGATCCACGGCAGCGTGGCGGGCGCCACTGCCCGATAGTCCGTAATCGCCCGATGGCCCCGCCGGGTCGCGGGACGCGGAGAGCCCACGGATGTACAGCGCGCACAGCCCCCTCGCCCGAAAGCTGGGGAATTTCGTCGCGCTGTCGGGTGACGAGCTGCATGTTCTCGATGGCTTGCACCGGCGGCGGCGCACGTTCGTCGCGGGCCGCGATCTTGTCCACCAGGGACAGACCCATGCGGCGGTCTACATCCTCGCCGACGGCTGGGTCTGCTCCTACAAGCTGCTGCGCGACGGCTCGCGGCAGATCGTCGATTTCCAGATCCCGGGCGATTTCCTTGGCCTGCGGTCGTTCCTGTTCCGCGCCGCAGATCACAACATCGAACCGGTGACAGAGGTCGAGGCGTCGGAGGTGTCGAAAAGCGAGCTTCTGCAAGCCTTCTTCTCGACCCCGCGCCTGGCCACGGCAATGCTCTGGGCCGCGTCGCGGGACGAGGCGATGGTGGTCGAACATCTGGTCGGCATCGGGCGGCGGGACGCGGTGGAGCGGACGGCACACTTCATGCTCGAACTCAGCGCGCGGCTGACCCTGGTGGGGCGCGGGACGCGCGAAGGATTCGCCTGCCCACTCACGCAATACCATCTGGGCGATGCGCTCGGGCTCAGCGCCGTGCACGTCAATCGCGTGCTGCGCGAATTGCGGGAGACCGGGTTGCTGACCTTCCAGACGGGTCGGGTGGCCATCCACGACTTCGATCGCCTGGTCGATATGGCCGACTTCGACCGCGCCTATCTGGATCAGGACGGACCGCTACTGCGATAGCAGGGCACCCATCCGGGCAGCGCGCCGTTCACCCGCCCGACCGCCGGCCCCTGCGGACATCTCATGTTGGCGCTCTCTGCCTCCGCCGTCGCCGCCGGCCCCCGAGGGGAGCGCGGGGAGCGCCGATGCCGCCTGCCAGACGCCGGGTTCCAGAGGGGCATGAGGCGATCCGCGATCCCCGATCCGCGATTTCCGGTGACCGGATCGTCGGCGCGGGCATCTTTCGACAGGCCATCTCTCCACCGACCCGGCCCGCGCCGAAAACGTCCACAGCCGCATCTCGGCGGCGTTGCCGGTCACTCATTCGAACGCCGGCCCCCGGCGGGGACGGGCCCCGATGCCCGGTTCGGCCCCCCGCTTGCACAACCGACCTCGGAAGGTGGAGACACCCGTGACAAGCGACCACAAACTGAAGACCGGCGTCCTGGCGCACAGTCTGGCGGCGATCCGGCTGGCCCCGGAGGCGGGCGCCTCGACCTCGGCGGGCTTGCGCACGTTCGCCGATGCCGCCTTTGCGTCCACCTGCCGCCGAAAATGCTAAACCGCAATCGCGTTCGGGCCGGCGGAAGGATATGAACCGGCATATGACGCACGACACCCTTCGATCGACGCCCGCGCCGGCGATCGTCCGCTTTCGCGCCGGCCCGTGCATGACGGTCGATGGCGAGGCGCGGCTTTGCGGGGGCGGCCCTGGCGTTTCCGGCCATGGCAATGCCGCGAACCTCGACATGGCGCTGCCTGGGGCACGGGAGGCGAACCATCGCGAAGCCGTCCGAACAGGCGCAGGCCTGCACCGAGACCAGCGCCAGCGGCATGAAGCTCGGCGCCTCCGAGGGCTGGACCACCCGGGGCCACACCCGGCGAGCGGTCGCCACGCCCCCAGTGGCAGGAGCTCCCGAGGTGGCGCAGGGCCATGCCGGGACCGGGGCCGTCCGTTTCTGCCAGGGGAGGCGCATCCGGTGCGGCACTTCACCGGTCGGGCGGCCGGCCCCGAGGGGGTGGCGCACGACCGTCCGCACGAGGCGCGCGCCGTCGGCATCCATGCGCCCATCCCGCAAGGCTCGATGGCCGGGGTGCCGCTGTCCGCGATGCGCGTTCGCGTCAAGGCCGGGTGCCTGAACCCCCTCCGGGACGCCGTCCCCGATGCAGCCCCAAGCGGACGGCAGCGCCGGGCGCGGCGCTGGCTGGTCACGGGCCGCGCCTCCGGCTTCATGGCCGGGGATCCGAAGGCGGGGCGCGACGCGGCCGGGGCCGGCGACGTGAAAGGGCGCGGGTGATGGATCTTTTCACGGGCATCCGGCAGAACCGCTTCGTCGTGGTCGGGCGGGTCGGGATCGACCTCTTCCCCCCGCCCGGCGTCGCCACCGAAGACGCCGCCGGCTTCACCGCCGACATGGGCGGCTCTTCGGCGAACATCGCCGCCGGGATCGTGAAGCTCGGCGGGCAGGCTTCTCTGGTCACCCGCGTCTCCGACGATGCCGTCGGCCGGTTCTGCGTCAACAAGCTGCAGTACTACGGGGTCGGCACCGAGTACGTGACCCCGGTGGGCGGCGAGGCGCGCAATTCGCTGGCGCTCTACGAAAGCCGGGTCGCGGGGCACCAGTCGGTCATCTACCGCAACGGCGCCGCAGACTTCGAGATGAACGCGGGCGACGTGGAGGCGGTGGACTATGCCCGCTTCGGCGCGCTGGTCACCGCCGGCACGGTCTTCGCCGCCGAACCTTCGCGCAATGCGGCCTTCCGGGCCTTCGAACTGGCGCGCGCGGCCGGCCTGCCCATCGTCTTCGACATCGATTACCGCCCCTACAGCTGGCCGGGACCCGGGGTGGCGCAGGACGTCCTGTCGCGCGCCGGGGCGCTGGCCGATATGGTCGTCGGCAACGACGAGGAGTTCGGCTTCATGGCCGGCGGCCGGGATCGGGGGCTGGCCACGGCCCGCGCGCTGGCCGCGGATGGCGCGCGGCTGGTCATCTACAAGATGGGCGGGAACGGCGCCGTGACCCTTGCGGGCGGCGAGGAGATCCGGACGGGCATCTACCCTGTCGCCGCACTGAAACCCACCGGCGCCGGCGACAGCTTCATGGCCGGCCTTCTTTCCGCCCTCGCGGCGGGGGCCGACCTGAAGGCGGCGGTGCTGCGCGGGTCCGCCTGCGCGGCCATCGTCGTGGCCCGCCCCGGCTGCGCGCCCGCCATGCCGAGGCCCGCCGAGCTCGCGCGGTTCCTGTCCGAGCACGCCGGACCCACCGAAGCCTGAAGGACCCCCCCATGCACATCGCCCTCCATGACACCTGCAGCCGGCCCGACGTGGACGCGAGAGAAGCTGCGATGCCGCCCTTCTGCATCGGCAGCATAAGTCCGCAGGCCGGGGTAGGCGTCGAACACCGGGCGCTCTGGCGCGCCGCCCGCAGGGTACCCTGGCCGGGACCGCTCGGCGCTCCGGACGGACTGCGGCGAAGCCTCGAGCGGTTCCCTCAGACGCCCTGCATCCGCCACGCGACGGCTACGGCCCGATGACCCTCGCGACCCTCGCCGACGTGCTGCGGCCGGCACTCGCCCAGGGCTATGCCGTGGGTGGCCTCGTCACCCTTGGCTGGGAAGAGATGCGCGCCTACGTCGCCGCGGCCGAGGCCGAAGGAGTTCCGGTGATCCTGCAGGCCGGGCCGAGCTGCCGGGCGCATACGCCACTGCCGATCCTCGGCGGCATGTTCCGGCATCTGGCCGAGGGCGCCGGCGTGCCGGTGGTGGCGCATCTCGACCATGGCTATACCCTCGCGGAATGCCGCGAGGCGCTCGATGCCGGCTTCACCTCGCTGATGTTCGACGGGTCGCGCAAACCCCTGGCCCAGAACATCGATGAGACCGCGGCCATCGCCGAGATGGCCCATGCCGCCGGCATCTCGTGCGAGGGCGAGATCGGCTTCGTCGGCTACACGGGCGGCGCGGGCTCCGCCGGGACCGACCCGGCCGAGGCCGCGCGCTTCGCTGCCGAGACCGGGATCGACGCGATGGCCATCTCTGTCGGCAACGTCCACTTGCAGGAGGATCGCAGCGGCGGGCTGGACGAGGCGCGGATCCGCGCCATCGAGGCGGTGACGGACCTGCCGCTGGTGATCCACGGCGGCTCCGGCGTGCCCGTGGCGCAGCGCGCCGCCCTCGCCCGCACCTTGAAGATCTGCAAGTTCAACATCGGCACGGAGCTGCGCATGGCCTTCGGCGCCGCCCTGCGCCGCGCGGTGGCGGCCGACCCGGCGGCGTTCGACAGGGTGGCCCTGCTCTCGCAGACCCACGATCCGGTCGTGGCCGCGGCCCGCGAGGTGCTGCGCGCCTTCGGCGCGCCAGGCCAGGGAGCAGACACCTGATTCCGCTCGAAGTTAAGGGCCGCGGCGGCATCGGCAAGGCGCAGGCGGCCTGCCGCCCGTGCGCCCGGATCGCGGGCCGCGTGCTGCCGGATCGGCCTTCCGGCGCCACGCCTGCGCTGCGGATGGGCGCCCGGCCCGCCGCGCCAATTCCGCGTCAGACGACCCTTGGCGCGCCGCTGCCTTGATCTTCGGCGCAATTCCCGGTGATCTGGCGTGGCGCGGCTGCCTCATGCGCCCGCGCCACGGCGACGCCCCTCGCCGATCTGCAGAGGACCCGCCCGATGACCGTTCAGGACCAGCGCCCGATCACCCAGGCGCAGAACACCGGCACCACCCCCGGCCATATGCCCGGCTTCGGCAACGACTTCGAGACGGAGGCGCTCCCGGGCGCGCTGCCGCAAGGGCGAAACAGCCCCCAGAAGTGTCCGTACGGCCTCTATGCCGAGCAGCTCTCCGGCTCGGCGTTCACCGCCCCCGGGCGCCACGGAGCGCACGTGGCTCTATCGCATCCGACCCTCGGTCAAGCAGTCCAGCGAGTACCGCCGGGTCGAGATTCCACACTGGAAGAGCGCGCCGAATCGGCGACGCGCAGCCTCTCGGCCAGCACCGCTGGAGCCCGGTGCACCGTGCCCGACGCCCGCTGAGCTTCGTGCAGGGCGTACGCACGATGACCACCGCGGGCGATGTTAGCACGCAGGTGGGCATGGCCGCCACGTCTATCTGGCCAGCGCGTCGATGGAGCGACGAGGTAGTTCTTCGACGCCGACGGCGAGCTGCTGGTCGTGCCGCAGATCGGCGGCTGCGCTCCGTGACCGAGCTCGGGATCGTGTTGGAGGTCTCGCCAGGAGAGATCGGCGATCTGCCGCGCGGGCTGGTCTACCGTGGTGGAGCTGCTCGACGCGCACGGCGCGCGGCTACATCTGTGAGAACTACGGCGCGCGCTTCTCCTTGCCCGGACGTGGCCCCATCGGCGCCAACTGCATGGCCAACCCGCGCGACTTCAAGGCGCCCGGTGGCGGCCTTCGAGGACCTCGAGGAGACCTGGACGCTGCGCTTCAAGTGGTGCGGCTCGTTCTTCGAGACCGACGCTCGGGCACTGCCCGCTCGACGTCGTGGCGTGGCACGGCAACTACACGCCTTACAAGTATGATCTCGTGCACGTACTCGCCCGTCGGCGCGATCCTCTTCGACCACCCCGATCCTTCGATCTTCACGGTGCATGACCGCCCCGTCCGGGGAGTCCGGCGTGGCCAACATCGACTTCGTGATCTTCCGCGATCGCTGGCTCGTGGCCGAGCACTCGTTTCGCCCGCCCTGGTATCATCGAACATCATGTCGGAGTTCATGGGGCTCATCCACGGCAGTACGACGCCAAGCCGAAGGGCTTCGTGCCGGGCGGCTGAGCCTGCACAACATGATGCTGCCCCACGGTCCCGAAAGGCGCACTACGAGCGCGCCTCGCCGCCGAGCTCGCGCCGCAGAAGCTGGCCGACACGATGTCGTTCATGTTCGAGACGCGGTTTCCCCAGCATCTGACGCCCTTCGCCGCGAAGGAGGCACCGCTGCAGGAGGATTACGTGGAGGTGCTGGGCCGATCTCGTGAAGCACTTCGACGGCACGCCCGAAGGCTGCTGAGCGACGCGGCCGAAGTGCCTCCATGGCCCGTCCCCCCCCCGATCCCGCAGGAAAGCCCCGCCCGGATGACCCGTCGCCTGCCCTCCTGGGTCGCCAGCGCCAACTCCGCGCAGACCGACTTTCCTCTGAACAACCTCGCCCATGGCGCCTTCTCCATGGGCGATGCGCCGCCGCGCTGCGGGATCGCCATCGGCGGAATGATCCTCGACGTGGCGGCCCTCGAAGCCGCCGGCGGGATCGACCATGGCGGCACGCTCGGAACCGGGGACTGGACGGCCTTCATGGCGGCCGGACCCGCCGGCTGGGCCCGCCTGCGCCGCGAGCTGACCGCCCTCCTCGCCAAGGGCGCACCCGACGCCGCCGAACTGACGCGCCATCTCGTGCCCCAGGCGGAGGCCCGGCTGCACCTGCCCTTCCGCGTCGCCGAGTTCACCGACTTCTATTCCAGTCGGGATCACGCCGCCAATGTGGGCACGATGTTCCGCGGGGCGGAGAACGCCCTGCCGCCGAACTGGCTGCACATGCCCATCGGCTACAATGGCCGCGCCTCTTCGGTGGTGGTCTCGGGCACCGACATCCGCCGGCCCCGGGGCCAGATCAGGGGGCCGAACGAGGCCGCGCCCCGATGGGCACCGTCCGCCCGCTTCGACATCGAGCTGGAGCTTGGCGCCGTGATCGGACAACCCTCGAACGGCCCGATCTCTGTCGACCGGGCCTTCGCCAACATCTTCGGCTACGTCCTGCTCAACGATTGGTCCGCGCGCGATATCCAGGCGTGGGAATACCAGCCGCTTGGCCCGTTCCAGGCCAAGGCGACCGCCACCACCATCGGCCCCTGGATCGTTCCCGCGGCCGCGCTCGAACCCTTCCGCGCCGCCACGCCCGTGCGGGAGGTGCCGCTTCTGCCCCACCTGCAGGACACCGGCCCGATGCTCTACGACATCGACCTCTCGGTGACGCTGGCGCCCGAAGGCGGACCGCCCGAGGTCATCGCGCGCACCAACTACAACCGGATGTACTATTCCGCAGCGCAACAGCTGGCGCATCACGCCAGTTCCGGCTGCCCGATGCGGGTCGGCGACCTTCTGGGCTCCGGCACGATCTCCGGCCCCGGCCCGGACGAACGCGGCAGCCTTCTGGAGCTGAGCTGGGGGGGCGAGGCGCCGCTCGCCCTCCCCTCCGGCGCCATCCGCAGCTTCATCGAGGATGGCGACACCCTGACCCTCGTCGGCCATGCACAGGGCGAGGGCTACCGCATCGGCTTCGGCGCCTGCTCGGGAAAGGTGCTGCCCGCCTTGGTGAAGCCATAGCCCGGAGGCGGCTCGGTTCAGGCCGAGACCGGGAAGAGAACCCGCAGCGTCCGCGCCACGGTTTCCTCAAGCGGGCCATCGTTGGCGATCCGGATCGCCACGACGCCCTCTGGCAGGGGCTTGTCCGCGCGGGCCAGCCGCAGGGCGATCTCAGCCACGCTTTCCCGCCCACGGCCCGCAAGCCGGGCCGCCAGGGTCTCCGGCCGGGCCGTGACGTTCAGCACCGCGAGTTGCGGGAAGGCCGCGCGCGCCTCTGACAGCACGCCGCGGGAAAGGTTGACCAGCGCCACCTCGCCCCCCGCCACCCGGGCCCGCACCGCCTGAGGAATGCCGTAGTGCAGCCCATGCGCCTGCCAATGCAGGCAGAAGGCGCCGGCTGCCCGCCGCGCGGCGAACTCCGCCTCCGTCACCGCCTCGCAGGGCTCGCCCCCCGCCGACGGGTCGCGCGTGATCACCCGCCGCACCAGATGCAGCCCCGGCCGCGCCGCCGCCATCCCCGCCATCAGCGTGTCCTTGCCGACGCCGGAGGGGCCGACGATGGCGATGAGCCGACCCGGCCCGGACGGGCTCATGCCGCCACGCCACAGGCCGGGACGTGCCGGGGATCGCTGCACCAGGGATCGGCGGCGGCGCGGCCCTGCCAATCATGCGGCACGTCCTCGCTCACCCCCGGATCGACCGGTGCCATGCGGGCACCGTCCACGGTCGCCCCGCATGCTGCCCCCGGGATCGCCCAAGGTCGCCGGATCACCCCGTCGGCTCCGCCTCGGCCTTCAGCACGCCGCGGCGGATCTGGTCTTCCTCGATGGATTCGAAGAGCGCCTTGAAGTTGCCCTCGCCGAAGCCGTCATCGCCCTTGCGCTGGATGAACTCGAAGAAGATCGGCCCGATCACCGTCTTGCTGAAGATCTGCAGCAGGATCCGGGTCGAGCCGCCATCCACCACGCCCTCGCCGTCGATCAGGATGCCGTGCTTCTTCATCTTCTCGATGGGCTCGGCATGGTCCGTCACGCGGTCGTGCGACTTCTCGTAATAGGTCTCCGGCGGCCCGGGCATGAAGTCCACCCCGTTGGCGCCGATCCTGTCGGTCGCGGCATAGATGTCTTCCGTGCCCACGGCGATGTGCTGGATGCCCTCGCCGTTGTATTCCTTGAGGTATTCCTCGATCTGGCTCGTCTCGTCGGCGCTCTCGTTGATGGGGATGCGGATCTTGTTGCAGGGCGAGGTCAGCGCGCGGCTGGTCAGCCCGGTCACCTTGCCCTTGATGTCGAAGAAACGGATCTCGCGGAAGCCAAAGGCCGTGGCGTAGAAATCGTACCAGGTGTCCATGTTGCCGCGCATGACGTTGTGGGTCAGGTGATCGAGATAGTAGAACCCCGCCCCCTCGGGCTGCGGGTCGCGCTCGCCCAGCCAGTCGAAGTCGCGGTCGTAGGGGCAGCGGCCGTCGTCGTAGTCGTCCACCAGGTAGAGCAGCGAGCCGCCGATGCCGATCACGGCCGGCACGTCCAGCGTCTTGTCGGTGCCGGTGTATTCCTTCGCGCCATACTCGGTCGCGCATCTCAGCGCGTGGGCCGCGTCGACGACCCGCCAGGCCATCGAGGGCGCGCAGGGCCCGTGCTCGGCCACGAAGCGCGCGGCATGGGTTCCGGGCGCGCGGTTGACCACGTAGTTCACCCGGCCCTGGCGGTAGAGCGAGATGTCGCGGGTCTTGTGCCGCGCGACCTCTGCATAGCCCATCCGGATGAACAGGTCCTCCAGATGGCCCGGCTCGGGATGGGCGAACTCGACGAACTCGAACCCGTCGGTTCCGGCGATGTTGCGGTCGTCGATCGTGGCTTTCGGTGCATCGTGGGGAAACGGACCCATGACGTCCTCCTTTGGCCTCGCGGGCTTCGTGCCCCTCCGCGAGTGTCGCATGACCCCGGCCCGCGGGGGTGCCCTGCGCCTGACTGCGGCGAGGGCGTGCCATGACCCGCAATTTAGGGCGCCCGGCGGCCGCGCGCCAGCCCCCTCAGAGGCTCCGCCACAGCTGGTTGGCGGTGAACGCGGCCTGGAGGGCCCCGGCCCGCAATGCGCCGCCGCGCACCGGCGCGGGCGCCGTCACCGGCAGGGGCAGGTCGGCCTCGACGCCGCCGCTCAGCAGCTGCGCCATCGCCCGGCCGAAGACCGTGCCCGGCGCGATCCCCCGGCCGTTGTAGCCCATCGGCGCATAAAGCCCTTCGGCCAGCCGCAGGATGCGCGGCAGGTGATCGGGCGTCATGGCGATGCGCCCGTGCCAGGCGGCCTCGAAGGGCACCGGCCCCAGATCCGGGAACATCCGCCCGAGCGCCCGCGCGGCCCACCGGCGCGAAAGGCCGGCGGTGCCGCCGATGGCCGTGCCCATGGAGCCCACCACCAGCCGCCCCGCCGCGTCGCGCCGCAGCGAGAACATGATGCGCCCGGTATCCCACAGCCCCTGCCCCCCGGCAGGATCCCCGCGGCGCGGGCGCCCAGCGGCGGCGTCGCCAGCTGGAAGTAGTGGATCGGCACGAAGCAGCGGCGCAGGCCGGGCCAGAGCCCGTCGGCATAGGCGTTGGTCGCGAGGATCACGGCCCGCGCCGCCACCGGCCCCTGCGGGGTCCGCACCTGCCAGGCGCCGCCCGCACGGGCGAGCCCGGTCACCGGCGCCCCGGTGACCACGCGCGCGCCGGCCCCGCGCGCCGCCCGCGCCAGGCCGCGCACGTAGCCCATGGGCTCGATCACCCCGGCGCGTTCGTCCAGCAGCCCGCCATGGAACGCGGGCGAGCCGATCTTCGCCGCCGCCTCCTCGGGCGGCAGCAGCCGCACCGGCGCACCGAGGCGCTGCCATTGCGCGGCGCGGCGGCCGAGCTCGGCGTAGCCCTTCGGCGCGTGGGCGGCGTGGATCGTGCCGGTCCGCACCGCGGCGCAGCGGATCTGATGCCGCTCGATCAGGTCGAATACCGTCTGCGGCCCCTCGCCCAGCAGCCGGATCAGCGCCGCCCCCCGCGCCTCGCCCAGCCGCGCCACCACCTCTTCGGGCGGCAGCCACAGCCCCGCGTTGACGAGGCCCACGTTGCGGCCCGATCCCCCGTGACCCAGCCGCTCGGCCTCCAGCACCAGGCAATCCAGCCCCGCCTCGGCCCCGTGCAGAGCCGCCGAGAGGCCGGTGAAGCCGCCGCCCACGATGGCCACGTCGCAGCGCGGCGGGCCTAGCGCGTCCTGCGGCTCGGGCTCCACCGCGGTCGCGTCCCAGAGTGAGATGGGGGGCGTCGCTGTCATGGCTCCTCCGCGGTGGCGTGACCGGCCGAAGCGTAGGGCCGCCGCGCGACGCTGCCCAGCGGGAAAGCATGCGGCATCGGGGCCTTCCAGCACAAAGTGCGCCATGTCGGAACCCCTTGCGGTGGGGTCTGGCGCGCAGTAACCAATCAAAACTATCAGGTAATCACAGGAGCTGGCAGATGCGCCCCCCATCCTCCCTCATTCCCCTTTGCGCGCTCGCCGCGTTCGGCAGCGCTGCCCACGCCCAGAGCGAGCTCAACCTCTATTCCTCGCGCCACTACGACACCGACGAGCGGCTCTATTCCGATTTCACCGAAGCCACCGGCATCGCGATCAACCGGATCGAGGGCAACGCCGACGAGCTGATCGCGCGAATGCAGGCCGAAGGGGTGAACTCACCGGCCGACGTGCTGCTGACGGTCGACACCTCGCGGCTGGAACGCGCCAAGGATGCCGGCGTGCTGCAGCCCGTCGAAAGCGCGGTGCTGGAGGCGCGGATCCCCGACAACCTGCAGGACAGCGACAACCAGTGGTTCGGCTTCTCGCAGCGCGCCCGCATCTTCTTCTACGACAAGGCCGACGTGACCGAACCGCCGCAGACCTACCTCGGCCTGGCCGATCCCGCCTATGCGGGCCTGGTCTGCGCCCGGTCCTCGACCAACACCTACAACCAGACCCTGCTCGCCGCGATCATCGAGAACCACGGCGAGGCGGCGGCGCGCGACTGGGCGGCCGGCGTCGTCGAGAACTTCGCGCGCGACCCCCAGGGCGGCGATACCGACCAGCTCAAGGGCCTCGTCTCGGGCGAATGCGACATCTCGGTCTCGAACACGTACTACTTCGCCCGGGCGCTGCGCACCGAGGTCGAAGGCGTCTCGGAAGCCATCGACGGCATCGGCTGGGTGTTTCCCTCGCAGGGCGAGGAGGGGGCGCACGTGAACCTCTCGGGCGGCGGCGTCGCGGCCCACGCGCCCAACCGCGCGGCGGCGGTGGCCTTCCTGGACTACCTCGCCAGCGATCAGGCGCAGGTCTACTTCTCGGCCGGCAACGACGAATATCCGGTGGTCGAGGGCGTGGAGCAAAGCGAGAGCGTCGCCCGCCTCGGCCCGTTCGAGGCAGATACCGTGAGCCTCTCGGCGGTCGCCAAGAACCTGCCGCTGGCCCAGCAGATCTTCAACGAGGCCGGCTGGGAGTGATCAGCCATCCAGTCCCGGCGGCGCGGCTGCCGGGGCGGGCTTCGGGACTGGTGCCGGCACGGCGAAATCCGCCGGCGCCAGCGCCCCAGTGCGCAGCAAATGCTGCGCGACATAGGCGACCGAAAGCGCATCGTCCAAGGCGTCATGCCCCCGCAGGGGAGGATGGTCGAGGCCGTAATATGCCGAAAGCCGGTCGCTCCGCGTCGTCTTCAAATCCGCGTAGGGCATTCCGGCCCTCAGCAACAGGTGGCAGGCATTGCCGAACCGCGTGACGGGCAGAGGCGGTGCGATGCCGGCGACGTAGCAGCTGATCGCCAGCATGTTGAACTCGTCCTTGCCCCACGACCATAGCGTCGCGTTCCCCGCAAAGTCAGCCAATCGCGCCAGAGCCTCCGGCAGCGGCAGGCCATCCCGGTCGATCTCACCCTCGGTGACGCCGGTCAATCTGGTGAAGAAGGGGTCCAGCGGCAGGCGGCCGCCGTTCCGCCCGGTCGGCTTCACGAGAAGACAAAGCCGCTCCTCCAGCGGGAAATCGCCCTCAAGCCCGATCTTCACGGCGCCGATCTGAACCACCACCGGGTCGGGGTCGTACGGCCCGCACCAGAACCGCGAGGGCGCACCTTCGGCGGTCAGGAACTCGCAGTCGAAGAGAATGGCAGGACCCATCGGATATCTCCCTCGCCGGCACCGGCGGCCTGAATGAAGGCGGGTGACCGGAAATCGCGCTAGCGCCGCCGCCCCACCTGACGGCAAAGCAGCGCCACCGGCACGGCGCCCACCGCGGCGATGATGAGGCTCGGCACCGCCGCCCCCGCCAGGCGCTCGTCCGAGGCGAGGCGGAAGGCCTGCACCGCCAGCGTGTCGTAGTTGAAGGGCCGCAGGATCAGCGTCGCCGGCAGCTCTTTCATCACATCCACGAAGACGATCAGCCCGGCGGTCAGCAGGCTCGGCGTCAGGATCGGCAGGTGCACCCGCGCCAGCGTGCCATAGGCGCTTTGCCCCAGCACCCGGCTCGCCGCGTCAATGTCGACGTTGATCGCCGCCTGCCCACCCTCGTAGGCGCCAAGCGCCGCGGCCAGGAACCGGATCAGGTAGGCCGCCACCAGCAGCCAGATCGAGCCGGTCAGC
Source organism: uncultured Alphaproteobacteria bacterium (assembly GCA_963833235.1). Lineage (GTDB taxonomy): Bacteria > Pseudomonadota > Alphaproteobacteria > Rhodobacterales > Rhodobacteraceae > CAWHXG01. The sequence goes on from CAWHXG010000006.1 coordinate 459,281, forward strand.
AAAAGCCCGGTGGAGACGTCGAACGTGGCCCGCATCCAGGCGTCGAGCGCGTTGTCGAACGCCGCGAAGGGCACCATCAGCCCCACCGCGATCACGCCGCCGGGCACCGCATAGCCCAGCCGCGCCACATGCACCGCCATCCGCGCCGGCCGGCCCGGCCGCACCCGCTGGAAATAGCCAAGCGCCACCGCGGCCCCCACGGTCGCCACCGCGGCCACCCCCGCCAGCGTCAGCGAATTGCCGAGGAACCGGGCGTAGCGCGGGCCGAGCACGTCCTGCCCCGACCCCGCGGCCATGGTCGCCAGCGTCACCGCCGGCACGACGCAGCCCAGCAGCACCGGTGCCGCGCAGGCCGCCGCCGCCAGCCACCTGGCCCGGCGCCCGAGCGTCAGCCGCCCGGCGCTGTCGTGCCGCCGCCCGCCATCGAACCGCGCCGCCCCGCGCGAGGACCGCTCCAGCAGCGCCAGCAGCAGCGCCACGGCCAGCAGCCCCAGCGAGAGCTGCGCCGCCGCCGCGCGATCGGCCAGCGCGAACCAGCTCTGGTAGATGCCCGTCGCGAAGGTCTGCACCCCGAAATAGCTGACCGTGCCGAAATCGGCGATCGTCTCCATCGCGCAAAGCAGGACCCCCGCCGCGATGGCCGGCCGCGCCATCGGCAGCGAGACCGACAAAAAGCTGCGCCACGGCGAGCGGCCAAGCGCCCGGGCCGCCACGAAGGTGGTGCCCGACTGGCCCAGGAACGCCGCCCGCGCCAGCAGGTAGACGTAGGGATAGAGCACCAGCACCAGCATCAGCGCCGCGCCGCCGAGCGACCGGATCTCGGGGAACCAGTAGTCGCGCGGGCCCCAGCCGGTCAGCGCCCGCAGGCCGCTTTGCACCGGGCCGGGATGGTCCAGCAGGTCGGTATAGGCATAGGCCAGCACGTAGGCCGGGAAGGCCAGCGGCAGGACCAGCCCGATCTCCAGCCAGCGACGGCCGGGGAACGCCGTCATCGTCACCAGCCAGGCGGTGCCGGTGCCGATGACGAAGCACCCCGCGCCGACCAGAAGCACCAGCAGCGCGGTCGTTGCGGCATAGCGCCCCAGCACGGTCGCCGCCAGATGCTGCACGCTGTCGATGCCGCCCGAAAGCGCCGCGAGGGCCACCGCCAGCATCGGCAGCAGGCACAGCAGCGCCAGGAACGCGGCCACGCCGCCCAGCAGCCGCGCCTCGGCGGTTCGGCGGCGGGGCGGCAGGGCGGGGCTGGCGAGGGTCATGAAAGCGTCCGGCGGGTTGGGGGCGGCGACCGCATTGACCACGGTTTCCCGGGCATCCGCAATGCGGCGGCTCGCCCGGGGCCGGTCCGCCGCTATACTCCGACCGGAGGCAATGACGGGGAATGACCGATGCACCGACCGACCCTGATCGCCCTTTTGCTGGCCCTCTGCCCGCTTGCGGCCGCGGCTGAGGCGCCGATGGCGCAGGCCATGGCCGCCCTCGCCCCGCCGCCCGACATCGTGCTGCTGGGCGAGGTCCACGACAACGCGGCGCATCACCGGGGGCAGGCCGAGCTTCTCGCGGCGCTGTCGCCCGCCGCCGTCGTGTTCGAGATGCTCGGCCCCGAACAGGCGGCGCGGCTGACGCCGGAGGCGCGCGGCGATGTTGGGGCGCTCGGCGCCCTTCTGGACTGGGAGGCCTCCGGCTGGCCCGACTTCGCCCTCTACCGCCCCGTCTTCGAAGCCCTCGGGCGCGCGGCCGTCTTCGGCGCGGCCTTGCCGGCGGAGCGGGTGCGGGCGGCCTTCGACGCGGGCGCCGCCGCTACCTTCGGGCCGGGCGCCGCCGCCTTCGGCCTCGCCGAGGCGCTGCCCGCGCCCGAGCGCGCCGCACGGATAGAGCTGCAATTCGCCGCCCATTGCGAGGCGCTGCCGCGCGATATGATGCCCGGCATGATCGAGGCGCAGCGCCTGCGCGATGCCGCATTCGCCGCCACCGCCCTGCAGGCGCTCGACGTCACGGGCGGCCCGGTGGCGGTGATCGCGGGCAGCGGCCACGCGCGCACCGACTGGGGCATGCCGGCGATGCTGCGCCGCGCCCGCCCTGACGCGCGGGTGCTCTCCATCGGCTTCGCCGAAGCAGGATCGCCCACACCGCCCTTCGACGTCACCATCGTGACCGAGCCGGCCGAACGCGGGGACCCCTGCGCCGCCTTCCGCTGAGGCTTGGCTGCGACCCGCCGGAGCCGCAAGGCCGGCACGCCGGGGCAGATCGCCGGAGCCGCGAAGGCGGGAACGCAGAGCCGACGGGGACAACGCCAGGGCCCGCCGCGAGGGGCGCATGAAGGCGCTCAAGGCTCAGGGGAAGGGCAGCGAGATCACGACCCGCATGGCGAAGCGCGAGCCACGGCAGAACGGGTGAGCGGCGATGAACGGGAAGGTATGGTGCACCCAGTAGGATTCGAACCTACGACCTTCGCCTTCGGAGGGCGACACTCTATCCAGCTGAGCTATGGGTGCCCGGGGTTTCTCATACAAGCCCCGGCGCGGCCTCGCAATGGCAAAGCCCGCCTCACGCGAAGAGCTCGTGGCAAAGCTCCAGCGCGTCCACCAGCGCGTCCACCTCGGCCTCGGTGTTGTAGAGCCCGAAGGACGCGCGGCAGGTCGCGGGCACGCCCATGTGTTCCATCAGCGGTTGCGCGCAATGGTGCCCGGCGCGCACGGCCACGCCCTTCTTGTCGAGGATGGTCGAGATGTCGTGCGCATGGGCCGCCCCCTCCAGCGTGAAGCTGAAGATCGCCGCCTTGCCGGCGGATCGCCCCTGCACGTTCAACCAGTTCAGCCCGTCGAGCCGGCCGCGCGCATAGTCCCGCAGGCCGCGTTCGTGCGCCGCGATGTCGTCCATCCCGAGCCCGGTCATGTAGTCGAGCGCGGCGCCCAGCCCGATCATCTGCACGATGCCGGGGGTGCCGGCCTCGAACTTCATCGGCGGGTCGTTCCAGGTCACGCTGTCGCGGTGCACCTCGCGGATCATGTCGCCGCCGCCCATGAAGGGCTGCATCTCGTCCATCCGCTCCCGGCGGATGTAGATCGCGCCGGAACCCGACGGCCCGTAAAGCTTGTGCCCCGTCACCGCGTAGAAGTCGCAGCCGATATCGGCCACGTTCACGGGCATGTGCACCGCCGCCTGGCTGCCATCCACCAGCACCGGCACGCCGTGGGCCCGGGCGCCCGCGCAGATCGCCTTCACGTCCACCACCGTGCCCAGCACGTTCGACAGGTGCGTCACCGCGATCAGCCGGGTCTTCGGGCCGATGGCATCCAGCACGCGCTGCGGGTCCAGATCGCCGTTCGCATCGACCTCCACCCATTTCAGCACGACGCCCAGCCGCTCGCGCAGCAGGTGCCACGGTACGATGTTGGCATGATGCTCCATGACGCTCAGCACGATCTCGTCGCCGGCCTGCAGACGCGGCATGGCCCAGCCATAGGCCACCAGGTTGATCCCCTCGGTGGTGCCCGAATTCATCACGATCTCGCGGTCGTCCGGCGCGCCGAGGAAGGCCGCGATCTTGCCGCGCACCGCCTCGTAATTCTCCGTCGCGAGGTTCGACAGGTAATGCAGCCCCCGATGCACGTTGCTGTATTCATGGGAATACGCCCGCGTCACCGCGTCGATCACCGCCTGCGGCTTCTGCGCCGAGGCACCGTTGTCGAGATAGACCAGCGGCTTGCCGTTCACCTCGCGCGCGAGGATCGGAAAGTCGGCGCGGACGGCGTGAACGTCATACATCGGGCGCCCCCCCCACGGCGAAACCGAACAGCGTCAGCAGCAGCGAGATCGCGAAGGTCAGCGCGAAGGCCGACATCAGGATCATCACGAACACCAGCCCCAGCGAGCGGAAGCCGTGCAGCACGGCCACGAAGTTGGTCATCAGCCACAGGAACAGCACCAGCCCGCCCACGGCGATCAGCTCCGCCAGGATCGGCGCCACGAAGAACAGCACCGTCTGCACAACCTGCAGGCAGACCATCACGAACTGCAGCCAGATCACCAGCACCAGCGCATCCTCGAACACGCCCTGGCCGCCCATCGCCCGGCCGATCCAGTGGGTCGCGAAGACCAGCAGCACCAGAAGCGCCAGCTGCACCCCGGCCATCACAAGCGGGTTGGCCAGATAGGGGTTCGGCGGCACGTCGCCGCCCGCCGCCATCAGCATCGTCACCTGCCCGAGGATGACCGAGACCACCACGACCAGCCCCATCAGCTCCCACAACAGCGCCGCGGGCAGGTCAAGCGCCATGATCCGCGCCGCCCCGTCGCGCGGCTGCCGCACGGTATGGATCGCGTTCTGCACCAGCGAGCGGACGGAAAAGTCGAGGGGGGCGGGCGTCATCACGATGTCCTCGACGTTGGGGTGCCCGCGGCGGCGTCCGCCACGGGGCGCTCGGCCTCGCGCAGGGCCGCCGCCCAGAGGATGCAGAATGCCGCGACGACCGCAACCCCGGCCAGCGCCAGCAGCGGCCCGGCACCGGCGACCCCGGCCACCAGCCCCTGCACCAGCCATACCGGCGCGGTGCACAGCAGCGCCCAGAACAGCGCCAGCCGCGCGCCGAACCAGCTGCCCTGCCCGCCGAAGGCCCGCGCCACCAGATGGCTCAGCCCCGCCAGCGTGTAGAAGACCAGCGGCATCACGAAGAGCCAGCCCAGAAGGGCCGCCCCCACCAGCGCGTCGAAGGGCACCCCGGGGGTCAGCGCCGCCTCCCGCGCCAGCCGCGGCCATTGCGCGATGAAGATCAGCCCGCAGGCCAGCATCAGATAGACCAGCGCCCGCTCCTCGCGTTGGCCCTGGTCGAGCTGCCGGCGCACCACGCGGCGCGGCGCCCGGTAGGTGGCCAGGATGTCCGCGGTCACACCCATCCCCTCACCGCCGGCGGCGGGCCAGCCAGCCCTCCAGCTGCGCCAGGATATCGGCCGCCAGCCCCGCATCCTCGACCTCCTCGATCGCCTCGGCCAGGAAGGCCAGCGTCAGAAGGTCGGTCGCCTCGCCCGTCGGCACCCCGCGCGAGCGCAGGTAGAACAGCGCCGTCTCGTCGATCGCGCCCGAGGTCGAGCCATGGCTGCACACCACGTCATCGGCGTAGATCTCCAGCTCGGGCTTGGCCAGGAACTGGCTGTCGTCGTCCAGCATCAGCGACTGGCTGATCTGATAGCCGTCGGTCTTCTGGGCGCCCTGCTTCACTAGGATCTTGCCCTGGAACACGCCCGTCGCCCCGTTGCGCAGCACCTTCTTGAAGACCTGCCGGCTTTCGCAGCCCACCGCGTCATGGGTGATGAACACCGTGTCGTCATGCACGAAGTCGCCGTCGCCCACCGCGGCGCCGGCCACATGCGCCACCGCATCGTCGCCGGTCAGCTCGATCACGCATTCGTTCCGCGTCAGCGCGCCGTTGGCCGTCAGCGTGAACGACTTGAAGACCGAGGCCTTGCCCAGCCGCGCGAAGATATGCGTCACCGCCCGGCGCTCGTGGTCGCGCCCCTGCGCCCGCACATGGTGGAACGCCCCGCCATCGGCGATCTCGACCTCCATGCACTTGTTGAACCGCGCGGCGGCCGGCCCCGTCTCCAGCACCGTCAGATCGGCGCCGGCATCGACCTTGATGAGGTGATGCAGGATCGCGTCCGACCCCTCGTCGCGGTGCAGGTACTGCAGCGAAACGGGCCGGTCCGCCTTGCCCGTCGCATGGATCACCACGCCGTCGGTGGCATAGGCCGTGTTGAGCGCAGCCAAAGGCCGCTCCACCGGGTCCTGCCCGCGCTGCTCCAGCACACCATAAAGGTCGCGCGCCCAGTGGATGTCGGCCTGCGCCACCTCGCTCAGCCGCTCGATCGTCACCCCGGCCAGCGCCGGATCGTCAGAGGCGTCGGCGTCGAACACGCCGTCCACGAAGACCAGCTTCACCCGGTCCACATCGCCGAAAAGCGGCGCCACCCCGGACTGGAACGTCGCCGCCCGCGGCGCCTCCGCCTGCACCAGCGTATCGGGGCGGGTATAGCGCCAGTATTCGTCGCGTCGCCCCGGCAGGCCCATCAGGCGCACCCGCGCCTCGGCATCCGCCCTCGCGCCGGAAAGGCAGCCGCCCTGCGACAGCGTCATCGCCGCCAGCCGTGCCTCGGTCGCGTCCTGCTTCAGCTTCGGCAGCGCCATCAGGCCACCTCGGCCAGAAGGTCGCCGTAGCCGTTCTTCTCGACCTCCAGCGCCAGCTCGGGCCCACCGCTTTTCACGATCCGCCCGTCGGCCATGATATGCACCACATCGGGCGCGATATGGTCCAGCAGCCGCTGGTAATGCGTGATCACGAGGAACGAGCGCCCGGCATCGCGCAGCGCGTTCACGCCTTCGCTCACCAGCTTCATCGCGTCCACGTCCAGCCCGCTGTCGGTCTCGTCGAGGATGCACATCTTCGGCTCCAGCACCGCCATCTGCAGGATCTCGTTGCGCTTCTTCTCGCCGCCCGAGAAGCCCACGTTCACCGGGCGCTTCAGCATGTCGGCGTCGATCTGCAGGTCGGCCGCCCTGGCGCGGATCAGCTTGAGGAACTCCGCCGCGCTTGCCTCCGCCTCGCCCCGCGCCTTGCGCTGCGCGTTGAGCGCGGTGCGCAGGAACGTCATGTTGCCCACGCCCGGGATCTCCACCGGGTACTGGAACGCCAGGAACAGCCCGGCAGCGGCACGCTCCTCGGGGTCCATCTCCAGCACGTCGGCGCCCTCCAGCGTCGCGCTGCCCTCCGTCACGGTATAGCCCTCGCGGCCCGCCAGAACGTAGCTCAGCGTCGACTTGCCGGACCCGTTCGGCCCCATGATCGCATGCACCTGGCCGGCGCCCACCTCAAGGTCGACCCCCTTCAGGATGGCCTTGTGCTCTTCTTCAAGTTCGACGTGCAGGTTCTTGATAATTAGCATTTTCTTCCTCGGCGTCAGGCCTGCGGTTCCAGCGTCACGGCGGTGCCTGACGCGGACACCATGAGCATGTTGTTGATCACTTCGTAGTCCAGATCGACGCCCACGACAGCATTGCCGCCGGCCTCCTCGGCGCGCTCTTCCATCTCGCGCAACGCGGTCGTGCGCGCCTCGTTGAGGCTTTTCTCGTAGGAGCCGGAGCGGCCGCCGAGCACGTCGGTGATGCTGGCGAACTTGTCGCGGATGATGTTGGCGCCAAGGATCGCCTCGCCCACCACGATGCCGTGGTAGCCCGAGATCCGATGCCCCTCGACGCCCGGCGTCGTGGTCACCACCATGCCGCTGCGCGACTTGCCACCCCAGAAACTCATGCTGCCATCCTTTGCGTTCGGTTGTCTAACGGATCATTAGTAAACGATAACAAACGGTTGCGTAACCCATGGGTTACCCTGCCTCTCACTGATCCCGCAGCTCCAACCGCCGCTCGATCCGCTCCTGACGCAACTGGATAGAGGCGATCTCTCCGTCCTGCGCCGCCTCGGCGCCCATGAAAGCCGTCATGTGCGCCTTCATCGCGCGCATGTCCTGCTGCACGCTCGAAAGGCGATCGCCGAAGTCCAGCATCTGCGCCTGAAACCGCTTGAGATGTTCCAGCACCAGGTTCGCCGTCTCGTCCATCATCCCACAGAACCCTCAAGGCTGATCGCCACAAGCTGCTGCGCCTCCATGGCAAACTCCATCGGCAGCGCCTGCAGCACCTCGCGGCAGAAGCCGTTGACCACAAGGGCCACCGCCTCCTCCTCGTCCATCCCGCGACTGCGGCAGTAGAAAAGCTGGTCGTCGTCCACCTTGCTGGTGGTCGCCTCGTGCTCGACCCGCGCGGAATTGTTGCGCACCTCGATGTAGGGCACCGTATGCGCCCCGCACTTGTCGCCGATCAGCAGGCTGTCGCACTGGGTGTAGTTGCGCGCGTCGCGCGCCTTGGGATGCATCGAGACGAGCCCGCGATAGGTGTTCTGCGCCTGCCCCGCGCTGATCCCCTTGCTGACGATCCGGCTTTTCGTGTTCTTCCCCAGATGCACCATCTTGGTGCCGGTATCGGCCTGCTGCCAGTTGTTGGTGATGGCGATGGAATAGAACTCGCCCTGGCTGTCGTCGCCGCGCAGGATGCAGCTGGGGTACTTCCAGGTCACCGCGCTGCCGGTCTCGACCTGGGTCCACATCACCTTCGCCCGGTCGCCCCGGCAGTCGGCGCGCTTGGTCACGAAGTTGTAGATGCCGCCACGGCCGTTCTCGTCGCCCGGATACCAGTTCTGGACGGTGGAGTACTTAACCTCCGCGTCCTCCTCCACGACGATCTCCACCACCGCGGCGTGCAGCTGCGTGGTGTCGCGCTGCGGGGCGGTGCAGCCTTCGAGGTAGCTGACGTAGCTGCCCTTGTCGGCGATGATCAGCGTCCGCTCGAACTGGCCGGTATTCTCGGCGTTGATGCGGAAATAGGTGCTCAGCTCCATCGGGCAGCGCACGCCGGGCGGCACGTAGACGAACGAGCCGTCCGAGAAGACCGCGGAGTTCAGCGTGGCGTAGTAGTTGTCGTTCACCGGCACGACGCTGCCCAGGTACTTGCGCACCAGCTCGGGATGCTCGCGAATCGCCTCCGAGATCGAGCAGAAGATCACGCCGGCCTTGCGCAGCTCTGCCTGGAAGGTCGTGCCGACGCTGACGCTGTCGAAGACGGCATCCACCGCCACGCGGCGCTCGGGCGCGGGGGCCTCGTCCTCGTCTGTCAGAACGTCCGGCGCCTGGCCTGCAGCACGCGCGGAATTGTCCTCCGGCGTCGGGCCCTCGGCCTCGACCACGCCGGCCAGAACCTTCTGCTCGCTGAGCGGAATACCCAGCTTCTTGTAGGTCTCCAGAAGCTTCGGATCGACCTCGTCGAGCGACTTCGGCCGCACCTCCATGCTCTTGGGGCGGGCGTAGTAATACTGGTCCTGAAAGTCGATCTCGGGGTAGTCGACCATCGCCCATTTCGGCTCGGTCTTCTTCAGCCAGGTGGCATGCGCCTGCAGCCGCCAGTCGGTCATCCACTGCGGCTCTTCGTTCTTGGCCGAGATCAGGCGCACGATGTCCTCGTTGAGGCCCTTGGGCGCATACTCCATCTCGATCTCGGTGTTCCAGCCGTGCTTGTAGACGCCGGCCATCGCCTCGACCGCCTCGACCGTCTCGCGGTCGACGCCCTCGCGGACCTCGGTGCCCGTATCGGTGACGGTGCTTGCGGGCGTGTCCAGTACTGACATGGCGGTCGCTCCCTTGTGGCGTTGTCGCGGCACGCGGGCCGCCGGTCGGTCATCTTGCGGCGGGTGGCGCCGCGGGTCGTCGCCGCCCGGTCAGGCGACCTTTCGGCGGCGCCGCGCGCGCGCGGCATTCCAGCTTTCGGCGAAGCGCAGAACCGCCTCTCGCGACGTGCCGGGCCCCAGGCTGACGCGGATCGCGCTGCTGGCGGCCGCGTCGTCCAGCCCCATGGCGCCCAGCACGGCGCTGGCGCGCACCTTGCCGGAGGAACAGGCCGACCCCGCCGATATGGCGAAGCCCGCCAGGTCCATCTGCATCACCTGGGTCTCGCCCTTCCAGCCGGGCACCACCACGCAGGAGGTGTTCGGCAGGCGCGGCCCCTCATTCCCGACAAAAATAGTCGCTCCACCGAAACCTTCTAGAGCCTCTTCTAGAATATTTCTAAGTTGCGCAACCGGCTCCCAGCATCCGTTGGCCAGATCTCGTGCCGCAACCTCCGCCGCAGCGCCGAACCCTGCGATGCCCGCAACGTTCTCGGTGCCCGACCGGCGGCCCATCTCCTGGCCGCCGCCGCGGATCTGCGCGGCCAGATCGATCCCGCGGCGCAGCACCAGCGCGCCCACGCCCTTCGGACCGCCGATCTTGTGGCTGGAGATCAGGCCCATGGCAGCGCCCGACCGGTCGAAGGCCACGGGCAGCTTGCCGAAGCTCTGGGTGAAGTCGACGCAGGCGAGGCCGCCCGGCAGCGCCTGCACCACGCCCGTCTCGCTGTTGGCCGATTGCAGGACGCTGCCGGCGGGGTCGGCGACCTGCACCCGGCCGGCCGCGTCGCAGGGCAGCACCGGCCGGATCCAGGCGCGCACCGCGTCGTGCTCGACAGCCGAGCCGGCAAGATCGCGCCCGGCCAGCGCCAGGCCCGCGGCCTCGGTCGCGCCGGAGGTGAAGACGATATCCGCCCCTTGAGCCCCGAACGCCTCGGCCACCTGCGCCCGCGCCCGCTCCACGATGGCGCGCGCGGCGCGGCCCTCGGCATGGACGGACGAAGGGTTGCCGGTGACGTCGAGCGCCGCGAGCATTGCCGCGCGGGCTTCCGGGCGCAATGGCGCGCTGGCGTTCCAATCGAGGTAAGCGCGAGGGTCAGCCATGGGCGCGCCTCAATCGTCGACGATGGCGAAGAGGCTGGGCACCGCGGGGCACGGCGCCAATGCATTGCCCACCACATCAGACAGCCGCGCCTGATGCAGGAAGACGTAGACGTGCGCGCTGAACCCCTCCCACAGGCGGTTGTTCAGCGATTGCGCCTTGGTGCCGGAGGCGCCGCCAGACATGCCCGAGCCGGTATGCAGCGCGTTCACCGTCTCGTCGACCGCGCCCATCACCTCGGCCACGCGGATCTCGGTCGCCGGGCGGGCCAGGCGGTAGCCACCGCCGGGGCCGCGCACGGAGGCCACGAGCCCCGCGCGCCGCAGCTTGACGAAAAGCTGTTCAAGGTAAGCCAGGCTGATGTTCTGGCGCCGGGCGATGTCGCCCAGGGTGACGGGCGTGCCGGGCGCCTGCATCGCAAGGTCGGTCAGCGCGACCATCGCGTATCGTCCCTTGGTGCTGAGTTTCATCGCCGCCCGCCTGACTGCCATCCGCCGCGAAAGGGCGCCACCCCCGGCCCCGCGCCTGGCGGCGAACGCCCGCCGCCATTGACCCGGAGGGCCCGGACCTTTACCTGCCGTGCGATCGGCCGGGGCATTTCGACCCGGACGGTTAGAACAATTCTAAGGTCGCACCGGCGGGTCGTCAACCGCGCCCGGAGCATCGCGACCGCAGGCTGAGGGGCCGATTTTCGTACATGCCAAAGGTTATCTTTCCGGGGCCCGAGGGGCGTCTCGAGGGCCGTTACCATCCGCAGAAGGAAAAGGACGCCCCCATCGCCATCATGCTGCATCCGCATCCGCAATTCGGCGGCACGATGAACAACCGGGTGGTCTACAACCTGCATTATGCGTTCCACCGCATGGGTTTCACGGTGCTGCGGTTCAACTTCCGCGGGGTCGGGCGCAGCCAGGGCGAGTACGACCAGGGGATCGGCGAGCTTTCGGACGCGGCCAGCGCGCTGGACTACCTGCAGTCGCTGAACCAGAACGCCAAGCATTGCTGGGTGGCGGGGTTCAGCTTCGGCGCGTGGATCGGGATGCAGCTTCTGATGCGGCGCCCCGAGATCACCGGCTTCATCAGCGTCTCGCCGCCGGCGAACATGTACGATTTCAGCTTCCTGGCGCCCTGTCCCTCGTCGGGGCTGGTCATCAACGGCTCGGCCGACAGGGTGGCGCCGCCGGCGGATACGGTGAACCTGGTGGGCAAGCTGCACGAGCAGAAGGGCATCACCGTGACCCATACCCAGATCGAGGGCGCGGGGCATTTCTTCGAAGACCCGCACATGGACACGATGATCGGCGACGTGACCACCTACGTGAAGCGGCGGCTGACCGAGACGTCGCGCTAGGCGCGCGCGGCCGGGACGGCGCGCCTCGACAGGGCGGGGGTCGCGCCGCCCTGCGGCGGTCGCGCGGTCGTTTATCGGGCAAGAGTGCGAGGGTCGCCTCTGGCTATGCCATCGGTGGGCGGGACGGCGCGGGATCGGGCGATGCGCCATCGGGCATGCCCGGAACGGGGCCCGCCGCACCTTTTGCGTCGAGCCAGTCGGCGTGGCGGCCGAGGGGGGCGGGGCGGTAGCGGCCTCCCCTTTCCTCGGGGATGCCGGGGGTGTTCCAGCGGGCCACGGCGACCGGCGCGATCTCTTCGGGGTGGTCCGGCCCCGTGCGGTCCCGCGTGGCCGACGACAGCAGGCGCGCCAGCAGGCCGGGGCGCCTGACGGTGTTCACGAGGTAGCCGGCGGGGTCGACGGTTGCCGCGATGGCCGCGATGTAGCGCCTGTCGATGGTCAGGCCGGCCGCCTCCGCGCCTGCGGCGATCCAGGCGAAGGGCGCCGAGGAAAGGCCGCGATAGCGCCCGCCGCCGCCGAGCGTGCCGTGGGGGCCCGGAAACCAGTCTTCCCGGTAGGGCGCGCCCGGCACGATGGCGTTCAGCTCCGGCACGTTCGTCCAGAGCGAGGGCGCGTAGTTCCGCCGCCGCTCGTCGATGGAGACGGCATGCCGCGCGGCCGTGACGTTGGGCGCCAGTTCGAGGTCGTGGAACTCGTAGTGCCGGCCCGAGAGGCGGCCGAGCCAGCCGAAGCTGCGCGGCACCCCGAGCGCGCCGACCGTATCCAAGACGCCCATATAGGCGAAGGTGAGCAGCGGCGCGTCCGGTTTGCCGTTGCGGCGGCGCCATTCGGCTTCCGCCTCGCTGGTGACGAGGTGCGGCGAGACGTCGGCGCGGAAGGCCAGCGCCTGTGGCCTGTCGGCGCTCTCGCCCGGGCGGCGGGCGCGGTAGAGGCGCATCGCGGCTCCGGCCCGGTCGATGTTCGCCGCGGTGGGAAGTCCGGCATTGCGGATCAGCCCGGCGAGCGAGCGGGCCGTGTAGGCGCCACGCGAGAAGCCGAAGAGGTAGACCGCGTCGCCCGGCGCGTAGCTTTCGGCGAGGGCGCGGTAGGCGCTGAGTATGTTGCGGTCGAGCCCGTAGCCGAAGGCACCGCCGAGATACTTGTTGAGCCAGGCATCGCCCGGAAAGCGCGAGGCCACCGCCGTGCCGACCCCGGGGATGTAATGCTTGACCTGGGCGGTCCCGTCCGGACCCGCCGTCGGCAGGCTGAGGTAGAAGCGGCGGATGCTGGTGGGAAAGGGCGCGTCGGCCGAATTCCAGGTGCCGTCGCAGAAGATGGCGATGCGTTTCATGGCTCCGTCCCGTCACCTGGCGTCGCATGGTTCCGCGCCAGCCATCGCAAGCCGTCCCCGGGCTGGCAAGGGCGCAAGGCCCGGGGCGGCGGCGGATGGGCGGGGCGGCGCAGGCTCGTATGCAAAGGTATGCCGGCTTTTCCCTTCCGCGCGATTGGGCTATGGGCTGACGAAAGTCACCTGCCACGAGGGAAGCCCGCTCCATGTCGAAGATCAAGGTAGAGAACCCCGTCGTCGAGCTCGACGGCGACGAGATGACCCGGATCATCTGGGATTTCATCAAGCAGAAGCTGATCCTGCCCTATCTCGACATCGACCTGCTCTACTACGATCTGGGCATCGAGGCGCGCGACGAGACCGACGACCAGATCACCGTGGATGCCGCGGAGAAGATCAAGGAGGTCGGCGTGGGCGTGAAATGCGCCACCATCACGCCCGACGAGGACCGGGTGGAGGAATTCGGGCTGAAGCGGATGTACCGCTCGCCCAACGGCACGATCCGCAACATCCTGGGCGGCGTGATCTTCCGCCAGCCGATCATCTGCAAGAACGTGCCGCGGCTGGTGCCGGGCTGGACCAAGCCCATCGTCGTCGGTCGCCACGCCTTCGGCGACCAGTACCGCGCGACCGATTTCCGCTTTCCCGGCCCCGGCAAGCTGACGATCAAGTTCGTGGGCGACGACGGCGAGGAGATCGAGCGCGAGGTGTTCCACGCGCCGGGCGCCGGCGTGACGATGGCGATGTACAACCTCGACGATTCGATCCGCGACTTCGCGCGGGCCTCGATGAACTACGGGCTCAACCTTGGCTGGCCGGTGTATCTGAGCACCAAGAACACGATCCTCAAGGCCTATGACGGGCGGTTCAAGGACATGTTCGCCGAGGTCTATCGAGGCGGAATTCGCGCAGAAGTTCAAGGATGCCGGCATCACCTACGAGCACCGGCTGATCGACGACATGGTCGCCTGCGCGATGAAGTGGAACGGCGGCTACGTCTGGGCCTGCAAGAACTACGACGGCGACGTGCAGTCGGATACCGTGGCGCAGGGCTTCGGCGCGCTCGGGCTGATGACCAGCGTGCTGATGACGCCCGACGGCAAGATCGTGGAGGCCGAGGCGGCGCACGGCACCGTCACGCGCCACTACCGCCAGCATCAGGCGGGCAAGGAGACCTCGACCAACTCCATCGCGTCGATCTACGCCTGGACGGGCGGTCTGAAGCACCGCGGCAAGCTCGACGGCAACGCCAAGCTGACCGAGTTCGCCGAAACGCTGGAGAAGGTCGTCGTCGATACCGTCGAGGCCGGGCACATGACCAAGGACCTGGCGCTTCTGGTCGGACCGGAGCAGAAGTGGCTGTCGACGATGGGGTTCCTGGAGAAGGTCGACGAGAACCTGGACAAGGCGCTGGCGGGCTAGCGCCCGTCGACTTTCGCGCGGCCCGCCGGCCTGCGGCGGTGCCGTGCCACGGTTGACAGAAATGTGATCCGGGGACTACGCTGAAACGGTATTTCCCCGAGGTGAGGCCTGACATGCATAGACTCTCGTACGCCGCGGCGACGGCCGCCTTAACCGCCGCCGCCCTGATGTCTCATGCCGCCCCGGCGCGGGCGGTGGGGGTGCCGCCGCCGGGCTTCGGCCAGCCCTTCCTGGTCATCGACGGCCCGGACGCCAGCGGGTCCATCCTGAACTTCTTCTTCGGCAGCGCGCCGAGCGAGGCCGAGGACCTGACCCTGTCGGGCACCATCACGCAGGCGATCGGCGCGCCGTCGCTGGTCGGCACGTCCTTCTCGCTGTTCACCAGCGAGGCGATGGATTCCGGCGCGTTCACCCTTGGCGCGACGGTGGTGGACGAGTTCAGCCTGTTCTCCGGTTCGGGGTTCTTCGACCCGTTCCAGGCCGGGCCGGGCGATCTGAACACCAGCGTGTTCATCGGCCCGCCCTTCATCGAGCCGGTCTTCGGCACGTTCGAGTATCTCGCCGACTTCGCGGAGTTTCCCGACCGGACAGCCCTGTTCCCGGAATTCGAGGTCTTCATCGCGATCTTCCTCGACGGTCCGCTTCCGACCAGGGTCTTCGACGACCCGGATTTCGGATCCTTCTCCTATGTCGAGGGCGCCCTGCCGATCCAGCGGATCGAGATCTCGACGGCGGGCGGCGCGCCCCTGCCGCCGATGCCGCCGATCCCGCTGCCGGCGGCGGGATGGATGCTGCTCGGCGGCCTGGCCGGGCTGGCGCGGCTGTCGGCCCTGCGCCGGCGGGCCTGAGGCGCTTTTGCGGGCCGTCTAACACGGCGGCGCGCGACCTGAGCCGGTCCGCGCCCCGCGAGGCTGGACATGCCAGGCCGATGCCGCCCTGATCGCGCCATGGCGAAGCCTTCCCGGGACCCGACGCAGCACGACCTGAAGCACACGGCGCTCGAGGATGCCCATGGCCTGACCCTTGGCGTCTTCTTCTGCGCCATGGGGGTGCTGGTGCTGACCCATCTGGGCTTCGTCACCGGTCAGACGGCGGGGATCGCGGTGATCCTGAGCTACCTCACCGGCTGGTCCTTCGGTGCGATCTTCTTCGTCATCAACCTGCCGTTCTACTGGTTCGGCTACCGCCGCTTCGGCTGGGCCTTCACGTGGAAGTCGCTGGCCTGCGTGACGCTGCTGTCGCTGATGACGGAGGCGTTGCCGGGGCAATTCCAGATCGCAGCGCTCACGCCATGGCTGGGGGCGATCCTTCTCGGAGTGCTGATCGGCACCGGCCTTCTGGTGATCTTCCGGCATGGCGGCAGCCTTGGCGGGCTTGGCGTGGTGGCGCTGGCGGTGCAGGACGCGACCGGCTTCAGGGCGGGCTACGTGCAGCTTGCGGCGGACGCCGTGATCTTCGCGGTCTGCGCCGTGCTCTTTCCGCTGTCGCTGGTGGCCTGGTCACTGCTGGGGGCGGTCGTGCTGAACCTGGTGATCGCCTTCAACCACCGCCGCGACAGATACCTGGGGACATGAGCCGCGCCGGCGCGTCGCAGGACCGCGACCCGCCCCGGGAGCGTGGCGCCCTGCTGCCTGCCGCTTGCCGGGCGTGGCCATCGTGGCCGAGGTCCTCGCCACCTCGGCGCTGCCTTCCACCGGCGGCTTTCGCCGGCTCCGGCCCGGCGTCGCGGTTCTGGCAGGCTACGGGCTTTCGCCCTGGGCGCTGACGCAGACGCCGGGCACGATCCCGGTGGGCGTGGTCTATATCACCTGGGCGGGCGTCGGCGTGGCGACGATCGGCCGGCTCTGGCGGGGGCAGCGGATGGACGCCCCGGCGATGGCCGGGAAGGGCCGATCGTGGCGGGGGTCGCCGTGATCAATGTCTTTTCCGCGTCCGCGACGCATTGGCATCTGGATTTTTCTGCGGTTGCGAGATAGGCGCGCGGCAACCCTGACAGGATGACGAGTATGGACCTTCGCAACATTGCGATCATCGCCCACGTGGACCACGGCAAGACGACGCTGGTTGACGAGCTTCTGAAGCAATCTGGCGCCTTCCGCGAGAACCAGGCCGTGGCCGAGCGTGCCATGGACAGCAACGACCTTGAGCGCGAGCGCGGCATCACCATCCTGGCGAAGGCGACCAGCCTCGAATGGAAGGGCATGCGCATCAACATCGTCGACACGCCCGGCCACGCCGATTTCGGCGGCGAGGTGGAGCGGATCCTGAGCATGGTCGACGGCGTGGTGCTGCTGGTGGATGCGGCCGAGGGGCCGATGCCGCAGACGAAGTTCGTGACGTCCAAGGCGCTGGCGCTTGGGCTGCGGCCCATCGTGGTGCTGAACAAGGTCGACAAGCCCGATGCAGAGCCGGACCGGGCGCTTGACGAAGTGTTCGACCTCTTCGCCGCGCTCGACGCCGACGACGACCAGCTGGATTTCCCGGTGCTCTACGCCTCGGGGCGCAACGGCTGGGCGGATACCGAGCTGGACGGGCCGCGCGAGAACCTCGACGCGCTCTACGATCTGGTCGTCAGCCACGTGCCGGCGCCGCGGGTGCTGGCCAACCGCGAGCAGCCCTTCCGGATGCTGGCGACGACGCTGGGCGCCGACCCGTTCATCGGGCGCATCCTGACCGGCCGCGTCGAGGCCGGCACGCTGAAGACGGGCGCGACGCTGAACGCGCTTTCCCGCGACGGCAAGAAGATCGAGCAGTTCCGGGTGAGCAAGATCCTGGCGTTCCGCGGCCTTGGGCAGCAGCCGATCGATCTGGCGGAGGCGGGCGACATCGTGACCCTTGCCGGCATGACCAAGGCGACCGTGGCCGACACGCTGGCCGACCCGGCCATCGACACGCCGCTGCCCGCCCAGCCCATCGACCCGCCCACCATCAGCGTGACCTTCGGGATCAACGACAGCCCGCTGGCCGGGCGCGACGGATCGAAGGTGCAATCGCGCGTCATCCGCGAGCGGCTGATGAAGGAGGCCGAGAGCAACGTGGCCATCAAGGTCAGCGACACGCCGGGCGGCGAGGCCTTCAAGGTGGCCGGCCGGGGCGAATTGCAGATGGGAGTGCTGATCGAGAACATGCGCCGCGAGGGCTTCGAGCTGTCGATCTCGCGGCCGCAGGTGATCTTCCGCGACGAGGACGGCCAGCGGCTGGAGCCCATCGAGGAAGTCACCATCGACGTGGACGACGAGCATTCCGGCGTGGTGATCGAGAAGATCACCGGGGTGCGGCGCGGCGAGCTGGCCGAGATGAAGCCGGGCGGCGCCGGAAAGACGCGGATCGTCGCCAACGTGCCGTCGCGGGGGCTGATCGGCTATCACGGCGAGTTCCTGACCGACACGCGCGGCACCGGCGTTCTGAACCGGGTGTTCCATGGCTGGGCGCCGCACAAGGGGCCGATCCCGGGGCGGCGCGCCGGCGTGCTGATCTCGATGGAGAACGGCACGAGCGTGGCCTATGCGCTTTATAACCTGGAAGACCGGGGCCGCATGTTCATCGGGGCGCAGGCGCCTGTCTACACGGGCATGATCATCGGCGAGCATTCCCGCGAGAACGACCTAGAGGTGAACCCGCTGAAGGGCAAGAAGCTGACCAACGTGCGGGCCTCTGGCACCGACGAGGCGGTGCGGCTGACGACCCCGGTGACCCTGACGCTGGAACAGGCCATCGCCTATATCGACGACGACGAGCTGGTCGAGGTGACGCCGAACGCGATCCGCCTGCGCAAGCGCTTCCTCGACCCGCACGAGCGCAAGCGGCAGAGCCGGGCGGCAAGCTGACCTGAACCGGCGGCATCGAAAGCGGGGTCAGTCGACCTCCACGATGCCGCCGTAGCTGGCCATCGCGTCGCTGCGGCCGCGCCATTTGACGCCCTTGTCGTCCTTCGTCGGTTCCAGGACGAAGACGACGCGGGCCTCTCGGGCGACCTCGGTGTCCGTGACGGGCCGAACATCCACCACGCGGCCGCCAAAGACGGACGGCTTGGCCTTGGAGCTGTGCAGGTAGATCCGCCCGCCGATCAGCGAGCGCGCCTGCTCCTCGCTCATGTCCCAGTTGCCCGAGGTCCAGCGACCGTCCGGCTCCGGCGCGACGTGACGCAGCCCCGGCCCGACCTCTGCCCGCTTGCAGATGAAATGCGCAACTTTCATGTCGATATCCCTTCGGCAAAGGTCCCCTCTGGCGGCACCACCGCGTCGCCCACGGCAAACGCCCCCGACCGGACCACCCGCGCGCACCAGCCGCCATGGCCGCGCACGGCGTTGTAGCCGCCGGGGCCGAGCGCCTCCTGCATGCGGCTGCAGGGCGCGCAGGGGCCGGTGATCTGAAGCTCCACGGCGCCTATGGCGATCCGCCTGCCGTTGAGCGCGGTGAGGTTCAGCCCTGAGACCATGAGGTTGCGGCGCAGCATCGCCGGGGCGATGTCGTCGCGCCGGGCGAGCGAGGCGATCACCGGCAGGTGTTCGGACTGGATCAGCGTGACGGCCCGCTTGCCGGCGGCGCCGTGCCGGTCGCCGACGAGGCCGGTCTCGGTCACCTCGGCCGCCTCCACCGCCTCCATCGGCGCCCGCCGCGCGGTGCGCAGGCCGATCCAGTCGAGCCGCCCCTGTCCGGCATGGAGCGACATGAGGGCTGCGAGCGGCGTCAGAGCTCTTCCACGATCACGAGGTCACGCTCTGCCGCGCCTTTCGCATGACCGAGCGCTTCCTGGTAGGCCGCGCTCTCGTAGCAGTCGCGCGCCGCCTGAAGCGAGGGGAAGCGGGCGACCACGTGGCGCTCGCGCTCGGCGCCCTCCAGCCGGTGGAAGGCCCCGCCGCGGGCGAGAAACGTGCCGCCATGCCCTTCGATGGCGCCGGTGGCCAGCCTTGCGTAGCGGCCATAGGCCTCGGCATCGGTCACGTGCACATGGGCGATCCAGAGTGCGGTCATCCTATCCTTCCAGTATGGCTTCGGCGGCCTTGATGGCCTGATCGGCGCGGCCCGGGTCGCTGCCGCCGCCCTGCGCCATGTCGGGCCGGCCGCCACCGCCCTTGCCGCCAAGCTCGGCCACCGCGGCGCGCACGATGTCGACCGCGGAGAGCTTGTCGGTCAGGTCGGCCGTCACGCCTGCCGCCACCGCCGCCTTGCCCCCCGCATCGGCGATCAACAGCACCGCGCCGGATCCCATGCGCGCCTTGTGCTCGTCGACCAGCGCCGGCAGGTCCTTGCCCGTGACACCGCTGAGCGCCTGCGCCAGGAAGCTGACGCCGCCCACCTCGCGGGCCTCGGCCGTGCCGCCCTTGCCGCCGCCCATGGCGATGTCGCGGCGCAGGCGCGCGACCTCCGCCTGAAGGTTGCGCCGGTCGTCCAGCAGGCCGCGCACCCTTTGGGCCACCTCGCCGGGCGCGGCCTTCAGCGCCAGGGCGACCTCGGCCAGCCGGTGATCCTGCTCGCTGAGGTAGTCGAACGCCGCCGCCCCGGTGAGCGCCTCGATCCGGCGCACGCCCGAGGACGACGCGCTGTCGCCAAGTGTCACGAAGACGCCGATGTCGCCCGTCTGCGCCACATGGGTGCCGCCGCAAAGCTCCAGCGAATAGGTCTGCCCGTCGCTGCCCTTCTGCGATCCGGGCGCCCGGCCCATGGAGACCACGCGCACCTCGTCGCCGTACTTCTCGCCGAACAGCGCCTGCGCGCCCAGCCCCCGCGCCTCGTCGGGCGTCATGATGCGCGTCGCGACGGGGGCGTTCTGGCGGATGTAGGCGTTGACCTCGGCTTCCACGCGCCGCAGCTCCTGCAGGCTCATCGCCTGGGAATGGCTGAAATCGAAGCGCAGGCGGTCGGGCGCGTTGAGCGAGCCGCGCTGCGCCACGTGGGGCCCGAGCGCCGCGCGCAGGGCCTCGTGCAGCAGGTGCGTGGCGGAGTGGTTGGCGCGGATCATCGAGCGGCGGCCATGGTCGACGGCGAGTGCCGCGCCTTGCCCCGGCACGATCCGGCCTTCGGTGACCTCAGCGACGTGGACGAAGAGGCCGGCGAGCTTGCGGGTGTCGGTGACCCGCGCGGCGCCCGTGGGGGTGGCAAGCGTGCCGGTGTCGCCGACCTGTCCACCCTGCTCGGCATAGAAAGGCGTCTGGTTGACGACGACCTGGACCGTCTCGCCCTCGGTCGCCTCTTCGCGCTCCGCGCCGCCCTCGACCAACGCCAGGATCTGCCCCTCGGCGGCTTCGGTGTCGTAGCCGAGGAACTCGGTGACGCCCGTGCCGGTCGGCCAGATCGAGCCAGATCGCGGCATCGGCGGTCTCGCCAGAGCCGGACCACGCGCTGCGGGCCTTGGCCTTCTGCGCGTCCATCGCGGCATCGAAGCCCGCGGTATCCACGGCGCGGCCCTTCTCTCGCAGGGCGTCCTGGGTCAGGTCGAGCGGGAAGCCGTAGGTGTCGTAGAGCCGGAACGCGGCCTGGCCCGGCAGGGCGGCGCCGGGCGGCAGGCTGCCCAGCTCGTCCTCCAGCAACCGCAGGCCCCGCTCCAGCGTGGACTTGAAGCGCGTCTCCTCCAGCCGCAGCGTCTCCTCGATCAGCGGCTGGGCGCGGCCGAGCTCGGGGAAGGCCTGGCCCATCTTGCGCACCAGCGCCGGCACCAGGCGGAACATCACCGGGTCCTGGGCGCCCAGCAGATGCGCGTGGCGCATGGCCCGCCGCATGATCCGGCGCAGGACGTAGCCGCGCCCCTCGTTCGAGGGCATCACCCCGTCGGCGATCGAGGAACGAGGTGGACCGCAGATGGTCGGCGATCACCCGGTGGTGGACGGCGCCGGGCCCGTCGGGATCGGTGGAGGTGGCGTGGGCCGACGCCTCGATCAGGCTGCGCATCAGATCGGTGTCGTAATTGTCGTGCTTGCCCTGCAGGAGCGCGCCGATGCGTTCCAGCCCCATGCCGGTGTCGATGGACTGCATGTCGAGCGGGCGCAGCGTGCCGTCGGCGAACTGCTCGTTCTGCATGAAGACGAGATTCCAGATCTCGATGAAGCGGTCGCCGTCCTCGTCGGGGCTGCCGGGGGGGCCGCCCGGGATGTGATCGCCGTGGTCGTAGAAGATCTCGGTGCAGGGGCCGCAGGGGCCGGTGGGGCCCATGCGCCAGAAGTTGTCGTCGGTCGCGATGCGGATGATGCGCTCGTCGGGCAGGCCGGCGATCTTCTTCCAGATCTGCGCGGCCGCCTCGTCGTCGTGGTAGATGGTCACCAGCAGGCGCGCGGGGTCGATGCCGAACTCGCGGGTGATCAGCTCCCACGCGAAGGGGATCGCCTCGGCCTTGAAATAGTCGCCGAAGCTGAAATTCCCCAGCATCTCGAAGAAGGTATGGTGGCGCGCGGTGTAGCCGACATTGTCGAGGTCGTTGTGCTTGCCGCCGGCGCGGACGCATTTCTGGCTGCTGGTGGCGCGGGAATAGTCGCGGTGCTCGGCGCCGGTGAAGACGTTCTTGAACTGCACCATGCCGCTGTTGGTGAACATCAACGTGGGGTCGTTCCGCGGCACCAACGAGGAGCTGGGCACGATGGCATGCCCGTTGCGCCCGAAATAGTCGAGGAAGGTGGCGCGAATGTCGTTCAGGCTGGCCATGGGCGGGTCTCCGGGAGGCGGCAGTCCCGTTTAGCCGTGGCCTTGCACGCTGTCCACCGATGGTCTGCGGCGGCGGGCAGCCCGTACTGTGGGGCCGCCCGCCGGGGCGTCGAGACGTCGAGCACGTCCTCTTCCGGAGTGGGGTCGGGTTCGCCCGAACCGCCCGGCATGTCGAAATCCAGCCCGTGGGCGGCGCGGATCTTGTCCTCGATCTCCCACGCGATCTTGGGGTTGGACTTGAGGAAGATCTTGGCGTTCTCGCGGCCCTGGCCAATGCGCTCGTCGCCGTACGAGAACCACGAGCCCGACTTGTCGACGACGCCGGCCTTGACGCCGAGGTCGAGGAGCTCGCCCGTCTTCGAGATACCCTCGCCGTACATGATGTCGAATTCGACCTGCTTGAAGGGCGGCGCGACCTTGTTCTTGACGACCTTGACGCGGGTGGCGTTGCCGGTGATCTCGTCGCGGTCCTTGACGGCGCCGATGCGGCGGATGTCGAGGCGGACGGAGGCGTAGAATTTCAACGCGTTGCCGCCCGACGTGGTCTCGGGGGAGCCGAACATGACGCCGATCTTCATGCGGATCTGGTTGATGAAGATGACCATGCACTTGCTGCGGCTGATCGAGGCAGTCAACTTGCGCATCGCCTGGCTCATCAGCCGGGCCTGGGCGCCGACCTGATGATCGCCCATGTCGCCTTCCAGCTCGGCCTTGGGGGTCAGCGCCGCGACGCTGTCGACCACGACCATGCTGACGGCGCCGGAGCGGACCAGCGTGTCGGTGATCTCCAGTGCCTGCTCGCCGGTGTCGGGCTGCGAGATCAGCAGCTCCTCGAGGTTGACGCCGAGCTTCTTGGCATATTGCGGGTCAAGCGCGTGCTCGGCATCCACGAAGGCGCAGACGCCGCCCTTCTTCTGTTCCTCGGCCACGCAATGGAGCGTCAGCGTGGTCTTGCCGGAGCTCTCGGGGCCGTAGATCTCGATGATGCGGCCCTTGGGCAGGCCGCCGATGCCAAGCGCGATGTCGAGCCCCAGGGAGCCGGTGGAGGTCGATTCGATCTCCGTGACCGCGCCGTCCTGGCCGAGCTTCATGATGGAGCCCTTGCCGAACTGGCGTTCGATCTGGGCGAGCGCGCTGTCGAGCGCCTTTTGCTTGTCCATCTTGCGGGAGCTGTCCAGGTTGAGAAGGTTCGCCGAAGCCATGTATCCTGTCCTTGTTGCACGCCCTTTGCGGGCCGGCAATGCTGCCGATGTTCTGCTCTTGTTCCTTAACGTATGGGACCTGAGCGCGGCAAATTCAACACAAAGCTGCCGTATTTCGAAGCTGGCAGCGAGATGTTGACGAATCCTTACCGGCGGGGCGTGCGCGGCTGGCATGCGGCGTCGCGACGGCAAGGCCGCTGGCGGAGGGCCCGGCTCAGCCGAGCTGCTTCTGGACCGTCAGGGTGAGATCCTGCAGCGAGAAGGGCTTGGGCAGGAAGACGGAGTTGGGGATGCGCCCGTGATGCTCATCGAGCGCATCCTCGGCATAGCCCGAGACGAAGACGATGCGGGTATCGGGGCGGTCCTTCAGGGCAATCCGCACCCAGGTGGGCCCGTCCATCCCCGGCATCACAACGTCGGTGACGAAAAGATCGACCTTCAGCTCGCCATCGGCCAGCTGGCTCAGCGCCTCCTCGGCGTTCTCCGCCTCGAGGACGGTGTAGCCGCGCAGCCGCAGCGCGCGCGAGGCGAAGGCGCGGACCGGCGCCTCGTCTTCCACCAGCAGAACCACCGCATCGCTGCGGGCCGCCGGAAGGTGCGCGGCGGCGTGGGGGGCGGGCAGCGCGGGCTTAGGCGTCGCGGCCTCGCGGTAGGCCGGCAGGAAGAGGGTGAAGACCGTGCCCTCGCCCGGCGTGCTGTCGGCGAAGATGTAGCCACCCGTCTGCTTGACGATGCCGTAGGCGGTGGAAAGGCCGAGCCCGGTGCCCTCGCCGGTCTTCTTGGTCGTGTAGAAGGGCTCGAAGATCTTGCTCAGCTTCTCCGGCGGAATGCCGATGCCCTGATCGGACACGCGCACCACCACGTAGTCGCCGGGTGGAATCGCGGCCCGGTTGCGGCGGGTCTCGGCCTTCAGCATCACCGCCTCCGTCTCGATCACGATCTCGCCGCCCGAGGGCATCGCGTCGCGGGCGTTCACCACGAGGTTCATGATGACCTGCTCCAGCTGCCGCTTGTCGGCCCGGATCGAGGGCAGCGCCGGATCGTGGCGCAGGGTCAGCCGCACCCGCTCGCCCACCAGCCGGTTCAGCAGATGGGTGAGGTCGGCGAGCGCATCGCGCAGATCGATCATCTGCGGCTGCAGGGTCTGCTTGCGGGAGAAGGCCAGAAGCTGCCCCACGAGGCTGGCGGCCCGGTTGGCGTTCTGATGGATCTGCACCAGGTCGCCGTATTCGGGATCGCCCTGGTCGTGGCGCAGGAGCAGCAGATCGCAATGCCCGGAGATCGCGGTGAGCAGGTTGTTGAAGTCGTGCGCGACGCCACCGGCCAGCTGGCCGATCGCCTGCATCTTCTGGCTCTGCACGAACTGCGCCTCGAGCGTCTTCAGCTCGGTCGCATCGTTGAGCACGGCCACGAGATGGCTGGCGCCAGGCTCGGCCGCCCGCTTCAGCGTTACCTGCACGAAGACGTCGCGGCCGTCGGTGGTGACCTGCAGGAACTCGGACCGGTTCAGCCCGCGCCCCGCCGCCGCCTCGCGCAGCCAGTCCGACACCGAACGCCCGAGGCCGGAGACCAGATCGGCGAGGTTGGTGCCCTGCGGGATGGCGTTGCCCAGAAGCTCGCGCGCCGAGCGGTTGGCCACCTGCACCCGCCCGTCGGACGCGATCTTCAGGAGCGGCACCGGCAGCGCATCGAAAAGCTCGGCCGCATCCGACCCCGCGGCGGTGCCCTCGGGCAGCACGTAGATCTCCGCCCCAAGCTCTCCGGCGATCTCGACGACGCGGCGGCGCTGCAGGCCCTCGCGGGTGGCCACGTCGTGGACGTGACCCGACCGGATCGGCAGGTCAGTCACCAGCCTCTCTAGACGCTCCGGCGGCTCGCCCAGAAGCTCGGTCATGGCAGAGCCCGAGGACACCACGGCGCCCGCGGCATCGATCACGCAGGACGGCAGCCCGAGTTCCATCGATCCGGCGACCGCCCCGTGCGGCGCCACGTCTTCCAGCCGCCAGAGCACGTGGTCTTGGGCGCCGGCGACCGCCGTCAGGCGGGTATGGCCGTTGCGGTTGACCCTGTCTTCCCGCGCGGTGCCCTGCTTGCGCGCCACGGCGGAGAGGCGGCCCACGATGGCGCCTGGCGCGGCGAAGCGGCCACCGAGCGCGTTCGCCAACGGTTCCCCGACCGACATGCCCGTGAGGGCGCAGGCGGCGGCATTGGCCCAGACAAGCCGCCCCGCCTCGTCGGTGACGGCCACGACGCTCTCATCGGCCTCGTGAAAGGCGCCGACGCTGGCGATCATGGCGGAGACCCGCGCCTTGCGGCGCCCGGCGAGGAACCGAACGCTCAGCGCGATGGCCAGGACGGCGCCGCCGGCAGTGACGAGCCCGGCCTGCAGCGCGCCGGTCACGGCGAGCGCCCCCGCAAGGGCCAGCGCCCCGCCGGTCAAGGCCAGCGGCAGCAGCCGCGGCGCGGCGTCACGGCAAGCCTGTTCGAGGGCCGCCGAAAATTGCATCGTTTCGCTCACGTCGCCTCCGTCGGGCAAGATCTCCGCTTTACTTAGGGCGCCGAAGGTTAAGCTGCACTTAAGTAACTTCCAGCCGCGAACAACATGCCGAACGTAATTCTTTCAACCTGAGGTTGCCTCGTGCTCGGGCGCGCTAAGGGGAGCGGTCAAGACGCATTGGAAGAACCCGTCGCAGCCCTGCAGCGGGCTAAGGCGGCGGGCCGGGCCGGCGGCCCAGCCGGGATGGTCGCCGAGGAAGGCGGCGATGCGGTCTTCGTTCTCGGCGCGCAGGAACGAGCAGGTGATGTAGGCGATCGCGCCGCCGGGCGCGGCGAGGACCGCCGCCTGCCGCAGGATCGCGTCCTGCAGCCCGGTCAGCTCGTCGAGGCGCGCGGGCGCCAGCCGCCATTTGCCCTGCGGGTCACGGCGCCACGATCCGCTTCCCGAGCAGGGCGCATCGACCACGACGGTGTCATAGGCGGCGGGTGCGGCGGACAGATCCTCCGGGGTAAGCAGCTGCACGGCGATGCCGGCGCGGGCGGCACGGGCCGGAAGATCGGCCATGCGGGCCGGGGCGACATCGTGCGCGAAATAGCGGCCTTCGCCGCGGGCGGCCACGGCCAGCACCTTGCCCCCCGCCCCGGCGCAGAGATCGAGTAGCCGCCCCCCCGGCGCCAGCGGCACCGCGTCGGCCACGGCCTGGGAGCCGGCATCCTGCAGCTCGACCCAGCCCTCGGCCAGCGCCCCGGCCTGCCGCAACCGCCGCGCGCCCTCGGTCACCTCGAGCGCGTTCGGCGACAGGGGGTGCGGGCGGGCGGCGACGCCTTCCCCGGCCAGGCGGGCGGCCGCGGCCTCGGGGCTGGCGGCGCGGGCGTTGACGCGCAGGTGGATGGGCGCGCGCTTGCGCAAAGCCAGCAGGATCGCGTCGCGCTCCGGGCCGAGGGCTTCGGCCAGGGGCGCCATGAGCCAATCGGGACAGTCGAGCGCCGTGGCGCTGCCGGGCTCGGGCGTCGCACCCGACGGATCGGGGTGACCGGGGGGTGCTGCGGCCGGCGCGTGGCCCTGGCCGGTGAACACCGTCGCCGGGTCGACGCCGTCGGCGCGCAGGGCGCCCAGCATCAGCCCCCGTCCCGTCTCGGCGCCGCCGAGCGCCGCGAGGGAGCGCCATTGCCGCAAGGCGCGGAACACGTGGTCGCGCACCGCCGCGCGGTCGCCCGAGCCGGCGTAGCGGCTGCCGCGCGACCAGGACGTCAGCGCGGGTTCGGCGAGCTGACCGGCCGCGATCCGATCCAGGATGCCGATTGCGGCGGCGATGCGCGCGGCTGGGGTCATTGGCGGGCCTCGGGTGCCGTCGAGGACACCTGAACTCCTTGCTTTTCGAAATCTTGCAGGGGTCGCAGGCGCAGTCGGCTGTTCGCCTGCGGCGCGGCGTGCGGCAACGGCCCGCCACAGGCTTGTCGTTGCCGGCCTCGGCGCGGGCGGGTGCCGGCCTGCGGCGCAGCGAACGGGCGGCGGGCTAGCGGGAATAGTTCGGGCTCTCCCGCGTGATCTGCACGTCGTGCACGTGGCTCTCGTTGAGGCCGGCGCCGGTGATCTGCACGAAGTCCGCCCGCGCCTGCAGCTCGGCGATGCTGGCCGCGCCCACGTAGCCCATGGCCGCGCGAAGCCCGCCCACGAGCTGGTGCACCACCGCGCCCGCCGACCCCTTGTAGGGCACCTGCCCCTCGATCCCCTCCGGCACCAGCTTGTCGCTGGCCGCGTCGCTCTGGAAGTAGCGGTCGGCCGAGCCGCGGGCCATGGCGCCAAGGCTGCCCATCCCGCGGTAGGACTTGTAGCTGCGGCCCTGGTAGAGGATCACCTCGCCGGGGCTCTCGTCGGTGCCCGCGATCATGCTGCCGACCATGGCGCAGGCGGCCCCCGCGGCGATGGCCTTGGCAAAATCGCCGGAGAACTTGATGCCGCCATCGGCGATGACCGGCACGCCGGTACCGCGCGCGGCGGCCGCGCAGTCGAGGATCGCGGTCAGCTGCGGTACGCCCACCCCCGCCACCATCCGCGTGGTGCAGATGGACCCCGGGCCGATGCCGACCTTCACCGCATCCGCGCCTGCATCGATCAGCGCACGGGTGGCCTCGCCCGTCGCGACGTTGCCCGCCACGACCTGCACGGCGTTGCTGAGCCGCTTGATCCGCCGCACCACCTCTCCCACCGCCGCGGAATGGCCATGGGCGGTATCGACCACCACCATATCCACGCCCGCATCGATCAGCGCCTCGGCCCGGCCGAAGCCGGCATCGCCCACGGTGGTGGCGGCGGCCACGCGCAGGCGACCGAGCTCGTCCATGCAGGCCTGGGGGTTCAGCACCGCCTGCTCGCTGTCCTTCAGGGTCAGCAGGCCGGTCAGGCGGCCTGCGGCATCCACCACCAGCAGCTTCTCGATCCGGCGTTCCTTCATGAGGTCGCGCGCCTCGTCGAGATCGGCCGGCTCGCGCAGCATGGCCAGATCGCGAGAGGTCATCATGGCGCTGACCGGCGTGTCATCGGCGGTGGCGAAGCGCATGTCGCGGTTGGTGACGATGCCCACCACCCGGCGCGCGGCATCCACCACCGGGAAGCCGGTGACCTTGTAACGCTCCTGCAGGGCCTTGGCATCGGCGAGCGTCTGGTCGGCGGTCAGCGTCACGGGGTTGTAGACGACGCCCGAGACGAAGCGCTTGACGCGGCGCACCTCGCGGGCCTGCTCCTCGACCCCGAGGTTGCGGTGGATCACCCCCATGCCGCCGGCCTGCGCCATGGCGATGGCCATGCGCGCCTCGGTCACGGTATCCATCGCGGAGCTGAGGAGCGGGATGTTGAGCCGGATGGCGCGGGTGACCTGGGTGGCGGTATCGGCCTGGCCCGGCAGCACGGCGCTGGCGCCCGGCACCAGCAGGACGTCGTCGAAGGTCAGGGCTTGGCGGATTTCCATGCATGGCTCCTGCGGGCGGACGGCTTGCGCGCGGTCCTACCCCGGAAGGGCCTTGGAATGGAATGGCGGATCGGCGGATCGGCGGATGGGTCCCCACGCGGCGAACCGCGCAGGGGGGAGCAGACGGCGGGGACACGCTGGCCCGGAGACATTGGGCGCAGGGGCGGCCCTGCTGAGCAACCCGTGCGGTGCGACCGCAGCGACGCGGCCCTAGTGGTAGAGCAGCGAGATCCCATCGTGGAAGATGTGCAGCTTGTCGCGCGCCGCGGTCATCTTCAGCTTCTCGCCGCGTTCCACATGGGCGATGCCCGGAACCTTGGCGATCATCTGGTGCTCGTCGTCTGGCGTGCCGGAATAGAGCACGGTCACCTCGCCCAGCTTCTCGGTGATCTCCACCCCGAAATGCAGCAGCACCGGATCGCCCTCGCGCGCGATGATCAGATCCTCGGGCCGCACGCCCAGCATCACGTCGGCGCCCTGCAGATCGGGGCGCGAGGGGATCGGCACGTCGGTCTCGGAACCGGTGGGCAGGACGACGCGGGTCACCTCGCCGGTGCCGCTGATCTTGCCCGGAAAGAGGTTCATCGCGGGGCTGCCGATGAATTGCGCCACGAAGGTGTTCGCCGGCTTCTCGTAAAGCTCCAGCGGCGTGCCCACCTGGCTGATGCCGCCGCCGGCCAGCACCACGATGCGGCTGGCGAGCGTCATCGCCTCCACCTGGTCGTGGGTGACGTAGATCATCGTGCTGTCGGGCATCAATTCCTTCAGCTGCGCGATCTCGATCCGGGTCGCGACCCGCAGGGCGGCGTCGAGGTTCGAGAGCGGCTCGTCGAAGAGATAGACCTTGGGATCGCGCACGATGGACCGGCCGATGGCGACCCGTTGCCGCTGACCGCCCGAGAGCGCCTTGGGCAGGCGATCGAGATAAGGCTCGAGCTGCAGCTTGCGGGCGGCATTGGCGATCGCGTCGTCGATCTGCTCCTTGGTCTTCTTGGCGATCTTCAGGGCGAAGGCCATGTTGTCGCGCACCGTCATGTGCGGGTAAAGCGCATAGGACTGGAACACCATCGCGATGCCGCGCTCGGACGGCGGCACGTCGTTGACGACGACGCCGTCGATCTCGAGCTTGCCGCCGGTGATCCTCTCGAGCCCCGCGATCATGCGCAGCAACGTGGACTTGCCGCAGCCCGAGGGCCCGACGAACACCACCAGCTCGCCCTGCTCGATGTTGAGGTTGATGTTGCTCAGCACCCTCACGTCGCCATAAGCCTTGGCAACATCGGTAAGATTGACTTCGGCCATTCCTGTCCCCTCCCTTTCTTTTCTAGTTCCGCGGCACGGCGAACGCCGCCTGCCAGGGGGGCAGCCGCCACCCCGTGCCCGTATCCTCGACCTCGAACGGCCCGTCCTCGTCCAGCCGCCAGTCGCCCGGCGGCATCGGCACCTCCCGCGGCGCCTTCGACAGATTGAAGCTGCAGAACACCCGCGCACCCTCGAGGGAACGGATGAACGACACGCCGTCGTCGGTGACGTCGGTCATCTCCAGCCCGCCCTTCAGCATCGGCGCATGGCCTTTGCGGAAGGCGATCATCGCGCGGTAGAAGGCCAGCGTGCTGGTGGCCGACATCTCCTGGCGGTTCACCGCCAGCGCCAGATGCTCCAGTGCCACGGGCAACCAGGGATGGCCATCGGTGAAGCCGCCATGATGCGCGTCGCTGCTCCAGGGCATCGGCGTGCGGCATCCGTCCCGGCCCTTGAACTTCGGCCAGAACTTGATCCCGTAGGGATCGCGCAGATCCTCGTAAGGCACGTAGGCTTCGTTCAACCCCAGCTCCTCGCCCTGGTAAAGGCAAACCGAGCCCTTCAGCGAAAGCAGCAGGCCCGCATAGGCCCGCGCCGCCGCCGGCGTCATGTTCCACCGGGAGGGATGCCGCACCACGTCGTGGTTGGAATAGGCCCAGCAGGCCCAGCCTTCGGTCACGATCCTGTCGAAGCGTTCCAGCACGCCGGCGACGCGGCGCGGCGCGGGATAGCCGCTGGCGAGGAAATCGAAATCGTAGGCCATGTGCAGCATGTCCTCGCCGGCGGTGTATTCCGCCTGCACCTGGGTGCCACGCTGGCTTTCGCCCACCTCGCCGACGCTGGTGGTGGCGGGATACTCGTCCAGCAGCGCACGCATCTGCCTGATGAAGGCGATGTTCTCGGGCTGCGTCTTGTCGTGCAGGTGATCCTGGAAGTTATACGGGTTCACCGAGGGCGCGGTGTTATCGTTGCGAAGCTCGGGATCCAGCGGCGGGTTGTCGCGCAGCTGCCTGTCGTGGAAGTAGAAGTTGACCGTATCGAGGCGGAAGCCGTCGACCCCGCGGTTCAGCCAGAAGCGCGCCACGTCGAGCACTTCGTGCTGCACCTCCGCGCTGTGGAAGTTCAGGTCGGGCTGCTCGGCAAGGAAGTTGTGCAGGTAATACTGCATCCGCTCGGCATCCCATTCCCAGGCAGAGCCGCCGAAGATCGAAAGCCAGTTGTTGGGCGGCGTGCCGTCGGGCTTCGGGTCGGCCCAGACATACCAGTCGGCCTTCGGATTGTCGCGGCTGGCGCGGCTTTCCTTAAACCAGCGATGCTCTTCCGAGGTGTGGCTGAGCACCAGGTCGATCAGCACCTTCAGGCCAAGATCGTGGGCGCGGCTGACCAACGCGTCGAAATCCCCCAGCGAGCCGAACATCGGGTCGACGTCGCGGTAGCTGCTGACGTCGTAGCCGTAGTCGCGCATGGGCGAACGGAAGAAAGGCGAGATCCAGATCGCATCGACGCCGAGCTCGGCGATGTAATCCATCCGGTGGATGATGCCCGAAAGGTCGCCGATCCCGTCGTTGTTGCTGTCCTGAAAGGAGCGTGGATAGATCTGGTAGATGACCGCGCCCCGCCACCAGTCCTTGTCCACCGGGGCGGCAGGACTGGGGGCGGCGCGATAGGGCTCCGCGGTCTCGGCGAGAAAGCTCATGTCAGGTCCGGTCCGTCGGGATTACTTGACCGAACCGGCGAGCAGGCCGCGCACGAGGTAGCGTTGCATGGTGAAGAACACCAGGAGCGGGACCGCGATGGAGACGAAGGCGGCCGTGGCCAGGATCCCCCAGTCGCCGCCGCGCGAGCCCAGCAGATCGTCGGCGATCTTCACGGTCATCACCTTGCTCTCGTCGGAGGACGGCAGGAACACCTTGGCCACAAGCAGGTCGTTCCACGTCCAGAGGAACTGGAAGATCGCGAAGGCGGCCAGCGCCGGGAAGCTGAGCGGCAGGACGATCTTGGTGAAGACCTGGAAGTCGGTCGCGCCGTCGACCTTGGCGCTTTCGATGATGTCGCGCGGCAGGCCGACCATGTAGTTCCGCAGGAGATAGACGGCCAGCGGCAGGCCGAACCCGGTATGCGCCAGCCAAATCCCGAAGAACGACTGCCCGATCCCCACCGCGTTGTGCAGGTTCAGCATCGGCACCAGTGCCAGCTGCAGGGGCACGACGAGCAGCCCGACCACGGCGGCGATCAAGAGGCCCCGCCCGGGGAAATCCATCCAGGCCAGCGCATAGGCCGCGAAGGCCGCGATGAGGATGGGGATGATCGTCGCCGGTACGGTGACGGTGAGCGTGTTGATGAAGGCCACGTCCATCCCGTCAGAGGTCAGGACGGTCTGGTAGTTGTCGAGGCTGAATTCCGGCGGGGTCTCGGCGGCGAAGTAGATGCGCGGGCCGCGGCGGCCAGGGTCCTCGGGCAGCACGAAGCGGTAGTCGCCGTTGACCTCGACGGTCAGCGTCTCGCCGTCGCCCAGATCGGCCGTGGTTCCGGCCGGGTACTCTCCCGGCTGGCGGCCCGAGTCGCCGAAGGCATTGAGGGTGCCGGTCGCGTCGCTGTCGGCAAAGATGTTGCCCTCGATCACGTAGAGGTCGCCGTCCCGGCTCATGTTGTCGAGCGTGGCGGTGCCGCGATACGTCTGCTCCACCGAGAACGGCGCCATCCACCAGCCGGTCTCGGAAATCTGGTCCCGGTCGCGGAACGACGACACCAGAAGGCCGAGCGTCGGGATCAGCCACAATAGCACCATGATCACCACGGCGATGTTGATGGCCCATCCGAGGGAGGTTTTCTGACCTGCGATATTGTCCATGTCCGGATCTCCCTCAGCGCATTTCTTTGCGGGCTTGCACGATGTTCCAGATCATCACCGGCAGCACGACCAGCATGATCACGAAGGCCACGGCGGTGGCGCGCCCGTCGTCGCGGAACATGAAGCTCATCATGTAACTCGGCAGGATCTGGGTGCCGAAATTGCCGCCCGTCGTGGCGTAGACGATATCGAAGACCTTCAGCACCAGGATCGTGATCGTCGTCCAGACCACCACGATCGTGCCCATGATCTGCGGCACCTTGATCTTGAAGAAGACCTGCGTGGCGCTTGCCCCGTCGATGATCGCGGCCTCCACCGTCTCCTCGGGGATGCCGCGCAGGGCGGCGCTGAGGATCACCATGGCAAAGCCCGTCTGGATCCAGATCAGGATGATCATGAGGAAGAAGTTGTTCCAGAAAGGGATCTGCAGCACGTCGATCGGGTTGTCGGCGCCGAGCCCGGCCCGGATCGCGTTGATCAGGCCGATATCGGCATCGTTGGCGTAGACGAACTTCCAGATGAGCGAGGCGCCGACGAAGCTGATCGCCATGGGCATGAAGATCAGCGACTTGGCGATGTTGCCCCAGCTCAGCTTGTCGGTGAGCTGCGCGGCGAGAAGGCCGAAGGCCGTGGCCCCCGCGGGCACGACGAGCGCCCAGAGCATGTTGTTCAGAAGCGCCACGCGGAATGCCGGGTCCTCGGCCAGCGTCAGGTAGTTGCCGAGGCCCACGAAGTCGTCGCCGCTGCGCCCGTAGAGCGAGCGGATGAACGAGCCCACGACCGGATAGGCCAGGTAGAGGCCAAGCGCGAACATCGCCGGAAAGAGGAACAGCCAGGGCCGGATCTGGTTGGCGCGGTTGATGTTCTGCCCGGCATTCTTGCCCTTGGCGGGAAAGAGGACTTTGTCGAGCACCAGGTTGGAGCCGTAGAAGTAGCCGATGCACCCCCCGACGCCGATGATTATCGTCAGGATGCCCTGCAAGATTGGCGACATGTCACGACCCTCCCCGTCGCTAGCCTTCTGTTATTGCGGCGCGGGCCGAAGCGGGCCCGCGCCGATCGTCCGAGGCCCTGAGGCCCTACTTGATGGCGTTCCAGCGTTCCTGGATCGTGCCGGCGGCTTCTTCGGCGCTCTCGCCGCCCGTGTAGGCCACCATGCCCTTCCAGAAGGCATCCGCGCCGATCTCGGACGGCATCAGATCGGAGCCGTCGAAGCGGAACGTCGTGGCCGTGGTCAGGATCTCGTTGAGGTTGCGCTGCGAGTCGGACGGAAACACATCGACGTTGGCCTCGGTGTAGGGCGTCAGGAAGCCGGACTGCGCCATCCAGATCTCGTGCGCGATGGGCGTCTGCACGAACTCGATGAAGCCGTGAGCGACGTCGCTTTCGCGGGTCATGGCCAGCAGCGTACCGGCGCCCAGCACCGGGCGGCCCAGATCCTTGCTTTCATAGGCGGGGAAGTAGAAGAAATCGGCGTCAAGCCCCACTTCGGTGCCTTCGGGGAAGAACGTCGGGATGAACGTCGCCTGCTTGTGAAGGTAGCATTCCGGCGGAAACTGGAAGAGGCCAAGCGGGCTTTCGCGGAAGTCGGTGTTCGGCACGGATTCTGCGCCGCCGTTCACGTAGTCGTCCGTCTTGGCGAAGAAGCCGTACTCCTCGATCGCGCCCAGCACCGCGGGATCGTCGAACGGGATCTCGTTGCTCACCCATTGGTCGTAGACCTCGGGGGGCTGGGTGCGCAGCATCATGTCTTCCACCCAGTCGGTCGCGGGCCAACCGGTGGCTGCGCCCGAACCGAGCCCGATGCACCAGGGCGTGCCGCCGTCGGCGACGATCTTGTCGGTCAGTTCCTTCAGGGCCTCCATCGTCTCGGGGACCTCATAGCCGGCCTCGTCGAAGGCCTCCGGCACGTACCAGACGATGGACTTCACGTCGATCTTGTAGGGAAAGCCGTAAAAGGCCTCTTCGCCGTCGGGCCCTTCGGAGGTCCCAAGATCGACCCAGCTCTGTCCGGCGGCGTAGTTCTCGCCGACCCAGGTCGCGGCTTCTTCGCCCAACGGCGTCAGCGCCCCGCGACGGGCCAGGTCGGCGGCCAGGCCGGGCTGCGGGATCACCGCGATGTTGGGCGCGGAATTCGCCTGGGTGGAGATCACGATGTCCTGCTCGAAGCTGTCGGAGCCGGAATAGTTCACGGTGGCGCCGGTCGCGTCGACGAAATAGGCGATGACGCTTTCCACCAGGTCCTTGTCGGCGCCCGTCCAGGGGCCGGTCATGGTCAGCGTCTGGCCGCTGTAGTCGTGATCGGCGGCGAAGGCCTCCAGGCTGTCCCAGTTGAAGGCGCCCTCGCCTTTCGGAAAGCGCAGGTCCTGGGCGCCGGCGGCCGTTGCCGTCAGCGCGGCCATGGCGACGCCTGTCAAAAGGATACGTTTCATGCTGAACCTCCCAGTTCATCGGCGCCATCGGTGCGCCGGATAGGTATCGGCGCGTGATCCGCGCCTGCGTTGATCGGTCTCTGCCGGTCCCGGCGAAATGTTTCCCGCTGGCGCCGGATCGACCTGTGCCGCAACCGTTAGCCGATTAAGCACGGCTGTCAAACCCTTGACTGGCTTTGAATGTTAGCGCAGGCGGATGGTCCTGGCAGCTACCGGGCGAATGCTCGGCGGCTGAGCCGAAGCCCGCACCAAAGCCCGCCCCGAAGCCCGGACCGAAGCTTGCGCCGGTCGCCGCCGAAAACCTCTTTGACCTTGCCGCCGCGGGCGGGCTACCGAACCGCAGGCCGACCCCGCCAGGGTCGCAATTCACGAGGGCCGCCGCCCGCATGGCCCCCCAGCTCGCGCGATATTCGCGGGCAGGAGGCGGGCGGGGGCGGCTCACCACCAAGGACGATGGCCATGCCTCTTTCCCGCAAGGACTTCCCCGAAGGGTTCGTGTTCGGCACGGCGACCTCGGCCTACCAGATCGAGGGCCATGCCCAGGGCGGCGCCGGCCCCACCCACTGGGACAGCTTCGCGGCCACCCCAGGCAACGTGAAGAACGCCGAGAACGGCGATCTGGCCTGCGACCACCTCAACCGCTTTGCCGAAGACATGGGGCTGGTGGCCGATGCCAACCTCGACGCCTACCGCTTCTCGACCTCCTGGGCGCGGGTTCTGCCGGAGGGCTCCGGCACGCCGAACGAGGCTGGCCTCGATTTCTACGACCGGCTGGTGGACCGGATGCTGGAGCTGGGGCTGAAGCCCGCCGCGACCCTGTATCATTGGGAGCTGCCGCAGCCGCTGGCCGATGCCGGCGGCTGGCGCAACCGCGACACCACAGCGCATTTCGGCGACTTTGCGGCTTTGATCGCCGAGCGGCTTGGCGACAGACTGTGGTCGGCCGCACCGATCAACGAGCCGTGGTGCGTGGCGTGGCTCTCGCATTTCCTCGGCCAGCACGCGCCGGGGATGCGCGACATCCGCGCCACCGCCCGGGCGATGCATCACGTGCTGCTGGCGCATGGCCGCGCGACGGAAGCGATGCGCGCGGGCGGCATGACCAACCTCGGCGCGGTGTGCAACTTCGAGTATGCCCACCCCGCCGACGACAGCGCCGAGGCGGCCGCCGTCGCCGCGCGCTACGACGCGATCTACAACCGCTTCTTCCTAGGCGGCATCTTCAAGGGCGCGTATCCCGATCTGGTGCTGGAGGGGCTGGAGCCGCACCTGCCGCAGGGCTGGCAGGACGATTTCGCGACGATCCAGGCGCCGGTCGACTGGCTGGGGCTGAACTACTACACCTGCAAGCGCATCGCCCCCGCGCCTGGCCCCTGGCCGTCGCTGACCGAAGTGGAAGGGCCGCTTCCGAAGACCTTCATGGATTGGGAGATCTACCCCGAGGGCCTGCACCATTTCCTCACCATGGCGGCCCGCGACTTCACCGGCGACCTGCCGCTTTACGTGACCGAAAGCGGGATGGCCGCGCCAGATATCGTCCGGGATGGCGCCGTCAACGACCAGCCGCGGATCGACTACATCGCCGCGCATGGGGCGCAGGTGCGCCGGGCGATCGAGGAAGGCGCGCCGGTGAAGGGCTATTTCGTCTGGTCGCTGATGGACAATTACGAATGGTCGCTGGGGTACGAGAAGCGCTTTGGCCTGGTGCACGTGGATTTCGACACGCTGGAGCGGACGCCGAAGGCCTCCTGGCACGCGCTGAAGGCGGGGCTGGCCCGGTGAGCGGCCCGTCCGCCATCCTCGTCGCCGATGTGGGCGGCACCAATACCCGCGCGGCGCTGGCGGTGGCGGGCGCGGTGCAGGAGGCCGGCATACGGCGCTACCGCAACGCCCAGTTCGAGAGCCTCGGGCAGGTACTGGAGCGGTATCTGGCCGAAAGCAACGCGGACGCGCCAGAGGCCGTCTGCGTCGCGGTGGCCGGGCCGGTGCGGGACGGATGGGCGCAGATGACCAACCTCGCCTGGACGATCGAGCCCGAGGGGCTGATCGCCGCCACCGGTGCGGCCCGCGCCTTCGTGCTGAACGATCTCGAGGCGCAGGGCCACGCGCTCGATGGCGCCTCGGTGCGCAACCTGATGCCGGGGGCACGGGTGCCGCAAGGGGCCCCGGGTGCCGCCGAGGCCGCGCAGGCGCAGGCCGCCGCCTATGCCGGGCCGCGCCTGGTTGTGGGCGTCGGCACCGGCTTCAACGCCGCCCCCGTGCATGGCAGCGGCGCGACCCGCCACGTGGCGCCGTCGGAATGCGGGCACATGAGCCTGCCGGTATGGGACGACGCCAGCCATGATGTCGCCGCCGCCATCGCCCGCGATCGTGGCTTCGCCGATGTCGAGGAAGTGTGCTCGGGCCGCGGGCTGGAGCGGCTCTACCGCCATTTCGCGGGGCCGGACGGCGAAAGCCTGCGCAGCGCCCAGATCGTCGCCGCCCTGCAGGCCGAGCCCGGCGGCGGCGCGCCCTCGCCCGCCGCCCGCGCGGCGCGGGCCTTCTGCGGCACGCTCGGCCGGGTCGTGGGCGATCTGGCGCTGGTGCACCTGCCCTGGGACGGGATCTACCTGGTCGGCGGCATGGCCCGCGCGATGGCACCCTTCTACGGCGGCCACGGCTTCGAGGAAGGGTTCTGCGACAAGGGCCGCTTCGCTGAGTTCCAGAAGGCCTTCCCGGTGGATCTCGTGGAAGATGACTACGCCGCGCTGGACGGCTGCACCCGCTACGCCCTGGCGCGGGGCTGAGCAATCAGCCCTCGCCGCGCCCCCTGAAACCGGTCGCGACCACGTATTTCTCGGCGCTGTCGGACCGGCTGGCGGGCGGCTTGACGTTGGCGACCTTGGCGAAGCGGCGCTTCAGCTCGGCCTGCAGGTCGCCCTCGGCGCCCCCGGCCAGGACCTTCGCCACGAAGGTGCCGCCCTCCTCCAGCACGTCGAAGGCCAGTTCCGCGGCCGCCTCGCACAGCGAGATGATCCGCAGGTGGTCCGTCTGCCTGTGGCCGGAACTCGCCGCCGCCATGTCCGACATCACCACGTCGGCCGGGCCGCCGAGCCAGCCCTTCACGGTCGCGTCGGCGCCCTCGTCGAGAAAATCCAGAACGTGCAGCTCGGCGCCGGGGATGGGGTCGATCTCGCGCAGGTCGAGCCCGATGACCCGGCCCATGGGCTTGCCGCGCTGCGTGCCGAGCGCGTTGACCCGCTCCACCGCGATCTGGCACCAGCCGCCCGGCGCGCACCCCAGATCCACCACCCGCGCGCCCGGCCGCAGGAAGCCGGCCTTGTCGTCGAGCTCGGCAATCTTGTAGGCGGCGCGGCCGCGAAAGCCCTCCGCCCTCGCGCGCTGCACGTAGGGGTCGTTGAGCTGCCGGTCCAGCCACAGGGTCGAGGAGAGCTTGCGCCCCCGCGCCGTCTTGACCTTGACCCGCAGGTCGCGACGGCCCCGCCCGCTGTCGCCCCCCCCGCCCTCACGCGCCATGGCGGGGGCCCCGCGAAATCTGCCCGGCGGGCGCGGCGAGCAGGCCATCGGCGCTCATCTGGGCATACAGCAGCCCCTCGCGCAGGCCCCTGTCGGCCACAGAAAGCCGATCCGTCGGCCAGAGCCGCAAAAGCGCCTGCAGGATCGCGGCGCCCGACATGATCAGCGCGTGCCGGTCGCGCCCGATGCGCGGGTCGGTCCGCCGGCCCTCGGGGCCGAGCCGCAGGTAGTCGCGGATCACGTCGTCGATCTGGTCGGTGGTCAGCTCAAGCCCGTCCACCGCCGAGCGGTCGTAGCGGCGCAGGCCCAGATGCGAGGCGGCGACCGTGGTGACGGTGCCGCTGGTGCCGACGATCTGGAAGCCGGCGCGCTCGTGCAGCGCCGAATAGGGCGCGAACTCCGCGAGGTTCTCCTCGAAGTACCAGCTCATCAGGGCAAAGCGCCCGGCATCGTCGGCCACGTCGATGAACCGGTCGCGCAGGGTGGCGACGCCCAGCGGCACCGAGATCCAGTCGACCACCCGCGCGCCGCCGGTGCTGTGGGCGAAGTCGCCGGCATGCATGGCCAGGATCGTGTCGGACCGGGCGCGGGGCGCCACGGCCGAAAGATCGATCCACACCAGCTCGGTCGACCCGCCGCCGATATCCACCACCAGAAGCTGCTCGGCCGAGGCATGCACCAGCGGCCCGCAGCTTATCACGGCAAGCCGCGCCTCTTCCTCGGGCGTGATGACCTCCAGCGCCAGGCCGGTCTCGCGGCGGACCTGCTCGATGAAATCCACGGAGTTGCGCGCCCGCCGGCAGGCCTCCGTCGCCACCAGCCGCATCCTGCGCACGCCGTGCTGATCCAGCTTGCGGCGGCAGACCCGCAGGGCCTTGATCGTCCGGCCGATGGCCGCGCGCGACAAACGGCCCGACCCCTCGAGCCCCGCGCCAAGCTGCACGGGCTTCGAAGAAACTGTCGACGATGCGCAGATGCCGGCCATCGGCCCGCGCGACGAGCATGCGGCAGGAATTCGTTCCCAGGTCGAGCGCCGCATAGAGCTCGGGCCTGGTCTGCAGGCCGGAGGGGCGTTCGACCGCAGAGGGACCGCCCCCACAGGCCCGAAACGCCGGGGCGTCATGGCGCCCTCCATCTGTGGTTGGATTTACCGTACGCATGACGTAACTGCGGTGCAAGCTGCGCAAGGGACGCAGGCCGCCACCGGGGCCCGCAGCCTGGCCGGCCCGTTCGCGGATGCCCGACGCTTGGGCACAAGCACGCCCAACCACCCGCGCGAGGAGCCCCATGCCCGAGGTCACCATCGTCTACTGGCGGGACATTCCCGCGCAGGTCATCGCCGGCAAGGGACGGCGCGCCGCCAAGGTGCAGCTGCCCGAACGCTTCGAGCAGGCGATCGACCGGGCCGCGATGCGCACCGGCGCCTCGGGCACGGATGCCTACCTGGCCGATTGGCGCCGCGCGGCGCCCCGGGAGGTCGCGGGCGAGCAGGCCGATGTCGCGCGTGCGGAGGCGGCGCGGCTGGAAGCGGCCTACGATGCGGCACGGCTCAAGGCGCTCGTCGACAATGGCGGGCGGGACTGAGGCGCGAGGATTGGCGTGGGGCCTGCGGCTGGCAAGGCTTCGAAACCCGGGAGAAACGGCGATGGCGCTTCTGAATTTCGCGCGTGGCAGGGCGGCGCCCGCGGCGCAGCCTGCCGCCGATCCCGCGGCGGCGATCGCGCCGCTGCTGGCGGGCTACTCGATCGAGGTGATGCCGCGCACCGCCGCGAAGATCGCCGACTTCCGCAGCCTCCTGCCCCGCGGCACCCGCACCTATATCGCCCATATCGACGGCACGCCCTTCGAAGAGATGCTGGAGACGGCCGTGCGGTTGGCGGCCGAGGGGATGGTGCCCGTGCCGCACCTGCCGGCGAGGTCGATCCCCGATGCCGCGACGCTGGGCGAATGGGTGTCGCGCTATGCCGGCGAGGCCGGGGTGACCCAGGCGCTGGTGCTCGGCGGCGGCCGGGCAGCGCCGTCGGGCGACTTCGACAACGCGATGCAGCTTCTGGAGAGCGGAGTCCTCGAGGCGCACCGCCTCGACCGGATCGACGTGGCCGGCCATCCCGAGGGCAACCGCGACATCACCCCCGACGACGCGCCTGGGCCGCTCTTTGACGCGCTGCGCGCCAAGCAGGCCTGGGCCGCGGAGCGGGGCATCGCGATGGGCATCGCCACCCAGTTCGTGTTCGAGGCGGCGCCGGCGCTGGCCTGGGCCGGGCGGCTGCCCGGCGAGGGCGTGCATCTGCCCGTTCATCTGGGCATCGCCGGGCCCGCCAAGCTGCAGACGCTGATCCGCTTCGCCATCGCCTGCGGCGTCGGCCCCTCGCTCTCGGTCTTGCAGAAGCGGGCGCGCGATGTCACCAAGCTGCTCGTGCCCTTCGAGCCGACCGATCTGATGACCGATCTGGCGGCGCGCCTCGCCGCCTCCCCCGCAAGCCCGCTGGCCGGCATCCACCTCTTCCCGCTGGGGGGCATCGCCGCGGCGGCCGCCTGGGCCCAGGCGCATGGCGGCACCCACGCGCGCCCCGCAACCCGAAGGAACCGCCAGCGCATGAC
Source organism: uncultured Alphaproteobacteria bacterium (assembly GCA_963833235.1). Taxonomy (GTDB): domain Bacteria; phylum Pseudomonadota; class Alphaproteobacteria; order Rhodobacterales; family Rhodobacteraceae; genus CAWHXG01. Next base: position 500,753 of record CAWHXG010000006.1, read on the forward strand.
CCGCACGGTTATCGAGAGCAAGACCACCACCGCCCTCATCGATTTCGACGCGCCCTTCTGCGTCATCGGCGAGCGGATCAACCCGACCGGCCGCAAGAAGCTGGCCGCCGAGCTGGAGCAGGGCGATTTCACCACCGTGGAGCGCGACGCGCTGGAGCAGGTGGCCTGCGGCGCGATGGTGCTCGACGTGAATTCCGGCGCGGTCTTCACCAAAAAGATGGCCGACGACCCCCGCTACGCCGACAACAACTTCGTCGAGCCGCCGCTGATGCGCGAGCTGATCGCGCGGATCCAGGCGGTCGTCGACGTGCCGCTGTGCATCGACAGCTCGGTGCCCGCGGCGCTGGAGGCGGGGCTGGAGGCCTGCGAGGGCCGGCCGCTGCTGAACTCCGTCACCGGCGAGGAGGAGCGGCTGGAGGCGATCCTGCCGCTGGTGAAGAAGTACAACGTGCCGGTGGTGGCGATCAGCAACGACGATACCGGCATCTCGGAGGACCCAGACGTGCGCTTCGCCGTGGCCAAGCGGATCGTCGAGCGCGCGGCGGATTTCGGCATTCCGGCCTGCGACATCGTGGTCGATCCGCTGGTCATGCCGGTGGGGGCCATGGCCAGCGCCGGGCGGCAGGTGTTCGCGCTGGTCGACAGGCTGCGGCGCGAGCTTGGGGTGAACACCACCTGCGGGGCGTCGAACGTGTCGTTCGGGCTGCCGCAGCGGCACGGGATCAACGCGGCGTTCCTGCCGATGGCCATCGGCGCGGGCATGACGAGCGCCATCATGAACCCGACCCGCCCGGTGGAGATGGAGGCGATCCGCGCCGCCAACTTCCTGATGAACCACGATCCCAACGGTTCCGCCTGGATCGCCTTCAGCCGGATCATGGATGCCATGGCCGATGGCACGTCCTTCGCCGAAGCCTCGAAGGCCTCGCAGGAGGCCGGTGGCGGCCGCGGCGGGCGGCGCCGGCGTCGGGCCTGAGGGCGGGCCAGCCGCTCCAAGGGGTCCAGGCTCATTCGCGAAGCGCCGGGGTGGCCGTGGCTTGCGCGGCTGGCCTGCCTCCGGACTGCCGGGCGTTTGTCCTCGCCGGTCGCACGATTACATGACCGCAACGCCAGCCCCCGCCACCGCGATCCGCCGCAGCGCGCACCGCGCCGCCCATCCCGGAGCTCCGCCATGACAGCCGATCCCCTCGTCGTCTTCCTGCCCTCCGGCAAGCGCGGGCATTTCCCGGCCGGCACGCCGGTGCTGACCGCCGCGCGCCGCCTGGGCGTCGATCTGGACTCGGTGTGCGGCGGCCGCGGCATCTGCTCGCGCTGCCAGATCGCCCCGGCCTTCGGGGAATTCGCCAAGCACGGGGTGCATGCCGCGCCGGGCGCGCTCAGCCCCTGGAACCCGGTCGAGGCCCGCTACAAGGAGATCCGCGGCCTGAAGGATGGCCGGCGCCTGGGCTGCCAGGCGCGCATCGTCGGCGATGCGGTGATCGACGTGCCGCCCGAGAGCCAGGTCCACCGGCAGGTCGTGCGCAAGGACGCGGCGGAGCGGGCGATGCGCATGGATCCCGCCACGCGGCTGCGGGCGGTGACCGTCGAAGAACCCGACATGCACAAGCCCAGCGGCGACTGGGAGCGGCTCGCCGCCGCCGCCCTGGCGCAGTGGAACGTCACGCTTGCGCCGCCCGATCTCGACATCCTGCGCCGCCTTCAGCCGGCCCTCCGCCGGGGCGCCTGGCAGGTGACGCTCGCCCTGCACCAGCCCGATCCGGAAGGCCACGCGCGGCTGATCGACCTCTGGCCGGGCTTCGAGGAGCGCACGCTCTACGGCCTCGCCATCGATCTCGGCTCCACCACCATCGCCGCGCATCTGTGCGACCTGACCACCGGTGCCGTCGCCGCCTCGGCCGGGGTGATGAACCCGCAGATCCGCTTCGGCGAGGACCTGATGAGCCGGGTCTCCTACGTCATGATGAACCCCGGCGGCGACGTGGAGATGACGGGCGCCGTGCGCGTGGCACTGGCCGATCTCGCCGGCGCCATCGCGGCGGAGGCCGGGGTGCTGGCCGAGGCCATCGTCGAGGCGGTCGTGGTGTGCAACCCGGTGATGCACCACCTGCTGCTCGGCATCGACCCGGTGGAGCTGGGCCAGGCGCCCTTCGCTCTGGCCACCTCCGGCGGCCTGACCCTGCCGGCGGCGGCGCTCGATCTGGGCACCCTGCATCCCCGCGCCAGCGTCTACCTCCTGCCCTGCATCGCGGGGCATGTGGGTGCCGATGCCGCGGCGGTGGCGCTGAGCGAGCAACCCGACCATTCCGAGGATCTGGTGCTCATCGTCGATGTCGGCACCAACGCCGAACTTCTGTTGGGCGATACCACCCGCGTCCTGGCCTGCTCCTCGCCCACGGGCCCGGCCTTCGAGGGCGCGCAGATCTCCTCGGGCCAGCGCGCGGCGCCCGGGGCCATCGACGCGGTGCGCATCGACCCGGTCAGCAAGCGCCCGCGCTTCCGCGTCATCGGCTCGCCGCTCTGGTCCGACGACCCCGGCTTCGACCATCCCGTCACCGGCATCTGCGGCTCGGGGATCATCGAGGCGGTGGCCGAGATGCGCATGGCCGGGCTGCTGGACGCCAGCGGCCTCATCGGCTCGGCAGAGCAGACCGGCTCCGACCGCATCCTCGACGAGGGCCGCACCCATGCCTACCTGCTGCACGACGGCAGCGCGGCGGGCGGCCCGAAGATCACCGTCACCCAGACGGATGTCCGCGCGATCCAGCTTGCGAAGTCGGCGCTCTATGCGGGCGCCCGGCTGCTGATGGACGAGATGGGGGTCGGACGGGTCGACCGCGTGGTGCTCGCCGGGGCGTTCGGGGCGCATATCTCGCCGCTCCATGCGATGGTGCTGGGCATGATCCCCGACGCGCCGCTGGACCGGGTGACCTCGGCGGGCAACGCGGCGGGCACCGGCGCGCGGATCGCGCTCTGCTCCCGCGCGGCGCGGGCCGAGATCGAGGATGTCGTGCAGCGCATCACCAAGGTGGAGACCGCGATAGCGCCGCGCTTCCAGGAGCATTTCGTGGCCGCCAACGCCCTGCCCCACGCCACCGATCCGTTCCCGGAGCTGGCGCGGGTGGCGCCCCTGCCGCAGGTGCATTTCGGGGCGGGCGGCGACCGGGCCGGGCGGCGGCGGCGCAAGCCCGCGCAGGGCCAACCGGCTTGACCGCAGACTTGACCGCACTGGCCCGCGGGGCTACTCCCCGCGAACGCCCGGGCGGGTGTAGCTCAATGGTAGAGCAGGAGCTTCCCAAGCTCAAGACGAGGGTTCGATTCCCTTCACCCGCTCCAGGGCGACTGGTCGAACGGACCATGGCCGACCCGCGTCGCTGAATTCGGGGCATGGCCTGAGCCGGCCCTTCTTCGGCACTTTCCGCGGGCAGGCCGCGCCTTTCGCTCGACGAACTGTCCGCCGTTCACCCTTCGGCGATCCGCCCCCCCGCAAGCGGTGCGGCGACCCCGGTGGTGCCCGGCGCCGTCAGCGGCAGCCCCCGCAGGCTGCGCACCGCCATGTAGCCGAAGGCCTGCGCCTCGATCATGTCGCCGTCGAAGCCCGCGGCCTCCACGGGCTCGACCGGGCACTCGAGGTGCGCCGAAAGCCGCCCCATCAGGTGCGGGTTGCGCCGGCCGCCACCGGTCACCAGCACCCGAACGGGCGGCTTCGGACAATGGCGCAGCGCCAGCCCGACCGAAAGCGCCACGGCCTGTGTCAGCGTCGCGGCGGCGGCGGCGTCCTCCAGCCGGTCGGCCGCAGCCACCAGCGCGGCAAAGGCATCCCGGTCGAGGCTTTTCGGCGGTGGCGCCGCGAAGAAAGGATGCGCCGCGAAGGCAGCCAGCGCCGCGGCATCGGCCTGCCCGGTGGCTGCAAGCGCCCCGCCGGCATCGAAGGGCACGCCGCGCCGCGCCTGCATCAGATCGTCCAGCGGCGCGTTCGCCGGGCCGGTATCGAAGGCCAGCATCGCGCCGGGGCCGAAGGGATCGCCCGCGGCGGGATCGATCCAGGTGAGGTTGCCCACGCCGCCAAGGTTCAGGAAGACCAGCGGCGCCGCCGCCTCCATCCGCCGCGCCAACGCCGCGTGATACACCGGCGCCAGCGGCGCGCCCTGCCCGCCCGCGTCCATGTCAGCGCTGCGGAAGTCCCATGCGACCATAGATCCCAGCCGGCGCGCCAACCGGGCGCCGTCGCCCGCCTGATGGGTGCGCCCGCCGTCCGGGTCATGCGTCAGCGTCTGCCCATGGAACCCCACGACATCTGCAGGCCCCAGCCGCGCGATCACCTCCGCATGCGCCGCCTCGACGATCCACGCCGCCTCCGCCACGTCGGCGCCCCCCGGCCACTGCCCAAGCGCCCGGCGCAAGGCCTGCCGTTCCGCGCCCGTATAGGCCCGGTAGGTGCTCGGCCCGAAGCCCGCGATCGCGACGCCGTCGGTCTCGATCACCGCCGCGTCCACCCCGTCGAGCGATGTGCCCGACATCGTGCCGATCGCCCGCAGCACCTCGCCCCCAGCCACCTTCCCCTCCACCGCCGCCTCCTGTAAGCCCCGCGCACGCCCAGAGGATGGACCGCGCCCCCATGACCTACCACCCGAAATCCGAGTTCCTGACCGTGATGATCGCGCGCGGCTACCTGGCTGACTGCACCGATCTGGAAGGGCTCGATGCGGCGCTGATGGCGGGACGGGTGCCGGCCTATATCGGCTACGATGCTACGGCGGCCTCGCTGCATGTGGGGCATCTGCTGAACATCATGATGCTGCGGTGGCTGCAAAAGACCGGCCACCGCCCGATCACCCTGATGGGCGGCGGCACCACCAAGGTCGGCGACCCGTCCTTCCGGTCCGACGGCGGCCGCTCCTCGACGCCGCCTCCATCGACGCCAACATCGCCGGGATGCAGCGGGTCTTTGCGCGGTATCTCGACTACGGCCCGGATGCGGCGCTGATGCTGAACAACGCGGAATGGCTCGACGGGCTGAACTACCTCGATTTCCTGCGCGATATCGGCCGGCATTTCAGCGTCAACCGGATGCTCAGCTTCGAAAGCGTCAAGTCCCGGATCGACCGGGAGCAGAGCCTCAGCTTCCTCGAGTTCAACTACATGATCCTGCAGGCCTACGACTTTCTGGAGCTGAACCGCCGCCATAGCTGCGTGCTGCAGATGGGCGGGTCCGACCAGTGGGGCAACATCGTCAACGGGATCGACCTGACCCGGCGCGTCGCCGATCAGGCGATCTTCGGGCTTACGTCGCCGTTGCTCACGACGTCGGATGGCAGGAAGATGGGGAAAAGCGCCGGCGGCGCCGTCTGGCTCGATGCCCAGATGCTTTCGCCCTACGAATTCTGGCAGTTCTGGCGCAACACCACCGATGCGGATGTGGGCCGGTTCCTGCGGCTCTACACCGAGCTTCCCGTGGCCGAATGCGACAGGCTGGGCGGGCTCGGCGGGGCCGAGATCAACGAAGCCAAGATCCGGCTGGCGAACGAGGTCACCGGGATGTTGCACGGGCCAGAGGCGGCCGATGCCGCCGAGGAGACCGCGCGCGAAGTCTTCGAGAAGGGCGGCGTGGGCGAGGACCTGCCGACGCTGGCGCTGACGGCCGAAGAGGTCGCGGGCGGCATCTCGATCGTGCAGCTGATCGTGCGCGCCGGGCTCGCGAAGAGCGGCAAGGAGGCCAAGCGTCTCATCTCGGACAACGGCGCGCGGATCGACGATGCGCCGCTGACCGATCCCGGCCTCATGCTCGATGCCGGTGCGCTGGCCTCTCCGGTCAAGCTCAGCGCCGGGCGCAAGCGGCACGCGCTGGTGACCCTCGCCGAGTGAGGGGCGCCCGTCTGCCGGCACCCCCCTCGGCCGCTACTTGATCACGGTGACGGCCGTCATCCGGTCGGGCTCGCCCACCACGGCGCCGTTTTGCCCGGTGCCGCGCTTGATCGCATCGACCACGTCCATGCCCGACGTTACCTCGCCCACCACGGTGTAGTCGCCGTTCAGGAACGGCCCCGGCGCGAACATGATGAAGAACTGGCTGTTGGCGCTGTCGGGATTCTGGGAACGCGCCATGCCGACCGTGCCGCGCTCGAACGGGATGTCGCTGAACTCCGCCGGAATGTCCGGCCGGTCCGATCCGCCGCGCCCGGCCATGTCCATGTCGCCGTCCGGCCCGCCGAACTCCACGTCGCCGGTCTGCGCCATGAACCCGTCGATCACCCGGTGGAAGACCACCCCGTCATAGGCGCCCTCAGCGGCCAGCGCCGTGATCTGCTCAACATGCTGCGGCGCGACATCCTCGAAGAGGTCGATCACCACCGTGCCGCCGGCCTCGCCCGCAACCTCGATCTCCAGCCCCGTCGCGAAGGCCGGGCCAACCGCGAAGCTCGCGGCAGCGGCCGCCATCCAAACCCTATGCATCGGCGGCCACCTTCACGCTGATCATCCTGTCCGGCTCCGCGGGCGGCTCGCCTCGGGCCAGCGCGTCCACATGCTCCATGCCGCTCACCACCCGGCCGTAGACGGTGTACTGCCCGTTCAGGAAATGATTGTCGGCGAAGTTGATGAAGAACTGGCTGTTGGCGCTGTCGGGGCTGGAGGACCGCGCGGCGCCCAGGGTGCCCCGGTCGTGCGGCAGCTTCGAGAATTCCGCCGGCAGATCGGGCAGATCCGAGCTGCCCGTCCCAGCCCGGCGGATGTTGAAATCGCCCTCCATGTCGCCGTGCTCCACGTCGCCGGTCTGCGCCATGAAGCCCTCGATCACCCTGTGGAAGGCCACGTTGTCGTAGGCTCCGGCGCGGGCCAGCTCCTTCATCCGCTCCGCATGCTGCGGCGCGATGTCGGCCAGCAGCTCGATGGAGACTGGGCCGTCCTTCAGTTCGATGACGATGGTGTTCTCGGGGTCCGATGACGTGGCCATCTTGCGTCCTTCTCGCTTCGCGCCCGGCGGCGCATCGGAAGGGACCGTAGGCCGGAGGCCGGGCAAGGGAAAGGGGGGCGGCGCGCCGGCGATTGACCTCGGCGGCGATCTGCTGTGCAAGCGGGCGGGGGCCAGGGCGACGCGGCCGGCCCACCGCCGAAGGAGACGACCGGATGGACTGCAAGACGCTCGACGACATGGACCTTGCCGGCAAGACCGTGCTGACCCGCGTCGACATCAACGTGCCCGTCCGCGACGGGGTCGTGGGAGACGCGACGCGGATCGAGCGCATCGCGCCCACGATCGCCGATATCCTCGCAAAGGGCGGCAAGCCGGTGCTGATGGCGCATTTCGGGCGGCCAAAGGGGAAACCGGTGCCCGAAATGTCGCTCTCGGTGCTGCTCCCGAAGCTGCGGGAAATCCTCGATGTGCCGGTCCGTTTCTCCGAGGATTGCATCGGGCTTCCGGCCAAGCGCGCGGCCGCCGACCTTCCCCAGGGCGAGGTCCTGCTGCTCGAGAACACCCGCTTCCACGAGGGCGAAGAGGCCAACGATGCCGCTTTCGCCGCCTCCCTCGCGGCCCTTGGCGATGTCTATTGCAACGATGCGTTTTCCGCCGCGCACCGCGCCCATGCCTCCACCGAGGGGATCGCACGGCTGCTGCCCGCCTGTGCCGGCCGCTCGATGCAGGCCGAACTCGAGGCGCTCGACGCGGCACTCGGCACTCCCGCCCGCCCGCTCGTCGCCATCGTCGGCGGCGCGAAGGTCTCCACCAAGCTGGAGCTGCTGGGAAATCTCGTCGAAAAGGTCGACACCCTGGTGATCGGCGGCGGCATGGCCAACACCTTCCTCGCCGCCCAGGGGCACGCCATCGGCACCTCGCTGGCAGAGCCCGACATGGCCGCCACCGCGCAAGACATCCTGAAGGCCGCCGAACGCGCGGGCTGCCGCATCTTCCTGCCCACCGACGTCGTGGTCGCCCGCGAATTCGCCGCCGGCGCCGAGGCCGAGGTCGTCGCTGCCGACGCCTGCCCGCCGGACAGGATGATCCTCGATGCCGGACCAGAGAGCATCGCGGCCATCGCGTCGATCTTCGAGAATGCCGCGACGCTCGTCTGGAACGGGCCGCTCGGCGCGTTCGAGATACCGCCCTTCGATGCCGCCACCTTGGCCGCCGCCGCCAAGGCGGCCGAGCTCACCCGGGCCGGTAGCCTCGTCACCGTCGCCGGCGGAGGCGATACCGTCGCCGCCCTCAACGCCGCCGGAGCGGCCGAGGATTTCACCTACATCTCGACGGCGGGCGGCGCCTTTCTGGAATGGATGGAGGGCAAGACCCTGCCCGGCGTGGCCGCCCTCGCCCCCTGAGCGCCCGTACGGTGCGCGGCGTCCCTGTTGGCGCTAACCTGATTGAAACGCCGGCCCCGCTTGCCTAAGCCGGTCACGACACAGCAGCGCCGAAGGGGCCCCTCCATGAAGATCTCACGCAACGTCCGCCGGATCATCGCGAACTACGAAGGCGAGACGCCCGGCGTGAAGGGCAAGCTGGTGTCGATGCTCATGCACGGGCGCCTCGCCGGCACCGGCAAGATGATCATCCTGCCCGTCGACCAGGGGTTCGAACATGGCCCGGCGCGCACCTTCGCGCCCAATCCCGCCGGCTACGACCCGCATTATCACTACCGCATGGCGATCACCGCCGGGCTGAACGCCTACGCCGCCCCGCTGGGCCAGCTGGAAGCGGGCGCCGACACCTTCGCCGGCCAGATCCCGACGATCCTCAAGCTCAACTCCGCCAACTCGCTGATGTCGGACACCGCCGGCAAGAACCAGGCGATCACCGGCTCGGTCGCCGACGCGCTGCGCCTCGGCTGCGCCTGCATCGGCTTCACCATCTACCCGGGCTCCGACATGGCCGTCGACATGTTCGAAGAGATCGTCGAGATGCGCCGGGAGGCCGCCGCCAAGGGCATTGCCACGGTCATCTGGTCCTATCCCCGCGGCGAGGCGATCAGCAAGGACGGCGAGACCGCCATCGACATCGCCGCCTACGCCGCCCAGATCGCCGCCCTCCTCGGCGCGCACATCATCAAGATCAAGCTCTCGACCGACCACCTCGAACTCGATGCCGCGAAGAAGGTGTACAAGGACGAGAAGATCGACATCGCCGATCAGGCCGCCCGCGTCCGCCACTGCATGCAGGCCTCGTTCGACGGCCGCCGCATCGTCGTGTTCTCCGGCGGCGCGAAGAAGGGCATCGAAGGCATATACGACGATGCCCGCGCCATCCGCGACGGTGGCGGCAACGGCTCGATCATCGGCCGCAACAGCTTCCAGCGCCCGTGGGACGAGGCCCTCTCGATGCTGTCGAACCTTGTGGACATCTACAAGAACGGGGCGTGACCCGCCTGCAACGCCGGCGGCGCGATCGGCGCCGACGGCGGGTTCTTCATATCCCGTCCACCCCTCGCGTGCGATAGATCGGCCGTTCCTCCTAGGGCCCCGGACTGGCATGACAACGCGACCCGGCTTCGGCTTTGCAATCTACCTCACCGTGGCCGTGGCCCTCGCGTGCTACTTCGCCTTTGCCGCGATCCGTGGCGACCTGGGCGTGCTGGAACGCCTGGTGATCGAGGCCGATATCCGCCGCCTCGAACAGCAGCGCAGCACGCTCGCCTCGGAGGTGGACGATCTGGCCAACAAGACCCACCGCCTCTCCGACGATTACCTCGACCTCGACCTGCTGGACGAACGCGCCCGCAGCGTCCTGGGCCTCATGCGGGCTGACGAGCTGACCGTCCGCTAGGCGGTCACCCGGCGGCGCCCGATGCCTCGCCGAGCAAGTGGTTCATCGTCACCGAAGGCTGGCTGCATCCCGCCTCGCCGACGATCTTCGCCGGCACGCCCGCCACCGTCTTGCAGGGCGGGACGTCGCGCAGCACCACCGAACCGGCGGCGATCCGCGAGCAGTGGCCCACGGTGATGTTCCCCAGCACCTTCGCGCCGGCACCGATCAGAACGCCGTCCTCGATCGTCGGGTGGCGCACGTCGTCTTCCTTGCCGGTCCCGCCCAGCGTGACCGAATGCAGCATCGAGACATTGTCGCCCACCCGCGCGGTCTCCCCGATCACGACCGAATGGGCGTGATCGATCATCAGCCCCTTGCCCAGCCGGGCGGCGGGGTGCACGTCGACCCCGAATAGCTCCGAGACCCGCATCTGAACGAAATAGGCCATGTCCCGGCGGCCCTGGCGCAAGAGCCAATGACCGATCCGGTAGGCCTGGATCGCCTGGTATCCCTTGAAGTAGAGCAGCGGCTGCAACAGGCGGTGGCACGCCGGGTCGCGCTCCAGCACGGCCACCATGTCCGCCCGCCCCGCCTCTGCAAGCCAGGGGTCCTTCGCCAGCGCCAGATCGGCCACCTCGCGCAGGCTCTGCGCATCCATTTCGGCCGAAGCCAGCTTGTAGGCGAAGCGGTGCGCAAGCGCGTCTTCCAGCCGACGATGCTGCAGCACCGCGCAATGCATCATGCGGCCCGCCATGGGCTCGTCGGCCACGACCGCCTCCGCCTCGTCCCGGATCCGTCCCCAGACCGGGTCGAAGGCGGAGAGGGCGACTAGGTGCTCCTGCATCGCGGCGTCTCCTCTTTGACGCCGTTCTAGCGTGGCGATGGCCCGGGGCAAACCCCGAATGCCCCGGGCATCCGTCGCTCAGGCCCGCGGCGGCGTCATCCGGTAGAGATGCACCGCCAGCCGCACCGACCCGGCCGTGAACGTGCCGCCCGTCGGCTCCAACCGCAGAGGGGTGGCCGCGTAATAGGCCTGCGGCTGCCCCGTCAGCCCCATCGCGAACGAGCCCTGGGCAAGCCCCAGCCCGCTGCCATAGCGCGGCGCGCTGCCCGCGACGCCCAGCCGCCAGGAGGTCAGGCTGCCGGTGATCGCGCTGCGCACCCGCCCGGTGACCCCGAAGACGACGCAGGAGGCCGGGATCGCGGCCTGGGTCGTGTTCGCGCCACCCGCCACGATGGTGTGATCGATCTCCACGATCTCCATCATGGAGGCCGCACCGCCCGATGTCACCGCCACGGCACCCGGCCGCCAGCCGGCCCCGTCCCACAGCGCCTGCGTGCCATTCGACAGGATGGCGCGCCAGCCGATCTGCGGCGTGACGAAGCGCCAGCCGCCGTTCGCGGCGATGGCAAGCCGCCCCGCCTGCCCGGCCCAGGCATCGCTGGCGCCGGCCGGCACGGCAAAGGCCTCGCCATCGACCGGCGAAGCGGGCGGCACGGCAAGCGTGGTCGAGACCAGCCGCAGCCGGCTCAGCCCGTCGAGCAAACTCAACGCCTCGTTCACCGTCACGTGCTTTTGCGCCTGCGACGCCTGCAAGAGGGGCAGGTCCAGATTAGCTGTTTGCATCGAAGTCCATCCTTCTGAAAGGTCCCGGCCCGAACCGGTCCGACAATTGCGCCACTTCCATAGCGTAGGCGCCGGTCACGCCCGCGGCCGAACGCTCCGCAGCCCCCCACTGCCAGGCCGGCGCCGTCACGCTCGCCTCATGGCGCAGCGTGCCGCCCTGCACGATCCGAACCGCATAGCGTTCCTCCGCCTCGCCAAGGGGCACGTCCCCGTTCGTCCACAGATCGCCGTCGATCCTTGTCCGCCGGACCCACGCGAAGGCGTGAACGTCGCCCGAAACCGCCCCGGAGAGGTGCACCGGCGCATAGGGCCGCAGCCCGATCCCCTCCGCCGTGGCCTCCAGGTGGATGTATTCCGGCCGGTCGTAGCCAAGCAGCGCCGGCCCGATCCGGTAGTGCCGCGAGAGCCCCCGGGCCGAGGTCGGCAGGTCGATCTGCGGCAGGCTCCCGTCGAGCAGCACCACCATGCTCCCCGCCGGCCAGACCGCCGGCATCACCGCATCCGTGCCCAGCTGCCCCCGCAGGCGCAGGCTCAGGTCGTAGGTGTCGCGCCCGACCAGATCGGCCTGCTGGAACTGGAAGACTTCCCAGTTGCCCGGCGTGCCGTCGCCGATGGCCATCGCGTTGGACCCGCCCAGAAGCGCCTCCATCGGCGCCGAGCTCAGCGCCCCCGACATCGCGACCCGCAATACAGGCCCCCTGTCCAGCAGCCCCGGCATCGCCGCCGCCAGCGGCGTCTGCGTGACCCCAAGGATCGCCGGCGCCCCGACAAGCGTGTTCAGCCGGTAATCCGCGTCGGTCGCCGAAGCGTACACGGCCACCTCGCCCGGCCAGGGATCGGCCGTGACCGCCACGTGCGGCGCATGGGCCACCTCCGTTCCGGTCAGGAGCGGCAGATCCAGGATCACCGCGGCGACCGGGGTCGGCACGGCAGGGGCCCGCAGCTGCGCCGGAGGCTCGATCAGCGCGCCGTGAGTGTAGACCCCCGGCTCCACGCGGACGGATTCGACCAGATGCATCCCCATCTGCTCGGTCCGGTCGATCCGGTAGTAGCCTTGCCCCGCCGCACCCTGCGGCAGCGCGATCACGTCGCCCGGCCCCAGATCGAGGCGCGAGGGCGGCAAGGCGAAGCGCGCCGTATCCCGCGCCACCCGCGCCTCGGCCAGCCAGCGTTCGGCCACCGCCCGCGCCTCGCCGTCGGTCAGCACCAGGTTCAGCTCGTTCGCCGCCACGGCCTCGCTCTCGGCCCCCGGAAACACGGCCTCGGCCGCGCGCGCGTCATAGCTGCCTTCGCTGGCCACGTGCCCAAGGCGCACCCGCCCCGACATCTCGCTTTCGGACGCCCGCAGCGACAGCACCGCCCCGGTCTGATCGGGATGCACCGCCAGCGCGGCCGTCTCCAGCGCGATCGGCACCTGCGCCTCGCGGTTCCGGAAGACAAGCCCGCCATCCCGCTCCAGCGCTTCGAACCCGTAAGCCAGCATCAGCGGCTGCAACGCGCCGCGCCCCGTGGCGCTCCCTTCCACGCCGTAACCGCGCACCAGCCCCCAGAGGTCCGAGACGTCCACGTCGTCCAGCCCCGCCAGTGCGCAGATCTCCGCGACGACGGAGGCCAGCGAGCGCGCCGAGGTCCGGCCGTTCAGCCAGTGCCCGCGGGCGTAGTTGTCACCGTCGCTCCAGACCTCGGGCAGACCCGGAAACCACGGATAGGGCCGCGCGTCCCAGGCCCAGACATGCGCGCGGTCCATATCCACCATCCGCCCGCCATAGACGGGCGAGCTGGGGTTCGCCGCCGGATCGGCCCAATGGGCGAACGTGGCCCGCAGGTACTGCATCTGCATCAGGTCGTCCCGCGCCCCAGTCGAGGCCCGTGGCAGCACCAATTCCGAAGATTTCGGGTCAAGGAACTTGTTGGGCTCGTTGGCGCCCTTGTCGATCGCCGCGCAGCCCACCTCGGTGAACCAGAACGGCTTGCTCCGCGGCACCCATGCCGTGGGCTGCGCCGCGCGCACGCCACCGATCCGGTCGTGGTGAGCATTCTCCCACCACCCCTTCAGGTCCTTGTAGCGAAAGACCCAAGGCTCCCCATAGGCCCCGTCGCTGATGGCCAGCCGCTCCTGCGCCTCGGCCCCGGCTTCGTCGGCATAGTACCAGTCGAACCCCTCGCCGCCCGCCACGTTGCCGCGCAGGTAGTCGAGGTTGTAGATGGAGCCGAACGCCCCATCCTCGTGATCGCTGCCCTCCCGCCAGTCGGAAAGCGGCATGTAGTTGTCGATCCCGATGAAGTCGATCTCGGGTTCCGCCCACAGCGGGTCGAGATGGAAGAAATGGTCTCCCGAGCCGTCCTGCGGCGTGTAGCCGAAATATTCCGACCAGTCGGCCGCATAGCCAAGCTTCACGTCCGGCCCCAGAAGGCTGCGCACGTCGCGCGCCAACCGCACCATCTCCGCCACGGCGGGAAAGCTGTTGCCGGCGCCCCGGATCTGGGTGAGCCCGCGCATCTCCGAACCGATGCAGAAGGCCTCCACACCGCCCGCCGCCGCGCACAAGGCCGCATAATGCAGGATGAACCGCCGCAGCGAAGCCTCTTCCGGCCCGCTGTAGCTGACCGTCCCGTCGCCCACCGCGAAGTCGGACGCCGCCGCGTTCCCGAAGAAGGCGGCCACCTCGGCCTCGGCGGCCGCGGTCCCGTCCGGGCTTCCCGGACGTTGCGGCGCGAGGACGTGGTGATCCGCCCCCGCCACGGCAGCACCGGCTGATCCGGCGCACCGCTCCAGGGATCGGTCCGGCCATTGCCCGGCATCTGCTCCATCAGGATGAACGGGTAGAACATCACGCCCATGCCACGCGCGCTGATCTCGCGGATACCCTCGATCACCGCCGCGTCGGCCGGCGTCCCGCCATAGACCGGGCGGCCATCGGCCTTCGGCACGGTCCCGGCCGACCAGCGATCCTCGCCCGCCACCCGCCAGGGCATCGGCGTGCCGTCGATCTCCGTCTGCTCCACCTTCGGGCGCACCCGGCATTCCCCGCAGCGCAGGTCGTCCCCGAACCACGAGACGACCAGCGCCACCGAGCCGCATTCCGGCAGCTCCGCCTGCAGCGCATCCAGCGACGCGGCCAGATCGGTCGCGGCGCCAGGCACATGAACGTTCGCGGAAACGGAGCGGCCCGGCCCCGTCTCATAGCGCACCTGGGTGGTCGCCAGCGAATACTCGCCCGTCCCCGGGATCAGCGCCACGCCCTTCACTCCGCGCGTCACCGTCGGCACGCCGTCGATCTCGGCGCCAAGGTCCGGTCGAAGCACCTCGAAGCTGAATTGCGGCACGCGGTTGCCGAAGGCCGACAGATCGAGATCCTCGATCACCACGTAGGCCGTGCCGCGATAGGCCGGCGCGTTGTCCAGCCCCTCGACCGCGGCGATCTTCGCATCGGGCAACTGCGCGCCGCTGCCGGGATAGACCCGCATCGTGATCGTGTCCCGGCCGATCTCGGTGCCGTCCGCCCAGACCCGCGCCACATCGGCGATCTCACCCTCGCAGAGGGCGATCGCAAGGCTCACCGAATAGCTGTAGGAGCGCACGCTCTGCGACCCGGCACCGCCCTTGCCGCCGACCCGCTGCGTGCGGCGGCTCTCCAGGAAGTCCGAGGCCCAGATCACCTGCCCGGCGACGCGAAGCCGCCCGTGAACCCGGTCCACCGAAGCGCCCTCGCTGGCGCCCGTCAGGCGGAAGCGGTCCACCCGGCCGGTCTCGACCACGTCGGAGCCCGCGCCGAAGATCCGCTGGTCGATCGCCTGGCCAAGGGTCGCGCCCACCGCCCGGCCCACCAGGGCCGCCGAAAGGCCCAGCACCGATCCCCCGACTGATGAGCCGACAGCCGCCCCGGCCGCCGAAAGTACGAGTGTCGCCATCAGGAACCCTCCTCGGGAAATGCAAACCGGGCCACGATCCGGGCCCGCCAGGGCGCGGAAAGCGGGCTTTCGACGACCCCGTGCCGGGCGTAGGCATGCACGAAGCTGGGCGCCGGCCCGACCCCGGCCTGAACGCCCAGATGCTTGGCCACCGCGCCGTTCCGCATGCGGAAAAGCAGCACGTCGCCCGCCGCATCACGGCCCGCCGGCGCCGGGCGCAGGCACCGCAGCGCCGCCTGCCAGAGCAGCTCTTCGCCCTGCGGCTCCGCCCAGTCGGCGGTGTAGGCCGGAACCTCCAGCGGCTCGGCGCCGTAGATCTCGCGCCAGACGCCGCGGATCAGGCCAAGGCAATCGGTGCCGGCCCCTTCCGCCGTCGCCTGATGCCGGTAGGGCGTGCCGCACCACCGCCGGGCGATGCCCACGGCGCGCTCCGCCACGGCACTCATCGCGCCAGGCTCCCGCCGTTATTGCGACCGCCGGATTTGGGATAGGCCATCAGCCAATCCTCGCCCGGAATGTGCGGAAAGCCGCGATGGTTCAGGAAGTTGCCGAATTTCGTCCGGCAAGTCTCCGCACGCTTGTCGCACCCGGCAATCAGGCGCACCCGGTCGCCCACGGCGATGGCCGCGCGCAGCTCTTCCCACAGCGTCACGTGCCGCAGGGTGCCCGCGACCGCGTCGACCTTCAGGCTCGTCCGCAGCCCGGCCGCGGCCCCGTCGATCACCTCGATCCGCCCCCGGGTGAACCATTCCGCGGCGAACCCCGCGGCGCCCTCCAGGTGCAGCAGGTTCGGCGCCCGCACCGCCGCCACCCGCGCCTCGACGGAATAGGCCGTATCGCCCAGGTCGATCCCGCAGGCCGCATCCCCCAGCCGCGCCGCGCAAAGCGGCTGGTAGGCCCGCCCGCGGGACTGGTTCAGCGCCTGCGCCAGCCCGCGCAGCTCCGCGCGGAAGCCGCCGCCGCCGCTCTCGATCTCGCCGATGCTGCCGCGAAACCGCAGCGTCCGCACGTCGGGATCCGCCCAGTTCACCAGCCACGCCTCGATCGAGGCGCCGTCGTAGCGCCCGGCCAGCAGATCGGCCTCGGTCACGGCGGCATCGCTCAGCGCGCCCATCGCATCGGAGTTGTCCACCGAAAGGCCCGTCGTCTGGCTCAGGGCCTGTGCGCTCAATCCGGTATCGGCCCGGCAGCTCACGCCATCGACCGTCAGATCGCGGTCGTGATCGGTGAACCCCAGCACCCGCCCGTCCTGCCGCCGCAGGATCCACGCCCGGCAGACCTGCGTCGTGCCCGTGGCCAGATGCGCGGCCAGCGCCGCCTGCACCGCCATCAGACCCGCACCTCGACCACCGGCACGTCCGGCACGTCGCCCGCCTGGAAGTTGGCCACCGAGGTCAGGATGCGGTCGGTGTCGAACCGCACCGGCACGTCGAACTCGAAGCCCGCCGTCACGGCGGCCCCCGCAGGCGCCGGAGCGCTCAGCGTGATCTCGCCCCGCGCGGCGTCGATGGCATAGCCCGCCGCCTCGGTCAGCTCGGTATCGCCAACGGCCACCCGCATGGTGCCCAGCACCGGCTTCGCGATCGGCCGCAGGTAGCTCTGCGAGCCCGAAACGTAGAGCTTGCTCAGCGCGAACACCCGGGCCGCCCCGTCGCCGGTGCCGATCCGCTGGTCCCACGCGCCCGGCGCCGCCGAGGGCAGGCAGCTCTTGTAGTCCGCCCAGTCCTTCCAGCGAAAGCCGTTCAACTGGCCCTGCCGCGCCTCGAAGAACGCGATCAGCACCGAGACGTCGTCGAGCGACCGCATGCCCATGCCCGCGTCGTAGCGGCGGCGCGAATGTGCCCAAGGGGTGTTGCGCTCCTCATGGCCGTTGGTCAGCGTGACCACCTCGGTCCGGCGCTCCGGCCCACCCACCGAGCCGAAGCTCAGCGACGTGGGAAACCTCACCTCGTGAAATCCCATGACCCTCTCCTTTCTCTGGTTCAGCGGTTGCGCTGGCCCTGGGCCAGGGCCCGGCCCATCTGCGCCGCGATCTGCCCCTGCGAGCGGCGGAAGCCCTCGACGTCGGGCGTGCTGATGTTGACGTTCACCTGCACCGCGCGGCCGCCGCCGCCGTCCGATCGCACGCCAAGGCTGCCGTCGGGGCCGCGGGTCAGCGGCATGATCGCCTCCGGCCCCGCCTCGCCCATCAGCCCGGTGCCGCCGCGCATCGGAAAGGTCGTGGGCCCGGTCACCACGCCGCCCCGCGCGAAGGGCATCACCCGCCCTTGCGCAAAGCTGCCGCCCTTGGCGAAGGGCATCGCGCCGGTCAGCACCGACTCGAGCCCGCCGCCGACCAGCTGCCCCAGCTGCTTCGACAGCGGGTTGACCGCCGCCGTGAAGCTGGCGGACAGCAGCGACTTGCCCACCTGCCGCAGCGCGTCGGATGCCTTCATCCCGTCGAAGACGAGGCCGTCCAGCGCCCCGCGCAGGCCGCGGCTGATCCCGGTCGAGACCCCCGCGACCTGCCGGTTGGTGTCGGCCATCGTGCCGCGCATCTCGCTCAGCTCGCCGCTGAAGGCCGCCGTCATGCCCTGCGCCCCGGCCAGGCTCTCCTGCAGGGCGTCGATCTGGTCGCCGAACGCCTCGATGTCATCGCTTTCGGTCATCGCCCTCATCCTTCCGTTTGTCGGGG
Source organism: uncultured Alphaproteobacteria bacterium (assembly GCA_963833235.1). Lineage (GTDB taxonomy): Bacteria > Pseudomonadota > Alphaproteobacteria > Rhodobacterales > Rhodobacteraceae > CAWHXG01. The sequence continues at coordinate 518,699 of CAWHXG010000006.1, forward strand.
TATCGCCGCAGCAGGTCGTCGAGCCCCGCGCGGTCCAGCCGCGCCGGCCCCGCCCCCGCCCCCAGCATCAGCCACAGCTCCGCCGGGGTGAGCCGCCAGAACTCCCCGGGCCTCAGGCCCAGCCCCTGCATTCCGGCCCGCATCAGCCCGGGCCAGTCGAGCAGCCGCTCGCTCATCCCCGCGGCCCCGCGGGCGCCGTTCCGGGCACGGTGAAGGCCCGCGTCAGCAGCAACGCCGCCGCCTTGGCCGCCGTCACCGGCCCGCCGCCAACCTCGGCGGCCAGCAGATCGGCGGCCGAGCCGTCCCATCCGCCGCCGCGCAGCCCCGCCACGATCAGCGCCAGCACGTCGCGGCTGGTGAACGCGGCGCTCTCGAACCGCTCCACCAGATCCACCAGCGACCCCGCCTGCAGCTCGGCCTCCAGCTCCGCCAGCGCCCCGAGCGTCAGCTTCAGAACCCGCCGCTGCCCATCCACCTCCAGGGCGACCTCTCCGGCCATGGGATTGGCCATCAGATCGCCGTGAAGGTCAGCACGCCGGCCGATGACATAGCCATCTCGTATGTCGCCTCGCCGTCGTGGTTGCCGGAATACTCCAGCGAGGTGATCTGGAACGGCCCGCGCACCACGCCGAAATCCGGGATCACCACCTCGAACTCTGGCACGATCCCGTCGAAGAACACCTGCCGCGCCCGTGCGTCCGTCTCGGCATCCTTGAAGATGCCCGAGCCCGAGATCGCGGCCGAACGCACGCCGGCGCCCGCCAGCAGCTCGCGCCAGCCGCCCTGGCTCTCCAGGCTGGTGACGTCCACCGCCTCCGCGTTGAAGCTGATCCGCGTCGCCCGCAGGCCCGCGATGGTCACGAAGCCCGTAGGCCCGCCAAGATCGACCTTGATCAGAAGGTCCCTGCCGCTCTGTGCGCTCATCTCATAGATCCTTTCGGTCAGTCGTTGATGTCGTCGAGTGCCGCGCGAAAGCGCAGGTCGATCCGCCGCCGGGCGCCGTTGCCCTCGCGCCGCGCCCGCGCCCGCTGGAACCGCAGCGAGATGCAGCGCCCCCGCGTCAGCGTCAGCGGCGCCATCTCAAGCGCGTCGGCCGCCGCCTGGCCGGCCAGCTTCGCGGCATGAAAGCCCGCCGCTTCCGCGATCACGCTCAGCGTGAAGAGGTGGATGGCGCCGCGGCCCGTCTTGTCGTCGCGCTCGCGCACCTCTTCGGCGCCGAGGCTGATGTAGAGGGGCGGCACGTTGCCCACCGGCGCTCCGTCGAAGACGGCATCGCCGACCAGCGCCGCCAGCGCCGCGTCGGCCGCCAGCCGTTGGTAGATCGCGCTCTGCAGTCCGGCTGCCATGGCATAGGTCATACCGTCACCTCCTCGACCGCGCGGCAGATCAGGTAACGGGCGTCCGGCCCGGTCTCCTGCACCGCCTCGATCCGGAAAAGCCGCGCGCCGGCGCGAAAGCGCTGCCGGGGCGTCGGCCGGGAAGCCGCGCCATGGGGCGCCGCACGCACCGTGATCTTCCAGGACGCATCCGAGACCGCGACCTCGCCCGCCGCCCGCTCGCGGCCGGATCCGGGCTTCATCTCCGCCCAGATCGTCCCCAGCGGCGCCCAGGTCACGTCGGTGCCCCCGGCCCCGTCGGGCACCGCCACCGGCGCCTCCAGAACCAGCGCGCGGGTCAGTTGCGGCATCATCGCGCCACCCCGCCCAGGATCCGCACCGTCCGGTAGCGCGCGATCAGCGTCGAGACGCCGAAGGGCATGTTGCCGTCGTTCATCGGCTGCTCGGCACGCACCTCGAAATAATGCGCCGCCAGAAGCCGCACCGCCTGCGCCAGATCGGCGGGAAGGTCGGTGAACGTGGTGGCAAAGCCGGCGTCGAAGGTGATCTCGACGCGGCCCGCCACGGGCACGGTCGGCAGCCGGCCGTTGGCGCCGGTCAGCGTCGGCCGCTGGCTGTCGCGCGTAAGCACCACGCTCGCCACGTCCAGCGGCACCGCATCGCCCTGCCGGGTCAGCAGCTGCACGCCGGTGACCTCGGTCACCGGGGCGACGGGCATCGCCTGGCAGCCCGGGCTTCTCCAGGCCGCGAGCGACCAGCGGAACCGCCGCTGCAGCAGCACCTTGCCGGTCCGCGCCTCGATGGCGGCCAGCGCCGCGCGCAGGCAGGCCTCCAGAACCGGGGCAGTCGCGTCGTCGTCGGAAAAGCCGGTGCCAAGGCGCAGATGCGCGCGGAACCCGTCGATGTTCAGATCGAAGGCCGGAACGGTCGTCACTTCCTCAAGGGTCATTCGAAATACTCCACAAGATCGGAATGGGACGGGGCGCCCAGGCAAAGCGCACCGCCGATGCCCGCGCGTTCCGCGTACCGCTCGGATCGGAGGAAAAGCTGGACGGCACGCGCGCGGCCACCGGCGGCACGCTCGCAGACCGACCTCCCAGGGGAAGCACCCCGGAAGGCCGGATGGCTCACGCCGCCTGACGGATCAGGACGTTGCGAACTTCAGCAGCTTGATCGCGGCGAAATCGCTCACGTCGCCGCCCACGCGCTTGGTGGCGTAGAACAGAACGTGCGGCTTGGCCGAGAACGGGTCGCGCAGGACCCGCAGGTCGGGGCGCTCGGCCACGGTATAGCCGGCCTCGAAATCGCCGAAGGCGACCGAGAAGCTGCCGGGCGCGATCTCGGGCATGTGCTCGGTGACCAGCACCGGGTAGCCCATCAGCCGCGCCGGCTCGCCTGCCGCCAGGTTGTCGGTCCACAGGAACCGCCCGTCGCTGTCCTTCATCTTGCGCACCGCACCGGCGGTCTTGGAGCTCATCACGAAGGTCGCGTTGGCGCGGTAGCGGGCGCCAAGGGCATAGACCAGCTCGATGATGCTGTCCGAGGCGTTGGACCCGTTGAAATCGCCGGCAGCCCCCGTCGCGATGTAGCCGAGGTTGCCCCAGGCCGCGGAATCGCCGCCCATCTCGGATTCCTTGGGATGGCTCAGGAAGCCCCGCGGCTTGTCGACGCCGTCGCCTTCGACGAAGGCCTCGGCTTCGGCACGGGCGAACTTCTCGGCGATCCGGCCGGCGAGCCAGGTGTCGATGTCGAAGGCCGCATCGTCGAGCAGACGCTGCGACGCCTTCGGCAGCGCCGACAGCTCGTGCAGCGGGATCGAGATGCGCTCGACCACCGGGCCGGTCGTGTCGGTGAGGTTCGAGGTTTCGTTGACCCAGCGATGGCCAAGCTCGGCCCGGTCGATGAGCACGTCGTAGGACGTCGCCTCGACCGTCACCACCGTGGCGATCGACCGGATCGACGCGGTCGAGCGCAGGCTCATGCGAACGGTCTCCGCGGTCACCGGGTCGACCAGGACGCCGCCGTCATAGGCCAGCGCCTTCTGTTCGATGTCGAGCCCGCGCAGGGCCTCGTCGTCGCCCGAGCGCAGGTAGCCCTCGAAGGCCTTCTGGTGGGGGGCGTCGAGGTCGGCGGCGGCGGAAAGGTGGGGGCGGGCGGCATAAGCGGACTTGCGATCCAGCATGGTCAGTCTCTCTTCCTGTGCTTTGAGTTGCTTGGTGATCCCGGCCCGGAAATCGGACAGGTCGGTCATCAGACCGCCCAGGGCGGTCTTCACTTCGGCCGCGGCCGTCGCGCCGTGCTCGAGCCCGGGCACAGCTGCCCCGGCCCGAGAATCTCTCTCGGGTTGCGTCATCTCGGTCCTTTCTCGAAAGTTGCGCGCCGGCTCAGCGCCGCGTCGCGTCCCTCGCCGGGTCGGCATCGGGGTCGGCTTCGGGGCGGGCTCGGCTCGCGAGCTCCCGCCTCAGGTGGTAGGCCGCGACAAGCTTCCGCCCGATCACGACATGCCCGCTCACGCCGGCACTTTCAGGGCGCCGCGGGCGCCGTTGATGGCGGCGGCCAGGTCGCGCCACATCAGATCGGTCGCCTGCGCCATCGCGGCGTCGGCGCGCGCCGCCAGATCGGCCGGACCGTCGCCCTTGCCGGCCGGCGCCGCCTGCATCGCCGCGGCATCGATCCGGGCATCGGGCAGCATCGGGAACGTCACCAGCGACACTTCCCAAAGGTCGACCTCGGCCAGCACCCGGCGGCCCTTGTCGTCGCGGGTCGCCTTGACGGTGCGGTAGCCGATGGAAAGCCCGTCGATGGCGCCGGCCTCGATCAGCCGGGCCGCCTCGCGCCCCCGTGTCACCTCGGTCAGCAGCCGGCCCTTCACGTAAAGCCCGGTCGCATCCTCGTGCACCTCGTCCCAGATCCCGATCGGCTCGGCGGGGTTGTGCTGCCACAGCAGCTTCACCTTGCGCCCGGCGCTGCCCAGCTTGCGCAGCGAGGCGCCGTAGGCCCCCGCCGCCACCACGTCGCCGCCCTGGTCGACACGCCCGAAGATCGAGGCGTAGCCCTCGATCCGGGTGCCGTCCACGGCGATGGTCGCCGCGTCGAACCGGCAGAACTTGCGCTCCAGGCCGGTGGTCATCTCAAAGCCCATCGCTCAGCCTCCTCCTTGCGTGATCGTCATCAGCGTCTTTACGCCAGTCGCCAGAACCGTCGCCGCCACCCCGTAGACCACCAGCCAAAGCCGCCGTTCCAGACGTTCCATCAGCACGTCGAGCCGGTTCATGCGCAGATCGAGGCTGGCGAATTTCAGCTCCAGGATCTTCTCGTTCGCCTCGATCACCTTGGCCGGGCCGTAGTCGAACGGCTCGTAGAGAAACCGCGAGCCGCCGGGCGGTCGCATCTGGCTCATGCCGCCCCCTCCTCGCTGTCGAGCGGCGGCAGGCCCAGGAGGCCGCGCTTCTCGTCACGTGTCAGGAAGTCCGCGTCGCTGATCCGCCGCCACTGCACCTCGCGCTCGGCGGCCAGCGCCGGCACCTGATCCAGATCGGGCTTCAGGCACACCTCCGTCTCGGCGAAGCGCGCCAGCCAGGCGCTCACCGCCGCGGTCACCCGCGTCGCCAGCGGCAGAACCGTCAGGCGGTAGAACGCCCGGTTCGCCTCCTGATAGTTCGCGTAGGTCGCGTCGCCCGGGATCCCCAGCAGCATCGGCGGCACCCCGAAGGCCAGCGCGATCTCGCGCGCAGCACTCTCCTTGGTCTTCTGGAACTCCATGTCGCTGGGGCTGAACCCCATCGGCTTCCAGTCCAGCCCGCCTTCCAGCAGCATCGGCCGCCCGGCATTGCGCGCGCCCTGGTAGTTCTCGGCCATCTCGTCGATCAGCCGCGTGTACTGGTCCTCCGACATGGTGCCCTGCCCGTCGGCGGTCTTGTAGATGATCGCGCCCGAAGGCCGCGCCGCGTTGTCCAGAAGCGCCTTCGACCAGCGCGAGGCGGCGTTGTGCACGTCCACGGCACTTGCCGCCGCCTGCATAGCCGAGAAGCCGTAGTGGTCGTCCTGCGGGTGGAAGCTCTTGACGTGGCAGATCGTCGAATGCTCTTCGCTCACCGCGAACCGGTGCTTGCGGCCGCCCACCGTGTAGTCGTAGGCCACCGGCCAGCCGTCGCCGCCCGGCACCAGGCTCATCCGCTCCGAGCGCAGCACGTGCAGCTCGGTCGGCAGCACGCCGGGCGCCCCGCCCACCGCCTCCAGATAGGCGTTGCCCGAAAGCAGAAGCTGCCCGTAGAGCGCCTCGAACAGCTCCGCCTGGCCCTGCGCCGCGTTGGGCCGCGCCACCAGGCGCCCCAGCGGATGATCGTCGTAGCGCTGCCCCTGATCCTGCAGCACCAGCGGCAGGGCAGCCGCGGCTTCCGCGATCACCTTCACCACCCGAAATCCCACCGGGTTGGCCGCGAAGCCGTTGCGCGTCAGCGTCGGGATGTCCCGCGGGCTCCACACGGCGCGGCCCACGCCATATGCGCCACCCGTCGCCACCACCGGCCCCGTGGCCGAGGCCTTGCGATCCGGCGCCACCGGCACGGCCCGCGCTTCCGGCCGGGTGTCGCCACCGGCAGCCTTGCCCTGCGGCCGGGGCCTCTTGAGAAATCCAAATGCCATGCGTCTCTCCTTCGTTCCGGCCATGTCGCGAGGACTGTTCCAAAGCCCCGCCGGCCCCGCGGCGGCCCCTGCCGGGCACGCTGGCGGGGCCGGGGACGACGGGCGCGCCGGCCCCCATGGGCCAATGGCCCGGGGCCAGGCGCGCCCGGAGCCCGGGCAACCTGTCAATGCTGTCTGTCTGCTATCCCGGAAGCCATACGCGCCCCCGGGCGATCACCGCCCGTGCGTCAGAGAAGGCGCATCCGCGGCCGGCGATACTGGGCGGAGGCGTCGATCAGCAGATCGGTCAGCCCCCAGACCAGCGCGTCCACCCTATCCGGGCTGCCCTTGCCCACGAAGCCCTGCGTGGTCATCTGGCACATCTCGTCTTCCAGCTTGCCCAGACCCCGCAGGTGCCGCACCCGTCCCTGCTCGTAAAGTGCCGCCACCGGCTCCGCCCGGGCCGTCTTGTTGCGCGTCGCCCGCACCGCCCGGTAGGGCACCAGCGGATCGATCTGCCGCACCACGGTCTCCACCAGATCGCCGCCCTGGTTGACCTCCGCCACCAGCCTGTCCGCCCCGTGCCGCGCCATCGCCGCCAGCGCCGCCTCGGCCCAGCCCTGGGGCGACTTGCCCTCGACGCTGGCATCCTCAAGCACCACGGCGCGCCACTCCGTCGGCGGCCCCTGCAGCGTGGCGCCGATCACCACGATCCCGCAGGCATCCGATTTCGAATGCCCCGTCACCGGCGGGTCCACCGCCACGACCACCCGGTCGAACTCGGGCGCCGCCTCGATGCGCAGCGCGTCGATCATCGCCTGCCCCCAAAGCGCGCCCTCGGCATCCATCAGCAATTCGCCGTCCAGCTCCTGCCGGCCAAGCCGCGTGCCGGCATAGCGCGCCCGCACCTCCTGCAGGAAACTGTCCGCGAGGAACGCCTTGTTCGCCTCGGTCGGCGCATGGGTCACCACCGTGCTCGACTGGTCGAGGATCCGCTTCAGCACGCTCACGTTGCGCGGCGTCGTCGTCACCACCTGCCGGGGCGTCTCGCCCAGCCGCAGGCCGAACTGCAGCATGTCCCACGCGTCCTCGGCCTTCTTCCACTTGGCCAGCTCATCCACCCAGGCGGCATCGAATTGCGGCCCCCGCAGGCTTTCGGGCTCATGCGCCGAGAACACCTGCGCCACCGCCCCGTTCGGCCAGACGAGCCGCTTACGCATCGCTTCCCAGGTCGGCCGGCGGTCGGGGGGCGAACAGGCCAGGATGCCGCTGTCGCCCATCACCATCACCTCGCGTACCTGCTCGATGGTCTCGCCCACCAGCGCCACGCGCCGCGAGCGGCCGGTGTCCAGCGGCTTCGACCCTTCGACCTCGGCCCGCACCCATTCCGCCCCGGCGCGGGTCTTGCCCGCCCCGCGGCCGCCCATGATCACCCAGGTGCGCCAGTCGCCCTCGGGGGCAAGCTGGTGGTCCAGCGCCCAGAACTCGAAAAGGTACGGCAACGCCAGCAGCGCGCCGTCAGTCAGGTCCGCCAGGAACTCCGCCCTCACCTCGGGCGTGCTCGATGCGAGCAAGGCGGCGCCCGATCTCATCCCGCGCGGCGGCGAAGTCGATGGCGAAATCGTGGACAATTCCTGCGTTCTTTCGCTGATCTTTTTCAAGGCGTTCCCTTTCCATCAGCGCCGGGTGAAGCGCGCTCTTTAGGTCGGCAACCAGCTTCTTGGCGTCGCCGGCATTCTCGAAATTCCTGACCGTCAATTCGGCGACCAGTTGGTTCAACGCGGCGTTCGCCCGTTGAAAGGTGGCGGTGGCCTCCGAAAGAACATCTTCCGCAGAACCGCTACTCGGTTGGGGGTAGATCAATGTCATCAGTAAACGCCTCTCAGGGGCTCCGACCCGAGCGCATGAAAAAGGCGCCGGGAGGTTACCCTCCAGCGCCTTGCCCATTTCTTCCAGCTTGCCTGTCTTCTACGTTGGACCGTTCGCAAAGTCAAGCGAAACCGGATGAGCTTCGCCGCGCAAGCCGTTCGCATCGTTTACACTTTTGCGCAACACCCGGCTGAAGCGACCCGGGAACGCCAGCAATCCATGGCCCTCATTCGTCTCAACATAGCCGCAAATGATTAACCAAGTCCCAAGCACGGCACCGGTCCCCGCGCCGGTGGATGGCGCGGCGCAGACCGGCGGTCGCCCGCCCGGCCGCTGATACGGCCGGGCAGGCGCTTCGGCAATTCCCCCCTATTCGGCCGGCTGCGCCTGCGCGCCGCCCGTTCCCGGCGCCAGGCCGGGCGCATTCGGTGCCGGCCAGGAGGTCACGTCGATATCCAGATCGGCATAGTCGGCCGGGTCGAGGATCGGCTCCTCGATCCCGGCCTTCAGCTGCCGGCGATAATCCGTCAGCAGCCGCATCCCGATGGGGAACAGCATCGTCAGCGCCAGCAAGTTCACAACCGCCAGGATCCCCATCATCGGATCCGAGAAGAAGAACACCGCCGTCGCCCCCGGCGCCAGCGCCCCCAGCAGCACGACCCCCACGATCACCGCCCGCAGGACGTGCAGCGACATCGGATGCTGCGTCAGGATCGTCAGGGCGTTCTCGCCCAAGTAATAGTTGTAGATGATCGAGCTGAACGCAAAGAGCAGAATCGCGGCGGTCAGGAAGTACTGCGCCCATTCACCGACATGCTCGACCAGCGATTGCTGGGTCAGAACGACCCCGTCGACCCCGTCGGCCCCCGGCACGTACACATCCGCGAGCAGGATCAGGAACGCCGTGCACGAGCAGATGACGATCGTGTCGATGAAGACCGAAAGCGACTGCACGATCCCCTGCTGGATCGGATGCCGCACATAGGCCACCGCCGCGACGTTGGGCGCAGAGCCAAGGCCGGCCTCGTTGCTGAAAAGCCCGCGCCGCAGGCCCTGCGCAAGTGCTGCACCCATGCCGCCGCCAACCGCCTCGCGCCAACCGAAGGCGTTGGCCACGATGTCCCAGATCACGCCGGGCAGCTCGAAGAGGTTCAGCAGGATCACGATCAGCGCCATGCCGATATAGCCCACGGCCATGATCGGGATGATGATGTCGGCCACCCGGGCGATGCGCTTGATGCCGCCATAGACGATGAACCCGGTGATCACCGCCAGCAGGATCCCCGTCCAAAGCCGCGGAACGCCCAGGCTGTCCTGCGCGGCGCCAGCCACGGTGTTGCCCTGGAACGCGTTGAAACCAAGCGCGAAGGCGGCGATCAGGCACACCGCGTAAAGCACTGCCAGCCAGCGGAACTGCTTGCCGAGCCCGTGGATGATGTAGCGCCCCGGCCCGCCGCGATAGCTGCCGTCGGGCCCGGTCTGCTTGTAAAGCTGCGCCAGCGAGCATTCGAACAGGCTCGTCGCCATGCCGATCAGCGCGATGATCCACATCCAGAACACCGCGCCGGGGCCGCCCAGCGTGATCGCCACCGCGACGCCAGCGATGTTGCCGCCGCCGACCCGGCCGCCCACGCTCACCAGCAGCGCCTCGCGGCTGCTCACATGGCCATCCGTCCGCGCAGTCTTGTCGGGGTAGAGCACCCGGAACATGCGTCCGAAATACTCGAACTGCACGAGGCCCGAGAGGATGGTGAAGAACACCCCCAGCACCACCAGGAAGGGGATCAGCGACCACCCCCAGGTGAGGTCTCCGATCAGCCCGAAGAAACTTTCCAGAAATCCCATTGTCCGTCCCACGCCTTCTGTTGTGTCCAAAAGCGCCTGTTCCCGGCGCCTGTCACAACAGCAAACGCCGAAAATCGGGGCGAGGCCACCCTCCAGACCGCCCCGACGTTCAAGAATGTGGGAACTTGCCTGCTTCGCGGGCAGCGGCCCGGGCGGCAGGACTACTGGCTGGTGCCGGCCGTGCCCTGCTCCGCCTCGATCTGCCGCCAGCGCGCCACGTTGGCATTATGCTCGTCCAGCGTCTCGGCGAAGGCGTGCCCTCCGGTGCCGTCGGCCACAAAGAACAGATCGTTCGTCGTCTCGGGGTTCACCGCGGCCAGGATGGCCTCGCGCCCGGGATTGGCGATGGGGCCCGGCGGCAGGCCCTCGATGACGTAGGTGTTGTAGGGCGTGGCCCGCCGCAGCTCGCTCGCCCGGATGCCGCGGCCCAGCGTGCCGCGCCCCTCGGTCACGCCATAGATCACGGTCGGGTCGGTCTGCAGCCGCATGCCCTGGTTCAGGCGGTTCACGAACACGCCCGAGATGCGACGCCGCTCGTCGGCCACGGCGGTCTCCTTCTCGATGATCGAGGCAAGGATCAGCGCCTCCTCGGCGCTCTGCAGCGGCAGGTCGCCCGCGCGCCCCGCCCAGGCCGCCGCCAGCGTCGCCTCCTGCGACTCGCGCATCCGGGCCAGCAGCGCCGCGCGCTCCGACCCGGGCGCAACCTCGTAGCTCCCCGGCGCCAGGGTGCCCTCGGCCGGAACATCGCCCGCCGCGCCCTCGAGAAACTCGGCCCCCGCGAGGCTCTCGACCACCTGCCAGCTGGTCACCCCCTCGGCCAGCGTCACGCGGAACCGGCCGAAGCCCTCCGCCACGTTCGCCGTATAGGCTTCCGGCGGCACCTCGCCCGGCGGAAAGCTCGCCAGTTCCACGAACGTCCCCGTCGCCGGGTCCAGCTCGCGCACGACCACTTCCGCCTGGGTCACGCCGATCCGCAGGTTGACCTCGCTGCCGCAGGTGCTCTGCCCGCTATCGGTGACGGTCGCGACGATCTCCTCCATCGAGGCACCGGGCTCGATCAGGAAGGATCCCGCCTTCAGCTGGCCGGAACGGTCGGTATAGTCCGCCCCGATCCGCAGCAGGGCCGGGCTGCCGATGGCGCCCTTCTCGGCCAGATCGTCGGACACCCGCGAGAACGTGCCGCCGCGCGGCACCTCCACGCAGATCGCCTCCGCCAGCGGCCCCGGCGCCCGGTACTGGTTCTGCCCCCAGGCGATCACGATGCCCACCGCGATGACCGCCACGATCATCAGCGTCAGCGCATTGGAGGCCAGAGAGCGCCACATCAGCCCGCAGCCTCAGCGCCGCGTCCGAGGACCAGCGAGGCATTGGTGCCGCCGAACCCGAAGGAATTCGACAGTGCCACGTCGATCCGCCGTTCCCGCTTCGCGTTCGGCACAAGGTCCAGCCGGCTCTCCACGGCCGGGTTGTCGAGGTTGAGCGTCGGCGGCGCCACCTGGTCGCGCATCGCCAGAACGCAGAAGATCGCCTCGACCGCCCCCGCCGCCCCCAGCAGATGCCCGATGGCCGACTTCGTGGACGACATCGTCGTCCCGTCCGCCGCGTCGCCCAGCAGCCGCTCGACCGCCTTCAGCTCGATCTCGTCGGCCATGCGTCGAGGTGCCGTGGGCGTTGATGTAGTCGATCTCGTCGGGGCTCAGCCCGGCCCGCTCCAGCGCCGCGCGCATGGCCCGTTCGGCCCCGTCGCCGTCCTCGGCCGGGGCGGTGATGTGATAGGCATCGCCCGACATGCCCGTAGCCCAGCACCTCGGCATAGATGCGCGCGCCCCGCGCGATTGCGTGATCGCGCTCCTCCAGAACGACGACGCCGGCGCCCTCGCCCATGACGAACCCGTCGCGGTCCGCGTCGTAGGGGCGGCTCGCGGCCTTGGGATCGTCGCCGCGCCTGGTGCACAGCGCCTTGCAGGCGGTGAACCCGGCGATGCCCAGCTCGCAGATCGGCGCCTCGGCACCGCCGGCGATCATCACGTCGGCGTCGCCCCACTGGATCAGCCGCGCGGCGTCGCCGATGGCATGGGCGCCGGTGGAGCAGGCGGTGACGAGCGAGTGGTTCGGCCCCTTGAACCCGTAGCGGATGATCACCTGCCCCGAGACCAGATTGATCAGTGCGCGAGGGAATGAAGAACGGCGAGACCCGGCGCGGCCCCCGCTCCTTCAGCAGGACGGCCGTGTCGGCGATGCTGCTCAGCCCGCCGATGCCCGAGCCGATCATCACGCCGGTGCGCAGCCGGTCGTCCTCGTCCTGCGGCTCCCAACCGGCATCGCGCACCGCCTGGGCGGCTGCGGCCATGCCGTAGAGGATGAAGTCGTCGACCTTGCGCTGCTCCTTCGGCTCCATCCAGTCGTCGGGGTTGAACGTGCCGTCGCTGCCGTCGCCGCGGGGCACCTCGCAGGCATAGGTACTGGCCAGATGACTTGCGTCGAACCGGGTGATCGGCCCCGCGCCGGACTGCCCGGCCAGCAGCCGCGCCCAGGTTTCCTCGACGCCCGAGGCAAGGGGCGTCACCATCCCCAGCCCTGTGATCACCACCCGCCGCATGCGCTGCCTCATTCCTGCCCCGAACCGTCCGGCCCGATACCGCCGGTTTGCAAGGCCGGCAAGCGGCGCCCCCGCTCTGCAAGGCTGGTCGCCGCGGGGCGGCTGGCGGGGCATCGGGGATCGGCGGTGGAGCCTTGCGAACCCCTGCGAAATTCCGCCGATCGAGGCTACGCGGCGGCCCCTTCATGAAAATGGCGCCCGAAGGCGCCACCGTTTCACCGCGCCCGAGGTGCGAAGGCCTCAGACGGCTTCCTTGATGAACTTCACCGCGTCGCCGAAGGTCTGGATCGTCTCGGCCGCGTCGTCGGGGATCTCGATGCCGAACTCTTCCTCGAAGGCCATCACGAGCTCGACCGTGTCGAGGCTGTCGGCGCCCAGATCGTCGATGAACGACGCGCTTTCGACGACCTTGTCCTCGTCGACGCCCAGATGCTCGACGACGATCTTCTTAACGCGATCCGCGATGTCGCTCATGTAGTATCCTCACACTTCCATTCGGGGATTGTCCCGTTTCGTTGTCCGGGTCCGTTCCCGGGCCCGTCTGCCCCTTGGTCCGGCGACCGATTGTTGCCGTGCCGAAGACGCATGGCGCCTGCACGCCGCCCCCGGCAAATCTCGGGGCGCTATAGCAGGGGGCAGAATGGCATGGCAAACGCTTATGCCCGCACCCGGGAACGGCCCCCATGCGGGCCGCGGCCGGCCTCAGATCATCGCCATGCCGCCGTTCACGTGCAGGACCGTGCCGGTGACGTAGGCGGCTTCCGGCGCAGGCCAGATACAGGACCGCCGCGCCGATCTCCTCGGGCGTGCCCATCCGGCCCAGCGGGCACCTGGCCCAGGATGCCGGACTTCTGGTCGTCGGTCAGCGCGCCCGTCATCGCGGTCTCGATGAAGCCCGGCGCGACGGCATTCACCGTGATCCCGCGGCTGGCGACCTCGTAGGCCAGCGACTTCGACAGGCCGATCATGCCGGCCTTCGAGGCGGCGTAGTTCGCCTGCCCGGGGTTGCCGGTGGCGCCCACGACCGAGGATATGTTGACGATCCGCCCCCAGCGCGGCCTTCATCATGCCGCGCAGCACCCCGCGCGACAGGCGCATGGTGGCGGTCAGGTTCACCGTCCATCACCTTGGCCCAGTCGTCGTCCGACATGCGCATGAAAAGCTGGTCGCGGGTGATCCCGGCGTTGTTGACCAGGATGTCGACCCCGCCCATCGCCTCCGCAGCCTGTTTCGGCAGGGCCAGCACCGCCTCGGCGTCGCCGAGGTCGCAGGGCAGCACATGGGCCCGCTCGCCCAGTTCCGCCGCGAGCGCCTCCAGCGGCTCCGTCCGCGTGCCGGAAAGCGCCGACACTGGCGCCGGCGCCGTGCAGGACGCGCGCGATCGCGCCGCCGATGCCGCCCGAGGCGCCGGTGACGAGCGCGGTCTTGCCCGCTCAGGTCGAACATCGTGATCCCTTCCCGTTGTGTTCAGTCGCCGGCGCAGCGCTTCGGCCGCGGCGGCCACATCCGCCGGGGTCGAGATCGCGCGCGAGGCGAGCCGCCGGTCGATCCGCCGCACCATGCCGCTCAGCGCCTTGCCCGCGCCGAGCTCCCAGAGCGCATCGACCCCGGCCCCGGCCATGAAGCCCACGCTCTCGCGCCAGCGCACAGCCCCGGTGACCTGTGCACGAGCTGCGCGCGGATGGCCTCGGGGTCGCTCGTCGGCGCGGCGGTGACGTTGGCGACCAGCGGCACGGCGCGGCGCCTTGATCGGCACCTCGGCCAGCGCTTCCGCCATCGCTTCGGCCGCGGGCTCATCAGCGCGCAGTGGAACGGCGCGCAGACCGGCAGCATCATCGCGCGCTTGGCGCCGCGATCCGTCGCCAGCGCCGCCGCCCGCTCGACCGCCGCCCGGTGGCCGCTGACCACCACCTGCCCCGGGTCGTTGTCGTTGGCCGCCTCGCAGACCTCGCCCTCGGCGCGGCCTCGGCCGCGATGGCGCGCACCGCGTCGATAGTCGAGCCCGAGGATCGCCGCCATCGCGCCTACGCCGACCGGCACCGCCTCCTGCATCGCCGCCCCGCGCCGGCGCAGCAGCCGCGCGGCGTCGGCCAGCGGTCAGGCGCCGGCGGCGGCCAGCGCCGAGTATTCGCCCAGCGAGTGGCCGGCGACGAAGGCGGCGGCGCCGAGCCCGACGCCCCTCGGCCTCCAGCGCCCGGATCACCGCCAGCGACATCGCCATCAGCGCCGGCTGCGCGTTCGCGGTCAGGGTCAGCGCCTCGGCCTCGCCCCTCCCAGATCAGCGCGCGACAGCGTCTCGCCGAGCGCCTCGTCGACCTCGTCGAAGACGGCGCGCGCGGCGGGATAGGCCTCGGCCAGGTCCTCGCCCATGCCGACGGCCTGCGCGCCCTGCCCCGGAAAGACGAAAGCCAACGTCATCGTAACATACTCCCCCGCGGCGCGCGCACCGCGCCGGTCCGCCGCCGGGCTTACCGAATGCGCGGCGCAACCGCAAACGGGTGGCGCGGCGCCGGCGCGCACCGGCCACGGCCGCGCCGCAGACGGGTGCCGGGCGGGGCGGCCGTGAACGCGCGTCCGGGGCCCGGGCGCCCAAACCGCCCATGGCCGCCTTCGGGGGGCGGGGCCCGAGTGGGGCGACGGCACGCGACGGGCCAGGGCCATCCGCACCC